>NZ_CP007739.1:105000-2505000 GCF_000724485.1 Bacillus methanolicus MGA3 | reverse complement strand
CTATTTCCACGTTCATTTTTCAGCACAATGTTTCCCCCTCTCTAGAACCCAAATTCGCTTTTTAAGTGCAGAGGTTTTTCCAATCTTTTATCATCCAAATTAAAGTCAAGATGAATAATGCCGCTTTCACATTTTCCATTGTTGCCGAAGTCTTCTTTATAGCAGGTAAACGAAATTTTTGAGTCTTTAAAGTCAGCAATTCCTTCCAGGGGTGTTCCGTCAATAGTTATCTGTGTTTTTTCTTCATTATTTTGATTTGTTAAAGTGATGATTATTTTCTTTTCATTATCTTGTTTTTCTTTATTAATATCGTAAAAAAATCCGCTTTGTCCTTTTTCGAATTTTTTGATTTTTGTTTTTTGGCTATCAATAAGCTCAATACAATTTTCACCGCATCCTTTCACATAATCAAAAGGGAATGAATAAAAAGTATTCATAATCATTGTTGCAGCATAATCTGCATCGTCACGCAGCTGCCCCTCAATTTGAATCTTATTATATAATTTGATTCCGGATGAAAAAACACCGTATATAACCGGGAGAACGATCATTGTGATTGTAAAGGTTGCAAGGAGTTCATATAATGTAACCCCTTTTTCATCGAATATCTTCACTCTTCATTACCCCTTCAATCTCGGTCTCATTCACCTTGCCATTGATGACCCATTCTACTTTTACTGTAATTGGCAGAATGTAATTTCGATCGTAATCATTTTTGTTTGAATCAGCCCGAATTTTTACATAATATTTAACATTGTTAACCGTAATTGGCGAACACGATGGGCCGGGAGTATCTCCTTTCCAGAACTTTCCGTACGGATCTTCCGGATCATCTTTATCCATTGGATTGTCGCAAATCATTAATGTTAGTTCTTCTTCCGGATTCTTTTCAAACTTTTCTCGGATTTCAATAAAGCTCTCGTTTTCAATATACATCATTGCATTTCTTGCCACATTTATGGCTGCTGTTTTCTTTTGATTCATATTCGTATAGGAATATGCTTGTGTGAAAAATTTCATACAACCGATTAAAATAATTCCTAATATAGTAAGGGATGCCAGAATTTCGACTAAAGTTAATCCTTTTGAACTATACAGGATTTTTTTTAGATTCACTTTGCTCCCTTCTTTCAAAAAATCTTATATTATTATACAATACTTGTAGCCGAAATCTGTCTTAATAGGTCGAAATAAGTAAAACGTTAAAAAAACGTCAAAAATTAACAAAAACTTCTAAAAATAATTCTAATATAATAAATCGGAAGGGGTGAATCATGATTTCATATTTATTTTCTGTACTTTCACTCGTTTTTTTAGTGCCAATTCTTTATTTTTTACCCGATGGTTTTTCGAAAAAAGGGAAACTAATAGTCTTAACCATTTCTTTTTTACTATCTTCTTTTGGGCAGCTTGCTTATAGTACTTTGGAATTATGGAAAACGTTTTCTATTCTTTTCGTTCTTATCGTTTTAATAACATATATCTTAAATAAAAGAATGGGACCAACTCTGTTTGAAGCAGTTGAAGAAAAAGAGGGAATTGATCAGCTGCTAGAAGCAAATGAACTTGTGAGTTCGTTTCAATCTCGATCACATTCAGTACATATCCCGATCGAAAATGATGAATCAATAGATGTATTGGATGTTTCGAAAAATAATGAAATCGATAAGATTGAACGAAGCACTTCTTTTGAAATTAAAAATGATGAGATTAGAATATACGAATCTATTGAAAATGATGAAATTGAACATGCCGCTTCTTTTGAAAACGAACTTTTGGAAAATATCCAAGAGGATCATTTGATTGCAATAAGGAACTCAGAAATAAACGAAGAAACAATTCCTTCAGCGAATGAAGAAAAAGGGAATCTTTTTTTAGAAGATTCGTTATTATTAGGCATTGAGGAAGAAACGGCTGAAATTTACGAGAAAACAGATGATCAGATGTTTTTTGAAAAAGAAGCAGCGAGCAAGGAAAATATTGATAATGAAGCCGATTACATGGCTGAACTTGAAAAAATCATTATGGAATCTGAACGTGGACAAGAAGACCTAATAAATGAAACGATTCAGACGGAATTTCTTGAAGAACAGAAAATAGATCAAATAGAAATTTCTGATGAACCGGTATGGGAAGAAATTGACCTTGATGATGAGGAGGAACTTCCTCTAAATCATCATTTGGAGGCAATTGAGGAATCGACGAATCAAAAAAGTTTCGGAAATGAAGAAGAGCAAATGCTAGAAAATACAGCGGCGATTGAAGAAAGTGCAAGCATTCTTGCTAAAGAAGAAAAAACGTTAACACAAGAAGAACAAAAGGAACAGCTTGATGAAGAAAAGGAAAAACTGAAGCGCGAGATGTTTCAAATCATGCTCTCGCAAATTGAAATTGCGAGAAAGAAGATTGATAAGAATAAATTTGAACAATTGGTAAAAGACTATATGCACCCTGGGCTTTCATTATCTGAATATTACACGTTTGCAAGTTTGCTCATCCAGCACTATCTTTCAAATAAAGAATTTGAAAAACTAAAAAGTCTCTTAGATGATCTTGAGGAGAAATATCAAGATTTTCCAATCATACTTCAAGAAATTAAATTTTTGCAAACGCATTATTTTAATTAATGATTGAAATTTCGTGAATATAAAGGTTAGGTGTGGAAAAATCATGAAAAAAAGCACGCAAATAACAGGTTTGCCGATTATCAGCATTGCGGGCGGCCAACAAATAGGAAAAGTAAAAACTTTAGTAATAAATCCAGAAAAAGGTTCAATTGACTTTTTAACAATTGATGACGAGGATTGGCAAACAAGTGTAAAAGCAATACCGTTTAAAAAAATAGTTGGTATTGGTGATTATGCTGTGACAGTTGAAAGTGAGAGTGCAGTTATTGATCTTAATGAAATCCCAATTGCAAATCAATTGGTACATAAAAAAATTAAAATTACGAACACGAAAGTGATGACAAGAAAGTGCGAGTTGCTTGGTGAAGTTCTTGAATATTATGCAGATGAAGACAGCGGGCAAATCCTTGGTTTGGATCTTCAATTAGGAAATAGAAATGCAGTCCTTCCTTCTGAATTTGTCCTAACGTATGGAAAAGATATGATCATTGTGAAAGAGGAAGCTGTTAACGGATTTTTGGAAAGCTCCGAGCAGTTACATTCAGCTAAAGAACCTCAATCGATTACAGAAGAAGAACAAGTTATTTCGGACTTAGAAAAAGAAGCAACTGTTACTGAAAGGCTATTAGAAGATGATGAAGAAGTTCAAGTTTTAAAAGATAAGCAGATTGAACTGTTAAATGGGAAAAAAGTTACGAAGGACATTACAGATTTACAAGGAAATGTCATCATATCCAAGGGAACAGTCCTGACGAAGGAAGATATTATCAAAGCTCAGGAAGAGGGTCCAAGTGTTGTTGTCGAATTGTCAATGAACGTTGAAGCGTGATAAAAGGAGGAAACCCTTGTGAGGAATCCTCAGACAGCTAAGCTATTTCTCGTTTTGTTTTTTTGTACTGTTTTTTTATTCAGTTTTTCTCATTTTGGCGCCAAAGCATTTGATAAATTCACTTCAGAGGATACGTTTGAAAATAATACGAGGATAAGCAAAATTGACCTTTCCGGCTTATCAAAAGCTGAAGCTCTTAATCTCTTAATTAAAAAACAAAAAGAATGGTATGAAAACACTACCATAACGTTTCAATATAAAGAAATCGTTAAAAAAATGGATTTAGATTATTTTCTTTTTGACCTAAAGAGGTCAATTGATAATGTTGAAAACGGAAAGACAAACGAGCTTATTGTAAAAGTTGACGAAGAGGCTTTGCGCTCGTTTATTGAAAAATTGACGCTCAGCGAGATCCGTGCGGATGAATTTGATTATGAACGGTTCATTCATGATCTCGTCATGTTTGCCACTATGCTTGAAGAAGGGGAGCATAATATTAAGATTGATCAATATTTTTTGGCGAGCGAAAAAAATGAAATAATTTCTGAAAGTGCAATAAAAGCAGACAGAAATGTGGACCTTTTGCGGAAATGGACAGAAAAGTTCCCTTCTATTGAGATTGCTCCGCAATCACAATTTTCTATATTAAAAACCGTTAAGGAAAGAAATACTGATTTTTTTCCTTCAGAAACATTAAGTATGATTGCGACAGCGATTTATAAAACGGTTCTGCCGACAAACTTTGCCATTACCGAACGTCATATAAGCAGAGAATTGCCTTCTTATTCTGAGGCTGGGTACGAGTCAAAAATTAATCAATATAAAAATATGGATCTTGTATTTACAAATCCGAATAATGAAAAATATTTATTAGAATTTAAAATGATTGGCAATCTTTTCTATGTATCATTAAAGGGGGCATCGTTTGCCTACCAATACAATGTAAAAACAGAAGATAAACAATTTTTTAAACCAAAGACCATCATTCAATATAGTGCACAACTGCCTTTTGGCAAAAAAATAACACTTAACGAAGGAAAAGATGGTATTTTAGTGAAAGTGATTCGAGAAACCGTTGACAGAAATGGAAATGTTTTAAAAGAAGAGAAAATTTCTGAAGATTTTTATCCGCCTATTCCGAAAGTGATTAGCAGAAGCTTAATCATTGATGAATCTTCGTTAAGGAAAAATGAAAACAATGCTACTGATGAAAATACTGGACAATCACCGGAAACACCTTCCGTGTCCAAACCTGAAAATACTGATAAGCCAACGAAACCTTCTGTTCCAAAAAGCGGCAGTGTTGAAAAAACGTCAGATCAAACAGATAAAGTGAAAGAAAAGGAAAACGATTTAAGGGGAAAACCTAACGAAACTGAAAAATAAAAGGAAATAAAGCAGGGATTGTTATGAAACAAACACGTAAAAGGCTGGGAGATCTCTTAGTTGATGCAGGTTTAATAACAGAGGAACAACTGCAAACCGCTCTTAAGGAAAAGAGTAAAGACCAAAAGCTAGGGGATGCGCTTCTTCAACAGGGTTATATTACCGAACAGCAATTGATTGAAGTATTAGAGTTTCAGCTTGGAATTCCTCATGTAAGTTTATATCGTTATCCTTTTGATCCGAAGCTTTTTCACATTGTTCCAAAGGAAATCGCAAAAAGAAGCCTCATCATTCCGCTGAAGAAAGACGGGGAAAAGCTGTATATCGCTATGGCAGACCCGATGGACTTTTACACAATTGATGATTTAAGGCTTTCAACCGGCTTTCAAATCGAACCGGCAATTGCCACGAAAGATGATATTCTTCGGGCGATCAACAAGTACTACGATATGGATGAGGGGTTCGAGGAGCTGTTAACGGACGAACCGGCAGGTCAGGAAGTGGAAGAAGTAAAAATTGTTGATGAAGATTCACCAGTTGTTCGTCTCGTTAATCAGATTTTATCGACTGCCGCAGCGATGAAAGCGAGCGATATCCATATTGATCCGCAGGAGACAAAAGTCGCGATTCGCTACAGAATTGATGGTGTACTTCGAACAGAACGTGTTCTGCCAAAGCATATGCAAAGTGTTTTGACAGCAAGAATTAAAATCATGGCGAATCTTGATATAACGGAGCATCGCATTCCCCAGGACGGGCGGTTTAAGATGAATTTGGATTTTCAGCCTGTTGATTTTAGGGTATCCACACTGCCGACCGTTTATGGCGAGAAAATCGTTTTGCGCCTCTTAGATCTCAGCAGCGCATTGAATAACATTCACAATCTGGGATTTAACAAAGTAAACTTGGCCAGGTTTATTGGAATGATTGAAAAACCGAATGGGATTGTTTTGATTACCGGGCCTACCGGTTCAGGAAAATCATCCACTCTCTATGCAGCCTTGAACCGTTTAAACAGCGAAGAAGTGAATATTATTACCATTGAAGACCCTGTCGAATACCAACTCGAAGGCATAAACCAAATCCAGGTAAACCCGAATGTCGGGATGACATTTGCTAAAGGGCTCCGTGCGATTTTGCGGCAGGATCCGAATATCATTATGGTCGGGGAAATTCGCGATAAAGAAACGGTTGAAGTAGCGATTCGCGCGTCTCTAACAGGTCATCTTGTACTCAGCACATTGCACACAAATGATTCTTTAGGCTCAATAACAAGGCTATTGGATATGGGAGTCGAACCATTCCTTGTTGCTGCTTCAATAAACGGCATTGTAGCCCAGCGCCTCGTCCGAAGAGTTTGCCGAGATTGCGCGGAAACGCAGCTTCCGACTAAACGGGAGATTGAAATTTTCGGAAGACGGGGATTGAAGATTGAGAAAGTGATGCGGGGCAGAGGGTGTGCTTCTTGCAATATGACCGGTTATAAAGGAAGGATCGCCATTCATGAAGTACTTGTTGTTGATGATGACATGAGAAAAGTCATTATGAATGGAGAACCTTTTTCGAAATTAAGAGAACTTGCGATAAAAAATAAAACGATCTTTTTGATCGATGACGGCCTCTTAAAAGTGAAGCAGGGCATTACGACGACAGAAGAAGTTTTGCGTGTCGCCATCCCTGATTAGGAGTGAGTGCAAGCCATGAAAAACAAAATTGATTTATTGCTTCGTGCCGGTTTTGAATTAAAAGCTTCAGATATTCATCTTACCGTCGGGGTTCCGCCGGTCTTCCGCATTCATGGCGAATTGAAAAGATATGGAAAGGACCCGCTCGCACCTTCCGATACGGAAGGTATGGCAAGAGCAATCATTCCGGAAAATATGTGGGAACAATTTAAGAAAAAAGGAGAGCTTGATTTCTCATACGGCATTCCCGGAATTTCCCGTTTTCGAATCAATGCGTATTTTCAAAGGTCGTGCATTGCCATGGCCATTCGCATCGTTCCGACAAAAATTCCGACACTGCAGGAATTGGAACTGCCGCCTGTCCTTGCAAAAATTGCTGAAAAGCCTCAAGGGCTCGTTCTTGTCACCGGACCGACTGGGAGCGGCAAATCGACAACACTTGCAGCGATGATCAATCATATGAATCAAACGATGCGAAAACATATCATTACCCTTGAAGATCCGATTGAATATTTGCATAAGCATGGGACATGCATTATTGACCAGAGGGAAGTCGGATTTGATACAAATAATTTTGCAAACGGATTAAGGGCATCGCTCAGACAGGATCCTGATGTCATCATGGTCGGAGAAATGCGTGATCTTGAAACGATTCAAACTGCTATCACTGCAGCGGAAACAGGGCATCTTGTGTTTGGTACTCTACATACGGCTAGTGCTCCGGACACAATTAACAGAATTATCGATGTATTTCCGCCTTCCCAGCAAGCCCAAATAAGATTTCAGCTTGCATCCGTTCTTGTGGCGATCATTTCTCAACGTTTATTTCTGAAAGCAGACAAAAAAGGACGAAAAGCCGCAACTGAAATTTTACTTAACAATTCAGCAGTTGCAAATTTAATCAGAAATGAGAAGATCCACCAAATCGTCAACATCATGCAAACATCAAGAGCCCAAGGAATGCATACGCTTGCAACGAGCATAAAAGAGCTTGTTGAGTCGGGCCAAGTGTCTGCTGAAGAAACGATGCCTTATTTATTGGAAAAGGTGAATTAACATGCCTCGTTACAAATATAGCGGACGAGACCTAAAAGGGAAAAAATCAGGAATTATTACAGCTGCCTCAAAGAGAGAAGCGGTGCTTCAATTAAAACAAAAAGGCATTCGAGTTCTTGAAATGAATGAAATTCCCGAAACGTTGTGGACGAAGGAAATTACGTTCGGAAATCCGGTTAAGCTGCAGGATTTTGTCATCTATTTGCGCCAGTTTTCAACGCTGATAAAGGCAGGCGTTCCTATCGTTGAAGCCACGTCGATATTAGCGCAGCAGACAGAAAGTAAAGCGTTAAAGAAAGCGCTGATTGCGATTGAACAAGACTTGCGGGAAGGAAACCCGCTTTCAGAGGCAGCTGCCAAACATAAAAAGATTTTTTCAAGCATGTTTGTCAATATGGTTAAAGCCGGAGAAGCCGGAGGAAATATGGATGATACGCTTGAAAGATTAGCCGTCCATTTTGAGAAACAGCATTTTACAAAACAAAAAGTCGTTTCAGCGCTCGCTTATCCAATTACTGTCGGCTTGATTGCAATAGTTGTTGTTATTTTCCTATTGGTAAAGGTTGTACCGACATTTGTTCAAATGTTTAAAGATTTTGGCGGTGAACTTCCGGCAATCACAAAGTTTGTGTTGAATTCCAGTGAATTTATGCAAAAATTTTGGTGGTTGTTCATTTTATTCTTTATTGCTTGTTTTATCGGGATTGGAATGATCAGAAAGAATAAGAACACGAAGTATTATTTAGACTATTTTCTCCTTAGAATACCGATTTACGGGAAAATGCTTCAAAAAGCGGCCTTGGCAAGAATGACAAGAACGCTCAGTTCGCTTTTTGCAAGCTCAGTGCCGATTCTTCAAGCCATCACAATTGTTGAAAACATTGTCGAAAATGAAGTAATCGCAAGAGTGCTCCGCCAATCACGTGAATC
This sequence comes from Bacillus methanolicus MGA3, assembly GCF_000724485.1. Taxonomy (GTDB): domain Bacteria; phylum Bacillota; class Bacilli; order Bacillales; family Cytobacillaceae; genus Bacillus_Z; species Bacillus_Z methanolicus_A. The sequence continues at coordinate 2,496,487 of NZ_CP007739.1, read as the reverse complement.
TCTTGAACAGGGAAAATCACTGACAGAACCGATGCGAAAACATTGGGCTTTTCCGCCATTAGTTTCGCAAATGATCGTGATCGGAGAAGAATCGGGATCACTTGATGCAATGCTTGCAAAAGTGGCTGACTTTTATGAACGGGAAGTTGAAACTACCACCGATCGATTAAAGTCACTGATTGAACCATTAATGATCGTCTTTCTTGCAAGTATAGTCGGAACAATTGTGACATCGATCATGGTCCCAATGTTCGAGATATATCAACATGTTGGCTAATATTTTTACAAATTTTTAACAGATTCACCTTTATATGCTTTAGAATTCTAGTATAATAGTGTCAAAGAATGATTTAGTTCAAAAATACTATGGAAAGGGAGATAGTTATGCTGCAAAAACTAGGGAAAAGATTAAAAGATCAGAAGGGGTTAACGTTAATTGAGCTTTTGGCGGTAATCGTTATTTTGGGGATTATCGCAGCAATTGCGATTCCGAGTATTGGTGGGATTATTCAAAAATCAAGAGAAGATGGAGTTAAATCTGACGCCATTCAAGTCCTTAATGCGGCTAAAACGTATGTTGCTGCTAATGGAATACCGACACAACCGTTAACAGCTTCTGATTTGAAAAATTATGTAGATGATCCAAATTTAGATAGTAATTATACAGTTACAGTTACTTCAGATGGATCATCAACAACTTTTAAATTAAATGCAACTAAAAAAGTAGGTAATGTAACTCTGACCTTCAATAATGCAACAATTAAGGATATTGACGCAGATAAAGGTAAAGGTGATAGAACTATCGGGTCAGGATCATAAAGAGAAAAATGAGCTTTTTATATATTTATATCTTAATTAGTAGTTTATTGTTAGGCTCCTTCTTCAACGTCGTCGGCCTTCGGGTGCCGTTAAAGCAATCCATCGTCAAACCGCGCTCACATTGTCCGAGCTGCGGCTATACGTTAGGACCGTTTGAACTCATACCAGTTGTTTCCTATGTTATACAAGGGGGGAAATGCAGACGCTGCAAGGCGTCTATTTCTCCATTATATCCATTCGTAGAACTGATGACAGGAGTCTTATTTGTCTTTGCTCCGTTTGCCATCGGATGGACTTCCGAGCTCTTTATCGCTTGGACGCTTATTTCTCTTTTTGTTATCGTTTTTGTTTCAGATGTAAAATATATGATTATCCCAGATAAAGTCCTGCTTGTATTTGCAGTGATTTTTTTATTAGAGCGGATTTTCCTGCCGCTCACCCCGTGGTGGGATTCAATTGCGGGTGCTGCTTGCGGCTTTTGCTTGTTGCTTTTAATTGCAGTTATCAGCAACGGCGGCATGGGCGGCGGAGACATTAAATTATTTGCTGTTATCGGCTTTGCGCTTGGAACAAAACTCGTTCTACTTTCCTTCTTCTTTGCAACACTATTTGGCGCCGTTTTTGGCCTCGCAGGGCGGTTGACCGGAAAGCTTGAAAAAAGAAAACCAATCCCTTTTGGCCCATTTATTGGACTTGGAACTCTGTGTGCCTATTTTTATGGCGAGACAATCATCTACTGGTATTTAAATTCTTTCATTTAGGGAGTTTTCATCATGGGAATGCTTTTTCAGTTCGGCAATAAACGGACAATTAATTTAATAATAAAAGATTATGTCATTCGGTTTACCGAACTAAAACAAGCCCATCCGCCTGTCGTTTCCCGATGGGGTGAACGTTTTTTGCCGCCGGGAATAATAAAAGGCGGCAAAATACAAGATTTTGAGATGTTGGAATCGATACTCGAAGAATGTGTCGAAGACTGGAAAATTGCGAAAAGGCCGATTCGTTTTCTCGTACCGGATCAATTTGTAGTCATCCGAAAGATTTCAATCCCTGCTGATATTAAAGATGATGAAATAAAAGGGTATTTATATATGGAGCTTGGAATGAGCATCCATTTGCCGTTTGAAGACCCTGTCTTTGATTTTTATCCAATTGGCAGTCCGGATCAAAAGAAACGAGATCTTCTCTTGTTTGCGGTACCGGAAAACATTGTAACCGACTATGCCGTTTTGTTTGAAAATATAAAATTAAAACCTGTTGCAGCGGATATCTCTTGTTTAGCCTTATACAGATTGTATTTTAATCAAGAAAACCAGAGCAAAAATGAAAATTTAATGATGATGCAAATCGATTTGCATGCCGTCAATATAAGCATATTTCAGGCACATCTTCCGGTTTTTATGAGGAATTTGCAATTGGATATTGATCTATCAAAATGGGATTATTTCTCTTCTGATGAGTACAGTTATAACGGCGACCGCTCGGAAGTGTTGATTCCTCTCGAAGACATTTATAAAGAAGCAGAAAAAGTCATGAATTTTTACCGCTATACTCTTAACCAAGGAAATCGGCAAATTACAAAAATACTGGTTGATGGGGACCATCCATGGATTGAGGAAATTTATAAAGAAATCAAAGTGCGCTTTGAGATCCCGACTGTAACAATCGAGAGCCAGAAAATTGAGGCCGGACCGGAAAACAGAGCAGTTTCTCCATTTCACTTAAACATCGGTTTAGGACTAAAAGAGGTGTAAGCATGCTAGTTGAGATCAACCTCCTTCCCAAAAAAGAACCGAGAAACCTGTCTTTTTTTATTGTCTTAGGCACATTCATAGGATTGGTCCTTATCGGTGCCTCCCTTTTTTTCTGGCAAATGAACGTAAAAAAACAGGAACTAGAAAATGTAGAAAACAAAATTCAATTATCGAATGAAATTTTGGAAGCTGAAAGAACAAAACTCGCTGAATTCCAGTCCTCTAACTCAGTGCAGGAACTCGAAAATGCCATTAAATGGGCTAAAGAGCAGCCGTATAATATTGTTTATGTTATGCAAAAGCTAACGAAAGTACTTCCGGAAAGAGGTTTTATTACCGAATTTAAATTGGAAGAGGGAAACAAAATCACCCAAGTCGTCCAATTTGATACGAAAAGCGATGCAGCTTATTATTTGAACGCTTTGTTGAATTATAAATGGATCGATGAGGCGGTCATTACAGATGAAAAAGCAGGGGACTGGGAAATTATTAATAACAATACGAATTTTTCAGACGATCAAATAAAAGAATTAGCAAAAAAAGAATATTTCCCGCGTTATTATGCCAAATATGAACTGAGGTTAAATGCCGCTGAACTGAAAAAAGCATATAAATTAGAAAAGGAAAAATCAGCGAATCGAAATCATGTCGAAGAGGAAGGGGGAGACACCCCATGAATCTTCACCTCTCTAAAATGCAAATATTGCTAATAATCCTTGCATTTTTTCTATTCATCTCTATTTTTACTGGAAGTTATTATCTGTATTTGGCGCCAATAATACAAAAGATTGATAGAGATAAAGCAGACCTAAAAATGTTGAATCAGCAAACAGCAATCATTGAAAGCCGGTTAAACCAAGTCAAAGAGAATACAGTGTTAAGCACGATGGAGCTTCAAAAGCAAGTGCCGGTTAAACGGCTTTTAGACCAATTGCTGCTTGATATTGATAAAGCGGAAATCGTTTCTGATACATATATTAGCGAAATTAAATTAGACGGGACAGAAGCTGATGAAACGATCAAAAGCACTGGGAATAATTCTCGCGAGGCGACAGAGAATCATGCCGATGCAAACAATAATGACCTGAATAAAGATGAGAATAATGAAGCATCCTCTTCAAGCAAAGATGCAGCATTGCCAAATGGCATAAAGAAAACAACGATTACCATTATGGCTGAAGCCGATACGTATTTCGAAATGGAAAAGTTTATTGATTCTCTTCAATCTTTGCAGCGAATTGTCAAAGTAGAGGGCTTAAGTTTCACTGCACCAAAAGAGATCTATAAGGTAGGCCAAGATCAAAAACCGATTGAATTTGAACTAACAATTGCAGCCTATTATTATCCAAAACTTGAAGATTTGCAAAAAGAATTGCCGCCATTGGATACACCGAGAATATCCAACAAGAAAAATCCATTCAGCGGATTTTCGGATGTGGATAAAGATGAAAAAAATAACAAAGATGGTCAACCGTAAGAATTGCGGAAGCATTCTTAATGACAAGGGGATGACCCTAATTGAACTTTTAGCAATTATTGTGATCCTCGGGATCATTTCCGCTATCGCTGGTATGGTTATAACGAAGGTAATTCAAAATACGAGAGACAGAGCGTTTGTGGCGAATGCCCTTGCCATGAAGGAAGCGGCAACTTACTATATCAGGCAGGAAATTGCTGAAGGTCACAATCCAAAAGAAAGAATTTCATATAAAGAGTTAGCTGACCGACAATTTATTGACAGTATTATTGATCCTGATAGCGGTAACTTTTTGCAGCCATCGGAAGAGTCGTATGTAGAAATCATCGGAACTCGGGTTGCTGCTGTTTGTCTGAAAGGAGAAAAAAGAAATCTATGCTCCAAAAACGGTCCGGATAAAGCAATACCGATTGAGGAGCTGTCCGCAGATTTGATTTCATCAAACTAGCAAAAAATTTGACGAAATCATTCGATAACAAGACGACAAAAGTCTTGTTATTTTTTTTTGCCTATATGATAGGATGTAACAAAATAGAACGGATGAATGATGATGGGAGGATGGAAAGTGGACAAACGAGAAAAGGGGCAGACGATTACGATCAAAATAAACGGGAAAGACCGGCCGTTTAAAGAGGGTCATTCAGAGGACGCTGAAACAAATAGAAAGACTGGAAATAACATTCGTTTGGACAAGGATAAATACGCAGTGAGAAATGAAACGGCAGCTGCTGAGGAGCCTTTGGAAGAGAGTTTTGATTGGATCCTTCCTGAATTGTCTGATGAACCAAACGTGATAAAAATCACAGATCAGGCAAAAAAGAATCAGAGCAAAGGTTGGAGCGGAATCACAAATCGAAAAAACAAAGAATCTCGAGGTATTTTCACCTCTATCTTTTTTTCTGTTTTTCTTGCAATCCTATTAGGTGTTAGCTTTGGTCTTATGTTATTAAAGCCCGTTATTACCGAAAATACAGCAGTAAAATTGAAAGAGCCTAGTCCGGCAGCCGATAATGTAAAGCCTGCAAGCGGAACTGTTTCGACAAGCGTGCCGCCGATTTCTTCTTTTATTGTCCAGGGAGGTGTCTTTTCAACGAGTAAAGCAGCGGAGTCAGTGAAATCAGCGGTTGAACAAAAAGGGGTTCCTGCCCAAATCGTTAGTATGAACGGGCAATTTATCCTTTATTTAAGTGTGGCTGACAGTATGGAAAATGCAAAGGAAATTGGCAGCATGTTAAAAAAGAGCGGGTTAGAAGTTTTTGCAAAGCAGATTAATATTGGCGGCAATGAATTGAGAGGCCTGCAAGAAGCAGAGAGAAAGCTTCTTGAGTCAGCTCCTGCTATCTATGAAACACTTTCGGCAGCCGCAACAGAAGCCTCACTGACCAATTCAATCTCTCAAGCAACAGCTGAAAGCTGTTCTAAGCAAGGAGATATGCTTTTACAAATAGAAGGCACCGCGCTCAAAAATGAAAAAGTTAAAATAGTCCAAAGCAATCTTGTAAAGGCAGTTGAGAAAGCAAAAATGATTCAAAAATCCCCTGAACGAGAAGCAGTAAACGAACTGCAAAATGATCTCCTTTCCTTTCTCGCTGTCTATCAAAGCCTATAATAAAATTCTATCAACATTTTTGGCCAGCATTCCTCAAAAGCAAGATATTTTAATGCATATTTTCTGGGAAATAAGACAAATTATCAGAGTCTGTGTGAATATCATTCGACAGGCTCTTTTGTTTTTGTGGAAAAGGGGCGGAGCTGTGCTATCAAAAAATGAAGTGTAAATCAGTTTGAGCAACAACCTTTTTTATCAATGTAAATAGTTAGAGCTTGGCTTCGCTCACACCGCCTTATTATCCATGATAGGGTTAAGAGTATATAACTCATGTTTGTTTTTTATGAAAAAATCTTTTATATCATAAAGGTTATAAATTGTTTGATAAGGAAAAGTTTGGTACGATATTCTTGTATCTCCCCAATTGATTCAATTGTAAAGGTAAGGTGATTTTTATGCAGCACCTCATTTTAGCCTCATCATCTCCACGGCGAAAAGAACTTCTTGAAAATCTTCACTTAACCTTTGAAATCTCCAGCAGCGAAGTGGATGAAAGCTATGATCCAGGTATGAAACCGGAAGAGATTGTAATGGAATTGGCGTTTCGAAAAGCAAGCTTTGTTGCTGAGAAAAATCCTTCTTCATTTGTAATTGGATCCGATACCATTGTTGTTGCCAAAGGACAGGTCCTCGGTAAACCGCAAACGAAGGAAGAAGCTTACGGAATGCTGAAGTTGTTGTCCGGCAGAACTCATTCTGTGTTTACAGGAGTAGCAATTGTCGCTCCTGAAAAAAACGTAACATTTTTTGAAAAAACAGATGTGACATTTTGGGAGTTGACCGATGAGGAAATCAAAGCTTACATCAGTTCCGGGGAACCGTTTGATAAGGCAGGAGCCTATGGAATTCAGGGGTTTGGAAGCATGCTCGTTAAACAAATCAGAGGAGATTATTTCACTGTAGTCGGCCTGCCGGTGTCAAGAACGGTTCGGGAACTTCGAAAGGCAGGATATTCGCTGCCTTATTAGAAACTTTCACAGCAAAAATCAAATCCTCGGAAGCTCCCTTTGACACATGAAGGGAGGAATGAACATGGAAACACAGTCTTTAATGATTCGAGATTTTCCTGAAGATGAACGGCCCCGGGAGCGCTTTATCCAGAGCGGACCGGAAAGTTTATCTAATCATGAATTATTGGCGATTTTATTGAGGACTGGTACGAAGCATGAGTCGGTATTGCAGTTAGCAAACCGCCTGTTAACTCATTTTGAGGGGTTAAGGCTCCTTAAAGATGCGACGCTAGAAGAGATAACGGAAATTAAGGGAATTGGAAAAGCGAAAGCGATTCAAGTTCTAGCTGCTGTTGAAATTGGCCGAAGAATTTCCAATCTTTGTTATGATGAACGTTATGTCATCCGTTCTCCGGAAGACGGGGCAAGATACTTAATGAATGATATGAGGTTTCTGTCACAGGAGCACTTCGTTTGTTTGTATTTAAACACTAAAAATCAGGTGCTTCATAAACAAACTATTTTTATTGGGAGTTTGAATGCATCGATCGTCCATCCGCGGGAAGTATTTAAAGAGGCATTCCGCAGGTCTGCAGTATCAATCATTTGCGCCCACAATCATCCTTCGGGCGATCCAACTCCAAGCAGAGAGGATATTGAGGTCACAAAACGGCTTGGCGAGTGTGGAAAAATTATTGGAATAGACCTGCTCGATCATTTAGTGATCGGAGAAAATAAATACGTAAGTTTAAAGGAAAAAGGTTATTTATGACACTATGATTTTAATTGACGTTGAGATATAATATTGTTTATGATTTTTGATGGCTGCCAGCAGTAAATTAACCATTATAACCAACAATCAAGAAAATAATTCTTTATAAATCGCCTTATTTTATTTTGCAAAAGTATCAGAAAGGGAGATACAATTATGTTTGGAATTGGGACAAGAGATCTTGGAATTGATTTAGGTACAGCCAATACCCTTGTATATATAAAAGGGAAAGGAATTGTTGTCAGAGAACCTTCCGTTGTTGCAATACAAACGGACACAAAGCAAATTGTTGCGGTCGGAAATGATGCGAAAAACATGATAGGCAGGACCCCGGGCAATGTTGTGGCTCTCCGGCCGATGAAAGACGGCGTAATAGCTGACTTTGAGACAACTGCGACAATGATGAAATATTACATTAAACAAGCATTAAAAAACAAGGGCTTTTTTGCGGGAAAGCCATATATCATGATTTGTGTTCCATCCGGTATTACTGCTGTTGAAGAACGTGCAGTTATTGATGCAACTCGCCAGGCCGGGGCACGTGATGCTTTTACAATTGAAGAACCATTTGCGGCGGCAATTGGCGCTAATCTTCCAGTCTGGGAACCTACAGGAAGCATGGTTGTTGATATCGGCGGCGGAACGACAGAAGTGGCGATCATCTCTTTAGGAGGAATTGTTACAAGCCAATCTATCCGCGTTGCCGGTGATGAAATGGATGAAGCGATCATGAACTATATCCGTAAAAATTACAACTTGATGATTGGGGAGCGTACTGCAGAAACAATTAAAGTAGAAATCGGTTCTGCCGGAGATCCGGTTGGAATTGAAAACATGGAAATCCGCGGCCGGGACTTGTTGACAGGGCTGCCAAAAACGATTGAAATTACTGCTGAAGAAATTGCAAATGCTTTGCACGATACAGTTTATGCGATTGTTGATGCTGTAAAAGTTACACTTGAAAAAACCCCGCCGGAATTAGCAGCCGATATCATGGACCGAGGCATTGTACTGACAGGCGGCGGGGCTTTGCTAAGCAATTTGGACAAGGTTATCAGCGAGGAAACAAAAATGCCTGTCTTGATTGCAGAAAATCCGCTCGATTGTGTGGCAATTGGAACTGGTAAAGCTCTTGACCATATTGATTTATTTAAAAACAAAGTGAAGGATTCTCGCTAATGCGAATAAACAGAGGTGTAAATCATGCCACAGTTCTTCCTGAATAAAAGACTGATTGTGTTACTTGTCAGCATCATTATTCTCGTGGCATTGATTGGGTTTTCTTTAAGGGATCGAAAACAACTCACCTGGCCGGAACAGCTAATTAAAGATACAACCGGCTGGGTTCAATCCCTTGTATCGAGGCCAGCACAATCTATTGCCGGTTTTATTGAAAATTTGCATGATTTGCAAAATACATACAACGAAAATAAACAGTTAAAAGCACGACTTGATGATTTGGCCCGACTGGAAGCAGAAGTACATGAGTTAACGAAAGAAAATGAAGAGTTAAAAGATATACTTGGAAAAAAAGATTCTTTGCGGGACTATGACCCTGCTCAGGCTACTGTTATCGCAAGGAACCCTGATCGCTGGTATGACTTATTGATTATTGATAAAGGTGAAACAGATGGTATTAAAGCCAATATGGCTGTTATTACATCCAAAGGGCTGATCGGAAAAGTAAAAAGTGTGAGCAAGTTCACATCGACTGTACAGCTTCTAAGTGCAATGGACCCTAATAATCGCGTTTCAGCGGTTGTTCAGGGTGAAAAAGATTTTTACGGCTTTATTGAAGGGTATGACGAAAAGAAAAAATTATTATTGCTTAAACGAATCCCTTATGATGCGAAAATTAAGAAAGGCCAAAATGTAATTACTTCCGGTTTGGGCGGCGTTTTTCCTAGATTGCTGCCAATCGGAAAAGTAGTCGATGTCGTTCCCGATCAATACGGCTTGACACAAACAGCTTATGTGAAACCATCAGCTAATCTTTATGATATTAATCATGTGATGGTTGTGAAAAGAAAGATGAAGCAGCCCGATGTAAGTAATATTGTTGATAATCAAGAGGAGGAGGACCTGTGAACCGATTCCTTCTTCCTGTGATGCTGGCAGCATTTTTTGTTATTGAAAGTGTTTTTGTCCAACTGTTGCCTGCAGAAATTTTTAACAGTGACCGTATTTTAGTTCCCCGTTTTTTAATCATTGCCATTTTTTTCTTAACGATTTATGGAAGTAAAAAATACGGGATCATTTATGGATTTGTTTTCGGGCTTTTATATGATGTGTTTTATACGGAAATCTTGGGCTTCTATTTGTTCTTTTTTCCGCTGACGGCTTACTTAGTGTCCAAAATGATGAAGGTTCTCCAAACGAATATTGTGATCGTAACAATTGTATCGGTCATTGGAGTGGCCTTGCTTGAACTGGGAGCATACGAGATGAATTTATTAATTCATCGAACCGATATGAGCTTTTCCCATTTTGCTTCATTAAGGCTTCTTCCTACTATTGTTTTAAATCTTGCATTTTCGATTATTGCTGCTTACCCTTTAAAGAGACTATATGAAAAATTTGCGGAGCATCTGACAGAATGAGACTATGAATTTTATTTCTTTTTCATAAGGTGAGGGTGCTCCAAAAGACCTTCTTTTCTGATATAAAAAGAGGAAAAAAAGCAGTTTCTGTCGAATTGTTATTAAAAGAACAGGGAATGGGCTTTTTTGGTTATACAAAAAGCCACCCGGCTGTGGTGGCTGAAGAACTGCTTCCTCGCCGATTGTTTTATTTTTGTCGGGGCTAAGCAAAGCGCTTTTCGCTTTCTAATTTGAGGTGAACATCCTGCTATGAAAAAACTACAAAATGTGACGATTAAAGGAACCAAGTCCGGTTTAACCCTCTACTTGGATGATTCCTGTTCTTATGCAGAATTGAAGAAGGAACTGAATGAGAAGCTTTCTGTTGCGTACCGGGCTAATGAGGACCGCCAGCTTATTTCGGTAAAAGTAAAAGTTGGGAATCGATATTTAACGGAGGAACAAAAAGCAGAAATAAAAGAAATTATTCGCCATAAAAAAAATCTTGTCGTCGAAGACATTGAAACTAATGTAATGACGATTGAAGAAGCTGAACGCTTAAAAGCGGAAAGTGAAATTGTGTCTGTCGCAAAAATAATTCGCTCTGGACAAGTCCTTGAGGTTCCGGGGGATCTTCTCTTGATAGGAGATGTGAACCCGGGGGGAACCGTAATGGCTGGAGGAAATATTTTTATCATGGGTGCCTTAAAAGGAATTGCCCATGCCGGCTGTTTAGGAAACAAGCAGGCAATCATTGCGGCATGTGTTATGAAACCATCCCAGCTCCGGATCAGTGATTGCATCAACCGTGCACCTGATCACTATCCTGAAGAAGAACCCCGGGAAATGGAATGTGCATACATAGATGAAAACAATCAAATTGTCGTTGATAGATTACAAGCGTTAATGCATCTCAGACCAGAGTTAACAAGATTGGAAGGGGGACGCTAATATGGGAGAAGCAATAGTAGTGACATCGGGCAAAGGCGGAGTCGGAAAGACAACAACTTCAGCGAACCTGGGGACGGCTTTGGCACTTCAAGGCAAACGTGTATGTCTTATAGATACAGATATTGGCCTTCGGAACTTAGATGTGGTTATGGGGCTTGAAAACCGGATTATTTATGATCTTGTTGATGTTGTAGAGGGCAGATGCAAGATTCATCAGGCCCTTGTAAAAGATAAGCGTTTTGAAGATTTGTTATTTCTGCTTCCTGCAGCACAAACAAGTGATAAATCAGCTGTTACTCCAGAGCAGATGAAGACATTAGTAATGGAACTAAAACAAAACTATGACTATATTATAATCGATTGCCCTGCTGGAATTGAACAAGGTTATAAAAATGCTGTAGCAGGTGCAGACAAAGCTATTGTTGTTACCACTCCTGAAGTGTCAGCTGTAAGGGATGCAGACCGCATTATCGGTTTATTAGAAAAAGAAGAAAATATAGAACCGCCGAAATTAATAATCAACCGTATTCGTAAACATATGATGAAAAATGGAGACATGCTGGATGTGGATGAAATTACAACTCATCTGTCTATCGATTTACTCGGGATTGTCGCCGATGATGAAGAAGTAATTAAAGCTTCCAATCATGGGGAGCCGATTGCCCTTAATCCAAACAGCAAAGCTTCTATAGCATTTCGGAACATTGCACGTCGGATTTTAGGTGAATCTGTTCCTCTTCAACCGTTAGAAGAAGAAAGCAAAAGCGTCTTCTTAAAGATCAAGAAATTCTTCGGGGTTCGTTCATAATCGCAGTGGAAACCGGGATATTCCCGGTTTTTTCTTTTTCCCTTATGGGCAGTCATTTTCTTAATGAACCACTCATACACTTGTACAAATTGTAAAAGTGATTGGTGGGGAGAAAATGGGTTCGAGAGCTGATGATATCCGGAAAAAAATTGCAAAAAGAAAAAAAGAGAGAGACCGAGCAGCCCGGGATTTTCAAAACCGTTTTTTCTTGGCTGAAGACGAAGAAAAACACGGCTTTGAAAAGCTTTCTTCTTTTGAGGGCGGACCGGAACAAGAAGATCACCCTCTTTTTCAAAAAGAGATCATCATGTTAAAAACTTTGTTTTCGGCTTGTTTAGTTCTGATTATTGCGATTATTTTTCGCAATCCATCTCAAGTGTTAGAACCGGCACGCCATTTTGTGAAAAATTCTATGGAAAAAGATTTTCAATTTGCGACTGTTTCTGACTGGTATGAAAAACAATTTGGAAAACCTCTTGCGCTGTTGCCTTTTACAGATAAGAGTAAGAAAAGCCAAACGGAATCAAATCAGAATTATGCTTTTCCAGCGTCCGGGAGGATACTTGAAGATTTTAATACGAATGGACAAAGGATAATGGTTGAAACCGGCAAAGGTGCGGTTGTAGAAGCAATGAATGAAGGGTATGTTCGGTTTGTGGGAGAAAAAGAAGGATTTGGCAAAACTGTGATTATTAAGCATGCCGATGAAAGCGAGTCGTGGTATGGCAATCTGAAAAATATCAATGTGGTCCTATATCAGTACATTGAAAAAGGCACGCCCGTCGGAACGGTTTCTGAAGGAAAAGACGAGAAAAAAGGGGCATTTTATTTTGCCATTAAAAAAGGGGATGATTTTATTGACCCAAATCAGGTGATCCGCTTTGAATAAAATCATTTCCTTATTTTCACATATTCACATTCATCCGCTATTGTGGTTCGTCATTGCAATTGCGGTTTTGACCGCACGTTTTATTGAGTTGTGTCTGCTCCTGCTGATTATTTTTGTTCATGAAATGGGACATGCGGCAGCAGCTTCGTTTTTTTCTTGGAGGATTAAGAAATTTTCTTTGCTCCCTTTCGGTGGTGTGATGGAGGTTGAAGAACATGGCAACCGCCCATTAATAGAGGAAGGAGCTGTTATTCTTGCAGGTCCTTTTCAACATTTTTGGATGATGGGCTTAGCTTTTCTTTTTTATAAACTTTCCTTGTTGCCTGATTATTGGTACGGTTTATTTATTCAATATAATTTTATGATTTTGATTTTTAATTTTTTACCGATTTGGCCGCTGGATGGGGGAAAACTCTTGTTTTTAATGTTTTCATTAAAGAGATCTTTCCCGGAGGCACACAAAATTACTTTACTCATTTCAATTTGCTCCATCGTTCTTTTTACCTTTATCACTTTAATGACGGCTCCTGTGAATTTGAATGTTTGGATCGTTATTGTTTTCTTGGCATATTCCGTTTACAACGAATGGAAGCAAATGCGGTTTGTATTTATCCGTTTCTTACTGGAAAGGTATTACGGAAAAAATAGTGATTTCCGTTCTTTAAAGCCAATTATAGTCAGTGAAGATGAATTGGTTATCAAAATTCTGGAACGGTTCCAAAGGGGATGCAAACACCCGATTATTATTGAAAAGAATGGGAAGGAAAAGGGGTCTCTTGACGAAAATGAACTGCTTCATGCCTATTTTACTGAAAAAATGACTTCTGCGAAAGCTGGAGATTTGCTTTACACTTATAAATGGTAGAATAATCATGATCAGGATTAAAGCGAGGAAACATGTTGATGAAATTAATTGTCAATAGTCTCACGAGAGAGAAAAGGTTTGCTCTTCTTAACGGACAAACAGTTGAAAAATTTTTTATCGAGCAGCCAAGAAGCCATTCAATTGTTGGTAATTTGTATCTTGGGGTTGTTTCAAAAGTTCTACCGGGAATGAACGCCGCTTTTGTAGATATTGGCGAAGAGAAGTCAGGTTATTTACATAGAGATAAATTGCCGGCGTTTGTACTATCGGATGAACCAAAAGAGGTGCGGAACAATCGTTCTATTTCTTCTTTTGTCCACCAGGGTGAAAAAATTCTCGTTCAAGTGGAGAAAGATGCTACTGGAACGAAAGGGCCGAGGCTAACCGGAATTATCGAGCTTCAAGGCGAGTATATGATCTATATGCCAAATGGCCGGTATATAGCAGTGTCAAAAAAGATCGTTGATGAGAGAAACAGGGAACGATGGAGACGGTTTGGAAAACAAATTAAAGCAGAAAATGAAGGGCTGATTTTTAGAACCAGTGCAGAAAATCAAACAGAAGATGTGATTGCTAGTGAACTTGAGGCTCTTAGAAACATGTATAAGGAGCTCGAAAGGATTGCTGCCTCCAGGAAAAAACCTTCGCTTCTCTTTGAAAAAGATCTGTTTTATAAACAATTGATTTCGGAAATAAAAACGATTGGCACAGGAGAAGTTATTGTTGATGATATTCTTCTAAAGGACAAAATCGAACGGTATGTTAAAGATGCAAAAATCAATGTGAATGTGGCGCTTTATACAGGCAAGGAAAATATATTTAACGCCTGGGACATTGAACATCAGATAGAAAAAGCTTTAAAGCGGATTGTTTGGCTTGATAATGGGGCCTACTTGATTTTTGATGAAGCCGAGGCGCTTACTGTCATTGATGTAAATACAGGGAAATACTCAGGCAAAAATGATTTGCAAGATACGGTTGTTTCTGTGAATTTAGCAGCTGCAGAAGAAGCTGCACGCCAAATAAGGGTGCGGGACATAGGCGGAATAATATTAATTGATTTTATTGATATGAATAGAGAGGAAGACAGGGAGCGGGTTCTTCAGAAAATGCAATCCGAGTTAACAAAAGATGACAGAAGAACAAAAGTAATCGGGTTTACTCCGCTAGGAATTTTGCAGCTAACAAGGAAGAAAACGAAGGTGGCTATATCAGAGGCTTTAACCGCAAAATGTGTTGTATGTGAAGGAACAGGCAGGGTATTAAGCCCTGAAACAGTTGCTTTTCGGCTTGAACGTGAACTTTGGGAACAACGGCATTCTGATTATGATGGTGTGTTAATTGAAACAACTAAAGAAGTAGCCGATGTTTTTGCGGGTGAAAATAATATTCACCAAATCCGGCTTGAAGAAATGCTTGGATTGAAAATAAAATTCGAGATAAAAGAGGATTCTCCGAAACCTTTTTATCACATCCGCCGTTTTGAGAGGCTGACTCATTAGACTCTGACTTCCACCAACAACGACTATTTATAGAACGTGCTTTATTAGATTGGAGGGGTCTAGCCCCTTGTTATAAAGTCAGCCATTCTCTTGACACTTAATAAGAATCGTGATAGTATTTTCATGTTATGTTTGTAGCGCACCCGTGCTACAACCGCACAGAACAGGTTTTAAGTTTTTGCTGCTGCAAAACGCCTGTGATGGCGAGTCTTAGTCTATAAGGAGGTGCATTTCATGTACGCAATTATCGAAACTGGCGGTAAGCAAGTTAAAGTAGAAGAAGGCCAAACAATCTACATCGAAAAGCTTAACGCCGAAGTCGGCGAAACAGTTACTTTTGATAAGGTTCTCTTCGTAGGCGGCGATCAGGTAAAAGTAGGAAGCCCATTAGTTGAAGGCGCTACTGTTACAGCAAAAGTTGAAAAACAAGGCCGTCAAAAGAAAATTATTGTTTTTAAATACAAGGCGAAGAAAAACCAACGCAAAAAGCAAGGTCATCGTCAGCCTTATACAAAAGTTGTGATTGAAAAAATCAATGCATAAGGTTTTTAACCGATGATTAAGATTACGATTAATCGTACAGAATCCGGACAAATTCAATCATTTACAATGAGTGGACATGCCGGATTTGCCGAGTATGGCAATGATATTGTTTGTGCAGGAGCTTCTGCTGTATCTATCGGAGCTCTTAATTCAGTGATTGCGTTAACAGGTATTGAACCTGTCATCGAACAAGAAGAATCCGGCTTTCTTCGATGTGAATTTCCAATGGATCTCCCAAAGGAAACACAAGAGAAAGTGCAGCTTCTTCTTGAAGGCATGGTTGTTTCATTGCAAACGATTGAAAGAGATTATGGAAAGCATATAAAAATTACCTTTAAATAGCGGGAGGTGAAACAAATGCTACGATTAGATCTTCAATTTTTCGCTTCTAAAAAAGGAGTAGGTTCTACAAAGAACGGACGCGATTCAATCGCTAAACGCCTTGGTGCTAAGCGTGCGGACGGTCAATTTGTAACTGGTGGTTCTATTCTTTACCGTCAGCGCGGTACGAAAATCTACCCTGGTGTGAACGTTGGCCGCGGCGGCGACGACACTCTATACGCGAAAGTTGACGGTATCGTTAAATTCGAGCGTTTAGGTCGTGACCGCAAGCAAGTAAGCGTATATCCGGTTGCTAAAGAAGCGTAAGCTAATGAATGAAAACTCTAACCGTATAGGTTAGAGTTTTCTTTTTGTGCGCCCGGCATGGGTGTAATCTATAGGGTGCAAGTCCCGAGCTGTGAAGGCAGAAGTAGCAGTTAGCATAACGCAAGGGTGTCCGTGGTAACGCGGAATCTGAAGGAAGCGGACGGCAAACTTCCGGTCTGAGGAATACGAACTTCATATAAGGCTAGGTATCACTGGGTGAGTTTGCAAAACAAAACAAAGCCCTTTCTGCCGAAGGTGATACAGAGTAAATGAAGCAGATAGATGGAAGGAAAGATTACACTCTTACCCGGGGAGATCTGACTGGCACGCCAAGTAATCTTGGTAACCTATCTAGCGATAGATAGCTGAGCAGTCAGAAGTCAGCAGAGGTCATAGTACTCTTTCGAGCTCGAGACGAAAGAGGAAGGACTGAACAATTAAGGAGAACGAAACACTACGCGTTCATCTTCTGTGTTGAAGCAGACAATCCGGCAGGACTTACTTGAAGGAGGAAGTGGTGAATCCCACGGGGGACTTCAAGAGGGTGGAGCAGAAGATGGCACAAATAGAGGGATTCGTTCACGTGGAGAGGATATCTATGTTGATGGAACTGATTTTGTCACGGGAAAATCTCCTAACGGCATTAAAACGAGTTGAACAGAATAAAGGAAGTCACGGAGTAGATGGCATGCCCGCAAAAGACCTACGGAGACACCTCTATGAAAACTGGGACTCCATTCGACAGTCGTTAAGAGAGGGAACCTACAAACCCTTACCCGTTCGTCGAGTCGAAATCCCGAAACCGAACGGCGGAGTAAGACTTCTAGGTATCCCCACCGTGACTGATCGTTTCATTCAACAAGCGATCGCCCAAGTGTTAACGAGAATCTTCGATCCGACCTTCTCTGAACATAGCTACGGCTTTCGCCCAAGCCGCAGAGGACATGACGCGGTCAGGAAAGCAAAGGGCTATATCAAAGAAGGATATCGCTGGGTGGTCGATATAGACTTAGAGAAATTCTTTGACAAGGTGAACCACGACAAACTGATGGGGATCTTGGCGAAAACGATCGAAGATCGGATTTTACTTAAGTTAATCCGCCGGTATCTTCAATCAGGCGTGATGATAAATGGAGTGGTAATGGAAACAGACATGGGAACGCCACAAGGTGGACCGCTTAATCCACTATTATCAAACATCATGCTTCACGAGTTGGACAAGGAACTTGAGAAACGTGGACATAAATTTGTACGGTACGCGGATGACTGTAATATCTACGTGAAAACAAAGAAAGCAGGAATTCGTGTCATGAACTCCATTACTAACTTTATCGAGAAGGAATTAAAGCTCAAGGTAAATAAAGAGAAATCGGCGGTACACCGTCCTTGGAAACGGAAGTTTCTCGGTTTTAGCTTTACACCAAACAAAACACCCAAGATACGGATGGCGAAAGAAAGTGTGAAACGATTCAAGAACAAGATCCGTGAAATCACATCCAGATCCAAACCGTATCGAATGGAGGAAAGAATTGAGAAACTGAACATGTACCTAATGGGATGGTGTGGATATTTTGCCTTGGCAGATACACCAAGCAAGTTCAAAGAATTTGATGAATGGATAAGACGAAGACTTCGAATGTGTTTATGGAAAGAGTGGAAAACGCCGAAAACAAGAATTCGGAAACTTAGAGCATTAGGTGTTCCAAGTCATAAAGCAATCGAGTGGGGCAATACACGCAAGAAATACTGGCGGATTGCCTGCAGTCCCATTCTACACAAAACCCTCGATAACTCCTACTGGAGTCATCAAGGGTTAAGAAGTCTATTCGAGAGATATCATTTTCTACGTCATACTTAATTGAACCGCCGTATACCGAACGGTACGTACGGTGGTGTGAGAGGTCGGGGGTTAGTCACCCCCTCCTACTCGATTCTTTTCGATAGGAACAATTTTGGCGTTTTAGTGTAAATTTGCTTACGCATTCACACTTTTTTGATATACTATCAGCAAGCAGTCTTCTGTTACTTAATAACTGTTTAGGGGTTTTTTTCATGAAAAAAGACTGGAATACTGTCGAGGTGCTTCGGCATGTCCGGCATGATTGGTTAAATAAACTTCAATTAATAAAAGGAAACTTGGCATTGAACAAAATCGACAGGGCCAAGGAAATTATTAATGAAATTGTTAATGAAGCACAACAGGAGGCAAAGCTGTCCAATCTTGAAATGACTGAATTTGCATCTCTCCTTCTTACACATAACTGGGAAAATCATGCCTTTCAACTTGAATACGAAGTGATGGATAATATGGAAACGCCAGCCGTGAATGATCAATTAATGACGGAATGGACAAGATCGTTTTTTTCGTGTTTAAACAACTCAATTGAAGCTTTCCACAACAATCTTTTGTCCGTTTCCATTGAATCTGGTGAGAAAGGCACTCGATTCTTTTTTGATTTTAGGGGGAATATAACAGATAAAGAAAAAATTTCAGCATTTCTGGCTGAAAAAAACTCATCTTTGCATGTTGAGGTTCAGGAATTCTCTGACCAGGTACTATCACTGGTTGTTTTTTTGCCAAATACATAGGGAATGTTATAGAAAAGAAGGATTCACGTCTAAGGAAAAGTCAACTTTATGGAGGATCAAAAATGTTTGTCGATCAAGTAAAAATATATGTAAAAGGCGGGGACGGCGGCAATGGAATGGTCGCTTTCCGCCGGGAAAAGTATGTGCCAAAGGGAGGTCCCGCTGGCGGAGACGGCGGGAAAGGTGCAGATGTCGTTTTTGAAGTTGATGAAGGCCTGAGGACGCTAATTGATTTCCGGTATCAGCGGCATTTTAAGGCTCCGCGCGGGGAGCATGGCATGTCTAAGAACCAGCATGGAAAAAATGCGAAGGATATGATTGTAAAGGTACCGCCTGGAACAGTTGTTACCGATGTAAAAACCGGGGAAGTCATTGCTGATCTTACAGAACATGGCCAGAGGGCAGTTATTGCCAAAGGGGGAAGAGGCGGTCGGGGGAATACCCGGTTTGCCACCCCGGCAAATCCTGCTCCTGAACTTTCCGAGAATGGTGAACCGGGACAGGAAAGGGAAGTTATTTTGGAATTAAAGCTTTTGGCAGATGTCGGCCTTGTAGGTTATCCAAGTGTCGGTAAATCGACTCTTCTTTCCGTCGTTTCATCAGCAAAGCCTAAGATCGCAGAATATCATTTTACAACCATCGTGCCGAACTTGGGTGTCGTTGAAACAGAGGATGGCAGAAGTTTTGTCATGGCAGATCTCCCGGGCTTAATCGAAGGGGCGCACTCAGGCGTCGGCCTCGGTCACCAATTTTTAAGGCATATTGAAAGAACAAGGGTTATTGTTCATGTGATCGATATGGCTGCGATGGAAGGGCGCGATCCATATGAAGATTATGTAACGATTAACAATGAACTAAAAGAATATAATTTAAGATTAACGGAAAGGCCGCAAATTATTGTCGCCAATAAAATGGATATGCCAAATGCAGAGGAAAACCTTGCTGAATTCAAGAAAAAGTTAACGGATGATTATCCGATATTCCCAATTTCTGCAATAACAAGACAAGGTTTACGGAATCTATTATTTGCGATTGCCGATAAACTTGAAGAAACTCCGGAATTTCCTCTTCTGGAAAAAATAGAGGAGACCGGAGTGCACAGGGTTCTTTATAAACATAAAGCAGAACAGGAAGAATTCACGATTACCCGTGATCCAGACGGAAGCTTCGTCCTTTCTGGCGAGAAAATCGAACGCCTCTTTAAGATGACCGATTTCTCAAGAGATGAATCTGTTCGCCGCTTTGCCCGCCAGCTCCGAAGCATGGGTGTTGATGATGCTCTGCGTGAAAGAGGAGCAAAAGACGGAGATACAGTTAAGCTGTTCGATTATGAGTTTGAGTTTATTGAATAGCTCTTGATTGACGGGGTGGAGAAATGAGACATGATAAATTCGATAAAAAATTTTATTTAGTCCGTGAGGATGTTCTGCCGGAAGCGATGAAAAAGACCCTTGAAGCAAAAGAAATGATTGAAAGGGGAAAAGCTGAGTCAGTCTGGGAAGCTGTTCAGCGCGTTGATCTAAGCCGAAGTGCTTTTTATAAGTACAGAGATACAGTCTTTCCTTTCCATACAGTTGTGAAGGAGAAGCTGATCACTCTGTTTTTTCATCTTGAAGACCGCTCCGGGACGCTTTCGCAGTTATTAAGCGTTGTGGCTTCGGCTGGATGCAACGTTCTTACGATTCATCAAACGATTCCTTTGCAAGGCAGGGCAAACGTCACTTTGTCGTTGAATATTACAGAAATGGAAATTGAAATTGATGAACTTTTAACACGGCTTCGCCGGCTTGAGTTTGTAGATAAAGTTGAAGTGCTGGGATCAGGTGCGTAAAAACGGCTGCGAGTTTCCCAGCTGTTTTTTATTTTATTTTATTCGAAAAGATGACATTTCTATTTTTGATAGCGCAGCTCCGCCCCTTTTCCACGGCAATATACTAAGTTAATGTGGAGAATAATTTGAATTTTTACTTTATTAAAGTGATGAAGTGATGTATTGTTTATAAAAAAGGATTTGCTAAGATTGAGGGTCAGACCCTCAATGTTTCGTAATGAGGGAATGTCCCTCCATTTTGTCATGGGAGGAGATTTTGTTGAGAGTTGGTTTTTTGGGGCCGAGGGCAACATTCACGGATATGGCAGTTAGAGAAATATTTCCGAGCGCAGAATCTATTCCTTTTCAAACAATTCCGGAATGTATGGACGCAGTTGAAGAAGGGAAAACGGATCTGTGCCTCGTTCCGCTTGAAAATGCCTTGGAAGGATCTGTTAATATCACACTTGATTATTTAATTCATGAAGTAGAGCTGCCAATTATCGGCGAAACAACCATGCCGATACGTCAGCATTTTATGGTACATAAAGCAAATCAACACAGATGGAAAGAAATCGAATTGATCTACAGCCATTCACATGCCATTGCCCAGTGCCATCGATTCTTGCACCAGCAATTTAAAGGAGTTCGCTGTGAAACGACAACGTCTACAGCTGCAGCTGCCCAATATGTCAAAGAACATCCCGAAATAAGGGCGGCCGCGATTGGAAATGCACTATCAGCAAAAGAATATGGATTAATTATTGTAAAAGAAGACATTCATGATTTCGGACACAACCATACACGATTTGTAATTTTATCAAAAAATAGTGATGATAAACCTGATATAAAACGTGTTCCCGACAGTTTTAAAACAACAATAATGGTTACTTTGCCATCAGACCAGGCAGGAACTTTGCATCAAGTTCTATCTGCATTTGCATGGAGGAAGCTGAACTTGTCAAAAATTGAATCCCGCCCGATGAAAACAGGGCTTGGTAATTATTTCTTTATTATTGATATTGAAATGAAAATGGATGATGTATTGATTCCGGGTGCGATCGCAGAACTTGAAGCTCTCGGCTGTAAAGTAAAGGTGCTTGGAAGCTACCCTTCTTTTCAACTGAAAAAAGCAGCAAAAGGATCCCTTTAGCGGATCCTTTTCTTTTGACTAAACTTTATGTTGAATTAAGAGACCATCTTATTAAACCCCTGCTTGACGGACAATTTGGACAATGGTTTGTCCTAAAGACTCGACATCTTCCTCGGTTGTTTCTCTTCCAACTGAAATACGAATAAATTCCTTCGCTTCTTTGTTATCGATTCCGAGTGCTTGCATCGTTTTAGAAGGAGACTGCAAGCCTATCTGGCACGCTGTTCCGGTCGAAATGGCATATCCCCGGCGGTTGCACTCAAGCATCACCCATTGTCCTTCTAACCCCATTAATCTCAACCCAATAATGGATGGAAGCTGCATATTCGAATCATTTGCTTCATAAATGGTAATTCGGTCGCTAATCTCTTTTACAGAATGTTTAAAAGCATCTCTCAGTTTTAAAAACTTTTTAGCATATTCAGTTTGGTTAGCATATGATTTCTCCGCGGCGGCAGTCATAGCCGCAATTCCCGGTACATTAACGGTTCCAGGTCTGAAACCCCTTTCATGAACAGCCCCTGGATAAAAAGTTTTCCACGCTAAATACGGATTGACATAAACAGCTCCAACGCCTTTTGGACCGTAAAACTTATGACTTGATATAGAAAAGCTGTCCGCCCATTTATTTATCTTGTCTAATTTAATTTTTCCAAACGTCTGGACACAGTCAGTGTGAAATAAAATTTCGTATTGTTTACAAAGCAAGCCAATTTCCTCAATCGGCTGAACGGTTCCAATCTCTGGATTTGCATGATGAATTGTGATAAGGACTGTATCCTCTCTTATCGCAGCACGTAAGTTTTCAAGGTCAATAATCCCTTCTTTGTTAAAAGGAAGGTAGGAAATTTCATAGCCATCTTTTTCAAGTCGCATTAGTGAGCTATGAATGGATGAATGCTCGGCTTGGCCTGCAATAATATGCCGACCCTTTTTTCTTTTTGCCGATAATAGTGCATGAATGGCAAGAAAATTGCTTTCAGATCCACCGCTTGTAAAATAAATTCCTTCTTTTTCAACGTTTAGAAGCTGGGCTAGCCTCAAACGGCACTGATCAAGTAAAGCAGAAGCATTGCTGCCTATATCATGGAGACTTTGTGTATTTCCAAAATAATTTTGCGAAGCTTTTAAAAAAATTTGTGCTGCTTCCTCATCAAGAGGACAAGTAGCGGCATAATCAAAATATTTCATGATTTTTCCCAACTTTCAAACTTTTAATTGTAAAAAATACTTGTCAATATATTAAATCTATGTAAATATAAGTGTCAAGACACCTGTTTAAAGGAAGGTGAAAAATGGATGTGTTTTTCAGATGTAATCATTATCGGAAGTGGCGTGGCAGCATTACAGCTGGCAAGAAACCTTCGATCTGAAATAAATGTAAGAATAATTACAAAGTCGCATGTAAGAAACGGAAACTCTTATCTTGCGCAAGGTGGAGTTGCAGCTGCTCTAGGTGAAAAAGACAGCCCATATCAACATTATGTCGATACCATTAAGGCTGGAAGGTATCATAACGATCAAGATGCCGTTTTCAAGATGACATCAGAAGCACCGGAATTAATTCAAAATCTTTTTGCTTCGGGCTGTTCATTTGATATGAATGAACGTTCTGAATTGCTTCTCGGCATGGAGGGAGCACACAGCGAAAAAAGAATCGTCCATGGGGGCGGTGATGCAACCGGTAGTAGAATTATAGATTTTTTGTTAAGCCAGTTGAAAGAGAATGTGTCTATTACAGAAGATGTGTTTGTTTATGAGTTGCTGATAGACAAGCATTCAAAACGGTGCATTGGAGTAAAAGGAAAAGACAAACAAGGAAACATTGAATATTTTTATGCGGATCGTATTGTAATCGCTACCGGAGGGTGCGGTCAACTTTACAGCTTTACATCAAATGCCGAAACAGTGACAGGAGACGGATTGGCTCTTGCCTATCGAGCCGGTGCAGAACTTGTTGATATGGAATTTGTTCAATTCCATCCAACGCTCTTGTTTAAAGATGGAAAAACTCGAGGACTTATATCCGAAGCTGTTCGTGGAGAAGGAGCAAAGCTTGTAACAAAAGACGGATTTCCACTTATGGACGATGTTCATCCCTTAAAGGATCTTGCACCGCGCCACATTGTGTCTCAAACAATTTATAATTATTTAAAAAAAGGGGAACAGATTTTTCTTGATATTCGAATGATCAGCAATTTTGAGAAGCGGTTTCCTACGATCACATCCTTGTGCAAACGAAATGGAGTTTCTATTAAGGATGGTTTATTGCCTGTAGCACCTGGGAGCCATTTCTTAATGGGAGGAATAAAGACGGATCTTTACGGGCGTACAACTGTTGATGGCCTTTACGCAATTGGAGAGGCAGCATGCACTGGAATACATGGAGCCAATAGGTTGGCAAGCAATTCTTTGCTTGAAGGTCTAGTGTATGGAGAACGTCTTGCACGTCATTTAAATAGCGAGAA
This sequence comes from Bacillus methanolicus MGA3, assembly GCF_000724485.1. Classification (GTDB taxonomy): domain Bacteria; phylum Bacillota; class Bacilli; order Bacillales; family Cytobacillaceae; genus Bacillus_Z; species Bacillus_Z methanolicus_A. Next base: position 2,472,298 of record NZ_CP007739.1, on the reverse strand, counting down.
GTCTGCAAAAACGAACTCACAACTTATTCCAAGAGAGTTCAAGTCCAATTTAACAACAGATTTGAGTTTGCCTCATATTCAAGAAATGCAAGCAAGAATGATGGATAATACAGGGATTGTAAGAACACACGAGACATTATCCGAACAGAAGCGCTGGCTTGAATCTTTTAATATTGACAATTGGTATTATGCCAATTTAGACGAATTGCCGACTGAAGAAATCACGAAAGTATTTATGCTTATTACATCTTGGCTGATTACCGATTCGGCATTAAAAAGGACTGAAAGTCGCGGCGGCCATTTCCGAAGTGATTATCCGTATGAGGATGATCTTACTTGGAAAGGCAAACAAATCATTCAACGAAGAATATGGGAAGAGGACGAAAAAGATGAACCAATTAAAACTGCGGTTGCAACTTGAACAATTTTTCCTTGAAGACATTGGAGACAGAGATGTAACAAGTGACCTTATTTTTGGAAACCGCCGAGACGGAGAGATCGTGTTCTTGGCAAAGGAAAACGGGATTTTTTGTGGAGAAGAGATAATCCGTACAGGTTTTTCTTTACTAGATCCCGCATCGAAAGTAGAAATGTTTACTAGAGATGGAGCTCTTATTGAGTCCGGACAGAGGCTGGCAACCGTTTCGGGCAATATTTCCGCCTTGTTGAAAGGTGAGCGGGTTGTATTAAATCTTATTCAAAGAATGAGCGGAATTGCCACAAAAACAAGAGAAGCCGTTTCAATCTTAAATAGCGACCATACAAAAATCTGTGATACGCGCAAAACAACTCCCGGTTTGCGAATGTTTGAAAAATATGCAGTTACCTGCGGCGGCGGCTACAATCACCGCTTTGGCTTATATGATGCAGTCATGATTAAAGACAATCACATTGCTTTCGCAGGTTCAATCACAAATGCAGTAGCAACTGTAAAAGAAACCCTCGGACATATGGTAAAAATTGAAGTAGAGACTGAAACGAAAGAACAAGTTATTGAAGCCGTTAAAGCAGGTGTTGATGTGATTATGTTTGATAATCGCCATCCAGATGAAATCAAGGCATGGAAAAAATATGTGCCGGAACATATCATAACGGAAGCATCTGGAGGAATAACGCTAGAAAACCTAGCTGCTTATCGCGACACTGGAGTCGATTATATATCTCTAGGATTTTTGACTCATACGATAAAATCGCTTGATATAAGTGTTAAAGTAAACGTTTTCTAAGGGGGATTTACGGTGAATATCTTAGATGCAGTTCAAACAAAGGGGAATATGATTCCGGATCGATACCTAAACATGACTGTTTCCGAACTTGAAGATCGGGCAAGGGCAATTAAAAGTAAATTGGGAAGCAAACTGTTTATTCCCGGTCATCATTATCAAAAAGATGAAGTCATCCAATTTGCTGATGCGACAGGAGATTCCTTACAACTAGCACAAATATCTGCTGAAAATAAAAGCGCTGAATTTATCATTTTTTGCGGAGTTCATTTCATGGCTGAAACAGCGGATATTTTAACATCAGAAGACCAAAAGGTATACTTGCCTGATATGCGAGCTGGCTGTTCCATGGCCGATATGGCTGATGTCTATCAAACGGAAAGAGCATGGGCAAAATTAACCGAACTGTTCGGAGATACCATTTTACCATTAACTTATGTCAATTCTACCGCAGCTATTAAAGCATTTGTAGGGGAAAACGGAGGAGCAACAGTAACTTCATCAAATGCTGAAAAAATGGTGAAATGGGCGTTTGAACAAAAAGAAAGAATACTCTTTTTGCCAGATCAGCATTTAGGAAGAAATACAGCTTATAATTTAGGGATAAAATTAACTGATATGGCGGTATGGAATCCTATAACGGATTCTCTTGAATACGAAGGTGAATTAGAGAACATTAAAGTAATTCTTTGGAAAGGACATTGTTCTGTCCATGAAAACTTTACAGTTCAAAATATTAAACAAGTCAGAGAACAATATCCTGACATGAAGATTATCGTTCATCCAGAATGCAGAAGAGAAGTGGTTGAATTATCGGATGACGCAGGTTCCACGAATTATATTATTAAGACGATTGAACAGGCAGAAAAAGGTTCAGCTTGGGCAATCGGTACAGAACATAATCTTGTTAACCGGCTAATTCAGCAGCATCCTGACAAGCATATCATTTCTTTAAATCCATATATGTGCGCATGTTTGACAATGAATCGAATCGATCTGCCACATCTTGTATGGTGCTTAGAATCGATCGAAAACGGTGAACAACACAATATTATTAAAGTAGAGGATTCTATTGCTGTTAAAGCAAAACTTGCTCTTGATAGAATGCTTGAGCTGTCCTAATAAAGAGGCTGCCCCATAAGTGCCAGGCACTTATGGGGCAGCCTTTTTTATCGGTATTTAAAGCCCTCGTATAACATTTCAAGTCCTAAAATCATATTTTGCTTCATAAGTGCATAAGTTTTTGTGTAGATTGTTAGCAATTTGCCCACTTTGACATACAATGTATGGACTTATGCCATAGGAGGGAAATCAGAGTGAAAATCCATATCGTTCAGAAAGGGGACACTCTTTGGAAAATCGCCAAAAAGTACGGCGTAAATTTTGAAGAGCTGAAGAAGATAAATTCACAGCTCAGCAACCCTGATATGATTATGCCAGGTATGAAAATAAAAATTCCAACAGGAGGCGGAACAGTTAAAAAGGAAGCTCCGATGACTGGAGGAAAAAAAGAAGCATATATCAAAATGGGTCCAAAGAAGGAAAAGCCAATCACTGAGCATCCGTTTGCAAAAGAGAAACCGAAGCCTTTGCCAGTTGTAGAGGAGCAGCCGCAGGTAAAGCCTAAAGAAGCACCAAAACCACCTGCACCGAAACATGAAATACCAAAAATCGAAAAGCCGAAACCCGTTTCACCGATACAGGAATTTCCTAAGGTAGAAAAACAAATGCCAGTTTCACCAATACAGGAAAAGCCGAAATTAGAAAAGCCAAAACCCGTTTCACCGATACAGGAGTTTCCTAAAGTAGAAAAGCAAATGCCCGTTTCACCGATACAAGAATTTCCTAAAGTGGAAAAGCAAATGCCCGTTTCACCGATACAAGAATTTCCAAAAATCGAAAAGCCGAAAACACCTTATTCTCCAAAAATGCCTCAACCAGTCATCCCAGAAATAGTCATGAATAATTCCTTTACGCAGAATATGGCTGATATGTCTTTACAACAGCCTACACCACAAATTCCGCCCAAACCTGATAACATTTTTCCAGGGATGATAAAAGCCGAAACTAGTCCGTATATGAAAGAAGAGGAGTCTCCTCTTGAATCGCCAACACAACAAGGAGGTTATCAGCAGCCAATGTATCCATATCCGCCAAATTATTATCCAGTTTCACCTGCATTGCCTGGTACAGGATATAATTATCCAGGAGGTTTTCAGCCTCAGCAATCACCTTACCCTTATGTGCAGGGGGTGGCAACTATGCCGATGCATCAAATGCCTTCTTATACATCGCCTGCTGCCCAAATGCCAACACAACATGGCATGATGCCTGAATTTGAAAGCATGGATTTTGACGAATCATCTCCATTTATGCATGAGATGCCTTCTGTACAGGGAACTATGGATTATCAGGCGCCATTAATGCCACAAGTTCAAGGAGCAACGGAATATCCGGATATGGGGGCCCAAATGCCTCATCAAATGCCAGCGCAGATGCCGGCTCATCAAATGCCTCATCAAATGCCAGCGCAGATGCCGGCTCATCAAATGCCTCATCAAATGCCAGCGCAGATGCCGGCTTATCAAATGCCAGCACACACAATGCCGGCTTATCATATGCCGTTTGGACCATGTCCGCCTATTGCTGTTTCACCTGTAATGCCTGGTCCTGGATTTGGACATTGCTATCCTTATGGACCGGTCCCATATGGATATCCGTCAATGCCTCAAGTGCAAGGAGCAATGGATTGCCAAATGCCAATGCCGCAAGTTCAAGAAGAAATGGATTATCAAATGCCAATGCCTCAAGTTCAGGGAGCAATGGATAATCAAATGCCGATGCAACAAGTTCAAGGAGCAATGGACGTTCATGAAAAGACGGCGCAAATGCCGCATCAGGCACCTATTCAGGGAGTGAAAGACACTTCCCATGATTGCGGATGTGGAGGATCAGGATCACAGGGAGTTCCGTACGGCCCTATGTACGGACCCGCGCCAGGAACCACACCAATTTATACGCCGCCTCATAATGTCCAGCCATATGGGTTTGCCCAGCCTCCATATATGAATTATGGTTACGGTCCTGGCCAAATGGGAAGCGGTCCTTACGGATTTCCGAGAACGGAAGATGAAAGCAGTGAATATGAAGGGTAAGGCCGGAGGAGACGATGTTTTCAAAAATCGTCTCCTCACCTATTTGAAAAAACAAATTCCATTTAAGATTAAAGAGTTTATTCCTATCCGAAAGCATGTTTATTATGTAAAAACTGATGAAATACAATTCATTTTAAAAGGCTATTCTAAACTTAAGCGCTTAAAACTTCAAGAAGCTTTTACTGATTCACTAAAAAAGGAGGGGTTCTTAAATACCTATTCTTTTTATTCATTTACAAAAGAAAATACATTATATTTTGAGCAAAAATATTACGGATGCTTAGAATTCATCGAACCTCATTCAGAAGTTTTTTCTTTTCGCAATCATAAAAACAGGAGTGAAGGTCTAACTCTGCTTTGTGACTACCACCTAGTAACATCGTCGCTCATAAAACGCTACGAATCGATTCTGCCTTCTTTTCACCTTCTGGAGAAATGGAAAGAAAGAACGGCTTTATTTTCGGAGAATCTTTCAGTTGTAAAATATTTTGTTGCTGACAACATTATACATGAATTATTGGATTGGGCTAATTTTTCTTTATATCATCTGGAAAAGGAATATGATTTTTTTCACTCATCCCCTAATGTAATTCTTCACGGTGATGTTGCCCATCATAATTTTATCCGAACAAAAAATAATAAATTGTATTTAATTGATTTTGATTTAATCAGCAAAGGCCCTAAAAGCACAGATATTCTGCAATATGCAAACAGAATTTTACCCTTTTTAAACTGGTCAGTACAGGAATTAATGGTTTATCCAGAAATAAAAGAATTTGTAAAGGAAAAAGCGTTTCTTTATGCATTAATGTTTCCGACAGATATTTTTCGTGAATGGAATCGATTAGTAAGAGAAAAGTGTATAGACAACCATATTAAAGTTAGACAGGTCTATAATATGACAATTGATCAATTCCATTTGCGGCAGCGTTTTATGAATGAAGTAAAAAAGATGGTAAAATGAAGGAGAATTTTTCGAGAGCATCTTCTAAATATAATTGGACTTAACTGTCAGAATGAAAAGTCCTCAGCGCTCACACTATAAAAATGAGCATATTTCTTGCTCATGATGTTAGCGAAGGGGGTTTTTCGCTTGAACAAAAAAATTTTCATCGTTTCCTTTGCCGCTCTTTTAACAACAGGGCTTACCGGCTGCGGAAACAATGATAAAGCTGCCTTACAAGACCGGTATACAAACCAAGTACAGCCAATGGGGTATTACTCAAATGAAAATCATGAACGTGGAAATGGAAATGTCAAAATTCTAAACGATAATGATGGACCGATTACGGAGATGATGGATCATACCTTTGGTGCTGAGGGACGGAATGCCCGCAGGGAACAAATTAGAATGCTCCAAGTTAAAGACGAGAATGGAAATCCGCCAAATCCATCTGCTCCGCTGGCAAATTACGACCGAAATTTTTTCGAGCGCGACAATCGATTCAGCAGGAGCGACGCTAATTATCATGGACATTTAGATGATAACACTCGTCAACCGAGCAGCTCATACTATACAGCTTATGAAGGGAAACTTGCCGAAAAAATCGGGGATGTTACGGCATCTGTTCGTAATGTGGAAGATGTCCGTTCCGTTGTCTATGGCAGTGATGTTTTAATTGCAGTCGATTTAACTGATTACAGCAAAGAAGAAGAAACAAAGCGAAAGATTCGTCAGGCTGTTCAGCCTTATCTAAAGGGAAGATCTTGTACTGTAGTAACTGATGAAGGAACTTTCAGCCGAATTCGCAACATTGACAATGATCTTCGTGACGGCGGCCCACGTGAACATATCGACATTGATATTAAAAACATGTTCCGGTCGATGAAGAATCGCTTTCAAAATGGTAATAACGATTGAACGAAAAGAGCAGAGCTTTCAGGCTCTGCTCTTTTTTATAAAAAATCTCTTCCCGCCCGTCCTTTGTATGATGGAAGGGCAAGTGTATCGGTCTGTTATTCTGTTTGGAATTATGATATATTATATAAGGATTTTGAAAGATGAGAGGGGATTTAGGATGGCAGGACATTCTAAGTGGAAAAACATTCAACGTCGGAAAAATGCGCAAGATGCAAAGCGCGGGAAAATTTTTATGAAGTTTGCAAAAGATATTTATGTTGCAGCTAAAAATGGCGGAGGCGATCCTGCTACAAATCCGAGTTTGCGTTTAGTTATTGAAAAAGCGAAGGCAGTTAATATGCCGAATGAAAATATACAGCGTGCCATCAACAAAGCAACTGGAGTCGGAAGCTCGGCAAAATATGAAGAAATTGTTTATGAAGGTTACGGCCCAGGCGGAGTGGCTGTCATGGTTCAATGTTTGACGGATAATAAGAACAGAACAGCTTCTAATATTAGGCTTGCTTTTTCGAAAAATGGCGGAAATCTTGGTGAAAGCGGCAGCGTTTCATACATGTTTGACCGAAAAGGGTATTTGGTTATTGACCGGGAAGAGTTAGAAATCGATGAAGATGAGATGCTCCTGCAAGCAATCGAAGCCGGGGCTGAAGAAATGGAAACAAGTGATGAAGCTTTCGAAATTTACACTGATCCTGATCAATTCATGGAAGTAAAAGAAAATTTAGAAAAAGCAGGCTTTACGTTCGAGGAAGCTGAAATCACGATGATTCCTCAAACCTATACACAGTTAAATGAAGAAATGGCAGCGAAAATGGAAAAATTGCTCGATATGCTTGAAAATGATGAAGATGTACAGGACATTTATCATAATTATGAAGAAGCTTAACAAATACAAGCAGTACACCATACGGTGTATTGCTTTTATCTTTGTGCGCCCGGCATGGGTGTAATCTATAGGGTGCAAGTCCCGAGCTGTGAAGGCAGAAGTAGCAGTTAGCATAACGCAAGGGTGTCCGTGGTAACGCGGAATCTGAAGGAAGCGGACGGCAAACTTCCGGTCTGAGGAATACGAACTTCATATAAGGCTAGGTATCACTGGGTGAGTTTGCAAAACAAAACAAAGCCCTTTCTGCCGAAGGTGATACAGAGTAAATGAAGCAGATAGATGGAAGGAAAGATTACACTCTTACCCGGGGAGATCTGACTGGCACGCCAAGTAATCTTGGTAACCTATCTAGCGATAGATAGCTGAGCAGTCAGAAGTCAGCAGAGGTCATAGTACTCTTTCGAGCTCGAGACGAAAGAGGAAGGACCGAACAATTAAGGAGAACGAAACACTACGCGTTCATCTTCTGTGTTGAAGCAGACAATCCGGCAGGACTTACTTGAAGGAGGAAGTGGTGAATCCCACGGGGGACTTCAAGAGGGTGGAGCAGAAGATGGCACAAATAGAGGGATTCGTTCACGTGGAGAGGATATCTATGTTGATGGAACTGATTTTGTCACGGGAAAATCTCCTAACGGCATTAAAACGAGTTGAACAGAATAAAGGAAGTCACGGAGTAGATGGCATGCCCGCAAAAGACCTACGGAGACACCTCTATGAAAACTGGGACTCCATTCGACAGTCGTTAAGAGAGGGAACCTACAAACCCTTACCCGTTCGTCGAGTCGAAATCCCGAAACCGAACGGCGGAGTAAGACTTCTAGGTATCCCCACCGTGACTGATCGTTTCATTCAACAAGCGATCGCCCAAGTGTTAACGAGAATCTTCGATCCGACCTTCTCTGAACATAGCTACGGCTTTCGCCCAAGCCGCAGAGGACATGACGCGGTCAGGAAAGCAAAGGGCTATATCAAAGAAGGATATCGCTGGGTGGTCGATATAGACTTAGAGAAATTCTTTGACAAGGTGAACCACGACAAACTGATGGGGATCTTGGCGAAAACGATCGAAGATCGGATTTTACTTAAGTTAATCCGCCGGTATCTTCAATCAGGCGTGATGATAAATGGAGTGGTAATGGAAACAGACATGGGAACGCCACAAGGTGGACCGCTTAGTCCACTATTATCAAACATCATGCTTCACGAGTTGGACAAGGAACTTGAGAAACGTGGACATAAATTTGTACGGTACGCGGATGACTGTAATATCTACGTGAAAACAAAGAAAGCAGGAATTCGTGTCATGAACTCCATTACTAACTTTATCGAGAAGGAATTAAAGCTCAAGGTAAATAAAGAGAAATCGGCGGTAGACCGTCCTTGGAAACGGAAGTTTCTCGGTTTTAGCTTTACACCAAACAAAACACCCAAGATACGGATGGCGAAAGAAAGTGTGAAACGATTCAAGAACAAGATCCGTGAAATCACATCCAGATCCAAACCGTATCGAATGGAGGAAAGAATTGAGAAACTGAACATGTACCTAATGGGATGGTGTGGATATTTTGCCTTGGCAGATACACCAAGCAAGTTCAAAGAATTTGATGAATGGATAAGACGAAGACTTCGAATGTGTTTATGGAAAGAGTGGAAAACGCCGAAAACAAGAATTCGGAAACTTAGAGCATTAGGTGTTCCAAGTCATAAAGCAATCGAGTGGGGCAATACACGCAAGAAATACTGGCGGATTGCCTGCAGTCCCATTCTACACAAAACCCTCGATAACTCCTACTGGAGTCAACAAGGGTTAAGAAGTCTATTCGAGAGATATCATTTTCTACGTCATACTTAATTGAACCGCCGTATACCGAACGGTACGTACGGTGGTGTGAGAGGTCGGGGGTTAGTCACCCCCTCCTACTCGATTAGAGGGCCAGGCCCTGCGGCGAATTAAAAAACGCATTAATGCGTTAATAGGTGGGGCCTGACCCTCATTATGTTGTCCGGACCTGACCAAAGGAATAAACTTGAATAAAATGGTGAGACTATTGGTGTATAAATTGAAAAGCGGATGGGAATTCCGTATCTTAGATGAGGTGATCATTTATGAGAACCAAATGGACGATGATCGTGTTCACTTTAATAGTTGTATTCACTTCTGAACTTTATATCCCGCAATTTGGAGGGCATGTGGACGGATTAGCATCTGCTCAAGAAACAGAAAAAACGGAAAATGAATTTTACAACTCTTACCCTGTCAAAGTTACGGTCATTTTAGAAAGAAAATATTTAGATGGGGAAATAAGCGAAGAAAAAGTAAACGAAACGATTTGGTCGATGCAAGATTTTTTGGCAAAATATAATCAATGGCATCTGCTGGATATGTCGGAAAATAAAGTAGTTTTCCGGCAACAGATTGACGATATTTCGCCTTTGCTAAAGTCAAATGGGTATTTTGGAATTACAGATGATGGAATTTTAACAATCTATAATGGTAAACCCGGGCATTCAAAAATTATTCAATCATTTTTTCAAATTGATTTAGGGAAATTAGAGAGCACAAAATGGGAGCAGCTTAAACAGGGGATTCCCATTAAAACAAAAGACAGGTATGAAGAAGTACTTGAATCATTTAAAAATTATTCAAAAGAAGGAAATCAATCATAAAGAGGGGCTGACGATCCATGTCAGCCTCTTTCCTGCGATCTTTTATTACCGTTATATAGAAATAGATTAAAGGTAAACACCCATTTTTTTCGTATCAGTAAAAATTGTATGATACAATGAGGTACAGCAAAACAGGGGAGAGAAGGTCATTGTTTGAATTTATTAAAGGAACGGTTGAATTCGTCGGACCTGAGTATATTGTTATCGAAAATAACGGCATCGGGTATCAAATAGCTACTCCGAATCCATTTTTATATTCAAAAGAAAGCGGAAAAGAGGTTTGCGTCTTTACCTATTATTATGTAAGACAAGATATAATAGCTTTATACGGTTTTCGATCAAGGGAAGAAAAAACACTTTTTACGAAACTTCTAAATGTTTCCGGAATAGGTCCGAAGGGAGCCCTTGCGATTCTTGCTTCTGGTGAGCCGGAACAGGTTGTTCAGGCAATTGAAAATGAAAATGAAGCTTTTCTTGTAAAATTCCCTGGAGTTGGTAAAAAAACAGCAAGACAAATGATACTAGATTTAAAGGGGAAACTGCATGATCTTGTGCCTGATTCCATTCCAAATTTGTTTACTCCTGATGATAAACAGCGGTCACTAGGCTATTCGGCAGAATTTGAGGAAGCTGTACTCGCTTTAAAAGCACTTGGGTATTCGGAAAAAGAAATTAAAAAAATTTCTCCAGAATTAAAAAAGGAAAAGCTTTCAACAGAACAATACATAAAAAAAGCTTTGCAAAAGCTCTTAAAATAAATTTTGTTAGCAAGGATCATTCAGCCTGATAAAGCCAGTATGAAGTGAATTCAAAAGGGTGATACGGATGGAAGAAAGGATTATTTCTAGTAAAGCCGATGTTCAAGATATGTCTTTTGAACTCAGTCTACGTCCGCAAACGTTAAAACAGTATATTGGCCAAGATAAAGTAAAAGCAAACTTGGAAGTTTTTATTGAAGCAGCCAAGCTCCGCCAGGAAACATTGGATCATGTCCTTCTCTATGGTCCGCCCGGACTTGGAAAAACAACATTGGCAGCCATTATTGCCAATGAAATGGGAGTCAATTTTCGGACAACGGCAGGCCCTGCGATCGAAAGACCCGGCGATTTGGCAGCCATTTTAACTGCGCTTCAGCCAGGCGATGTTCTTTTTATTGATGAAATTCACAGGCTGCCGAGATCGATCGAAGAAGTATTATATCCGGCAATGGAGGATTTTTGCCTTGATATTGTCATTGGAAAGGGACCAAGCGCCCGCTCCGTCCGCCTTGATCTTCCACCGTTTACGCTGGTTGGTGCTACTACGAGAGCTGGTTCTTTGTCAGCGCCCTTAAGAGATCGATTTGGGGTTCTCAGCAGATTGGAATACTATACAGAAGAGCAATTAAAAGATATTGTTATGCGAACCTCAGAGTTGCTAGAAACCAAAATTGATCACGAAGCTGCGAGAGAGATCGCCAAAAGATCAAGAGGAACACCAAGAATTGCAAACAGACTTCTAAGACGTGTAAGGGATTTTGCCCAAGTAATAGGAAACGGCTCCATCAATGCGGAGCTTGCCGAGAAAGCATTAGAATTAATGCAGGTAGATCGTCTTGGCCTTGACCACATCGACCATAAATTATTAAAAGGGATTATCGAAAAATTCAGGGGTGGCCCGGTCGGCCTTGAAACGATTGCAGCAACAATTGGTGAAGAACCGCATACAATTGAGGATGTTTACGAACCTTATTTATTGCAGATTGGTTTTCTTCAAAGAACGCCAAGGGGAAGAATGGTTACAGAATTAGTTTATCGCCATTTTAAAATGGAGGTGCCAAGAAGTGACAGGTTTGTCTAAAATGCTTATGCTCATTGGTGGTATTATTTTTATAGGCGGATTTTTGATGCAATTTATATCAATTGGAAAACTACCGGGAGATATTATTATTAAAAAAGGAAATACAACGTTTTACTTCCCAATTGCAACGTCAATCTTATTAAGTGTATTACTTTCTGCCATTTTTTACTTTATCGGACGTTTTCGGTAAATAATATTATAATTTCATGAAAGATTTAAGGTGACAAAATGAAAGTAGAATTATTTGATTTTAACCTTCCTGAAGAGCTAATCGCTCAGACACCGTTAAAAAATCGTACGGACAGCAGATTAATGGTGTTAGATAAAGAGACAGGCGATGTCAAACATGATTTTTTCCGAAATATCAAGGAATATTTGAAGGCAGGAGACTGTCTTGTATTAAATGATACCAAAGTCCTTCCTGCGAGACTGTTCGGTTTAAAAGCAGATACAGGGGCTAAAGTGGAAGTTTTGTTATTGAAACAACAGGATGGAGATCGCTGGGAAACGCTCGTAAAACCAGCTAAGCGCGTAAAGGAAGGAACACGCATCAAATTCGGCGATGGCGTTCTTTCTGCTGTTTGTGTCGGAACGACAGAGCATGGAGGAAGGATATTTGATTTTCATTATGACGGGATTTTTTATGAAGTGCTCGAAAAACTCGGAGAAATGCCTCTTCCTCCTTATATAAAAGAACAGCTTGAGGATAAAGACCGTTACCAAACAGTTTATGCCCGGGAAAGAGGTTCAGCTGCTGCACCGACGGCAGGGCTCCATTTTACAGAAGAGCTTTTGGAAGAACTAAAGGAGATGGGGGTGCATCTTGCTTTTATTACACTCCATGTAGGCCTTGGAACCTTCCGGCCGGTAAGTGTTGAGGATGTCGATAAACACGAAATGCATTCTGAGTTCTATCAAATGTCTGAAGGAACAGCCGCGTTATTAAACGAAGTTCGAAAACAAGGCGGAAGAATTATCACAGTCGGAACAACCTCAACGAGAACGTTGGAAACGATTGCTTTTGCCCACAATGGCCAATTTGTGGCTGAAAGTGGCTGGACAAATATATTCATCTATCCCGGATATGATTTTAAAGCGATTGATGGTATGATCACAAATTTTCACTTGCCTAAATCAACACTGATCATGCTTGTTTCTGCTCTTGCTGGCAGGGAGAATGTTCTTCGTGCCTATAACATTGCAGTTAAGGAAAAATACCGTTTTTTTAGCTTTGGAGACGCAATGTTAATACTTTAATCACTAGAATTTAGATGTAAATTGGAAGGAGAACAGATTTTGACTGCGATTCGATTTGAATTGATCAAAACAGATAAACAAACGGGAGCTCGGTTAGGGCGCGTCCATACACCGCATGGCTCTTTTGATACTCCCGCATTTATGCCGGTAGGAACGCTGGCAACAGTTAAAACGATGGCGCCTGAAGACCTGAAAGAAATGGGAGCAGGCATTATTTTAAGCAACACGTATCATTTATGGCTTCGCCCTGGGCACGATATTGTGGAAGAAGCCGGCGGTTTGCATAAATTCATGAATTGGGATCGTGCTATTTTAACTGATTCCGGCGGGTTTCAGGTGTTTAGTTTAAGTGAGTTCCGAAAAATAGAAGAGGAAGGGGTATACTTCCGAAACCACCTAAATGGAGACAAATTGTTTTTATCACCTGAAAAAGCGACGGAAATTCAAAATTCCCTCGGTTCTGATATTATGATGGTATTTGATGAATGCCCTCCATTTCCGGCGACCTTTGAGTATATGAAAAAATCGGTGGAACGGACTTCTCGATGGGCGGAACGCTGCTTAAAAGCTCACAAACGTCCAAATGATCAAGGACTGTTCGGAATTGTTCAAGGAGGAGAATACGAGGAGTTAAGAAGGCTTAGTGCACGGGATTTAGTTTCGCTTGATTTTCCGGGTTATGCGATCGGTGGATTGTCGGTGGGAGAACCAAAGGATGTAATGAACCGTGTTCTCGAATTTACGACTCCGCTCTTGCCTGCGAATAAACCGAGATATTTGATGGGTGTCGGTTCGCCGGATTCGCTGATTGATGGAGCGATTCGTGGAATTGATATGTTTGACTGCGTACTGCCGACCCGAATCGCCCGAAATGGTACATTAATGACAAGTGAAGGCCGGCTTGTAGTGAAGAACGCTAAGTATGCCCGTGATTTTAACCCGTTGGATCCAAATTGTGACTGCTATACTTGTCGCAATTATACACGTGCGTATATTCGCCATTTGATCAAAAGTGAGGAGACATTTGGTATTCGCCTAACAACTTACCACAATTTATATTTTCTGCTAAAATTAATGGAGCAAGTCAGACAAGCGATCCGCGAAGATCGGCTTGGAGACTTTCGAGAAGAGTTTTTTGAAAAATACGGTTTCAATAAACCGAATGCTAAAAACTTTTAAATTCAAGTTTCTAGGGAGGAAAAAGAATGCAATTAATCAGTTCTTTAGGTCCGATTTTGTTAATGTTTTTAATTTTTTACTTTTTAATAATCCGCCCGCAGCAGAAACGCCAAAAAGCGATTCAGCAAATGCAAAACGATTTGAAAAAAGGTGATAAAATTGTGACGATTGGCGGCCTTCATGGAATCGTCGATGCACTTGACGAAGATACGATCGTTATTAAATGCGGAGATGGAAGCCGTCTTACATATGACCGTACTGCAGTTCGCGAAGTAACCCAGCCGGCAGGCGAAGGAACAGCAAAATAAAGAAGAAGAGACTGTAATCAAGAAAAAAATTTAAAAAGCTTAAAAAAGTTAAAGGTAAGCACATATTAGGCATGTTTAACATGTTTAATATGATTGCTTACCTTTTGTTGTTTGGACATGAATGATCAATGGGTTGCATCAAATGTAAATCGGCGGCTGAACATATGAAAAGAGAAGAAAAAATATAAAAATGCCCTCTTAACAAAAAATGGTTGAAAACGACATTTGTGTCGTTTATAATAAAGACAACGACGTCGTTATTTTTTATAAGAGGTGATATTCATGAATCAAAAAAAACAAATATGGAAAAACCGTTCTTTCCTTTTTTTAATTACAGCTCAATTAGCCTCAGCACTTGGTGAAGGTATTGTAATTTTAGCTTTACTTGCTTTATTTGGTTTTGAAAAAGATGCGACACCATTGGAAATGGCTATGGTCGTTTTGGCAACAAGTGTTCCTACTGTTGTATTTGGCCCGATAGCAGGTTTGTTTGCTGATCGACTTGAAAGAAAGACTTTAATGATGTTGTCGGATATCGCTCGTGCAGTGATTATGTTTTCTATCGTGTTTACTACTGACACGTGGCAAATTTATCTTCTGCTTGTACTAAAAGGAACCTTTGAAGCTATTTTTACTCCGGCCAAAAATGGAAAATTACGTGAGATAGTATCTGTTGAACATATGGATCAAGCAGTTGGAATTAGCACCGTTATTGATTATGGCTGCCGAATTATTGGTCCGGCTGTGGGAGGTGTACTTGTTGCAGTATTTGGAACTATGTCTGCATTTTATATGAATGCAGGAGGATTTTTACTTTCTGCATTGTTATTGTTAGGAGTTCCAAAGCGCCCAGAAAAATATCGCGGAGAAAATAAATCAGACGACATTCCTCTACTGATGCAGATGAAAGAAGGTTTTTCCTTTATCAAAAGATCCTCCTTTTTGATGTATGGAACTTTTGTATTTAGTATATCGATGTTTGTTATAACTTTAGCTGATGCACAGCTCATTACATTGTTTCGCCTGATTCCAGGTGGGACGACAGAGTTATTTGGTGTCATTATGGGAGCAACAGGACTGGGGACTCTTGCAGTAGCGGGATGGCTAAGCAGCCGAAGCGGTGTTCCTGCGATCCCGGCCATGTCCATTGGATCGATTGGCATTGGAATTGCATTTGGTTTATTGGCCGGCTTTACACAAATTCAATTGGGATTGATATGGATTTGGTGTCCGTTGCTTGCCTTGTTGGGTGGTGGAATGGCTGGTGCAGTGATTGTACCATTTCAAGCAACTGCCCAGAAGAAAACACCGGAGAATTTAACGAGTCGGGTATTTGGCGTGATCAATAGCGCAAGTACATTTGCAACCATTGTCGGTCCTTTGAGTGGAGGCATTTTAGCTACTTTCTTTGGAATAATCCCCGTTTTTATCGTTTCTGGCGGTTTACTGCTGGTTGTTGGTTTGTTATTGTTAAGCAATAGAAAAATGGAAATGGAGGAGTCAGATGTCACCGAAAGTTTCTGAAGAACATCGTGAATATCGCCGTCGCAAGATATTAGAGGCAGCTATTCGTGTTTTTAAAAGAAAAGGATATGAAAAGACAACTATGCAAGATATCGTTGATGAATCAGGCATGAGCCGGGGAGGGGTCTATTTATATTTTTCCAATCGCGAAGATCTGTTTAAAGAATTAATCCATTTTATTGATAAGCAACAAGAAGAAGAGATTGATCTTTTGTATCATGATGTTTCATCTATTTGGGAAGGAGTACTTCAGTTTTTGGAGTCTCAGGAACAAGAAATTATGGAAGTAGATGAAAGCTTGATTCCAGTAATTCTTGAGTATTACATGATTGATTTGCGTGAAAAGACCAAAGATGCTTTTTTATTCAATCGCTATCAAAAAGCGGTGAAAGTAGTTGAACTTTTGTTTCAAAAAGGAGTCGTCCATGGGGAATTTAAGCCCGTGATTCCTATTTCTGAAGTTGCACGTTTTGTAGTGGCCTTTTTAGATGGATTGATTATGGAAGCAATTTATTTAGGTACAGAAGAAGTAAAAATAAAACAACAGATGAATACCTTGCGTCATATGCTAAAAAACTTGTTAGGAGTAAAGCAGAATTAATTCAGGCCGGTAAGGATTGTATTAGCTCATTGCTTGCTGCTGTTCTTTTCAAGGCTTGGCAGTATCGGGTTTCCTATGATAGTGGGAATTGTGGCAGCCAATGGAATTGTTCATGAAAAAGAGGATATATGTTCATATGTTGAACATATATCCTCTAACCATTATAGTACAGTTAAGTTTATTGCTTTTTTATGAATTTCTTGTTTTTGACGACAAATTTACCCCGAGAATTCCCCCCATCATCGCCACAAGGGTATAACAGATATGATAAATAACTTGTTTCAATGTAAACAGACTATCCAAGCCAAGAAATTGGAACAAGAAGACGATTAGTGAATATACAAGGCCTGTTAAGCCCCCGAGCAGCCACCCTTTTTGCTTCCCTTTTCCCCCTGAAATAAAACCGCCGAGAAATAGTGTAGTAAAGGATATGATCGTTACAATCGTTTGGATTCCGGACTCTTGAGCAGAAGTGAACCGCAAAATAAGGGAAAAGATAAAGCTGCTTATTATCGCAAATAAGAATATTCCGATAACCCCGTACAAAACAGCCGTACCGAAACTTTTTGTCTCTATTTTCACCCTCTCCTTTTCCATGCCGACTGGCAATATATCAAGCCGCTTCATGTAAACAACTTGTTTCTAGTACATGCTTATTCAAGAAAAACAGAATTAGAATAAAAACTTATCTGAATTGCCAAAACCTGCACATAATACTTTTGTCTTTTCGGCAAAAAATAAATTTGAATGCCTTGAAGGGAGTGCCTGATATGGAAGAATACATTCTCATTACATTTCGAACATTATTCGTTTACGGTTTGATTTTGCTTATTTTTCGGCTGATGGGCAAAAGGGAAATTGGTGAATTGAGCGTCTTAGATCTCGTCGTAAATATTATGGTTGCGGAGTTGGCGGTTGTGGCGATTGAAAATACGAAGGATCCTCTTAGCCATACTGTACTGCCGATGGGATTATTAATGATTGTCCAATTTGTTCTTGCGTTCCTTTCGTTAAAAAGTAAGAAATTTCGGGATATCGTTGATGGCATGCCAACGGTTATTATTAATAAAGGAAAAATTGACGAAGAAGCAATGAGGAAATACCGGTA
Organism: Bacillus methanolicus MGA3; assembly: GCF_000724485.1. Lineage (GTDB taxonomy): Bacteria > Bacillota > Bacilli > Bacillales > Cytobacillaceae > Bacillus_Z > Bacillus_Z methanolicus_A. The sequence continues at coordinate 2,454,687 of NZ_CP007739.1, read as the reverse complement.
TAATTTTGATGATTTGATGCTGCAATTAAGGGAAAATAAAATTCAAAATATCGCCGATGTCGAATTTGCGATTTTAGAGCCGTCTGGAAACCTTTCGGTCTTTGAGAAAAAAGATAGTAAAGGGAATATTACGATGCCGCTTATTATTGACGGGGCCATTCAGGAAGAAAACTTAAGAAATATTAATAAAACAAATTTATGGCTTCGACAGGAATTGCGCAACATGGGCTATAAGGATATAAAAGAGATTTCATTTTGCAGCTTTCAGGATGGACAGTTTTTTATTGATCTTAAGGATCAGAAATAAAGTTAACTTAATTATTTTTGAAAAACCACCAAAAAAGCACGCTGAACGATTCACACGTGCTTTTATTTTATCTGAAAGATAGTTTCGAAAGAGGCTTTCCTATCCATGGGATACGTTTTATTTCATCGCCTTTTAATAATCCAAATAATAACAGAAGAATAAAGTAGATGAATGTCATTCCGGTTGCTGAAGCCATTACTTTAAGAAAAAGCGGAGATCCCAGGAAACTGTTTTCCATCAGCCAATAGCCGCACCATCCCGTAGCTCCCATAACAATAAATGTTTTTATGTAATCACGAATGAAAAATGTGAATGAAATCGCTTTAATAACTGTTGCACAGTGGAGCATTGTGACAAGAACAAATCCAACAACGATTCCTAAAGCCGCACCGTAAATACCGAACCCTGGCTGGCTTGCCAAAAGAAAAATAACAGCAATTTTTACTACATTTCCAATTAAACTGTTGATCATGGCCGCCCTTGCAAGGTCCAGTGCTTGAAGAACTGCTTGCAAGGGGCCTTGGTAATAGTAGAACAAAAAGAAAGGAGCCAAAAGTTTAATAAATGGAGCACCGCTTTTTGAACCGTACATGACTTGCATCAGTTCTTCCGCTAAAACGTAAAGAACAACAACAGCAAGTCCGCCTGTTATTAATGAAAATCGGAGCGATTGTTGAACACGATATTCAATTAGGCGCGAATTATTTTGCGAATTTGCTTCACTGATTGCGGGTACAAGTGAGGTTGCTAAAGAATACGTAATAAAAGACGGCAAAAGCAAAAGCGGCAACGCATACCCAGTTAAAGCTCCATACTGTTTTGTAGCATCCACAGCTGCTACACCGGCAAGCGCCAGGCTGTGTGAGACAACGATAGGTTCAAGAAACCAGGACACATTTCCGATTAGCCGGCTTCCAGTCGTTGGAAGTGCAACATTCATCAGTTCGTAAAACGTTGCTTTTCCTGATTGAATATACGAAAAAAACTTTTTTCTGAGTGGAAAGCGCTTTTTAAGTTTAAAGGTTGTCATTAAAAAAACGAGAGAAACCAATTCACCGATGACAGACGCAAACATAGCTGCTGCTGCTGCATATTCAATTCCAAAAGGAATAAATGTTTTTGTTAATACTGCAATAAGAGCTATTCGAATAATTTGCTCCAGAATTTGCGAATAGGCTGCCGGTTTCATATTTTGCCTTCCCTGAAAATAGCCGCGGATGACGGATGAAACGGCAACGATCGGAACAATCGGTGCAATTGCCAGCAAAGGATAAATTGTGCGCGAATCGGTAAAAAGAGTTTCAGATAAATAAGGAGCCAAGATGATAAGCGACGGAGTAAAAATAACTGATAATGATACAGTTGTTGCTAATGAAACAACGAGAATTTTTTTTACCTTTTGAAAGTCCCCTTTTGCTTCTGCCTCCGCTACGTTTTTTGAAATGGCAACAGGCAGCCCAAGCTGAGTAATGGCTATCACAAGCATAAGAGTCGGAAATGCCATCATATAAAGCCCAACGCCTTCTTCGCCGATGAAACGGGCAATGACAATCCGATTGATAAAGCCTAAAACTCTTGTCACTAAACCCGCTATTAATAAAATAATCGTTCCCTTAAGAAACTTAGACATCCTTTTCCCTGCCTTCTCAAAATACGTGTAATCATATACAATTATCTATATGCAAATAAGTGGACAAAGCATGACAAGGACCGGGTATTTTTAGTATAAGAATCGATAAGATCAAGGCGAGGAGGCTGCTATATATGAATGTCGGCCATGAATATGATCGTTTTCGCACATTAGTAAAACCTGCATTGGAAAGCAAATTGAACGAATTTCGATTGCTCGGTTATGAAAAAATTACCGAACAGGAATTATGGGACTTTTTAACAAAAAAGAAATGGAAGAAAGTTCGGGAGGAAATCCATCTCTATCAAATTGTTCAGGAAATCTTGTCTGTCCAAGTGAACGAATATATGAATTTTGCTACTGTTGAAGCTTTTAAACTGACTGATTTTGATATAAATAGTGAGGAATCTAGAAAAGAACTTTTGAAATAATATTTCTTATTTGATAATGAATTTAAAATAAATGAGATAAATTGACAGCGATTCTATTCTGTTTCATAATAAAAACGTTGACCTTGTTAAATATTTAACAAATTTTTCTTTTAGCTTTATAACGGAAAAGTTTAGCCCTCGCCAGATGCGAAGGTTTTTACGTTTTCTTTGGCGGCTTAGAATTAAGGAGGATTTATACATAATGGTAAAAAAAGGTCCCATCGTTGCTTTTCTTATCTTTATTGTCGTATTTGGTACTATCATGGGAGCAACGACAAAAAACATTTTGGATAATATTAAACTCGGGCTTGATCTTCAAGGCGGATTTGAAATTTTATATGAAGTCAGTCCTGCGGAAAAGGGACAAAAAATTGATGAAAAAGTTCTTGCCAGCACCGCTGAAGCACTTGATAAACGTGTAAATGTGCTTGGTGTCAGTGAACCGAATATTCAAACAGAGGGAAATAACCGAATTCGCGTTCAGCTTGCAGGGGTAAAGGACCAAAATAAGGCCCGAAAAATTTTGTCAACAGAAGCAAACCTATCATTTCGCGATGTAAATGATAAAAAATTGCTGGATGGTTCAGACCTTGCAGAGGGCGGGGCAAAGCAAACATTTGACGATCAGGGAAGACCGTGTGTTTCTTTGAAGTTAAAAAGCGCTGAGAAATTTAAGGAAGTAACACAAAAAATTGTAAACATGGGAGAGGGAAAGAATTTTCTCGTTATCTGGCTTGATTTTGAGGAAGGAAAAGATTCCTTTAATGCGGAAGTGATGAAAAAACATCCTAAATTCTTATCGGCTCCGCGTGTAGAACAGGTATTTAACCAGGATACCGTACAAATTGTCGGAAATTTTACGATTGAAGAAGCGAAAACGCTAGCATCACTGTTAAATGCCGGTGCTTTGCCTGTGAAGCTGAATGAGATTTATTCTACCTCTGTCGGTGCACAATTCGGGGAACAGGCGTTGCAAAAAACAGTAATTGCCGGTATTATTGGGGTTCTGGCAGTTTACTTGTTTATGATTTTCTATTATCGCTTTCCTGGATTCATTGCAGCAATTACATTAACCGTATTTAATTACTTGACTCTTCTAATATTTGACTGGATGCACGTTGTTTTAACCTTGCCGGGCATCGCTGCATTGATCCTTGGTGTCGGGATGGCTGTAGATGCCAATATCATCACTTATGAACGTATTAGAGAAGAAATCAAGGTTGGACGGTCGATCAAAGCAGCGTTTAAAGCAGGAAACCAAAATTCAATATCAACTGTTACCGACGCGAACCTTACAACACTTCTAGCCGGAGTGGTCTTATTCTTCTATGGAACAAGCTCTGTAAAAGGATTTGCGACGAGCTTAATTATCAGTATTTTAATAAGTTTTATCACAAATGTATATTTGTCAAGATGGCTGCTTGGATTATGGGTTGACAGCGGGATTCTCAAGAACAAGCCCGGCTGGTTTGGAGTTAAGAAAAGTGAGATTAGGGATATCTCGGAGAATATCGTTACCCTTGACTTGCCAACAAAATTTGACAGATTCGACTTTGTCAAATACCGCAGAAAATTCTTTCTCGTATCGGGAATTCTTTTGGCAGCTGGGATTATCGTTCTCTCTGTATTCCGATTAAATCTCGCAATTGATTTTACTAGCGGTACCCGGGTGGAGCTCCTTTCAAAAAAACCTTTATCAACTGAAAAGATTTCAGCTGAGCTGAAAAAATTAAATCTCCAAACAGATGATATTGTCTTATCTGGTGAAAATAAAAATATAGGTGTTGCACGATTTAAGGGAGTTTTATCGAAAGAAGAAATTTCTAAATTAAAAATGCATTTTGATAAAACATTAAAAGCAGATACAACTGTCAGCACTGTTACTCCTACAGTTGGGAAGGAACTTGCTAAAAATGCTCTTGTTGCATTAATGATTTCCTCTTTGGGGCTTATCGTTTTTGTAACGTTCCGATTTGAGCTGCCAATGGCAGTTTCTGCAGTAATTGCATTATTATATGCTACATTCTTTGTTGTTCCGTTTTTCAGTGTTACGCGTCTGGAAGTAGATATTACATTTATTGCAGCCTTATTAACAATTGTTGGTTACTCGATAAATGATACAATCGTAACATTTGACCGGATGCGCGAGAATATGCAGAAAAGGATGCGCCTGAAATCGTATGAAGACATCGTGAATGTCGTTAATACAAGTATCCGGCAAACTCTTGGACGTTCTGTCAATACTGTGTTAATGGTTATTCTTACAGTTATCGCACTGTTGATTTTCGGAAGTGAATCGATCCGCCCGTTTTCGATCGCATTGGTCGTTGGTCTAGTGGTAGGAACTTATTCATCGATTTTCATTGCCGCACAATTATGGGTTGAATGGAAATATAAAGAACTTAAGAAAAAAGGTGTCCTTATTACTTACAAAGAAAAAAGAAAGTTTTCAGATGAACCTCAAGTATAAAGTGAAACTTCCATGAAGGATAAACCGCGGATTTTCTGCGGTTTATTTTTTTGTACTTCTGATCGTTTTTCTGGGCAAAATAGGTTCAAGTTTAGGTAGGGAAGGAAGTTTAACATTGGAAAAAGTAGAACGTTTTAAAAAAGCTGAGTTTGCTGCAATTGTAGGGGTTGCAGGGAACATTTTATTAGCTATTGTAAAATCTGTGATAGGGATCTATGCCAACAGTAAAGCACTTATTGCCGATGCGGTGCATTCAGCCTCTGATATAGCCGGTTCGTTGGCTGTGTATATCGGATTACGGGCTGCCAAGAGACCGCCTGATGAAGATCACCCATATGGTCATGGGAAGGCAGAATCGATTGCAGCGATTATCGTAGCAATATTGCTCCTGCTTGCTGGAATTGAAATAGGCAAAAGTTCGGTTGAAGCTTTTTTTGATCCGATTGAACCGCCAAAAATGATTGCTGTAGCGGCAGTGATAATTTCAATCATCATAAAAGAGTGGATGTTTCGATATAAATACAATTTAGGAAAAAAGTTAAATAGTAATGCATTAATAGTTAACGCGTATGAGCACCGGTCAGATGTCTATTCTTCAATTGCTGCTCTAATCGGTATAGGGGCCTCGATCATTGGCGGAAAAATGGGGATTGATTGGCTCGAATATGCCGATCCTTTAGCAGGAGTCATTGTTTCTATGATGGTTCTTAAAATGGCCTGGAATCTCGGGAAAGAATCGATTCATAACACACTTGATCATGTGTTGCATGACGAGGATACCGAGGAACTTCGAAAAATCATAGAAAACGTGCCTGAAGTGAAGAAAATTGACATGCTGCATGCAAGAGAGCACGGTCATTACGTCATTATTGATCTGAAAATTTCAGTGGATCCGCTAATGACCGTTGAAGAAGGTCATCGGGTAGGTAAGAGAGTAAAGAAAAAGCTTCTGGATGTTGCCAATGTCCAAAATGTGCTAGTTCATATTAATCCATACAATGGAGATAATGACTAAGAAATCGAGCTGTCGTAAAGAGCTTTTCAGTTCTTGCACTTTTCTTTTAAGTATGTGAGTCGGACTGGCCTGACCGAGGCGCTTCAGCTTTTCGTTGAATCTGTTTGTCCCCTTTTGTATAATAGAAAAGCTAAGGGGTGAACGTATGTTAAAGTCAAAAACAAGGTGGGTTGTCCGCCAATCCGACCGGAAGAAAGCAGAAAAATTAATGCAAGAATTAAACATTACTCCCCTGGTAGCATCATTGCTAGTTAATCGCGGAATCGATACCGTGGAAAGTGCACGGTATTTTCTATTTCCAAAAGATCAGTCTTTTCATGATCCTTATTTATTTAAGGACATGGATAAAGCTGTAGAAAGGATTCGTCTGGCGATTGAAAGGCAAGAGCCGATATTAATATATGGCGATTATGATGCTGATGGAGTCAGCAGTACTTCTGTGATGATGATGACATTAAGAGATTTGGGTGCAAATGTTGACTTTTACATACCCAATCGTTTTTCTGAAGGATATGGTCCAAATGAAGCGGCTTTCAGACTGGCAGCAAAAAGAGGGTTTAAGCTCATAATCACGGTTGATACAGGTATTTCTGCCCTTCATGAAGCAAACGTTGCCAGTGAACTTGGAATCGATTTAATCATTACCGATCATCACGAACCGGGACCCGTACTTCCAAAAGCTTTGGCGATCATTCATCCAAAATTGAAAGACAGTACATATCCATTTCGTGAATTAGCTGGTGTAGGAGTAGCTTTTAAGCTTTCCCACGCGCTTTATGGACATGTGCCGGAACATTTTCTTGAAATTGTTGCAATTGGGACAATAGCAGACCTTGTTTCTCTTAAAGGAGAAAACCGCCTGATTGCCTATAAAGGAATACAACAACTAAAGGCAACGAAAAACATCGGACTACAAAGTCTGTTAAAATTAAGCGGCATTGAACCGGAATCGATTGATGAAGAAACGATCGGCTTTGTTATTGCACCGAGGCTCAATGCCGCCGGAAGGCTTGAAAGTGCAGAACCAGCAGTCGATTTATTATTGACTGATGATCAGGATAAAGCGGAAATGCTGGCGAAAAAAATCGACCTGTTAAATAAGGAACGGCAAGAGCTTGTTAATGCGATTACAGAAGAAGCTATAAAAGAAGTTGAAAGCTATTATCCGCCTGAAGAAAATCAAGTTCTTGTTATTGGAAAAGAAGGCTGGAATTCCGGAGTGATTGGAATTGTTGCTTCAAGACTAGTTGAGAAGTTTTATAGACCTGTGATTGTTTTTAGTTTTGATACAGAAAAAGGGTTGGCTAAAGGATCTGCAAGAAGCATAGATGGTTTTGATTTGTTCAAAAACCTTTCTGCATGCAGAGATATCTTGCCGCATTTTGGCGGCCATCCAATGGCAGCAGGAATGAATTTACATCTCAAAGATGTGGATGAGCTTCGTATCAGACTTAATGATCTGGCAAAAGAACAGTTGACAGAAGAAGATTTTATCCCGAAAACATATTTGGATGGTAAAATAGAATTAAGCGATATCCATTTAACCGCTATCGAACAAATGCAAATGCTTGCTCCTTACGGTGTGGACAATCCGAAACCGAAAGTGATGATCGAAAATGTAAATATCGCAGCCATTAGAAAAATCGGCTCGGACCAAAGCCATCTGAAAATAACAATTGAAAGTAATGGAGCATCGCTTGATGGCATTGGTTTTGGGTTGGGACATTATTATGAACATATTTCCCCTTTTTCCAAACTGTCGGTAATTGGAGAATTAGCCATTAATGAGTGGAACAATATTCGCAAACCGCAAGTTTTTCTTCAAGATTTGGCTGTTCAATCATGGCAGCTGTTTGATTTTCGCGGTTTAAAGCGTTTTGACAAATTAGCAGAGCTTGTACCGCGCGAAAATCGAAAATGGATCGTTTTTAACGAAGAAAACGTGCCAAAATTTAAAGGCATCCTAAATGATGAAATCTGTCTTATAACTTCGTGTGAAGATGCTATAAAAATGGAAGTTGACGGATTGAATCTCGTTTTGGCTGATCTGCCGCCATCCAAGAAAATCCTGGAACATCTTTTAGCCGGCAAAAAACCTGCCAGAATATATGCTCAATTTTATAAAGAAAACAGTGACTTTTTTAGCACCATGCCGACGAGGGACCATTTCAAATGGTTTTATGCTTTTTTAGCAAAAAAAGGAACGTTCGATCTTAAACGCCATGGGGACGATCTAGCTAAATACAGAGGCTGGACGAAAGAAACAATTGAATTTATGTCGCAGGTGTTTTTTGAACTGAAATTTGTTACAATAAACAATGGTTTTATAACATTAGAAAAAAATATTAGCAAACGGGATCTATCAGATTCAAAAACTTACCAGAAAAAGCTGGCGCAATTTACTCTGGAAAATGATTTATTATATTCATCGTTTCAGCAGTTAAAAGGCTGGTTCGACAAGCTCTTCCAAGAGTCAGTGAAAAATGAGGAGGCAATGAAAGAATGGATTTAAAACAATACGTTACGATCGTTCCCGATTGGCCTAAACCGGGCATTGAATTTAAAGATATTACTACATTAATGGATAATGGCGCTGCATATAAATATGCAACAGACCAGATTGTTGACTATGCACGCAAAAAGAATATTGATATTGTAGTAGGTCCTGAAGCAAGGGGCTTTATTATTGGCTGCCCTGTTGCTTATTCGTTGGGAGTCGGTTTTGCGCCTGTCCGCAAGGATGGAAAACTGCCTCGTGAAACAATAAAAGTCAAATATGGTCTTGAATACGGAGAAGACGTATTAACAATTCATAAGGATGCCATCAAACCCGGTCAGCGAGTCTTAATTACGGATGACTTGCTCGCAACTGGCGGTACAATTGAAGCGACCATTAAATTAGTTGAAAAGCTCGGCGGGATTGTAGCCGGAATCGCTTTTTTAATTGAGCTGACATACTTGGAAGGACGCAATAAGCTTAAAGGCTATGATATTTTAACTTTAATCCAGTTTTAACGATGGAAGAGAGCACTCGATTCGAAGTGCTCTTTTTACTTATTGCTGTATAAAGAGTCATGGAAAATAGCAATTTTCGACACATTTTTTATTTTTGACATAAAAATTAAGATTCTTCCCTTTACATCTCACGTTTTTTTTTCGATAATAGTAAACAATCACAAGAAATCCTGAATGTTATTTAACACAATTTTATTCAAAGCTAAAATTACATGAAAGAAAACAAAGGTGATTCCATGGCGAATGATCAAGTGTTAACCGCCGAACAAGTCATCGATTGCACTCGAAAGTATTTAAATGAAGAGCATGTGAACCTTGTCAAAAAGGCTTACGAGTTTGCCCGAGCTGCTCATTCTGACCAATACAGGAAATCCGGAGAACCTTATATTATCCATCCAATCCAGGTGGCGGGAATTCTTGCTGATCTTGAGATGGATCCAATTACGGTTGCCGCCGGTTTTCTTCATGATGTTATCGAAGATACAGATGTAACATTAGAGGAAATGAGAGAAGCTTTTAACGATGAAGTGGCTATGCTTGTCGATGGCGTAACAAAGCTTGGAAAAATTAAATATAAATCTCACGAAGAGCAGCAAGCTGAAAACCACCGGAAAATGTTTGTGGCGATGGCTCAAGATATTCGTGTCATATTAATCAAACTTGCCGACCGCCTTCATAATATGAGGACACTTAAGCATTTGCCTCTTGAAAAACAGAGACGGATTTCGAATGAAACGCTGGAAATTTTTGCTCCGCTTGCACATCGTCTTGGAATTTCAAAAATAAAATGGGAACTCGAAGATACGGCATTAAGATATTTAAATCCGCAGCAATATTATCGGATTGTTAATTTAATGAAGAAAAAGCGGGCAGAAAGGGAGCAATATCTTGATGACGTTATTGAAGAGGTCCGTAATAGACTTAATGAAGTTTCTATTAAAGCGGAAATTTCCGGCCGGCCAAAGCATATTTACAGCATATATCGAAAGATGGCCCTTCAGAATAAGCAATTTAATGAAATTTACGATCTTCTCGCTGTCAGAATTGTCGTAAACAGCATTAAAGATTGTTATGCTGTTCTTGGCATCATTCATACTTGCTGGAAGCCAATGCCTGGGCGATTTAAAGATTATATTGCAATGCCGAAACCGAATATGTACCAATCACTTCATACGACAGTGATTGGCCCAAAAGGGGACCCTTTGGAAGTGCAAATTCGCACTTTTGAAATGCATCGAATAGCCGAATACGGGATTGCAGCTCACTGGGCATATAAAGAGGGGAAATCAGTAAACGAAAATTCTTCGTTTGAAGAAAAGCTTACATGGTTCCGTGAAATTCTCGAATTTCAAAATGATACTGCAAACGCAGAAGAATTTATGGAATCATTAAAAATTGATTTGTTTTCAGATATGGTTTTTGTTTTCACACCGAAGGGCGATGTCATTGAACTGCCTGCAGGTTCCGTTCCGATTGATTTTGCATACAGAATTCATTCCGAAATTGGAAATAAGACAATCGGCGCTAAAGTAAACGGGAAAATGGTTACACTTGATTATAAATTGCAAACGGGAGATATCGTTGAAATTTTAACCTCCAAACATTCCTATGGACCGAGCCAGGACTGGCTGAAACTTGCTCAAACATCACAGGCAAAAAATAAAATCCGCCAGTTCTTTAAAAAGCAGCGAAAAGAAGAAAATGTTGTAAAAGGAAGAGAAATGGTTGAGAAGGAAATCCGAAACATGGATTTCGATGTAAAAGAAATAATGACCGCCGAAAATATTAAGCGAGTTACAGAAAAATTTAATTTTGCCAATGAAGAGGATATGTATGCAGCAGTAGGGTACAACGGTATTACCGCTCTTCAAGTTGCGAATCGATTAACGGAAAAATGGCGGAAAAAACGCGACCTAGAACAGGTAAAAACTATTTCGAATGCGGTTAATGAATTAAAATCTTTTCCAACAGCCAAAAAACGAGAATCCGGTGTTCGCGTATCTGGTATTGACAATTTATTAATCCGGCTTTCGCGATGTTGTAATCCGGTTCCCGGAGATGAAATCGTCGGATTTATAACGAAAGGAAGAGGAGTTTCTGTTCACCGTTCCGATTGTCCGAATATTAATTCGGGAGATGCAAAGGAACGACTTATTCCGGTTGAATGGGAAACAGGACTTAATGATCGGAAAGAATATAATGTGGATATCGAAATAAGTGGATATGATCGGAGAGGACTTTTAAACGAGGTTCTTCAAGCTGTGAATGAAACAAAAACAAATATTTCCGCAGTTTCCGGAAAATCTGATCGAAATAAAGTTGCGACAATTATTATGTCCATTGCCATTCATAATGTCAGCCACCTTCAAAAGGTGGTAGATCGAATCAAACAAATTCCTGATATTTATGCAGTAAGAAGGATTATGAACTAAGGAGAGCAATCATGAGAGTTGTTGTGCAACGAAGCAAAGAAGCAAAAGTGACAGTAGACGGGAGTATCGTTGGAGAAATAAGCAAAGGGTTTGTTCTCCTTGTCGGAGTCACCCATCATGATAAGGAAGAAGATGCCCAATTCCTTGCCGACAAAATTGCTAATCTTCGAGTATTCGAGGATGAAAATGGAAAGATGAATTTATCGCTTTTGGATGTTGGCGGTGAAATCCTGTCTGTGTCTCAATTCACTTTGTACGGGGATTGCCGGAAAGGAAGGCGGCCTAACTTCATGGAAGCGGCAAAACCTGAACATGCCTTAAATATATACGAATCTTTTAACACGTTTCTCAGGGAAAAAGGACTAAAGGTGGAGACGGGAATATTCGGCGCGATGATGGATGTTCAGTTGATTAATGACGGACCGGTAACTTTGATAGTTGAAAGCAAATAGGATGATCATTAGAAAACAGAGAAATTGTAAATCGTTTCTTTGTTTTTTTACTTTCTTAAGATTAGAATAAATTTTTTTCTATAGATGGTTTTAATTCTAATAAGAGGCTGACCTGAAGGTAACATTTTTTTTACCTTCCGGTCGGCCTCTTTATTAATGAGTAAAGTATTTTGCCAGCCCTTGAAATATACCGGATGATACTGATTCTTGGTATTGTCCCGAGGTTACGAGCATTTCTTCTGCAGAATTGCTTAAATAGCCGAGCTCAAGAAGAATTGCATTTTTGTTTGTTTCCCTGATCACATAGTAATCGCCGAAACGGACGCCTCGATCTTTCATTTTTGTTTGACTGATTGTTGCTGAATGAACAGACTCCGCTAAAGGTTTTTGGAATGGGTAATAATAATAGCTTGTGATCCCGTGTATACTGTGGTCTGAATTGCTGTTATAGTGAATGCTGATAAATGCATCCGCATTTTGATACTTTGCAGTTCTGACCCGTGAGCTTAATGAGATGAATGTGTCATCATTTCTTGTAAGAATGACATTCGCGCCAGATGCTTTTAATTTGTCAAATAATAACTTTGCAGTTCTTAGTGTTAATTGTTTTTCCATTGTTCCTCTTGTTCCCGTCGTTCCATGATCCCGGCCTCCATGCCCCGGATCAAGAACAATCGTTTTATTTTTCAAATTTATCTCTGCCCCCGGTTTTACCACTTGCGGCGCGTTGCCTTTTACGCTGACGATCCATCCTGCAACAAAAGCTGTTGTTCCATTTTGAAGGCGAATTTTATACCAATCATTTTGCAAACTGACAACCTGAAATGTTTCTCCCTGGTTTGCCCGATAAACGACTTCTGTTTCCACACTTGGGCCTTTTCGCAGATTTGTTCCGTTTTGAAGTATGGTTATTGTACTGTTCCTTACTCTTTCTTCGTCAGGCTTAGTGCCTCCTGCTTCAGTTTTATTGAGAAACCAGTTGGCAACCCAGCCGTATTTTCCAGTCTTCCATTCAATTTTAGCCCAGTTATTTACCTCTTCATATATTTGGAAATTTTCTCCTTTTGAAACAGAGCCGATAATTTTGCTATTTAAATTTCCTTTTTCATGAACATATAAAGTTGTGGCAGTGACCGTTCCCTCAACACCAACAAGATTGGCAGAAGCTCCTGATGTCGATGCTTCCTGGCTGTCCTTTTGTTCAACTAGAACATATTGGCTGTTGACCCATGCTGTTTTCCCGGAAAATTTGATTTCCGTCCAGTCGCCGTTCTGTGAAAGAACCGTTACTTCTTCTCCTCTTTGGAGTTTTCCAAGAATACTTCCTTGAAATGAAGGAGTGTTTCGGACATTTAATGAGTCTACCGAAATTTTTCCAATATTTGTTTCCGGTGTATCAGGCTTCTCATTTTCAGTAGGATTTGTTTTTTGAAATCTAATATACTCCTTGGCAACCCAGCCTTGACCAAAAGCAGTTTGGACTTTTAACCAGTTTTCATTTGATTCAAGTATGGCCACAGCTTGTCCTTTATTTAGTGATCCGATGACTTGAAAGCCTGCTCCGGGTCCTTTCCGCACCCTTAATCCGTCCGTTGTTGCGGTTCCGTTGTTTTTTTGTATGGATTCACCAGCTGAGGAACTTGCGGATTGATTTTTTGCAACGAGCCACTTGGCAACCCACCCTTTTTGGCCGTTTAAGAGGTCAATTTCGATCCAATCCCCTTGTTCTTTTAGGAGTGGGTATGTATTTCCTTTATGAACTCTGGCTATAGCTTTATAGCTTAGGCCTGGGCCTTCCCTTATATTTATATTGTCATCAGAAATCGTGATGGAGCTTGATGTCGAGGCAGGAACAGGTGCAGGGCTGATTCCTCCAAGAAGCAGAATCAAGCAAATATGAAAAAAAACTGCTCTTTTTTTGAGCAAATAGCTCCCCCTCCATTCTCCTGTTATTTATTGTTATTTTAGCGGACACCCAAGGAAAAATCATCACTATTTGTTAATATCGTCCAATCATCCTATGTTTAAAAACAAATGATTAAAAATACAGAAAAAAGTACGATAAATTTCGCAGAAACATGGGAACAATAGGCAGTGACAAAAAAGAACAAAGGGTGATCGTGGTGAGATTCAGTGAAAAAGGGATGTCTGTAAGTTCAGGCGAAAGTCAAATTTTCGGTATTGATTTTCATGATTTTATTCAAAAAGAGCAAAATGCCAATATATACGAGTTAGCTTCTGAATTCGGTTTGTCAATCAGGGATGTAAAAACGCTGAAAAAAAGACTGGAGCGTTCATAAAAGATATTCCAAATTCCATTTGTTCGAATATCTACAATCCACATGAATTGAACCAATAGTGTGAAATAAGTTTTGGCTCTTGACATTCAATACGATGCTCCGTATGATTATATCAAAAAATGACATAAATTTTAGAACAACCGATGATGGAGAAAAGTAATTAAGACACACATGAAAAGAGAGGAAATGTCTTGGCTGAAAACATTTCTGCATGATGACTTAATGAAAGAACACTCCGTAGGTTTCTCTCTGAAAAAGGATTTGTCCTCTATTAGGAGAAGAACGTGTGCAGGCGTTAACTGCTAGAGTGGAAGTGCACTTTTGTACTTCAATTAGGGTGGCACCACGGGAAATTATACTCTCGTCCCTTGTTTTTTATTGAAACAAGGGAGCGGGGGTTTTTTATTTTCACTTATACATAACAAGAACAAACGAAAGAGGAGGAAGGTTATGTCAATCCGCATACCGAGAGGAACTCAGGATATTCTTCCTGGCCAGGTTGAAAAGTGGCAGTATATCGAAATGAAAGCAAGAGATTTATGCCGCAGATTTCAATATCAGGAAATAAGGACGCCTATTTTTGAACATACTGAATTGTTTCAAAGAGGTGTTGGAGATACAACAGATATTGTTCAAAAAGAGATGTACACATTTGAAGACAGAGGAAAAAGAAGCTTGACATTGCGTCCGGAAGGTACGGCCCCTGTTGTCCGGTCTTTTATAGAAAATAAAATGTACGGAAATGCCAGCCAACCTGTAAAGCTTTATTATATGGGTCCGATGTTTCGCTATGAACGACCGCAGGCAGGACGCTACCGCCAATTCGTGCAATTTGGAGTCGAAGCGATGGGAAGCGCCGACCCGGCGATTGATGCAGAGGTCATTTCCTTGGCCGTTTCTCTTTACAAAGAACTTGGTTTAAAGAAGTTAAAGGTTGTTTTAAACAGCTTGGGCGACAAAGAAAGCCGAAGCGCTCACCGCGAAGCATTAATAGCCCATTTTCAACCGCGAATCGGAGAATTTTGTTCTGATTGCCAAAACAGGCTGGAAAAAAACCCGATGAGGATTCTTGATTGTAAACAAGACCGTGACCATGAATTAATGAAAACGGCACCGTCGATTCTTGATTACTTGAATGATGAATCCCGAGCTTATTTTGAAAAAGTACAATCATACTTAACCGCCCTTAATATTGAATTTGTAGTAGATTCCAACCTAGTGCGCGGACTTGATTATTATAACCACACTGCTTTTGAAATTATGAGCGATGCAGAAGGGTTTGGTGCAATTACAACCTTATGCGGCGGCGGAAGATACAATGGTCTTGCAGAACAACTTGGCGGTCCGGAAACTCCCGGGATCGGATTTGCATTAAGCATTGAACGGCTTATTTCGGCACTCGATGCAGAAGGTATCACTCTTCCAGTTAATGAAACACTCGATTGTTATCTTGTTTCATTAGGTGAAGAGGCGAAAGATTATACAGTGCAGCTTCTTTACAAGTTAAGAAAAGAAGGGTTTTCCGCTGAAAGAGACTATCTTGACCGAAAAGTGAAAGCACAGTTTAAGGCTGCCGACCGATTAAATGCTAAATTTGTGGCCGTTTTAGGCGATGATGAACTAAAAGAAAACAAGATTAGTGTGAAAAATATGGAATCAGGTGAACAAGTGGAGCTTGACCTTGCTTCATTCGTTGAAAAATTTAAAGAGATTTATCAATAGAGGAGGATCGGAAATGTTTGGAAGAACATATTATTGCGGTGAAGTAACTGAAGAAGCAATCGGTAAAAAAGTTACGTTAAAAGGCTGGGTTCAAAAGCGCCGTGATTTAGGGGGAGTTATCTTTGTTGATCTTCGCGACCGGACAGGCATTGTTCAAGTTGTTTTTAACCCGGATATATCAAAGGAAGCGCTAGAGGCGGCTGAAAAAATTCGTTCTGAGTATGTTCTGGATGTAGTAGGAACGGTTGTAGCCCGTGAAGAGGGAACAATCAATGAAAATTTAAAAACCGGTAAAGTGGAAATTCAAGCTGAGAAAGTAACAATCTTGAATGAAGCAAAGAACCCTCCCTTCATTATTGCCGATCATACAGATGTGTCTGAAGAAATCCGCTTAAAATATCGTTACTTGGACTTAAGACGCCCTGTTATGTTTGAAACTTTAAAAATGCGTCATCAAGTCACAAAAGCGATTCGCGATTTTCTTGACGGCGAAGGATTTTTAGATATTGAAACGCCGATTTTAACAAAAAGCACTCCGGAAGGAGCACGAGATTATCTTGTTCCGAGCCGTGTTCATCCAGGTGAGTTTTATGCTCTTCCCCAATCTCCGCAAATTTTTAAACAGCTGCTGATGGTTGCGGGAGTTGAAAGATATTATCAAATAGCACGCTGTTTTAGGGATGAAGACTTGCGGGCAGACCGGCAGCCGGAGTTTACACAGGTCGATATAGAAACAAGCTTCATGAGTCAAGAAGACATCATGTCTTTAATGGAAGAAATGATGAAAAAGGTTATGAAAGATGTAAAAGGGATGGACATTGAAACACCTTTTCCGCGTATGACATATCATGATGCAATAAGCCGTTACGGAACAGATAAGCCTGATACCCGTTTTGGACTTGAATTAATTGACTTAACAGAGATTGTCAAAGATTCAGGATTTAAAGTTTTCGCAAATGCAGCAGCGAATGGAGGCCAAGTAAAGGCGATTAACGTAAAGGGAGCTCGTGACAAATATTCAAGAAAAGATATTGATGCATTAACAGAATTTGTTTCCCGATATGGTGCGAAAGGACTGGCCTGGCTTAAGGCAGAAGAAGAAGGCCTAAAAGGCCCAATTGCAAAATTCCTTTCTGAAGAGGAACAAAACGCGATCAGTGCTGCCTTGGAAGTTGAAACAGGAGACCTTCTGTTATTTGTTGCAGATAAAAAATCAGTTGTAGCAGATTCCCTTGGAGCACTTCGCTTAAAGCTCGGTAAAGATTTGGATCTCATTGACCAAAGCAAATTTCATTTCTTATGGATTACTGACTGGCCTTTATTAGAATATGATGAAGAAGAAGGACGTTATTATGCAGCCCATCATCCGTTTACAATGCCATTTAGGGAAGATATTGAGCTTCTTGATCAAAATCCTGATGTTGTCCGGGCTCAAGCCTATGACCTTGTATTAAATGGGTATGAGCTTGGAGGAGGTTCATTAAGAATTTTTGAACGAACCGTCCAGGAAAAAATGTTTAAAGTTCTAGGCTTTAGTGAATCAGAAGCAAGGGAGCAATTTGGTTTCTTGCTTGAGGCATTTGAATACGGAACGCCGCCTCACGGCGGAATTGCCCTTGGGCTTGACCGACTTGTGATGCTGTTAGCAGGGAGAACTAATCTCCGGGATACAATTGCGTTTCCAAAGACAGCAAGTGCAAGCTGCTTGTTAACAGAAGCTCCTGGAGAAGTAAGTTCGTCCCAGTTGGAAGAATTACATTTGTCACTAAATGTCAGAAAAAGTGAGTAAATACCTATTTTTGTTTTCTTGAAATGAATCGGTTAAATATGATAATATACAGACAACAGATAAAGAGTCCTGATGTGTTCGTTGGTAATCCTGAAGTTTTGACCGAACAACAATAACTTCGGGAGCCTGGCGTTTCTGGGCTGAGTAAATGCCTCCTTGAAGAGGACTTACATAAGTCCGGAACAAGGCACCCACCTGCGGAGAGCGGGTTCAAAACGAAGGCATCAAAACGACGGCACGATTGGGACTCTATCAAACATAATGATATTTATTAACTCCACACGATATGTGTGGAGTTTTATATTACTTCTCGGTATTTGAAATAAGTTTAGAAGTCGTATCCATGAGGATACGGCTTATTTGATTTGATTCATCCTGTTTTAATTATATAATTTTTTATAGGACAGTTTTGGAGGTTATGAAATTGAATGGAGAACCGCTTGCTTTTCGAATGAGACCGACGAACATAGATGAAATTGTTGGTCAAAAAGATATTATCGGAAAACATACAAGTTTATATAAAATGATTAAAAACGGCTATGTGCCGTCAATGATATTATATGGGGAACCGGGTATCGGTAAAACTTCGATTGCTTATGCTATTGCAGGAACGACGAAAATCCCTTTTATAGCCTTAAATGCAACAACCGCAGGCAAAAAAGATGTTGAAGCTGTTGTAGAGGAAACTCGTCTAACGGGAAAGGTGATATTGTTTTTAGATGAAATCCATCGATTTAACAAAGCTCAACAAGACTATCTATTGCCGCACGTTGAGCGAGGAGATATTATCTTAATTGGTGCGACAACTGAAAATCCTTTTCATGATGTTAATCCGGCCATTCGAAGTCGTTGTGGCCAAATTAAGCAATTAACACGTTTAACACCGGAAGACCTTCAAGAACTGCTGAAACGTGCCTTACATGACGAAAAAAAGGGGTTAGGAACGTTATCGATTCAAATCACTGATGAGCAAATACAAATGATTGCATTCGGTTCCAATGGAGATGCCAGAAAATCATTAACATTGTTAGAATCGATTGTTTATGCTTCTCGTAAAGAGAACAATATTATTGTTGTTGAAGATGAAACAATAAACGATATGATCGGCAATGTAGGTGTATACGGAGATAAAAAGGGTTCCAATTTCTATAATCTTCTTTCCAGTCTTCAGAAGAGTATCAGGGGGAGCGATGTAGATGCCGCTCTCTATTATTTGGCAAATTTACTTGAAACAGGAGATTTAACAGCAGTCAATCGAAGATTGTTAGTCATTGCCTATGAAGATATCGGCTTAGCGAATACCTCTGTTGGAAACAATGTTTTGGCAGCTGTCACAGCTAGTGAGCGTTTAGGATTGCCGGAAGCGCGTATTCCCTTGTCTGTTGCTGTAGTGGAAATGTGTTTGTCATCGAAATCTAATTCAGCGTATAAGGCCTTAGACAAAGCGATAGACGATATTAGAAAAGGAAAAGTGGGCGAAATTCCTAAACACCTTCGAGACAGTCATTATGCCGGTTCCAAAGAGTTAGGACATGTTGGCTATAAGTATCCTCACGATTACCCGATCGGCACGTTTGGCGGCTGGGTTCTGCAAGACTACCTCCCAAGCAATTTGAAGGGAACAAAATATTATCAACCAATTGAAGCTGGCGAAGAAAAACGGCTTGCAGCAATTTATAAAAAACTTGAAGAATTTAAGAACAAGAAATAATGCAAAATTATGGGTCCGTTTTTAGTGAAAATGAAAATGCATGAACGATGACAATTGTGCTATAATGGCAAAAGCCTATCTTCATACTAAGAATTTTGATAAAATATATTTTTAAATATATGTCTGAAAAACAGGAGCAATTAAAATCAATGAGAGAAAAAAGAACAGGCCAGGTTGTGCCAAGGTTCATTGTGTATATTTACGGTTTGCTCGTTATGGCGTTTGGAATTGTCCTTCTGATCAAAGCCGATTTAGGAGCTATGCCGTGGGACGTTTTGCATGTCGGTTTGTATTATCAGCTTGGACTGACAATAGGGAGCTGGTCGATCATTGTCGGTTTTTTTATTTTAACTGTATCCGCTCTCATTACTAAAGAATTTCCTCCGTTTGGCACGTTTTTAAATATGCTTCTTGTCGGCCTGTTCATAGATATGTATTTAATGCTCCCGTTTCTGCAAACTCCTCATACGTTAATAGGAAAAATGATAATGTTTTTAAGCGGAGTAATCATAAATGGGTATGGAGTGGGGATTTACATATCGGCGCAATTTGGTGCCGGGCCAAGGGACAGCCTCATGATCGCCATAACATCAAAAACAGGCTGGAAAGTGAGAAATGTCCGGGCCGGAATAGAACTGATAGTCCTTATAATCGGCTGGCAGCTTGGAGGTCCTGTATTTTGGGGGACAATATTATTCACAGTGGCAATTGGCCCGATTGTCGGGTTTGCCTTACCCCAATGCCAGCAGCTTACAGACTTGTGGCTTAACTATTTAAGAAAAAGAGAAAAAATGGTAGACAGAAAAACTGGAGAAGAAACGAATCGAGGTGCAGGGGCATGAAAATTTCTACAAAAGGCAGATATGGATTAACGATTATGATCGAGTTGGCAAAACGGCATGGAGAAGGGCCGATTTCCCTTAAATCCATTGCCCAAACAAATGATTTATCTGAACACTACTTGGAGCAATTGATTGCGCCGTTAAGAAATGCCGGTTTGGTCAGAAGTATTCGCGGGGCATATGGCGGATATGTATTGGGAAAAGACCCTTCTACAATTACAGCAGGAGATATTATCCGCGTGTTAGAAGGTCCGATCAGTCCGGTTGAAGGGATTGAGGACGAAGAACCTGCAAAACGGGAATTATGGATTAGAATCAGAGATGCAGTAAAAGAAGTTCTTGATAATACGACATTGGAAGATTTATCGAATTATACGGAGAATGGCGATTCAGATTCTTATATGTTTTATATTTAGTTAAACAGGAAGAGAAGGTGGCACTTTTGGAACGAATTTATTTGGATCATGCGGCGACTTCACCGATGCATCCAAAAGTTGTAGAAGCTGTAGTTAATGTCATGAATTCCAATTTCGGCAACCCATCTAGTATTCATTCTTTTGGGCGAGAAGCTCGGCAAAAAGTAGACGAAGCAAGGGATGTTCTTGCTAAAAGCATTGATGCCAAGCCGAATGAAATCATTTTTACCAGCGGTGGAACAGAAGCTGATAATTTAGCGTTAATAGGTATTGCAGAGGCTTATAAAAGTAAAGGAAAGCATATTATTTCAACCGAAATTGAGCATCATGCCGTTCTAAATACATGCAAAGAGCTTGAAAATCGCGGCTATGAAGTCACATATTTGCCTGTGGATGAGACAGGCAAGATTTCTGTTGAGGATCTAAAAAAGGAATTGCGAGATGACACCATTCTTGTTTCGGTCATGTATGGAAACAATGAAGTTGGAACTTTGCAGCCCATTAAGGAAATAGGTGAAGTTTTGGCAGAACATCAGGCCATCTTTCATACAGATGCTGTACAGGCATACGGACTGGAAAAAATAAATGTGAATGATGCCGGGATTGATTTATTGTCCGTTTCCGCCCATAAAATTAACGGACCAAAAGGGATCGGTTTTCTTTACATCCGCGACGGCATAAAGCTTTTGCCACGCGTTTTCGGCGGGGAACAGGAAAGAAAACGCCGTGCGGGGACTGAAAATGTTGCTTCAATTGTCGGTTTTAAAGAAGCGGCCATTATTTGCCAACAAGAAATGGATGTAAGGCGGGAGAAATATCGAGAGTGGAAGAATGTTCTCATAAAAAAACTCCAAGAGGAAGAAGTCATTTTCAGTATAAACGGATCACTTGAAAATTCGATGCCGCATGTAATAAACTTAAGTTTTCCTGGAACAAATGTCGAAGCGATGCTCGTAAATTTGGATTTGGCGGGAATTGCAGTATCAAGCGGTTCTGCTTGTACAGCCGGCTCCGTTGATCCATCACATGTCTTAGTAGCAATGTTCGGGAAAGATTCCGAGAAAATCAGGAATTCGATCAGGTTTAGTTTTGGACTTAACAATACAACTGAACAAATAGAAAAAGCAGCATTTGAAACAGCAAAAATCGTCAAAAGATTGACGAAAAAATAGTTTTTTGTCTGTCACAGCGAGGTGAGAACAGTGGAAAAAGCGCCAAAAGATACAAGAGTTGTGATCGGAATGTCAGGCGGGGTTGATTCATCGGTTGCGGCATTGTTATTGAAAGAACAAGGGTATGATGTAATTGGCATCTTTATGAAAAACTGGGATGATACAGATGAAAATGGTGTATGTACTGCTACAGAGGATTACGAGGATGTCATCCGCGTCTGTAACCAAATTGGAATCCCATACTATGCCGTAAATTTCGAAAAGCAATATTGGGATAAAGTATTTACTTATTTTCTTGACGAATATAAAGCAGGAAGAACTCCCAATCCTGATGTCATGTGCAACAAAGAAATCAAATTCAAAGCTTTTCTTGACCACGCACTAAATTTGGGCGCCGACTATTTAGCGACCGGACATTATGCAAGAGTTGAATTCCGAGATGGAGAGTATAAGATGCTTAGGGGCCTTGATGAAAATAAGGACCAAACGTATTTTTTAAACCAGCTTACTTCTGAGACACTCGAGAAAGTAATGTTTCCTATCGGCAATTTAGAAAAGTCAAAAGTAAGAGAAATTGCCAAAGAAGCGGGGCTTGCAACTGCTTCAAAGAAAGACAGTACGGGAATATGCTTTATCGGGGAAAGAAACTTTAAAGAATTCTTAAGCAACTATCTTCCTGCTCAGCCCGGAAATATGGAAACAATCGACGGAGAAGTGAAAGGAAAACATGACGGTTTAATGTATTACACAATTGGTCAAAGACATGGCCTTGGAATAGGCGGCTCGGGCGAACCATGGTTTGTAATCGGCAAAGACTTAGAACGTAATGTTTTATACGTTGGCCAAGGGTTCGATAATGAACACCTTTATTCGGATTCGATCATTGCGACAAATGTAAGCTGGGTGTCTAAAAAAGGAAAACCTGAGGAGTTTGAATGCACAGCTAAATTCCGTTATCGCCAGCCTGACAAAAAAGTAACTGTTCAGCTCTTAGATGGCAACAAAGCAAGAGTGGTTTTCCATGAACCAATAAGAGCAGTTACTCCAGGACAAGCTGTAGTGTTTTATAATGGTGAAGAATGTCTTGGCGGCGGTACGATTGACCAAATATTTAAAAATGGCGAATTGCTTACTTATGTAGGTTGACAAAAACAAGAGGCTGACTCAAAGTCAAAGGGTCAGACCCCCTCCATACAATATATAGACAGTAATACAACCAATCTATATATTGTCATCACTGGTGGGTCAGACCCTTATGAGTCAGCCTCTTGTTTTGTAAAGCCGTTTTTTAAAAAGCTTCAATGAAATATGCTATACTTTCAAATAGAACGGAGTGTGTATAACTATGGATAAAAACGCAATTGCGATTAAACATATGAAAAAAGGCGAGTGGGAAGAAGCTGCCAAAGTTCTTTCGGAAGCCATTGAAGAAAATCCTAACGATCCAATTCTCTACATTAATTTCGGAAATATACTCTCAGCGGTTGGAGAAACGGATAGGGCTCTAAATTTTTTCCATAAGGCGATAGAACTGGATGAGAATGCTGCAGCAGCCTATTACAGTGTCGGCAATATTTACTATGAATTGCAGCGGTTTGAAGAAGCGAAAAACATGTTTGAAAAAGCAATGAAAAAAGGCCTTGATTCAAGTGATAACTTTTTTATGTTGGGAATGACGCTTGTCCAGCTTGAACAGCCAAAACTGGCATTGCCATATTTGCAAAGAAGTGTTGAATTAAATGAAACTGATGCAGAAGCAAGGTTTCAATACGGCCTTTGTCTCGCCCAGCAGAACTTAATCGATGAAGCAATTGTTCAGTTTGAACGTTGTATTGACATTGACCCTGACCATGCAGATGCATTTTATAATCTTGGAGTTGCGTATGGATACAATGAAAATGCAGAAAAAGCGCTTGCCATGTTTGAAAAAGCTCTTGCAATTCAACCGGATCATATACTTGCGGGATATGGAAAAAAGTTGATTGAAAAAGGAGATTCCAATCTCCATTAATTTGAATTACGTTCGAAGAAGGATGGGAAACGATGGCGGAAAAACAATCTACACTCAATTTGTTTGCGGACGATCAAAAATATATTAAAGGCAAACATCTTGTTACGATCTTTCATAATGACCAAAATTTGTACACAGTATTGCGTATACGAGTGGAAGAAACAAATGAGAATTATGAAGAGAAGGAAGCTGTGATTACCGGTTATTTTCCCCGCCTTCATGAACATGAAACCTATACATTTTTTGGCCAGATGAAGGAGCACCCGAAATTTGGTCTTCAGTTCCATGCAAATCATTTTAGGAAAGAAATGCCTCAGTCTAAGCAAGGTGTCATTAATTATTTATCAAGTGAACTTTTTAAAGGAATTGGAAAAAAGACTGCTGAAAATATTGTTGCAACTCTTGGCGAGAATGCAATCTCAAGAATTTTAAATGAGCCATCATTGCTCGATACAGTACCAAAGCTTCCTCCGGATAAAGCAAAGATGCTATATGATACCCTTATGGAGCATCAAGGGCTAGAACAAATAATGGTTGCACTAAATCAATATGGCTTCGGACCGCAATTGTCAATGAGAATTTATCAAGTTTATAAGGACGAAACCCTTGATATTATTAAATCGAATCCTTTCAAGCTTGTAGAAGATATTGAAGGGATTGGTTTTGGTCGAGCAGACGAACTCGGATATCAACTCGGCATTACAGGAAACCATCCGGACAGAATAAGAGCCGCTTGTTTATATACGCTGGAAAAAGAGAGCTTGCAAGCAGGACATGTCTTCCTAAATGCAGAAGATTTGCTTGAAAGTGTCAAGAAGCTTCTTGAAGAAAACCAGCCTGAAAAAATTGATTATACAGATATTTCTAATGAACTTCTTAAGCTTCAAGAAGAGGGGAAAATTATTGGGGAAGAAAAGCGGATTTATTTGCCTTCCCTTTATTTTGCGGAAAAAGGGCTGGTGACAAATATAAAGCGAATTTTATCGCAAACAGAGTACGAAAACCAGTTCCCTGAATCAGAATTTCTGCTTGCACTTGGAAAACTAGAGGAAAGACTCGGTGTTCAGTATGCCCCGACGCAAAAAGAAGCGATCCAAACCGCGCTTATGTCGCCGATGATGATTTTAACTGGAGGGCCTGGAACCGGGAAAACCACTGTCATAAAAGGAATTGTCGAACTATATGCCGAACTGCACGGCTGTTCATTAGACCCTAAGGACTACCGAAAGGACGAGCCATATCCTTTTTTGCTGGCGGCCCCAACCGGGCGCGCTGCAAAAAGGATGAGCGAATCAACGGGATTGCCGGCAGTGACCATTCATCGCCTGCTTGGCTGGAATGGAAACGAAGGCTTTGATCGTAATGAAGATCATCCACTTGAAGGAAAATTGCTTATTGTCGATGAAACTTCTATGGTCGATGTGTGGCTGGCAAATCAATTATTTAAGGCATTGCCTGAACAAATTCAGGTAATCCTGGTCGGTGATGAAGATCAATTGCCATCGGTGGGGCCGGGTCAAGTATTAAAAGATTTGCTGCAATCGGAAAGAATTCCTACGGTCCGATTAACAGATATTTATCGCCAGGCTGAAGGGTCATCCATCATTGAACTAGCCCACGAAATGAAAAATGGCAGGCTGCCTGAAGGAATATCGGAACAGAAGCCTGATCGTTCGTTTATAAAGTGCACTACTGCACAAATTGCCCAAGTTGTCGAGAAGGTCGTCATAAATGCGAAGAAAAAAGGGTATTCAGCAAAGGATATTCAAGTACTCGCCCCGATGTATCGGGGACCGGCAGGAATTGATCGCTTAAATGTTATATTGCAGGAAATTTTCAATCCAAATCCTGACGGGACGCGAAAGGAAATCACTTTCGGGGATGTGAAGTACAGAATTGGCGATAAAGTTCTTCAACTCGTAAACCAGCCGGAAAATAATGTTTTTAACGGAGATATCGGAGAAATTGTATCGATTTTTTATGCAAAAGAAAATACTGAAAAACAAGATATGGTTGTGATCTCTTTTGAAGGGACAGAAGTTACGTATACTCGCCAGGACTTGAACCAAATAACCCTTGCCTACTGTTGTTCTGTTCATAAAGCGCAAGGAAGCGAATTTCAAATCGTGATCCTTCCTGTCGTAAGAAGCTATTACCGAATGCTGCGCAGAAATCTTATATATACGGCTATTACAAGAAGCAAACAGTTTCTTATTTTGTGCGGTGAAGAAGATGCATTGAGATTGGGTGTAGAAAGAACGGATGATCAAATCCGCAATACATCATTATGCGAAAAGCTTCAAGAGCAAATTCCTACTCTTGAGCTGACAGAAAATAATGAAAAAGACGAACTTCTTGTTTCTATTGAAGAGATATTGATGAATGAGGATCCGATGATCGGAATGGAAAATATAACACCATATGATTTTATGGTGGATGAAGGTTAATATGATTCATAAAGGTCTGGCTTTCTCCAACATTGACATGTTTTATTTATGTTTGTCTATTGGAAGGGGCTGACCTTTTATTATTGGAAAACGTTTCACCTTATGAAATTGACGTTATAACGAAAACTAAAAATGTTCGGAAAGGTGGGATGAATATCTTTGCGGACATTTTCATTATTAAAAGGACTCCCTGTTTATGAACTTAAAAGCGGCGAAAAAATTGGCGATGTTTATGATTTAAATATTTCGAGCAACGGGATAGTAAAGGGCTTACTAATTAAAAAAGGCGGTTTTTTCCGAAAATTATACATGATCCGGATTGAAAATGTCGGTTCCTTTGGCTGGGATGGGGTAATGGTTGAAGATAAAAAGGTTTTAGAACCAATAAATTCCATTCCTGATTATACATTTGAAAATAAGCAAAGCTTAACAGGTAAAGTAATTATGTCAAATGAAGGAAAAAAGCTTGGATTATTGGAAGATGTATATTTTATGGAAGAAGTGGGCACAATCGTAGGGTATGAATTAACGGATGGGTTCTTTTCGGATATAACGGAAGGGAAGCGTGTCGTCAAAACCGTTGACCCCCCTACGATCGGGAAGGATGCCATCATTGTTAATGTAAAATCTACGTGAGGTGTCGTCCCATGTTAAAGTGTCCGAATTGCCAGAGTAAAGATATTGGAAAAATAGGTATTAACCAATATTATTGCTGGAACTGCTTTATAGAGTTGTCCGTTTCAAAAAATATGATTAATACCCATCAAGTCGAGGAAGATGGATCATTAAGCTCTCTGGATGATTTGTTCGATGAAGAAATTCGCCGTTTAAGTCTTTAATTTAATTTTTCGGATGGGGTGAAAAATAATATGAATAAAATGTTGACATCAGTGATTGCATTAGGCGCTGGTATGGCTGTCTATAATTATGCTCAGAAAAACAATATGATCTCCAATCGAAAAATAAAAAATATGCAGAAACGAATCACAAAAGTGTTTTCTTAAAGAAAAATAACGATCCGGCTATATGAAAAACAACGATCTAGAGGTTAACTTATAAGGGTCTGACTCTATCAAACAATGTCAATATATAGAATGTTTGTCTATATATTGTATTGGAGGGGTCTGACCCTTTGCTTTTTATTATGAATAAATCTTCTTCGGCAAACAACAATAAAATTAGGAGGGGATTTATTTGGATATTAAAATGAAATGGTTCTACCGGCTTGGTTTCCTCCTTCTCTTGTTTGTTGTAATCTTTGTATTCTTAAAACTTCAAGAAGTATGGGTGCCGGTTGTTAAAATCGTGTTAATAGTATTAACCCCTTTTATTATTGCATCGTTTATTACTTATTTGCTTCATCCTGTAGTTGAAAAACTTCATGAAACAGGGCTTCACAGGGGAGTTGCCATTGTCATTATTTACATTTTATTTTTTGGCGGAGTAGGTTTTGCACTTTACAAAGCTATTCCCGCAATCATTTTACAATTAAAAGATTTAACAGAACATGCTCCTGAAGTAGCTGAGCAATACAGATCATGGATTGAACGAATACAAAGCAAGACAAATGCATGGCCAAACGGATTTCAAGAAAAGATTGACAGCGGCATTTTAGCTTTTGAGAATAAAATGGATCGGATCCTGTCAAAAACATTAAACAGTCTCGTCAATATCGTGAATTCTCTTTTTATAATCTCAATCATTCCTTTCATCGTTTTTTATATGCTAAAAGATTATGATGTAATGAAAAAAGCAGTTTGGTATTTAACTCCGAGAAAATGGAGACAGCAAGGGATATTATTTTTGAAGGATGTTGATAAATCTCTAGGCAGTTACATTCGAGGGCAGATGCTTGTTTGCGCAATTATTGGTTCCATTGCAGCATTATTGTTTTGGATTACCGGCATTAAGTATCCTTTGCTTCTTGGATTAATTGTTGGGTTAACTAATGTTATTCCATATTTCGGCCCCATTATTGGTGCGGTTCCGGCTGTTATGATCGCTGCTACCATGTCTGTTAAAATGGCGGTAATAGCCTTCATAATCGTTTTTTCACTGCAATTTTTAGAAGGGAATATTCTATCGCCGCTGATCGTAGGAAAAAGTCTCCATATGCATCCTATAATGATTATATTTGCATTGCTTACTGGCGGAGAAGTAGGCGGTATAATGGGATTGATTCTTGCAGTTCCTGTGTTGGCAATTTTAAAAGTTGCCTTATTGCACGCAAAAGACCACTTTATAAAAGTAAATTGTGAAATGGAAACAAGGCCGAATGAATAAGTAAGATTGACAAAGTTATTTCAGCTCTATATAATTCGGCTATAGGTATAGATGAAAACATGAAGAAGGATCAAGTATGTTGCAGTCCATCTGAATGCATTTGCATGGAAGAGAGGAATTCCCCAGGGCTGAAAGGAATTCCAGATGAAGGGCAACAGAAAGCTAATCCGGAGTGCAGCTAACCCCTGCCGTTTAACCGCGTTAAGGTATTTAGAGAGATGGAAGCATTTTGGTGTTTCCATAATCAGGGTGGTACCGCGAGTTCAGCTCTCGTCCCTGTCAGGGGATGAGGGCTTTTTGTGTTGTGAAGATAATCCAACTAAGTTTTTAGAAAAGGAGTTGTTGCTGAATGAAAAATTTATCCGGTTCTGAAATCCGCAGAATGTTTCTCGAATTTTTCAAAGAGAAAGGTCATGCTGTCGAACCGAGTGCATCACTTGTTCCACATGATGACCCTTCACTTCTTTGGATTAACAGTGGTGTTGCAACATTGAAAAAATACTTTGATGGCCGGGTTGTTCCTGAAAATCCCAGGATTACAAATGCCCAAAAATCCATTAGAACGAATGATATTGAAAATGTAGGAAAAACTGCCCGCCACCATACGTTTTTTGAAATGCTTGGCAACTTTTCAATCGGTGATTATTTTAAAGAAGAAGCTATTGAATGGGCTTGGGAGTTTTTAACAGATCAAAAATGGATTGGGTTTGATCCGGATCGATTATCCGTAACAGTTCACCCTGAGGATGATGAGGCATATGAAATTTGGAATAAAAAAATAGGTATTCCGGAAGACAGAATTATTCGTCTTGAAGGGAACTTCTGGGATATCGGCGAAGGGCCAAGTGGACCTAATACAGAAATCTTCTATGACAGGGGCCCTGAATACGGAGATGATCCGAATGATCCTGAATTATTTCCAGGTGGTGAAAATGACCGTTATTTAGAAGTTTGGAACCTTGTTTTTTCTGAATTCAACCATAATCCTGATGGTACATACACACCGCTTCCGAAAAAGAATATTGATACCGGAATGGGTCTTGAGCGGATGGCATCTGTTGTTCAAAATGTCCCTACCAACTTTGACACTGATTTATTTATGCCGATTATTAAAGCAACTGAAAAAATTTCCGGTGAAACATATGGTCGAGATAAAGAAAAAGACGTAGCTTTTAAAGTGATTGCAGACCATATCCGAACCGTTACATTTGCAGTTGGCGACGGAGCATTGCCTTCTAATGAAGGAAGAGGATATGTTATAAGAAGATTGCTGCGCCGTGCTGTTCGCTTTGCAAAGCATATTAATATTAATCGTCCGTTTATGTTTGAACTTGTTCCGACAGTTGGCGAAATCATGAATGATTACTACCCGGAAGTCCAAGAAAAAGTTGAATTTATTCAAAAGGTTATCAAAAATGAGGAAGAACGATTCCATGAAACTCTTCATGAGGGTTTAGCGATTTTGGCAAGTGTGATCAAGAAAGAGAAAGAAAAAGGCAGCAGCATCATTTCAGGTGAAGACGTCTTCCGGCTGTATGACACGTATGGATTCCCTGTTGAGCTTACCGAAGAATATGCAGAAGAAGAAGGCATGGAAATTGACCACGAAGGTTTTGAAAAAGAAATGGAAAATCAGCGTGAGCGCGCCCGTTCTGCTCGCCAAGATGTAGGATCCATGCAAGTTCAAGGAGGGGTTTTGGGCGACATTAAGGAAGAAAGCAAGTTTATAGGGTATGACCAGTTTGAAACAGATGCTACCGTTCTTGTAATCGTGAAGGATGGACAGCTCGTTGATGAAGCAACAGTCGGAGACGAAGTTCAATTCATACTGGATGTCACTCCTTTTTATGCAGAAAGCGGAGGACAAATAGCAGATGAAGGCACAATCGTCTCAAATGGTCTATTAGTACAAGTAGAGGATGTACAAAAAGCGCCTAACGGACAGCATTTGCACCGTGCGGTAGTGAAGCAAGGAGTCCTTAAAAAAGGTCAGCTTGTAAGAGCTGTCATCAATGAGCAAAAACGCGGCAAGATTATCAAAAATCATACAGCGACTCATTTGCTGCACCAGGCATTAAAAGATGTTCTTGGGGACCACGTCAATCAGGCAGGTTCTTTCGTCGGACCGGACAGGCTTCGCTTTGACTTTTCACACTTTGGCCAAATTAAGTCTGAAGAATTAGAGAAAATTGAAACAATTGTCAATGAAAAGATATGGAGAAATATCGACGTTGAAATTGAATATAAGCCAATTGATGAAGCAAAAGCGATGGGAGCTATGGCCCTTTTCGGCGAAAAATACGGCGATATTGTCCGTGTTGTTCAGGTAGGGGATTACAGCCTAGAACTGTGCGGAGGGTGCCACGTTCCGAATACCTCTGTTATAGGTTTATTTAAAATTGTTTCTGAAAGCGGCATTGGAGCAGGAACGCGACGGATTGAAGCGGTAACAGGCGAGGCTGCTTACCAATTATTGAACGAGCAAATTGGCATTCTAAAAGAAGCTGCAAGCAAATTAAAAACAAATCCGCGTGATGTTTCTGCTAGAATTGATGCATTGCTAGCAGAAATCAAGCATCTCCAGCGTGAAAATGAATCGCTTTCCGCAAAATTGGGGAATATTGAAGCTAGAAGCCTTGCTTCTAGTGCGAAAGAAGTAAACGGCGTAAAGTATATTGCTGCAAAAGTTCAGGCAGCTGATATGAACAACTTACGCAATATGGCAGATGACCTTAAGCAAAAGCTTGGTTCTGTAATCGTCGTTCTTGCAAGTGTTCATGATGGAAAAGTCAATATTATTGCCGGGGTAACAAAGGATTTAATCGAAAAAGGATACCATGC
The DNA here is from genome assembly GCF_000724485.1 of Bacillus methanolicus MGA3. Classification (GTDB taxonomy): domain Bacteria; phylum Bacillota; class Bacilli; order Bacillales; family Cytobacillaceae; genus Bacillus_Z; species Bacillus_Z methanolicus_A. The sequence continues at coordinate 2,423,401 of NZ_CP007739.1, read as the reverse complement.
AGGCAAACTCGTAAAAGAAGTAGCGACTCGCTGCGGAGGCGGAGGTGGAGGCCGTCCTGATATGGCTCAAGCGGGCGGAAAAGATCCGAATAAGGTGGACGGAGCTCTTCAATTTGTAGAAGAATGGATAAAATCCGTTTGATATCAGGTTAAACTAGTGTAAAATATAGGTAACCGTTAACAGTGCGGCTTTTTTTGCCAATATGCGCTGGTAACCATGAAGCGAGGTGCATAAGATGAGCTCCTTTGATAAAACAATGAGGTTTGATTTTCCTGAAGAGCCTTTTGAACATGGCGTAAATGAAGTGCTTTTACAAGTTTATGAAGCCCTTCAGGAAAAGGGATATAACCCGATTAATCAAATTGTCGGCTACCTGCTTTCAGGGGATCCGGCATATATTCCAAGGCACAAAGATGCGCGAAATATTATCCGAAAGCTTGAACGCGACGAAATCATCGAAGTACTGGTAAAATCGTACTTAAAACAGCATAAAGAGGGATAATTATGCGTATAATGGGTCTTGACGTCGGCTCAAAAACAATTGGTATTGCACTGAGTGATGAGCTTGGCTGGACAGCACAGGGGCTTGAAACGATCAAAATTAATGAAGATGAAAATGAGTTTGGTTTTGACGAGGTTGGAAAAATAATAAAAGAGAATGATGTTGGAAAAATCGTTGTCGGACTGCCGAAAAATATGAATGGAAGGATAGGTCCGCGGGGAGAGGCAAGCAAATATTACGCAAGCGAATTAGAAAAAAGGTTCGGCATACCGGTCATTCTATGGGATGAACGCTTAACGACAATGGCTGCTGAACGCGTATTACTTGAAGCTGATGTAAGCCGAAAAAAACGCAAAAAAGTCATTGATAAAATGGCGGCATCCATGATTTTGCAAGGATATCTGGATAGTATACGTTAAGAGGTGAAAAAGATGAATCATGGTGAAAACAATATTACAGTAATTGATGAAGAAGGCAATGAGCAGCTTTGCGAAGTTTTATTTACATTTGATTCAGAAGAATTCGGGAAATCATATGTGCTTTACTACCCGATAGGCGCAGATGGAGATGATGATGATGAAATCGAAATTCATGCCTCTGCCTTCATTCCCGGTCAAGAAAACGAAGAAGGGGAATTGATGCCGATTGAAACCGAAGAAGAATGGGATATGATTGAAGAAGTTTTTAATACCTTCCTTGAAGAGCAGGATGACGAGGAATAATTGCGAAAAACCGGCCCCCGGTGAGGGAGCCGGTTTTTTGTGCCTTTTTGACAAAGTTCTCATAGATGTGGTCAAATATAGCTGTCGAATTTTTTAACAAAAGTATAGTATAATGGTTCAGATGTTATTTAAATGGAAGCGCTTGTTTTACTGGAACTTAAATAAGGATTGAAATAGGGGTTATATTTTCATAGCAAACCCTTGATATATGGAGGGGAACAGGAAGGATGTCATCGGAAAAGAAAGAGACAAAAAAAGAAATCATTCACCAAAAACTGCTGGAACTGCAATCTGAAGCAAGAATCGTCAGAAAAATCGTGTTCATTATTGCAATCGCATTATTTCTTATTGTTGGAGGAGTAACTGTAGGCGGGTATTTTTATATAAAGTCTGCATTAAAACCAGTTGATCCTGACAGCAAAACGGAAAAAATAATTGAAATTCCCATCGGTTCTTCAGTAAGCGGAATCGCACAAATATTAGAGGATAACGGAATCATAAAAGATGCCCGAGTGTTTAAGTATTATGTAAAATTAAAAAATGAGACAGGATTCATGGCTGGGGATTATAAATTGAAACCATCAATGAGCATTCCGGAAATTATTGAAAGATTAAAAACCGGAAAGGCCATGAAGAAAGTTGTTTTAAAGATTACAATTCCTGAAGGAAAACAACTAAAAGAGATTGCAAGCATTATTGCCGAAAAAACAAACAAGAAGGAAGAAGAAGTTTTTAAGAAATTAAATGATAAAAGCTTCATAAAAGCGATGATGGCAAAGTATCCTGATATTTTAACAAACGATATACTAAATAAAAATGTCAAATATCCACTTGAAGGATATTTATTCCCGGCAACTTATTATTTTTATAAGGAAAATCCGACTGTTGAAGAAATTGCCACAGAAATGATTGATAAAACAAAATCTGTTTTACAAGAATATGCCGGACAAATAAAAGAAAAGCGGTATTCAGTCCATCAATTATTAACGATGGCTTCCCTTATTGAAGAAGAAGCAACGAAAAAAGCAGACCGTGACCGAATCGCAAGTGTATTTTATAACCGGATCAAATCAGGTATGCCGCTTCAGACGGATCCGACAGTTCTGTATGCAAAAGGGAAGCATCAAGAACGGGTTCTTTATGAAGATTTGGAAGTTGATTCTCCATATAACACCTACAAACATAAAGGCCTTCCGCCTGGACCGATCGCCAATGCTGGTACAATGTCAATTGAAGCCGCCCTTAATCCGGAAAAAACTGACTTTTTGTATTTTCTTGCGACAGCTGACGGAGACGTAATTTTTACAAAAACGCTTTCTGAGCATAATAAAGCAAAGGCTGAACATATTACCAAAAATTAAAATTTTGTGAGGGGGAAGCGAGAAAAATTCGCATTCCCCCGGCATTTATGTTAAAATGGTTCAAGTATATAAATATACACTGTAATAGCGTTACCCACGGACCTTAAGGATTTCAGCTTTCGCGCTGGTAAAAGAGCTTTCTTTTTGAGCTTAATCCTTCTGTGAGCGCTATTTTTTCATGTCTAAAAGATCGATCTAATAGCAACAATGCTTTTAGGAAGGATAGAGGTGAGAGCAGCTTGGAAGATAATAAGCTGCACGGTTATATAGAGCAATTGCTTCCGGAACGTCCTCAAATATTGGCGGAAATGGAGCAATTTGCGAAAAAGAATCAAGTGCCGATCATGGAGATTCTCGGTATGGAAGCAATGCTGCAGCTTTTTAGGATTCAAGAGCCGAAAACGATTCTTGAAGTGGGTACAGCAATTGGGTATTCGGCATTAAGAATGGCTTTCGCGCTGCCAGATACGAAGATCGTGTCAATTGAAAGGGATGCCGAGAAATTTGCCCTTGCAGAAAAGTATATTAAAAAAGCCGGAAAAGATTCGCAAATTACTATGATTAAAGGTGATGCACTTGAGGCAGGGGATGAAATAAAAGCTCTTGGTCCGTATGATGCTATTTTTATCGATGCAGCAAAAGGACAATATCAGAACTTTTTTAACATCTACTCTCCTTTTCTTAATGAAAAAGGAATCATTGTAACCGACAATGTTCTATTTAAAGGGCTGGTATGTGAAAAGGACATTGAAAATAAACGTATACGCAGTCTTGTAAAAAAAATTGACCAATTTAACCGCTGGCTCATGGGTCATCCGGATTTTCATACCATCATTCTTCCGGTTGGTGACGGGATAGCGATAAGTAAGAAGAGGTGAAACCAATGAAAAAACCAGAATTATTAGTGACGCCGACGAGCGTGAATGATATTATTCCTCTTGCTGAAGCAGGCGCAGATGCTTTTGTGGTTGGAGAACAGCGGTACGGCTTACGCCTTGCTGGCGAGTTTTCGAGAGAAGATGTGAAAAAAGCGATAGAACTTGCTCATTCAAAGAAAAAAAAAGTATATGTCTCCATGAATGCCATTTTTCATAATGATAAAGTGGATGAGCTTAATGACTATGTTCGATTTTTAAAGGAAGCAAATGCAGATGCCATCATTTTTGGAGATCCGGCTGTGTTAATGGCTGTACGTGAAACTGCCCCTGACATGAAGTTGCATTGGAATACGGAAACAACTGCAACGAACTGGTATACGTGTAATTATTGGGGAAGAAAAGGTGCGAAACGAGCTGTACTGGCTCGGGAAATTAATATGGATGCGATTATCGAAATAAAAGAACATGCTGAGGTTGAGATCGAAGTTCAAGTTCACGGCATGACGGCGATGTTCCAATCCAAACGCTCTCTTATAGGAAATTATTTTGAATACCAGGGCAAAGTGATGGAAATTGAAAATCGCAAACAGGAAAAGAATATGTTTTTGTACGATAAGGAAAGAGACAACAAATATCCGATTTTTGAAGATGAAAACGGCACTCATATTATGAGTCCGAACGACATTTGCATCATTGATGAACTGCAGGATTTGATTGCAGCAGGTATTGATTCTTTTAAAATTGATGGGATCTTAAAAACTCCTGACTATATTATTGAAGTCACGAAATTATATAGAAAAGCAATTGACCTTTGTGCTGAAGATGTTGATCAATATGAAGAAGTGAAAGATGACCTGTTGGCCCGAATTGAAGAAATTCAACCCGCTAACCGTCCTCTTGACACAGGATTTTTCTTTAAAGAAACCGTTTACTAAAGGGAGGGATGCGTTATGACAGCAGTGAAAGACCGCATTTCACAAATTGTCAACGGAAAACGCGTGATCGTGAAAAAACCTGAGCTCCTCGCACCGGCCGGAAATTTAGAAAAACTGAAAATTGCTGTCCGTTATGGCGCCGATGCCGTGTATATCGGAGGACAGGAATACGGTTTGCGCTCAAATGCGGACAATTTTACATTTGAAGAAATGAAAGAAGGCGTTGAATTTGCAAAAAAATATGGGGCAAAAATTTATGTAACTACCAATATTTATGCCCATAATGAAAATATAGACGGCCTTGAAGAATATTTTATGGGGTTAAAGGAAGCCGGAATCCACGGAATAATCGTTGCCGATCCACTCATTATTGAAACATGCCGCCGGATTGCTCCAGAAATTGAAGTGCATTTAAGCACGCAGCAATCTTTGTCAAACTGGAGAGCAGTGCAATTTTGGAAAGAAGAAGGGCTTGAACGCGTTGTGCTTGCCCGTGAAACAAGCGCAGAAGAAATCCGTGAAATAAAAGAAAAAGTTGATATTGAAATTGAGACGTTTGTTCATGGGGCAATGTGCATCGCTTATTCAGGACGCTGTACATTGAGCAATCATATGACAGCGCGGGATTCGAACCGTGGGGGCTGTTGCCAGTCATGCCGCTGGGATTATGATCTTTATAAATTGGAAGGCGATCATGAAGTTCCTTTGTTTAATGATGGAGATACACCATTTACAATGAGCCCGAAAGATTTGAAACTGATTCAATCAATCCCTAAGATGATTGAAATGGGCATTGACAGCTTAAAAATCGAAGGCCGCATGAAATCGATTCACTATGTAGCGACAGTCACAAGTGTATACAGAAAAGTGATCGATGCTTATTGTGCTGACCCAGATCATTTTGTCATCAAACAAGAATGGCTTGAAGAACTCGATAAGTGCGCAAACCGAGATACAGCGCCGGCCTTTTTTGAAGGAATTCCCGGGTATAAAGAACAAATGTTTGGAAATCATGGCAAAAAGACAAAGTTTGACTTTGTTGGCCTGGTTTTGGATTATGATTCTGAGACACAAATGGTTACTTTGCAACAGCGCAATCATTTTAAACCGGGACAAGAGGTAGAATTTTTCGGACCGGAAATCGAAAACTTTACACAAGTAATTGATAAAATTTGGGATGAATACGGTAATGAGCTTGATGCAGCTCGCCATCCGCTTCAAATTGTTAAGTTCAAGGTAAATAAGCCGGTTTACCCATACAACATGATGCGAAAGGAGATTTAACACCATGAAACGCAAACCTGTTGTGATTGGTGTTGCCGGTGGTTCCGGCTCTGGAAAAACAAGTGTGACCAAATCTATTTATGAACACTTCAAAGGGCATTCCATCTTACTGATTGAGCAAGATTATTATTATAAAGATCAAAGCCATTTGCCTTTTGAAGAACGCCTAAAGACCAATTACGACCATCCGCTTGCTTTTGATAATGATTTGTTAATTGAGCATCTTAAAAAGCTTATAAATTATGAGCCAATTGAAAAACCTGTCTATGATTATTCAATTCATACGCGTTCTGATAAAGTCATCCGAGTTGAACCGAAAGATGTGATAATTCTAGAGGGAATTCTGGTGCTCGAAGACGAACGTCTCCGCAATTTAATGGATATTAAGCTTTTTGTGGACACAGATGCTGATCTTAGGATTATTAGAAGGCTCACTCGGGATATTAAAGAGCGGGGGCGGACATTGGAATCTGTAATCGAACAATATGTCAATGTAGTCCGGCCAATGCACAATCAATTTATTGAGCCGACGAAGCGCTATGCTGATATTATCATTCCGGAAGGCGGCCACAATTTTGTGGCGATTGATTTAATGGTCACAAAAATTCAAACAATTCTTGAACAAAAATCATTTTTATGAAACAATAGCAATAATATTATTAAATCACATTAACATTAGTTAACTACGCGCGGTCGCGCTCCTGTGTATTTGCGTTAAAGCAAGTACATCTAAATAAAATGATTACACAATCTTATGGGGGATTGTGTGAATACTAGAAGGAGTGAATGGTTTGGCAGAGAAAGTATTTCCAATGACAAAAGCTGGGAAAGAAAAATTAGAACAGGAACTTGAACATTTAAAAACGGTAAAACGAAAAGAAGTAGTTGAACGCATCAAAATTGCTCGCAGCTTCGGTGATCTTTCAGAGAACTCAGAGTATGATTCAGCTAAAGAAGAGCAGGCTTTTGTTGAAGGCCGTATTACAACTTTGGAAAATATGATTCGAAATGCAAAAATTATCGAAGAAGATGAAATGGCGAGCGATACAGTAACCTTAGGACGCTCTGTTACATTTGTTGAGCTTCCGGATGGCGATGAAGAAACTTATACAATAGTCGGAAGCGCAGAAGCTGATCCGTTTGAAGGCAAGATTTCAAATGATTCGCCGATTGCCAAAAGCTTACTTGGCCGCAAAGTTGGCGAAGAAGTAACGGTTCAAACTCCAGGTGGAGAAATGAACGTTCGGATCATATCAATTAAATAAAAAATATGCGTAACGCCTGCAATATGCAGGCGTTTTTGCATTTATCAGGCTCCACGGGGCAATCGCCAAGTCTTCTTTATCGGGGCTAAAACGTGGTGTTTGCGCCTTTTGTTATTCTTTAAGTTTGAAATTGAGAAACTTCGTCAACACTTTTTGACGAGGTGTTTTTTATGAGGAGAAAACGGGCGAAATTCTGGATCATTATATGTTTAACTATTATAGGACTCTTGATGGGAAGGCTTATGCAACTTCAGCTATTCCAAACTGAAAGCTTTTCAAAACATAAGATAAACCTATATGAAGCAAGTGTTGAGCAAAGAACACAGGAAATGGTCATTGATAATGGCAGGGGAAATTTTGTTGATCGAAACGGAAAACCAATCAACTATGAAAAAATTCCTGTTCTAATCTTGTTTCCATTTCTGAAAAAAATGGACTGGAATGCAGAGGAAGTGGCTCGTATTCTTCATGTATCTAAAAATATGCTTGTCAGGGCAGTGGAATCAGCAAAAGAACCTTTTGTATTTGGCGATCCTGAACCTATGAAGCTTACTACCGCCCAGATGGAGGAAATCAATGCTTTAAAAATTCCAGGTGTTTTTGGCGTAGAGAGAAAAAATGAATTTAAGAATACGCTTGGAGAACAATTACTTGGGCTGACTGGGGAAAATCCATCTGAATTGCAAAAAAGATACCCTGATAAAGACTTGTCACCGCGTACACTTATAGGAATTTCAGGGCTGGAAGAAAGTTTCGATGAATTTTTGCTGCCTGAAGGAAAATCGAAGCTTGTATTTCATGTTGATGGAGATGGCGCTCCGCTCTTTGGCATAAATGTGAAGTATGTAGAACCGGCTAATCCATTTTATCCAGTAAATATAAAAACGACAGTTGATAAGGACTTGCAATCCATTGCTGAAAATCTTGTCGATAAACATGGTATAAAAAATGGCGGGCTTGTATTACTGGATATTAAATCAAACAGTGTCCTTGCAATGGTATCCCGTCCCAGCATAAACAAAAATAATCCGTATGATCAAAACGCAATTACAAATAGGATGCTGAAACAGCAGATTATCGGGTCTGTTTTTAAAACAGCAGTTGCCGCAGCAGCTATTGATTATGATCTTGATAACCCCTCGAGAATGTTTGACTGCAACAAGAAAATAAACGGTAAGCCTGATGATAAATACCGGTATGGGATGCTTAATTTTAAGGAAAGCTTTGCGAGAAGCTGCAATAATACGTTTGGAACGATTTCTAAAGAATTAAAAAATATTGATCCCAATATTTTAGAAGATTATGCCGAGCGGCTTTCTTTAATCGGAAAGACCGGATGGGAAGGAGACATTTATCACTTTGAAAATTTTAAACAACTTAAAGATGAAGATGCTGGGAGAGTCTTTTTGACAGAAGATGAAAAAAAAGATAATAATTTTGTTGCTCTTTCAGGGATTGGACAGCATGAAGTACGTGCCACCCCGCTCGCAGTTGCAAACATGATGGCAACAATTGCAAGAGGCGGAAAAAAGGAAATGGTTCGAGTGGCTACAGAAATTGAATATAAAAATGGTACGAAGATGCTTGAATTTCCAAAAAAAGTTTTAAAAGGAAAAACAATCGCTCCTTATACAGCGATGAAACTTCAGAAATTGCTGCGGGAAGTTGTTGTCAATGAAAACGGAACCGGAAGATGGTTTCAAAATCTTCCATATGAGGTTGCCGGTAAATCAGGCACAGCTGAAACAGCCATTTATGAAAATGGCAAACAGCTTCACAATAAATGGTTTGCAGGGTACTTTCCCTATAAAAACCCTAAATATGCACTCGTAACAGTTAATCTCGGAGTATATGAAAACACAGGAGGGGTAAATCCTCTATTTGCTGATATGGTAAAAGCGATCTATGACTATGATCATGGTTCGAAAAATCCGAACCTTTGACCCTGTTCTCTTTATTACGTTTATGTTAAATTTCTTCATGTTTCCTTTAAGACATGATAGAATGTTGACATCCTTATAAAAGGGAGGGGACTCTTTTGAAAGGTGGATTTGAAAATGAATACGTTTCCCGGGCAAAAATTCGGGAAAAGAGACGTAAAACAAATCTAATTCTAAATAGCTTAATTGGAATAGTGATCATTCTTATTATTATCGTTTCCTTCAATATTTTCTTTGGAGGAAATGATGAAAAAGCAGCCGGCAAACAGGAACATAGAACCGAAAACATTAAAGAAAAACATGATGGAGCCGTTTCCAAACGTAAGAAAAATAATGAATATGCAGAATACAAGAAAGAAAGTCAAAATGAGTCAGATTCTGAAAAAGAATCAGATCAACTTTCAGCTAAAGAAGATGACTCTTCAACTGGTGAGAGCGAACCTGTTGTAAAGCAAGGAGGCAGCAGCCCTGATGTAAAGGAGACGATCGTAAACCCTAACTGGAAGCCAGTTGGCACCTCGCAAGCGGGAGAACATCCGGCTGCTGTTTATGATGAAAGCTCAGTCGATTGGCAAGAAATGCTCCGGGCCATTTCTTATGCTACCGGAATCGAACAGAGCAACATGACCGTATGGTTTTTAGGTAATAACGGACCTAATAAATCAGTCGGTACAGTATCTTCAAAAAGCGACAAACGAAAATACAGGGTGTATATTGAGTGGGTAGACGGACAAGGATGGAAGCCTGTTAAGGTAGAAGAACTGCAGAGGTAATAGAAAAAGTCAACCAAAATTGCGGAGAGGATGGATAACCATCCTCTTATTTTTTGGCTTTAAAATGCACAACGGCTGAATAATATGGACGGCCGTTTTCGTCGAATTGCATTTGATGGGAAACGGAATGAACTGAAAGTAAAATTGCTTTATTAACTTCAATCTGTTCATTTATCTTTTTTTCCAATGTTTTCAAATCAGATGCTTCAAAGAATTCTACTTTGTCTTCGATCATATCAATTTGAAAATCCACTCTGCATTCTCCTTTCGTCATAACTCCCATTTCATTTTATTTTTGTCTAATGTTTCTATCAAGCAATTAGTTGATTAAAAGGGGTTCAATATGATAAATTGAGAACAAGTTACATATTAAATCATAGTATACTCATAGGAATTATAAGTCATAATATGGAGCGTGGAATAAATGGGGAAAGAATTTATTGAGCTGTTTGAACATTGGGCTGATTCTTACGATTCAAGCGTGACTGGTCATGATGAAGAATATAAGGAAGTATTTTTACATTACGAAGAAATTCTTGGAGAAGTAGCGAAGCGGGCTAACGGTCATGTACTGGAATTTGGTGTAGGCACCGGAAATCTTACCCTGAAGCTTTTAGAGAAAGGTCTAACGGTTACCGGAATTGAGCCTTCTCCTTCTATGAGAAAAATTGCGTTCGAAAAGCTCGGTAATAAGGCGGAAATCGTTGATGGTGATTTTCTAAATTACCCCAAAGACAATTCTTTTGATACAATTGTCAGCACTTATGCATTTCACCACTTAACAGACGAGGAAAAGCGCCAGGCGATTGCAGACTATGGAAACCTTCTTAGAGAGGGTGGTAAAATAGTGTTTGCCGATACAATGTATGAATCTGAAGATGCTTATAAAAAAGCGATTGCAGATGCATTATCGAAAGGTTTTCATAATCTGGCCGAAGATTTGCAAAGAGAATACTATACAACCATTCCAAAATTAAGAAACATGCTTGAGGAAAACGGATTCTCAGCTAACTTTGAGCAATTCAATGACTTTGTCTGGATTATGGAGGCTGAAAAACTTTAAGAAAGAGGTCAAATGATGAAAATAGCAATAATCGGTGCCATGGAAGAAGAAGTAGCTTTATTGCGCGAAAAGATGGAAGAACGGAGTGTTGAAATAATTGCCGGATGCGAGTATACCTCCGGGATCTTGGACGGAGTAAGTGTTGTCTTATTGCGCTCTGGTATTGGAAAGGTAAACGCAGCTATGTCCACTTCCATTCTTTTGGAAAGATTTAAACCAGATTATGTTATTAATACAGGATCTGCTGGCGGTTTAAATCCTGAGCTGAATGTCGGAGATATTGTCATTTCAACCGAAGTGCGCCATCATGATGTCGATGTAACAGCATTCGGATATGAATATGGCCAGGTCCCTCAATTGCCTGCTGCATTTGAAGCAGATCATAAATTAGTACAGATTGCTGAGACATCTGCTAAAGAAATCAAGGATATACAAGTAGTGAAAGGCTTAATTGCTACCGGAGATTCTTTTATGAATGACCCTGAACGAGTCGAAGTGATTCGGAATAAATTTACCGGCCTTCAAGCAGTTGAAATGGAAGCGGCGGCAATTGCCCAAGTTGCTTACCAGTTTGGCTGCCCTTTTGTTGTGATTCGTTCCTTATCTGATATTGCCGGAAAAGAGTCAAGTGTATCATTTGAACAATATTTGGAAAAAGCCGCAGCTAATTCAGCTGCACTTGTTATGAAAATTGTTTCCTCAATAAAAAAGAAAATTTAAACAGAGGGAGAAAAATGAAGGTTTACAAAAATGTACATGAATTAATCGGAAATACCCCAATTGTGGAGCTTACCCGCTTTCAGGTTTCTGAAGGAGTCAGGCTGTTTGCAAAATTAGAATTTTTGAATCCGGGAGGAAGTGTAAAAGACCGTCTAGGACTAGAGCTTCTTAAGGATGCATTTGAAAGCGGGAAATTAAAAGACGGCGGTACATTAATTGAGCCGACAGCCGGAAATACCGGCATTGGACTTGCACTTGCTGCAATAAATAAAGGCATCAACGTTATTTTTTGTGTGCCTGAAAAATTTAGCCTTGAAAAACAAGAACTTATGAAAGCATTGGGAGCAACAATTGTTCATACTCCGACAAGTGAAGGTATGAAAGGCGCGATTGAAAAAGCAAAAGAGCTCCTTAAAGAAATTCCTGGATCGTATTGTCCGCAGCAATTTGCCAATCCTGCTAATCCGGAAACATATTATAAGACGCTCGGTCCTGAAATATGGGAGCAAATGGATGGGCAGATAGATGTATTCGTTGCAGGTGCGGGAACCGGCGGGACATTTATGGGGACAGCGCGCTACTTAAAAGAGAAAAATCCAGAGATTAAAACCGTCATCGTTGAACCTGAAGGCTCAATTTTAAATGGCGGTGAACCAGGCCCTCATAAAACAGAAGGGATTGGAATGGAGTTTTTGCCGGAATATATGGATACATCTTATTTTAATGCAATTCATACTGTTTCCGATGAAGATGCGTTTCACCTTGTGAAAGAACTGGCTGCGAAAGAAGGACTGCTTGTCGGAAGTTCATCAGGAGCTGCAATGAAAGCGGCACTGGATGAAGCGAAAATAGCTAAACGAGGTACGAATATTGTCGTGGTCTTCCCTGATGGAAGCGAACGTTATTTAAGCAAGAAGATTTATCAAGGAGGGATTTAAGTGCGCAAAAAGACAAAACTTATTCATGGCGGAATTTCAGGCGATCCGTTAACAGGTGCTGTTTCAGTGCCTATTTATCAAGTGAGCACATACAAACAAGAAGGGATTGGCGGCCATAAAGGCTTTGAATACTCACGGACAGGAAATCCAACACGCCTTGCACTTGAAGAGCTTATTAAAGATTTAGAATGCGGTAAAGCTGGTTTTGCGTTTGGTTCCGGGATGGCGGCCATTACTGCGGTCATGATGCTGTTTAACAGCGGGGACCATATACTTTTAACCGATGATGTATACGGGGGTACATATCGGGTTATGTCAAAAGTCTTAAACCGATTTGGAATTGACAGTACATTTGTCGATACAAGCAGTCTTGAAAACATTGAAAAAGAAATCAAGCCGAATACGAAGGCCATCTATATTGAAACACCGACGAATCCTTTGCTAAAAATTACTGATATCGCTTCCGCGTCTGAAATAGCCAAAAAGCATCATTTGTTGACGATTGTTGATAATACATTTTCAACACCATACTGGCAGCAGCCGCTAAACTTGGGAGCGGATATCGTTCTTCATAGTGCAACAAAATACCTTGGCGGCCATAGCGACGTTGTTGCTGGACTTGTTGTTGTAAACAGTGACAAATTGGCAGAAGAGCTGCACTTTATTCAGAACTCTACCGGAGGAGTGTTAGGGCCGCATGATTCATGGCTGTTAATGAGAGGAATTAAAACACTCGGAGTCCGAATGGAAGAACACGAAGCATCTACAAGGAGAATTGTACAATTTCTTCAGGAGTATCCGGCTGTAAAGAAAGTATATTATCCAGGACTTGAATCACATCCAAATCATGATATTGCCAAAAAACAAAGCGGTGGATTTGGAGGAATGGTCTCTTTCGATGTTGGAAGTGAGGAAAAAGCTGATACGCTCCTTCGAAATCTTCAATATTTTACATTGGCTGAAAGTCTTGGAGCAGTAGAAAGCTTAATATCTGTACCTGCGAAGATGACGCATGCTTCAATCCCTCCAGAGCGGCGTGCGGAACTCGGAATTACGGACGGTTTAGTTCGCATTTCGGTCGGCCTGGAAGATGTGGATGATTTAATTGAGGATTTAGAGCAAGCATTAAATAAATAATTGATAGAAGGCCTTTTTTAGAAAGGAGATCTGTTTTTCAATCGTTTCCATCCGTGCTAGTTATTACATCACCTATGAAACTGCTAATTATGTTAATGTAGAATGAGAGACTAAAAGAAAGCGCAGGTGGTGTAGAAATGAATCATAACGCGAAGAAGTTATATGAAAAAATGGTTGATTATAAACGTTTTGCAGTTGTTCTGCTAGCAGTTGGCGCTTTTTTTTATTTAGGAGTAGTGATACCGTCAGCGACAAAAGTGATGGCGGATTTATATATCAGGATGGCAGCTTCAACCGGATTCCTGGCAAACTCTGTTATGTTTTTCATTTTATCAAGCCGATGTCAATCAAGGCTAATGGAGATGGAAGAGGGCCAGGAATATTTAATTAAAAAATAAAACGCCCTGCAACATTTAGGGCGTTTTTTCTATTTTTTATGGAAGCCGGCAGCATATTCATATGGCAAGAGTAACAAAATGTTCACATCCCTCTAGGTTCATTCACTTGGAAATATGGTAAATTTGGATTAGAACTCGAACATTTTAAGAGGGGTGTAGACAATGTTTATGATCGTTATGGCACTCATCATTACTGGGACAATTGGATGCATTATTTCAGCAGAAGTTACTGCAGAAGCTTAAAACATAAAAGGCTGCTTTCCTGACAAAAGCAAGCATCAACCAAAAGCTGGCTGGTGCTTTTTTCATTTGAACTAATTATATGTGGAATTTAATTCATTCGGACAGACACAATCAACCTTTGTTTTACATAGGAATTAGTTATAGGCGAAATTCCTATAAAGCGGGGGTGGAATAAATGTCCGGAATTTTAACGGCACTTGGTTACTTAATAAAGGAAATTGTCTTCCTAGTCTCGTATGTAAAAAACAATGCCTTTCCTCAACCGCTGTCAGCCGCAGAAGAACGCAAATATTTGCGGTTGATGGCTGAAGGTGATACACTTGCCCGCAATATGTTGATTGAGCACAATTTGCGGCTGGTCGCTCATATTGTGAAAAAATTTGAAAATACCGGTGAGGATTCAGAAGATCTTATTTCAATAGGCACAATCGGTTTAATTAAAGCGATTGAGAGCTACTCCGAAGGAAAAGGAACGAAACTTGCCACGTATGCAGCAAGATGTATCGAGAATGAAATCTTAATGCATCTTCGTGCGTTAAAAAAGACGAAAAAGGATGTTTCATTACATGACCCGATAGGACAGGATAAAGAGGGAAATGAAATTTCACTGATTGATGTCCTAAAATCAGAATCTGAAGATGTAATAGATACAATCCAATTGAATATGGAACTTGAAAAAGTAAAAGAATACATTGATGTTTTAGATGAACGGGAAAAAGAAGTGATTGTCGGCCGTTTCGGTTTAGATCTTCAAAAAGAAAAAACACAGCGGGAGATTGCGAAAGAGCTCGGGATTTCGAGAAGTTATGTTTCCAGAATTGAGAAGAGGGCATTAATGAAAATGTTCCATGAGTTTTATCGTGCAGAAAAAGAAAAAAGAAAGAACAGCAACTAGGCGGCCGAAGTAGCCGTTTTTTTTTGTAAATAAAAAAACAGCACCCTCCTTATGAAGGCGCTGAGTTTATCGGAACTAAACTTTCCTGAATTTAAACGGACTAACCATTAAGAATGATAAGATGATCATTAGGAATAAGAATGCTTGCGGCGGAAAATACGGAATAACTAGAAAGCTTAATGTTGCCAAGCATCCCGCTGCCGTTATAGGAAGACCGGTAAAAAATCCGTTGTTTTCACTTATGTTAAAGCGTGCTAAACGAAATGCTCCACAGCCAATATAAAAAACAGTAAAGAAGGTTCCCGGAGCTCCAAATTCAAATAAAATTCCTTTATACAATAATAGTGCAGGTGCAACTCCAAATGATATAATATCACTCATAGAATCCAGTTGTTTGCCGAGTTCAGATTCAATATTGAACTTTCTGGCCACCATTCCATCAAAACGGTCAGCAAGAGCGGCAACAAAAATAAGAAGCAAACTTAAATTTAAGTTGCGATTTATTCCTGTAATAATCGCAAAACCGCCTAACGCCAAATTTGTTAACGTTAAAACGTTGGCTGTTTGTGCTTTTATTTTTTTGATCGTCTGATCAAGAACGTCAGATAAAAACATTTTTTTCACTCCTTGATATAAGAAGGAAGTTAACCTTTTAATTATATTATATAATAATACTTTATTTTAAGCTTTTTATGACTGTACGTAAAGAGTATTTCAACACAAGTTGGAGGTAATCTTGTTGATTTCAAGAATTTATCGCTTGTTTATTGAGCTTACAAACGGAAGATGGACATCAAATCTTTTAAAAAAATTTGCCGGCTCGAAGGCAAGCCGTTTTATTGTTCCATCGTTTGCTAAAGTTTATCAAATAAATGTGCAAGAAATTGAAAAAGCATTGAATGAATATCCGACTCTACATGATTTCTTTATCCGTAAATTAAAAGAAGGAAGCAGGCAAATTGATCCGGATGATTTGTCAATTGCAAGCCCGGTTGATGCTGTAATCGAAGATGTCGGCAATATTTCATCTGAAAAAATGATTAAAGTGAAGGGTAAGATCTACTCGATTTCTGAGATGCTGGGCAATAATGGTTCATTAAGCAAATACGTCGATGGTACTTATATGATTTTTTATTTAAGCCCGAGTCATTATCATCGCATCCACAGTCCGGTTACCGGGAAAATAACGAATCAATGGACACTCGGAAACAAATCATATCCTGTAAATACACTTGGATTAAAATATGGTAAAGCTCCTTTATCGAAAAACTTCCGTAAGATTACGGAAATTGAGCATACTTCAGGAATGATGGCACTGGTTAAAGTTGGAGCTATGTTTGTAAATTCAATTGAAACTATTCACAATAAGGATTATTTAATAAAAGGTGAAGAAATAGCTTATTTCTCATTTGGTTCAACGGTTGTTTTATTGTTTGAAAAAGACTCTGTTGAAATATTGCCATCAATCAAGCCGCCATTTCATATTAAAGTTGGAGAAAAGATTGGATATTTAAAGAAAGCTTGTGAATGAAATGGCGAAAAATAAGATCAATTGCCACCATCCTTTTTTGCAACGTCTTTGAATAAAAAGAAAAAGCCCGCTGTCGGACTTATTTATGATGACACTTTAATTTTGTGAGACAATGAACGCCGTTTAATTTCTTTTTCAATGAGGCGAATAAAATCTTGGCTAAGGTTTAATTCTAGTGCCTTGTAGTATGACTCAATTAGTAATTCGTCCGACAGTCTATGCATGTCAGCCATTCACCTCCAATTTAAAATAGCAGGTTCTAAACGAATTTGAAACACATATAATGGTAAGTTGCCTTGTTGTACCCTTACTCTATCAGAATAAAACATCTAGAACAACCGTTCTCTTATCCACAACTTTCAGTGGATAACCTGTGATTAAGTTGTTTATATTTTGGAATATAGTATAAAATTCAATATGTATAATGTGCATAAGGTTATCCACAAGTGTTGAAATATCTATGAGTTTGTCGAAAAATTTTTATTTTCTAGTTTCCAGTACCTGATTTTTGGTGATTTTTGACGAAATATCCCAATAGGAAATGGTTTTTCACAAACAACTGGGAAATGAAACATTCATTTTGAAACGGCTGATTAAATTGGTTATGATGATATCGGTATGATTGATAGTATGATTAACAATAATGAGGTGCAGCGATTTTGTTAAAGCATTTTTTGCCAGATCAGCATGTAAAAAGTATTTTTGAAATAACACCTGAGAGTTTAAAAGAAAAAGGAGTGAAGGGGATCATTACAGACCTTGACAACACTCTTGTTGAATGGGACCGACCTTCTGCTACTCCTAAGCTGATTGAATGGTTTGATAATATGAGAAAAAATAATATTTCAGTGACGATCGTTTCAAATAATAATGAGAAACGGGTAAAATTGTTTGCTGATCCATTAAATATCCCGTTTATTTATAAGGCACGAAAACCGATGGGGAGGGCTTTTGAAAAAGCGCTTGCGCAAATGGGTTTGGAAAAGGAAGAGACAGTCGTAATTGGAGATCAGCTGCTAACAGATGTGTTAGGAGGCAATCGGAGCGGTTTTTATACGATTTTAGTAGTTCCGGTTGCGTCTACTGATGGATTTTTCACACGATTTAACAGAAAAGTTGAAAGAATCATTCTCAGCTGGTTCAGAAAAAAAGGCTTGTTAACATGGGAGGATTAATTTGTGAGTGACGAAAAATATTTATGCATCGGCTGCGGGGTGAAGATCCAAACGGAAGACCCGAGAGAGTTAGGATATGCACCGAAATCAGCTTTAGAAAAAGAACAAGTGATATGTCAGCGCTGTTTTCGATTAAAACATTATAATGAAGTTCAGGATGTCAACTTGACTGATGATGATTTTCTTAAAATATTAAATGAGATCGGAAAAAGTGATGCATTAATCGTAAAAATCGTTGACATTTTTGATTTTAATGGAAGCTGGCTTCCGGGATTGCACCGGTTTGCAGGCAACAATAAGATTTTGCTCGTTGGCAATAAAGTAGATTTACTGCCGAAATCGGTTAAACATAATAAACTGATTCATTGGATGAAGCAAGAAGCGAGAGAGCTCGGCCTAAAACCCGAAGAAGTTTTCCTTGTAAGTGCAGCGAAAGGACATTTCATAAAGGAAACGGCTGCTGCAATAGATGAATACAGGCAAGGGAAAGACGTGTATGTTGTAGGCTGTACAAACGTCGGCAAATCAACTTTTATTAATCGAATGATTAAAGAAGTCACCGGAGAAGGAGATTTGATTACAACTTCCCATTTTCCGGGAACGACGCTTGATATCATTAAAATACCGCTTGATGATGGTAAATTTTTAATGGACACGCCCGGCATTATTAATCATCACCAAATGGCCCATTATGTGGATAAACGTGACTTAAAAATCATTACCCCAAAGAAAGAGATTAAACCAAAAGTTTATCAATTAAATGAAGGACAAACCTTATTTTTTGGTGGGTTGGCACGCTTTGATTATTTGACGGGCGGAAGACGGTCATTTACATGCTATCTTTCTAATGAGCTTATTGTTCATCGCACCAAATTAGAGAAAGCTTCTGAATTGTACAACAACCATGTAGGTGAAATGCTTTCTCCGCCTCGTAAAGAACAATTAGATTCGTTCCCAAAACTTGTACGCCATGAATTTATGATTAAGGAAGGGAAAACAGATATTGTCTTTTCGGGACTTGGTTGGGTAACCGCCAATGAACCGGGAGCAAAAGTAGCTGCCTACGTTCCAAAAGGTGTACATGTTATGCTAAGAAAGTCGCTTATCTAATCAAAAAGTCTGTATGGGGAGGAGAAGGGCTGTGAAGAAATTATTTGGGGTTATAGGGGATCCGATTTCCCATTCGATGTCGCCTGTGATGCATAATGATTTATTTATGGTTTACGGAATTGATGCTCATTATCACCCTTTTCATGTTAAGAGGGGTGATCTTGGGGCAGCTGTTCAAGGGTTAAAGGCGATTAACTGTTCAGGATTTAATGTAACCGTTCCTCATAAAACGGAAATCATGACTTTTTTGGATGAAATTGATCCATTGGCAGAAGCCATCGGGGCTGTGAATACGGTTGTTCATGAAGAAGGCAAGCTGATTGGATACAATACAGACGGACATGGATTTTTAGAAGGCCTTAAAAGAAAATTTACCGTTTCGGACAGCACGAAAGTCCTCATCATCGGTGCAGGCGGCGCAGCAAAAGCGATCTTTTATTCGATGGCACATGCAGGTGTAAAGCATATTGATTTTTGTAATCGGACAGCTGAAAAAGCAGCGCAGCTTATAGAGTCATGTCCATTTACTGTTCAGTCAAACATATATACAAGGGAAGAAGCCGAAAAAAGGTTAAGCAGTTATAACCTTATTATCCAAACAACGTCGGTAGGGATGTCACCGAACATTGATGATTCTCCATTGTCGCTTGAGAATCTGGGTACTGGCGCTTTTGTAAGTGATATTATTTATAATCCGCTTGAAACTGCAATATTGCGAGATGCTAAACGAAGAGGAGCAGGCACCCAAAACGGCTTGGATATGTTCGTTTTTCAAGGAGCGCTCGCTTTTGAAAAATGGACTGGCATCTTTCCCGATACGGTAAGAATGAAACAAAATGTATTGAAACATCTGGGAGGAAAAAAATGTTAACGGGAAAACAAAAAAGATTTTTACGTTCTGAAGCACACCATCTGAATCCTATTTTTCAAGTAGGAAAAGCTGGTGTAAATGAAAATATGATCAAACAAGTTTTCGATGCTCTTGAAGCAAGAGAACTGATGAAAATCAGTGTCCTGCAAAATTGCGAAGATGATAAGAATACGGTTGCGCATCAGCTTGCAGAGGGTACAGGTGCAGACATCGTTCAAATCATTGGAAATACGATTATTCTATACAAGGAATCAAAAGAAAATAAACAAATTCAATTGCCATAGAGTGAATCTTCCATCAGTGGGGTTCTTTAACCTTAACGCGAGTAAAAACACTATTAACGAGAGAAAACACATTCTGGGGTTCTTTTCTCCCCTAAATATAAGTGAGGATCATACTACTGCACGTTCGTGCGGGATAAAGCGAAAGAGGAGGAGCTCTTTTGAAAAAGATCGGAATATTGGGAGGAACTTTCGACCCGCCTCATTATGGACATCTTCTGATTGCAAATGAAGTAATGGAATCGTTGCAGCTTCATGAAGTTTGGTTTATGCCAAACCAGGAACCCCCTCATAAGAAGAAATCATCGATTGGAAATGACGACCGCTTAAATATGCTTGAATTGGCAATCGAGGATAACCCGAAATTTAAAATAGAGCCAATTGAATTAAAAAGAAACGGACCGTCATATACGTATGAGACAATGAAGCAGTTAAGGGAAATATATCCTGATTACTCATTTTATTTTATTATCGGAGCAGATATGATTGAATATTTGCCAAAATGGCATAAAATAGACGAACTTCTTGAGCTTGTGGAATTTGTCGGGGTAAAAAGACCGTCATACAGTGATGTTACCCATTTCCGGATTCATAAAGTAGATATCCCGGAATTAGAAATTTCATCAAGCATGATCAGGAAACGGAGAAAAGAAGGAAGAACGATCCGTTATTATTTGCCTGAATCAGTTAGAAAATATATAGAGGAGAATAAGCTATATGAATCTTGATACTGCTTTAAAGATAGTTAAAGAACAGTTAACAGAACACCGTTATCAGCATACTTTAGGCGTAGTGGAAACAGCAGTTGCACTTGCTGAACAGTATGGAGCAGATAAGAAAAAGGCGGAGCTTGCGGCTGCCTTTCATGATTACGCCAAATTTCGCCCAAAAGATGAAATGCGGGAAATTATTATAAAACAGGACATGCCACAGGATCTTTTAAACTATAACACCGAACTCTGGCACGCACCTGTTGGCGCTTTTTTAGTCGAAAAAGAGGCGGGCGTAACCGATGTTGAAATACTTGATGCGATTCGTTACCATACATCAGGAAGGCCCGGCATGACCTTGCTTGATAAAATTATTTATCTCGCTGATTATATTGAACCTGGCAGGAATTTTCCGGGTGTTGAGGAAGTAAGGATTCTTGCGAAAGAAGATCTAAATAAAGCGTTAATCCGTTCTATTCAAAATACAATCATTTTCTTAATGAAAAAAAACCAGCCAATTTATCCTGATACATTTTTAACATACAATAGCCTTGTAACTATTAAGGAGGATTGATTGAATGAATGAACGCCAAATATTATTGACCGCAGTGAAAGCGGCTGATGATAAAAAAGCAGAAGATATTATTGTTTTAAATATGAAAGGAATTTCTATCGTTGCTGATTATTTCATTATTTGCCACGGTAATTCGGATAAGCAGGTTCAGGCGATCGCACGTGAAATGAAGGAAAAAGTTGAGGAAGAAGGTTTTATAGTCAGAAGAATGGAAGGATTTGATGAAGCTAAATGGGTGCTAGTTGATCTTGGTGATGTAGTCGCCCATATTTTTCACCGTGATGAACGAAGCTATTACAATTTGGAGCGCCTATGGGGAGATGCCCCAATGGAAAATATTCAAAGCGAGCTAGGTCAATGAGTTACGAAAGATTTGCTTACTTTTATGACGTTTTAATGAAGGATGCTCCGTACGACAAATGGGTGGAGATTGTCCTTTCCAAATTAAAAAAGTACAAAGTTGAAGGGAAAGAACTCTTGGATCTTGCTTGTGGAACAGGTGAACTTTCTGTTCGCCTTTCCAAGGCAGGATTTCGTGTAACAGGAGTTGATTTATCGTCTGATATGCTGACGGTAGCACGGGCTAAAGCAGATGAAAACAGGCAGCAAATTTGCTTTTTCCAGCAAAATATGGCTGAACTAGAAGGTCTTGGCCAATTTGATGCCGTTTGTATTTTTTGTGATTCGTTAAATTACTTGGAAACAGAAACAGAAGTCATGAATACTTTCAAACATGTTTCACATCATCTGAAAAAGGGCGGGCTATTGCTCTTTGACGTTCATTCCATCTATAAAATGATGCACGTATTCATGGATGAAACATTTGCCTTTGTTGAAGATGATATTTCTTACATATGGCAGTGCTATAAAGGTGACTATCCTAACAGCATTGAACACGATCTCGTTTTCTTTTTATTGGATAAGGAAACTGGTCAATATGACCGCTTTGAAGAACTTCATGTACAGAGAACGTTTTCTGTTGATGAGTATAAAAATTGGCTGAAAGAAGCGGGGTTTGAGCTGCTGGAAATCTTTGCTGATTTTCATGATGGCCAGCCTGACGATCATTCAGAAAGAATCTTTTTTGTTGCAAGAAAGCCTGTGTGAAGAAAGCCACCTGCTAAAAAGAAGCGGTGGCTTTTTTGCTTTTCTAATAGCTTCATTTATACATTTTTTGTGATGTTCTGTAAATTAGGAAGGAATTTTGCCGTTTTATATCGAAATCATTACTTAGGATATTGCCGGTTTATTTTTTTCAAATCTTCCTCAAATTTTACATGTGTCGCTTGAAATAAGTGTTCAAAAACTTCTCCCAGCTCGTTTTCTAAAACCTTAATTCCTTCACCAGTAATTCCGCCTTTTACACACACTTTCTCTTGTAATGTTTGCAAAGAATAATGTCTTTTTCTTAATAACTCTCCTAAACCGATCAGCATTTCGCTAGCTAGTTTCACTGCTGTTTCTTCCGGGATTTCGGTTTCCTTTACAGCTGCCGAAATAAATCGGCGGGTAAGGTAGCTAAAAAATGCAGGTCCGCAGCTTACTATGTCAGATGCAACCCTTGTTATATTATTCTCAATTTCCATCGGTTCTGAAAAAGTTGTAAATAAATCAAATAGTTGTTTTTTCCATTTTTCCTCGCATTTTTTCCCAAAGGTTAACAAAATGACTCCTGCCAGGGCTCTGTTTGTAATGCTAGGAATTGCCCTTACAACAGAGCATGATACAACCCTTTCCAATTGTTCGGTACTAATTGGGCTGGTGATCGAAATGACACATTTGTCAGGAGATAGAACCGGCAATATATCCTCAAGCACCTTGTAAACATCATGAGGTTTCACACATATAAAAACTGCATCTGATTGTTTTGCAACCTCCACTGCGCTTTTTTTTACAATAATTTCTTCATTTATCGCTTTAATTTCTAACGCCTTGGACAATGTTCTATTTGTGATAATCAACGAAGAAGGAGAAACGGCTTTTCCATCAAGAATTGCTTCTGCCAAAATTCTCCCCATATTTCCAGTTCCGATGATCCCGATTTTCATTGATTCATCCCTCCTTCTCGAGCCGACTCTCTCATATTACAATATGAAAAAAATTTAGAAATATGACTTTAAGAAAGGATTGATTATTAGTGAAGGAATGGTTAAAAGAATATAAGATGTATGTAATCTTAGGGGCAGCTGCTTTGCTTTTTGGTGTTTTTTACTGGCTTGCACCTTTAGAAAACAGTAAGACTCAGCCGGAAGACAAAGCGGAATGGTCCCTGACAGATCTAGAGGAACCTCAAAAAGAAGAAGTTGAAGACAAAACACCAGAAATTATCCTGGCAGATATTAAAGGAGCAGTTAAAACTCCAGGGGTATATAAGGCTGAAGAGGGAGAACGAGTGATTGATTTAATTGAAAAGGCAGGAGGTCTAGCGAAAGATGCTGATGCTTCTAAAGTAAACTTTTCGATGCGAGTCACAGATGAAATGGTGATCTATATACCAAAAATAGGTGAAGAAGGGGAAGGATTTAATGGGCAATCAACCGTTGATACGTTCGGAGAGAGCACTCTCGTTAATATCAATCGTGCGGATTCAAGCGAACTTGAAACATTGCCGGGAATTGGCCCTTCAAAATCAGCAGCAATTATTGAATACCGGGAAAAAAACGGCCCGTTCAAAACCATCGAAGATATAAAGAATATAAGCGGAATCGGTGAAAAGACTTTTGAAAAACTAAAAGATTTGATTACAGTCCATTAGTTCTTATGTAGAAGTCAAGCACCAGCGTTTATCATGTTAACCATGGCCGCTTGCGCTTTTATTAGAATTGACGCATTTTCCTTGTTCGGATTAAACTGATGGAGAACATGTCCATAAATATATTTTGTTATTGGGAGGATCTCTTAATGGAACGTATTTCTTGGAACCAATATTTCATGGCTCAGAGCCATTTGCTTGCATTAAGAAGCACATGCACTCGTCTAGCGGTTGGTGCAACAATCGTGAGAGATAAAAGAATTATCGCGGGAGGTTACAATGGTTCGATTGCCGGTGGGGAACATTGTATTGACGTAGGCTGTTATGTCATTGACAACCACTGTGTAAGAACCATTCATGCAGAAATGAATGCTTTGCTTCAATGTGCAAAGTTTGGAGTTCCTACTGCGGGAGCAGAAATATATGTGACACATTTTCCATGTCTTCAATGCTGCAAGGCTATTATTCAGTCAGGGATCAAAACCGTATATTATGCAAAGGATTATAAAAACCATCCGTATGCAATTGAGCTTTTTGAAAAAGCAAAGGTAGACGTAATACAAGTAGATAATTTAGATATTTCAATTGATTTTCAAAAGCAGGAAAAGGAAACATGAACGGAAAAGTTATCTACTTTGCCATTGCATCAACGATCGGAGTACTATCTGCATTGGATAATAAATTATTTTTTAGCATGTTCGCTGTTTATGTTTTATTTCTTTTAATAAGAAAATCTTTTTCAAAATACAAAATGACAGCGATATTTGCGGTGTTTTTTATTTTTTTTCTTTCTGCAAAAGGATCTTTTTTGTATAAGAAAACTGATTTTTCTGGAGATGAAACAAATTTTCTCATCTATTTCAATAAGGAATTACATGTAGATGGCGAATTGATGAAGACATATGCGGCTGATCAAAAAACAGGTGAAGAGTTCGCAATAAGATATAGAGTGCTGTCAAAAGAGGAGAAAGCAGCCTTGCCCGATTTTCTCCTTGGTAAACAATGTTTGGCAGTCGGCAAGCTTGAGAAACCTGCGCTGCCGCGAAACAAAAATGCATTTAACTACCGTAAGTATTTAAACCGGGAAGGTATCCACTGGGTATTAAAGATCGATGACATACATTTTCAAACGTGCAAGCCTCAATCTTCATTTCTCATTTCCCTCCGAATTTTACGGCAAAATGGAATTTCGTACATTGAACGTTACTTTCCAGACAATGCAGCACAAGTTTCTGCTGCGTTAATTTTTGGCGAAAGAAATTTATATGAACCGGAAATACTTAAAACATATGAAAAAATCGGTATAGTCCACTTATTGGCAATATCAGGGCTTCAAGTCAGTCTATTGTCAGGCATGATTTTCATTTTCGGATTACGGATCGGCATAACAAAGGAAAGGATGCAAAATGCTCTGCTCATTGTTTTGCCTGTGTATGGCATCTTAACTGGTGCTTCTCCTTCTGTAATCCGTGCTGTCATTATGACAATCTTGGTGCTTATCAGTTTAAAATTTACATTCAAACATAGGCTCTCCCCAATTGATGCAGTAAGCATTGCCTTGATGTGCTACACATTCTTTAATCCATTTGTCATTTATAATGCCGGGTTCCAACTTTCATTTACAGTAAGCTATTGTTTAATTTTGTCTGCATCTTCTATTTTGCCCCGCTTCAAAAGCCATATTTTGGCGCTTCTAGCCACCACATTGATTTCCCAGCTTTCTTCACTCCCGATTGTTTTATTTCATTTTTATGAAATCTCGATTATCTCGCTGCTGGCAAATCTCTTTTTTGTTCCGTTATATTCCTTTGTCTTCACTCCGGCTGCTTTGATATCCTTTATGATCCATTTCATATCACCGAAATTGGCTGCCCCACTCGTGAATTTTTTCGATTCGCTTGTCACATTTTCAAACGGGATTGCACATATTCTATCTGAGTTTCCATATGCAACTGTAACATTAGGCCGGCCCCATCTTATTGTTCTTTTACTGTATGTGATTACATTATTATTATTTTTCTATTTGTGGGAAAAAAAGAAAGTTCTCATAAGGATTTTTTGGATTCCTGTAGTGTCGATGATCATACAGGGGATGCTTCATTATATTTCGCCTTACGGGGAGGTTACTTTTATTGATGTCGGTCAAGGAGACAGTATACTTATAAGGCTTCCTCACGGCCAAGGAACATTCTTAATTGATACAGGAGGAACTATAAGGTTTGAAAAAGAGAAATGGCAGGAAAGAAAAAAAGATTTTGAAGTAGGAAAAAATGTTGTTGTTCCTTTTTTAAAAAGCAAGGGAATCACAACGATTGACAAGTTGATTCTTACCCATGGAGATCAAGACCATATCGGGGGAGCTCATGCATTACTTGAAGAGATGAATGTAAAAGAAATCTTGCTTCCTTTAATTGCTGAGAAATCGGAACTGGAAAGGAAAATCATTAAAAAGGCAGATGAAAAAAACATACCGGTAAAGTTTGCAAAAGGTCAAGAAGGGTGGAAAAGCGGGAACAGTTTATTTCAGATTCTTCTTCCCGTTGAAAAACAAGTGTTAGACAGAAATAATGGATCAATTGTAATTCTTGCGAAAATTGGCGGGTTGAAATGGCTTCTTACAGGTGATCTTGAAAAAGAAGGTGAAGAAGTTTTGGTAAACAACTATAAACATACTGCGATAGACGTTATAAAAGTTGGTCATCATGGCAGCAAATCGTCAACATCCGACGAATTATTGAGGCATTTTTCACCAAAAGGAGCAATAATTTCTGCCGGTGAAAATAACAGATATGGTCATCCTCATAAAGAAGTCTTGCATCGATTAGAGAAGTACAAAATAAAAATTTTCCGAACAGATCAACAAGGTGCTGTCACGTATTCATTTCGAGGTAATCACGGAACCTTTTCGGTTGTTATTCCATAGTATGTATTATAACTCGAACCATTTAATTACTTACACATTCCTTTTTAGGTAGACACAAAATTCTAAATGCGAAAAGAAATGAAAAAATGAAAAGAGACTGCATGTATCAATGCAGTCTTCAAGGGTGAAACACATATAAGAATTCCATATTTTATGTAGCCGTTATTAAGAACCGATTACTTTAATGACTGTTGCAATAATAAACATTGTTGCAAAAAATCCGAAAGAAACAAAGAATCCTACGCCTGAGTCAACGGCATCATTACGCTTGCTTTGTACGTTCTTTTCAAATTCGTTCACAGTCTACCCCTCCTATTTTCCTTTTTAGTATAAGCGATTTACAAAAAAAAATCTAGCCTTCCTCGTTTGCTTTTCCTTTAATGACAAGAGTTGTCACAAATAAGTTTACATTCAAAAGGCAAAAATAATTAGTAGATAAGGTGTACCGCCGTCATATGAGTATCCTAGGCCTTATATAGCGGCGTTCAATATAAATCGGGAATTGGTAAAGCGACGGATTGCCAATTCCCTTTGCATTTGTGGAAACGTCTTTTTTTCTACAAGAAATCATTTCGACACCTTTTCGAGCAGCATTCCTTACTTGTTCCTTGTCAAATCGTCCTTGCTTCTTTAGGATAATAGTTAGTGAAAATGAAAGGAACGGAGCGAAGGACATTGGTGCTGGAAGTATGGAAGCAAATTAAGAAAAAACAGATTTCGCCATTATATTTATTATATGGCCAGGAATCATTTCTTATAAATGAAACGAAGCAGCTTTTATTGTCCCATGTTTTGGAAGATGAAGAAACAGATTTTAATTTTTCATCCTATGATCTTGAAGAAACACCGATTGAAACAGCCATTGAAGATGCTGAAACATTCCCGTTTATTGGGGAAAAAAGGCTGATCATCCTTAATAACCCGGTTTTTTTAACATCAGAAAAAACAAAAGAAAAGGTTGAACATAACCTTTCTAAGCTGGAGGCTTATTTGAAGGAACCCGCTCCTTATTCGGTAGTTGTCTTTGCCGCCCCGTATGAAAAGCTGGATGAAAGGAAAAAAATCGTTAAAGAGCTAAAAAGAAAAGCAGTAACCATTGAAGCAAAAAAACTTAATGAACAGGAATTAAAAAATTGGATAAGGGAAAGAGCTGCCTTTAACGGAGTCGAAATTGATGATGATGCCGTTGAAGTACTCCTTTCACTTTCCGGAACGAATTTGTTTATGCTTACAAGTGAAATAGACAAGCTTGCTTTATATGTTGAAGATCAGAAAAAAATCGATGTTTCGATCGTCGAAAAACTTGTAGCAAGGTCATTAGAACAAAATATCTTTACACTCGTGGATAAGGTTGTCCATCGCAAGATTGGCGAGGCGCTAAGGATTTATTATGATCTTTTAAAACAAAATGAGGAACCGATCAAAATTTTATCAATTATTTCAGGGCAATTTCGTTTGATTTACCAGGTTAAAGAGCTGGCAAGGCGGGGCTATGGGCAGCAACAAATTGCCAGTTTTCTTAAAATTCACCCTTTCCGTGTTAAGTTAGCTGCCGGACAGGCAAAGCTTTTTTCAGATCAGGAGCTAACGTTTATTATAGAACAACTGGCAGATGCTGATTACCAAATGAAAACGGGTGGAATGGATAAAGAATTATTAATTGAACTCATTCTATTTCGCTTGCATGATCATGCCTTAAAGAAATAAAAAACGACCCGCGACGGGTCGTTTTTAAATATCAAATTAAGCATTTAATGCGTTTAATTTTTTCATTAAACGAGATTTTTTACGGGCAGCAGCTTTTTTATGGATAAGTCCCTTAGCAGCTGCTTTGTCGAGCCTTTTCGCAGCATCTACTAATAATTCTTTTGCAGATGTTACATCATTATTTACGATTGCAGCTTCAACTTTCTTCACAGCAGTACGCATCGAAGATTTAATTGCAGTGTTGTGAGCTTTTCTAGCTTCGCTTGTTTTCACACGCTTAATAGCAGATTTAATGTTTGGCACTTGCGTTCACCTCCTAAAAAAGCATCGAGACTATATTAACTCGATTTTCCCATTCATATCTAATATTTAAGAACAAAAGATATTCTATCAAACGCCTGTCAATAATGCAATACTTCTTATAAATTTGCATCGGTACAATCGTGCAAAAGGAATGATTTTGAAAAAGAAAGGAAAAGATAGGAATTAGTTAAAAATGCGAAAGTGGGGATCAGCATGAAAGAATCGCTTGACTTAAGAAAATATTCAGTTCGTACAGACCTAGCGGTGGAAGCACGGGAAATGGTTTTAACTGAACGAAACGCAAGTTTGGATCAACAGGAAAATCTTTCCC
The DNA here is from genome assembly GCF_000724485.1 of Bacillus methanolicus MGA3. Taxonomy (GTDB): domain Bacteria; phylum Bacillota; class Bacilli; order Bacillales; family Cytobacillaceae; genus Bacillus_Z; species Bacillus_Z methanolicus_A. The sequence continues at coordinate 2,394,078 of NZ_CP007739.1, read as the reverse complement.
AAATAGATGGTGTTATGATTAAGGAAAAAGAGGAAGACGGCATAAAACTCTCTCTTGTTCAAATTACAGAAGATGGAGAAAAAACAATTGGCAAAAAGCCGGGCAAGTACTTGACAATAGAGGTTGTTGGGATTAGGCAGAAAGATACTGAACTGCAAAAACAAGTATCAGATGTTTTTTCCCGTGAGTTTGCACATTTTTTAAAAGAAACCGGCATTCCTGAAGATGCATCCTGTCTTGTTGTAGGACTTGGCAACTGGAATGTTACACCTGATGCTCTCGGCCCGCTTGTATGTGAAAACCTGCTTGTTACAAGGCACCTTTTTGAACTTCAGCCGGAAAATGTAGAAGATGGTTACCGTTCAGTAAGTGCGGTATCACCAGGAGTAATGGGACTAACGGGAATTGAAACGAGCGACATTATTTTTGGAGTAGTTGAAAAGTCGAAGCCTAATTTTGTCATTGCCATTGATGCCCTTGCATCAAGGTCAATTGAAAGGGTCAATTCAACGATCCAAATTTCAGATACAGGGATCCATCCAGGTTCAGGTGTAGGAAATAAACGAAAAGAAATAAGTAAGGAAACATTGGGAGTACCTGTTATCGCCATTGGCGTTCCTACTGTTGTTGATGCGGTATCAATTACAAGTGATACAATCGATTTTATTTTAAAGCACTTTGGGCGGGAATTAAAAGAAGGAAACAGGCCGTCTCGTTCTCTTGCCCCGGCTGGTATGACATTCGGGGAAAAAAGGAAATTGACGGAAGAGGATTTGCCTGAGGAACAGCAGCGGAAGACTTTTCTCGGTATCGTTGGAACGCTTCCGGAAGAAGAAAAACGCAAGCTTATTCACGAGGTTTTATCCCCGCTTGGCCACAATTTAATGGTTACTCCTAAAGAAGTTGATATATTTATTGAGGATATGGCAAATGTATTGGCTACCGGATTAAATTCCGCTCTTCATAAGAAAGTAAATGAAGAAAATAGAGGTTTTTATACGAGATAAGAAAGATACAGGTTCTATCTTTTCTAGCAAAGTCATATGTTTTACTAGACTTGCCGGGAGGTGGAACCAATGAAACAGATCAGACAGACAGGGATCGTGGTCTCAGTGAAAGGGACAACCCTGTTGAAAATAGCTGCATCCATTCTATTATTTATGCTTATGTCTTTTTCCATTAGCGGTGTTTTGACGTCGCTAAAACCTGAGTACCGAATTTCTTCATCATCCGTAAATAATGCGGCAACCAATATAAATGGAGAATTTCTTTTTCGATTGCTCGGTTGGGAAAACCATTATTTTTTGCAAGGACTGCCCAAAAACGCAAGTTCAATAAAATTTTCAAATGTTCTTTTCAAGCTGTCAACAAATATTAGCCTTGATGATCCGAGAAGCTTGCTTGGAAGGGAGCTGCCGGGCTTTTCTTTATTTGACAGTAAAATTCTTGTGGCCGGGGAAGGTACTAACTATACAAACATGCCAATCGAATCTTCTCCACCAATTGATGTTTTAAAAGCAGAAAGGGAAGCCGCACTACAAAATACAGAGGGTTTAGATGAATCAACAAACAATGGAAAAGCTGCCACACCACCGATGAATACTGGAGGCAAAAAAGTTGTCTACATTTACTTCTCCCATAATCGAGAATCCTTTCTCCCGTATTTAAAAGGAGTAGCGGATGCGGATAATGCTTACCATTCAAAAATTAATATAATGAAAGTCGGCGAAAAACTGCAAGAGGAATTAGAATCTAAAGGCATAGGAACAAAAGTAGAAAAAACGGATATTCAAGCTATTTTAAATAAAAAGGGCTGGTCATATGCCCAATCTTATCAGGAGTCAAGAGAGGTTGTCCAAGCTGCCTTGGCAAGAAACCGCGATCTAACTTATTTAATTGATATTCATAGAGATTCACGGAGAAGAAAGTATACGACAATTGATATTAATGGGAAATCTTATGCAAAGATTGCATTTGTAATTGGTGCAGAGAATCCGAACTATGAGAAAAATTTAAAGCTGGCAAACGTACTTCACAAATTGCTAGACAAAAAGTATGGCAAAGGCTTAAGCCGCGGAATTATTGAATTAAAAGGAGCACGGACGAACGGGAAATTTAATCAAGATTTATCCGAAAATGCAATTTTAATTGAATTCGGAGGTATAGATAATACGTTTGATGAATTGTACCGCTCTGCAGAAGCTCTGGCAGATGTATTCAGCGAATACTATTGGCAAGCTGAGCGAGTAAATAAACCCGCCAGTGAACCAGCTGAAAAGAATTAATACAAGGTGATCGGTTATGAAAATATTTATGCTAAAGACATGTCTCATTGCAAGTGTCATGTTTCTGTGCGTTCTTTTTGGAATGCAGCAGGCCAATCAAGGAATTCTAAGGATGAAAGGCTATAATGATCGGGAATTTCATAATGCCTTCACGGTTGACAAAAGGGAAAACGGAGAGCTTGAAGCTTCCATTTTAGGAAATAATATAACAAGCCACGATTTAGAAAAGAAAAGAGAACAGCTAGAAGAAATGAAAGCTTATAACTTTTTTTCATCGGTTGGAAAACAAATATCTGAATGGTTTACGGGGGTTGTCGATAGTCTTCTTAAATTAACTAGTGATAAAGCGAGTGAATAGAGGCTGTCTCATAAGGGTCTGACCCCATGTTCGTTTATCAATATATAGCACATTTATGCAACATTATGTCCTATATATTGTGTTATGGGGTCTGACCCTCTGGCTTTTGAGACAGCCTCTTTTGTTTTGTCTAATTGAACTGCTGCAATTTGACTTTTAATTGAATCTTCATAACAGTGCTGATATAATCAAAAAAGTGTACATGTGCGAGAATAGTAGGAGTGAACGATATGAACAGAGAAGAAAGGTTGAAAAGACAATCCAAAATCCGTAATTTTTCCATCATCGCTCATATCGACCATGGAAAATCTACATTAGCTGACCGCATCCTTGAGAAAACGAATGCATTAACCGCACGTGAAATGAAAGATCAGCTATTGGATTCAATGGATCTTGAAAGAGAAAGAGGCATTACGATTAAATTAAACTCCGTTCAGTTGAAATATAAAGCAAAAGACGGAGAAGTCTATACATTTCACTTAATTGATACACCAGGGCACGTCGATTTTACTTATGAAGTTTCCCGAAGTTTAGCGGCGTGTGAAGGAGCCATTCTTGTAGTCGATGCCGCACAAGGGATTGAAGCTCAGACACTGGCAAATGTTTATTTAGCTCTTGATAATGATCTTGAGATTCTTCCGGTTATCAACAAAATCGACCTTCCGAGCGCTGACCCGGAAAAAGTCCGAAACGAAATTGAAGAAGTCATTGGGCTTGATGCTTCTGAAGCGGTCTTGGCAAGTGCAAAAGCCGGAATCGGAATTGAAGAGATTTTAGAGCAAGTTGTTGAAAAAATCCCTGCCCCGGAGGGAGACCCTGATGCACCGTTAAAAGCACTTATCTTTGATTCACTGTACGACGCTTACCGCGGAGTTATTACATATATCCGTGTCTTTGATGGTACGGTGAAAGTCGGCGATAAAATTAAAATGATGGCTACTGGTAAAGAATTTGAGGTGACAGAAGTAGGCGTCTTTACTCCGAAAGCTGTTCCTGTAGATGAATTATCTGTCGGGGATGTCGGGTACTTAACGGCTTCTATCAAAAATGTTAGCGATACACGGGTCGGGGATACAATTACAAGTGCGAAAAATGGTGCTACCGAGCCATTGCCGGGCTACCGTAAATTAAACCCAATGGTATATTGCGGTATGTATCCAATTGACAGCGCCAAATTCAATGACTTGCGCGATGCACTTGAAAAGCTGCAATTAAATGACTCTGCCCTTCAGTTTGAGCCTGAAACCTCCCAAGCATTAGGATTTGGATTCCGCTGCGGATTCCTTGGCCTACTTCATATGGAAATTATTCAGGAGCGGATCGAAAGGGAATTTAACATCGATTTAATCACTACTGCGCCTAGCGTAATTTACCACGTTATCATGACAGACGGCTCCGAAGTCAAAGTGGACAATCCATCAAATATGCCGGATCCACAAAAAATCGACCATATTGAAGAACCATATGTAAAAGCTACGATGATGTCTCCAAATGATTATGTAGGAGCGATCATGGAGCTTTGCCAGCAAAAACGCGGAAATTTTGTTGATATGCAATACTTGGATGAAACTCGTGTAAGTATTGTGTACGAAATACCGTTAGCTGAAATTGTGTACGATTTCTTTGATCAACTAAAATCAAGCACGAAAGGCTATGCTTCCTTTGATTATGAGTTAATTGGATATAAAACGTCCAAACTTGTAAAAATGGATATTTTATTGAATGGGGAAAGGGTCGATGCTTTAAGCTTTATCGTTCACAGAGATTTTGCTTACGAGCGCGGAAAAGTCATCGTTGAAAAATTAAAAGACCTAATCCCGCGCCAGCAATTTGAAGTTCCGGTCCAGGCCGCAATCGGCAACAAAATTATTGCTCGTTCTACAATTAAAGCACTGCGCAAAAACGTTTTAGCCAAACTTTATGGCGGGGATGTTACTCGAAAACGCAAGCTTCTTGAAAAGCAAAAAGAAGGGAAAAAGCGCATGAAGCAAGTAGGTTCTGTTGAAGTGCCGCAAGAAGCGTTTATGGCAGTTTTAAAAATGGATGACAGCAATTCAAAAAAATAAGAATTATTTAAGGAGGTTAGAGTTGGCTTAACAAAGCAGTTCTAGCCTTTTTTCATAAGATAATTTTTAATGCAGGGTTGTGTTAATTTTGATTAAAGCCGCATACATTCACATTCCTTTTTGTGAGAACATATGCCACTATTGTGATTTTAATAAATTTTTTATAGAAGGGCAGCCGGTGAATGAATACCTAGATGCGCTCGGGAAGGAAATAGCGCTTACGCTTGAACAGTTTCCGAAAGGATCCTTGAATTCGATCTATGTCGGTGGAGGGACGCCAACTGCCTTAAACGAGGGACAGTTAGGCAAGCTTTGTGAATTGATTCATAAGCATCTTTCATTCGGTGTAAACACAGAGTTTACGTTTGAGGCAAATCCCGGAGATCTTTCAAAAGAAAAATTAGAAATATTGAAGGAAGCCGGGGTTAATCGGTTAAGCCTTGGCGTTCAAACATTTAATGATGAACTTTTACGAAAAATCGGAAGAACTCATCGTGCAAAGGATGTCTTTCATTCTGTCGACCTTGCAAAACAGATAGGATTTGAAAACATTAATATTGATCTAATTTACAGTTTGCCTGAACAAACAATAAATGATTTCAAAGAAACGCTTGAGATTGCCTTCTCGCTTGATATTGTTCATTATTCAGGCTATTCTTTAATAATCGAACCGAAAACGGTTTTTTACAATCTAATGAAAAAAGGAAGATTGCCCTTGCCCGGCGAAGATACGGAAGCTGCTATGTATGAAATGCTTATGGATGAAATGGATAAAAATGGATTTAAACAATATGAAATAAGCAATTTTGCAAAACCTGGGTTTGAGAGCAGGCATAATCTTACTTACTGGAATAATGAGCATTATTACGGCTTTGGTGCAGGGGCGCACAGCTATATAAATGGGAGACGGATTACTAATTTTGGCCCATTAAAAAAATATATGGGAACAATCCAAGAAGGAAAATTGCCGATTATGGAAAGCCTTACTTTGACGGAAACAGAAAAAATTGAAGAAGAAATGTTTCTTGGTTTAAGAAAAACAACTGGTGTTTCAATTCGACAATTTGCTGAAAAATACGGGAGAGATCCTCTTCATTTATTTAAAGAAGAAATAGAGAAACTTGAAGCAAAGGGACTCATCAAGGTGACAAAGGAAAAAATATACTTGACAAGAAATGGAAAACTTCTTGGGAATGAGGTATTTCAGTCCTTTATCGGTGTAATCTAATCGTTGACATCATCCCCTTTCTTTTGATAATTTAATAATTAGAATTAGCACTCGTTGTACAAGAGTGCTAACAGAGGTGATGACAGTTGTTAACAGATCGTCAATTATTGATTCTCCAAGTGATCGTTGATGATTTTATTCGATCTGCACAACCTGTTGGCTCGAGAAGTTTGTCCAAAAAAGAAGAAATTTCATTAAGTTCAGCTACGATCCGCAATGAAATGGCAGATCTTGAAGAGCTTGGCTATATTGAAAAAACTCACACCTCGTCGGGAAGAATCCCATCAGAAAAAGGCTACAGGTATTATGTCGACCATTTGCTTTCACCGCAAAAATTGCGACAAGAGGAAGTACAAAAGATTAAATCAATTTTTGCTGAGAGAATTTACGAGCTCGAAAAAATAGTTCAAAAGTCAGCACAAATTTTATCAGATTTAACCAATTATACTTCCATCGTTTTAGGTCCGGCTGTACGAGATAATAAACTAAAAAGAATTCAAATAGTCCCATTAAATAAGACTACGGCAATTGCTATTATTGTTACGGATACCGGACACGTGGAAGATCGAATGTTTCATTTGCCTGCATCTATTGACTCGAGTGAACTAGAAAAATTGGTCAATATTTTAAACGAAAGGTTAATCGGTGTGCCGATTGTCGATTTAAACGAAAAAATTTACAAAGAAGTAGCTTCGATTTTGCGACAGCATATTAAAAGCTATGATCTTTTGCTTCATACAATTGCCGACACACTTAAGCTGCCGACGAATGAAAAGCTATTTTTTGGCGGTAAAACAAACATGTTAAGACAGCCGGAGTTTCATGATATTGATAAAATCCGTGATCTTTTGGCTATTATTGAACAGGAAGACAGAATAGTTGAGCTGATCCCTAAAAATCCTATGGGAATAAGTGTGAAAATTGGACGGGAAAATAAGTACTCAGCAATGGAAAATTGCAGCCTCATCTCTGCAACGTATAGCGTCGGTGAAGAGAAGCTTGGGACCATCGCGATCCTTGGACCAACAAGAATGGAATATTCGAGAGTAATCAGCCTACTCGATTTAATCAGCAAAGACTTGTCTGCGGCCCTGACAAGATTGTATCAAAGCAACTAATGCTGGAAATATTGAGTAAGGGTGGTGAAATAGGAATGCACCCTTACCTTTCTATGTGTATATATTTTTTTAGTAAGTGGACCGAAAAGGTGAAAATGCTCAACTCGAAACATTTTTCATCATCTGGTTCCATGCTTAAATTTTTAAGGAGGTGAGCAATGTGACAGAAGAAAAAAACATTGCCGAAGAGCAAACAAAAGAAACAACTGATCATCTTGATCAAACAGAAGAAGACCAAACTGAAAAAACAATTGAACCTGTTTTTGCAGAAGACGAAGCTGAAGAGGAAACACTGAATGAAGATAAAGAAAATGAACTTCATGCAGCAAATGCAAAAATAGCTGAATTGGAAGCAAAATTAGAAGAAGCAGATAATCGTTATTTGCGCCTGCAAGCTGATTTTGAGAATTTCCGCCGACGTTCAAGAATGGATCTTGAGGCGGTTGAAAAATATAGAGCACAAAGCTTAGTAACCGATCTTCTGCCTATAATTGATAATTTTGAAAGAGGATTAAAGCTTGAAGTGGATAATGAGCAAGCAAAATCATTGCTGCAAGGTATGGAGATGGTGTACCGAAGCTTGCTTGATGCTCTTAAAAAAGAAGGTGTCGAACCTATTGAAGCTGTGGGAAAGGAATTTGATCCGAACTTGCATCATGCAGTAATGCAGGTAGAAGATGAAAATTATGATTCCAATATTGTTGTAGAAGAATTTCAAAAGGGTTATATGTTAAAAGACCGCGTGATTCGCCCTTCAATGGTAAAAGTTACTCAATAAGAGCGAATTACGTAGTAAATCGGGAGGTTAGAACATGAGCAAAATTATCGGTATTGACTTAGGTACGACTAACTCATGTGTTGCCGTATTAGAAGGCGGCGAACCAAAGGTGATTCCAAACCCGGAAGGAAACCGAACGACTCCTTCTGTTGTAGCATTTAAAAACGGCGAGCGCTTGGTAGGGGAAGTAGCAAAACGCCAAGCGATTACAAACCCTAATACGATTATTTCCATTAAGCGTTACATGGGCACTGATCATAAAGTGGAAATTGAAGGAAAGAAATATACTCCGCAAGAAATATCTGCTATTATCCTTCAATACTTAAAATCTTATGCGGAAGACTACCTAGGCGAAAAGGTAACAAAAGCAGTTATTACCGTTCCTGCATATTTTAATGATGCACAGCGCCAGGCAACGAAAGATGCTGGAAAGATTGCCGGACTTGAAGTAGAACGTATTATAAATGAACCGACTGCTGCATCATTAGCTTATGGTCTTGATAAAATGGAAGAAGATCAAACCATTCTTGTATATGACCTTGGCGGCGGAACATTTGACGTTTCGATTCTTGAGTTAGGCGACGGTGTATTTGAAGTTAAAGCGACTGCAGGTGACAATCGCCTTGGCGGTGACGACTTTGACCAAGTGATCATTGATTATTTAGTAGACGAGTTTAAGAAAGAACATGGAATTGACCTTTCAAAAGACAAAATGGCATTGCAGCGTTTGAAAGATGCTGCTGAAAAAGCGAAAAAAGATTTGTCTGGAGTTACAACAACGCAAATTTCATTGCCATTTATTACTGCAGGAGAATCTGGACCGCTTCACTTAGAAGTTACGTTGACAAGAGCTAAGTTCGAAGAGCTTTCAGCCCATCTTGTTGAAAGAACAATGGGACCAACTCGCCAGGCATTAAAAGATGCTGGACTTACTCCGGCTGACATCGACAAAGTCATTCTTGTCGGCGGTTCTACACGTATACCTGCTGTACAAGAAGCCATTAAGAAGGAAATCGGTAAAGAACCTCATAAAGGTGTTAACCCGGATGAAGTAGTGGCAATGGGAGCTGCGGTACAGGGCGGCGTCATTTCCGGTGATGTAAAAGACGTAGTATTGCTTGACGTAACACCGCTTTCCCTTGGAATTGAAACAATGGGCGGCGTATTTACGAAACTAATTGAACGGAATACGACGATCCCGACATCAAAATCGCAAATTTTCTCAACTGCCGCTGATAACCAAACAGCTGTTGATATTCACGTGCTTCAAGGTGAGCGTCCAATGGCTGCCGACAACAAAACATTGGGCCGTTTCCAATTGACAGACATTCCTCCTGCGCCGCGTGGAGTTCCACAAATTGAAGTAACTTTTGATATCGATAAGAACTGAATTGTACATGTTCGTGCAAAGGACCTTGGCACAAATAAAGAACAGGCGATTACAATCAAATCTTCTACGGGCTTATCTGAAGAAGAAATTCAGCGGATGATTAAAGAAGCAGAAGAGAATGCTGAAGCAGACAGAAAACGCAAAGAAGAAGCGGAACTTCGGAATGAAGCTGATCAGTTAGTTTTTACAACTGAAAAAACATTAAAGGATCTTGAAGGCAAAGTGGATGAAGCAGAAGTTACAAAAGCGAACGAAGCGAAAGATGCCTTAAAACAAGCGATTGAGAAAAACGATCTCAATGAAATTCGCGCTAAAAAAGATGCTCTGCAAGAAATCGTACAAAATTTAACAGTCAAGCTTTATGAAGAAGCAGCGAAACAAGCTCAAGCTGCACAAAATGCCCAGGGGCAAGATGGCATGAAAAAAGATGACAATGTCGTAGATGCTGAATTTGAAGAGGTAAAAGACGACAAATAACAAGCACCCTTTCTTTCCAATACTTATTCAGAAAAGGTCAAAGTCAGGTCATACTTGGCTTTGGCTTTTTCTTTGTAAAGGTTAATCAATCTGCTTTTCTGTTGCACCTTATTGTTAAGAAGTGTTACAATTATCTTTATGTGAAAGGAATCGGGGAGTGGTAATCATGAGTAAAAGGGATTACTATGAAGTCCTTGGAGTAAGCAAAAATGCATCTAAGGATGAAATAAAAAAAGCGTACCGAAAACTATCAAAAAAATATCATCCTGATATAAACAAAGAACCGGGTGCCGATGAAAAGTTTAAGGAAATTAAGGAAGCCTATGAAGTTTTAAGTGATGATCAAAAACGTGCCCAATATGACCAATTTGGCCATACCGATCCGAACCAGGGATTTGGAGGCTTTGGAGGAGCTGATTTCGGAGGCTTTGGCGGCTTTGAAGATATTTTCAGCGCGTTTTTTGGAGGGGGAACACGAAGAAGAAATCCGAATGCGCCAAGACAGGGGGCAGACTTGCAATATACGATGACCCTTGACTTTGAAGAAGCTGTTTTTGGAAAAGAGACCAATATTGAAATTCCTCGTGAGGAAACTTGCGATATCTGTAATGGTTCTGGGGCAAAACGAGGAACAAAACCTGAAGTTTGCAAACATTGCCATGGCACAGGCCAGTTAAGCACTGAACAAAATACACCTTTCGGTAAAATCGTCAATAGGCGGGTTTGCCATTACTGTAGCGGTACAGGTAAAGAAATTAAAGAAAAGTGTTCAACATGTGGCGGATCTGGAAAGGTTAAAATACGCCGTAAGATATCTGTAAAAATTCCGGCGGGCATTGATGACGGCCAGCAGATAAGAGTTGCAGGTGAAGGTGAACCGGGTATTAATGGTGGTCCTCCAGGGGATTTATATATAGTGGCTCATGTCAGACCACACGAATTTTTCAAACGTGATGGAGATGACATTTATTGTGAAATGCCAATCACTTTTGTCCAGGCGGCACTTGGCGACGAGATAGAGGTGCCAACTTTGCACGGTAAGGTTAAGCAGAAAATACCTGCAGGTACCCAAACAGGTACAAGATTCAGACTGCGAGGCAAGGGAGTGCCAAATGTCAGAGGTTATGGAATTGGCGACCAGTATGTTAACGTTCGGATTATCACCCCTACAAAATTAACAGAGAGACAAAAGCAGTTGCTCAAAGAATTTGCGGAAATAAGCGGTCAAGTTCCTCAGGGGGAACATGAAAAAAATTTCTTTTCAAAGGTAAAACGAGCCTTTAAAGGTGATTAATGGAATGGAGTTGGCAGATCGTGAAATGGTCAGAAATTAGCATTCATACGACCAATGAGGCAATTGAACCTATTGCGAATATTTTGCATGAAGCAGGAGCAAGCGGTGTAGTGATTGAAGATCAGTATGATCTAATAAAAGAAAGAGAAGACCGATTCGGTGAAATCTACCAGCTCAATCCGGATGATTATCCTGATGAAGGCGTAATTGTGAAAGCATACCTTCCGGTCAACAGCTTTTTAGGAGAAACGGTTGATGAAATTAAAGAAGCGATCAATAATCTTATTCTATACAACATTGACATCGGTTTAAATAAAATTACAATCAGTGAAATAAATGAAGAAGAATGGGCGACTGCCTGGAAAAAGTACTATAATCCCGTTAAAATATCAGAAAAATTTACGATTGTTCCTACTTGGGAAAATTATACTCCGGTACACAGCGATGAACTTATTATAGAATTGGATCCAGGAATGGCGTTTGGAACAGGAACTCATCCTACGACTGTTATGTGCATACAAGCTCTTGAGCGTACGGTTAAAAATGGGGATCGTGTCATTGATGTCGGTACCGGTTCAGGAGTTCTCAGCATCGCAGCAGCACTGCTGGGGGCAGAACAGGTCCAAGCGCTCGATCTTGATGATGTTGCTGTAAGTGCTGCGCGTCTAAATGTGAAATTAAATAAGGTTCAACATATAGTAACTGTTTTCCAAAATAACTTGTTGGATGGAATTGAAGACCTGGCAGACGTTGTTGTAGCCAACATTTTGGCAGAAGTTATTCTTCGATTTACAAATGACGCAGCGAGGATTGTAAAAAAAGGCGGTTATTTTATTACATCAGGAATTATTCAGCAAAAAAAACAAGCTGTAAAAGACGCGCTCATTGAAGCCGGTTTTGAAATAGAAGAAATTATTCAAATGGAAGATTGGGTTTCAATTATTGCCCGCAAGAATTGATAGCTTCTTAAAGGTTGAATCTTTCAGGAGCTGCCTTTTTCTCATTATGAATATGACAGTGTTAAAAAATACTTAACGAAGGAAGGTGCATCGTTTGCAAAGATACTTTGTTAGCCATCCGGCAATCGAAAACCGCTTTTCGATTACAGGGGATGACCTACATCATATTGTACGGGTCATGAGAATGAAAGAAGGAGACCGTATAGTATGTGTCGGTCCTGATGAAACCAGTGCGGTTTGTGAAATTGCAGAAATTACCGATGAACAAGTGATTGCAAACGTTGTACAATGGATGGATGGAACATCTGAATTGCCTGTTCGAGTTGCAATTGCGAGCGGATTGCCTAAAGGGGATAAATTTGAATGGATTATCCAAAAAGGCACTGAATTGGGAGCATGGGAGTTTATCCCTTTTACTGCAACCCGTTCGGTTGTAAAATGGGATGTTAAGAAAGCTTCCAGGAAGGTCGAAAGATGGAATAAAATTGCGAAAGAAGCTTCCGAACAATCCCATCGACAAAAACTTCCGGAAGTTTTAAGCCCTGTTTCGTTTACTGAATTGATTAATTTAAGCAAGAAATATGACAATAAATTAGTTGCATTTGAGGAAGATGCGAAACAAAGAGAATCCTCCGTTCTTTCGAAAACTTTAAATAAAATGGAAAGAGGGGAATCCATTCTTTTTGTTTTTGGTCCAGAAGGCGGTTTGTCAGAGGAAGAGGTTCTTCTTTTGAAGGAAAACGGATTTAAAAGCTGCGGGTTAGGGCCAAGAATATTGCGGACAGAAACGGCGCCATTATACGCATTATCAGCCGTTTCTTATCATTTTGAATTATTGGGGTGACCACAACTATGTCAACAGTGGCGTTTCATACATTAGGATGTAAAGTAAACCATTACGAAACGGAAGCTATCTGGCAGCTGTTTAAACAGCAAGGATATGAACGCGTTGATTTTGAAGCAATCGCAGATGTCTATGTGATCAATACATGTACTGTTACGAATACAGGTGACAAAAAGAGCCCTCAAGTAATTCGTCGGGCTATAAGAAAAAATCCGGATGCTGTCATTTGCGTAACAGGCTGCTATGCGCAAACTTCACCAGCTGAAATTCTTGCAATTCCGGGTGTTGATATTGTCGTGGGTACACAAGACCGTGCGAAAATGCTTGAGTATATTGAAAAGTATAAAAAAGAACGTCAGCCAATCAATGCTGTAGGCAATATAATGAAAAACCGTGTATACGAAGAACTTGATGTACCTTCATTTACTGACCGGACTCGTGCTTCATTAAAGATTCAAGAAGGCTGCAACAACTTCTGTACTTTTTGTATTATCCCGTGGGCGCGCGGATTGTTGAGATCCCGCGATCCTCAGGAGGTGATCCGCCAGGCTCAGCAGCTCGTAGATGCAGGTTATAAAGAAATTGTTCTAACAGGCATTCATACAGGCGGATACGGAGAAGACATGAAGGATTATAATTTTGCCATGTTGTTAAGAGATTTAGAAGCTCAAGTAAAAGGCTTAAAACGTCTTCGTATTTCATCTATAGAAGCCAGCCAGATTACAGATGAAGTCATTGAGGTATTGGACAAGTCTAAAGTAATCGTCAGACATTTGCATATTCCTCTGCAATCAGGATCAAATACAGTATTAAAAAGAATGCGGAGAAAGTATACAATGGAGTTTTTTGCTGAGCGACTAAACCGCCTGAAAGAAGCTCTTCCTGGATTAGCTGTTACATCTGATGTTATCGTTGGTTTTCCTGGAGAAACAGAAGAGGAATTTATGGAAACCTATAATTTTATTAAAGAACATAAATTTTCAGAGCTTCACGTGTTCCCATATTCTAAACGAACAGGTACACCTGCTGCCAGAATGGCCGACCAAATTGACGAAGAGGTCAAAAATGAACGAGTTCATCGCTTAATTGCCCTTTCTGATCAGCTTGCCAAGGAATATGCTTCGCAATTTGAAGGAGAAGTTCTTGAAGTAATTCCTGAAGAACGTTTTAAAGGGGATCCGGAAAGCGGACTTTACGAAGGGTACACAGATAACTACCTAAAAGTGGTTTTCCCTGCTACAGAAGAAATGATAGGAAAAATTGTAAAAGTAAAAATTACAAAAGCAGGATATCCATATAATGAAGGCCAATTCGTAAGAGTCCTCGATGAGGCGAATGAACAAGAAAAGGCTGCAATATAAGAAAAGGAATTGTGTAACACAATTCCTTTTTCTTTATGATGAATTCTTTCAAGCAATAGGAGGAAAAATATTTTTGTAGATAATAGCTGGATTTCATTATAATTTACTCGTATTTTTGGATCCATAATGATATGATTGTAGAGGTACGTACAACTCATTTTTGAAAGGAGAACTACTTTAATAATGGATATAGCTGGAATGATTGATCATACATTATTAAAAGCTGATGCAACAAAAGAACAGATTAAAAAACTTTGTGAAGAAGCAAAAGAATATAAATTCGCTTCCGTTTGCGTAAATCCTGGCTGGGTTAAATATGCGAGCGAACTATTGGAAGGCTCTGGTGTGAATGTTTGTACAGTAATCGGTTTCCCTCTTGGAGCAACGACATTGGAGACAAAAGTATTTGAAACAAAAAATGCCATTGAAAATGGTGCAGCGGAAGTAGATATGGTGATCAATATCGGAGCTTTAAAAGATGGCGATAACGATTTTGTTGAAAAAGAAATTCGTGCCGTTGTTGAAGCAGCAAAAGGACAAGCTCTTACAAAAGTCATTATTGAAGCATGCTTGTTAACCGAGGAAGAAAAAGTCCGTGCTTGTGAGCTTGCGGTAAAAGCAGGTGCTGACTATGTGAAAACTTCGACAGGCTTTTCAACCGGCGGTGCAACAGTAGAAGATGTTAAACTTATGCGTAAGACAGTTGGACCGGATATTGGTGTGAAAGCTTCTGGAGGAGTAAGAAGTGCGGAAGATGCAAAAAAAATGATTGAAGCAGGTGCTTCACGAATTGGTGCAAGTTCGGGCGTATCGATTGTAAAAGGATTAACAAGCGAATCTGATTATTAAGAAAACTTGCACTTAAAAGGGCTAATGGCTGTTGACCTTGTTTGAGCATTATATTATAATTTCTAAGTACATGTTTTTACATGTAGGATGTTAGTGTGTTGTGTTCGGAGGGAGGGAAAGAGAATGTCTAAAACTATCGTTCGTAAAAACGAATCGCTTGAAGATGCTCTTCGTCGCTTCAAACGTACTGTATCAAAAACCGGTACTTTACAAGAAGCTAGAAAGCGCGAATTCTACGAAAAGCCTAGCGTAAGACGCAAGAAAAAGTCTGAAGCGGCAAGAAAACGTAAGTGGTAAGAGAGGGTGTAATTAATGAGTCTTCTCGAGCGTTTAAATAATGATATGAAAGAAGCGATGAAAAGCAAAGAAAAAGACAAACTCTCTGTTATTCGGATGATTAAGGCCTCATTGCAAAATGAGGGAATTAAGCTTGGAAAGAAAGAATTATCCGAAGAAGAAGAGTTAACTGTTCTTTCTCGCGAAGTAAAACAACGCAAGGACTCCCTCCAGGAATTCGAAAAAGCCGGTCGTGAAGACCTCGTTGAAAAAATACGTACTGAACTCCAGTATGTAGAAGCATATTTACCAAAGCAGCTTTCTGAAGAGGAACTATCAGAGATCGTAAAAGAAACAATCTCTGAAACAGGCGCCGCGTCAAAAGCAGATATGGGAAAAGTGATGGCTGCAATAATGCCTAAAGTTAAAGGCAAAGCAGATGGATCACTTGTCAATAAACTTGTACAACAACACCTTTCATAATGTTAGAATCAAGCCGCAAGCGAATGCTTGCGGCTTTTTTAATGGTTTTAAAAATCGATAAAGTAAAACTTCCCATAAGTGGGGTCTACCGCCCGTTAATAAGGGATAAATTTTCATCAACCACATTTTTTGGAACTTTTCTTAAAGTAAATCGTAATAAAGGAATACAATATATAGAAATGGAAAGGAGGCGAAAGAGTGCAAAAGGTTCGAACCTTAACCGTCCTCTTTTTCGCAGTTGGATTATTTTTAATGTTGATCCCGTTCAACGGGTTAGCAAAGAATGAAACAGTCTATGTTGTTCCTATTGAAGGTACGGTAGAAAAAGGACTGTATGCTTTTTTAAAAAGATCTGTTTCCGAGGCAGAAGCGGCAGGAGCAGAAGCTGTTATCTTCGAAGTGAATACTCCTGGTGGAGCCGTTGATGCAGCGGCTGAAATAGGAAAATTGCTGTCTTCTGCAAAAATAAAAACAATAGCATTTATTAACAACAAAGCATTGTCTGCCGGAGCTTACATCTCATTGAATGCAGACGAAATTTACATGGTGCCGGGTGCAACAATTGGTTCCGCGGCAGTTATCGACCAAAATGGAAATACGGCCGGAAAAAAAGCGGAATCTTATTGGTTTGCTGCAATGCAAGGCGCCGCGAAAAAAAATGGCCGAGATCCTATTTATGCCCTTGCAATGGCTGATGAAAAAGTTGAATTACCTGAATATGGAGACGGAAAGGATGATTTGCTGACACTTACATCTGACCAGGCAATCAAAGCTGGCTATGCTGAAGGAATTGTTAAAAATTTAGATGAATTGATTAAAAAGCTTGGGCTTGCTCATGCAGATATTCGGACTATAGATGAAAGTTTTGCAGATAAAGTTGTCCGATTCATTACCCACCCGATTGTTATTCCAATTTTATTAACAATCGGATGCCTTGGGCTCGTTGTAGAACTGTTTTCTCCGGGATTTGGCATTCCAGGATTTATGGGCTTATCTGCTTTGCTGCTTTTTTTCTACGGTCATATAGTAGCCGGTCTAGCGGGATATGAAACGATCATTTTATTCGTAATCGGTGTTGGCCTCATTTTACTGGAATTTTTTATAACCGGAGGAATTGCCGGCGTACTTGGATTTATTTCGATTATCGCCAGTCTGTTTTTATCTGCTGAAAATGTCGTTCATATGGGAATTTCATTGTTGATTGCAATTGGCGTTTCGATCCTTGCATCTATTTTATTGGTAAAGGTGTTTGGTAAAAAAATGAGACTATTTAAGAAGATTGTCTTAACAGATTCAACAAGTGCGGAAAAAGGCTATGTCGCTAATAAAAGCCGTACGGAGCTGGTTGGCCTTGAAGGTTATGCATTAACAGCCCTGCGTCCATCCGGGACGGTTGTGATTAATGATGAACGGATAGATGTTGTCAGCGAGGGCAGTTTTATTCAGAAAAATGCAAGAGTAAGAGTGGTTAAAGCAGAAGGTCCAAGAGTCATTGTCAGGGAAATTCCCGACTCAAATAATAATCATTAACAAGGAGGAACTCAAATGATTACTTCAGGAACAGCTATTATACTTGTTCTGGTTGCGCTAGGGATTATTTTACTTGCCGTTCTGTTAACATTTGTTCCGGTTATGCTCTGGGTTTCCGCACTGGCTGCCGGAGTCCGTGTCGGTATTTTTACGCTTATTGGGATGAGGCTTCGCCGTGTTATCCCAAATAGGGTAATAAATCCGTTAATTAAAGCACATAAAGCCGGTTTAAATGTAACAACAAATCAGCTTGAAAGCCACTATCTGGCAGGCGGAAATGTCGACAGAGTCGTAAATGCATTAATTGCTGCTCAGCGCGCCAACATCGAATTAACCTTTGAAAGAGCCGCAGCGATTGATTTGGCTGGCCGTGATGTACTTGAGGCTGTACAAATGAGCGTTAATCCAAAAGTGATTGAAACTCCTTTTATTGCCGGGGTGGCTATGGATGGAATTGAAGTAAAGGCTAAAGCAAGAATTACGGTTAGAGCAAATATCGATAGATTAGTAGGGGGTGCTGGAGAAGAAACGGTCATTGCCCGTGTTGGTGAAGGCATCGTTTCCACGATCGGTTCATCTGATAATCATAAAAAAGTGCTGGAAAATCCCGATATGATATCGCAAACTGTTCTTACAAAAGGACTTGATGCGGGCACTGCTTTTGAGATTCTTTCAATTGATATTGCCGATGTGGATATCGGGAAAAATATCGGGGCAATGCTGCAGACGGACCAGGCGGAAGCTGATAAAAAAATTGCCCAGGCAAAAGCTGAAGAGCGCAGGGCGATGGCAGTTGCTCAGGAACAAGAAATGAAAGCCCGTGTTCAAGAAATGAGAGCAAAAGTTGTGGAAGCGGAAGCCACCGTACCTCTTGCCATGGCAGAAGCACTTCGTCAAGGGAATATTGGTGTAATGGATTATATGAATATTCGAAATATATCAGCCGATACAGAAATGAGAGATTCGATCGGAAAAATGACAGGCGATAAAAAAGACAGCAACAAAAATGAGTAGGAGGTATACCCAATTCTTAGGAAGGGAGGTAGGAAGCCTCTAATGGAAACAATTATTATCGCCATTGTCATCGGGATCATTTCAAGCATTTATAACCAGATTAAAAATCAAAACGGAAACCAAAAGAAACCAAGTACTGCAAAACCATTTACTGCAGGCGGGCCGCGTAACCCGAAGAGACAAGAAGTAACAGTTCATAAAGAAATGGAAAGACCAGAAAGGGAAAAGAAAAAGCAGAGGCCAATTGCCCATTTAGGTGAAATCGAAGCGAAATATGCTGAAGAGAAAAAGAAAGCTGAAGAGCAGATCATTGCTTTAAAAAAACAGCAAGCTGCAATTGAACAGAAGGCAAGACAAATCCGAAATTCTGTTGAAAATAGTGACTTAAGTATCAGCAATATCGCTCATATTGATTCCAACAAATCAATTTCAGTAGAAGAGTCAAATCTTCTTAATGGAATTATTTTTTCGGAAATTTTAGGGCCTCCGCGTTCCAAAAGGCCTTACATCTATAAAAGAAGATAGTCTTGTCCAGCTTTCGCCTCCTATCCCCTCGAGGTCGCTTCGGTCCTGCCAGTGAAGCCAAAAAGCGGCTTCACCGTCAGGACATCCAGCGCTTGTCGGGGATAATCAGTCGGCTCCGCTTTTCTTGATAAAATTAAGTGCTAGAACTTCCTTTTATTTCATACATATGAGATGAAAGGGGGTTCTTTTTTTATGGCAAAAAAATGGGGCCAGTTAATTAGAAACTGGATGACGAAAAAAATGGATCTTCCTCAAGATGTCATGATGGATTTACCCCGAATTACCATGATCGGACAAATTCATATCTATATTGAGAACCACCAAGGGCTATTAGCTTTTTCAGATAAAGAGCTGCGGCTGTTATTAAAGCAAGGACAACTTCTAATAAAAGGAAATGCTTTTGTAATAAAAACCATCTTTCCTGAAGAAATTTTGTTGGAAGGGAAAATAGACCAAGTTTTATACATTGATGAATAATTCAGGGGGAAGAAGATGAAAAACCATTGGATTATGTTTTATATTGGAATTGTAACGGTAAAAGTAACAGGCAAAGGAATTGAAAGGTTCATTAATCATTTAACAAAAAGCGGAATATTGATTTGGAACGTAAAACGACATGGAACAGCCGCGCTCACCTTTAAAATGAGACTCCCTGATGTAAAAAAATTGCGGATAGCTTCAAGAAAAAGCGAATGCAAGATTGAATTTTTACATGGCGGCGGGCTCCCCTTTTTATTGAAGCGACTATGGAAAAACAGTGGATTTATCATCGGTATCCTCTTGTTTTTTATTCTCATCATCTATTTATCAAATACAATTTGGGGAATTGAAATAAAAGGAGCTAGCCCTGCTACAGAACACCAAATCCGAAAAGAATTAAACCAAATGGGGATTAAAATTGGTAAACTGCAATTTTTTTTAGACGATGTAGAATCAATCCAACGTGAGTTAACGAACAATGTTAAGGCGATAACCTGGGTTGGAGTGGAATTAAAAGGGACAACCTTCCATTTTCAAATTGTGGAAAAAAAAGAACCGAAAAAATCTGAATATTTAAGTCCAAGACATTTAGTAGCGAAAAAAAAGGCTGTTATAGTGGACATGTTTGTTGAAAAAGGGGTTCCGATCGTCAAAGTCCATGAACATGTTCTTCCCGGACAACTGCTTGTTTCCGGAACATATGGAAAAGAAGGGAAAATAGTCAACGTTGCAGCCAAAGGTGAAATTTTAGGTGAAACTTGGTATAAGTCAGAGGTAGACCTGCCTCTTAAAAGTACTTTTCAAGTATTTAATGGAAACGAGAAAAGGAAATATTATCTAAAAATAGGAAGCTTGCGTATCAATGTATGGGGCTTTAAAAAACCGGAATATTCAGAGTATGAAAAAGAACGGCACGAAAAAAATATCCGGTTTTTAAAATGGAACCTGCCATTATCGATTGAAACCGAAACAATTCGTGAAAGGGAAAAGGTAACTAGAATTTATTCAAATGAGGATGCCATTAAGATGGCAAAAATTGCAGCGAGAAATGATCTTAAAAACCGTCTTCCTGAAGATGCAGTGATTAAAGGCGAAAAAATTTTGCACCAATCTATAGAGAATGGTAAAGTAAATTTAGTAATTCACTTTCAAATAATAGAAAACATTGCACAAGGACAACCAATTATCCAAGGAGACTGAGAATGGCAGAAGAGTTGAAAACAATCGATATCCATTTACAAAATCCAAATGAAGCAATTGCTTTGTTCGGGAATTCCGACATGAATCTGAAAATAATTGAACAAGAACTTAATGTTTCGATTGTAACTCGTGGGGAAACAGTATTTGTTTCGGGTGATACCGAAAAAGTGGAAATGGTCAACGAAATTCTTGAAAAATTAGTAACTGTTATTCGAAAAGGGATTCCTGTAGGTCAAAGAGATGTGATGTATGCTCTACAATTGGGACAAAAAGGGACACTTGATTATTTTGAAGATTTATATGAAGAAGAAATCACGAAAAATGCAAAAGGAAAATCGATTCGGGTAAAAACACTTGGTCAAAGCCAATATATAACTGCCATAAGAAAACATGATTTAGTATTTGGGATTGGTCCTGCCGGAACTGGGAAAACATATCTGGCAGTTGTTATGGCAGTAAATGCCTTGAAAAACGGCAATGTGAAAAGGATTATTCTCACTCGGCCTGCAGTGGAAGCAGGTGAAAACCTTGGATTTTTGCCGGGTGACTTAAAAGAAAAAGTTGATCCATATTTACGCCCTTTGTATGATGCCCTTCATGATATTTTGGGTGTTGAACATACCTTGAGGCTGATTGAAAGAGGAACAATTGAGATTGCTCCGCTAGCTTATATGAGGGGTAGAACATTGGACGATGCTTTTGTCATTTTAGATGAAGCGCAAAATACGACTCAAGCGCAAATGAAAATGTTTCTAACCCGCTTGGGATTCGGTTCAAAAATGGTGATTACTGGTGATAAATCACAGGTAGATTTGCCAAGAGGGATAAAATCAGGATTAATTACCGCTGAAGAAATTTTACAAAATGTAAGAGGTATCGCCTTTATTCATTTGGAACAAAGTGATGTAGTGCGCCATCCCCTTGTTGGAAAAATTATTGAAGCTTATGAAAAGTCAGAGAATCAATAGCCGTTCGGAATGCCGGACGGCTATTTTTGAGGATGAAAGTTGGCAAAAAAACTGTTATCATTTTACATAATTAGATCCATATTTCATTGTTCGCTTATCTGGCAGACAATTTTCTCGCCATGATAGGAGGGGTAGAGAAGATGCAAAAACTTCAGCATCAGTTTGCAAAAATAGGGAATTTGTTGGATATTACTTTTTTCAGAGTGCTTTTATTTTTTATTTTAGGAATCGTTCTATATGCGGCCATGTACAGCAATGTCAAACCGGAAAAACTTGATATCAAGCTTTTTTCAGTTGCGGATCAAACAATACGGTCGCCCATAACGATTGAAGACAAAGAAAGTACAGAAAAGAAGCGCAGAGAAGCCAGCGATCAAGTGAAGGATGTTTATACTCTAAAAAAAGAATATACTGAAAACAGGGTTGATTTAATCTCTTCAATTTTTGATTCTGTATCGGAATTAAACGGGGAAATTAAAGAGGAAATGGACAAGAAGAAAAAGGAATATGAAGAAGCGGTCAAAAAAGGAGAAAAACCGGATGCCGTTTCGGAGCCGAGCATATCAGAAAAATTGTCTAGGTTAAAAGAAAAACTGACCGAAAATGTTACAAAAGATTTATCAGATCATGTGTTTAAATCACTATTACAGGCATCGAAAGACGAGTTATCCATTGCTAAGGATTTAACAGTAACTGCAATAAATAACATCATGAGCCAAAGGATACCGGCGGATGAAGTTGAAAATGCAAAAAAACGCTTGGAAGAAGAATTAAAATTTACGAGCCTTTCAGGAAATATAAAAAGAGCAGCCATAGAGCTGGGGAGATATGCCATTATTCAAAACGAGTTTTATGATCCAATTGCCACCGAGGAACTCCGCCGGCAAGCGATGGAAGATATAGAACCTGTAAAAATTCTTCAAGGGCAAATTTTAGTAGAAGAAGGGCAATTGATTAACCGGGATATTTACCGGCAGCTTGAGCTTGTCGGCATGCTCGATAATGATAAATCAATTCAGCCTTTCCTTGGCCTAGGCATTATTATTTCTGTCATTTTGTCCGCTCTCTACTATTATTTTCACGAGCTGGATGTTGAAACGGCTAGAAAACGAACATATTTGCTTATGTTTAGTCTTATTTTTATTCTGTCCATTATTATAATGAAAATCATCAGCTTGTTCCAGGAATTCGATTATTCAGAAATAGGCTATTTATTTCCTGCAGCGATGGCGCCTATGCTCATTAAAATCTTAATTGACGAAAAATTGGCTGTGTTTATGACGATTACTTTGGCAATATGCGGAAGCATCATTTTTAATGAGGGTATTACCGGATCACTTCATATTTCCATAGGCATATATATTTTATGCAGCGGCATTGCTGGGATCCTGTTTTTAAGCAAGCTTAATCACCGTTCGAAAATCCTGCAAGCTGGGCTGTTTGTAGCAGTGGTAAATATTGTTATTATCTTGTCCTTAATGTTTTTAAGAAACGGGCATTATTCTGGACTGGAATTTAGCTTTTACTTTATTTCGGCTCTAGTTTCTGGGATCTCTTCTGCTGTATTGACAATTGGTTTGATTCCATTTTTTGAAGCTGGTTTTGGAATATTGTCAACGATGAAATTAATTGAATTGTCGAACCCTAATCACCCGCTGCTGCGAAAAATTTTAACCGAAGCTCCTGGCACGTATCATCATAGTCTAATGGTCGCGAATCTGGCTGAATCAGCTTGTGAAGCAATTGGAGCAAACGGTTTGCTAGCCAGGGTTGGTTGCTATTATCATGATATTGGCAAAACGAAACGGCCGCAATTTTTCATTGAAAACCAGATGAATATTGAAAACCCTCATGATCGGCTGCCGCCTCATACAAGCAAAAATATTATTATTGCTCATGCCACAGACGGCGCTGAAACATTAAGAAAGCATCGGGTCCCAAAGGAAATTGTGGATATTGCAGAACAGCATCATGGCACAACACTATTGAAATATTTTTATCATAAAGCAAAGCAAAATGGATTAGAAGCCAACGACGAAGAATTTCGCTACCCCGGCCCGAAAGCCCAGACGAAGGAAGCTGCTGTTATTGGAATTGCTGATAGTGTTGAAGCAGCAGTAAGGTCGATGTCGCACCCTACAAATGAACAGATTGAGTCCATCGTTCGCAATATCATATCTGACCGTTTGCAGGATGGTCAGATGAATGAATGCGACATTACGCTAAAAGAACTTGAAACAGTTGCACATACATTATGTGAAACATTAAAAGGGATTTTTCACTCTAGGATCGAGTATCCTGAAATGACAAAACAGAAGGTGAAACAAGCATGAGGTTAATAATTGACACATTTGATGAAACAAACAGCCTTACTGAACAGGAAATACTTCATATTAAAGAATTATTGCTTTTTGCAGCAAGAAGTGAACAATTAGAAGAAGACTGTGAACTGTCGGTAACCTTCGTTTCAAACGAACGAATTCAGGAGATAAATCGGGAATACAGGGATAAGGACAGACCAACAGATGTCATCTCTTTTGCTATGGAGGAATTGGGTGAAGGAGAGGTGGAACTTGTTGGCGCAGACATGCCAAGAGTGCTTGGGGATATCATTATTTCTGTACCAAAGGCAAGAGAGCAGGCAGAGGAATATGGACATTCGTTCATGCGGGAACTCGGTTTCTTATCAGTACACGGATTTCTCCACCTCTTGGGATATGATCATGAAACCGATGAACAAGAAAAAGAAATGTTCTCTAGACAAAGGAAAATTTTAGATGAGTTTGGGCTCGGACGGTAATAAAAAAAAGGTCTTTTCCATCCGTGTATTCCGGTCGTTTGTTTTTGCATATGAAGGCATTGTTTCGGCTATAAAGAAAGAAAGGAATTTGAAAATCCATCTTGTGTTTGCTGTAGTAGTAATCATCGCCGGAATAATTTTTTCACTCTCAGCTCTTGAATGGGTGGCAGTGATTGTCGCGATAGGAGGAATGCTTGCTTTAGAACTTCTTAATACAGCTATCGAGCGTGCTGTTGATCTTGTAACAGATGAATTTCATCCATTGGCAAAACAGGCGAAAGATGCAGCGGCCGGTGCTGTCCTAATCTATGCAGTGATGTCAGCAATCATCGGGCTGATTGTGTTTCTGCCTAAAATCTTTAGTTTTATACAACGTTTGTAAAAAGTTGCCATTACAGCAACTTTTTTATTTTTAAGGAAATTATAAATTTCAATACGTTGTGTATAACTTTGAATAGAGTTTATCGTAATCTGGCTCCAGCGCCCAGCCCCTCGAGGTCACAAGCCAAATCACTCCAGAGTCTATCGACTCTTGCGTGATTCGTCTTGTGCTTGTCGGGGCTAAATGGGGCGCTTGCGCCTTTTGTTCTTTTTCAAAAATTTGAATTCGCTCATCATTTTCGATAAAATTACAGAGCGCAACATTCCAACTTGAAATATATTTAGAAAATTCAATTTTTTTATTTCTCTTTTGCTAATATCGATGAAATGAAAGCAAAAATAAGGTAAAATATAAAGAAGGCAGTCTTCTTTAGGAAAGGAAGAAATTGTATTGATTATGGAACATTTGATTGCAGAAGCAAAAAAAGCACGAGAAAAAGCATACGTTCCTTACTCTAAATTTGCAGTGGGGGCAGTGCTGTTGACAGATGGCGGAAAAGTTTACCATGGATGCAATATCGAAAATGCGGCATACAGCATGACAAATTGTGCAGAAAGAACGGCATTATTTAAAGCTTTTTCAGAAGGAGAACGAAAATTTAAAGCTTTAGCCGTCATTGCGGATACGAAACGTCCAGTGCCGCCGTGCGGAGCATGCCGCCAAGTAATTTCTGAGCTTTGCCCTCAAGATATGAAAGTAGTCTTAGCAAATTTAAATGGTGATATAAAAGAATTAACAGTCAAAGAATTATTGCCAGGAGCATTTTCACCGGAGGATTTATATGAATAACAGAGAAGAACGAACAGAGTATAAATCAGGGTTTATTTCCATTATCGGCAGGCCAAATGTGGGAAAATCAACTTTCCTTAACCGTGTAATCGGCCAAAAGATTGCTATAATGAGCGATAAACCGCAAACAACAAGAAACAAAATACAAGGTGTGCTCACTTTACATGATTCACAGCTCATATTTATAGATACACCAGGAATCCATAAACCGAAGCATAAATTAGGCGATTTTATGATGAAGGTTGCAATTAACGCTTTAAAAGAAGTCGATCTCATCTTATTTATGGTCAATGCTGAGGAAGGATTCGGTCGCGGTGAAGAATTTATCATCGAAAAATTTCAACAAATAAAAACGCCTGTTTTTCTCGTTATTAATAAAATTGACAAGATCCATCCTGATGAATTGCTGCCTTTAATTGAATCTTACAAAGAAAAGTATTCATTTAGTGAAATTATTCCAATTTCTGCACTTCAAGGGAATAATGTGGAAGCGCTTTTAGAACAGATTAAGAAATATTTGCCAGAAGGGCCACAGTATTATCCGGCTGATCAGGTGACTGATCATCCAGAAAGATTTATTGTTTCTGAATTGATTCGAGAAAAAGCCCTTCATTTAACCCGTGAAGAAGTGCCTCACTCATTGGCAGTTGTTATTGACAAAATGGAGCGGCGTGAAGAAAGTGACGTGATCCATGTAATGGCAACTGTGATCGTCGAACGAGACTCCCAAAAAGGAATCATCATCGGCAAACAAGGAAAAATGTTGAAAGAAATAGGCCAAAGAGCCAGGGTGGATATTGAAAACCTGCTTGGTTCAAAAGTATTTCTCGAACTATGGGTAAAAGTTCAAAAAGATTGGCGCAATAAGATTTCACAGCTTCGCGATTATGGTTTTCGTGAAGATGAGTACTGATTTATATGAAAATTCAATCCTAAATAAGTTATTAATGGAATTCTTTGTTTATGCATGATAATGATTAACAAATTTTTCGTCTCATGATTTTTGGATGGCAGGCTATGATAATTGTTAAGGACTTGGGATAGAAAAATTGCTCGAAAGGTGGGGTTTTCAATGTTGGATTTTACCTGGAAAGTTTTTTCGCAAACAGGTGATATTGACACATATCTTCTCTTTAAAGAATTGGAGAAGGAAAGACAAGAAACACCCGTAAGTTTGGAAGACGAGCTAACAGAAGTTGATTTTCCCATTTCATAAGTTTGTCCCTATCATTCGGTGGTGACTTGTGATGCTTCAAAAATGTGAAGGCATCGTCTTAAGGACAACAGATTATGGTGAAGCAAATAAAGTTGTTACATTATATACCCGTGAGTGGGGAAAGATTGGTGTGATGGCGCGAGGGGCAAAAAAGGCGAATAGCCGCCTTTCTGCCGTCACCCAGATTTTTACATATGGATACTTTTTAATTCAAAAAGGCAGCGGTCTTGGCAGCTTGCAGCAAGGTGAAATATTATCCTCAATGCGTTTGATTCGAGAGGATATTTTTTTAACTGCATATGCGAGTTACATTTTGGAACTGACGGATAAAAGCACTGAGGAAAAAAAATCAAATCCTTATCATTTTGAATTGCTGCTTCAAATTTTGAAATTTATGAATGAAGGGTATGACCTCGATATTTTAACGAATATATATGAAATGAAAATGCTCAATTCTTTGGGGCTCTATCCTGAATTAAATCACTGTACCATTTGCGGCAACACAGATGGGCATTTTTCTTTTTCAATCCGGGAAGGGGGATTTATTTGCCACCGGTGTATTGAAAAAGATCCTTATGCGCTTAAAATTTCCTCTGCAACTGCTAAATTACTGAGGCTTTTCTATTATTTTGACCTTTCAAGGCTTGGAAATATTTCAGTTAAACCGGATACAAAAGCGGAATTGAAAAAAGTTATTTCTGCTTATTATGATGAATACTCAGGTTTGAAATTAAAGACGAAGAAATTCTTGAATCAAATTGATAAAATGCGTGATTTGCTGTCATAATATTGACAAGTAAAAATCTATCCGATAAGATTCATAGTAAATTAATACGTTGCTGTGATGGAAAGGAGTACTTAACCACTTCTATAAAAGCGAACCCGGGATGGTGGGAGCCGGGGTATAGAAAGTTAAGGAAGGCGTTCCGGAGCAATGTTGGTGCCAGTCGGCACATAAGGTGGCTGTTTTTAACAGCAAGTAGGGTGGAACCGCGGGTAACTCTCGTCCCTATGCAAAAGGCATAGGATCGGGAGTTTTTTTATTTACGTTAATTACATAAAAAAGGGAGCGAGATTTATGACTGTTTCAATGGATCAAATTGTTTCACATGCAAAGCACCGGGGCTTTATCTTTCCAGGCTCGGAAATATACGGCGGCCTTGCAAATACGTGGGACTATGGTCCGCTTGGCGTTGAATTAAAAAACAACATCAAACAGGCTTGGTGGAAAAAATTCGTCCAGCAGTCCCCTTATAACGTAGGCTTAGATGCTGCCATCTTGATGAATCCTCGTACGTGGGAAGCTTCAGGGCATCTCGGCAATTTTAATGATCCAATGATTGACTGCAAAAATTGTAAGGCAAGACATCGAGCTGATAAATTAATCGAAAATGCACTTGATGAGAAAGGAATTGAAATGGTCGTTGACGGACTGCCGTTTGAGAAAATGGAGTCTTTGATAAAAGAACATGATATTGCATGTCCTGACTGCGGCAGTAAAGATTTTACCGGCATCCGCCAATTTAATTTAATGTTTAAAACGTTCCAAGGTGTTACAGAAACAAGTGCAAATGAAATTTACCTTCGTCCTGAAACCGCACAGGGGATTTTCGTAAACTTTAAAAATGTTCAGCGTACAATGAGAAAGAAGCTTCCGTTTGGCATTGCCCAGATCGGTAAAAGTTTCAGAAATGAAATTACACCTGGAAACTTTACATTCCGCACAAGAGAATTTGAACAAATGGAACTTGAATTTTTCTGCAAGCCCGGTGAAGAGTTGAAATGGTTTGATTATTGGAAGGAGTTTGCTGAAAATTGGCTTCTCTCTTTAGGAATGAAAAGGGAAAATCTCCGATTGCGCGATCATTCTGAAGAAGAGTTATCCCATTACAGCAATGCAACTACAGATTTTGAGTACAAATTCCCATTTGGCTGGGGAGAACTTTGGGGTATTGCTTCAAGAACCGACTACGATTTGAAACAGCATATGGAATATTCCGGTGAAGACTTCCACTATTTAGATCAGGAAACAAATGAAAAATTCATTCCGTATTGCATTGAACCGTCACTTGGAGCTGATCGGGTAACACTTGCATTCTTGATAGATGCTTACGAAGAAGAAAAACTTGAAGATGGTACGACAAGAACTGTGATGCATTTACATCCGGCACTTGCACCATATAAAGCAGCTGTTCTTCCATTGTCTAAAAAGCTTTCTGAGGAAGCTAAACAAATTTTCGAAGAGTTATCAAAGCATTTTCTCGTTGATTACGATGAATCAGGATCGATTGGCAAGCGCTACCGACGCCATGATGAAATCGGAACGCCATTTTGCATCACATACGATTTTGATTCTCAAGACGATAAAATGGTTACCGTCAGAGACCGCGACACAATGGAACAAAAACGTGTGCCGATAGCAGAACTTGCAAGTTTTATTCAAGAAAAAATTCAATTTTAATAAGAAAGTACGGATCTTTGTCCGTACTTTTTTCATTTTGAAAGTCTTTATTTAATACCTTAAGAAAAAATAATTGGTTCATCAAATCAAGACACTTTTCAAAAGAGAGAATTAGTATATAATATTAATGTAATAGTATAACCTTTTGAGCGCTTTTTTCATTAATATTCAGCTGCAGCGTCTAGGCGCTTCAGCTTTTCTTTTAAGGTGGTGAGTACAATCGAACTGAACAAACGCCAAGAACAGATTTTGCAGATTGTAAAAGAAAATGGTCCAATTACCGGCGAGCAAATCGCAGAGCAGCTAAATCTGACAAGGGCCACGTTGCGTCCTGATTTGGCAATCTTAACGATGGCCGGTTACCTTGACGCAAGGCCCAGGGTCGGGTATTTTTATACAGGTAAATCAGAAGCTCAGCTTCTTACTGAAAATTTGCAAAAAATTTATGTAAAGGATTACCAATCCGTTCCCGTCGTAGTCCCTGAAAATCTTTCTGTATATGATGCGATTGTGAAAATGTTTCTTGAGGATGTCGGAACATTATTTGTCGTCGACGAATCGTCTATATTGGCTGGCGTTCTTTCAAGGAAAGATTTACTGAGGGCAAGTATCGGAAAACAGGAGTTAACTACATTGCCGGTTAACATTATTATGACAAGGATGCCGAACATTACAATGTGCCAAAAGGATGATTTGCTGATTGATGTAGCAATGAAGTTAATTGAAAAGCAAATTGATGCTATGCCTGTGGTGAAAGAAACTGAAAAAGGTTTTGAAGTAATAGGAAGAATTACAAAAACGAATATTACAGAAGCATTTGTGTCACTTGTAAAAAATGAATAAAAAATAGAATTTCGGCCAGAGGGGATTGTTATGATTGACGAACAAAATGCCTATCATTTATGTTGTATCTGATTCCGTTGGCGAGACAGCTGAATTGGTTACAAAGGCAGCACTCAGTCAGTTTAACGGTGTAGATGTCACAATAAAAAGGTTTCCTTACATAGAAATGAAAGAAAACATTGATGAGCTCATTGCCCTTGCGAAATTAGACCAAGGAATGATTGCATACTCACTTGTAAAACCTGAAATGAGAAGTTATTTAAAAAAAATGGCTGATAAGGAAGGGCTATATGTTTGCGATATCATTGGCCCGCTAATGGATCAACTCCAAATTTTGTTCGGCAAAACGCCTCTCTTTGAACCGGGACTTGTGAGAAGATTGGATGATGATTATTTTAAAAAAATAGAAGCGATCGAGTTCGCAGTTAAATATGATGATGGCCGTGATCCACGGGGAATTCTTAAGGCGGACATTATCCTTATAGGTGTTTCGAGAACATCGAAAACTCCTTTATCTCAATATTTAGCCCATAATCGGCTAAAGGTAGCAAATGTGCCGATTGTCCCTGAAATTGATCCACCCGAAGAGCTTTTTCTTGTCAGACCTGAAAAATGCTTTGGGCTTAAAATAAGTGCGGAAAAATTAAACGAGATACGCCGTGAACGATTAAAATCATTAGGGTTAAACTATCAGGCAAATTATGCGAATATCGAACGAATAAAAGAGGAACTCATTTATTTTGAAAAGGTTGTTGAAAAAATAGGCTGTCCCTTTATTGATGTTACGAACAAAGCAGTTGAAGAAACTGCAAATGTAATTTTAAAAATTTATCAGAATAATCATTAGGAAAATAGCACATATCACATGATACGTGCTTTTTTCATTTTAAAGAAAATTTTTTGTAAGCAAGGATGCGAAGTTGGAGGATTTAAAAGGAAGGAGGCTGTCTCAAAAGCCTAAGGGTCAGACCCCATAACACAATATATAGGACATATTGTTGGATAAATGTGCTATATATTGATAAATACACATGGGGTCAGATCCTTATGAGACAGCCTCCTTTGCTTTTAATGTAATATTTTGCGTGGCCACATTTTTTTTGGCCGATTGATTAAACGCGCAACAGCAATCATTTTCAAAGGCAATGATCTATATTTACTGTACACCATAAATCTTGGTTCCCATTGCGGGTTAAACTTCTCCTTAAATTTTCGCAAACCTGCAAAGCTATACATGTATTGAATATTTTCAAATACATTTGCCGCAATTCTTTCACGCAGAAACGAATTTCTTGTTTCGCCTACCTTTGATAGTGGAGCCATCCCCATGTTAAATGTATGATATCCATTCTCTTTTGCCCATTCAAACAATTGAATGAATAGCGCATCCATCAAACCGCTCGGACTATTAGGTAAATACCTCATAAGATCAATGGAGAGCACTCCCTTTTGATACGCGGGCATAATGGACGCAAACGCCATCAGCTGATTATCTTTGTCTCTTAGAATAGCAACAGGCGCTTTGTTTAAATAATCTCGGTCAAAAAAACCAACTGAAAAACCTTTTTCTCTTCTCTTTCCAAGCCATTTATTTGATACTGTTTCCAGTTCCTGTAATAATTTATCTTGGTAGGGCGGTTCAATCACGCTAAATTGATAGCCTTCCCTATTAAATTTATTGATCGTTGCTCTAAGACCGGCTTTTTTCTTTCCGGAAAGGTTGAAATTTTCAAGATCTACAATCGCTTCTTCCCCAAGTTTAAAGAAAATATTTCCAAAATCATGATACATCCCCATATATTTTTGATGAGTTTGATAAAAAATAATTTCATATCCCAAGATATCAGCTTTTTCGTAAAACTCAGTTAATAACGGATAAAAGGATTCAGGTTTTCCAGCAGGGTCACCAAGAACAACCGCTGTATGTCCGATTGTAGAAAACTGCAAAAAAGCTTTCTTGTCCGTGCCGATAAAAAAAGATAACTGATTAGAAAATGCCAAATGGCTCAAATAGGTTCCTCCATATGTATGTAGAATATCTTTCAATAGTTCTTCATTGACTTCCATTCCCAATCTTTCATGATGAAGCCTTTCAAAAAAATTATAAATAGCCGTTCCTGCGATCGACAAAATAACTATACTTAAAAAAAATGTTGTATACATAGCATTTTTTTCAACGGCAATATCACTTTTGTTTGAATATTCAATCGCGGTTTGAATAAAAACATAATAAACATAATAGATTGCTAATACAAATAAAGTACTGAGCATTTTCTTATACAGTGTGAGTGGTGCTCTTATTCGTTGAAGCTTTTTATATATGTTATAAAGAATAATAAATACAGTGATAAGCCATCCGATTTCAAAGATCGTTCCGTCTGTTATCGTCAGTGAAACAATCAGTCCAGCTAAAGAAATAAGTATACTGAAAAAAGATCTCTTTGTTTCTTTGATGACTGCTTTCACTTGCAAAAGAATGATGATCGAAAACGAAATCGTACAAGATGAGAAAAACAATTCCAGCCCCAACAGAAATTGATTTCCCTGAAGTTCCGGAGCATAATAAAAGCTGTTAAACCCTGCAACTAAGCAGTAAAAACCAGTAATCGCAATGACGATGCTTATTGAGAAAAAAGGGATTTTTGAGATCCATCCTTTTTGAAGGGAAAGGATCACGCTGGAAGTTTCAATTGCAGGTCCAATGATTGGTTTATCTTCAAACCTTTTTATAGCGCCTTCTCCAAATTCAAATATGGATAAAAGAAGACCGAGTCCGAACGGAATAAAATAGTATACAATCCGATAAAGGAGTAGGCTCGATAGGACTAGTTCTTCGGATATTCCATGAGAAGTCATTCCGATTAAATACATTAAATCAAAAGTTCCAAATCCGCCTGGAATCATACTAACGAGACCGGCAATGGCCGAAATAAAAAACACTCCAAATACAGTAGACAGGGATACATTTTGGCCCATCAAATGGATGGAATAATAGGCGGTGAAAGCAGCTCCAATCCATTCTAGCGTGGAGACGACCGTAAATTTTAAGCCGATAAAACGGTCTTCATTTTCTTTTTTCATTCTGAATGTCGTAAATAAATAAAATGGTAAAAATAGCACTACACCAATCAGTGCAATGTAAAGCCATTTTTTTGTCTCTAGTAATGGTTTGGCATGAAACACATCCAGCAGAACAAAAATTGACAACAGAGATAGTCCGCTTAGCATAGAAAAAGCCATGAAAGTTACGCCTTGAATTACTTTGTCCGGTTTGTCAGTATGTTGTTTGTAAAAGAATACTCTTAGCCAGGCGCCAATTACTCCACCGAATCCGAGTAAACCGTTTAAGGTGTTTGCCATCCAGGAAATTTTAAATGTTTTTTTTACCGAAATCGGCAATCGAAGGGATTTTGTGAGAACTAAGTCATAAAAAAACATTAAAGATACTGCCAGGAGTCCAACAGTGATCGCCGATCCAATCTCAAAGCTAGAAAGCGATTTGAAAAGCAGCAAAGCGTCTTTTATAGAAATTCCTTCTATTTCTTTTTTTGCTTGAAAGAGTATGTAAACTAAAATTGTAATAGAGAAGACGATTTTTAGCCCTGTTTTTAGCGACTTTCTTTGAAGTGTATTCAATAAAATTCAGCTCCCGTCCGAACGAAATGGTACCTATAATCTTTTTTAGCATTTCATACTATCAACTGTAAATGATTTTAATCATGCACAGCAAAAGTAAATCGAGCAACCATTATTCATATTTCATATAGATTTTTTCGTCCGAAAAGTTCCATATTCAATAAAGAATTAAAACCTTTCTTTTACGTTATTGATATAAATTTAGATCACTCGAAAGTTGCTACCATCGTATAGTAAAAAATATTGGCATAATCAATTTTTTTATACTATAATAAAAAATTGTGATAAAAATGTATTAGAAAAGGTTTAGACTTTCATCTGAACGAATAAACTATTTATTGTCAGATGTCAAGGAAACAATAAGAAAAAAATTCGACATATCTCTATTTTGAAAAGTTATCTTTCGAAAGAAGGAATATACGGAGGGATGTAGAATTAGTAGTAATATAATAGGCCTTCCGACAATACTTGTGGATGCGGATTCTTGTCCCGTTAAAAAAGAAATTGTCGAAATTGCGTCTTTCTATTCAATAAAGCCGATCTTTATTGCTTCCTATAATCATTTCAAAGCTGATACGGCAGGTTCATTTTGGGAATATGTAGATTCCGGGAAAGAAGCGGTTGATTTATTTATTATGAATCGGGCGAAGTCTGGTGATATCATTGTTACCCAGGATATTGGATTAGCCTCAGCTCTTTTACCAAAAGGGGTTTATGCCCTGTCGCCGAGGGGAATTATGTATGAAGAAAATGAAATCAATACGGCACTCGATATACGATATCTTTCCGCAAAAGCGCGCCGCCGGGGGATCTATGCAAAAGGTCCAAAACCTTTCACACAGAATGACAGAATAAAGTTTGTGAAACAATTGACAAAGATTTTGTCGAAATATGAAGGGTTTTTTTAATGTGCATTGAATACCTTTTTGTAAAATGGAGTTGTCCTCATCATGGCAGAGCGTATCGCTGAAGAGAAAATAAATGCCATCAGGCAATCAGTTGATATAGTTGATGTTATTAGTGACTATGTTCAATTGAAAAAACAGGGGCGAAACTATTTTGGCTTGTGCCCGTTTCACGGTGAGAATACACCTTCATTTTCTGTTTCTCCTGACAAACAACTATATCACTGCTTTGGATGCGGTGCAGGTGGAAATGTGTTCTCTTTTTTAATGGAAGTGGAAGGACTTTCATTTCTGGAGTCAGTCATTAAGCTTGCCGAGAGGGCGAATATAGATCTTCAAATCGAAGCTTCTGACGTTTCCAAAGAAAAATCCATTCCAAAAGAATTTCAACAAATGATGGAAGCACATGAACTCTTAAGAAAATTTTACCATCATTTGCTTGTAAACACAAAAGATGGTCAGCACGCATTAGAGTACTTGTTAAGCAGAGGTTTTACAAGAGAGTCTATTGAAAAATTTCAAATAGGATATTCTTTAAATTCCTGGGATTTTGTTTATAAGTTTTTGACAAAAAGAGGGTTCTCTCCTTCATTATTGGAGAAAGCGGGTTTAATTATTAAACGGGAAAATAACGGCAGCTACTTTGATCGCTTTCGTGATCGTATCATGTTTCCGATATTTGATAGGAATGGAAATACGATTGCTTTTTCCGGGAGATCATTGGGGGCTGATGAGCCCAAATATTTAAATAGTCCCGAGACAGCAATCTTTAATAAAAGCAAAATATTATATAATTTTCACTTGGCTCGTCCAAGTATCCGAAAGCAACAGCAAGCTGTTCTTTTTGAAGGGTTTGCTGATGTAATTGCTGCGGATCATTCAGGGGTGGAAAACGGCATTGCAACGATGGGAACTTCTTTAACAGATGATCACGTTGCACTTATCCGCCGTTATGTTCAGTCAGTGACCATTTGTTATGATTCAGATCATGCAGGTATTGAAGCTGCTTACCGGGCGGCAACGATGCTATCGGAAGCAGGCTTGCAAATTAAAATTGCCCTCTTGCCTGAAGGTTTGGACCCTGATGACTACATCAAGAAATATGGTGGAGATAAATTTCGCCATGATGTAATAGGGGCAAGCATGACCTTCATGTCATTTAAGCTTCTTTATTATCGAAGAGGGAAAAACCTTCAAATTGAAGGAGAACGGCTCCAATACATCGAAGAAGTATTGAAAGAAATCAGCATGCTTGATAATGCCGTTGAAAAAGACTATTACCTGAGGCAATTGGCTGCCGAATTTTCTCTTTCTTTAGAAGCTTTAAAACAGCAGGTTTCTATTACTGAAAAACGGATGAAACAGGGCAAAAATAGAAACATGCAAAATATGCATACCTTTTCTGCTTTTAAAAAAGATCAGTTAAGGCCTGCATATTATACAGCAGAGAGGTGC
The DNA here is from genome assembly GCF_000724485.1 of Bacillus methanolicus MGA3. Taxonomy (GTDB): domain Bacteria; phylum Bacillota; class Bacilli; order Bacillales; family Cytobacillaceae; genus Bacillus_Z; species Bacillus_Z methanolicus_A. Next base: position 2,358,108 of record NZ_CP007739.1, on the reverse strand, counting down.
TTGATTGCCCACATGCTTAAAAACAGCGATGTAGCGTATAAAGTACAAGAGTTGCTTCAAGGTCATACCTTTAACATTGATGAACACCAAGCAATCATAACTTATTTATTTGGTTTTTATGAAGATGGGCATTCGCCTGATTCAAGCGCCTTTATTAACTATTTAAAAGATGAGAAATTAAAAAGAATCGTTACTGACATCGCTATGATGTCAATTAACGATGAAATCAGTGATCAGGAAATGTCTGATTATATCAAACAGGTGTTGAATTATCAAAAAATGTTAAAGATAAAAGAAAAAGAACTTGAAGAAAAGGAAGCTGAACGCCAAAAAGATTTTGCAAGAGCAGCAGCTATTGCAATGGAAATTGTTCAATTACGCAAATCTCTATAGTTTGGGTGTGTTTTGCCTGTGATTTTGGAAGGAGGGGGACATATGGCTGAAAAATCAGCACGTTCAAAAGAGGTCGAATCAGATATGACCCTGGAACAAGTAAAAGAACAATTAACCGAGCAAGGAAAGAAAACGGGTGTCCTTGCTTATGATGATATTGCTGAAAAATTGTCCAATTTTGAGCTGGATTCTGACCAAATGGACGAATTTTATGAATTCCTTGGAGATCAAGGGGTAGAGCTTGTCGGTGATAATGAGGAATCAGATCCAAACCTGCAGGATCTAGAGAAAGAAGAAGATGAGGAATTTGATTTAAATGACTTAAGTGTTCCTCCTGGAGTAAAAATTAATGACCCTGTCCGAATGTACCTAAAGGAAATTGGGCGTGTTGATCTCTTGTCAGCGGAAGAAGAAATAGAACTGGCCAAACGAATTGAACAAGGAGACGAAGAAGCGAAACGCCGTCTTGCTGAAGCAAACCTTCGCCTCGTTGTAAGTATAGCAAAACGATACGTTGGCCGTGGAATGCTTTTCTTGGATTTAATTCAAGAAGGAAACATGGGCTTGATCAAAGCAGTTGAAAAATTTGATTATCGTAAAGGATATAAGTTTAGCACTTATGCTACTTGGTGGATCCGACAGGCAATTACACGCGCTATCGCTGATCAGGCGCGAACAATCCGAATTCCTGTTCATATGGTTGAAACAATCAACAAATTAATTCGTGTCCAACGGCAGTTATTGCAGGATCTTGGCCGTGAACCAACTCCGGAAGAAATTGCCGAAGATATGGATTTAACACCGGAAAAAGTACGCGAGATCTTAAAGATAGCCCAAGAACCTGTTTCTTTAGAAACACCGATTGGTGAAGAAGATGATTCACACCTTGGTGATTTTATCGAAGATCAGGATGCGACATCGCCATCTGATCATGCAGCATATGAGCTGTTAAAAGAACAGCTGGAAGATGTGCTTGATACATTAACAGACCGGGAAGAAAACGTCTTGCGGCTTCGCTTTGGCCTTGATGACGGCCGTACACGAACTTTAGAAGAAGTCGGTAAAGTATTTGGCGTAACAAGAGAACGGATTCGCCAAATTGAAGCGAAGGCATTGCGTAAGCTGAGACATCCTTCCCGCAGTAAGCGGCTGAAAGATTTCCTTGAATAAAAAGATTATCATGAAATAGTTTACTTCTTACATATAGAAGTAAACTATTTTTTTATTTTCAGTAAACGTGCATGAGTTTTAAACTCCCAACCCTAACGTGGAAATAGGTTTCATTTTAAAACATAACCAAAATTAGGCGGTGTGAGCGAAGCCAGGATCTAACTATTTACAAAGCTAAACAAGATTCTTGCTAAGATGGGGTAATATTTTTATTATTGTTTGCGCAGTTCGCCCCTTTTCCACAGAAAAAAGAATCCGTTTTCATAATGTCCTGCAATTCTATCTTCTTCTATTTACTTTGCTTTTCATTTATTTTACTGAATTGTCTTACATTTTGCAAATAGGTTTAGCGTCAATTTTTGTTTTTAATTGGTATCACAGGAATTTATTATTTTTCTGCAAAAAAAATGTCTTATCAATTCCCTTTAATCGCTACAGCTCTTATTTTGTTATTTTCTACTGTTGAAAAATTTATCATATAAATAATTTTTATTTTAATATAATAAAAAAATGATAAAATTTTAAATGTTAGGAAAATTCATTCCTCCCTCATATAATAATAGTATGAAAGCGATTTCAATTATTGTTAAGGGGGATGATGATGAACTTTGATTTAACTGCCGAACAGGAAATGATTCGCCGGACGATTCGAGAATTTGCCGAGGAAGAGGTAGCTCCGGGTGCGCTTGAGAGAGACCGGAAAAAAGAATTTCCATTGGAAATTTTTAAAAAGCTTGCTGAAATGGGAATGATGGGCCTCCCTTTTCCTGAAGAATATGGAGGAGGCGGTGCAGATACCGTCAGTTTTGCAATCGTAACAGAAGAATTAAGCCGTGCTTGCGCTTCAACAGGGATTACGTATTCTGCCCATATTTCTCTTGGTGGTGCACCATTACACCTTTTTGGTACAGAAGAGCAAAAACAGAAATTTCTTGTTCCAATTTGTACAGGTGAATCGTTTGGAGCATTTGGATTAACCGAACCTAATGCCGGATCTGATGCAGGAGGTACGAGAACAACTGCAATCGAAGAGAATGGGGAATTTGTGATAAATGGAAACAAATGTTTTATTACAAATGCAAGTTTCGCAAAACATTTAGCATTGACAGCCATAACAGGTGAAAAAGAAAGTAAAAAAGAAATTAGTGCTATCATTGTTCCGACAAACGCCAATGGATTTACAGTCATTGACAATTATGAAAAGATGGGCTTGAATGCATCGAACACAGTGGAACTTGTCCTTGAGAAAGTACGCGTTCCGACTGAGCACTTGCTCGGAAAAAGAGGGGAAGGATTTAAACAGTTTTTAGTGACATTAGATGGCGGACGCATAGGTATTGGGGCAATGGCCGTAGGGATCGCTCAGGCGGCATATGAAAGAGCGTTAAAATACGCAAAAGATCGAAAACAATTCGGAAAATCGATATCTGAATTCCAGGCAATACAATTTAAACTTGCAGATATGGCAATGAAGATTGAACTGGCACGAAATATAGTTTATAAGGCTGCATGGCTAAAGGATCAAGGCAGGCCTTTTTCAAAAGAAGCTTCTATGTGCAAACTTTACGCTTCTGAAATTAGCATGGAAGTGACAAACCAAGCTGTTCAAATCCACGGCGGTTATGGATATATGAAAGATTATCATGTAGAGCGTTACATGAGAGATGCGAAGTTGACCGAAATCGGAGAAGGAACTTCTGAAGTTCAGCGGATGGTCATTGCCCGGCTAATTGGCTGTCAATCTTGATTCATTTCTTCAATAATTTTTTCATGAAAAAACTTCATCTTTTTGATGAAGTTTTTGTCTATTTTCTGAACATACTATGACAAAGTTCACATTAGGGCTTTTCCTTAGGAGATTCTTAAGGTACAATATAAATTGTTTGTACTTAATAATTATAATTGGAAATGTTCTTACATAAGGAGGTTAAATCATGAATCGTAATCCGATCATTCCGTTCGTGCTGATCATGGTTTTCGGTATCGGTCTTATGTTCCTGCTATCTTTTAAAGGCCTTGGTGATGCTAAGGAAATGGCGAAAGATGCTAAGGGCGGAGGAGAAAAGCAAAAAACAGAGCAGGTTGCCGCTAAAAAACCGGAAGATATCTATAAGACAACTTGTATCGGATGTCACGGCGATCAATATCAAGGCGGCGTAGGACCATCACTTAAAGGTGTTGGAAAAAGACTTTCAAAAGCAGAAATTGCTAAAATTGTTGTGAATGGTAAAGGCCCAATGCCTTCAGGGCTAGTGCCTCAAGAAAAAGCAGATGAAATGGCTGAATGGCTATCAGGATTAAAATAATGATATGTTAGTTATGAGAAAGTCCTTTGCATTTGTAAAGGACTTTTTCTATACTTATAAAAAAAACGGAAGAGAAAATCATTCCTCCTAAAATTAACGTAAAGTTTGTAAGATACTTTGCGTGACAAAAGAGTTATAGGACCGAACGAAGTTAAAGTGGTGAAATAATGAACACAATAAATCTTTCTAAGCGTTTACAAACCGTTGCTCATTTTATTCCGATGGGTTCACGACTTGCTGATATTGGCTCTGATCATGCCTATCTCCCTTGCCATGCAGTAAAAAAGGGGATTGTAACTTTTGCCATTGCAGGTGAAGTGGCAGATGGTCCGTATCAATCGGCATTAAAACAAGTACAGACTGAAGGATTAACGAATAATATTTTTGTTCGCAAAGGTGACGGGCTGGAAGTGGTCGAGCCGGGGGAAGTAGATTGTGTGACGATTGCTGGGATGGGCGGTACACTTATTGCAAACATTTTGGAAAGAGGCAAAGAAAAGCTGACAGATGTTAAAAGGCTGATTCTTCAGCCGAATATAGGGGCTATTTCCATTCGCAAATGGCTTCTCGAAAATGGCTGGATGCTGATCTCTGAAGAAATTCTTGAAGAGGATGGGAAAATTTATGAGGTTTTAGCAGCAGAAAAAGGAGATCCTTATATTGGTTATGAAGAGAATTTAGAAAGCGGATTGCTCCTTGGTCCATTGCTGCAAATAAAGCAAAACGAGCCATTCAGAAAAAAATGGACAAATGAAAAAGACAATTGGAAACGGATTTTACGTCAGCTGGAACAAGCGGGCGACAAGCCGGAAATTCGCCGGAAAAAAGAGGAGCTTCTGCACAAAATCAGCTTAGTTGAGGAGGCCTTAGGGAGAAAATGAAAAAAGTAAACGGTTATCAAATCATTGAATTATTTGAACAGTTTGCTCCAAAAAGCTATGCAATGGAAGGGGACAAAGTAGGCTTACAAATCGGCAATTTAAATAAGCCTGTTGAAAATGTGTTAATTGCCCTTGATATTTTAGAAGAAGTCGTCGATGAAGCGATTCAAAATAATGTTCAGCTCATTATAGCCCACCATCCATTCATATACAGGCCGCTCCAAAAAATTACTGGGGATACATATCAGGGCAGATTAATTGAAAAATTAATAAAACACGATATTGCTGTATATGCAGCCCATACGAATCTTGATATTGCAAAAGGCGGGGTCAATGATATGCTTGCCGAAGCAATTGGCCTCGAAAACACTGAAATTCTTCTTCCAACTTTCGAAACAAAACTGAAAAAATTAGTTGTTTTTGTTCCTGAAGAAAATGCCGATGAATTAAGAGATGCATTGGGCAAAGCCGGAGCTGGGGCGATTGGAAATTACAGCTATTGCTCATTTTCCGCAAGTGGAACAGGACGATTTTTGCCGGGAGAAAATACAAACCCTCATATTGGGCATCATGGAAAACTTGAAGCTGTAGATGAAGTCAGGATCGAAACCATTTATCCTGAAAACATTGAGAAAAAGCTGTTAAATGCAATGATAAAAGCCCATCCTTACGAGGAAGTCGCTTATGATATCTATCCTTTAGAGAATAAAGGGGAGATTTTGGGACTAGGAAAAATCGGAGATATCGAAGAAATGTCGTTAAAGGAATTTGCGGAACACATTAAAAATGTCCTAGAAGTAGATAAAGTCAGGGTTGTCGGAAATTTAAATGCGAAAATCAGAAGGGTAGCCGTTGTTGGCGGCGATGGGAACAAATATTTATCCCACGCTAAATTTAAGGGAGCCGATGTATTTGTCACCGGTGATATGTATTATCACACTGCTCATGATGCTATGATGTTGGGGGTAAACATCGTTGACCCCGGCCATAATGTTGAAAAAGTAATGAAAAAGGGCGTTGCGAATAATCTTGCCAAAATGTGCGAAGAAAAAGGCTGGCAAGTTTCGATTTTGCCTTCGATGATTCATACAGACCCTTTTCAATTTATTTAAAAAGGGGTTGACTCTGCTTTGAGTCACCCCTTTTGTAGGATTTATCTTTTAGATTCAGCCTTTTTTACTTTTGGCAATATTTTATGAAGAGGAACTTTCCTTTCTCTTTTCCAGGTGGATGGATCTTCAGGATCAAATTGTTCTAAAAACTCTATAACTTCTTTTGTAATCGGTGTCGGAGTGGAAGCACCAGCTGTAACGGCTACAGTTGATGCATTTCTAATCCACTCAATATCCAATTCCGTAATATCAGCAATTCGATAAGCTTTTGTGCCGGCAATTTCCTCAGATACCTGTGCCAGACGGTTCGAATTGTTGCTCTTTGGATCGCCGACGACAATAAGGACATCTGCGTCTTTAGCCTGTTCTGCGACAGCCTCTTGCCTTACTTGTGTAGCAAGACAAATTTCCTTGTGCATTTCGACATGCGGATATTTTTCTTTCACTTTTTCCATAATATCCGCTACATCCCACTGGCTCATCGTCGTCTGGTTTGTCACGATAATTTTTTCGGCTGAAATTGATAATTTTTCTACATCTTCAACCGTTTCGACTAGGTGAACATTTTCAGGTGCAACTCCGACAGCACCTTCTGGTTCGGGATGCCCTTTTTTGCCGATATAAATAATTTGATACCCTTCAGCTGATTTCTCGCGAATTAAATCGTGCGTCTTTGTTACGTCGGGACAAGTTGCATCGATTGTAACCAGCCCTTTTTTTGCTGCGATTTCGCGGACTTCGGGAGAAATTCCATGAGCAGTAAAAATAACGGTTCCTTTATCCACCTTTTCAATAATTTCTTTACGGTTGTTTCCGTCGAGGGTGATGATGCCTTCTTCTTCAAAAGCATCGGTTACATGCTTATTGTGAACAATCATTCCTAATATATAAATTGGTCTTGGCAAAGATTTATCCAATGCCGCATTTCGGGCGATAACCATTGCATCTACTACACCATAGCAATATCCTCGTGGCGAAATTTTTATTACATTCATTTTGTTTCCTCCCCTAAAAGGACAAAATAATGTCCTTTCCTATAAGTTTTATTATATAAGAGATAAGGATTTATTACAAAAAACATCAGTGCAATGATACAAATAAAAAAGAATGCCGGTGACAGCATTCTGTTCATTAAATATAAAGTTTTGGAACAGACTCTTTTTTTTGTTGGCGTTTAGCTGAAGAAGCTTTTTCCTTTTTCGAAGATGTTTTTTTCTTTTTTACCCGTTTTTGTGATTTATTTTCCGTACTTTTTTCAGTGTCTTTATTTGTTGTCTGATCGACACTTTCATGATCGGATGTTTCTGTATCAGTTTTTGCATTTTTGAATCCTCTATAAAGCTTCCACATTGCCGGCAAATTTTTGGCTATAGGTCCGTATTGCTGAATTATTGGACCTATTGACTGGGCTGCCTTAAGTACTTGTTGGGTGTTATTCAAAAATCCGTTTACAGCTTGGGGATTGCTCAATGTTTTTAAAATTGAACTTCCCCCTGGGGCCGAAGGGCTTGATGCAAGATTCCTACCGGGGAATCCACCGCTTTGCATTCCATGAACTGGGCTATTTCGGTTTCCGAGTCCCAATATTTTTTCAAGAAGCCCTCCACCTCTTTTTATTTGCGGGGGTCTTCCTCTCAATGGGCCAAAGGGTGAAACAGGGGAAGAATGCATATAACGGGGTCCCATTCCCATCGAAAAAGGTCCTCTTTGTCTTGGCGGCATCCTATTAGCCTCCTTTCTTATGTCCTCATAGTTAACATATGCGCATGTTGAGTTTTGGTCTAAGCAAGTGCGGATTATTGGTCAAGTAGAGATAAAGCATCGTTCCGAAAAATTATGAAAATAATAAAAAAACAGCTCCAGTGGAGATTTGCAAGAATTTTTATTATAATTACAGGATGGACAAATTGGAACGTAAAGAAATAACAAAAGGAGTTTACATATGAAAGAAACGAAATTCGAACGATTTCATTTAAAACCGTTTATTATAAATGCAATAAAAGAAATGGGGTTTTATGAACCTACGGAGATTCAAGAGCGTCTTATACCTATTGTGTTAAAAGGGGAAAGCGCAGTCGGACAATCACAAACAGGAACAGGAAAAACCCATGCTTATATTTTGCCGATTATCGAAAAGATTGTCCCGGAGAAAAAGGAGGTTCAAGCTGTCATTACAGCTCCCACTCGTGAACTGGCGAACCAAATTTACCATGAAATCTTGAAAATAACTGAACATAGCGATGAAAGAATATCAGCAAGATGTTTTATTGGCGGAACGGACAAGCAGCGGACAATTGAAAGACTAAAAATTCAGCCTCATATTGTTGTTGGGACTCCTGGAAGAATCAACGACCTTGTACATGAGCAGGCCTTATTTGTTCATACTGCCACTATGCTTGTTATTGATGAAGCAGATCTGATGTTTGATATGGGATTTATCGAAGAAGTCGATAAAATAGCTGCAAGAATGCCTGAACGTTTGCAAATGCTCGTTTTTTCTGCCACCATTCCAGAGAAATTAAAGCCTTTCATAAAAAAATATATGGAAAATCCGAAGTTTATTCATATTGAACCAAAACAAATTGCTGCCGGAAAAATTGACCATTACCTCATTCCGTCCAGACACAGGTCAAAAATTGATATTGTATATGAAGCATTAAAACTATTTAATCCATACTTGGCGATTGTTTTTGCCAATACAAAAAAAATGGCAGATGAAGCAGCGGATGCATTAATTGAAAAAGGGTTAAAGGTTGGACGAATTCATGGCGATTTAACTCCAAGGGAACGAAAAAAAGTGATGAAACAGGTTAGAGACCTTGAGTTTCAATATATTGTTGCGACTGACCTTGCTGCAAGAGGAATTGATATTGAAGGAGTAAGCCATGTCATTAATCTTGAAATGCCAACGGATTTGGATTTTTATATCCACAGAGTTGGACGGACTGCAAGAGCAGGCTATTCCGGTACCGCTTTGACTATTTATGATCCGTCTGATGAAGATGCGTTAAACAGACTTGAAAAAATGGGAATTATTTTTAAAAATGTTGATATTCAAGGAGGCGAATTAGTAGAAATTAGTGGCCGGAATAGACGAAGGAATCGGCAAAAGCAAGCAGATGAAGCAGTGCTAATAGCAAAGTCACTTGTCCGAAAACCGAAAAAGGTGAAGCCTGGATATAAAAAGAAAATGCAGGCGGAAATAGAAAAAATAAAGAAACGCCAGAGAAAGCTTCAACAAAAAAATAAATGAAGAGGAGAAAGAGGATGTTAAAAATAGGATCACATGTCTCAATGAGCGGAAAAAAGATGCTTCTCGCTGCAAGTGAAGAGGCAGTTTCATATGGTGCCAACACATTTATGATTTATACTGGCGCACCGCAAAATACGAGAAGGAAAAAAATTGAAGACTTAAATATTGAGGCCGGAAGAAAACACATGGAAGAAAACGGGATCGAGGAAATTATCGTTCATGCTCCATATATCATCAATATTGGAAATGCTGCCAACCCTGATACATTTGAGCTCGGTGTAAATTTTTTGCGTTCTGAAATTGAAAGAACAGAAGCCATTGGTGCAAAACAAATTGTTCTTCATCCAGGCGCGCACGTCGGAAAAGGAACCGAAGTTGGAATTAAAAAAATTGTGGAAGGATTAAATGAAGTGTTGACTGGTAAGGAAAATGTCCAAATTGCTCTTGAAACAATGGCAGGCAAAGGCTCTGAATGCGGGAAATCTTTTGAGGAACTGGCGATGATTATTGACGGCGTCACTCATAGCGATAAGCTGTCTGTATGCTTCGATACTTGCCATACGCATGATGCCGGCTATAATATAGTGGATGATTTTGATGGAGTTTTAGAAGAGTTTGATAAAATTATCGGCTTAGACCGTTTAAAAGTTTTGCATATTAATGACAGCAAAAATGCTATGGGAATGAGAAAAGACCGCCATGAAAATATCGGATTAGGACATATTGGATTTAAAGCATTAAATTACATCGTTCATCATCCCCAACTAAAGGATATACCCAAAATTCTTGAAACTCCTTATGTCGGCGAAGATAAAAATAACAAAAAACCGCCTTATAAACATGAAATTGAAATGCTCCGCAATCAAGTGTTTGAGGAAAATCTACTCGATATTATAATGCATGGATAACCTGCAGAAACAAATAAGTAAAAGGGGGGGCAGACCCATCCAAAACAGCATATAGAGAAGTACGAATAAAAGCACTCTATATATTGTCTTTTTGGGAGGAGTCAGCCCTTTCTTCCTATTTTGTAAATTGAACAAAGAGTTTGTTCAGTTCTCTCGCAGTTTCAGGTCCGGCAATTATGGCAATTTCCTTTATGACCATTGTACGATCAATATTATTAAAGATATTTATATTTCTTCCGCGCAAATAATTGGCAATTTCTTGAGCGTCCTGCCTAGTGATTTTAATATTAAATTGATTTGCATACTTAAGTAATTCATCGGCTGTAATCGAATTAATTTTGTGATTAATTATGTTTTCAAAAATTTTCATTATCATCACTCCCTCATAGTAATTTTATGAAAGAGTTTCTGAAATTGTGTCTTCTATTTAGGCTTTGTACATGTCCACTGTTGGAAAACATTTTTCACTTCCATGATGTTAAAGATTTCAGAGTGCATACACTTTATTTGAAAAGGAGAAGTATATGGTCAAGAAAAAACATAAGAAGGAAACGTTTATTCACCTTTTCTATCGTTTTATTTGGATTGTTATTGGTGCATCGCTTGCTGCAACTTCCATTGAACTGTTTTTAATCCCAAATAAGATTATTGACGGAGGAATCATCGGCGTTTCATTGATTCTTAATTCTCTTCTATCGGAACGTGTCCCCTTTCTCAATTTTGGAACATTAGTGATCATGCTTAACCTCCCCTTTATGTATTACGGTTATAAGCAAATAGGGAAAACATTTATGATATCGTCTTTATTTGGAATCGTATGTTTGGCAATAGTTGAATCGCTTCTTCATCACATCGAGCCATTTACAAATCAGCCAATTTTGGCTGCTGTTTTTGGAGGCCTAATACTTGGCATAGGGGTAGGGCTTGTGATCAGGCATGGCGGTTCTTTAGATGGAACGGAAATATTAGGAATTCTGCTGACGAAAAATCTCCCTTTTTCCGTTGGTGAATTTATCATGTTCATTAATATCTTTATATTTGGATGGGCATCATTTGTCTTCGGTATCGAAGAAGCGATGTATTCGGTAATGGCATATTATATTGCATTTAAAACGATTGACACAGTTATTCAAGGTTTGGATGAAACAAAAGCAGTTATTATTGTTTCTGATTACTATGAAGAAGTATCTGAGGCGATTCTCTACAGATTAGGAAGAGGGACGACAAAGCTTAAAGGAAAGGGCGGTTTTACTGATAACGAAAAAGATGTAATATATGCAGTCGTTACTCGCCTTGAAGTGACAAAATTAAAATCGATCGTGGATGATATTGACCCAAATGCTTTTTTAACCATTATGGATACTCATGAAACAAAAGGTGCGAGATTTAAATCAGCAATTCACTAAAAATTCGTAGGATCAATATTGGAACGCCACTTTTATCGGTAGGGATTGTTTGTTTACAATTAGCTAAATTTCATGTATACTACATTTTGTTAAATCGGAATGATTCTTAATTTGAAGGTGAACCTAATGGATACTCATGATCCAATTGTGAGGATAAAAAATCTTTCTTACCGTTATGAAAAGGAAAATGTTCTTGAAAACATAAACCTTTCGATCCCGAAAGGATCATTTCTTGGGATCGTAGGTCCGAACGGCTCTGGAAAATCAACGCTTTTAAAGCTCCTTCTAGGGCTTTTGAAGCCGCAGCAAGGCGAAATCACGATTTTCGGGCAGGATATAAGCCGATTTAAAGACTGGCAGAAAATCGGATTTGTCTCTCAAAAGGCTAATTCTTTCAATTCTGGTTTTCCTGCAACCGTATATGAAGTTGTTGCAAGCGGACTGACTAAGAAGATTGGCATGTTTAAATTTATGAATAAACAATATCAAAAAAAGGTGATTCATGCGCTGCAATCTGTCGGAATGGATTCATTTTTTAAGAAAAACATTGGAGAATTATCAGGCGGCCAGCAACAGCGAGTTTTTATCGCAAGAGCACTTGTAAGTGAACCAGAGCTTCTTGTCTTAGATGAACCGACTGTTGGGGTAGATTCTATTAATGTGTATTCATTTTATGAGATGCTTGAAGAATTGAACAAAAAAATGGGAATTACACTCCTTCTTGTCACCCATGATATTGGGGCCATTTCTGATAAAGTAACGCATGTCGCCTGTTTAAACAAGCATCTTCATTTTCATGGCAGGACAAGTGAATTTGAAAAGTTGAAACTGAATGATTTTTCCAACTTCTACGGTCATGACGTCCAAGTTTTAACTCATCATCATGAACTATATCATCACGGGGGCGCATTACAATGATCTCAGGAATTTTACAATATGAATTTTTACAAAATGCTTTTTTTACAGGCATGATCATTGGTGTAATTGCACCGCTTTTAGGGGTGTTTATCGTTGTCAGGCGACTGTCATTAATAGCTGATGCATTAAGCCATGTGACACTTGCCGGAATTGCAGCCAGTTTATATCTTGAGAAGAAGTTCAATTTTTTATACGGCTTAAACCCTTTGTACATGGGAATGGCTTTTTCTGTAGCCGGCTCCTTATTTATTGAGAAACTGAGATCTGTATATAAAAACTACCAGGAACTTGCAATCCCGATTATTTTGTCGGGAGGAATTGGGATAGGAGTCATATTTATTTCGCTTGCTGATGGTTTTAACACCGACCTTTTCAGCTATTTATTCGGTAGTGTGAGCGCCGTAAGCAAAACGGATCTTTGGATTATTGCAGCCATTAGTATCATTGTTTTATGTGTCATCATTCTCCTTTATAAAGAGTTATTCTTGCTTTCGTTTGATGAAGAATACGCAAAAGCTTCAGGAATATCGGCAAAAAGCGTCCATTTTATTTTCATTATAATGGTTGCACTTGTTATAGCGGTTTCCATGAGAATTGTCGGAATTCTTTTAGTTTCTTCTTTAATGACATTGCCGGTCGCTGCAAGCATTCGGATTGCAAAAGGATTTAAGCAGTCGATACTGTTTTCAGTGCTTTTTGGGGAAATTTCAGTTCTTGGCGGATTAACGATTTCGTATTATCTTGATCTTGCTCCAGGAGGAACAATTGTAATCATTGCCATACTCATATTGATTGTAACGATCTTGATAAAAAAAATTGCTTTTGTTCGACCTGTTTTAACGAGGTGAGAGGAATGAATGTAGAAAAAGCTTTGCAGCTTTTAAAGGAAAAGGGATATAAATATACGGGAAAAAGAGAAGATATGCTCCAGCTTTTTGCTGAAAGTGATAAATATTTGACTGCAAAAGATGTGTTTGAAGGGTTGAAGGACCGATACCCAGGACTTAGTTTTGACACAATATATCGGAATCTATCTTTGTTTGCCGACCTTGGAATTTTTGAAACAACAGAGTTGTCAGGCGAAAAACATTTTCGGTTTACCTGTTCCCACAGCCGCCACCATCACCATTTTATTTGCCTCGATTGCGGAAAGACAAAAGAAATTGAAATGTGTCCAATGAATAGTTTGAATGAGAACTTAAAAGGATACGATGTTTCCGGTCATAAATTCGAAATATATGGGCGATGTCCGGAATGTATCTAAGTTTAGGGTTCACTAAAAATCAAAGGATCAGCGCCCTCCAATATAACATAACAACCATTTTGAATATGTTTATTGTTGGAGGGTGCCAGACCTTATAATTCTTCTCCTCTAAGCCAATTTTCCACCCACTTGTATGCCTCAAACCAATTGTTAACCCGGATAACTCCATTCGGGATCGGTTCACGGTTATAAGGAGTATCAAATAAAATAACCGGGATTTTACATTCTTCGTGAATCATGACTGCATTGTCATGTTTATCTTCAAAAAATATATCCACTTTGTATTTTTTTGCGGCATCAATTTTATCATGTGTACCTATTAACTCAATATGGTCATAAACGATTCCATGTTTTGTAAACCATTGTTCTGTGACATCGAGAAGATGGTTTCCACGTGCACTGATAAAATAAAGTTCATGTTTTCCTTGCCATTTTTCTAAAATCGATTTTGCTCCTTCGGCTAATGGTGATTCTGAATAAATGACAGGTTCAATATTTAGAAACCATTCGGCAAATTCTTCTTCTGGAAGATTGACGAGAGGTGTAAGGTCATACTGTTTGATATCATCAAGTGTAATGTTCATGTTAAATGCTTTATTTAAATAAGGAATAATGGAAGTAGGATGTGTTACAGTACCGTCAATATCAATACCAAATCGCTTCTTCATTTGCATTTCTCCTTGGAAGAATAATGAGGGCCAAACCCCTTTATCAATACTACTATCTTAACAGATCAGAAAAAATAGCCAAAGTGTTATTTTATTCACTTTCCTTATAGAAACAACTTTATGAAAAAATTGACATATTTAAACAGAGGTGATTCGCAAACAATATAAATGCTCCAATCTGAAAGCGAGGGATCAACATGGCAGACGAGAAACAAACAGCCGAAAGTCGTTACCGTGACCAAATAGGCGAGGAAAATCGCTTTGAAGATACAGACTATACCGAAGAAACCGCTGCAGAAATAGCTGCACCTGCTCCAATTAGTCGTGACTGGGATTATGAAGAACAGAGGGATGAAGAAACTGCGAGTGGTCAAGGATATGGGCTTTCCGCCTTGGCACTTTCAATTATCTCTTTGTTTGTGTTGCCAATATTATTTGGAGCAGCAGGGATTATACTTGGTTTTATTGCACGCAGAAGAGGAGCAGAAAGCTTAGGCAGCTGGGCCATCGGAATCGGAGCTGTCTCAATTATTTTCGGTATTTTTATCAGGCCGTTTTTCTAAGCTTTTTAAAAATAGGAGCATGCAAAAGCCCGGCGATTTATCCGCCGGGCTTTTCAAAGTTAATTCACCTTTTCGACAGTCTGTTCTGCTTGTTTTGCAAAATATTCTTTAGCAAGTTGGTCAATTTCTTTTTTCAATTCTTCAACCATTGTTTCTTCAGGCACTTTACGGACGATTTGTCCTTTTCGGAAGAGCAGGCCTTCACCACGAGCTCCGGCAATGCCGATATCTGCTTCGCGAGCTTCTCCTGGGCCATTTACGGCACAGCCAAGTACTGCAACTTTAATCGGAGCTTTAATTTTTTCGATATATTCTTCGACTTCATTTGCAATGCTGATTAAATCAATTTCAATTCGTCCGCATGTTGGGCAGGAAATGAGAGTTGCGGCATTTGATGAAAGTCCAAATGCTTTTAATAGTTCTCTAGCCACTTTTACTTCTTGAACAGGATCAGCACTTAAAGAAATTCGAAGAGTATTGCCAATTCCTTTACTTAAAATGGCACCTAACCCGGCAGCGCTTTTCACGGTTCCGGCAAATAATGTTCCTGATTCAGTGATGCCGAGATGGAGCGGATAATCAAAAGTTCTTGCTGCTTTTTCATAAGCCTCAATTGCGAGGTTTACGTCAGAAGCTTTCATCGACACAATAATATCATGGAAGTCGAGATCTTCTAAAATTTTAATATGATGAAGAGCACTTTCAACCATTCCGTCAGCTGTAGGATATCCATATTTTTCTAAAATGCGCTTTTCAAGAGATCCGGCGTTAACTCCGATACGAATTGGAATCCCCCGTTCTTTTGCTGCTTTTACAACAGCTTCCACTTTTTCGCGTTTTCCAATATTTCCGGGGTTAATTCTGATTTTGTCCACCCCGCCTTCGATTGCTTTAAGAGCTAATTTATAATCAAAGTGAATATCGGCAACAAGCGGAATATTGATGCGTTTTTTTATTTCTGAAATCGCATTGGCAGCCCTTTCGTCCGGGCATGCAACACGGACAATCTGGCATCCGGCTTCTTCAAGGCGCTTTATTTCTGCAACTGTTGCTTCCACATCATGCGTTTTCGTTGTTGTCATGCTTTGGATAACAAGCTCATTATTTCCCCCGATCGTTAAATTACCAACCTTGACCGGCCGGGTTTTTGTACGATGTATAATTTCACTCAACGGTGATTCGCTCCTTTTAACATAATGGATTCGACATAATCAAAGAAAGTCCAGACAATTTTATTGTATCAGTGAACAACTTGCATTGACAAGAATCATCGTTTTTTCCAATTAGGTCATCAAAAGTTCTTTTTATTATAATCCGGAAATCTGTATGTTTTCCCTACTTGAATATCTTCTGGTTTCTTTCCATCATTTAGTAATTGAAAATGTTCAACGACTTTGGAAATAGAAACGGGGATGGGTCCATTTAATCTATTTTCAACAATTGATAACACCGTATCTCCAGGCTGTACTTGTTTTTCGAAATATGGCATGGATGGCAGCTCTGCATAGGAATCCTCAATCTTTTGTTCTTTAACAGAGGGTAGAGTTCCATGATTTAAGTCATAATAAATCACATAGATCACTAATATTCCAGCCAGTAATGCAAAAAGACGTTTCATATTGCAATCCTCCAAAAAGGGGTTTTGCCAATATGTATGCTTGTCCAAGTTTTTATAGACCTTCTTTTAAAAAATTGGAGGGATTATCAATGAAAAAAGAACGTCTATTAATTTTTTATCTCGGTCTTTTGCCATTTGTTATGGTGCTAGGGAATTCGATGCTAATTCCTATTCTTCCTGATATTCGGAGAAGTCTCAATTTGTCAGGTTTTGAAACCGGTCTCATTTTAAGCATGTTTAGCATCCCAGCAGCAATAATCATCCCTTTTATCGGATTTCTTTCTGACCGGTGGGGGAGAAGACTCATGATCCTTTTGTCACTGCTTTTCGTAATAACAGGAAGTTTCATTTGCGGATTAAGCGGGCTGATTCCTTCAAACAGAATAAGTTTTTCAGTGTTGTTAACAGGGAGAATCATTCAAGGAATTGGAGCCGCAGGCACGACACCGCTTGCTATGGCTCTCGTTGGTGATATTTTCACCGATAATCGCAGCAAAGTTCTAGGTGTTTTGGAAGTGTATAACGGTGCAGGAAAGTTGGTAGCGCCTGTACTCGGGGCTCTAGCTGCATTAAAGTCCTGGTATTTGGCATTTTATTTGTTTCCGGTAACAGCAGCAATTTCCTATTGGGGCATAAAAAAACATGTTCCAAAAGCTAAAAGCGGAAAGGATTTTTTTTCGATTAATGAATATACGATCAAAATTTTAAAAACGTTCAACAAGAAAAGGAATTTCCTTTTTCCTCTGTATCTTTCGGGAGGAGTCAGCATGTTTGTCATGTTTGGCATCTTATATTATCTATCATTCTTAATCGAGGAAACATATCAAATCGATGGTTTTTTTAAAGGAGTCACTTATATGTTTCCTCTTGGCGCTATGACGATTGTCTCTTATTGGACAGGGAAACGGCTTAAAACATGCCGAGAAGAATTGAACGGGCTTCTTTTTCTTGGAAACATATTGATGGTTGGCTGTTTCATTGCCTTAATTTTGTTTCACTCATTTTCATTTTTACTATTTTTCATAACATTGGCGTTTGGAAGTATGGGGTTTATTTTGCCGTCCATCAATATGGCTGTTACTTCATCGGTCCCGGACTCGGAACGGGGTTTTGTGGTCAGCTTGTATGGAACTTTTCGATTTCTTGGCGTAGCATTAGGGCCTGTTGTTTTTGAGAATTGGATGGATGAGGATGAAAGAATTTTTATTTATCCTGCTCTAATCCTGCTAGCAAGTTTTTTCTATTTTGTTTTTTCAAATCGAAGAGAATATTTTTCTTTGATTCAATCATTGCGCCCCGGTCAAAGATAAAAGTTTAAAAAAATTTTCCAAACAAAGCTCAATGAATAAAAAGGGAGCCATTTCCTTAAGGAAACAGCTCCGGGTTTTTGCATCTGCACTATTTGATGCGTGTTAATTTTGTTTTCGTTTTGGAACCTCTTTAATCGCAAGGAATAACACAAGAAGTGAGGCAAACCAGTTAATAAGAAATCCATTTAATACGGAAGTTTGCAGTGCTGCCATGATCGTAAAAAAGATCGTTGGCAATGTCACAGAGTATGCTGCCATTCTCCATAAGTGACGGTACTGTAAATTTTTTCCTGTCATATTCTTGAACAGAAGCCCAAATAAAGCATATATAGAAATTTCAATAAATTTCATGCCGACTGAAAAAATGTAGATAAAGATAGCCATAATCACGAGTATAATCCCTGTTACCGAGTCTAACGTATCTAAAAATTTTTGTAGGTCGGAATTTGTTATTGGAAACGTAAACATTGAATATGGATACGATTGAATATTTCCGCCTGCAACAAAAAATATTTCATTGTGCAAAAAAGCGATTGCATTGTCCTCGTTGGACAAATCGTCCTCGTTTACTTTTCCTGTACTGTCAAATATAATCGCAAAATCATCATGATTTATGATAATAGGTGCAACTTGCTGAGCCTCTAGTTTCCCATTTTCAATCGTGAATTTGGGGAATTGTTCCTTTACTGCAGTTTGGGCTGCATCTAATCCGTTTATGACAGCAGCTGAGATATAATAGACCGTCGGGATCACTGATAACAAAGTGAGAAGAAAAACATAAAGGATAGTTTTTCCAATTCCATGAAAGCGATAAAGAGAGATATCCTTCGGTGAATACAGGCTCTTAAACATTTGCTTAAAAATATTCATCACATAACACGCCTTTACAAAAAAGATTCATTATTTTATTTTAGCTATACAGCGCATATTGTACAAGTTATGCATATCTATTGATACAGGTTGGAAATTGAAAAAGCCATACCGAGGTAGTCTTACAGGAGCAAGATTATGGTAAAATATTGAGTAAAAGGGATGCTCCTCTTGCATTTTACTTTATCATTGAAGGAAGTTATGTATGGAGTACATTTATTGGGCAATTATTATTTTATTGTTTGCTGTCGCTTTTATCGGCTTAGTCTATCCTGTTATTCCGAGCGTGTTGTTTATAGCGGGCGGATTTTTGTTATACGGGATTTTCTTTTCGTTCGAACCGTTTAGCTGGTATTTTTGGTTGATTCAAGGACTGTTTGTAATTCTTCTTTTTGGAGCAGATTATATTGCCAATTTGATTGCGGTAAAAAAGTACGGCGGTTCAAAAGCAGGGGTTTGGGGGAGCACAATTGGAATTCTTGCCGGACCTTTTATCATCCCGTTTTTAGGCATTTTAATTGGGCCTTTTTTGGGAGCGATTCTTGCTGAATGGCTTGTAAATAAAAAAGATTTTAAAGATGCCGTAAAAATTGGTTTTGGTTCTGTTGCCGGTTTTATCAGCAGCATTTTTGTTAAAGGTATTATTCAAGCAATTATGATTATCTATTTTGTGTTTGCAGTTCTTTAAAAAAAGGTTGGAACTTTGATATTTATGAAAAATGACAACTATTGAAAAAACGATTAGTCTGTATAATTTTAAAAACGGAGGGAATTGTATATTTGTCTTCGTTTCATTTTTGCAGGAAACTAAAAACATGCTTCTTGTAAAAGCATTTCATTTGAAACGATTCTCCAACTTTGGTAATCTTAACTTAAAGAGCTTTAGAACTATTTTATTTTTCAGAATTATACAAATGGAAAATGTTCTAAAGCAAAATACAATTATTTTTACATAAGGAGGAAATGAAAAATGGCATTTGAATTACCACAATTACCTTATGCTTATGATGCATTAGAGCCTCATATCGACAAAGAAACAATGAACATCCATCACACAAAACACCACAACACTTACGTTACAAACTTAAACAACGCTTTAGAAGGAAACGAAGAGCTTCTTTCTAAAACAGTTGAAGAAGTCATTTCCAACCTTGATGCAGTACCTGAAGCTGTACGTACTGCCGTTCGCAACAACGGAGGAGGCCATGCAAACCATTCTTTATTCTGGCAAATCCTTTCTCCAAACGGCGGCGGTGAGCCAACTGGTGAATTAGCTGATGCGATTAACAGCAAGTTTGGAAGCTTTGAAGGCTTTAAAGAAGAATTTACAAAAGCAGCTGCAACTCGTTTCGGTTCAGGTTGGGCATGGCTTGTCGTTAACAATGGTGAACTTGAAGTGACTAGCACTCCAAATCAGGATTCACCGTTAATGGAAGGTAAAACTCCAATTTTAGGTTTGGACGTATGGGAGCATGCATATTACTTAAAATATCAAAATCGCCGTCCTGAATATATCAGTGCTTTCTTCAATGTGATTAACTGGGATGAAGTTGCTAAGCGTTACAGCGCTGCAAAAAAATAACTGAAGAAAAAGGCAGAGGGGTTTCTGTCAATTGAAAATATGTAATCAGTGAACAAAAGTACATCACTTTTTTAAGTGGTGTACTTTTTTTATTTATTTAAATTCGGCATATTATAATAATACCTTTTACAATAAATAATAATAAATATACCTTCTTTCGTTAGTAGGCAATAAAAAAACAAGGATGAAAAAAGTGGAAAAGAAATTAGCCATTATTGATATCGGATCTAACACGATTAGATTAGCTATTTACCTACATAAAGAGGAAAACGTTCTAAAGGAAGTCGAAAATATTAAGGTTTCAGCTCGGCTTCAAAACTATCTAAATTATGAACAAATATTAACTTCCGAGGGTCTAAGAATCCTTAAGGACACTTTAAAGGTTTTTAAAGAGATTGTGTCTTTGCATAATGGAACATTGATTAAAGTGGTTGCAACAGCTGCGATAAGACAGGCAAAAAATAAAGAAGAAATTAAGAAATCGATAAGGGAAGAAATTGGGCTTTCTGTTGAAATTTTATCCGGGGAAAAAGAAGCATATTATGGATTCCTTGGTATTATTAACTCAACTTGGATACAAGATGGAATAACGATTGATATTGGCGGAGGCAGCACAGAAATCACCAAATTTATTAATCGAAAAATGGTTCACTCTCATAGTTATCCTTTTGGGGCATTAACATTAAAACAACAATTTATAAAAGATAAAGTCCCTACTAGTGATGAGATGAGTAATTTATCTGCATTTTTACAATCTAAGTTTCTGGAATGTGATTGGCTAAAAAATTGCCGTCTGCCGATTGTGGGGATTGGTGGAAGTGCCAGAAATTTAGGGAAGATTGACCAGGCAATAAAGAGTTATCCCATTAATTCGATTCATCAATATGAGATGAATTTAAAAGATATTTTGACGGTAAAAGAAAAATTAACATCGTTATCCTTTTCTGAACTCCAAAACGTTGAGGGCCTTTCAAAAGAACGAGCAGATATAATCATTCCTGCCATTGAAGTGTTTCTGACAATTTATCAGGTTGTGAATGCACCATTTTTTCAATTCAGTCAAAAAGGGATTAGAGAAGGAATTTTATTTGATGAGATAAGGAACGATATTGTTAATGAACATAATAATCAGCACCTGTTAGAAAAAAATCTGCGTCAATTGGCTATTGAATACGAAATAGATTTGGAAAAAAGATATGCCGTAATGAATACAGTGAAGATGTTTTTGGATTCAATACGTAAAACAAGGATATTTGAAGTTAATGAAAATGATATACAAGATTTAAGATGCGCTAGTTTCATTTACAATGTAGGAGAATTTATTGAAAGAGATTCTGCGAGCCGACATACATTTTATATTTTATCGACCAGCAATATTAATGGAGTTTCCCACCGTGATCGTATAAAAATTGCTTTATTAGCTTCTTATCACTCAAAGGCTACTTTTAAACAAAATATTCAGCCATTTAAAGAATGGTTTACAAAACAAGACAGACAAAAATTAAGGGTCTTGGGAGCAATATTAAAATTTTCATTCATTCTAAACAGTACAAAAAGACAAATTGTCCAAGATATTCGATTTATAGAAGGAAAAGACCATATTCAACTTGAGTTTTATTGCAATAAGAGCTGGCAATTGGAACAACAGGAAGCAGAAAAACAGATCAAGCATTTAGAAAATGCTCTTGGGAAAAAGATAAATTTAGATTTTAAATTACTCAGTTAATTTTTTAAAAAAATTGTCACGAAAAATCCCAGTGGGAAAAGTGGTGAAATGGATTTGCCAGAGTTTCATGATTTCAATCAACCTGCTTACTTTAATAACCGGGAACTTAGCTGGTTAGCTTTTAATAAACGAGTCTTAGAAGAAGCACTTGATGAACGGAATCCTTTACTTGAAAGGCTCAAATTCCTGGCCATTTTTAGTTCAAATCTTGACGAGTTTTTTATGGTTAGAGTGGCTGGTCTTAAAGACCAGATAAAAGCAGGGTTCACAAAACCTGAAAATAAAGCCGGATTAACTCCTAAACAACAAGTAATGAAAATTGTGGAAATTACCCATGAACTGGTTCAAACACAATACAAGACGTTCAAACAGCTTTTATCATTGTTAGAAAAAGAAGAAGTTTCTTTTCTTCCAATTAAAGATCTTTCGAAAGAAGCATTAATTGAATTGGAACAACATTTTGATCAAGTTATTTTTCCTGTATTAACACCAATGGCAATTGATGCTTACCGCCCTTTTCCTTTATTGGCTAATAAAAGTATGAATCTTGCAGTGGTTTTATCCGATAAGAGGGAAGCATCAACACTCCCAAAAAAATTGGGAATTGTGCAAATACCAAGAGGATTTGAACGATTCGTTGCAGTTCCAAATAAAATCGAAAGTAATATGAAGCAATTTGTATTAATAGAGGACCTCATTAGCCACTTTGTCCACAAGCTGTTCCGCGGGTTGCATGTTGAATCCGTGACACAATTCCGCATTACTAGAAATGCGGATTTAGAAATACACGAGGAGGGTGCTAGAGACCTTTTAAAAGAAATCGAAGAAGAGTTGAAAATGAGAAATTGGGGAGCAGCCGTCCGGTTGGAGATATCAAAAAACTTCATTGATAAAGAAATTTTTTCTTATTTATTAAGTGAGTTGGAAATACACGAGAATGACACGTATTTTTTAAACGGTCCTCTTGACTTAACGTTTTTATTTAATTTTTATAAACAAATTGCTCCTTTCAAGGAACATTTGATTTTTGAAACGTTAATTCCCCAGCCTGCTAAGGATCTTATCAATGAAATAAGCGGTAAGAAAGAAAATATTTTTGATGTTGCTGCTAAAAAAGATATCTTGCTTCACCATCCGTATGAATCTTTTGAACCTGCTATTCATTTTATACGGTTAGCTGCTGAGGATCCTGATGTTATGGCCATTAAACAAACTCTTTATCGAGTGAGTGAAAAATCTCCAATCATTGAAAATTTAAAAAAGGCAGCTGAAAGTGGAAAACAAGTACTTGTTCTTGTTGAACTAAAAGCACGATTTAATGAGGAACATAATGTACATTGGGCAAAAGAGCTTGAAAAATCAGGCTGCCATGTTATTTACGGGAAAACATTATTAAAAACTCATAGCAAAATCACACTCATTGTTCGCAAAATGAATGGTAATATCCAGCGTTTTGTTCATTTGGGAACTGGAAATTATAATGAAGAAACAGCAAAAGTTTATACCGATTTAGGATTTATTACTTCAAATTCTGAATTCGGAATAGATGCAACCAATTTTTTTAATTATTTAAGCGGTTTTATGGAAAAGCCGGATTTTCACCATTTTTCTGTGTCTCCTTTCGATATTCGTGATGAATTCCTTAGGCTGATTGACAAAGAAATTGAGTATCATCAACAATTTTCGAATGGAAGAATCATAGCGAAAATGAATTCATTTACAGATAAGCAATTAATTATGAAGTTTTATGAAGCTTCAAATGCTGGAGTAAAGATTGACCTTATCGTTCGAGGAATATGCTGTCTCCGTCCGGGCATTAAAGGGGTTAGTGAGAATATCCGAGTCCGAAGTATTGTTGGACGTTTTTTAGAGCATAGCCGTATTTATTATTTTCATCATAACGGTGAAGAGAAAATCCTCCTTTCCTCAGCGGATTTAATGACACGAAATATGGAAAAAAGACTTGAAATTGCTTTCCCTGTTTTTAATCAAGAACTTAAGGAGAGGCTCAAACAAATATTAACCATTCTTTTAAGTGATAATGTAAAAGCACGGGAACAAGACCAATATGGAATTTATTCTTATGTAAAGAAAAATCCAAATGATGAAGATATAGACAGCCAAATGATTTTTTTTGAATGGGCATACGAAGTAGCAGATGATGAAGAATAATGCGTTTCATAAATATGGTCAAAAAGAATGATTTCTTTAAATTTTTTTAAGTGCTGACATTATTTTAGATTTTTTGGACAAATTATACAGTGAAAGGAGGATGGTTCATGTTTAAAGGAGTTTCACTTTGGGCTGGAGTCATTTCAGGAGGAATGGCACAATTACAGGACACTCAAGCCATGGCTTCTGGCAAAATGGATAAAAAAGAGTATGCTATTCAAACTTCTAAAAATCTTACCGGGAGTTTAGGCATTATGGCTGGTTTTGAATATGGAGCGATTCTTGGATCAGCCATTATACCGGGTGCAGGAACGATCATAGGGTCTATTATCGGAAGCATAATTGGAAACCGGATTGGGAATTATGCTGGATATCAGGCAGGAAATATTCTTTTTAATAATCAAATGTTGAATAATAGCCGTCTGCTGCAAAATGTAAGGCCAACGTTATCTGAAAACTAATCATTTCAAAATTTAAATTAAAAATCAAAGCTGACCCATATGTGCCAGGCACTTATGGGTCAGTTTTAATTATTTCCACAAAAAGAGGAAAGCCCTCTCCCTTTTATTGTAAAGGTGGCTTTCCCGCGATCGTATTAAAAGCATTATCACTCAATACATTTTGCACTTGACTCAGTGTTTGGGACTTTTTTATTTTGGGGATGGCTTTACTTTTAGTGTTTTTTGAAACAGGTGCTTTTCGAATATTATTTTGTATGCTATCTTCAATAAATTCTTCGCCCATCTCAGTGGCATGAGATAAACCAGATGTGTTTTTTTCGAATGGGAAATTCATATCGTCAAAAACTTGATTCATTTTTGCTTTGGTGGATTCTCCTGCATTTTTGATCATTTCTGAAAAATCCGGCAAATCCATATGTTCTTTTTCCACTTTGGCTTCTTCAACAATCGTCCCTATTTGTTTTCTAGCTCCGACTGTTAATTCTTTCACTTGATCTCCAACCGAGAGTAATGCTGCAGCCCCTTTAACTAGTACTTTTCTTGTACCTTTCCTTGCTTCAGGTGACAACGTTAAAATAACCGCTGTAGCGGTTAAAGCAATTCCCAGTGGATTGCTAAATGAAAATAAGCGCTTAAACATATATAGACCCTCCTTTTACTCTTCAATCTTTTCCAAAGCAGTTCAAAATTATCCAAAAGGCTTAAATTTTTTTTTGTAAATAAAATGTATACGGTCGTTAAAAATGAGAAAAATAACTTGTATGCCAAGACATAGGGAGGTGCGAGAAAACGATATGGAAATACATATTAAGAAAAGATCATATCATGTAATTTCTGGAAGACTAAGAATGGAGCTTTATGGGTTAAAAGATGATGCTGATGTTGCTCTTCGTTTTAAACAAGTTTTTCCCTCAATAAAAGGAATTCTCCATTTGGAAGCAAGCATAATTACAGGGAAAATTCTTATCCAATATGATGAAAGTGTTCTTAGCCTTGGTCAATTATGCTGCTTTATTTCACAATTTGAAGAAATGCTTTTTCAACATTCTTTCGAGATTAATTATGAGGATGACAGATCGTCTCGTGAGAATTATTCTTCGCTAACAGATCCTATCGCTTATTCTGAAATTGCAGCAACTTATGATTTTTCCATTGGTGAAAATGGACAATGGCGTTCACCACAAAATATCGTTGGCTCTTTTTTAAGCAAAGTACCACAAAGAGCACGTGCACCTGCAGACAATAAAGTTCCATTGCCTCTTGCTTTATCAGTTGCAGGACTTGGGATTCTAGGAATAAAGCAATTATTTTTCGGAAGATCTATGTTGGCTAGACATCCTGTTCCTTTTTATTTAGCAGCAGTTTTGTCGGTGAGCACAGGTTACCCTTTTATAAAAAGAAGACTCCAAAAGCTTTGGAGAGAAAAAAAGTTTAATTTAGATTTGCTGTTATCCGCCAGTGCTCTTGCTTTAGCCTTAATAAGAGAAAATCTGGTTGTATTAGCAAGTATAAGCTTAATCCAATATTTGAATTGGAAAAGAAGAAAGTCTGTTGAAAATGAACTACTGAATCAGGAATATATTTCTAAAGAAATTGAATCTTACAGCCGTCAGGCAACAAAGCTTGGATTAATGGGAGCAGCTGCGGCGCTGGCCGTTACCCGTAATCCGATTGTTCCCTTAGCTGTCCTGTTAGCTGCAAATCCTCGGCCAATCACTTCTTCTACAGAATATACATGGAAACAAGCAGAACATATGGCTAGGGAAAGCAAGCAGGAAATTCCTAATAATGGTTCTGTTTATCAATTGACTCAAACGAAAACGGTTGTTTTTGAGGATGTCTCACTTATTTCTACTGATGGAACTGTTCGTAAGGAGTGTGTTCCTCTTTTATCACTCTTAACAGGAAGAAATGTTGCATTTGTAAACAATGAATCCAATGTTGATCTTGATATACTGGATCAACATTTAAACGAATATGGTGTTCAATTGATCTCCCATAACGACCTTAAGATAAATCGCCGTGAAGATGTACTTGTCGTGATAAAAGATCAGGTTTGTGAAAAAAACAAAGTAATTTCTTTTTATCCGTACTGTACGTTCAATCAGTTACCCGGCATCGCAAAAACGATGCAAGATGGAAAAGATTTAAAGAAGATCATAAAACAAAATACTGCCATAACAAAACTATGGAATCTTGCAGGCTCCATCATTGCAATGCCGCTTGTCATTAGTGCACCTCTTATTAATCTGATCGGGGATGCTCTGTCACTGACGTTTATGTCCAGAGCAAAAAATTGGACAGAACGGAGATTTAAGATCTCGCACCGGACTCACGAGAATGATGTGAGTGCCGCTAAAATTTCTTGGCATTCAAAGAAAGCAGACGAAGTTTTAAGATATTTTGATATTGATAAAAATAACGGCCTTAACACCGAGCAGGTAAATAGGGCTCTTCATTTGTATGGTAAGAATCAACTTGTTTCAAAAACACGTCCTCATTGGCTGAAAACATATGCTGGCCAATTTAAGGAATTTACAACACAAGTTCTTGCAGCCACAGCACTTCTTAGTGCTTTTACAGGACATTTGTTTGATGGATTAATCATGGGCTCGATTCTTTTGATAAATGCAGGGATTGGTACAATCCAGGAAAGAAAAGCAGACAAGGCAGTGGAAACAATGAGTCAATTTGTTCCTCCTAACTGCCGCGTCGTCCGTGATGGCGTGGTGAAAGAAATTGCAGCCCATGACTTAGTCCCGGGAGATATTGTCGAATTAGAAGCTGGTGATCGAGTGCCTGCTGATCTCCGGATCATTCAATCATGGAACTTGGAAGTGAACGAATCCGCGTTAACCGGCGAATCACTCCCTGTTGAAAAGAAGGAAATGAACTTAAACGAGGACGTGCCAGTTACAGACCGATCCAACATGCTTTATATGGGCACACACATAACCCGTGGAAAAAGCAAGGCAGTGGTTGTTCACATAGGCAAAAATACTGAAATGGGGCATCTTCTATCTCTATTAACAGAAGACGAAGATCATACAACTCCGCTTCAAAAACAAGTTACGGCCATTAGCAAAAAATTTATGAAAGGTGCTCTTGCCGTTGGCGCCATTGTCTTTATTACAGGGCTATTAAGAGGAATGCCTTTAACAGAGATGGTGGCAACATCTGTTGCATTAACAGCTTCTGCTATTCCGGAAGGGCTGCCTATAACGATTACTTTTGCTCTTACAGCAGGTATATTCCGAATGGCTAAGAAAAAGGCATTGGTGCGAAAGCTGTCCGCTCTAGAGACTTTAGGAAGAGCGACAGTTATTTGTTCTGATAAAACCGGCACATTAACTAAGAATGAAATGACTGTTAAACGAATTTCAACAGTAGAAATGGAATATGAAGTAACTGGTGATGGTTATAATCCGGAAGGAACAATTATAGGAAAGGATCAGTCTGAAACATTTTGGAAAGATGTAGATCAAATATTAAGAATCGGACTGCTTTGCAATAATTCACAACTGCTTCATGAAGAGGGACGATGGAATGTGAAAGGTGATCCTACAGAAGGAGCTCTTCTATCACTTGCAGCTAAACGAGGCTTGTTAGCAGAAAACCATAACCACTGGAAACGTGTTGAAGAAATACCTTTTGACTCAAACAGCGGAAAAATGAGTGTCGTTTGCCATGATGAAAATCAAGAAGAGCAATGTTTTGTCATGTCAAAGGGATCTGTTGAGAAACTGTTGGCCAATTGCTCACACTATCAGAAAAACGGAAATATCTATCCGTTAAATGAAAAGGTTCGCACACAGATAATGGAACAAAACGATGCATTTGCCAGGCAGGCTCTGCGCGTCTTAGGTTTTGCTTACAAGAAATTAGACAAGCACGCCCAAAAAGACTGCATACAGGATATAGATAGCAAGCTTATTTATGTAGGAATGGCAGGTATGATCGATCCTCCAAAACCAGAAGTTGAAAAAAGCATTCGTGAAGCAGTGAAATTGGGAATTAAACCGGTTATGATTACCGGAGATCACCCGCTTACTGCTTTAGCCATTGCAAAACAAATCGGTATTTACAATGAAAGTGCGAAAGTAGTAACGGGCCAAGAGCTTGATATGCTTTCGGATCAAGAGTTGAAAACGGTTATCGATGACATTGCCATTTATGCTCGAGTAACTCCGGAGCATAAGCTTAGAATTGTAACGATTCTCCAGCAAAAAGGGCATATCGTTGCCATGACAGGTGATGGAGTTAATGATTCTCCTGCAATTAAAAAGGCAGATATTGGTATTGCAATGGGCCAAACAGGAACACAGGTAACGAAAGAAATGGCTGATATGGTACTAAAAGAAGACCATTTTGGTTCAATTGTTGACGGTGTTAAAGAAGGAAGAACTATTATCGGAAATATTAGGAAAGCAATTGGATGTTTGTTGAGCGGAAACCTTTCTGAAATACTTGTTACTTCTTTGGCGGTAATAGCGGGTCTGCCGCTTCCGGTCGTGCCAGTTCAAATTTTATTAATGAACATGTTGACTGACGCTTTGCCTGCTATGATCCTTGCTGTAAATCCTGGCAATAAAACAAAAGAAACAAAACGACAGGAAATAGTAGATGGCGCTTTATACAAACAAGTCATAACCCGCGGGGCCATTTTAGGGTTGGGATCGCTCGGTCTCTTTATTTGGAGCCTTGGAGCCGGTATGACATTGGATGCAGCACAAACAGTTGCATTTTCAACGTTAGTAGCAGGACAGCTGATTCAGACGTTCTCATGGAGACAAGCAGATACTGAGGAAACAATAAAAGATGTGACAAAAGACCGCTTCTTGGTAAGTGCCTTTGGAATTTCATGGCTAGCACTGCTAAGTGTTATTTATATCCCGCCATTTGCAGCAATCTTTAAAACGGCTTCCCTTCCTCTTTGGAACTGGGGCCCTATTCTTTTAGTGTCAGCAGCTTCAGCCCGGCTTGCAAAACCTTTATCAAATATATGGATAAAAAAACATATTCTTCCTATGACCGGTAATAGCAATCCGGCAGTGGCTTAATTTTGGTATAAAAACGGAAAAAAATGACTAAAAAATAAATAACGTTACGAAGGAGGTCTAATTATGCTTGAACGAAATTTACAGCGCATTGTGGTAGGCTCGGCACTTGCCATTGCAACTACAGCCTTAATTCCTGTAGTTAGAAACACTCTGCGCCCTATAATCTGGGATCTTTCAAGGCAAATGAAATATTTAATTGTTACGGCCAAAGAAGGAATTGAAGATATGGCAGCAGAGGTTAAATTTGAACGGATTCGAAAAAGCTTGGATAAAGATATATTTATCGATGGTGAGATGTATGAGGAGGAAAATCAAAATCGTATCAATTTATAGATAGAAGTGACCTTGGTTAAAAGAGGAGGAGTAGAGTGGAGAATAAGAAAGACAACGAGGTGATTATCCATTTAAAACAGGCGCTTTCGCATCTGGATGAGGCTTTGCATGCTTCCATTCGTTTAATTCGTGATGATCCTGCTTCCAAAAACACAATTGGATTCCTTTGGGAGCAGTTTTTGGGCACTTTTTTTGGCCGAGTAAGAACGATAGGCAAAGAAAATAAGATCAACCTGTTAAACCTAATTTCTTTTGCAAGGTTGAAAAAATTTTAAAAAACTATTATATAAAGGGATTGACTCTTAAAAGGTATCTTTTGGAGCAGTCTCTTAATAGAAAAAATATTTAGTTTTACGAAATATGCATATGTACTTTAGTTTTGTTAGAAACTACCCCTTAGAGTAAAAAGGGGAGTTTTTTTTATGAGTAAGTTAAAATCGTTGATTGGAGATGTTGAACTCAATAGGGATTTGACATTGCTATTATTAATCGGAGGGTTATACTCTTTGAGTATTTCACTTTCCAACACGTTTGTAAATATTTATCTTTGGAAACAATCTGGACAATTTACCGATATTGGCCTCTATAATCTTGCTATCGTTGTTTTACAGCCAATTACCTTTATACTTGCCGGCCGATGGGCTAAAAAGGTGGACCGAGTCATTGTTCTCAGAATAGGAGTTATTTTTTTAGCTTTATTTTATATTTCAGTTTTAGTTTTTGGGTCCAATGCTTCAGATTTTATTTTATTGCTCGGGGGACTGTTAGGGATTGGATATGGGTTTTACTGGCTGGCTTTTAACGTCTTGACATTTGAAATAACAGAACCGGAAACGAGGGATTTTTTTAATGGATTTCTCGGAATTTTAACTTCAGCTGGCGGGATGATTGGACCTATGCTTTCGGGATACATCATTTCCCGTCTGAAAAATTTTACAGGTTATTCTGTTGTGTTTGGACTGTCGTTAACATTGTTTTCGGCGGCAGTGTTACTAAGCTTCTTTTTAGAACGAAGACTTTCAAAGGGGAGTTATTGGTTTCTGCGCATACTTTCCGAGAGAAAATACAATAAGAATTGGCGCTTAATTACGAATGCACATTTTTTTCAAGGTTTAAGAGAGGGAACATTTGCATTTATGATATCTATGTATGTTTTTATTTCGACGGGGAGCGAATTTGCTCTCGGAACATTCGGCCTCATTAACTCAGGAATTGCGTTTATTGGATATTACACCGTTTCAAGAGTAATAAAAAAAGAAAATAGAAAAAAAGCAATCTTATTGGGTGGTATACTTCTTTATGCAGCCATATTTTTAATTGTTTTTGATATAACGTATCCAAAGCTTTTGTTTTATGCAGCCACGATTGCCATCGCTTATCCGATTTTGCTTGTTCCGTACATGTCGCTAACTTATGATGTGATCGGCAAGGGATGGAAAGCAGCTGAAATGAGAATTGAATATATTGTTGTCAGAGAACTTTTTCTAAACGCAGGAAGAATTGTCTCCATTCTCATGTTTTTGTTTTCAATTACGTTTTTTAATGAAGAAAAGAGTTTTCCGGTATTGTTAATGGTTCTTGGCGCAGGACATACATGCATTTATTTTTTTGTCAGGAACATCAATTTATCTCGCATTAATGGACAGTAAGACCTCGGCAGGGGAAGTTTTTATCTATCTACAACTTGAACGGGAGTATCCTTTTCTCCCGTTTTTTTCCGTTCAATAATTATTAAGCCAGATTGTGAAAAATTTCCGTAATAGAAAAATACTTTTAATTTATATACAATAATGATTGATAGAAATTAACGAAAGCAGGATTTCATAAGGAAGTGTGAGATAAATTGAATAAAAAGAAAAAAAAGAAGACACATGTTCCCTTTCGGTTAAATATGTTGTTTTTTGCTGTATTTCTCTTATTTTCATTACTAATTTTAAGACTCGGAGTTGTTCAAATCGTTTATGGCGAAGATTTTAAGCGCGAAATTGAACGAACGGAAGATATTACGGTAAACACTCCGGTGCCGCGCGGCAAAATGTTCGACCGCAATGGGAAAGTGATCGTTGACAACATTCCTCTTAATGCAATCACTTATACAAAAAGTCAGGGAATTAGCCAGAAAGAGATGCTGAAAGTTGCAGAGAAGCTTGCAAAGTTTATTCACAAGGATTATTCCAAAGTACAAGAGCGGGATAAAAAGGATTATTGGATTTTGAAGAACCCGGAAAAAGCAAAAGCAAAAATTACTGACAAAGAGTGGAAACTATTTGAAGAAAAAAAACTTGACGATAAAGATATATATAAACTTCAGCTTGAACGGATAACAGACAAAGAACTTAGCCAATTAACAAAGCATGATTTAGAAGTTCTTGCCATCTACAGGGAATTTAATAGCGGCTATGCATTGACTCCGCAGATCGTTAAAAATAAGGGTGTGACACCTAAAGAAATTGCGATCGTAAGTGAAAACCTTGAAAAGCTGCCAGGTGTTGATACAACGACAGACTGGGACCGATATTACCCTTATGGAAAAACATTGAGATCTGTGCTCGGTGATGTGTCTTCATCAGACGAAGGGCTTCCAAAGGAACAATTGGATTATTATTTATCAAAAGACTATAACCGTAATGACCGTGTAGGGAAAAGCTATCTTGAAAAGCAGTATGAAGATATTCTTCACGGTCAAAAAGCAAAAGTGAAGAAGATAACTGATAAAGCAGGCAATGTATTGAAAACAGAAGTTATTTCAGAAGGTGAAAGAGGAAAGGATCTTGTTCTAACGATCGATATGGATCTTCAGCTTGCTGTTGAAAAAATAATTGAACAAGAATTATGGGCTGCAAAGAGCAAACCAGGAACTTCACTGCTCGACAGGGCTTATGTAGTCTTGATGGACCCGAATACTGGTGAAATTTTGACAATGGCTGGAAAACGCATCGTAAAAAATGAAAAAACCGGAAGAACAGAAATGCAGGATGATGCCCTTGGAAATATTACTACTTCTTACAATGTTGGTTCTGCCGTGAAAGGGGCAACTGTATTAACGGGGTACAAAACAGGTGCAATTCATCCTGGTACCATGCAATTAGATGCTCCAATGAAAATCAAGGGGACGCCATTAAAAAAATCATGGACAACCATGGGACTTATTGATGATCTATATGCTTTAAGAAGATCTTCAAACGTTTATATGTTTAAAATTGCCGTGAAAATTGGGAAAGGGCATTATGAATATAATCAGCCGCTGCCTCTTAAACCAGAAGCTTTTGATACAATCCGTAACTACTTTAGCGAATTTGGCCTAGGAATAAGAACAGGGATTGATTTACCGAATGAAATGGTAGGCTTTAAAGGAAAAGACAAAAAACCTGGTTTTCTACTTGACTTAGTAATAGGCCAGTATGATACGTATACAAATATGCAATTGGCCCAATATGTATCAACTATTGCGAACAATGGTTACCGCATTCAGCCGCATATAGTAAAGGAAATTAGAGAACCGGTTATGAAAAATGATGAACTTGGTCCTATTATAGAAGAGTTTGAGCCTAAAGTTTTAAACCGGATTGACATGAAACCAGAATGGATTAAGCGGGTTCAGGAAGGATTCAGGCAAGTTATGCAGGCGCCAAAAGGTACTGCTGTTGGGTACTTTGGTCATAAAAGTTATTCTCCTGCAGGTAAAACCGGTACTGCGCAAGCATTTTATGACGGACCGGAACGGAAAAAATTTGGAAAAGAACCGCCGGAAGTTATGAATTTGAGTTTAGTAGGGTATGCACCATCCAATCATCCGGAAATTGCCATGGCTGTTTTGGTCCCATGGGCATATCAAGGGAATCATGATCATAAGGTTAACCTAAAAATTGGCGAAAGAGTAATGGATGCTTACTTTGAACTTAAGAAAAAACGCATGGAAGAAAATAAAAATCTTGAAAATACTGTTCAAAAAGTTGAAAACATAAAAGATGTCCAAGAAGGGATCCGCAAAGAAGAACAGGGTCAATGACATTAGCGCTCCCCTTTTCCACAAAAAACTGTCTCAAATTTCGAGGCAGTTTTTTTTTGGGGGGGATAATAATTGTAAAAATCTTCAAGAAATTGAGTCTTGTAGTATTCAAAAAAGCGAAATAATCATCCTCCTATACTTTCATTTAGTTTTCAATTAAATTTACAAAAGCTTTACATTTAATTAAAACCGAATTAACAGTTCAACATTATGATGTAACTATAGGAGGGATCAACTGAATCTCTTTGGAGGAAAATAAAATCGAAAGGCTTAAAGTTCTTAGCACTTTCTTCATTGATAAGTGGAGTGCTGGCACTATAAAAAAAGGGAATTGAATTCACTGAATTTTAATTAGCATATTAAGTTTGCGCTTGAGAATGTCCGGATAAAGAGTACAAGAAAGATCTTGAAAAGCTAGAAAGTCTAAAGCAAGGCTGTAAGACCTACAATAGGCAGATGGGAAGCTCATTTTAGCTTCTCATCTTGTTGTTTGGTTAAAAGGGGTTTTTATTTTGGCTATCCAATCAACAAATAATTCTTAATGAATTTGTTTTACAGTATTGTTCCGTAATAAGTTTCAAAAAATATTTTAAAACGGCTCATTTGTTTTTAAGCATGAAGGAGGCTTTTCAAAATGAATTTAACAATTGAAAAGGAAAAAATGACATTTATCAAGGATGAGACAGCAAACATGAGAGAAAAAGAAAAAATGGCAGTTTATCAAACAAAACAATTAAACTTATGGTACGGTGACAATCACGCTTTAAAAAATATTGATCTTGATATATACGAAAATGAAGTAACTGCAATAATCGGTCCGTCAGGCTGCGGTAAATCGACGTATATTAAGACACTAAATCGGATGATTGAGCTTGTTCCCAGTGTGAGAACTTCAGGAGAAATTACTTACCGAGGCCGAAATATTTTTGATAGGGACTATCGAGTGGAGGAGCTTCGTACAAAAGTAGGGATGGTATTCCAGAAACCAAATCCATTTCCTAAGTCGATTTACGAAAATGTTGCCTATGGCCCAAAGATCCATGGAATCCGTGACAAAAAGACTCTTGATCAAATCGTTGAAAAAAGTCTTAGAGGGGCTGCGATTTGGGATGAGGTAAAGGACCGTCTTCATACAAATGCATATGGCTTATCGGGAGGCCAGCAACAACGCCTTTGTATTGCACGCTGTCTCGCGATTGAACCGGATGTCATTTTAATGGATGAGCCGACTTCTGCATTAGATCCAATCTCTACCTTAAAGGTGGAAGAACTTGTCCAAGAATTGAAAAAAGATTTCAGCATTATCATTGTTACACACAACATGCAGCAGGCTGCCCGAATTTCAGATAAGACTGCGTTTTTCTTAAACGGCGAAGTCGTTGAATACTCTGATACAAATAAAATCTTTTCTAATCCTTCCGATAAACGTACGGAAGATTATATTACAGGCCGGTTCGGCTAATTTTCGAATAAATCGTGCGGAACCACAAGTTTCGCGCGATTTTTCTTCAATATCAAGGGGACGAAGGGAGATATAAGCATGGTCGTTAGAGAAAGATTTGAATATGATTTAAAAGAATTGCAAAACAAATTAATTGAACTAGGTGAATTTTCTAATAAAGCATTAGCGAGATCAATTAAGGCTTTGGAAGAAAAGAACATTGAATTGGCGATCGAAATAATGGAAGATGACTCGGAAGATGACCATTTGGAAGAAGAAATCAATGACTTGGCCATCCTGCTTATCGCAAAGCAGCAGCCTGTTGCCATCGATTTACGGCGCATTATTGTAGCAATAAAAATTGCGACTGCAATTGAAAGAATTGCCGATTTCGCAGTTAACATCGCCAAATCAGCAATTCGAATCGGAAATGAGCCTTTAGTGAAGCCAATCGAGCATATAAAAAGAATGCATGAACTAACGTCTGAAATGTTAAGGATGTCGCTTGAAGCTTTTACTGAGGAAGATGTTGTAAAAGCCAAAAAGGTGGCTGAAATGGATGATGAAGTAGATGAATTATATGGGCAAACCATTCGAGACTTATTGTTGATAAACCAGCAAAAACCTGAATTTCTTCCGCAAATTACGCAGTTATCTTTTATATCTCGTTATTTAGAAAGGTCAGCAGACCATATAACTAATATTGCGGAAAATGTTTTCTATCTTGTAAAAGGTAGGCGCTATGACCTAAATGACTAATTGAAAGGAGCAAGCGGTCTGCTTGCTCCTTTAACTTTTTGTCAGAATCTTGGCGATTTGGCTGTAATTCATTTTATTAGTTAAATGAAAAGTCCCTTGTTGTATTTTCGTGCTGTATCCGTTATTGCTCATAAATTCCTCAAAATCTTGCGCATCTTTGATAATCCGAACATTCGAAAGAATGGATGCGATTTGTTCAGTATTCATTCCGCTCGTTATTTTTAACTCATATGAAATTACATTGTTTTCTTCAGAGTATGAACCGGAAGATTGCTCATTGCCTTTTTCTGTATGTACATTTAATGGACTATTTTCAGTTTTTTTGACGGTTTCCTGGCTTTGTTTCTCCTCGTTTTTTCGTTTTGATTGTTTCTGTAAATTTGTATACTCAGACTTTGACAACACAATATATCCTTTCTCTTCAAGGGATTGTTTTGCTTTACTTAACGAGCTTTTTCCATTTTGAAGAAAATAATAAGCCGATCCAATCAAACTTACAGAAAAAAGAATTCCTAATGCAAATGCTCTGACTGTTCGTTTATTCATCTTTTTCGCCTCGGCTTTGAAAAAAATCATGCAAGATTCTGTTTACATCATCAGTGGTTAACGAGGATTGCTTTGCGATTTGTTCGACAGAAAGACCCTGTTGTGCCAAAAGATGAACTTGATTGCGAATGATGGCATGTATCTGTTTCTTATCCTTAGGGGATTTAGGTCTTGAAAATGTCTTTTTTATTTCTTCGTCGCTGATTAGCAATTCCTCTTCTAAAATTTTTATTTTCTTTTTGATTTGATAAAGCTCTTTTATTTGCTGCATGGAAAGCTCATCGATCTCTTCACGGATCTTTTTATATGGATCACTCATAAAAAATGATATTAAGAAAAGAAGGACAGAGAATGTCAGGAGTCCAGCAAAAATCCACCCCATAAATTACACCTCAATTAATAGTCGTAATTACAACATTATTATTTTAGCATATATATGGAAATTTCGAGGATCTTTATTTAAAGGAAGGGTCGAAAAAAATCAATATTTCATATAATGAAACTGTCGATTTATGAAAGGATTGCCATATTGCTGTCGAAATCAAATTATTTTATTTCTATTGAACTTGAAAGAAAAGGCTTAAACAAAATCCGACAAAATGCGTTCATTGTTTAGCCAACCTGTCAATGCTAACATTATTACAAAGAATATTTACAGTTTATTTTCATACAATGAATAGTTTAAAGAAATGAGGTGCCTAATTAGATGATTGAAGAGATTGTTAAGCTTCGCAGAAAAGGCCTATCATTTCGAAAAATTGCTGTTGAGCTGAATTCGACTGTAGGAAAAGTTCAATATCAGTGGAAAAAATATATGAAAATGAAATCCGCAGCTTCTGGCCAAGACACTGGTTCTCGAATCCAACATAAAAAAGATGGGAAGCCATTGTCTATTGCAAGGAAATTTGAACATGTACATCGAGATGACCACCTCTGTATTTGGCTCGTTTCCCCTAATAAACTCTATAGTTTTTGGCGTTTATCAGAAGAGCAGAAAATGCTGATTTCCAATTATTATCAGAGGTCTTTTTCTGATTTTCAGCTTGTGCTTCGTTTGTATGACGTGACTTGTATCCTGTTTAATGGGAGCAATGCACACGATGTATTTGAAATTTACTTGCCGCAAGATAACAAATGCTGGTTTTTTGAAGGTTTAAAGCCAAACAGATGTTATTGTGCCGAGTTGGGTATTAAATTATCGGATCAGAAATTTTTACCGATTTTGCGGTCAAATACTGTTCATGCACCTCGATCAGGTGTTGAACAGGCAGGGGAATTGGCAAAAGAACTTGAATGGTTTCAAAACAGACGGAAGAGTGCACCTAAATGGGTTGAACATGTAAGCACTTACAGTTTTTATGAAACGAAAGAAGCTTTGGAGGACTAAAAAATGATGAGACCTTTCTTTTTGCCCATTCTTTATACGGATATGCCGTTAATAAGCATTAAAAACAACTCGAACGTAAGAAAAGACTTATTTGTATTTACAGCAAAATTAATAGAAATACTTTTTAAACTTGAAAATGAACCGCAAAATCTAAAAATATATTTAGCGATCCCACCTATCTATTATGAAGTTGCCGGTCAAGAAATATTTCAGGCTAAAATGACAGAATTTTTAGAAAAAGAAACAGATCAGTTTCCTGGTTTATTTGATATCTGGATGAAGTGGGATCAAAGTGTTATCAAAAGTGTGCAGAGTTTGATCAATCAAGAAAAAATTGAACTTCTGGCGTTGCCGGTAACAGGGGCAGTTTTGCCTTTTGCCGCAACTTCCGCCGGCATTCAAGCTCATATTCGTGAAGGATTATCGATATTGGAAAGTTGTTTCTCGGTTCGTCCATCCGGATTTTGGTTTCCTAAAGGAGCATTTGAGCCAGGCCTTGATCTTTTTCTCATGAATGAGGGAATTCAATACAGTTTTATCAATGAAGATACGATAAAATTTGCAGATCCAACGCCCTCTGGAAATGGAAAGAAACCGATACGTTCTCCACACGGCTTAATATTTTTTCCGATACAGAAAGAATTTGAGCTAGGAGGAAGTTATTTAGAAAAATACGATTCCAATGT
This sequence comes from Bacillus methanolicus MGA3, assembly GCF_000724485.1. Lineage (GTDB taxonomy): Bacteria > Bacillota > Bacilli > Bacillales > Cytobacillaceae > Bacillus_Z > Bacillus_Z methanolicus_A. The sequence continues at coordinate 2,319,306 of NZ_CP007739.1, read as the reverse complement.
TTCTGTTTATGATTCAAAACAAGTGTTTACTGCAGCACATAATCTTTCATCTGAAGAAATAGTGAGCTTCTTTAATTTAGTAAAAAATATGGCCATCAATCCATCTGTTTCGATGGAAGTTTCTAGTTTTTTAAAAGAGTATGGGGAAACAGCTGAAACAGCTCATATTTGTCCGTCATTTTTGGCAGCAGATGACAGTTCACCTCTGATTACGGATGAATCAACAATATTGGAAGAATGCTTTTTAATGGAAACTGAAATAAAAAAGATTAGTACATTGGTTGAGAATTCTTTTGAAAAAAGGATATTGAAACAGATGCTAAAACATTGGCTTCTGTTGTCAGGAATAGCAGCGGGCAGCGGACAAACACAAGAAGCAGCTGAGGAACATATTACATCCTTTAATAAACTTAAAGAAATACTGGTTGGCAACAGGCAGATTTTTGAACTGGATGATATGGAAAATTCAGATTCGATTTTAGTGAACCTTTCGTTAAAGGGATGGATTAATGAAGCTAAAAGTAGCTTAACAACAAATGAATCAAAAAGACAAGACTTGAAAATTTTAATGCTGACATGGGAGTTTCCTCCAAACATAGTTGGAGGTCTTGCAAGGCATGTACACGGGTTATCGGAAAGTCTTGCAAAACTGGGTTATGAAATTCATGTGATTACTGCACAATCTGAGGATCTTCCTTCTTTTGAAAAGAGAGATGGGGTTTTTATCCATAGGGTTGCCCCATTGAACGAAAAGGATGATGACTTTCTCGCATGGGTGGCAGGGCTAAATTTAGCGATGGCAAACAGGGCCAGAGAGCTTGCGGCTGTTCATGATTTTCAGGTTATTCATGCCCATGACTGGCTTGTTGGTTCTGCAGCGATTTCCTTAAAATCCTTATTAAATATTCCGTTAATCACAACGATGCATGCGACTGAACACGGAAGAAATAATGGAATTTATACAGATATGCAGCATTTTATTCATAAGAAAGAAGAAATTCTCCTTCAAGCGTCCGACAAAGCCATTGTTTGCAGTGAGTATATGAAGGACGAATTGAAGTATGTATTTAATACTAGTGAAGAGAAGATTGCGATTATTCCTAATGGTGTATTTAAACATGTAGGCCAATTAGATTTACATGGATTGTTAGATGGCCTACCGGTTTTTCCTGAAAGAAAAATGATATTTTCAATTGGAAGAATGGTAAGAGAGAAAGGCTTTGACACACTTATTGAAGCAGCAACAAAAATGAAAGCAAAAAGTGATGAACTATATTTTGTGATTGCTGGAAAAGGTCCACTGCTTGAAGAGTACCGACAAAAAGTAAAAGACTATGGGTTAGAAAACTTTGTCTATTTCATTGGTTTTATCCAGGATGAACAACGGGATGCACTTTTAACACAATGTGAAGCAGCTGTTTTTCCAAGTCTTTATGAACCTTTTGGCATCGTGGCCCTTGAAGCCATGAGTTTTGGCAAACCAACCATTGTTTCCGAAACAGGTGGATTAAAAGGCATTATTCAGCCGTATAAAACAGGCCTATTTATGGATCCAGGAAATTCGCTAAGCTTATTACAACAACTTCATTTAATACTAGAAGACCGGCAAAGAGCGTTAGAAATCGGGGAAAATGGCCGGAAAGTCGTTGAAAGTCTTTTCAGCTGGACAAGAATTGCTGAGGAAACGAAAAGAACTTTTGAGGATGTTTTGTTAAGTACGAAGATATGAATAAAATCTAGAGTGAATTCAGAGGCTCCGGATAAACAAGAAATTCATCTAAAAAGAGCTCATACTACAATTATACGGGGGGGAAAAGAATGAAAGGGTTAATCATAACAGGGGATAAAGGAGAAAGACTAAAACTTAAAATGACTCCAGGGTTATGGATAGAAGGAAAAACTTATTGGGCGCAACATGATTTCGGAGCATTTATTTCGGAAAAAGAAGTTTCGTTTGAAATAAAGAGAACAAACCTTCAATCTGAAATTTGTTTATATGACATCATGGTCACAAATCATTCTATGGAAGTAAAGGAAGTAAAGCTGTTAATGATGTATAGCGATGAAAGTAAATCAAATGATCAACTTGCATTTGTTTCTCCGTCAGAAAAAGTCATCTTTCACCATGTCGATAAAAAATTGTATTTAATAAATGGCAAAACAAACGGAAATGGAATGGAAACAACTACTGTTCAGCCCATTTGGACTGTTCCAGCAGAAAACATTTGGAGCTGTGAGAAAAAGGGAATTCTTCGCTATCAGCCTTTAGCGAAAGGAGCAGTCGCAAGTATTTTTTCTCTCAACTTGATTTTGCAAGGACATGAAACAAAACAAGGAAGTTCATGGGTTATTTATGGTGTAGATAGGAAAAAGCTTATTAACTTGAATAATGCACTTTTAAAAACACACTAGCATTTCACTTTAAAAAGTGATATTATAGAAAAGTCGTATAAATGAACTAGTTTTCACAGGTTGGAGGGAATAAAACATGCGTGTGAATATTACGTTAGCTTGCACTGAGTGCGGAGATCGTAACTATATTTCTACAAAAAATAAACGGAATAATCCAGATCGTCTTGAGCTAAAAAAATATTGCCCAAGAGAAAAGCGTACTACTTTACATCGTGAAACAAAATAAGCAGTGGGAGGGTTCCTGCTGCTTTTTTTGCTGCAATTTTTAGGGGGATGCAAATGAAAACGAAGCAAATGGTTAGAAAGGCAGTAAAAGCGATGCTCGCTAATATGCAAAAACCTGAATATGAAGATAAGTCTTATCAAATTGCACAAAGGTTATTCACCGATCCGTTTTGGAGAGAAGCAAAAACAATTGCTATAACAGTGTCAAATCCTCCTGAAGCAGATACTCTGCAAATTATCAGAAAAGGATGGGAGCTCGGAAAAAAGATCGCTGTTCCAAAATGCATTCCCGAAAGCAAGAAGATGGTTTTTCGTTCTTTAACACGTTTTTCCGAACTTGAATCAAGTTTTTTTGGGTTATATGAACCGATTGTAGACCAAACAGAAGTTGTTAATGCTAATGAAATTGACCTTATGATTGTTCCAGGTGTTGCTTTTATGTCCAATGGTTATCGGATTGGAAATGGTGGGGGTTATTATGACCGTTATTTATCAAGTTTCAACGGAAAAACGGTTTCTCTTGCATTTGAAGAGCAGTTGATTGATTGCTTTCCGGTTGAAGAACATGATATCCCTGTTATGAAGCTGATTACGGATAAGAAGGTTATCGAAGTAATTGAAGGAAAAAGGTGCTAATCAGTAAACAGGATAAAATCCACCCTTCTTTCTTAAAATAAGAACGGAGGGATGAAAAATGATACGAATGCTCACAACAATAATTATGATTGGAACAGCGTGTTATATTATTTATCAAAATCGGTATCGGTTGGTTAATGTACTTTTTGGAAATTCTTTTATCCGGCGTTTCTTAGTAAGTATTTTTATGAATGTTCCGGGTGTTCAGAATAGAATCATTCAATCTGTTTACCCAAGTCGACAGTATTAAAAAGGCCGAAAAGGTCTTTTTATTTTTTATGAAAAGTTCATTCCCAGAAACTCATTTTTTAAAGGAAGGCAGTCTTTGGTTTATAATATTTAGTAAGAAAAAAATGAAAAAAAGAGACAATTGCGGGATCGCATCTTATGTAAAATACATCCTTGAACACTAAAGATGAATATCAGAAAGTAGGGGAAAAGTTGAGTTTTCGAGAGGATTTTCTTTTTTGGAGGTTGGCACACTTCCTCATATCGAACCAACAGTATAGGATTATTCAATTATCCGCTGATCAAAAGGAGCTTTGGCTTGAAAAACTGGAAAATAAACAAGCTCAGATTATAAGAATGCTGCGATATGATGTTGATTGGAGCAATTGGATGCAGAGGGATATTGAATTGACTGCATTGAACGGTGAAAGAATAAGAAAACAGCTGGGCCTGAGACATCTTTCTGTCGTTAATGTGTATGTAACTCCTTATCCGCCTGTTGACGATTACCAGTTCCGAATTGAAAAACCTTTTACAATTCCGCAAACTGATCGAACAAGTGTTATGACATTCTTAATTGAAAAAAATAATACTGTAAATGTTTTACAAAATCTCGAACACTATTTTAGCAAATCATTATCTTTTGACTTAAAGGACGATTATTCGGAAAGCGATATTGAAGCAGTGAAAGCTTCAGCATTGCAGGCAGCAAAAGAACATATGAATGCTGAAAAAGCCGTTTTTAATAACGGGAAGCCCTTTTTTACATATGTATTTATGATTTTGCAAATTGCTGTTTTCTTGTTATTGGAGTTAAACGGAGGAAGTACAAATACGTCAACGCTTATTCGATTTGGGGCAAAATTTAATCCGTTAATTAATGAAGGAGAATGGTGGCGCTTTTTTACACCTATTTTCCTTCATATTGGACTTCTTCATTTATTGATGAACACGCTCGCTTTATACTACCTTGGCACAGTCGTCGAGAGAATATATGGAAATGTACGATTTATGCTTATATATTTGGCTGCAGGATTTGCAGGTTCGCTTGCTAGTTTTGTGTTCAGCCCAAGCCTATCAGCAGGGGCAAGCGGGGCAATTTTTGGTTGTTTTGGTGCTTTGCTTTATTTTGGGGTCATTCATCCGCGGCTATTTTTCCGGACTATGGGCATGAATATCCTCGTTGTCCTTGGGATTAACTTGGCATTAGGGTTTACACTTCCAGGAATCGATAATGCCGGCCACATTGGCGGTCTAATCGGCGGTTTTTTAGCTGCCGGAGTTCTTCATTTTCCAAGAAAAAAGAAAATCCTTTTTCAAGGATTATCTCTTGTGTTAGCTTTTTTTATTGCCACTAGTTTGTTAAAATATGGATATAAAGAAGCGGCCCAAAACGTCGATGAGCAGTCTGTGCTCGTCCTTGCCCAGGAATACATTCAATCAAAAAATTATGATAAAGCCTATGAGCTGTTAAATAATTATGCTAAAGAAAATAAACCATCGGCAAATCTTTATTTTCTTCTGTCGTATACGGAAATAAAAAGAGGAAATGTCACTGATGCCAAGGAACATTTGCAAAAGGCCATTAAAATGAAACCGGATTTTCATGAAGCTCATTTTAATCTTGCGTTAATTTATTATCATGAAAATAATATAGAAGCAGCTCGTATTCATGCTGAAAAAGCAGCAAGGATAAAACCTGACCAAAAAGAGTATAAAGACCTATTAAGAAAAATTAACGGCTCCGGGGAATCAGCTGGCGAAACATAATCGGTTCACCATCTGCAGTCTCCGTTATGATGATTAAATGAGACTTGTTCTTTGCAAGGAAAATAAGGGGAACGATACTGTTTTCTGAATCAACAACGGTGCCGTTCCTTTTTTTAATTCCTAGGAAATAATTTTTATACAATCCTTCCCACAGGTTGCCTAGTATTCGCTCTGTCTCATGTTTCGTAAAACCCGGTAAGGGACGGTAATTATAATCAATTAATGCTGTCAATGGTATACTGATATATTGATCTCGCTTTATTGAAAAATGGTCGGTTGCGTTTGTCCAGCTTGATTCCAGCTCTTGATTCGTAATTTTGTCAATCGTGGTTTTCCATTCTGTTTCTTCTTTTGTTCCCGGAGTCCGAAAAGACTGCAAAGGACGAAATGATGAATAAATGACGTACAAATGGTCGGCAGACATCGTTTGAGCACTAAAGATTTGTTCATTATTATAATGGATTTCGGCATGATGGAATGAAATAGCTTCTAGATGACAGCTATCTTTCCCATGAATGATTTGTTCTTGGGTAAGAGACGCTGTATTTTGTTTCCATTTTCCCATTTTCCCTTTTAAACGGCCGTTTGCAAATAAAAAGCCAATATCCTGTCGCAAATATGCCTTGCGCTCAAGTGTAGATTCAATCTTCCAAGCGACAGAATATTGATCATGTTTTTTTTTATCCAACAAATCCAATTTTGTATAAGCTTTCGAAAAGACTACATTATGATCAATCGGAAAAAAGGTAATGCTTTCTTTTACCGGTTGGCGCTGATATAGTTTAAAAATCGATGCAGCAATAAAACATATAGTTATGAACAGAAAAATATTTTTTTTCATTATATATCCCTCTTTGAAAACATAATTGCAAAAATGGTTGTCTTTATTAATGATATATATGACAGGGACGGCACAATATGCTGTGCTTGTATGATTTTTAACCTATGTGTCCGATCAATCACAGTGAACTTTCTTGAGCCGTGTGTTTGTTTGGATTATACTTATTTCATGAATGCTAGCGGTGATAATTTTGCAATTTATGAGGTTGTTCATTATGAAATCAATTTATGATATTCAACAGTTGTTATTGAAATACGGCACGCTGATTTATGTTGGGGATAGACTGGCTGATTTAGAACTGATGGAAATCGAATTAAAAGAACTTTACCAATCGCAGCTAATTGAGACAAAAGAGTTCCAATCAGCACTTTTGCTATTAAGAAATGAAATTGAAAGAGAAAAAGACAAAAAGCGAAAAAGCTGAAAAGGAAAAAAGGTGGGGAACATGGCTGAAAAGTGGATTGTTGGGGTGGATCTTGGCGGAACAACGACAAAACTTGCATTTATTACAACTTATGGTGGGATTGTTCATAAATGGGAAATCCCAACTGACAAATCCGATAACGGGAAAAAAATTACAACGAATATTGCAAAAGCAATCGACCGAAAACTGGAAGAACTTGATCAGCCAAAAAGCAAGCTGATTGGAATCGGTATCGGAGCACCGGGTCCTGTTAATTTAGCAACAGGAACCGTTTACGAAGCTATCAATCTTGGCTGGGAAAATGAGTACCCTTTAAGAGATTTATTGGAAGTGGAAACTTCCCTGCCTGTTATGATTGATAATGATGCAAATTGTGCTGCATTAGGAGAAATGTGGAAAGGGGCCGGCAACGGAGCAAAAGACTTAGTTTGTATAACGCTTGGAACAGGTGTTGGCGGAGGTGTAATCGCAAACGGAGACATCCTTCATGGAATCAGTGGTGCTGCAGGTGAAATAGGCCATATTACATCAAAACTAGAAGGTGGAGTTCCGTGTAATTGTGGAAAAACGGGTTGTCTTGAAACAATTGCTTCGGCAACGGGTATTGTCCGTATCGCAAATGAAAAGCTTGCCGAAAAAGAAAATGCAGGGGATTTGGCAGAAAGATATATGAAAAACGGTGCGATTACTTCAAAGGATGTTTTCGATTGTGCGAGCAATCACGATCCGCTTGCCAATGAAATAATTGATGAAGTAGCTTATTACCTAGGATTAGCGCTTGCCAATGTAGCGAACACTCTTAATCCTGAAAAGATTGTTTTAGGCGGCGGTGTTTCGAAAGCCGGTGAAGTGCTTTTAAAACCTGTCAAAGAATATTTTAAAAAATTTGCTTTTCCAAGAGTGGCTGTATCCACCAAAATTTTGATAGCGACACTCGGAAATGATGCAGGTGTTATTGGAGCAGCATGGCTTGTTAAGAATAGAATTGTTCAAAAGTAAATTGAACTGTGCTAGGAGCTTCCGGAAAGAAAGGATGCTCCTTTTTTTGTAAATAATTCTGATATTTTTCGAAAATGGATAAATCTGAAACTTTTTTTGATTTCAAACGTCTATTTATTTATGTAAGAGAATACGTCTAAATGTACAAGTCTATAATTATATTCTTTAAGGGAGAATTGCATTTTTGTAAAAAAAGTATTAAGATATTGTATAATTGTTTGCCAAGAAATTGAAATACATAAAGAATAGGTCCATATCTGTCCACGTAACAGGGAGGGTAAAAAAAAGATGCGTAAATTTAAATGGCCAAAGGTGTCATTGTTTGCAATTGCGACAGTGCTTCTTTGGCTAAAAACGTATATTGTCTACAAAACTAGCTTTGATATAAAAATTGAAAACTGGAAGCAGGAATTTATCTTATTTATTAATCCACTTAGCTTCCTGTTATTTATTTTTGGCATTAGTTTATTTCTAAAGGAAAAAAATCAAAACCGGTATATTTTGATTACTAGCTTTCTAGTGTCTGCCGTTTTGTTTGCAAACGTTGTCTTTTACAGGTTTTTTAATGATTTCCTGACTATACCGGTCTTGTTCCAAACAAGCAATATGAGCGATCTAGGAAGCAGTGTAAATGAATTATTGAATTTAAGTGATTTTTTGTATTTCTCTGACTTTATTATTCTCGCTTTAATTGTCAAATTCAAACCAAAATTTGTTGGTTATCGCGAGTATTCAAAGGTGCACAGACGAGCATATTTTTTAATCGCAATTGCCATCGCTTTCTTAAATCTGGGCCTTGCAGAAACTGAACGCCCGCAGCTTTTGACGCGGACATTTGACCGTGAAATGCTGATAAAAAATATTGGGACATACAATTACCATATTTACGATGCTTTTCTTCAGTCAAAGTCTTCTGCTCAGCGGGCGTTTGCTGACGGCAGTGAATTAGCGGACATCGACAACTATGTTCGTGCTAATTATAAGCAGCCTAACAATGACATGTTTGGTATTGCAAAAGGAAAAAATGTCATTTTAGTATCGATGGAATCAACACAAAGCTTTGTTCTCAATCGAACAGTGAATGGTCAAGAAATTACGCCGTTCTTAAATGATTTTATTAAAGAAAGCTATTACTTTGATAATTTTTACCACCAAACAGGCCAGGGGAAAACATCCGATTCTGAGTTTATCGTGGAGAATTCACTATACCCATTAAGCCGTGGTGCGGTATTCTTTACTCACTCTGGAAATGAATATACAGCAACTCCGGAAATTTTGAATAAATACGGATATTTTACTGCATCTTTGCATGCAAATAACAAAAGCTTTTGGAATAGAGATATTATGTATAAATCACTTGGCTATCAACGTTTCTATGATATTAACGACTATGAAGTCAATGAAGAAAATTCAGTTGGCTGGGGCTTAAAGGACATGGATTTCTTTGAACAGTCTATAAAGCACTTAAAGGAAATGCCAAAACCTTTTTATGCAAAATTGATTACATTAACAAACCACTTTCCATTTGAGTTAAAAGAAGAAGATATGTTAATTGAGCCGTATACTTCAAATGATAAAACTGTAAATAATTATTTTACAACCGTACGTTATGAGGATGAAGCTTTGAAGAACTTTATCCAAAAATTAAAAGACGAAGGACTTTATGAGGACTCGATTATTATTCTTTATGGAGATCATTATGGAATTTCAGAAAACCATAATAAAGCGATGAGTGAATACCTTGGTCAGGAAATAACACCATTTGTAAGCACGCAGCTGCAAAGGGTTCCGCTAATTATTCATATACCTGGACATAAAAGCAAAACGATTTCAACTGTTTCAGGGCAAATCGACCTAAAGCCGACAATTCTGCATTTGCTTGGTATTGATACGAAACAAGACATTCAATTCGGTTCAGATTTATTCTCTAAAAACAAAATGGATTTTGCTGTCTTAAGGGATGGTAGTTTTATTACGAAAGATTATGTGTATACACGTGAAACATGTTATGATAAGGCAACCGGTGAACCTGTAGCAAATAAGAACGCATGTGAACCATATATGGAAAAAGCAAAAAATGAACTTGAATATTCTGATAAAATTATTTATGGGGACTTATTGCGGTTCTATGAAAAGACAAAATACCGTGATAAAGGAAATGGAATAAATAAAGAAATTGAATAGTGGATAGCTGGGGCTGACTCTTTGCCTGTGAGTCGGCCCTTTTTTTAGGTTCGCAAGTAATATGCTGCTTATTATTGATTATGTATAAGACAAAGAAAGTTATTTTTTTTATTTTTCATCATAGATTTTTTAATGATGGAAGGAGGTGTAACATGAAAGTTCGAGCTCGGTCCGGTGATTCTTTCTGGTATTATAGTCAGCTTTTTCGAATTCCATTGAATTTGATTACTGATTCAAATCCTGATCTTAACCCTGCCAGATTACAAATTGGGCAGGAAATAGAAATCCCAGGATTTATTTCAAGATCTTATACGATAAGAGAAAATGATACTTTTTGGAAGCTTTCTGCCACCGGCAATATGTCAGTTGATGCCTTGCTGCTTTTGAATCAAAATGTCAATCCTAATCAGTTAAAGGCAGGAGAAAATATACTTTTGCCGGTTAGGGTAACTTCTCCCATTGTAAACGGGAAGAGAGAATACAATTATCAGGTTTTACAGGCTGATATTAACAAATTAAAGGAAATATATCCATTTTTAAATATAAACTTGATAGGAAAAAGTGTGTTTGGATTGCCTATACAACAAATAAGGCTCGGGAATGGACAAAAAAAGGTACAAATGAATGCTTCATTCCATGCGAATGAATGGATCACGACTTCAATTCTAATGAGTTATTTAAACACTTTCCTCCTTTCTTTAACAAATTCAACCTTGATTAGAGGATTATCTACACTTCCTCTTTATAACAGTGTTGACCTTACAATAATCCCTATGGTTAATCCGGATGGAGTCAATTTAGTTTTAAACGGGCCTCCGGAAGAAATGAGGGAAAGTGTCATGAAAATAAATAAAGGCAGTACCGATTATACCGGCTGGAAGGGAAATATTCGCGGTATAGACCTTAATAAACAATTTCCGGCAAAGTGGGAAATTGAAAAAGAAAGAAAAGAACCTAAAGCTCCTGCACCAAGAGATTATCCAGGTGATACCCCGCTTACCGAACCGGAGGCTATTGAAATGGCAAATCTGGCTAGAATGATTGATTTTGACAGGATGCTTGCATTCCATACGCAAGGAAAAGAATTTTATTGGGGATATGAAGGATTGGAACCTTCGGAATCTGAAAGAATAGCAAATGAATTTGCAAGAGTGAGCGGTTATAAATCGGTCCGTTACATTGACAGTCATGCAGGATATAGAGATTGGTTTATACAGGAATTTCGCCGCCCTGGATTTACGATCGAATTAGGGGAGGGCACAAATCCATTGCCACTTTCTCAATTTGATCAAATTTATGAGGAAGTTTTGGGAATTTTTCTGGCAGCTTTATACATGTAGCCTTGTTTTTCCTTTTAATTACTTAAAAATGATTGATTAGCATTGCAAAAATCACCTGTGACGGTTGTGGTCGTAAAGATCATATTTTTACAACTTCATTCGATTCATAAGGGTCTGACTCCATCCTACAATGACAATATTCAGAATGAGTTTTATGATTGTTTGTCAATTGATTGTATGGGAAGGGTCTGACCCTTATTTTTGTCAAATGGAAAAAAACTGAAACATTTTATAGAAGATTACGTACAGATAGATAGTACTAGAAAAGGTGATGTGGAAATGAAAAGATTGCAATGGAAAATAATAAGAAATCGAAGTGTGTTATTGCTTATTGTTTTCATTTCCATATTAATGCTCTTTGGATGCTCATTCGAAAAAAAAGAAGAAGAGAAAAACGAAAAAAATCAGAGCAACAATTTGTCTAAAGAAACACCAAAAAGACGTTTTGATATCCTTCCTCTTGAAATTTCTGAAGGTAAATTTGATAGAGCAATCGGATGGCTTGACAATAAAACGATCGTCTACGTATCAAATGTAAATCAAGGATCAAATGTTTATAAATATAATCTTTTTACAGGGCGCAGCACTTTGTTATATAAGAGCAAATACCCGATTGTTGAAGTATTTATTAGTCCTTCCCGTGAACGAATACTAATCCATTCTTCCAATTCATCGTACAAGGGAATGATTACAATCCTTACAGCAAACGGTAAGGAATTAGTTTCTAAAACAATCAAATCTTTTGAACTCGCTTTTGAATGGAATCCATATAATGAAAATTTACTTCTTGTGTCATCGTTTACGGAGAAGTGGGATTTTCATACTTACATTTTAAAAATACAAGACAAAGAATTATCCGAGTTTCAGCTTGCAGAGCCATTTGCCAGCTGGCTGACAGAAGACGAGTTAATTTATTTGGACTGGGACGCAAATCATTCTTCACTTTTAGCTCCATTAAAAAAGGTGAAATATGGAAGCGGAAAAATCAAAACAATCATGACGGGTCTCATCCAGGCTAAAGCTTATAGGGACAATTTGATGACAATTGGGCTCTCACAAGAGTCAGATGATAATGGTGTATATACTTTTTATTCAAATCAAATGAAGTTAAAATCGAGTATCATTGTTCCACTATTATCAAGTTACTCCGATTGGCTTGTTCCTTACTTTGAATTTCATCCTGAAGACAAGCTGTTTTATACCTTCCGGCTAAAAGCGAGCGGTGACGCAAATACGTATTCAGGTGGCTTTGAATTCATCTCTTTTGACATTGAAACAAGAGAAGAGACAGTAATTTTGGAAAACGTGGAAAATGAACCGATCAGCTGTTCATCTGACGGGGCATTGTGCTTGTATGGAAATCAGCTCGAAAAAATCATTGATGTAAAAAATCATCTTGTCCTTTCACTTTTGAAGAATGGCGGTTACAGCAAAAAAAGACTGCCAAGTTAAGGCAGTCTTTTTCGAAATCAATTTTTAGTGTGAAGCAGGAATACCGTGGTGGATTGCAGTCATGATTGTAAACCAGCCAATTACAGCAAAAGTACCCGCTGCAAAAATGAGTCCAAGGAAGTTTTTATTTCGTATTGTGCTATAAGTTCCATAAGCAGCAAGCAATGCTACTAAACCAAAAATAATAACAAGTCCCATTAAATGAGCCCCCTTTACTGTATAGTCATCAGGCAAATGCTATAAAATGATTGTGAAACTTATATGTATACATTTAGTGTACACTCGAGTTATATTTTATCTTTTTTTTGTTAAGTTGTCGAGGTCTAAAAATGACACTTCTATGTCATATGCTTGACAAATTCGTTCAACAAGTTCATCATTTTGTCTGTCGGTAAAATATATTTCCCCTTCATTAGTTATCGTTTTAAAAATGAGATGCTCATCTAATTGATAGTTTGCCATTTCAATCATCTTTTCATCCGCAGAACAGATTGAAAAAGCACAGAGTAAATCCTTAAATAAGTATATCTGGTTACTACCGGTGATAAAACCATAATCAAAAAAACATTCTCCTTCCTGTCCATCAGAAAAAACGATTAAATTGTGCCATTCTTCAAAAATTTCCCCTTCGTTTAGGATTTCTTTTGCAAGTTCAGCTTCGATGAGGCTATCAAATATAAAAAGACGTTCATAAATTTCCTTGATTTTCGTCTCTGACATCAACAGACTTCGAAAATCAGTTAGTTCATCAATTAATGGACTAGCTTCGATCCCGATCACAAATTTCATTCTTGTTCGTTCCTTTCTTTCATTATCTCATTATTAGTGTAAAATAGAGATAGTATTCCAGCAATTGGAGGTGCTTTAATGAAATGGTTTCAACTTTCTCTCGGACCTTTGCAAACAAATTGCTATATTGTTTATAATCAGAAAAAAAATTGTTTGATTTTTGATCCGGGAGAAGAACCAGAAAAATTAATTAAGTTTATAAAAGAGAAAGACCTAAAGCCGCAAGCGATTATGATTACTCATGCCCATTTTGATCATATCGGGGCTCTGGATGACATAAGAGATGAATTTGAGATTCCAGCATATATCCACGAAAAAGAAGCGAAGTGGCTAATTGATCCGGCACTCAACGGTTCACAGCTCTTCATGTTAGGAAAGATGGTCAGAATGAAACCGGCAGATCATATTCTAACAAGTGAAGGGAAGATGAGTGTGGGGGATTTTTCCTTTAATGTTTATGAAACTCCGGGGCATTCTCCGGGAAGTGTTTCCTTTTATTTTGAAGATGCGGGATTTGTGGTTTCAGGGGATGCGTTGTTTTATGGCAGTATTGGAAGAACGGATTTGCCAGGAGGAAACCATGAACAATTATTGAAAAGTATTCATAATAAATTGTTAACTCTGCCGGAAGAAACAATTATACTGCCTGGACATGGGCCTGAAACTGCAGTCGGCAGTGAAATGGATTCGAATCCATACTTGCATGGATTTTAATTCAATTTTCCTGCATTTTCAAGCAAAAAAATAGGACGAATCAAATTAGAAAAACCCTTCTCACCGGAGAAGGGTTTTTCTGGGGGATGTTCTATTCTTATAATGGGAGGGGATATAGTTAAGCTACTACCTTAACAATATGATAAAGTAAACACTATGTCAATAGTGAAAATTAAAAAGGAGATTATATGTTTCATTATCTTAAGAAGCTGATTCAAAGCAAACCTGAAAAAATGATTTCATATGCACAATATATTGCCGAGGCACTTTATCATCCTGAACATGGATATTATATGAGAGAGGGCGAAAAAATTGGCCGAAATGGAGATTTCATTACAACAAGCAATATTTCTGATATATATGGAAGAGCGATTGCTAAATGGTACAGAAAATTGGTTCAAGAATATGATTTGCCCTCATCTGTGTGCGAGATTGGTGCCGGAAACGGCAGATTCGCAATGGCATTTTTGAAAGAATGGCATCGGGAGCATCATTTGCCTCTTCGTTATTTTATTGTAGAAACAAGCCCGTATCATTTAAAAAAGCAAAGAGACCTGGTCACAAATTTTCCAAATGTAAAACAAATATACAACTTTGAGGAAATAAAACCTTTTAAGGGCATGGTATTTTCCAATGAGTTATTCGACGCTCTTCCTGTACACGTAATCGAAAGAAATGAAGGAATGTTATATGAGATAATGATTGCAGTTGAAAACAATGAACTTATAGAAAAAAAGGTACCGCTCGATAATGAACAAATCCTTTGTTTTATCAAAAAAAATAAAATTGTACTGAACGAAAATCAACGAATCGAAATCCCGCTTGAAATGGAACGAATGTTAGCCAGAATTTCAAATATGATGGAAAAAGGCTTAGTCGTAACTGCAGATTATGGGTATACAACCGACGAATGGATGGAGCCGCATAGAAGGGATGGAAGTTTAAGGGGATATTACAAGCATAAGATGTTTCACGATGTGCTCAAACATCCTGGAAAAATGGATATTACTAGCCATGTTCATTTTGATGCTCTTAAAAGAGAAGGAGAGGAATTAGGCTTACGTTTTCTTATAAAACAGAGGCAAGATGAATTTCTGCTTTCGATTGGATTGTTAAAGGAGCTTGAAGAAAACTATGATCCTAACCCTTTCTCCGAAACGAGCAAACGAAACCGTGCAATCCGAAGTCTAATTTTACCGGATGAGATGAGTGGATCCTTCCATATCATGATTCAACAAAAAAATCTTCATATATACCCCAATCAGCTTTTTCAATTCAATAAAAAAAGCAATGGATAATCTCCATTGCTTTTTTTTCTGTCCAGGCCTCTTTTAATTATTGGCCGCCAGCGCCAGGCACCATCATAAAAGTCGTCCAATAGGTGAACCCTGCAAAGAAAATGGTCAGGTATGCACCAAAGATATACAAATACATACGCTCGGACAGTTTTAAGTAGCTTAACAATAAGAAAAATCCTGTTTGACCGAAGAAAATTAGGGACGTTGTATACATGTCTCCTAAATAGAACATGACTGCGAAGATTCCAGTCCAAAATCCTAAAACTCTGTACATACGGTCCATATGTATCCCTCCTTTAACCAAACAAGTCCATCACTACAATATTATAAATGAACGGTAAATGAAAAGTAAATAACCGTTTCCATTTAGTTTGTAACAAATGCCTGATATGCGCACGCCAAGCAACCGTTAAACATATTTTCTTTTTCAACGAATTCAACTGAATCAAACAGGGTTTCAAACATTCCCTTTAAGAATTCATAATGCATGCCGCACACGATCTTGGTGTTAGTAATCGCTATTTCCTTGAATGGACAATTAAAAATTTGAAAATAAATTTTAGTTTTTTCTTCATTGACTTCAAACTCAGGATTAAAGCCTGCAATTATTGCTGCATTTTTAAGAATATTTAGCTTTTGTTCAAAATCCAGGCTTTCTCCGTTTTGGGAAGTCTTTGCAATTTCCTGTTCAATCTTTTCTGTTCCGAATTTTTTTCCGGTCATATAAAGTGCTTTTTTCCCTTCTTCACCAAGAGAAAGCATTGTTTGTATTGCCACTTTCGCTAAAAGCTGATAATCACGATATGGGAAATGCAATTGAATGACATTGTCGGATAAACGGTAATATCTGCTCGGCCTTCCTCCTTTACCTGTTTTTTTTGTTTCAGAAACTAACATGTTAACATCTTCAAGCTTTGATAAGTGAAGTCTTGCAACATTTGGATGAATATTAAAGCCATCCGCAATTTCCTGCACAGTTACTTCCTGATGCTGTTTTGAAATGTATTGATAAATGTAATAACGTGTTGGATCAGATAAAACATTTGTAATTCGTAATGTTTGTTCCACCTTCGTTCACCTCGGGACCAATAAGTTACTTCCATTATAATAAAGCCATAAATACATTGGAATGAGGTTAACACTGTTAACACTATAAGTTTAGAAAATGTTCACAAATTAATGGCTAAACATTGAACAAATAACTGGGTTGGCTGGATTCGAACCAACGCATCACGGAGTCAAAGTCTGTTGCCTTGCCGCTTGTCTATAGCCCATTCAAATTATTATTCTTTGTCTTTACAAAGCTGCAGTCCTTATTATTTGAAAAAGGATATTATTTATTCAAAAAAATTTGCCGATTGAGAAGGAATTCCAGGGAAACTTGTCGAAATAATAATTAATAAAATGAAAAGGTGGTGCATTACATTGTGAGTTCAATAAAACAGTTGGCTGACAGAATTATAAGAGATGCTGTCCGAAATCAAGCTACAGACATTCACATTATCCCGAGAAAAAAAGATACCCTGATACAGCTTCGAATGGGCAACCGTCTAGTCCCTCGACTTTACCTCCCAAAAGAAGAATGTGACCGACTCATCTCTCATTTTAAATTTACGGCTTTAATGGATATCGGAGAAAGAAGGCGTCCCCAGAGCGGAGCTTTTTCCTTCATAGTCGATGGCGATGCAATCGGACTTCGTTTATCCACCCTTCCTGCCAACAGTAGTGAAAGTCTTGTTATCCGAATACTTCCTCAGCAAAAGCAAATTCCTTTTTATCAATTATCCTTATTTCCAAGCATTACACGAAAACTATTAGCGCTACTTAAACACGCTCATGGCCTAATTATTTTCACCGGACCAACCGGAAGCGGCAAGACCACTACCCTTTATTCACTCCTAAATGAAACTTCCCATTTATTTAATCGAAATGTGATTACGTTAGAGGATCCGATCGAAAAAGATGCTGATTCTGTTCTGCAAGTGCAAGTAAATGAAAAAGCGGGAGTATCGTATGCTGCTGGCTTAAAAGCTATTTTGCGGCACGACCCTGACATTATCATGGTCGGAGAGATAAGAGATGCGGAAACAGCAAAAATTGCCGTTCGGGCTGCTTTAACGGGACATCTTGTTTTGAGCACAATGCATACAAGGGATGCGAAGGGAGCGATCTACAGGCTGATAGAATTTGGTGTGAATTGGCTAGAAGTAGAACAAACGCTTGTAGCGGTAACTGCCCAGCGTCTTGTCGAATTAACTTGTCCATTTTGCGAAGAAGAGTGCTCTCCTTATTGCTTTTCGTACGGAAGGTGGAAAAGAGCAAGTGTTTTCGAGATTTTGCACGGCCGGGCTCTATCCTCTGTCATGAGAAGAGCTAACGGAGAAGATTTTGAGGCTTCGTACAGGACGTTAAAGGAAATGATCAAAAAAGGAATTGCACTTGGCTATATTAAGGAATCGGAATATGACAGGTGGGTGTATGATGATGAATCGCTCGAAATGGAAGGTTGAAGAACAAGCTTTGTTTTTAAAACGAACCGGTGAACTTCTTGCGAGAGGTTATCCGTTATCAGAAGCAATTGAATCCATTTCTTTTTATCTGGATGGAAATAAAAAAGAACAAATGGAAGAATGCCTCATGGATTTAAAGGAAGGTTATCCTCTATATGAAATTCTTTCAAAGCTTAATTTCAATAAAAACTTAATTGGTTATGTTTATTTCGCTGAGAAGCATGGCGGGCTGTCTGAAGCTTTTCTTGACGGAAGTAATATGGTATTAAAAAGAGAAAAAGATTTAAAACGGCTTTTTAGGCTTTTGTATTACCCTCTTTTGTTAATGTCTGTTACTTTGTTTTTATTCATTTTTGTCGAAAGAATTCTCCTCCCAAAGTTTACATCTCTATTTCAAACAATGCAGCTGAAAATGAATTTTTTTACAAGAATTGTATACTTTTTGGGTGATTCCGGCCCGATTGTTTTTCTTGTTTTCTTCTGTCTTTTTCTCTTAGCCCTTTTTTACTATTATTTGTATTTCCGCAAAATGAATCAGCTTCTACAAAAAGGATCGATTGTTCGTCTTCCACTCGTCGGCCCCGTATTCAGACTTCTTTATACTCACTATTTTTCCGTTCAATTCAGTTATCTGTTAACCGGAGGTATTTCTATTTTTGAAGCTTTGAGCTTATTTGAAAATAATATGAGGCAGCCGTTCTATAAAGAAATCGGAACGGAAATTAAAAAAAGGCTGACAACAGGGGAGAGGCTTGAAATGATCTTGGCTTCTTTTCCGTTTTTTGAGTATGAGCTATCGAGAATTGTGAAACATGGCCAGGAAAACGGCAAACTTGGGCAGGAGCTTTATTTTTTTAGTCAATATTGCTTGACAAAATTAGAGTCTTTAACAGAAAGATGGATGAAAATTATTCAGCCGCTGCTATATAGCCTCATAGGTTTGATGATTGTGTCAATGTATCTTGCTGTCTTATTGCCAATGTTTCATTTACTTGATGGAATTTGAAAGGAGGATATTAAATTGAAAAATGAAAAAGGTTTTACGTTAATAGAAATGTTGATTGTTTTGCTCGTCATTTCAATTTTGTTAATAATTACGATTCCAAATATTACAAAGCACAATGACAATATTAACAATAAAGGCTGTGAAGCATTCATAAAAATGGTTCAGGCTCAAGTCCAGGCATACGAAATTGAACATAAGGTTTATCCTCAATCTGTAAAAGACCTGATTTCAAAAGGTTATCTTAATGAAAAAGAAGATAAGTGTCCAAATGGGAAAGAAGTTATAATTACGAACGGTGTCGCAGCTGTGAAAGAAGGCTCTTCATGAGAAAAAACGAAAAAGGTTTTACATTGATAGAAATATTGTTTGTATTAACATTATTCCTCATTGTTTCTTCTATCACTGTTTTCATGGTAAAACCCCATTATGAATTTATTGAAAAAACACTCTTTTTCACCTGCTTAGAAGCCGACCTTTATTATGCCCAGCAATATGCGATTTCCCACGAGCGGCAGGTTCATGTAAATTTTATGGCTGATAGCCATTATTACAAAATTCACGATTACGTAAACGGAAAAATTATCATTGAAAGACCCTATTCAAAAATCATTAAAGTTCGGGAAGGGTCGTTAAAACTGTCCTTCAAATTCACATACGATGGGAGAATTGACCGTTTTGGATCCATTTATATCACAATTGGAAAAGAAATATACCGTATGACTTTTTTGCTAGGCGAGGGGCGATTTTATGTTACGAAAGATACGAAAGAGTGAAGGTTTTTTTCTCGGAGAGCTTCTTTTATCTTTATCGATATGGCTTCTTGCTATTGGTGTTTTGCTCCCGTTTGTCATGAAGGTTTCTTACCAATCAATGAAAGTAAGGATGGAAACGGGAGCAATCCATCTCCTTTATGAAGAAGTGCAGGCCAAAATTGCAGATGGACAAGTCCTTGGAAATAGAGTTGTGAACAGATACGGATATGAATACGATATTATTTGGAAGACGGACAGAGAGGTGTGTGTAAAATTTGAGGAAAGATTTCAGCATCCAGTTGAAAAATGCGAGACGATTGAATAATAAAGGATTCACGATGTTAGAGATGCTGTTTGCTTTTGCAATATTTTGTCTTATTATTTCGTATATTCCTATTTTTTATAAAATTGTCATACATGAAGAAAGCCTGAATAAGCGTTTGGCGATGATGGAATGGGAGGTTTTTGTCAGCCAAGTAAAAAAAGAAATAAGAATGAGTGATCGTCTTCAAATTAGCGGAAGCAAGCTTTTTTTGGAAAAGAACGGAAAACTCATTTTATATGAGATGTATGGTGAGAATTTGAGAAGGAGGGTAGATTTTACAGGCCATGAAGTTTTGCTCCAACAGGTTCATTCTATTCATTTTCAAAAACTCCATAATGGTGTGCAAATTACTGTTGCAGATAAAAGAGGAACTGAGAAATCAACGGCAATATGCTCTTTTATCGATATGGAGGTTATAGAATGATCAATAATGAGCGCGGTTTTACTTTTCCGTTGTCATACAGTTTATTTCTTGTATTATCTGTTTTTTTACTTATTCATGCAGAACAATTTCTTTCTGAGAAAAAACTTTTGCGAGAAACAGAAAGCATTTTAAAGCAAGAATATTACATGATGAGCTCGGTAAAAAAAATGGAAAAGATGCTCCAAGAAAAAAACGAATTCAATACTATAAATGGCGTCTTTCAATATACACATGGAGAGGTGGATTATCAAGTTAATCATGTAACGAACAGCATCATTCAAGCCACTTTCCGATTAAAACTAGATTCAGGTGAGGAGTATTTAGGATTTGTTTTTTATGACAAAGATCTTAGGAAAATGATAAAATGGGTAGAAAAAAACTGACAGGGGTTAAAAAATGAAAGCTATTTATTTAATCGGTTTTATGGGTTCGGGGAAAACGACGGTTGGGAAATCTATGAGTGCTAAATGGAATTGGCCTGTGTTTGATACGGATGAGGAACTTGAAAAAAAAGTAAAAAAAAAGCATTAATCAAATTTTCGAGGAAAACGGAGAGGAATTCTTCCGCCTTCTTGAGTCAGAGATTTTGAAACAGATGCCAGTAAATCGTTCGATCATTACAACCGGGGGAGGCATTGTACTTAAGGAGGAAAACCGCAGGTGGATGAAGGAAAATGGGGTTGTCGTGTTTTTATATGCCGAACCGGAGGAAATTTTTAAACGAATCGAAAATGATGATTCTAGGCCTTTGCTAAAAACGAATAAAAAAGCCGCAATCAAAGAACTTTTTCAGGCGCGCCTTTCTTTATACAAAGAAGCAGCCGATTTTACAATTGATACAACCGGAAAGGATATCACCGAGATTATAAAAGAAATAGAGGAAGGTTTAACAAAGGAATGATTGGACATACTTGTAAACGATAGAATGAAAGCAGGTGTGTCGATGAAAACGAATGATTATGTGAAATATATTACGCAAACCGTAATCAAATATATTGACCAGCCAAAAGATGATCGGAAACGAATCCGTGCGGAAAAAAAAGAAAAGAAAGGGACATTTTTATTTCGCTGGTTTGGTATTTTGCCATACGTCTTTTTGGCAAGAATTAGAAAAAAGTAACAAAGAAGCGGCATAAAGCCTGCTTCCTTGTTACTTTTTTGGAGTTTAAATGGATTTTTCTGTAAGATAAAATAAACCGCCGTTAATAATCGATATCTTTATCTTCGGTTCATATTGTTCTTGAAGTGCTTTTTTTTCAATTTCATAACTTTCTCTTTCCTCTTCTCCCTCATAAAAATGATCCAATAATTCCAAATCTTTTTGCCAGCGCTTTATAGCTTCGTCTGCCCATGTATGGTCTTCCTGTCCAAGATAATTTCTTATATAGTTTTCAATTCTCATTATTCCACTTTTTGGCATGACGAGCGGGGAAAGAGTAAATGAATAATCAGGTATTTTTGGTGTTAATGGGATTTTTAGCAGTCTGTCATGAAAATTTTCAACCATTTGTCCGTTGATTAACTGCAAACCAATTGATTTGAAGATATCTCGTTTCCGGTCGCACTGATATGAAATTTTTACATTTATACCTAGCCAGGGTAATAGCGGTGTTTGCTGCTGTTGTTTCAAGCTTCGGTTTTCGTAAAGCCGTATATAACCGGCAAGATTTTTCGTTGACTTGAAAATTTGATGAAGGCGGGGTGAGCCGAAATAGATGTTTTCTCCTTTTATTTGTTCAGGTGCAGCAGCTGAATTTGTTATCATCGTTAGCTTCATTGGGTTTGGAACCCCACCGGTTTTTTCAAGGTAATGCCAGTAAAAAGGTCTGTTCATTAGTTCTTTATCAAGTTCAATTGTTAATTGAACGGTTATGTGTCCGGGACTATTTTCTATAATTTCGCACCCATTGGCATGAAAATATCTTTCAAGAAATTGATGAATTTCCTGTTGCTGCACGAAGCTCACCCTCTTTTATTTCTTCTGCAAATTGAATCATTGAAGAAAGGTTTTCCATTTTTATTCTCATTTCCCCTTCAGAAGCTGATCGTCCGAATATTTCAACTAAATGATCTTCGATATTTCCAAACTCAAGCTTTGTCAATATATCATCGAGCTCACCAATCACTTTTTCAAACAAATAAATTTTTTCATATAGCAGTTTTAATATATGTTCTTCAACAGTATCTTTTGTAGCAAAATTGTAGATGATCACATCTTTTTCCTGGCCAAGTCTGTGAATCCGCCCAATTCGCTGCTCTAATCGCATCGGATTCCACGGAAGGTCAAAGTTAATGATGTGATTGCAAAATTGAAGGTTAATTCCTTCGCCGCCAGCTTCCGTCGCTATTAACACTTGAGCTTGATTTTGAAATAATTCTCTCATCCAGTCTTTTTTGCCGCGTTTAAAGCCTCCCCTAAAAGGGACAGAGGTGATGCCGTGTTGTTTTAAAAACCATTGCAAATACATTTGGGTTGCTCTGTACTCTGTGAAAATGATGACTTTGTCATTTATTTTTTGAATAAGTTCAAGAGCTTTTTTTGCTTTCGAATTCGTTTTTACAGCTTCCACTTTTGAGACTAGGTATTGTATTTGCTCTTGAAATGCTTTTGAAGGCGATTCTTGCTTTTCAAGCATATTTTTTAACGTATAAAAAACAGCTTCCCTGCTGCTGCATGCTTCCCGCTGCAGTGTCATAACTGAAAATTGGCTTGAGTTGACCCAGTTGCCTTCACTCCGCAAGTCCGTTACTGCATCATAAAGCTCCCGTTCTTCTTTTGTAAGCTCGATCGGTATCGTTTCAACATGCCGTTTTGTCCACTCAATCCCGGTGTCGGTCCTCCTGTTTCGTATCATGACCTTATTAACAAGCTCACGAAGGCGTTCGTCATCATTAAACGACCGTGAGTCCCTTTTGTACTTTTCAAAGAAAGCAGATTCATTGCCTAAATGCCCTGGTTTTAATAAAGAAACTAAATGAAAGATTTCTTCTATCCGGTTTTGAATGGGTGTAGCTGTTAATAGTAGGCAGAATTTCTTTTTTAAGTTTTGAACAAACTCGTAGTTTTTTGTTTTATTATTTTTGAGCTTGTGAGCTTCGTCGATAATAATCAAATCATAATCCTGTTCGTAAATTATTTCTCTATGAGGGCTTCTTTTGGCTGTATCGATCGAAGATACAACAACATCGCACTGGTCCCATACATAGCTTTTTCGCTGAGTGATGGCCGGGATAAAGAATTTTGTATTCAATTCACTCGCCCATTGGGTAACAAGTGAAGCCGGAACAAGAATAAGCACTTTTTTTACGAGACCCCGAATCATATATTCCTTTAGTATCAGGCCCGCTTCAATTGTTTTTCCCAGACCTACTTCATCAGCCAAAATGGCTTTGCCGTGCATGTTTTCAACAACTTGTCTAGCGGCTTCAAGCTGATGGGGCAATGGAGTCAAATTTGGCAGGTGCTTCGGAGCCTGCAGACCTTCGAATTCAGGGATGACCGTATGTTTTTCCACTTCAACGGCTAGTTTAAATAACTCCCAGTTTCCCCAGGGGCCATCATTAGTAATCCGTTGTAAAAATTCATCCTGCCAGGAAGAATCGAACTCAATCTGCACCGTCATGTCAAATTGCTCCTTTACTAGAAAATGTTATTGCCCAACCAAGCTCTTTAATGGTAGGATAAGATTAGCTTTGAAAGTTTAGAAATTTATCATATTAAAAATTCTTTTTAAAAGGTGTAATCTAAAACCTATTCGTAAAGTTTAGTATGACCATAATGGGAAATTTTATAAATGCGAATGATGACAAGGGGAGAGACTACATTTGTAGCGCCGAAGGAGCAAACAAAGCTGATTTGTGAATCTCTCAGGCAAAAGAACTCTTGTTTGACGCTGCTCTGGAGAGTGCTCCACCAATATTGGAGCCACCAAAGAGGAAAGCCGCAATGGTAAACTTTCAGGTGCAAGGACAGAGACCTTCTCATTTATTGAGGGGGTTTTCTGTCCTTTTTTGTTTGTCCATGGCGCTCGTTTTTTATTGAATTGAATTCTGGGTAAACTAACATTTCAGATGGAGGATTAGGGGGATCAAGATGTCTGAACTTAAGCGCACACCGTTATTTGATACGTATAAGGAATATGGTGCAAAGACTATCGATTTTGGAGGCTGGGAATTGCCTGTCCAATTCTCAAGCATCAAAGAGGAACATGAGGCTGTCCGGACAAAGGCAGGATTATTTGATGTTTCTCACATGGGAGAAATTGAAGTAAAAGGAACAGGTAGTCTAGAGTATTTACAAAAAATGTTAACTAATGATGTCTCAAAATTAAAAACGGGAGGTGCCCAATATTCGGCGATGTGCTATGAAAACGGGGGCACTGTTGACGATCTTCTCGTTTATAAGCTGGAAGAAGACCACTATCTGCTTGTTGTAAATGCTGCAAATATCGATAAGGATTTCAATTGGCTCAAAGATCATTTAGATGAAAATGTTGAAATTAATGATTTGTCTGAACAAACAGCTCAATTGGCACTGCAAGGTCCGCTAGCAGAAGAAGTTCTTCAAAAACTAACACCAGAAACAAATCTAAACAATATTGGCTTTTTTAAATTCCAGCAGGATGTGAACATTAATGGGAAAAAAGCGCTTGTCTCAAGAACGGGATATACCGGTGAAGACGGATTTGAAATTTATTGTGATGCAAATGATGCACCAGTTCTTTGGAAGGAGATCCTTGAGGCAGGAAAGGAATTCTGCATATTGCCATGCGGATTAGGAGCACGCGATACGTTGCGCTTTGAAGCATGCCTTGCGCTTTACGGCCAGGAACTTTCTCCAGAGATCAGCCCGCTTGAAGCGGGAATCGGATTTGCCGTAAAGCTTAATAAAGATGCTGATTTTATTGGCAAAGATGCATTAAAACAACAAAAAGAAAACGGGGTCCCGAGAAAGCTTGTCGGCGTAGAAATGATCGACAGAGGGATTCCGCGCCACGGTTATCAAGTATATAAAGGTGACGAAAAAATCGGAGAAGTTACTAGCGGAACACAATCTCCAACATTGAAGAAAAATATCGGGCTTGCCTTAGTAAAAGCGGAGGAAGCAGAACTTGGCAATGAAGTCGACATTGAAATCCGTAGCAAGCGTCTAAAAGCAGTTATTGTGTCAACACCTTTTTATAAAAGAGAAAAGAAGTCACAGGGAGGAAAGTAAACGATGAAGCATCGCTATTTACCGATGACAGAACAGGACAAAAAGGCAATGTTGGAAACAATCGGCGTATCCTCTATTGATGACCTGTTCAGCGATATTCCAGAACGCGTCCGTTTTAAGGGCGAATATAACATAAAACCAGCAAAGTCTGAATCATCTTTAATGAAAGAATTAGCTTTTTTGGCTGAAAAAAATGCAGATTTAAAGAAAAATACCTCTTTTCTCGGAGCAGGTGTTTATGATCATTACATTCCGGTCATTGTAGACCATGTTATTTCTCGTTCAGAATTTTATACAGCGTATACACCGTATCAGCCTGAAATTTCTCAAGGTGAACTTCAAGCTATTTTTGAATTCCAAACAATGATCTGCGAATTAACTGGAATGGAAGTAGCCAATTCCTCCATGTATGACGGCGCAACAGCTCTGGCGGAAGCCGCCATGTTAAGCGCAGGACAAACAAGGAGAAAGAAAGTAGTTATTTCCTCAGCAGTTCATCCAGAAGCAAAAGAAGTCGTAAAGACATATGCGAAAGGACAATATATTGAGGTAGTCGAAGTTCCCTATAAAGACGGGATCACAGATATTGAGCAACTGAAAAATATGGTGACAGATGAGGTGGCGGCTGTCATTGTACAGTATCCAAATTTCTTCGGCCGCATAGAACCTTTAAAAGAGATTGAGGAAATAGCTCATGGCCAAAAAGCGATGTTTGTTGTTTCAAGTAATCCGCTTGCACTTGGTGTGTTAAGGCCGCCAGGGAACTTCGGAGCCGATATCGTTGTCGGTGATGCTCAGCCATTTGGAATACCGACAGCTTTTGGCGGTCCTCATTGCGGTTACTTTGCTGTTACGAGCAAACTGATGCGAAAATTGCCTGGCCGGCTTGTTGGCCAAACAGTGGATGAGGAAGGGCGCCGAGGTTTTGT
Source organism: Bacillus methanolicus MGA3 (assembly GCF_000724485.1). Classification (GTDB taxonomy): domain Bacteria; phylum Bacillota; class Bacilli; order Bacillales; family Cytobacillaceae; genus Bacillus_Z; species Bacillus_Z methanolicus_A. The sequence continues at coordinate 2,292,833 of NZ_CP007739.1, read as the reverse complement.
TCTGACTCTACAAGCACGCGAACAACACATCCGCCGCGACAAAGCAACTTCCAATATTTGTTCCAACCAGGCACTAAATGCACTTGCGGCCTCTGTTGCCATGACGGCTTTAGGAAAAAAAGGTGTGAAAGAGATGGCTGTTGCCAATATTCAAAAGGCTCATTATGCGAAAAAAGCATTCATAAAAAATGGTTTTGAGCTTGTCTTTGATGGCCCTGCTTTTAATGAATTTATTGTGAAGCTGAATAAGTCGGTGAAAGATGTAAACAAGGCTCTTTTACAAAAGGGAATCATTGGCGGATATGATCTCGGGCATGATTTTTCAGAATTGGAAAATCATATGTTAGTCGCCGTAACGGAATTAAGAACAAAAGAAGAGATTGATACTTTCGTGAAAGAATTGGGGGATTTCCATGCATAAACAAGATCAACCGCTGATTTTTGAAATGAGCACACCAGGGCGCATTGGATACAGTCTTCCGGAAATGGATGTTCCGGAAATCGATGTAAACGATCTTCTGCCGGACGAGTATTTGCGAAAAGAAGAGCCTGATCTGCCGGAAGTTTCTGAGCTTGATATTATGCGCCATTATACAGCTTTATCAAAGCGCAATCACGGGGTGGATTCAGGTTTTTATCCGCTTGGATCTTGTACAATGAAATACAATCCGAAAATCAATGAAAACGTTGCCCGCTTTCATGGTTTTGCACACATTCACCCGCTTCAGGACGAAAGTTCCGTCCAGGGTGCGCTAGAATTAATGTATGATCTCCAGCAGCATTTAAAGGAGATTACCGGCATGGATGAAGTGACGCTTCAGCCGGCCGCAGGCGCTCATGGGGAATGGACAGGGCTGATGATGATCCGTGCATACCATGAAGCAAACGGGGATACAAAGCGGACGAAAGTCATTGTCCCTGACTCAGCTCATGGAACGAATCCCGCTTCTGCCTCTGTTGCAGGATTTGAAACCATAACCGTTAAATCGAATGAAAACGGACTTGTCGATTTGGAAGATTTAAGACGCGTAGTCGGCGAAGATACTGCCGCTCTCATGCTGACAAATCCAAACACACTCGGTTTATTTGAAGAGAATATTTTAGAAATGGCGGAAATTGTCCATGACGCCGGCGGAAAATTGTATTATGACGGTGCGAACTTGAATGCTGTTTTATCAAAAGCCCGCCCAGGAGACATGGGATTTGACGTTGTTCATTTAAACCTTCATAAAACCTTTACAGGCCCACACGGAGGAGGCGGTCCTGGTTCAGGTCCGGTAGGGGTAAAAGCAGATTTAATTCCTTTTCTTCCAAAACCAGTTGTAACGAAACGCGGCGAGGAATATGTCCTTGATTATGACCGTCCGCAATCGATCGGTCGCGTCAAGCCGTTTTATGGGAATTTCGGAATCAATGTCCGTGCTTACACGTATATCCGTTCAATGGGGCCGGATGGCTTAAAAGCAGTCAGTGAATATGCTGTGTTAAACGCAAACTATATGATGAGAAGACTCGCGGAATATTATGATTTGCCATATAATAGACATTGTAAGCATGAATTCGTATTAAGCGGGAAGCGCCAAAAGAAACTTGGAGTGCGTACGCTTGACATTGCGAAACGCTTGCTTGATTTCGGCTATCATCCGCCGACCATTTACTTCCCGTTAAACGTGGAAGAGTGTATCATGATTGAACCGACTGAAACCGAATCAAAAGAAACGCTTGATGCATTTATTGATGCGATGATTCAAATTGCAAAAGAAGCTGAAGAAAATCCGGAAATTGTACAAGAAGCACCTCATACAACGGTTGTCAGCAGGTTAGATGAAGCGTTGGCTGCCCGCAAACCAGTTCTTCGATATGTAAAACAATCATAACGTACAAATTTGGCATGGTGCTTGGCGCCATGCCAAATTTTTTGAGTGCTGCGCTGCAGCTTTAACTCTTGGTTTAGGAGAGTTTACTCTTGTTCGGAAGGAGATTACTCCCGTTCAGCATGAGTTTACTCCCGTTCAGGAGGAGACTACTCCCGTTACTCCCGTTCAGTGGTTTCGTTCAGCAGTAGTTTCCTCCAGTTCAGCAGGGATTACATCCTTTCAAGGTTCTTTTACTCTCGTTCAGCTGAATTTTTATTTAAAATCCATATAGTAGGAGCGATTGCGGAACGATCCCTCGCTCCGTAAATTCATACTTTGCAAGAGGCGAGTGGCAGTCTTCATGTCGTCAATCTGGAGAAATTCTCGACAATTTTTGTTTGTCATTTTGCCTCCAAATAACAAAAACCACTCTTTAATAGCTTTTTGATGGGCTAATTTATCGTTGTTTCCACAATTTGAACAACTCCAATTCCTAAAAACTCTTTTCATTCCAAGCTTGCCACATAATTTACATTCAACTCCAGTACGGATGTCGCTCCGTGGGATATGATAAGTTTCACAAATGAGTGGGGGGATAAAATTTCGATGCCCTTTCATGAGTTCAGTGCATAACCAGTTGAACGAATCTTTTTTCAATTTACTAGGATTATCATAGAGGTTTTTAATATATGAAGGAATTAATTTTGGAAATAGAACTTTTGTTTTCACAGGGGCTAATTCAACGATCTGCTTCGGATATGCCAAGACAACGACTCCATATACGGGAAGATGGATACCGCGGGTATGAATCCATTCCTCTAATAATTCAACGTTTCGTTCTACTTGTGCCACTGGACTATCAAAGCCATCTACCTGTCTGTCAGCACTTGTACGGATTAATTGTGGAGGGGTTTCAATAAACTTCAAGCTTCCTGCAATATTTTTCACTTCAAAAACAATTGTGAAAGAGGGAGTTAGAAACAAGGTGTCTATTTGAAAATAGCTGCTTGTGGAAAGGGATAGATCGAAGAATATACGGTGATCTATGGAAAAGGAATGTTTGTGGAATACGTCTTCCACTCTTTCTTCACCATGAATGCCAGTTTTAATGGAAGTGGATTTTGCTGATAAAACGGGTAACAGTGGGTGATGATCACCAATTTTGAGCGGTGAGCAAACCTTGAAGTAGAAGCGATTCCGCTCGATGTTTAACGATTATCTTTAACACCTCCAAAATAGTATTAAGTATATCGTAGCACATTTTAAAAGCGCATACTATATGGGTTTAATCCACCATTCGGAATGAAAGTCTTAAGGACCTATAGATTCCTTATTACAATTTGGCTTTTATTAAGAAGGCTGTGTTAAACCCCGCCTCTTGGATTTAATTAAAAAGACCGGGCAGAGCCCGGTTTCCTTAAACTCAATTATTTCGTTTTAATTTTGCCTGTCCACTTTTTGAATCCGCCTTGAAGATGGTATAAATCTTTATAGCCATTACGATACAATATTTGTGCAGCACGGCCGCTGCGGATTTGGTTTTGGCAATATAAATAAACAGGCTTGTCCGGACGGATTTCCTTTAGTCTCATTTTCAGCTGAGAAAGAGGGATATTTCTTGCACCAAGAATATGTCCAGCCTCAAACTCATTCGGTTCACGTACATCAATAAGCTGAGCCTTTCGATACCCTTGGCGGAACTCTTCTTCTGTTAATGTTTTAACAATTTTGCGCTGATAAAGCCATGTAATAACTGAATAAACAATGAAAGCACCAGTGATGATTAAAATAAAATATAGCGTACCCAATCCTTCTTGCTCCTTTCAATATGCTAAGCCAATCTTAATTATATAAGGCACGGCTCTATTGAGTAAAGAAAATCGTCGAAAAATCTTTGTGTACTGATAGTAGGATGGGGGCCTTGCTTTGTTTAAAGGATGAATTTTGATAGACTAAAAAGGAAGCTAAAATAATACGTTTTAAAGAGGGTTACATATGAGCAAAGAAGTATGGCGTTTTATTGATACAGGTAACGGGTCACCATCTTTTAATATGGCCTTGGACGAGGCGCTTCTTGATTGGCACAGTGAAGGGAAGATTCCTCCTGTGATCAGATTTTACGGATGGAATCCTCCAACATTGTCAATCGGTTATTTTCAAAAAGTTGAAAAAGAGATTGATTTAGATGCGGTTAAAAAGCATAATCTTGGCTTTGTCCGCAGGCCTACCGGCGGCAGAGGAGTTCTTCATGAGCATGAGCTAACCTACAGTGTGATCGTTTCTGAAGATCATCCGAAAATGCCGAAAACGGTCACTGAAGCTTATCGGGTCATTTCTGAAGGAATTTTAAAAGGTTTTCATTATTTAGGGCTTGAAGCATATTTTGCTGTACCGAAAACAGCAGAAGAGAAAGAATCATTAAAAAATCCAAGATCTTCTGTTTGCTTTGACGCACCAAGCTGGTATGAGCTTGTGGTCGAAGGAAGAAAAGTAGCAGGAAGTGCGCAGACAAGACAAAAAGGTGTTATTCTTCAACATGGTTCGATATTGCTTGATCTTGATGAGGATAAGTTGTTCAGTCTATTTAAGTATCCAAATGAACGGGTAAAGGAAAGAATGCAAAAAGCGTTTAAAGACAAAGCCGTTGCGATTAACGATATAAGCAGCCGGAAAATTACGCTCGAAGAAGCAAAGGAAGCTTTCTGGAAAGGGTTTAGCGAGGGGCTTAACATTGAGTTAGAACCATACGAGCTAACACAAGAAGAGCTTGAATATGTACGAAAAATTGCAAAAGATCGGTACGAGAATGATGATTGGAATTTTAGAAGATGAAAAAGCGGCTTCGGCTGCTTTTTTAGTTTTAGCACGCCCAGCTTGTTGGTGAAAGTCCAACCCGAGTAAGTGCCAAGACGCTCGGTAGCTGACCGGCAACTGGTGGAGAAATCCTAAGGTTGAAGCCCGGTGACAACGTAACTCCTTTTGGAGTGCTAGCAAATCAACAGGTCGTAACATTATGTGAATTCTGCCGCCTCGTCAAAAAAGACATCGCTGGAGGGCAAAGGGAAGTCGAGCCTGGTGAGATTGGGCTAAGACCATGGACGGTGTGTAGAACTTGGAATGCAGCACCTAAGAATCCCTCGGGGTAAAGGAATCGACATGTTGAGAAAGTACCTTGCGGAACTGGGGAGACCCTCCTTCACACTCAATAAGAGTAAAGAGGAAACCTATAAGCAATTGCGAAATGGTGGACTGTGGAGAGGGAGTCGGAGGAGGTCATAGTAACAATGAAGGAAAGACAACAAAACTTTCTGGAGTGAAGGACCTCTGCTTTGTTCGCGTGTTAGAAGGAGGTAAGAGTGAGTGAATGCCGGAAAACCGGCTAACTACACCGATGTAAAAGCTCGAGAACTTTGGAAAACACTATACCTTTGTGCCAAGGAAAGCAAAAATCGCCGATTTCATGCGTTATATGACAAAGTTTATCGTCCCGACATTCTTGCGGAGGCATGGCGAAGAGTGAAAAGAAATAAAGGCAGTGGGGGAATAGATGGACAGACCATAGAGGGCATCGTCCATGAATATGGAGAAAGAAAGTTTCTCAACGAATTATATCTTGAGTTGAAGGAGAAACGATTTCATCCGAAACCTGTTCGAAGAACATATATCCCAAAAGCTGACGGGAAAGAAAGACCACTGGGAATCCCAACGATTAAAGACAGGGTTGCACAGATAACAGTGAAATTACTCATTGAACCTATATTTGAAGCAGATTTCAAAGACTGCTCATTTGGTTTTCGCCCAAATCGGAATGCCCATCAAGCCATAAATAGAATCCGTAAATTGAGTAGGAAGTCATACTGGGTTGTCGATGTCGATATTAAAGGATACTTCGACAACATTAACCAGGAGAAGCTCATGAAGTTGGTGGAAATGCGAATAAGCGACAGAAGGGTACTAAGACTCATCCGTAAATGGCTAAAAGCAGGCGTCATGGAAGATGATCAGTTCCGTGACACCGACCTAGGTACGCCGCAAGGGGGGGGGATTTCTCCGCTTTTAGCGAATATTTACTTGAATTACATGGATACCATTTGGGAGAAGCAGTTCGCTCACTTAGGGGAACTTATACGATACGCCGATGACTTCGTCATTATGTGCAATACGAAACAACAAGCCCTGCAAAGTATTGATGTAGTCAAATCCATCATGAAGAAATTGGATTTAACCATCAACAAGGACAAATCAAGACTGGTAAACATTTGGGATGACAAAAGTGGATTTGACTTTCTCGGAATGCATCATAGAATCGGAAAGCCGTATGAGGGAAAACCTCACGTACGGTTTGATGAGGGGAAACTGAAAGTAAAAAGAGAAAGCGAGAGCTGCCCCTTTTGAAATCAGTTTTCTACTCTACTTTACAAAAAGACTTTCCTCCTATTAGCCGAAAGTGCAACCTTCGAAATTTGTTTAAAATCATCATTATATGCTGAATATCGGTCATTAACTCTCTAAATCTCGTTTTTCTAGTTGTTTTTATTTTTGACAAAATGAGAATCATTTGACCAAAACACAATATATAGTAGTATCTAAAATAATTTTCATACTATATATTGATTTTTTGTGTTTGAAGTGATAACTTAAGGGTATTCGATAAAACAAATAGAATCAACACATCATTCTATTATTATCGAAAAACAAAAAAAGAAGTTTAGAAATAGTTTGAAGGAGTTGTGATCATGTCTGTTGCGTTAGGACAAAAAATGAAAATTAACATTGAGCGATTAAACAAGGACATTGGACTTTTTCCTCAAGTGCACCCTATTACCCCTGATATGAAAATCACTCACAAAGGGGTCTCCCGTTTGGTCATGCTTGATCGTTACACGTTCAAGGATACGGAGAAAATCACGTTAACAAACGGAGACTTCGTCGTACTTACCATCAAAGAAGATCCAAAATTTCCAGCCCGCGGATTAGGATTCATTCTCGAGATCGATTGGGAGAATAAAAAAGCTAAGGTGTTAGTGGAAGAAGAGTTCAGAGGAGTTCTTGATGACCCGGAAGAAGCAAGAACAGGAATTATTATAAGATCTTTAGATGTAATTGAGAAACCGCTTGAAATTTTTTATGAACAAATTGCGAAACGCAACGCAACAGGCTTAGCGGCTGTAGAAAAAACAGAAGAAAAGCGCAAGGAATGGTTTGAAAAGTTTTACCAGGAGCTTGTAAATTTAAATTTCGTCCCTGCTGGCCGTGTTTTGTACGGTGCCGGCTCTGGAACAGATGTCACCTATTTCAACTGCTATGTAATGCCGTTTGTCCAGGACTCTCGTGAAGGAATTTCTGAACACCGCAAGCAAGTCATGGAAATCATGAGCCGCGGCGGCGGAGTCGGAACGAATGGCTCAACGTTGAGACCGCGCAACACTTTGGCAAGAGGCGTAAACGGAAAATCGTCAGGATCCGTTTCTTGGCTAGATGACATTGCGAAATTAACACACCTTGTAGAGCAAGGTGGGTCTAGAAGGGGCGCGCAAATGATCATGCTAGCTGACTGGCATCCTGACATTATTGAATTTATTATTTCAAAAATGCAAAATCCGCGCATTTTACGCTATTTAATTGAAAACACAAATGATGAAACGATCAAGAAACATGCTAAAGACAAATTGAAGTTTACGCCTTTAACAGAACAAGAAAAAGCAATGTACCAAGGTATTGTAAATTATAAACACATTCCAGGTTATGGCGGTTTCAGCGAGAAAATTATTAAAGAAGCAGAAGAAAAATTAAGAACAGGCGGAACCTATACCGTTCATAACCCTGATTTTTTAACAGGGGCAAACATCTCCGTTTGTTTAACAAAAGAATTTATGGAAGCTGTTGAAAAAGACGGCGAATATGAACTTCGCTTCCCGGACGTTGAAAGCTATGATGCTGAAGAAATGAAAATTTATAATAAAGAGTGGCACAAAGTAGGAGATGTGCGCGAATGGGAAAAGATGGGCCATAAAGTGCGCACTTATAAGAAAATCAAAGCGAGAGAGCTCTGGAATTTAATAAACATTTGTGCAACTTACTCTGCAGAACCTGGAATTTTCTTTATTGATAACGCGAACGAAATGACAAATGCTCAAGCTTACGGGCAGAAGGTTGTTGCAACAAATCCGTGTGGTGAGCAGCCACTTGCACCATATAGTGTCTGCAACCTTGCTGCCGTTAACCTTGCAGAGATGGCTGACAAAGAGAATAAAACTGTTAACTTTGAAAAATTAAAACGCACAGTTGAAATTGGTGTCCGTATGCAGGATAACGTTATCGATGCAACACCATACTTCCTTGAAGAAAATAAAAAGCAAGCATTAGGTGAGCGCCGTATAGGCCTTGGCGTAATGGGCCTTCACGATCTTTTGATTTACTGCGAAACCGAATACGGATCAGAAGAAGGCAATGAGCTGATTGACAAAGTATTTGAAACTATCGCTACGACGGCTTATCGCGCTTCTATAGAACTTGCGAAAGAAAAAGGAAGCTTCCCTTATTTAGTAGGTGAGACAGAAGAAGAAACAAAACGATTACGCGAAGCCTTCATTAATACAGGATATATGAAAAAAATGCCTGAGGATATACGACAAGCTATTTTGAAACACGGAATCCGGAATTCACACCTATTGACCGTCGCTCCTACGGGATCCACTGGGACTATGGTTGGGGTTTCTACTGGACTTGAACCATATTTTTCCTTTTCTTACTACCGAAGCGGACGCCTTGGCAAATTTATTGAAGTGAAAGCGGAAATCGTTCAAGAATATTTGGAAAAACATCCGGAAGCAGATGAAAACAATCTGCCGCACTGGTTCGTAACAGCCATGGAGTTAACTCCTGAAGCACACGCTGATGTACAATGTGTTATTCAGCGTTGGGTTGACAGCTCGATCAGTAAAACAGTTAATGCACCGAAAGGATACACTGTGGATCAGGTTAAAAAAGTTTATGAGCGTCTGTACCGCGGAGGTGCAAAAGGTGGTACTGTCTATGTTGACGGTTCCCGCGATTCACAAGTGCTGACGTTAAAGGCAGAAGAAAATAGAGTTGAAGAAACAGCGGAGCAAAAAGAAGAAAAGAAAAAGCAGCATGTTGTTCTTGTTGAAACCATCAACGAACTTCGTTCGACAGATGTCACAATCGGTTCTGAAATCGGCAATATATGTCCTGTCTGCCGCAAAGGAACTGTCAAAGAAATCGGCGGCTGCAATACTTGCACCAACTGTAACGCTCAGTTAAAGTGCGGATTATAATTATCACATGAATGAGGATGGAAAAAATTTTCCTTCCTCTTTTTTACTTTTTCATTTTGCACCTTATGGTATCCTGCCTTCAAATAAAGAAACCTACCCTCGGTTATATGTATAATTTTTCTAGTAAGAGAAGTTTAATATTTAAAAACTTTTTAACTTGTCAACCGTACTATTTCCACGCGCACTTGCTTAAAGATGTAACAAGTGACTACATCGACAGGAGTGTCGCACATGTATATAGACGGCGTTTTTTCTGGTGGAGGCATCAAAGGATTTGCCTTGATTGGTGCTATTAAAGAAGTCGAAAGAAGAGGATTTCGATTTAAACATGTTGCAGGAACAAGTGCCGGATCAATTGTCGCCGCCTTATTGAGCGCAGGATATACAAGTGAAGAAGTTTACCAACTGATTGATCAACTTGATTTAAGATCGTTCATGGATCCACGAACGTCCCTCATACCATTTCCATTTGCAAAGTGGCTGTTTGTTTATTGGCGTCTAGGCTTATATAAGGGAAATGCTCTAGAAAAATGGATACAGGAGAAACTAGAGGCAAAAGGATTAAGAACATTTGCTGATTTGCCGCCACAATCTTTAAGGGTAATTGCTTCAGATTTATCAAACGGCCGTTTGCTCGTGCTCCCTGATGATTTAGAAAAATATGGAATTGATCAAAGATTGTTTCCGATTGCCAAGGCAATTCGAATGAGCTGTAGCCTTCCATTCTTCTTTGAACCAGTAAAGCTAAGAACACAGTCCGGGACAAACATTATCGTTGATGGTGGGGTCCTGAGCAACTTTCCAATGTGGCTGTTTGATCGAGAAAGTGTAAAGAAAGTTAGGCCTGTTCTTGGGATAAAGCTCAGCAGCAAAGAGTATGACCGTCCGCAAAATAAAATTTCGAATGCTTTTCAATTATATGAAGCACTTTTTGAAACAATGAAAGATGCCCATGATGCGAGGCATATTTCAAGAAAACATGAAAAAAATATTATCTTTATTCCCACTGAAAGATTCCTCACAACCGAATTTTCATTAGCAGAAGAAAAAAAACATGCATTGCTGGCGCTTGGGAGGAAATCAGCGGAGCATTTTTTTAAAAAGTGGAGTTTTTAGAAACGATAATAGTTGATGCGTTTTGATTATCTGAGGAATGGGCGATTCAAACAGCAGTGCGAAAAGTTTTAGGACATCATGATCGGAAGCGCCTTGATTTGCTAAGCAAAGATGTGGTTATGCAGGAAATCCTCAAAAAACATCGAATAAAAAAATCGATCCTCAAAATGAGGCTCGATTTTTCTTTTTTCCTTTCTTTCCTTCTATAACAGTTAGATGGACAGGGGATTTTTTCTTTCTTCTATTTTGTTTTTTTAGGGATGAAAGAGAACCAACATTTGAACGACGGTTTGTTTGTTTACCATCCTTGTGCTTGAATCTCTTCTTAGATCTTTTTGCGGCTTTAATAAATGCTCGCTGCTCTTGCTTCTCAGGGGTTGATAGGTAAAAATGTCGGAAGAAAAAATAAACAATACCACCGATCAAAATAATGACAGCTATTCTCTGTAAAAAACCGGCCGGATTTGCAAGTAGACTTCCAAAAATGCCTATACCTGCAAAGATAATGAGACCTGTTACAACCAAATTTGCAGTCCGATTTTTCAAGAAAGCCACCTCCCTAAGAGCATAATGAGCATTTTTTCCCTTTTTTAAACTTCCAGACTAATACTTTTACACAATTTCCTCCGATTTTAATCGTTCGTCTGTTTCTTTTTCTAATCTTAAGAGCTCTTTAAACGAAAGAATTGCAACTTCCACTTGGTCGTTGGTCGGTTCTTTTGTTGTTAAGAGCTGAAGCCATAACCCTGGGAGTCCAAGATATTTTAATATTGGAACATTCCGGAGCCTATTTGTCATCTGCAGTACTTCAAAAGAAATCCCGAGTACGACAGGGATTAAAGCTAGGCGATTGATTACCCTTACCCATAAAGGCTCTGTTGGAACGAGCATATAAACAAAAACACCGATGATTACTGTAAACAAAATAAAACTGCTTCCGCACCTGTAATGAAGACGAGAATGGGCTTGCACATTTTCAACTGTAAGCTCTTTTCCGTTTTCATATGTATTAATTACTTTATGCTCTGCACCATGATATTGAAACACCCTTTTAATAATTGGGGTTAAAGAAATAAAGTAGATGTATGCTAGCAGCAGTAATAGCTTAAAAAAGCCTTCTACGAGAATTTGTGCGAACTTGCTTGAAAAAATCGGTCTTGTCAGCTCAGCTAAAAAAACTGGAATAAGTGTAAACAGAAATTTTCCGAACAAAAAAGAAATAACACCGAGAGCGGCTACTCCAAGAACCATCGTTAGTTTAGAAGTCTCTTGTTCTTTAATAAGATGGTCGTTTTTTGGATCTAGATCATATCTTTCGGCTGAAAAATTTAAATGTTTTGATCCGTTGGCACTCGCTTCAATTATCGCAACAATCCCGCGAATAAACGGGATTTTTTTCAAAAGAGTAAATGCTCGATTTGATTTTCGGGGAAGACGGTAATATTCGATTGATTGATCTTTTCTTCTAATAGCAGTTACCGTATGATGTTTACCCCCAAACATAACACCTTCAACAACTGCTTGACCTCCGTAAAGCGGCTTTTTTTCTTGAGACATGTAAGTCAACACCAACCTATACGATAAACTTGCACAAAACAGCAAGTATTTTTCAAAAAGCTGTAAAGTACTTATTTTTATTCTACTAAAAAAAAACGAAAATCTCTAGAACAGACAGTTATACTAATGTTTTTTCATTCACTGTGCAAGGAACGATTGCCTCTGGACATAATAAAAATGGAGGTGTACTTTATGGCAGACAATCAAAAAAAATCTGAACACAATGAGCGGGAAAAACCGATGTCTTTTATTTCAATGGTTGTTTGGACAGGGTTAACTGGCGGGGTATTATTGAGCTCACTCGCCTATCTGGCTTACGTTTTTAGTTTTACAGAAATTCCCCCACGTGTTATTTTGGAACCTTGGGTAATCGGCGATTGGAAAGAAGGATGGCTCGGGACGGTAATCTCGATCATTTTGATCGGAATTGTATCAATCGGTGCAGCACTCATTTACTATGCTGCATTTAGAAAATTTAAAAGTATCTGGGTCGGGGCCGTCTATGGCATCATTTTATTTTTGCTTGTTTTTTTCGTGTTAAACCCGATATTCCCCGGAATCAGTTCATTTGGTGAACTAAAACGCGATACGATAATTACTTCAGTTTGTTTTTACATTCTTTTTGGTGTATTTGTCGGTTATTCAATATCATATGAAGAAAATGAAATGCAAAACCAAGGGGAAGAACAGGCTGAATCTCACTCTTAACTGTTCTATCTAGTTAAATACGAAATATCTGTGATAGAATATTTTTATTGAACATTTTAATGAATTGTGCAGGAGCTGAAAAATGAAAAAAATTTTGTTGCTAAATGGACCAAATCTAAATTTGCTAGGAAAAAGGGAGCCTGGGATTTACGGAGAACAAACATTGAGAGATCTTGAAACGCGCATGAAGAAAATAGGAGAACAGAATGGGGTGGAAATTACTTGTTTTCAATCGAACCATGAAGGAAGTCTGATCGATCGACTCCATCAAGCGAATGAGGAAAACTATGATGGAATTATTTTTAACCCCGGTGCATATACACATTACAGTTATGCAATTCGTGATGCAATTGCAGGGATATCAGTGCCAGTGATCGAAGTACATATATCTAACATTCATGCGCGTGAGTCGTTTCGTCATGTATCAGTCACAGCACCCGTAACAAAGGGACAGATTGTGGGGTTGGGATTAAAAGGCTATGAATTGGCTTTTGAAGCCCTTTTGGAACTTGCTAAAGAGAGGAGATCATATGGAGAAAATTAAAAAGTTACGCTCGGCCATTGAAAAGCTTGGAATTGATGGAATACTCATTACAAATTCATATAACCGCAGGTATATGACGAATTTTACAGGGAGTGCCGGCGTTGTATTAATCAGTACAGAAAATGCACAATTTATTACAGATTTCCGTTATATTGAACAGGCAACAAAACAATGTGAAGGCTATGAGATTGTTCAACATAAAGGGTCACTTCCAGACGAAGTGGCAAAACAAGTGAAGAAACTGGGGATTAAAAAACTTGGATTCGAACAGGATCATTTATCATATTCATCATTTAAAGCATATGAAAAAGCCATTGGAGCGGAACTTGTGCCAGTTTCAGGCGTTGTTGAAAAGTTGCGCTTGATTAAGACGGAATCAGAGATTAAGATATTAAAGGAAGCAGCGGACATTGCTGATGCCGCTTTTAAGCATATTTTAGAGTTTATTCGTCCAGGGGTTACTGAATTGGAGGTTTCGAATGAACTCGAGTTCTTTATGAGAAAAGCCGGCGCAATATCATCATCCTTTGATATCATCGTCGCATCGGGTTACCGTTCTGCACTGCCTCATGGGGTGGCTAGTGATAAGATTATTGAAACCGGTGATTTTGTTACGCTTGACTTTGGAGCATATTATAAAGGATATGTTTCTGATATCACCCGGACTGTCGCTGTCGGAAAACCTGATGATAAACTGAAAGAAATTTACGGTATAGTTTTAGAGGCCCAATTACGGGGATTGGCAGGAATAAAGCCTGGTATGACCGGAAAAGAAGCAGATGCTTTAACAAGAAACTTTATTGCCCAAAAAGGTTATGGAGAAAACTTTGGGCATTCGACAGGTCATGGCATAGGGTTGGAAGTTCATGAAGGCCCTGCATTATCCATCAAGTCCGATACTGTATTGGAACCGGGAATGGTCGTAACAGTAGAACCGGGAATTTACATCCCTGGCCTAGGCGGCGTTCGCATTGAAGACGACACATTAATAACAAAGGATCATAATGAAACGCTGAATCACTCAACAAAAGAGCTGATTATTCTTTAAACGGATGTATTAGGAGGATACTAAACATGATTTCTGTTAACGATTTTCGTACAGGATTAACAATTGAAGTAGATGGTGGAATTTGGCGTGTTCTTGAATTCCAACACGTAAAACCGGGGAAAGGCGCTGCATTTGTACGTTCAAAGCTTCGCAATCTTCGAACTGGTGCGATTCAGGAAAAAACATTCCGTGCTGGTGAAAAAGTTGAGCGAGCACAAATTGACAACCGTAAAATGCAATACCTCTATGCAAATGGCGACCAGCATGTGTTCATGGATAACGAAACTTATGAGCAAATTGAATTGCCTGCTTCTACAATTCAGCATGAATTAAAGTTCTTGAAAGAAAATATGGAAGTATACATTATGATGTTCCAGGGAGAGACACTTGGAATTGAATTGCCAAACACAGTTGAGCTTGAAGTAATAGCAACAGAGCCTGGCATTAAAGGTGATACAGCTTCAGGTGGTTCAAAACCTGCAACTCTTGAAACAGGTTTAGTTGTTCAAGTTCCTTTCTTTGTGAACCAAGGTGACCGTCTTATCATTAACACAGCGGATGGCACATATGTTTCTCGTGCATAGTTGATAAAACCCAATATGTATGGGCTCTTTTTATGTTTAGGAAACAAGTCTTAATTCCTTGCAAAGGTATACGCCATTTTGTAAAATAAAACTAAATTGAGGCTGCTTTGTTCGTTAGTATATGAAGTTTCAACCTTTGATTAATGAAAGGGAGTCCTAAATTAAAACCGGAACGGCATGCCTCCGATTTTTGGCTTGAGGACGCTGGGAACGTTTTTGCGGACACCCACCTGGCGGAGCAGGTTTTGAAACTCCATATTGATCGGCGGCAAAAGCGGCTTTATATTAAAAAGTACAACCGGTTCAACCATTTGAACCGGTTTTTTAATTGCAAAAAAAGTTTCTTTTTGCTGATTTTGCCTATTAATAATAGTATTGATATTCAGCACGGACAACAGCGGAGATTGTTAATTTGCCTGTTTCAATAGGTATCGTTGATATACCTTTTACCATAGCTGTTGATAAAAAGGGAATAGGTTTTGGCGCTTGGCTTTCCTCAATCACTTGCCTAGGAGTTTTGATAAGGGTTACTCCTAGTGAGCCGGCAATTGTTTGTGCTTTTATCATGGTGTTTTGTACCGCAACTGCTAGTGCCTTATTATAGTAAAGTAATGGATTTGATACCGAAAAATCAATGTTATTCACCGTGTTAGACCCGTTTCTCACTGCACTATCCACTAGCCTTCCAGTTTGATCTACTCGGTCAATCGTAATTTTTAATAAATGGGTAACTTTGTAGCCTATAAAAATTTGTTTTCCGTCTTCATAACGGTATTGTGGTTCAGCTCTGTAGTCAAATGTTTGAATATTTTCTCTCGGTATTCCCATTTTCAGAACCGATTCGATCACGTGGGAAATAGCTTCTGCATTTTCTGCTTGAGCTTTTGCTAAATTTTGCAGTTCTGTTATTGTTCCGAGAATGACAATTGCGGTGTCAGGGCGGGCAGAAATACTTCCTTCTCCACTAACCTTCAAAATGTTTTTATCATTCCGATAGCCTTTTCCCCGATAAATAGGCTGATGATCATGCACGTTTGTCTCACCTCATCTCTTCAAACATTTTCTTTCCATAAAATGTACGGTATTCCTCGTTGATTCATTCATTTATTTTCCTTGGCAAAATTCATAGCCAACCTTTCATTTATTAAAAGTCATAATGAGGCCAAGCAGGCATACATTTTAATTAGTAAGAGAACACTTTTAAGCCTGAAAACAAAGCGGAGAAAAATTATTTCGGGAGGAGGAGTCAAATTTGAAAACTGTTGTCCCCTTTTTGCCAAAATCAATTGCAGAAAGACTCGAACAAATCCCTTCTTTTCAACAAAATGAAATAGAAGAAATCCGCGTCCGCATTAACAGGCCTTTAGAAGTAACAATGAAAGGAAGTCCCCTGTTTTTGCCATATACTGTTCAGCCGGAAGATGCGCTTCACCTTTTAAATAAAATTAGCGGTTATTCCATTTACACGCTTGAAGAAGAATTGAAACGGGGATATATCACAATCTCTGGCGGACACCGGGTCGGCCTTGCCGGAAAAGTCATTCTCGAGAATAGCCAGGTGAAAGCAATTAGGGATATTTCGTCCTTTAATATCCGAATTGCACGGGAAAGAATTGGAATTGCGGATCCCCTCGTTCCTTTCTTATTTGATAATGGTTGGCTCCATACAATGATTATCGGGCCTCCGCAAACAGGAAAAACGACACTTCTTCGTGATATTGCCAGAATCATTTCAACCGGTAATGATGCCCTTGGGTTAAGTGCATCTAAAGTTGGAATTGTGGATGAACGTTCAGAAATCGCCGGATGTGTAAAAGGCATTCCACAGCTTACATTCGGAAACAGAATAGATGTTCTTGATGCCTGTCCAAAAGCTGAAGGAATGATGATGATGATCCGTTCGATGAGCCCAGATGTCCTGGTTGTTGATGAAATCGGGCGGGAGGAAGATGCTTTAGCCATTATGGAAGCTGTTAATGCAGGGATAAAACTAATCATGACTACACATGGCAGTTCCCTGCTGGAAATAAGAAAGCGCCCTTCCTTAAAAAAAATTCTTGAACAGCGGATTTTTCAGCGGTTTATTGAATTAAGCCGTAAAGATGGTCCAGGAACTGTGACTTATATAAAAGACGGAAGCGGTGAACAGATTACTTCAAAAGTGAGAGTGACCTAGATGATGAAGATAATCGGGGCTTTATTGATTATTGTCGCCACCACTTGGACCGGTTTTGAAGCATCAAGGCATTTAAGTGAAAGACCAAGGCAGCTGAGGCAATTAAAATCAGCTCTTCAGTCATTGGAAGCGGAAATCATGTTCGGGCATACACCGCTTCACGAAGCATCAAGGAGGTTGGCTGCACAACTCTCTAAGCCTTTATCATGGTTTTTCGAATCCTTTGCTAAACGGTTAACAAATTCAGAAACAACGGTAAAAGATGCATGGGAAGAAAGCATGGCGGAAATATGGAAATTTACAGCTTTTAAACATGGCGAATATGAAATTATGAAACAGTTTGGAGAAACGCTTGGCCGCCATGACCGAATGTCCCAGCAAAAACAAATCATGTTGACTCTTTCTCATTTGGAACGGGAAGAAGGAGATGCCAGGGATAAACAGGCAAAATACGAAAAAATGGTGAAAAGTCTCGGATTTTTGTCCGGATTATTGTTAATCATCTTGCTTATGTAACGCTTAGGAGGAGAAGCGATGGGTTTAGAGGTGGATGTAATATTTAAAATTGCTGGTGTTGGAATTGTCGTTGCTTTTTTGCATACAATTCTCGATCAGGTTGGAAAGAAAGAATATGCCCAATGGGTTACACTATTTGGTTTTATTTATATTTTGTTCATGGTTGCATCGATCGTTGATGATCTTTTTCAAAAGATTAAATCAGTGTTTCTATTCCAAGGGTAAAGGGGGGCTCTCCCATTGAAATCATCCAAATAGCAGGAATAGCGCTTATTTCTACTTTCCTTGCTCTGATCGTTAAAGAACAGAAGCCGAACTTTGCTTTCTTATTAATTGTTTTTGTTGGCTGCACGATCTTTTTATTTCTGGTCGACCAAATTTATGAAATTATCCATATGATTGAAAAAATTGCTGTTAATGCGAATGTCAATCTTATCTATGTTGAAACAATCTTGAAGATCATTGGAATTGCATATATTGCCGAATTTGCCACACAGATTACGAAGGATGCAGGACAGGGCGCCATTGCTTCAAAAATTGAGCTTGCCGGAAAAATTCTCATTTTGGCAATGGCGATTCCGATTTTAACGGTTTTGATTGAAACAATCATTCAAATGGTTCCGAATTAGTCACAGCAATTTTTGTTCTAAGAGAGAGGTGTAATAATGAAACGGATTTTTCATGTTTTTTCCATTTTGGTGCCTTTCTTCTTTTTTTTATTTGTTCCGGTTGTACAAGCCTCTCCGGGACAAGTCGAAACCGGAAATTTACCCGATACAGAATCGATTGTCGATTCACAGCTGGAAAATTTGAATATTGATGAATTGAAGGGATTTTGGGAAGACATTCTTCATCAGTATGGCGGGTTTTTGCCGGAAAGCCAAAAGGGCAGTTTGTATGATTTTATTAAAGGAGAGAAAAAATTCTCTTTTGAACAATGGACTACTGGGTTTATGAAATTTGTTTTTCATGAATTTATCGTGAATGGAAAGTTGCTAGGTTCTCTGATCTTGCTGACGATTTTCAGCATGTTTTTGCAGTCTTTGCAAAATTCTTTTGAAAATAGCACAATCAGCAAAGTCGCCTATTCAATCGTTTTTATCGTGCTGATCATTCTTGCACTAAATAGTTTTCACGTTGCGATAACTTATTCAAATGATGCAATTGAATCAATGATTCACTTTATTCTTGCATTGATACCGCTATTGCTCGCGCTGATTGCTTCATCAGGCGGAGTAATTTCCGCAGCTTTTTTCCACCCTGTCATTCTTTTCTTAATGAATACGAGCGGACTCATTATTAAAAACGTTGTTTTACCGCTTTTGTTTTTATCAACATTGCTCAGCATTGTCAGTGTATTGAGCGAGCATCACAAAGTCACACAGCTTGCCCAATTAATAAGGAATTGGAGTATTGGTTTGCTTGGATTATTTTTAACTGTTTTCCTTGGTGTCATTTCTGTTCAGGGGGCTTCAACTGCGATAACAGACGGAGTAACGATTAGAACGGCAAAGTTTATTACTGGGAATTTTATTCCGGTTATCGGGAGAGCATTTACAGATGCAACAGATACAGTTATTAGTGCATCTGTTCTTTTAAAAAATACAGTGGGGATAGCAGGGGTCGTTATTTTGCTGTTAATTGTAGCGTTTCCGGCACTCAAAATATTGATGATTGCTTTTATATACAAATTTGCCGCTGCGATTTTACAGCCGCTTGGCGGAGGTCCAGTAATAGCCTGCCTTGATGTGATCAGCAAGAGTGTTGTTTATATATTTGCCGCATTGGCAATTGTATCGCTTATGTTTTTTTTAAGCGTTACCGTTATTATTGCAGCCGGGAATTTGACGATGATGGTGAGATAGGAGGATGAATGATGGATTTTTTGAAGGAATGGATCACAAATATCATTCTCTTTATCTTATTGGCTACGGTCATCGATATGCTTCTCCCCAACTCGAATCTCCAAAAATACACAAAGATTGTGACCGGCTTGCTATTAATTGCGATTATTTTAACGCCTGTTCTAAAGCTTTTTTCTAAAGATTTTGAAACAGTTCTTGCATCCGTTGCCCTATTTGAAAATCCAGGAGAAAAAAATATGGAAAATCAAATAGAAATGAAGAAAAAAGAAATACAAGCTTCTCAACAAGCATATATTTTAAAACAAATGGCTGTCAAGCTAGAAAAGGACGCAGAGGAGGAGTTGATGGAACAGTACGGATTGGAAATTACTAAAATTGATTTTTTAGTAAATAAGAATGACAAGCGTGCCTTTCCGGAAAATCTGGCAAAATTGAAGGTCCAGTTGCGCCAGCCAAAAGAACAATCCGATGCAATTGAAGCGGTAAAAAAAGTAGAAATTAATACAAATAAACCTCTTCCATCCAAAAAGACTGCCGAAATGAAAAAAATCACTTCTTTTCTCTCACAAAAATGGAATATGGATGATAAAGATATTGAGGTATTGATAGAAGGGGGGATACCGGAAGAGAATGAGCAATGATAAAGGACCACTAACTTGGTTAAAAAATCTCATTTCAAAAGAAGGACATCCAGAAAAAAAACCGGGAAAATACCATTATTTTCTAATTGTTATTTTGTTTGGGGCAGCGATTATGCTTATAAGCAATATGTTTTTCAGCGGGAATGCTTCAACGCCAGATATGCAGGTTATGAACAATAAAGAAACAAATGCAACGGAAGAAGTCCCGGCATTTGGCCAAAAGAAATCAGAAGAAAAGAGTTTAATGAAACAATATGAAGAAGCATACGAAAAACAGTTAAAAGAAGCTTTGCAAGGGATCCTTGGCGTAGATGATGTCACCGTTGTAGTTAATGTGGATGCGACTGAAAAACAGATATTAGAAAAAAATATTGTCACGAAATCTCAAACAACAACCGAAACCGATCGGGAAGGTGGAAAACGAAAAGTAGAAGATGCTTCTAAAGATGAACAACTGGTGATCGTCCGCAACGGGGAAAAAGAGGTTCCGATAGTCGTAGAAACGAAGAAACCTGAAATTCGCGGAGTTCTTGTTGTGGCAAAAGGGGCAGAAAACATTCAAGTAAAAAAGTGGATAGTAGATGCTGTGACGAGAGTGCTGGATGTCCCAAGCCATCGGGTTGCGGTCATGCCGAAAAAAAATTAAGGGGGATTCATAAATGTTATTGAAAAAGCAAACAGTTTGGCTATTAACAATGTTAAGTTTAGTGGTTGTTTTATCTGTTTATTACATCACCTCTCCGGAACAAAACGGCAATAGTATGGCAGGAATAGAACAAAAGAGCGCAAATCAAAAGACAGCTGTAAAAGGAAAAGATAATAAAGCGGCAACTTCACAAACGGATGCTGGTGCTAAGATTACATCCGAACCGGCCAGTGACGAAGTGTTTGAAGCGTTAAGGATGGATCTTGACGATCAGCGCAGCAAAAGGAAAGAAGAACTTGAAAATATTGTTGCTTCTACAGACCTACCAACAGAAAAACGTAATCAGGCATATGATGAAATGAAAAAACTCGACGAAACTGCCATAAAAGAGGATTTGCTTGAATCGTTAATAAAAGCAATGAACTATGAAGATGCTTTAGTCCAAGTCGACGGCGGCCAGGTGCGAATTACTGTTAAAGCAGATAAGCTTTCTCCTTCGGCTGCAAATGATATTATTCAAATGGTAAAACAAGAAATCAATGGATTGCAGCATGTTGCAGTGAAATTTCAACCGAAAAAATAGATTACCGGATAACTCATAAGGAGAGCCTTTTTGATAGGGCTTTCTTTTATTTTTGTTATGATATTGAACTTGCATTATGTATTATCGTATGATGTTATTAGCTTGTCTTAATTTTTGAAGGACTGAGGTGTAAAAAATGTTAAAAATACAAGAAATTCGTGAATTGATAAAACTTGTTGACCAATCAAGTATTGAAGAATTCATCTTTGAACATGAAGGTTCAAAAATACAAATGAAAAAAAGCAGTACTGAAACGATTGCTGTTTCCCAGCCTGTTGCACAGACTGTTGCGAAAGAAGCACCTAAACCAGTAGCAGCAGAACCGGTTCCGGTTGTGCAGGCCGAAGCAAAAGCAGCAGAACCGAAAGAGGAAACGAAGCAAGAAACTGCCGCTGATATAGCTAATTTACATAAAATCACATCACCTATGGTTGGTACTTTTTATCAAGCACCATCTCCAGATGCTGAACCATTTGTCAAAAAAGGGTCTGTCGTAACGAAAGATACGGTTGTTTGCATTATCGAAGCAATGAAACTGTTTAATGAAATTGAAGCAGAGGTAAATGGTGAAATAGTTGATATTCTTGTGGAAGACGGACAACTTGTTGAATACGGTCAGCCTTTATTCTTGGTAAAGACTGAGTAAGGAGAGCATATATATGATAAAGAAATTATTGATTGCCAATAGAGGAGAGATTGCCGTCCGCATTATCAGAGCTTGCCGCGAAATGGGAATTGAATCGGTTGCCGTCTATTCTGAAGCAGACAGGGATTCTCTGCATGTACAGCTTGCCGATGAAGCATATTGCATTGGTCCGACTGCTTCCAAGGACAGCTATTTGAACTTTACAAATATTATCAGTGTTGCCAAGCTGACTGGATGTGATGCCATTCATCCAGGTTATGGCTTTCTTGCTGAAAATGCTGATTTTGCTGAGCTTTGCAGGGAAGTAAATATTACGTTTGTCGGACCGAGCCCGGAAGCGATAACAAAAATGGGTACGAAGGATATTGCCCGAGAAACGATGAGGGAAGCCGGAGTCCCTATTGTCCCGGGATCACAAGGAATTATTAAAAGTCCTGAAGAAGGAGTCGAGTTGGCGAAAAAAATCGGCTTTCCAGTTATCATTAAGGCAACCGCAGGCGGAGGAGGAAAAGGGATCCGTGTAGCTAGGACCGAGCAGGAATTGATTAAAGGGATTAATATCACCCAACAAGAAGCCTTAACAGCTTTTGGCAATCCGGGCGTATATATTGAAAAATATATTGAAGACTTTCGCCATGTTGAGATTCAAATTCTTGCCGATTCATACGGAAACGTCATTCACCTCGGAGAAAGAGATTGTTCCATTCAACGGCGTCTGCAAAAACTGTTAGAAGAAACGCCGTCACCGGCTCTTGATGGTGAAATCCGTGAAGAAATGGGCACCGCTGCAGTAAAAGCTGCGAAAGCGGTTGATTATACAGGCGCAGGCACGGTAGAATTTATATATGATTACCGCAATCGAAAGTTTTATTTCATGGAAATGAATACGCGCATTCAGGTTGAACATCCTGTTACGGAAATGGTGACGGGTGTTGATTTGATTAAAGAACAAATAAAAATTGCTTCAGGTGAAAGGCTAAATGTAAGACAGGAAGATGTAACCTTTAATGGCTGGGCTATTGAATGCCGCATAAATGCTGAAAATCCTGAGAAAAATTTCATGCCTTCTCCTGGAAAGATTAATATGTATTTACCTCCTGGAGGACTTGGCGTGCGCATCGATTCAGCGGCTTATCCGGGTTATACAATACCGCCTTATTATGATTCCATGATTGCGAAAGTGATCACATATGGAAGTACGCGTGAGGAAGCAATTGACAGGATGAAAAGAGCATTGAGCGAATTTGTGATCGACGGGATTCATACAACAATTCCATTCCATTTAAAGCTGCTCAACCATAAAAAATTTGTGGAAGGCCAATTCAATACAAAGTTTCTTGAAATGTATGATGTCATGAAATCAGACGATTAATCGGAGGTGCCATAATTGAGCGAGAATCAAATTCTTGAGATGAATCAAGAAAATACTGGTTTAGGGAAAGTAGAAATTGCCCCTGAAGTTATTGAAGTAATCGCAGGAATTGCCGCATCTGAAGTAGAAGGAGTTTCACAAATGCGCGGCAATTTTGCCACTGGCGTTGTTGAACGTCTTGGAAAGAAGAACCATGGTAAAGGGGTTAAAGTGGAATTAACAGAGGAAGGCATTAAGGTAGATGTGTATTGCATTATGAAGTTCGGTGTCTCCATTCCAGCTGTTGCCCAAAAAATCCAGGATAATATTCGCCAGGCTCTTTTGAATATGACTGCCCTTGAAGCACAAGAAGTGAACATTCATGTTGTCGGAATTCAATTCGAAAACCAAAAGCCTGAAAGCGATTACGAACAAGAAATATAAATATAGTAAAAACCAAAGGCATTTTATGTCTTTGGTTTTTCTTATTTTTCTCTAGAATTAAATAGATTATATAAATATTTGCTTGCAAAAGCAAAAATAATATTTGGAACGAATGCAGAGCGCTTTTACTTATGCTATTATCTTGTTATGAAAAATGGACAAACTAGCTTAAAAGGAGCATAACAGAATGAAAAGACGCACAGCCAGAGAAAAAGCATTGCAGGCATTGTTTCAAATTGATGTAAGTAAAGCGGAGCCTGCAGCTGCAATTGAACATGTATTGGAAAATGGCCAGGGGGATGAATATTTAACCCGATTGGTAAACGGAACCGTTCAAAACCGTGATAAAATAGATGAAACAATTAAAAAACATCTCGAAAAATGGACACTTGAACGGCTGGCAAATGTAGACCGGAATTTGTTACGGATGGCAGTATTTGAATTAATCTATTGCCGTGATGAGGTTCCGGCAAATGTTGTACTTGATGAGGCAATTGAAATTGCGAAAATATATGGAGATGAACAGTCCAGCAGATTTATTAACGGTGTTCTTTCAAAAGTGAAAGATAGTTTATAACCAGCAAACGAATTATATATTAAATAAGCGGAGGAAAGATCATGGCGGCTCAAATTATTAACGGAAAAGAAATATCAAAGAAAATAAGAAGCGAAATTGCAAAAGAGGTTGACGAGTTAAAGAAACTCAATGTGATACCAGGTTTGGCAGTCATTCTTGTCGGAAACAACCAAGCATCAAGGACATATGTGAAAAGCAAGCAAAAGGCTTGCCAAGAGCTTGGGATGCATTCTTTGTTATTTGAGTATCCTGAAACAATTGAAGAATCTGAACTGTTAAATAAGATCGAAGAATTAAATCATGACGATACCATTCATGGAATTCTCGTTCAGTTGCCTCTTCCTGAGCACATAAATGAGGTTAAAGTGATAGAGGCTATTTCGCCTGATAAAGATGTAGATGGTTTTCATCCTATAAATATTGGACGGATGATGACAGGACAGGATGCCTTTTTGCCTTGTACACCATATGGGATCATGGTTTTACTTAAGGAAATGGGGATTGACGCAGCTGGGAAAAATGTCGTTGTGATCGGGCGGAGCAATATTGTAGGCAAGCCTTCGGGCCAATTGTTTTTAAATGAAAACGCAACTGTTACTTACTGTCATTCAAAAACGAAAGATTTAAAAGCACACACAAAAAAGGCTGATATTTTAGTATCTGCGGTCGGAAAAGCAAATTTTATTACAGCGGATTTTATTAAAGAAGGAGCCGTTGTAATTGATGTAGGCATCAATCGGAACGAAGACGGAAAACTTTGCGGAGATGTTGCCTTTGAGGAGGCAAAGGAAATTGCCGGTTATATAACCCCTGTACCTGGAGGGGTTGGACCGATGACGATTACGATGCTCATGTATAATACTTTAAAAGCTGCGAAAAAATTTCAACCTGCGTTGCAAAAAACAAAATAATGGTTGATGAAATAAGTCCCTCTCTATTTATGTTTCATCCTTTCTGCCCTTGCACTAGGTGACGGATTGGAAATATGAAATTATAATAGAAAGGGACAGTTTTTTTATTTGTTATTTGAAGGAGCTTTCTATGAAAGAAACGCGTTACTTAACGGTGAATGCTTTAACAAAATATATAAAAAGAAAATTTGATGCAGATCCTCATTTGCAGGATGTTCTTGTAAAAGGGGAAATATCAAATTTTAAACAACATTCGAGCGGTCATATGTATTTTACATTAAAAGATGAAAAGGCACGAATTCTGGCTGTTATGTTTACCAGTCATAATCGTTTTATGAAATTCATTCCGGAAAATGGAATGAAAGTATTAATTAGAGGAGATATAACCGTTTACGAACCGAGCGGCCAATACCAGATTTACGTGAAAGACATGCAGCCCGATGGGATTGGTGAATTGTACCTTGCATTTGAACAGCTGAAGGAAAAACTAGAAAAAGAGGGACTGTTTTCCCCTGAAGTGAAAAAAGCGATACCAAAATATCCGAAAATGGTTGGCGTCATAACTTCACCAACGGGAGCCGCTATCAGGGATATTTTAACAACAATTAAAAGGCGGTATCCAATTGCAAAAATTCTCATTATTCCTGCACTAGTACAGGGGGAGCAGGCAGGTCGGTCCATTTCAAAGGCGATCGAATTGGCAAATAAAACAGCTGGCATTGATGTCTTAATTGTCGGAAGGGGCGGCGGATCAATCGAAGAGTTGTGGGCGTTTAATGAAGAGATCGTAGCAAGAGCGATATTTGCCTCTAAGATTCCAATTATTTCAGCTGTCGGACATGAGACAGATTATACGATCGCTGATTTTGTTGCCGATCTTCGTGCTCCGACTCCGACGGCTGCTGCTGAGCTTGCTGTACCGCATATTGATGAACTAATGGAAAGGATTTTGAACAGAAAAACCAGATTATTAAGAGCAATGAAAGAAAAAATTGGGATTCATAAACAGCACTTAACACGAATACAAAAATCGTATGCGTTCAAATATCCACAAAAACTATATCAGCAGAAGCTTGAACAGCTCGATAGGCTGACAGAACAGCTCATCAAAGGAGCCCGGAATCTCTTTAGCTTAAAAGCCGAGCAGCAAGACCAACTGTTAAAACGTCTTGAACGAAATCATCCGTACCAATTAATGCAACTCGCGGCAGAGAATCATCAAAGGTTAAGCCGATCACTAAACAGGGCAATGACGGGAATTTTAACAGAAAAGCAGAAAGACTTTCAATCGATTTTGTCGACATTAGAAGCATTAAGCCCGCTAAAAATAATGGAGCGCGGATACAGTTTAGCTTACACGGATGACGGAAACCTAATAAAAAGCGCTACACAGATCGAAAATGGTGATTCTATTCAAGTCAGGTTATTTGATGGACAGTTACATTGCAAAGTGACAGGAAAGAAAGTGAGTGAAAATAATGTCGGAAAATCATTTAACATTTGAAGAAGCCATGGAAAAGCTTGAAAGTATTGTTGAGCGGCTCGAAGAGGGAGATGTCCCGCTGGAAGAAGCTATTTCCATTTATAAACAAGGAATGGAACTTTCAAAGCTTTGCCATGATAAACTGAAAAACGTCGAAGAGCAGTTAACGCAAATCTTAACAGAAGATGGGCAAACTGAAAACTTCTCTATCCAAGAGGAGGAATAATTTTGACTGTAAAACTGAATGCTTTTGCAAAAGAACATAAGGAGATGCTTGAAAACTTTTTGCGTTCATCGATTGAACGGCTCGAAGCTCCATCCATTATTAAGGAATCAATGCTATACTCGTTAGAGGCAGGCGGAAAACGGATCCGCCCGTTATTATTGTTTGCCACGCTGCATGCATTTGGCAAAGACAGCAAAAAGGGGCTGCATACTGCGGCAGCTATCGAAATGATCCATACGTACTCGCTTATTCATGACGATTTGCCCAGCATGGATAATGATGATTTTCGCCGCGGAAAACCTACAAATCATAAAGTATTTGGAGAAGCATTTGCGGTCTTAGCCGGTGATGCACTTCTAACATACAGTTTTCAATTAATCTGTGAAACTCCGGAAGAATATGCTGCAGCTGATATTAAGCTGAAACTTATTAGAGAGCTTTCAAAAGCCGCAGGAGCAGAAGGAATGGTCGGTGGCCAAGTTGCCGATATTGAGGGAGAAGGAAAACAGCTTCATTTAACCCAGCTAGAGTATATTCATCATCATAAAACAGGAAAGCTATTGGCATATAGTGTTTTAGCAGGTGCAATTCTTGCCCGCGCAAATGTTGAACAAATAAAAGTTTTGTCACAGTTTGCTTTCCACTTAGGGCTTGCCTTTCAAATCCGCGACGATATTCTTGATCTAGAAGGGCAGGAGGAATTAATCGGTAAACCTGTCGGAAGCGATACAAATAATCATAAAAGCACATATCCTTCAATTCTATCGATGGAGGGGGCAAAAGAAGCGCTTACAGAACATATTGGTAAAGCGATGGCTTATTTGAAAAGCTTAGGTCTTTCCACCTCGCTGCTTGAAGAAATCACCGAACTGGTTGCTAAAAGAGACCATTAAATGATCACCATTTGATGACATAAATCGTTTATGGTATAATAAAATAAAATACTTTGTCCATTGCCGTTATCACGTTTGTGTTAGCGGCTATTTTTTCAATAAATACCAAATGAAGCAAGGGAAATCCTTGCTTTTCTTAAGGAAATCAAGAATGACTAATGACAGTGATAATAAGACATGAAAGTGAGTGATCCGTGAATGGATCTATTGTCAATTAAAGACCCTTCCTTTTTAAAGGAGCTCTCAAATAAAGAATTGGAAGCGCTTAGTCATGAAATCAGGCAATTTTTAATTGAAAAATTGTCTGTAACCGGAGGCCATATTGGACCAAATCTTGGAGTAGTAGAATTAACTATTGCTTTGCATAAATGCTTTGACAGTCCAAAAGATAAAATTATCTGGGACGTCGGGCATCAATCATATGTTCATAAAATTTTGACCGGCCGTGCCAGTCAGTTCGATACCCTCAGGCAATATAAGGGACTATGCGGATTTCCAAAAAGAAATGAAAGCGTGCATGACATCTGGGAAACGGGACATAGCTCAACATCTCTGTCAGCGGCTATGGGAATGGCTATTGCCAGAGATCTTAAAAAGGAAAAATCGTATATCGTTCCTGTCATAGGCGATGGAGCATTGACTGGCGGAATGGCTTTGGAAGCATTAAACCACATTGGTCATGAAAAAAAAGACATCATTGTTATTTTGAATGATAATGAAATGTCGATTGCTCCAAATGTAGGGGCCTTACACAATGTTTTAGGAAGACTTCGAACTGCGGGCAAATACCATTGGGTAAAAGATGAACTGGAAATGCTATTAAAGAAAATTCCTGCCGTTGGAGGCAAGCTTGCTTCCACTGCAGAAAGAATAAAAGACAGCTTAAAATATTTGCTTGTTTCTGGAATCTTTTTTGAAGAACTCGGTTTTACATATTTTGGACCGGTAGACGGACACAGCTTTGAAGATTTATTTGAAAACTTGAACTATGCGAAGAAAACGGAAGGACCAGTCTTGCTTCACGTCATCACGAAAAAAGGAAAAGGTTACCGTCCTGCTGAGAATGATAGATCCGGGACATGGCATGGGACAGGTCCTTATAAAATTGAAACAGGAGACTTTTTAAAACCTGTTAATACTCCGCCTGCCTGGAGCGAGCTGGTTAGTGAAACCGTCCGAAAAATAGCTCGGAATGATGAACGGGTTGTCGCAATCACTCCTGCTATGCCTGTAGGTTCTAAATTAGAAGGATTTGCCAGCGAATTTCCGGACCGTATGTATGATGTTGGGATTGCAGAGCAGCATGCGGCAACGGTTGCCGCAGGCTTGGCTGTGGAAAATATGAAGCCATTTTTGGCGATTTATTCAACCTTTTTGCAAAGAGCATATGACCAGGTTGTTCATGATATATGCCGCCAGAACTTAAATGTCTTTATTGGCATTGACCGGGCAGGGTTGGTCGGAGCGGATGGTGAAACACACCAAGGAGTATTTGATATTGCATTCTTAAGGCATTTGCCGAATATTGTAATTATGATGCCTAAGGATGAAAATGAAGGCCAGCATATGGTGAATACTGCTTTAAAATATGATGATGGCCCGATCGCTATGCGTTTTCCGCGCGGGAACGGGATCGGCGTTCCAATGGATGAAAAACTGCGTACGATTCCGATTGGAACATGGGAAGTTTTACGAGAAGGCAATGATGCCGCTATTTTAACTTTTGGGACAACGATTCCAATGGCAATGGAAGCTGCAGTATTAATGGAAAAGAAAGGAATTTCCGTAAGGGTGGTTAATGCTCGATTTATAAAACCGCTTGATGAAGAAATGCTCCATGCCATTTTAAAT
Source organism: Bacillus methanolicus MGA3 (assembly GCF_000724485.1). GTDB lineage: Bacteria > Bacillota > Bacilli > Bacillales > Cytobacillaceae > Bacillus_Z > Bacillus_Z methanolicus_A. Next base: position 2,263,313 of record NZ_CP007739.1, on the reverse strand, counting down.
GATAACATTCCGATTATTACGGTTGAAGAAGCTGTATTGCAGGGCGGATTCGGAAGCGCCGTTCTTGAATTTGCCCATGACCATGGATATCATGATGCAAAAATTGACCGGATGGGTATTCCTGATCGATTTATTGAACATGGCAGTGTAAATAAGCTTCTAGAAGAAATTGGATTGACAACTGAAAATCTCGTCTTAAGATTGCAAACAATGGTTAGAAAGAAACAAAAAAGGGCTCAATGAAAAATGAAAAGTAAAAAAGAACGATTAGACGTATTATTAGTTGAAAGAGGGCTTGTTGAAACAAGAGAAAAAGCGAAAAGAGCGATCATGGCCGGTCTTGTCTACAGCAATGAAACTCGCCTTGAAAAACCAGGTGAAAAAGTAAGTGCTGATATTCCTCTTGTTGTAAAGGGAAATGTTCTTCCTTATGTGAGCAGAGGAGGATTAAAGCTCGAAAAAGCATTAAAAGAATTTAACATAGATGTTCGTGGGAAGGTTATGCTCGATATTGGTGCTTCTACAGGAGGATTTACCGATTGCGCACTGCAAAACGGGGTTAAATTATCTTATGCATTAGATGTCGGCTATAACCAGCTTGCCTGGAAACTCCGCCAAGATGAGCGGGTAATCGTGATGGAGCGCACGAACTTCCGGTATGTGACCCCTGCAGCTCTAGAAGGTGAAATGCCTGATTTTGCAACAATTGATGTGTCTTTTATTTCATTGAAACTGATTTTACCTGTGCTGAAGACCCTTCTTGTTCCAAACAGTGATGTTGTAGCCTTAGTAAAGCCTCAGTTTGAGGCCGGCAAAGAGCAAGTAGGAAAGAAAGGAATTGTTCGCGATCCAAAAGTACATGATAGTGTGTTAACGCAAATCATTGATTTTTCTCTCGGCCTTGGTTTTCATGTTAAAAATCTCTCTTTTTCCCCGATAACGGGGGGAGATGGGAATATCGAATTTTTGCTTCATTTGTATTGGGAAGGCGACAAGGATCGCGGTGAAAACTTTTTAACTGTTGCTCCTGCCCAAGTTGTACAACAGGCACATCAAGAATTAAAATTGAAAAAAACAATCGAGGAATAAGCACATCGCTTATTCCTTTTTTTAAAGCTTTTTTTGCAAAATTGTTGCTGTTGAAAATTTAGGAACGTTTGTTCTATAATGAAAAAGGAAATCTTTAGGATTACTATTTTTTCGAGAATGGACGCATAAAAGAAATGTACAAGAGTTAGGAATTCGGCTAACATAATAGTAACTATATACAAAAATTGTCGATGTTTGATCCTTACTAGAGGTGATTTTGAAATGACTAAAGGACAACGCCATATAAAAATAAGAGAAATAATTGCAAATCATGACATAGAGACTCAAGATGAGCTAGTAGACCAATTGAAAAAGGCAGGTTTTAACGTCACCCAGGCAACAGTATCCCGGGACATAAAAGAGCTTCACTTAGTAAAAGTTCCTTTAATGGATGGAAGATATAAATACAGTCTGCCTGCTGACCAAAGATTTAATCCATTGCAGAAATTAAAAAGGGCTTTAATGGATGCATTCGTGAAAATTGACTCAGCAGGACATCTTCTTGTTATGAAAACTCTTCCGGGAAATGCTATGGCAATCGGAGCATTAATCGACAACCTTGATTGGGAAGATATTTTAGGAACGATTTGCGGTGACGATACGATTTTAATTATTTGCAGAACACCTGAAGATACAGAAATCGTTTCAAATCGATTTCTTGAAATGCTCTAATACGAGGTGACGATTGTTGTTAAGCGAACTATCCATTCGAAATTTTGCAATTATAGACGCCCTTTCTATTTCTTTTGAAAAGGGTTTAACCGTTTTAACGGGAGAGACGGGGGCAGGTAAATCGATTATCATCGATGCCATTCATTTGTTAATTGGCGGAAGAGGGTCATCTGAATTTGTCCGCCACGGGGAAGATAAAGCAGAAATTGAAGGTCTATTTTTGTTGGATGATGAAAGCCATCCGTGCTATGAAAAAGCAAGAGAATTCGGCATTGAAATTGAAGAAGGCATGATCGTTTTAAAACGGGACATTTCGAAGCAGGGAAAAAGTGTATGCCGAATAAACGGGAAATTGGTCACGATTTCTGTGTTGCGGGAAGTTGGAAGCACCTTAGTTGATATTCATGGCCAGCATGAACATCAGGAATTAATGGACGAAACTATGCATTTGCCTTTGCTGGATCAATTTGGAGCAGAGGAAATTTCCAAAGCGGTTGAGGAATATCAGGAAGTTTACCGGGCTTATGAGAAAACAATGAAAAAACTGAAAAGCCTGAATGAAAATGAACAGCAAATGGCTCACCGTCTTGACTTAATTCAATTTCAGTTAGAGGAAATTCAGTCTGCCCAACTCAAACTGAATGAAGATGAAGAGCTTTACGAAGAAAAACGAAAACTCAGCAATTTTGAACGAATATATGAAGCACTGCAATTAGGCTATTCAGCACTTCAAGGAGAACAAAAAGGTTTGGATTGGCTCGGCCTAGTGATGAGCAATCTTGAAGATGCTGCTGAATTGAATCCTGCTTACAAGGACCTATTTGAAACAGTTTCCAACAGTTATTATGCGCTTGAAGATGTTTCCCATACACTTAGAAATGAACTTGATTTGCTTGAATTTGATCCTCAGCGTTTAAATGAAATTGAAGACAGGCTCAATGAAATCAATGCGTTAAAACGGAAATACGGAAAAACAATCGAAGAAATACTTGAATATGCAGCAACAATTGAAGAAGAAGTTGAAACACTGCAAAACAAAGAAACACATATCGGGCAATTGGAAAAAGAACTTGCTTCTTTAAAAAAAGATTTATTGATTGAAGCAAAGAATTTAACAGAACTGAGAAAGAAATATGCAAAAAAATTGACGAAACTGATCCATCAGGAATTAAAAGATCTGTACATGGCCAAAACAGTATTTGAAGTAAAAATTGAATCAGATGAAAATAATTTTACGAAAAATGGAATCGATAAAGCGGAATTTTATATTTCCACAAACCCCGGAGAACCGCTAAAGCCATTGTCAAAAGTCGCGTCAGGGGGAGAGCTTTCGAGAATTATGCTGGCGTTAAAGAGCATATTCTCGAAACACCAGGGTGTTACATCGATCATTTTTGACGAAGTGGATACAGGTGTCAGCGGAAGAGTTGCCCAAGCAATAGCTGAAAAAATATACAAAGTTTCTATTGGCTCTCAAGTGCTTTGCATTTCCCATCTGCCGCAAGTAGCCGCAATGGCCGATACTCATTTGTTCATTTCGAAAGTAACAAAGGCCGGAAGAACGATCACTTCGGTCACTCCTTTATCTGATGTTGAAAAAATAAAAGAAATCGGCAGAATGATATCTGGTGTTGAAATTACGGATTTAACGAAAAAACATGCAGAGGAATTATTACTGCTTGCCAACCAAATAAAAACAGCAACTTGAAAAGCTATCCATTACCGGGTAGCTTTTTTATGTTCCAGGTAGTTATAAATGAGTTGTAAGCAGGCAAAATTAATGATGTAGCCATTTAGATGTGTGTGAACTAGAAGCGAGGAGAGTGAACGTATTGAAATATGAATTGCTTAAAAAAATAATTGGTGGAATTCTCCTTGTTTCATTAGTAGCCATCGGTTTTTCAAAGCCGATTCAAGAATATGTAAATATACCGCAAAAAATAACTCTTTTTGAGGGGCAGCAATTCAGTCTCCATAAGGCTGTTAATGTTTCAGCTGGTTTGTCTGCTGATAATAAAAGTATTGCACTTAAACAAAACCGGCATTCGGTTTCTCTTCAGGCAAAAAGTTATGGGAAAAACGAAATGATTTTAGAACTTGCCGGTTTACCCATTAAAAAGGTCGATGTAGATGTATTAAAGGATTTTAAAGTAATACCTGGAGGACAATCAATCGGTATTAAACTTAATACTGTTGGGGTTTTAGTGGTAGGACACCATCAGATTGATACAGAGAAAGGAAAAGTTTCCCCTGGTGAAATCGCAGGCATTAAAGTCGGGGATATTATTACAGAAATTAATGGCAAACGAATTAAAAAAATGGAAGACGTTGCGCCGATTGTCCAAAAAACTGGCAATGAAGGAAAGCCTTTAGATATTGTTATTAATCGAGAAAATGAAAAAATGAAAACAAAGCTGCAGCCCATGAAAGATAAAAAAGAACATATTTATAAGCTGGGACTTTATATCCGTGATTCAGCTGCAGGGATCGGGACAATGACTTTTTATGATCCAAATTCAAAAAAATATGGTGCATTAGGTCATGTCATTTCTGATATGGATACAAAAAAACCAATTGTTGTAGAGGATGGACAAATTGTTCGTTCGACAGTCACTTCAATTGAAAAAGGGAGTAACGGAAATCCAGGAGAAAAGCTGGCAAGGTTTTCAACTGACCGTGAAATTATCGGAAATATTAACAGAAACAGTCCGTTTGGGATTTTTGGAAAATTAAATCGAGAATTAAAAAATGGTGTAATGGATAAGCCTCTTCCAATCGCCTTATCACATCAAGTGAAAGAGGGGCCTGCGCAAATTTTAACGGTTGTTAATGAGGATGAAGTTTCCCTCTTCGATATTGAAATCGTTAGTACAATTCCGCAAAAATTTCCGGCAACAAAAGGGATGGTCATAAAAGTAACAGATCCAAAACTTCTTCAAAAAACGGGAGGAATTGTTCAAGGAATGAGCGGAAGCCCGATTATTCAAAACGGCAAACTTGTGGGAGCAGTTACTCATGTCTTTGTAAATGATCCGACTTCCGGTTATGGAGTTCATATAGAATGGATGTTAAATGAAGCAGGAATCAATATATATGAACAACCTCGAGAAAAAGTGTCATAAACGTGTAAATGCAAAAATAGGCGGAATTCCGCCTATTTTTGTTAGTTAATGATGTGGTAAAATGTAAATAAAGATTTTTCGACAAAAGTAAAAATAAAAAAATGTCAAATAGCGAAATACGTCGAAAATAAAAGAAATTTAAAGAAAAGATAAGTTTTAGGACCTTTTTTCAGAAAAAATAAAAAAACTAGAGGAATTTTTGTTGCGTTGTCGAATTTGTCATTTAGAATAAAAAACAAGATAAGATAGAAAAAGAGACCATTAATGGATCGGGGAGGAAACAAAAATTGAGAAAAATAAAAGTCTGTGTCGTGGATGACAATAGAGAACTTGTAGGTTTGCTTGAAGAATATATATCTTCGCAGGATGATATGGAAGTAGTCGGTGTGGCACATAACGGACAGGAATGTTTGGATTTGCTTGAAGAAGTTGATCCTGATGTACTTGTTTTAGATATTATCATGCCTCATTTAGACGGGCTGGCTGTGCTTGAAAGACTTCGCACATTGAAAAAGAATCCGCTTCCAAATGTAATCATGCTGACTGCCTTTGGACAGGAAGATGTAACGAAAAAAGCAGTTGATCTTGGAGCATCTTATTTCATATTAAAACCGTTTGATATGGAAAATCTCGCAAACCACATTCGCCAAGTGAATGGAAATTCAAACACACTAATCCGCAAATCTTCTGCACCAAGCCTTCGCCCGCAAACTGAACAAAAACCAAAAAACTTGGAAGCAAGTATCACAAGCATCATACACGAAATTGGCGTTCCTGCGCACATTAAGGGATATTTATATTTGCGGGAAGCCATCTCCATGGTTTTTAATGATATTGAACTTCTCGGCTCAATTACAAAAGTGCTTTATCCGGATATCGCTAAAAAATACAATACAACAGCAAGCCGTGTTGAAAGAGCAATCCGTCATGCGATCGAAGTAGCGTGGAGCCGTGGCAATATTGATTCCATTTCATCTCTCTTCGGCTATACAGTAAGCATGTCTAAAGCAAAACCTACGAACTCTGAATTCATTGCGATGGTAGCTGACAAATTAAGGCTTGAACATAGAGCATCTTGAAAGGAATAGTTTCATCATTTGCATTTGTTGCTTTTTTTGCCTTGGAGGCTGACCCAAAACTAAGAGCGAAGTACTTAATGGGTCAGCCTCTTTTTCAATGGAAAAATAAAAGGTGCGAAAATCGGACCATATTTTAGAAGGAGTGGGGAACAGTGACAATGATTTTTGCGCATCGCGGCTATTCTGCAAAATTTCCTGAAAATACAATGAAGGCATTCATTGAAGCGGAAAAAGCGGGAGCAGATGCTTTGGAAATTGATGTCCAGCTGACAAAAGATGGAGAGGTTGTCATTATTCATGATGAGAAGGTTGACAGAGTAACAAACGGCCAAGGTTATGTAAAGGAATTAACATATAAGGAGTTAAGAAAACTCGATGCTGGTTTTCATACGACATCCAAAAAGGAACCCATTCCTTCGCTTGAAGAATTCTTCGAATGGCTGTCGATGAACCGGCTTATTTGCAATATTGAGCTAAAAAACAATCTTATTCCTTATGAAGGAATGGAAGAGAAAGTAATTGAAATGGTAAGAAAATATAATCTTTCCAATCGAATAATTATATCCTCATTTAATCATTACAGCATTGTTTACAGCTACCGCATTGCTCCGGAAATTGAAATAGCTCCTCTTTATTCTCAAAGGTTATATATGCCATGGGTTTATGCTAAGTCGATTCGGGCGAAAGGAATCCATCCGAAATTGAATACAGTGACAGATGAAATGATTCGCGTTAGTATTGAAAGTGGCATTCAGGTAAGGCCATATACAGTAAATAAGGAAGCTGACTTGAAGTGGCTGCTCTCTATTAGATGTTCGGCACTAATTACAGATGAACCAGAAAAGGCATTAAAAATACGACAGCAAATTAAACCGCTCAAATGATTGAGATTGGCACTTGGCGCTAAAAATTCCAAAAGAAAAGGGGTCTGATCACTTGCTTTCAGTTAGCCCCTTTATTTTTTGTGTCAGAACCAGGCTGCCTCTGGAATCTTTTCTGTACTTTATTTCTCTTCCTGTCCCTGTGCAAAATAAAACCTGCTACAAACCCCAAACCTGCCAGAAAAAGAAGCAGCCCGACTAAGAATTGCATCCAGAGAAACGGAAAGGGAGCCTGTAAAATACCAAACACCATATCTCTCATCAATTTTATCCCGATTGCGGCGAAAATGCCGGGAATCAGCAATATAAGTAATGCAATTATTCTGCTCATAATTAATCCCTTCACACTTTGTATACTATCGAAAATGATAAATCATCTCTGAAATTTGTCAAGGAAGATAAATAACTTTAAAATGAATTTGAAAAATGTTGCACAGAAATCTTACCCATATATGAAAATTATTTCATGAGAGAGATGGAGTGAATTAACATGCAAACGGCGATGATCGTTGGAGCCGGTAAAGGCGGAACTGCCATTTTAAAAATATTAAAAGAAACGGCCATCCTCGATGTGAAAGCGGTAGTAGATATAAATCCCCATGCACCTGGAATCTTCCTTGCAAAACGGGAAGGGATAAAAACAGGGACGGATTGGCGCTATTACCTTTCAGATAAGATCGATGTCATTTTTGATGTTACCGGAAATAAAGAAGTATTTACAGCTCTAAGGGATGCAAGAAGCAAGGATACCGTGCTTATACCGGGAAGTGTTGCTTTTCTCATTGCAAAACTTTTTGAAGAAAAAGAAGAATATATTGAAAAATTCCGTAATGAAAATTATAAACATGATTTAATTTTCAATTCAACCGATGATGGAATGGTGGGAATTGATAATCAATGCAAGATCATTTTATTTAACAAAAGTGCGGAAAAAATAATTGGAATTCCGCAAGCGGAAGCAATGGGAAAACATATTTATGAAGTAATTCCGACAAGCCGACTCCCGAGGGTATTAGAAACAAGAAGAGTGGAAGCGAATCAGGAACTGATGCTGGAAAATGGACTGAAAATAATAACGACTCGAATACCAATGATCGATGAAAATGATCAATTGATTGGGGCATTTTCAGTTTTCAAGGATATTACTGAAGTCGTCAATCTTGCAGAAGAAGTAACAAATCTAAAAGAAATTCAAACGATGCTTCAAGCGATTATTCATTCAAGCGATGATGCCATCTCTGTCGTCGATGAAAAAGGAAGGGGAATCTTAATAAATCCTGCTTATACAAGGATAACAGGATTAACGGAAGAGCAAGTTATCGGAAAACCGGCAACTGCAGATATTTCCGAAGGGGAAAGCATGCATATGAAAGTGCTGAAAACAAGAAGAGCAGTGCGCGGAGCCCACATGCGTGTTGGCCCAAAGAAAAAAGAGGTCGTTGTAAATGTTGCGCCTATTATTGTTAATGGAAAGCTTAAAGGAAGTGTTGGCGTTATTCATGATATGTCTGAAATTCAAAACTTAAACCGGGAGCTGAACCGAGCCCGGCAAATCATCCGAACGTTAGAAGCAAAATACTCGTTTGAAGATATTATTGGGCAATCAGAGGAGATGAAAATAGCCATTGAACAGGCAAAATTGGGTGCAAAAACACCGGCTACCGTACTTTTAAGAGGCGAGTCTGGTACGGGAAAAGAACTGTTTGCTCATGCAATCCATAATGCAAGTGACCGAAAATATAATAAATTTATCCGTGTCAATTGTGCTGCTTTATCAGAGTCATTGCTAGAAAGTGAGTTATTCGGATATGAAGAAGGAGCTTTTTCCGGAGCAAAGCGCGGCGGAAAAAGAGGTCTCTTTGAAGAAGCAAACAACGGCAGCATTTTTCTTGATGAAATTGGAGAGTTGAGTGCAAATACACAGGCCAAGCTCTTAAGAGTCCTGCAGGAAAATGAAATCGTTCGTGTCGGCGGGACAAAATCAATCCCGATTAATGTACGTGTCATTGCTGCCACGAATGTCAATTTAGAAAAAGCCATTGCGAATGGAACTTTTAGGGAAGACTTATATTATCGGCTAAATCGGATGCCAATCCATATTCCTCCGCTCAGAAGACGCAAAGAAGATATTCCGCTTTTATGCGAACGGCTCATTCAAAAAATCAATCAGGATTATGGACGCAACGTAGAAAGCATTTCCGAACGCGCGATGGAACAATTGATGCTTTACGATTGGCCAGGTAATGTGAGGGAGCTTGAAAATGTTCTGGGAAGAGCCATGATCTTTCTTCACCATACGGAAACAGAAATTGATTTATTGCACCTTCCAGAGTTGAAAAATAAGCAAATTAAAGAAATAAGCAAGCCTAGAGCAGCACACCAGCAGCTTTTTGAGGGAACTTTGAACGAGCAGCTTGAACAATATGAAGAAAAAATTATCAAGCACGCGCTTTTTAAATTCAATGGCAATAAGACACAAGCTGCAAAAGCTCTCGGAATTTCCGTTCGAAACTTGTATTACAAACTGGAGAAGTATGGTATTGAAAATAATAGCATGCAATAAATTTCATGGTGAGAAAAAAATTGCAGGAATAAAAAACGTAAAATAAAGCGTTTTCATTTCGTAAAATTGGCACGCTTCTTGCATAAATAATATAATGAGTGCTGCAACTAGGTGAAAGGAGTCATAGCACATAAATGAAACTGGATTCGCTTATCGAAAAAGCAACCCAATCAGAGAATCAAACGGTAGCAGTTGCTGTTGCTGAAGACGAAGAAGTCATTGATGCTGTCGCAATGGCACTCGAGCAAAATTTAGCTGACTTTTTGTTGTTTGGAGATAAAGAAAAAATCCTCACACTTATGCATGAAAAATATTCTAGAATGGAAACAAATGGGAATATCAAAGTTATTCATGCAAATACGAATGAACTTGCAGCTGAACGTGCTGTAAAAGCAGTGAAGCTAAATGAAGCAGATGTGTTAATGAAGGGTAATATTCCTACAGCAACGATTTTAAGAGCAGTTTTAAACAAGGAATTTGGTTTGCGAACAGGAAATGTGCTTTCGCATGTAGCAGTTTTTGAAGTGCCGGGTTATGACCGCTATACAATTGTCACAGATGCAGCCATGAATATCGCGCCAGACCTGGAGCAAAAAGCTCAAATTATAAAAAATGCTGTAAATGTGGCTAAAGGGATAGGAATTGAGATGCCAAAAGTAGCCCCTCTAGCTGCCATTGAAATAGTAAACCCCAACATGCAAGCGACGCTGGATGCTGCTTTGCTGACCCAAATGAATCGGAGGGGACAAATTAGTGGTTGTATCATTGATGGACCGCTCGCATTGGACAATGCAATTTCAAAACTTGCTGCTGAACATAAAGGAATAGGCGGGGATGTTGCAGGACAGGCTGATATTCTATTAGTTCCAACAATCGAAGTTGGAAATGTACTTTATAAATCATTAATTTATTTTGCAAATGCAAAAGTCGGTGCTATTATTGCAGGTGCGAAGGCTCCAATTGTTTTAACTTCTAGAGCAGATAGTGCTGAAAGCAAACTATATTCACTTGCATTGGCTCTATGCTCAGCAAATTAGAAATGCGCGAACGCAGTGGAGGAAATTTACAATGAAAATATTCGAATATTTAGAGAAATATGATTATGAACAACTAATTTTTTGCCAGGACAAACAATCAGGTTTAAAAGCAATTATTGCGATTCATGATACAACGCTTGGACCGGCTCTAGGCGGAACACGCATGTGGACTTATAATTCAGAGGAAGAAGCAATTGAAGATGCGCTGCGTTTAGCACGAGGAATGACATATAAAAACGCAGCTGCTGGCTTGAATCTTGGCGGAGGAAAAACTGTTATTATCGGCGATCCGCGAAAAGATAAGAATGAAGAAATGTTCCGGGCATTTGGCCGTTATATCCAAGGGCTAAATGGCCGTTATATCACAGCTGAGGATGTTGGTACTACTGTTGCAGACATGGACCTTATTCATGAAGAAACTGATTATGTAACAGGTATTTCACCAGCATTTGGTTCTTCAGGAAATCCTTCGCCTGTTACAGCATACGGAGTTTACCGCGGTATGAAAGCAGCAGCTAAAGAAGCTTTTGGAACAGATTCATTGGAAGGAAAAGTAATTGCTGTTCAAGGTGTTGGAAACGTTGCATATAACTTGTGCCGCCACCTTCATGAAGAAGGCGCTCAATTAATCGTGACTGATATCAATAAAGAAGCCGTTCAGCGAGCAGCCGAAGAATTTGGCGCCAAAGCGGTTGATCCAAATGAAATTTATGGAGTTGAATGTGATATTTATGCCCCATGTGCACTTGGCGGCGTCATTAATGATGAAACAATTCCTCAAATGAAAGCAAAAGTTATTGCAGGTGCAGCGAACAATCAATTAAAAGATTCTCGCCACGGTGATATGATTCATGAAATGGGAATAATCTATGCACCAGATTATGTTATCAACGCTGGCGGAGTGATCAATGTTGCCGATGAGCTTTACGGTTATAATCGTGACCGTGCGATGAAAAAAGTAGAATCGATCTACAACAATATTGAAAGAGTCATTGAAATTGCAAAACGTGATGGTATTCCAACATACCTGGCTGCAGACCGCATGGCTGAAGAGCGGATTGAAAGAGTACGCAATTCACGCAGTCAATTCCTGCAAAACGGCCACAATATTTTAAGCCGTCGTTAAAAATTGTTTTATTGGAAAAGGGGCTGACTCAAAAACAAAGGGCCAGACCCCTCCAATACAATATATACAACCAGTATTAAAACCACTCTATATATTCTCATTGTTGGAGGGAGTCAGACCCTTGTGAGCCAGCCCCCTTTCCATATTTGTAAAAGATACCGGGAAAAGGATTTTGAGATATATTTTAGTAATGATACAGTGGTTGTTCTTATTAGATGGAGGTTACGACGTTGCAAGAAAAAAAATATCGGATACTCGCGATCAATCCTGGTTCTACATCAACGAAAATAGGAGTTTTCGATAATGAGATATCCGTTCTAGAAAAAATAATTCGACATGATGCTGATATGATCAATTCTTTTGAGGACATTATTTCTCAATACGAATTTCGCAAGAAAACAATTCTTGAAACACTTGATAACGAAGGAATTAATATTTCAAAGTTGAGTGCCGTATGCGGTCGAGGCGGTTTATTAAGACCAATAGAGGGAGGTACATATGCTGTAAATGAACAAATGCTTTCTGATCTTCGTGAAGGCTATGCGGGGCAGCATGCTTCCAATCTCGGTGGAATTCTTGCTTACGAGATTGCGTCAGGCTTAAACATTCCAGCTTTTATTGTAGACCCGGTTGTCGTAGACGAACTTGATCCGATTGCCCGTATTTCCGGATTTTCACTCATTGAAAGAAAAAGTATTTTCCATGCGCTTAACCAAAAATCGGTAGCACGAAGAGTTGCTAAAGAATTCGGAAAGAAATATGAAGAACTCAATCTGATTGTTGCTCATATGGGAGGCGGAATTACTGTTGGTGCCCATAAAAAGGGAAGAGTGATTGATGTTAATAATGGTCTTGACGGCGATGGCCCATTCAGTCCTGAGCGGGCAGGCACCGTGCCTGCAGGAGATTTAGTCAGCCTTTGTTTCTCCGGTGACTATGACAGGGAAGAAATTATGAAAAATCTTGTCGGACAGGGCGGCCTTGTTGCATATCTTGGTACAAAGGACGCAATAGAAGTGGAAAAAATGATTGAACAAGGCGACAAAAAAGCAGAGCTCATTTATTTTGCAATGGCATACCAAGTTGCAAAGGAAATTGGCGCTGCAAGTGCGGTTTTAGCTGGTAAAGTAGATGCAATTGTTTTAACAGGCGGTCTTGCATACGGAAAAGAATTTGTAAAGGCAATCATCGAACGGATCAATTGGATCGCGGACGTGATTGTCTATCCGGGTGAAAATGAACTGCAAGCATTGGCAGAAGGTGCTTTGAGGGTATTGCGTGAAGAAGAAGAAGTAAAGGAATATTTTGGGAAAGCGAAACATGCAGAGATCGTAATATAGAGGAGGAACAATAAGTGGCTCAAGAATATGATTTGGTGATCCTTGGCGGTGGTACCGGGGGTTATGTGGCAGCAATTCGCGCCTCTCAGCTTGGCTTAAAAACAGCCGTCATTGAGAAAGGAAAACTTGGAGGAACCTGCCTGCATAAAGGATGTATTCCTAGTAAAGCGCTTCTTAGAAGTGCAGAGGTATTTGCGACTGCAAAACGCGGAGAAGAATTTGGAGTCATGGCGCATGAAGTCAGCTTAAACTTTGGCAAAGTACAGGAGCGGAAAAATAAAATTGTTGATCAGCTTCATAAGGGTGTACAGCATTTAATGAAGCAGGGGAAAATCGATGTTTACGAAGGCACCGGCCGAATTTTAGGACCGTCCATTTTTTCACCGATGCCAGGTACAATTTCCGTTGAGATGAACAGCGGGGAAGAAAATGAAATGCTTATTCCAAAAAATGTGATCATTGCAACTGGATCGCGGCCACGAACCCTTCCAGGATTAGAACCTGACAATGAGTTTGTTATGACTTCTGATGAAGCTTTAGCCATGGAATCTCTCCCGAAATCAATCATTATTGTAGGCGGAGGTGTCATTGGCATAGAGTGGGCATCCATGCTTTCAGATTTCGGTGTTGACGTAACGGTGATAGAGTATGCTGATCGGATTATTCCAACTGAAGATAAAGAGATTTCTAAAGAAATGCAGCGGTTGATGAAAAAGAAAGGCGTTAATACTGTAACAAGTGCCAAAGTTCTTCCTGAAACTCTTCAAAAGGGTGACGGGGTAATCATTTCCGCAGAAATAAAAGGCGAGGCAAAAGAATTTAAAGCGGAAAAAATTCTAGTTTCAGTTGGGCGCCAGGCAAATATTGAAGGGATTGGCCTTGAAAATACAGATATTCAAATTGAAAAAGGCTATATTGCAGTAAATGAATACTTTCAAACGAAAGAATCTCATATTTATGCAATTGGAGATTGCATCGGCGGCTTGCAGCTTGCCCATGTAGCATCCCATGAAGGAATTGTAGCTGTTGAGCATATTGCCGGACAAAATCCATCTCCTATTGATTACAGTCATGTATCAAAATGCATATATAGTAATCCGGAAGCAGCAAGCATCGGTTTAACTGAAGATGAAGCGAAAGAAAAAGGATACAAAATAAAAGTGGGTAAATTCTCATTTCGTGCTATTGGAAAGGCTCTTGTACTCGGAGAATCAGACGGCTTTGTTAAAATTGTTGCAAACGAGGAAACAGATGATATTCTTGGAGTCCATATGATCGGCCCACATGTAACCGATATGATTTCTGAAGCAGGATTAGCGCGTGTCCTAGATGCGACCCCTTGGGAAGTTGCCCATACCATTCACCCGCATCCAACATTATCAGAAGCAATCGGAGAAGCCGCACTCGCAGTAGATGGAAAAGCAATCCATTTGTAAAGGGCCAGACCCCCTTCGTGCGTTAATGCGTTAAAGTGATAAGGGCGAGACCCCGCATATTGATTTAGGAGGTTAAGTGAAATGGCTGAAAATCGGCATAAAGCTTTAGGTTTAAGCGATGAAAATGTGTTGGAAATGTATGAAACTATGCTTATGGCGCGCCGTATTGATGAGCGCATGTGGCTTTTAAACCGTGCCGGAAAAATTCCTTTCGTCATTTCTTGCCAGGGTCAAGAGGCAGCTCAAGTTGGTGCAGCGTTTGCTCTTGATCGAGAAAAAGACTACGTATTGCCTTATTACCGTGATATGGGAATAGTGTTAACTTTTGGTATGACGGCAAGAGAATTAATGCTTTCCGGATTTGCAAAAGCTGAAGATCCTAATTCAGGAGGCCGCCAAATGCCCGGACATTTCAGCAAAAAGAAAAATCGTATAGTGACAGGTTCTTCTCCGGTTACAACACAAGTACCACATGCTGTCGGAATCGCTTTGGCAGGCCGAATGGATGGGAAAGATCTCGTAGCATTAGTAACCTTTGGTGAAGGATCATCCAACCAAGGAGATTTCCATGAAGGTGCAAACTTTGCGGGAGTTCATAAATTGCCTGTTATTTTCATGTGTGAAAACAACAAATATGCTATTTCAGTTCCATATGAAAAACAAGTAGCTTGCGAGAAGGTTTCCGACCGTGCAATCGGTTATGGAATGCCCGGCTATACAGTGGATGGAAACGATCCTCTTGAAGTTTATAGGATCGTAAAAGAAGCGGCAGACCGCGGACGCCGCGGTGAGGGACCAACATTAATTGAGGCAATTACCTATCGCTTAACCCCTCATTCATCAGATGATGACGACCGAAGTTATCGTGCTCCTGATGAGTTGGCTGCAGCAAAAACAAAGGATCCGATTATTACTTTTGGAGCTTATTTAAAAGAAGTCGGAGTAATGGACGATGTTTTAGAAAAAGAAATTAATGACCGTGTTATGAAAATAGTAAATGAAGCGACAGACTATGCTGAAAATGCGCCGTATGCAGAACCGGAACACGCGTTGAAACATGTTTATGCTGAGAAGTAAGGGGGAACGAACATGGCGGTAATTTCTTATATTGATGCAGTAACAATGGCCATTCGTGAAGAGATGGAAAGAGATCCTCGAGTTTTTATTTTAGGTGAAGACGTTGGGAGAAAAGGAGGAGTTTTTAAGGCAACTCAAGGACTCTATGAAAAATTTGGTGAAGAACGGGTAATTGATACGCCGCTTGCAGAATCGGCAATCGCTGGTGTCGGAATTGGAGCCGCTATGTACGGTATGAGGCCAATTGCTGAAATGCAATTTGCAGATTTTATTATGCCTGCTGTTAATCAAATAATTTCTGAGGCTGCTAGAATACGCTATCGTTCAAACAACGACTGGAACTGTCCAATTGTCATTCGTGCTCCTTATGGCGGCGGTGTTCACGGTGCTCTTTATCATTCACAATCAGTCGAAGCAATATTTGCAAACCAGCCTGGCTTGAAAATTGTTATGCCTTCCACACCGTATGATGTGAAAGGTTTATTAAAGGCAGCAATTCGTGATGATGATCCGGTATTATTCTTTGAACATAAACGCGCATACCGTCTGATTAAAGGCGAAGTGCCTGAAGATGATTATGTGCTTCCTATCGGCAAAGCTGATGTAAAACGGGAAGGGGAAGACATTACTGTGATTACGTACGGTTTATGTGTTCATTTTGCGCTTCAGGCTGCAGAAAGGTTGGCGAAAGAAGGCATTTCCGCTCACATTCTAGATTTAAGAACCGTTTATCCTCTAGATAAAGAAGCCATTATTGAGGCAGCTTCAAAAACAGGAAAGGTTCTTCTAGTTACAGAAGATAACAAAGAAGGAAGCATTATAAGTGAAGTTTCCGCGATTATTGCAGAAAACTGCTTATTTGATCTTGACGCGCCAATTAAACGACTTGCAGGTCCAGATGTACCGGCGATGCCATATGCACCGACAATGGAAAAATTCTTTATGATAAATCCTGACAAAGTTGAAAAAGCAATGCGCGAACTTGCAGAATTTTAAAAAGAGTACGGAAATGCAGCACAAGAAGGAGGTTTAACCATTGACTATAAAACAAATAAAAATGCCTCAGCTTGGAGAAAGTGTAACAGAAGGAACAGTTAGTAAATGGTTAGTTTCTGTTGGAGATAAAGTAAACAAATACGACCCGCTTGCGGAAGTAATGACTGATAAAGTAACTGCAGAAGTTCCATCATCTTTTACAGGAACAATAAAAGAGCTGAATGCTGCAGAGGGAGATACATTAGCAGTAAGCGAAATAATTTGTACGATTGAAGTAGAAGGCGGAAATACAGATGAAAATCAGGAAAAAAATGAAGGGAAAGATGAAGAAGAAACGCAGCAAGCAGCACATATCACTGCTGAACATGAAAATAAAGTCCGCTATTCACCTGCTGTACTTAAGCTTTCTCAAGAACACGGCATTGATCTTTCCAAAGTTAAAGGAACTGGTGCGGGCGGTAGGATTACCCGTAAGGATCTGAAAAAATTAATTGAATCTGGAAATATTCCAAGCCTAGGTGAAAAACCGGCAGCTGTTCAAGCTGATTCTGCTCAGGTTAAACAACAAAATACTTCTGAACATCCGCTTTCAAAACAACCTGCAGATAAAGAAGCAACACCTGCATCTAACATTCCGACAGTTCCCGGTGATATTGAAATTCCAGTTACAGGCGTTCGCAAAGCGATTGCAGCCAATATGGTCCGCAGCAAACATGAAGTTCCGCATGCCTGGACAATGATCGAAGTCGATGTAACAAACCTTGTTGTGTACCGCGACTCCATTAAAGAAGAATTTAAAAAGAAAGAAGGCTTTAATTTAACTTACTTTTCCTTCTTCGTGAAAGCTGTTGCCCAGGCTCTTAAAGAGTTCCCACAAATTAACTCGATGTGGGCAGGGGATAAAATCATTCAAAAGAAAGATATTAATATTTCAATCGCAGTTGCGAAAGACGACGCATTGTATGTGCCGGTTATTAAACATGCCGATGAGAAAACGATCAAGGGGATTGCCCGCGAAATCTCGGAACTTGCAACAAAGGCTAGGGCCGGCAAACTGAAAGCAGAAGATATGCAAGGCGGAACATTTACTGTCAACAATACAGGTTCGTTTGGTTCAGTCCAGTCTATGGGAATTATTAATTATCCTCAGGCAGCACTACTTCAAGTTGAATCCATCGTAAAGCGACCGGTTGTTATGAATAATGGAATGATCGCTGTTCGTGATATGGTAAACCTGTGCTTGTCCCTTGATCACCGAGTGCTTGACGGTTTGATTTGCGGAAAATTCCTGCAGCGTGTAAAAGAAATCCTTGAAAATATATCCAAAGAAAATACTTCAGTTTATTAAGCCATAAGAAGAGGCTGACTCATAAGGGTCAGGCTCCCTCCACAATGCTTATATATAGAATGATTTTAATTAGCTTTTATCTAAATGTTAAATGGGAGGGGCCTGATCCTTTGATTTTTATACGGAGTCTTATTTAGAAGATTCGATTGTGGCGGCTGATATTCCATGGAGGTTTGAGCTATCCTCTTTTCCAAAATAAAAGTCAATTTCATTATTTCGAATCACATTGTTGGGAACCAGTCCCTCAATCATTTAACGAATTTAGTGGTCATTGCGACTTTCAATTATATATACTAAAATAATAAATGTACATAAATAATTTTGAATTTTACTACTGTTTAATGGCCTCATCTATAACAGAAGGGAGGGAATGCTGCTGGTTTATGGCAGCGTAATATGACCATTAACGAAATGAAAAATGAACAATTTCCGGCTGTCTCAACAGATGAATGGAAAGAGGCAGCCGAAAAAAGTTTAAAAGGAAAATCGCTAGATTCACTTACAAGATACACATATGAAAACATAAAATTGAAACCGCTTTATTCTGCAGAGGATGAGGTCGATTGTGAAATATCACAATTTCCAGGCTTCCCGGATTATAGAAGAGGGATCTATCCTCTTGGATACTATGAAAATGATTGGCACGTTGCACAGACGATTAAATACAAAAAAATCGATGAATTGAAAGCAAGTCTTTTGTCGGCATTGGAAAAAGGACAGACATCCATTTCCTTTGAGGTCAATGCGGATACGATTGGTTGCCTTAAGGAAATCATCGGTACTATCTATGATAAATATCCTTTCAGTGTGAATGCTAAATTATTTCAATTTGATTTTATAGAGACTCTTCTCGATTTAGCTGGAGATCCAGGTGAAACAATTACAGGTTTTACAGGGATGGATCCGATTGCGATTTTTGCAGAACAGGGATCTTTGCCAATAAAGTTGAGTGAGCTTTACGACGAATGGGCAGAGGTCATTAAAAAAGCAGATCAATATATGCCTCATTTAAAAACAATTCTCGTCGATGCGACTCCATATCATAATGGAGGAGCTAATGCTGTTCAAGAACTAGCTGCCGGTCTTTCTGTCGCTGTTTTCCACATCCAGGAATTGCTTGACCGGGAACTTCCATTGGAAAAAATTTTATCGAAGATCGTATTTAAATTTTCCATCGGGGCTAATTTCTTTATGGAAATTGCGAAAATACGCGCGGCAAGGATACTCTGGAACAAAATAACAGAGGCATATGAGGCACAGCCGGAAAACAGAAAAATGATTATCGCAGCCGAAACTTCAAAGGTAACGAAAACGGCATATGATCCGTACGTGAATTTGCTTCGCAGCGGAAATGAAGCATTTGCAGCTGTGCTCGGAGGCATCCAATACTTGCATGTAAGCCCGTATAACGAACCGGAAAATAATTTTACGTCTTTTTCTGACCGAATTGCACGAAATACACAGTTGATTTTAAAAGAAGAAGCCCATCTGAATAAAACGGTTGATCCGGCGGGAGGTTCATGGTATATCGAGCATTTAACAAATGAACTTGCAAAAAAATCTTGGGAACTTTTTTTGCAAATCGATGATCTCGGCGGAATTTTTGAAGTAATGAAAACTGGATGGCTTCAAAAGCAAATAAGTGAAATCCGTGAAAAAAGGCAAATGGATGTTAATACAAGAAAACAAAGCATAATCGGTACAAATATTTATGCTAACCTTAATGACAAGCCATTGCAGTTGACTGAAGCGCCTGCGAATATATCCGAATCAGATAAAAAAGAAATGGTGGAGTCAATCCCGCAAATCCGTTTATCAGAGCCATTTGAAAAACTCCGCCGCCGTTCAGAGCAATTAGCAGATAAATTGGGAAGAAAGCTAGCAGTTGGATTGATCTGTCTGGGAGAGTTAAAACAGCACAAAGCACGGGCAGATTTTATCACAGGATTTATCGCCCCAGGAGGAATTGAAGGAATACAGAGCGGAGAAATCACAGAAAAAGAACAAGCTTTTTCATTTATCAGGGAAACAGGTTTTCAACACTATTGTTTATGCGGCAGCAACGAACAGTATGCGGAAATAGGAATGGATTTTGTGCGTGAAATCAAGAAACTTTTCCCATCCATCAAGCTTTTCTTAGCAGGTCTGCCGAATGCAGGCGAGGAGAAAGATTGGCTTTCCAGCGGAATCGACGAGTTTATCCATGTAAAAAGCAATTGTTACAAAGTCGTTTCTGCCCTTTTAGAGGAAATGGAGGCGAAAATGCATGAAGAATAAACCTGATTTTAAAAAAATTTCCCTGTTTGAAAATCAATCAAAACCTACAGAGCAAGATTGGAAAATAATAGCGGAAGAGGAAATCGGGCGATCAATCGAAGATTTGCTTTTTGAAACAAATGAGCAAATAAAAATTAAACCATTGTATACGAAAGCAGATCGAAACGGGCTTAAGCATTTAGATGACAAACCGGGACTGCCTCCATTT
Organism: Bacillus methanolicus MGA3; assembly: GCF_000724485.1. GTDB lineage: Bacteria > Bacillota > Bacilli > Bacillales > Cytobacillaceae > Bacillus_Z > Bacillus_Z methanolicus_A. Next base: position 2,243,062 of record NZ_CP007739.1, on the reverse strand, counting down.
ACACGCGGTCCATATCCTACTATGTATGTAAACAGGCCTTGGACTGTCCGCCAGTATGCAGGCTTTTCAACTGCTGAAGAAAGCAACGCTTTTTACCGGCGCAATCTGGCAATGGGGCAAAAAGGGCTGTCCGTAGCTTTTGATTTGGCAACTCACCGCGGCTATGATTCAGACCATCCCCGTGTAGTTGGAGATGTCGGAAAAGCAGGAGTTGCCATCGATTCCATTCTGGACATGAAGACGCTGTTTGATGGGATTCCGCTTGATCAAATGTCTGTATCAATGACAATGAACGGTGCAGTTCTGCCGATTATGGCTTTTTATATTGTGACGGCTGAAGAGCAGGGGGTAAGTCAGGAGAAACTTTCCGGGACGATTCAAAACGATATTTTAAAGGAATATATGGTCCGCAATACTTATATATATCCGCCGGAAATGTCGATGAGGATTATTGCTGATATCTTTGAATATACTTCCAACTATATGCCAAAATTTAACAGTATCAGTATTTCAGGCTACCATATGCAGGAAGCGGGAGCACCTGCCGATATCGAATTGGCTTATACACTTGCAGACGGTCTTGAATATGTGAGAACAGGATTAAAAGCAGGGATTGAAATTGACTCATTTGCACCGAGGCTGTCATTCTTCTGGGCAATTGGGATGAATTATTTTATGGAAGTAGCGAAAATGAGGGCTGCCCGCCATATTTGGGCCAAAATGATAAAATCATTTAATCCGAAAAACCCGAAATCGATGGCTCTTAGAACGCACTCGCAAACTTCAGGCTGGAGTCTTACAGAACAGGATCCTTTCAATAATGTAGTCAGAACGTTGATTGAGGCTCATGCTGCAGCAATGGGTCATACACAGTCTCTTCATACGAATGCCCTTGATGAAGCAATTGCTCTGCCTACTGATTTTTCGGCGAGGATTGCCCGCAATACCCAGCTGTATTTACAGGAAGAAACAGGAATTACGAACGTCATTGATCCATGGGGTGGATCTTATTATGTTGAAGCTTTAACAAATAAGCTGATCGAACGGGCGTGGGAACATATTGAGGAAATCGAAAATCTAGGCGGAATGGCGAAAGCAATTGAAACAGGGCTGCCAAAAATGCGAATTGAGGAAGCTGCTGCAAGACGACAAGCTCAAATTGATTCAAGGAAAGAAACAATCATTGGCGTCAACCGTTACCGTCTTGAAAAAGAGGAGCCAATTGAGATATTGGATATTGATAACACAGCAGTGCGTTTAAAGCAAATTGAGAAGCTGAATCAGCTGAAGGCAAGCCGTGATGAACAGAAAGTGCAAGAAGCACTGCAGGCGATTACGGAAGCAGCGAGGTCCGGAAAGGGTAATTTGTTAGAACTTTCCGTTCAGGCAGCGAGAGCAAGAGCTACTTTAGGGGAGATCTCCTATGCGATTGAAAAAGTAGCGAAGCGGCATAAGGCTGTGATTCGTTCTGTCAGCGGAATTTATAGTGCTAACTTTTCAAATGAGGAAGAAATAGCAGAAGTTAAAAAGATGACTGATGAATTTTTAGAAAACGAAGGAAGAAGACCGAGAATTTTAATTGCAAAGATGGGTCAAGACGGACATGACAGAGGTGCGAAAGTTATTTCCACTGCGTTTGCGGATCTCGGATTTGATGTTGACATCGGACCATTATTTCAAACACCTGAAGAAACTGCTTTGCAGGCAGTTGAAAATGATGTTCACGTAGTCGGGATCAGTTCTTTAGCTGCGGGTCATAAGACACTCCTTCCGCAATTGGTTGCTGAACTGAAAAAGCTCGGTAGAGAAGATATTCTTGTTGTTGTAGGAGGAGTCATTCCTGCACAAGACTATCAATATCTTTACGATCATGGAGCAGCTGCTATTTTCGGGCCGGGGACGGTCATACCTGTTGCTGCCCAAAAAGTAATAAAAGCCATATATGAACGGCTCGGTTATGAGGAAGTGCCAAATTAATGAGCAAAGATATGAAGCCTGAATGGTCCGATTCCGAACGCCCGGACATATTTTCTACTACGGTTCGCAAAGGTGTTGAAACGGAGGCGGAAGCGGTTGTTTTTCAGAAAAGCGGTCGTTTCAAAAAAAAGGGTTCCTTTGGACCAACTGTTGAAGAGTTAACAAAAGGAGTGCTTGAAGGAAATAGAGGTCTGCTTGCCCGAGCAATTACGTTAATTGAAAGCAATGCTGAACGGCATTTTTTACAAGCGCAGAAGCTTCTTCAAAATCTTCTTCCCTATACTGGAAAATCGATTCGCATCGGAATTACGGGAGTTCCCGGAGCAGGAAAAAGTACGTTTATCGAAGCATTTGGAACCTTTCTTTGTGATCAAGGATACCGTGTTGCTGTACTTGCAGTCGATCCAAGTTCAAGCATAACCGGGGGAAGCATTCTCGGTGATAAAACTAGAATGGAAAAACTGGCGAGAAATCCGCGTGCTTTTATCCGTCCTTCTCCTTCTGGCGGCAAGCTCGGTGGCGTCCATCGAAAAACAAGAGAAACAATGCTCTTATGCGAAGCTGCCGGATTTGATGTGATTCTTGTCGAGACAGTCGGTGTCGGACAGAGTGAAGTCATTGTCAGAGATATGGTTGATTTCTTTATGCTTTTAGTGCTAACAGGTGCTGGAGATGAACTTCAAGGAATGAAAAAGGGCATTATGGAACTTGCAGATGCAGTAATTGTTAATAAAGCAGATGGACCAAATAAGTTAGAAGCGGAAAAAACAAAAGAAGAATATAACCGCATTTTGCATTTTCTTCAGCCTGCCACGAAAGGATGGGAAACAAAAGCATACACTTGTTCTGCACTTTACAGCTCAGGTATTGACGAAATATGGGCGGCAATCGAGAAATTCGAAAAACAAACGAAACAATCCGGCGTTTTTGAGGACAGGCGCAGAAAGCAAACGAAGGAATGGATTTATTCGATGATCTCAGACCAGTTGCATGACAGTTTCTTTCGCCACCCCGAAATAAAAAAACAGCTCCCTAAAATTGAAAATGAAGTGATTTCCGGGGATCGAACCGTGACCGCTGCTGTGGAAGAATTATTTCAAATCTTTAATAAATCAGAACATAAATAGAGTTAGAGCTGCGTTTTGCAGCTCTTTTTTTTCTGCACAATTTAATAAAGATAATTTGTAGACTGTTGAAAATAAATTCAGAATTTTATATCATTTTTTGTGGATGTGGAAAAATCATCAGAAAAGCGGTGATTTAAGTGATATTAGAATGGTTAAATGCTAAGATTCATATAATTAGTGTTTTCTGGCTGTTTCCTATTTTGTTTATGTTTCATGACTTTGAAGAAATTCTTACCGTGGAGAAATGGACCAAAGAGAATAAAGAGCAGGTGTTGGCAGCTTTACCTCAATCAATTCGAAAATATTTTTATAGTAGTTTTAAAATGACAACACTTCAATTTGCACAAGATGTATTTTGGGTTTATCTTAGCATTACAGCCGCAGCCATTATTGCTGTAATTTTCTCTTTTTACTATATATTTTTAGTATTTTTAGCTATCTTTTTTGCACATGCATTCACACATATTGGGCAAGCTTTTATTCTAAAAAAATACACTCCGGGAGTGATAACTTCAATCCTTTTGGTGTTGCCTTACTCACTTTATGCTTACTACCGGCTGCTAATGGAACAAGTTATTAGTGGTGAAGATATTCTTTGGAGCTGCCTTGGAGTGTGTTTAGTTGTTCCTTTTCTGCTTTTCTTTTTAGTCAGTGGACGAAATCGAGTGACAAGGAATTAAATGATCCAAAATACTGAAATTAAGTCGTCTTTACTTTAAAAGTATTCGCAAAAATAACGAGGCTGTCTCATAAGGGTCTGACCCCATGTTCGTTTATCAATATATAGCACATTTATGCAACATTATGTCCTATATATTGTGTTATGGGGTCTGACCCTCTGGCTTTTGAGACAGCCTCAAAAAACTAGGGAGTTTTGGGGTATGGATCTGGCTTTATTTTTCATTTCCCTTTTGTTCGCTTAGCTAAACTTTTTTCAAGCAAATTTCTTTGTCTGAATGGAAAAAATGGTATGATGTAGTTAACTCAAATGATTATTTTTCAAAAGGAGCGATCGTATGAACATCGATTTTAATCTATTTATGAATGATGTCGTTCGCCAGGCTCGCCAGGAAATTGTAGAAGCTGGCTATACAGAATTAAAAACACCTGAGGAAGTTGATGCAGCATTTGCTAAGAAAGGAACTACCTTAGTGATGGTCAATTCCGTTTGCGGCTGTGCCGGTGGAATTGCCCGCCCTGCAGCTCGGCATGCTTTGCACTATGATAAACGGCCAGACCATTTAGTTACAGTTTTTGCCGGTCAGGACAAAGAAGCAACTGAGAGGGCGAGAAGCTATTTTACAGGATATCCGCCATCCTCTCCTTCATTTGCCTTACTAAAAGACGGGAAGCTTTGTACAATGATTGAGCGCCATGAAATTGAAGGCCATGAACCGATGGCAGTTGTTATGAAGTTGCAGCAAGCATTTGATGAATATTGTGAAGAAGTTTAGTATTTCTTAAGCTCCGGTTATCCGGGGCTTTTTTGTTGGGGTTGGAAGTTTAAAATTCATTCCCGTTTTTATGAAAAAATTTTTCAAAATAATAAAAATAAAAGAACTTTAATTTTATATTTAGAAACTGTATTGCATAAATATTCGATTGTGTTAAAATGCATTTTAGTGAATATATATTAAAATTTCGTTTCTTCAACGAATCATTATGCAATAGAAATCATAAATAAAGAGGTAATATTCACAAATATTTTCAGAAAAATTATAGGAGGAAAGTATATGAAAAAGCATTTTTCGTTATTTTTGATAAGCATTCTCGTTATTGGACTTTTGGCTGCGTGCGGTACTGGTCAGAAAGATTCAGCCAAGGATGGAAATGGTGCTGATGGAAAAAAGGTTTTAATTATGGGGACTTCTGCTGATTATCCTCCATTTGAATACGTTGATACTGCGAAAAGTGACGAGATTATCGGATTTGACGTTGATCTGGCAAAAGCGATTGCAGGTAAACTAGGATATAAAGTCCAAGTGAAGGATATCGAATTCAGCGGTCTCGTTCAAGCGTTAAAATCTGGTCAGGTAGACTTTGTCTTAGCAGGGATGACACCAACAGAAGACCGTAAAAAGAATGTTGATTTCAGTGATATCTATTATACTGCGAAACATATGATTGTCTCTAAAAAAGACAGCGGCATTAAAAGTTTAGAAGATCTAAAAGGGAAAACCGTGGGTGTTCAATTAGGATCAATTCAAGAAGGAAAAGCGAAAGAAATCAGAAAAAAAGTAGATATGAAAATTGAAAACCGAAACCGAGTTCCAGAACTGATTCAGGAAATTATGACTGGCCGTTTTGATGCAGCAATTATTGAAGATACAGTTGCCAAAGGATATTTTAAAAAAGAAAAAAATCTTACTGGATTTACAATTAGTGATAATCCGGAGGAAGCTGGCTCAGCTATTGCTTTTCCTAAAAACAGCAAGCTTACAAAAGACTTTAATAAAGTATTAAATGAAATGAAAAAAAACGGCGAGCTTGATAAATTAATCGTAAAATGGTTCGGCGGAGGAAAATAATTTCAAAGTCATGCGTTCAGAAAGCTGAAGCCTTTCTGAACGTTTTTGCCTTGTATACCTGCTATCGAATTATTAGAGAGGATGGATTGACCCAATGAATTTGGATTTCTCACAATTTATTCCCTCCCTGCCTTATATTTTGAAGGGGATCGGGGTTACCCTGCAAATTGTCATTCTGGCCGGGATGATGGGATTTGCGTTTGGAGTTATTTTGGCTTTATTTAAAATAAGTTCTTTTAAATTGCTTGGCTGGTTTGCAGATGCCTATACTTCTATTTTTCGCGGAACGCCGCTGGTGCTTCAGCTTATGTTGATCTACTACGGATCACCGCAAATTGTAGGGTTTCAAATTGATGCATCCACTGCAGCTGTTCTTTCCTTTAGTTTGAATTCGGCTGCTTATATATCGGAAATTATTCGTGCCGGTATTTTGGCGGTAGATAAAGGACAGCGGGAGGCATCAATGGCGCTGGGGATTCCTTACAAGAAAATGATGTGGGATATTATCCTGCCGCAAGCATTAAAAAATATATTGCCTGCTTTAATGAACGAATTCATTACGCTAACAAAAGAATCTGCTATTGTGACCACCGTTGGCGTGATGGATATTATGCGCCGTTCATATCAGGTAGGCGCTGATAAATACTCATTCTTCGAACCGTTGCTGATTGCAGGTATGATCTATTATTTGATGGTCATGGTGCTGACATTGATAGGAAAAGCTATGGAAAGGAGAATGAGACGCAGTGATTAAGGTAGAAAACCTTCATAAAAATTTTGGAAAGCTTGAAGTCTTAAAAGGAATAACGACAACCATTCATGAAGGAGAAGTTGTCGCCATTATCGGTCCGTCAGGTTCTGGAAAATCTACTTTCCTTAGGTGCATGAATCTCTTGGAAGTGCCAACGAGCGGGAAAATATGGATTGACGGCCAGGAAATTACCGATAAAAAGACAAATATTATGAAGGTGCGGCAAAATGTAGGAATGGTGTTTCAGCATTTTCATTTATTCCCGCATAAAACCGTTTTAGAAAATCTAACGTATGCACCGATTAAAGTGAAAGGCCTTTCTCGAGAAGAAGCGGAAAAGCTAGGGCATGAACTGCTTTCGAAAGTCGGTCTATCCGAAAAAGCGGAAGAATATCCTGGGAGATTATCAGGCGGCCAAAAGCAACGGGTTGCGATTGCTCGGGCTCTGGCTATGCGGCCCAATGTCATGCTGTTTGATGAACCGACTTCAGCACTTGACCCTGAAATGGTAAAAGAAGTGCTCGAAGTTATGAAATCATTAGCCCATACAGGTATGACAATGGCGATCGTAACACATGAAATGGGCTTTGCCCAGGAAGTTGCGGATCGTGTATTATTCCTTGATGGGGGAATTTTAGTCGAGGATGCTCCTCCTGAAGAATTTTTTAACAACCCTAAAAGCAAGCGTGCAGAAGCTTTCTTGGAAAAAATACTTTAGTCCGATTAGGTTATTTAAAAAGAGGCTGGCTCATAAGGGTCTAACTCCCTCCAACAATGACAATAAATAGAGTAATTTTATTAGCGTTTGTCAATGTTGTAATATAGGGGTTTGACCTTTTGTATGAGTCAGCCTCTTTATCAATTTTCTTCGAAGCCAAGATCTATTTGTATAAATCTATCCATAAAGCCGTTTTATGAAAACAATATTTTCAGGCCCGTAATGAGAGATGAAGCAAGCATGATGAAAATCATCAAAAAAACTATCAGTTTTCTCGTTTTTCGGTTAGACAAACAAAATCCTCCTCCTGAAAATGAATAAACTCCTTGTCTATTATTGTACTCAAGATTGCAAAATCGAACAACCGCTCAGTTTTTGAAAGATTTTCGACATTTTTTTAGAATAATTATATAATAAATAATATAAACATTTTTAATAGAGCAAATTTTATGGAGGAGAGCGAATGATTAAAAAAGTTGATCATATAGGGATTGCTGTAAAATCTCTAGATAAAACGCTTTCATTTTATACAGAAGTGCTTCGCCTTGAACTGTTAGGGATCGAAGAAGTAGAAAGCGAAAAAGTAAAAGTTGCATTTCTTAAAGCAGGCGAAACAAAACTTGAATTATTAGAACCTACTGCAGAAGACAGTCCAATCTCAAAATTTATCGAAAAGCGCGGAGAGGGAATCCATCATGTTGCTCTCGGTGTTGAATCCATTCAAGAGCGGATTGATGAAATAAAGAGTAAAGGGATCAAAATGATTCAAGACCAACCAAAAACAGGAGCAGGAGGGGCTCTCGTCGCTTTTATGCACCCAAAATCAACAGGCGGCGTATTGTATGAATTTTGCGAAAAGAAAGGAATGAACAAGGAGCATGGTTGATATTTACGAAAAGATAAATGAATTGTACGACCGCCGCCGCGAAGTTGAAATGGGCGGGGGCGATGAAAAAATTGAAAGGCAGCATGAAAAAGGAAAGCTGACAGCTCGTGAAAGAATCGATCTTTTAGTAGATCCGGGAACGTTTGTGGAGTTAAATCCGTTTATTGAACATCGGTCAACAGATTTTGGCCTTGATCGACAAAAAGGACCTGGAGACGGAGTTGTGACAGGCTATGGGAAAATAAACGGACGCCCGATCTATTTATTTTCACAAGATTTTACCGTTTTTGGCGGAGCCCTTGGGGAAATGCATGCGAAGAAAATTGCTCATGTAATGGATTTAGCGGCAAAAAATGGTGCGCCGTTCATCGGATTAAATGATTCAGGGGGAGCACGAATTCAGGAGGGTGTCGTATCTTTAGACGGATATGGCCATATTTTTTACCGAAATGCGATTTATTCCGGCGTCATTCCGCAAATTTCAGTGATCATGGGGCCTTGTGCCGGGGGAGCAGTATATTCTCCTGCTATAACAGATTTTGTATTTATGGTTGAAAAAACAAGCCAGATGTTTATTACCGGACCAAAAGTAATTGAAACAGTGACAGGGGAAAAGATTTCCGCCGAGGATCTTGGTGGAGCGAGAGTTCACAATACAATCAGCGGAAACGCCCATTTCAGTGCAGAAAAGGAAGAAGAAGTTTTAGAGATGGTCCGCAAGTTATTAAGTTACCTTCCGCAAAATAATGAAGAAAAACCGCCGAGATTAGAAGCAGATGATTCGGATGATTACCGCCCTGATTTAACCGATGTCATTCCTTTTGACGCGGTCCGGCCATATGACGTCAGAATTGTAATTAACCAAGTTGTTGATGAACACTCTTTCATGGAAATACACAAAGATTTTGCGAAAAATATTGTTGTCGGTTTTGCTCGAATTAAGGGAGAAGTTGTAGGCCTTGTATGCAATCAGCCGAAGTTCATGGCTGGCGGGCTTGATATTGACAGTTCTGATAAAGCGGCAAGGTTTATTCGATTCTGCGATTCTTTTAACATTCCAATCATTACGTTTGAAGATGTGACCGGTTTCTTTCCGGGAGTTAAACAGGAGCATGGCGGGATTATTCGCCACGGTGCAAAAATTTTGTACGCTTATTCAGAAGCAACAGTGCCGAAGCTAACCGTTATTTTGCGGAAAGCTTATGGAGGAGCCTATGTTGCATTAAATAGTAAAGCAATCGGAGCTGATTTGGTATTCGCTTGGCCAAATGCGGAAATTGCTGTGATGGGTCCTCAAGGTGCGGCGAATATTATTTTTGCTAAAGAAATTCAAAACAGTGAGAATCCGGAACAAACGCGGCAGCAAAAAATTGAGGAATACCGGGAGAAATTTGCAAATCCTTATGTGGCAGCGAGAATGGGAATGGTCGATGATGTCATTGATCCGCGTGAGACTAGAATTAAATTGATTCAGGCTCTTGAAATGCTGAGAAACAAAAAAGAAACCCGGCCGCGAAAAAAACATGGCAACATCCCGCTATAATTGCCTGATCGATCAAATAAAAGGTATACTGAAATAGTGAGCAAAATTCAGGGGGTATACAATACATGATTAATCAGGAACGATTATTGAATGAATTTTTGGAATTGGTCCAAATTGATTCAGAAACTAAATATGAAGCGCAAATAGCAAAAGTTCTAAAGAAAAAGTTTACGGAGTTAGGTGTGGATGTATATGAAGATGATACAACTGCACAAACAGGTCATGGAGCTGGCAACTTGATTTGTACCCTGCAGGGAACAAAAGACGGTGTGGACCCAATTTATTTTACTTCCCATATGGATACAGTTGTTCCTGGAAAGAGCATCAAACCGTCGATTAAAGATGGCTATGTTGTGACTGATGGTACAACAATTTTAGGTGCTGACGATAAAGCCGGACTTGCAGTCATGCTCGAAACAGTACGGGTTTTAAAGGAACGGAACATACCGCACGGCACGATTCAATTTATCATCACAGTTGGTGAAGAATCAGGTTTAGTGGGGGCAAAAGCACTTGATTCATCGTTAGTGAAAGCGAAATTCGGCTACGCGCTTGACAGTGACGGAAAAGTTGGCAATATTGTCGTTGCTGCACCAACCCAAGCAAAAATTTCAGCTGTTATCTTAGGGAAAACTGCTCACGCAGGTGTAGCTCCTGAGAAAGGTGTTTCTGCTATTACAATTGCTGCAAAAGCTATTGCGAAAATGCCGCTTGGGCGAATTGATGAAGAAACGACTGCTAATATTGGCCGTTTTGAAGGTGGAACTCAAACAAATATTGTTTGTGATCGGGTAAATATTTTAGCGGAAGCACGCTCACTCGTGCCGGAAAAAATGGAAGAACAAGTTCGGAAAATGAAAGAAGCATTTGAAAGCACTGCAGAGGAAATGGGCGGTAAAGCGGAAATTGAAGTTCAAGTCATGTATCCGGGATTTAAATTTGGAGAAGGTGACCATGTTGTGGAAGTTGCCCGCAAAGCCGCTGCTAAAATCGGACGCACCTGTGAATTGTTAAAGAGCGGGGGCGGAAGTGATGCAAATGTCATCGCTGGATTTGGCATTCCGACAGTTAATCTTGCAGTCGGCTATGAAGATATTCATACAACAAATGAAAAAATGCCAATTGAAGAGCTCAATAAGTTGGCTGAGATGGTGATTGCTATTATAGAAGAAGTTGCGGCTTAATTTAAACTATTAGGGAGGACCACATACGGTTCTCCTTTATTTTTCGAAAAATGGGAGCTGCCTCATAGACAAGCAGTCAAATTGTTTGTAAGATGACAATGGGGAAAAATTTGGTTGGTGAGGAAAGAAGGAGAGTTTAGATGAACGAATCAAACAAGGCCGTTGTCTTTCGTGTCGGCAGCGAAGAATATGCATTTCCCATTCAGTATGTCATTTCAATTGAAAAAATGGCGAGTACAACACCAATTCCACATTTGCCTGAATATGTGAAAGGAATTGTAAAAGTCAGAGGAGAGTTAATTCCGGTTGTTGATTTTGAAAACATTTTATATAACCGTCAAATAGAAATCAATGAAGGAACGAGATTCATCGTTTTACATACACCGGAGATGTCTCTCGGTGTTCTCGTTAAAGAAGCAAAGGAAATTGTTGATATTCCTTCAGAAAAACTCAAACAAATTGGTTTAATCGCTTATCAAAAAACTAGTTATTTTACGGGTGTGGCCAACCTTGACAAACGGTTAATAACCGTTATCGACCCCTTAAAACTCATTCAATCTCTTGAAGGAATTCGCGAGATACAAGAATACATGAAAACACATGCAAGATCCGAACAGCATTCATAGTACTGCTGTTCTTTTTATTCTATTTCATACTCGGAGTCTTTTTTGCTCAATTTTTCACGCCTTTTGGTAAAATAAAAATAGAACATATGTTAGGAAGTGCAAACGTGAAAGAAATGATTCCGAAAAAAGGGCGAGTGATTCTTCATGTTGATATGAATAGTTTTTATGCTTCCGTTGAAATGTCATATGACCCTTCTTTGAAAGGCAAACCCCTTGCAATTGCAGGAGACGCGGAAGAACGAAGGGGAATTATCGTAACTTGCAGTTATGAAGCAAGAAAATTCGGGGTAAAAACGACCATGCCTTTATGGGAAGCAAAGAAACTTTGCCCACAGCTTATTATTAGGAAACCTAATTTTGAGCGTTACCGCGCCGTTTCCATTAAAATATTTGAAATTCTTCGCCAATATTCCGATCTTGTTGAACCTGTATCGATTGATGAAGGTTATATGGATATCACCGATAGCGATAAACTTGGAACACCGGTTGAGATTGCCCGAACGATTCAAAAGAGATTATTGGAACAACTCGATCTTCCATGCAGCATCGGGATTGCACCAAATAAATTTCTAGCAAAAATGGCTTCCGATATGAAAAAGCCGCTTGGGATCACAATTCTCCGCAAGCGAGATGTTCCGAATATTCTCTGGCCTCTTGATGTTGGACAAATGCATGGCGTCGGCAAAAAAACGGCAGAAAAGTTGGCGAAAATCGGGATCAGAACAATCGGTGATTTAGCAAAAGCAAATGAGATTCAATTAAAAAATCTTCTTGGCATAAACGGTGCCAGATTAAAGGAACGAGCAAACGGCAATGACTGGCGCCCTGTCGATCCTGACTCTGTTTCTGATTTTAAAAGTGTCGGGAATTCAACGACTTTACCGAAAGATATCACCAATCAGCAAGTCTTATTTCAAGTCTTGGATGGATTGGCGGAAAAAGTTGCAGCCCGTTTAAAAAGAAAAAAGGTTTTGGCTGCCAATATTGCTATTACGATCCGGTATAAGGATCGAAAAACAATCACAAGAAGCAAAAAATTAAGTAATCCTGTCAGCCAAAAGGATGAAATTAGCCAGGCAGCAAAAACTCTTTTCCTTAAACATTGGAATGGAGAACCAGTCAGACTGTTAGGAATCACCGGAACGGATTTGCAGGAAAGAGGGCGTGCAGTTAAGCAGCTTGATCTTTTTTCATATGAACAAGAGGCTAAAAAAGAGCCGCTGATCCATGCTCTTGAAAAACTTCGCGAAAAATATGGAGAGCATATTATTAAAAATGCCGATGCAAAAGCAGATATCGATATAAAATCAAAAATAGGAACAGATACAAGTTTTAACAAGGACTTCCTTCAAACTTTTGCAATTGGCGGAAAAAACAAAAAAGAATAATGAGCAAACGTTTTTTCCAAAGAAAGGTTTCATTGGTTGCATCTTATTTTGAAAATTGCTAAAGTAAAAGTGGATTTTTCTAAACATTGGGCAATTTTATTACAAGAAGGGACGTTAGAAAAATGACGAAACAGCAAATTGGTGTCATCGGTTTAGCTGTAATGGGGAAAAACCTCGCGTTGAACATTGAAAGCAAAGGCTATACAGTGTCCGTTTACAATCGTTCCCGTGAGAAAACCGATCGAATGCTAGCCGAAACAAAAGGAAAAAATATTGTTGGTACATATTCAATTGAAGAATTTGTTCATTCACTCGAAAAACCAAGAAAAATTTTAATAATGGTTCAAGCCGGTGCAGGAACAGACGCAATAATCGAACAATTGAAGCCGCATCTTGAAAAAGGTGATATTTTAATTGACGGCGGAAATGCATTTTTCGTTGATACACAGCGCCGCAATAAAGAATTAAGCGAACATGGCATCCACTTTATCGGTACAGGAGTTTCCGGCGGGGAAGAAGGAGCTTTGAACGGTCCGTCCATTATGCCAGGCGGCCAAAAAGAAGCATATGATTTAGTGGCTCCAATCTTTAAAGACATTGCAGCAAAAGTCAATGGCGAACCTTGTACAACATACATTGGCCCTGATGGTGCAGGCCATTATGTGAAAATGGTTCATAACGGAATCGAATACGGAGACATGCAGCTTATTTCAGAATCTTATTTCCTTCTAAAGAATGTTCTTGGTTTAAATGCCCAAGAATTGCATGAAGTATATGCCGAATGGAATAAAGGTGAGCTTGACAGCTATTTGATTGAAATTACAGCTGACATTTTTACAAAAATTGATGAAGAAACAGGCAAGCCTCTAGTTGATGTAATTTTAGATACAGCAGGGCAAAAAGGAACCGGTAAATGGACAAGCCAGAGCGCCCTGGATTTAGGTGTTCCTCTTCCAATCATTACGGAATCAGTGTTCGCCCGCTTTATCTCTGCAATGAAACAAGAACGTGTTGAAGCAAGCAAGCAGCTTCGCGGTCCAAGTGCTAAGACATTTACAGGAAATAAAGAGGCGTTCATCGAATCAGTCCGGAAAGCTCTATACATGAGTAAAATTTGTTCGTATGCACAAGGATTCGCGCAAATGAGGGCGGCATCTGATGAGTATCATTGGGATCTCAATTATGGAGAAATTGCGATGATTTTCCGCGGCGGCTGCATCATTCGCGCTCAATTCTTGCAAAAAATCAAAGAAGCTTATGACCGTGATCCAAGCCTTAAAAATCTTCTTCTTGATCCATACTTCAAAGAGGTTGTCGAAAGCTATCAAGATGCACTTCGAGAAATTATTAGTGTTGCTGTTCAAAACGGCATCCCGGTTCCTGGTTTTTCTGCAGCATTGTCTTACTATGACAGCTACCGAATGGAGACATTGCCTGCCAACCTCATTCAGGCGCAGCGTGACTATTTTGGTGCTCACACTTATCAGCGCATTGATAAAGAAGGAAGCTTCCATACTGATTGGACGAAATAATAGGAAATTGCAGCGCATCATTAATCGTGCGCTGCTTTTCTGTGTTAAAAAAATGAAACTTTTTTCTTTCTTATCTAGTCAATAAGTATATAATTCTTTTAAGAAGGAAAGGAGAATCCGAAAATGATATTTAAACATTTTTTGAAATGGGTTGCTGCCGCAATAATATTTATTTTCGTTTTCAGTTCGGGAAACATGGCTTTTGCTGCAAACGGCAATAGCGATGAAGAAAGCATAAATGAAAAATTCGGCCTTCCTATTGTTGTTTATGGTGAATCATTATCGCCTGCCCAAAAAGAAGAGGTTAGAAGACTATTAGGTGTTAACGATACAAGTAAAGTGAAAGAGATCACTGTAACAGGTAAAGATCTTGTTACTTATATTAATGGAGACCCTCATTCCAATTTGTATTCCTCTGCAAAAATTACAAGAAAGGAAAAAGGCGAAGGTCTTATTGTTAAGCAAATCACACCGGAAAACATTACGGAAGTAACAAATGAAATGTATGCCAATGCTTTATTGACTGCAGGGATTGAAGATGCAGTTGTTGAAGTCGCTTCTCCAGTGAAAGTAAGCGGACATTCCGCTCTTGTTGGAATTTATAAAGCATATGATAATGGAGAAGGAACGGGATTAAATAAAGAGCGTACGGAAGTAGCGAATGAAGAATTGAGTCTTGCCACAAACCTGGCTAAGAAAGATGGGCTTGATCAGGACAAAGTAAGCGAGCTTTTAACAGAGATTAAAAAGGAAATTGCAAAACAGAATCCAGCGACAAAAGAAGACATCGAACAAATTATTGATGAAAAAATAAAAACGCTTGAAATTCAATTAAGCCCGGAAGACCGTCAGTTGCTTATTGATCTTTTTGATAAAATGCGTAAACTTAACATTAATTTTGATAATGTCCAATCACAGTTAAATGACTTGACAAAAGACATTCAGAAAAGAATTGAAGAAACAGTCGGAGACAAAGGCTTCTTAGAAACCGTTTCTAATTTCTTTAAAGAACTAATCGATGCGATAAAAAGTATATTCTCATGAGCGAGTAAATTTTTACATTGCTTTTAAAAATAAATCCCCTTTGGCGTACAAAGGGGATTTATTTTTAATATACCTATACATCAAGATCTGTGACCGGCCACCAAAAAAAGCCGTCTTTTTCTAAAAGCTCATCGGCAGCTTTTGGCCCCATTGTACCGGCTTGATAATTAGGAAAGCTCGCCTCTTTTGTATTCTCCCAAACTTCAGAAATTTTATCGGTAAAACTCCAGGATAGGGCCACTTCATCCCAATGGGTAAAGTTTGTAGCATCTCCTCGTATGCAGTCATACAGAAGCTTTTCGTAAGCTTCAGGGGTATTCATTCCGTCTGCCCCCTTATTTGAAAAGTTTAATTTAACCGGAGTGGCTTCCATATTTTGTCCTGCTTTTTTTGCGTTTAAATGAAGGGTAATTCCTTCTTCAGGCTGAATATGGATAACGAGCAGATTTGGGTTTAAAGTTTGATCCGTTTGATAATACAAATTCATCGGAATATCTTTAAACTGGATAACGATCTTTGTCGATTTTGCTTTCATCCGCTTTCCGGTTCGAATATAGAAAGGAACTCCGGCCCAACGGAAATTATCGATCATCAATTTGCCTGCTACAAAAGTTTCGGTATTGGATTCTTTATCCACCATCGGTTCTTCTCTGTATCCCGGTACCTTTTCTCCATTAATTTTGCCGCTTCCGTATTGGCCTCTGACAAAGTAGTCATTGACCTCTTCAGCTTTTAACGGACGCAAAGCCCGCAGTACTTTAACCTTTTCAGAGCGGATTTCGTCAGTCGTTAAGCGGATAGGCGGCTCCATCGCTAAGAGTGCGACCATTTGCAGCATATGGTTTTGGACCATATCCCTTAGCGCACCGCTTTTTTCATAATAACGGCCGCGCTCCTCAACACCAAGAATTTCACTTGATGTTACTTGAATATTCGCGATATATCTGTTGTTCCATAGCGGTTCAAAAATTGCATTCGCAAATCGGATCACTTCAATATTTTGAACCATTTCCTTACCGAGGTAATGATCAATTCTGTAAATTTCGTTTTCTGAAAAAGCAGTTCGAATCTGCTTGTTCAGTGCAATAGCAGACTCGAGATCATGTCCGAACGGTTTTTCAATTACGAGGCGTTTAAATCCTCGTACATTTGTAAGTCCGTCTTTTTTCAAATGTTCGGCAATTGTTCCAAAGAATTCTGGAGCCATCGCAAGATAAAAGATTCTGTTTCCTTCCAAACTATAATTGCCGTCAAGTTCCTCTGCCAACTGATTTAAGGCAGTATAAGAACTTGAGTCAGTGACGTCATGAGAATGATAGTAAAATCTTGAAATAAAATCATTGACATCTGCAGGACTATCATTAGATGTTTGGATCGAATTTTTTACGGCTGTTTGAAAATCTTTGGTGGAAAGTGGCCTTCGTGCAACGCCAATAACTGCAAACCGTTCCAGTTTCCCTTTCGTATACAAGTTATAAATGGATGGGAACAATTTCCTTTTAGCTAAATCTCCAGTTGCTCCAAAGATCATGATTAGTGCAGTCGGTTTTCCGTTCTGTTTCACGATTTAAGGACCTCTCTTTTACTTTTTGAGTGAATATGTACAAGAAATATAGACTCGTCAAATACAAAATTTTATCGGTTTCATGATCATTTAGCAAATGTTATGTGCACGGTTCGTTTTTATTTTCAGTTGAAACATAACAATTTCAGCTGTTTTTATTCGTGTGGTATAGTTAAATGTAACAAAAATTTTCGAATCCGATGTTATGAAAGGCTTTGGTATTATCATATATTCGGTTGTCTTTGAAAGGGTTGAAGAAAATGGATGTTTTTTTCTTAGGGACAGGTGCCGGCATTCCTGCCAAGTTAAGAAATGTTACCTCTGTAGCATTAAAGCTGTTAGAAGAGCGAGGCGCCATTTGGTTGTTCGATTGCGGGGAGGCAACCCAGCATCAAATCTTACATACGTCAATTAAACCAAGAAGAATTGAAAAAATATTTATTACCCATCTTCACGGTGACCATATTTACGGCTTGCCGGGATTGCTTTCTAGCAGGTCTTTTCAGGGCGGCGACACCGAAGTTGTTCTATATGGTCCAAAAGGTTTAAAAGAATTTATCAATATTAGTCTATCTGTAAGCCAAACGTTTTTATCATATCCGTTAAAAATTGTTGAAATTGAAGAAGGCGTTATTTTTGATGATGATCAATTTACTGTAGAAGCACGGCTTCTTGATCATGGAATTCCTTCTTACGGATACCGGATTATTGAAAAAGACCGGCCCGGTACGCTTTTGGCAGATAAACTGATAAAGGCCGGAATCAAACCGGGACCTATTTATAAGAAGATAAAAAATGGCGAATCTGTCATTCTTGAAGATGGAACGGTGCTTGAAGCGGCTAATTTTCTCGGTCCGGCCCAAAAAGGGCGAATTGTTGCCATCCTTGGTGATACAAGAATATGTGAAAATGCTGTCCGATTAGCAAAAAATGCCGATTTGTTGGTTCATGAAGCTACATTTTCAAAAGGCGAAGAACGATTGGCATACGAGTATTTTCATTCCACCACTTACCAAGCTGCGGAAACGGCAGTAAAAGCAAATGTCAAGAAATTATGCTTAACACATATTAGTGCTAGGTATGACCGTAATGATTGGCTTGAATTAGTTAAAGAAGCAAAGGAATTATTTCACGAAACGGAAATTGCCGAAGATTTTAAAGAAATTCATATTCCTGCAAAAAAACAAAGCTAGTAAAAAAGGTTAGGGTACAAGACACCCTAACCTTTGTATTGTTTGATCTCAGATTTGGTATGATTGTTCTAAGCTCAAATCCAACCCCGTTCATATTGCTTTGGTGCTTCAATGTCTGCACCAAGTTCTTTTGCGGCTGTTCTTGGCCAATAAGGGTCCCTTAGCAGTTCGCGGGCGAGAAAAATGAGATCAGCGCGGTCATTTTGCAAAATTTCCTCTGCTTGAAGGCCGGAAGTAATAAGCCCGACCGCCCCTGTCAAAATGCCGGCTTGGTGCTTAATTTTTTCGGCAAACTTAACTTGATAGCCAGGATAAACTTTTATATGTACGGGAACAAGACCGCCTGAGCTGACATCAATAAGGTCGACTCCCTGCTCTTTCATCCAATGGCTCATCACAACATAATCGTCTACTGATAAGCCTTCATCATGATAATCGCTTGCAGATACTCTGACGAAGAGAGGGCCGTCCCAAACGGATTTCACTTCATCAATGACTTCTCTTAAGAAGCGGTAGCGGTTTTCCGGCGAACCCCCATATTCATCTGTGCGTTGATTGGATAAAGGCGATAAGAATTCATTGATCAGGTAGCCATGGGCTGCATGTATTTCAATTACATCAAAGCCCGCTTTTTTTGCTCGCTCGGCTCCCTTTTTAAACGCTTGAATTGTCTCTTTTATTTCTGTTGTTGTCATTTCTTTTGGCGTTTTCATTTGTTCGTTGAACGGGATGGCAGACGGAGCAACTATTTCGCCTTCTACTGTCGATTTTCGTCCGGCATGGGCGATCTGGATACCGGTCTTCGCACCATGTTCTTTTATTAATTCTGTTAACTTCTTCAGCCCATCAATATGTTCGTCGCTCCAAATCCCCAAATCTTGAGTGGAAATTCGGCCCTGTGGAGTAACGGCAGTGGCTTCGACAATAATAAGCCCGACTTGCCCGACCGCCCGGCTGACGTAGTGTGTATAATGCCAATTTTGGACTTTGCCGTCCTTATTGTGGCTGGAATACATACACATGGGGGACATAACGATTCGATTTTTAAATGTTGTATTTTTGATTGTAAATGGTGAAAACAGTTTTGCTTCCAAACGAATTGCCTCCATTCCTTTTCGTATATAAAAAGTATATCAGTGCTGTATTGGAATAGGAAATGAACTGCTCAATCGTTTTTCCGCAAGTTTTTTAACCGGTATTTTGTTCACATTCAAACTTTTTTATACGCCAGAAAACCGGAGCGAACCTAACCTTACTTATTCGAAAATGTGATTACTGCTTTACTGTTACTGCTTCTGTGTTTAACATGCTTCCTAGGCGTTTAGATTGTGCGGTTGCTTCTTTAATGCAGGATATAAAAGCATGCTGAACGTCATGGGCCTCGAGAACTTTAATGCCGGCTTCTGTTGTTCCGCCGGGACTTGTTACCTCCCGGCGCAGCTGCTCCGGCGATTTAGATGTTTTCGTCAGCATTTCCGCCGCTCCGAGCAGCGTTTGCACAATTAATTGTTTTGCAACTTGTTTTTCAAGACCAATTTCAGCAGCACTTTTTTCCATTGCTTCGACAAGATAATAAATATAAGCCGGGCCGCTGCCGGACAGGCCGGTTACAGCATCAAGTTGTTCTTCTTCAACAAAAGTTGTTAGCCCGATTGTTTCAAACATTTGTTTTACGATTTTCTTTTGGTGATCTGTAACCTTTTTATTAACAGCTATAGCGGTTGCTGATTTCCTGATTGCTGCTGATGTATTCGGCATCGCTCTTACGATTGCCAGCGATTTGCCGGAAAGCTCTTCAATACTGGAAATCGATATTCCCGCCAGAACGGAAATAATCAGCATATCTTCTGTTAAGTATTCTTTAATGCGGGTAATTGCTGCTGCAGCGTCTTTCGGTTTCATCGCTAAAATTACAGCATCTGCATTCGAGAACAATTTTTCTAAATCGTACGAGGTATTCACACCATACTCCCGGTTCATGCGGATGAGCTTGTCGTCATCTTTTCGATTCGTTACCCAAATGCCGTTTTTCTCTATCAGGTTGCTCTTTAGCATTCCGGAGATCATTGCTTCCGCCATCGAACCTGCTCCGACAAAAGTAAGCTTCTTCATTTTTGTTTCCTCCCATATCTTTTATTTCAACATTCTGTATTTTATGAAAATAAAAAAGACCTTACATCCGCAAAGGACGAAAGGTCTATCTTCCGTGGTACCACCTTCATTCACCTTTTCAAGGCTGTCAAGCCTAGCAGAAAAGGTGCAGCTCTGATCCGATAACGCCGGATTTGCGTTTAGGTTTGCCTAACAGCTCGTAAGGTAGGTTCAATGGTCAAGAGGGCGGTGAAGCCTTTCAGCCGGTGAGCTTCACTCTCTTTCGCCGTTTTCCATCTACTGGCCTTACTCATTGCTTCGTTACATAATAAGTTTTAATTGTGATTATGCAAGAAAACATGCGTATCTGTCAAGTGGAAACTTGCACTATTTTTTAAATTATCTAAAAAAAAGTTATGTGAAAATAATGACAATTTACAAAAAGAGCGATAAACTAATTTATGTATTCTAGAATATGCGCGACTGGATGACATTATACATAATTTGGACCCGATGAATTTTATACAAATATAACGATTTAAGGAGTTAAAAAAATGACTGAATGGAAGAATGGAATTGCAAAGATTACCTTGCCGACGCCATTTGCGGTCGGTGACGTGAATGTTTTCTTAATAAAAGGGGATCGGCTGACTCTTGTTGATGTCGGCCCGAATACTGAATCAGCATGGGAAGCATTGAAAAGCCAGCTTAATGATTTAAAATTACATCCAGGAGATATTGAACAAGTTATTTTGACGCATCATCACCCGGACCACTCTGGTTTGCTTGACCGCTTTTCGCCGTCATTGGAAGTTTACGGCCACTTTTTAAATGAGAGATGGATAAACAGGAATCAATCCTTTTTTGAGGAGCATGATGATTTTTATCGAAAGCTTTTTGTCGAATTTGGCATTCCCGAAAAGTTCTTTTCTTTTATTGATATAATGAAAAAGTCACTGAAATTTTCATGCAATAGATCCCTCACAGGAACGCTGGCCGAAGACGGAAATCCGCCTGGGCTGGACGATTGGAAAGTACTTGAAACACCAGGCCATGCACAGAGCCATATTGCGTTATGGCGAAAAAAAGACGGGATTGTAATTGGCGGAGACCTATTATTGGCATCGATTTCCCCGAATCCTTTGCTTGAGCCCCCGCTGCCAGGCAAGACCGAGCGTCCAAAGCCTCAGCTCCAATATAATAACTCGATCAAACGGCTGCTTAATTTTCCGATTGAACGGATGTATACGGGACATGGCACGGACATTACGGACGTTCATCAATTGATAGAAAAAAGGCTGGAGCGCCAGCATGAAAGGGCTATGCAAGTAAAAAAATGGCTTGAAAACGAAGAGCTTACCGTGTTTGAAATTTGCAAGCGCTTATTCCCGGCCGTTTATGAACGGGAACTATCGCTCACAATCTCAGAGACGATCGCCCAGCTTGACTATTTAGACTCATTAGGTGAGATTGATATAATGAAAGATAATCAAACTTATATTTTTAAGGCTAAATGAGGTGACCTAAATCATTGGAAAGGTTTAAAGGCAAAAATATCATCATTACCGGGGCATCAGGGGGAATTGGCGCGGAAATTGCCAGGCTTTGTGCTGAACGTGGAGCAAATCTGGTCCTGCTTGCCCGAAGCATTGATAAACTGGAAAATTTGAAGAAAAAGCTTGAAGGGCAGTACCGTGTCCGGGTTTATGTATATAAGCTCGACGTGTCCGATACTGATCAAATCCAGGAAGTATTCAAAAAAATATGCGAAGAAATCGGCCGGGTCGATGTTTTAATTAACAATGCAGGTTTTGGAATTTTCCGTGAAGCACACGAAGCGACAATCGATGAAATGAAAGGGATGTTCAATGTCAACGTGATCGGGCTGATGGTTTGCACAAGAATGGTGCTTCCGAAAATGAGAGAGCAGCGTTCTGGCCATATCATCAACATTGCCTCCCAAGCTGGAAAAATTGCTACGCCGAAATCAAGCGTTTATGCGGCAACAAAACATGCTGTTCTCGGCTATACAAACAGTTTGCGGATGGAGCTTGCAGATTATAATGTATATGTGACCGCAGTCAATCCGGGGCCAATTGCGACCAATTTCTTTCAAATTGCCGATGAGAAAGGTACATACGTAAAGAATGTCAAGAGGATTATGCTTCAGCCTGAATATGTAGCCAAAAAAGTTGTCGACAAGATTTTTACCCCTGCCAGGGAAATTAACCTTCCCCGCTGGATGAATGCGGGAAGCATCATTTACACGTTATTTCCGCGGTTATTTGAACGGCTCGGCAAGAAAGCATTCAATCAAAAATAGGGATATCAAAAAATATGTCATTTTTTAATAACGGGTTCTGATACGATAACGACCACTTTTCGGATATATCAATCACTTTCCATGGTTTATCGACCGTTTTTCGATTATATCAACCACTTTCCCGTGTATAACGACCACTTTTCAGATATATCGACTATTTCCCGTTTGCGACCCGTAATATACTGATCAAATGATAAACCGCTACTGGCGATTTCTTCACTTTTATTCGATTTATTTGTGAATAAAAGTGAAGAAATTCCTCCTCACTACTCTGTTAAGTATTCATAAACAACATCATTGACGATTGTATATAAATTGCCAAGCGGCTCCTCTTCTATCAAATCCATTACTTTTTGATAGAGCCGTTCGCAGTCGTCTTCGCTTAACGGAAGCGACTCGCGGCTATGTCCGTATTGCTTAAAACAATTTTCGATCATTTTCATCACAAATTTTTTCTCCATCGCTTCCACCTCAAATTCGATTATACCGTTTCCAAGAAAAAGTGCCACACTGGCAAGAAAGCCGATATCAAGAAATTTGTAGTTAAATTTCCATTGAAATCGAACGCATATTCGCTTAATATATGGGTATAATGATATAGAACGTATGTTCGAAATTTTAAGGAGGCAGGATCATGGTTGATTACAGCAAGATGCCGCACAATAAAATTTTATGCATTGATATGAAAAGCTTTTATGCAAGCTGTTCCGCTGTCATGCTTGGCCTTGATCCGCTTGAATGTTATTTGGCTGTTGTCGGGAATGTAGAACGGCAGGGAAGTGTCGTTCTTGCTGCATCTCCCCGGTTGAAAAAGGAATTTGGCGTTAAGACCGGTTCCCGGTTGTTTGAAATTCCTGATGATCCCCGTATCCAACTAGTAGAGCCGAAAATGGCAACGTATTTGCGGATTTCCACTGAAATTACCCGTGTATTTCACCGTTACGTCCCAAAAGAAGCGATTCATACTTACAGTGTCGATGAGAGTTTTATCCAAGTAGACGGCGTTATTGATCTCTGGGGTGATCCGATGACAATTGCGAAAAAAATCAGGGATGACCTTAAACGGGAGTTTCAGCTGCCGTGTGCGATTGGCATCGGTCCCAATATGCTTATGGCAAAGCTTTGCCTTGATCTTGAAGCAAAAAAACACGGGATTGCCGAATGGACATATGATGATGTGCCAAAAAAACTGTGGAACGTTTCCCCGCTCCGGGAAATGTGGGGAATCGGCAGACGTGTCGAGAAAACGCTCAACAGCATGGGCATTTTCACAGTCGGGCAATTGGCCCGCTACGACTTGAAAGCACTTGAAAAGAAATTTGGAATCATGGGGAACCAGCTTTATTATCATGCGTGGGGAGTCGATCTTTCCGATATCGGGGCGCCGATTATGGAAGGGCAGATCAGCTTTGGAAAAAGCCAGATCCTTTTGCGCGACTACAAGGAAGAGCATGAAATTAAAGCTGTCATATTGGAAATGTGTGAAGAGGTGGCGAGAAGAGCCCGAAACCATAAAAAAGCAGGAAGGACGATCAGCTTTGGCCTCGGCTACAGCCAGGATGAATTCGGCGGCGGTTTTTACCGCTCCCGGACGGTTGAGCAGCCGACAAACGTAACAATGGACCTTTACCGGGTTTGTCTGGATCTTTTTAATGAATTTTATGAAGGAAAAACAGTCCGAAAAATTTCCGTTTCACTTGGAAACATCGTCGATGATAATCAGATGCAGCTCAGCCTGTTTGATTTAAACGGCTGGAAAAAACACGAACTCGGTTATGCTGTCGATCGCATTCGCAGCCGGTTTGGATCAGGGGCATTGCTGCGGGCAGTTTCCTATACGGAAGCCGGAACAGCCAGACACCGGGCGACTCTCGTTGGCGGTCATAAAATGTAAATGAACTGGAGTGAGGTGGAGATATGATGATACGGGACCGAGGAAGAATAAAATGGACATCGATGATGCTTCCTGAACATGTAAAGCTGCTCAGAGACTGGGCAAAGGAAGATATGTACGAGAACAAAATGGAGCCCGATGAACAGCAGCTTGAAGTAATGAATGAAGTGATGGCGGAAGCAATGGAATTTGGAAAAAGCGTGGCAATTACGTATTACAGGGGACGGAGGTACCAGATCGTCATCGGCACGATTCATTACTGGGATGAAATAGCCAAAAAACTCCATGTGGTCGATCGTTTTGACGAAGTGCACCAGATTGAAATTTCAAATATTGCTGATGTCCGGTTTGCAGATGATTCCGCCAGATAAGAATGAACACTTTTTTACTGCAGGCAGAAATGCCAGTCGATTATTTTGAATAGATTTAAACAACAGGCAAAATGCTATAATAAGGTATACAACTAGGAAGGAGTCATTCAGGTGGAAATCACGTTAACAGAAGCGGCTGCCAGTAAACTCGAGGAGAAAACGGCGGGAAAAACAGGTTATTTAAAGTTAAAATACGATACAGACGGATGCGGCTGTGCCGTAAACGGTGTAACGGCTCTTTGGTACGTCAGCGAAACAGACAGTGACGACGAAGAGATTATTACAAACAGCAGAAGTATTTTTGTAGAGAAGTCGAAAAAAGTATTTCTAGATGAAAAAATGAAAATTGATTTTTTAGAAAGCGCTAATTGCTTTCAATTAAAAAGTCAGGGTGAGATATTAAATGGAAGAATGAGCTTTTTTGATAAAACAAAACCATAAGAATAAGATCAGGCAGGCCATTGATAAATCGGGCCTGTTTTTTGTTGTGTCAGACACTACTAGCACCAGGGGCAGTGAAATGCAACTGATATTAAATTCTAGCGCAAATTTTTGATGGGTGCGTTAGGGCACGCTGCACAAGACGGAATTCGTATTTTTGAAATTTTGTCACAAAAAATTCGTGAATTTTGTCACAAAGTGTTCAAAGCTTAGAAGCTCATGAGGCAAAACACGCTTTATACTATGAATATAGTGAAAATAGTGAAACTCAATCAAAAGAGAGGTGTGAACAAATGGAATTTGATAATGTCTTACTAAGCCGCATATTAACAACTTTAACGTTATCCTTCCACATTATTTTCGCAACAATTGGGGTTGGCATCCCTTTGATGGTTTCGATTGCGGAATTTATTGGAATTAAAAAGAACGATTCCCACTATTTATTGCTTGCCAGACGTTGGACACGCGGGTTTGTCATTACGGTAGCGGTTGGAGTAGTAACTGGAACATGTATTGGTTTGCAACTTTCACTTTTATGGCCGAGCTTTATGAAAATTGCAGGACAAGCGATTAGTTTGCCTTTATTTTTGGAAACATTCGCATTCTTCTTTGAAGCCATTTTCTTAGGAATTTATTTATATACGTGGGATCGATTTAAAAACCCGCTTTATCATTGGATGTTATCAATTCCGATTGTGCTTGGAGCCTCATTGTCTGCGTTCTTTATTACGACTGTAAATGCGTTTATGAACACACCACAAGGCTTCGAATTGGTAAATGGTGTGATTAAGACATTAGACCCTATCAAAGCTATGTTTAATCCGGCAACACCAACGAAAACCTTTCACGTGTTGGCAACTGCTTACGTAACATCTGCTTTCATCCTGGCCACGATTGCGGCAATCCAAATGTTAAGAGGAAGAATCACGGAGTATACGAAAAAAGCATTGCATTTAACGGTTACGTCAGCGTTTATTTTCGCCATACTAACAGGGATCGCAGGTGATTTGTCCGCGAAGTTCCTAGCAAAGTACCAGCCGGAAAAATTAGCTGCGATTGAATGGCATTTTGAAACAAAAAAAGGAGCAGATCTTGTTTTGTTCGGTGTATTAGATGAAAAAAAACAAGAGATCAAATATGCCATTCATATACCGAAGATGTTAAGCTTTTTATCTTTTAACAATTTTAACGGGGAAGTAATAGGGTTAAATGAGTTTCCAAAAGATGAAATTCCTCCATTATATATACACTACTTGTTTGACATTAAAGTAATGTTTGCTATGTTTATGGTCATTATATCTTTATTATATGTTGTTTTTTCCAAATGGAAAAAAGAATGGATGCATCATAAATGGCTGCTGCGTGCAATTGTTCTTTGCGGCCCTTTAGCAATGATTTCCATAGAATTAGGTTGGATTTTAACAGAAGTTGGCCGTCAGCCGTGGATTTTAAGAGGCTATATGAAAGTATCGGAAGCAGCAACAACCTCCAACGGAGTAGGAGAAATGTTGTGGTTGTTCCTTGGTTTGTATATACTGCTTGGCGTACTATGTACAGTTGTGCTTCGCAAAATGTTTATAAACAACCCTGCTGAAGCAGAGCTAGAGTATCGGTTCCATAAATAAGTACGGGAAGGAGGAATTTAAGGTGGAAATTCAATTAGTAGGGATAACCGTTCTTTGGTTGTTTCTTTATGGGTACTTAATTGTTGCTTCCGTTGATTTTGGTGCAGGATTTTTTGCATATTATGGCAAAATCACAAAACAAGATCATATTATAAATAAGCTTATTAGCCGTTATTTATCACCGGTATGGGAAGTAACGAACGTATTTTTTGTTTTTTTCTTTGTCGGAATTGTCGGATTCTTTCCTGATACAGCATACTATTTTGGAACAGCCTTGCTTGTACCGGGAAGTATTTCACTCGTTTTATTAGCGATTCGCGGTTCCTTTTATGCATTCAATAACTATGGTGCAAAAGATAATAACATTTATATGTTTTTGTATGGAGCAACAGGGCTGCTGATTCCTGCCTCGTTATCAACTGCTTTGACAATTTCAGAAGGCGGTTTTATTGAAAAAAGAGGAGACAAATTAGTTTTCTTAGCAAAAGAATTATTTACAAACCCTTATTCATGGAGTGTCGTTATTTTAGCGATTGTGTCTGTCTTATTTATAAGTGCCAGCTTCCTTACGTATTATGCTGACAGAGCAGAAGACCAAAAAGCGCTTGAGCTTTTGCGCGGATTTGCCCTTTTCTGGAGTCTGCCGACAATATTGGCCAGTTTCTTAGTGTTTGTTACGTTAAGACAACATAATTTCATTCACTTTGAAAATATTATCGTTCGTTACTGGTGGATGTTTGTGCTTTCCTTGTTTTGTTTCATCATCGCATCATTTTTGATTTGGATGCGTCGAAATTACGGGACGGCCTTTATTTTCGTTTTGTTTCAATTTTTCTTTGCGTTTTTTGGCTATGGAGCATCCCACTTGCCTTATCTTTTGTACCCTTACGTCACCATTTACAGCGGCTACACGAATGAGACAATGGGGATTGCGCTTGTCATAGCATTTATTTTAGGATTATTGCTATTAATCCCATCGATCATTTTGTTAATGCGATTATTCTTGTTTGATGCAGATTATGTTAAAGGGAAAAAATAGAAAGATTGAGATCTTATTCGTTGAAGTTAGAATGGATATTATTGATATAACAAAAAAAGAGGTGCGAACAGGCAGGCCATCGAAAACGAGGCCTGCTTTTTTATTACAGTGCGCCCAGGAAAGCGGCAGCTTTTCGAAGAGCTCCTTGAGGTCGCTTAGGTCTTGCAAATGAAGACAAAAAGAGGTTTCTCAAAAAGACAAGTACTCCGTTGTCGGATATTTTTTATGAACATAATTCTTCAAAAATTCATCAATCATCTTTTCATACTCTTCCTTATTCTCATTAAAAGATTGGGCATGTACACCGTTAGCTGCCATGAAAAGTTTTTTTGGCCCTTTTTTTCGTTCATACAAGGCTTCCGTCATCGATGACAGAATAAAATCGTCTTTTTTGCTATGAATAAATAAGATTGGATTTTTTATATTTTCAATTACGGATATTGGTGAGACTTCTTCAATGGAATATTGATCACGAAGGCGCAAAAACAAGTCAGCAACAGGCAAGAACAGTTTCGAAGGGAGTTTGAATTCCGTTTTTAACCGGTAGGCAAGCTGTTCTTTAAAATCGGAGAACGGGCAATCAGCAATGTAGAAATTGGCACCGTCCTCAAGCATTCCGGCATACAAGAGCATCGTTGCAGCTCCCATTGATTCACCGTGAATTCCAAGAAGAATATCAGGGCCTTTTTCTGATTTCAGCCAATCAACAACAGCTTTCAAATCAAACTTTTCGTAGTGGCCGAAACTGGTCGTTTTTCCGCCGGATTCTCCATGGCGGCGGTGGTCATAAATGAGGACATTAAAACCACGCTCTAAAAAAAGATTCATGTACTTAATCGAATTTATTTTGTTTTCCGTTACTCCATGGCTGATGATCATATAGTGATTTGTAAAGCACGGTTCTACTAAAACGGCTTTAATAAAGTAACCGAAAGGAGAAGCGATCATTATTTCCCGTTTTGGCAGCTTTTCATATTCAGACGGGTTCAGTCTCCCTGCTTTTTTTTCCCGTTCAAAAATGAACGTATCCTCTTTCTTTTTCATGTACATCAGGCGGTTTGTAAAATAAACACCGATTGATGATAAGAAAATAAGGAAAGAGAAAAGAAAACGGAATGCCTTTCTCAAAGACAATCCCTCCAAAAATGTAGTCTTCTTCATTTTACCATTACCCTTACAATTAATATATGAAAAGAACTAAGACTGTTACAAAAAGACAAAACCGCGGGGGCTTTGTCTTCTTAATTAAGGCTATTGCTTTGAATTTTGCCGCTTTGTCGGATGGATCGCTTTTTCAACTTCTTCTGCTGCAATCGTTTGTTTCACTGTATCAGCGACAGGCTTTCCTTTTTGGCTGTAGCCTTTTTCTCTTTGATCACTCATCGTCATTCTCCCTTCATGTTCTTCATCACTTTATAAGATGAGTTAACACACGAATGCTTATTCATCAAAAATTCATTAATTGGGTTGAGCGTTAAATCTGTAATAGGTGCTTTCAATCGGGTGGGAAAGATGAGGCTGGACAACTTCAATCGCGTGCAGTAGTTTTTCTAAATCAATGCCGGTCCGGATACCCATCCGTTCAAGCATGAAAACAACATCCTCTGTTGCTGCATTTCCCGCCGCACCTGGTGCAAATGGACAGCCGCCCAAACCTCCGGCAGATGTATCAAAGCGGGAAATCCCTGCCTGCAATGCTGCGAAAATGTTCGTTAAGGCCATTTTCCGGGTATCATGAAAGTGGGCTGTAAGCAATCTTTCTGGAAACGTTTTCTTTAATTTCGAAAATAATGAATAAGACTCATGGGGAGCCGCCATGCCGATTGTATCTGCCACACTCAGCTCGTCAGC
The DNA here is from genome assembly GCF_000724485.1 of Bacillus methanolicus MGA3. GTDB lineage: Bacteria > Bacillota > Bacilli > Bacillales > Cytobacillaceae > Bacillus_Z > Bacillus_Z methanolicus_A. Next base: position 2,213,366 of record NZ_CP007739.1, on the reverse strand, counting down.
GCCCGAAGCTACAAATTCTTCGCAAAGCTTGATTGTGTCCTCTTCAGAAATTTTTCCTTCATAGGGGCAGTAAAAGGCTGTCGAAATACAAGCACGGACAAAATATCCCTTCTCTTTCAGCTCTTTAATAATCGGTTTTGCTTCTTCCATACTTTCCTTCGTGGTTTTATTAATATTTTTTTGATTGAAGCTGTTGCTGACTCCGACGAATAAAGCGACTGCTTTACAGCCGGTCATATAAACTCGGTCGATTCCTTTGCGGTTTGGTGCCAGCACAATGTTTCTTGTTCCATCATCAAGACATTCTTCCGCAATTTCGGCCGCATCACTCATTTGTGGAACCCATTTCGGTGATACGAAAGAAGTCAGTTCCATTTCTTTCAATCCGGCAAGCCTCAATGCGTTAATAAACTTTTTTTTTGCATCAGTAGGTATAAAGTTATTTTCGTTTTGGAGACCGTCTCTCGGACCAACTTCAATAATTGTTACATGTTCAGGCAAATGTAAAGTCATGTTTTTCCCTCCTGTTCTCATATTTTATTTTAGGGGAGAAAAATTCAAAAAATCAAGAATAATAAAAATTTTCACAAAATAAAAGGTATTTTGTCCTTTTCACTCGAACTTACTAAGTATGAATACGTGATAGAAAGGATGAAGCAGACGGGGAACACGGAAGCAGTCATTGTGAGTGTTGTCAGAACAGCAATCGGCAGTTTTAACGCTACATTCAAAGATATTTCAGCTCCAGAGCTCGGCGCAGTCATAACAAAGGCGGAGCTGGAAAAAGCGGGAGTGAAACCGTAAAAATCAGAAAGCGTTTTCAATAAAGGAGTGAATGTGAATGAAGAAAATATGTACATCCTTCCATGAGGCTGTAGCTGACATTCATGACGGCGCCACACTTATGGTAGGCGGTTTCGGTCTTTGCGGAATTCCGGAAAACCTGATCTTGGCACTGGTTGAAAAAGGCGTAAAGGACTTAACAGTTATTTCTAATAATTGCGGCGTGGATGATTGGGGACTTGGGCTTCTTCTAAAAAACAAACAAATTAAAAAAATGGTTGGTTCTTATGTAGGGGAAAATAAAGAATTTGAGCGGCAAGTATTGACAGGAGAGATCGAAGTTGAATTAATCCCGCAAGGAACACTTGCGGAAAAAATTCGGGCTGGCGGAGCAGGAATTCCGGCGTTTTTCACCCCGGCTGGTGTCGGCACTCCGATTGCGGAAGGAAAAGAAACAAGAGTGTTTGACGGAAAAGAATATCTTCTTGAAGAAGCGCTTACAGCCGATTTTAGTCTTGTCCGTGCCTGGAAAGGTGATAAAATGGGCAATTTGATTTATCACAAGACGGCAAGAAACTTTAATCCAATGATCGCAGCAGCAGGAAAAACGACAATTGCGGAAGTTGAATCACTTTATGAAACAGGTGAATTTGATCCGAATATTATTCATACGCCAAGCATTTACGTTCAGGTACTGATTGAAGGAGAACAGGAGAAGCGAATTGAACGGCTTACAGTTAGGAAATAGTCTTTAAAAAAGGAGAGAAAGCATGAGCAATAACAAAGCGGCAGTTCGTGAAAGGATTGCCAGACGAGCAGAAAAAGAAATTGAAAATGGCTTTTATGTGAACCTTGGAATCGGGATGCCGACTCTTGTAGCCAATTATATTTCAGAAAATAAGCATGTTGTGCTGCAGTCGGAAAACGGTCTTCTTGGCATTGGCCCGTATCCTGCAGAGAATGAGGTCGATCCTGACTTAATTAATGCCGGAAAGGAAACTGTTACTGCTATTTCAGGAGCCTCTTATTTTGACAGTGCCGAGTCGTTCGCCATGATTCGAGGTGGGCATATTAATCTCGCCATCCTCGGGGGAATGGAAGTTTCAGAGAAAGGCGATCTGGCTAACTGGATGATTCCCGGCAAAATGATTAAAGGAATGGGCGGGGCAATGGATTTAGTTCATGGAGCACAAAAGATTATTGTGATTATGGAGCATACGAATAAAAACGGGGATTCTAAACTTTTGAAAGAATGCAGTCTGCCTCTTACAGGCAAGGGAGTTGTAGACCGGATTATTACAGAGCGAGCCGTTATTGATGTAACAGATTCCGGATTAAAGCTTATAGAAGTCGCAAAAGGTTTCACGGTTGAAGATATTGTCAATTCTACTGAAGCTGAGTTGATCATCGATGAAAAGGTATTGACTGACGCTTTTTAGTGTTTTTTCATGTAAAAAGGCAGGGTTAATTGATCCTGCCTTTTCATTTTTGCACTGAACTTCAGAAGGGGCTTATCCTGTTAAATTGCTGGAGGTAGTGTCTATGTTGGAGGTGTACACGTTTTTCTTTTAACTTGGGCAGGTGTTTTTTATGGCTGCGTGGAAAACTTCCCTTGAATTAAAAGACTTACGGTTTAGAACGTAAGAGCTGCATAAGTTCGTCTTTGTTTTGAATCAGATCTTCTAAGGTATACCCTTTTAAGACATTGATGAATGCTTGAATTGCTTCATAGAAAACAAATCTTAATTTACAAGAAGGTGAGATGAGACATTGATTAGCCTCGCGGTGAAAACACTCTACGATGTGAAAATCTTCCTCTGTGTGGGTTACGACTTCTCCGATATTGATGTCGCGAGGATTCTTTGCAAGTCGTATGCCGCCGTTTCGCCCCCGGATCGTCTCAATAAGACCAAGCTTTCCGAGTTCATGTATAACTTTCATTAAATGATTTTTTGAAATGTGATAGGCGTCAGCAATTTCTTTAATATTGCTCAATTCATTATCTTTTTTTAATGCCAGATATAATAAAACACGAATCGAGTAATCCGTATAATTTGTTAATCTCATTTCGCTAACCCCTTGGTTGATTTAAGGTATTCTTATCATAGCATGTTTCCTAACTATTGGTAAGCTTTATGCTCTGCGAATGAAGTACTTGCACTAAATGAAATGATTAACCACTTTTCCATCATGTTTACGTTTGAAATTGTGACAAATTTTTAAAAGATGTATTTAAAATATATCTTTTTGTGGCGAATTCTTTTACTATAAAGATGTATTTTAAATGCATTTTTTAAAAGGGTGAGAGATAATGTTAAGTGAGAAAACGATTGAAATTGTAAAAAGTACTGTTCCTGTATTGGAAAAACACGGCGAAGATATTACAAAGCATTTTTATGCAACGATGTTAAAGGCACATCCAGAACTGTTAAATATTTTTAACCATACGAATCAAAAAATAGGCAGACAGCAATCCGCTTTAGCCAATGCCGTTTATGCATTTGCTGTTCACATTGACCAGCTTGAAAAAATCATACCTGATGTGAAACTAATCGCCCATAAACACCGCAGCCTAGGAATCAAACCTGAGCATTATCCAATTGTAGGAAAGTATTTAATAGCAGCGATTAAAGATGTATTAAAAGATGCGGCTACAGATGAAATCATTCAAGCATGGACAGAAGCATACGGTGTTCTTGCAGATACATTCATTTCCATTGAGAAAGAGATGTATGAAGAAGCGGAAAGCAAAAAAGGCGGATGGAGAGATTTCAAAGAATTTTATGTTGCAAACAAGATAAAAGAAAGTGAAGTCATTACATCTTTCTATATAAAACCAAAAGACGGATCAAAGGTAGCTTCTTTCTTGCCAGGTCAGTATATTAGTGTTCGTGTCAAAACCCCGGGCAGTGAATATACACAAATTCGCCAATACAGTTTATCTGATGCTCCGAATGGAGAGTATTATCGTATTTCGGTTAAGCGTGAAGCTGAAGAACACAAACCAAAGGGAATTGTTTCTAATTACTTGCATGACTTTGTGAATGAGGGAGATACAATTGAAGTAAGTGTTCCTGCAGGAGACTTTGTATTGAATTTGGATAATAAAAAGCCTCTCGTACTAATCAGCGGTGGAGTAGGGATCACACCATTAATGAGTATGTTAAAAGTTGCTTCAAAAGAACAGCCAGAACGTGATATCACATTTATCCATGCAGCAAGAAATGGACGATACCATGCGCTTCGTGAAGAAGCATCTTCATTAGGTGCAAAAGTTCTTTTCTGCTATTCAGATCCGACTGAAGAAGATATTGCTGCACAAAATTTTGATAAAAAGGGATATATTACGTCTGAATGGTTGCAAGAAGTGATTGAAAACAAAGATGCTGATTACTATATTTGCGGACCTGTTCCATTTATGAAAGCCGTATATCAAGCATTAGTAGATATAGGTGTAAAAGAAGAAGCCATTCATTACGAATTCTTCGGACCAAGTATGAAACTATAAAATAATGGTTGTACTCTCGAAAGAGAATAAGAAAAGGTTAAAAGAGCTTCCAGTGCATACTGTGGGCTCTTTTTCATATTATAGTATTATGATGTATCTTCCTGTTATTTTTTATATTAGGAATGTTATAATAAGTTTCAAATTAAATGGTAATGGGGAATGAAGTATGAAAAGGCAGCCATCGAATCATAAACCGAAAAAAGATGAAAGCATTGTTACGTTAGGCGAAATGCTGAATCAAGATTTGATGAAGCAATTAAAAGAAAAACAAAGAGAACTGAAAGCAGAAGAAGAACGAAGACAGAAAGAAGAAGAACAAAGAAAAAGAGAAGAACGGCGCCAGCGGGAAAAAAATAAGTCATTTGAAGAATTGTTATCAGAAAGCAATTTAAACTGGAAGGAATTTAAATAGTATGCCTTTCTGAAAAGTGGAATTGATTCCATGATTCGGCAAAGTGGATCATAAACTCTTAAAAGTGGCTCATAAACTATAAAAAAGTCGCTCATAAATTTTCAAAACTGGCTTATAAATTAATAATAGCGACGAATAAACCCAAGATAAGCAGCATATTGTATCTGAAAAATGCCAGGCTGAACCGATTTTATCGTCCAGCCTGGCATTTTATGTATTATCGATGCTGCTCATACTTGTTTGCTTTTGTTAAAGATCGAATGAGTTCCACTTCCTTCTGTGTAAGCGGCTCGCTCTTGACAGCCCGTGCATTTTCTCTTACTTGCTGCACGGAACTGGCACCGGCTATTACCGAGGCTACGGCAGGATGGGACAAATTGTATTGTAAGGAGATTTCAGTAAGAGACCTGGAACCGGCAACTTTTTCTTTTAAAGCTGTCAAGACTTGTCCCAATTCTTCATAACTGTAGTCCAAATACCCATTTTCTTTGACTGATTTTGAGGCTTTTTCAAGCATTTTTTCACTTAACAAGCCTTTTGCAACAGGTCCACGCGAAACAACACTTATTTGATGGTTATTTAGTAGAGAAAGGGCCTCTTCTTCTGGACGGCGGTCCAAAATGCTGTACTGCATCATAACGGAAACAATATTAGACTTTTTCACATATTCGCGGATCACATTCGGGCGTATGGATGAAATTCCGTAATATCGGATAATTCCTTCTTCTTTTAATTCTTCAAATGCTTCGATCGTCTCATCAATCGGATCGTCAATTGTTCCGCCATGGAGCTGGAAAAGATCGATATAATCCGTTCCAAGCCGTTTTAAACTTTGTTTCGCAGCTTCTTTTATATACTCTTTGGAAGGATCCCATCTCCAGCTGGCCTTGTCGTCATTCCATCGGTTTCCAGCTTTCGTCGCAATAATTACTTTTTCTCGGACCTCTTTCAATGATTGACCGACGATTTTTTCATTTTCGCCAAAATCATATAAATCGGCTGTATCGAAGTAATTGATGCCCTCCTCAAGTGCAGCCTCAATAATTTTTCTCGCTGCTTTTTGATCCGTGCCAAGGGACATGCATCCGAGACCGAGCTTGCTTACCATCAAGTCTGATTTTCCAAGTCGTCTTTTTTCCAAAAAATTCACCTCGATTCATGTGTTTGATTTCATTTTAACGAACCTATTGAAAGAAGCACAAATGAAATGGCTATTTTTGAGCGAGGGCAGAAGGCTGAATCAATCTTCCACTAAAGTTTGCTTCCATTAACAAACCAGATTATTATGAACGTTTTATTTATTCTATACTCTTCCAACTAAAGTATGGTAAAATGTATGAACATAATTTAAGTTAATAGAAAAGGAGTGTAAATAAATGGGAAAATTATTTGAGGAAAAAACAATAAAAACAGAACAAATTTTTTCGGGAAGAGTTGTCAAATTGCAGGTAGACGATGTAGAGCTTCCAAATGGACAAACATCCAAGCGGGAGATTGTTAGACATCCTGGTGCTGTAGCAGTAATCGCAATAACAAACGAAAATAAAATCGTGATGGTGGAACAATACCGGAAGCCACTCGAAAAATCAATAGTTGAAATTCCTGCCGGCAAATTGGAAAAAGGTGAAGATCCTCGTATTACCGCATTGCGCGAGTTAGAAGAGGAAACAGGATATGAATGCGAACAAATGGAATGGCTGATTTCTTTTGCCACATCACCTGGTTTTGCGGATGAAATTATTCATATATATGTAGCAAAAGGACTATCTAAAAAGGAAAATGCAGCCGGACTAGATGAGGATGAGTTTGTTGATCTTATTGAACTGACACTTGACGAAGCCCTTCAATATATAAAAGAACAAAGAATCTACGATTCAAAAACCGTAATTGCCGTTCAATATTTGCAGCTTCAAGAGGCTCTCAAAAATAAATGAATCAATATTATGTAGACCTGCATATCCATATAGGCAGAACAAAATCTGGAAAAGCCGTTAAAATAACTGGCGCAAAAACACTGACATTTTCAAACATTATCAAGCATGCGAGAGATGAAAAAGGCCTTCACATGATCGGGGTAATCGACTGCCATTCACCTGAGGTTTTGGTGGAAATTCACTCATTATTAAAAAATGGTTTTTTGACGGAATATTCGGACGGCAGATTGATGTATGAAGGCATGTCAATAATCCCAGGATCAGAATTGGAAGTTTTTGATGCCAATTGCAAAGGACCTATCCATGTGCTTTGCTATTTTTCAGGATTGAATTCCATGAGAATTTTCTCAAGATGGCTGGAACATCATGTGAAAAATATCAATCTCAGCTCACAAAGAATTTATGCTTCGGGAAAAGAATTGCAGCATAAAGTAAAAGAATTGGGCGGGCTTTTTATACCTGCCCATATTTTTACTCCTTTTAAAAGCCTCTATGGCAGCGGTGTCGAGCAATCTTTTGCAGAAGTGTTTGAACCTGAACTAATCGATGGATTTGAACTTGGCCTGAGTGCTAATACATCGATGGCAGACCAGCTTGGTGAATTGCACGAATATCCGTTCCTCACAAATTCTGATGCTCATTCCCTTGGCAAAATCGCTCGGGAATATCAAATAATTCAAATGAAAGAGCCTTCTTTTGCAGAGCTTAGAAAAGCATTACAAGGTGAAGGAGAACCAAAGATCATTGCAAATTACGGGATGGATCCTCGCCTTGGAAAATACCACCAAACGGTCTGTGCTAAGTGTTTTTCTTCCGCTGATCTTGAAAGCAAAAGGTGCAAACATTGCGGTCATTCTAGAATAATAAAAGGAGTATCCGACCGGATTCATGAATTGAAAACAGCAAATAAAGGCCCAGCTGGCAGGCCTCCATACATACACCAAGTACCGCTTGAATTCATTCCAGGTCTTGGTCCAAAATTGCGGGCAAAACTTCTTGATCATTTTGGAACGGAAATGAAAATTCTCCATGAAGTTTCATTTCATGCTCTAAAGGAAGTCGTGCCGGAAAAAATCGCAGCATTTATAGTGAAAGCCCGTTCCGGCGATTTAAGCTTACAGGCCGGCGGCGGCGGAAAGTTCGGCAAAATTTCTAAATAGCAATAGAACAGCCTTCCCTGGTGAGGGCTATTTTTATGAAAAATTGATGCCTGGTACAATTTCTAGATAAACAAAACATGCCCAAAATTTCCTCATAGTTTAGGTTATACATTTCAGAGACAAGCATATGAATTTAATAACCGATTAATAGGAGGAAGGGCAATGAAGAAAAAAATGTACCAGAACGCTGCAGCCAACCATTTTCGCGAGCATTCCTCAATTTATTTATTTATTATTGTATTGTTCTTGATGGGAGTTATTTTTGGTGCAATTGTTGTTAATAGCTTAAGTTTCAATCAAAAAGAAGATTTATTTTATTATTTGTCACAGTTTTTTGACCAGGTTTCCGATGGCAAGGTGGCCGACGCCAATGATTTATTTATCCAAAGCTTTTTTCATAACAGCAAATTTATCGGGTTGATCTGGGTGCTGGGCATATCTATTATCGGCCTGCCGGTTATCTTAATTTTATTATTTATAAAAGGATTGGTCATCGGATTTACTGTCGGTTTTCTCGTGAACCAAATGGGATGGAAAGGTTTTATCCTTTCATTCGTTTCCGTGCTGCCGCAAAACTTAATTATTATTCCAATCTTTATTATTACTGCAACACTGTCGGTTAGCTTTTCCTTAAAAATGATTCGCAGGCAGTTTCTTAAAAAAGTCAGCCAGCCTGTAATGCCGTTATTTGGCCGATATGTACTTGCATTTTTTGCAGCAGTCGTACTTATTTCAGCAGCAGCCGGGATAGAAGCATATATCTCACCTGTTTTAATGAAGGCGATTGTAAGCTCTCGACAATGAACAAATGTAGAGGAATACTGCTCTTTGACGGGCAGTTCTTTTTTATGTAAATATTTTAAAATTACTCTTATATAAAATAAATTATTCTTTCTTGTTTATAATTATTTTAGTTTGAATCTATTTTTCTATCTGTTATAATGAAAAATGACAGTGCAAGGGAGGGCCTTCGGTATGGAAAACAGAATCGATAGAATAAAAAAACAGTTGCATACGTCAAGTTATAAATTAACACCTCAACGTGAAGCGACAGTCCGTGTTTTACTTGAACACGAAGAGGCTCATTTGAGCGCGGAAGATGTATACCTCCTCGTCAAAGAGAAGTCGCCTGAAATCGGTCTTGCTACTGTATACCGTACATTGGAGCTGCTAACGGAGTTAAAAATCGTTGACAAAATTAACTTCGGCGACGGTGTTTCTCGGTATGATTTACGCAAGGAGGGGGCTGATCATTTTCACCATCACTTAGTTTGCATCGAATGTGGAGCCGTAGATGAAATCCAGGAAGATTTACTTGAAGACGTAGAAGCAATTGTTGAGCGGGATTGGAATTTTAAAATTAAAGACCATCGTTTAACATTTCACGGCATTTGTTATCGTTGCCAGGATAAAGAAAATAAAAAAGAGTAAAACCTTTTCTTTAATGGAAAAGGTTTTTTATTTTTCAGCTAAAGTATTCGATCACCTCCAAAAATAGGTATAATCCTTGTCCGACTGGGCATATCCTTTACTAATAGATTGTTTTGGAGGATCGGTTATGAAATCGTGGCTTAAACTCGTATTTCAAACGGTTAAAGTTTTTATTTTGTTCACAGGATGCACAATTCTTTTTTATTATGGTATTATGTGGATAAATCAAGAATATCAAAGTTATCACCGTTATGACGAACCGAAAGGAGCGGCAGTCAAGGTTTCCGGTTATGAATCGGACAATGAAACTTCCTGGCTGGACCGTTTGAAACTTTTTTATTTAAATGGGGAGTAATGAATCTATGGAAAACCGTTTGAAAGATTTTTTGCATTTCCTCATTGTAGAAAAAGGCCTGGCAAAAAATACGATTGTTTCATATGAACGGGATTTAAAAAGTTATTTAAAATACTTAAAAAATATTGAAACTGTAACAGATTTAAATCATGTTCAACGAACACATATAGTTCATTTTCTTAAGTTTTTAAAAGACCAAGGAAAGTCTTCGAAAACACTTGCAAGGCATGTGGCATCAGTCCGGGCTTTCCATCAGTTTTTGTTGAGGGAAAAAGCGGCAGACCATGACCCAACTGTACATATTGAATCTCCGCAGCTTGAGAGAAAACTGCCGAAAGTGCTGAGCCTTGAAGAAGTTGAAACACTTCTTAATGCACCTCGGCTGGACAACCATTTTGGCCTCAGGGACAAAGCAATGCTTGAATTGCTTTATGCAACAGGTATTCGCGTCAGCGAGTTAATTGGCCTGAATGTTGGAGATGTCCACTTGTCTATGGGATTTGTACGCTGTATCGGAAAAGGAAACAAAGAAAGAATCATCCCGCTTGGCAGAACGGCAGCTAAAGCGATTGACAGCTATTTGAATAACGGCCGCAAAAAATTTATGTCAAAAAAGAGTTCAGAGGAAGCATTGTTTTTAAACCATCACGGAAAACGGTTAACGAGGCAAGGTTTTTGGAAAATATTAAAACGACTGACAAAAGAAGCGGGTATCGAAAAAGAATTGACACCACATACGCTGCGTCATTCATTTGCTACCCATCTTCTTGAAAACGGCGCTGATCTTCGTGCAGTTCAAGAAATGCTTGGACATGCGGATATTTCTACAACACAGATCTATACACATGTGACAAAAACGAGATTGAAAGATGTTTATAGCCAGTTCCATCCCCGCGCATAGAAGATTGATAGTATTTCAAAAAGCTGCCTCTCAAATTGTGCAGCTTTTATATGTTTATTACTTTCAGTTTTTTGTAAAATAGAAATAAAGAAGTCAGACTTCTGACGAATGCAATTCGGTATTCGTCAACTAAGAAGGTGGTAACATAAAGTGAAACTTGGGATAATAATATGGAATTTCATGTAAACGTATTCAAACTAAGGGGGAGAATGAATGTACTCATTTCCATATAAACGAATATTTTTAATTGTCATGGATTCGGTCGGCATCGGAGAAGCACCTGATGCTGAAAAGTTTGATGATAAAGGGGCTGATACTTTAGGCCACATTGCGGAAAAAATGGGCGGACTCCATATGCCGAATATGGGGAAACTGGGGCTTAGCAATATAAGAGAAATTAAAGGAATTGCAAAAGCGGAAAAACCTCTTGCATATTACACAAAAATGAAGGAAGCATCAAGCGGAAAGGACACAATGACCGGGCATTGGGAAATAATGGGACTGCATATTTCAACGCCGTTTAAAGTATTTCCTGACGGCTTTCCTGCTGAGCTTGTTTCTGAGCTTGAATCGCGAACAGGAAGGAAAGTTATTGGAAATAAACCTGCAAGCGGAACGGAAATCATTAAAGAGCTTGGCGAAGAACATATGAAAACCGGGGCATTAATTGTCTATACTTCTGCAGATTCCGTACTTCAAATTGCAGCTCATGAAGAAATCATTCCAATTGAAGAACAATACAAAATTTGCAAAATTGCCCGGGAGCTAACTCTAGATGAAAAATACATGGTCGGGCGGGTCATCGCAAGACCATTCGTTGGAGAGCCTGGCAGCTTTAAAAGAACATCCAATCGTCATGATTATGCACTAAAACCTTTCGACCGAACCGTTATGAACGAGTTGAAAGACTCCGGATTTGATGTGATTGCGATCGGAAAGATCAATGATATTTATGACGGAGAGGGCGTAACAAAATCATTGCGGACTGTTTCAAATATGGATGGAATGGATAAGCTTCTCCAAACGCTTGATATGGACTTCACTGGACTTAGCTTTTTAAATTTAGTTGATTTTGATGCACTTTACGGGCATCGCCGCGATCCATTGGGATATGGAAAAGCGCTTGAGGAATTTGATGCAAGACTTCCTGAAGTTTTTTCGAAATTGAAGGAAGAAGATTTATTAATCATTACTGCTGACCACGGAAACGATCCGGTACATAAAGGGACTGATCATACACGTGAATATGTGCCACTTCTCCTGTATTCAAAACAATTTGTTGAAGGAAAAGAGTTGCCTGTTCGTGAAACGTTTGCTGATATCGGCGCAACGATTGCTGACAACTTTAATGTAAAAATGCCTAAATACGGAAAAAGTTTTCTTGGCGATTTAAAATAATGGGAGTGGAAAAAATGGATTTTGATAAAATTCAGCATGCTGCACAATTTTTAAAAGGTAAATATTCTAAGACGCCTCAGATCGGGCTGATTCTCGGATCTGGTTTAGGAGTACTGGCAGATGAAATCGAAGATCCTGTAAAAATACCCTACAGTCAAATTCCGGAATTTCCTGTTTCTACTGTTGAAGGCCACGCGGGACAGCTTGTATTCGGGGTGCTGAATGAAGTTGTAGTAGTTGCCATGCAGGGCCGTTTTCATTATTACGAAGGATACAGTTTTGATCAAGTTACTTTCCCTGTAAGAGTGATGAAAGAACTTGGTGTTGAGACATTAATTGTGACGAACGCTGCGGGCGGCGTAAATGAAAGCTTTTCTCCCGGCGATTTAATGTTGATTTCTGATCATATCAATAACATGGGGTCTAATCCGTTAATTGGGCCGAATGATTCAAGGCTTGGCGTACGGTTTCCGGATATGAGCGAAGCTTATTCCAAAGAGCTGCGAAGTCTGGCTAAAGAAATTGCAAAAAAATTGAACATCAGAGTCCAAGAGGGTGTTTATGTAGGCAATACAGGCCCCACTTATGAGACTCCGGCTGAAATAAGGATGATTCGAACCCTTGGCGGGGATGCAGTAGGTATGTCGACCGTTCCGGAAGTCATTGTTGCAAGACATGCAGGTTTAAAAGTACTTGGGATTTCGTGTATTTCCAACATGGCTTCAGGAATTCTTGATTCCCCTCTAACCCATGATGAAGTGATTGAAACTACAGAAAAAGTAAAGGCAAACTTTTTAAGGTATGTTAAAGAAATTGTGAAAGAAATAGGGAAATAAGAAACCGGAAGAAGTGGTGATGAATAATGAGGATGGTTGATTTAATAGAAAAAAAACGGGATGGAAAAGAACTGACGACAGAGGAAATCCAGTTTATTATAAAAGGCTACACAGACGGGTCGATTCCTGACTATCAAATGAGTGCATTTACAATGGCTATTTACTTTCAAGGCATGACTGAAAGAGAACGGGCTGATTTAACGATGGCAATGGTTGAATCAGGAGATCAAATCGATCTTTCGAAAATAGAAGGGATTAAAGTTGATAAACATTCCACAGGGGGAGTCGGTGATACGACAACGCTCGTTCTTGGTCCGCTTGTTGCATCTGTCGGTGTACCTGTTGCCAAAATGTCTGGCCGCGGACTTGGTCATACAGGTGGAACGATTGATAAGCTGGAATCTGTTCCGGGTTTCCATGTGGAAATTGATAATAACACATTTATTGATCTTGTCAATAAAAACAAAATAGCTGTCATTAGCCAGAGCGGAAATTTAACTCCCGCTGATAAAAAGCTTTACGCTTTAAGAGATGTAACCGCAACGGTCAATAGCATTCCACTTATTGCAAGCTCGATTATGAGCAAAAAAATTGCTGCAGGTGCAGATTGCATTGTATTAGATGTTAAAACAGGTGCGGGAGCTTTTATGAAAACACTTGAAGATTCCCGGGAACTCGCAAGGGCAATGGTTCGGATTGGCAACAATGTCGGAAGGAAGACCATGGCTATTATTTCGGATATGAGCCAGCCGCTAGGTTTTGCAATTGGAAATGCATTGGAGGTAAAGGAAGCAATTGATACGCTCAAAGGGGAGGGGCCGGAAGATTTAACAGAACTTTGCCTGACGCTCGGAAGCCATATGGTACTTCTTGCTCAAAAGGCAAATTCTTTGACTGAAGCACGGCAAATGCTTGAAAAAGCTATTCAGAACGGTTCTTCTTTGGAAACGTTAAAAGTATTCCTAAGCTCTCAAGGGGGAGATGCTTCAGTTGTGGATGACCCGTCTAAGCTTCCACAAGCAAAATATACATTTGAACTAGAGGCAAAAGAAGATGGGTTTGTGTCAGAAATCGTTGCTGATGCAGTAGGTACAGCAGCCATGCTTCTCGGTGCAGGCAGAGCTACAAAAGAATCTGAGATCGATTTGGCAGCGGGCCTCGTCCTTCGTAAAAAAATCGGCGACCAAGTGAAAAAAGGAGAATCATTGGTCACAATATACAGCAATTTTGAAAATGTAAATGAAGTAAAAGAAAAATTATATGAAAACATCAAAATATCTCCTGAAAAGGTGAACCCGCCAAAATTGATTCATGAAGAAATTACCGGATAATCTATACATAAAAGAGGCTGACTTTTTGCTTTTATAGTCAGCCTCGTTTTTTTTATTTTTAACCAAGGAAACAATTGTATAAAAATGTTTAAAATGGAAAAAATGGAGTTTATAAAGAATGGAGGGTTATGCCATGAAACGAAAATTCTCTATGATGGTTATCTCATTTTTCATGTTTTCTATTATGTCAACGCAAGTGTTTGCAAAAGAGAAAAACGACGTACAGCTTGTTGATAACGTCCGGTCTGCTATTTTAATTGAACGGGATACTGGTACCGTATTGTATGAGAAAAATATGCAAGAAAAATTGCCGCCAGCCAGCATGACAAAGATAATGACGATGCTGTTAATTATGGAGGCTATAGACGAAGGCAAACTAAAAATGGACGAAAAAATCCGGACGAGTGAATATGCTGCATCGATGGGAGGTTCGCAAATATTTCTTGAACCGGGTGAAGAAATGACTACAGAGCAAATGCTTAAAGGAATTGCGATCGCTTCAGGCAACGATGCCTCTGTTGCAATGGCAGAAAGAATTGCAGGATCGGAAGAAGCATTTGTCGATATGATGAATAAAAAAGTAAAGGAATTAGGTCTAAAAAATACCAAATTCCAGAATGCGACCGGTTTGCCTGCGAAGGATCAATACAGTACAGCATACGATATGGCTATGATGGCGAAAGAACTTTTGAAATATGATAAAATAACGAAATTTACAGGTACATATGAAGGATACCTGCGTGAAAATACGGATAGGAAATTTTGGTTAGTAAATACAAATAAGCTCGTTCGTTTTTATCCGGGGGTAGACGGGTTGAAAACCGGTTTTACGAATGAGGCTAAATATTGTTTGACGGCAACCGCTGAAAAAAACGGAATGCGTGTCATTGCTGTTGTGTTTGGTGCTCCAACGTCCAAGGAGAGAAATGCACAAATAACAAAATTGCTTGATTATGCTTTCAGTCAGTACGAAACACATCCGATGTACAAACGAAAGCATGTTATGGGCAAGGCTAAAGTAAGTAAGGGAAGTATGAAAACAGTTGAAGCCGTGACAAGTGAACCAATTTCGATCTTAACGAAAAAAGGCGAGAACATGAAGAGCGTAAAAAAGGAAATTGTCATTAATAAAAATATTAAGGCTCCTGTCAAGGTAGGAGATGAAATAGGCTCAATAAAATTGATCAAAGATGGCAAAGTTCTTGTAGAGAGCCCACTTGTCGCAAATAAAAATGTTGAAAAAGCCACATGGTGGCAGCTCTTTAAACGGTCTTTTGGAATTTTCACAAAATCAGGCAGTTAATTTTGTCGAAAACAACTTTACCAATTCTACTTTTAGCGAATTCTCACTAGTTTTGTCTCATAGGAAGGATATAAAACATTCAATCTCGAATTGACTCACTATAAGGTGACACTTTCATAAGCAGAAAAGAAATATATGCTAATGATCGTCATTAAATAACCTGTCGGGTATATTGGCCGTAAATTCTTCTTGAAAAATGGGGGAAATGCCCGGTCAGTTAAGCTTGATACCAGAAAAGGAGGCCGTATAGTGAGTCTTAACATTGAATTGGAAGTGAAGAATGATGTCCTTTGCATTCGATTAAGCGGAGAGCTTGACCACCATACTGCAGATAATCTTCGTGAACAAGCAACAAAAAAAATCGAAGAGTTTCAAATTCGTCATATCGTCTTAAATCTGGAGCACCTCTCCTTTATGGACAGTTCGGGACTGGGAGTCATTCTCGGGAGATATAAGCAAATCAAACAAAGACACGGCGAAATGATTGTTTGCGCAATTTCCCCATCTATTGAAAGATTATTCAATATGTCCGGCTTATTTAAAATTATTCGGTTGGAGCCGACGGAAGAATATGCTTTGCAAAGATTGGGGGTTGCCTGACAATGAAAAATGAAATGAATTTGCAGTTTAGTGCTTTAAGTCAAAATGAATCATTTGCCAGAGTAACTGTAGCGGCTTTTATCGCCCAACTCGATCCGACAATGGATGAATTGACTGAAATTAAAACGGTTGTCTCAGAGGCTGTTACGAATGCCATTATTCATGGGTATGAAAATGATCCAAAAGGGATTGTTTATATTTCTGTGTCCATTGAAGACGAAATTGTTGATATGACAATAAGAGATGAAGGGGTTGGCATTAAGGATATTGAAGAGGCGAGACAGCCTCTCTTCACTACGAAGCCAGACTTAGAGCGATCCGGAATGGGATTTACCATTATGGAAAATTTTATGGATGAGGTTCAGGTTCATTCGCAGCCTGGCAAGGGTACAGAAGTCCGTTTGAGAAAGCTTTTATCAAAAAGCAAAATGCTTTGCAATTAAGGAGTCTTGCTTATGGATGTGGAGGTCAAAAACGGTAATAGTCAAACCTACCTTAAAGATAATGAAGTCAAGGAATTAATAAAAAAGAGCCAGGCAGGAGATCAGGCATCCAGAGATTTGATCGTCCAAAAAAATACGCGCCTTGTTTGGTCTGTCGTACAAAGGTTTTTAAATCGAGGCTATGAACCTGATGATTTATTTCAGATTGGCTGCATCGGCCTGCTCAAGTCTGTTGATAAATTTGATCTTTCATATGATGTAAAGTTTTCTACTTACGCAGTTCCGATGATCATTGGCGAAATCCAAAGATTTATCCGTGACGACGGAACAGTCAAGGTCAGCAGATCTCTTAAAGAAATGGGAAACCGTATTCGTAAAGCAAAGGATGAATTATCGAAGAGACTGGGACGAATTCCGACTGTTTCAGAATTATCCGAATATCTGGAAATCCCGCCAGAGGATATTATCCTTGCTCAGGAAGCGATCCGAACTCCTGCTTCGATTCATGAAACAGTATATGAAAATGATGGTGATCCAATCACCTTATTGGACCAAATTGATGATGGGGATGAAGGAAAATGGTTTGACAAAATCATTTTAAGAGAAGCGATCCGCGAACTGGAAGAACGGGAAAGATTAATCGTTTACTTGAGGTATTATAAAGATCAAACACAGTCAGAAGTAGCAGCAAGACTCGGCATATCACAAGTGCAAGTATCAAGGCTGGAGAAAAAAATCCTTCAGCAAATGAAAGACCGTATGGACACTTAATTCCATATGGTCTTTTGTTTTTTTGTCCATTTTCTTTAAGACCTTCATGATCTATCAAATATTTCCACACAGAGCAATTTTTGGCCTTCATGAAAAAATTACTAGAAACTCATACTATTTACGAGGAAATAAATGTGTGGGAAGTGAATGTAATGGAAAATACGATCTACATTCGCATGCGCAACCGAATTCAAGCCAATCCGGAGCAATCCCTATTTCTAAAAGATATTGTCCAAATTATTGCGGATGAAACTCTAATTAGAAGGCTGGAAAAAATTCAGATTTATCAAATCACAAAAAAAGATAGGAATATGATTGTGATCGACGTGATGAAAGTAATCTCATCCATTAAAGAAGTATGTGGCAACTTGGAAGTTCAAGCGATAGGACCTGCTCAAACAATTATCGAAGTCATTTATAAACAAAGTAAGGTATCTGTCCCTCTCTTCGTGTTCATTTGGTTTTTGTTATTTTTCGGTTCAGCATTGGCAATTATGAATTTTCATGAGGATGTCAGCATGCAAATCGTTCAGCAGAGAATTTATACAATCATAACCGGTAAAGAAGTAAAAAAACCTTTATTATTCCAAATTCCTTATTCAATTGGATTAGGACTTGGAATGATCCTTTTTTTCAACCACATATTTAAGAAGCGAATCAACGAAGAACCAAGCCCTCTTGAAGTAGAAATGTTTAACTACCAGCAAAATCTGGATCAATACGTCATTATGTATGAAAACAAAGAAAATATGAAGAAATTGCATGATAGTTAATATTCTTTTTGTCATTATTATCGGATTTGCTGGTGGTTTAACAGTAGGGGCCGGCTTCGTAGCATTCTTAACAGTTCTTGGAATAATTCCGAGGCTTACACAGCTTTCAAAAACAATGAAAATGATTCGCTCCTACGAATGTGCGATCGTGATTGGTGCCGTGTCAGGAGCACTCGCAACATTAAGAGACACAAGTTTTTCGCTTTCACCTGTCTTTTTGATTCCATTAGGGCTTGCTGGAGGGATATTTGTCGGATTATTGGCTGCTGCTTTAACTGAAGTATTAAATGTATTTCCAATTCTTGCAAAAAGGGTAGGGGTTCAAGAGAAGATCATTTCTCTTTTAATGGCAATCGTTTTAGGTAAAGTATTCGGGTCTTTATTCCAATGGTTGTACTTCATCGACCGGTAAATTTTACAAACTATTTTAATATAAAAAATGGTTCAATCGATTTTGGAAAGGAATGGATTTTATGACAATAAAGGATGAAGAAAAAAAGCCATTGCCTGAGTCTGTGGATGAAATCGAAAATTATATGAAACAGCGGATCGGGCTTGGCGAAAGTTTTGATCTCGGTGTCAGGAAACTGAAAATCTTAAGAAAAGACGTCCACATTTATTATGTGAACGGGCTTTGTGAAACCCGATTTATTATTGAAATTGTTGAAGAGCTTGTAGCCATCAATGATCATGAAAAACTGTCAACCAACCTTTTCAAAATAATTGAAAATCGCCTTGTCCATCAATCTGTACAACCAATAAAAACACTAGATGATTTAGTCCTTCAAGTTCTCTCAGGATTAATTGTTGTTGTAGTTGATGGAGAAGCAACCGGTTTTGTCATTGATGTCAGAAGCTATCCGGGCCGCCAGCCGGAAGAGCCGGATACCGAAAAAGTTGTTCGCGGGTCACGTGATGGATATGTTGAAAACATTATTGTCAATACGGCTCTAACAAGAAGAAGAATCCGGGATGGAAGACTGCGATTTGAAATTCTAAAAATAGGCGAAAGATCCAAAACTGACATTGCAATCGGATACATCAAGGATATCGCCAATCCTGATCTAATCAATATTATAAGAAAAGAAATTCAGGCAATAAAGATAGACGGTCTTACGATGGCAGACAAAACCATTGAAGAATTTCTGTTAAAACAGGGATATAATCCATTCCCGCTTGTCAGATATACAGAGAGGGCAGATGTAGCTGCTACTCATTTATTGGAAGGCCACGTTATTATTTTCGTTGATACATCGCCAAGTGTTATGATTACTCCAACAACGTATTTTCATCATTTGCAGCATGCCGAGGAATACAGGCAATCGGCTGCTGTAGGAACAATGTTGAGATGGATTCGTTTTATAGGGGTTATTGCATCATTGTTTTTGCTTCCATTATGGTTATTATTTGTATTAGAACCGTCTTTGCTTCCGGAAAAGATCGCATATGTTGGACCAAATAAACAAAGCAACATTCCGACTGTGATTCAACTATTCCTTGCGGATATAGGAGTGGAATTTTTAAGAATTGCCGCCATTCATACCCCTACTCCGTTATCAACGGCAATGGGCTTAATTGCTGCTGTTTTGATCGGACAAATTGCTATTGATGTCGGCCTTTTTGTACCGGAAGTGATTTTGTATCTTGCTGTAGCTTCAATTGGAACCTTTTCAACACCAAGTTATGAATTAAGTATAGCCAATAAAATCGTTAGACTGTTGCTTTTGGTGGCAGTGGCGATTTTTCACATACCCGGTTTGGTAGTAGGAATTACACTTTTTATACTTTTCTTGGCAAATATTCGTTCTTTAAATACACCGTATTTATGGCCATTATTGCCCTTTAATCCAAAAGCGTTTTTACAAATCCTTATTCGCCGGTCTGTTCCCGGGTCAAAAATACGCCCAAGCATCATTCATACAAAAAATCGATACCGCCAACCGACATAAGAAAAGCAGAAGCATTATGCAACTTGAATCAATTGCGAATTTTCAAATCTTATGGTAAGTTTGTTTTTATTAAAGAATCCATTAAAGGGCAGAAATCAATACCTACTTGAAAGATTCTATTCATTTGTTTATATTCAAAATAATTCATTTTTAATAAATATTCGGGATCGACATATTGAGTGATAAGGGGAATGGGAACAGAAATGTATTTTCATGGCACAACAAAGGTAAATGAAAAGGGACATTTAGAAATCGGCGGAGTGGATACGATCGAACTTGCACAAAAGTATGGCACGCCTCTATATGTATACGACGTTGCTTTAATTCGCGAGCGGGCTAGAGGGTTTAAAAATACGTTTGATGAGCTTGGTATTAAAGCTCAAGTTGCATATGCAAGCAAAGCATTTTCTACAGTAGCAATGATTCAGCTTGCAGAAGAGGAAGGCTTGTCACTGGATGTTGTATCAGGCGGAGAGCTTTATACAGCTTTGGTCGCAGGTTTCCCTGTTCATAAAATCCATTTTCATGGTAATAATAAAAGCAGAGCCGAACTGGAAATGGCATTGGAGCACCAAATAGGCTGCATTGTTGTAGATAATTTTCATGAACTTGATCTTATTGATTCCATATGTTCCGAAAAGAATGTAAAAACAAATATTCTTTTGAGAGTAACTCCAGGAATTGAGGCTCATACGCATGACTATATTTTAACGGGGCAGGAAGACTCTAAGTTTGGGTTTGACCTTCAAAACGGCCAGGCTGAAAAAGCACTTCAAATTGCGTTAAATTCAAACTTTGTTGAAGTTCTCGGGGTTCACTGCCATATTGGTTCACAAATTTTTGATACTACCGGATTTGTTCTAGCAGCAAGAAAAATCTTTGAAAAATTAAAGGAATGGAAAGATAGGCTGTCATACGAGCCAAAAGTATTAAATCTTGGAGGCGGATTCGGAATTCGTTATACAGAGGAAGATGATCCTATTCCAGCATCTCAATATGTGAAAGAAATTATTAACGAAGTGAAAAAACAAGTATCCGCTTATTCCATGAAAATGCCTGAAATTTGGATTGAACCTGGGCGTTCTCTTGTTGGTGATGCTGGAACAACATTATATCAGATCGGTTCTAGGAAAGATGTCCCAAACGTGAGGCATTATGTGGCTGTAGACGGAGGTATGAGTGACAATATCCGCCCCGCTTTGTACAATGCTAAGTATGAAGCTGTATTGGCAAATAAACCACTTGCGAAAGCGGATGAAACAGTTTCAATTGCAGGCAAGTGCTGTGAATCAGGAGATATGCTTATATGGGATTTGCCTCTTCCTAAAGCGGACAGTGATGATATACTTGCTGTCTTTTGTACCGGAGCATATGGTTATTCAATGGCAAATAATTATAACCGGATTCCAAGGCCGGCCGTGGTATTTGTTGAGAATGGGGAATCAATGCTTGTAGTGAAACGGGAAACATATGAGGACCTCGTCCGCAATGATCTGCCTTTAAAAGAAAGAGTAAGATACTAAGCTGCCGGTTCTCGGCAGCTTAGTTACTAGAAGATGGATTAAAAATGCATTTTAGTGTAGAATTAGGAACAGCTTATTGTTTATATTATAGGCTGGGAGGATCTGATTCATTTATGAAAAAAGAAAATTGGTTGGTGTTTTCTTTTATTCTTGTCATGTCGTTGCTATGGGGATGTTTCTATTGGTTCTTTATTGCGCCTATACAATGATATAAAATGACCTTGACAAGAAATTGAAGAATTGCCATCATTTTTATATGATAAGGTCAATTACTAGACACGCCATAACACATTTCAACATATACTAAATGTCAAAGTTCATAAATTGGTGAACAAAAAAGTTCGAATTCATTAATGAGGGATCAGTATGTTAATACGTTATAAGAAAGCATTTGAAAAAATAGCAATGGGACTTTTATCCTTTATGCCAAATGAGAAGGATTTGAAGAAACTTCAGCAAACGATGAAGCAGTATGAAACCGAAGAAGACCGACAGTTGTTTCTGTGGAAGGAAGAGGAAGATATTATCGGCCTTATAGGTGTACTTGTTGTTAATGAATACGAAGTCGAAATACATCATATATCTGTTAACCCTTCACATCGTCATCAAGGTATAGGCAAGAGTATGGTAAAGGCATTAAGAGATATTTATCCTGATAAAGAGCTGATACCAAATGAAAATACAGCGGCTTTCATAGAAAAATGTGAGATTTGTCATGGCAGTGAATAATGATTATTCGCTGCCTTTTTTCTTTCGATTGATCATTGCAATTTCCCGTTCTTTTATGACCGAGCTCCTGTCTCTAAATCGATGTTTATTGATAAGAAATTCATTTGTTAAATCACTTTTATTGCACCAGATAAACCCTTTTCTTTTGCATTCTTTTTCGCAGACCGCTTGTAATAATTCATCGGTAATAGGAAGATTATAGCTTTTGTATGGTTTATTGGATGTTATGAGTTCTAAATGTTCTGAAAGAATTTTTATAAGTTTGAATGAATCAAGGCCAAGCTGAGCCAATTCATTTTTCCTTATTTCAAGGATTTTCAAGGATTTTTCAAGTGTCCGGTGTGCTCCGCTGAAGTTATTGCGTCTATGATGATAATTGGCTACTGCCATCAATATCAATCCAACCCAAACGGAGCTTTTGTCCCCTTTTGCAACCTTCTTCCAATATTCTTCTAAAATTTCATGGCACTCAAAATAATCACGGTCTCCATGAAAATGAGTAAGAAATTGAATATACTCGTTTGAATACATATGTTCACTCCCCGGCAAATGTACTTATAAGTTTAACACATTCCAATTCGGGAATAAAAAGAAAATGCCCGGAATTGACCGGGCATTTTTATGCGCTTCCGCATTTCTATTTAAAACCAAGATGCACCGACAATAATTAGAAGAATAAACAAAACAACGATTAACGCAAAACCAGTTCCATATCCGTAGCCTTTTCCATCAGACATAAATATACCTCCTGTTGGGTCAATTTCTTTATTCAGTGACATCATATGTTCATCACGTATCATTTGTATGGGCGGATGAATGAAAAAAACATGAGAGACCGAATCAATAGGAGCAAATTTCTATTGGATAACATTTGTCAATCCTCTATACTAATATTAGCAGCAGCTGATTGCTGCGAATTACGATTTTGGTGGGTAATTTATGGAATATAAAGTTAAGATTGATGCTTTTGAAGGACCGCTTGATTTACTCCTTCATCTCATTAATCGGCTTGAAATTGATATTTATGATATTCCAGTAGCGGATATTACAGAGCAATATCTCATGTATATACATACGATGAAGGAACTCGAGCTTGATATTGCCAGTGAGTATTTAGTTATGGCTGCTACACTTCTCGCGATCAAAAGTAAAATGCTTCTCCCAAAACATGAAGAGGAACCGTTTGGTGACAATTTTGAAATGGACATGGAGGAAGATCCAAGAGATGAACTTGTGGAGAAGCTGATCGAATATAAGAAATATAAAGAGGCTGCAAAAGAGTTAAAGGAACTTGAGACAGAGCGAGGACTAATGTTCACAAAAGCACCAAGCGATTTATCAAAGTATGCAAAAGAAGAGAATAGTGAAAAACTGAATCTTAATGTCACAATTTACGATATGATTAGTGCCATTCAAAAACTTTTGAGAAGAAAAAAACTCCAAAAACCGCTGGCTACGAAAATTTCCAGACAGGAAATTTCCATTGAAAAAAGGATGGCTGAAATCATGGAGGAATTACATCACTTCAAAGGGCGAAAAAGTTTCTTTGACCTGTTTCCTGTTCCGGAAAAGGAACAAATCGTTGTTACGTTTTTGGCTATTCTTGAATTAATAAAACGGAATGAAATAAATGTGGAACAGGAGCATAATTTTGCCGAGATTTTTGTTTTTTCAATGGAAGGAGTAGAAACGGTTGAAAAGCATTAATTGGAAAGGAATTGTTGAAAGCCTTTTATTTGCCGCAGGGGATGAAGGGCTTTCCTTAAAGCAAATTGCAGATGCTCTTGAAGTAGAGGAACAAAAAGCTCAAGAAATTCTTGATGAAGTGAAGAAAGAATATGAGGAAAATAACTCAAGAGGAATTATGCTTGTCCAGCTAGCAGGGACTTATCAGCTAGTAACAAAAAAAGAAAATGCGGTATATTTAAGAAAACTTGCGGAGTCGAAAGGTACGTCCCATCTCTCTCAAGCAGCATTAGAAACTCTGGCGATTATTGCTTATAAACAGCCAATCACCAGAGCAGAAATTGAAGAAATTCGAGGGGTAAAAACAGAGCGCCCAATTCAGACTTTAACTGCCAAGGCACTGATCAAAGAAGTTGGTAGAGCTGAAGGGACAGGAAGGGCCATTCTTTATGGCACAACAAAGGAATTTCTTGATTATTTCGGATTAAAAAGCATTGAGGAGCTGCCCCCTCTTTCCGAAAATGAGGAGGAAGATTTTGTTCAAGAAGAAGCAGATTTGTTTTTTGAAAAGTTTCAAGAAATTGATTCCTGACTTTTCTGACACATTTGCAGCCATTTTATGATAGAATAAATTTAACTTTTTTGAGGATGCTTCATCCTTTCTAAATGAAAACTTCGCATAACTCCCCGATGTTTTCAAAGCAATAGAAAATTAACGGGGTTACAAGCTGCATTCTTCGTTTGAACTTTAGTTCAGATGCAATAATTTTTTTCATAATTTTCGGGGGTGGAAAGATGGGGAATACGATTGTGAAAAATCAGGTTGAAGAAGTAAAAAATTTTTTGGAAAAAACGGTGTCAGAATTGGAACAGTTTCTTAATGAAACAACCCTGTCAGGATTAGAAAAAGAGTTGCCGGGTGATAAAGAATATTATAAAGTCATCCTTTCCCACATTCGTAAACTGCTCGTGCATTGTGAAGAAGGGTTGGATGCATGCAAAGTGATTATGAATAGCGAACCTTTCTCTAAAGGGGCTGCTGAAAAAATTCTTTATCGGATTTATCATCAATGTATTGAAGAATTTTTCTCACCTAAAAACGACGTCTGGTATGAGGACAGCCGATCTGCTTATACGGGTAAAAATTCTATTAAAATGCGGAGTGAGGTTCCTGACAGCATAAGTGCTGTTCTTAAAAGTCTTGAAGGGGATTTTCAGCGAATTCGGGAAGAACTAGAATATTATGAGACTGATTATCGGACAAAAATGATTCAGTCGAAATAAAATACTTGGCAAAGAGCGGTAATCAATCTTAATACCGCTTTTTTTTATGACCTTAAAAAAGAATAAAGAATGATTTTAAAACCCGCTTCATACGATGAAAAAGGAAATGACCAGGAAAGCGGGGACTTAGATGAGTGGATTTAAAGATTATGTGAAAAACGTATATACGTGGAATAATCAGCTGAGAGAATTTTTGGAAACCGAACAAGTCGATAAAGATGAAGAAATCTGGTCGAGGCTTGATACGTTCACAGAAATTATCGAGGGGATTCATCACCCACTTTCACCAGAAGAATTTGCCCGTCTTCAGTTACAAGTTGAAGAACTGCACGGTGAAATGGAACGATATTTTGCCGAAAGACAGCAGGTAGGGTCTATTTGGATAAGTGAACCATCAGTAGCAACCGGAAAACATCAATTGCCTCCATTGCCTTACCAATATAACGCTTTAGAGCCCTACATCTCGGAAGAGATAATGAGACTTCATCATGATCAGCACCACCGTTCTTATGTTGAAGGATTGAACAAAGCTGAAACAGCTTTGGAAAAAGCAAGAGAATCAGGGGATTTATCGTTTGTAAAACACTGGTCAAGGGAACTTGCATTTCATGGATCAGGCCATTATTTGCATACGATTTTTTGGAATAACATGAGCCCGAATGGGGGAGGAAGGCCAAAAGGGAAACTTCTGACAGAAATTGAAAAATATTTTGGAAGCTATGAAACTTTTAAAAAGCAATTTTCTGAAGCTGCCAAACAAGTAGAAGGTGTTGGCTGGGCACTTCTTGTTTGGTCTCCAAGGTCACGGCATTTGGAAATTCTACAATCCGAGCTGCACATGATATTGACTCAGTGGGATACCATTCCTCTCCTTGTCCTTGATGTTTGGGAGCATGCCTATTATTTGCAATATAAGAACCGGCGTGCTGAGTATGTTAAGAATTGGTGGAAAATTGTAAACTGGCGCGACGTTGAAGAACGGTTTGATAAAGCTGAAAAACTAAAATGGAGACCGTTTTAAAAAAATAAACGAAGTAATGCAGGAAAACCGATCAGCGGTTTTCTTTTTTTGTGGAAAAGGGGCGGAGCTGTGCTGACAGAAATAGAAAGGCAACCTATTTTAAGCAAGATACATATTTTAGCTTTGTAAATATTTTGTGCTTGGCTCCGCTCACACCGCCTTATTATGTTAATTATGTTTTAAAATGAAGCCTATTTTCATGTTTTGGTTAGGAATTTAAAACTCATGCACGTTTTTTATGCATGTCCTCGTTGGAGAGGGCATAGACTTGTACAAACAATTTTAAAGAGACGAGGTTTCTGGAATGATTGGGAAGTGGAAACGAGCAATCTGTTTACTCATTATTTCTATGATATGGTTAAATATCCCGCAGAAAATTGAAGCTTCTGTTTCTGTTAGTGCTTCCTCCGCGATTTTAATTGAACAGAACTCTGGAAGGATTTTATATGAGAAAGATGCTTTTACGAAAAGGAGAATTGCAAGTATTACAAAAATCATGACTGCTATCCTTGCAATCGAGTCAGGAAAGCTGAATGAAACCGTTAAAGTTTCAGAGCGGGCATCAAGAGCAGAAGGATCTTCGGTTTTTTTAAAACCGGGTGAGAAGATTAAATTGGAAGATTTAGTGTACGGGTTAATGCTCAGATCCGGTAATGATGCAGCAGTTGCGATAGCGGAACATGTAGGAGGAAGTATTGAAGGGTTTGTTTATTTAATGAACAAAAAAGCGGAAGAAATTGGCATGTCAAATACTCATTTCGCTAATCCACACGGACTTGATGATCATGAGGATCATTATTCGACTGCATATGATATGGCATTATTAACAAGGTATGCGATGATGAATAAAAAATATCGAGAAATATCTGGGACTAAGGTTTACCGGGCTCCAAACCCGGATGAAAGCTGGGATCGGATTTGGCGAAATAAAAATAGGCTGCTCACAGAGATGTATGAGTATTGTACAGGGGGGAAAACAGGTTATACGAAAAGAGCTAAGAGAACACTTGTTTCAACTGCCGAGAAGGACGGAATGAATTTAATTGCTGTTACTTTAAATGGGCCAGATGATTGGAATGACCATATCCATATGTATGAAATGGCGTTTAACAATTATAAAATGGCCGAGATTTTACCGAAAGGTATGGTAAAAGCCGTGAAAAATTCATTTTATAAGAATCATTTATATCTTAATCATCCGTTCTTGTTTCCATTAACAGATCAGGAAAAAGACAAGTTAAGAGTAGAATATAAATTAATCAAACCTAAGAAAAAATGGGAAAAGGAATGCGGAGTCTCTAACATAGTCGGAAAGGCGATCGTTTATTTAGATGAAAAAATGTTGGCAAGCCAGCCAATTTATTATCGCAATTCTGAAACGAATGATGAATCGTTTTTTGATTTTTTTAGAAATATATTTACTTTAGTTATTGGTGTTAAGAGCAATGGTTAACTATATCTGGGTTTTTTTGATGGTAATCGGAATTGTCTTTGGAATGATCAATGGAACTATAAATGAAGTAAATGAAGCAATATTTAAGGGTGCCAAGGAAGCCGTAACACTTTGCATAGGTCTTATAAGCATTCTTGTGTTTTGGCTTGGCATGATGAGAATCGCCCAAGATTCGGGGCTGTTAGTTAAAATGTCCATGTTTTTTCGTCCTCTTGTCAAACGTTTATTCCCGGAAGTTCCTCCAGATCATCCTGCAATGGGCTACATCCTGTCAAACATGATGGCAAACATGTTCGGACTAGGAAATGCTGCAACACCCTTGGGAATTAAAGCGATGGAACAATTAAAGGAATTGAACGGAGGCAAAAACAGTGCCAGCAGGTCTATGATCACTTTTTTGGCCATTAACACTTCAAGTATTACTTTAATACCGACAACGGTGATAGCAATCCGCATGAATTATCATTCTGCTAATCCGACAGATATTGTCGGACCGACATTAGTTGCAACATGTTGTTCTGCAGTTGGAGCTGTCTTGATTGATCGTTATTTTTATTACCGACGAAAACGAAGCCGTAAAGGATGAATCTTATGGAAATCATATCAACGATTTCGCTCTGGATTATTCCGGTGCTTATCGGATTGATTTTAATTTATGGAACATATAAGCAAGTTCCTACTTACGAAAGTTTTGTTGAAGGCGGAAAAGAAGGGATAAAAATCGCTGTTTCGATTATCCCATTTTTGGTAGGAATGCTGGTTGCCATTTCGGTTTTTCGGGCATCCGGAGCACTTGAATTCCTGATGGATCTTATAAGGCCGGGAATAAAGGCGATTGGAATTCCGCCGGAAATTGTTCCTCTTGCCATTATCCGGCCTATATCAGGCAATGCAGCGTTAGGAATGACAAGTGATTTATTGGCAGCATATGGGCCTGATTCTTTTATCGGCAGACTTGCTTCTGTATTTCAAGGAAGTACTGATACGACTTTTTATGTTCTGACTGTTTATTTTGGTGCAGTTGGAATAAAAAAGATGGGCGATGCTTTGAAAGTTGGATTGTTGGCTGATCTCGTCGGTTTTGTGGCAGCATTTGCCGTTGTGATGCTTATTTTTGGAAAATAATAGGACAAGAAAAGATGCCTTGAAAACAGGTATCTTTTTTATTGTCATAATAATAAATAGCGACACTTTGATTTCAAGCTAATTTGTGTCATAATTCATAAGGGTAAAGTGAATTTTTTGCTGACCATTAAAGAGGTGACATAAATGGAAAGGCTTCAAAAAGTAATTGCTCATGCTGGAGTCGCTTCAAGGCGCAAGGCAGAGGAGCTGATTTTACAAGGAAAAGTGAAAGTGAATGGAAAAGTAGTGAAAGAATTAGGGGTTAAAGTCAGTCCGTCTGATAAAGTAGAAGTGAATGATATTCCAATTGAGAAAGAAGAGCCGGTTTATTTTCTTTTTTATAAACCGAGAGGGGTGCTTTCCAGTGTAAGTGATGATAAAAATAGAAAAGTAGTGACAGATTTTTTTCCGGATATAAAGCAGAGGATCTATCCGGTCGGCAGGCTGGATTATGATACATCAGGACTTTTACTATTGACAAATGACGGGGAGTTTGCCAACCTTCTCATGCACCCGCGAAATGAAATCGAAAAAGTATATGTCGCAAAGACGAAGGGAATACCATCGAAAGAAAAATTAAAAAGCTTGGAGAAAGGAATTAAGCTGGAAGATGGAGTAACCGCCCCTGCAAAAACTAAACTGTTATCGTTTGACAAAAGAAAACAAACAGCTATTATTGAAATCACGATTCATGAAGGACGCAACAGACAAGTACGCCGAATGTTTGAAGCGATTGGACATCCAGTCTTAAAACTCAAACGCGAAAGATACGGTTTTTTAACACTCAAAGGTTTAAAAACTGGAGATATAAGGGAACTAACCCCACATGAGGTCAAACAGCTTAGAGCTCTTGCACAAAAATAAACGTGCGGAAAGTTCATATAACTTTCACACTTTCCTTTTTTTATAAACAATGTGTCTATCATGGAAAATGTTATAATAAAATGAAATGTTATGAATAACCTTTTGTGTGTCTTTTACATATAACCTAGCATGCTTATTCCGAATGTGCTTGCACTTTTAGAATATGGAGGGTAATCATGAAAAAACAGCGTTTAGTTCTTCGAACATTGATTTTAATTGTACTTGGGGCTGCTGTTGCCTATACACTCTATGAGAACTTTAAAAAAGATGAAATTGAAAAAGTAGTGATTGGCGAAAAAGCCCCAGATTTTGTGTTAACAGATTTAAACGGTAAAAAACACCGTCTTTCCGATTATAAGGGCAAAGGCGTGTTTTTGAATTTTTGGGGAACGTGGTGTAAACCGTGCGAAGAAGAAATGCCATTTATTAATCGCCAATACAATAAATTCAAAGAAAAGGGCGTCCAAGTATTGGCAGTAAATGTAGGTGAATCTGATTTTGCTGTGAAGAAATTTGCAGAAACTTATAAGTTGGATTTTCCGATTTTGAACGATAAAAGCGGGGATGTTCAATCTGCATATAGAATAGATCCCCTTCCGGCAACTTTTCTGATTGATAAGGATGGAAAAGTGATTAAATATCACAAAGGTGAACTTACCGAAAAAATGGTTAATGATTTTATGGAGCAAATTAAACCATAAGTTACAGGGAGTTTTTATATATGAATCAAGTAAAATGTGAATGCGGGCACGTAAATCCGCACGGCACCGTATTATGCGAAGCTTGCGGAAAAGCACTCGGTGAACTGGAGAATGATAAAACAATTGTTGATATGCGTTATGAGGGAAGCGCAAGGCGCTCACAAACGTATAATAAAACGATCATTGATAAAATATGGAATTTTTTCTCGTCCGTAAAGGTCGGAGTTACGCTGATTGTTATTACATTGATTGCTTCCGCAATAGGAACGATTTTGCCTCAGGAAATGTACATTCCACCGGTTATGCCGGCCTCAGAATATTATGAGGATCAATATGGCTGGTTTGGTAAAATTTATTATGAACTAGGATTTCATAATTTATATAGTTCATGGTGGTATCTTGCCTTAATCGCTTCGATCGGAATTTCACTTGTGATCTGCAGTTTGGACAGGGTAGTTCCGTTGTATCGTGCTCTCAAAAAACAGCGAGTTACTAGACACGAAGAATTCTTGAAGCGTCAGCGAGTATTTGGTATTACAGATGCTGCCGATGTAAGTGATGAAACATATGAGAAAGTAAAAGAAAGGCTGAAAAAAAGACGATACAATATTAGAGAAGAAAATGGTAATATTCTTGCTGAAAAAGGCCGTTTTTCTCGGTGGGGACCGTATGTCAATCATGTCGGCTTGATTATTTTCTTAATTGGTGCAATGCTTCGATTTGTCCCAGGGATGTATGTTGACGAGGTCCTTTGGGTTCGTGAAGGGGAAACGAAGGTGATCCCTGAAACAAACGGAAAGTACTATTTACACAACAATAAATTTTCACTAGAACTTTATAATAAAGATAAAGACAATGAAGTATTTAAAGAAGCAATCGACCGGGCTGGAATGGTTGTAAAAAAATATCAATCTGATGTTACTCTTTATAAGAAAAAGGGTAATACAGTAGCGGGAGAAAAGCCTGAACTCAAAAAAGTAGAAGACTATAAAATTCGTGTTAATAAGCCCCTGAAATTTGATGATTTTGCTATCTATCAAGTTGACTACAAGTTAGATGAATTAAATAAAATGTCATTTAGTTTGATTAACAAGAAAACGAAAAAGAGTTATGGAACAGTTACAATTGACTTATATAACCCTAAAACAAAATATGATTTAGGAAATGGATATTCCGTTGAGCTGTTAAGCTATTTTCCTGATTTTGAATTTGATGAGAACAATAAGCCTGTAACGAAATCAAAGATTCCTAACAATCCTGCTTTTGTTTTTAAAATGTACGCACCTGATAAGCCAAAGGGAGAAGTAAGTTTTGTTGCGATACGGCAAACGATTGAGCCTTTTGGAAATAATGAATATAAAATGGCATTTAACGGAATTGAAACGAAAAATGTTTCAGGTTTAACGGTTCGAAAAGATTCGACGCTCTGGATCATTAGCCTTGGCGGTGTTATTTTTATGATAGGTGTTGTGCAAGGAGCGTACTGGAATCACCGCCGGATATGGATTCGAAAAATAGGTGATGAAGTATGGGTGGCTGCCCATACAAATAAAAACTGGCACGGCCTTAAAAGAGAAATACAAACGGTATTTGCTGACACTGGAATAAACGAACCGGAAGATCAGCTGCATTCCGACACTAAAAATTAGGAGGGAACCAAGTGGCAGCACTCAGCTCTAATTTGCTATATACGGCATTTATTCTCTATTTAGTTGCTATTGTGTTTTTCGCTGGCTCTATTAAAGATAAAAGATCTGTTGATAAAGGTACAAACCGCTGGGCGAAAATCGGCCTCGGGATAACGATTATCGGTTTTCTTTCCCAATTAGGGTATTTTATAACGAGGTGGATTGCTGCTGGACATGCTCCTGTCAGCAATCTGTTCGAGTTTACGACTTTCTTTGGTATGTGCCTTGTATTTGCTTTTATCGTTATTTATTTCATTTATAAAACGTCTCTTTTAGGCGTATTTACGCTTCCTGTAGCAGTATTGATTATTGCCTATGCAAGCATGTTTCCGAGGGATATAACTCCGTTAATTCCTGCGCTTCAAAGCGACTGGCTACATATACATGTGACGACGGCTGCGCTCGGCGAAGCAATTCTTTCTATAAGTTTTGCTGCAGGACTGATCTATCTAGTGAAGTCAGTCGATCAATCGAAAGGAAGCAAGAGGACGTTTTGGCTGGAAGCCGTTATGTTTGGGTTAATCGTCACACTCGGATTTGTTGTAGTTTCAACTGCATTTTCTATGGCAAATTATAAAGCCACTTTTCATTGGATTGATAAAAACGGTAATGAAGCAACAGTCGATTATACAATGCCTGCAATTACCGGACCGCACAAAGGTGAACTTGTCACAAAGGGCAAGTTTGAACCGCTTGTTGAAATGCCGGCAATCATTAACGCAAAAAAATTAAACACAGTGATTTGGTCGTTTGGAGCGGGAATCGTCTTATATGGTCTAATCCGCTTAATTTTGCGGAGGCGGATTGCAGCTGCTTTACAGCCACTCGTTAAAAATGTCAATTTGGATCTAGTTGATGAAATCGGGTATCGTTCTGTGTTGATCGGATTTCCGGTGTTTACACTCGGTGCCTTGATTTTTGCGATGATCTGGGCGCAAATTGCGTGGACAAGATTTTGGGGCTGGGATCCGAAAGAAGTTTGGGCTCTTATTACATGGTTGTTTTATGCAGCTTTTTTGCATCTCCGCCTTTCAAAAGGCTGGCACGGTGAAAAGTCTGCCTGGCTTGCTGTAATCGGGTTTGTAATCATAATGTTTAATCTAATCGCAGTTAACCTTGTTATTGCCGGGCTGCATTCTTACGCAGGCACTTAACGGCAATTCGCTGTTAGAAAGCCTTCACTTTCACCGGAGTGGGGGCTTTTTTGTAACATTATCACGATACTAATAAATCAATCTGTAAGGGGGATATAGTTATGGAAAAAGATGTTAAAATTTTAGTTGTTGATGATGAGGAAAGAATCAGACGCCTGCTGAAAATGTATTTGGAGAGAGAGAACTATCTCATTGAAGAAGCAGAAGACGGCAATGAAGCATTAGCGAAAGCCCTCGAAAATGACTATGATTTAATTCTACTTGACCTGATGATGCCTGGAAAAGACGGGATTCAAGTTTGCAAGGAATTAAGGGAGAAAAAAGCTACTCCTGTGATAATGTTAACGGCAAAAGGAGAAGAAGTGAACAGGGTTCAGGGCTTTGAAGTTGGTACAGACGACTATATTGTAAAACCTTTCAGCCCTCGGGAAGTAGTGCTCAGGGTTAAAGCTTTGTTGCGCAGATCTTCTAATACTAGCTACTTGCAAACAGATACAACAACAAAAGATATTATTGTATTCCCTCATTTAACGATTGATAACGATGCACACCGTGTTGTTGCTGACGGAAAAGAAGTCAGCTTGACTCCAAAGGAATATGAATTATTACACTTCTTGGCAAAATCACCTGATAAGGTATTTGACAGGGAACAGCTTTTAAAAGAAGTATGGCATTATGAGTTCTTTGGAGACTTAAGAACAGTAGATACACACGTAAAAAGATTGCGTGAAAAATTGAATAAAGTATCTGAACAGGCTGCGAAGATGATTGTCACAGTCTGGGGAGTAGGCTATAAGTTTGAGGTTGTCAATGAATGATGTTTTTACGTAGTGTAGTTGGTAAGCTATGGATTACCATCATTTTGCTGGTTTCCTTTGTTTTATTTATTCTCACAGTCATGCTTCTTGGCTTTTTTGAAAACTATCATATTGAAGAAACTGAAAAAGGATTAACGAAAACGGCAAATAGAATTTCTCGGGTTCTTGAAGAACATGCCCCTGAAGAATTCGATTTAAGCCTTGAAATCTCCTGGGAAATGATTGATGAAGTGACTAAGGCAGTTGTTATAAGAGATAAAGACCATGCTTATTTTTCGCCTAATACGAAATCGGGACAACATTTGCCTCTTAAAGTTTTCTTGAATGATAAGAATTTATCTCCTGTTTTTCAAGGAAAAAAATTTGTTAAGAGCATTTATACTCCACCGAAGAAAGGCAAAGATGGTGAAAGAACACAAATTTTAATCATTGGTGTTCCGCTTCAGTTTGATAATGAAAAAGGGGCTGTATTTATTTACCAGTCTCTTGAGGTTATGCAAGAGACGACCCGTACAACAACAAAGTTTATTATTCTTGTTGCTGGAGTTGCGATTGTCTTAACAACGATTTTTGCGTTTTTCCTCATAACGAGAATAACTTCCCCATTGAGGAAGATGCGTGAAGCAGCATTTGAGGTGGCGCGTGGTAAGTTTGATACAAAAGTACCGATTCTGACCCATGATGAAATTGGTGAACTTGCGACTGCCTTTAATCAAATGGGCAGACAGTTAAAGTTTAATATGAATGCATTAAGCCAGGAAAAAGAACAGCTGGCTAGCATATTAAGCAGTATGGCAGATGGTGTTATTACGTTTAATCGCGACGGTACGATCTTGATCACTAATCCGCCTGCGGATCGTTTTTTGCAAAATTGGTATTTTGAACAGAATGATACTCATCCGAACAAAGAGGCAGTTCCTTCCGAAGTAATGGAATTATTTCAAAAGGCCGTAAATACTGAAAAAGAGCAAATTGGAGAAATTTCAATCCAAGGTCGCTTTTGGGTTCTTATTGTGAGTCCGCTTTATAACAATAAGTATATTCGCGGCGCTGTAGCAGTTATCAGGGATATGACAGAAGAGCGGAAACTGGATAAACTCAGAAATGATTTTATTGCCAATGTTTCACACGAATTGAGGACTCCAATTTCGTTGATGCAGGGGTACAGTGAAGCCATTGTTGATGGAATGGCAAGTACGGATGAAGAGATAAAAGAAATGGCGAAAGTCATATATGATGAATCATTGCGAATGGGACGCCTCGTTAATGAATTATTGGATCTTGCCAGAATGGAAGCAGGTCATCTTCAACTTAAAATCGAAGAAGTAGTTATTGAGCCGTATATTCTTAGGATCATCAAGAAGTTTCAAGGTTTAGCAAAAGAAAAAAATATTCAGTTAAGTTTCAAATTAAACAATAATCATACAACATACCGTTTTGATCCCGACCGAATCGAACAAGTCTTAACAAATTTAATCGACAATGCGATTAAGCACACCCCGGAAAAAGGATTTGTAACAGTTATAGTGGATACTGATGAACGTGGTCTGCACGTTGAAGTTAGCGATTCAGGTTCTGGTATTCCGAAGGAAGATTTGCCGTTTGTATTCGAGCGTTTTTATAAAGCAGATAAGGCCAGAACACGTGGATCCGGTACAGGACTCGGACTTTCGATCGCAAAACATATTATCGATGCCCATAAAGGTCATATATCTGTTCGAAGCAAACTAGGCCACGGCACGACATTTTCCTTTATGATTCCTCGAAATATCGAGTAATTTCTTGATTTATGCCGATTAGTCTTGATTCACGGGAAACGCGGTTTCTATTTTTAAGCAGCCTCTGTCTTAATGGCAGAGGTTGTTTTTTGTGGAAAAGTGCACCTTTAATAAAAAGTTTGAGGAAAGAATTACCTATTATCCTCTTTCTTTTTTGCTTGAAAAAGTCTATATTTATAGATGTAACTTTTCGTATATAGATATCGACTATTGTTTTGAACGGGGAGGAGAATCGATGGACTCCGTTTTTGAAGAACTTTATTCTAAATATCATCAGGATGTTTTTCAATTTTTATATTATATGGTAAAAAATCGTGAATTAGCAGAAGATCTTGTTCAAGAGGTTTATATAAGAGTATTAAAGTCATATAAACGGTTTGAAGGGAAAAGCAGTGAAAAAACATGGCTTTTTTCTATTGCAAGAAATGTAGCAATTGATTTTTTTCGAAAACAAAAGGGATGGAAACAGCGGTTAATGAAGAAGTTTGATTGGTCAACGCAGCAAGTAAAAGACGAACATCCAATACCTGAAGAAATTGCTATACAGAATGAAGAAATCCGCTCTCTATATGATTGTCTTGATAAATGTTCAGTTGATCAGAGAATGGTTATCGTTATGCGCTATCTTCATGAGTTATCTATAGCAGAAACAGCTGAAGCTTTAGGCTGGACTGAAAGCAAAGTAAAAACGACTCAGCACAGGGCACTGAAAATATTGAAAAAAGAAATGGAAGAATTAGTCGAAAGGGAGGTGGAGAGTCGTGAGAAAGTCAGTGTGGACCGATAAAGAACTTGAAGAATTGCTTTTGCAGCTGCCGAAAATATCCGATAATCGTGATCCGCGCGACATCTATCAAAATATTGCTTTGAAGACAAAAAAGAGGAAAAGACAAATTTGGATTATGCCCAGTCTTGCTGCTTTAGCCGCTGTTATTATATTTATAATTCTTGCTCCTAATTTAATCAATTGGCAGGAGTCGCCGGAACAGAAAATAAGTCTGAATTCAGCTGCTTCTAAAGAAAACATGGAAATGGCTGGCAATGATCGTACGGCAGCTACGGTGGACAAGAAAGATGATGTTTCTGCCCACAAAAACAATCATGTAAAGTTTGAAGCCGATTCGAATAATCGCTTCAGCAGCAAGAATGCACAAAAATCGCCGGCAGATGATGTTGAACGTACTGCAGTATACGAAGAAGATTTACAAGGAAAAGAATTGCTGACGTATGCGATACCGGACACAAATGGCCAAAACATTGTTCCGGTCAGTGTTCTAGTTCAAAAAGAAGACAATAAATCTTGGTTTGATCAATATAAGGAAACGATGGCAAAGCTAAAAGAAAAAGAATGGGGCCTTAGTGATTTTTACCCATTGCATGCAAATCTTACTTATGACTCTCTCAATAAGGTTTTAAATGTTGATGTTCCTCGAGATCACCAATACGGTTCCGGTTCATCAAGTGAAGAGATGTTTACAAGTTCTCTTCTAGACTCTTTTGCTTTCGATGACAAAGTAGAAAAGATAACATTCACAACCGAGAAGGAGAAGGGAATCGTTTTAGGAAACGATGAAATTACAGAGCTTGATGTAGAAAAATCAAATAGCCCTGCACATGGTTATCTGTTTTTTTACCCAACCAGAGGAAAAAGACCTTTTATTGTTCCTACACCGGATAAATATAAGTCGATTGATGAAGCGTTTGCGGCAATGAGAAAAGAAATTGCAACGCACCAGCTTAAACCTTCACTTCCAGAAGAATGGCAATTTAAAAAAGTGGTACCAAATAATAATGGCATATTATCTATTTTTCTTTCTAAATCCTCGAATGTAACTGATATTCAGGAAATGGTGTATTCCATTGAAGCGATTTTGTTGACGGCAAAAAATTTCGGCTATAAAGCTGTCAAGGTTGAAAATCCTCCTGTTAAAAATATAGGACCGTTTGATTTGTCAAAAGAACTTCAAGTTCCAGTCGCGGCCAATAAGCGGTCCATCCAAGAATAAGAGGCTTACCTTTCTCGGTAAGTCTTTTTCTTTTCATGAAAGTTTTGTATTAAAAAATGGAATCCTCCAAATACTAACAAATGTCCTTTGTCAATCTGACAATCGTTCTAACAGAGTACAAGCTGTCATATTGTAATGGGGAAAGTACATTTGTTAGGAGGAAAAACATGCTGGACTACATAAAGAGGTTTTTAATAGCGGGAATCATTGCTTTATTTGTAAGCTTATTATTTCTAGGAGGCAAACTAGCTCAAGCGGATACACTGGAAGTTGGCGAGCTGACAACCCATTGGTTATGGCCTGCAGAAGGCATCGTAACAGATATGTTTGGGACGAGACAAGGTTTACATAAAGGCATTGATATCGCAGGAGAGTATGGGTCGCCGGTCCTCTCAGTAGATAAAGGAACCGTTGAAAAATCTTATTATTCGGAAACGTATGGACATGTCATATTCATAAAACACCCGAACCAATTTGAAACGGTATATGCTCACTTGAAGAAGAGAAATGTGTCCAAGGGACAAAAAGTGAATCAGGGCCAGATTATTGGTGAAATGGGCAATACAGGGCATTCGTCGGGAATCCATCTTCATTTTGAATTACACGAAAATAAATGGACTTATGAAAAAGAAAATGCAATAAATCCAGAGTTGGCTCTTGGAAAAATGGATATTGGGCAAACTATTCAAGTATCTTTTCATACCGATGATTCAAAGAAACGAACGAAACTGCAGTCAAGCTGAAAGCAGAGAATCATCGGAAAGAGTGCATGAGCATGAAAAAAGGAATTTTCAAAGCGAATTTTCGAAACTTAATAATCTTCTTTCTTTTTTTACTATAATTCTTGCTGCTTCCCCTTTTTAAAAGTATAATTAGTAAAAAAATTGGGAGAGGATTTTGATAATATGCTGACAGATTATCACAATCATTTGGAAAGAGGAACACTTACCCTCGACTATTTAAAAAAATTCACTGATACGGCGAAAGAAAAGGGCATCGAACACTTCGGCATTTCAGAACACGCCTATCATTTTTATCAAACAGCTGATATTTTACAAAATTCATGGGTAAATGAACGCAGATATTATGATATGGAAGATTATGTAAAATTATTCCATCAAGCTTGGGAAAAGGGAATTGACGTAAAAATGTCGATTGAAATGGATTATACGCCTGGAAAGCATGCAGAAATGGAAAAATTTATAAAACAATACGAGTTTGATTATGTGATCGGTTCCATTCATTGGATTGATGATTTTGGAATTGACCTTGCAGAGTACAGAACCGAATGGGATAAAAGGGATTTGTATGATATTTATAAAAAATATTTTGATCAAGTAATCACACTTGCTCAATCGAATTTGTTTGATATTATCGGACATCTCGACCTTGTTAAAATTTTTAAATATGTTCCAGAAAATGAAGAATTCCTGCTGGAACAATATGATCGGGCGACAACCGCTCTAGCTGAATCGAAAACATGTGTTGAAATCAGTACAGCCGGTCTTAGAAAGCCAGTTGGAGAGCTGTATCCGGATCCGAGATTATTAAAAATGTGTTATGAAAAAGGAATTCCGATTGTTTTATCTTCTGATGCCCATGTTCCGGAGCATGTTGGCGCAGATTTTGATCAAGCTGTTCGTTTGGCGAAAGAGACTGGCTATCAGACAATCATGACTTTTTCAAAAGGAGAAAGAAAAGAATATCCGTTAGGTTAACAATAGAGAGGGGCTGACTCAAAGCATACGAGTCAGCCCCAAAATGTTTATAATAGCTTATTAATTAAAGTATGATTTGATTAATGGACACGATATCATCCAGTTCCTGCAGCAATTTTACCTTCTCATCATCAAGCGGTTTGTCACAAGATAAGATCATAATCGCTTCCCCACCGACTTCTTTTCGGCCAACCTGCATTGTTGCAATATTGATATGATGGTCACCAAGAATTTTTCCGACTCGCCCGATTACTCCCGGTCTATCTATATGCTGAATATAGAGAAGATTTCCATCAGGGAAAAAGTCTATATTAAAATCATTTATATATACAATTCTTGGCCCATAATTCTCAATAAAGGTTCCTCTTATTGAATAATTACGAATATCGCCTTTAATCATGACAGAAATGCAATTCGAATAACCGAATGTATTCGAAGAAATTTTTTCTCCTACTGTAACTCCGCGTTCCTTAGCTGTAAGCATAGCATTAACTTCATTTACATTTGCATCAATTCGGTTTTTAAAAAACCCTGAAAGTAATGCTTTTGTTAAGTAGGTGGTTTCAAGATCGACAACAGAACCTGAATAAGTAACAGAAATTTCATTTACGCCTTCTTTGACGCATTGAGAAAGCATTGATCCTATCTGTTTTGCTAAATGATGGAACGGCCGAATTTTTTCATATATATCTTTTGACATAGCCGGCAGATTAATTGAGTTTAAAACTGGTTTGTCTTCAAAGTACATCTTTACTTCTTTCGCAACCTGGGTCGC
This sequence comes from Bacillus methanolicus MGA3, assembly GCF_000724485.1. Lineage (GTDB taxonomy): Bacteria > Bacillota > Bacilli > Bacillales > Cytobacillaceae > Bacillus_Z > Bacillus_Z methanolicus_A. The sequence goes on along the minus strand of NZ_CP007739.1, from coordinate 2,173,155 downwards.
AACATTTAACTGCGCTTCTTTCGTTGAGGCGCCAAGATGCGGAGTAACAATCACATTGTCAAATTTAAATAAAGGATTTTCCCCTGGAGGCTCAGTTTCAAAAACGTCAAGAGCAGCACCGGCAACATGCCCGTTTGCGATAAACTTGGCGAGTGCCTTCTCGTCAATAATGCCTCCTCTGGCACAGTTTAAAAGAAAAACACCTTTTTTTGTCTTGCTTAATGTTTGTTCATTTAATAGCCCTTTTGTTTTAGGAGTTAAAGGTGTATGCACGGTGATGATATCAGCATTCATTAATACATCATCAAGTGAACCTGAAATTATTCCCATTTGTTGAGCGCGTTCTTTTGTTAAAAATGGATCGAATACATGGACGGACATGCCAAAAGCTTTTGCCCGTTTGGCAATTTCTGAACCAATCCTGCCTAAGCCGATAATGCCAAGTGTTTTGCCATATAGCTCAGTGCCAACAAACGCATTCCTTTTCCATTCCAAATTTTTGACCGATTGATGTGCCTGAGGGATGTTCCTCATTAATGATGCCATCATCGCAAAAGTATGCTCAGCAGCTGAAATCGTATTCCCGTCAGGAGCATTCACTACAATGATTCCCCGTTTTGTAGCAGCTTGGACATCAATATTGTCAACTCCTACACCTGCACGGGCAATGATCTTTAATGACGGCATTTTTTCCATAAGTTCTTCGTCTACTTTTGTAGCACTGCGTACTAATAGAGCCTCAATTTTGTCGAGAGGAACTTCTGGATCGTCAACTCTCTTCTGGATGATTTCGGCATCTTCCATTTCAAGCAATGGCGCTAGTCCTTCCTCACTGATTGCGTCTGATACTAAAATATAGTGCATTTCCATACCACCTGTCTATGTTTTGAAGAACAATTTTCTGATATTTTACAAGACGAACATTTATCTGTCAATTTAAAATATTGTTCCGTTTTATATTGTACACCTTTCAAAGTTTAAATGGACAATATTTATCATTTTTTTAAATATTTTTCATGTATGTAAAACCTAATGCTTTTATAATTTCAAGAAAGAATGTTCGGTTTTTGATGCAATACGAATGATAAAATAACAATACTTCCCAAAAAGATCTTTTTTCAGTATAATGAGTTTAAAAGAATAATAAGATCTATCTTCGGGGCAGGGTGCAATTCCCGACCGGCGGTGATGAGACATTCTCAAAGCCCGCGAGCCTAATCTACATGATTTAGGCAGGATTTGGTGAGATTCCAAAGCCGACAGTATAGTCTGGATGGGAGAAGATGGAGGTTCTGCGGACGTTCAAAAAATGAAGGAATTTTGAACGTTTATTAAGTGTGCCTTCTAAAACTCCCTTAAGTTTTTGCTTAAGGGTTTTTTCATTTTTACGGGCAGCACGAAATGCCGAACCTTTTTTCCTTCAATGAGATGGATCTCAAAAGGGGAGAGGAACATGAAAAAACGAAATACGAAGACTCTAGTTACGGTGGGAATGCTCAGTACGATTGCATATGTATTGATGCTGTTGAATTTTCCGATTCCGCCATTTCCTAGTTTCTTATTGATTGATTTCAGTGATATTCCTGCACTGATTGCTTCACTTGTATTTGGACCGGTTGCCGGGATATTTGTTGAATTAATAAAAAATATTCTGGATTATTTTATGAAAGGGAGCCCAACAGGCGTACCAGTGGGACATATTGCGAATTTCGCAGCCGGAATCATCTTTATCTTGCCTACATGGTATGTCTATACGAAACTTAAAACAAAAAAAGGCATGACAATTGCTTTGGTGACTGGAACTATTGTTATGGCTGTCCTAATGAGTATATTAAATTACTTTGTGATTTTGCCTGCATACACATTTTTCTTAAACGCACCAGCAATGTCATCGCCTGAAATGCGGCAATTGGTTGTCACGGCTATACTGCCATTCAATATAGTGAAAGGCTTGCTTTTGTCAATTGTCTTTATGCTGATCTTTTCACGCCTGCAATCGTGGATCGGCAAGCAAAAAGTTTATGAGAGTGCATAGCAATTGCACCGGAACTTTCCGGTGCTTTTTATTAATAAAACACCCCTTCAATAGAAGGGGTGCCAGTGACTTAACTATAAAAAATTTTATTCGAATTTTGTTGGGTCTCCATCGAATGGTTCGTCAGCGACTTTAATGGAATCAGTTGGGCAACCTTCGAAAGCATCCATCATATCATCGATCAATACATCCGGGATTTCTACGATGCCTTGGTTATCATCGAGAGTTACATATGCAATGCCATCATCATCATAATCATAAATATCCGGCGCTGCAGCTCCACATGCACCACATGCGATACATGTTTCCTTGTCAACAATTGTATATTTTGCCATAAAAAAAACCTCCCAATAAATTAAACGAGTTATTCTATCGTCATCCATCTAAAAATGGAGTCGTATTCCTCAAACCTATTGTAAAACTGTGCAAAGAACTTTTCAATAGAAAATATAATGAGAATGCTTTTCATAACAGCGTTTTTTCATTTATACCTTTCTTGATAAAATAACATGTTAAAATAAATGAGCAGGAAACTTGCATGAGTTTTTACTCCCAACCCTAACAAAGGATAAAAAAATTTTCTTACAATATTATTACCAACATGATAAAAAGTCATCAAAATAAATTTTATAAGATTAGGTGATGAAATGCTGGCCACCTACCTAGAGATAATTATTTTGTATTGCTTAAATCAAATTAATGGTGAGAGAACGATTTATTCAATTTATCATCTTTTGAAAGGAAAAAAATCATCCCAGACAATACAGGATGCTCACTTGTTTCAGCTTTATCCTTTCTTTCAAGTTTTTCCATCTATTTCAAGAAATGATATGGAAGAAATTATTGGAAAATTTGAAAGAGAAGGCTGGATTAATAAAAAGAATGACCAATACTTTTTCTTAACGGAAAAAGGAATAGATATTCTTAATGAAGAACTTCGAAGAAAACCAGTCCCCGATTATTTAAACGGGTGGAAATATCAAAATGTTGCGCAACTCTTTTGGGAGCGTCTGTCCCTCTTTGTGCAAGTATGCTCAAATTTAATCAATCGGAATCCAGATTTTGTTCCTGTCCATAAGAGAAAAGAAACTCTATTCTGGTTGAAAAAATTTTTGGCCATGCAAAAGAAGGAGCGATTCGTGCTTGCTAAACAGCTTTACAATGAGTTAACAACATGTTTTGAAGCAAATCATCAAATTGACCCTGCGATCATCGTTGTAAGGTTCACCGGTTTTAATAAAATTGGGTTAACAGAAAATCAAGCAGCGGAAAAACTGGGAATGGAACAGACTTATTATCACGTGTCTTTCTTAAACATTTTTCACTACATGATTGAAACGATTACAAAAAGCCCTGCTCGGTTTCCATTGTTACACTCCATTATTCCGGAGGCCGACAAATTCGTACCGCTTACCAATTCAGCAAAAAGGACATATGAGCTTATAAATTCCGGTATGCCAATGGAAAGAATAGCCAAAGTACGAAATTTAAAAATGAGTACGATTGAGGACCATATTGTGGAAATAGCCTTAAATATGAAAGAATTTGATATAAGCCCTTTTGTAGATCGATCAATACAAGCGAACATATTGGAAGCTGCAGAAAAAGCTTCATCGAAACAGTTGAAGCACATCCGCGCACAAGCGGGAAATGCTAGTTATTTTGAAATTCGGTTAGTTCTTGCGAAATATGGTGGTCAACAATGGAACTAAATGATTTACTTAGGAAGTATTTCAATTTCACCTCCTTTAAACCTGGGCAAATGGAAACTATTTTATCTGTTTTACAAGGAAAAGATACGCTGGCAATGCTCTCAACAGGTACTGGCAAATCATTATGTTACCAGCTTCCTGCCTATATATTGCCTGGGCAGGTGGTTATCGTCTCTCCTTTGTTATCACTTATGCAGGATCAGGTTGAGCAAATGATGAGGAGAGGGGAAAAGAGAGTTGTAGCTCTTAATTCATTTCTTTCACCGTTTGAAAAGAGAGAGGTTCTTTCTAGACTTGAAAAATATAAATTTATTTTTGTCTCCCCTGAAATGTTAAAAATGGATCATATTGTAAATAGATTCCAAATGACCGAAATATCGTTATTTGTCGTAGATGAGGCTCACTGCATTTCTCAATGGGGGTATGACTTCAGACCGGATTATCTAACCATTGGAGAGGTACGGGCGAAATTGGGTAATCCGCTGACTCTTGCTTTAACAGCTACGGCAACGAAAGAAGTCAGAAAGGATATTAAAGATTCCCTGCGTATACAAAATTGTACTGAATTCATTTATTCTGTTGACCGGCCAAATATCGCTCTGGCGGTTGAAAAAGTCGATGATTTCAAGGAAAAGAGCGAGCGTGTACTAGAGATTGTTAGAGAGTTTCAAGGCCCAGGGATCATCTATTTTTCATCAAAAAAAATGGCCGAACAGATGGTTTCTTTCTTAAAGGGTAAAAATATCGGGAATATAGCGGCTTATCATGGAGGCATGGACCAAGAGAATCGGATCTTGATTCAGCAGCAATTTATACATAATCAACTTGATATCATTTGTGCTACAAGCGCCTTTGGTATGGGGATCAATAAAGAAAACATCAGGCTTATTATCCATTATCATATGCCGCTCCAATTGGAGTCCTATCTTCAGGAGATTGGCAGAGCAGGACGTGATGGCAAAGAGAGTATAGCGGTCCTATTATATTCCCCGGGTGATGAACAACTTGCATTTCAGCTTGCTGAATCGGAATTGCCGGAAGAAATCCAAATCGATCGCTTGCTTTCTTGGCTGAAATCGAACCCGGATTATCGTTCAAATTTTGCTGAACATGAGAATGAAATCAGCATGGTTTGTGGATTTACCGAAATCCAGTGGCGCATCATTCATCACTTTTTAGATCGTATAGATTTTTCTATTAATGGATGGGAAACTGAATTTATCAATTTTAAAGAATTTATTGCAAAACGTGGTTCGATGAAAAGGAAAAAAATTTGGCAAATGAGAAACTGGATCGAAACGGATACATGCCGGAGAGAAATGATATTGAATTATTTTAGTGAAACACCGAAAAAGAAAGTAGATCATTGTTGTGATGTATGCGGAATTAAATACGACAAATTTTTTAAACCATATGATGAAAAATCTCTTGCAAATTCTTCATTTGACTGGAAAAATTATTTAGCAGAGATTCTTTTAAAATAAGTGAGCGAATGTTATGAAAAATAGGTATAAAGATTTAATTAGCGGGCTTGATTCGAAAGAACTACTTTTTCATCTATACGCTACGCAAATAGTACTATTAACGATATCAATCATTTTAGGTATGATATTGTTTGACAGTTTTTCAGCATTTTTCGACTTATTTAATTTTACTGATTTAAACATTTTGGTCATCGGCGGTACAGCCGGTCTGATGATTGTTTTCATAGATTTGTTGTTTATGAAGCTCTTGCCTTCTTCCTACTATGATGACGGCGGGCTTAATGAACGAATTTTTGCTGACAAGTCGGTTCTGCATATTGCATGGATTGCCACTTGTATTGCAATAAGTGAAGAAATATTATTTCGTGGAATCATTCAAACCCATTTTGGGCTAATTGTTTCAAGTGTTAGTTTTGCGCTCGTTCACTACCGATATTTATTTAATTGGTTTTTATTCTTGAATATCACACTACTAAGCTTTTTTATCGGTTTCATTTATGAATGGACAGATAATTTAATCGTCACAATCTTTATGCATTTCTTAATCGATTTTCTATTAGGTGTATGGATCATGGTTAAAAAAAAACAGAAAGAGAAGGAACAGGAAGGGAAATTCCATGAATAGAGAAGATCCTTACAGAGACCAGGCTGAAAGGCTGAGACAAAGAATTGAACGGATTCCAATTGAAAATGAAGGAAAACCGGGTAAACTCCCGCCTCGCAGTGAAATTCACCGCAATAAAAAGAAAAAAAACAATTGGAAGCTGAAATATCCGGTCATCCGTCTCCTTGTCTTGTTTTTTATTTTATTGCCGATAACGATTTATAGCGCTTATACATATTTGGAAGGACAAAACTTTTCAGGAAAGAAAGAAGTTATTGGCAATGGCACTGCAGGATATGAACCGATTGAATTAGAAATAAAAAAAGATCCTTTGGATTCAAATAAAGATAAGGAAACAGAGACAAGCGGGCTTTCTATTGAAAATCATGAAGAAAAGAAGAAAATCTCTTTAAGTGAGTCCATAACAGATAATGATTCTGAGGCATCTTCATCAGAGCCTGAAGGAAATAAAGATTCTGAACCGAAGACAACTGACAATGAATCAAAACAAAAAATCATATATCATACTGTTCAACCACATGAAACTTTGTTTCGGATTGCGATAAAATACTATAATTCGAAAGCAGGAATTGAAATCATTCGACATGCGAATGGAATTCAAGGAAACGAAATACAATCAGGACAAGTGTTGAAAATTCCAATTCAAAAATAACTGGCCCCAAATAGCCGGTTATTTTTTTTGAAATTTATTAGGCAACTTGCAGAACAAACATATCTCACCGGACAAGTTCATACAATTTTATATAAAAAAAGGTGAAAGGGGAGGAAGAATGGAGACGCCAATATTCATGCTTGATGATCGAACAGATCAAGCAACGAAAGAAATGCTTGAGAGTGTTGTAAAACGAAAACGTAAATTTGACCGCTTTAAATTTAGGCACTTATTTGTAATGTGGTTAACGATTGCTTTTGGGTTTTTCTTCTTTATCTATTTGTATTACACTGTCATGAAGCCTTATTCTTATTCTTTTGAAGCGATGTTTTCTGCATTTGTGAAGAAATCCGTAAATTTTTATTTGCTTGTCATCAATGTTGGTATATATGGCTTGATGAATTTATTAAGGGAAAAGCGAGAGAAAGCAGAAAAAGAATATCATGCGTTAAGGTGTGAAATTATTGATAAAAGCAAAGATTTGTGGAAAAAAGAAGATGAATGGAAAAACCGGCATATCGTCTTTGAAATGATGAAAAAAAAATACGATATTAACTTATACCATGAAAACAAATAATGTTTTGTGTAAGCGGCATTGGATAATTTTAAGAAAATAAAAATTTCCCTCTCAAACAAATGTTATGGGAGGGATTATTCATGCTGAAGCAATTGATCATGGCACATTATGGGATTTAGCAGTCGATTGTCCTTTTCAGCTTTTCTTTTATCTATGGTATTATTTGCTTAGATTTTAAAATAAAAAAACAATAAATTGTAATTTGGGGGCATTATGGAATTTCTTTTTATTCTTTTTTTTTCTTGCTTTTTTCTCCTTCTTTATATGATAAAAGAAGCATTTTCCAATCGTGTTATCTATACGGAATTTTTATTTCCTGAGTTTCCAAAGAGCTTTGGAGAAGTCAAAATCTTTTTTATCTCTGATATTCACCGAAGATCCATTTCAGAAAAAATTATTTCGCAAGTAAAAGGGCAGGCAGATATTGTGATTATCGGCGGCGATCTTATGGAAAAAGGGGTAAGTTTTGAAAAGGTAAAGGCTAACTTAGCCAAATTAAAACAAATTGGCCCGGTTTTTTTTGTTTGGGGCAATAACGATTATGAAATAGACTATCATCAGCTTGATGCCATTCTTCTTGAAAATAATGTAAAAATATTAGACAATACCTCCGCAATTTTTGAGTCAGCAGAAGGGGAAAAATTCTTCTTAATGGGTATCGATGATATGAATCATAGAAGGGACCGCCTTGATCTAGCGCTAAGCGAAGCTGAGAAGGACAGCTTTAAAATTTTGGTTAGCCATAATCCGAGAATTACGGTAAAAATCTTGCCTGAGCATCGGATACATCTCGTCTTGAGCGGCCATACACACGGAGGGCAAATACATGTTTTTGGATATAGCCCATATGAAAAAGGAAAAGTAAAGAAACTGAAGCAAACAACTGTTTTAATAAGCAATGGCTATGGAACAACACATCTGCCGATGCGTTTAGGGGCAAAATCCGAAACACACTTAATTACACTAAAAAATGGTTAATACGTATTAAGTTTACACAAAACACCTATAATTATATAATCATGATAAGTTGAATGACTCAAAGGGCGTATGAGCTAATGTAGACAATTCACCAACAATCAAATTATTCATAAACTAAAACAAGAGCTTTTGTTCACGGCAGGGGGCATGATCATGCGCTTGGAACGGTTAACATATAATAAAATCAAAATCTTTCTTACATTTGATGATTTAACAGATCGAGGTTTGACAAAAGAAGATATTTGGAAAGATTCCTTGAAATGGCAACAACTTTTCCATGATATGCTTGAAGAGGCAAGCAATGAGTTTGGCTTTGAAATTCATGGTTCAGTAGCTGTAGAAGTTTTTTCACTTCATGCGCAAGGCATGGTTATGATTGTTACCATGGAAGAGCAGGATGAAGACGAGGAATCTTTAGGGGACGGATTCATTGAAATGCAAGTGACAGCTGTTGATGGGAATGAAGATGTTTTATTTGAGTTTGAAAATATTGAAGATATCATTCAGTTGGCGATCCGTCTTTTTTCCATGAATATTTTTGGCGGAAATTTATATTCGTTGAATGGTCGCTATTTTCTGCTTATGAATGATATTTCTTCAGCAGATTTGAATAAAACCATCTCCATATTAGCTGAATATGGTTCTCCATCAATCGTCAGCATTCATCGGCTTTTAGAATATGGGAAAGAAATAATAAGAAAAAAGGCGGTAGAGACTCTCGTTCATTATTTTTCGAAATGATGAGAACGGGTAATACCGTCTCCTTTTTTATTTGCTATGCAGTTTTTTGTGTAAGAAAATACTTAATCGAGGAAAGCTATAATTTATAAAATTCATTTTTTCCGCAAAACCGGCTGTATTTCAATAATAAATTGAACGATTTCTTGAAATAATAGAAATTTTTTAATTCAATGTTTAATTTCTAAAAAGTGGCAACGCATAACGTGTGTGAATGAACAAAAGATTTACTCAAACAAAGGAATTGGAAGCGATTTCATCCATTAATTAAAAAATGCGGAAAAGTGTATTTTTATCTTGCATAAAATAACCAAAAGTGTATACTATGTCATGAAAGCGGACAACATCCGCAATAGTGAAATCTTTAGGAGGTTTACAAATGGTAGCCGAGAACGGTGCTGAAAATATAAATAGGGAGGACAAACATGACGTTTTAAAGTCAACACAAACTGTCATTCATAGGGCTTTAGAAAAACTTGGTTATCCAGAAGAAGTTTACGAGCTCCTTAAAGAACCAATACGCATGATGACAGTTAAAATTCCGGTTCGTATGGATGACGGTTCTGTTAAAATCTTTACTGGCTACCGGGCCCAGCATAATGATGCGGTAGGTCCAACAAAAGGGGGTATTCGCTTCCATCCAAATGTTACAGAGAAAGAAGTTAAAGCGCTTTCGATTTGGATGAGCTTAAAGTGCGGTATCGTTGATTTGCCTTACGGGGGAGGAAAAGGCGGTATTGTTTGTGATCCAAGAGACATGTCTTTCCGTGAATTGGAGCGTTTAAGCCGCGGTTATGTCCGGGCAATTAGCCAAATTGTCGGACCAACAAAAGACATTCCCGCACCCGATGTATTTACAAATTCGCAAATTATGGCATGGATGATGGATGAGTACAGCCGAATCGACGAGTTTAACTCTCCGGGTTTTATCACAGGTAAACCGCTTGTGCTTGGCGGCTCACATGGGCGTGAAACTGCAACGGCAAAAGGCGTTACAATTTGTATCCGCGAAGCAGCGAAGAAGAAAGGAATCGATCTTAAAGGTGCCCGGGTTGTTGTTCAGGGATTTGGAAATGCCGGAAGCTATCTAGCAAAATTTATGCATGATGCCGGAGCAAAAGTAATTGGCATTTCCGATGCATATGGTGCTTTGTATGACCCGAACGGCCTTGATATTGATTATTTGCTTGACCGACGCGACAGCTTTGGAACGGTTACAAAATTGTTTAATAATACAATTACAAATAAAGAACTTTTGGAATTGGATTGCGATATTTTAGTTCCTGCAGCTATAGAGAACCAAATTACGGAAGAAAATGCACACAATATCCGAGCAAGTATCGTAGTTGAGGCAGCAAATGGACCGACAACGCTAGAAGCTACCCAAATTTTGACTGATCGGGGCATTTTGCTTGTTCCAGACGTTCTTGCTTCTGCTGGCGGAGTTACAGTTTCTTATTTCGAATGGGTTCAAAATAATCAAGGCTATTACTGGACCGAAGAAGAAGTAGAAGAAAAATTAGAAAAAGTAATGGTCAAAGCTTTTCAAAATATATATGAAACAGCCCAAACACGAAGAGTTGACATGCGTCTTGCAGCATATATGGTGGGTGTCCGCAAGATGGCAGAAGCTTGCAGGTTCAGAGGCTGGGTTTAATAATTGAATGGTGAATGATGTTTTATTTAGAAAATTGATTCTGCATTGAAACTTGAACATGAATCTCCTATCATTAATTGATGGGAGTTTTTCTTTTTTAAAATTAAAAAAACTTGATCCTGCTTCAAAAAATATCTGTTAAGGAGTGAACATTGATGAAATACGAAGACGCCATTATTGTTGGAGCCGGACCTTGTGGACTTGCAGCTGCCATCTCACTAAAAGAAATCGGTAAAAATCCACTTGTTATAGAAAAAGGGAACATCGTAAATGCTATTTACAATTATCCAACTCATCAAACTTTTTTTAGCACGAGTGAAAAGCTTGAAATCGGCAATGTTCCATTCATTACAGAAAACTATAAACCAAAACGAATTCAAGCACTCGCTTACTACAGGGAAGTGGTAAGGCGGAAAAATTTAAGGATTAATTCCTTTGAAAAGGTTACTTCTATTTCCAAGCAAGATAACGGAATGTTTCTTGTAGAATCAGAAAAGAGCCAGTATACGGCGCCATATGTTATTATTGCAACCGGTTATTATGATCATCCAAACTACATAAATGTTCCTGGTGAGGATTTGCCAAAGGTTTCACATTATTTTAAAGAGGCGCACCCATATTTCGATAAGGACGTTGTTGTAATTGGCGGAAAAAATTCAAGTGTCGATGCTTCGCTTGAACTCGTTAAGGCAGGTGCTAGAGTAACCGTTATATACCGTGGAGAAGGCTATTCTTCAAGCATTAAACCATGGATATTGCCTGAATTTGATTCGCTTGTTCGAAAGGGAATAATCAAAATGGAGTTCCGGGCTCACGTAAAACGAATTACCGAACAAACGGTCGTATATGAAAAAGATGGCAAGGAATATGAAATTAAAAATGACTTTGTTTTTGCTATGACTGGTTATCATCCGGACCATGAGTTTTTAAAAGCTATTGGCGTTGAAATCGATAAAGAATCCGGCAGGCCTGTATATGATGTGGAGACAATGGAGACGAATATTAAAGGTGTTTTCATCGCAGGTGTAATTGCAGCTGGGAATGATGCGAATGAAATTTTTATCGAAAATGGGCGTTTCCATGGCGGACTTATTGCAAAAGCAATTTTGAATCGTGAAAAAGAGGGAAGATGAAATTAATGAAAAAAGTTGCATTACTTACAACCGGAGGGACAATTGCGAGCAAAAAAACAGAGAGCGGTCTGTTATCGTCTGGAGAGTTGACAGGTGAAGAACTAGCAAGCCTATGCCGTTTGCCCTCTGATATAGAAATAGAAGTACACAGTGTTTTTCAGCTTCCGAGCATGCATATCGGATTTGATAAACTCATTGTATTGAAAAAGAAAATTGAAGAAGTTTTTAAAGATCAATCTGTGAACGGGGTTGTCGTTACACATGGTACAGATTCATTGGAAGAAACAGCCTACTTTTTGGATTTAACGATTACCGATAGCAGACGTATTGTCGTCACTGGTTCCCAACGTTCTCCGGACGATTTGGGAACAGATGTATATTCAAATCTTCGCAATTCGATCTATGTAGCTGTAGACGAGAGTTTAGATAATGTTGGAACAGTGATAGTGTTTAATGAACGTATCTGGTCGGCCAAATATGTAAAGAAAGTGCATGCATCAAACCTACAAGGGTTCGAATCGTTTGGATACGGATATTTAGGCATTATTGATAATGATGTCGTTAGTGTCTATCAAAAGCCGCTGATCAGGGATTGTTATGTAATTGGAGATGAGCTGCCTGAAGTTGATATTATCAAATGTTATGCAGGTGCAGACGGGAAGTTTATCCGCCATGCAGTAGATTGTGGAGTGAAAGGAATCATTCTTGAGGGTGTCGGAAGGGGACAGGTTTCTCCTTTAATGGTAGATGATATTGATTATGCTATTAAAAAAGACGTAAAAGTCGTTGTAACGACGAGTGCTGAAGAAGGACAGGTTCATACTTCATACGACTATCGAGGAAGTGCATATGATTTGAAACTGCGCGGAGCCGTCCTTGGAAAGGACTATGACTCTAAAAAGGCAAGAATTAAACTTGCAGTGTTATTGTCAGCAGGAGAGGATATCGAAAAAGGGTTTCGAATCTAGCACGCAATTTTCACAGAAGGACAGGACCGCACTACATTAACGAGTTAAATCTTTTTTTCCAAAAATGTAATATTGCATTCTCTTTAGGCTTTTAACATGTTACGATTAAGGAAATGGATTGAAAAGAGTGACAGCATATGCTGGGATTATTATCTGCCGGGATTGCTCCCGGTTTGGCTTTGTTAAGCTATTTCTATTTAAAAGACCAATACGAGACCGAACCCCTTTCTATGGTTTTCAAAACATTTATATTTGGGGCTATACTTGTGTTTCCGATTTCATTTATCCAGTATGTATTGGGGACAGAGCAACTGATCCAATTAGGAATCATAAAAGCTTTTCTGTCAACAAGTTTACTTGAAGAATTTTTTAAATGGTTCATATTGTTTTTCACAGTATATCAACACGTTGCTTTTGACGAGCCCTATGACGGGATTGTATACGGTGCATCTGTTTCTCTTGGTTTTGCCACCGCGGAAAACATTTTCTATCTCGTGGCAAATGGACTTCATCATGCTTTCGGCAGAGCGCTTTTGCCTGTTTCAAGTCATGCTTTGTTTGGTGTCATAATGGGATATTACATTGGCAAAGGAAAATTTTCGGGAAATCCGAAATCTAAATGGATTTTATTGTCGCTTGTTCTTCCTTTTATTTTGCATGGCATATATGATTATATTTTGATTTCTCAAAAAGACTGGTATGTCTTGATGTGCCCATTTATGATTTTCTTGTGGTGGCTCGGCTTGCGAAAAGTGAAAAATGCTCGTGCTTTAAGTACAAAACATTTTGAAGCACGGTTAAAAGTACAAAAAACTCTTCATTTATGAAAAATGAAGAGTTTTTTCTTTATATTGAATAAAAATCCAGTAGCTACAAAATATATGGTTAATGCAAAATGAATCACATCTGGGGGTAACAATCAATGAATAAAAAGCTACTGGCATTGAGGCTATTTGCTATTTTCTCCACTTGTGTACTTTTGTTTCCCATTGTAGGAAACGAACATGCAGAAGCCTTTACTAACCAGGTTATTCAGCATGGCGCAGTTGGTGATGATGTAATCGAATTACAAGCCCGTCTTCAATATTTAGGTTTTTATAATGGAAAAATAGACGGGGTATTCGGATGGGGAACTTATTGGGCTCTTAGAAATTTTCAATATGAGTTTGGCCTTCCGATCGACGGCCTAGCTGGTTCGGCAACAAAACGAAAACTCGTCAAAGCATCCAAGTATAATGAGAAATTTGTAAAAGAGCAAATTAATAAAGGCAATAAATTTTCTCATTATGGAGGAGTATCCCTTGAAAAACAGAAAAAGTCTTCAAGGGTCACACAGGCGAACAGGGGAGGAAGGGGGACTGCACAGACTCAAAGAGTAACTGCAACAAATACGCCAAATGGTTTTTCAACAAATGATATACAATTAATGGCCAATGCTGTTTACGGTGAAGCAAGAGGTGAGCCGTATGTTGGTCAAGTTGCTGTAGCTGCAGTCATTTTAAACCGTTTGGAATCGCCTTCGTTTCCACATACAATATCAGGCGTAATTTTTGAACCCGGTGCATTTACAGCGGTAGCCGACGGGCAAATCTGGCTTACTCCGAATGAAACGGCTAGGAAAGCAGTACTTGATGCAATCAACGGCTGGGATCCGACCGGCAATGCCCTCTATTATTTTAATCCTGATACAGCAACAAGTGCATGGATTTGGTCGCGTCCTCAGATTAAACGGATTGGAAAACATATTTTCTGTAAATAGGGGTGATGAAATTTGCTTAGAGGAATACTTATAGGCGTTTTGGCGGCAGGTATTGCAGGTACGGCGTACTGGGGCTATCAGGAGCATCGAGAGAAAAATGCCATTCTTTTAAATTCGGAAAACAATTATCAGCGTGCCTTTCATGATCTGACGTATCAATTAGATCTTTTGCATGATGAAATTGGAACAACATTGGCTATGAACTCTAAAAAATCACTATCTCCGGCCCTTGCTGAAGTCTGGAGATTAACATCTGCTGCCCATACCAATGTCGGCCAATTACCACTGACGCTCTTACCTTTTAATAAAACGGAAGAGTTTCTCTCTAAGATTGGCGATTTTAGTTACAGAACTGCCGTAAGAGATTTAGAGAAAGAACCGCTATCAAAGAAAGAGTATAAAGCACTTCAAAGTTTGTATAAGCAATCGGCAGACATTCAAAATGAAATGCGGAAAGTACAGCATCTTGTGCTTAAAAATAATCTTCGCTGGATGGACGTTGAATTGGCTCTTGCTTCAGGAAAAGAAGGGACTGACAATACGATTATTGATGGCTTTAAGACAGTTGAAAAAACTGTTGAAGGGTATTCTGAGACAGATTTCGGTCCCGCCTTTCTAAATATGCAAAAAAGAGATGAGAACTATAAGTATCTTGAAGGAAAAAATATTTCGAAAAATGAAGCGGTGAAAATCGCCAAGAATTACGCTTCTCTAGGAAATGACGTAAATGTAAAAGTCTCAGAAAACGGAAAAGGATCCGAATATGGATTTTATAGTGTAACGATTCAAGATCAAAAAAATAATCATGAAGCAAGCCTAGACATTACGAAAAAAGGCGGCTATCCTATTTGGTATATTTTATCAAGGAATGTAAAAAAACAGAAAATAAGCTTAAATGAGGCAAGCAATCGGGCGATAACATTCTTAAAAGATAATGGGTTTAAAAATTTGGATTTATTTGAAAGTGCCCAATATGATAATGTTGGCGTTTTTACATTTGTTGGAAAACAGGATGATGTTAGAATTTATCCGGACAGCATAAAAATGAAGATCGCACTTGATAATGGAAAAGTCATCGGATTTTCGGCAGAAGATTATTTAAGATCACATCATACGAGAAAACTGCCAAATCCTTCACAATCTATTGCAAAGGCAAGAACAAAGATTAATCCGAACGTTAAAATAATGGAAGAAAGTAAGGCGATAATTATCAATGACTTGAACCAGGAAGTTCTTTGTTATGAATTTCTCGGCACTTTAGGGGATGATACGTATCGTATTTTTATTAACTCAGATAGCGGTGTTGAGGAAAAAGTGGAAAAATTAAAGAATGCCGAACCAATCTATGAAGATGTTGTATAAAAAGTGCGGCCCAAAGGGATTTTTCATCCTTTTGGGTGTTTTATTTTAAAAATTTTTTCTTTATTTAAGCCAAGCTTTCTGATTATAATGAAAAAAGAACATTCCATTTGAGGAATTTTTTTCAAGGGGGGTTGGCCCTCAATTTAAAGACTTTTATCAAAATACATAGGAAGAGTGACGCACCATGTTAAAAATAGGCGATACCTTAATGCTTGAACCAAAATATTCGAACTCTTTCGAAACATATAAATGCAGACTCGTAGAAAGGATAGGCAACGATTTATACATTGATTATCCTGTAAACACGATTACCAAACGGACTGTTTTTTTGCTTGACGGAACACAATTGAAAGTCACTTTCGTCGGAGCATACAGTTCCGTATATTTGTTTGAATCAGAGGTAATGGGGCGGGTTAAGCAAAAGATCCCGATGCTTATACTATCCTACCCTGGCAAAAAAAATTTGATAAAGATACAGCGTCGCCAGTATGTGCGTGTTGAAACGCCTGCAGATGTCGCCATTCATCCACTAAACGGCGAATTTCAGCCATTTACAGCCGTCACAGAAGATATAAGTGCGGGAGGGGCAGCAGCAATCCTGGCTGGAAACAACGAAATTTTAAGGGAAGGTATGATTGTTGAGGCGATTTTTGTTCTTCCTTTTCAGAGCGGAGAATATCATTATAAGAGTTTTAAAAGCCGCGTTGTCCGGATTGTTGATGTAAGTGAGAACCGAAAGAAAATTTCCCTGCAATTTATGGAAATCTCTGGACAAGACAGACAGCTCTTGCTTCGTTTTTGTTTTGAAAGGCAGTTAGAGATGAAGAAAAAAGGTTTAAGCTGTTAAGGAATAAATAAATCTTTACGCTCCCATAATATGAATAACTATATGATCGATGGGAGCGGAATGATGAAGACGTTTGAAAGGATTCTTATGAAAGTTATTGTTATTCAATTTATAATCTTGCTTTCAGTACAGTTTTTTTTTCATAAACTAAATATTTTTCCAGAATTAAAGCAAATCACACAATATGAAGGCGTCAGTGAAAACCATTTTACTCAAAAACTTGAAACATTTAAGGGGCGTTAAAAAAGCAGGATTCACCTGCTTTTTTATATTGTCGCAAAACAATTGATTTTCTTAAAACGTTGTTCCTAGTCAAGTATTTCTATTAGATGTGTTAAAATAAGGTGTAACTTCTTTCAGTGTAGGAGGCATTATGAGAAAGAAAATTTCGATTGCAATTGACGGACCTGCAGCAGCAGGTAAAAGTACGGTTGCCAAGATTGTGGCAGAAAGGCTGTCATACTTATATATTGATACTGGTGCAATGTACCGTGCATTAACTTATAAAGCGATTCAGCAAAATGTGGATCTCCAGAATGAATCAGAGTTATTGGATATGCTGCTTGACACATCTATTGAATTCGTTCAGGAGAAGAAAGGGCAGCTTGTATTACTTGATGGAGAAAATGTTACCGATGAAATTCGGACAAATGATGTGACAAATTCCGTCTCAATCGTGGCAAAACATAAAAAAGTACGTGAAGAAATGGTGAAAAGGCAACAGGAGTTGGCTTCCGGCGGCGGAGTTGTCATGGATGGGCGCGACATCGGAACGCATGTACTTCCAAAGGCCGAGGTGAAAATTTTTCTATTAGCAAGCGTAGAGGAAAGGGCACAAAGACGCCATCAGGAAAATCTTCAAAAAGGATTTTCTTCAAATTTGGAGAAATTAAAAGAAGAGATTGCTAAACGTGATAAAATTGATTCTGAGAGGGAAGTGGCTCCTCTAAGAAAAGCTGATGATGCATATGAAATAGATACAACTTCTCTTTCAATTGAACAAGTGGTGGATAATATCATGGCATTGGCGGAAGAAAGGATCGAGTCGATTTGACGTTTTACAGTTTTGCAAAATTTGTTGTATATAGGATTTTAAAGCCTATCTACCGAATTCAAGTAATTGGCATAGAGCATTTTCCTAAAGATGGAGGAGTGCTTCTTTGTGCCAATCATATCGATAATCTGGATCCTCCCATTGTAGGTATTACCGCTCCCCGGCCGGTGCATTTTATGGCAAAAGCTGAGCTATTTTCTGTTCCTGTGCTAGGGAGAATCGTTCGAAACTTAAACGCATTTCCTGTCAAAAGGGGAATGAGCGATCGTGAGGCCTTGCGAAAAGGTCTGTCAATCTTAAAAGAAGGCAAAGTTTTAGGACTTTTTCCAGAGGGAACAAGAAGCAAGACAGGCGAATTAGGAAAAGGGCTGGCAGGGGCAGGATTCTTTGCTCTCAGGTCGGATGCCTATATTGTACCGTGTGCCATTATCGGGCCATATAAGCCATTTAGAAGTTTAAAAGTGGTCTACGGAAAGCCGATTGATTTCAAGATTTTGCGTGAAAATAAAGCAACAGCGGAACAAGCGACTGAATTAATTATGGAAGAAATCCGCAAACTGATAAATGAACATAAGTAAGTCTTCATGCTTGACAAAAAAAACTATTTGTAAGAAGTTAGTAAGAAGAGGTTTTAGAAAAATTCTCTCAAATCAAACTTGTTATTAATGTGGTGATTTTATCACATTGCTTATATTCTTTTGAGCAGTGACTGGATTAAGGAGGAGTACATATGTCAGAAGATATGAATCAAGTAGAAGTAACAAATTTTCAAGTTGGCGATAAGGTAAAGGGAAAAGTAATAAAAGTAGAAGAAAAACATGTCCTTGCCAGCGTTGAAAACAGCAAGCTTGATGGCATAATTCCAATCAGCGAGCTTTCAAGTCTTCACGTTGAAAAAGCGGAAGATGTTGTTACCGTCGGTGATGAACTTGAACTTGAAGTTATAAAAGTAGAAGAAGAAGCATTAATCCTATCAAAAAGAAAGATTGATGCTGAAAAAGCATGGGATGATCTTGAGAAAAAATTTGAAAGCGGCGAAATATTCGAAGCAGAAGTTAAGGATGTTGTAAAAGGCGGACTTGTTGTCGACCTAGGTGTACGCGGATTTGTACCCGCTTCTCTTGTTGAAGACCACTTTGTTGAGGACTTTTCCGATTATAAAGGAAAACCACTTACGTTTAAAATTGTCGAGCTTGATAAAGAAAAAAATCGTTTAATTCTTTCACACCGCGCTGTTGTAGAAGAGGAAAAAATCAGACAAAAACAAAGCCTGCTTGAATCTCTGCAGCCTGGTCAAGTATTGGAAGGAACGATCCAAAGAATTACAGATTTTGGGGCATTTGTAGATATTGGCGGTGTTGACGGTCTCGTTCATATTTCCCAATTATCCCATCAACACGTCGAAAAACCATCTGATGTTGTTGAAGAAGGCCAGAAAGTGAATGTGAAAGTACTAAGCGTGGATCGCGATAATAACCGTATTTCCTTATCTATTAAAGAGACTCTTCCTGGTCCATGGACGAATATCTCTGAAAAGGCACCAAAAGGAAGCGTACTTGAAGGCACGGTTAAACGCATTGTTTCCTATGGAGCATTTGTGGAAGTATTTTCGGGTGTGGAAGGACTTGTTCACATTTCGCAAATTTCGCATAAACATATTGGAACACCGCATGAAGTCTTAAAAGAGGGCCAAAAGGTACAAGTAAAAGTGCTTGATGTAAATGAAGAGCAGCAACGACTTTCATTAAGTATCAAGGAGCTTCAAGAAAGAGAACAGGCAGCACCGACTGATTATGAACTTCCTGAAGAATCAAAAGGATTTCAGCTTGGTGAAGTAATTGGTGATAAATTAAAGAATCTCAAAAATTAATGGTGATAAATCTTGTCAAGACCAAAACGGAAATGGGATCATATAAAATACGCACTAAAAACAGGTCAAATGCGACTTTCCGGTTTTGATGATATCAAATTTGTCCACCAAAGCTTGCCCGAAACTTCTTTGGAAGAAATTCATTTGGGCACTAAAATTGGCGAACTTGTTTTAAGTTCGCCAATTTTTATAAATGCGATGACGGGCGGCGGCGGAGAAAGGACATATGAAATTAATAGGAAATTAGCTTATGCGGCTCGGACTGCCGGAATTGCAATGGCTGTAGGTTCGCAAATGTCAGCTCTGAAAAATAAAAGTGAAAGAAATACATATGAAGTTGTCCGAAAAGAAAATCCTAAAGGTGTTATTATCGCAAACTTAGGAAGTGAAGCGAATGTGGATCAGGCCCGATATGCGATTGAAATGATCGGGGCTGATGCAATCCAAATTCATTTGAACGCAGTCCAGGAATTGACAATGCCCGAGGGTGACAGGGATTTTAAAGGAGCTCTTTCAAGGATCGAAAAAATTATTGCTAGTGTAAATGTTCCGGTTATAGTAAAAGAAGTTGGATTTGGCGTCAGTATGGAAACAGCCTCGAAGCTTGTTTCCATTGGCGTTCGAGCCATTGATGTTGGGGGATATGGAGGAACGAATTTTGCCAGGATTGAAAATGAGCGGCGGCATCGATTATTATCTATTTTTAATGATTGGGGGATCCCAACAGCTGCTTCCATTGTTGAGGCGAAAGAATACGGCCTGAATGCTTCAATCATTGGTTCTGGAGGAATCCAAACAAGTCTTGATATTGCAAAGGCTATTGCCCTTGGAGCTGATGCAGTTGGCATGGCAGGATTTTTGTTAAGATTATTGTTTGAGAAGGGAGAAGATGCACTAGTAGAGCAAATTCACTTTATTTTGGAAGAACTTGCATTTTTGATGACGGCGTTGGGAACAAAAACAATAAAGGACTTGCAAAATACTCCGATTGTAATATCAGGGGCGACCCACCATTGGCTTTCTGAACGGGGAATTAATACAAAAAAATACAGCCAATATAGAAAGTAAAGAGAGCTCCGCTGTAAGGCGGCAGCTCTTTTTTGTGCGCCCGGCATGGGTGTAATCTATAGGGTGCAAGTCCCGAGCTGTGAAGGCAGAAGTAGCAGTTAGCATAACGCAAGGGTGTCCGTGGTAACGCGGAATCTGAAGGAAGCGGACGGCAAACTTCCGGTCTGAGGAATACGAACTTCATATAAGGCTAGGTATCACTGGGTGAGTTTGCAAAACAAAACAAAGCCCTTTCTGCCGAAGGTGATACAGAGTAAATGAAGCAGATAGATGGAAGGAAAGATTACACTCTTACCCGGGGAGATCTGACTGGCACGCCAAGTAATCTTGGTAACCTATCTAGCGATAGATAGCTGAGCAGTCAGAAGTCAGCAGAGGTCATAGTACTCTTTCGAGCTCGAGACGAAAGAGGAAGGACCGAACAATTAAGGAGAACGAAACACTACGCGTTCATCTTCTGTGTTGAAGCAGACAATCCGGCAGGACTTACTTGAAGGAGGAAGTGGTGAATCCCACGGGGGACTTCAAGAGGGTGGAGCAGAAGATGGCACAAATAGAGGGATTCGTTCACGTGGAGAGGATATCTATGTTGATGGAACTGATTTTGTCACGGGAAAATCTCCTAACGGCATTAAAACGAGTTGAACAGAATAAAGGAAGTCACGGAGTAGATGGCATGCCCGCAAAAGACCTACGGAGACACCTCTATGAAAACTGGGACTCCATTCGACAGTCGTTAAGAGAGGGAACCTACAAACCCTTACCCGTTCGTCGAGTCGAAATCCCGAAACCGAACGGCGGAGTAAGACTTCTAGGTATCCCCACCGTGACTGATCGTTTCATTCAACAAGCGATTGCCCAAGTGTTAACGAGAATCTTCGATCCGACCTTCTCTGAACATAGCTACGGCTTTCGCCCAAGCCGCAGAGGACATGAGGCGGTCAGGAAAGCAAAGGGCTATATCAAAGAAGGATATCGCTGGGTGGTCGATATAGACTTAGAGAAATTCTTTGACAAGGTGAACCACGACAAACTGATGGGGATCTTGGCGAAAACGATCGAAGATCGGATTTTACTTAAGTTAATCCGCCGGTATCTTCAATCAGGAGTGATGATAAATGGAGTGGTAATGGAAACAGACATGGAAACGCCACAAGGTGGACCGCTTAGTCCACTATTATCAAACATCATGCTTCACGAGTTGGACAAGGAACTTGAGAAACGTGGACATAAATTTGTACGGTACGCGGATGACTGTAATATCTACGTGAAAACAAAGAAAGCAGGAATTCGTGTCATGAACTCCATTACTAACTTTATCGAGAAGGAATTAAAGCTCAAGGTAAATAAAGAGAAATCGGCGGTAGACCGTCCTTGGAAACGGAAGTTTCTCGGTTTTAGCTTTACACCAAACAAAACACCCAAGATACGGATGGCGAAAGAAAGTGTGAAACGATTCAAGAACAAGATCCGTGAAATCACATCCAGATCCAAACCGTATCGAATGGAGGAAAGAATTGAGAAACTGAACATGTACCTAATGGGATGGTGTGGATATTTTGCCTTGGCAGATACACCAAGCAAGTTCAAAGAATTTGATGAATGGATAAGACGAAGACTTCGAATGTGTTTATGGAAAGAGTGGAAAACGCCGAAAACAAGAATTCGGAAACTTAGAGCATTAGGTGTTCCAAGTCATAAAGCAATCGAGTGGGGCAATACACGCAAGAAATACTGGCGGATTGCCTGCAGTCCCATTCTACACAAAACCCTCGATAACTCCTACTGGAGTCATCAAGGGTTAAGAAGTCTATTCGAGAGATATCATTTTCTACGTCATACTTAATTGAACCGCCGTATACCGAACGGTACGTACGGTGGTGTGAGAGGTCGGGGGTTAGTCACCCCCTCCTACTCGATTAATTGTTATGGAAATTATAAATTTCATACGTTGTGTATAAATTTGAATTGAGTTTATCGTAAACTGGCTCCAGCGCCCAGCCCCTCGAGGTCACAAGCCAAATCACTCCAGAGTCTATCGACTCTTGCGTGATTCGTCTTGTGCTTGTCGGGGCTAAACGGGGCGCTTACGCCTTTTGTTCATCAACTTCTTTTTCCATCATTTAAAGATCGTGCTTCTTCTGGGCTTTGCAATTTTGTTGCACCTGGATAGTGAAGAGCCTTGTCGCGGTCCGATTCCACTCTGCCGCTTTTTCTTAGACGTTTCTCCTGCCTGTCTTTACCCACTATACCACCTCCTATCATTTAACATAATTCACGATGGAAAGATTATACCCGGAAAGATTAAAGTACATAAAATTTTGCCATAATGGTAATGATAGGAGGTAGTAAAAATGGATGGGGCTTTTTTTTATTGGATTTGCTGGCTTATTTGGGTTGCGGCCACTTTTTTATTAGATAGTAAGAATATATACCGGTATACCATTTCAAAAAGGATGCTTATTATCATAATTTTGTCTCCTATTCATTTTTCTGTCTTTCACTTTCAAGTTTATGCAGCTGCTGTTTTCATATTTTTCTCAATTATTATGGATATTTCAAGGCTAAAAAAACGGACAATTCTCTATTTTTTTGTCACTTCTTTCATTATTATGCTAGCTTATGTCAGCTTCCTTATGTTTGAGTTATATGATCCTGTTTGGGTGATTATAAATCGTGATTGGCTTCTTACTTTTATTTTAATGTATTTAACCATTATGCTTCAGTCTGAAGTGCGGATGAGAATGTATACATTGCTTGCAGGCGTTCTCCAAGGAGAACTGCTTTATTCATTTGTATTGCGGCAAAATGGCTTTACATATCCGATCGGTTCATTGGAATTTCTTGATTTTGCAGCATTGGCTGTTGCAATTCTGCTTTTGTGGAGCGGCCTCAAATTTACGGCGGCTTATTTTAACACTCACTTTAACCATTTTGAAAGGGAGAAACATAAATCATCATGAATGAATATACACTGCCAATTTTGTTTGGAGTTATTGTCGGGACACTGACAAGAATTTATATGCTAAGGACAGATTACCGGCAATATCCGACTTATTTGCATGGCAAAATTATTCATATTGCATTGGGATTTATAGCCGCAGGGCTTGGAACGGTTGCAATTCCGGCGCTGCTTGATAAAGAGTATACAGCCATAACGTTTTTAGCGTTGGCTGCTTCTCAGTTTCGAGAGGTCCGCAATATGGAACGAAATACATTGACTGAACTTGACAACTATGAACTTGTCCCAAGAGGAAAGACATATATTGAAGGGATTGCGATCGCCTTTGAAAGCAGAAATTATCTTGTCATTTTCACATCTCTCATTAGTACGTTCATGTATATTTTTTTAAATATTTGGGCAGGAATTGCTGCGGCAGCTGTTGCAGTCATCGTATCAAGATTTTTGATGGCTGGGGGGCAGCTAAAAGACATTGTCGATATTGAATTTGTTGAGCCAAGGTTTGAAGGTTCAATATTGTATGTGGATAACATTACTATCATGAATATTGGTTTGCCTGAACGCCAAAAGGAGGTCTTGAGATATGGGATGGGATTTATTTTAACTCCTAAAAATTTCAATGCTCGGACTACAATTGCCAACCTTGGACAACGACAGGCAATTCTTCACGACGTCTCAAATGCGCTTGGTGTATATCGCGATTCCGGCACTCCGGCACTCGTTCCGCTGGCAAAAAGAGACCTTAATGACGGAAGGGTTGGGGTATTCATTTTACCGCAGGAAAAGAATGTTGAAAAAGCATTGAAGATCATTGGATTGGTTCCAACTTTGGAAAATGCAATCAGGATGCCAACAGAACGAAATAACAATATGGAAGGCAGGGATAAGGCTTGATGCTCGAAAAATTTATTCTTGCCATTGTGACAACAAATCCAAATAAAGTTCCGAGCGGAGCGGCTGTTTTCTATTGTGATTCAAAAAAAGAAATGGAACAAGTGTGTGCCCATTTAGAAGCAATTTTAGACGGCATTGCCCATGCGATTACTGAAGAATTATTCATCATTGTGAGACATTGACAGGTGTTCGAAAGTGGCTGATCTAGCCTAATCACTCCCGAGGTTTTTTCCACTTCCTTTGTAATTTTCTTGGCGGACCCAGCAATGAAGAGAGGCGCTTCCGCTTTTCTTATTGCTTCAGACTATTCACTTTGATAAACTAATGAAGTTAGACCCTTCTTTCATTTGAAGGGTTTCTTTATTATGTTTATGAAGACGACAAGAAACCGGATGAAAAAAAAGCAAAAATATATTTTATATATGAAAGGATGAAATGCATGGCGAAACCAGTTGTAGCCATTGTCGGCCGTCCTAATGTTGGAAAGTCAACGATTTTTAACCGCATTGTCGGCGAGCGGATATCAATAGTCGAAGATATACCGGGTGTAACTCGTGACCGGATTTATAGTTCAGCTGAATGGTTAACACATGATTTCAATATTATTGACACGGGTGGCATCGATATCGGAGATGAGCCGTTTCTTGAACAAATCCGCCAGCAGGCTGAAATTGCCATTAATGAAGCAGATGTCATTATTTTTATCACAAATGGACGGGAAGGGGTTACTGCGGCAGACGAAGAAGTTGCGAAAATCCTGTATAAATCAAGAAAGCCTGTTGTACTTGCTGTAAATAAAGTCGACAATCCTGATATGCGCGATCAAATTTATGATTTTTATTCCCTTGGTTTTGGTGAACCAATTCCAATTTCTGGCACACACGGACTTGGATTGGGAGATTTACTCGATGAAGTAGCAAAACATTTTCCGAGGAAGCAGGAAGATGAATATGACGATGATGTTATTAAATTCTGCTTAATCGGCCGGCCGAATGTGGGAAAATCTTCACTTGTAAATGCTTTACTGGGAGAAGAACGGGTAATTGTCAGTGATATTGCCGGTACAACAAGAGATGCTATTGACTCCCCTTATACGTATAACGGACAGAAATATGTCATTATTGATACAGCAGGAATGCGCAAAAAAGGAAAGATTTATGAAACAACTGAAAAATACAGTGTTTTAAGAGCATTAAGAGCGATTGAACGATCAGACGTTGTACTTGTAGTATTAAACGGGGAAGAAGGGATTATTGAACAGGACAAGAGGATTGCAGGATATGCACATGAAGCAGGCCGGGCCGTAGTGATTGTCGTAAATAAGTGGGATGCGGTTGAGAAAGATGAAAAAACGATGAAGGAGTTTGAACAAAAAATTCGCGATCATTTTCAGTTTTTGGATTATGCTCCGATCGTTTTCTTATCAGCTAAAACGAAAAAGAGAATTCACACATTGATGCCAATGATTAATATGGCAAGTGAAAATCATGCTCTTCGCGTTGAAACTAGTGTATTGAATGATGTCATTATGGATGCGGTTGCCATGAATCCAACCCCGACAGACAAGGGAAGACGGCTGAAAATCTTTTATACTACACAAGTTGCTGTAAAGCCCCCGACATTTGTCGTTTTTGTTAATGATCCGGAGCTGCTGCACTTTTCTTATGAAAGATTTCTTGAAAATCGAATTAGAGATGCCTTCGGTTTTGAAGGTACACCAAT
This sequence comes from Bacillus methanolicus MGA3, assembly GCF_000724485.1. Classification (GTDB taxonomy): domain Bacteria; phylum Bacillota; class Bacilli; order Bacillales; family Cytobacillaceae; genus Bacillus_Z; species Bacillus_Z methanolicus_A. The sequence continues at coordinate 2,147,058 of NZ_CP007739.1, read as the reverse complement.
CAAAATTTTTGCGAGAGAAAGAAAATAAGGTAAAGGTTGTGATATGAGGTGGAACGGCAAAAAGAAAAAGTAGCGGTGATCGGTGCAGGAAGCTGGGGAACAGCACTTGCAATGGTACTAGCCGATAACGGTCATGAAGTCAGGATTTGGGGACACAAGCCTTCTCAAATAGAAGAAATCAATCGGGCGCATACAAATCAAAAATATTTACCTGGCATATCTTTGCCGGAATCTATTATTGGATATTCTTCTCTTAAAGAAGTTTTGAAAGACATTGAAGTGGCCATCTTAGCCGTACCTACAAAAGCAATTCGGGAAGTTCTCGGGAAAATAAGAGAAGTTCAAGAAACTCCGTTAACAATTGTCCATGTCAGCAAAGGAATTGAGCCAGATACTTTGATGCGCATATCAGAAATGATCGAAGAAGAAATGCCGGATACACTTTTAAAAGATGTTGTTGTTCTTTCAGGTCCGAGCCATGCTGAAGAAGTCAGCCTCCGCCATCCGACGACTGTTACTGTTTCTTCTAAAAATATGAATGCAGCTGAAAAAATTCAGGATTTATTTATTAATCAATATTTCCGGGTATATACAAATCCTGACCTTATCGGTGTAGAGATAGGGGGAGCACTTAAGAATATAATTGCACTCGCGGCCGGAATCTCAGACGGACTTGGCTATGGTGATAATGCAAAGGCTGCCTTGATCACAAGAGGTCTAGCGGAAATAGCCCGTCTCGGTACGAAAATGGGTGCAAATCCTTTAACATTTTCAGGCCTCGCCGGACTTGGCGATTTAATTGTTACATGTACAAGCGTTCATTCTCGAAATTGGCGGGCCGGGAACCTTCTCGGGAAAGGTAAAAATCTCGAAGAGGTCTTAAATAATATGGGTATGGTTGTTGAAGGTGTCCGCACTACGAAGGCGGCCCATCAGCTTGCCAGAAAATATGACGTCAAAATGCCGATATCTGACGCGTTATTTAATGTTTTATTTAACGGTGTGAACCCTAAAGATGCAGTAGATACGTTAATGGCCAGGGGAAAAACACACGAAATGGAAGATTTGGTTAATGTTCTTGACTTAAAAGAATAAAAACACGGAGTTAGACAGAAGATTATTTCTAATATATGGGCATTAGAGGATGCGATTGTATTGCTGTTCGCATACTATGCAACGAAGCAAACTGGTAAATTGAACTGGGTCTTTGGGTATTTTAGTCGAATTTAGGCTGAAGTAAAGGTGCTGCCCCTACCTTTATTTCAGTCATTTTTTTGTGGATGGAAAAGGGCTGGAGCTGCGCTGACAAAAATAGAAATGGCAACCTATTTTCAGCAAGATGCATGGTTTAGCTTTGTAATTATTTTGTGCCTGGCTTCGCTCACACCGCCTTATTATGTTAGTTATGTTTTAAAATAAAGTCTATTTCCATTTTAGGGCTGAGAGTTTAAAACTCATGCTCGTTTTTTCAATTTAATTGATGATGTTGTTTTTTGTCGTTGCACCTATGATATAATACATAACTGAAAAGGAGTGGTTATTATGTCACCTGGTTTAATGAAAATGTGGATTTCCTTTGGTGCAATGGGATTTATGATTATTTCTATTATCTCTATTTATTTTAGCCGTTATAAATTAAAAGGCGTGTTTCGAATCATAACTGCGCTAATTGCGTATGTATTTATGATTCTAGCTGGAATCATTATGTTTCTAATTGTGATCAGCGGGCCTACCAGTTAATAATACATAGACTAAAGGATTGATGTTTTTTGAAAAAAGGAATGCTTTTTTCATTACTAATCATATTGTCTGTAATTCTTTCAGGCTGCCTGTATCCTCAAGATAAGCTTGCTGAAAACCAAGTGCCGTATGAGGATCAAGTGAAATCTGTACAAAGTGCTGTTGATCGATTTCAGAAGGATAATGGCGGAATTTTGCCAATAAAAACGAGAGATGCATCGACACCAATTTATCAAAAATATCCGATTGATTTTCAAAAACTTGTGCCGAAATATATGGCAGAACCTCCAGGCAACAGCTTTGAAAACGGGGGGATTTTTCAATATGTCCTTGTGGACGTCGAAACAAAGCCAACGGTGAAAATATTTGATCTAAGAATTGCTGAAACAATCAGAGATGTAATGATACGGATAAGAGCGAATGGCTATCCTCCATATAAAGAAAAGTTAGCTGATAATGTTTATTCAATTGATTTCAAGAAACTGGGGTTTAAAGAAGAACCGGTTGTGAAGAGCCCTTATTCAAATCAAAACCTGCCTCTCGTGATAACTGGAAATGCCGAAGTATTTGTTGATTATCGGAGTGATTTATATAAAGCGCTGCAAACTGCAAAACACTCTTATAAACCAGGTGATGATATTCGGGAATTATTAGTCAAAAATTCTGTATTTGTACCGGCATATTCGTTGCCTTATACAATTGATCCAAAAACAAAGGATCCAATCTTTTTGGTGAAATAGTCATAACCCTTCTTCTGCAAAATATATTGTAGGAGAGGGTTTTTTTTTTTATTGAATCCCTAAATTAATTAATATATTGAAAGAATATGATCGATTCATGTAAAAAGGATAAAAGTTTCTGATAAGGAGGCAAAAATTTTTAGAAAACAGTCATATCATAATAGGACAACATCATAAACATATAATGTCCAAAATTACCTAAATGGATAAATTTATCCCACTAACTCATTCGGGAGGGGAGAGCACTTGGAAAAGATAGATATTTTTAAAGATATTGCCGAAAGAACCGGCGGCGATATTTATTTAGGAGTTGTAGGAGCAGTTAGAACAGGTAAATCTACTTTTATCAAGAAATTCATGGAACTTGTAGTTTTACCGAATATAAGCAACGAAGCAGACCGTGCTCGGACACAGGATGAACTTCCGCAAAGCGCAGCCGGTAAAACCATTATGACAACAGAACCAAAATTTGTTCCAAACCAGGCCGCAACCGTTCATGTTGATGAGGGTCTGGATGTGAATATCCGTCTTGTTGATTGTGTTGGCTATACTGTACCCGGAGCGAAAGGGTACGAAGATGAAAACGGGCCTCGCATGATTACAACTCCTTGGTATGAAGAGCCAATTCCATTCCATGAAGCAGCAGAAATTGGAACAAGAAAAGTTATACAGGAGCATTCAACGATCGGTGTCGTTATTACAACGGACGGTACAATTGGCGAAATTCCACGTGAAAATTATCTTGAAGCGGAAGAGAGGGTAATTGAAGAGCTGAAAGAGGTAGGGAAACCGTTTATCATAGTCATAAATAGTGCCCAGCCTTACCACCCAAATACGGAAACGCTCCGCAGCCAATTAAATGAAAAGTACGATATACCTGTACTGGCAATGAGTGTCGAAAGCATGCGTGAAAGTGATGTCTTAAATGTTCTTCGTGAGGCTCTATACGAATTCCCGGTACTTGAAGTGAATGTGAATCTTCCGAGTTGGGTTATGGTTCTTCGTGAAGACCATTGGCTGCGTGAAAACTATCAAGAAGCCGTTAAGGAAACCGTTAAAGATATTAAGAGATTAAGAGATGTGGACCGTGTTGTCCATCAGTTCAATGATTTTGAATTTATCGACCGTGCAAGCCTTGCCGGAATTGAAATGGGGCAAGGTGTCGCAGAAATCGATTTATATGCCCCGGATGATCTTTATGATGACATCTTAAAAGAAATCGTTGGGGTTGAAATCCGCGGAAAAGATCATTTGCTTGAACTAATGCAGGATTTTGCCTATGCAAAAGCGGAGTATGACCAAATCTCTGATGCTTTAAAAATGGTAAAACAAACCGGATATGGAATTGCTGCTCCATCCATAACTGATATGAGCCTTGATGAGCCGCAAATCATTCGCCAAGGACCAAGATTCGGTGTTCGCCTTAAAGCCGTTGCACCATCTATTCATATGATTAAGGTTGATGTAGAATCTGAATTTGCACCGATCATTGGATCGGAAAAGCAAAGCGAAGAATTGGTCCGTTACTTAATGCAAGATTTTGAGGAAGACCCGTTATCCATTTGGAATTCAGATATATTCGGCCGCAGCTTAAATTCAATTGTCAGAGAAGGGATTCAGGCAAAACTTTCGTTAATGCCAGAGAATGCCCGATACAAATTAAAGGAAACTCTCGAGCGAATCATCAATGAAGGTTCAGGCGGACTAATTGCCATCATATTATAAGAAAATAAGACTCCTATTCGGGAGTCTTTTTTTGTGGAAAAGGGGCGGAGCTGCGCTAACTAAAAAAGGAATGGGAAGCTATTTTTAGCTATATACATGTTTTAGCTTTGTAAATTTTTTTAGCTTGGCTCCGCTCACACCGCCTTATTAATGTTTTTAAATGAGACCAATTTTCATATTAGGGATTGGAGTTTTAAACTCATGCACGTTTTTTGTGGATTAGGATTCAAAAAGATAAAACAATTGGGCTTTCATCAGGTTATAAAATAGGGCGATCTTTATTACAATTGTGTTATAAGAATGAAAACATTACCATTATTTCATGAATATTTCTTGATATGCGTAAATGAATGTGATAATCTTTTAACAGAATTCATGTTGTGGGGGCTCTAACCCTTATGATTAAAGGGTTTTTGCTAAAAGTAGATTGAAAGCCAGCTCGTAATCATTTAATATAGGGGCTGAGTTAAACAAAAATATTCCACAATGTATAGAATTCGGCAATTTTGTTTAGAAATGTAGGTAAGAGGCATACTTTTACTGAGTTTTTCCTTGACTTTTTGGGAGGAGGTGAAAGGCATGAATAAGACAGAATTAATTAATGCAGTTGCAGAAGCTACTGAGTTATCAAAAAAGGACGCTACTAAAGCAGTTGATGCTGTTTTCGATGCAATCTTAGAAGCTTTGAAAAATGGTGATAAAGTACAATTGATCGGTTTCGGAAACTTTGAAGTACGTGAGCGCGCTGCCCGTAAAGGCCGGAACCCTCAAACCGGTGAAGAAATCGAAATCGCTGCAAGCAAAGTTCCTGCTTTCAAACCAGGTAAAGCGCTTAAAGATGCTGTTAAATAATTACATACAGGTGCTTAATGCTATGCTTAGCAAAAGGCTGCGGAATTCCGTGGCCTTTTGCATTTTCAATTTTGCTTGTACTAAAATGGTTATGCTAAGATGGTAATGTTAATATGAAAAGCCGATCCGGCTGCTGAGCCCCGGCAAGCGGTTTGTGCCCAAACAATGAAATCACCTTTTGACTTCATTGGCAGGACTGAAGGGGCCTTGAGGGGCAAGGCGGCGGATCGGGAAAATAAAAACTGTGTTCGATTGTTAGTATTGTATTGATTTAGTAGTAGGAGGATATGTGATGTCGAATATCAATCGTGCCCAAATTGAAGAAGCGGTACGTTTAATATTAGAAGCGATCGGAGAAGACCCAAACCGAGAAGGTTTGATTGATACTCCAAAACGTGTAGCAAAAATGTATGAGGAAGTGTTTTCCGGTTTAAATCAAGATCCTAAAGAATATTTTGAAACAGTTTTTGGAGAAGAGCATGAAGAATTAGTGCTTGTTAAAGATATCCCATTCTATTCCATGTGTGAACATCATCTTGTTCCATTTTTCGGACATGCACACGTTGCGTATATTCCAAGAAATGGGAAAGTGACAGGTCTAAGCAAACTTGCAAGAGCTGTTGAAGCTGTTGCTAGGAGACCGCAGCTGCAAGAAAGAATTACTTCGACGATTGCCAATTCAATCATGGAAAAGCTTGACCCTCATGGAGTTATGGTTGTTGTGGAAGCAGAACATATGTGTATGACAATGCGGGGAGTTAAAAAACCAGGTTCAAAAACAGTTACGTCTGCGGTTCGAGGAATTTTACAAAACGATGCACGTGCACGGGCCGAAGTGCTCTCTTTAATCAAGAATTAATCTCATGAAGAATAGAAGGTCTTAGAGTTTTTTATTCTTTCATAAAATTCGTCGGGGTGAAGAAAATGGAAAAGAAGAGCAGCCTGCAAAATGGGGATTATGTTGTTATAAAAGCATTGGATGACGGTGTAAATGTGATTGGGTTAACAAGAGGAATTGATACGAGATTCCACCATTCAGAGAAGCTTGACAAAGGAGAGGTAATGATCGCTCAATTTACGGAGCATACTTCAGCAATCAAAATCAGAGGGCGTGCAAAAATTATGACTTCGAATGGGGAGATTGAAAGCGGAAAATAATTGGTGATTTTTAAATCATTTATAAAATTTTTTATATTCTGAAATCACAATCATAAATTCTTTTATGGTATAATTGTCTCTGCCTTTAATGTACGGTATCGGGTAAATGCTTACATTTTACTATCCTTATATGGAAATACATAATTCGGGAAACAAGGGTGATTGATTTGCAAGATATTCAATTGAAACTGACAAAAATTAAAGAGCAGATTATGCGATACGTGTCACATCCATATTTGCTGAAGTATATTCAAGCTCCCACGGTCGATGAAGACAAGCTGCTCTTGCTTGTTTCCCTTATGGATCATTTGAATATATCAAATGATGAGATGGAAAGTTATGTCTTAACGACGATGCTTATTCAAATTGCCCTTGACACCCATGAACATGTAACAGAAAACAAAAATCAGGAAGATACTCATTACAGTTTGAAAAATCGCCAGCTCACTGTATTAGCCGGTGATTATTACAGCGGTTTATATTATAAGCATTTATCCGAAATAAATAGTATTGATGTAATAAGGATCTTAGCAGCAGGAATAAAGGATGTAAACGAACATAAAATTTCCGTATACCAAAAGGATCCTGACGGTATCGATAAATTAATGAATAGTATAAAGATGATCGAGTCATCTCTGTTTGAAAAACTGACAGAGTATTTTCAAGCGGATGTCTGGGATGAATACGCCTCAAATCTATTATTTATTAAACGGCTAATCAATGAGAAAAAACAATTTTTACATAAAGAGACGTCTATTTTATTCGAGGGATTAAAAAAGCTTGTTTTCCCAAAAAATGAACAGCCTTTGTCAGAATTATCGAATGAGCAGCAACGATTCCTATTGTTGATTTGTGACCGTTATATTGAATTTGCGAAGCAGTTAATCGAAAAAGGAATTAAAAAATTACCATTCCTAAATGAACTTTTGAAGGAAAGAACATTATCTATTTTGAATCAGCATCATTCGCTGGCAAAAACTTTTGTGGAAGAAGGGTAAGAATAACATGCATCAATCTAAAGAAGAGCGTGTTCATCATGTCTTTGAAAAAATTTATCAAAATTACGACAAGATGAATTCTGTTATCAGTTTTCAACAGCATAAAAGATGGCGTAAAGACACGATGAACCGGATGAATGTCCAAAGGGGCAGCAAAGCTCTTGATGTATGTTGCGGCACAGGGGATTGGACGATTGCCCTTGCAGAAGCTGTTGGTCCCGAAGGAGAAGTTTTTGGCCTTGATTTCAGCAAAAATATGCTGAAGATCGCAGAAGAAAAAGTCAAAAGTAAAAAATTTGATCAAGTTTCACTAATTCACGGAAATGCAATGGAGCTTCCGTTCCCTGACCATTCTTTTGATTATGTTACAATTGGCTTTGGTCTAAGAAATGTCCCTGATTATATGCAAGTGTTAAGAGAAATGAACCGGGTTTTAAAATCCGGAGGCATCGCTGTCTGCCTCGAAACTTCACAGCCGACAATGTTTGGCTTTAAACAATTGTACTATTTTTATTTTCGGTTTATTATGCCGCTCTTCGGAAAAATCTTTGCAAAAAGCTATGATGAATATTCCTGGCTGCAGGAATCCGCGCGCGAGTTTCCGGGAATGAAAGAACTTGCAGAAATGTTTGAAGAAGCGGGCTTTGTCAAAGTACATTATAAGCCATACAGCGGAGGGGTAGCCGCTGTTCATTTAGGATCAAAAAGAAATGCCTGACCCATTATTGAGCGGCCGGGCATTGATATTTTCTAATGCACTAATTAATTCAGGCAACTGAAAATGACAGTATGATAAAGCTGGGTGGATACAATGAAATTAAAAATGATGTATTCATTTTTGAATTCGGATTTAAATATTGTTGAAAAAGAATTGGAGGAGACAATACAAGCAAAGTCTCCTTTATTGCGTCAAGCATCACTGCATTTATTGCAGGCCGGGGGGAAAAGAATTCGCCCAGTTTTTGTATTGCTGGCAGGAAAGTTTGGAAATTATGATATCAATATAATCAAAAATGTAGCTGTTGCACTTGAATTGCTTCATTCAGCTACACTGGTACACGACGACGTGATCGATGATGCCCAGATCAGGCGCGGAAAACCAACGATAAAGGCAAAATGGGATAACCGGATTGCCATGTATACGGGAGATTATATATTAGCCCGCTCACTTGAATTAATGACAAAAATTGAGAACCCTCTTGCCCATAAAATACTTTCACATACGATTGTTGAAGTATGTATTGGGGAAATTGAACAAATAAAAGATAAATACAGATTTAACCAGAATTTAAGAGACTATTTCCGGCGCATCAAAAGAAAAACGGCTTTGTTAATAGCTGCTAGTTGTCAATTGGGGGCGATTGCGGCGGGAGTAGATGAAGAAATCCATAAAAAGCTTTTCCGGTTTGGTTATTTTGTTGGCATGTCCTTTCAAATTACGGATGATGTACTTGATTTTACCGGTACAGAAAAAGAGCTCGGAAAACCTGCAGGCGGGGATTTGCTGCAGGGAAATATTACACTGCCGGTTTTATTTGCCATGAAAGACGAAAATATCCGAAAAAAAATCGAGAGAGTTCATGAAAATATGGGACAGGAAGAACTCAAAGAGTTGCTGTCGATTATTAAAAATTCGGGTGCGATTGAAAGATCTTTGGCAGTAAGCGACCGTTATTTGGAAAAAGCGTTAGCGATTTTAAAAGAACTGCCAGATAATCGAGCGAAAAAAGCACTGCGTGATATTGCAAAATTTATTGGCAAACGTAAATTTTAGAAGTTGCGCAATTGTCTAAACAATGATAATATTTTCGTGGAATTGTCTTTCTTTTTAGGACAATCAAGTATACATAACTGTTTAGGAGTGGAGTACATGGAAAAAACATTCTTAATGGTCAAACCAGATGGCGTACAGCGCAACTTAATAGGAGAAATTGTTGCTCGTTTTGAAAAAAAAGGTTTCCAATTAGTTGGTGCCAAATTGATGAGCGTTTCAAAAGAACTTGCTGAGAAGCACTACGGTGAGCATAAAGAGCGTCCTTTCTTTGGAGAGCTTGTTGACTTTATTACTTCTGGACCGGTTTTTGCTATGGTATGGCAAGGGGAAAATGTGATTGCAACTGCCCGCCAAATGATGGGATCTACTAACCCGAAAGATGCAGCACCTGGAACGATCCGCGGAGATTTTGGACTAACTGTAGGAAAGAATGTAATTCATGGCTCTGATTCGCCAGAAAGTGCTGAACGAGAAATTGCTTTATTCTTTAATGAATCAGAATTAGTTGAATACCCAAAACTAATAAACGATTGGATTTATTAATTATCACAGAGGCGCTTGGCATCCCGGGCGTCTTTTTTGTATCCGCTTCCAGATGGGAGTTATTTCATAAATGGGTAAAAAATGCGTTTTGCCCATTGTTTTTCGTAATACTAGATTTGTTAAAAAGATATTTTTTGTCGAACAGGCTAGAGGAGAAATACAAATGTCTCAGGATTACCTTGATTTTATCAGAAACATGAAAAGGAAAACAGGAATCGATTTATCCCTTTATAAAGAAGTGCAAATGAAAAGAAGGCTTACTTCTCTATATGAAAAAAAGGGTTTTAGCTCATTCCATGAATTTTTCCTTGCTATGAACAAAGACCCGCAACTGTTGAATGAATGTTTGGATCGAATGACGATTAATGTTTCTGAATTCTATCGAAATCGTACGAGATGGGAAATACTCGAAAAGCAGATATTGCCGAAACTTCTTAATCGCAAAAGAAGATTGAAAATATGGAGTGCTGCTTGTTCAACTGGTGAGGAGCCGTATACAATCGCAATGATTATGTCGAATTTATTGCCCCTTTGGCAAATTCAAATTCTTGCAACAGACATCGATGAGAATGCAATTGCTAGAGCGAAAATTGGTATATATCAGGAAAGGTCATTACTTGAAGTTCCACCGGAAATGAAAAAAAAATATTTCACGAGCAGCCAAAATTTTTTTCATGTTTCTGATATGATAAAGAAAACAGTCACCTTTAAAAAACATAATTTACTAAAAGATCCATTTGGAGGTCCATATGACCTGATTGTTTGCCGAAATGTATTAATCTATTTTACAGAAGAAGCTAAGAAGGAACTTTATAAAAAATTTAGTGCAGCATTAAATCCAGGGGGAATCTTTTTTGTAGGAAGCACTGAACAAATTTTCAACCCGGGACAATATGATTTTGAAATAGAAGATACTTTTTTTTACAGAAAACGTGATTGAGTTTTACTCCCAACCCTAATATGGAAATAGGTCTAATTTATAAACATAATCATGATAAACTTGAGGGCCCATTATCAATTTGGGCTCTTTTCTTTACATTCCCGATTGAACCATGCTGTGTTACAATTGCATCATTTACGATAAAAATTATTCAATAAATTTTGAATGATTGACTATTTTTATTTTTATGCATGTGTTATATTGGTAGATAATCCTTTAACGAGTTGAAGGGGGAAAGAGTAATGAGATATTTAACAGCAGGTGAATCCCATGGCCCGCAACTTACAACGATTATAGAAGGATTGCCATCAGGGATGCCTTTAGTTGCAGAAGATATTAACATTGAACTTGCTCGAAGGCAGAAAGGCTATGGGAGAGGCCGGAGAATGCAAATTGAAAAGGATAAAGTCGAAATACTCGGAGGGGTTCGGCACGGTTATACACTCGGTTCACCAGTGGCGCTAGTTGTCAAAAACAATGACTGGCAGCATTGGACAAAGATAATGGGCCAGGAACCTCTTGGAGATCATACAGAAGAAATTAAGAGAAAAATTTCACGTCCCCGTCCTGGACATGCTGATTTGAATGGTGGTATAAAATACGGCCACAGGGATATGCGAAACGTACTAGAGCGTTCCTCAGCGCGGGAGACGACCGTACGGGTTGCGGCCGGAGCGGTTGCAAAAAAGTTATTGTCTTTACTTGGGATTGAAGTTGCATCACACGTGATCGAAATCGGCGGAATTAAAGCCGAAAGCTCTGTATACAGCTCAATTGCGGACTTAAAAGAGAGATCAGAAAATTCACCTGTCAGGTGTCTTGATGAGGAAGCTGCCAAAAAAATGATGGCAGCGATTGATGAGGCAAAACAAAATGGAGATTCGATCGGCGGAATTGTAGAAGTCATTGTGGAAGGGATGCCTGTTGGCGTTGGAAGTTATGTACATTATGACAGAAAGCTGGATGCAAAAATTGCGGCAGCGATTGTCAGCATTAATGCATTTAAAGGAGTTGAGTTTGGCATCGGCTTCGAAGCTGCCAGGAAGCCAGGAAGTGAAGTTCACGATGAGATTGAATGGAACAGCAGCCAGGGGTACATCCGCAAAACAAACAGGCTGGGAGGATTTGAAGGTGGAATGACAACCGGTATGCCCATTGTTGTCCGAGGAGTTATGAAGCCGATCCCTACCCTATATAAGCCGCTGCAAAGTGTTGACATTGAAACGAAAGAACCGTTCTCTGCAAGCATCGAGAGGTCTGATAGCTGTGCAGTCCCGGCAGCCGCAGTAGTCGCAGAAAATGTTGTTGCCTGGGAACTGGCGTCAGCCATTGTTGATCAATTTTATGCAGACCGTTTTGATGCGTTAGTAGAATCAGTGAACCGCTATAGAGAATATGCGAGGGAGTTTTAATGGAAACGATATGGATTCGAACAACATCAAGGCGGTATCCGGTGTTTGTCGGGCAGAATGTAATGGAAACACTTCCTGCTTTTATTCACGATCAATTTTCTAACATTACTTCACTCTTGATTATTACGGATGAAACCGTTGGCGGACTATTTCTTCCCCGGCTGACTTCGTTGCTAGCAGAATTCCATCCTGAAGCTTATATTGTACCTGCTGGGGAAAAAGCAAAAACTTTTGATGTATACTACAACTGTTTAACTTTTGCACTTGAAAAAAAGCTTGATCGAAAGTCGCTTATTATTGCATTTGGCGGAGGAGCGGTTGGTGATTTGGCAGGTTTTGTTGCCGCAACATTTATGAGAGGAATTCCTTTTATTCAAGTACCAACAACCATCCTTGCACATGACAGTGCGGTTGGAGGGAAAGTAGCAATTAATCATCCGCTTGGTAAAAACATGATCGGTGCTTTCTTTCAACCGGAAGCTGTGTTTTATGATATAGAGTTTTTGGAAACACTTCCGCCTGCAGAAAAAAGATCAGGCTTTGCTGAAGTTATTAAACACGGTCTTATAAAAGATAGAGATCTTTTTGAGTGGCTTCAATCGAATATCAAGTCGCTAGAAAACCTTTCAAATGATGATTTGCAATTTATGCTCGCTAGAGGAATTCAAGTCAAAGAATCGATCGTTTCAAAGGATGAAAAGGAAACGGGTATAAGAGCATTTTTGAACTTAGGGCATACGCTTGGCCACGCGATTGAAGCGGAAATGGGCTATGGAAAAATCACACACGGTGAAGCAGTTTTGATCGGAATTTGTTTTGCACTTGAATTAAGTGAAAGAGAGTTCGGCTTTTCTTATAAAAAAGAAGAATTTTTGCAATGGATTAGGGCTCTAGGCTATAAGACAGATGTACCGAATCATTTGTCTTCTGAAAATTTAGTAAATCGTATGAAAATGGACAAAAAAACCGTTGGTCAAAAAATCAGATTTGTTCTATTGGAGCAGGTTGGTCGTCCGGTCTTGAAAGAACTGGAAGATGAACGATTATTGGCACATCTGGAACATTTTCGATCAGGGGGTGGCATGTAAATGATCAGAGGATTAAGGGGGGCAATTACAGTCAAAGAAAACACGGAAGAGGAGATCATTTCAGCAACTGAAAGGCTTTTGCGTCAAATGATTGAAAAAAATAATCTTCAGCCAAATGATGTTGCATCCGTTTTTTTTTCTGTTACAGACGAAATATCTGCAACGTTTCCAGCAAGGGCTTTGCGGCTTTTTGAAGGCTGGGCATATGTTCCTGTCATGTGCATGAGAGAAATTTCTGTTCCATCAGCATTAACGCATTGCATTCGGGTAATGATGCATGTGAATACTGATAAAGCTCAAGATGAAATGAATCATATTTACTTAGATGGTGCTGTTATTTTGCGGCCCGACTTAATAAAAAAATAGGGAATTCTTATTAAAATTGTGATTTTACATAAAACTATTTTAAAAAAATCGAAAAATAGCTCTAGATTCTACTCAATTAAAAAATGACTATTTCTAAAATAACTTTTATACTTTAATATGATAATACACAAAAGTGTTTAAAAGAGGTGAATTTGATGAAATGGAAAGAGCAATTACTAACTCTAACTCCTTATCAGCCTGGAAAATCGATTGATGAAGTAAAAAGACAATACGGCCTCGAGAATATTGTTAAGCTTGCTTCAAATGAAAATCCTTTTGGATGTTCGGCAAAAGTGGCTGAAGCTTTAAAAAATGCTCCCATTTCTTTTGCGATCTATCCTGATGGTTATGCCACTGATTTAAGAGAAAGCCTTGCAGCTTTCTATAAAGTAGCACCTGAGCAATTAATACTTGGGAACGGTTCGGATAATCTTATTCAAATCATCTCAAGAGCAATTTTAGGAAAAGGCGTGAATACGGTCATGGCCGTGCCTACCTTTTCGCAGTACAAACATAATGCAATTATTGAAGGTGCTGAAATAAGAGAGGTTCCTTTAGCGAATGGACATCATGATTTAGAAGGAATGCTGTCAAGAATCGATGCAAATACCGGAGTCGTCTGGGTATGCAACCCTGACAATCCGACTGGGACGTATATTCCAAAAGATAAACTTTTCGCATTTCTAGAAAAGGTTCCTAAGGATGTTTTAGTTGTCCTTGATGAAGCCTACAATGAGTATGTAGTAGCAGACGAAGGTTATCATGTCAATGAACTGGTTTCACAGTTTGAAAATGTCATTGTTTTAAGGACATTTTCAAAAATTTATGGACTTGCCAGTTTGCGGATTGGATACGGAATTGCGGCTTCTGAAGTCATTCGGGCATTGGAACCGGCAAGAGAGCCGTTTAATGTAAATACAATTGCCCAGAAAGCTGCCATTGCAGCATTGGAAGATCAAGAGTTTATTCAATTTTGTAAACATAAAAATAGAGAAGGTCTCGAGCAATTTTATCAGTTTTGCCAGGAAAGCAATCTTGATTACTACCCTTCTCAAACAAACTTTATTTTAATTGACTTTAAGACAGACGGGAATGAAGTCTTTCAATTTTTACTTGAAAAAGGGTATATCGTTCGATCAGGAAAACCTCTTGGATTTCCGACATCAGTAAGAGTGACAGTCGGATCAAAAGAACAAAATGCAGGCGTAATTGAAGCTATGAAACAGTTCTTAGCAGTAAAAACTAGTTAAATAGGCGGTGATTTTTTGGAAGGCCGCGCATTTATTATAGGCTTAGGTTTAATTGGCGGTTCGATTGCTCTTTGCATTAAAGACAAGCATCCAAAATCAACAGTCATTGGTTATGACATAAGTGAGAAGCAATGTAAACTAGCAAAAATGCTCCATGTTGTAGATGAAACTTCCGAATCCATTGAAGAAGGAGCAAAGAACGCAGACTTAATTGTGATTGCTACACCGGTGGCCCAGGCAGAAGAAATTATCGACTCTTTGGCCCAAATGGATTTGAAAAATGGAGTTATTATCACGGATACAGGCAGCACGAAAGTTGAAATCATCAATAAAGCATCCTGTTTAAAGGAAAAGGGTTATATCTTCATTGGGGGGCACCCAATGGCAGGTTCTCATAAAAGCGGTGTTGCAGCCGCAAAGAAGATCCTTTTTGAAAATGCCTTTTATTTATTGACGCCCGATGAAGATACTCCTGAGGAAAAAATATTGAAGTTAAAAGAGTGGCTTAGAGGAACAAATGCAAAATTTCTTATTCTCTCGCCTGAACAGCATGACTACTTAACTGGTGTAGTCAGTCATTTTCCACATATTATTGCTGCGTCCCTTGTTCATCAGGCTTACCGTTCAAGCAGGAATCAGGAGTTGATTCCCCGGCTGGCAGCCGGGGGATTCCGTGATATTACCCGGATTGCTTCCAGCAGCCCGGCAATGTGGAGGGATATTTTGCTCCATAATCGATCTATTCTTCTTCATTTGCTTGAAGAGTGGAAGGAAGAAATGGAAAGAGTAAAAAAAATGCTTGAGGAATGCAATCATGAAAAAATATTTAATTATTTTTCAAGCGCCAAGCAATTCCGCGATGAGTTGCCGAAAAAAGAAAAAGGGGCGATCCCGGCATTTTATGATTTATTTGTTGATGTCCCCGACTATCCCGGCGTCATTTCAGAGATTACTGGTTATTTAGCACAAGAAGAGATAAGCATTACAAATATCCGCATATTAGAAACGAGAGAAGAAATTTACGGAGTCCTTGTCATTAGTTTTCAAACGGAGGAAGACAGAATGAGAGCCGAAAAGTGCATTCGGCATTATACCAATTATGAAACTTCCACCGATTTATAAATTTCATTAACAAAGGAGGTTAAGGAAGTGGCAGCTCGTCGTTTAGACAAAAGCATAAGCGGTTTGACAGGTTCCGTGAAAGTTCCGGGAGATAAATCGATATCGCACCGTTCTGTCATGTTCGGAGCGATTGCTAAAGGCACAACTTCCGTAACGAATTTTCTTTTGGGTGATGACTGCTTGAGTACGATTGCGTGTTTTCGCAAGCTCGGTGTTTCCATTGAGCAAAAAGGGAACCAATTGCAAATAGTTGGAAACAGTTTTGATGGATTGAAGGAACCTGCAGACGTTCTTGATGTGGGTAATTCAGGTACAACTATACGCTTATTGCTGGGGGTTTTAGCCGGAAGACCTTTTCATGCTACATTAATCGGAGATGAATCCATTGGAAGAAGACCGATGACCAGGGTTGCAAAACCCCTAGCAATGATGGGCGCAGACATTGATGGCCGCTGTGGCGGAGAGTTTACTCCTCTGTCAATTAGAGGAGGAAACTTAACGGGCATAGATTATCATTTGCCTGTAGCCAGTGCGCAAGTAAAATCTTCGATATTACTAGCAGGCCTTCAAGCAGAGGGTATTACGACTGTAGTTGAACCATCGAAAACAAGAGACCATACCGAAAGGATGATTCGCCAATTTGGCGGAGAAGTGGAAGAAAGCGGACTTACTGTTAGGATAAAAGGCGGCCAGAGCTTAACTGCGTCAAAGGTAGAGGTGCCAGGAGATATCTCGTCAGCGGCTTTCTTTTTGGCTGCAGCCGCGATTACGCCTAACAGTGAACTGTTGCTTAAGGACGTTGGGTTAAATCCAACGCGGACTGGTATGATTGATGTTTTGAAAGAAATGGGGGCAGATATAACCGTCATGCCTCATGATACAGAGGGTTATGAGCCTTCAGGTGATATTATCATTAAAACATCAAACTTAAAGGGCGTCGAAATAAAAGGGGATATCTTGCCTCGCCTTATTGATGAAATTCCGATTATCGCCCTAGTAGCTACACAGGCAGAAGGAACGACAGTTATTAAGGACGCCCATGAATTGAAAGTGAAAGAAACGAACCGTATTGATACAGTTGTAGGGGAACTAGCTAAACTAGGAGCATCCATTGAAGCGACAGACGATGGTATGATCATTCATGGAAAATCGCACTTGAAAGGCGGCATTGTTTCCTCTCATGGTGACCACCGGATTGGAATGATGCTTGCAGTAGCTGCTCTTATTTGCAAAGATGAAGTATTTCTAGAAAGAGACGAGGCAATTTCTGTTTCCTATCCTGGATTTTTTAAAGATCTATATAGTGTAATGAAATAAGGAAGGTATGGCCCTAAAGGAAAATAATTAACCTTTTGGGTCAGACCTTCTTCATTTATAATGAAAATAGAGTCATATTTTCATAAAATGATCATAGCTTGTCATAAGACCGTAAAGAGGTGGTTTTATGACATATATTATTTCGAATGCAAACCTGTTAACTAATGGAAACCTTCAAAAAACTTCCCTTCTCGTGAAAAAATCACAAGTTGTGTCGGTTAAAAAGACTTTTAACAAATTTCAGTTTATGCAAATGGATCTAGGCTCATATTTAATGACTCCTTCATATGTTTTTTTTGATCCAAACCTTCCTGCTAATCAGCCTTTCCCGGCAATGAAGGAATATTTTATTAACCATTTTATTCTGAAAGGCTGTACGACTGTTCTGACATTAGTATCAATCTCTTATGAATACGAATTGAAAAAGAAAGTGAAACGTATGAAGGCTATGCTTGCAGGAAGTCCAATCGACTACTCATTGGGGGTTAAACTGCCGTTAAACCTTCTAACCGCAAATCTTATTAGACAATGCAAAAAAGAAAGGATTCCAGCCTTATTTATTGAAATAACGAACATGGACGAGCTATCTACTATCCCATGGGGCTGGATTCGCGAAGCAATGTTTCCTTACAACAGTCCGCTTATTCCTGTTTTTCAAAGTGATTGCACAAGGGAAAGAAACCAGGCAAAAATCATCTGGTCACAGTTGATGAAACAGGAGAAGATATCTTTTATCGATCATGAACTAACGGAACATGAGCCTCTTTCGCTTTCAGTCCTAAAAAAAACCGGCATTTATCCAATAAAATCCTCCTTACATCACGGCGGGGAAGTCAGTTATAATTTATATTTAAACAGCCGGAAATTCACAATGATTGAAGAATTGGATTTGTTTCATTATCATAATCATAGACTGCTTGTAACAGTTCACAAAGGAAATGTAATCCGAGCAGGCAGCAATGTATTTTATCGGCCGGGGTTTGGTGAAGAGGTTACCGTAAAAACTCCGTCATACTATATTTCCGGTTAGAAAGGATTTATAAATGAATAAGGTTGAAAGAATCATCTCTTTAATAGAAAACGGTCGACATAAAGAAGCATTAACTCTTTACAAAGAAATATTGAACACAGGGTCTGACGAAGAAAAATTTACTCTTGCAGAAGATTTATTTCAATTCGGTTTCCTTGAGGAAGTAAAGGGATTGCTTGAGAATCTGCTGGAAACATACCCTGATGAAGGAGAACTTCTTGTCATGCTGGCTGAAGTCCATATAGAGCTAGGAGATGAGGAGAAAGCGATTTTGCTGCTTGAAAAAATCAGCGAAGAAGATTCAAGTTATCCCGAGTCCCTTTTACTGTTGGCTGATTTGTATCAAATGAATGGTCTTTACGAAGTAAGTGAACAAAAATTGCTGAAAGCGAAACGCATCCTTCCGGATGAAGTTGTTATTGATTTTGCCCTCGGAGAGCTGTATGCCGAAGAAGGAAAATTAAATGAAGCAATTAAGGCTTATGAAGCTGTTTTACAATCGGAAACGGAAATTGCCGGAGTAAATATACACCGCCGTATAGCTGAAATGTTAAGCTCTTCAGGAGCATTTGAAGAAGCGCTTCCATTTTATGAAAAAGCAATGGATGAAAAACTTGAAATTGATGCCCTTTTTGGCTACGCTTTTACCGCGCTTCAAGCTGGTTTTAATAAGACCGCAATCGAAAAGTTTTTAGAATTAAAAGAATTGGATCCTGAATATCACTCATTATATTTGTATTTGGCAAAAGCGTACGAAAGAGAAGGAGAGCTTGAAAGCGGTCTAAAAACAGTAAAAGAAGGAATAAAATATGATGAATTCAACAAAGATCTATTCTTTTACGGCGGGAAATTGGCGTTAAAGCTTGGCGATGAAGAAGAAGCTGAAAAGTTTTTGAGAGAAGCGCTTTCCCTTGACCCTGGCTTTATCGAGGCAGCATTAACTCTAAATAAACTATTGTTAAAACAGAATCGATATGAAGATGTACTTGAGATTGCAAGATCTTTGGAAGCACAAGGGGAAGAGGAGCCGCAGATCATTTGGGATGAAGCTGTAGCCCTTCAGCATCTTGAAGATTATTCACAGGCATTAAACAAATATGAACTCGCATATACTTTTTTTAAGAACCATCCAGATTTTTTATCAGATTACGGCTATTTTTTATTGGAAGAAGGAAAACGAGCTAAAGCCGTCGAAATTTTTAGTGAATTAGCAAAAAATGATCCAACCAATGATGAGTACCTTGATATTCTGGAACGCCTACAAGATGAATTTTAAACTTTGCTTTCTAAGAAAGTAATCATGCAGAGGAGGGAATTAATATGACGGCCCCTGTTTCTGTCAACGAGAAAAAAGAATTTATTCGCTGGTTTTTAAATCATTATCAACTAAAACGAAGAGAGTGCGTATGGATTCTAAACTATTTAATGAGCCATGACCAACTAATGGAAAAGGTTCATTTTGTTGAACAAGCACAATTTTGTCCAAGAGGGCTTGTAATGTCCACCCACTGTGTAGATGAAGTACCATTCCGATTCTATAAAGAAAACGTCATGACTACAGATGCAGAGAAATCATTCCATGATATCCGTTTAAACCGGGACGAGGAAATATATATTCAATTAAATTTTCATGCATCTTTTAAGGCCCCTCAGTATGCAGCAGTACTGGAAGAAAATCCGTATATGCCGAAAAAACTGCAAATAACTGAAAAAGACCGGCTCATTGCAGAGCGCTTCCTTTTGGAAAGCATTCAGCGCTTTCAAGAGGAAAAGTTGCTTGAGCTGATTGATCAAGCTCTTGATGAGCAGGATAAAGAGGCGTTTCAACAGCTTACCACTCAATTGAAAAATTTAAAGAAACAATTGTAAAAAGGCGGCTTATTACAGCTCGCCTTTTTTGCTTTTGTGCGCCCGGCATGGGTGTAATCTATAGGGTGCAAGTCCCGAGCTGTGAAGGCAGAAGTAGCAGTTAGCATAACGCAAGGGTGTCCGTGGTAACGCGGAATCTGAAGGAAGCGGACGGCAAACTTCCGGTCTGAGGAATACGAACTTCATATAAGGCTAGGTATCACTGGGTGAGTTTGCAAAACAAAACAAAGCCCTTTCTGCCGAAGGTGATACAGAGTAAATGAAGCAGATAGATGGAAGGAAAGATTACACTCTTACCCGGGGAGATCTGACTGGCACGCCAAGTAATCTTGGTAACCTATCTAGCGATAGATAGCTGAGCAGTCAGAAGTCAGCAGAGGTCATAGTACTCTTTCGAGCTCGAGACGAAAGAGGAAGGACCGAACAATTAAGGAGAACGAAACACTACGCGTTCATCTTCTGTGTTGAAGCAGACAATCCGGCAGGACTTACTTGAAGGAGGAAGTGGTGAATCCCACGGGGGACTTCAAGAGGGTGGAGCAGAAGATGGCACAAATAGAGGGATTCGTTCACGTGGAGAGGATATCTATGTTGATGGAACTGATTTTGTCACGGGAAAATCTCCTAACGGCATTAAAACGAGTTGAACAGAATAAAGGAAGTCACGGAGTAGATGGCATGCCCGCAAAAGACCTACGGAGACACCTCTATGAAAACTGGGACTCCATTCGACAGTCGTTAAGAGAGGGAACCTACAAACCCTTACCCGTTCGTCGAGTCGAAATCCCGAAACCGAACGGCGGAGTAAGACTTCTAGGTATCCCCACCGTGACTGATCGTTTCATTCAACAAGCGATCGCCCAAGTGTTAACGAGAATCTTCGATCCGACCTTCTCTGAACATAGCTACGGCTTTCGCCCAAGCCGCAGAGGACATGACGCGGTCAGGAAAGCAAAGGGCTATATCAAAGAAGGATATCGCTGGGTGGTCGATATAGACTTAGAGAAATTCTTTGACAAGGTGAACCACGACAAACTGATGGGGATCTTGGCGAAAACGATCGAAGATCGGATTTTACTTAAGTTAATCCGCCGGTATCTTCAATCAGGCGTGATGATAAATGGAGTGGTAATGGAAACAGACATGGGAACGCCACAAGGTGGACCGCTTAGTCCACTATTATCAAACATCATGCTTCACGAGTTGGACAAGGAACTTGAGAAACGTGGACATAAATTTGTACGGTACGCGGATGACTGTAATATCTACGTGAAAACAAAGAAAGCAGGAATTCGTGTCATGAACTCCATTACTAACTTTATCGAGAAGGAATTAAAGCTCAAGGTAAATAAAGAGAAATCGGCGGTAGACCGTCCTTGGAAACGGAAGTTTCTCGGTTTTAGCTTTACACCAAACAAAACACCCAAGATACGGATGGCGAAAGAAAGTGTGAAACGATTCAAGAACAAGATCCGTGAAATCACATCCAGATCCAAACCGTATCGAATGGAGGAAAGAATTGAGAAACTGAACATGTACCTAATGGGATGGTGTGGATATTTTGCCTTGGCAGATACACCAAGCAAGTTCAAAGAATTTGATGAATGGATAAGACGAAGACTTCGAATGTGTTTATGGAAAGAGTGGAAAACGCCGAAAACAAGAATTCGGAAACTTAGAGCATTAGGTGTTCCAAGTCATAAAGCAATCGAGTGGGGCAATACACGCAAGAAATACTGGCGGATTGCCTGCAGTCCCATTCTACACAAAACCCTCGATAACTCCTACTGGAGTCAACAAGGGTTAAGAAGTCTATTCGAGAGATATCATTTTCTACGTCATACTTAATTGAACCGCCGTATACCGAACGGTACGTACGGTGGTGTGAGAGGTCGGGGGTTAGTCACCCCCTCCTACTCGATTTTCGATATTGTTTTCTCCCGGTTGATGAAAATGATATGATAAAGAAGGATTTCGTGAAGATTGGAGTGTAGATAATGAAATGGGTACCGCAAGACATTGATATGTATTTGCAGGCAAAAGAATATGTTGATACGGCGGTTTTGCCTCTTTTGCCTGTTTCTTTTGATGAGGATATGAAGCAAACTGCTTCGATGACTGAATTTATAACAATATTAAGCATTCAGTTGGAAAGGCAGTTAAAAGGCAGGCTGTTGCTTCTTCCGGGTTTTTCGTATTTAAAAAGCGTTGAAGAGGACAAGCTTGTGGAACATTTAAAAGTTTGGGAAACAAAAATTCTTCAAAAAGGATTCAAACATGTTTTTTATGTAACATCGGATTCGCAATGGAAAACGCGTGAAAATGATTTAAACGGTCCGTTAATCTGGCTTCCTTCATTGCCGCTTGAGAATATGGATGAGCAATATAAAACGTCTATTTTAGAAGAGCAGGTCAAGCAATTGTTAAATATTTTTATTCAAAAATGGCGCGAAAATGAAGAAATGTGAGTGTTGAGTACACTTGCCTTTTTTTCAGAATAATACTATATTGACCTTGTGTAATTAATGATATATCATGGTTATGTCCTAGTTTTATATGTGTTGAAATATGTCCGTTGGACTGATTTTCATGATAGAGGGGGGAAAAGCATGAGCAAGCATCGAGTTACAAGACGTCAATTCCTGAGTTATACACTAACAGGTGTAGGCGGTTTCATGGCTGCAGGGATGTTAATGCCAATGGTTCGTTTTGCAGTTGATCCGCTTCTAAAAGGCGGAGCGGGCGATAATTTCGTGCCGACTGACAAAAAGGTAAGTGATATTACCAGTGAACCAACGCGTGTTGACTTCTCATTTAAACAAAAGGATGCCTGGTATGAATCCGAAGTAACAAATACAGCTTGGGTTTATAAAAATGAGAAAGGTGAAATTGTAGCTCTTTCTCCGATATGTAAACACTTAGGCTGTACTGTTGACTGGAATAAGGACAAGGAACATCCAAACCAATTCTTTTGTCCGTGCCACTACGGCAGATACACAAAAGACGGCACCAACGTACCAGGCACTCCGCCGACAGCACCGCTTGATGTGTATGAATATCGGATAAAGGACGGCTACTTGCAAATCGGAAAAGCAAAACCACGGAAGGGGGCGTAATGATTGTTAAACAAAATATATGATTGGGTCGATGAACGTTTAGATATTACGCCTTTGTGGCGCGATATTGCAGACCATGAAGTTCCGGAACATGTAAACCCAGCACACCATTTTTCAGCATTTGTTTACTGTTTCGGCGGATTAACGTTTTTCGTAACTGTGATTCAAATCCTTTCTGGTATGTTTTTAACGATGTATTATGTACCAGATATTAAAAATGCTTGGCAATCTGTATACTATCTTCAAAATGAAGTTGCATTTGGCCAGATTGTTCGCGGAATGCACCACTGGGGAGCAAGTTTGGTTATCGTAATGATGTTTTTACATACGCTTCGCGTATTCTTCCAAGGAGCTTATAAGAAACCTCGAGAACTAAACTGGATTGTCGGAGTTTTAATTTTCTTCGTTATGTTAGGTTTAGGTTTCACAGGATATTTGCTTCCTTGGGATATGAAAGCTCTGTTTGCGACAAAAGTAGGTTTGCAGATTGCGGAATCCGTTCCGCTTATTGGTAAGTATGTGAAAATTTTGCTTGCCGGTGATGAGCATATCGTCGGGGCACAAACGCTGACCAGGTTCTTTGCGATTCACGTATTTTTCCTGCCGGCTGCATTACTTGGTTTGATGGCTGCGCATTTCTTAATGATCCGCAGACAAGGAATTTCTGGTCCTCTGTAAGCCGATCAAAGAAACGAAATAAGATTGTCCGATTTTTTGAAAAAAGGAGGGGGATTGCTCGATGCATCGTGGAAAAGGTATGAAGTTCGTAGGAGACTCCCGTGTTCCCGCGGAACGCAAGCCTAACATTCCGAAGGATTATTCGGAATACCCTGGAAAGACTGAGGCTTTCTGGCCTAACTTTCTTCTGAAAGAATGGATGGTAGGTGCAGTTTTCCTCATTGGGTATTTGTGTCTGACAGTTGCTCACCCTTCTCCATTAGAGAGGGTTGCTGATCCGACTGATACAAGTTACATTCCACTGCCAGACTGGTATTTCTTATTTCTATACCAATTATTAAAATACACATATGCATCCGGTCCGTATAATGTTATTGGTGCGATTGTCATTCCTGGACTTGCTTTCGGATCGCTGTTGTTGGCTCCGTTTATTGACAGAGGTCCTGAGCGCCGTCCGTCAAAACGCCCTTTGGCAACTGGATTTATGCTTTTAGCTTTGGCTTCAATGGTTTTCTTAACTTGGCAAGCTGCTGCACACCACGACTGGAAAGCTGCAGAGCGGCAAGGGAAGATTGTAGCTCAAGTTAATATTGATAAGGAATCAGAAGGATACAAAATTTACAAAGCTAAAGGCTGTATTAACTGCCATGGCGCTGAATTATCAGGCGGCGCCGGTGCACCTGCCCTTATTGATACCGGTTTGAAACCTGAAGAGGTAGCTAAAATAGCTAAAAATGGTAAAGGCAACATGCCTGCCGGTATTTTTAAAGGTACTGATGATGAACTGAAAAAACTGTCAGAGTTCATTGCAGGTCTTCAAAGTAAATAATCAATGAAAAAAGCTGGCATTTTGCCAGCTTTTTTCATAATGATAAGAGTGTTTCATACATACTGAAATGAGGAAAGATGATGAAGTGGATTTATCCGGTTTTAGCAAACAGAACTGTTTTATGGGGGTTGCTTCTCATTAACATTGCGGGTACGATTTATGGATACTATTGGTATAAATGGCAGCTCGTCGATACGCCTGCGGTTTTCGTGCCATTTGTTCCGGACAGTCCGACAGCCAGCTTGTTTTTTGTTTTTGTACTTATCGCTTTTCTTTTGAATAAAAACTGGCCTTTATTTGAAGCTTTGGCAATGGTAACTTTGTTTAAGTACGGAATTTGGGCAGTTGTCATGAATTTATTGGTTTACATCGTAAAAGGTGAATTGGATTTTGTGGCGTATATGCTGATTTTTTCTCATTTAGGAATGGCCATTCAAGGAGTGTTATATGCACCGTTTTATCGGATTAAAATGCGTCATCTAGTTATTACGGGAATTTGGGTGCTTCACAATGAAATAATTGACTATGTGTTTTTTCAAATGCCTCGTTATCCAGTTTTGCAACTATATTCGCAAGAAATTGGATACTTTACGTTTTGGCTCAGTATTGCATCACTGTTCCTTGCTTATTTTCTTTGTATGAGGCCCCGCAGGTTTACATTAGAATTAAAGTCATAAATCGGTCATTGATAATTTTGGTCTAACCTTGTCCAACCTCACATACATTTTATTAGATATTGTAGGGGGGACAAGAATGAGAGCAATTGCCGCCATAATCATGCTGACTGTTTTCCTGCTGCCGCCATTCACAGTATTTGCAGAACAAACGTCGCCTAAAAATAAGCTTGATGAAATTTCAGATGAAGCTTTACAAATGGTAAAATTACAAAAATATCACGAAGCCGAAAAATTATTGAAATATTTTTCTAAACAATTTTTACCGTTCACTGTTAAAGAACATTCATTTTCAATGGATGAGTTAAGAATTGTAACAGTGGCTCATAAAGATGCCATTGAAGCATCTGTAAGTCCGACTATGACTTATGAAGAGAGATTAAACCAGGTAACGAAGTTCCGGCTTGTTGTTGATGCTGTTACTTCCAACCATCAGCCTTTGTGGACAGAAATGGAAGGACCGATCATGTCTGCATTTAAGAACGTGAAAAAATCTGTATATAACGGGGACAGTGAACATTTTAATTCTAATCTGAATTCATTTTTATCTCTTTATGAAGTTGTCTACCCGAGCATGAGACTTGATGTTCCACCTGAAAGAATGGAAAAAGTTGATGCACGTATAAATTTCTTAGACCAATTTCGTCCTCAAGTGCTTTCACAGGTTTCAAGTCGGCAGGAGCTTGAGGCCTTACAAGTAGATTTGCAAAAGATTTTTGATGAGACGAATGAAGATGATGCCGATCCGTCCCTCTGGTGGGTAATGATTTCAACTGGAAGTATTATTATTCTTACATTGACTTACGTTGGCTGGAGAAAATATAAAGGTGACCGTGAAAAGGAGAGAAATCGGTCAAGAGAGCTAAAAGATTGACCATTCTCATTGCAATCATTACAATAAAATTGTAAGCAAAGCATCATTTTTAACAAAGTTTACTTGCTATTTTACGGGACTATTTACAACTACATCTACATCATAAGTTAAAAATGGAGGTTAAAAATGTATTTACTTTACTTCGCGGTCATTATACTCGTACCTCTTTGGGCACAACTGAAAGTGAGTGGAGCATATAAAAAATATTCAAGAGTTCCTTCGTCAACACAGATGAGAGGTGCTGATGTAGCAAGAAAGATTTTAGACGCGAATGGACTTTATCATGTTGGTGTAGAGGAAATAGGAGGATTTTTGAGTGATCATTATGATCCTCGCACGAAAACGGTTAGATTGTCTTCTGCCAACTATCATGGGCATTCTCTTGCAGCTGCTGCGATTGCTGCGCACGAAGTGGGCCATGCTATACAGGACGAGCAGGACTATGCATTTTTGCGTTTTCGCCATGCGCTTGTCCCTGTTGCAAATATTGGTTCCAATTTTGCCTGGATTCTTATTATGATCGGGATTTTTGCTCATTTGAGCGGAATGTTGCTATTAGGGATTATCTTTATGGCATCAGCCGTGCTTTTCCAAGTTATTACTCTTCCAGTTGAATTTAATGCCTCAAACAGGGCAATGGATCAAGTCGTTTCACTTGGTGTAATACGCAATGATGAAGAACGGGAGACGAGAAAAGTATTGAAGGCAGCAGCATTAACTTATGTTGCTGCAGCCGCAGTTGCTGTACTTGAATTAGTTCGCTTAGTATTAATTTTTACAGGAATGACGAGAGATGAATAAGAAACCGCGCATGCTTTTGCGCGGTTTTTATCTTTCCAGCGGCATTTTGTTTTCATCAAGTGTAAACCCTTCACCTAGTACATCATGGACAACGCTGACTGACACGAAGGCGTGTGGATCAACCGAAATAATGACATTTTTCAGCTTAACAAGCTCATTTTTAGCAACAACACAATAGAGTACTTCCCGTTCTTTCTTTGTAAAAGAACCGTGTCCTCTTAAAACTGTAACTCCCCGATCCATTTCTTTCATTATTTTATCGGCAATCTTTTCACTGTGATCAGAGATAATTATTGCACCTCTGGCTGAATAGGCGCCTTCCTGCATAAAATCAATCACACGAGCTCCTACAAATACTGCTACTAATGTATACATAGCTTCTTGATACGTCAAGTAGAAGACGAGCGAAAGAGTAATAACAACTGCATCGAACAAAAACATTGTTTTCCCCATGCTCCAGCCTATATATTTGTGGGCCAGCCTGGCAATAATATCAACGCCTCCAGTTGTGCCGCCAAACCGGAAGATGATGCCGAGACCTATTCCGATGAACACACCAGCAAACAAGGCAGCTAGCGTCATGTCATTATTAAGAGGCATATATAACGGAAAACGCTGAAAAATCCAGAGAAAGATTGAAACGCTGATCGTCCCGATAAGCGTATATAAGAACACATTTCTTCCAAGAAGCTTCCATCCAATAAGAAAAAGAGGAATATTTAATATTAAATTTGTATATGACGGATCCCAATGAAACAGGAAATATAATAATAATGTGATACCGGTAAATCCGCCCTCTGCTAAATTATTTTGCATATTAAAATTAACAATTCCAAATGAAAGAATGGCTGCACCTAGTAAAATAAAGAGGATATTTTTAAGTTTCAAGCCAAAAAACAATAGACACTCCCCCTTTTTCCTTTTTGTTCCTTAAACAAAGCGTTTTAATTATATAAAATATCAATTATATTAGCAATGTAATTCAAAATTCTTCCGGTATCCAAAGAGTGTAATATGTTAAATCAAAAATATTTGTAAAAATGAGCATGTTTAGGCTAACATGAAAGAAGAAATAACCAGCTGCACTGATTGAACTGTGAGGTGAAAACATGGGTAATTCAAAAACATTAAAAGATGTCCAAGCAGAAGTTGATGCTTACATCGGGCAATTTAAAGAAGGCTATTTCAGCCCGCTTGCGCTGCTTGCAAGATTGACAGAAGAATTAGGGGAACTCGCCCGGGAAGTTAATCATTATTACGGGGAAAAACCCAAAAAGGCAACAGAGAAAGAACGGACTATCGAGGAAGAACTAGGGGATATGCTGTTTGTTCTTATTTGCTTTGCCAACTCTTTACATATCGATTTAGAAGAAGCACATAACCTTGTTATGAACAAATTTCAAATCCGTGATAAAGACCGCTGGACAAGAATTGAAGAGTAAGGGAGATGAAAAAATGGAAACTGTAAAAATTATTGTGGCAGGCCCGCGAGGACGAATGGGCCGGGAAGCAGTCCATCTTGTCGGGAGGACAGAACATTTCGAATTGGCAGCAGTATTGGACAATAAAAATGACGGAAAAAATCTTTCTGAATTGGAAGGTTTTCAAGGGTTTGATGCACCTGTCTATACAAATATTGAAAAATGCTTGCAGGAGACAGGTGCAGATGTCTTGATTGATTTGACGACGCCTGAAGTAGGCTATTATCATACGAAAACGGCGCTCGAGTACGGAGTGCGGCCTGTAGTTGGGACGACAGGTTTTACGAAAGAGCAATTAAAAGAACTTGAAGAAATTTGTGAGGAAAAGAAACTTGGCTGCATCATAGCTCCAAACTTTGCGGTCGGGGCTGTATTAATGATGAAATTTTCACAAATGGCAGCAAAGTATTTTCAAGATATTGAGATCATTGAATTGCATCATGATCAAAAATTGGATGCACCGTCGGGAACTGCAGTCAAAACAGCTGAGATGATCGCCGAAGTGAGAGAAACAAAGAAGCAAGGGCATCCAAATGAAAAAGAAACAATCAGCGGTGCAAGAGGTGCCGATTATGAAGGAATGCATATTCATTCTGTCCGTTTGCCGGGATTAATTGCCCATCAGCAGGTGATGTTTGGATCTGACGGCCAAACCTTGACGATCCGCCACGATTCGTATAATCGTGCATCTTTTATGTCTGGAGTGAAGCTTGCTGTTGAGACTGTTGTAAAAATTGATACGTTTGTTTACGGTTTAGAAAACATTATTGAATAGGAATGGGGTGGGATGGTGAATATCGCATTAATTGCTCATGATAAAAAGAAGGATGATTTAGTCAGTTTCGTTACTGCGTATCAAGATATTTTTTCCAAACACTGTTTATTTGCTACCGGAACAACAGGGCGAAGAATTAACGAGGCTACCGGCCTTTCAATTGTGCGCTTCCAGTCCGGACCGCTTGGAGGAGATCAAGAAATTGGTGCAATGATTGCAAAAAATAAAATGGACATGGTTTTCTTTTTTCGAGATCCGTTAACTGCTCAACCTCATGAACCAGATGTTTCTGCGCTGGTCCGCCTTTGTGATGTCTATTCAATCCCGCTTGCCACAAATATGGGTACAGCTGAAATATTGATCAAAGGCCTTGAACGCGGTGACTTGGATTGGAGAAATATAGTAAGGGAAAACGGTGAATAGAAGAATGGAATTGCAATATTTGGATATACTGGCATTTGGCGCCCATGCAGATGATGTGGAAATCGGGATGGGAGGGACAATTGCAAAATATGCAAGCAAAGGGTATAAAATTGGAATATGTGATTTAACAAAAGCTGAACTGTCTTCCAATGGAACGGTTGATATTCGCCGGACCGAAGCGAACAGGGCAGCTGAAATCCTTGGGACAAGTGTGAGAGAAACATTAGATATACCGGACCGAGGAATTTTTCTCACTGAATCATACATAAAGAAAGTGGCGAATGTCATCCGCCGCTATCGCCCGAAAATTGTTTTTGCCCCTTATTTTGAAGACCGCCATCCCGACCACAGTAATTGTGCCCGCCTTGTTAAGGAGGCGGTTTTTTCTGCAGGAATTAAAAAGTTTGAAACTCAAGAAAATTCTGAACCCCACAGGGTGGCAAATGTTTTTTACTATATGATCAACGGATTTCATGTTCCTGATTTTGTCATCGATATTTCTGATTTTATTGATAAAAAAATGGCAGCACTACATGCGTATGAAAGCCAATTTGTAAAAAGCAATGAAAGCTTTGAAACACCTCTTGTTAACGGATATATTGAAGCGGTTGAAGCTAGAGAAAGAATGTTTGGCAAAGAGGCAGGGGTAGCCTTTGCCGAAGGATTCAAAACTGCAAGACCAATTCTCATAAATCATGATTTAATAGGGGATAAAGAATGAGAAAACTAAAAATTGGGATTACCTGTTATCCAACTGTTGGGGGATCGGGTGTAATCGCAACAGAATTAGGCAAGCTTTTGGCGGAACGCGGACATGAGATCCATTTTATCTCTTCCGGGATTCCTTTCCGCTTGAAAAGAATGTACCACAATATTTATTTTCATCAAGTGGAAGTAAATCAATATTCGGTGTTCCAATATCCGCCATATGATATTGCTCTTGCAAGTAAAATGGCAGAAGTTGTTAATATGGAACAATTAGATTTGCTTCATGTTCATTATGCGATTCCCCACGCTGTATGTGCAATTTTAGCAAAACAAATGTGCAAAAAAGAATTAAAAATTGTAACGACATTGCATGGAACAGATATTACTGTTCTTGGCTATGATCCTTCCCTAGCTGATGCGATTAAGTTTGGCATCGAACAATCGGATGCTGTTACAGCAGTGTCTCATGCTTTAAAGGAACAAACATACGATTTATTAAAGCCAGATAAAAAGATTGAAACCGTTTATAATTTTGTCGATGAACGCGTATATAAAAAGGTTGATTCGAACCATTTGCGGAAGGATTACGGTATTCAGCCAAATGAAAAAGTGTTGATACATGTTTCTAATTTCAGGTCGGTAAAGCGCGTTCCTGATGTTGTAAAAACATTTGCTCGAGTTGCGGAAATAGTGCCTGCGAAGCTGCTTCTTGTTGGCGACGGGCCTGAAATGACGGTTGTAAGCAAACTGGTGAAGGATCTCGGTTTAAATGACAAAGTTCTTTTTTTAGGCAAACAGGAAAATTTGCAAGAACTTTATTCAATAAGTGATTTGAAGCTGCTCTTATCTACGAAGGAAAGCTTTGGGCTTGTTGCACTTGAAGCTATGGCCTGCGGGGTTCCGTGTATAGGAACAAATGTCGGAGGCATTCCTGAAGTTATTAAAGACGGATATACCGGATTTATTTGTGAACTGGGAAACATTGATGAATACTTTGAAAAGGCGATGCAAATCTTAACAAACTCCGCTCTGCACAAAAGATTTTCAGATCATTCAATTGAAATGGTGAAACAGAAATTCAATGCAGATAAGGCAGTCTCTTATTATGAAGAAATCTATTTTAGATTACTGAATACAGGTGAAAATGATGATACACAAATTTGAGAAAGCAAAACCTGTACTAGAAATGATTGAGAATGCCGGTTTTGAGGCATATTTTGTCGGAGGATGTGTAAGAGACTACCTCCTTGAAAAGCCGATAGAGGATGTGGATATCGCAACATCGGCAACACCGGACGAAGTAAAAAAGATTTTCCAGAAAACAGTTGATGTAGGAATTGAGCACGGAACAGTACTTGTCATTTATAATGGAACACAATATGAAATAACAACTTTTCGTACGGAAGATAAATATGAGGATTTTCGGAGGCCGGCCGGCGTTACGTTCATCCGGTCATTAAATGAAGATCTTAAGCGGCGTGATTTTACAATGAATGCAATCGCAATGGACAAAGAGGGAAAATTAATTGACCCTTTTGACGGCCAAAAAGACATTCGTGAAAAACGGATAAGAACGGTCGGGATCGCGCAAGAAAGATTCAGCGAGGATGCTTTACGAATGATGAGAGCGATCCGTTTTGTCAGCCAATTGTCTTTCTCCCTTGAAGAATTAACAAAAAGAGCCCTGACAGAAAATAAATATTTATTAAAGGAAATTGCCGTTGAAAGAAAAACTGTAGAGTTTGAGAAACTGTTAAAGGGTGTAAATAGGAGAGAGGCCTTAAAGTTAATGATCGAAACGGAGATGTTCTTGTACCTTCCGGGACTTGAGAATAGCCGGAACGATTTGGAAAAGATGCTTCAAGATCCGTTTGATCGTCTTTCCGCTCTGGAAATGTGGGTGCTATTAATATACAGGCTCGGATTGAAAAATGAATCTATCGAAGAGTTCTTAAGAAAGTGGAAGCTCCCTGTAAAGAAAATAAAAATGATACAAAAGATTGTTCACTATGTTTCTTCAAGGCTCGAGTCAGAATGGTCGAACAGACAGCTTTTCGAAGCGAAGAAAGAAGTGATTATCCATACAGAAAATGTGTTAAATGTAATAACACGAAATGGTCTTGCTTTAGGGGAAAAATGGATTGAAGCTTATGACAGTCTACCAATTAAAGATAGATCCGAGTTGCAAGTATCGGGCAATGATCTTATGAAGTGGCTGGATCGAAAAGGGGGGCCATGGTTAAAAGAACTTTTTCAAAAAATTGAAAATGCAGTGCTTAACAGGGAGCTTTTGAATCAGAAAGAAAAGATAAAGGAGTGGGTAATCAAGTGCAATCAGAATTGAGAAAGAAACTGCTTGATGCCTTTACACATGCAGAAGGAGAATTCTTGTCCGGCCAGTATTTAGCAGATTTAATTGGCTGTTCGAGGACAGCAGTCTGGAAGCATATCGAAGATCTTAGGAAAGAGGGATTTATTCTCGAAGCGGTTAGAAGAAAAGGTTACCGGATTGTTAAAACGCCTGAAAACATTATACCAGACGAGATCAGGCTTGGATTAAAAACTGAATTTCTTGGACGGCAAATACATTACGAAGAAAGTGTCGATTCTACCCAAAAAATTGCTCATCGGCTTGCCTATGATGGAGCGCCCGAAGGAACAGTCGTTCTCGCTGAAGAACAGCTGTCAGGGCGGGGAAGAATGGACCGGAAATGGTATTCACCAAAATATTCCGGAATCTGGATGAGCGTGATCTTAAGGCCAAATATTTTGCCTACTAATGCGCCGCAGCTTACTCTTTTGACAGCTGTTGCAGTTGTTCAAGCGATTGAGGAAATAACAGCTTTATCGCCGCAAATTAAATGGCCGAATGACATTTTAATAAACGGGAAAAAAGTAACCGGTATTTTGACAGAACTGCAAGCAGAAGCAGACAGAGTCAAAACGATTATCATCGGCATCGGCATGAATGTAAATCAAAAAACTGATGATTTTCCGGAAAATATTCGCTCAATTGCTACTTCACTATCAATAGAAAAAGGCGAGTACATCTCAAGGCCTGCTGTAATAAGAGCAGTCCTTTCCAACATCGAAAAATTATATTTGCTTTATTTGGAAAAAGGATTTTATCCGATCAAGCTTATGTGGGAAAGCTACGCCGTTAGTATCGGTAAAGAGATTGTCGCCAGAACATTGTCAGGCAATATTTCTGGACGAGCTTTAGGGATTACTGATGAAGGTGTTTTAATGATTGAAGATGAAAGCGGCAATGTGCATCACGTTTTCTCTGCTGATATTGATTTATCCGGAAAAATATAATAATAGCCACAGGGACACCATTTTGTTATAATCACACTGGGCAGTATCTTACAAGAACTGCACCTTATCTTTATTTTTCATTAAGCATATTTCTGCCTAGATCCAATAAGGACCGGGACAGAGGGATGAAACAATAATTGATTGCTTGCAACGGGATCCTTCTGCCTTTTGAAAGGATCCTTTTTGTATTGTTTTATCGCCTCTTTTTAAAAAAGGAGGAAGAAAAATGAAGCAAACAACTGATTTTCTTAAAATGAAAACTTCAAAAGAAAAAATTGTCATGCTGACGGCTTATGACTATCCTTCTGCGAAACAAGCCGAAAAAGCTGAGGTAGATATGATCTTAGTCGGTGACTCTTTAGGAATGGTTGTACTAGGATACGAATCTACTGTGCCTGTAACACTTGAAGATATGATCCATCACGCCAAAGCCGTAAAAAGAGGAGCACCGAATACGTTTATTGTCGTTGATATGCCGTTTATGAGTTATCATTTGTCTGTCCGTGATACACTTTTGAACGGGGCGCGGCTCATACAGGAAACGGGAGCCCATGCAGTTAAACTCGAAGGAGCCGATGATGTAACGGAAAAAATCAAAGCGCTGACAAGAGCCGGGATCCCGGTTGTCGCCCACCTCGGGCTTACACCACAATCTGTTGGCGTACTTGGCGGTTACAAAGTTCAGGGAAAAAGTGCGGAAGCTGCCCGAAAATTAATGGATGATGCCAAGAAGGTTGAAGAGGCCGGAGCGTTTGCTCTCGTTTTGGAATGTGTTCCGAAACAGCTGGCGGAAGAAATTTCAAGCATACTGTCCATACCGACTATTGGAATTGGGGCAGGTCCGGAATGTGATGGCCAGGTTCTTGTTTATCATGATGTATTAACATATGGGATCGACAGGGTTCCGAAATTTGTAAAACAATATGCGAATGTAAATGAACTTGTGGAAAGAGGCCTCAGCGCATACGTTTCTGAAGTAAAATTAGGTGCATTCCCTGAGGACAGCCACAGTTTTTCAATGAAAGAAGAAGAACTGTCAGCCCTTTATGGAGGAAAACAATGAAAGTCATAACGAAAATCGCTGAAATGCAAAAACAAATCATTCAAGAAAAAAACAACCAAAAATCAATTGGCTTTGTACCGACAATGGGGTATTTGCACGAAGGTCATATGGCATTGATAAAGAGAGCGAGGCAAGAGAATGATATTGTTGTTTTAAGCGTATTTGTCAATCCGCTTCAATTTGGACCTTCAGAAGATCTTGAAGCCTATCCGAGAGATTTTGAGCGCGATAAAAAGGCAGCAGAAGACAGTGGTGTCGATTACTTCTTTTACCCGGATGTAAACGAAATGTATCCAGGCGCTCCGTCTGTTAAAGTCATTGTTCAAGACCGTACAGAGGTTCTTTGCGGAAGATCGCGTCCTGGCCATTTTGATGGAGTTGCCACAGTGTTGACAAAGTTGTTTAACATTG
Organism: Bacillus methanolicus MGA3; assembly: GCF_000724485.1. GTDB lineage: Bacteria > Bacillota > Bacilli > Bacillales > Cytobacillaceae > Bacillus_Z > Bacillus_Z methanolicus_A. The sequence goes on along the minus strand of NZ_CP007739.1, from coordinate 2,111,983 downwards.
TGTTGCCTGACCGTGCTTATTTCGGAATGAAAGATGCACAGCAGGTTGCGGTCGTAGATGGATTAATTCATGATTTTCATTTCCCGATCACGTTGGTGCCTGTTGAGACCGTTCGAGAAGAGGACGGCTTGGCAAAAAGCTCAAGAAACGTCAACTTGCTTCCGGAAGAAAGAAAACAGGCTCCGGCTTTATACGAAAGTTTAAAATTAGCGGAACATATGATCAACGAAGGAGTTAGGGATCCGGAGAGAATTATCTCTTCGATGGCTCAGCATATTTCCGGCCAAACATCAGGAATTATTGATTATATTGAAATCTACTCATATCCGGATTTAAAACCAGTATCAAAGATTCAAGGAAAAATAATTATTGCTCTAGCTGTTAAGTTTTCCCGGGCACGTTTAATCGATAATATGATCGTTACAGTGAATGAATAGGAGGAAGATGTAATGTTTCGCACCATGATGAATGCAAAAATCCATCGTGCTAGAGTAACAGAAGCAAATCTGAATTATGTAGGTAGTATTACAATAGACGAAGATATTTTGGATGCCGTAGGAATGGTTCCAAACGAAAAAGTCCAAATTGTGAACAATAATAATGGAGCCCGCTTTGAAACATATATTATTCCCGGACAAAGAGGAAGCGGCGTTGTTTGTTTGAACGGGGCAGCTGCCCGTCTTGTTCAGGAAGGCGATGTTGTAATTATTATTTCTTATGTATTGGTTCCTGAAGAAAAAGTAAAGACGCATAAACCGAAAGTGGCCATTATGGATGAAAAAAATAAAATTGTCGAACTGCTTCACGTTGAACCGGAAAAAACAATTCTTTAACCCCCTATTTACAGGGGGTTTCTTTCTTATCTTTAAACCTTAATAAACTTTTTCGGAATTGACCTTTTTCTTTTTCCTGTTTTATGATACCGTTGCTTTGATTGAATATTTGAGGTGTTTCAAAATGAATCAACATAAATTCACAGTTATTGATTTGGAGACAACCGGCAATGCCCCTAAAAGAGGAGACAGAATCATTCAGTTTGCGGCGGTTGTTATCGAAAATGGAAAAATTATTGAACAATATTCGTCTTTTGTAAATCCAGAACAAGAGATCTCGCCATTTATTGAAGAGCTTACGGGAATCAATGATGAAATGGTAAAGAATGCTCCGTTTTTTTCGGAGATTGCTCCCAAAATATTATCATTGCTAGATGGCGCTTATTTTGTAGCCCATAACGTGCTTTTTGATTTGTCATTTCTTCAGGAAGAACTGATTCATGCGGGATATGAGGGGTTTTTCGGCCCTATTTTGGATACAGTTGAGCTTGCCAGAATTCTGTTGCCTACTGCTGACAGTTATAAACTATCTGATTTAGCTGCAAAGGAGAAATTATCCCATGACCGCCCTCATCAAGCTGATAGTGATGCGTACGTCACAGCGGAGCTGCTGTTAATTTTACTTGAAAAGCTTCAAAAAATACCGTTATGTACAATGCGTCAGCTATATAAGCTATCTGATGGACTTAAAAGTGATTTACATGTACTTCTCGGAGATATCATTATGAAAAAGGAACAAACCATTGAAGTTTTGCCTGAATCCATCGAAATCTTTCGTGGTATTGCTTTAAAAAAGAAGAAGGATCTTCCGAAAAGTGTTTCGAATCCATCACATTTAGAGTATCCTTTTGATATTGAAAGTAAAGAAGCTCTCTTGCAAAAAGCGTTTCCGGCATTTGAAAGGCGAACCGGTCAATTTCAAATGATGGATACCGTGTACCATTCTTTTCTAAATCAACAGCATTCATTAATTGAGGCAGGGACAGGAGTAGGGAAATCACTTGCTTATCTTATTCCGGCTGTCATCTTTTCAAAGCTGAAAAACGAGCCTGTTGTCATCAGCACATATACAACCCAGCTTCAAGAACAGCTTTTAAGACGGGATATTCTCCTTTTAAATAAAATATTTAGCTTTCCGATAAAAACAGTTCTATTAAAAGGAAGAAATCACTATATCAGCCTTTTTAAATTTAAGCTCTCTTTAAATGAAGAGGACGATAATTATGATACTTGTTTAACAAAAATGCAAATCCTCGTATGGCTGTTAGAAACTGATACAGGTGACTATGAAGAGTTAAACTTATCAAGCGGGGGCAGGCTGTTTTGGAATTATATTAAGAATGATGAGACTGCATTTCTTCAAGGAAAGGCATGGTCTTCTCATGACTATTATTTAAGAGCCAGAAATGAAGCGCAATCAGCTGATCTTATTATTACCAATCATGCATTTCTCCTTTCTGATGCAGGGGCAGATCAATCGATTTTACCCGATTATCATTATGTGATTATTGATGAAGGACATCAGTTTGAAAAAGCAGCAGGTAAACATTTTGGTTTTTCACTTGACTATTTGGCAATCAGGCATTTGCTAAGCAGGCTTGGTACCTATGAGCAGAAACAGCTGTTTTACAAGTTTGAACAGCTGTTGAATGACGTAAAATGGCAAAATAGCGAAATAGTTCATACATTTGAAGTTAACCAGATAATATCGGATTTATCTATTGAATTTGATGAGTTATTTAAAACAATTAGTGTTTATGCAGGAAAAAAAACAAAGGATAAAGGTTTGGCCTTTAACAAAATAAAATATCGGTTAACAAACAATGAGTCCGGGAAGGAATGGAATGCTTTACAAGCTGTTTCGGAGCGGATTTTATTTCTAATCAAAGACCTGATTTGCCTTTTTAAAAAACGGCTGCATGTGATGAATCAATTTAAAGTTGAGCGGTCCGGTGAACAAAAAGCGGTGCTTGAGGAAATAGCTTCAGTTTTTGAAAGTTTGAAGGAAGTCAAAGATGTCATTAAAAACCTCTTTATTATCCAGCAGCCGGAGTATGTCATATGGATTGAGACAGACTTAAGAGCATTTCAAAATGCTACAACTGTTTACGCACAGCCTGTAGAGGTTTCTTCTTTTTTGGAACAGCAATTTTTCGCTGATAAAAAGAGTGTAGTCCTTACATCTGCTACATTAACTGTAAAAAACTCTTTCAAGTTTATTGTAAGAGAGCTGGGGCTTGAAAACCTTGATTATCAAACAGAAACGATTCCTTCACCATTTCGTTATTCTGAACAAGTTCAGCTAATTATTTCTGAAGACCTTCCGGAAATAAGCACAGTGTCCATGGAAGAATATACCGCTTCGATTGTAGAGCATTTGATTTCAATCGCGGAAGCGACAAAAGGAAGAATGCTTGTATTGTTTACAGCTTATGATATGCTAAAAAAAACGTATGAACTCATGAAAGAGAGCGGGTTCTTAGAAGACTATGCATTAATTGCTCAAGGGATCACAAGCGGAAGCAGGACAAGGCTTACACGAAATTTCCAGCGATTTGACAAAGCGATCCTGCTAGGAACAAACAGTTTTTGGGAAGGTGTTGATATTCCAGGAGAAGACTTGTCATGCCTTATTATTGTACGGCTGCCGTTTTCTCCTCCGGATGAACCGATCGTTCAAGCAAAATGTGAAGCGATAAAAAGGAATGGCGGCAATCCATTTTCCGATCATTCTTTGCCGGAAGCAGTCATCAGATTTAAACAGGGGTTTGGCAGGCTGATAAGATCTGAGCAAGACCGAGGAATTATTGTCGTCTTTGACAAAAGAATTATTACAACAAGATATGGAAAAACGTTCCTTGATTCGATTCCAAAAATACCTATCAAAAAAAGCAATATCAATGAGCTTGTTCAATTCATTCACGATTGGCTATGATAATTTATGACGAGGGTCAGACCCCTCCTAGTTGGAGGGAGTCAGCCCCTTATGAATCAGTCTTTAAATGTGTGTGGACTAGAATTAATTTTTTTAAAACATTCATGAATTGTTATCATTAAAGGTTTCTACCTGTTATAATTGTTGTTAGAGTTGTCTGTACTGTAGTTCTAATGTTTCCTATCTGTTGGAACTATATAAGTAACAATTTTTGTCGTGCTTTTAGGAGGAATTCCAGAATGGAAAGTAAAATTGAAATTTTATCAACAGTTAAAGTCCAAAGCAGTCCGGATTTGTATAAAATTGTTGATACATTAAACAGGACGCTTAAGGGGGAAAATTTAATGTTCGGCCTTGCGCTCGATAAGGACGATCAAAATACAGCCGTTTTTACAATTTATCGTACATAAAGAAGTGATTTCATTGAAAAAGTGGATTTTTATTAGCTCACTCGCAATCATCATTATTTTAGGATTTTTCATAAATGTTTATTTAAATGCTGTCAAGCCCGTTAAAGCCGCCGAAGAAAAAGCGGTGAAGATTGCCAAAGAAAAAACAAATTTGAAAAGTGTAAGAGGATTTTCTTTATATAATGGGCTTGAACCATATGATGTTATATGGGGTGAAAACAGCAAAGGAGAAAAAATTATTGTTTGGATTTCTGAAAAAGATAAGAAAGTTACCGTCAAGAAAGAAAAAGATGGAATTTCTAAACAAGATGCAATCAAGAAATTAAAAGAGGAAAAAAATCCAAAAAAAATTCTGGATGTGCGTCTCGGAATGTTAAAAAACAGGCCTGCATGGGAGATATATTACCTTTCTGAGAACGATTTAATAAATTATTACTATGTAGATTTTGAAACAGGGGAATGGCTTACAAAAATAGAAAATTTATAATTTTTTAGGAGGCAATAGCATGGAAATCAAACTTGCACAAAGAGTAAAAGCACTGACACCTTCGTCTACGCTTGCAATTACTGCGAAGGCAAAAGAATTAAGAGCACAAGGCCACGATATAATCGGACTTGGAGCAGGGGAACCTGATTTTAACACGCCTCAGTATATTATTGATGCAGCAGTAAAGTCAATGAATGAAGGGCATACAAAATATACTCCTTCAGCAGGTTTGCCTGCCTTAAGAAAAGCAATTGTGGAAAAAATAAAACGCGACCAAGGGATTGACTATGACCCAAGCGAAATCATTGTCACTGTTGGAGGAAAGCATGCACTGTACACTCTTTTTCAAGTCATTCTTGATGAGGGTGATGAGGTCATCATCCCGACTCCTTACTGGGTCAGCTATCCTGAGCAAGTCAAATTAGCCGGCGGGGTTCCCGTTTTTGTTGAAGGTTCAGAAGAAAACGAATTTAAAATTACACCTTCTCAATTGGAACAAGCAATATCTAACCGCACAAAGGCTGTTGTTATCAATTCTCCAAGCAATCCAACTGGTATGGTGTATACAGAGGACGAACTGCTTGAACTAGGAAAAGTGTGTGTTAAGCATAATATTTTAATTATTTCGGACGAAATTTATGAAAAGCTTGTATATGGAAAAAATAAGCATATTTCGATTGCTCAATTGTCAACAGAATTAAAAGAACAAACAATTATGATTAACGGTTTAGCGAAATCACATTCGATGACAGGATGGAGAATTGGTTTCGCAGCAGGAAATAAAGAAATTATTACTGCAATGACTAATCTTGCTAGCCATAGTACTTCAAATCCGACGACTACGGCGCAATACGGAGCCATCGCTGCTTATTCAGGCTCTGATGAATCTGTTGAAGAGATGCGAAAAGCATTTGAAGAGCGTTTAAATGCTATTTATGATAAGCTCATAGAAATACCAGGATTTACTTGCATCAAACCACAAGGTGCCTTTTATTTATTTCCAAATGTAAAAAAAGCTGTCGAATTAACTGGATATGAAAATACAGATGAATTTGCAAAAGCCTTATTAGAAGAGGCAAAAGTGGCTGTTATTCCAGGTTCAGGCTTCGGTGCCCCTGACAATATCCGGTTATCATATGCAACCTCTCTCGAATTACTTGAACAGGCTGTTGAAAGAATGAAGCGATTTGTTGAAAGCAAAATGAAAATTACACAATAATGGCCAAAGCAATCGAGAATTATTGCTGCAGTTTTATCAGGGCTCTCAGGTAAATAGTGAGGGCCCTGCTTTATGTTGCTTCTTAATAAGGCGAGCGTTATAATAAAGTTCGGTACATAGAGAAGAGTTTTTTGCATTTCTTTGGAGGGAACATAATCGTGACGAAAACAACCATATCAGAAGTTCATAAATTTGTTGGCAATGAAGTAACAATTGGCGCTTGGCTTGCTAACAAAAGATCAAGCGGAAAAATTGCTTTTCTTCAGCTTCGTGACGGCACGGGTTTTATTCAAGGTGTAGTCGTAAAGAACGAAGTGCCTGAAGATGTATTCCAAACAGCGAAATCAATTACTCAAGAATCATCGCTATTCGTAACAGGTGTGGTTCAAATAGATGAACGTTCACCTTTCGGTTATGAGCTGCTAGTTAAAAACGTTGAAGTTATTCATCATGCTGTAAATTACCCGATAACTCCTAAAGAGCATGGAACAGAGTTCTTAATGGATAACCGCCATCTTTGGCTCCGTTCAAGACGTCAGCACGCTATTATGAAAATACGCAATGAAATCATCAGGGCAACTTTTGAGTTTTTTAACAACAATGGGTTTGTGAAAGTAGATCCTCCGATTTTAACGGGAAGTGCACCGGAAGGTACAACAGAACTGTTTCATACAAAATATTTTGATGAAGATGCTTATCTTTCCCAAAGCGGGCAGCTTTATATGGAAGCAGCTGCGATGGCATTAGGAAAGGTTTTCTCATTTGGTCCAACTTTCCGTGCAGAAAAATCAAAAACGCGCCGGCATTTAATTGAATTCTGGATGATTGAACCAGAGATGGCTTTTTACGAATTTGAAGACAATTTAAAAGTTCAAGAAGAGTATGTCTCACATATTGTCCAATCTGTTTTGCAAAATTGCAGTCTTGAATTAAAAACACTTGAGCGCGATACAAGCAAACTTGAAAATATTAAGGCTCCTTTTCCAAGAATAACATATGATGAAGCCATTAAATTATTGCACGAAAAAGGCTTTGATGATATTCAATGGGGAGATGATTTCGGCGCACCCCATGAAACAGCGATTGCCGAAAGCTTTGACAAACCTGTATTTATTACCCATTATCCAACTTCGTTGAAGCCTTTCTACATGCAGCCTGACCCTGATCGGGAAGATGTCGTGTTATGTGCCGACTTGATTGCACCGGAAGGTTACGGTGAGATTATTGGTGGATCAGAACGTATCCACGATTATGAATTATTAAAGCAAAGAATTGAGGAACATCATCTGGATCTGGATGCTTACAAATGGTATCTCGAGCTGCGCCAATATGGTTCAGTACCGCATTCTGGATTTGGTCTAGGTCTTGAAAGAACAGTAGCCTGGATCAGCGGTGTTGAACACGTACGTGAAACGATTCCTTTTCCTCGTTTATTAAATCGTTTATATCCATAAGAGTGGAAAGTCCGCCTTGTTGCGGGCTTTCTTGCATTAATGCTGTGTTTTAGCGAGAAATGGAACGGAAAGAACATTTATCTTCTTTTAATAAGCAGATTAAAGGTATAGTTGGCTTACTTGAAGGTTTTGTCCATGCTATACTGAAAGAGAGGTGTCTTGGGATGAAGGAAAATTTATTGGCTTGGCTTAAAGAAGGAAGTATTACGATACCTGCAGCTTTGTTAAGCAATTATAAAAAAATGAATTTAAATGAACAAGAATTAACACTTCTGTTGCACGTTATTTCTTTTTTAGAAAAAGGGAATGAATTTCCTACACCTGCGGAGCTTTCCGACCGCATGACCATTTCTGCGGCTGAATGTACGGACATGCTGCGAAGATTAATACAAAAAGGCTTTATTTTAATTATTGACGGGTATTCCGAGGATGGAATCCGTTTTGAAAAATATTCACTTGAGCCACTCTGGGAAAAACTTATTGAGCAGTTTTTAACTGAACAAAAGAAACAAAAATATGAAACTCAGCTTCAAGAAGAAACAGACTTATATACAATTTTTGAAAGAGAATTCGGCCGTCCTCTGTCTCCATTTGAAATTGAAACGCTGTCCATGTGGCTGGATGATGATCATCATGATCCGGTTATTATCAAAGCTGCTCTTAGAGAATCAGTTATCTCAGGGAAGTTAAACTTTCGATATATTGACCGAATTCTATTTGAATGGAAGAAAAATGGAATTAAAACGATCGAGCAGGCAAAAAGTTATGGAAGAAAGTTTAGGCAATTTCAATCACAGAGAATGGAACAGCAGAAAGAACAGACGGAAAAAACGAGAACCATCCCGTTTTATAACTGGCTTGAACAATAGGGAAATGTTCGCCGGAAGAAAGTCCTTGTTTTTTTGTAATACTTTTTAGTTAGGTGAGAATCAATGTTAAATAACAGTCAAATACGATATTGTTTGGATAAAATGGCGGAAATGTTCCCAAATGCACACGGTGAGCTGAATCATAGCAATCCTTTTGAATTGCTTATTGCTGTTCTTCTTTCTGCACAATGTACGGACGCACTGGTAAATAAGGTTACGAAAGATCTGTTTAAAAAGTATAAGACGCCTGAAGACTATTTAAGTGTTCCTTTAGAGGAGCTGCAAAATGATATTCGGTCGATTGGGCTGTACAGAAATAAGGCAAAAAACATTCAAAGTCTCTGCAGGATGCTTATCGACGAATATGGGGGATTGGTTCCCATGGACCGTGATGAATTAATGAAGCTTCCAGGCGTAGGCAGAAAAACGGCGAACGTTGTTGTTTCTGTAGCCTTTGGAGTGCCTGCCATTGCTGTTGACACCCATGTGGAACGTGTGAGCAAGAGGTTGGGCATTTGCCGGTGGAAAGATTCCGTTTTGGAAGTTGAAAAGACGTTAATGAGAAAAGTTCCAAAAGAGGAATGGTCAATTACCCACCATCGAATGATCTTTTTCGGCCGATACCATTGCAAAGCGCAAAATCCAAAATGTGAACTCTGCCCGCTTCTAGATTTGTGCAGGGAAGGTAAGAAAAGAATGAAAAGGAAGGATGAATCGTGAACAGCATGGTAAAAGAAATTACGATTCCGTCTGAATTAAGGAATCCTTTCTTTTTTCCGTCGGAGAAATTGATTTGGAAGGAAGAGTTCGCATATAAGCTGAATCTTGGATTTACATTTTTTTATGAAGCGGCTTATTTTTCAGGAATAGATGCTATAAAGCCTTGGGAGAATGCCGAGCAATATGTTCCAATAATTTTTAAAGAATGGAAGGCTGTTAAAGAAAATCTATTAGAGCTTTTTGAAAAAAGAGACAGCGTGGGAGCTTTACAGCCTATGAAAAAGGGAATCGGTATCTTTCTTCAGGCTGTTTTTTGGAGCAATCATGTTCCTGCTCGCCTTAATGGGCTGAATTTTGATAAGTTAAAAGTTAAACCCATTAATGTGTATGAAAGGCTGGAGTTTATCATGAACCGGCCCGGAAATTATCATTCGTTCATTCAGCTATCAGAACTAATGGCTGAACAGGAGAAACAATTTGTTAAACATATGGCTTTAAAAAAAAGAGGCTGACTTTTCTTTGTCAGCCTCTTTTTATACTTGAAATTACCTATTTCTAGAAAATCCTCCTGTTGTTTGGCCAGTATGTCCAGATGATCCGGTACCTCCTGAACTGCCAACACTTCCAGCGCCATTGGCTCTTCCAGATGCACTATTGCCACCAGTGCCAGTACCGCCATTGCTTCCGGCACCATGACCATGGCTGCCGCTGCCACCGGCGCCAGTACCGCCATTGCCACCGGCGCCAGTACCGCCATTGCCACCGGTGCCAGTACCGCCGTTGCCACCGGCGCCAGTACCGTCGTTGCCACCGGTGCCAGTACCGTCGTTGCCACCGGCGCCAGTACCGCCATTGCCACCGGCGCCAGTACCGCCGTTGCCACCGGCGCCAGTACCGCCGTTGCCTCCTGTGCCATTACCACCGTTGTCACCGGGACCATTACCACCAGTGTTACCGTCTCCGGATCCATTGCCTCCTTGGTTGTTACCGGAACCTGGCTGATTGGATCCATTATTTCCGGAATTATCGCCTTGGTTTCCGTTATTTTGGTTATCACCTTTTTTGTCATCTTTTCCGAGATTAGACGGATCAGGTATCTGAATTGTTGCACTTCCCGGAGCGCTTTGCAGATTACCTTTGACGGCAATTACATTAAATTTATAAATGCCTCCCGGCACCGGGTTTGCAATGCTAAATCCTTTTTCTTCAGTAACAGTTAATTGTTGTTCAGGTCCTCCATTGATCGAAACATTTACTACAAATTGTACGCCTTGGTTGTCACCCTCAGTGTTATAATCCCAAGAAAGAACAATTTGATTTGCTTGTTCATCGTATTTCGCTTGGATATTAGGTGCTTCAGGCTTATAGAACTTTTCGGAAACTTGGCTAGGCGCATGGCCTTTCACTGCGTATTCATAAAGTACCATGTTTTCAGGTGTATATTCACTAGCCAGTTTAGCAGGAACCGAGCCTTTTTCAATTCTTACTCGTTCCACGCTGTTAGGCATTTCAAAATCAGGCGTTTCGACGCCTCTTGAAACGTGCTCCATTAAGTTCTTAAACAAGTACTGGGAAATCTTTTGATCGTCGCCGGCTGGTATATAGTTCTCCGTTTGGTCTTTATATCCGGTCCAGACGGCTGCAGTATACCTGGTCGTATAACCGACAAACCAGGAATCCGGAACTGCCCCGTCAGGAATGCCATACCTTTCTCTGTCTGCTTGAGAATAGTTTGTAGTACCGGTTTTTCCGGCAACAGGCAATCCTGGAATGTCTGCACGTGTTCCTGTTCCGTAAGGATCCTTCACAACACTCTTAAGCATGTCTGTAATCATAAATGCTGTATAGTCATTCATAACCACTTTGGGTTCAGGACTTGTATCAATTTTTGTTCCATCACGGAATTCGATAGCTCTAATAGCATGCGGCTCAGTATAGAAACCGTTATTTCCGAAAGCACTGTATGCACCGGCCATTTGCAGAGGCGAAACGCCTTTGTCTTTGTTCCCAAGACCGCCAATTGCATAGGATTCATAAATTTCTTTCAACGGAATTCCTAAACGGTTTGCAAAGTCCTTAGCTTTTTCCAGCCCAACTTCTTGCAATGCTTTAAGGGCAGGAACATTTCGGGAGCGTGCGAGAGCTTCACGCATCGTCATCGGTCCCATATGCCTGTTATCCCAGTTGTTAATCGGAGTACCGTCTGAATAGGTATACGGTTCATCGACTAATGTATGGTACGTGCCCCATTTCAAATATTCAATTGCAGGTCCATAGTCAAGTATCGGCTTAATTGTTGAACCTGGTTGGCGTCTCGTATCAATCGCATAGTTAAATCCTCTTTTTACTTTCTGATTGCGGCCTCCGCCAATTGCCCTGATTTCACCAGTTTTTGTATCTAAGAGAACAATACCTGCCTGGAACTTATCATCAGGGAACTGGACAATATCATTTGAATTCAACATTTTTTCAACATATGACTGGGCATCTGGATCAAGAGTTGTATAAATTTTTAATCCATCAGAAAAAATATCAAAATCACCGTATTTTTCTACTTCATCAATGACAGCGTCGACAAACGCATCGTATGGCTTATCATTTTTTTTACGTTTTTCTTCTTTTACAAGTGTTGATGTAACAGGAACTTTCTGAGCCTTTTCCATCTCTTCTTTCGTTATATAACCATGCTTATACATAAGTGAAAGAACAATGTTGCGGCGTTTTTCCGCTCTGTCCGGATGTTCAAAAGGATTATAGTTATTTGGACTTTGCGGCATTCCGGCCAGCAACGCAGCTTCAGGCAACGTTAAGTCTTTAAGGTCTTTGCCAAAGTAAATTTTTGCTGCAGTAGCGATGCCATGGACGCCTTCAGACATATATACTTTGTTGACATACATTTCAAATATTTCATGCTTTGTATATTTTCGTTCGAGTTGGAAGGCAAGCCATGCTTCTTGGGCTTTCCTCTTTAATGTTTTGTCAAAAGTTAAGAATGAATTCTTAACAACCTGCTGTGTAATCGTGCTGCCGCCTTCGGAACCAAAACCATGCGTGATGTTTGCAATCACTGCACCGCCTAATCGGATCAAATCAACTCCATGATGCTTATAAAAACGGTAATCTTCTGTTGCTAAAACCGCATGTTCAACAAGTTTTGGAATGTGGTCGTAATCAACATAGTCCCTTTTTTCAGAACCTACTTCGGCAATAAGATGATTATTCATATCATAGATCTTTGAAGAAATAGGGTCCTTTAGTAACTTTTCATTTAGCTTAGGTGCATCTTTAATCATATAAGCAAAGGTTGCTACACCTGACAATAATCCAACAAGACCAAGGACAATGAAAGCAAGAAAAATCTTTTTGAAAATTCCTGCAGGGCTTTTCTTGCTTTTTTTCTGTTTCTTGGCGGCAAGCTGCTTTCTGCGCTCCTCCCTTGTCTGATATTTTTCTGCCATATAAAATCCTTCCTTTCTAAGTTCATCAGGATTGGTAAAAGGTTCATGCAAGATTATAAACATAATCTATTATTTTAATATAGTCAATTCGGGGACGAAATCCAATAGGTACATAGTGCCCGAATTTTTCAATCTCTTCCTTGGATATCGACTTTCTGCCTCCATTAGTCATTCTTTCCCAAAACTCTAGCAGATGTTCAGCTTTAAGGAAATATATTTCCTCAGTGGATGAAAACCTGAGAATTACAAAACAAATTCCGCCATGGTTTAAAACATTTTTCATATGCTGAATTTGATGTTCATGAAAGTTTTTTAAAGGAAAGGAAGTCTCATATCGGGTTTCCTTTGCTTCAAAATCAATATATTTCCCCTTATAAACACCGTTGTAATCGGTAGTAGACGGCTGTTTAAAATAAGCCTCCTTAATAACTGCCGCGCTTCTTTTCGGGTAATCAACATGAACAATTTGCACTGGCGTAGGCTTCTTGTGAATGACAGCAATGTTATTATGTAGATAATATTTATTTGTTTCATTTAGATCTTCTTCGAGCGTCATTCCTCGGTTGCTATAAGTTGCGTTTTTTCCTTTCTGTATGTTTTCGGAAAAATTCTGTTTCGGAATATAACGTTTTCCATTCGGATAGTGAAAATTCATGTAAGCCACCTCACAAACTACTACCTATCATAACAAATCTTCACACCCAATGGTTGAATAAAAACTTGATTCCTCCACAGACTAAACATAGCATAAGCATTTCCCAAAGGAGAAGCTGATGACATCAAAAAGCATTTATCAAACGAATCCCGAACGTTCAATAAGCGAACAGGATCTTATAAAGCTGATAACTATTGAAACGAGTAAAAATAATGTTGATAACATCTCCAGAACAAATGCATACTTTGAGTTTTTCTTGAATTATCCCGAAATTAAATGGGCATTTTTGGCGAGCATGGTTTCCAGAAATGCCGGTTGGAATATGTGTGACTTGGAAGGGAAATGGTTATCAAGTATTTTGAGCAAACAAGCTAGGAAAGAGCTTTTTTTAACATATGAACGTGCAAATTGGTTAATCTTTAAAGATGCTTATCCCCAGCTTTTACTCTACCATTATTCGACGAAATTAAATCGTCCGATGTTTCACTTGCGGAGTTTTTTTCAAATCTCAGCGTTCATGGAAAATGAATGGATAACATTTTGGAAAGAAAAAAATAAAAATCGATTGATGATTGCTCTCATTATTAATGAACAAAATGTCATCCAAAAACCCGTGATCAAGCATCCCGTATATAATCGATTGGTGTTTCATTCTTTTCTGTTTTTTTTTCAAGATTGGCTTCACTTTAATTCCGTCCTGTTTCCAACTTGCAACGGTCAGCTTTATGGTGCAAGTGTAAACGGATTTCGTCATGTTAGCAAAAGAATTGACTTGGGAAAGAGGCTTTCGGATATTCTATTTGCTCCAAAATTATATCCATTATTTTTGCAGTTCGCTCAGACCACTCCACATACTGGTTCAAGATATGATTACGAGCAGTACTTTATTTGCAAAAAGCAAAGAGATACGCCAATTTTGCGGGAAACATTTCCTGTCATTGAAAACCATTTAGATGGGTTCGGCGATTGGTTTCAAAGCGGCCATTTGAAAAAGAAATGGCTTGATTCTCATATTCAACATCGACATCCTATTTTGATCACTGATTGGTATTTGAAAAAACAAAAGCAACTTCACTGTCTTATTACTATAAAAAATATTTTTTGAATGAATAGAAGTGAAAAGTGGCTTGATTTTCATCCCAAAATATGTCGAAAAAGAGCAAAGATATACAGAGAATTGCACTTTATTTGCCGAATTAATTCTAGTTTTGTCAATGGTGGAGGAAGAACAAATACAAGAGCGAATTAGGTAGTTATGAAACCGAAGGAGGTATTTGTCATGAAGGAGTTGAATGTTCAAAAAAAAGAGCTGTTGATGATATTAGGTGAAATATATGACAAACTTGAGGAATTAGATTCTGTTCTTCATACCTCGATAACAGAGTACAAAAAAGACTTTCAAGCGGAACATTTAAAAAGACTGTCCGTTTGTGAGGAAAGACTTAAGGCAATGGAATTAGAGATGGATAAGGTTGAAATAAAGGAGCAAGAAAATTATGTCCCAGAAGCTTCAGACGTTATACTTGAACTTGGATATTAATTATTAATACAATGAATAGGAAAGACGTAGTTGGGAGCTTTCATATGTGCTACTTTTTTTAGGCATTGGGAGAAGAAAAAATGAGTGAGTATAAAAAGCTTTATGATTTTACAAAAGACCTTTTAGAGGCGGCAGTAAAAGCATACGCTCGTTTTGAGGAGATAAAAGAGTCGAAAACCGATGCTGATTTCTATAAAGAAGTGAAGCCTTTTGTGGATGAAACTGCAAAGTTAACTGATCAGTGGAAGAAAGCGGCGATCGATTGGATCACGAAAGAAAAGCCTAGAAATTTCCATAAGAAACAGATTGAAGATTGCTCGAAAAATATTGAGATGATTTCAATTCAAGCGTTCTTTTCAATAACAAGCCGAAAGCGGTTTATCGATCATTTCCAGTCTGTCCGTTTTCTTTTGACAGGACTATTAATGGAACTTGAAAGCAAAAAATAAAATAGGACTACCCATAAAGGTCTGACTCCCTCCAACAATAACTTTATATAGATTTTATTAAAATTTGATGGAGGGGTCAGACCCTTTGATTTATTAAGCAAGCCTCATTGATCGGTACATTTATGCGCTTACATTTATGCGCTTACATTTATGCATTTTCGATGAGGGAGTCGTTGTTCAAAGAATCAGGTATTGTTGCGCCTAAAGCTTCAAGCTCACGAACAAGATTGCGATAGTCATTAATGGAAATTTCATTATGGATGTACGCTTTTTTAGCAAAATCCAATAATTGATTTACGTTTTCTGTAGTGTAATCGCGTTTTTGTCCAAATTTCATTTTTAGCTCGTGAATATTCATTTCAATTCCTCCTTCATCTTTTTCCCCTTTAACAACATTTTATCATGGATAATGAAAAATCCTTATTTTTTGAAAATTTAAAACTTCCGACAATATCCTCCGCGGTTAGACAAAATAGGGATGAAATTCCTCCGCTTTCACCTATCTTTTAAAAAAGCATAAAATGTAGAAGTGAATTAATTAAGGAGGGCGTTCGCCATGTTTGGCCGAAAAAAAAGACCAGCCTATGAAATAAATTTTCCGTTTGGGCAAGGACAAATTGGATATCCCTACTTTTCTCCTGCACCGGGTTTTGACTTTTCGAACCAGCGGATTGTCCCTTATGCGGGTTTAAATCAGTCAATGTACTGGAACCCTTACGCATACCAACAACAATTTGCACCTGCAACGAATCCGATACATTCTCCATACGGGAATCATCAGAATTACGCAAATCCATACAATGGACAGCAAAGCTACTCGAATATCCTTTTTCAAAATCCATTACAGCCGGCAGAAGAAGGGAACCTTCAGCCTTATTCACAGCAAATAAATCCTTATCCTGTTGCAAATCCTTATCCGAAATTTCAGTATTTGACAAAGCAGCCTTCCGGAGTTCAATCGATAATAAATTCTTTTAAAACTCAAGACGGATCCATTGACTTTAACAAAATGATCAATACTACCGGTCAAATGATGAATGCAGTAACTCAAGTCTCATCGATGATAAAGGGGCTTGGTGGAATGTTTAAAGCATAATATTACTTATTTTTTATTCAAAAAATGTTGATTTAAGACCACATATACAAAAAGTGTTAAGAAATAAAGGCTCCTACATTGTTGATACAAACAAAACGTAGGAGCCTTTGCTTAATTATTATATTCACTTCTTAATTTGCGCGGATCTTTGCACTTTGATTATTCAGCGTCTATGATGATTTGTTTTCCTTTGAGCTTAGGAATTCTAATTTCTAACAATCCGTTTTGATAGGTGGCTTTAATTTTCTTTTCGTTAATAAGCTGATCAAAACCGATCGTTCTGCTTGTTCGCTGAAACGATTGTCTTTTTTGGTATGATTTCGAAGTATCATTTTGTTCAATAATTGTTTCATCCTTGTTAATGGAAATTGTTAAATAATTGCCTAAAACATTGATATGAATTTGTTCTTTTTTTACACCCGGCAATTCGGCACTCACAATATGCTCTTTATCCGTTTCTTTAACTTCTACAGGAAAAGAGGAAGGCGGAAAAGGGGTCTTGAAAAATTCATCAATCGATTGCAAGAAACCTTTGACAGGTTTTTCATTAAAGAAATCATTTATTGACTTCATTATTTGCCCAAACGGCTCCTGCTTGTTCCGTTTAGGATCGATTGGAAGATTTGAAGACATAAGGGATTCTCCTCTCTTTAACAGAAATATTCACAATATAATATGCATTGATAGGAACAGAGGTTTCATCAATTATGTTCACAATCATTTGAACGATTTATGACAAATAGCCCCGATGTGACGTACATCACACATTCATGCAAAAAACGATTGTATGCTAGAGGTGCGTAATGTTTACAGGGAGGGGATTTACTTTATGTTTTGCTATCAATGTGAACAAACTCCGAATGGTGGATGTAAAATTGTCGGTGTTTGCGGAAAAGATGAAACAATAGCAAGCCTTCAGGATACGATCATTTTTGGACTGAAAGGCATTGCCGCCTATCGTACACATGCAAATCAACTCGGATATACCGACCCATTCGTGGATGCTACTACACATGAAGCGCTTTATTTGACCTTAACGAACTCTAATTTCAATTTGCAGGAGCACATTGATATGGCTATGAAAGTAGGCCAGTCAGCAGTTCGGATCATGGAAGTGCTCGATAAAGCCCATACGGAAAGGCTTGGCATTCCTCAGCCAATCCGAGTGTCACAGAATAAGATTGAAGGAAAATGCATTGTTGTAACAGGCCATAATTTATTTGCGCTCGAAAAACTTCTAAAGCAAACAGAAGGAAAAGGAATTAATGTTTATACCCATTCAGAAATGCTGCCGGCGCACGGATATCCGGAGTTAAAAAAATATCCTCATTTAAAGGGTAATATCGGCAAGGCATGGTACGACCAGAGAAGATTATTTGAAAAATTCCCTGGTGCGATTCTAGCGACAACAAACTGCGTCATGCCGATTAAGGGCACATATGCGGATCGCATGTTTTCATTTGAAGTGGCCGGTCTTGAAAACGTGCAAAAAATAATCAATGATGACTTTACTCCATTAATTGAAAAAGCATTAGAGCTTCCTGAAGCAAATATAGAATCAGATGAAACACTAATAACAGGATTTCACCATGAAACAGTTATAGGATTGGCTCCAGAAGTAATTGCGGCTGTAAAAGAAGGAAAAATTAAACGATTCTTTGTGATTGCCGGCTGTGATGCCCCTGGAAAAGGAGGAGAGTATTACAGGGAACTGGCAACATCTTTGCCGCCTGAAACTGTTATTTTAACAACCTCTTGTGGAAAGTTTCGATTCAATGATGTTGATTATGGAACAGTGCCGGGGACGAATATCCCGAGATATATAGATCTAGGACAGTGCAATAATTCCATTTCTACTGTAAAAATTGCAAAAGCGTTAGCCGATGCGTTTGAATGTCCGATCAATGAATTGCCGGTTAGCATCGTCCTTTCTTGGTTCGAGCAAAAAGCGGTCGCTATTTTGCTTGGATTGTTCAGTCTCGGAATTAAAGATATTCGTATTGGGCCTAAACCGCCGGAGTTTATATCTGAAGGAGTTATGAAGGTTCTTCAAGACACATTTGGATTAAAATTAATCGGTAATGCTCAAGAAGATATGAAAGAAATGCTTCAATAATTAAGTTGGGTCAGACCTCTCCAATACTGTAATTTACTGGAGGGGTCTGACCCTTTCTAAATTATAATATTTCTTCTAACAGCCTTTCTGGTGTTAAAATCATGTCTCCGTTTCCGTCCATTTTGATTAGATTCTCTTTTTTCATTTTGGTTAGTGTGCGGCTTACAGTTTCTCTTGTCGTACCAATCATATTTGCTAGGTCTTTATTCGTAAATTCAGCTTTTAGTAATAAGCTGCCATTATCTAATTTGACGCCATGTTCCCGAGCAAGCCTGATGAGCAGTTTAATGATTTGCTCGTATGTATTATTCAATATTAGTTCTTCGAGCCGTTTTTGGAGGTCAACAATTTTTTCACCAAGAATATTAAAGACTTTAATGCATAATTTAGGATTTTCGATTAAAACATTTTCAAAACCGGATATCGGCACAACCACCAGTGTTGATTTTTCCATTACTTCTGCAAAAGCAGGGTACTCGCCTTTTCGGAAAAAACCGACATGGGGAAACATATCTCCTTTTTTTAGGATGGCGACAATTTGTTCCTTTCCATGTGTATCTGTTTTGTAAATTTTAATTTTTCCATCATAAATAAAATATACGTTTTTCAGCGGTTCTCCTTGCATAAAGACATGACTGCCTTTTTTCCATTCTCTCGAAAAAGACACAGAAACAATTTTTCCTAATTCCTGATCATTGAGTTCCTTAAAAAGATCAAAAGCAGAAAGCGCGTTTGTTATTTCCTCATTTTTCATTTTTTCACCTCAAATGATTGAACTCTTGAATCAATTGTAACAAATGATAATGTTGTTTAGATAGTGATAACCGTTCAACTCATAGTGAATGGAAGGGACATTTTATTATGCAAAAATTAGAAAAACATAACTGAGGGTAATTCTCTTTAATAACGAACGTTTATTCGTTACAATAGATGGTATGAGGTGAGGGATATTGAAGGTTCGAAAAGATTTACAAGACATATTGTCGATGTTAAAAAATAACGATGAATACAGGCAAAACATTGTCCATTGGCACACAATTGAGGAAAGGGAAGCCAAGACAGTTGAATTGCCGGAAGAAATCCATCCGTCCTTAAGGCAAGCACTTGAAAATAGAGGGATTAAGAGACTATACACCCATCAAAAATCAGCCTATGATGCTGTCATGGATAACAAGAGCATCGTTGCAGTCACACCGACTGCTTCCGGAAAAACATTGTGTTATAACTTGCCCGTTCTCGAGACAATTATCAATAATCCAAATGCGAGAGCTTTATATATCTTCCCGACAAAAGCGCTTGCGCAGGACCAAAAAAGCGAAATCAATGAATTGATTCAAGAAACAGGAGTGAGTATTAACAGTTATACGTATGACGGTGATACTCCATCAAATATACGCCAAAAAGTCAGGAAAGCCGGGCACATTGTCATAACGAACCCTGATATGCTCCATTCCGCTATCCTTCCTCATCATACAAAATGGGTTTCTTTATTTGAAAACTTAAAATATGTTGTGATCGATGAACTCCATATTTACAGAGGCGTTTTTGGCAGCCATGTTGCGAATGTCATTCGGCGTCTTCGAAGAATATGCCGATTTTACGGAACAGATCCGATTTTTATTTGCACATCGGCGACAATTGCTAATCCGCTAGAGCTGGCAGAATCGCTTACCGAAAAGAAAATGGAACTGATTGACAATAACGGTGCTCCAAGCGGTAGGAAGCATTTTCTTTTTTACAATCCGCCGGTTGTCAACAAGCCTTTAAACATTCGAAGAAGCGCCACTCTTGAAGCAAGAAAGCTTGCAGGAGAATTATTGAAAAATAAAATCCAAACGATTGTGTTTGCCAGAAGCAGGGTGCGGGTTGAAATATTGCTTACATATTTGCAGGACCTTGTGAAACATCAGTTAGGGGAAAAATCGATTAGAGGATATCGAGGAGGTTATTTGCCAACCGAGCGGAGGGAAATTGAAAAAGGGCTTCGTTCTGGTGAAATTTATGGGGTTGTCAGTACAAATGCCCTTGAATTAGGCGTAGATATTGGGCAGCTCCAAGTGTGTATCATGACCGGCTATCCTGGTACAATTGCAAGCGCATGGCAGCAGGCGGGAAGGGCAGGCAGAAGACACGGAGAGTCTCTCGTTATCCTTGTCGCGAGCTCAAGCCCTTTAGATCAATATATCATCCAAAACCCTGATTTTTTCTTTAACAAAAGCCCTGAAACAGCTAGAATCAATCCTGACAATCTTATTATCTTAGTCGATCATATTAAATGTGCTGCCTATGAATTGCCGTTCAAACGAGGAGAGAAATTCGGTTCAGCCGAGACAGAGGATATACTGGAATTTTTAGCGGAAGAAAGGGTGTTGTTTCAAAACGGTGATAAATGGTACTGGATGAACGACTCGTTCCCGGCCCATAATATTAGTTTGCGGTCGGCATCACAGGAAAATGTTGTGATTATTGACCAGTCAGATGCGGCAAATGTGAAAGTGATCGGTGAAATGGACCGTTTCTCAGCGATGACGTTATTGCATGAAGAGGCTATTTATTTGCATCAAGGGATACAATATCAAGTCGAAAAGCTCGATTGGGAAGAAAAAAAGGCATATGTGAGGGAAGTCGATGTCGATTATTTTACCGATGCGAATCTTGCCGTACAGCTTAAAGTCCTTGAAGTAGATAAAACGAGGAACGATAATAGAACAGAAATTGCGTTCGGAGATGTAAGCGTACATGCAATGGCGACAATTTTTAAAAAAATAAAATTTGAAACCCACGAAAATATCGGATCGGGGCCTATTCATCTTCCCGAGGAAGAACTTCATACGAATTCAGCCTGGATTTCATTGCAAAAAGAGTTAAAAGATTTTGGACAGGATCGGCTTGAACAGGGGTTAATTGGTGCAGCCCATGCATTAAAACATATCGCACCTTTGTTTGTCATGTGTGATCCACAGGATATTCATGTTGTTCCGCAAGTGAAGGCGGCACATAATGAAAAGCCGACCATTTTCTTTTATGACCGTTATCCGGGCGGTATTGGTTTAAGTGAAAAAATTTACGAGGGAATGGAAAAAGTTCTAAAGGAAACAAAACAAATGGTTCAAAATTGCCAATGTGAACATGGATGTCCATCTTGCATTGGAATTGAAAGTGAAAATGATACAGTAAAAAATGATGTTTTGAAATTATTGGACATATTTTTGTCAGTATCTGTACCGCAAGGGATGTGGAATGATGACGCTTAAGAATAAATTAAATCGGCTCAAATCCCATCTGGTGAGAGAAGAAAAATCGATTCAAAATGAGAAACAAACAGTAATGGAAATTCCTTATTTAGATGAGTGGAAAAAGGAAAATACTTCGCCATTTTTTTTCGATGACAGTTATTGTTTTGTACGCGAAGTAGCCTATCCTCTTTCGTATCAGCATGGAAAATATCGCTTCAGTGATTTTATTGAGGCCGTCCATGCTTGGAATCATTCGGACATTTCCCATCCGCTTTCAGCGGCGGGGTATGAACCGGATGATCTTTTCTTTTTTGATACGGAAACAACCGGCCTTGGAGGAGGAACCGGAAATACCATTTTTTTACTAGGTCATGCGAGTGTTTCAGGATCGAATATTATTTTAAAACAGCACATTCTTCCCCACCCGGGAGCGGAAATCCCGCTTTATCAAAGCTTTTTGGAAAATGTTGATTACAGGACGCTTGTAACATATAACGGGAAATCTTTTGACTGGCCTCAAGTAAAAACAAGGCATACTTTAATCAGGGAGCATGTGCCAAAGCTTCCTCCATTTGGGCATTTTGATCTATATCATGCCGCCAAAAGAATATGGAAACATAAACTAGAAAACATTAAATTATCGACCGTTGAAAAAGAAATACTCGAAATAGAGAGAAAAGATGATATTCCCGGTTTTCTTGCACCAATGATTTATTTTGATTTTGTGGAAAGAAAAAACCCAGAGGGCATGTTTGGAATATTGAAGCATAATGAACTCGATATTCTGTCTTTAATCACACTTTATACTCACCTTTCTTATCAGTTGCTCGGGCTTGATGCCAATCAGACAAAAAAAGAAACTTATGAAGTTGGAAGATGGTATCAAGCATTAGGGGACTCAAAGCTTGCACAGAACGTTTTTTCACAGCTTGCAGAACAAACCGGGCCTGAAGCAATTTCTGCCAAGCTCGCCTTGGCATACGAGCAAAAAAAGCAAAAGAACTGGGATGAAGCATTGTCTTTATTTATCGAAGTTTGTAAGCATGGAACAAAAAAGGTGCAAAAAGAAGCATCAATTGAGGCTGCAAAGCTATTCGAACATCGGAAAAAAGATTATGGCCAAGCCCTTAACTATGCAGAAAAAGCGAAGACGATTCATGAAGAGCAATTAAAAGTATTGCGGGTAAAAAGCGATCCTTTTTTAGCTGAATTAAATAAAAGAATTACAAGATTAACGAAAAAAATTACAGCATCTAGAGACTATCAGAAACAGTCATTTAGTAATAGGGAATTGTAACAAATTTTTAAGATTTTTCCGTTGAAAACGGCTTTTTTTTAGTTGTCTGTACCTCTTGAAAGGGATAAAATATAAAATTGAATGGAAAATTTCAAACGGAAAATATTTGTGGGGCTGATCGCAGTGTATAGAACTCTACTTTATTTGTTTTTCCTAGTAATCTGTTTAACTGCCTTTATATTTAGTACACTAAAAGATAGTTTTTATACATTTTTATAATCTTTTTATTTGAAGAATGCGCCTAACATTTAGAAATTAGGTTTTTTCATTAGTACAAGAATCTCCATTCCTACATAGGCTGTTAATGTAGCAAGTCTTCAGGAAAGGAGAAAACGATATGTTCTGTAAACCAAGTCATGTTTTGCCAGCAATTGTTCATCCTACAAAATGCTGCGTAAATCACAATTTTGTTAATAATGTGGTTCCCCATATCCATCCGACTCATACAACAACGGTAAACCACATTAATTTTGATCACCAGCATTTTTTCCCGCAATCGCATTCGGCGGTAAATAATGTAACCAATCAACAATTTTTTAATCCGCCTTACCCTGTTGAGGGTCCGGCATTTGGTCCTCCGCCAAGACCAGGTGCAGTAGCCGGTGCGTTCGCTCCAGGCTATGGACCAGGACCAGGTTTTGGACCAGGCATGGGCCCTGGTTATGGACCAGGTATGGGCCCTGGTTATGGACCAGGTATGGGCCCTGGTTATGGACCAGGTATGGGACCGAGCGCAGTTGCAGGTGCAGAGTCTTTTCCGGGTGCTCAAAAGCCTCCAAATTGGAGATAGCTAGTAAAAAACAACAAGGGCTGTTTCAGCCCTTGTTTACTTACATACATTTTTGGGGATATCAACTCATATGATGTTTTGTATGTGAGCATCCATGACAAGTCGGTTAAATCCTAATTAAAATAAAGGTCAATTTTTTGATTACTAAAGTCTTGCAAGTAGCTATAGAGCGAGAACTTGTAAAAAATAAAGCGTTTTAACCAATAACATCGGAAAGATAAATTGACAATTGTGCTTATTTTTGAAAGAATATTATGTAACGATTGGCAAATACTGAGGTGAGTGTCATGCTGTCTGATAAAATTAAGTTAACGGCGAAGGATATTTTGGAAAAAGAATTTAAAACAGCAATGCGCGGTTATAAGCAGGAAGATGTAGATAAGTTTTTAGATATAATTATAAAAGATTATGAAACCTTTCATCAAGAAATTGAAGATTTAAAGCAAGAAAACTTACGCTTGAAAAAGCAGTTAGAGGAATCTTCAAAACGCCAAAACACACAGGCAGTTGCCGGAACAACGAACTTTGATATTTTAAAACGGCTCTCTAATCTTGAAAAACACGTGTTTGGCAACAAATTGTATGATTGATAATCGTTGGTTTAATTTCTATTTGAAACCCATTGATCTTGATGCCTGCATTACATATAATATCATTTGAAGTCATTAATAACGTTCGGGTAATCGCTGTAACTGGCTTTTCAGTTGCAGAGGAAAGTCCATGCTCGCACGAGCTGAGATGCTCGTAGTGTTCGTGCCTAGCGAAATCATAAGCTAGGGCAGCCGGTGCTTACAGGCTCGGCTGACGGCTGGGAAAATGCCTAAGTCCTGATGGATATGGCATGAGTACCTATAAAAGTGCCACAGTGACGCAGCCTTTTCAGAAATGAAAAGGGTGGAACGAGGTAAACCCCGCGAGCGAGAAACCCAAATAATGGTAGGGGCACCTTCTCTGAGGAAATGAACGAGGAGAAGGACAGATTGAGGCTTCAATCTGTAGATAGATGATTACCGCCGGAGTACGAGACGAAAGTCGTTAGAGTACGATGGTACAGAACATGGCTTACAGAACGTTATTAATGGAATATGTATGTTGAACAAAGGCTCTCCTCTGTTAAGGAGAGCTTTTCTTATATTGACGATAAAATGTTTCAACGAATGTCTTTGCTGGGCTGGGGGGCAATGAAATTTCAATGTTAAACGAAATGAAAGAAAAAGAAGTTGATTCTCTGGCAAACATTGTTTTCCGAAGGATGCAAGAGGGGATTATCGTTTTAGATCCATATTATCAAATACTTTGCATTAACCCATGGGGGCAAAAAGTTACCGGATATAAAGAGGAAGAATTGCAGGGTACTGATTTCTCTAGCTTATTTTTAAACAGAAACGATTATGAGAATATGAAAAATTACTTACATAGAGACGGAAAATGGAAAGGAGAAATATGGAAAAAACGAAAGAGTGGAGAGATTTATCAGGAATGGATGAATATTAGTGCTGTCTATAGTGAAGCCGGAAAACTTATTAACTACGTAATTGTTTTCAGAGATTTAACAAAGCAGAAAAAATCGCAAAGCGAAATTCGCTTAGCAGCAAAAGTACTAGAAAACATAAGTGAAGGTGTTATGGTAACGGACCAAAATGGTCATATATTATCCGTAAATCCTGCTTTTGAGATCGTCACTGGTTACCATGAAGAAGAAGTAATTAGCAAAAAACCAAATCTCCTCCAATCAGGTATTCATGATCAAAAGTTCTATGAGAAGATGTGGAAAGATATTATTGAAAAGGGAAAATGGAAGGGAGAAATTTGGAATAAGCGAAAAAACGGCGAAATCTATCCTGAGTGGCTGACTATTAGTACGATTAAGGATGAAAACGGAAACGTGACAAATTACGTTGGTGTTTTTTCAGATATTACGGAATTAAAAGAAACCGAGGAGCAGCTGCATATCCTTGCACATCATGATTCATTGACAGGTGTGGACAATCGTTATTCTTTACTAAAAAGGCTCGAAGGCTTATTGAATACTGCTCAAAGATACAGCCAACAGCTTGCTGTCCTATTCTTGGATTTGGATCGTTTCAAGCATATTAATGATACATTAGGGCACAACTACGGTGATTTACTATTAAAACATGTCGCTGAAAGGTTTAAGGGACTGTTAAGGAATAAAGACATAATTGCCAGACTGGGCGGAGATGAATTTGTTATTGTTCTTCCTAATATTAAACATCCAAAAGATGCAGCCAAATATGCGGAAGAAATTATCCATTCACTTAGAGAACCATTTATGCTTGAACAATATGAAGCTTATATTTCAACAAGTATTGGAATAAGCCTTTATCCGTTTGATGGGAAAAATGTGAAAAACTTATTAAAAAATGCTGATAAAGCGATGTATAAGGCAAAAGAACGCGGAAAAAATCAATTTGAGTTTTACCATGAAGAAATGCACAGCAATCAAACGGTAAAGATGAAAATGGAAAACTATTTGCGAAAAGCCCTAGACCGAAATGAGTTTTTCCTGGAATATCAACCGCAAGTTGAAACAAGCACCGGTGAAATTTCCGGGGTTGAAGCTCTGCTCCGCTGGAATCAACCTGAATTTGGAAGAGTGTCTCCCAGCGATTTTATCCCGTTAGCAGAAGACACAGGTTTGATTGTCCCGATCAGTGAATGGGTAATCGAAACTGCTTTCGAAGAAATAAGACAGCTGCATGTAAATGGTTTTCCAAATCTTAAGGTTTCTATAAATATTTCAGCCCAGCACTTTGCTCTGGATAAGTTCTTAAGCACAATTGAAAAGATGATTCAAGCGTCTAATATCAATCCGTACTGTGTTGAGCTTGAATTAACCGAACGGGTAATCATGCCAAATGCTCCTGAAACAATAAAAATATTAGTTAAACTGAAACAGCTAGGAATAAAACTGTCAGTTGATGATTTCGGGACGGGCTATTCATCTCTTAGTTATTTGAATAAATTTCCTATTGACAAGTTAAAAATAGACCAAAGCTTTATAAAAAATATTCATCAATTCAAAGAGGATTCTTCTATCGTGAAAGCAATCATTACAATAGGGAAACAGCTGCAGATGATTACAGTGGCCGAAGGTGTTGAGAATCAGAAACAATTTGATTTTTTACTTAAGGAAGGATGCGATCAAGTCCAGGGTTTTTACATAACGAAACCACTCCGATTCGAACAACTAAAAAAATTTCTTGCAGAATGGAATTCTCAATTATTGTAGCAGGGGGAAAATATGGACAATTATCAATTAATTGCCACTTCTGCAATGGGGCTTGAAGCTCTCGTTGCAAAAGAAGTAAGGGATTTAGGCTATGAATGTCAGGTAGAAAACGGCAAAGTAAGTTTTTCCGGTGATGAAACGGCGATCGCTCGCACAAATTTATGGCTGAGGACTGCTGACCGGATAAAATTAAAAGTCGGAGAATTCAAAGCAACGACCTTTGATGAACTATTTGAGAAAACAAAAAGCCTTCCATGGGAAAAATACTTGCCGGAAGACGCTGAGTTTCCGGTTATCGGGAAATCGGTTAAATCGAAATTATTCAGTGTATCTGATTGCCAAGCAATCGTAAAAAAAGCTGTTGTTGAACGTTTAAAAAATGCTTATAAGCGAACATCTTGGTTTGAAGAAACAGGAGCGCTTTTTCGGATTGAAGTAGCACTTCATAAAGATATTGCAACGCTCACAATCGATACGAGTGGGAGCGGGCTCCATCGACGCGGCTACCGCGCTGGACAGGGCGAGGCCCCTTTAAAGGAGACTCTTGCAGCGGCGTTGGTAATGCTGACGAATTGGACCCCTGAGCGTCCGTTTGTTGATCCGTTTTGCGGATCGGGCACGATTCCGATAGAAGCAGCATTGATCGGGCAAAATATTCCGCCGGGATTTAATCGCGAGTTTGTCTCCGAAACATGGAATTGGATGCCTGAAAAAATATGGGAAGATGTCAGAATTGAAGCAGAGGACCTTGCAAAATACGACCAACCCCTTGAGATAACCGGATCGGATATTGATCATCGCATGATTAAAATTGCTAAGGAAAATGCGTTTGAAGCTGGCCTTGGCGATTTAATCCAGTTTAAACAAATGCAAGTAAAAGACTTTACAACAAAAAAGGAATACGGAGTCATCGTTGGGAATCCTCCATATGGAGAAAGGATTGGAGAGAAAAAACAAGTTGAACAAATGTACAGGGAAATGGGAGAGGTATTTGCTCCATTAAAAACATGGTCCATTTATATATTAACTTCTCACCCGGATTTCGAACAGCTATACGGTAAGCCTGCAACGAAAAAACGCAAACTGTTTAATGGCTTCATCCGAACAGATTATTATCAATTTTGGGGGAAAAGGCCGCCCCGCGAACGTTGATGTGGTGCGGTTTAAAGGCATTTATAGTATTCAAAATGAAGCATCCGTTTGTCGGATGCTTTTTGTTTGTACAATGATGGGATCATTCTATTTACAAGAGAGTTAGAAAGAGCGGCAAAAAAGTTTAAAAAAAATTCAAATTTAATTAATGGAAACACCCTTCAATTAAGTTATAATTATTATTAATTTTCTAAATTTTCGAGGTGTTTCTTATGATAGTAAAATTTGTAGATAAAGGAAACTCGACAACCATCATAAATAAAGAATATAAAGACATTATTGGTTTACTTGAAATAATTAAGCGAAAAGGGGTAATAAATATCTTTATTGATCGAGAAGGTGAAAAAAGAGTTAATGGTCGGATTTATGATTATGAATACTCCTTGTTATTAGATGAAAGCGGAGAATTTAGAGAAACTTTACTTGTGATGTTAGATTCTCAAAATAATAATCTGACAAATTCGTATATTTAGAAAATTGTCGGTCTAATCCTCCTATTTAGAACAAAGTTGCATTATAAACAGATTCTTATAAGATGCAATTGGGGATTAACTGAGAGTATTTACTTACTTACCTTTTTTTCTTTTTTGAATCATCAACAATAAGTTTATTTTTACTAACATTTTCTAAGATAACTTGCACATAAAAAATTTTTTCATCAATACAATTTACACTTGAAACTTTTCCTTTACGACCTTTGATTGTTAAATCTTCACCTACGGATGGAAGACGTTTAAGCAGCTTACTTAATAAAAGATTTTTGTTTTCGTAAAAATAAACAACAAACATTTTGGTCTCACCTATTTCATTTGGTATGGGATATATTTTACCCTCCATAAAAAATATATGATTTCAGTTAGATTTAGACCAAAAAACTTGAAATAGTGGTTTGAACGTTTCTTTTTTATTAAAGAAGCGTTTTTTTTTTTTGCTGAATCAATTGACTTGACTAAGTTTTATGATAAGCTAAAATGATTGATGTCTGTTCTTATATTTTTGAGAAATTGAAAGCGTCCTATTTGTAAGACGCTTTCTGTTTTCTATATGTGGGGGAATGACATGATAAGCAGATTGCCATTTACGATATCTAAAACAGAGTCATTTTTTCAAAAACTTAATGAGTGGATCGGAGATGTATTTTATGACATTCTTCCAGAAGCCGGATTTGAACTGAGGGATGAACAAATATACATGGCCTTCCAGCTTGAAAAAGCTTTTAAAGAAAAGAAAGTCATTTTTGCGGAAGCAGGGGTTGGAACAGGAAAAACGATCGTTTATCTTTTATACGCCATCGCGTATGCTCGTTACACGAATAGGCCGGCAATTATTGCTTGTGCAGATGAAACATTGATAGAGCAGCTAGTCAAGGAGGAAGGGGATATTGCGAAATTAGAAAAAGCATTATCCCTCAATATTGATGTACGGCTTGCAAAGTCGAGAGATCAGTATTTGTGCTTAAAAAAACTTGATCATCTTTACCTAGAGGAAGGGGTATATGCTGATGTTTATGAAAGGCTGCCTGCGTTTGTATATGGCGATTTATCTATGCAGTCTTTCCATCATTACGGTGACCGCAAGGATTACCCTGATCTAACAGATGAACAATGGGAAAAAATAGCATGGGATCCTTTTCAGGATTGCTTAAGCTGCGAAATGCGGCATCGGTGCGGCCAAACTCTTCACCGTGAATATTATCGCGGAGCTCGAGACTTAATTATTTGTTCGCACGATTTTTATATGGAGCATATTTGGACAAAAGATTCTAGAAAGCGCGAAGGACAGCTTCCGCTTTTGCCGGACAGCTGCGCAGTTGTTTTTGATGAAGGCCATCTTCTTGAGTATGCGTGCCAAAAAGCGTTAACGTACCGGTTAACGGAACAAACACTAGAAAATCTTTTAACAAGATTATCAGCCAATGATATAAGGGAAAATACGTTAACGAAAATTGAAGAAGTGATACTTCAGAGTTCTACGTTTTTTGATGTATTAACAAGTTCTTCTTCAAAAGTAGCTGGATCTGATAAACAGGTGATCCAAAAAAACCAATCTGTTCTCGATCATGGAAAAAGACTTCTCGACATCATTAATGGCCTTGAAGAAGAATTAGTTTTTGAAAGTGAAATGTTTACGATAAACGATTATGATTTAAAAATTGTCGAAGAATACTTGGAACAAATAACATATTCTCTGTCACTTTTTCTGAAAGATGCTAAAGGAATTTCGTGGTTTGAAATGAATAATGAAGGAAGAACGCTTGTCATTATGCCAAGAATGGTTGAAGAAATTATGAGGGAAGAAGTATTTTCGCAAAATATACCGTTTATTTTTTCATCAGCGACACTTTCTGAAAATCATTCTTTTGAATATATGGCAAGAAGTCTTGGCATTGATGAATATTTATCTTTTTCAGTCGATTCACCTTTTGACTATGATCAAAATATGGAGATTTTTATGAGGAAGTTCTCGTCAAACGATCTAACTGAAAAGTTTTCTTATACATTAAAGGAAATAAATAAAACAGACGGGAGAAGCCTTGTTTTATTTAATGATTCAAACCACTTGTCAGAGTTTAAAAAGTTTGCAGGAGAGTCTACATCTTTTCCCATTTACTATGAAGGTGAAGCGGAAATCAGCACGCTGGTTTCCAAGTTTCAAAATGAAGAAGAATCCGTTCTTTGTTCCACTCATCTTTGGGAAGGTTTGGATATTCCGGGAAGATCTTTGGAAAATGTCATTATTTTTTCTCTTCCATTTCCGCCGGAAGATCCTGTGTTTACTGCCAAACGTGAAGGATCGGACAACCCTTTTTGGGAAGTTGATGTTCCATACATGCTTCTGCGTTTAAGACAAGGTGTAGGAAGGCTGATTAGGAGTCGTGATGATAAAGGTCAGGTACACATTTTAATAAATGAGGAAGAAAATCCTGAAGTGATTGAACTGGTGAAAAAGGTTTTGCCAACGGAAGTTACTGAATTTTAAACTTAAAGGAAGACGTTAGGGAATATGCGTTCATTCTCTTTTATTCATTGAATACTCATAATAATACAAAGATGCTGTCTCAAAAGCTAGAGGGTCAGACCCCATAACACAATATATAGGACATAATAATGTTGCATAAATGTGCTATATATTGATAAACGAACATGGGGTCAGACCCTTATGAGACAGCCTTTTTTTTTCGATAAACGAAATTTTGTCAGTGACTGAAAGTCTATTTATCAGAAAAATGTGATAAAATTGAAAAGCAGGTTTATCCCGCATTAACGGGCAGTAAGACCCTCACATCAGAATAAAGAGCAATCGAAGAAGCTTTAAGTGGGGAAATGCCCGATTGGTTCAACTAACCATCAGTGGGGGATGAAAGATAACCCCCTACTGATGGAAGTTTCACCTTATTTTTTAGGAGGAATTTTGGCATGAGTGAAGCATTGAGACAAATAGAAAAAGAATTTTTAGAATATGTAAAGAAAATGAGTGCTTTTTCGGAAGCGCTTTCCCTTATTTATTGGGACCTTCGGACAGGAGCGCCAAAAAAGGGAGTAGAACAGCGTTCAGAAGTAATCGGAATGCTTTCTTCAGAAGTTTTTAAAATGTCTACATCGGAAGAAATGGCGGCATACATAGTCAAGTTGTCATCTGCTAAACATTTATCAGAAGTGACGAAAAAGACGTTGGATGAATGCAAAAAAGAATATGACCGAAATCGAAAAATTCCTGCAGAAGAATATAAAAAATATGTTATTCTGCAGTCAAAGGCTGAAAGTATATGGGAAGAGGCAAAAGCAAAATCTGATTTTGAATTATTCCGCCCATACCTTGAAAAGCTGGTTGAAATGAATAAGAGATTTATCGGGTATTGGGGATATAAAGGAAATAAATATAACACACTTCTTGATATGTATGAACCGGGTGTAACCGTCGATATACTTGATAGGGTTTTTAGTGAATTGCGCGAAAAAATTGTTCCTTTGGTAAAGGCGATTTCCGAATCTCCAAATAAACCAAAAACCGATTTTTTATTTAAAACATTTCCAAAAGAAAAGCAGCGCGAATTCAGTCTTGAAATACTTAAACAAATGGGGTATAACTTTGAAGCCGGACGGTTGGATGAAACCGTTCATCCATTCGCCATCGGACTTAACCCGGGTGATGTGAGAGTGACAACAAAATATGATGAAAACGATTTTCGGACTGCTGTTTTCGGCACGATTC
This sequence comes from Bacillus methanolicus MGA3, assembly GCF_000724485.1. GTDB lineage: Bacteria > Bacillota > Bacilli > Bacillales > Cytobacillaceae > Bacillus_Z > Bacillus_Z methanolicus_A. The sequence continues at coordinate 2,079,802 of NZ_CP007739.1, read as the reverse complement.
ATGAAGGCGGGCATGCACTATATGAACAAAATATTTCTTCAAGCCTAATTGGTACACCGCTTTGTACCGGTACATCGATGGGAATCCATGAATCCCAATCTTTGTTTTATGAGAATTTTGTCGGACGCCATTATTCTTTCTGGAAAAAAAACTATGATTTATTGAAAAAATACGCAAACGGCCAATTCGATGATGTGGAGCTGGATGATTTTTATCGGGCGATCAATGAATCCAAACCGTCGCTTATCCGAATTGAAGCAGATGAATTAACCTATCCGCTCCATATCATTATTCGGTATGAGATTGAAAAGGGATTGTTTAATGACGAAATTCATGTTAAAGACCTTCCGCAAATATGGAATGACAAATATGAGGAATATTTGGGAATACGTCCGATCAATGATGCAAATGGAGTACTTCAGGATGTTCATTGGTCAGGAGGAAGTTTCGGCTATTTCCCTTCGTATGCATTAGGCTATATGTATGCAGCACAATTTAAAAAAGCAATGCTGAAGGATTTGCCGAACTATGACGAACTTCTTGAATCGGGCAATTTACTTCCTATAAAAGAATGGTTTACTGAAAAAGTCCATCAATTTGGAAAAATGAAGAAACCTTTGGAAATATTACATGATGTTACAGGGGAAGGTTTAAACGCAAAATATTTAGTTGATTATTTGTACGAAAAGTATAAAAAAGTATATCAATTAAACTAGTTTTTTCGAACTGTGAAAGCAGCCTGGTTACATGAAGAGTTTGAAAAGGTTGTTATTTCATATCCTTTCTTAATTTATGATTGATATGATAATTGTTGTATAACTTCGGAGGAAATATGAAAAACTATCTGCCTTATTTTTTCATTGCCTGTGGTGCTTCATTATGGGGGCTGATAGCTTTATTTGTTAGGGGTCTTTCAAGCTTTGGATTCACAGCAATGGAAATTGTAACGATTAGGGTGACTGCAGCAACAATCTTGCTATTGGTTATTGGATTCATAAGATTTAGAAGCCAAATGAGGATTTCCATTAAAGATTTGCCAATGTTCTTTGGAACGGGGATTTTAAGTATTGTCTTTTTTAATTGGTGTTATTTTACTGCGATTAATTATTTGCCAATATCATTAGCCGTTATACTCCTTTATACGTCTCCGGCTTTTGTCGCTGTCCTATCGTTCTTTTTTTTGAAGGAATCGTTATCGGTAAAAAAGATAATAGCAGTGATCGGAACGATATCAGGCTGCGCTCTTATTTCGGGGTTAACCGGTGATTCTAGACAAACTATATCGGTTTTAGCTCTTTTAATAGGACTCGGTTCAGGACTTGGCTATGCTTTATATAGTATTTTTGGAAAGTTTGCGTTACGAAAATATCCCCCTTTTACAGTAACACTGTATACTTTTGTTGTAGCAGCCATTGTCTTGTTACCGGTTGTTCGTTTATGGGAGAAAAGTGAACTGCTGCTAAATGTGAACGTGTTGCTCTATGGCGGCGGGCTTGGATTGATTCCAACAGTTCTTGCCTACTTTTTGTATACGTGGGGGCTGGAGAGAACTGAAAGCAGCAAGGCAGCAGTTATTGCTACTGTCGAGCCAATCGTAGCAACAGTTCTTGGCGTTATTTTTTATAATGAAAAACTAACAGGGCTGCAAATTGCAGGTTCTTTATTAATTCTCACTTCTGTAATTGTTGTAAATTTACCTACTGAAATCGGAAATTTGCAGACATTAGGGAAGGATGGTACAGAAAACAAAAAACCTGCCTCAGCCAAAGAATGAGGCAGGTTTTTCAAATGTTTTACTTCAGCGCTTCCACATTTCTTATTACCAGAATTTATAACCCTTTGATCCTGGAGGAGCATTTTGAATGATATCTATAAGCGGAATTGTGTAAGCGAATAAGATCAAAGCAGCTGAAAGGCCGAGCCATAATTTCCAATTTTCCAATACCATTGGAGTTTTTTCCGCTTCTTCAGCAACTTCTCCAACCGGGAATTCTTGTTCACCCTTTGGTGCAAAGAATGCAAGGTTAATAAAGATGTAAAGCATTAAGATAATGGACAAGAACAAGATCGTACCGCCAACAGCCTGTGCAACTTGATATGGAATCCATTCCATCGCTTGATGAGAGTTTAAATAAGTTGAGAATGCTGATCGTCTTGGTGCACCAAGAAGGCCTGCAGCATGCATTGCACCTGACATAAAGGTCATTCCAATTGCCCAAAGAACACCTTGAATAATCGCTAGCTTATTCAGTTTTTTCGTAAGTGTCCGTCCAGTTAAATGCGGTATGAGCCAGTACGAAATACCGAAGTACGTTAAAATTACTGCAGTTGCTATTGTTAAATGGAAGTGTCCTGTTACCCAAATCGTATTATGGACGACTTGGTTCATCTGGTGCGAAGCATTGATCATACCGCCTGCACCACCAGGAATAAATGCCAGCATTCCTATAAACGGCACTACAAAGCGTGCATCTCCCCATGGAAGCATTTTAAACCAACCGAATAATCCGGTCGCGCCTTTTGAACGTCCGAAATTTTCAAACGTTGCAAATAAAGAGAAAGCAGTCATTAAAGATGGTATTGTAACCAAGAATGTTAAAATAACTTGCAAGAATTTCCATCCTGGGTCAATCCCTGGTTCTACTAATTGATGGTGGAAACCAACTGGGATTGAGAAAAGCAATAATAAGATAAAAGATAAACGAGCCAATGAATCAGAGAAAATTTTGCCTCCAATAACTTTTGGAATAACAACATACCAAGCCATATACGCTGGCAGCAGCCAGAAGTATACAAGCGGATGGCCAAAGTACCAGAAAAGAGTGCGAGTAAGTAATACATTTACAGTATCAATTAATCCTAAAGACCAAGGAAGCAATTGAGTCAGTACACTGACAGCAACTCCGAGAGTTGCAATAAACCACAATAAAGAGTTTACTAATGCCATAAACGTAAGAAGAGGACTTGGTTTGCCAGGGTTGGCTTTTCTCCATTTTACATATGACATAATGACGACAATTCCGCCAAGCCAACTACCGACAATAACAAGTGTAAGTCCAAGATAGAAACAAGCATGAGCTTGCAGCGGTGCATAGAACGTATAAAGTACAGATGCTTTATTAAGTAAAATCATAGTGGCAGCCATTACTGTACCAATTGTCATTAAAAAGAAACCAGCCCAGCCAACTTTCCGCTGGCCGTTTGTTAAGGTTCCTGAAGTACGGCTAACTGCTGCAATTTGAAATCCTGTAATAAAGAAGGTAGTTAAAACAAGTCCTAAAACAACCCCGTGAACCGTTAATATTTGATAGTAGCCGATTCCGGCAGGCAATTCAAATTTACCTGAACGAACTAACGTTTGTAAAAGTCCGCATAGTCCGCCAATTGCTAAAGCAATAAACGCCACATAAAAATGAGCCATTGCCAATTTGCCATCCCGGCGGTCAACTTTTATAAAAGCGGATGAGTTATTCATTATTCAACCACCTCAATTTTTGAAGTCATCATATGGTGGCCGGCACCACAGTATTCATTACATAAAAGCGTATATTCTCCCGGTTTGTTAAAGGTTGTTACATATTCTGATATATATCCGGGTTCAAGCATCATGTTAACGTTTGTCCCGGCTATCTCAAATCCGTGGACAACATCTTTTGTGGTAGCAATCACTTTTACTTTTGCCCCTTTTGGAATTTGTACTTGGCCTGGATTATAATTGAAGGCAGAAGCAACAAATACAAGTTCGTAGTCCCAGTCTTTTCCTTCTACTTTTTTTAGTCCCGGTTTATTAAATGGGGCTGTTTCGTCAACCTTTTGCGGATCGATGGTCGCTAAACAGCTTGGGGGTTGATTGCCCAAATAGAAAGCACTTACACCGACGGTCGACAAGAAAACAATCAACATTGCTACACCGAAAATTAGCCAAATTTTTTCGAACTTATGAAGATGCATGGCTTTTTAACTCCTCTCTAACTACTAAAAACGATTTAAATAAAGGTAGTAGACTCCTAGCCAAGCGAAAACAAAGAAGAAACCCATTAAGAAAACGGAAGCCAATGTTCCCTTCAAGGAAGAGTGATCATTAATCTCAGTTTTTGTTTTATTGTCAAGTTCCGTTTTCGCCATACCGTTTCCCCCCTTTCAGGAAATTGGAAAAATACATGAATACAATTTCATAATACAAAACAATTTGGAAACTTCTATATGGTTTCAGTAAGTTCACAAAGTGTTCATTCCTTATGTATTTACTATGTTAACAGTGAAAAATTGACATATCAGTGATTAAAGTCACATTTAGCGATTAGAAATTGTGAAGAAAATGTGAAGATTGTAATAGGGAATGGTTTTTACTAAACAACATATGGAGAAAAACAGAGTCCATTTTTAATTCAATTTTAGAAATGTTAAAAAAACAAAACCAGATTTGTGTTATAAAATTCTAACAGTTTTCCCCTGCCTGTTTGCTAATAAATCCGAATATTTTTATTTTATTATTCGGAAACATTCGGCTATTGATTTATCATTCTTTGATGTTATAATGTTATTAATTTCATAAGCATTCACTCATATAATGGCGGGGATATGGCCCGCGAGTCTCTACCGGAACACCGTAAATGTTCCGACTATGGGTGAGCAATGGGAAAATCGCATTTTGTTGCGTATCATTCTAATTACCTCCAAGCTGAAGCCTGGAGGTCATTGCTTCACTCATTTTTGAGGAATGCAATGACCTTCAGGCTTTCTGCTTTTAGCTGCCAATATGAAAAGGGGGAGAACATGGATTTTCTAAAGAAAAAAATTCGGGATGAAGGCGTCATCCTTTCCGATTCGGTTTTAAAGGTGGATTCTTTTCTTAACCATCAAATTGATCCTGTCTTAATGCAAGAAATAGGAAAAGAATTTGCCCGGTTGTTTCAACACGAAAAGATTACGAAAGTTTTAACAATTGAGTCTTCAGGAATTGCACCTGGACTAATGACGGCATTACAGCTTGGGGTGCCGGTTGTATTTGCTAGAAAAAGAATGTCGCTTACTTTAGCCGGCGATTTGCTTACTGCCTCTATCTATTCATTCACAAAGCAAGAGACTAATGAAATATCTGTTTCTCAAAAATATGTCACACCTGATGACAGGGTTTTGATCATTGATGACTTTTTAGCAAATGGCCAGGCTGCTTTAGGATTGGCAGAAATTGTCCAAAAAGCAGGGGCAACAGTGGTCGGTTTTGGAATCGTCATTGAAAAGTCTTTTCAAAAGGGAAGTGAACTATTGCGTTCTAGAGGCTTCAGGGTAGAGTCTCTTGCAAGAATTGGTTCGCTTGAAAAAGGGAAAGTCCAGTTTATTGAAGAGTCGGAGGTAGTAAACGCATGAAACCGAACTTATTTAAAACCGCTTCACTTGGAATACAGCATGTCCTTGCTATGTATGCCGGCGCCGTTGTAGTACCGTTAATCGTCGGTGGAGCACTGAAATTGACAGGTGAACAGTTGACCTACTTAGTGTCCATTGATATTTTCATGTGCGGGATCGCGACAATTCTTCAAGTTTGGAGAAACAAATTTTTCGGGATTGGTTTGCCGGTTGTTTTAGGTTGTACATTCACGGCGGTTGGACCAATGATTGCCATCGGCGGGCAATACGGAATTTCAGCCATATATGGATCAATCTTAATTTCCGGATTATTTGTTGTCTTAATTTCTCAATATTTTGGCAAGCTTGTGAAATTTTTTCCGCCTGTTGTGACCGGATCTGTTGTTACCATCATTGGAATCACGCTGATCCCTGTTGCGATGAACAATATGGCAGGGGGACAGGGAAGTCCGGATTTCGGATCCCTCTCTAATATTGCATTGGCATTTGGAACATTGCTTTTTATTATCGTACTTTATCGATTTTTTACCGGTTTTATCCGTTCGATTTCCATCTTGCTCGGGCTATTGGCCGGAACGACAGTTGCTTTTTTTATGGGAAAAGTAGATTTTTCAGCAGTCGAAAAGGCTTCGTGGTTCCATATGGCAAAACCGTTTTACTTCGGTATGCCGACATTTGAATGGACGGCAATTTTAACGATGATTTTAGTAGCGATTGTGAGCTTGGTTGAATCTACAGGGGTTTATTTTGCATTAGGAGATATTTGTAATCGTAAGTTATCTGAGAAAGATCTTGCAAATGGCTATCGTGCTGAAGGCCTTGCGATTCTTCTTGGAGCATTGTTTAATGCTTTTCCATACACAACTTATTCTCAAAATGTCGGTCTCGTTCAGCTTTCCGGGGTTAAAGGAAAACAAGTAATATATACAACAGGTGCTTTTCTTGTCATTCTTGGACTTGTACCAAAAATTGGCGCGCTGACAACCGTCATTCCACCGGCTGTCCTTGGCGGCGCTATGGTGGCAATGTTTGGTATGGTTATGGCATACGGCATTAAAATGTTAAGCAAGGTTGATTTTACATCACAGGAAAATTTACTCATTATAGCTTGTTCTGTTGGAATGGGCTTAGGAGTTACAGCAGTGCCGGATTTGTTTTCACATATGCCTGAAAGTATTCGCATTCTGACAAACAACGGGATTGTTGCCGGCAGCTTAACAGCACTTTTCTTAAATATCGTCTTCAATTTGCTGCCGATGAAAAAAAGAGTGCAAACTGTTGCGCCACTGCAAGAACAACAAGTGTCATAACCGCCTTTTTATCTTTTTTACTTTGTCCAACATTTTAAAGCGAAAAATATGTTAGAGCGTCATCTTCATTTTCTTATTAACATTTACAAGGAAATGGAGGTGGCGTTTTTTATTTTTATGAAACGTAAACCTCTAACTCACTTGGAAGAACAGGCGTAAGAGCGATGTTGGCAATCGCAATGAATAACATAAGTACCCCGCTTAAAATAGGAATAACGATTTGGATATATATTCGATTAATTTTAGCAAATTGTTTTTCATTTTATACTTATACATTTTATAAATAAGCAGTCCGCCCAAAAATAACGAAAGTACCAGTATGGCAATAAGAAGATATCTGCCCGCAATCTTGTGAAATTCGTGCCATTGGGGTCCTAATACTTTTCCTAATGTAATAAAAGATAATCCCCTTAAACTAACTCCAATATAGGCGGGAGTGATAAATGTTCGAAACGGTATTCTAGAAATTCCAGAAACGTACCCTGTGAAATGACGAATTCCCGGAAAAAAATAAGCAAATGCTAATAATTTGCTCCCCGATCTTTCCATCCAAGCGGCGATTTTATTGTATTTCGTAGGGCTGAGGTGAATATATCGTCCATATTTTTCAATAAGTTTATAACCGCCGATTCTTCCTAGCCAGTATGTAGCGGTAATTCCGATTCCTCCTGCTCCAATAACTGTTAAAACCGATAAGAAATAACTCATTTTTCCTTGAAAAACTAAATATCCTGCATACCCCATGAAAAATTCACCAGAAATAGGCAAAGCCAGAAGTTCAAGTACTATAGCAGCGAACAAAATTGAATAACTATGCTGTTCAAATATTGAAATCCAATGTGCCATATTATTTCCTCCGAGCTCTAGTTCATTTCATTCTTTGGACTTATCACACTGTTATATTTAGGTTTTGTGCCTCTTTTATAAAGTAATGTTATCACTAATTTTGTTTAAATTTTTCTTTCTTAAAAAATTCTTAATGGTATATTTAGGGAACAATTTTCAAGACAGTGGACAGAAAGCTGCATTATTAAGATAGCACCGGAGTTGGAGAAATCCAATCTCTTTTTATTGTATTATTCCTTGTCACAATCCCTGTTTGCTTTAAATAAACTAAAGCAAGATTGACTAGCAGGGGAAGAGTGAGCGAAGAATGAAAAAGTATTATTGTGATCGCTGCCGCCGTTTATACAATGAAAAGGAAATTTGTACAACATGCGGTTTGTTAGCATCAAATTCAATTTGGATCGAAGTACAAAAACAAAGCCAAAGAAATCAGTAAAGTCAGCATCGGTTTTTCCGATGCATTTCATCCTTTTGTTGGAAACGTGATGGATGTTTGTGTTTCTTTACGGATAAAAATCGTTTCTATTTTTACTGGAAAACATTAAAGAGTGATATTTTGACGGGCAGAGTATATAATAAATATGCACAACAACTCCTTCGAAATGTATTGCTTCCTCCTAATGGGGGAAGCTTTTTTTCTTTCAATATTTAAGTTCTTTTCATTTGATCGTGAGATTGTTTGCATACTTGACACTTAAAAGGAAAAAGTAACATTACATGATCCTAAAGGAGAGTATGAAACAATGCCGATCATTTTGTCTGCAGCAGAAGCGATCCCGCCTTATGTCATTGAACAGCAGCAAGCAATGGAATTTGCGGGTGAGCTTTTTTCAGATTCGTTCAAGGACATTGAGAGGCTATTAACAGCGTTTCAAAACGGACAGATCGAAAAGCGCCATTTTGTAAAAGGGCTGGAATGGTTCAAACACGAAAGGACATTTGAAGAGAAAAATAATGCATATATCGAAAAGGCTGTACAATTAGGTGCGGAAGCAATAACGAAATGTTTAACAAATTCGTTTTTTTTAAAAAACGAGATCCCTTATGAAGAAATTGATGCGATTATTACAGTTTCGACAACCGGTCTTGCGACTCCAAGCATCGAAGCAAGAATTATGAATATTCTTCCATTTTCTTCATACACGAAAAGGATACCAATCTTTGGACTAGGGTGTGCCGGAGGAGCTGCCGGATTATCAAGGGCTTATGAATACTGCCTTGCTTTTCCGAAAGAAAATGTTCTTGTTTTATCAATTGAATTATGCAGCTTAACGTTTCAAAGAAACGACCATTCCAAAAGCAATTTAATTGGTGCTTCCTTGTTCGCAGACGGTGCTGCATGTGCTGTCGTATGCGGAAGAGCGTCAGATATTTTGTCCTATCAAAAACGGGCTTCATCTCCCAACATTTTTGCCACTCAATCAGCGACAATGAAAAACACTCTTGATGTAATGGGATGGGATGTCAAAAATGATGGCCTGTTTGTAGTCTTTTCAAAAGATATTCCAACGAAGATAGAAACTTGGCTAAAACCAAATGTAGAAAAATTGATCCGTGAGTGGAATATCGGTTTAAATGACATTGATCATTTCATTGCCCATCCCGGAGGCAAAAAAGTTTTGGAAGCATATGTAAAAGAACTTAATCTTCCTGAAAACATGACAAAAGATTCTCTCGAAATATTAAAGGAATATGGGAATATGTCTTCGGCAACCATCATATATGTGTTACGGAGGATTATGGAAAAAGCGAATAAAGGTGAAATAGGCTTGGCTGCCGCACTTGGGCCCGGATTCAGCTCTGAATTACTATTAATGAGGTGGGTATAATGGCATTCTGGCTATTCATTTCAGTTATCATCATTCAACGATTGCTCGAATTAATAGTGGCGAAACAAAATGAGAAGTGGATGAAAAGTCAAGGAGCTGTTGAATTCGGCCAAAAGCATTATCCGGTAATCGTCATTGTACATCTTCTATTTTTCTTTGTATTGATAACAGAGGTCCAATATTTTCACAAAGACATCTCGCCCCTTTGGCCATTGTTATTATTTGCTTTTCTTGCTGCACAGGCCATTCGCATTTGGGCGCTATTATCACTAGGCAGATACTGGAACACAAAAATTCTTGTCCTGCCGGGTGCATCAGTCGTAAAAAAAGGGCCTTATAAATTTTTGAAACATCCAAATTATTGTGTAGTGGCTCTTGAATTTGTCATTATTCCGATAATGTTTCAAGCTTATTTTACTGCGATCATTTTTTCATTGTTAAATATTCTCGTCTTATCGATTCGAATACCGGTGGAAGAAAGAGCTCTTAAGAAATTTACGGAATACGAAATTTCTTTTAAAAGGAAAAATCGTTTTATACCTAATAATGTTAATAAATTGTGAAAAATTAAACATTCATATTGAAAATGATAATCGTTCATGGTAAAATTCTAATTGAATTTGAAAGTTATTCTCACTATCATTCTTCAAGGATGGTGTTACATATGGCATCTCTTTTTGTTGCTGCAACAATTGCAGTTTATGGATTTGTTATGAAATATGTTCTTCAAAATGTAGCCAAATCTGCCCAGTCAACAAAATAATAACTTTGTGGTTATTCTTGCAGCTCGGGAAACGCCCGGGCTGTTTTGTTATTTACTGTTAAATGGAAAAACAACATAGACTTATATGAAAATATAGAAAAATCGTTTACAATGGAATCAAGATAGAAATGTTCAAAATAAGGGGTATTTGATTTATGGTAAAGACAATCACTCAGCAAGATCAGCCGCTCATTGAAAAAATCATTGCCTTATATACATTTTTCAAAAAAAATAATGATCAAGAAAACGAACAAAAAGTGAAGCAACTGGCAAGAAAATGGCAAGAGAAAGAATTTTCAATAGGTTTCTGCGGCCATTTCTCGGCTGGAAAATCAAGCATGATCAATGCGTTAATTGGTGAAAATCTTCTTCCTTCGAGCCCGATTCCGACAAGCGCAAATCTCGTAAAAATTAAATCCGGCAAGGATTATGCGAAGGTTTATTTTAAACAGGGAAAACCTCGGCTTTATCCAGCTCCATACGATTTTGAAACAGTGAAATCATATGCGAAAAATGGAGATGAAATCCAGTCTATTGAAATTAGCCATTCTAAAACCTTTATTCCCGAAGACACGGTGATTATGGATACACCGGGGATTGATTCAACAGATGATGCACACCGAATTGCGACCGAATCTGCCCTTCATTTGGCAGATATTATCTTTTATGTGATGGATTACAATCATGTACAATCCGAATTGAATTTCCTATTTACTAAAGCGCTTTCAGATGCAGGGAAAGAAATCTATTTGGTCATTAATCAGATCGATAAACATAGAGAAGAAGAATTAAGTTTCACAACTTTCAAGGAAAGTGTGCAGAAAGCGTTTGCTTCCTGGGGAGTGGAACCTGCAGGAATTTTTTATACAAGCTTAAAAAATAGAGAACACAAGAGTAATCAATTTCCAATTCTTCAAAATTTGATTAAGGAAAAAATATCAGAAAGACATGAACTTTTACCGATAACCATTTTCCATTCTCTACAAAAACTGGCAGATGATCACTATGCGTATTTGGTTGCCCGTGATGAAGAAAAGTTCGAAGCCAATAAGGAAATCATGGACGGGTTAACGGAAGATGAACAAAATAATGTAAGCGATAAACTGGAAGAGTTTAAAAAGCAATTAGATGAAATAGATTTAGCTGCTGTTAAAGTGAAAGAACGCCTATTAACTGAAACGAACGAAATACTAAAAAATGCGTATCTCATGCCTTACCAAACAAGAGAGCTTGCAGAAAAGTATTTGGAATCCCGTCAGCCCGATTTTAAAGTCGGCTTGTTTTTCACGAAACAGAAGACGGAAGAAGCCCGGAATGAACGGTTAGAACAATTTTACAACGACCTTTCAGAAAAGGTGAAGACCCAGCTGGACTGGCATTTGCGTGAACTTATTCTAAATGCTTTAAAGAGTGAAGGTGTCTTTTATCCGGAGCTGGCTAAAAGAGCCCAAAAATTTGCGGTGCCATTTTCGAAAGATTTATTAATGTCGGCCGTAAAACCAGGGGCAAGATTGTCCGGGGAATATGTTTTAAATTATACAAGTGAAGTTGCTGAGTCATTGAAAAAAGAAGCGAAACAAGAAATTTTTCCTTTGATAGAAGCTTTAAGCAGTTTTCTTCAAGAGAAAAATGCTGAAGCAAAAAGCAAGCTGGAAGCAGAATTCAAACAGTTGAAAAAGATTGCTGACGCAAAAAGAAATCTAGATGCGATACAGGAAAAACAGATGTCAGCCCGTTTTGCCATGGAAGAGATCTTAATGGGCAGCAATCATATAAGCATGGATCATGATGCCATTTTTTCTCTTTTTTCTTCTGAGGAGGAAGAGGCTGAAATTATTACAGATATGAAAGCGGATTCATATGTACTGAACAAGAAGAGTTGGGCTTCCGGACGCGATGCTGATGATTCTATCAATCAGGGAGGCGAGGACACACTTTCTGATGCTATGCTTGAAAAATTAATAAGAAAACTCCGGTTTACAGGGGAGAAAATCAGATCTATTCCTGGTATGAGAAAATTGAGCGACGAGCTCCTTCGCAAAGCCGATCGCCTTGAAAACCAGCAATTTACCGTTGCCTTATTCGGAGCATTCAGTGCCGGGAAATCTTCGTTTGCCAATGCTTTAATGGGAACCGATTTGCTCCCGGTTTCGCCAAACCCAACAACGGCTGCGATCAATAAAATTAAGCCTGTTGATAATAACCATTCTCATGGCGTTGTGATCGTTAAATTAAAAGAATCTGCTGCGCTTTTCGAAGAAGTGCAGCGATCATTGCATTTTTTTGGCTTCAATGTTGCAAATTTTGATGAAGGAATGGCTGCGATTCAAAATATAGAAGGAAAAGAAGTTGTTTCAGATGCAGCTGGAAAAATGCATTTTGCTTTTCTATCTGCTTTTTACAAAGGCTTTAAACTTTTTCAAAACCGTCTCGGCGAAAAAGTGCAAACAGATTTGAAAGAATTTCGCGAGTTTGTTGCAAACGAAGAAAAATCGTGTTTTGTTGAAGAGATTGAGGTATTCATTGATTGTCCTTTAACAAGGGCAGGGATTACGTTAGTGGATACTCCTGGTGCTGATTCCATCAATGCACGCCATACTGGAGTTGCTTTTAACTATATAAAAAATTCGGATGCGATATTGTTTGTCACTTACTATAACCACGCATTTTCAAAAGCAGACCGGGAATTCCTCATCCAATTGGGCCGGGTGAAAGAGACATTTGAACTCGATAAAATGTTTTTTATTGTCAATGCGATTGACCTTGCCAGCAACGAGGAAGAAATGGCTTCTGTTATGGAGTATGTACAAGATCAGCTTTTACAGTACGGCATTCGCCAACCGAATTTATTTCCAGTATCAAGCTTACTCGCTTTAAAGGAAAAAAACGATCAGCTTGAGACAGAAGAATCTCGAATAAATGATTTTGAAAAGGCTTTCTATTCCTTTATTTCAGGAGATTTAATGAAAATTGCTGAATCGTCAGCCAAAGCAGATCTCGTCCGCGCTTCAGGACTTCTTGCAGGGCTTATTGCTTCCTCAATGGAAGACGAATCAGTAAAAAAACAAAAATACGAAAAAGTGAAAGCGGAAAAAGAGCGATTGCTGGCTTTTCTTCAATCTCAAGCTCCTGACTTATTGAAAAACCAGCTGAACCAGGAAGCAGATGAATTAGTTTTTTACATTAAACAAAGGGTGTTTTTCCGGTTCGGTGATTTTTTCAAGGAAGCTTTTAATCCGGCAGTGCTCAAGGATGATGGCAGAAATCTAAAGAAGGCTCTTCAAACCGCTTTAGAAGACTTGCTTGAAAGCATTGGATTTGATTTTGCTCAGGAAATGAGAGCGACATCGTTAAGAGTTGAGGCCTTCATCACGAAAATCCTTAAAAACTTTTATACTACTCTTACACAGGAAATGGCAGCCAAAAGTGAAGAAGGAATTGCCTTCTCACAATTTGAATCGCCGGAGTATACCGGAATAGAGTTTCAAAATGCTTTTAAAGAACTAGACAGAGCCATGTTTAAAAAAACTTTAGGCCAAGTAAAGAATTTGAAATCTTTTTTCGAAAAAAATGAGAAGCGTTTTTTAGCAGAAGAGTTAGAAGGAATCCTTCAAGAATCTGCCGAACAGTATTTACTAACAGAAAACAGCCGTATGAAGGAACATTATATCAAGCTTCTAAGCCTTCACTTTGATAATCTTCTTCACAATTTAGCAGAGCAGACGGAAGAATATTACAGCGGCTTGATGACCGCTCTTGGAGAAGGATTCCCGATTGATGAATTAAAGGAAATTGAAAAACAAATTCATTCTTTTTCATAAGGATTTGGATCAAATGAATGATTGGTTAAAAGAATTGGAAAAACGATATGAAATTGAAATCCTTTTTGCTTGTGAAGCGGGAAGTCGCGCATGGGGAAGCCATACCGATGATTCAGACTTTGATATTCGATTCATTTATCGGTTTAAGGATATAAAAAAGTATCTTTCCATTGATCCTTCTAATGATGTGCTTGATTTGACAGATCCGTTTGATATCCATGGCTGGGATATTTTTAAAGCCATGCAGCTTTTTAGAAAATCTAATCCGAGTCTGTTTGAATGGGCGTATTCCCCGGTCGTATATATCAATGAACACGCATTCCGGGAAACGCTCCAGTCTATGATTGAAAAGGGCTACTCGCCGTATTCTTTGTTTATGCATTACATGCAGGTAATGTCGAGAAATATTAAAGACGTTAAAAATAAAGAGAATTACAATGATAAAAGACAGAAACAGCTGCTTCAGGCGGTTAAAGCTTATTTAATCGCCTTGAGGCTTTGCCAAAGGAACAAAGTTTCCAATGATTTGCTTGACTTTCCAACTGAATCACTAATGGAAAAAGATATTATATACGACAAATATTTTATTCTCGTGAAAGCGAAACAAGAAAAAACGCTTCTTCCATATGTGGAAGTAAAGGAACTAATTGATTATTTAGAACAACAAAAAGAAAAATTGTTTGAATACTCGCATAATCTTCAAAAAGGTACGGATCTGAAGAGCTTATTAAATGAATGGCTTTGGGAGCTTTTACAGGTGAAGGCGGTTGATAACGAATGAATCCATTTCACGCATGCGCAACATGCATCCATTTTCATGCCGAAAGAACAGGGAAAGAGAAAAATATGAAATATCGTTGTATAAGGCTCGGGTATGAAACGCGGCCAAATTATCAATTTAACTGCTGGACCCCGAAAGAACATGTGAAAAAACTAATGGAAAAACGTAAGAAGGGATGAAGCAAATGAAAAAAATTGTAGAAAAAGAATGGCTTCATGAACGGCTTCACAATTCAAATATTCGGCTTGCCACAAATGAAAACGTTGAAAGGATATTTACAGTCAGTCGCAGGATTCCTCAAATGGTTTGATCAATCAAAAAAAGAAGAGGCTGTCTCATAAGGGTCAGACCCTTATGAGACAGCCTCTTCCAAAGCCCCAAGGCAATAGGGAATTTTTATTTAATTGATACATGAAACGTTTGTAATTGAACCGTTGTAACTTAGTCCGTAGGCACTGTAAGTTATTTTTTGATACCATTTAATCTTATAAGTCTTTGTAGAACTAATTTTACCATACTTTGATAATACAGCTTTACCAGCAGCTGCTTGTAAATTTAAACTAGCAGGAGAATATTTAGCAACACGGGAATTTAAAGTGGTGCCTTTGAAATTTGTATAAAACGGTCCATGTATTTGAACATTTGGCGAGTAAGCATGAGCCATATTATCCTTCCCCAAATAAGATGAAAAAACACTACCCGAGCTGAAAACCATTAAAAATGCACAAAAAACTATTAAAATTTTTAAGAGCTTTTTCATTTTAACACACTCCTCATTTAAATTTTCTATAGTTATAAATAGTAACATTCATAGGGTCAATATTGAAGCATCTTTGGTATGATTTTTTTGAAAAATATAAAACCTTTCAACGCAACTTCACTATGGTGAAGTTGTCTTTTTTTATCATATGCATGACTCCATCGCCACTCAATAAAGAAGCGGTTGTTTCAGATGCTATCAGGATTAAGTTTTTGACCGAAATAACCAGAAAGAAACTGCAAAATATCTTTTCTCTTAATCTACTAAATCATACAAAAAAAAGATGAAATCTTCGGATAACATCGAATAATATAAATAAGTTCTTCAGGCACTCTTTGAATAGTGTGAAATCAAGGCAATTTGTACGAATGAGGAGGAATGATCATGTTGGAATTTGATACAAATATAGACCAATTCGCCACGATTAAAGTCATAGGTGTTGGCGGCGGGGGAAACAACGCCGTGAACCGTATGATCGAGGACGGAGTTGAGGGTGTAGAATTTATTGCCGTTAATACAGACGCACAAGCTCTTAATCAATCAAAAGCAGAAATCACAGTGCAAATCGGTGCTTCATTGACAAGAGGTTTAGGAGCAGGTGCAAATCCAGAAATAGGTAAAAGGGCTGTGGAAGAAAGCAAAAAGAAGATCCAAGAAGTGTTACAAGGCGCAGACATGGTTTTCGTTACAGCCGGAATGGGCGGCGGTACAGGAACAGGGGCAGCGCCCGCCATTGCTGAAATCGCCCGTAAGCTTGGTGCACTGACAGTTGGGGTTGTAACACGTCCGTTCAAATTTGAAGGCGTTAAGCGTGCAGCAAATGCGGAAAGTGGAATTAACGAAATGAGGAAAGCAGTGGACACCTTAATTATTATTCCAAACGATCGCTTATTGGAGATTGTAGATAAAAAAACACCCATGCTTGAAGCTTTCCGTGAAGCGGATAATGTTCTTCGCCAGGGTGTTCAAGGGATTTCCGATTTAATAGCTGTTCCAGGTTTAATCAACCTTGATTTTGCTGACGTGAAAACAGTCATGTCTCATAAAGGAACAGCCTTAATGGGAATTGGTATTGCCGAAGGTAAAGGCCGTGCTGCTGAAGCTGCGAAGAAAGCTTTAAATAGTCCGTTGCTGGAAACTTCCATCAATGGAGCTCATGGCGTGATCATGAACATAACTGGAGGTCACAATTTAAGTCTTCATGAAGTACAGGAGGCCGCCGATATAGTTGCATCTGCTTCAAACGAGGAATTAAATATGATTTTTGGTTCTGTCATTAACGAAAACTTAAAAGAAGAAATTATAGTAACTGTCATTGCAACTGGATTCACTGAGCAAGAGGCTCCTTTATTCCAAACGTCTTCTCAGCCATCAATGGAAGGAATGTCTAATTCATATCAAAATGAACAACGTATACGACGTGATCCGATAAATCGCGGAGAACTAGTTCAAGATTATGGCCGACACGTTCAAGATCATGGCCGACAATCGGAACAGCCAAAAAAATTTCTGGATATTCCTGCGTTCTTGCGCAAACGAAAAAAATAATTTTGATAAACTTACAAGAGTGTTTTGCGGTTTCGGTGTTCCTGCCGCTCTAAATTTTTATCATTAAAATATTGAGAACGTAAAGCTGTACATCGGAAGCTTCAGTGATTGGATTTCTTATGATGAAAACATTGTAAAAACTGGAAAAGAATAATTGCAGACAAAATTCACCAAAAGAGATCTTTTCATACGGCTTTCTGTTGTCCCATGATATAATGAAAATTGTGACTTTAAAAATGGAGGGACAAATTTTACAAATGAAAAAGCCTTCATTCATGCTGGTAGACGGCATGGCGCTATTGTTTCGTTCGTTTTATGCAACTGCCGTTAACGGTCAATTTATGATAAATTCTAAAGGCATCCCAACGAATGGCGTATATGGATTTATCAAACATTTTTTTACAGCGGTTAAACAATTTCATCCGACTCATGTGGCAGTTTGCTGGGATATGGGAAGCAAAACTTTTCGTACAGAGCTTTTTGAAGGATATAAGGCCAACCGTTCAGAGCCTCCCATTGAATTGCTCCCCCAATTTGATCTTGCTAAAGAGATCGTGGAAGCTTTTAATGTGCCAAATATCGGCCTTGAAGGTTTTGAAGCGGATGACTGTATTGGAACGCTCGCAAAACAAAGCTGTCAACATGTGGATGTTCTCATTCTAACGGGGGATCAGGATATCTTGCAGCTTATTGATGACAATATTTCAGTAGCGCTGTTAAAAAAAGGTTTCGGAAATTATCATGTTTATACGAAAGAGTCGTTTTTTGAGGAAAAAGGCATTTTTCCACAGCAAATGATTGATGTCAAAGCCTTGATGGGAGACTCAAGTGATAATTATCCAGGAGTAAGAGGCATCGGTGAGAAAACAGCTTTAAGGCTTGTGCAGCATTTTCAAAATGTTGAAGGGATCGTTTCAAATCTTGAAAACTTGTCAAAGGCACAGAGAATGAAGATTGAACAGGATCTTGAAATGCTGCATTTAAGCAGGAAGCTGGCCGAAATTAAGTGTGATGTACCCGTGTCTTGCAGTCTTGATGATGCATTGCTTCAAATCGACCGGAAAAAGGTGCTTGAAAAATTTGTTGAATTAGAACTTAGAGGGCTGCACAGGTTTTTAGAATTTGAAAAAGAATATGCTTAAAAAAATTTGAGCCGTTATTTTGATTCATGAGTCAAAAATTTCTTTTATGAGCGGTCGATCACATTTATGATCTTTTATTCCAAACATATAAAAAAGACCGGGTTTTCGGTGAACGATCCACTTTACGGGGCACAGTTCACGGATGCCCGGTTTTTTTATATGCGGGAATGACGCTTATTTTAGCAGCCTGGTTTATTTTATCTATTTCGTATTTTTCTTTTTCGCGGCATTTTCTAATTTGCTTTTCGGTTCTTCAGCAAACTCTGCATCTTGTCCATAACCTTGAGAGGTTACTGCCGGTGCTTTTGTTCCTCTGTTTCTATTGTGTTTTTTGCTCATGCGAAAGTACCTCCATAATTACTATTTCAATATGTCTATTTTCCTTGACTAGCCCTAATTAAAGAGGCTATTACCGATAGTTTTTCCAATCTGAAAAATTTCACTCGGCTTACTTCATATATAACGATGACCGGGAAAATCAGCTGCTTTTTGACAAAAACGATAGAAACTAGTCGAAATATAAAGTAAAATTAGGTAGGGAAAATAACAGATCCGGGGGATAGGAATGGAAAAGTCATTGCGGACAGTGGAGGATTATTTACACTATTTGCAATCGAAAGGCTTTCGAATTCGGGAGGATGCCGTTGGGTTCATATATTTTGGAAAACATTATACAAATGCAACTGATGAACTTACAAATGCGGCAATTGAACTGACTTTAAAAGCGCAAAAGGAATTTGACGGCAGTTTCTATATTTCTTTACTTGAGACATTCACTTCAAACAAAATTAAAACCCGACACGAAGCGATACAATTTGTGAAGGAAAAACAATTAATCGCGATTTGAACGAGTTAAAAAAGGGGCTGCCCAATTTAGGACAGTCCCTTTGAGATTTTATTGTAAAACTAGCTGGTTTTACTCCCGTTCAGGAGTAGATTACTCCCGTTCAAGGTGGATTTACTCCCGTTCAGAAGGAATTTACTCCCGTTCAGGAGGAGACTACTCGCGTCCAAGGTAGATTTACCTTATAGATGAGCGGATCGCTCCCTTTGAAACATGATCGATATAAACCTATAGCTTTCATTCCAGGATATGAAACAAAAGGAAAAGGGAACTTACTCCCGTTTTTCTCACCTTTTTAAGCGGCATGTTTCCGTTTAAACTTTCCAAGAAACACATCTTTTCTAACGGGCAGTTCTGCAAATACCATTCCTGAAAAAATAAGGATACAACCGATGATTGCAGTGTAAGACAATCGTTCCCCGGCCCAAATAAATGCTGTGGCAGCGGCAAAAACCGGTTCCATGGCAAAAATAAGTGCAACTCTCGTTGGTGTTGTGAATTTTTGGAAATTTGTTTGTGCAAAAAATGCTAGGGCTGTAGCAAAAACAGAAGTGATAATCAAGGCCGAAAGCACGTTTTCTGTTAAAATGACATCCGGCTGAAAGGCCATCTGCCAATTTTCGAATCCAAATGAAAATATTGACGACAAAATGGCTACCGTTGATATTTGTACAACCGTCAGCATTAAAGATGGATAGTTATTGCTAAACTTCCCTGTAAAAATAATGTGCAAGGCAAATCCGATCGCACAAATAAAAATAAAGCCATCACCAATATTTAATTTTACTTTGTCTGTCATCGTAAGCAAATATAAACCCGCAGTGGCGATAACAACACCAACAACAGCATTCGCACCGGGCCGTTGTTTTAACAAAAAAATCGCAATCATTGGAACCAAAACGACATTTAACCCCGTAATGAATCCGGCTTTCGATGATGATGTATAAAGGAGGCCAACTGTTTGAAATGCATATCCTATAAAAAGCAAAGTTCCTAATAAAATTCCTGAGAACAGCAACTTTTTATTTATAGAAAGCAATTGTTTTCGTTCAAATAAAAGCAGCCACCCTCCTAATAGAACCGCAGCGGTAAAAAAACGGATTCCATTAAAAGTAAAAGGCTCCAAAAAAGAAATGGCATTTTGTACAAGTACGAACGTGGCTCCCCAAACGAAAGCAACCAAGAGGAGGCTGACATCAGCAATTAAAGTCTTTTTCATCGTACGATCAAACTTCCTTTCAGTTATTTTTTCGAACAGCCATCCTGGCAAGAATATCAGCCGTTTTGTTTTCGCTGCTCGGGATCCATTTCATGAAAAATAAATCAAATTGGTCAGAGAGCTTCAGTATTTTTTCTAATAAAGGTGCAAAATTTTTATTTTTTACAAATTCTTTTTCTATGGCTCTGTTGACTAATTCAGAATCCGTTCGAAAAGAAACGGTTCGATATCCCTTTTCAATACATATTTCCATTGCCTTAATTAACGCATGGAATTCTGCTTCATGATTTGTCATTAATCCGAGTGGGATTGAGTATCTTTCTACATTCCCGCCCGTCTTAATAAATATTCCCGCTCCGCTTGGCCCGGGGGTGCCGGCACTAGCTCCATCAAAATAAACTTCAATCAAAAGAATACCTCCAATAATTTTCAAAAAATATAAATAAGTGTATCATATAAGAATCGCGGTAAAAATATAAAGTGAACAGAACAGCCATTCATATACAAAATATAGTATAATAAAAGATCTGAAAAAGGGCTGATATAAGATGAAATTTATGTTGGAATGGAAATATAAATTAAAAGGAAACGAAACCGTATTGTTTACTTCTGATTTGCTGGAAGGAGATCTTGCCATAAAGGCCGGTGAAGAGATTGTAAAGTCGGGAAAAGCAGCAGATTTGGCTTATTATGATGAGCTGGGGACTTCATGGACGATGAAGGAAATGAAAAAGCTGGCTGCCGAAATCGAAGAAGAACCACATGATGTTGTCGTTTATTTTGATGGGGGTTTTCATAAGGAATTGAATCAGGCTGGACTTGGTGCAGTCATTTATTATAAGCAGGGAAAGAAAAAATATCGAATCCGTGCAAATCAATTATTTGATGAGATGGAAACAAACAATGAAGCCGAATATGCGGCGCTCTATTTTACGTTAACAATTCTTGAAGAACTTGGCGTTCACCATCTTCCCTGCGAGTTTATCGGAGATTCCCAAGTCGTGTTGAAGCAGCTTGAAGGGGAATGGCCATGCTATGAGGATGTTTTAAATAGGTGGCTTGATCGAATTGAAAACAAGCAAAAAGAGCTTGGACTTGAACCGCGTTATACTGTTGTTTCCAGAAAAGAAAACAAAGAAGCTGATAAGCTGGCAAGCCAAGCTTTAGAAGGAAAAATGATAAACAGTAAAATGCAAATACTATAAGACATAGGTTGAAAGGCGTGAAGAGTTTGGATCGTGCAGCGTTATTTGCTGAAGTAGAAGAGCTGATGAACCATTACTGCAAAGATTGTTTTTTGTATAAACAACATCGAAAAGAAAAAGGAAAAAGGTATGCCCATCGGTTTTGCATAACACAATGCACTGTAGGAGAAAAAATTAAAGCTGTTGGCAAAAAATTGTCTTAATATGAATTTCATGAAATTAAAAAAGGCCGGTGTTTAAACACCGGCCTATTATTTATTTGAGGAATTAAAGTTTCACAACATTCGCTGCTTGAGGTCCGCGGTTTCCTTGAACAATTTCAAAAGAAACTTCTTGGCCTTCTTCTAAGCTTTTGAATCCTTCACCTTGAATTGCGCTGAAATGTACTAATACATCGTCTCCGCCTTCAACTTCAATAAATCCGTAGCCTTTTTCGTTGTTAAACCATTTTACTTTACCGTTTTGCATATTACACTTTCCTCCTAAACCATTCGAGACACGATAACGTGTCCATGTAAAATAATATCATACGACAGAATATATTCCGGAGACGGAAAATTATTCGGCCAATGATGTCTTTAATATACACGAAAACAATAGTAAACGTCAATAATTGTGAGAATTTTTTTACGAAATCACTTCTAAATGAAAAAAGTTTTTCAGTATACATAAAAACACGTTTTGTTCATATCTTTTATTAATATCTCCACAAAACAAAGGGTGAGAAAATGTACCGATTTTCAATAGGAAATGAAGATTGGATTGTAAATTTCTCTCCTCACATCATGATCGAAACAGAGGAGCGGGAAGCAATAGTCAATTCCTTGCTTACAATGGGTGCCGTTTTGCATAGTTTTTCACATGGCGACTCTTTTTTAATTTTTAATGAACAGATTGAAGCTGCAGTGTTTCGGGTTGAAAAAATCCCTTCACTCATTTTGACAATTGTCACAATCGTTTCAAATGATAACTGGTATATCCAAAAGGATGGATCGATCCAGACTTACAAACGAAATTAAACAATTATTTTGTTTCTAAACGGATGTTTTTTCTTTTATTGTAAAAAATAATTCTAATTAAACAACACCTGAAATTGGAAAGGTTCAACGATGGAAGTAGAAAAACATCATGTGTATAAATCACCAATTACAGCTTTATTATGGTCAGTAATGATGTGCGGTTTTGGCCAGTACTATAACGGACAATATATTTTTGGCACGGTGCTTTTATTGTGTGAAGTTGGGGCAAACGTGTTATCTAGATTAAATGTGTCAATTTTGCATTCTTTTCATGGAGATTATCAAATGGCTAATGATATTATTAATTATCAATGGGGATTGTTTTATCCATCTATATATGGTTTTTCAATATGGCAAGCCTACAACAAAGCAAAAATCATAAGTCATCAGCGAGAAGGGAATGAGCTGCCAAAAAAAACTTATTTAACCGGATTTTGTCTCGGGTTGGTGGTCGGTATGAATGTTGGTATTATTTGGAAACTCCCCTTCCTTACTGACTTTATTTTTTTAAAATTTTTCTTAAGTCCTGTTTTTAACGGAATTTTTTTAGGAGTTATAGGTGGTTTTACTGGTCATTTGATTGAAAAAATACTTAAGAAGATAAAATAGTCAGCCAGTATTTATGGCTGACTATTTTATTTTTACGCGGAAACCTTTAATTCTGAATATTTAGATGATTATATTGTCTTTGCTTGGATAGCAAGCTAAGATAATTTTTAGAGGAGAGACAGGTATGATTGGAGGAAAATAAATATGAACTTGCTTGAGGAATTACAAAAAATATTATCGAACGACCAGGTTACAGTTAATGAAACAATTTTAGAGCAGCACAGTAAAGATGAATCATACCATACACCGCATCTTCCGGATGTTGTCGTTTTTCCTGAATCAACGGAGGATGTTAGCAAGGTGATGAAATTTGCCAGCACAAACAACATACCAGTTGTTCCATTTGGCTTGGGGACTAGCTTGGAGGGACATGTTATTCCTTATCAAGGGGGAATTTCCCTAGATTTTCAAAGAATGAACAAAATTTTAGAAGTACGGCCAGGGGATTTTCTTGTCAGAGTCCAGCCAGGTGTTACACGTTCACAAGTCAACAAAGAGCTGAAAAAATATGGTTTGTTTTTCACAGTAGACCCCGGCGCAGACGCTACTTTAGGAGGGATGGCAGCAACGAATGCCAGCGGGACAACTGCGGTTCGATATGGCGTGATGCGTGATCAAGTAAGAGACCTTGAAGTGGTTTTAGCAAACGGGGAGGTCATCCGCACCGGCGGACTTTCAGCAAAATCGTCTTCGGGATATAATTTGACTGGTTTGTTCGTTGGATCAGAAGGTACACTTGGCATTTTTACAGAGCTGGTGCTTCGGGTCCATGGAATTCCTGAGGAAATTGTGGCAGCAAGAGCAACATTTCCTACTGTAGAACAGGCGGTCCAAACGGCTGTCTCAATACTTGGAGCGGGCATTCCCGTCGCCAGGGTAGAACTTGTGGATGCGCGCTCGATTTACCAGATTAACCGGCAGTTTGAAAGAAACTATAAGGAAGAGCCCACACTTTTTTTAGAATTCCATGGGAATAAATCAGGTCTTGAACAGGATATTGAATTGGCAAAGGAACTGGCTATTCAAGAAGAATGCAGCGAGTGGGCGTTTGAGACAGAGACGAAAGCCCGTTCGCAATTATGGGAAGCCCGCCACAATCTCGCATATGCTTTCTTGCATGGATCTCCAGGAAAAAAGATGATGGTTACAGATGTTTGTGTTCCACTAACTGAACTGGCAGATGCTGTAAAATATGCAAGGGAGAAGTTGGATGAATCAGGATTAGACGGGGCAGTTCTTGGACACATTGGGGATGGAAATTATCATGCTTTAGTGATGTTCAATCCAGAAGATGCTAACGAAATGTCCCGTGCTGAAAAGTTTAATGCCGGATTGGTAGAATATGCGTTAAGCCGGGGAGGAACTTGTACTGGCGAACATGGAGTTGGAGTGGGGAAAAGAAAATATCAGCTGCAGGAACATGGCTCTGCTGTAAACATTATGAGTCTCATTAAACAAACCCTCGATCCGTTAAATATTTTAAACCCAGGAAAGGTTCTTCCAAATTTGTAAGCATGTGAACAACTGTGGAAAAGGAGCCGGTGCCGTGTAGGCGCCGGTTCTTTTTACGTTCAACTATAGAACCAATAATAGAAAGTGCTTTCATGTTATTCTACTTTTTGGTATAAAGAATTTAAGGTAAAAAAGCTTGAAAGTTTATCAGTTTAGGAGTTTTTTTATGAAGTTAATCATTGCAGAAAAGCCTGATCAAGGTTTAAAATTGGCCGCACCTTTTTCTTTTAAGAAAAAGGATGGCTATTTAGAGATAGCACCAAATCATATTTTTCCTAATGGTGCGTTATTGACATGGGCCATTGGACATCTATGTGAGTTGGTTCCTCCGGAAAACTATGATCAAAAGTGGAAGAAATGGTCATTAGAAACGTTGCCCATAATCCCGGAACGCTTTCAATATCGTGTATCAAGAGCTAAGTGGAAACAGTTTCAAATTATTAAAGAGCTTGTTCATCGAAAGGATGTCTCTGAAATTATCATCGGGGGCGACGCTGAAAGAGAAGGAGAGGCAATTATTAGGATTATTCTTTCCCAGTGTAATAATCACAAAAAAATAAGACGTCTTTGGATTTCTTCTTTAACTCCAAAGGCTGTGATAAATGGATTTGAAAATTTATTAGATGAATCCCAAACTAGAAATATTTATTATGAAGCCATCAGTAGAGCTTGTGCTGACTGGCTTGTTGGAATGAATGCTTCTAGAGCCTATACTCTTTTGCTTCAGCAAAAAGGGATTTACGACGTGTTCTCTACAGGAAGAGTTCAAACGCCAACATTGGCACTAATTGTAAAGCGTGAACATGAGATTAATAATTTTAAATCAGAATCTTTCTGGGAAGTACGTGCTGCATTTAACATGCAAGAAAAATATTTTGAGGGCAAGTGGCATAAAGATGGAGAAACACGTTTAAAAGAAAAGGAAATGGCTTATAAGATTGCTCAGTTTTGTAAAGGGAAATCGGCAGAAATACAAAAGATTGAGAAAGAACGAAAAGAGTTTCAACCACCATATTTCTTTAATTTGTCAGCTCTACAGGCAACTGCAAATAAAATGTTTAAATATCCTCCACAAAAAACATTAGATATAGCGCAAAAATTATATCTAAAGGGAATGATTTCATATCCTCGAAGCGACTCGAATTTTGTAACAAAAGAAGAAGCAGCTATGTTTCCAGAAATTCTGCAAAAATTAAGTCAGTTAAAACAATATAACAAATTTTTCCCTCTGCCTGTTGATTCTATTATAAATAATAAACGCTACGTTAATGAAAAGAAAGTTACAGACCACTATGCCATTATTCCAACGGAACAGGTGACAGACCCTGCAAAATTATCTATTGATGAGCAAAATATTTATCACTTGATTGTAGAGCGATTAATTGCAGCGCATTATGATAATGCAATAGTTGATTATACAACGATTCACACATTAGTCGATGGCCGTGCTGCTTTTATCTCAAAAGGAAAAGAGATGATACAAGAAGGTTGGCGCAAAGTGATTTATGGTGAGCAAAAAGAAAAGAGTAATGAAGATGATGAACAAGATTTGCCGTCTCTAAAAGAAGGAGAACAAGGAATCGTTCAACAAGCAACTGTGAAAGAAGGAAAGACGCAGCCACCTAAACGCTATACAGAAGGTCAACTTATTACATTAATGAAAACGGCTGGTAAGCACTTAGAGGATGAAGAGCTTGTAAAAGTATTAAATCAAACAGAAGGATTAGGTACTGAGGCTACGAGAGCAAGCATCATAGGAGTGTTAAAAGAGCGAAAGTACATTAATGTACAAAAGAACCTTGTGTATGCTACAGAAAAGGGAAAGTTGCTCATTGAAGCAGTTGGTAAGAGTGTATTGGCTTCCCCAGAAATGACAGCTAAGTGGGAGCAGCGTTTAAGTGAAATTGGAGATGGCAAAGCTTCTCCGCAAGCATTTATGGAGCAAGTAAAAAAATTAACTGTTAAACTGATTGAGGATGCAGTAAAACAGTCTAAATCTTGGACATTTGATCATATTGATGTAAAAAGTGTTAAAGCTTCCGTGCGAATAGGAAATCGAAATAAATCAGCAAAAGGAAACGCCAGTTTTGGTCCATGCAAAAAATGTGGCGGAAAGGTAGTCGATAAAGGTACGTTTTATGGTTGTTCTAACTATAATGAGACAAATTGTGACTTCACTATTTCAAAGAAAATATTAGGAAAAACGATTTCACAAGCGAATTTGAAAAAACTATTAAAAGACGGCCAAACAGATTTAATTAAAGGATTTAAGAAAGACGAAAAATCCTTTGATGCCTATATAATTTGGAACAATGATAAATCAAAAATTGAATTTACATTTAAGACATAATGGATAATGCATCATAATGCATAAAATCGTGTATATCGATAATATTGGATAAGCCCAAAAAGGCTGACTCATAAGGGTCTGACTCTCTTCAACGATGACAATAGATAGCATGGTTTTATTCGTATTTATCTGTTGAATTGGAGGGTTCTGACCCTTTTCTTTTTATATGGTGTCTTATCTAGAAGACTCATTTATCGTGGCGGCTGATATGCCATGGAGTTTTAAGTAAGCCTCGTTGTTTAAGTTAAATCTTTTTAACTGCCGGTCAATATTGTAACTTCAAATTATTTTTAAGTTCTTTTTAGGAATCTCCCACCTTAAATAACTATAAATTTTATATAGGAGCAGTTCAATGATATAATTTGGCGGTGAGTGTGATTAACCGCGTAAATCTTTTGTTCAAAATATATCTATTGAGGCGTTTCATTTCTCATGCTGCGTTATACTTGCCTAGTCATATTGGAGGTTAATTAACGTGTGTCTCATTTTATTTGCTTATCGTGTTCATCCCGATTATCCGCTCATTATGGCTGCCAACCGCGATGAGTTTTACAAACGTCCAACTGCTCTAGCAGCATTTTGGGAAGATCATCCTACTGTACTTGCCGGGCGCGATTTGGAGAAAGGGGGAACATGGATGGGAGTTACCCGAACCGGACGTTTTGCTGCCATTACAAATTACCGCGCTCCCGGATATGACCGTTTGGACGCCAAATCCCGAGGTTTTCTCGTCAGCAACTATTTAACCGGTTCATCTAAACCAAAGGAATATCTCGAAAAAGTACAGCAAGATCATAAACTTTACAATGGCTTTAACTTGCTGGTGGGAGATACTGAATCGCTTTATTATTATTCACCGATCCTTAACAAAATCAGTATCGTTCCACCGGGCGTCCACGGTCTCAGTAACGCTGTGTTGGATACGCCCTGGCCAAAAGTTAAAAAAGGGATAGAAAAACTAACACAAGCAATTAGTAATAAAATCATTGACGAATCACTTTTGTTGTCAATTTTGTCCGACTCCGAAGAAGCGCCTGAAGAAGAGTTGCCAGATACCGGGATAGGAAAAGATTGGGAGAAATTGTTATCACCTATCTTTATCCAAAGCAGCACTTATGGAACAAGAGCTTCTACCATTTTAACCATAGATAACGATCATCATATTGTGTTTAATGAAAAATCTCTTCTACCTGATTTACGGCAATGGAAACAATCTCGGTTTACGTTTTTCGTCGAAGATTAAAGGAAAGGATAAGGAAAAGAAAGCTGGATTGCCTTGTCTCTGTTTTGTATCTATAGTAAACTTTTATTGACGATTGTTTAATAATTATGGGAGGGTACGGGATGCCGACACCAAGTATGGAGGATTACATTGAACAAATTTATATATTAATTGAAGAAAAGGGATATGCGAGAGTTTCGGATATTGCCGAAGCACTGTCTGTTCATTCCTCCTCTGTCACTAAAATGATTCAAAAACTAGATAAAGATGAATATCTAGTATATGAAAAATATAGAGGTCTTATATTAACACCTAAAGGGAAAAAAATTGGTCAACGCCTTGTATATAGGCATGAGCTTCTGGAACAACTGTTACGAATCATTGGTGTGAAAGAAGAACACATTTACCAAGATGTTGAAGGAATCGAACATCATCTCAGCTGGGACGCGATTGACCGTATTGGTGATCTAGTCCAATATTTTGAGGAAGATGAAAGCAGAATTAAAGCATTAAGAGCTATTCAAAAATTGAATGATAATTAGAAGAGGCTGACTAAAAGGGTCTGACTCCTTCCGCCAAAGACAATATATAGTTGTATTGGAAGGGGCTGACCCTTTGAATTTAATGCAGCCTCTTTCTTTTTATATTAAAGAGTTGAGGCTGTCTCATAAGGGTCTGACCCTCTGGCTTTTGAGACAGCCTCACTTTTTTAAAACTTTTAGTATACTGAAACGTTGTAACCGGGAAAAACGTACCTATTGTAAGACAGCAATTATTAACACGTATGTGGGTAATTCATGCTGAAAAATCAAAAGTAGAAAGGGAGATAGAGAGTGAGCAGATATTCCATCGATGATTTTGTTAACGAAACAAAGCAAAAGGACAGAGGGGAAGGTGTGTTTGAGCTTGAAACACCAAGAATGCTTGAAATTAATTTAAATGGCCAAATATGGGCAAAAGCAGGAGCGATGGTTTCTTATCGAGGAAGCATAAAGTTTGAACGGGAAGGAATTTTTGAACACGGCCTTGGAAAAATGTTTAAAAAAGCATTAACTGGTGAAGGAACTTCGTTAATGAAAGCAACTGGAAACGGAAAGCTGTATGTTGCTGATCAAGGAAAGAAAATTTCAATTTTAAATTTGCAGGGTGAATCAATTTATGTAAATGGCAACGATCTTTTAGCATTTGAACCATCTATTAATTGGGATATTAAGCTAATGAAAAGAGTCGCAGGAATGTTAGCGGGAGGGTTATTTAATGTCCGTCTTGAAGGACGAGGAATGGCAGCGATCACGTCCCATTATGAACCTTTGACTTTGTTGGTTACTCCTGATAACCCGGTTTATACAGACCCTAACGCTACGGTTGCATGGTCGGGAACGCTTGCGCCTGAGTTTGTGACAGACATTTCGTTAAAAACTTTCCTTGGAAGAGGAAGCGGTGAATCGATTCAAATGAAATTTTCAGGAAATGGCTTTGTCGTCGTTCAGCCGTTTGAAGAAATTTACTATTCTCAGCAATCGTAACAAACTAGGGGGCTGACTCAAAGGGTTTGTCTCTCTCCAACAATGAATAATAAATTTTTTTAGTGTTTGTCCATATGTTGTCTTGGAGGTCTGAACCTTTGCATATGAGTCAGCCTATTTTGTCGTGTTTATCTTTTATAGCGTTAAAACGTAATTTTCCTCCATTTGCTGAATGGCATAATCTGCAATGGTTTTTGCGGAAAATGGATGATAAATATTATTTTGAGAGTTTTTCAATTTAATAACAAGTGATTCATCTTGGAAAAGCCTTTGTATATGACGAAATGTATCTTTATTAGAATAGGAAATCAAGGCAGCCCCCTTTTCTGCGAAAAATTTTGCATTCTCTGCTTCCTGTCCAGGCACAGGTTTGTAAAGGATTAATGGAATCTGTAACGCGGCTGATTCTGTCAACGTAAGTCCACCGGGCTTTGTTATTAAACAATTAGAAACTGAAAAAATTTCATGGATTTCTTCGATATAACGAAACAAACGAATAGAATCAGGAAAACGTAAAACGAGCGGGGAAAGCTTTTCGTATAATTTTTCATTTCTTCCGCATATGACTATTATTTGATAATCGGGATTTTGTATTAGAGATTCACAAAGTTCCTTAACATTTTTCAAAACTCCATAAGCCCCTGCAAGAATGGTAATGACCTTTTTTTGAGAAGAGATGTTGTATTTTCGATAAACTAATTTTCTGTTTAATTTCTTCTCAAAAGCAGAGCGAATTGGAATTCCGCTGACTGTGATGCGTTGTTCCTCAATATTTTGGGCAATCAGAGACAATTTAACAGACTTTGATGCAACAAAATAATGGTCAATTAAAGGATTGGTCCAATATGGATGAGCACAATAATCCGTAATGACGGTATAAACTGGGATCGAAGATTTTGTTTTCTTGATGAAAAAAGGTGCTGTATGAAGCGGAAAAGTTGTGATGACAAATGCTGGGTTATAGAGAGCGATCAACTCCAAAAACCGCTTGCGGCCTAAGTATTTGGAGAACTGGACAAGTCCTTTCGAATGGAACTTATTGGTTCCATAATAAAACCATTTATAAAAGTTTGGCCCATATGTAAAACTTTTTAAAAGTAAAGATTGTGTTAAATTTGTAAAAGCTGGATATGATTCTCCGAATAAATCTGAAACGACAGATTCAAAACCTTTCCTGTTAATTTCTTGAGCAATTGCTTTTGCTGCCTCTAAATGGCCATTTCCGTAACGAGCAGTTAGAATGAGAGCGGATCGACGCTTCAAGTGAAATCCCCCTAGTGCTTACTTTTTTTAGAATATCATGTTTATGTACAGGAAATATGAAGAAATATTGAGGTAGTGTAAAGGTAAATAGAAAGTTTTGATAACTTGGTTTAAATGAATTCTTAAAATAAAAACCAGGCGTAAGATTTTTTCTCACGCCTAGTTTTGTTAATTCCATTCGTAAGGTGTTTCTTGGTAGACATAGTAATTAAGCCAATTGGAAAATAATAGATGTGCATGCGAACGCCAGCGGTTCACCGGCGGCAAAGATGGATCGTCGTTTGGGAAATAGTTTTCAGGCACATGAATATTGAGTCCTTTCCTAATATCGCGGCGGTATTCCTCGCTAAGGGTCTCGGCATCATATTCAAGGTGGCCGGTAATCATTATTTGTTTTCCGTTATTTGCACTCATAATAAACGGCCCAGCTTCGTCTGATGCAGAAAGTAATTTTATGTTGTCTGAATTCATGATCGCTTCAATCGAAACGTCGGTATAGCGGGAATGAGGTGCGACATATTCATCATCAAAACCTCTTAAAAGTTTTTCCGTTCTGTCTAAAACTCTGTGTTTGAATATACCGTAACATTTCCGCGGAAGTTCAAACTTGCTGATTCCAAAATGATAGTATAAAGCAGCCTGTGCACCCCAGCAAATATGCAAGGTTGAAGTAACATGATCGACCGACCAGCTCATTATTTCCTTCAACTCTTCCCAATAATCGACCTCTTCAAATGGAAGTAGTTCAACCGGTGCACCGGTTATGATCATCCCGTCAAATTTCTTATGTTTTATATCTGAAAAAGTCGTGTAAAACTGTTCCAAATGCATTGGGCTTGTATTTTTAGATATATGAGTTGCGGTCTTTAAAAAGGTAACGTTTACCTGCAATGGCGTATTTCCTAACAGCCTGAGCAGCTGGGCTTCCGTTCTTTCTTTTTCAGGCATTAAGTTTAAAATTAAAATATTTAAAGGCCTTATATCCTGGCGGTTGGCACGGTCTTCATCCATAACAAAAATATTTTCAGCTTCAAGAATTTCCCGTGCAGGAAGAAGCTTCGGTATTTTAATTGGCAAACGTATATCCCCCTTCGTTAGAATTTTCAATTATTTCTATTATAACTACCAATTATTTAGTCAGCAATGATGTAAATTTTAATTTTAGAAAACTTTTATGAGTTTTTTTTCTTAGAAAGCGCATCCCGGTGTTACAATAATGGGAGTAACTATATCGATTGATTTCAGGGGGAAAGTGACATGGATATTAAGACTGAATTTAAGACAGACATTGAAATTGCTCAGATGGCAAAACTGAAGCCGATTCGTGAAATAGCAGAAAAGATCGGTCTTTCAGAAGATGATATTGAATTATATGGAAAATATAAAGCAAAGCTATCCTTTGATACATTAAAAAAATTGAAAACAAAAGAAAATGGAAAAATCATTCTGGTTACCTCGATTAATCCTACACCGGCTGGAGAAGGGAAATCAACGGTGACTGTAGGGCTTGCGGATGCTTTTAACAAGATTGGCAAAAAGGCTATGATAGCTTTGCGTGAACCTTCGCTTGGCCCAACAATGGGAATAAAAGGAGGAGCAACCGGGGGCGGCTATGCCCAAGTGCTTCCGATGGAAGATATCAATTTGCATTTCACAGGTGACATTCATGCGATTACGACAGCGAATAATGCTCTGGCAGCTTTAATTGATAACCATATTCAGCAAGGCAATGAACTGCGGATAGACCAGCGGCGGATTGTATGGAAGCGAGTCCTTGACTTAAATGATCGTGCTCTTCGAAAAGTTGTGATTGGTTTAGGCGGACCTGTTCATGGAGTGCCGAGGGAAGATGGTTTCGATATTACGGTGGCATCTGAAATAATGGCTGTTTTGTGCCTGGCTGAAGACTTGGAGGATTTAAAGAGAAGGCTCTCAAGAATGGTCATTGCCTATAATTACGATAAACAGCCTGTAACCGTTGGTGATTTAGGGGTTGAGGGTGCATTGGCTTTAATATTGAAGGAAGCTGTTAAACCAAACCTCGTTCAAACAATTGAACATACTCCGGCATTAATTCATGGCGGTCCGTTTGCAAACATCGCACACGGCTGCAACAGTGTGATTGCTACAACTGCAGCATTAAAGCTTGCGGATTATGTTGTTACTGAAGCCGGTTTTGGAGCGGATTTAGGGGCGGAAAAATTCTTGAATATTAAGACAAGAAGTGCAGGAATCCATCCTGAAGCCGTTGTCATTGTTGCAACAATTCGCGCATTAAAAATGCACGGAGGTCTATCCAAATCTGAATTGAAAAAAGAAGATATTGGCGCTTTAACTGCAGGATTTGCCAATTTAAAGAAACATATTGAAACAATTGAAAGCTTTGGTCTCCCTTATGTTGTGGCTATCAACAAGTTTTATACGGATACAGATCTTGAAATTCAAACACTTTTTGATCTGTGCAGAAGGGAAAATATTCCTGTGTCATTAACGGAAGTATGGGAAAAAGGTGGTGCAGGCGGAGTAAATCTTGCTCAAACGATATTAAGAGTAATCGAAGAAAAAGAAGCGAATTTCTCTCCTTTATACGACCTCTCTGAACCGTTGGAAGAGAAAATTCGCACCGTTGTGCAAAAAGTATACGGAGGTAAAGATGTTGAATTTTCTCCGAAAGCGAAAAAGCAGCTTGTGGAATTTGAAGAAAATGGATGGGGCAATTTGCCAGTGTGCATGGCGAAAACCCAGTACTCATTAACAGACGATCCGGGAAAGCTCGGACGGCCAACTGATTTTACAATATCCGTTCGCGAGTTAAAGCCATCAATTGGCGCCGGATTCATTGTTGTCTTAACCGGTGAAGTGATGACTATGCCGGGCCTGCCAAAACAGCCTGCTGCATTACATATGAATGTAGATGAAAATGGCAATGCTGTTGGATTGTTTTAGTCAAACGCACTTTTCTGGGAGATAGATGGAGTGATTCAATGTTTGATCCTACTGCTTTTGAGAATATGAAGGTTGTGATCGAAGGTGCTGTGTACGACCTTGATCTTAGCGGAGAAATCCGAGTGATTGATCGAAATGATTTGATTAACACGGCCAAGCTTTCAAGAGAATTCAATATCTCTTTTACAAAAGCTGGCGAATGTCAGCCACAAAAAGTAATTGCCAAATTCATAATGGAGGCGAAGCTTGAAAATTTGGCAGCAGAATTGCTCCCTGCTGCCCAATCAGTCAAGCTTTCTGGATCCAATGTTATAATCGTTTTTATCGCCGAACATGAAAATGACAAGGGGATAAATAAGAAATTATTGAAGACAGTCAAGGAAATTTGGGGAGAAAATAGATCCGTGGCACAAAAAATCATAATCGATCCATCTGCAGATAACGAAATGGTTAAAAGTGAAACGTCAGTTTCTTTTAATCGATTGGTTAGCGAAGAACAAATCGATGATTTGGCGGAAATGATTCCTTTTATGCTTCAGACTTTAAAAGAGTTGTCTACAATCGTCTCATAACAATTTTATACTCGCTTCAAATGTTTTCTTGCGCTATGATGATGGGAGGGATAATAATGACCGTCTATTAATTCGAAGCAAAGAAGATTATCGGTGAAAATGTTTCACTGAATGAGTTTAAAGGAAAAGTATTATGGCCTTGCCGAAATGGGCAAGGTTTTTTAATTAGGCCATTAACGAGATGATTGTTCAACAACGGGTATTGCTGATCAATGAGTCTTTAAATAGGTTTACGAGTCTTCCAATCATGATTTATGAGCATTCAATCAAATTGAAAAGCTTTTTGAAAGGTTCCAAACTTTTTCTTATCTTTTAAAAAAAGAAGAATATATAAAAGTAAAGGGGGAGATATGATGGCACGGGTTGCCTGGGTTACAGACAGCACGGCACATATAGATCATGAGTTAAGAAATCATCCGGATGTTTACACAATTCCAATGACGATTCTTCTCGATGAAGAAGAATTTTTAGATGGCATCGATCTTTCGCCTTATCAGCTTTTTGAAAGGCTTAAGTCGATAAAGACGCCGCCGAAAACTTCTCAGCCATCGGTCGGAGCATTTCGTGAGCTTTATAAAAGTCTGTCGGAAACCTATGATTTTATCATTTCCGTCCATGTATCATCAAAATTGAGCGGAACCGTTTCTTCGAGTGAACTGGCAGCACAAATGGTTGATATTCCAGTAGTGACAATCGATTCAAAAATCCTTACCTATCCTTTGTCCGCCCTAATCAAATTAGGTATCAACTGCATTAAGTCAGGGTTAAGCATAGAGGAAACAAAGAAAAGAATTGAACAGGCCGCCGAGAGCAATGAAACATATGTCCTAATCGGAAGTCTTGAACAGCTTCATCGCAGCGGAAGAATGTCGGGAGTGCAATTTTTGCTGGGGAGCATGCTGAGCATCAAGCCAATTATTGCGATTGAAAACGGCAGTCTTCATATAAAAGAAAAAGCCAGAAGCGAAAAAAAAGCAAAAGAAAAGATTGCTTTGTATTTGCGAGATTCCTTGAAGAAGCATTCGTTTAAAGAAGTTTATATTTTATACGGGCTTCATGAAGTTGCAGGGAAATCATGGAAATCAGAACTTGAATCCGAGTTTCCAGATGTTCAATTTATTTGCTGCCCGCTCGGTTCCACCATCGGTGTCCACGCAGGTGAACATACTCTAGGAATCAGTTGGTTCCGTGATTTGAAATAGTGCTGTTTAGGCACTTTTTCTTTGTTCAGGTCTCTTTTTTTCATGCTACAATTATTTTTGGGATGAAAGAAGGTGTTTTCATGAAAGAGAAAATGATCAAACGAACAGAAGAATTTGTCAAACAGGTGATGGGCCGGGATTCGACAGGCCATGATTGGCATCATATTGACCGCGTAAGGCGGAATGCATTATATATATCAAATAAAGAACAATTTGGTGATCCGTTTATAATTGAGATGGCTGCACTTCTTCACGACATTCCGGATGATAAGTTGAATAATAGTCAAGAAGAAGGCCGGTATAAACTTATAAGCTTTATGAAAGAGCTTGATTTGCCTCTTCAGGTTAAAGAGCATATCCTTGAGATTATTTTTTCGATCTCCTTTAAAGGAGGAAATAACCCGAAGGTAATTTCATCTGAAGCAGAAATCGTCCAGGATGCAGACAGACTTGATGCAATTGGAGCGATCGGCATTGCCAGAGCATTTGCATATGGCGGAAAGAAAGGGCAGCCAATATTTGATCCCGGGCTTTCCGTACGTGAAAACATGACGGTCGAAGAGTACCGAAATGGTGAATCCTCTTCGATTCATCATTTTTATGAAAAGCTTCTTAAAATAAAAGACAGCTTACATACATTAACGGCAAAGGAAATGGCAAGAGAACGCCATCAATTTATGGAAGCATTTTTGACTCAATTTTACAGCGAATGGAATGGTCAAGCATGAAAATGATTTCGATCGAACAAGTTTCAAAAACTTACGGAGAGAAACATCTGTTTCGCGATATTTCTTTTACGATTGCGGAAAAAGAGAGAGTTGGGTTAATTGGCGTAAACGGCACAGGAAAATCATCCTTGCTGAAAATTATTGCTGGTGTTGACATTCCGGATTCAGGCAAAATCATCTATCCGAAGGATTATAAAATCTCTTATTCTGCCCAGAAACCGGATTTAAATCCTGAATTAACTGTTTTGGAACAAGTTTTTGAAGGTGATGCGCCCGTTTTCCAGTTGCTGAGGCAATATGAACAAGCGTTAATGGAACTCGAATCTTCTCCAAATAATCAAGCGCTTCAAGAACGAGTGTTTGATTATCAGCGAAAAATCGATGCGATGGATGCATGGGATATAAGCACAAACGCGCAATCAATCCTAACAAAACTGGGAATTACTGATATTAATAAGAAAATTGGAGAACTATCCGGAGGGCAGAAGAAACGGGTCGCACTTGCGCAAGTGTTGATTCAAGAATCCGACCTGCTTATTCTCGATGAGCCTACAAACCATCTTGATTACGAATCTGTCAAATGGCTAGAAGAATATTTGGCGAGATACAAGGGGGCTCTTTTGCTTGTTACCCACGATCGTTATTTCCTTGATCGGGTAACAAACCGCATTTTTGAATTGGATGGGGGAAATTTATACAGTTATAAAGGGAATTATGCTGCTTTTCTAGAATCGAAAGCAATTCGTGAAGAAAACGAAGCGGCAACAATTGAAAAAAGAAAGAATCTTTACCGCCGTGAACTCGAGTGGATTAGAAGAGGCGCAAAAGCGAGGACAACAAAACAAAAAGCAAGAATTAAACGATTTGAAAAATTGGATGATCAGCTGTCAAATGTAAAAAGCACTGAAAAGCTGGATATTGCTTTAAGCGGAAGCAGGCTTGGCAAGCAGGTATTTGAGCTGAAATCTGCTTCGAAAGCGTATGAAAACCAAGTCATTTTAAAAGATTTTAACTTGCTTGTTAAACCTGGTGACAGAATTGGAATCATCGGACGGAACGGAACAGGCAAATCCACGCTTCTGAATATTCTTGCCGGAAAAAT
Organism: Bacillus methanolicus MGA3; assembly: GCF_000724485.1. Taxonomy (GTDB): domain Bacteria; phylum Bacillota; class Bacilli; order Bacillales; family Cytobacillaceae; genus Bacillus_Z; species Bacillus_Z methanolicus_A. Next base: position 2,042,313 of record NZ_CP007739.1, on the reverse strand, counting down.
TCCGCTTGATAGCGGGGAATTCATTGCCGGGCAGACGGTTAAGACCGCTTTTTACACGCAAGAGAGCGAGGACATGGATGAAAACAAGCGGATGATTGAATATTTGAAAGAAACCGCTCAAGTAGTCAAAACATATGATGGAAAAACGATTACCGCTGCCCAAATGCTTGAACGATTTCTTTTTCCAATGCATACTCACGGAACACCTATTAGAAAATTGTCCGGCGGGGAAAAACGCCGCCTGTACTTATTGAGAATCTTGATGGAAGAACCAAATGTCCTCTTGTTGGACGAGCCGACAAATGATCTTGATACGCAAACATTGACTGTACTTGAAGATTATTTGGAGGATTTTCCCGGGGTTGTGATAACAGTATCCCATGACCGCTATTTTCTTGATAAAGTAGCCGAACAGCTTCTCGTATTAAAAGGCGATGGAATCATCGAGTCTTTTTTCGGAAACTATACCGATTATTTGGAAAAACAGTCAGCTACAGCAATTTCTAAAGAACCTAAAAAACAAGAGCAGAAGCCTGCACAAGAAAAACCGAAAAAGAAAAAAATGACCTTTAAGGAGAAAAAAGAGTGGGAAGAGATTGATGATCATATCGAAAAAATAGAATCTCGTCTCCGTGAAATTTCAGAGGAAATGGCGAATGCAGGCAGCGATTTTGAAAAGGCTCAGAAGCTGGTGGAAGAAGAGGCGGAGCTCAATGAAAAACTCGAATATTTAATAGAGCGCTGGACTTATTTATCAGAGCTCGCAGAAAATGAATAGACTTCAATTAAATGATTGCCCGGTGAATTTTGCTGCCGGGTTTTCCTTTTGTAAGCCAATAACAAGCACAAAATGTGAATCAACCATGACCGTATGTTAAAATGAGTAATCAATGTGATTATGTTGAAAAAGGAAAAAGGATGAAGTGAGATGAAAATAATAGCAATTGAACCGACTCCAAGCCCAAATACTATGAAAATCATTTTGGACGAAGAACTTCCAATGGGGAAGAGAAACAACTATAAAAAAGAAACGAGTGAAGGTGCGCCGGAAGTTATCCGAAACATCCTTGAGATTGAAGGCGTCAAGGGTGTTTATCATGTTGCAGATTTTTTAGCCGTTGAAAGAAATGCGAAATATGACTGGAAAACAATTTTGCCAAAAGTAAGAGAAGCTTTTGGTGAAGACCAAGTTGACGAAACCGCTAGAGAATCTGCCGTAAATGACCATTTTGGTGAAATAAAAGTTCAAGTTCAGATGTATAAAGGCATCCCGATGCAAGTTAAGTTAACCGACGGTACGGAAGAAAGACGGTACGGATTGCCGGAAATATTCATAAACGCAATTAAACGTGCGCAAGACCCGAATGACAATATTGTGATCGAACGGAAATGGAAAGATTTTGGTGTCCGTTACGGAGATTTCGATCAGATCGGACATGACGTTAAAGAGGAACTCATGGCAGCTTATCCTGATAAAAGACTGGAAGAACTTGTAAAAGTTGCAAATGATCCTGATCGATATCATAAAGCAAATCAAATTCGGGAAAGGAAGAAAGTTACCCTTGACGATTTCAACGATCCCGATTGGAGAAAACGATATCAGCTGCTCGAACAGATGGATGATCCGACCATCGAGGATCTCCCTATTTTGGAAAAAGCACTTGAGGACGAAAAGGCATCGATTAGAAGGTTGGCAGTTGTCTATCTTGGAATGATTGAAGATAAAAGAGTTCTGCCTTTGTTATATAAAGGTTTAAAAGATAAAGCGGTTACAGTAAGGAGGACGGCAGGAGATTGCTTGTCTGATCTTGGATTTGAAGAAGCAATGGAAGAAATGATGGAAGCGCTCAAAGATGAGAGCAAGCTTGTCCGCTGGAGGGCCGCCATGTTTTTGTATGAAGTTGGCGATGAAAGGGCGATTCCTGCTTTAAAGGCTGCTGAGGATGATCCTGAATTTGAAGTAAGTATGCAAGTAAAGCTTGCGATCGCTCGGATTGAAGGCGGCGAAGAAGCGAAGGGATCCGTCTGGAAACAAATGACCGAAGCAAGAAAACAAGAAAGCCAAACGAATGAAGGGGATTAACTTTTATAAAGTTAGTCCCTATTTTTATGATTTTACCGCGAATATATCGATATAAGTGCGATCACTTGAATTTTATCGTGAATTTTTATAGATAATCGCATTTTCTTCCATTACCGAGAAATACCGAATTTTCCCACTTTGTCGTTATTTCTTTTTCGAAAACGATTTCATATAATTGAAAACATTAAAATTTTGCAAAATTATTGAAAATATTTGTGAAAAGGTCTATATTTGAAAGAAAATAAAATTCGGAGGAAGATCATATGACTAGAGACTTAAGAATTCGCAGCCATGTAATCAGTGATGATGAAAGAAGAGCTCCGAACCGGGCAATGCTTCGGGCAGTTGGTTTTACCGATGAGGATTTCCAAAAACCGATGATCGGGATTGCCAGCACATGGAGCGAGGTAACCCCTTGCAACATACATATTAATGAACTAGCCTTCAAAGCGAAAGAAGGTGCAAAGGATGCAGGCGGTGCTCCGCTTGTTTTTAATACGATCACCGTTTCGGACGGGATTTCAATGGGAACCGAAGGAATGAGATATTCTCTGCCAAGCCGTGATTTAATTGCCGATTCAATTGAAACGGTTGTTGGTGCTGAAAATTTAGATGGTTTTGTCGCAATCGGAGGCTGTGATAAAAACATGCCTGGCTGTCTGATGGCGATCGCAAGAATGAATTTGCCTTCTCTGTTTGTTTATGGAGGAACGATCAGACCTGGAAAATTAAATGGAAAAGATATTGACATCGTTTCCGCTTTTGAAGGTGTCGGCCAATATAATAAAGGAGATATCGACAGGGAAGGGCTTCATAAGATTGAATGCCATGCTTGTCCCGGCGCCGGTTCTTGCGGGGGAATGTATACTGCCAATACAATGGCAAGTGCGATTGAAGCACTTGGTATGAGCTTGCCGGGAAGTTCATCCAACCCTGCAGAAACGGATGAGAAACGAAATGACTGTTATGAAGCGGGACGAGCTGTTTACCGTTTACTAGAACAAGATATTCGCCCTCGCGATATTTTAACGAAAAAAGCTTTTGAAAATGCGATTACTGTCGTAATGGCACTTGGCGGCTCAACAAATGCGATTTTACATTTAATGGCGATTGCCCATGCTGCCGAAGTCGATCTTTCACTTGATGATTTCAACCGGATTCAGAAAAAAGTTCCGCATATTGCAGACTTGAAACCAAGCGGCAAATACGTTATGCAAGACTTGCATGAGGCTGGAGGAGTACAGGCAGTAATGAAAATGCTGCTAAAAGCTGGCCTGTTGCACGGAGACTGCTTAACAGTTACAGGAAAAACTTTGGCAGAAAATCTGGCCGAAGCTCCTGACTTGAAAGAAGGACAAAAAATTATTTATCCACTAGAAAAACCGCTTAAGGAAAAAGGCCCACTTGTCGTTTTAAAAGGAAATCTTGCGCCTGCTGGTGCAGTAGCAAAAGTTTCGGGCTTAAAAGTTACACGGCATACCGGACCTGCGAAAGTATTTGATGACGAAGAATCAGCTGCAAGAGCAGTTTTAAGCGGAGAAATTCAACCAGGGGATGTATTAGTCATCCGCTATGAAGGGCCTAAAGGCGGACCGGGAATGCCTGAAATGCTCTCTATTTCTGGAATACTCGTTGGAAAAGGCCTTGGTGAAAGCGTAGCACTTTTAACAGATGGCCGTTTCTCAGGAGGAACCCATGGCCTTGTCGTCGGCCATATCGCTCCGGAAGCACAAGTCGGCGGTCCGATCGCTTTTATTCAAAATGGTGATATGATTACAATTGACAGCGAAACCCAGGAGCTGTCGGTTGCATTATCGGAAAGTGAATTTGAAGAGCGAAAACGAAACTGGGAGCCGCCTGCGCTGCCATCCAGAGGCGCATTGGCGAAATATGCGAGACTCGTTTCATGCGCTTCAAGAGGAGCGGTAACTGATTACTTTGAAGAGGCATCGATAAAAGAAACATCGAAGCTCTAATCCCGTTATCAAGATTGCAATGTAAGCAGTGATTATAGTATGCTTACATTGCAAACATTTAAAGGGAGGGTAACCATATGTCAATGGCATATGAAGAATATATGAAACAAATGGTAAAACCGATGCGTGAGGAGCTCTTGCGTGCCGGATTTAAAGAACTGCTCACTGTTAATGATGTAGAAGAATTTATGGAAAATGTTGAAGGCACTACACTTGTCTTTGTCAATTCGGTGTGCGGTTGTGCCGCCGGTCTTGCACGTCCTGCTGCAACACAAGCAGTTTTACGCAGTGACAAAAAACCGGACCATTTAGTAACAGTATTTGCCGGACAGGATAAAGAAGCAACCGCAAAAATGCGCGAATATTTCACAGGCTATGAGCCCTCATCTCCGTCAATGGCTCTCTTAAAAGGAAAAGAAGTTGTGCATTTTATTCCGCGCCATGATATTGAAGATCATCCAATGGAAGCAATTTTGGAAAACCTATTGACAGCATTCGAACAACATTGTTAGTTTAAAATAGCATGATTAGTTTCAAAGAAAGGATGTCTTTAGAGGCGTCCTTTTTCTTTTTAGGCCTTTTTCTATAGTAACTCATGAGCAGCATTTTGCCTTTTTAAAAAGCAAATATTCAGGTGAAAACATGTTTGTAACGACTGCAGGACGAACAAACTTGGAAATGATTGAACAAGCAAAACAAATTGCAAAGGATTTGCAAGTGAAATATATAGCAAGAAAAAAGCGTTCTATACGATCGATTCAACACGTTTTGCAAGATGATTGTATTGTAGTAGGGAAAGATCGTCTTGAATTATATCCTTTTGGGGAAAATGAGCCTTTCTTTTTTCATCCGAATTCAGCCATGTTTCGGCTCAAACGACTCGTAAAAGGAGAACATGATCCATTTCTTGAAGCGGCACAATTAAAGCCTGGAATGAGCTTTCTTGATTGTACACTCGGGCTTGCTTCCGACAGCATTATTGCAAGCTTCGCTGTCGGGGAAAAGGGTGCGGTTACTGGTGTTGAAGCTAATCCATATTTAGCTTATATCGTAGATAAAGGTTTAAATAAGTGGACCTCAAGTCTTAAGATAATGGATCAAGCAATGAGAAAAATAAATGTCGTCTCTAGCTTTTCAACAAATTACTTGCAAACTCTTTCAGATGAAAGCTATGATGTCGTTTATTTTGATCCAATGTTTGAAGAGAACATTTTGGAATCAGATGGAATTAAGGCATTGACGAAAATTGCGGTTTATCATGATCTTGATGAAGAGTTAATGAAGGAAGCGATGAGGGTTGCCCGGAAACGAGTTGTTTTAAAGGATCATTTTAGAAGTTCGCGGTTTGAAAAATTCGGATTTCATGTTTTTAAGAGGAAAACGGCTAAATTTCATTTTGGAGTGCTTGAGAAACAGTAATGTGTCACTACGAGAGGCCCAGGACCTCACTCGTATTTAATAAAAGAGGGGCGGTAGTCCGCCCCTATTTTAACATTAGTCCGTAATCGCCAAATACACAAAATAGCCCATCAATAAAAGGCAGCCAATAACGATTGCCAAACTCCAGTCCATCACAAAACTCCCTTCCCTATTTATTCGTATTTCAAAAATATTTGCAGCGAAATCAAAGATGTTTTTATTATTTCTATTTTAACCTTTATAAAAAAAAATGAAACCCTATTATCCCATTTTTACGTAATAAGAAGTATAATAGCTAGGAAAAGTAGTTTTCATTTATATGCTGGAAGATTTTCATGAACACCAGTATGTAATCAAAAAATAGTATTTCCTGAATCTTCACCAAATCTTCAGTACAATGCAAGGATGGTGCAAATTAGTATGCCTAAATGGCTTCGAAAATCATTCGTCATACTTGTAACCATCTTAACCTTTGGAATGGTTACCCCATCTCAGGACTTTTTATATAACAATGTAAACAATCATAAACCACCGAAACGGGATGCATTTGAATCCGACTCTGTAGAAAAACTGAATGAAACATCATCAGAAGAAAGCAATCTTGAGGAAATAGTCTCTGCCAGGGATCAATTTATTCAAAGTATGATGAAGGAAGCAGAGGAACAATCTTACAAAAAGTTCGGGCCAAGAATCAAGCCTGTCATTGAGGATGAATTTAAGAAAATCATTCTTCCAAACATTGAAAGAGCAATTGCAACGGTTGCTTCCCAGTATCCAAAAGAAGAATTATCTCGGCTTGAAATTACGGAAGTTCCTGGAGGGGGTACTTCAGAGAAAATTTTTCATATTGTGGACAGCCAGACGAAAAAGGATCTGATCCGTTTTCATGTCAGAAGAGACCATCCGCCGCTTGAAGGGTATTGGTTTAATTTTCATTACCATACGCACCATGACAATTTTCAGGCCCATCACCATCTCGGGTCAATTTATTGGGATAAAAACACCCCACCGAATTGGGAACGCGTGTAGAATTGAAAAAAATTGTTTTATATGAAAAAATGATATTATATGTTTTTGAAACTATTAATTGAAGGCTGACTCAAAAAACAAAGGGTCAGACCCCTCCAACACAATAGATTATTGTTATTTATGGAGGGAGTCAGATCTTATGAGTCAGCCCCTTTCTATGCTTTGAATCAATACCGGGAGGAACATTGTTAATGTCATTATTAGAAGGAATTATTCATACTTATTCCCAATTTTTTGAATGGGATATGTGGGTAAAAGTCTTAACAGACCCTGTCAGTTGGGGGTTAATTGGAACGCTTGTCATTCTCGAAGGATTATTGTCAGCCGATAATGCATTGGTGTTGGCAATAATGGTGAAACACTTGCCTGTGGAGAAACGGAGAAAAGCGCTATTCTATGGCTTGTTGGGTGCGTATACTTTCCGGTTTATCGCAATCGGCTTAGGCGTATATTTAATTGAACTTTGGTGGATTAAGGTGCTTGGTGCATCGTACTTAGTCTGGTTATCGATAAAATATTTTATGGATAAGAAGAGCGGTCATAAGGAAGATGAAGTTAAAGGAATTGATAAAAATGGACTGATGATTCGGTTGTTCGGTGCCTTCTGGGGAACAGTTATAGCGGTAGAATTAATGGATATGGCCTTTTCTGTCGACAGCGTTTTGGCTGCGTTTGGCATCAGCCAAGAGGTCTGGATACTGTTATTGGGCGGAATGATTGGTGTCTTAATGATGCGCGGAGTAGCCGGAGTATTTATTAAACTGATTGACAGAGTGCCTGAGCTTGAAACGGCCGCATATGTATTGATTTTCATTATTGGTGTAAAAATGATAGCTGGGGTATTCGGCTTCCATTTAGACAATATTTACTTCTTTATTCTCCTGTTAATTACATTTGGCATCACCTTTGTCATTCACTACTTGAATAAGAAAAAAGAAACGGTTGGCCATAAAAAAAGTGCATGAGTATAATAGGGGCCAGACCCCTACTAAAGTAGGGGTCTGGCCCCCTAAGGTCGAAAACGATTTTCATATGCTATAATAGGATTAATATTTTCTGAGTTTCAAGAATTCAATGAAACTAGCTCCCTAGATTTGCAGAAGGATGATTTTTATGCGCAAGTGGTTGCTTATGGTTTTCGTTATTTCGGTTTCCCTTACATTATTGGGAAATTCCCCGTCGCCAATTGACAGTTTAAAATTAAAAGATTTTTCAAGCCACACTGTACTTCAGGATCAATTGAACCTCCATTCTCCCGATATTCTCGGCGACATGATTTTGCTTCCGAAGAGACCTTTTGACCAGAAGGAAGCAGCTTCAATCATTTCACGCATTGACAGACTCCCGAAATCCATGTTGAAAAAAGCAGCTGAAAAAGGGATTACAGTGAAATTATTTGAAGGCAAGCTGACAGACAATCCTTCCGCACATCATTTACATGGCATCATTCCTCGCGGATACCAAAGCAAGACAACATGGGATGAGGTGCCTGGAATAGGCGGGGGGAAGATAGTTCTCGTAAAAATCGGCTGCAGTGAAAAAGGAAAGGGGCATGGTTCGGTAAATCTCGAGCTTCATGAACTGGCCCATTCAATTGACCGGTATGTATATAATGAAATTCGCAACGATCCATCTTTTTTGAAAATATGGAAACAAGAAAAAAATTATTTATTTCCTGGCAATGCCTACTTTTTAACATATCCGGAAGAATATTTTGCTGAATCATTTGCCATGTATTTCCTTGGCGGAGAATATAAGCACGAATTAAAACAGAAAGCACCTGCAACTTACCAATTAATCAAAAATCTGAAATAATTTTAGAACAGGAAGACTCCCGCACTTTCATGAGTTCTTAATCCCAAGCCTAACAAGGAGATAGGTTTAATAATAATCAGGAATAAGTTAAAATAGGAAAGACACTCAAGCCAAGTATTCCGTGATATAGAGGTGATTTCATTGAAGCAATATTTACAACTTTGCGAACATATATTAAAAAATGGTACAGTGAAAGAAGACCGAACCGGAACCGGTACGATCAGCACGTTCGGTTATCAAATGCGGTTTAATTTGCAGGAAGGCTTTCCGCTGTTAACTACGAAAAAACTTCATGTAAAATCGATTATCTATGAATTGCTCTGGTTTTTAAAAGGCGACACAAATGTTAAATACCTTCAGGAAAATGGGGTTCGGATATGGAATGAATGGGCTGATGAAAATGGTGATCTTGGTCCTGTGTACGGTCACCAATGGCGGTCATGGACCGGAGCGGATGGCCAAACGATTGATCAAATCAGCGAGCTGATTGATCAAATTAAGAACAATCCAAACTCCAGAAGATTGATTGTCAGCGCCTGGAATGTGGCTGATCTTCCGAAAATGGCACTTCCGCCATGCCATTGTTTGTTCCAGTTTTATGTGGCAGATGGCAAACTTTCCTGTCAGCTTTATCAGCGTTCGGCAGATGTATTCCTCGGTGTTCCATTTAATATTGCTTCCTATGCTTTATTGACATTAATGATTGCTAAAGTTTGCAGCCTAGAACCAGGTGAATTTATACATACGTTTGGGGATGTCCATATTTATCGCAACCATATTGAACAAGTAAAACTTCAATTAACGAGGGATCCACGCCCGCTTCCAAAGATGAGAATAGCCAGAGATGTAAACGATATTTTTGATTTCCGCTACGAAGATTTTGTTCTTGAGGGTTATGATCCGCACCCGCATATTAAAGGAGTTGTCAGTGTATGATTTCTTTAATATGGGCAATGGATGAAAACCGGGTGATTGGAAAAGACAATAAACTCCCGTGGCACCTGCCGGAAGACTTAAAGTTTTTTAAACGGGTGACGATGGGCCATCCAATTGTGATGGGCCGAAAAACCCACGATTCAATCGGCAGAAATCTCCCAGGCAGAGAAAATATCGTCATTACGAGAAAAAAGGATTTTCAATGTGACGGATGCACAATTCTTCATTCTATCCAAGAGCTTATCAACTATGCAGCTAAAAAGAATGAAGAAGTTTTCGTCATTGGAGGAGCGGAAATTTTCAAAGAAATATTACCCTTTGCTGACAAGTTGTATTGTACACTAATTCATAACAGTTTTGAGGGGGATACATTCTTTCCAGAGCTTAATATGGAGGAATGGCAGCTCGTATCACAAGAAAAAGGAATAAAGGATGAAAAAAATCCTTACGATTTTGAATTCCTTATTTTTAATCGAAAATAAACAGACGATGCAGCCGAACTTTCGGCTGTTTTTTTGTGGGAAAAGGGGCGGAGCTGCCCTAAAGACTGAAATTAGCGGATAGAAAGCATTTTCAGTAGGTGATAGATTAGGGCAAAAATCATTGAAAAAAACAAAAAATTTAAAATATTTATCTTGAAAGTGTAAAGTTACATGGTATAATGTACAAATCATAAAGGTAAGAGAGAAGGATGAGGAATGGAACAGAAAGTATTAAAAAAGAAATGGGTACAGGTTGAGGATATTTTGATCGCCTACCAGCATCTAAAAGACATCGTTGCCCATACTCCGCTTCAAAAAAATGAACGATTATCGGAAAAGTATGGGTGCAACATTTATTTAAAAAGGGAAGATCTCCAGCATGTGCGCTCTTTTAAACTGCGTGGAGCTTATTACTCTATGAAAACGCTGAGCGAGGAAAAATTAGCAAATGGTGTTGTATGCGCAAGTGCTGGCAATCATGCCCAGGGAGTGGCCTATGCCTGCCGACAGCTTGGAGTAAACGGAAAAATCTTCATGCCGTCAACAACCCCAAGACAAAAAGTCAGTCAAGTGGAAATGTTTGGGAGAGGAAATGTCGAAATTGTTCTTGTCGGCGATACATTTGATGATTCTTATAATGAAGCAGTTTTATGTGCAGAAAAGGAAAGCCGCACTTTTATCCATCCGTTTGATGATGAAACTGTTATTGCAGGTCAAGGCACCGTTGCGGTTGAAATTTTAAATGATTGCGAAGAGCCGATCGATTTTGTGTTTGCCAGCATTGGCGGCGGCGGACTCATGGCAGGATTAAGCACATATATTAAAAGTATTTCTCCATTCACAAAATTAATTGGAGTGGAGCCTGAAGGAGCACCGTCAATGAAAACGTCGATTTCATTGGGTGCTGTAACCACTCTTGAAGAAATTGATAAATTTGTGGATGGAGCAGCGGTTAAATCAGTTGGTGAAAAAACGTTGGATATTTGCAGTGAGCTGGTTGACGACATTTTGCTTGTCCCTGAAGGCAAAGTTTGTACAGCCATCTTGGAAATGTATAATGAACATGCAATTGTTGCCGAACCTGCTGGAGCACTGCCTATTGCAGCTTTGGATTTATACAAAGAGGAAATAAAAGGAAAAACTGTTGTCTGCGTCATTAGCGGCGGCAATAACGATATAGGGCGAATGCAGGAGATCAAAGAGCGTTCCCTTCAATATGAAGGATTGCTTTATTACTTCATCGTAAATTTTCCGCAGCGTGCAGGCGCCTTAAGGGAGTTTTTGGATGAAGTTCTTGGACCTACTGATGATATTACAAGGTTTGAATATACAAAGAAAAACAATAAAGAAAGTGGACCGGCTCTAGTAGGGATCGAATTGAAGCAAAAAGAAGACTACCATGATTTAATTTTGCGAATGAAGAAAAAAGGATTTCCTTTCCAAGAAATTAATAAAGATAGCAACTTGTTTCATTTGCTTGTTTAGTGTACTATATTGATAAGCGCATTAGCCAAAAGTGAAATTAATTTGTGAACATCTTATGAATTTTTTAGTTAAATACCGCATGCTTCATAAAAAAGTAATATAATCATGGTAGTTTTATTATGCTGACTGAAAGGGATGTAAACCTATGTCAAATATCGGTGTTCCAGGTTTAATACTTATACTCGTCTTAGCATTAATTATTTTTGGACCTAAAAAACTTCCTGAAATCGGCCGTGCATTTGGCGAGACACTTCGTGAATTTAAAAAATCGACAAGCGAGCTAACCAATGACGTCATGAAAGAATTAAAAGACGATGAAAAGAAAGATTTGAAATAAGGTGTAGAAGTTTCTGCACCTTTTCTTTTATTATTGTCAAAATTGGCAGGGGATTAGATTGAAAGACCAGGAATTAAATGTAATCGAGCACTTAGAAGAATTGCGAAAACGCCTGATCATTATCATTGCGTCATTTATGATTTTTTTTGTCGTTAGTTTTATATATGTGAAAGATATTTATAAATGGTTTGTTCGCGACCTAGATGTAAAATTAATCGTTCTCGGTCCAAGCGATGTCCTTTGGGTTTACTTTATGCTGGCCACTGTCATCGCTGTTGCTGCAACGATCCCGGTATTTGCACTCGAGGCATGGTTGTTTGTAAGACCGGCGTTGAAACCGAATGAGAGAAAAATTACACTTACATATGTTCCTGCACTCTTTATTTTATTTATTATAGGTCTTTGCTTCGGATATTTTATAATATTCCCAACGGTTTTGAACTTTTTGATCGAGTTGAGCGGAGATCTAATGGAAACGAGTTTTACCGCGGAAAAATACTTCCGTTTTCTTATGTACATGACCTTGCCCTTCGGTGTGCTTTTTGAACTGCCGATCGTCGTCATGTTCCTGACATCTCTCGGCATTATTAATCCGTACGTATTGCAGAAAGTACGCAAATATGCATATTTTATTTTAGTTATTATTGCAGTTGTTATTACTCCGCCTGACTTTATGTCGGATTTCTTAGTGTCGATCCCATTATTATTCCTTTACGAAATCAGCATCAATTTATCGAAAATCGTTTACAAGCGCAAATTGAAAAGAGAAAAAGAATGGGAAGAAAAATATGGCGGGGAAGTTTAAGTAAAATGTATTGAACAAAAAACAATGGCCATTGCGTTGCCGTTTATTTTTCATGCTTTCTTCATAAATATTTTTCTTCTCCGCACATTAAGACACATTTCGATGCGGAAATAGGGTATAATATAGTCAAACGGGTGAAAAAGAGGATTGATATTTTGTTATTTAAAAGCCTGGAGTTCAAAAATGTTGTTGGACAGAAGGTAAAAGTCATTGATATTCCTGTATTGGAGGAAGATAACCCTTTTTATTTTATGATCCAAGTCCGTTTGCAGACATTCATTACAACTCTTTACTATGAGAGAAAGGCCAGGAAGTGCTATTCATTCAGGAACCACTTAAAGAGAGTGATGAAATGGCCTGACTATGAACAGATTTTCAACTCAACTGAATTAAAAAATAATGCCTAATACATTTTGAGTAACCGGGGTGCCGGTGCTCTTTTTATTTTGCAACTTGGTGAAATTGTTTTGGAATAAAAAAATGATTCATAGAAAACTTGCAAGTTTTCAAACAGGTACTCTAGTAGGGATACCGTCGTTTTTCACAAGTTTGTTAAAGATTTTTCTTTCTTCTTTCATATTTGTTTGCTAGAATAAGTCAAGAGTATAAAAAGAATAGCAGGTGAAAGAAATAATGAATCGCAAGTTAATTAGCGCTACAGTACTTATTCTCGTACTTATCCTTTCTGCGTGCGGCCAAAATAAAATAAAAAATGCGATTGATAGACCGCTTAAAGATTTTACTTTTACAGATCAAAATGGAGATAAGTTTGGTTTAAAAGATCTAAAAGGAAAAGTTTGGGTTGCTGATTTCATTTACACAAATTGTCCCGATGTTTGTCCACCAATGACTTTTAATATGGTAAAACTGCAAAAAAAGGTGAAAAAAGAAGGAATTAAGAATATTCAATTTGTTTCGTTCAGCGTTGATCCGACTGTGGATAAACCCGAAACACTGAAAAAGTATGGCGAGAAGTACAACGCCGATCAAAGGAACTGGCATTTTCTAACAGGTTATACACAGGCTGAAATTGAAAAATTTGCGCTTGACAATTTCAAAGCGCTTGTGAAAAAGCCTGAAAAAGGTGATCAGGTTATTCACGGAACAAGTTTCTATCTCATTGACAAGAATGGACATGTGATGAAAGAATATACAGGTTTAAATGACGTTCCTTTTGATGAAATTATAAATGATATTAAAGCACTTCAATAGGCCGAAAAAGGGCCTATTTTTTGTGTATCAAAAGGCTATTGGCTTTCATGGGCAAAAATCATGTTATAATAAGGCGTAAAAATCATAAGGTGGGTGATTCGATGAAGAAGGCGTTCACCCTTCTATTTATCTGCACTTTTCTTTTCATTTTTTATAATTATTTTCCTTTTTCCGGGGCTGAAAAGGTTAATTCCATAAAAGAAACGGGAATCAGCTTAAATCAAAAAATTCCCAAAGAAAATTTACCAAAAGATCTCAAAGTTGTATGTATCGGTGATTCTTTGACTCAAGGTGTCGGTGATAGTACGGGACGTGGAGGCTATTTGCCTTACCTTGAAGAAATGCTTGAAAAAGAGAAGTCCATTAACAAAGCAGAATTTTATAATTTTGGAGTAAGAGGCCTTAAAACGCCGCAGCTGTTGGAAAAGTTGGAAACATATAAAGTGAAGGAAGCAATAAAAGAGGCAGATATTGTTGTCATCACGATCGGCGGCAATGATGTCATGAATGTTGTTCGCAAAAATTTTTCAAATTTAAGGCTTCAAGATTTTGAAGGGGAAAAGAAATTATATGAAAAACGATTGAATAAGACGATTGAGAAGGTGAAAACGCTAAATCCTGACAGCACGGTTTTGCTTCTTGGACTGTACAATCCATTCTTTAAATGGTTTTCGGATATTAAAGAAATGAATCGAATTATTTCTGACTGGAACAACACGAGCAAATCGATTCTTTCAAAATATAAAAAAGCTTATTTTGTTGAGGTAGAAGATATTTTCATGGAATCGCGGGAGAATTTACTGTATAAGGATTATTTCCATCCAAATGATAAAGGGTATAAACTAATTGCAGAAAGAATGTTTGAGACCCTTAAAAGCCAAGGACTTGATAAGCTCACTGGAGAGCGGGTTACTGCTAGAAAAGAGGAGAATCAGGTTAGATGAAAAACAAGTGGAAAATATTATTTTTTCTTTTATTAGGGATTAATATAGCAGCCGCTGCTGTTGTATCTATTCTCATTAGCTTGCCACCAGATCATGAGGGCACAGAAATGGCAAGAGTGGATAATGGCGAGGATGTAAAGTTTGTCATTAATACGAATAAAGAAGATTTAAACAAAGTCATCAATCATTATCTTGAAAAAGAAGGGCTAACCGGTCCGATCAATTACAAGGTTTTGCTCAGGGATGAAGTAGAATTATACGGTACCATGCCTGTTTTCAGCCGTGATCTCAAGATGAAATTAACTTTTGAACCGGAAGCATTAGATAACGGTAATCTCGTCTTAAGGCAAAAATCAATTTCCATCGGCCAGCTGCAGCTTCCGGTTTCTTATGTGCTTAAATTTGTTCGTGACAGCTACCATCTGCCTGATTGGGTTACGATTGTTCCAAATGACGAAATGGTATATGTAGCCTTGCAAAAATTGAAGCTGAAAAGCGATGTTAAAGTGAAAGTAAATGAATTCGATCTAAAAAAAGACAAGATAAAATTCACCTTGTTAGTTCCAACTAAGTAAAAAAAGGGCCAGGCGCTTCCGGAAGTCTTACCGTATTGTGCCGGCCCTTTTTTATCTCGCATGAAAAGGAAGTAAACTCTCCACTGACGGATGTTTTATTTTATTATGCCCCGTGTATTCGCAGGCCTTTTGGATAGAAGTTCTTTAATGTTCCTTTTGCTTCCTTTCCCCAGCCAAGCGGAAAACCATCGATTGTAACAAGCATCCAGCCTCTATCTCCTTCACTTGAAAAAGTTTCTCCTTTTAAGTAACGAAGCCAGCTGTCATTTTCCGTTGTAAGAGAAAAAGTATGGACAGCCTCTTCTTTCTTTAGTGCTAGGGCGAGAGAATGGTTTGGTTCAAAACGGTTTTTCTTCAATTCCCCTAGGTGGAGGCCTGCACGAAGAACTTTTAAACCAGTTAAATCAAAGCAGTCTTCCGGAAGGGAATAAAGTTTTTGATTGAACAAAAATAAATTTTTGAAAGGGATTCGCGATAAACTTTCTTTCACAAACTTGAAGTAATCAGTCACCTGATTTTTTGTGACATTGCTAAGGGCTGGCTTTACACTTCCCGGATTTCCGGTCCCGTTTTTACGAAGCTTTGCTACAAAATGCCCTTCGCCTTTTAGGTGGTGCGGCCAAAGTCTTGCTGTCTTTGTTAATTCACTATTTTTCGATATTGACCATGCGGGATTTCCATTATCTACACACGGAGGTTTTTGTATATCCATTAATTCCATATCCGTATAATTTTCGATAAATTGTTCAATCGTTTGTTCATTTTCTTCGGGGGAAAACGTGCATGTTGAATATACGAGGATACCCCCTTCTTTTAGCATTTTATAAGCAGAGTCCAATATATATCTTTGCTGTAAAGCACAGGCTTCAACATGCTTTTCGCTCCAAAACTTAATTGCTTCCTCATCTTTACGGAACATTCCTTCGCCCGAACATGGGGCATCGACAAGAATCTTATCGAAGTAGCCAGGGAATCTTTCTGCCAGTTTCTCTGGAGTTTCATTGGTCACAACAGTATTTGTAATGCCGAGACGTTCAATATTTTCAGACAATGCTTTCGCGCGTTTAGGATGAATTTCATTAGCCAAAAGCAAACCCTCATTATTCATTAACCCGGCTAACTGGGTTGTTTTTCCGCCTGGAGCAGCACATAAATCAAGAACTTTTTCTGTCCCTTTAGGATCCAGCTGTTCGGCTACAAACATGGCACTTGGCTCTTGAATATAGTACAATCCTGCCGCATGAAACGGATGTTTTCCAGGCTGATCGAATTCAGGGTCATAAAAATAGCCGTTCTGGACAAAGGGAATTTTTTGCAGTGAAAAAGGAGAAAGACGTTCCCATTGTTCACAAGTTATTTTAATGGGGTTAATCCTTAATCCGCTGGCTTTTTCTTTCGTATATGTTTGAAAAAATGCCTGAGCTTCGTCTTCAAGAAGACTAAACATTTTTGCAATAAAATTTTCAGGTAAATTCACAAATAAGCTCCTTTCAAAAATATAGGCCATACTACATTTAGGTCTACATGAAAATATCTTCACGATTCTTCGCCGAAATGTCAAGGTGTGGTCTATATCTCTCAAAAACACGGTTAAAACTATTGTTAAGAGGTTTTTTTTGCATAGGCCTCCATTTTCTTATATGCTTATAAATACAAAGAGGTATGTTGATCAAAAAGAGGTGCATTTTGTTATGTCAGAAAAAAACTATGAGCTCGCAACGTTTGCCGGAGGGTGTTTTTGGTGCATGGTCAAGCCTTTTGATGAACAGCATGGTATTGTTAAAATCGTATCCGGATATACAGGCGGTGAGAAAGAAAATCCTACTTATGAAGAGGTTTGCTCAGGTACTACCGGACATTATGAGGCCGTTCAGATTACATTTGATCCGGAAGTTTTTCCATATGAAAAACTGCTTGAAATCTATTGGCAGCAAATTGATCCTACTGATCCGGGCGGCCAGTTTTATGACAGGGGAACATCATATCAGACTGCAATTTTTTATCACAATGACAAACAAAAGCAGTTAGCCGAGCAATCAAAACAGCAGCTTGCCGAAAGCGGCCGTTTTCACAAGCCGATTGTAACAAAAATCTTGCCTGCCAAGCCGTTCTATCCTGCTGAAGACTATCATCAAGATTTTTACAAAAAGAATCCGATCAGGTATGAAGCGTATAATAAAGCATCTGGAAGGGAAGATTTCATCAGAAAGCATTGGCGCGATAAGATGATTAATAAAGATCTAAATGAGCTAAAGAAGAAATTGACCCCGATCCAGTTTGAAGTTACACAGAACAACGGCACTGAGCCGCCATTCCATAATGAATACTGGAATGAAACAAGGGATGGAATTTATGTCGATATCGTATCAGGAAAGCCTTTGTTCAGTTCAAAGGATAAATATGATGCCGGTTGTGGATGGCCTAGTTTTACAAAACCGATCGATGAAGAAGAAATTGTGGAAAAACTGGATTTGAGCCATAATATGGTCCGGACAGAAGTGCGAAGCAAAAGCGCTGATTCTCATTTGGGCCATGTTTTCAATGACGGGCCTGGACCGTCCGGCTTGCGATACTGCATTAATTCTGCGGCTTTAAAGTTTATCCCTAAGGAAAAATTGGTAGAAGAAGGATATGGCGAATATTTGTCTTTATTTGAGGATGAAAAATAATGCAGGTTGAAATAATGAGAAAGAGCCGCCTTTTTTGGCGGCTTTTACAATTCCCCAACTTGATTTCCTCTTTTTGATGTCATGCCCCCGGAAAGGATAAACTTCATAGCATCTTCAGGCTTTACGTCTATAATTTCAATCTGTTCTTTCGGAATTAAGAAGGTCATTCCCGCGAATTGAAAAGTTTGCGGTATATAAACGGCTGTGTAATCTTTTAAAGGGTTATAGAAAGTTTCAAGGTTTTCAGCGGTAATAAACCCAATGCTTTTCATTTCCGTTCCGGGAATTGTTACAAGTGCAACTTTTGAAAAAGATTTCTTTTCGCCAAGAAAAGAGTGGATTGTATCTTTAATAACGGAATAAATTGTCTTCACCACCGGGATTTTTTCAAGAAGGCGGTCGATCAATTTGATGATTGTTCCCGTCAAAAATTTCGTAGACAGCCAGCCTAATATTGTAATTAAAGCAAGTGTTGCGAGCAGGCCGATTCCGGGAATGTAGTCGTCTTTCAAATATGGTTTCAGAACGTTCCCGAGCAGGCTGTCTAAAAAAAGAAATGTTTTAAAGACAACATAAATGACAAGGATAATTGGAACGATTGTTAATATCCCGTTAATAAAATTGCGAAAAATGCTCTTCATAGCTTTCTATCTCCTGTTTTCATTGTATCGATAATTAGATTTATACACTGTTTTTCTGGCAATATCAAATATTTATTTGATGGAAAGCAAAAAAGGAATCCTTCTAAAAAGGCTCCCTTTGCATCTTAAATGATCTCCTGTACATTTTTTATTTCTTTGCGACAATAATAGAAGAAATTTTCACATCTGTTTTCTCAGTAACATGATTTAACGATTTTTCTCCTGTTACGACAAATTTGACACGGTGTTTCCCTTCATCTAACCCGCTTGCGATATATAAATGTCTTATTTGATCAACAGGCCACCATGTAGAAATGGTTGTATAATACTGATCATCAAGAAACACATTCATTAATCCTCCGTGTTTATTTCGAAGGACGTTGACTCCAAGAAACGGTCCGGTAAACTCATATTCCAAAAAATTATGTTTACCAGTGCTGATCATGAACCCTTGATGACAATAAAACCCTTTATTTTCTTTGAAAGAACTTTTATTTTGAAATTTTACATCGGAATTTTCATATAAAGGTGGAGGCATTGCCGTTTTTACTGCTTTTTTATAAATGTTTTTTTTCAGCGTTTTCAGTACTTCTTTTGCATAAAGCTTATATCCTTTTCCGTTTGGATGGATGAAATCGGCCGTTAATTCTCCGGTTGAGAGTTTTGATTGGTGGAACGGCACTCTCATATCAATGTTGACCGCACCATAATAATTAGATATTCTTTTGATCTCTTTAGCAAACGATTCAACGTTTAAACAGCTTTCGGTGAATGTAAAAATTTCTGCAGAAGGATAGCGCTTTTTTACTTGCCTGACCAGCTTTTCATAAAAGTATGCAAATTGGCCGGAATTCATATATTTGCGATCATTTTCACCAAATACGATAAAAATGAAATCCATTTGTTTCGGAAGATTTGCTTCTTGGAACTTATAAATTCCTTCAAAAGCAGTAGCTCCGCTTTGTACAACAGAATATCTCTTAGCTGTGCTTCCGTATTGATTTTTGATAAATCCCTCAAGTTGATGAAACCAGGTTTTACTTTTATCTTCAGCACCGGAACCTTTTCCAATACTGTCCCCTACAATTAGATATTGGAAGGATTTCCTATTAGAAAGTTTGTCAAATAAGTTTATGTTCTTAGTATGTTCAGCTTTCGTCAGATATTCTGCCAGATACAAGATAGAAAACAGAACAATCAGTGACCCGAGAGCAAAACTTATCTTTGTTTTCATCTATGCAGCAGCCCCTTGTTAAAAACAGACCATCTTCACTTTGAATCAAATATATCTTAAAACAATATTGCGAAAAAGATTCATTTTCTTGAACTGGTAAAAAAAGAGATATTGTTTCTATATAGTGAAGCCTAATTTTTAAAAAAAAATTGGGCGAATAACATATGCAGGTCAAGTACTTAATTCATATTGTAAGAAGGAATTGCTAACACAAAAAAGGAGTGATGTCCATGTATTACGGTTATGATAGCTGTGGTTACACTTCACCTGTTGCAATAGAACCTGCCTACTGCTACCCTGTTGCAGGTGCTGGATTCCATAATTCGTTTGCGTTAATCGTTGTGTTGTTCATTCTTTTAATAATCATCGGCGCCAGTTGTTTTGGAAGGTGTTAAATAATTTGGAAAGAAAAAGGATTGTCTCATTTTATTCGAGACATCCTTTTTTCATTTGTGAAAAGTCTGATTTTTTGGGAAATAATTAAAAAACGAACATTAAAACCTAAAAAAACAAAAATAGTTCGTAAAAAAACATTGACTGGGATAATGTATTCTGATATAGTAACAAATGGTAAAGGAAAAACCGAAAATAAAGGAACACTTGGGGGTTAAAACCTGTGAAAGCTAATTATGATGTGATCGTTGTCGGCGCAGGTCCGGCTGGAATTTTTACATGTTATGAACTGACTTTAAAAATGCCTGAAGCAAAAGTTCTGCTTGTTGATAAAGGACATGATATATATAGGAGAAATTGCCCGATCCTTCAAAGGAAAATTGAAAAATGCCCGCCGCCGGCCGGAAAGAAAGACTTTGCAGGATGTTTGCCTGCATGTTCAATTACAAATGGTTTCGGGGGAGCAGGTGCATACTCTGACGGAAAATTCAACATTACAAGCGAATTCGGCGGCTGGATGACCGACTATCTTCCTGAATCTAAAGTAGTTGAGTTAATAAAATATGTTGATGAAATCAATCTACAGCACGGTGCCACAACAAACATTACCGATCCTATGACTGATAAAGTAAGAGAAATTGAGCGCCGTGCCTATGCAGCCGGTTTAAAACTGTTAAGAGCACAAGTGCGCCATTTAGGAACGGAACATAACCTGGAGATTTTAAAAAGCATCTTTGAATACTTAAAAGAAAAAGTTGATATGGCATTTAAAACAGAGGTAGAGGATCTATTAACCGAGAAAACGGCGGAAGGCTGGAAGGTCAACGGAATCCAGCTTAGAAATGGCGATAAGATTTCCGCAGAAAAAGTAGTCATTGCCCCGGGGCGTGACGGTTCCAAATGGCTGTCCCAATTGTTAAAATCACGCCGGCTGAAAATGACCAACAACCAAGTAGACATTGGGGTCCGGGTAGAGACCTCTGATATCGTAATGGAAGAGATTAACGAGCACTTGTATGAAGGAAAATTTGTATTTAATACATCGGTTGGTACAAAAGTACGGACCTTCTGCAGCAATCCTTCCGGCCATGTAGTAGTAGAGAACCATTCCGGAACGATGCTCGCAAATGGCCACGCTTTTAGAGACCCGAAATTAGGAAGCAAGAATACGAATTTTGCTCTTCTTGTTTCTCATACATTTTCTGAACCATTTGATAAGCCTAATGAATACGCTCATGAAATTTCCCGATTGGCAAACAGCTTATCAAACGGTGGAATTATCGTTCAAAAGTACGGGGATCTTTTAAAAGGAAGAAGATCAACAGAGAAAAGAATAAAAGAAGGATTCATTGAACCTACGTTAAAAGAAGCTGTTCCTGGCGACCTTGGCCTTGTTTTGCCGTATAACACGCTAAAAAGTTTGATCGAAATGACAGAAGCATTAAACCACGTTACCCCAGGTATCGCTTCTGAACATACTTTATTTTATGGTGTAGAAGCGAAATTTTACTCGGCTCGTCCGAAATTAAACGACAGGTTTGAAACAGAAATAAGCGGCCTATATGTTGGAGGAGACGGTGCAGGGATTACGAGAGGGCTGGCGCAGGCAAGTGCATGTGGTGTCTGGATTGCCCGGGATATAATTGAAAAAATGAAGCAATCAGGACGCAAAGAGCCGACATTCGCATAATAGAACAATTTAAGAGGTCACTCCCATAATGAATGGGAGTGATTATTACATTATAATTAATGAGCAAGATTTTGAAATAACATAAGACTTTCTGGAAGAGACATTAAAGTTTTTCCCGTTTTTCCTAAATATTTTGTTTCCGTTTCAATGGTTATAAAAGACAAGGACCAGTAGTAGGGATGATTTCAGTGGACGTAACTATGAACACTCGCAGAAATTTTTGAGGGGGGTTAAAGCTGAAGGTGAATTTTTAATTTTGCAAGATCCCTTTCATTTCTCGCGGCCTTTTCCCAAATATGATCCTGGTCGGCTTGCATATCTTTTAGCTTTGCCATAATTTCATCTCGCATCGCTTTTTGGCCGTCCTCCAGCTTGTCAAGCCTTTTTTCCAGCTTGTCGAGCCTGTTCTCCACTCTGTCCAGCTTTTCGCCCATTTGATTTTGTTTATCATTGATGTTTCCGACCATGGAAATTAATGTGGAAAACATTTCTTCCATTTTATCCAAACGATCTTGTGCCATCTTTTTCACCTCCCTATAAGGTAGTATAACTCATTTCAAGTTCTTAAGAAATGTATTTCCGTTATTGGAGTTAAGAATCTTGTATTAATTGGCATTCCTAAAAACAAATATCCTATTTATTGACCAAATATCAGTAAACACGTGCTGAACGAGAGTAAACGCGAGCTGAACGGGAGTAAAGGCGGTTCGAACGGGAGTAAACACGTCTTGAACGGGAGTAAGCACCGCTGAACAAGAGAAAAGTTATCCTATAGTAAAGCGTTAACGCGTTAATACAACGTAAGTAAAACCCTCAATACGTTAAAGCGTTAAACAGCCATCTTTTCAGTGGCTGTTTTTTTATTCTTTATGAAAGATTCGTTCTTTTATTTCATACAATTTAATAATTGTCCAGAAAAAATGCCAGTAATGAGGTGAAAGGACATGGATCCGTCTTTTTTAATTAAGCCTTCTTTGGATGCACAATATCCTCTGATTGATTATGGCAAAGGTGTGTTTTTATATGATAAGCAAGGAAAAAAATATTTAGATGCGTGCTCAGGAGCTATCACCGCCAATATTGGCCATGGAGTGGAAGAAATTATCGAGGCGATGAACGAACAAGCGAAAAAGGTTTCATTCGTCTATCGGTCCCAATTTACGAGTGAAGCAGCCGAAAATTTAGCAAGGAAGATTGCCGAAAACTCCATTGGCGACTTGAAATGGTGTTTTTTTGTGAACAGCGGTTCCGAAGCAACTGAAACAGCAATGAAAATTGCGATCCAATATTGGCAGGAAAAAGGGAAACAGACAAAAACAAAAGTATTGTCCAGATGGCTAAGTTACCATGGGATTACCCTCGGTGCACTATCGATGTCGGGACATACCGCCAGAAGGGCGAGGTTCGTTCCGCTGCTCGAGGATTTTCCAACGATTCATCCTCCGTATTGCTACCGGTGCCCTTATAATTTGACTGCCCCAGAATGCGGTTATTTATGTGCAAAAGAGCTTGAAACTGCCATTCGCCGAATTGGTGCTGATCATATCGCAGCATTTATTGCAGAGCCTGTTATTGGAGCGGCTGGCGGTGCAATTTCCCCTCCTGAAGGCTATTACAAAGTGATCAAAGAAATTTGTGAGAAAAACGATATTCTTTTTATTGCAGATGAAGTGATGACCGGGTTTGGAAGAACGGGAAAAATGTTTGCCTGTGAACATTGGGGCATTATTCCGGATTTGATCGCCTTGGGGAAAGGGATGGGAGCCGGGTACACTCCTATCGCAGCAGCGCTCGTGAGTGAAAAAATAATCAAAACAATTGTAAACGGTTCCAAAATGATTATGAGCGGTCACACGTTAAGCGCCAACCCCCACTCTTGTGCAGTGTCGCTTTCAGTTCTTGAATATATAGAAAAAAACAAATTGATCGAAGGTGTAGAACAGAAAAGCATCTACTTATTTAAAAAGCTGAAAAAACTTCAAAATAAATATCCCTTCATTGGAGACGTTCGCGGAAAAGGCTTATTAATAGGCCTTGAATTTGTCCAAGATTCACAAAAAACTCCTTTTCCGCGAACCACCAGACTGATACAGTCGCTGATCGAAATAGCTCAGGAGCATGGTCTGCTGCTGTATCCAGCTGCTGCAGGGACGGATGGAATAAATGGAGATGCCATACTGATTGCTCCGCCACTTACGATTACAAAGCAAGAAATCGATGAATTGGTCAGCCTTCTTCAAACTTCTCTTGAGCTTTTGGACCAAGAAGTTCTGGAACCGAGGAAGGAAGGTGGCGTGTAAATGGAAAACCCTTTCGGTAAAATTACGACTCTTGAAAAAGTTTTAGAGTATTTTTATGATGGTATGACCGTCATGTTCGGCGGTTTCGGCGGGGTCGGCACGCCGCCGACACTAATTGATGGACTTCTTGATAAAGGAGTTAAGGACTTAACATTAATCGGGAATGATACAGGATTTCCCCATATCGGCATCGGAAAAATCATTAGCAACGGACGTGCAAGGAAAGTGATTGCATCTCATATAGGTTCGAATCCAATTGCTGGCAATATGATGAATGCAGGAGAATTGGAAGTAGAATTTTCACCACAAGGAACGCTAGCCGAAAGGATTCGTGCCGGCGGAGTAGGACTTGCGGGAGTTTTAACCGATATAGGTATGGATAATGAGCTGGTTACAAAAGACAAAGAAAAGGTCCTGATAAATGGAAAGAAATTTTTGGTAGAAACTGCGTTAACAGCTGATGTATCAATTGTTTTTGCCAAAAAAGCAGATCCTTACGGAAATTTAATTTATGACAAAAGTGCAAGAAACACAAATCCATTAGTAGCAATGGCCGGAGATATCACAATCGTTGAGGCGGAAGAAATCGTCCCATTAGGGAGTCTTAATCCGGAAGAAATTATTACGCCGGGTGTGTTTGTCGATATTATCATACCTTCCGGAGGAGTGAATTGGAAATGGGCATGGGAATAGACATAAGAAACCGGATTGCAAAAAGGGCAGCAAAGGAAATAAAAAACGGGATGGTTGTAAACCTCGGGATTGGCATTCCATCTCTAATTCCTGATCATTTGCCGGATGGCATAAACGTCATGTTTCATGCAGAAAACGGAATTGTCGGGATGGGTCCAAGCCCGAAAACCGGAATGGAAGATGAAAATTTATGCAACGCCGGAGGGTTTCCCGTTTCAATTATCTCAGGTGCATCCTATTGTGACAGCGCGACTGCCTTTGGAATGATCAGGAGAGGAAGAATTGATATGACTGTTCTTGGGGCGCTGCAGGTGAGCAGCAAGGGTGATCTGGCGAATTGGATTGTACCTTGGAAAAAGGTTCCGGGAATGGGTGGAGCAATGGATCTTGCGCAAAAAGCAAAAAAAGTCATCGTCGTGATGAATCATAATGATAAGAACGGACAGCCCAAAATTGTGGAAACATGTACACTTCCATTAACCTCCAGGCGGTGCATCGATTTGATTATTACAGACATAGCAGTATTTCAAGTAAAAAAAGAACATTTGCTTCTAACAGAAATTTTTTCTCCTTTTACAATTGACGATGTTCAACGCAAAACAGGCTGTATGTTCAAAATCAGTGAGGATCTCATACAAATTAGCTGATTTTTTCATTCCATGAAGAGAGGAAGGCAAATATGGAAGAGAAGATAAAGCTGTGGTTAAAAGAAAATAAAGTCAAAGGCATCAAGCTACTGCAAAAACTTGTACAGGAAGACAGCATGAGAGGAAATGAAAGTCGTGCGCAAGCCGTCATCATTGAAAAATGCCGGCGGATCGGTTTATCGCTTGATATATGGGAAATTGGCGAAGAGAGTTTGTTGAACCATCCCGATTTTTGCTCAGACCGAAAGGACTTTTCGGGAAATCCAAATGTAGTTGGCGTTTTAAAAGGGAGCGGTGGAGGAAAGTCAATAATTTTGAACGGCCATATCGACGTTGTGCCACCGGGAGAACGGAAGGATTGGCAAGATGACCCCTTTAGCGGGCGAATTGAACAGGGAAAGCTTTATGGCAGGGGATCAACCGATATGAAAGGCGGCACTGTCGCCATGCTGCTTGCAATAGAGGCCATTATTTCTTCGGGAATAAAGTTAAAAGGAGATATTATTTTTCAAAGTGTCATTGAAGAAGAAAGCGGGGGAGCGGGCACACTTGCTGCCGTTTTGCGGGGATATAAAGCAGATGGCGCGATTATTCCTGAGCCGACAAACATGAAACTGTTTCCTAAACAACAGGGATCGATGTGGTTCCGCATTTCAGTAAAAGGGAAGTCTGCACACGGCGGAACGAAATATGAAGGTGTCAATGCGATAGAAAAATCGATGAAAGTAATCAAAAAGCTGGAGGAACTTGAGACAAAGAGAAATAGACGAATAACCGATCCTCTTTACAAAAATATTCCAATCCCTATCCCGATTAATATAGGAAAGATCCATGGCGGAGAGTGGCCGTCATCTGTCCCCGATCTTGCGGTTCTAGAGGGAAGAATGGGGATTGCACCAGACGAAACGATAGAAGATGCCAAAAAGGAAATGATGGCATGTCTTGAAGAATTGGCTGAAAAAGATTCATGGTTTGCTGATTATCCATTAATCGTTGAATGGTTTGGAGGCCGGTGGCTGCCAGGGAATTTGGAAGCTGATCATCCGCTTATTTCAGTCATCTCTGAAAGCTTTGAGAGTGTAAAAAAAGAAAAACCGGTGATTGAAGCTTCACCTTGGGCAACAGACGGAGGCATTCTATCAAATATCGGCAAAACACCGGTCGTTGTTTTTGGTCCGGGAGTGACAAAGGCAGCGCATGACGTAAATGAATACATTGTTTTAGAAGACATGTTTGAAGCTTCAGAAATCATTGCCTTAACGCTGCTTAAATGGTGTGAACTCAGCTAAGAAAAACGTAGAGGCGATTGCACCCGGAAATGAGGTCTTATTTCCAAGGTAAAGCTTTTTAAAAAGGGGTGCCGACATGAACGATTTGTCCAATGTTTTAAGGGTAAACGGCAAAAATTATGCCCTTGAAGTGTTTGTTGACCCATATAACAAACGGCTTAGAGTGGATGATTATGCAGGAAATATTAATGAAGTTCTTCAAAAAGCTGAAACACTTTCAGCGGAAAATAAGGCAGAAAAATTGATTATTAAAGGAAGAAGAGAAGATTTTACACTATTGCTAAAATCTTGCTTTCAATTTGAAGCTGTTATTGACCATTACTTTCTCGGTTCTGATGCATATGTTTTTGCAAAATATTATACGAATGAACGGAAAAAATCAGACCATTGGATAACAGAAGATCAAATCATCCATCGTGTTACATCTTTGGGACGGCAGGAGAAGAATGGGATGCCTCCAAAGGAATATGTCCTTTTAAAAGCCGAAGAAACCGATGCAAATGAACTGGCGGAACTTTATAAAGATGTATTCGAAGTATACCCTACACCATTATGCGACCCT
Organism: Bacillus methanolicus MGA3; assembly: GCF_000724485.1. Lineage (GTDB taxonomy): Bacteria > Bacillota > Bacilli > Bacillales > Cytobacillaceae > Bacillus_Z > Bacillus_Z methanolicus_A. Next base: position 2,015,097 of record NZ_CP007739.1, on the reverse strand, counting down.
GAATATATTAAGAAAACAATGAGAGATGGTACGGTGTATTTTTGCTTTCGCTTCCAAGGAAAAATTGTCAGTGCTGCTTCAGCTGAAGTCCAAACTTTTTACAAAAATGCGGAATTAACGGATTGTGCTACGCTTAAAGAGCATCGCAAACACGGGTTAATGAAAGTCCTGCTTCAAAGACTTGAAGAAGAGCTGAAATTAAACGGGATATTCCACGTCTATACCATTGCAAGGGCACTTTCATTCGGAATGAATGCTGTATTTCACCAGCTTGGATATAAGTATACAGGAAGGCTCATGAACAATTGTTATATTTTCAATAAGCTGGAAGACATGAATATCTGGTGCAAAAATTTATCTATTTCGTAAATTGCTGAATTTTCGGCATCAACATGACTAATGTTCGGCACTGTCTCATATGTATGTATTGGGATGGTGAAGAAATTGCACAAAATAAATATGACGAAAGAAGTACTAGGGGCGATCTTAAAAAGCATCGATGAAGGGATACATGTTGTCAATATTGATGGAATAACGATCTTTTACAATGAGGTGGCGGCAAAGCATGACGGTCTTGAAGTTGAAGAAGTCATTGGCAAGCCTCTGCTTGATATTTTTCCATCTTTAAATGAAAAAACAAGTACATTGTTGAAAGTAACAAAAACAAAGAAACCAATCTATAATCAGACTCAAAGTTATGTAAATATGCATGGAAAAAGAATTGAAACCATCAATACGACATTGCCCATCATTGTGGATGGAAAAACGATTGGCGCCGTTGAAATTGCAAAAGACTACTCAAGATTAAAGCTATTGTCAGAACGGCTCCTTGATTTGCAAAAGGAGATAAAAAGACCAGCAGAAAACAAGCAAGAAAAAAAGACTGTTAAGTTTACTTTTGAAAATTTACTGACGAAAAACCCCGATTTTCAAAAAGTAAAAGACGCAGCATTAAAACTGGCAAGTTCGGACTCTCCAATTCTTGTGTACGGCGAAAGCGGCACTGGAAAAGAATTGTTTGTCCAAGGCATTCATTATGCTTCAAGGCGCGCAAGTATGCCCTTTATCGCCCAGAACTGTGCCGCCATTCCTGAAACACTGCTCGAAAGCATGTTATTCGGCACAGCAAAAGGCAGTTATACGGGGGCTGTTGATAGACCAGGTCTATTTGAGTTGGCCGACAAGGGTACATTATTCCTTGATGAAATTCATACAATGCCAATCGAACTCCAAGCGAAACTTCTCCGAGTGCTTGAAGAAGGTTCGGTGAGGAGGGTCGGAGGGGCAAACAATATATCAGTTGATACAAGAGTTATAGCTGCCATGAATATCCATCCACAACTTGCTGTGGAAAAAGAAAAACTTCGCTCTGATCTATTCTACAGGTTAAATGTGCTGGCCTTTGAGCTTCTTCCATTAAGGGAAAGACCGGAGGATATCATGTATTTAACAAGGCACTTTATCGAAACCTTTAATAATATGATGAATAAAGCGGTAAAAGGTGTCGATGAGGAAGTATCAAAGCTGTTTACCTCATACAGATGGCCTGGAAATGTACGGGAATTGAAACATACCGTTGAATATATGATGAATATTTGTGAAGGAGAATATCTTACCAAAAATGAATTTCCCATTATGCTAAAACAGCAGCTTATTAAGCTCAACGATCATTCTTTTGATAAAGGGTATTCTTTACGTGAAAATGTAAAACATCTGGAAATTCGTCTTGTAAAAAAAGCGATGGCCGAAACAGCAGGAAATATAAATCAGGCTGCTCGATTGCTTGGTATTCCCAGGCAGACATTACAATATAAACTGCAAAAATATTCACTTACAAGTGCTGAATAATCGGCACTTTTTTTGTGGGGTATTCCCCAAACCGCTGATCATGAAGCCAAATGAAATCAAATTGTTTTCGGTTTCATAGTATGTAATAAGGGTTTTATGAAGTTGGCATAAAACTTGCATATGTTTATAGCTAAAGTGGTTTGGGAGGAATGAATATGAAACAAATTTTATATAAACCGAAAAGGCATTGGAAAGAAATTGAACTTTGGAAGGATGTAACCGATGAACAGTGGAATGACTGGATATGGCAGCTTACAAATACGATCAGGACTCTCGATGACTTAAAAAAGGTAATCAACCTTACTCCTGATGAAGAAGAAGGAGTTCGAATATCAACGAAAACAATTCCTTTAAATATTACCCCATATTATGCTTCCTTGATGAATCCCGATGATCCACGCTGCCCGATAAGAATGCAGTCTGTTCCCATATCAAAGGAAATCTATAAAACGAAGTATGACTTAGAAGATCCATTGCATGAAGATGAAGATTCACCTGCACCGGGGTTGACCCACCGCTATCCCGACCGCGTATTGTTTTTGGTAACAAATCAATGTTCCATGTACTGCCGCTACTGTACAAGAAGAAGGTTTTCCGGGCAAATTGGCATGGGCGTACCTAAAAAACAGCTTGATGCAGCGATTGATTATATTAAGCGCACGCCTGAAGTAAGAGATGTCCTGATTTCCGGAGGCGATGGCCTGCTTATAAATGATACTATCCTCGAATATATATTGAAAAAATTGCGCGAAATTGATCATGTGGAAATTATTCGCATCGGCACAAGGGCACCTGTCGTTTTCCCGCAGCGGATTACCGAAAACCTTTGCAACATACTAAAAAAATATCACCCAATTTGGCTGAATACTCATTTTAATACATCAATTGAAATTACTGAAGAGTCGAAAAAAGCGTGTGAAATGTTGGCCAATGCCGGAGTGCCGGTTGGCAATCAATCGGTAATATTGGCAGGAATAAATGACAGTGTGCCGATTATGAAGAAATTGATGCATGACCTTGTCATGATTCGAGTACGGCCTTACTATATTTACCAGTGCGACTTATCTGAGGGAATCGGGCATTTCCGTGCACCGGTTTCAAAAGGATTGGAAATTATCGAAGGGTTAAGGGGTCACACATCGGGTTATGCAGTGCCAGTTTTTGTCGTCGATGCGCCTGGAGGCGGAGGGAAAATCGCACTTCAGCCAAATTATTTAATTTCGCAAAGCGCCGAAAAAGTTGTGCTTCGCAATTTTGAAGGTGTCATTACTTCCTACCCGGAACCGGAAAATTATGTTGCCGGCAGAGCAGAAGCTTATTTTAACGAAGTGTATCCGGATATGGAAGAGAAAAGGTCAAATCATGGAATCGCCGGATTAATGAATGAAACTCAGTTAAATCTCGTTCCGGAAGGGCTTGCCCGGCTGAATCGAAGGAAGAGCTATGAACAGGATCCACTTCATTCTTCACTGAAAGACAAACGGGAAAAGAGAGATGAATTAAAGGAGAAAAAATTTCTTTCTCAACAAGCAAAATATAGTCAAAAAAGCGGGGAAAGCAATCAAAATAAGGATGCAGCGTCCCCGTCTTCAGAAAAATAGTTTTCAGGAAGTATTCTTTTGAAGGGAGGATCCGAAATGGAAAAATATTGCGCTTGGTGTGAAAGAGAGAACATTGCTCTAGAAAAAACAAATGTTTATTGGGAACTGCCTGATGGAACAAAGGCGATTGAAATAAGTGAAACACCGTCGATATCCTGCATGGATTGCAACATGACATACCAGGATGAACAGATTGTAAAAGAAATTGAAAACCAATTGTTTATCATCAACACTCGTCTACTCGGAAAATCGGTGTCTTATGATGAACTGATGAATATGCCGAAACTATTAAAAAGAAATTACTTTGACTTTTCATCATAAAACTCATGAAAGAAAGCTGGACTTCTTGTGCAACCCAGATCGGGTTGTTTTTTTTGATCATAAATTTTAGATTGGACGAAAAGGCGAAGAATAGCTTATAGTATAAATCATAAAAGTTTCAAAATATCACAATTTTTTTCTTTATATCATAGTGATTAGGTAAAATTAATTATTTTACAGGCAGGCGTTTCAAATGGCAAAATCTTTTTATCATTTTTTAATGAAGTATCGGCATCCAGAACCGAAGGACGATATTAGTATATTTGCAAACAATGCATATGAAGATCACAGTTTTCCAAAAGGGTCAACCGATTACGATGAAATAAGCTCGTATTTGGAATTGAATGGCCACTATTTGGATAGTATGTCTACGTTTGATGAAGCGTGGGAATTATACGTTCAAACAGAAGGTTAGAGGTTTAATCTTTAATATCTCATCCATCACTAGCTTCTGATCTCAATTGGTCAGCGGTTTGACCTGCAAAACTGCTTCAGCTCTTGTGCAAGGAGTTTACTGAATGCAAAATTCGACATTACATCGCCTTTTTAAAAAAGAGGCGATTTTTTCATGTTTTTGATAATAAGCGATTTATTAAAGTTTGCATATACTATTTTAATGAATCATTCGCGACGAATCATTGAGAGGATGGAGGAAATGGACAAACAAAAAAAGCCAAAATATAAAATCGGTGATACAGTCGTGATCACAATGTATGGAACGGTTGGAAAAGTAACAGATGTGAAGTACTTAAGCGGAGTGTATGTTTATGAAATTAATAATAGTGAAGGATTGTATATGGAATCCAGCTTACAATTAATTTCTGAATATGAAGGAGAATTAGATGAAAAGGAACAAATCGATATCGAATATATGTATTTTTTTGGGGATCTTGTCCATGTCACAGGGTACGGAGCAGACCTATTTAAGGTCGTCGGCTTCCGGACAGAAATTTGGCGTTACAAGGACAATGCCTGGGAAGATGTGATTTATGAATTATCGAGGGTCAGTGATGGAGAATGGCTGGAAGCCGGCGAGGAAGAGCTTACCCTTGTGGCTGACGCGGATAGTGCGGATAAATTTATCGAAAAGCTCGGTTTGTTGTCTTATGTAAATAATCCACATGAACCTCCTGCTCTAAAGGAAACGGAGACGAAAAATTGGTTTCGAAAAGCTGAGAAGGAATTATTAAAGAGAAAATATGAGAGAAAAGAATTGATTGACAGCTTACTTGATATTTATAACGATTACCGTCATTTATATGAGATGTTTCATGATAAAGAATATGAAAAAGCTATGCGGGTAGTGATTCGAAAGTTGAGAATGATCGTAAATAATGACGGAAAAAGCAGTAATTAAAACAACGAATGAAACTGAATGAATACGTAGACAAGTAAAGGTAAACCTAGCAAAAGGGTGGTTTTAAAAAGGAAATTTGTTATTTTTCCAAAGGTTGAAATTAGAACACTGTCTTCACGATTGACATCTTCTCTTAATATTTCTGTCCATTCCTTCAAACGTGCCATAGAATAACCTCCAATGTAAGATCTTTAATTAATGCATATGCTTGTCCGATTGAAAAATGCTTTTTAAGAAAAGATTTCATCAAAATATTCACAATGCTCGCATGAAAAAAGAATAAGCAACATACATTTTGTAAAAAGGGGGCGATGCTGTGAGAGAAATCGAAGTCTTTATTGATACGGAGGAAATTGCAGATTTTTTCTTTCAGGAGCTATTAAAAAGGGGATATGTTCCCTCCGAAGAGGAACTGGAGGAACTCGCAGATATAACCTTCGAATACTTAGTGGAAAAGTGCATTATAGATGAAGAAATTGAAGACTTGTAAAAAGGGTCTGACTCCCTCCAATAATGACAATATATAGAGTGGTTTAAATTGTGTTTGTCTATCTATTGTTTTGGAGGGGTCTGACCCTTTGCTTTTGAGTAAAACTTTTTAAAAGGGAAAATATCCCAATCCCTCGAGGTGAAATGAAACTTTCTTTGAGAAAGTTCGTATTACATAATGAAAACGAATGAAGAGGTGGATGAGGGTGTCAATTTTTAAGAAAGTTTTTGCCAGTATCGGGATTGGAGGTGCCACTGTAGTACAAAGCTTGAAAAAGACACGATGACTGCTGGAGAAGAGGTAAGAGGAGTAGTTGAAATTCGAGGCGGAAGCATCGAGCAGAAAATCGATGAAATTTACTTAGGTATTTATACAACTTTTATAAAAAAAGTGGATGATAAAAAATTGACGGATACGGCCCTTATTGATCGTATTCGACTTACAGAATCATTCACGATAAAACCAAATAAAACAGAAATCGTGCCTTTTTCTTTCTGGCTTTCTAACGATACTCCAATCACAGCTGGAAGAACAAAAATATGGATTTCAACAGGTCTTGATATTAAAAATGCAGTTGACCCGACAGATAAGGATTTTATCAAAGTGCTTCCTTCTCCATTTATGAATGCTGTTTTTCAGGCAATCTCAAATCTTGGCTTCAGGCTGCGCGAAGCTGAATGTGTAGAAGCGCCTTACCGTTTGCGCCGGCGATTGCCGATTATTCAGGAATTTGAATTCGTCCCTGTTTCCGGGCCGTTCAGAGGGCGTTTGGACGAACTGGAACTTATCTTTTTCCCTTCATCTGGCGGTGCAATGGATATAATCATGCAAGTTGACCTGCGTGCGAGAGGGCTTGGAGGTTTTCTTGCAGAGGCATTGGAAATGGATGAAAAAAATGTAAGGCTAACAATATCGCAAGCCGATATACCAAATATACAGCAAAAGATTTCTTCTGTAATAAAAAGATTTTCGTAATTGAAATGTTCTCATGCGATGGAGCAATGGCTTCATCGTTTTTTAATTGGTTCTACATATTTTGCACTGACAGCAAATTTCGAGAAAAAGCACAGACAACAATCATTTCTCGACAAAAATAGAATCATTTAGATAAAGGAATCGACAAGGATGAACGCAAACTATATAGATAAATGAATAAAATTAAGAAATGGAGGGGAAAGGATGATCAAAGAACTTGTAAGGAAAAAGAAAAAGGTGTATGATGTGACCATTTTTCAGACACCTATATTCAGACAGGATAAAGGTTACAGGCAAGTTTACAGGTTAACAGTTGAAAGTAAAAATCACGAAAGCTGTCTTAATAAGACATTTAGGATTTTTAATGTGCCGGATGCCATTCCCCCGGATTTTAATGGAAGGTTTCTAGGCACAGGTGATATATTGCTAATTGATGAAGGGCTAAAGGGTCAGCATTATTACCAGCTGAAGCCGGGAGGATGGCAAAAAATAAATCGGATTCATGTTCGTTAAAGAACCTGGGCTAAGGGTCAGACCTCTCCAATAAAGGGAGTCAGACCCTTAAAATCAGCCACAGTATTTTTGTCCAGCTTCAGGATCTATCCCCTCGATTGATGATTTCCTGGCCCGTTTTTTCTTCCTGATGCAGTTTGTTCTTTTGCGTGTGCTTCATGTTCAGCTGCAATTACTTCCGAAGGGATATGATTATTTTTCTTAGGCGAGTTAATTCGATTTCGATGTTTTTTTCCCATCGTGTTCCTCCGTTTTAAAGTTTTTCTCTGTCGCTTTTCGATGAACTTGGTTTTGTCCTGCTTCTTGAGGACGGATTTGTTTGATTGGCATGCTCCACAGCCTGTTCAAGCTTCTTGCTCATTTTTTGCTTCGGCATGTTTGACCCCTCCTTTAATAAAGATACTTTTAGATTCCCCTAAAAGACTTGTCTCATGCTGTCAGGTAAGATTTTTCAGCTTGAAAGGAATATGATATAGTGTGAATTGATGATGGTTTTTAGCAGCACTTTTTCATAAAATTGGAGGTTATCGGAAATGAGTATACATATTGGTGCGAAAGAAAATGAAATTGCAGAAACAGTGCTTTTGCCAGGAGACCCTTTGAGGGCAAAATATATAGCCGAAACTTTTCTGGAAAATGCCTATTGCTATAATGAAGTGCGAAATATGTTCGGCTATACTGGCACATATAAAGGCAAGCGTATTTCTGTTCAAGGAACAGGCATGGGTGTTCCTTCCATTTCCATCTATATAAATGAGTTAATGCAAAGTTATAACGTACAAAATCTAATCCGCGTCGGTACATGCGGAGCAATTCAAAAAGATGTGAAAGTCCGGGACGTTATATTGGCAATGAGTGCATCAACCGATTCTCAAATGAACCGAATTACGTTTGGCGGTGTTGACTATGCATCTACAGCAAATTTTGAATTACTAAAGAACGCTTATGAAGTTGGAATCGAAAAAGGATTAAATTTAAAAGTCGGCAATGTATTAACAGCAGATATGTTTTATAATGACAATGCAGAGCATGAAAAATGGGCGCAATATCAGATCCTTGCCATTGAAATGGAAACTGCGGCACTTTATACTCTTGCAGCAAAATTCGGACGAAAAGCATTATCTGTTTTGACAGTCAGTGACCATATATTAACTGGTGAAGAAACAACTGCTGAAGAAAGACAGACAACTTTTAACGATATGATTGAAGTGGCATTAGAAGCTGCTTTGAAAATTTCTTAAGGATGCCTGAACCATCAGGCATCTTTTTTTGAAATAGAGGATTGGTTATGAGTAAAGAAATGCGTTTTTATGACTGCAAATCAAATTTAGATCGTTATTAGACTTATTGGCTTATTTGGATATGAAAAGGTTAGCTTCTTTGACTAGTCATGTTAAAATAGATATTGCATGCTTTTTTAAAGACTAACAAGACAGGTGGATGTTTTATGAAAAAAATGTTTTTAATACTTGGAACATGTACTCTTTTGGCTGGATGCATCAAGTTGGAGCCATACATGGGGAAAATGTTTTTGAAAAATCAGGACGAATCAGTTCAACAACCTAAAAATGAGACTGTTAACACCGGTAAGAATGAACATAACGGAAACAAAAAATCCGGAAAATCGGACAATTCAATTACTCTTAAGGCAGCTTACTTTAATCAGATTAAACAAGTAAATGGAAAAAATGTTATTCAAAATCCGGACAATATCTTGGCACTTGTAAATCACCAATTTAGCCTCCCGAGTACATATGCTCCAAAAGATTTAGTAAGGCCGAAAGTTGCATTTTCATTTGGAAATAAAGATATTGAAAAAAGTTATTTGCGTAAAGAAGCTGCTGTCGCGCTAGAAAAAATGTTCGCAGCAGCAAAAAAACAAAATATTGAATTGTATGCAGTATCTGGCTACCGTTCCTACGAGAGGCAGGACGAACTATTTCAAGCTGAAATTAATCGAGTCGGCGAGGAAAAAGCCGTTCAGGCTGTTGCCGTTCCTGGTACAAGTGAACATCAGACTGGACTAGCTATTGACATTTCGGGTAAAAGCGTAAACCTTGAACTTACAGAAAAATTTGGTACAACTCCTGAAGGAAAATGGCTTGCTAAAAATGCCCATAAGTTTGGATTCATCCTTCGCTATCCAAAAGATAAAGTGGATATTACCGGCTATCAGTATGAGCCGTGGCACTTTCGCTATGTTGGAATTAAAGCAGCAAAAGTGATTTATGAAAAGAAGTTAACATTGGAAGAGTATTTTAATATTGTCAAAAAAATCTAAGGCCTAAAAGGGGGTTTTTCATAAGGGTCTGACCTCATGTGGATAAATCAATATATAGCACATTTATCCAACATTATGTCCTATATATTGTGTTATGGGGTCTGACCCTTAGGCTTTTGAGACAGCCTCTTTTAACCCTTTATGAGTGTTGAAGGCCGTAATTTTTTTGTTTTACCGCTAAAAACGCTTTGTAGCCGCTAATAATATTATGTAAACTCCTGAAAAGTTGAATAGATTATACTTTGGAATTAATACATGTATAATAGAACTTGACTCATTCGAATTTAATATTTTAAATAAAAATGTTATTCTAATCATTGAGATGAACATAGAAATGATTTTTTGATTGTAATGAAAGTGGTGATGGGTTTGGATCAAGAAAAAACGAGTCAAGAAAACAGCGAAAAACAATCCGGAATTATTCGAATGAAGAAGTTTCATTTTGTCATGCTGTTATTTTTCACTGTGTTTTTAACTGCTGGAATTACAACCTTTGCCTTGGCATTTGGGAATGAGAAAGCAGTGACTGTCGGTACAGAAAGAAGAGAGTTTGAAAAGCTGTATACAGCTTATGATACTTTAAAGGAATCATATTATAAAAAAGTTGATCAGAAAAAACTTATTGACGGTGCGATCAACGGAATGCTTGAATCACTTGGAGACCCTTATTCAGACTATATGAATGAGAAAGAAGCAGCAAGTTTCCATCAAAGCATTTCTTCTTCATTTGAAGGAATAGGAGCAGAAATACAGGAAAAAGATGGACAAATTGTTATTGTTTCTCCATTGAAAGGCTCACCGGCAGAAAAAGCAGGATTAAAACCGAATGACATTGTCTTGTCTGTAGATGGGAAGAGCCTTCAAGGTATGAGTTCCACTAAAGCCGTAACATTAATCCGCGGCAAAAAAGGAACAAAAGTTGAATTAATGATCAAACGTCCTGGAATCGATGAACCGATTAAAATGTCAATCGTTCGGGATACAATTCCGCTTGAGACCGTTTATGGAGAGATGCTGGGAGATGGAATTGCCAAAGTACAAATAACAAGCTTTTCGGAAAATACAGCGAAAGAGCTTGTCGATGTTTTGAATGATTTGCAAAAGAAAGGAATGAAAGGCCTTGTATTGGATTTAAGGCAAAATCCTGGTGGTCTTTTAGATCAGGCAATCAAAATCTCAAATTTATTTGTTCCAGAAGGAAAAGTACTATTTAAAATCCAAGACAGAAACGGAAATATTATGGAACAGAAAGCAACAAATGGCCATAAAGTGAATGTTCCGCTAGTGGTTATCATTGACCAGGGAAGTGCCAGCGCATCTGAAATTTTTGCTGCGGCTGTTAAGGAATCCGCAAATGTGCCGTTGGTCGGTCAAAAGTCATTCGGAAAAGGAACCGTACAGAGAGCACAGGATTTTCCTGACGGATCAAATATGAAATTTACAACTGAAAAGTGGCTGACGCCAAAAGGCAACTGGATACATGAAAAAGGCATAAATCCTGATTATGAAATTTCTCTGCCTAAATATGCTTCCTTACCGTATATTAATCCTGAACTAAAGCTAAAGCTTTCTTCAGCGTCCACACAAGTAAAGGCAGCACAACAAATGTTGAAAGCTCTCGGTTATGATCCTGGCCGTGAAGATGGATTCTTTGATGAAAAAACGAAACTGGCTGTAATTTCATTCCAAAAAGCTGAAAAACTTGAAGCCAACGGAATATTAACTGGACAGTCAACAATCACATTAATGGAACAGATTAAGGAAAAAATTAAGAAAAATGATACCCAGCTACAAAAAGCTGTTGAAATATTAAAACAGCAAATAAAATCTTAAAGAGCCTGACTCTTAAGGGTCTGACTCCTTCTATTGGAAGGGTCTGGCCCTTTTTTTATATGGTGTTTTAACCAGAAAATTCATCTATCGAAGTGTTTTTAGGACATGGTTAATTGCGTTAACTTCATTTTGTTTTAAGCATTGCATGTTCCGAATAGAATAATCGGGTTTGCCCAACAATGAAAGTAAGCCCTGATATTGAGGTGATGATGGAATGGTGCGAAAATGCTTCACGATAATTATCATGTTAATGATTATAACTGGCTGCCAGTTTGGCAAGTTTGCAAGGCAGCAAGAAAAAAACATAAATTCCAGTAATATAATAAAGGAAACAGGGGATAGGAAGTCTTATTTGCAAAACGAGACTGAAAGCGATAAATCTTTTCCGATTTTACCTTCATTTCAGTTGTATCAAAAAAACAAAAATTTTTTGTTGATCGGGATAGACAGCCGCGGAGAAAGAAAATCACGATCAGATGCCATAATTATTGCCAGATATGAACCAAAAGAGCCATCAATAAAATTAGCATCAATTATGAGGGACAGCTATGTGAAAATCCCTGGATATAAAAATGAGTACAGTAAACTTAACCATGCGTACTATTTAGGCGGGTCAAAATTATTGAAAGAGACAATCGAACGTAATTTTGGCATAAAAATTGACAATGTTGTAACAGTCGATTTTAAGGGGTTTATTAAGCTAATGGATACCATTGCTCCAAATGGAATAGAGGTTCATGTAACAAAAGCAATGGCACATGACATAGGTCCTGCAGTTGAACCGGGCAAACAAACCCTTCGTGGAAAAGATTTGCTCACATACGTCAGGTTTCGCCATGACAAAGAGAACGATTTTGGACGTGTTCATCGCCAGCAGGAAGTACTAGTTTCCCTAAAGGATCAGGCAGTAAAGCAGCTTAGTACGGTTGAAGGAATCAAAAAACTTCCAAAAATCATTTCGGAAACGTTTCAACACGTTGAGACAGACCTGCAGTTCAAAGACATGTTGTCACTTGGAGCTACAGCTGTTTTAAGACCTGTGAAAGACGTGAAAACATTGAGAATCCCTGTTTCTGATGGTTTTACCAATGTTACTCATAAGCGTGCAGGTGCAGTCTTAAAATTAGACTACAATGAAAACGTTCAAGCAATTCAACAATTTTTAAACGAAAAAAACTAAGAGGTTGACTCATATGGGTCTGACTCCCTCCAACAATGACAAGAGATTTAATTACTCTTTATGTTGTATTGGAAGGGGCCTGGCCCTTTTCTTTTGATTTCAGCTATGTACGAGTTAAGATCTCCATAATATCAAATCGTTTGTAAGCACAGACGAAATCCTATAAAATGTGACTTTAGAAGTATGATTGCTTCAATAGAGCAGAGCGAGGTGATAATTTGAGGCAAATCATTCAATTAGATGATAAATTAAAATTAGAAATTATGAATTTTGAAAAAAGCTGTGAACAAATTTGCCAACGTCAGAAAGATAAATATTATGACCTGTTCAACAAGAAAGGGAAACAATTAGCAGTTGAACTTATACGTGAAAAAAAAGGCAAAATAGCTGCCGCTAACGAGGTTTTTGATGAAAATTATGAATCTTATATAGAAACGGGTATTGTTGAAGAAGATGAGTATTTTCCAGATGCTTATATTCCGCTTTGGAAGTGCAAAAACGAGTGGTTCCAAATAATTGGCTATATGAACGAGGATTCCCTTTCAGATATTGAAAAAAAACTGGAGAAAATCATCTTGGAAATGCTTGAAGAAGCGTAAAAATATGAAAAGTACAGTGAAAGTCAGGAAAAAAATAATTTTTCCGGATTGGGAAGAAGAAAAACCTTTTTGTAGAACTTGAAAGGATCGATCATTTTGAAACAAAGACAGATAGCTGAGGTTGAGAAACTATTACGAACAGTTTATCGCAAGTTGAGGCAGGAAATTCATTTGATCATTGGAAGTGAGGTCAGCCTCAACGAATTTATGGTCTTAAAATACTTATTTTTAACTGGCCGCGCTAAAGCCTCCGATCTTTCGAAGGAATTAAAAGTATCGGCAAGCCACATAACTTCTGTTACGGATTCTCTAGTTAAAAAGGGCCTGATTATGAGACAGAGGTCTGATCAAGATAGAAGAATAGTCGAAATGGTTCTGACAGATTCAGGAAGACTGCTTGTTCAAAATCTGGAAGAAAAAAAATCTGCTTATTTTCAGTCAAAATTCAGCCATTTTAGCGAGCAGGAACTTTCTGACTTTATCCGGTTATTTCAAAAATTAAATGAGTAAAAGCTATGATGTAAAAGGATGAATCGTTTCTCCCCATTCAGGAAAAACTCTAAGAAGAATATTAAGCAAGAATTGAGTGGGGCAAATGAAAAATTTTCTTATTGTATTGACCATCGTGATGCTAGTTTTTCAACCTTCTTCCGTGTTTGCAGATCAACGGAAGGTGGCGGAAATGCTCTCATGGAAGGAAGTCAATGAACTGCTGCCCAAATATAGCAAGTTTGTTGTTCACGATTTAGAAACAGGGATGGAGTTTAAAGTACAGAGAAGAGCGGGGAACGCTCATGCCGATGTGCAGCCGTTAACGCCAAAAGACACAAAAATAATGAAACAAATTTATAATGGAAATTGGAGCTGGAAACGAAGGGCGATTATTATCAAAAAAGGAAAAAGGCGAATTGCTGCATCCATGCATGGGATGCCGCATGGGGCTGGAGCATTGGAAAATAATTTTCCGGGGCATTTTTGCATTCATTTTTACGGAAGTACAACACATCGTACAAGTAACATGGATTTGTCTCATAAATTAATGATTCTAAAAGCAGCAGACAGGCTTCAAGCCTATTTATCAAGCGCCAGTCCATACGATGTGATAAGCGCTTATATTGCAGGATTTAAACAGCAGGATGAAAAGATCGTTAAAAGCATTTCATTACAAAAGATAGAGTGGAAAAAAATACTGCCTAATGTTGAGAATGCTGCCCTTATCCACATGCCTGTTATGCCGGCTAAAGATTTAAAAGAGGAATTGGTTCTATCGGTTCCGGTTGAAGTTGAATGGTTTGTGAGAGGAGAAGGGAAAAGAAAATATAAAGGAAAGATTCATGTGGTTCGTTTTTCTCCGTATGGCCCATGGAAAATTGATTCGATCTCATTTCTTACCGAGAACAGTAGGTTGTACTTAAACAATATTAAGTTTCATGTACCGAGCAAATGAAATCCCCCTGCATTCAAGGTCAAGGGGATTCTTCAATTTTTTCATAATTTTTCTTCATATTTTTTGCTCTCCAAACTTGATAAACATCCTTTCATCCTCAACAAGGCCGCACGCCCCGCACTGAACTTTATATTCTGGACCATTGTAAGGTATATGAAATGGATCAAGGTTTTCATTGGTGTACTCCTGAATCACTTCACCGGTGCGTGGGTCCATTTTAACCGATCGGGAAACCTGTTTGATCATGTTAAAGCGAGTGCGGTTTGTTTTGCAGTTTGGGCAACAGTATGGTGTATTCAATGATGATTCTCCTTTCCTAAAGAGATGTTAGTATATTTTTTGCAATGAGGCTTTCAATTATGTAAAGATACGATATAAGGTGTTAGGAGGGATTGATAGTGGATTACGGTTATCTATTAAATCAATACAGATCCATTTGGAATAACCGTTTGCTTGAATCTGATGAAAGCAGTGAGGAAATCATTAAGGAAGCAGTGAAAAGAGAATTATTGGATGAAAACTCTCATCCCAGGGTAAGAAAGTCTGTTCATGAAAAGTTCTATTTGGCAGTAAAAAGAATTGTTGAATCTCAGCTTAATGAAGAAGATAAATTCGCGTTAATTACACTACATATACAAATAATGAAAGATCTTAAACAGAATTAAAGCTCCTTCTGAGGAGCTTTTCTCAATTTGAATGAAAAAGGTTCAAAGAGATTTCACAAATTTAACACAATCATTCTATATAATGAAACAATCATATGACTGATGACTGGTGAAATATATGAAATCATTATTTAAAATTGCAATCGTAATCGTGCTAATTCTCCTTTCTTCGTGTTCGAACAATACCTTTCCGGCGATTTCAAAAGATCTGGCGTTATTGGTAAGCGTTAATATTAAAGAAAATTCGATTTCGTTTATTGATCTCTCGTCAAAAAAGGAAATTGAGCGTTGGAAAATGGAAAAGCCTTATATTGGCGGAGTTATTTTACCTGATGGTGATACATTGCTCCTTTATGGCAAAGAAAACGCTACAGTCGATCTTTATTCTTTGTCAAAAGGGAAATTAATCAACCAATGGGAAACAGGTGAAGGAATCGTTGCAGCTGAAGTTTTAAAAAATGGCAAAGAAGTTGCTTTTGCCGATCAGGCTCAAAATGCCGTCAGATTTTTTAATCTTGATGGAAAAGAAAGAAAAAGGGTTAGAGTTAGTAAAAACCCTTTAACAATAATCGAGGGAACTAAAGAGAGAAAGCTTTATGTTATTAGTTTTACTCAAAAGGATGTAACGGTTATTGATTTAGATAAAAAGAGCGTCAGCAAGCATTTTCCGATTCATCCCTCATCTGCTGTGGGGGCTTTGCTAAGGGAAGATCAGGACGAAATCTGGATTGGAGGACATGGCGAAGGATTACAAACTGAAAAAAATATTCACATATACAATGTGCATACAGGAAAGCTGTTAAAAACGATACCTGTCCCGTTAATGCCGGTGAATTTTCAGAAAGTTGATGATTTCATCTATGTATTGAGCCATGGAACAAATACACTTTATAAAATAGGTCCGAAAGGCCATATAGTAAAGCAAATAAAAGTTGGTGCAAACCCTTTTGTAATGGAATCTTTTAAGAAAGACCTTTTAATCGCCGGCTATGACAGCAATGATATCAATATCGTAGATAAAGATGATTTAACAATTAAGGAAACAATAAAAGTAGGAAAAGGGCCGTTCAAACTGATATTGAGGGAGAGTAACGGACAATGAGCAACATTCGCATATTAGTGATTGACGACGAAGAGGATATGAGAAATTTGCTTCACATGTACCTTGAAAATTCAGGTTTTCACTGTTTTGAAGCATCAAATGGGACAGAAGGAATTGAATATGTCAGAACCCATTTTCCTGATCTCGTCATTCTTGATATAATGATGCCTGATGAAGACGGCTTTCAAGTTTGCAAAAAAATAAGAGAACTATCTTCCGTGCCAATTATTTTTTTATCAGCCAAAGGGGAAGAATGGGATAAAGTAAAGGCTTTTCATCTAGGCGGGGATGATTATATCGTCAAGCCGTTCAGCCCTGGTGAATTGATTGCGAGAATTCAAGCTGTAATACGCAGAGCCGGAAATTTCAACAGTGAATCGGAAATAATTACAATAGGTCCGATCTTAATTGACAAAAAAGCAAGGCGTGTGACATCAGCCGGAAAAGATGTTCCATTAACTTTAAAGGAGTTTGAATTGCTGTTGTATTTGTGCACCCATCCTTCACAGGCATTAAGCAGGGAACAATTGCTTGAACATGTGTGGGGAATTGATTACGATGGAAGTTTAAGAACCGTTGATACACATATTAAAACATTAAGAATGAAACTAGGAGCACCCGATTGTATTCAAACCGTCTGGGGGATTGGATATAAATTTGAGGTGCCCGGCAAATGAAGTTTTTTAACGGCAGTCTTGTTAAAAAACTATGGCTTACAATTACGGCAGCTATCATTATAACGATTTTGTATTCTTATTTCTTATCCTACTTTTTTTATGAAAGGCTCTATGTTGATAACGTGGAGAAGTCTCTTATAGAGGAAGGCAAGCGGCTTGCACTTGATTATAAGGGCGGACCTTTGACGGAATCATTTAAAAAGAAAATTGAATGGTATGGCACAAAAACAGACTATGAAGTGCTTGTCGTTAACAACCCGAGAGAGTTGAGTGCGTGTCTTCCGTTTGATATGGGTTTTCATACATTAATTGGGAAAGAAGAGAGGGAAAAGCTTTTAAAAGGGGAGCCTGTTAAAAAAATCGGATATGAGGAGAGATTTGATAGAAAAATACTTGCGGTTATCATCCCTTTAATAGATCAAGACCGGCTTGAAGGAATTATTTATTTATATTTGCCTTTGGCAAAAATAACAGAGCTGACCAAAGATTTCGTATATGTGTGGATCATTGCAGGGCCGGTATTTGTTCTCGTTTCTGTTTTGTTAGGAATTAAATGGATTGGCAGATTAACTCGGCCATTAATCGAAATGAAAGAGGCTGCCAACAGAGTGTCACAAGGAGATTATTCCGTAAGAATTCATCTTCAGTCCAATGATGAAATCGGACAGCTTGCCAATGCATTTAATCATATGTCAGCTTCTATTCAGAAAGAGGATGAGCGGAAGAAAGAATTTATAGCAAATGTTTCACACGAGCTTCGGACACCCATCAGCTATGTAAAGGGATACAGCGAAGCGATTGTATCAGGAATAGTTAAGAATGATGAAGAAAAGAATAAATATTTGCGGCTGATCCATCGGGAAGCAGGCAGAATGGAACGCCTCGTATATGATTTATTGGATCTTTCCAAATTGGATGCCGAAGAATATCATCTTAATATGATGCCGATTCCGCTTGCGCAAGTTATCGAAGACGCCATCCAAAAATATTGGCCAATATTAAAAGAAAAAGGAATTAATTTTCACACCAACCTTGATCCGGAAATCATTATTAACGGTGATGCAGAAAGAATTGAACAAATTGTTCAAAATTTAATCGATAACTCGATCTGTTATACTGAGAAGGGAGGGACCATATCCATTTCATTGTCGGCTGATAATGAAGGCTGCAAACTGGAAATAGCCGATACGGGGATTGGAATCCCTCAGGAGGATTTAAAGAAAGTAACACAGCGATTTTATCGAGTGAATAAAGGAAGGTCACGGAAAGATGGCGGAACAGGGCTGGGGCTTGCGATCGTGGAGAAACTAGTTTATCTTCATAATGGAAAACTTACTATTACAAGTGAAATCGGGAAAGGCACTACAGTAGCAATTGTATTGCCAGTCCTTGAGTGATAAAGAGAAATGACACTTTTGAAAAATACGAAAGAAGGGTTTTAAAGATGAAAAAAGCAGTTCTAATTTTTTCGATTATTTGTGCGTTTGTTTTAGCCGGATGTTCGAACAATCAAGAAAAAGCACAAGAAACACCTAAATTTTTGGACGTCAAGCTAACAGTAAATCCTGAGAAGGCAAAGGTTAATCAGCCAGTTACTTTTGAAGCAAAAGTAACATACGGGAAAGAAGCAGTTACTGATGCAGATGATGTGAAATTTGAAATTTGGCGGGCTAATGACAAAAATCATGAAAAAATCCAAGTAAAACATGCTGAAAACGGCATTTATCGTCTTAAAAAAAGTTTTAACAGAGAAGGGACATATTATATCATTTCCCATGTTACAGCAAGAAACATGCATAACATGCCTAAAGCTGAATTTGTCATCGGACATCCAAGTGAACCTGAGAAAGATTCAAATCAATCAATGAATATGGAAATGGACCACGATACTAATCAGGGTGAAAGCCATAATCATGGACATTAAAAACGGCCGGTAATACGGCCGTTTTTTTAATCACTTTATGATTAAACTCCCTAAATTTTATCATCACCATGTCCCTTTACTTTTTTACTTCATATATAACGAGTGAAAAGAAGTAAAAGGGGCATTATAAGAAATGTTGATTAAAAATCCTTTATATTTGTTTAATGCCCCAAAAAAGAAAGGGGCATTTTTTTATGAAGTCGGGAAATATTGAACAATTTAAAGAACTTTCTCAGTTTCGGGATTTGAAGGATTTCAATAATCATTTTGAACAGTGGATGACAGATTTGAAGGATCAGTTTACAAAAAGTGAAACGATCGCATTAAAGAGGCTTGTACGCTTTTCTGCAAAGATTCCTGGGGTTTGCAATGCGAAGATTCAATCAATTGTATCTGCTACCCATAAACATTCTGAAATGGGCGGGATTAGCCGTTCAACTTTTGAACGTATGTTAAGAAAAGCGAAAAAGTTTGGCCTAATTCACATCATTCATACTCAGTCCAAAAATGGCAGACAAGGTCACAGTGTTTATGTCTTTCAAAAATACCCAACAAATAAAGAATCGCAACCTATTTTAAAAGAAGCAGCTGAAGCAGGATCAATTGACGCACCTAATAAGAAACCATCAAAGAATAAAGCTATCAATCTAGAATTTAAACGTACAATGGCGTTAAACTCTTCATTTGTCAGTAATAAAATCCCTTCTGCGTTTACGAACCTTGTGAAATGCTTCTTTGATGATGCCTGGACGATCGAGGAATTCTACAAAGTTGTTCATGTAAGCACTCGATGCCTTTCTTATTACACAGAAGAGGACAAGCTAGAATTGGCAGTAAAAGCATTTAAGCAATTAGTTCGGAACATAAAACTCAAGAAGACAAAGATTAATAACGTTTTCGGTTATTATTGGGGGATTTGCAACAAAATGTTGGATGAGGAGTATTTTGAAATTCTTAATTTTGCTTAATGGGCGGCGACATTCTAAACCTGAATCTTTTAGATATATGAGCTGTCGTTTCGCAAAATGAGCCTTTATTTGAAGAATTTCGCAAAATGAGCCCTTATATGAATATATGAGTCTTTATTTGATTTTATGAGCCGTTATACCGAAAAAAGAGCCTTGACTTCATATTTGATTCAAATTTACTAGACATTATCATGTCCTTTCACCTTCTTTCTTTATATATAAAGTCTGAAAGGAGGTGATTTGGATGGCACAAGAAATGTTGACGGAGTCAAGGCTTCGGCTTATTTTTGAAGCCGGTATCGATGGGAAAGGCGAGCCGATTTTTAAAACTAAAACATTTAACAATATTACCAAATCGGCAACGGCTGACCAGCTTTATCAAGCTGCCCAGGCAATCGCTGCACTTAGCGCCGATTTGCTCAGCGGGGTGGAACGGAGCGACAGTTCCCAAATCATCGGTTAATCTGAAAAATTAACATGAAAAGGAGGTGGCGGGAATGGCCAAAATTCTGGAACTTGATTTTGTAACAAATACAGGAAAAAACGCCCGTTTGACCATAGACAATCCGAAAGAACCGGTTAATGCAAATACGGTTAAACAATCGATGGCACAAATTATCGCATCAAACGTATTTGTATCATCGAACGGCAGCTTGGCTGCCATTAAGGGGGCAAGAGTCATTGAACGAAATGTAACCAAGTATGAAATCTCTTAACAGACAAGAGAGCCGGATTCGAGCCAGAGTCCGGCTCTTTGTCAAAAAAAGAGGTTGCCAATTCTATTTTCGTTAGCAAAGCTCCGCCCCTTTTCCATTTAAAGAAAGGAGAAAGTATGATGGAACAGATCATTCCATTCATAAGTGAAGTCGGCTTTCCGATTGTTGTCACGTTATACTTGCTTCACCGGATTGAAGCAAAGCTAGACGTTGTCATTCAATCGATTCAAAGCCTGCCTGAACGATTGAATGAGCGTTAATGATCGTTATAAATACTTACCTGAAGAAACATGCATATTCATCATGAACAGATGGCTGGCTGCGAGACCGCGAGCCGCCGCTTTGGAACTTTTTCTCTTAAAAGACCTTCGCTATCAAATTGTGGAGGTTTTTTATATTCTCTTAATTTCACATTTACTTCTGTAAAACGAGTGTAATAATTGTAAAACGAATCCGTTTTTCAACAACCTGTCAACCCAAATCTATTAGTATATGTTTGGCAGGAAAGATATAGATTTTCCACTAGTTGAAATTAGAACCATCAAATGAAGATCTACCGTTAGTTTCAAAAAGCCCTTCATTCATAAAGGTTACAGCGTTAATTATAATGATTCTTTTCTTGTAATTTCCCAAAAAGTCATCTGATTCTATGAAAATGTAAATTTCTCCCTCAAATATTACAAAAATCGTATGTTATGATAAGTTTGCAAGTTGAACAACACAAATAAACCAAACATCAGGGAGGATACTATAAATGAAGAAAAAAATGATCTTTTCAGTAGCAGCTGCTGCAGCACTATTAATGTCAAACCCGGTTGCAAACAAGGCCGATGCCGCCTCTAATTGTCCAACATCAGTTCAACCAAAAGTTAACTATCAAATTGGCAATCTCAATTGTGATCAATTAAACTCAATCCTTCAACAATATATGCAAAATTTCAACATTCAATGGAATGTACCAATAAATTGTCCAGTACAGCAATCTCCTGTACAAGTTCAGCAGCCTGTGTATGTGCAGCAACCGACTGGTCAAACTCAACAGCCTGTAAAAGCACCAGTAAAACAACAGCCTGCAAAAAAACAAACAACACAAACAACTTCTCAAGTAAGTGCTTATGAACAAAAAGTTGTAGAACTTACAAACAAAGAACGTGCGAAATATGGTCTGCCAGCATTAAAACTTGATGTACAATTAAGTAAAGTTGCACGTGAAAAATCAAGAGATATGCAGGCAAAAGGCTACTTTAGCCACTACAGCCCAACTTACGGTTCACCATTTGATATGATGAAACAATTCGGCATCACATACCGTGCTGCAGGTGAAAATATTGCAATGGGCCAACGTTCTCCTGAAGAAGTAGTACAAGCTTGGATGAACAGTGACGGCCACCGCAGAAATATCCTTAACTCAAGCTTTACACACATCGGAGTTGGATACGTTGCGAACGGCAACTACTGGACTCAAATGTTTATCGGAAAATAATATTTACTAAAAGAACAGCCTCTATTCCTGGCTGTTCTTTTTATATTTGTGCGCCCGGCATGGGTGTAATCTATAGGGTGCAAGTCCCGAGCTGTGAAGGCAGAAGTAGCAGTTAGCATAACGCAAGGGTGTCCGTGGTAACGCGGAATCTGAAGGAAGCGGACGGCAAACTTCCGGTCTGAGGAATACGAACTTCATATAAGGCTAGGTATCACTGGGTGAGTTTGCAAAACAAAACAAAGCCCTTTCTGCCGAAGGTGATACAGAGTAAATGAAGCAGATAGATGGAAGGAAAGATTACACTCTTACCCGGGGAGATCTGACTGGCACGCCAAGTAATCTTGGTAACCTATCTAGCGATAGATAGCTGAGCAGTCAGAAGTCAGCAGAGGTCATAGTACTCTTTCGAGCTCGAGACGAAAGAGGAAGGACTGAACAATTAAGGAGAACGAAACACTACGCGTTCATCTTCTGTGTTGAAGCAGACAATCCGGCAGGACTTACTTGAAGGAGGAAGTGGTGAATCCCACGGGGGACTTCAAGAGGGTGGAGCAGAAGATGGCACAAATAGAGGGATTCGTTCACGTGGAGAGGATATCTATGTTGATGGAACTGATTTTGTCACGGGAAAATCTCCTAACGGCATTAAAACGAGTTGAACAGAATAAAGGAAGTCACGGAGTAGATGGCATGCCCGCAAAAGACCTACGGAGACACCTCTATGAAAACTGGGACTCCATTCGACAGTCGTTAAGAGAGGGAACCTACAAACCCTTACCCGTTCGTCGAGTTGAAATCCCGAAACCGAACGGCGGAGTAAGACTTCTAGGTATCCCCACCGTGACTGATCGTTTCATTCAACAAGCGATCGCCCAAGTGTTAACGAGAATCTTCGATCCGACCTTCTCTGAACATAGCTACGGCTTTCGCCCAAGCCGCAGATGACATGAGGCGGTCAGGAAAGCAAAGGGCTATATCAAAGAAGGATATCGCTGGGTGGTCGATATAGACTTAGAGAAATTCTTTGACAAGGTGAACCACGACAAACTGATGGGGATCTTGGCGAAAACGATCGAAGATCGGATTTTACTTAAGTTAATCCGCCGGTATCTTCAATCAGGCGTGATGATAAATGGAGTGGTAATGGAAACAGACATGGGAACGCCACAAGGTGGACCGCTTAGTCCACTATTATCAAACATCATGCTTCACGAGTTGGACAAGGAACTTGAGAAACGTGGACATAAATTTGTACGGTACGCGGATGACTGTAATATCTACGTGAAAACAAAGAAAGCAGGAATTCGTGTCATGAACTCCATTACTAACTTTATCGAGAAGGAATTAAAGCTCAAGGTAAATAAAGAGAAATCGGCGGTAGACCGTCCTTGGAAACGGAAGTTTCTCGGTTTTAGCTTTACACCAAACAAAACACCCAAGATACGGATGGCGAAAGAAAGTGTGAAACGATTCAAGAACAAGATCCGTGAAATCACATCCAGATCCAAACCGTATCGAATGGAGGAAAGAATTGAGAAACTGAACATGTACCTAATGGGATGGTGTGGATATTTTGCCTTGGCAGATACACCAAGCAAGTTCAAAGAATTTGATGAATGGATAAGACGAAGACTTCGAATGTGTTTATGGAAAGAGTGGAAAACGCCTAAAACAAGAATTCGGAAACTTAGAGCATTAGGTGTTCCAAGTCATAAAGCAATCGAGTGGGGCAATACACGCAAGAAATACTGGCGGATTGCCTGCAGTCCCATTCTACACAAAACCCTCGATAACTCCTACTGGAGTCATCAAGGGTTAAGAAGTCTATTCGAGAGATATCATTTTCTACGTCATACTTAATTGAACCGCCGTATACCGAACGGTACGTACGGTGGTGTGAGAGGTCGGGGGTTAGTCACCCCCTCCTACTCGATTAAAACAAAGGAGTCTAAAGAGTTTCTGTGACGTCAATTTCTGAAAACTGGATGTCGATACTTTTAGGAATTTTAATTTCTAACATACCGTCTCTATGCCTTGCTTTAGCCCCTTTCTTTTTTACGACTGCAGGCAATGTGATCGTATGTTTATCATTTGAGTTCGGAATATGCTCAATAATCATTTGATTAGAAGTATGATACAAGCGGATTTTCTTCAGCCAGTCTTCATCTTTTATCGGGATCCTTACGTAGACATCATCATGGGTTTCAAACACATCCGATTGGAACTTGCCTGGATTTGAGGAAGCCTGTGAAACATTGCCTCCGGTATGAAAATTATTTAAGATATCAGATGGGTTTATCATTCCTTGCATATTTGGAGGCAACATTTTGCCCATCAAATCCTTTATATATTTTTCTATCTCTTCTGGCTTCATTTGCTGCATCATATTTTTCATATCTTTATTAAATGGAAATAGATTCCACGGAAACATTCTTTTTCATCCTTTCACAACAGAAATTCGATGAAAACTGATTGGCCGTTGCATGGTTCTTTTTCTTTAATTTATGCATGAAAAAGCCTACCCGTTAAACTAACTTCTTAATATTTGCAAATCGCCATTAAAATTTCTTATAGTATTGGTAAAGAAAAATAAAAATAGAGCGGGGTATCTTTGTGAAGGGAAAAACTGCTTTGATAACGGGAGGAGCTGCCGGGATTGGAAGCCGGACAGCTGCCGAACTTGCTGAAAAAGGGGTTAATATTATAATTAACTACCGAACGAATGAGGATCGGGCCGTTGCATTAGCGAGACAACTGACTGAACAATATGGGACGAAAAACTTTGCGATTAAGGGAGATATTTCGAAAAGGAATGAATGCGAAAATTTAACTGAAGAAGTTTTTAAGGTGTTTGAGAGTGTAGATATCCTTATCCATAATGCAGGACCATACATACATGAACGGAAGAAGATGACGGAATATTCGTTTGAAGAATGGGACTATTTAATTCATGGAAATTTAAGTGCAGTGTTTTATTTATCAAAACTGATCATACCTAAAATGAGAGAAAAAAAATGGGGAAGAATTATTACCATCGGTTTTGACCGTGTAGAAACAGCTCCGGGTTGGATTTATAGGTCGGCATTTGCTGCGGCAAAGACCGGGCTTGCTTCCTTAACAAAGACCATTGCTCTTGAAGAAGCTGATTGCGGAATTACAGTGAATATGGTCTGTCCGGGTGATATCGTCGGTGAATGGAAGGAAAAAGACATCAAGGACGCAATCAATGTCCGCGATTCTTTCACTCCGGTTGGAAGACCGGGAACAGGAGAAGATATTGCAAGAGTTATTTCTTTTCTGGCAGATGAAAAGTCAAGTTTCATTACCGGCAGTATTATATCGGTAACAGGCGGGAAAGATGTTCTCAGCAAAATTTATTATGAGTAAGAATTGGTAAGTACATAAATACCTTAATATCAGGAAAAAACCAGCTGCAATTCAGCAGCCGGTTTTTTGTGGCGGGATTATTTTTGAAGCTTTGGGTTAAATTTTTTCTGCTGAATGTAGTAAAGTCTGCTTCCCAGACAAATAGCGCATGCAGCCAGTCCGCTGATTAATCCGATCCAGTACCCGAAAGCTCTCCAGGCAGTAAAATTAGCTAAATAATAGCCTAATGGAAGGCCGACTATCCAATAAGAGACAAGCGTCATCAAAAATGTAATGTTTACATCTTTGTAGCCCCTTAATGCACCCTGAACAGGCGTCTGGATAGCGTCTGACAGCTGGAAAAACATTGCATACAAAAGGAAATGGGCTGTTAATTTTAAAACATGTGGATCATTCGTATAGATTCCAGCAATATTATTTCTAAAAAGAAGCAATATAAGCCCGCAAACAAAAGCCATTATGACAGCAAAGGAAACACCGAGCCAGCTATATTCTTTTGCGTCACTGTACCGCCCGGCTCCTACTTCAAAACCTACAACAATGGTAAGTGCCATGGAGATGCTGAGCGGAACCATATATAATAAAGAACCAAAGTTCAATGCTGATTGATGGGATGCGATCGTAACCGTGTCAAATTTGCTCATGAAGAGAGTTACGGCTGCAAAAATGCTAGTTTCAAAGAATATGGAAAATCCTACAGGAACCCCAATTTTTAAGATTTCCTTCCATTTGCTTAAAGAAATGGGGTAAAACCGGCGGAATACTGCAAAACTGGAAAACGGTTCATTTTTTATGATAATAAAAACAGTTATGAATGTAATTATCCAATAAGTGATTGCTGAAGCATAGCCGGCCCCCACTCCGCCAAGTTCCGGAAAACCGAACTTTCCATAGATTAATAGATAGTTAAAAACAACATTGATCGGTAAAGCCGTTAAGGTCACAATCATAGTTATTCTTGTTTTTCCAAGTGCATCGATAAAAGAGCGGAGAACGGTATACACAAACAAGGGAAACATGCCAAAGCTTAATGCAAATAGAAATTCTCGTGCTACCTCTCTGACATTATCCTCAAGCTGCATTCCATTCAGGATAGGGTTCAATACGAATGCGCCAGCTAAATAAACGACAAAAGCCATGAATACGGCTAAATATACCCCCTGAATAACAGAAAAAGATACTTCTTTTTTGATATTCGCTCCGACAAGTTGGGAGACGATCGGGGTGATGGCCAGCAAAATTCCGCTTAGCCCTGTAAAAACGGGAACCCAGAGAGAAGATCCGATAGCTACTCCCGCCAGATCATTCGGGCTGTAATGGCCGGCCATCGTCGTATCAAAGAAAGTCATAAAATACATGCTGAGCTGAGTGATTAATATTGGGATTAAAATGTTAAATAGTTGCTTTAATTTTTGCTTTTTGTTAAAGGTTTGGTTCATTTTTACGTCCTCTTTTTTTATTCGGTTTCCGAAAGAATTATAACACATCTTTCGAATAGTAACGGATTATAAACTGACATTCGAAGTAAACCTTTTATGCAAAATGACAGTCCCTCACCAATTTAACGCATTAAAAGAGGGTCAGACCCCTTTGAGTCAGACCCTTATAAGTTAGCCCCTTAGTTTTCTTATTAAGCTTCCAGTAATTGTGACGATTCTTGATCAGGTGTGCCACTTCGCATTACATGAAGGGTATATTGATCTTTAGGTATTTCGAATAAATTGTAATTATTCCCGGCCGCATTTAATTGTTCATAGAGTGACTTTCTAGTTTCATTTGCAGAAATAACATACGGGAGCTTTTCAGCTGCTTTTTGTGAGCGAATGTTATTTTTTCGAATCCGCATAAAAATCGTTTCGATCCCGAGTTCATAAAAGAGCTCATCAAAAAACGCATCTTTTGCCATCTTGTTATATCCTTTTCCGTGGTATGGCTTTCCCAGCCAGGTTCCTAAAAAACCGGCATTGTCCTCAATATCAAACAAGCTGATCGTCCCAATTGGAGTGCCCCATTCGTCAAGAATTGTCCGTGAAATGATTTCACCGCGTTCTTCTGCTTCCATTGTCTGTTTTGTTATAAAAAGATACTCTTCATAAGAAGATGCTTTTTGACGCACAAAAGGGAAGACATCCGGGTGCGTCATTAGATGATACAATGTTTGGCAGTCTTGCAGATCGCGCTTCTTGAGCATTTTTATCCCTCCAATTTGAGGACAGTCCGATTCCATGCCAAATGAGGATTCGGCCCACCCTCGAAATTTTTTGTAATGTTGCTAAAAAATTTCGGGGTGGGAATCGAACCCACTAGAACCAGGTAACCCTGGTGGCGCACCATTTGCCTTCCCTAGATTTAAGATATGATTTTATTATTGTACTAAAATATTTATTTCGAATAAAAAACATCTTACTGACCGTATAATACTAAAAAAAAATCAAAAAAGAAATGGGTATTTTGTTAATTTTTTGTGGATATTTCTTAACAAATTTCAACAAAAAATTAACTTTCTTGATAAACAAAGTTTCCATTTATCATTGTCCAATTTGGTTTTGCAAGAAAATGAAATGGATGGTGATTCCACAATACGAGATCTGCATCTTTTCCCGGTTCAATACTGCCGAGACGATCATCAACGCGCAAGTTCCGGGCAGCAGTAAGTGTTATTCCTTCAAGGGCTTTTTGCTCGGATAATCCTTCACGGACAGCGATAGCAGCACATACATTTAAATATTGAATGGGAGTATATGGATGATCGGTCGTGATGGATACTTCGATACCATGGTTCGTAAGTTCCTGGTACGTTTTCCAATTTTTGTTTTTTAATTCCACCTTTGATCTTCGAGTCATAGTAGGTCCAACAGAAACCTTTAAATGCAAACCGGCAAGCTCTTCGGCAATGAGATGTCCTTCGGTACAATGTTCGATTCGGAGATCAAGGTTAAATTCTTCTGCAAATCTGACAGCAGAAATGATATCATCTGCACGGTGGGCATGAATTCTGACTGGAATTTCCCTTCTTAAAGCTTGAACGAGAGGTGCAATCCTCAGCAATTCTGGATTATCCGTATTTTTAGCTTCATAAAAAGCTTCGCGCAACATGCCCATGATGCCCATTCTTGTTATCGATTCTTTATTGCCGTGGCTGTGAATCCTTTTTGGATTTTCTCCTAGTGCGATTTTTAAACCAGCTGTTTCTTGAATCACCATTTTATTAATATTTTTGCCAGCTGTTTTTATTACAGATGTTGTTCCGCCGATGACATTTGCACTTCCTGGCATGACATGAACGGTCGTGATCCCGTATTTAACTGCATCAGAGAATGCTGGATCGAATGGATATACGCCATCGATTGCCCGAATATGGGGACTCATTGTCTCTGCCGTTTCATTCGCATCATTTCCTGCCCAGCCAGTCCCCTCATCATAAAGGCCTAGATGTGTATGGACATCAATAAAGCCAGGAAACAAATAATTTTGATGGCAATCAATGATTTTCACGTCACTGTCTGTTACAAGATTAATGCCGACTTTTGCTATTTTCCCATTTTCTATGAGAACATCACCATTTTGTATCGGTGATGATGAAATTGGATAAACCGTTGCATTTTTTAATAAAAGCTTTGTCATGAGTACCTTTCCTTGTATACATTAATATTTCATTCTATCCATTTTATCAATTACGTGTGCCTGATGGGAATGTTTTTTCGAAAAAAATGAGGCTGTCTCATTAGGGTTTGACCCCATGTGTATTTATCAATATATAGCACATTTATCCAACATTATGTCCTATATATTGTGTTATGGGGTCTGACCCTTAGGCTTTTGAGACAGCCTCAGCCTATACTTTTGGAAGAATATGAATTTAAAAAATATGGAAAAACTGGAGAAATAGAACCGTGAAACCGAGAATCCATACGTATCCGGCAAAAATTTTTAATGATTTCGTTTTGAGAAAATTGATCATCCAAACGACAGCTGCATAGCCAAATAGCGCTGAAGTTAACGTTGCGACGAACAAGCTGCTGAATGAAACTGCTTCAATATGACCGCTCGCCATTTTTGCAAATTGGAGGACGATTCCTCCAGCAATCGCTGGTATGGACAGTAAAAAAGAAAAGTATGCTGCGGTTTCACGGTCTAAATTTCGGAAAAGCCCTGCGGCTATCGTTAAACCGGAACGGGAAACGGCAGGGAAGATGGCTGCAGCCTGAAACGATCCGATAAATAGAGCATCACCAAATCCAATACTTTCCATTCTTTTTGAACCATTTTTCATTCCATCTGCCATCCAGAGAATGAATCCTGTGAATAAAAATTCCCAACCGACCGTAATCCCTGTTTTTGAAATCGAATCAAATAAATGGCTGAATAAAAAACCGACAACCACGGCAGGTATGGTTCCAACGATCAGCAGCATAGAAAGTTTTCCGAATGGATTTTTTATGATTTTTACTAATTCGTCTTTGTAAATGATAAGTACTGCGAGCAATGTTCCAACATGAAGCATTGTGTCTAGAAACAGTCCTGCTTCATCAAGCCCGAACAGATGCCTTCCTAAGTATAAATGGCCGGTGCTGGATATAGGCAAAAATTCTGTTAATCCTTGTATAATTCCAAGAATAAATGCCTGCAATTTAGACATCATCGTGTATCACCCTTTTGTCAATTCTGTCTATATCAATATGTATTCAAGTTGTCCAAAACAAGAACATGGAATTGGCTTTCGAAAAAAAACGAAACTTTATAAAATGTCTGACGTAAATATTGGTAGATAAAACTAACTTTATTCGTAAATGGAGGATGGATAAATGGAAGGAAAAATACCGGCCAATGAGGAAAGACTATTGGCTGCTGCGATCTATGTAAGCAGCTTTTTTACAACTTTTATCGGACCGCTGATAATCTGGCTATTAAAGAAGAATGAATCGTCTTTTGTGGATTATCATGGAAGGGAATATTTCAATTTTTTGATTTCATACGGGGTTTATTCTATCATCAGCTTGCTGCTTATGCTGGTTTTAATTGGATTTGTTACGATATGGATTGTTGGGATTTTAACAGTTGTCTTTACGATCGTTGCGGCGATTAAAGCATATGAAGGGGAAGAATACCGCATTCCGTTCGTATTTAGAATTTTATAGTTTTTTTCATGGATGCTTACTTAAAAGCTAAGGATTGTTATGTATTCATAAAAAAGCCCTACAACATTCGAGCATGTTGTGGGGTTTTTTCTTTTGCAACATTATGAAAAAGTATATTGCAAATGGGGTGTTTAATCTAATGATTATGGCTCATAGAGGGAATCTATACGCATCTTTTTCTTTTTTGATTTAAAAATTCAATGGAAGCAATGAAAGCTCGTGATAACCAGAACGTCATTGTAAGAATCGAAAAAGTATGAAACCATCTCCATCGTTTACTATATTCAATTAATTGAGTTTTTCTTTCAAGCCAAACATGAACGACTGTCATCGGTACACTAAAAATAAAAACACTTAAAATTGTTTTCAATGGTTTCATTTTATATGTAAGATTACATTTAGAAATTAGGAGGAAGTTACGTATGGATGAAAATTTGATATCCGGTCATCCGCAGGGAGGACATTTTTTGGAGCAAGTAAAAAATATAATGACAAACCTGGTTTCTGCAGAACAATCTTCCTCATCTGTATCCACCGCAATCAAATTGCCGCTACAAATGATTGAAACTGTCAGCATTCCTCATACGAAAGCAACCTTTATGGCTTTTGCGGATGTGATGATCCCATCAACCTTAGAAGCTTTGGATTTGCGGCTAGACGACTACATTGTTTGGACATTGGATCATTATGTTTCTATCCAAGGAGACTTGAGTACGAAAACCGTCTCATTATCTGCTCAAACTGCCAAAATACTTGATATAGCAGCTTTTCAACTGATTATTTCCGGATATGTAAAAGTACCTCCCGATTTTTCTACCTATCCGGATGGCGGTCCATTTGCAGCTCTATCACATGATGATCGGTTTGAAGCAATTAGTTTGTTAGAAAACCTGCAAGTTGACTTAGAAATTCTCCCTTCTCCATTTCGAAACAATGCTGGTTTGATAAAGAATGTCGTAACTTCTCTCCATCAAATGGTTTTGTTTGGCTATTATTCAGAATGGTTTTCTTTTGGATCAACACGATTAGCTTATCCTGAGGATCACCGCTTAGAAAGACAGCACTTTATATGGGAAAGATTGAATTATCCGGGTCCATCATTTGGTTATCGGGCAGTTCGAGGATTTTTAGTTGATAAATTTTCAGAATAGGTGTGATGAATAATGAGTCTAGATGCGGATGTCATCATAATTGGCGCTGGTGGGGGCGGAGCTGTTGCAGCCAAGGAATTGGGAGAATTAGGGTTCAACGTCATCATCCTTGAGGCCGGTCCTTGGTATGGGAATAAAAAATGGACCAATCCAAATCGAGAACGCGGATCAGTCAGCAGCTCCAATGTCGAAGATTTAGATATAAATCTCTTGCGTTCACAATATACAAAGCATGATCATACAATGAATTCTTTTGAATTTGGCCGTTTTCGCTGGGGACCAGCAGATCGCCGCCGCCCGGCATGGCACCGGAATGTTCCGAAAAACGGTGTGATTTGGCAATCGGCTGGCGTAGGAGGGTCAACACAACATTACTGGGCAAACTCACCTCGAGCTTTTTCAATAGCTATTGATGATGTCTGGCCTATTTCCTATCGGGAATTGATTCCCTACGATGAAAAAGTAGAAGATATATTGCCAGTTCGGCCTGCTCCAACAACTGCAAAGGAAGAATTATTTTTTTATGGTGCGAAAAAAGCGGGTTGGTCTATGCTGAATACTTTAAATCCTGTTTCTCCAGGTTACCGCCCGCAGCCAAGTGCAATCCTGCATCCAAATGAAAGGTTAATGGATTCCAATATCGGTCTGGATGAATTATCAAAATTGGAGGGATGTACGCTTTGCGGTCATTGTGTGAATGGCTGTCCACATGGACCATCGATTGATAAAGTGGCTAAACGCTCTACCAACATAAGTTATGTCCCTCTTGCCTTAAAAACCAAAAAAGTAGAAATTCGACCTAATACATATACAACCAAGATTTTGACGGAAAATCATTCAAATGATGGCATCCGGGCAATCGGAGTTCAGTACAGAGATACATGGACAGGCGAATCCGGAGAATTATACGCGAAAGTGATTGTCATGGCAGCTGGTTCTATTGAAAGCCCAAGACTCTGGCTAAATTCACAATTGCCGTATAATCCGTGGGTTGGACGGGGATTAACTAACCATTATTGGGATTGGGTAACCGGTGTATTTGATGAAAAGGATCTCATAGGCATATTGGGGCAGCAGAATGTGAATCCATTTGTTGGTCCTACATCAGGAGGGCGATTAGATTATCCGGGATTAGGCTGTATGCAGCCATCTGGACTCAGCCCAGGTTTATTTTCTTCCTTAACATTTGGGTTCAGCGAAAGCGGGTATCATTCTGTAAAGAATCCATTGTCAACAGACCCTTGGGATCTACAAGGACGAGTTGTAGGAAATGAATTAAAAGAATGGATGTACAATTACAAAAATACGTTAAGCATAATGATCCTCACCGATGATCAGCCTTCTATAAAGAATGGTGTGGCCATTGATCCTGCAGTAAAAGATGAACACGGACCAATTCCTGTCGTACGGTATACACCTTGTAAGAAAGATATACAGAAGAGAAATCAGCTTGCCAAAATTGCAGCCGATATTTTACACCAAGCTGGAGCGAAGAAGATTATCCTGACCAATTGGCCATCTCACTTGTTTGCTCATATGGAATCCACGATGCGAATGGGTTTTGTCGTGGACAATAATTGTGAAGCGTATCAAGTGAAACGGCTTTTTATTGCTGACAATAGCGCTCATTTTAATGGAATTGGCGGACCCAATCCTACTTTGACTACTCAAGCTTTAGCTACACGAACAGCAGAAAAAATAGCCATAAAATATTTTAGTTGAAGCTTTTCGTTTCATACATTTTCAATAGATGGCTG
The DNA here is from genome assembly GCF_000724485.1 of Bacillus methanolicus MGA3. Taxonomy (GTDB): domain Bacteria; phylum Bacillota; class Bacilli; order Bacillales; family Cytobacillaceae; genus Bacillus_Z; species Bacillus_Z methanolicus_A. Next base: position 1,981,684 of record NZ_CP007739.1, on the reverse strand, counting down.
ACCCAAAATGAATAGCCTGGGCACCACTAGTTGCTTGATCATTGTTTTTGCAATCTTTCGTAACTCGGACGGGAGCCAGGCATAAATGGGCCAGCCTCATAACATCATTTCTTATTCGTTTTTCAGTTTTCCTCTGCTTAAGATATTTGTTCTTGTTTAACATGATTCCAATAGAAGATGTTTAATTTATCACTTTTCAACTTTCATGTTTTCCTTAGTGGATTAATAGACTGGTAATAGGCCTCTATCTGAATTGCTTAAGGGAGACTATTTTATGGATATTCAACAATATTATAAGAAATATGCTGAAATATCATTGAATGCAAGCATTGCAGCTTGTATTCCGCCGTTTTTTATATTAATTATTTGGCTCGTTGTTGATCACAAATTGCCAATACTAGTTATGACTCTTCCATTTATGGTTTATAGTTTCTTTTGTTATCAAAATTACTTAGTTGGTAAGAGAAGATATGAGGAAGCTGCGGAAAATTCCTTGGAATCAAACCGTTCCGAATCATTCATTGAATCAAATGACATGTTGATTGCTTTTTTACCAGCCCCTTCATTGAGAATGCTATTGTTTGCTCCGAGCGGCAAGTTAATAGGAGAAGTGAAAGACTTGCGGTTTTGGAAATGGAGATGGTTTTTGCCTTATTTTATGGACAGGCTGTTTCCTGGCATGTACGGTCTGTATAATGATAAAGGAGAATTAACGGCACAAATACATCTTGGCAATGGAAAAGATGGATTTATTAAAATCTATGAAAATGATGAATTATTAGGTTTTTATATACGAATAGAGAATGATCAATTATCAGATTTGAAAGGCGAATTTGTCTTAGGAGACGAGGAAAAAATGTTCTGTGCGATCCGTTCGGAATTAAACGGCGAAATGCGTTTTTATGACCAAACCGGAAAGACCGTTTGTGGGTTAAAAAAAGGTTGGATGCCGCTTGAGTGGGGAAAATATTTTAGAGATCCTAATACACCTATACTGTCGTTTCATCACCAGTCAAGAAAGGAAGAAAAAATAGCTGTCATCAGTTTTCTTGTCCAGTGTTATTGCTATCGTAATCATTAAAGTCAATTCCGCATTTTTCAGAAATATAGTATGATAAATGATGGGATTGGTCGATAAATTTAAAGGTTGGTCGATAACACATGGAAAGTAGCCGATAAATTAGAAAATTTGGTTAATATAATAGCCATTCATGTTTCCTGCAAACGAGGTGCCTGCAAAATGAAAAAATGGATAATAGCTTTAGCAGCCGCTATTCTCCTTATATTCATAATTGATCAAACATTGCTTCACGACAACTTTACAAAGGAGAAAAGTCTAAAAATTAAGAAATACGAGAAGATAAAAAATGCAGAACAGCTCCCGGAAGGAATAGACGTGGGCAAAAGGACTCTTAATTTTACCCTTCCTGATCGAAACGGAAAAAAAATTCAACTTTCTGATTTCAAAGGACAAAGAGTTCTTCTTAATTTCTGGGGCAGCTGGTGTCCTCCGTGTCAGAAAGAAATGCCATATATGCAAAAGATTTATGAGAAATATAAAGACAAAAACTTTGTTATTATTGCAGTTAATTCAACTGTTACTGAAAAAAGAAAAGAGGATCCAATACGTTTTGTTGAAAATCATGGTCTGACTTTTCCGGTTCTTTTGGATGAGAAGAATCAAGTAACTTCTATGTATGAGGTTCTTTCATACCCAACAAGCTTTTTTGTTGATTCAGATGGCGTTATACGCAGCAGAGTTATTGGTGAAATGAATGAAGACTTTATTGAAAAAGAAATAAAGAGACTCCCATAAATTCATAACGGGTTCCGTTTTGAGGCGCAAACATTGCAAATCACATCATATATTTTGTCACTAATATCAAAGCAATTCTCAATGGAATTCTCTGAGTAAATAACATCAATAAACGCAAAGAAGGGATAGCTTAATGGCTATCCCTTAAATTCTCTAACGACTTCCGTTAAATAAATTTGTTGTCTGTTTTTATTGAGTGTCTTCGTCGCTTTTGTACTCCAAAATATCACCTGGTTGACAATCCAAAGTCTTACATATCGCTTCTAATGTTGAAAAACGAACCGCTTTTGCTTTCCCATTTTTCAGAATGGAAAGATTCGCCATAGTTATTCCAACCCTCTCCGAAAGCTCCGTTACGCTCATTTTTCGTTTTGCTAACATCACATCAATATTAATAATAATTGCCATATCCTCCACCTCAGACCGTCAAATCATTTTCTGATTTTATGTTAATCGCTTCTTGTAGAAGCCGTTGGAGGATAGCAGCAAAAACGGCGATAACCAACGAAGCAAAAATGATTATGAGTTGCAATATTCCAAAAGGAGGGTCCATATTCTTCGTTATAAAACGAAAGAGCGGAAAACCTAATACATACAAACCACTGATTGTAAAAGCACAGCACTTTATGTTCTTTAATGCCTTTACGGATAATTCTGAGAATGCTGTGTTTTTGTCAATATACCGTAAAAGATTGAAAGCCTGATAGAGAGCAAAGTAAAAAGGAACAGCTGCTCCATACATCACGATGAAAACAAGATATTTCAAATAAGACATATCTGGGTACAATTCTCCAGCAAAATTTCCAATCTTAGGAACCAAAAATATACACAAATAAAGCACTGCAATTCCAGCCAGAAAAATAGTTACCTTTAAGAAAGTGGTTGAGCCTCGTTTAACATTCATTTAATATACCTCACTTATTTAAGGACAACATGATTTTAGCATATTATTTATCGTTTCGCAATAAATTTGTATTGTTTTTTATTATATTATTATCGTTAATAAAATATCCTTAAAAGCATTTCTCATTACAAAGAAATGCTCTTACTTTAAAATGTTAAATTTACAACTTGTTCTACAAAACTTCTAAATAGTTTCTTCTGCGAATTTCCACTACTTTGGGTTTTCTTGGGTTTAAAAAACTCCATATCTGTTCCTCCTTCATAATTCACAGTAAAAATCACATGATAATTCACAGTAAAATTCACACTGTACAATAATTATTTCCATATTCGAGAATTGGTGTGCGAAATCCTACTTGAATTTTAATAAAAACATCAAAGAGTGTAGTAATTTCAAGGAAAGAAAAAACGTGAATTCGTGTGTGAATTCACGTTAAAAATGTATTGTGAAATTGATTTTTGCACCCCAAAAGAGAACCCGTTAATAAATTCAGGTGAATCTTTTATCTAATTCATGAGGAATTCCAAAATGAAAAATTTTTTTATTTCTATTATGTTTTATTTTTTCATTTTAATTAAGACCTTTAATATGTTAGAATAGTTTAATCGAATAGGATTTCCATTGGGGTCAAAAGAAATTCATTTAAAATAAATATCCGGATAAACCTAATAATAAAAATAATGGTTTATCCGGTTTTATTTTGTTTAAGTTTTAATTTTGGCAGGGAATTTGGCAGAAAATAATAAATAATTATTAAAAACTGTAAGGATAAAAAAGTCGATTCATTTTAGCATTTCTTCTAATGCTTTCGCAGCATTTGCTTGCATATTTCGGATCGTTCTCTTTTTTCCTTTAATTCAAAGCCGCTTCTTTTATATCAACCTGGTTTGCCAATGGTGCACTCCGATGCAGCCATTTGTAGCAAATCGGTACCATGAAGAGACTAATAAAGGTAGAACTTACCAGACCACCGATGACCACAATGCCAAGCGTTTGCGAGATCACCGTATCGGTACGTGATGAAAAGGCAAGCGGAATCAAAGTTAAAATGGTGGTGAAAGCTGTTGTCAAAATCGGCCGTATCCGGGTGAGCGTCCCCTGTAAAATTGCCTCCTCCAGTTTCATGCCGGCTGCGATGTTTCGCTCGACTTTATCAACAAGAACGATGCCATTGGTCACAACAATTCCCGTCAACATCAATAAACCGACAAAGGCCGCCAGATTCCATTCCAGTTTAAAAATAACCATGCTGATGACCGAGCCGATAAACGCGAGCGGTATGCACAGCAAGACGGAAAGAGGGGCTTTCCAGCCGCGGAAAACAACACTGATGATGAAAAGCACCAGAAAGACGGAAATGAATAAAGCAAATCCCATCTCAACCATCATTTCATACACCTGCTGCGGGGCACCCGCAAAGGAAACCTTTATGCCTTCCGGAAGCGGCATTTGTGCGAGAGCCTTTTTGACTTCGCTGGTTACCTTTCCAATATCATTGGAAGTGATGTTGGCAGTCACAACAGCAAACGGCTGGCCATCCTTCTCCTGAATCAAAGGTGTACCTGAAGAAGTCAGGATTGCAAGCTGGGTTAAAGGAACTTTTTTTCCGTCTTTATTTAAAAAAGTCTCCCTGCCCATGATCGAAAAAATGTCATTGGTTGCACCGTTTTGCACATCGGTATGAATGACAACCGGGAAAGTATTCCCGTTAATGGAGATGGATCCTTTTGTTCCTTCAGCTACATAGAGCTGAATCCGGTTGAGAACGTCTTCAAGCTTTATTCCGTTCTTTTCAATCGCTTTCCGATTCAGTGTTAACTGATATTGCGCGGTCTGATCTTCAGCATCTGCCGCTCCCTGCACAGCCAATCCGGGAATTAACTTCAGCTGATTGCGGACTGTTTGCGCAAGGGTCTCTAGCTTCTGGCTGTCAGCTCCCATAAGATTGATTTTCAACTGCGTATCATCACCGGCAATGCTTGCGTTGGAAACCGTGTAAACCGCTTTTCCAGACAAGCCATTTAATTGCTTTTGCAATTCAGAAATAAAAGCATTGACATCGGTCCCTTTTTTCAGCGTTATCGAAATATTGGCGATGTTCGGCTGCTGCAGCCAGCCGCCTCCGGCATCAAAAACATCATCGGATTGTGGGGTAAAAGAGGAACCAAGCCCCGATGAAAAAGAGGTGATTTTTGGATTTGCCTTAAATAACCCCTCCAATCTCTGCACTTCCGCATTCACTTCCGTCAGAGCCGTATTCCTTGGCATTTCCACTTGAACGCCGACCTGCCCCGTTTGAGTGGATGCCGGTAAAAAATTCACAGGCAGAAAAGCTGCAGAGATCACTGTCAGCAAAAATAACGCCAGCGTGACAGCAGATGTTTTTCCTTTTCGCGCAAACACCCATGCAAAAATTTTATAGGCAAGCGGCTCTAAATCGTCTTCGACAGCACTCGGTTTCCCTTTCCAAAAAAGGTTATAAAAAGCCGGTACGATAAAGATCGATACAAATAAGGACATGATCAGAGCAATCACAACCGACCAGGCAAACCCTGAGAATGCGGAGCTGATCATCCCGCCGACAAGGGCAATCGGGACATAGACAGCCACGGTTGTGGCAGTAGACGAAACAATGGCCGGAATCATTTCCGTTACACCCTTTACGATCGCGTCCATGCTTCTTACACCTTTTGCCTCATGGACTTTTCGGTTCATATTATCAAGGATGACAATCGAATCATCGACCACCCTGCCCATCGAGACAATTAACCCCGATACGGTCAGAAGATTAAGGCTGATGCCCATCGTTTTTAATAAACCGGCTGCCGCCAGTAAACAGATTGGCAGGGAAAGGGCAATAAGCAATGTCGAGCGAACTTTACGGAAAAACAAAAACACACAAATTATCGAAAACAAGCACCCAAGCAAGCCTTCTTTGATCAGGTCTTTCAAAGCAGCATTCACCTGCGCGCCCTGGTCAAATAGAATAGAAACCTTTACATCCTTATTTTTGTAAGCAGGTATTTCTTTAAGTTTCCTTTTAATCCGCTCCGACACATCGGTAATATTCGAAGATGGAGTTTTTAAAATATCCAAAAGAACACTCGGCTTTCCATTCGTTCTTGTAATTGTCTGCAAATTGACAATTGAGTTGGATATGTTGGCCACAGCAGAAAGCGGAACAATTTTTCCGTTTTGACCATGAATCGGCAGCTTGAGCAAATCCTGCTGGTTGATCGTCCAGCCCGCGACTTGGATTGGTATCGAAATTTGGTTGTTCGTCATCTTTCCATTAAAACCGGTTGTATAATTGTTAGTTTCGAGGGACTTTTTTACATCATATACCGTTAATCCCGCTTTTTGCAAATCTTTGGTTCGGATGGTAACCGCATATCCGGCCGTTCCACCCCCGGAAACGCGAATGTCTTGTACGCCCGGCACAGTTTTCAATCGATTGACAGCATCTGCTTGAATCGCTGTTCGCAGCGTATTTTCTGTCATATTTGGTGAAGCGGCCATCAGACTGATTCTCATCATCGGCAGAGAATGGGTACTGAGCCGGGTGACGAGAGGTTTTTCAACATCGGCAGGCTGGGAAACGCTCTCCAGAGCTTTCGATACCTCGGCCTCTGCCTTTTTCATATCATATTTCATTGGAAAGTTGAGGCTGACCATGGCACCGCCATTAAACGAGCTCGTCTCCACATTCTCAAGGCCGTCCACTACCCGTACCGCCTGCTGGATAGGTTCAGTAATCAGGGTTTTTACTTGATCTGCCTGATAATTGTCTGCCTTGACCGTCACGATAAGCGAAGGGTTGCTGATCTCAGGCAGGTAATCCCGTTGGATTTGAAGCGCGGACATGCCGCCCCAGACAAGAATCAAGGCGATTAACGTGATCATCAAAATGACCCGTTTCTGCGTTGCTTCCAATAACCGTTTCATTTTTTACTTTTATCCTCCCTTGGCACGTCCAAGTTAATAGATTCATAGAAAAAAGGAACCAAACCGCGAAAAGCCTGGTTCCTCTCATCATCCAGCCGCAGGCGCAGCCCCAGTCTGCCACCTGCCTAGTCATGCAAAATTAATTTTTCGCCGGTGATGGTGCGCGGCTTTCAGGCTGCTGTTCTACCTCAGCCGGTGTCAGAACCTTTTTCTCACCTGGATATGGTTTATCAAAACCTTTGGTTGCATACCAGACAGAATGGTTCAGCATGTTAGCATTAATGGTGTCAGGTGAAGCATGCTTGCCTGAAAATTCGTCCTTGTGTTTGTTCGACCATTCTGTCCACTGTTTTGCAAGCTCTTTTGCCCCCGGTGTGATATTCGTTGTGTTGGCAAGGACTGCCGTATTGGAACCTGGCTGGCCGTTTAACGTGTCAAGCGGAATTTGGTTTGGCACAAAGTCGTACGGTGTAAAGTCAGGCTTATTCGTGAACAGCTCACTCATCGGCTCGGCGGCAGCATCGTTTTGGTTCATTGCAGGAAGTCCGAGAATTTGTTCAATACTGCGCACCATGTTGATTACTGTCCAATAGTGGCTGTTCGTTATGCCTCTTTTCACCCAAGGGCTGATGACAAACGCCGGCTGACGATGGCCGTCTACGTGGTCCAGACCATTTTGCGAATCGTCTTCTGTGATAAAAATAACGGAATCTTTCCAGTACGGGCTATGGGAAATCAAATCAACAATTTTACCTACAGCAAGGTCATTGTCAGCAACCATTGCCTGCGGCGTCGGATTGTTTGTCGAGTTTCCGGCCGTATGGTCATTTGTCAACCACATCGTGGTCAGCGCCGGCAGGTCATGATTTTTCACGTGCTCTTCAAATCTCTGCTTGAAAATTTCAAAACGGTATTGATCCGGAATATTCATGTCGAATGTTGGGTAAGGCTTGTACGTAATTGGCCCAAGGGACGGAATATCAATTGTTGCTTGGTAGTCGCCAACCGGTACATGCAGATTTCCTTTTTGCAGGCCGGCAAGAATTTGGTAATCTTTATACCAGTCTGTCCAGGTTCCAAATGGTTCCGGACCTGTAAAGCCGGTTGTATCTTCCCCAAAGTTTTCTACGGATACGCCATATTTTGCCGCTTGATCCCAAAGATGTCCTGTTGGCGCATAAGCCATCGCATCGCCTGCACCGCCCGGATAGCTTCTTACATTGGCTGTATCGGTTTCTTTATCTTCATAGTCCGTATTTGTTCCTTGCATTACCCACTGGTGTCCGCTTGCTGACTGGATTCCGGAAGTATACGTATTGTCAAGCAGCGGGAAGGTTCTTGCGAGCTTGTGCAAGTTTGGTGTAACCTGCTGCGGGAACTGCGTTAAGGCAGGCAGACCGTTTCCTTTACCAAGGTCGCCCAATACTTGGTCATAAGTACGGTTTTCTTTAATAATATAGAATACGTGTTTAATAGTGGACGGCTCACCTACGCGTTCCGGCATCGCGACAGGTTTCTTATGCGGGCGCGGTTTTGCGTTTAGATTCTTTAAACCGTACCAGTTATTGTTTTCATATACCTGCTTTGTTCCTTTTGCAAGAGCACCTGCATCAGGGAATGGAATCAAGGAAAGCGATCCTACCTGCGCATAGGAGGAGTGGCCATTAACGGTAATTCCTTGAATTGTTAAGTTGCGTGCTGGTCCGCGGGAACCGATTCCATCCGCATTGGCAACAACGAGATTTTTATTAACGGAATCGACGGCGATATCTACCGGGAACCATGCTGTTGGTAATAAGCCCTGTAATTCAGGCGTTTTATCCGGTCCTTTCCAGTCATAGACGGCAATCGCATTGACACGGCCAAGGCTGACCATTAACTTGCCATCGACCATTTTAACCGCATTTGGCGCGGAACCTTTAGGTGCATTCGGATACGGTTTAATGTCAATCGTTTGGACGACGTTATTTGTTTTCGTGTCAATAACTGAAACCGTGTCACTATTCGTATTGGCAACGAATAGATATTGGCCTGATAATGTCATCCGTTCAGGCTGCACGCCGACCGGAATGTTTTTGACAACTGTGTTTGTCAAAAGGTCAACGACGGAAACACTTCCTGTTGTCGTCGCACCCGTTTTATCGGTTACCACTGGAGTTCCGGAAGAATCAACTGTCGTGTCTCCCGGCTGTGCTTTGCGGCCGCCTTGGTTGGTTACGTAGGCGAAGTTGCCGTTTACTAAAACACTGGTTGGAGCATTTTCAACTGTAATTTTGTTCGTGAGTGTACCTGTTTGCGGATCAATGACGCCAAGGCTGTTGTCACGGTTTAAAGCAACAAGCAGCTTGCCGTCCGGGGCAATCGCGATGTCAAGCGGATTGATATTTCCGCCGACAGATGCTGTTGGAAGATTAATTGTTTTTTGCACTGCCGGAGTGCCATCCGGAGCGACTGATAAGACGACTACTTTACCGGTTGAGCCCGATGAACCAGTTGCATAAAGCTGGCTGCCGTCTTTTGAATAGGCCAAGCCCCACATATGGGAAAGACCTAAACTGATATCCTGGGCTTTCATCGTTCCGCTGGCAAGGTCGATCACGTTAATTCCTTTACCGCCGTAATCACTGCGGCCGACAATCGTTACTGCAGTTTTTCCGTTTGGATTAATCGCAACGGAGATTGGGTTGCCGCCAAATTCAATTTGCTTTCCAGCCGGTGTGATCAGCTGGTTCACCGGAGTTTGAACGGAACCATTTGCTTGTTCACCGACAAGATTGGTGCCAAATCCGCTCACCTTCGCGGCATACGCACCGGCAGAACCAAGAAGCAGCGTACTCAAAGTAACTCCGGCTAGAAGACGTTTCTTCTTTCGCCATTTCTTTAACATCATTTTCACTCCTATCTGCTGAATTTGATACAAGATTACTCCCCGTTTGTTAAACCGATATAAAGTGAACGTAAAGTTAAAATAAAGAAAATTGCGTCTTTTTACGCAAAACGAATGGACTATGGGATGGGCTAAGGCGGGATCATTTATAATGCTGGATTTACAGATGATTTGCCGATTTTAGATTACAGTAAGGTTGTGAGGCATGATAGTGTCAAAACAAATGAACAAATGATAAGCAAAGGATTTAACACCTTGCTTTTTTGTTATTAAAATGATATTATTCTAGTCAATCAAAAGGGAAAATGTGTGGTATGATTTTGGTAGGGAAATATCGAAAATGGTAGGGTTTTAAAGGTAATTAAAGACTATTACCAAAAAGTTAAACCTGCCAAAAATATAGATCACAGTTCACTTTTGATAACTTAAGGTTACTAAATGGGATTAATAATTTAATATTTTTTCCTTCGGGGTCAGGTGAAATTCCTAACCGGCGGTGATAGAGGATGCCCTCTTAAGCCCGTGACCCGTTTTCGATTCAATCGAAAACGGTGGATTTGGTGAAATTCCAAAGCCGACAGTTAAAGTCTGGATGGGAGAAGGAAGGTTTGCGTTAAAAAATCTCCTTTTTAACGCTTATTTCGTCGTGCGTAATTTGGCCCCGTACATGTTCGTGTACGGGGATTTTGCTTTTACGGGAAATTCGTGGTGAAAAATGTTCCCGATTCTGGCTGCATAAAAAATGAGGAGGAATGTTTTGTAGGCATGCACGATCATGAGTATATGAAATTGGCGCTTTCCATGGCGCGTGCTGCGGTCGGCCAAACAAGCCCGAACCCGAGTGTCGGGGCGGTTGTTGTGAAAAATGGCGAAATTCTCGGAATGGGTGCCCATCTTAAAGCAGGGACCCCACATGCAGAAGTTCATGCCATTCGCACTGCAGGAGAAAAAGCACGGGGAGCGGATCTTTATGTAACCCTTGAGCCGTGCAGCCATTATGGAAAAACCCCGCCATGTACCGAACTGATTATCTCTTCAGGAATCAAAAGAGTTGTCGTCGCCACGTTAGATCCTAACCCGCTTGTTGCCGGAACAGGAGTTAAGCAGTTAAGGCAGGCCGGAATCGAGGTTGAAGTGGGAGTCGGCAAAAATGAAGCAGATCAAATAAATGAACCGTTTTTTCATTACATTCAAACTGGAAAGCCATATGTCACATTAAAAGCAGCTGTTACATTAGATGGAAAAACAGCAACAAAAACAGGTGACAGCAAATGGATTACTTCCGCTCAAGCCAGAAGCGATGTCCACCAATTACGCCATGAACACGATGCGATTCTCGTTGGTATTCAAACTGTCCTAAATGATAACCCTCTTTTGACCACCAGACTGCCCCGAGGTGGAAAAAATCCCATTCGAATAATTTTAGATACACATCTGCGAATTCCGCTTGATGCTAATGTGATAAAAGATAAGACAGCGAAAACGATAGTTATTACCGGAAATGAATTTGATCGGCAAAAGGCTGACAATCTCCATGAATTAGGAGTAGAAGTTGTTCCGTTGTCAACCGCCCAGATTGATATTAACGAGCTATTAACGGTGCTTGGTAAAAGGCAGATCATGTCCGTGCTTGTAGAAGGCGGTTCAAAGGTGCACGCTTCGTTTATAAAAGCAAGAGCATTTCAGCAGCTGATTTTTTATGTGGCTCCAAAAGTAATCGGAGGCATTGATGCTATTCCGGCAATTGGCGGTGAAGGACTGGACTTTGTTCGGGATGCTGAAAAGCTGGAGTTTACTTCTATTGAACGTATTGGCCCGGATATAAAAATAACCGCTAAACCGATAAAAATGGAAGGTGATCAAGAATGTTTACAGGAATAGTAGAAGAAATTGGAAAGGTGCAAAGGATCACCCAAAGCGGGGAAGCCATGCGATTAGTCCTTGAGGGCAAAAAAGTCCTGGAAGATGTAAAGCTTGGAGACAGTATTGCCGTAAGCGGCGTTTGCCTTACCGTTACCGATTATACTTCGTCCTCTTTTTCTGTTGATGTCATGCCGGAAACGTACAATTCCACAACCCTTGCCGAGTTAAAAAGGGGTTCAAGCGTAAACCTTGAAAGAGCGATGGCAGCGAATGGACGATTTGGCGGACATTTTGTTACGGGCCATGTGGATGGAACCGGAACGATTCTCCGTAAAGAGAAAAAGGACAATGCCGTTTATGTTGATATTGAAGTGCCGCCTTCAGGAACGGTATACACCATGTTCAAAGGTTCAATAGCGATTGATGGAACATCGTTAACGATTTTTGGAATAAAAGATAACGTAATAACAGTTTCTTTAATTCCGCACACATACAGTGAAACCGTGCTTGGTTTGAAAGAGCCGGGGGATAAGGTGAATATTGAATTCGATATGCTGGCAAAATACATCCATACATTGATGGAAAGGAAAAACGGGCAGGATAAGAATAGCAAGGTTACACTCGAACTTCTAAAAGAAAATGGGTTTATGTAAATGAAAGGTGGAAACAGAATGTTCCATAAAATCGAAGAAGCACTGGAGGATTTGAGACAAGGAAAAGTCGTGATTGTTTGCGATGATGAGGACAGGGAAAATGAAGGCGATTTTATCGCTCTAGCCGAATATGCAACACCTGAGGTTATTAATTTTATGGCAAAAGAGGGCAGGGGGCTTATTTGTGTTCCGGTCACAGAAGAATTGGCCTCAAAATTAGAATTGAATCCAATGAGCGATGTTAATACGGATACGCATGGAACGGCATTTACGGTCAGTATTGACCATATTGATACAACAACAGGAATCAGTGCTTTTGAACGTTCATTAACCGTTCAAAAGATGCTTAAAGATGATGCGTCGCCATTTGATTTTAAACGGCCGGGCCATATTTTTCCTCTTGTCGCCAAAGAAGGCGGTGTGTTAAGAAGAGCCGGCCATACTGAAGCTGCTGTCGATTTAGCAAGACTGTGCGGCTCTAAGCCTGCCGGGGTTATTTGCGAAATTATGAATGAAGATGGTACGATGGCACGTGTGCCTCAGTTAGAGAAGATTGCAGAGAAATTCGACTTGAAAATAATTACGATCCAGGATTTAATCCAGTATCGACTTGACCATGATTCACTTGTAAAAAGAGAAGTACAAATCCAATTGCCGACCGAATACGGCAGTTTTTCAGTAATAGGATATACAAACGTATTGGACGGAAAAGAGCATATCGCTGTAGTCAAAGGTGAAGTGAACGAAAATGAACCGATTCTTGTCAGAGTTCATTCGGAATGCTTAACAGGAGACGTTTTTGGTTCATATCGGTGTGATTGCGGTCCGCAGCTTGAGGCAGCTCTTCAGCAAATTGAGGAAGAAGGAAAAGGAGTTCTTCTCTATATGAGGCAGGAGGGCAGAGGAATAGGCCTTATCAATAAACTGAAAGCTTATAAACTTCAGGAAGAAGGCTATGACACTGTAGAAGCAAACCATAAACTGGGCTTTCAGGCCGATCTCCGCGACTATGGAATTGGAGCTCAAATACTCCGTGATCTTGGCGTAAGGAAGATGAGGCTTTTAACGAACAATCCGAGGAAAATCGCCGGCTTAAAAGGGTATGGGCTCGAAGTGGTTGAAAGGGTGCCAATCCAAATGCCGGTGAAGGCAGAAAATGAGCGATATTTGAAAACAAAGCAGCAAAAGCTTGGACATTTACTTAAAATATAGTGATGAGGAGAGAAGGAGATAATGAAAAAAGTATTGGAAGGCAATTTAATTGGAGCAGGTCTAAAAATAGCGATTGTTGTAGGAAGGTTTAATGAATTCATTACTAGCAAGCTGCTAAGTGGTGCTGAAGATGCATTGCACCGCCATGGTGTGAATGAAGATGATATAACAGTTGCTTGGGTGCCTGGGGCGTTTGAAATCCCGCTTGTGGCAAAAAAACTTGCTGAAAGCGGTAAGTTTGATGCCGTTATTACACTGGGGACAGTCATCCGCGGTGCAACACCTCACTTTGAGTATGTAAGCGGAGAAGTAGCAAAAGGGGTAGCAGCGGCGAGTATACAAAGCGGCGTTCCAATTATCTTTGGTGTTTTAACGACAGAAACGATTGAACAAGCGATTGAGCGTGCAGGTACAAAAGCAGGAAATAAAGGCTGGGAAGCTGCCGTCGGTGCCATTGAAATGGCGAATTTAGTCAGACAAATTGGATAATGTTGATGCATTGTAAATGATTTTTAAAATGAAATAAAATTTTGATGGCGCCTTTTCAGGTGCCTCTTTTTCATATGTCGATTTTCAGTTAATAATCCATTAACAGTGAGGACCATTGGATGAAAATAGTTGATGTCATAAAAAGCGGTTCTTCGCTTCCGGTAGTCGTTAAGGATGCAAATGGGCAGAAATGGTTTATCAAATTAATAGGAGCAGGAGATGGAACGTATTCTTCCATTATTGAGTGGGTGGCAAACAAACTTGGTCTTCTGCTCGGACTTCCTGTGTTAAAACCTGAAACGGTCAAAATAAATGGAAGTGAAAATATCCAGTTATTAGACGATGAAGGCAAAGATTTATGGAGAAAAAGCACCGGGGAAAATATCGCTTTTCCATTTATTTTGCAAACGAATAAAAAAATTCCTTTTTCCGAACAGGAACGGGAAGAAATCTTTTTGTTTGATTGTTTATTACTAAATATAGACCGGTATGAAAAAAACCAGAATTTACTTTATGGTGAATTGAAAACGTATGCGGCAGATTTCGGTTCATCGCTAATGCTGAGAGGGCTGCTTGAAGGAAAAAATTATGACAGAAATGAGACCATTTTGCTGTTAAAGCGTCATCCTTTTTACAAAAAGGGGATCCAGCCCGATCAATTTTTTCAAAAACTTCATTCAATGAAAAGGGATGATGTAAATGCAATAATTGAAAGCATTCCTTCGATCTGGTTGGAAAAAACAGGAACTGACAAAACGGGTGTGGCTGACCGGCTGTGGGCATTGCTTCAAGACCATGCCAAGTTAAGGCGGAGCCTATCTATTCTTGATTCAACGGACAATTCTTCAGAAAGCGATAATAGAAATAAGGCAAGATTAAATCGAATGAAATTTGAGACCAAATTAAGAACGATTCAAAAAAAGGATATTGAATGAAATCGGTGATTATGGCAATCTAAGGATAAGGTTTTTTATGGAGGTTTTTTAAATTGAAAATTGAAATTTTAAAGGTTCATGGTTCAGGAAACGATTTTTTATTAATAGATGAAATTTCAAACGACTATTCTTTTTCAGAAGAAGAACGTTCAAAACTGGCAGTTGCGCTTTGCGATCGAAATACAGATCTTGGTTCGGATGGGATCTTATATGTCCAAAAAGGAGACAATGCTGACGCGAGAATGCGCATTTTTAATGCAGACGGATCTGAAGCGTCGATGTGCGGAAATGGATTGCGCTGTGTAGCCCGTTATGTTTGTGAACTGTATGGCAAAGAAGAAGCATTAATCAATACGATGAAAACCGACCTTCCGGTAAAAAAGCAAAAAAATCTTTTTCCGAATGTTCCAACTTACCAGGTGGAGATTTCGCCTGTTTCGTTTCAATTAAGCGATTTGCCGCTTGTTTTAGATCAAACGACATTGCTGAATGAAAAAATTCCTGCACTTTCAAAAGAATTGGTGTTTACCGCACTTGCCGTTCCGAATCCTCACCTTGTTTCGATTGTGGAAAAGGATCAAATTCATTCACAACTGCAAAAACAAATTAGTGAATATGTGAACGGCCCAAATGAACTTTTCCCTGATGGAGTAAATGTAAGTTTTGTCATGCCGCTTGAAAAAGGACAAATTTATGTCCGTACGTTTGAACGCGGGGTAGGTTTTACAAACGCATGCGGTACGGCAATGTCTGCTTCAAGCCTTGTTACCTGCTTGAACGATATAAATTCTGTTGAGGAACCGATTGAAGTATACAACAACGGCGGGAAGGTCCGCTGTGTTGTTCATCACCAAAACGGAGCTTATACTATTGATTTGATTGGCAATGCGACATATGTTTACAAGGCTGAAGTCAACCTTGATGTTAATGAGCCGGAATCTTTCCGTATTGGCAAGAAAGAAGAATTTTCAGATGAACAATTACAATATGCCAAATTAGTTGACCATGTTCAGGAACATTTGAGCAAATTTTTATAAGAGGCTGGCTGAAATGACACCCTCCAAAAATGTCCATAGATAGAATGGATTTAATTTGTATTGGAGGGGTCTGCCCTTTTGATTTAGTGTTACTTCTTTTGTTTTAGAAAATCGAGAACAGGCTGAAATTTTTGCATTTCTTTTGCCCGGAAAAAAGATTGAAAAGGGTCGCCTTTGTCTTTCAATCGATTTAAAATCGTGGTGACTTGAAAGGTCTCCATTGATAGCTCTTCGTTCACTTCTTCCCAAAAAAGCGGTGCGGCAACAGTGGCTTTTGAATTTCCACGAGGTGAATATGGCGCAATGATCGTTTTGCCTTCCGCGTGCTGTATATAGTCCACATACAGCCGATTTCCGCGCTTTTTTTTCATTCTTTCTGTTGTAAACGAATCAGGATCCTTCGAAACAAGATAATCGGCAACAAAAGACGTAAATAGTCTTGTGTCATCATAGGAATAACGGTTATCCGGCAAAGGGATGTATACTTGAAGACCTTTGTTTCCGGATGTCTTTATAAAGCTAATCAGCTCCAAGTGGTCCAGCACTTCCTTAATTAAATTGGCAGCCTTTATTGCTAGTGGAAATGCATCTTTTGATGGCGGATCCAAATCAAAAACAATTTCACTTGGTCCTTTACTTGAAATCGTTTGGAAAGGGATATGGAATTCAAAGGCCAGTTGGTTTCCGAGCCATAACAATGTTTTAAGCTCATTGCAAACAATATAATTGATGCCTTCTTCTTCGTGTGTGCCGACAAAATCCGGAGCATATTCCGGACAGTTTTTTTGATAAAAAGGTTCTCCAAATATTCCGTGCGGATAGCGGATTACCGTCAAAAGCCTGTCCTTTAAAAAAGGAAGGATAAAAGGGGAAATTTCCCGCAAGAAGTGAAGATAATCAATCTTTTGAACGGGGGGAGTTTCCCATAGCGGTTTTTCAGGATGTGTGATTTCTACTTCCACAGGGAGATTTTTCTGCTGCAAAAGAAAATTTTCATACGTACAGTCTTTCGGTAAAAGATCGAAGCGGAAGCGGTCAAAATGCGGTTCTCTCATTTGTCCCTCATAAATTTCCAGGTATTTCACCTCAACACAAATGGCAGGATCGACGTAAATATACTGTATGTCTTCACCTGTTTTATTTTCTTTTATGATTTGAAATAGGGCTTGCTTTTCATCAGGCTTTAAACCAAAAATAAACTGTCCGATTGGGTAAATTTTCTTGTCCTTATAAACAGCAGCGTAAAAATAGCTGTTTGATTTTTCATATGCTGTTATAAAACAAGAAACATATTTCCAATTTTTATATTTTAGCCACATTGTTGTTCTTTTTCCCTCTTCCCAGCGGCTTTTCACCTGTTTTGCAACAACCCCTTCCCCATCATAAAGGACAACGTTTTCCCAAATTGTGTGAAAGTTGTTATTTGCCGGTATTAACTGTATAAGACTTTCATCCTTATCGTCAGGAGCAAGGGGAAGCCCCGTTTGTTTGAAAAAATCAATGAGCATTTTTTTTCTTATTTGATAACTACTGTTAACTACAGGTTTCCCTTTTAATTTCAAGACATCGAAAATGAGCAGTCGGCAGGGAGATTTGCATGCTTTTTCAATAATGCGCTGCTGAGACCTCATCCGGCCGCGGCTTTGTATCAATGCGAAATTTGCTTTGAATGGATTTTCAAGAAAAACAAGCTCTCCGTCAAAAGTAAAAGGCAAATATGGCTTTAGATGATCCAATTGATTTTTTAAATATTGTTCAATTTCCGGAAAAAGTGGAAGAAGATCTTTTCCGTTGCGGCTTGTTAGTGTAATCGTATCTGCCATTTCCAACATCGCCCTGAATCCGTCATATTTCACTTCAAACAGCCAATCATCTCCTGCCGGCACTTCGAAGGTGAGAGTAGGCAGCATCGGTTTCATGATTTAATCACCAACCCATAAGAGTTTATATATCTGGGTTAAACAGCCTTCAAATAATAAACGATTTATCCAGACTAGATTATTTTTTTGAATATAAGGATACCCATTTTCGCGACAAAAAACAAAATCACTGTCATGATCATGCCTTGAGGGAAAGGTCTGAAAGTGTGGTTATACGAGGAAAAACGGAAATATGAGCTAGACGCACGGTTGAGTTGGCTGAAAGATTCGGCGGGATTAACAGAGTCATTTATGAATAAAAACCCTAGTTCCAATTGGAACTCTAGATGATAGTTCTAGAACATCATGATTAAACATTCTAATACATCCATGTGAGACATTCTTACCAATTGAAGCTGGGTTATTTGTTCCGTGTATACCGTAATGAGGTTTTGACAATCCCATCCAAAGCACTCCAAATGGTCCGCCGGGATTACGTTGTTTATTGATAATCATGTATGTCCCTGAAGGTGTTGGTGACAAAATTTTTCCAACTGCAATTGGGTAAACTTTTATGAGCCTGTTTCCATCAAAAAGTTTTAATTGATGTTGTGATGTAGATACGTCAATCCATCTAGCCATGAAAAACAACACCTTTTTTTGATTATTGTATGAAGGAACTCAGGCATATGTTAATTAACAGTAATTGATTGAACAGTGTAAGAAAAAACAAAGCAAAACTGTTTTTTTTTTTTTTTGAATATTTCAAAGGTGAGCAAGGCAAAAAATTTGTACTCATTTGGACTTGGGAGAGTTGCCTTGCTCGGAAATAGCTTTCCAAAAAAATATGTTGATCATACAGTAAATTTTGAGTGTTGTCCTTTTTTTATGGTTATTTTATCTTTTTAATTAGAGGATTGAGTCATTTTGCGTTCCTTTTTACTATTTGGTTTTCTTGCTAGTGCTACTAAAGAAATAATAAAGCTAATCCCTAAGATTGCTGTTAATGTCCATGCGAAAAGTTCAATTGGTGTCATTATTTAATGACCTCCTTTTTTGGGATATATATAAAGATATGCCGCGACATGCTTGTCTATATCCCAAGAGGCTAGTTATAAGGAAACAAAATAAGCAGAGAGTTTCGCAAATTACACAATATGCAAAAAAAGAAGCACCCAATTCAATTAGAAATGAGTGCTTAATAGGGCTCCGAAACCGAGAATTTTACTTAATGTTTGTATTATCTAGAGGTGTAAGATCAGACAGTATAACTAACTTTGAATTTTGTTGGATAATGCAATAATCCTACTATAAAGTCATGGTTCAAAAGGGTATATTATGTTCTTTGTAAATGGCTCTTTTTTTGTTTCCCTATTTTTTGCCAATAAGCAATTGAAACAATTACAACGATAAAAATCACTAAAGTAAAAATATACATACTATATTTTAATATGTACTCGTGAACAATTTTCCATTGTGGTCCAAGAAATTTTCCTAACGTAATAAAAGTAATACACCATAATGCCGCACCTGTAAAAGCAAATAAAGAGAATTTTTTGGTTGAATAACCATTAATGCCAGCAAGATAGGCAGTAATATGACGTACGCCAGGAATGAAGTATCCAATAATTAGTAAATAAGGTCCTAACTTAGAATATAATTTTTTTGTTTTAACTATTCTAGTTTCCGTTATATGGAATTTTGGACCGAACTTGCGTAAAAAGGGCATGCCTAATTTCATTCCTAAAAAGTAGCTAAGGGAGATTCCTACACACGTTCCTATTAATGCAAACAAAATTGAGGGTAGATAAGACATTCTACCTTCGTAAACATTAAAACCGACAAATGTTAGAAGAACTTCATCCGGTAAAGGCAATCCAATAATCCCGCCAATTAATGCAATAAAGATGCCGAAGTATCCAAAATGCTCGATAAGATAATTCCAATGCTGCATGATGATTCCTCTTCTTTCAATAATTACATGATGTTTTATAAGCCGTGTAATTAACAAACTTCCTCAAGTTGTCTAAAAGAGTTATTTTTTTCCCTACCTTCTCAAATTTTCTCTTCCAATACTCTTCTTAAACATGATTATGAAGAACATAAATCCAACAAGCAAGCAATACGTAAAATGAAATGAAGACCCAAAATAAAACACCAGCCCCTGCTGAGATTGGTTTCCAATGATTATCTTGCTTTTTATGAACTAAGCCAGAAATAATCGAAAAACCAGAATAGAAGTATTAATGATGGCCTGATCCTGAATAACATTCAATTTATTAAATCCCTCTATGTTTCTAATTATTATCTTTCCTTTTTAAAAATATCCTCTCCATAATCTTATGCTTAGTCATCTACCTTCCCAAAACGAGAAAAGACTAAATCCTGCTTCCGAATTAATCTGAAGAGGAAAGCAAAAGAATGCTACTTCATTCTCATACGACGCTCGTTCTTATGCCGATGCCGCCATGACCCTGAGGGAATGAGAGGAAGGTGCGCCGCTTTGTTTTTTGGGTATATATATACATATCCTTCGATCGGCTGTTCCAAATCTTTAATCCAAACCCGTTCGTATTCGTTATGTTGGCCTCCTTCTTCATATTCTTCGAGCTCATCCATCGCTTGCAGTCCTTCTTCCGTTACGGTAAACCATTCGCCAATTACTTCGCCTTCTTCTTCTACAACGAGCGCGGGGTATGCCCCGACGTTATATAAGCGCCCTTTCACTTTTCCCGGCTGAATATTACGGATATAAGGAGCGGCGACAAAATGGTTTTCTTCCCCTACTAACAACGTTCCATACACAAACACTCGGAATAGCAGCGGTCTCATTTCTTTCCTCCTTTTATCAGTAATTTATAATCAATAAAACAAAGATCTGATAACCTGAAATATACCTTATTATTAAATACTGTTCAGCCTATTGTTATCAAATTACTCAAAGAACACAATCTAGAATTCGTTGGGTGAGCTGGTTAACAGCTTTAGGAGTAAAGGCTTTGTTAATAAGATTTCTCATTTTTGTATGTTTTGGTGGATCCATTGTTAGATAGAAAACTCTTTACTCTAATACCTATAAAAATTAATAAAGGAACTACAATAGCTGCAATTAAAAGTAACAATGGAGTCATCTTAGTTTCTTTTAGATTTGCTCGACAGTGCGGACATTTCATATGAAAGGGTGTTGGAAAGTCTTCGAAGTGTTCGATGGTAAGTGGCTTTTGACAACTAGGGCAGGGTATTGAAGTTTTCATAACCTATCTCCTTAATAAGAATTGAGATTTTAACCTAATTTTGATTCAGATTTTTTGGTTATGAGTACTTAATATTATAGAACTGCTTAAAAAATTATTGTGTATTAAGAAGATTTTACGAAACAAAATAGCAATGATGTAAAAGAAAGCCAGGATCACCCCCGGCAACTCCTCTTAAAATATACCATATGGGGGGGCGATAAATGAATTAGTTGAACAAAACAAACAAAAAATGAATAGATTACGGGAACCGTCATGAAATATCTCATTAGGATACTTAATTATATGGCGAGCAGGAGAAAGTAATTTGCAGGAGATTATCTCCTTTTGTCGAAATATTAGGACGAAAGGAAGGGGATAATGTGGAAAAAGTTAAATATAAATTTTATTATGTCAATGGTCAAACGGAAGAATTAGAAACTACACAATATTTTAGCGAAGATGCAATAGCTGAATTGAGGGTGAAGTTGCTAAGTAATCCTACTTGGATTAATGCTGGCGGTAAACTCATTAATTTATCAAATGTTATTAGTATTGAAGTTGTTGCGGAAAACGAAAAGCAAACTTTAAAACCTATTAAAATGAAAACACATAAGTGATCATATGCATCCTTCGAGGGTGCTTTTCTTTTGCTCCAAAACAAACACAAATAGTCGGAGGTGACAGGAGATGGATATTCTTGAAGAAATTCAAGATGTTACCCCATATTTGTTATTTATTTTCTTTATGGAATGATGAAAATAACTTCAATTTTAGGATTAATTTTAAACAAAATGACCAAACATATTACATATTATATAATAGAAATATAATTATTATAAACCTTTTCCTTGGAGGGCCGTAAATGGACATTGACCTGGAATTGCAGGAAAAAGAAATATTTCGAGAAGTTATTTGGGAAGGGAACTTTGAACAAATTGCTATCTGGACGGACGGTGAATGGTCTGTAAAAGACTCTATACATTATGAACATAGAAGTAAGGAAGAACAACCGATTTACGTAATCCAACAATCAAACATCTTTGATGGAGATTTCTCTGAAGAGAGGATTGATTTTCTTATTACACAGATTGAAAACCTTTTAAACAGTAAAAAATCCCTCATGATTACGTCTAAAAGCATTGTGCCAGACGATATTTTAACTGTATGATTAAGAATTGTTTAAATTAAAAAGTATAGGTGTTGAAAATTTTGAGTAATCGTAGTACTGAACCAGAACTTATACCCATATTCGGGAAAGTCGGAATTACTTTTTTATTTAGTGATATTAATTATCTTAAAATATCAACTCTTTAAAACGTGTTAGGGCTTTCTCATGCCAATGAGGAGGTTAAATAATGCTAGAAATTTACTTAACTGATGAATCAGGAAAACTCCAAAAAATAAATGAGATCACTAAGGGTTGTTGGATTAACATGGTAAACCCTAACGAAGAGGAAATTCATAAAATCGTTAGTGCTTTGAATGTTCCAATTAATTTTATTAGAGATGCGCTTGATGACGAGGAAAGGTCAAGGATTGAAAAAGAAGAGGATAATATATTAATAATCGTGGATTTCCCTTATATTACACAGAATGAGATCCCTATCTACGAAACCATTCCCATAGGAATGATAATAGCAAATAATTGTTTCGTCACAGTATCCTTAAAAGAAACACCCATTCTTAATGACTTTATAAACAATAAAGTCAAGGGATTTTATACATTTAAGAGAACACGATTTGCCTTACAAATTTTGTACAAAATATCAACTTTTTATCTAAGATATCTAAAGCAGATCAATAAGAGAACAAATGAGATTGAAAAAGAATTGTATCAATCAATGAAAAATAAAGAACTTTATGCCTTTTTAGCTATTGAGAAAAGTTTGGTGTATTTCACTACATCATTAAAAGCGAATAAAGCTGTTCTGGAAAAAATAATGAGATTAAATTACCTGAAGATGTATGAAGAAGACAAGGAATTATTAGATGATGTTATCATTGAAAATACACAAGCTATTGAAATGGCAGATACACACAGCACTATCTTGAGTGATATGATGGACGCTTTCGCCTCAATTATTTCTAACAACTTAAATATTGTTATGAAATTTCTTACTTCTATTACTATTGTTTTATCTCTTCCAACAATGGTATCTAGTTTCTATGGCATGAACGTTCCACTACCGTTTCAGAACTATCCACATTCCTTTTGGTTAACAATTTTATTTTCTGCAATTTTATCTAGCGTTACAGCTCTAATCTTCTGGAAAAAGAAATTTTTTTAGCAATTATCTTAAATTGATATGTGAAGGAATTCAAGACAAAAGGGATTACCCGAACAGTGCTCATGCGTGATGTGGTGGACCATCTGGTTTTGTCAAAAATAGGTATCCCTTTTTTCGTTTATTCATTATTAAGTTTTTTTACATACATAAAGTGAAATGAATATGCTCATGATATAGGTAGTGGGTACGTAACGGTTGAGTCCCAATATTGGTGCAAGGTAGATCGTTGCGTGCTCGTTTATCTTATAGCTGTTAGGTGAACAGAAGGGACTTCATAAAAGAATGAAGTCTTTTTGTCTTTATTGTGGAATGTGAAATAGGTGTACGGAACTCCAACATGTATAAATCCTGGCACAGGAGTAAATACACCATGAACGGGAGTAAACGCCAGCCGAACGGGAGTAAATTCAACTTGAATGGGAGTAAACACCTGCCGAACGAGAGTAAACGACTTTGAAAACTGCTATTTTTCCAAATGTTTAAATGCATAGTCTTTATCTGTTCATGCAAATTAAGAATAGATTAATGACTGAATGGAGAAATGGATATGCACACAATTTGGAAAGGCAGCATAAGCTTCGGGCTTGTTAATATCCCAATTAAGCTTCATGCAGCGACTGAAGACAAAGATGTAAAACTGCGCAACCTTCATAAAGATTGCAAATCACCGATTAAATATGAAAAGGTTTGTCCGGCTTGTGATGTGGAAATAAAAAATGAAGACATCGTGAAGGCTTACGAATATACAAAAGGAAAGTTTGTTGTTCTCGATGAAGCAGACCTAGAGAATTTGAAAAGGGAAAATGAAGACAAAGCGGTTGAAATCATTGATTTTGTGAAAATGGAGCAAATTGATCCGATTTTTTATGACAGAAGCTATTATATGTCGCCGGGAGATGGCGGGGGAAAAGCGTATTCTTTACTGCGCAAGGCGCTTGAAGAATCGGAAAAAGTCGGACTTGCCAAAATCATTATCCGTTCAAAGGAGCAGCTTGCCGTTATCCGGGTTTATGAAAATACGCTTGTCATGGAAACAATCCATTATCCGGATGAAGTAAGATCTGCCGCCGACGTTCCAAATGTGCCAGCAGAAAATAAAGTAACGAAGAAAGAAATTGATACAGCTATTTTATTAATTGATCAACTGACAACGAATTTTGAACCCGAAAAATATACGGATGATTACCGGACCGCATTACTTGAATTGATTGAAGCGAAACGTACCGGCAAAGAAGTGGTGACACCAGCAGAAAAAGAACCTGTTTCCAATGTCACAGATCTCATGGCTGCTTTGCAGGCTTCTATTGACAGGACAAAACCGAAAAAGACTGCAACAAGGAAAAAACGTGCTGCCACAAAAACAAAGAAAGAAGCGTAATATGGATTTCGCTTGATTTTTTTCAATCATCTTGAGTTGTAGTAAATATTTGGGCAGGAGAAACGGAGAGACTACATATCATTATCGTAGACCGGTAATGATTTTGTGGTCTCTCTTTCTTTTTTTGGCTTCAGCGCTGCAAGGAGGTAGCTGTATGAAATTTTCAAATACAAACCGTAAAAAAATAGTCGAATCTCTAAAGAATAGAGAATATGATTTGCTTGTGATCGGCGGGGGAATCACTGGAGCAGGAATTGCTCTTGATGCGGCAACGAGGGGAATGAATACAGCATTAGTGGAAATGCAGGATTTTGGCGCCGGTACATCGAGCAGGTCAACAAAACTTATCCATGGCGGCCTTCGCTACTTGAAACAATTTGAAATAAAATTGGTCGCGGAAGTTGGAAAAGAACGGGCAATCGTATATGAAAACGGACCACATGTGACTGCCCCGGAATGGATGCTTCTTCCCCTTCATAAAGGAGGAACGTTTGGCAAATTTAGTACTTCAATCGGCCTCAGACTCTATGACTTTTTAGCAGGGGTAAAGAAAAGTGAACGAAGGAAAATGCTCAACGTTAATGAAACGTTAGCGAAAGAGCCTCTTATTAAGAAAGAAGGGTTAAAGGGAAGCGGGTATTATGTCGAATATCGGACCGATGATTCGAGATTAACGATCGAAGTGTTAAAAAAGGCAGTTGAAAAAGGAGCGGCTGCTTTGAACTATTCTAATGCGGATAAGTTCCTTTACAAAAATGGCAAAGTTAGAGGGGCCGTGATCATTGATCGATTGACCGGTGAACGCTATGAAATCCACGCCGCAAAAGTAGTTAATGCAGCAGGTCCATGGGTTGACGAAATACGTGAAAAAGACGGTTCAAAAACAGGAAAAACGTTAAAACATACAAAAGGAGTCCATATCGTTATCGATCAATCCAAATTTCCTTTAAAACAGGCAGTATATTTTGATGCGCCAGATGGAAGGATGGTATTTGCAATTCCACGTGCCGGCAAGGCATACGTAGGCACGACAGACACATTTTACAATTCTGATCTTGCTTCTCCGAAAATTACGGCTGCTGACAGGGGATACCTCATTAACGCGATTCATTACATGTTTCCGGAAACAAACATCTCGGCAGAAGACATCGAAACGAGCTGGGCAGGGGTGCGGCCTTTAATCCATGAGGAAGGAAAAGATCCATCTGAAATTTCCCGTAAAGATGAAATTTGGGAATCTGAATCTGGATTAATTACGATTGCCGGAGGGAAACTGACTGGTTTCCGGAAAATGGCGGAAATTGTTGTAGACTTGGTTTCTGAAAAACGTCAAAAAGATACCGGAATTTCATACAAGGAATGCCAAACGAAAAACTTGCCAATTTCCGGAGGTGATATCGGCGGATCAAGCTTTTTTGACAAGTATGTTGTTGAACAAATAAACAACGGCACCAAAAATGGGCTCACAAATGAAGAAGCAAAATTTTTGATTTCGATGTACGGCTCTAACGCACCAATATTATTTGACATCGTTGGAAAACATAAAGAATGCGCCAATCAATATGAATTGCCCCTTCCATTATTCGCACAATTGCATTATGCATTAGAACATGAAATGGCAGCGTCTCCTGTGGACTTTTTTCA
Source organism: Bacillus methanolicus MGA3 (assembly GCF_000724485.1). GTDB lineage: Bacteria > Bacillota > Bacilli > Bacillales > Cytobacillaceae > Bacillus_Z > Bacillus_Z methanolicus_A. The sequence goes on along the minus strand of NZ_CP007739.1, from coordinate 1,955,538 downwards.
TAGAAGAACAGGAATGCTCTTGTTTAATATTGCCGGTGTTCAGAAATGGAAAGATAAAGCTGTAAATTATATGGAAGACTATTTTGAATGGGATGAACAAACAAAATTGGATAGAATGGAAGAATTAGAAACAGAAATAAAATTGGCAACGGTACCTTTTGATATGCCGCCTATTGACAGTTGAAATACATGTATCAAGCTGCTTGCCGCAATCGCGATAAAAGTGAAAAAAAGATCATCCCCATCAAGGTAAATTTTTAAAAAAAAAATAGTAATTAAGACGTATAAGAAATGATTCTTTGGCAATACTATTTATCGTTATTATTGAAATCAGGAGGAATACAATCGAATGGCAACTGGCAGAGTAAAATGGTTTAATTCTGAAAAAGGATTTGGATTTATTGAAGTTGATGGCGGAGATGATGTATTTGTACACTACTCAGCTATTCTAGGTGAAGGATTCAAAACTTTGGAAGAAGGCCAGAATGTTACCTTTGAGATTGAACAAGGACAACGCGGTCCACAAGCCGTAAATGTTCAGAAATCATAAAGGAAAGAAACAAAGAGTCCCTAAAAATGGGGCTCTTTTTTTGGTCAAAAAAGTAAAATTGCTGTATACTAAATTTATACAGCTTTTTTACTTTGGACGGAAAAAAACATTTTCTAAGAAATGGCTCTAATGTTTGAAACCGGAGCATATAATGGATGTGTTTTAGTCCAACAAAAGGAGGTCGTCTTATGGCGTTCGGAAAAAGAAATGAAGAAGAGATTGTCATAGAAGAAACAAAAATTTGGGAATGCACATCCGAGCAATGCAACGGTTGGATGAGGGACAATTTTAAAAGCAGCGAAGAACCTTTATGCCCCCTTTGCAAAAGTGAAATGAGAGAGGCGACAAAGATGCTTGAGGTTGTTCATAATTACAGCAAAAATTTTGTGTAATTGCTGAAAAGATAAATTGCCGAGGCTGACTCATATTCAAAGAGTCAGTCTCTCTTTATGTGCAAAATCACTTCAAAACTCTGCAGCGTTTTATATATAAAAAATAGGGGAAGATAGAGGTATTATGTCTTGCCGGGACCGGTACAAGGGAGGGTTTTTACATTGAAATTTTGGAAGAGACTAAAGTTTGTTTTAAATGTGCGCCGGTCAATTCCATTTTTAAAAGACTTTTTTTTATCTAAAGAAGTAGCAAAATCAAAAAAGATGATTTCCGTCATATTGGTAGTGGGCTATTTTATCTTTCCGTTCGATCTTATCCCTGACTTTTTTTCTTTTGTCGGGGTCATTGATGACATCACAGTATTGACATTTATTTTGCAACAAATTGTAAAAATGGCACCAGAATCGCTCAAAGAAAAATATAATTTGAAAAAATGAACCTTAAAATTTTTGCATAAATGAGAGATTGACCCAGGCGCCTTAGGATTACACATTGAAACCGTCAATGTTATTTCTGTAAAATGCATAAGGGAGTCAAGGCACTTATGGGTCAGCCTCATAATTAATCAGCTTCATTCACATGTTCTTTGCAATAGGCCTCTACCATTTTCACTTCATCTTCTTCCAGTTCAAAATCAAGAATTTTCTCCGTTGTATTTTCGATGATATGATAGTGGGAAATTCGTGAATTTCCTTCTTCAATAATATACAATACTTTAAGTTTTAATCCGTTTTCTGTATATAACTCATCATCCTTAGGCACTTCAATGTCTAAGAAAAACTCATAACGCTCTCCCGATAAAATTCCAAACGGATCTTCCAGCTTGTTGACTTTATGTCCTGTAATATTCATATAGCACACCCTTTCTTTACAAGCTTATCATCGTATTTCTTAACTATTTTTTCAATAACAACATCTGTTCTCCTATTTGTTAGCTTTTTCAGTATAGAAACAATTTGCTTGTTCGTCAATTGATCTGTTATTTTGAAAAAGTTGATAGTCTTAAAATTTATGTATATATTTTAAAAGGTTGAATGTTTTATGAGGAGTAGAACGATGATGGATAATTGTTATAATGAAATAGAAAAATTAAAATCTGAAATCGAGCTATATAAACGACTTATCTCGCATATTCCATTTTCTTTCATTTATCATGATCCTCATCTTGGTTTTGAAGTTCATAAGCATGAAGGAAGCACCTTTTCTGTCAATGAAATAGAGGACATTGATGAGGAAAGCCCTCGGTTTCAAATGATTTCAGACATTGACAGTTATCTCGATAAAATTGAACACTTTCTGACAAAAATTTTGGATTTAGTTCCCCACCATATTGTGTTTATTGATAAAGATGGAATCATTACCCTTTGCAACAAACAAGCTGCGAAAGATTACAACATAAACAGAGATGAAATCATCGGGAAACACATCCGCGAACTTCTTCAAATACCTGACGAAAAAATTGTTTTGCTTGAAACGGCTAAAACCGGAAAAGAAGTTTATGATAAGGAAGTACTGGATCGCAATTACGGAATAATGAATACAAGAATTATTTACAATATTGATGGCTCAATTAAAAGAGTGATTGGGACTTTTCAATTTTTGAACAAAATAAAAGAAGCGGAAAAACAAGCACTTGCAGGTAGAATTGCTGCAGGTATAGCCCATGAAATCCGAAACCCGCTCACTACAGTCAGAGGGTATTTGCAGTTGCTTCAAGACCGGGCTGACCCAGACATTTCCGAATTGTTCAAGTCGCTGCTCATTCCCGAATTGGATCGCGCTAACAAAATTATTACGGATTTCTTGCGCATTGCCAAACCTTCTGATACGAAAGAGGAACGTTTTCAAATAAAAGAGTTTTTTCTGGACTATGCCGGCAAATTTATCAATAGTGAAGCATTTCTTTATAACGTAAAGATCGATTACGATATTAGTCCACTATCCGGTGAATGTTATATAGAAGGGGATCGCGACGAACTCCTTCAAGTATTTATGAATTTATTCCGAAACTCTTTAAACGCAAAAGGAGACAAGCCGCTTGTCATTCAAATCCGGACAGAACGGCTCAACAACGAAGTGAAAATTACCTTTCGTGACAACGGTACAGGCATTCCTGAATCCATTCGTAATCATATTTTTGATCCTTTTTTCACGACAAAAGAAGAGGGGACGGGGCTTGGCTTATCAGTTTCACGAAAAATCATTGAAAACCATAAAGGAACAATTGAAGTTTCAAGCTGTGAAGAGGGAACGGAATTTACGGTTTTACTTCCTATTGTACAAACAGATGAGAAGGCGGACAGAGAATGATACCTGTCTGCCTCTCTTTTAAACTAATGGATTATTCTTCTTTTAGCTCAGTAATGTCCACTATTGTTCTTTCTTCTAATGGGCCGCGCAGATGGACGGTTGCCGTTCGTCCGTCTTCATTAAGCTGATCAATCCATACTGATGCTCCATTATACGTAACTTCAATATCAGCAGGAGAAGATAGAATTTGCTTTACTCGTTTGACATCCATTTGTATTCACTCCTTTAATAAAGTCACTCTATTTTTTGAAAAGTCTATTGATTTTATGCTCTTCTTCACTCATTATCTGTTTTTTTGTCAATATAGATGCTTCCGTCACTTTGTAATTCCGCATAAAAAACATCACCAATTTTATGGATTCCTTTCGCAAACAATTGTTGATTCAACCATTCTTCATTTAAATTTTGCTCCGAAAGGTTTTTCTTGACAACCTTGCCGTCAACGATCAACTCAGTCGGCAAATATTGCCTAGGACTTGCTGTGATTTGTGCATCCTTCTTTGTGACTGGTTCAAGTTCAATTTTTTTCAGTACACTCAACTGTCCGTTAGGCTCAAGGATTGCGTAATCAACCTCGCTCACGGAAAAAATATTTTTTGCCCTAAGAAGCATGCTTAAGTCATCCATGTTAAGTTTATTGGATGCCATTGCTTTCTCAAGTATTTTACCGTTTTTTATCACAATCGAAGGTTCTCCATCCAGCAAGTTTCTTGCTCGGGAAGATTTTAAACTTATGAACTCTAGTAGGAAGGTTAACACTGCCCAAAGAATCAATGCTGTAGCTCCGTCAATTATTCTAATTTCGCGGTGGACAATCATATCTCCAGCAATATTCCCTAAAGCTATCCCGGTGATATATGTAAAAAATGTCATTTGACTTAATTGTTTTTTTCCAAGGCCCCTTGTTAACAAAAATAAGATAAAGAAACCGAGAAGCGTTCTAATTGAAGTAGTGATTATTGTTTCCATATTCATCCTCTGTATCAAGTATCGGTATTGATAATGTTTACAAATTCCCTTCAGGTTAATCATCTTGATTTTAAAAAAAATAATAATTTGTTTTGACAGATGAAAAATCTGATATTATTATTTTATGTATATTCAAAAATTCAAATATAGAAATATAAGGAGAAGGGGTATTTGTGAGACAATTGTCATTAGGAAGATTTAGTGGGTATTCTATTCAGAATTTTCGGAAAGATCTTCTTTCAGGTGTCATTGTCGGTATTATTGCTATTCCGCTTGGTATGGCATTTGCTATTGCGTCAGGAGTAAAACCTGAATATGGCATCTATTCGACAATCATTGCGGGGATTTTGATTTCTCTTCTAGGCGGATCTAAGTATCAAATCGGAGGCCCTACTGGAGCCTTTATTCCCATTCTTTTGGGAATCGTCATGACGTATGGTTATGAAAATTTGTTGATTGCTGGATTTTTAGCCGGTATTATGTTATTTCTAATGGGGGTACTTAGACTTGGTTCATTAATAAAGTTCATTCCACGCCCTGTGACAATTGGTTTTACATCGGGGATCGCAGTGATCATTTTTACTGGACAACTTGCCAACTTTTTTGGACTTACTGGAATAAAAAAGCATGAAGATTTCTTGTCCAATATGAAAGAAATATTCGAGCATTTGGATACAACGAACTTTTATAGTGTGATCACTGCAATTGTTTCACTTACTCTCATATTACTAACACCAAAGTTATTTCCTAAAGTTCCCGGACCATTAATTGGATTAATTGTTGCTAGCATCGTTGCCTCTATGTTCTTTGAAGGAAAAGTAGCGACAATCGGTTCAACTTTTGGTGAAATTCCAAGCGGTTTACCTGAATTTCATATACCTGAAATAACAAGTGAAAAAATCGTACAATTGCTTCGTCCTGCTTTTGTTATCGCCATGCTTGGCGGGATCGAATCGCTTTTATCCGCTGTTGTTGCTGATGGAATGACGGGAAGTAAACATAACAGCAATCGAGAGCTGATCGGGCAAGGGATCGCCAATATGGTAACTCCTTTATTTGGGGGTATTCCAGCGACAGGTGCAATTGCAAGAACAGCAACGAATATAAAAAATGGTGCTGTTTCACCAATGTCCGGTGTCATTCATGGTCTGGTTGTTCTTGCAGTGTTATTGCTTTTCGCTCCATATGCTTCCAATATCCCATTAGCAAGTATGGCCCCGATCTTAATGGTTGTGGCGTGGAATATGAGTGAACGAAATGAATTCATCCACATTTTAAAAACAAAGACTAGTGACTCTTTGATCTTGGTTATTACATTTTTGCTCACTGTATTTACAAACCTTACGATCGCTGTTGAGGTTGGGTTGATATTAGCCATCATTCTCTTTGTCAAACGAATGAGTGAATTGCTTACGGTTGCAAAGGTGCTTCCAGATCCATTAGATACGAATAAAAAAGTAAGCCCGCACGTGGTAAACAAGGGGAATGACTGTCCGCAAATTAGTATTTTTACAGTGGAAGGCCCGCTTTTCTTTGGAGCGGCACAAATGTTTGAATCCTACATCATGGATACGATTAACCACCGTCCTAAAGTATTAATTTTACGGATGGGAAAAGTACCCTATATGGATACAACAGGAGAAGCAATTTTCGCAAGTATTGTCCGGCATTTTCAAAAAAAGGGGGGCATCATCCTTATTTCAGGCATCCAAAACCAGCCGAAAGAAGTCTTGAAAAGAACACAACTTTATGATGAGATTGGTGAAGAACATTTCTTTGAACATACAGGAGAAGCAATTGATTTTGCATTAGCGAATTTGGAATATAAAAAGTGCATCGGATGTAACCATTTCGCGTTCCAAGAATGTACTGCGCTTTCAAATCCTGAATGGGAATCTGGAAAGAGAAGAGGTTTAGCAGCATATACGGGTTTGGCTCACAAATCCTAATAGGGAGGACATAATGAATTTAGAATTACAACAATTTAAAGCTGATTTTTTCAAAGCACTCGCCCATCCATTAAGGATAAGAATTTTGGAACTTTTAGCGGAAGGCGAGAAAAATGTCAATGAGCTGCAAACGCTAATTGGCACGGAAGGATCAGCTGTTTCTCAGCAACTAAGTGTATTACGCTCAAAAAACATTGTAAATGGAACGAAGGATGGCAATCGAGTGTTGTACTCTCTTCGTGACCCAATGATCATTGACTTATTGAATATTGCCCGGCAAATTTTTAACAACCATCTAATCGATACCATTTCGATGTTAGATAAAATCAATGATGATAAGAATAAGGAATTTGAAGTTGAAGAATAATAGAAGGTTGCGGCTGTTTTTTCATTGCAGCACTTGATTTATGACCGTCGAAATGGCGGTCGTTTTTTATTTATGTTGAAAAGGGGCGGAGCTGCGCTTACAAAAATAGAAATGTCAACCTGCTTGAGAGAAGAACCTTTTTTAGCTTAGCAAATAGTAAGAGCTTGGCTCCGCTCACACCGCCTTATTATGTTGGTTATGTTTTAAAATGAAGTCTATTTCAATGTTTGGATTGGGAGTTTAAACTAATGCTCGTTTTAAACGATTGAATGATGTGCAATTTTCTTAACTTTTATGGTTGTTGCTTGGGTCTATTTCAATAAAAGAGTATAGTATGAAATATAAGTAGTTGTAGAAAGTGGCGAGAATTGTGGTCTATATTGAAAAAGGGACAAAAGAATACAGAAAGGCAAGTCTTTCATTATTTCTTGGAGGATTTGTAACGTTTGCAATTCTTTATACAACGCAGCCATTGTTGCCGATTTTTGCCAAAGAATTTCATGTCTCTGCATCAAGAGCAAGTTTAAGCTTATCTGTATCTACCGGAGTGTTGGCTTTTGCCATGTTAGTTGTGGCTGCTTTATCTGATGCAATTGGCAAAAAACGAACAATGAGTTTATCTTTATTTTTCACGTCGATTCTTTGCTTGTTAACTTCACTTAGTCCTAATTTTATGATCCTTCTTTTATTTAGGGCGATTTTAGGAATTTTTATCGCAGGGGTTCCGGCTATTGCAATGGCCTATGTAGCGGAAGAATTTAATCCGAAAGGAATCGGCCAGATCATGGGGCTTTATATAAGCGGAACAAGTATAGGAGGCATGGCAGGAAGAATTATCACGGGTGTACTGACAGATCTATTTACTTGGCGAATTGCTTTAATGACAATAGGAGGCATATCGCTGATATTTAGTACCGTGTTTTGGCTTACTTTGCCTGCTTCACGTCATATTGTGAAAAAAACGTTTGACAGGGAAACTGCTTGGGCGGCTTATAATTCGCATCTCAGCAATAAAAGAATAATAGCGTTGATTATGCTTTCATTTTTGCTAATGGGAAGCTTTGTAACTTTATATAATTATATTGGGTTCCTGCTCCATGAACCGCCTTATCGCTTAAGCGAAGCACTTATCGGATTTATATTTGTTGTGTATTTGTTTGGTACATTTAGTTCCATTTTTATGGGTAAAAAAGCAGATCAATATGGGCGTTCCCTACTATTAAAAATTTCAATAACAATCATGGTTGGAGGGGCAATCATTACGCTTGTTCCTTCTTTACTAGCAAAAATAATTGGAATATCAATCTTTACATTCGGTTTCTTTGCCAGCCACTCGATAGCGAGTGCTTGGGTAGGAGACTGTGCTGTAAATAATAAAGCACAAGCTTCATCTCTTTATCTTCTTTTTTACTACATTGGATCAAGCCTTGTTGGATCCATTGGCGGATTTTTCTGGACTCATTTTCATTGGATTGGTGTTATTTCTTTGATCTTAGTTCTATTAATGATTGGATATCCACTAGTCTTATTTGCCCAGAGAGGGGAACAAATATCAACCCAATATCATAGCAATTGAAAAAGCGACACATTGATGTTGGTTTATTTATAAAATATTTACCTGGTTCAATTAACCCCCTTCCTTATCAAGAGAATTTTTTACGATAAGAGAGCCCACTAAAAATCTATGCGAGTAACAAGCCGTCGACTCAACGATAATGAATGTTGCAATTGTCTTTTGAACACTAGTGCGTTGAGGAGTTATGCCTATACCGCAAAGAAAATAACAGCCAAGAATATACTTACTAATAGGCAAATATCTATTCCTCTTTGAACATGGACACATAAACTATTTTTGAAACAATTTGAGGAGGAGATATAAAATGGAAAGACAATTCTTTGGAAGCGGTATGGGTTATGGAGGTTATCCTGGCTACGGCATGGGTTATGGAGGTTATCCTGGTTACGGTATGGGTTATGGCGGCTATCCTGGCTACGGCATGGGTTACGGCGGCTACCCGTTCCATCATGGTTATGGAGGTTATCCATTCCATCATGGATATGGCTGTTGTCCATCCCATTATGGTTATGGCGGCTATTAAAGAGATAACTAAAGGGGATCTTTTCTTTAAAAAAGGGACTGCTTCGGCAGTCCTGTTTTTGTTTAGACTTTTAAAATTGATAAGATGATCGCCCAATTGGACTGATGGGAAAAATCCACCTGGATACTGCTATAATAGGTCCTATATAAGAAAGATCAACCAGTAAAAATTGGTTAATCTTATAATAAAACACGAAAATAGTATGTATACATCCCCTGGCTCTTATCAAAAATATTGATTTATAATATCAATTATTATCAATATCATCTATTACCAAATATTTGTAAAATTCATATAACAGAAGTTTTATATTAGGGAGGCCTTTTAATGAAATCAAGTAGGATAAAAACCTATGCACTTCTTTTTTAACGACAACTATTTGGGGCGGGGCTTTTATTGCGGGAAAGATTTCAACAGAAAAGTTTGCATCCTATCACAGTTGCCTTCTTTCGGTTTTTTGGAGCAAGTCTGATTTTATTTCCTTTGATGTGGCTGAAAGAACCTAAACAACCAGTTCCAACGAAAAAGGATTGGGGATTGTTTGCGTTGCTAGGTTTTACTGGGATTTTTTTGTATAACATTTGTTTTTTTATTGCCACAAAATATGCGCCTATTGTAAAAAGTTCTTTGGTTATTGCTGTAAATGCTCCTTTAATCACGCTATTTTCAGCTATATTTTTGAAAGAGAAAATAAGCTGGAAGGATATCATTGGAGTGATAACAGCTTTATTTGGTGCTTTATTTATCATTACTAATGGACAGATCAGTGTTATTTTAGAACTTGGATTTGCACCAATTGATTTAGTCTTAATTTATGCCTGTCTAAGTTGGTGTATATATTCAGTGATTGGAAAGGTTGTCATGAAAAAATACAGTCCATTAACCGCAATTACTTATGCAACAGGTTTTGGAACGCTATTATTATTTCCTTTAGCTATTTACTATACCTCTTTGGATTCAATTAAAAGCAGTGGGTGGGAGATCTGGTTAAGCGTACTATATGTAGCTATTATTGTTTCTGCTATCAGCTTTGTTTGGTGGTATAAAGGTATACAAAATGTTGGGGCATCAACAGCATCTGTATTTATCAATGTAATGCCAATATCTGCAACTGTTATGGGAACTTTATTTTTTTATGAACAATTAACAATAATCCATGGCATAGGGGCATTTTTTGTGTTTAGTGGAATCCTTTTTATGATTTATAATAAACAAAATAAGGAAAATCGTATAATGTCGTATAAAAAAGGAAAATCAATATGATTGGTGCAATTGGTTCCTTATTTATTCAAAAATGTGGCAGTAATGATAAGGTAGGTTTTCATATTCTTCCACTAACAAAAAACTAAGAGAGAGTACAAAGATAACAAACTTATTAAACAATTAACGGGAATTATTTTTAAAGGGTTAGGTATAAAATTATTTCAAATAAAAGTACACAAATACAAAAATATGGAGGAATAGAAATGAACGAAAAAAATACAACAAACAACATCACAACGAACGTAGAGGAGAGTGGGCTCGTAATGACACGCACATTCGATGCGCCGCGTGATCTTGTGTTCAAAATGTGGACTGAGACTGAGCACTTGAAGCACTGGTGGGGACCAAAAGGTTTCACATTTGGCATCTCCAAGTTAGATCTCCGTCCGGGCGGCGTTTTTCATTACAGCATGACATCCCCTGACGGCCACGAAATGTGGGGCAAGTTTGTTTATCGTGAAATCGTTGCGCCGGAGAAGATCGTCTTCATCAATTCCTTTTCTGATGAGGAGGGTAATACTGTTCGTGCTCCATTTAGCCCAACTTGGCCGCTAGAAATCCTGAATACAATTACGTTTGCCGAGCATGAAGGAAAGACGGTAATCACAATGCGGGGGATCCCCCAATCTACGACGGAAGAGGAGCGCAAAACCTTTGAGGCTGCGCACGATTCAGTTAAGCAGGGATTTGCTGGAACCTTTGCCCAACTTGACGATTACCTTGCAAAGACAATTTGACATGTCATTTTATCAAGATGCTAATTTATACAAAGGGGCTGAACAAAAGGAAATAAAAATTTCCTTTAAGAGGGCGCCCCTCTTTTTGTTAATTGGATAATTTGATGGCTACCAACGTCTTTTTTACTTTCCTGCACATCTATTGAGAGAGCACCAATGTCATATGTAAAATTATGCAGACAGCCGGCAAGTTCACCACTCCGCCATGCTGAGGTATTGCACTTAGCATTTTCAGGATAGGCTAATGACATCCTTCTAACAATGATCACATCCATTTGCCACTGCTGTAACGGACAAAACATTAATTAAAAGTTGCGTCCATCCTATTAAATTTGCAATTAATTTCCCATTTGTCACATAAATTACGTGTAGACAGCTTCAGAAACAAGAAGAGTAGATGCAATTTTTGCATAACAACATGCTACAAATTCTCACACCCATTTACTGGATGGCTATAGTGTAGAATAAAAATCCTTCATCTTGTCAGAAAATATACATAAACACTTCACAAACTATACATAATTATTTGTTATGCTTCATTTCGGACATAATGACTATAGGAAAAAGGGATTACTCTATGAAAAAATTTTATTGTTCTTTTCTCTTTTTATTGTTTTATGGACTTTTCCACTATCCAGTCATGCAGAAGGTACTCTGCAGTCTCTAATTGATAATGCTCCTAAGCATGGAATTGTAAAGTTGCCAAGCGGTGTGTATAATGAAACGATTGTTCTCTCCAAACCTATTACTTTGAAAGGTGTAGGACAAGTTACTATTCGTTCTTGCAGCAAAAATCCTGTTATTACGATACGTGGCCAGCAGGTTACATTGAAGAATGTGAATGTGGAACAATGCAGCAGCGTGAAAGATACGGAAGCAATCTATGTCACAGGCAAAAATCATTGATTAGAAAATCTTCATATCCGTACAAAGCAGTTTGGCATAAAGCTTGATCAAACTAGCAATACGGTTATTGAAGGATGTTCTGTTAAAGGAGAGCAGAAGGGAAACGGGATTAATTGGATCCGTGGTCAAACAAATAAGAAATACAGATGATAAGGAAGGGACTACGTTGCAGTTGCTGCAGCTGCATCGCCAAATATAAGGCTGTTGAGAACTCTCAACAGCTTTTTTATATTCATTGGTTCGTATAAATGCAACGCATAAAGTAATGCAGTGCACTTCCTTTTGAGGCAGTTTTTTTTTTTTTGACGTTTTGTAAATTAATTCACGCAAAGTCCATAGTTTTACCACAAATGTTAGTTACATTTTAAGAAGCAACTTTTTCTTAAACATTGTGATTTTAGAAAGAATGATTATGTACTAGGAAAGGAGAATACGTGGTATGAGTTTACAACAAGAGAGGCTGGACTATGCAAAAGAAACTGTCGTCGAACATGAAGTTTCAAAGGCACAGTTACTTTATCGCGCAGTTTGGCGCTGGCATTTCTATGCAGGTATTATATTTGCACCATTTATTATTCTACTAGCAATTACGGGTATTATTTATTTATTTAAACCACAGATTGAAAATGTAATGTACAAAGATTACTACTATGTACACCCTGCACTAGAGAAGTTAACGGCAGAACAACAAATAGAATCAGTAAAAAGAGTCTACCCAAATGCTTTAGTAAGAAGATATAAACCATCCTTTGAAGCAGATCGTTCTGCCGAAGTTGGAATTACCGGAAAAGATGGAATGATGACGGTATTTGTTAATCCTTATAACGGAAAGATCCTCGGTGATTTAAAAGATGATGAAGAGTTCATGAACAAAGTGAGAAAACTGCATGGTGAGCTCATGATTGGAACAACAGGAGATCGTATTGTGGAAATGGCATCTTGCTGGGCAATGATTCTCCTCATCACAGGATTATATCTCTGGTGGCCGCGCAATAGGAAAGACATATTTGGTACGTTTATCCCAAGGTTCTCAAAAGGAAAACGTACGATGTTACGAGACCTTCACGCTGTTCCTGCTTTTTGGTTTTCTTTATTTGTCGCCATTTTTATTTTAACAGGTCTTCCATGGTCCGGATTATGGGGAGATTTAATCAATCGTGTTTCAACCGCTACACAATCAGGGTATCCGACTGGCTTATGGGATGGAAATTTACCAAAGTCCACGATTCCATCTAAAGATGTTGCTAAAGTACCTTGGGCGGCTGAGAATCTTCCTGTTCCGGAATCAGGACAATCAGGTGTAGCTGCTCCTTTATCTGTGTCGCAGATTATGAAAGTGGCCAATGAAAACAAAGTTGAGAAAGGCTATTCGATTAACTTCCCGCAAGGAGAAAAAGGAGTATATACGGTGTCTGTTTCTTCTGATAAACCGCAAGGACAAGCTACTTTGCATATTGATCAGTACAGTGGAAAGGTTCTGGCAGATTTACGCTTTGCAGATTACGGGGTATTGGCAAAAGCCATCTCAATTGGTGTAGCGCTGCATGAAGGACATTACTTCGGATTAGCCAATCAACTCTTGAATTTAATTGTTTGCCTCGGCTTGATTGGTATTTCCGTTACGGGCGTAGTGATGTGGTGGAAACGTAAGCCATCTGGTACACTTGGGGCACCTTCTTTACCTAAGAATTTTAAACTTATAAAAAGTGCAGCAGTCTTAATTCTCATCTTAGGTATCGTATTCCCGCTTGTCGGAGCTTCTTTACTTGTTGTTCTAGCTTTAGATTGGCTTGTTATCAAGCGGATTCCAGCAGTAAAACAATGGTTGGGATAACCTTTTGTTTTGTATAGTTGCTCGTGATCTCATTTATGGCATTGTTCGTTTCCTACATGGTTTCATGTAGTTGGGGTAAAACATTTGTTTTTTATTGCAATCTCCTTTAGCTATTTACCATACCTCTTTGGATTCAATAAAATTAAAAGCAGTCGGTGGGAGTTCTGGTTAAGCGTACCATATGTAGCTACAAATAAAATATTCCTTAGAAACTGATAAAGATGTGTTGTTTATGAAAGTCCCAAATTCCATTATAATTATAGCATTAAATGATTTTGCCAGAGACTGCAGGAACAAAGGTATGAATCTTTTATTATGGAAATAGACTCATAATCAATAGCAGGGGAACGGTATGTATGTTTCTGCTTGATCCGAGATAAACAAAGTGCGGTGAATACAATGAAAGAGGAAATGTATGTAACAGAGCACCTTGAAGAACTTCGTAAAAGAATACTCATTACAGCAGGTTCGTTTTTTATTTTTTTTATTATCGGATTTGTATACGTAAAAGATTTTTATAAATTTTTAACAAAGAATTTAACGTTTAAGTTAGTTGTGCTTGGTCCGGGAGACGTTTTATGGGTGTATTTTTCTATTTCAGCAGTGGTTGCTGCCATTTTTACTATTCCTATTGCAGCTTGGCAAATTTGGAAGTTTGTAAAACCGGGGCTTCATCCTTCAGAACAAAAGGGAGTTGTGTTTTATATTCCTGTATTATTTTCTTTTTTCATCATTGGCTTACTTATTGGTTATTATGTAGTGGTACCAAATATTCTCAACTTCCTTACTTTATTGGGAAGAGATATGTTTATAACAAACTACACAGTAGATAAATATTTCAGCTTTATTTTTAACCTTGTTGTGCCATTCGCTGCATTTTTCGATTTGCCTGTTATTATTATGTTTCTTACAAAGATTGGGATTGTAAAGCCATTCTACTTGCAGAAAATGAGAAGATACGCATATTTTATATTAGTTATCATTGCTTGTTGTATTTCACCTCCTGATTTTGTTTCTCATATTTCTGTTTCAATTCCATTGATTTTATTGTATGAATGCAGTGTATTGGCTTCTAAAGCAGTATATAAAGGAAAAGAGGCTGTCTCATAAGGGTCTGACCCCATGTTCGTCTATCAATATATAGCACATTTATCCAACATTATGTCCTATATATTGTGTTATGGGGTCTGACCCTCTGGCTTTTGAGACAGCCTCTTTTGGTGCACCGGGAATGGGTGTCGTCTGTATGGTGGAAGAATTCCTAACTGATATCAAGTGTTTTTATTATTTGGCGTATAACCATGTGGTTCACTTAAAAGCGAAAACATATTTTCTTTTTAAATAAATATTATTTGTAATAAAGTTGTAGGAAAGGAGGGGAAATTCTACAGTAACAAACTTGAATAAATTAATAAAGATATGGCCGGAAAAAACAACTTAGAATTTCTGAGGGGTGAATATATGGCTAAGAAAGTAGGAAAAGATGATTTTGTAAAAGGGTTTGTGCCGCATCATAATCATGGCTCTGTTGATTATACTTCTATGGAAGCAGGGCATGTTCATCAGTGTTTAGATGTTACTTCTCCGCCGATACAGACTCAGGATGGCAACCATATTCATTATACGGAGGGATATGTAGTTTTCGAAAATGGGCATACCCACCATTATAAGGCTTATTCAGGACCAGCGGTTCCAGTTGGGAATGGAATGCATGTCCATTATTATGATTTTTATACAACGGAAGACGATGGACATCGACACCGTATAAGAGGCGTTGACCAGCCAGCTCCAGGAAATAACTGAAAAAAGAAGCATTTGACGCTTCTTTTTTTAGGAATTGATCTTATTTTGTTGCGGCAATTACATTTATAGTTTACTTTCAAATTATATTCTTCATCAATGTAATGTAGTGCTTTATTAACTACATAAGTCATATTAAGATTATTTTTATATATTGTTATCTCTTTAGAAAGTTTTAGAAATATTTAAAGCATGCAAATATGGCTAAATTACTGCGCAATTCATGACTTTGCTTTTTTACATGATAAGATTAAAAAGTTATGGGATTAACTGCCGAATCACTTCCGAAAGGCGAAAGATGCCTTTGTCTAAGTCAGTCAAGGATGCATAGGAATACGAAAGCCGAAGATAATGGGTCGCATGTTGATCATAGACAATTCCCGGATTTAATAAAATTCCCCGCTCTAATGCCTTTTCGAAAAGTTCCCGTATGGAAAGGGAAGGCAATAAGCGCAGCCATATATAAAAACCACCCTTGGGAACAGACCACGTCGCACTGTCGGCAAGATGCTTCTGTAATGAATCGTTCATAGCCTCTCTGCGAATCTTCAATTTTTTTCTGACCTCTTCCAGATGTTGATGATAGAATCCGCTTGATAGCCATTCCGCAGCAACCCACTGAGATAGAGAACTAGATCCGTAATCAGTTTGCATTTTAATATCCGCCAATCGTTCAATGACAGGCTTTGGTCCGACTATCCAGCCGATTCGCAAACCAGGGCTCAATGTTTTCGACATACTTCCCAAGTATAAAACAAGTCCATTCTTATCGATTGCTTTCAAAGGAAGAGGAGGCGGTGAATCCAGCCAGAGTTCCCGGTATACGTCATCTTCGATAATTGGCAGCCGTTCCTGTTCGCATACATTTATCAGTTCCCTTCGTCTTTCTTCGGACATCAAGATTCCTGTTGGATTATGGAAGGACGGGATCGTATAAAATAACGAAGCATTTTGCCGCTTTTTTTGTTGAGTAATCGTTTTTGTTAGAACCCCGTTTTCATCCAAAGGAAGCCCGAATAATCGCATTCCAGCAGACTGAAACACATGCAGGGAATATAGGTACGATGGCTTTTCAAGAAAGATCGTAGACCCCCGTTTCAATAGAGCTATTGAAATCAATTGCAATGCTTGCAAAGCCCCTGACACAATCAAAATGGAAGATGGGGAAGCCTCGATCCCGTTGGTTTTTAAATATTTGCTAAGTTGTTCCCTTAGAAAAAGCAATCCTTTCGGTTCTTCATAGCCAAGCGAATCAATGCGGTCCGACACCCGGTTAATTATTTGTTTCATCATCTCACGCGGAAATAGATCAGGAGAAAGCTCTCCCGTCCCCAATCGGATGATATTTGGATCAAACTCCGCTTTATTGATTTCCTGTATCGTAGGTAGATTAGGTTGATGGATTCCTGCTTGCACATAAGAATTCCAATCAGGAGGCGGGGCAGAAGTCATCAAGGACCACGTATTGTTAATCACCTTTGTACCGCTCCCGCTTTTTCCTTCCAGCAATCCCTCTGCGATTAATTCTTCCACAGCTGCAACGACCGTGCTGCGGTTCACTCCCAATGCTCGGGCCAATGTACGTTGGGGAGGGATTTTCGTCCCTACAGTCCATTCTCCCGTTTCAATCTTTTCTTTTATAAAATCTTTTATCTGGATATAGAGAGGAATAGGAGATGATTTGACAGGCTTCCAATCCAATTCGATCATGAAAAATTCTCTCCCTTTAAATCAGGTGTGAAATTTCTTACTATAAGATTTTCATTTATTTTCCTTGTAGTTCTTGTTTCGATTATACAATTTGGTTGGGGTAAAATCCATCCAATTGGTTGTTAACAATGATCGATATCTGATTATCATTGTATTCATAAGTTAAGCAATAGGAGGTATCGGAATGGCAGAAGCCTTCATTCACGGATTTATTCTTGCATTTGGACTCATTCTTCCTCTTGGCGTCCAAAATGTTTTTGTCTTTAATCAAGGGGCCTTTCATAAACGATTTATTTACGCACTCCCAGTCGTTCTTACTGCTTCGCTGTGCGATACACTTTTAATCGCTCTTGCTGTTTTTGGGGTATCTGTTGTGATCTTGGGCTCGTTTTGGATCAAAACAATACTTATGTGTGCCGGGATTGTATTTTTGCTATATATGGGGTCGAGTATTTGGAAAAGTACTCCTGAAAATAGCAACAACGAAAATATGGCTAAAGAAAATTTTACCCGCCTCAAACAAATAGCGTTTTCAGCTTCGGTCTCGCTGCTAAATCCTCATGCAATCCTTGACACTATTGGGGTAATTGGAACGAGTTCATTAAGCTATACAGGTTCAGAAAAAATCGTATTCACTGTTGCTTGTATTATGGTTTCATGGGTCTGGTTTCTAAGCCTTGCAATTGCGGGGAGAATTGTAGGTAATTTAGATACACAAGGTAATCTCCTGCAAGTAATCAATAAAATATCTGCAATCCTTATATGGGGTGTAGCGATATACATTGGTGTCCAATTATACCATTCGCTTTGAGAAGCTCATTTCACTTCCTATATCGAAAGTTATATCAACGACGGTAATATGTTAATTGCTTTCGAGGGGGAGATTTTTATATACTGCATGCAGAAGACAGCATACGCATTACTGAATTGGAAGAGGCAGTGCAATTGCCCATTCTTTCACAAGATATCCCACAAATATTGAAGAAGATTGAATTTTTAGGTTTTTTTATGGAAGGATTTTGAATTTACATTATAGAAATCTATCAATTGCATCCATCAATAGAGAGGAGAGGATAATGTGGGAACAACTTCAATTTTGTTATTCAAAGAGCTTCAAACTAAAGAAGAAATTTTGACTGGATTTTCAGTGATGAAGCATTTAAGGACTTATCTTGATGAAAATTCATATCTTGAGTTGGTGCTTGAAGCTCAACAAAAGGAAGGATATAGATTAGTTGCTCTTTATGATAATGGTAAGATGGTCGCCATCACAGGATTTATGCCTATGATTACTTTATATAATGGTCGCTTTATTTGGGTTTGCGATTTAGTTACAGAACCAAGTGAACGGTCAAAAGGTTATGGTGAAAAGCTTTTATCGTATGTACATAAGTGGGCTAAAGAGAACGGTTATAATATCGTTTCTTTGTCTTCTGGCTTACAGCGTGTTGACGCACATCGTTTTTACGAAGAAAAAATGCAATACGATAAAGTAAGTTATGTATTCTTGAAGAGACTATCGAAGTAACAATGAATAAAATAAGTGCAAAAATGCTACCTTATCGTCATAAGGTGGCTTTTTATTTGGTCGAATATCAACCATTAACTTTAATCGAGCTTTTTAGAAAAGGAATAATAACATTGATTGTTGAATTCCATAAATTCCATAAAGTAGGGGGATATATGTTGAAATAGTGGTCCAAGACCTTGATAGGTCAAGTAGGAATTTAGGTAATATGGCAGTTATTAAAGAGACATTAGTAAAGTATGATTGTATTGGTCTAGACAAATCTGAAAATGTCTATGATTTTGAAAACGAAATAGATGATTTAAGAACGCTGATAGGTGAAGGCAGTCGAAGTTCATGTTAGTGATTAGCAAATTAAACTTAGGTCAAAAATTGACATAAGAACATTTGTTCTATATAATGTAAATAAAATATTTGGAGGTTTTTAAATGGGAAAAGTTTTACGATTTGAATTTCAAGTACCAGATCCTGAACAAGCATTGAGTATTATTCTAAAACTTTTGGTTGGAAATTTGAAAAAATGCCGGGACAACATGACTATTTGGTGAACATATCTTCTTAGCAAATACTTTTATACGGTTTAATGGACAACCGTTCAGGCGAAGATGGGAGAAGTGTTCAAAATATTGATAAAAGGAAGTGTTGCATAATGAAGGAATATCTCGAACGTGAACGTTATAACGATAAATACAACTGGTTAGTGATATCGAATAGCCCTTATTTGAAGCAACATGAGACAAATCCTGTAAATTGGCTTGAATGGTCTCCAGAAGCGTTTCAAAAAGCAAAAAGGGAAGATAAGCCGGTTTTCGTGTCAATCGGCTATTCCTGACCCTGCGGGGTCAATAGTTGAAAAAGAGGATGATTATATCTACATGTCATTGGTGCCACGTCATGGAACGGGAATCGTTCGAGGATGAAGAGGTTGCAAAGCTCTTAAACGAGAGATTCGTGTCCATTAAAGTCGACCGGGAAGAACGCCCGGACATTGATTCTATTTATATGAACATTTGCCAGTTGATGAACGGACACGGCGGCTGGCCGTTAAGTGTGTTTATGACACCGGATCAAAAGCCGTTTTTTGCAGGGACGTATTTTCCTAAAGAAAGCCGCTATGGCGTTCCGGGATTTAAAGACGTGATCACGCAATTGTATGACCAATACATGAAAAATCGTAGTCATATTGAAAAGATTGCTTCTGATGCAGCGGAAGCTTTAAAACAATCGGCAAGAGAATCAAGTGCTGAATTGCCCTCAGTTGACGTTTTACATAAGACCTATCAGCAGCTTGCGGGCAGTTTTAACAGCGTATACGGCGGATTTGGAGATGCGCCGAAGTTTCCCATTCCCCACCATCTTATGTTTTTGCTGAAGTATTATAAATGGACCGGAACGGAAATGGCATTGAAAATGGTGGAAAAAACCCTCGTTTCCATGGCGAATGGAGGTATTTATGACCATATTGGCTTCGGTTTTGCCAGATATTCGGTCGATGCGATGTGGCTCGTTCCTCATTTTGAAAAAATGCTCTATGATAATGCATTGCTGCTATATACGTATTCCGAAGCTTATCAAGTGACAAAAAACAGTAAATATAAGGAAATTGCTGAACAAATTATTGAGTTTATCACGAGAGAAATGACGAACGAAGAAGGTGCCTTCTTTTCGGCCATTGATGCTGACAGCGAAGGGGAAGAAGGAAAATATTATGTTTGGTCGAAAGAGGAAATTTTAGATGTGCTCGGTGAAAAAGACGGAGAATTTTACTGCAAAGTTTATGATATAACGTCTGGAGGAAACTTTGAAGGCAAAAATATTCCGAACCTCATTCATACAAACATGGTGAAAACTTTCGCAGAAGCCGGGCTTAAACTTGAAGAAGGCAAGGCAAAGCTTGAAGAATCACGTCAAAAGCTTTTTGAAAAACGACAGGAGCGGGTCTATCCGCATCTTGATGATAAAATTCTGACTTCGTGGAATGCTTTAATGATTGCCGGCTTAGCCAAAGCAGGCCAAGCATTTCAAAATCAAGATTATGTTGAAAAGGCAGAAAAAGCATTGCGGTTTATTGAGGAAAAGCTAATGGTAAATGGTGAACTAATGGCCAGATACCGTGATGGGGAATCGAAGTACAGCGCTTATCTCGATGACTGGGCATTTCTTTTATGGGCGTATTTGGAATTGTATGAAGCAACCTTCTCAATGGAATATTTGGACAAAGCCCAAAATACTGCTGAAAAGATGAAAAAGCTCTTTTGGGATGAACAGGATGGCGGTTTTTATTTTACAAGAAGTGACGGGGAAGCATTAATCGTCCGCGAAAAACAAGTGTATGACGGGGCGCTCCCGTCCGGAAATAGCGTTGCGGCTGTCAACTTTCTTCGGCTTGGGCATTTTACCGGTGAGACGAAATGGTTTGATGTAGTGGACGAAATACATCGTTTCTTCAAAGATGACGTGGAATCATATGGACCTGGCCATACATTTTTGCTGCAAAGCTTGCTCTTGAAAGAGTTTCCAATGAGTGAAGTTGTCATCGTCGGTACACCGGAAAAACGCAGTGAATTAGCCGGTATCATTCAGAAAGCTTATACACCAGAAATTGCTCCAGTCACTTCAAAAAATCAAGAAGATTTGGTGAAAATTTATCAGAGAGGCTATACGGCAACCGACTCTGATTTAACTGTCTATATTTGTGAAAACTTTACGTGCCAAAAACCTATGAATGATTTAGAAGATGTGTTAAAAGAACTTAAGATCACAAGTAATTGAGGGGACACTTTTCCCCTCAAACATTTTTTCTTGACTATTTATTTAGATTGTAACTATAATGGTTACAACAAGGGAGTGAAAACTATGAAAATCAGCAGCCGTTTTACGGTAGCCGTTCATATTTTATCTTTACTGGCTTTAGAAAGAAATAAAGTTTGTACATCCGAGTGGATTGCCGGAAGTGTAAATACCAATCCTGTCGTTATTCGCAGAGTGCTTGGCATGCTTAAGAAGGCAGAGCTCGTTTTCGTCCGTGCGGGTGCCGGCGGAGCAAGTCTCGCTAAGAGCCTGAAAGAGATTACACTCTTGGATGTTTATCGGGCAGTCAATGTAGTGGAAGAAGGAGAACTGTTTCAGTTTCATGAACACCCAAATCCGAATTGTCCGGTCGGTTCAAGTATCCAACCAGTTCTTGAGCTTGTTTTACTGAAAGCGCAAAATGCGATGGAAAAAGTGCTTGAAGAAATAACGATGGAAGATATAACAGCCGGCATCGTTCAAAAAATAAAATCTAATTAAAAAAGTATTTTTTTTAAACTGGATGTAACAATGAAAGTTACAACATAGTTCACTCTCAATTTTAAATTTTAATGGAGGATGAATACGGGAATGGAATGAATTTAAAGAGTAATTGAAAAAAAGAATTTGACATTTTCATGTCTAACATTCTATAATTATCTTGAATTCAAGATAATTAAAAAACAATATCTCGAAATAAAGATAAAACGAAAGGATGGAGAAAAATGAATGCAGGTATCTTAATTATAAGATTAGTTATAGGACTTTCATTTATGGGACATGGAGCTCAAAAATTGTTTGGCTGGTTTGGGGGCCACGGCTTAAAAGGAACAGGCGGATTTTTTGAATCAATTGGAATCAAACCTGGATACCAAATGGCATTATTAGCAGGACTTGCTGAATTTATTGGCGGAGCTTTATTTGCACTTGGGCTTTTCACTCCTCTGGCAGCTGTTTTAATTGCCGGAACAATGGTGGTTGCAATAGTAAAAGTTCATGGTTCTAACGGTTTTTGGGCTACGCAAAACGGTTATGAATATAATCTTGTTTTGCTTGCAGTTGCCGTCGGTGTTGCTCTTATTGGAGCAGGAAGCTATTCAATTGATGCGATCATTTTTGGATCTTAATATTATGTAAGAAATTTACCCTCTGCTTTTAAAGTAGAGGGTTTTATTATTCAAAAAAAATTCGCTCTCATCGAGCGAATCAAAAATAGAAAAAGAGACCATTAAAACTATTGTGAAGAAAACGAAATATAGTATGGGTATAACATGATTAATACTATATATTGATAAAATATTCTATCATATTTAATAAGCAAGAGCAATCATAAATATAGAATTATTATATTACTCAAAAAATTACAATAACGTTCAAAATCGTTCATTAAGTGAATTATTTTGAAAGAAAATGAAAGAAAATGATTGATTTTTGCAATCGTTTTCAGTATGATTTGATCATAAAGATTTCCCAATAGGAGGCGAAGATTTGTTAACTCCGGAACGTCATCAATTAATCTTGCAGCTTTTAAAAGAAAAACAGACGGTAAAAATTCAAGAACTGGTGGACTTAACAAAAACATCTGAATCAACAATCCGCCGCGATTTAACGCAACTTGAAAAAGGGAAATTTTTAAAGCGCATACATGGTGGTGCGGCACGGCTTCAGGGGAAGCTCCAGGAACCGAGCATGAATGAAAAATCATCCAAAAACCTTCATGAAAAGCGCCAGATCGCTCAATATGCGGCACAATTGGTAGAAGAGGGTGATTGCATCTATTTGGATGCAGGTTCGACGGTACTGGAAATGATTCCTTATCTTCCAAAAGATATTGTTGTTGTGACAAACGGTTTGATGCATCTTGGAGCATTACTTGATCGCAATATAACCACTTATATTATTGGCGGTTTTGCTAAGCGGACAACAAATGCCGTGATTGGAAGAGGCGCGGTCGCAAGCCTCGAGCTTTATCGATTTGATAAATGCTTTATGGGCGTGAACGGGATTCACCCAGAGTTTGGCTATACTACACCCGATCAGGAAGAGGCATTCATTAAACAAACGGCGATTTCTTTATCGAGGGAGGCGTTTGTTTTAGCGGATTCTTCCAAATTCTCAGAGATTGCTTTTGCAAAATTTGGCGATCTTCATGAAGCAACCATTATTACGAATGAACTAGATACAGAATCAAGTGAACTATACAAAAGCAGAACAACGATAAAGGTCGTGACAGTATGATTTATACATTGACATTAAATCCGTCTGTTGATTATATCGTTCAACTGGAAGAGGTTAAGATTGGAGATTTAAACCGGTCTGTAAATGAGACGAAATTCCCAGGCGGAAAAGGAATAAATGTTTCTCGAGTATTAAAAAGAATGGGAGTATCAAGCAAGGTACTCGGCTTTATTGGCGGTTTCACCGGAAAATACTTAGAAAATTATTTGCAAAATGAAAAAATAGAAACCGATTTTGTAAAAGTCAAAGAAGATACAAGAATCAATATTAAAATTAAAACAGAGAAAGAAACAGAGATCAACGCAAAAGGCCCGGACATTTCTGGGAAAGACTTTGAAGCTCTCAAGGAAAAAATCAAGCAGCTGACAAACGAAGACTTGCTTGTTTTAGCTGGAAGTATTCCAGCGACAATGCCAAATACGACATATGAAGAGCTTGTGAAAATCTGTTCAGAAAACGGAACCGGATTTGTCGTTGATGCAGAAGGGGATTTGCTCAAAAAAGTTATTCCATATAAGCCGTTCCTCATTAAGCCAAACCATCACGAACTTGGGGAACTTTTTGATACAAATATCACTTCTAGTGAAGAAGCAATCGAATATGGGAAGAAGCTTGTGCAAATGGGCGCCCAACATGTGATTGTTTCACTGGCCGAAAAGGGAGCTGTTTTTATCAATGAAAATATTTCCTTAATTGCAGAAGTGCCGAAAGGAGAAGTAAAAAGTTCAGTTGGAGCGGGAGACTCGATGGTAGCCGGTTTTTTGGCAAAATATGAAGCAACAAAAGATGTAAAAGAAGCTTTCCGATACAGTGTGGCATCCGGAAGTGCAACCGCTTTTTCAATTGGATTATGCACCTCAGAAAAAGTCGAAAAATTATTGCCTCATGTCTCAATTAAATAAATAGGGAGAGAGCCAGAATGAAAATTACGGAGCTGTTAACTAGAGATACAATTTCACTCTCAATTGCTGGCAGCAAAAAAATAGATGCGATCGACCAACTCATTGACGTACTCGATAAAGCAGGAAAAATAGCAGACATGAAAAATTCAAAGAATCGATTTTAAAGAGAGAAGAGCAAAGTACAACTGGAATCGGGGATGGCATCGCGATTCCTCATGCGAAAACAACAGCCGTAAAACAGGCAGCAATTGCTTTTGGAAAATCTGAATCAGGCGTTGACTATGAGTCTCTTGACGGCAAGCCTGCTCATTTGTTTTTTATGATCGCTGCACCAGAGGGCGCAAATAATACACATTTAGAAGCACTTTCACGTCTTTCAACGATTTTAATGAAAGAAGAAGCTCGTGAAAGGCTTATGAAAGCATCTTCTCCTGATGATGTTCTTCATGTGATCGACAGTTATGACCGTGAAGATGAAGAAGAAGAGCAAAACATGGCTGATAAAAAAGAATTTATTGTCGCTGTAACAGCCTGTCCGACAGGCATTGCCCATACGTACATGGCAGCCGACTCGCTGAAAGCAAAAGCAGCTGAAATGGGAATTGACATAAAAGTCGAAACAAATGGTTCAGGCGGAGTAAAAAATGTGCTGACGACTGAAGAGATTGAAAAAGCAACAGCTGTTATTGTCGCTGCAGATACGAAGGTGGAGATGGAGCGCTTCAAAGGGAAACATGTCATCCAGACGGCTGTTGCTGACGGAATTCGCAAGCCGGAGGAATTAATCAGACGTGCAATAAACCAGGATGCCTCTGTTTATAGAGGCGGCTCATCTGTTGGAACAGCTGAAATGAAATCTGAACATAAAGAAAGAACCGGCATTTATAAGCACTTGATGAACGGTGTTTCCAACATGCTTCCGTTCGTTGTTGGGGGCGGAATTTTGATAGCGATTTCATTCTTGTTTGGATATAACGCTTTTGATCCCAAAGATCCTTCTTATAATCCGATTGCTGCGGCATTAATGACTATTGGCGGCAAAACCGCATTTGGATTGATTGTTCCAGTTTTGGCTGGATTTATAGCAATGAGTATTGCAGATCGTCCAGGTTTTGCACCTGGTATGATCGGCGGGATGTTGGCTGCAAGCGGCGGAGCAGGTTTTCTTGGCGGAATAATTGCCGGCTTTCTTGCCGGTTATTTGGTAGTCGGCTTGAAAAAAGCATTTGCTGGATTGCCGGCGTCACTTGATGGGATTAAAACAATTCTACTGTATCCTTTATTCGGAATTGCCTTAACAGGTTTCTTAATGCTTTATGTTGTCAATAAGCCGGTCGGTGCTTTAAATAGTGCAATTACTCACTGGTTATCAGGACTTGGAACAGGAAATGCCGTTCTGCTAGGGATCGTGCTAGGATTAATGATGGCATTTGATATGGGTGGCCCGGTTAATAAAGCTGCATACGTATTCGGTACTGGCCTACTGGCAAACGGCGTTTATGAGCCAATGGCAGCTGTTATGGCGGCTGGTATGGTTCCTCCGTTAGGAATTGCTTTAGCTACACTTTTATTTAGAAATAAATTTACAAAACAAGAAAAAGATGCCGGAAAAGCAAATATTATTATGGGATTATCATTTATTACGGAAGGTGCGATTCCATTTGCGGCTGCTGATCCTCTTCGTGTCATTCCTTCGATTATGGCAGGCTCAGCCGTTGCAGGAGCTCTTTCAATGATGTTTGGGATTGGACTCCGCGCTCCACATGGCGGTGTGTTTGTAGTGCCGCTTGTAGAAGGCAGCTGGTTCATGTACTTGGTGGCTATTTTCGCGGGTGCAGTTGTGAGCGCACTGTTAATCGGATTTTTGAAAAAACCAATTGAAAAATAGTGTGGAAAGCAATTAGGCAGCGGGGAGTCCGCTGCCTTTTTTGAGTTTCGAATATCTTTTTGTGGAAATAACGAAGCTAAACGTGGTTTATGAGCTTTTAAAGATTAAGTCCATATAATTGTGTAAAAAGAAAGAGTCATTTTATTCCTCCCTGTTTAATGAAAGTAGAAGCTCATGTACATTGCCCCGGAGCTGAGTCAACAAACGACACTCGAATAAGACAGTTGACGCTTGACTTATTTAGTTTCGCTACATAAAATAAGTGTGTGAGGTGTTGAATGGTGAGCCATCGGGATAGTCTTGAACTGTTTTCACAATCTTTGCAAGCCGTTTACCGATATCTCAGGCGGAACGGAGACACAGGGAGCGACGGAATCACACGTGTGCAGTGGCTCATTCTTTGGGATTTGTGGCGGCACCAGGAGCGTACGATTGGTGAGTTGGCGGAGAAACTGGATGTGCGCCCGAGCACGATGTCACAAATGATAGACCGCCTGCAGTTGGCTGGGCTCGTGCATCGGTATCAAGATATCAACGATGCGCGCGCGCGAATTGTTCGGTTGACGGACTCGGGGAAAGAGCGAATTCAACGCTTGAAGGATACACGGACACAATTGTTGGCTGAGCCATTTCAACAACTGGACGAAGATGAACAGGCGACTCTGGTTGAGTTGATGGAGAAGCTCGCCAGCTTTCTGCCGAAACGGGGGGACTGACATGAGCGATGTAACAGTTCGGGTGAGCCATGTATCGAAGCGGTTTGGCGACGTGCATGCCGTGAGGGATGTAAGTTTTGAAGTGTTTGCCGGTGAATGTTTCGGCCTGTTGGGCCCCAATGGCGCGGGCAAGTCTACAATGTTGAAGATGCTGACAACCCTGCTGCGGTCCGACGAGGGTGAGATCCAGATTGCCGGACTTTCTCTCGCGAAGGATCCTACTCGGATCCGGGAGTGTGTAGGCTATGTTCCGCAGATGCTGTCAGTCGATGGAAACCTTACTGGGTATGAGAACTTGCTGTTCTTTTCCAAACTGTACGGGCTAAGGCGTCAGGAGCGCGAGAAGAGGATTATCGAGATCTTGGAGTTGACCGGGTTGGGGGAAGCAGCCGACAGGCTTGTGAAGACGTATTCTGGCGGGATGATTCGCAAGCTCGAAATCGGGCAGGCCATCCTTCATCATCCAAAAGTACTTTTTCTTGATGAACCGACAGTGGGGCTAGATCCGGTGGCGCGTAAAGGCGTATGGGAACATATTGAGCGACTGCAGCGCGAACAGAACATGACCATCCTCCTGACGACACATTATATGGAAGAGGCAGAGTCACTGTGCACGCGCATTGCCATCATGAGCCGTGGTCAGATTGCAGCGCTGGGTACCGCAGCTGAATTGCGTGAGCAAATGGGCAACACTGATGCCAGCATGGATGACGTGTTCGCGCATTACGCGGGTATGTTTGAAAACCAGGAGGGAGGGATGAAGAGTGTCTTCCGGAGTCGCCGAACAGCAAAGCGCCTTGGATAAGAAGCGTTCTCGGGTGCTGTTGTACTTTAGCCACGTGTTCACCATCATTGAGATGGAAGCGCGGAAATTGCGTAAAGATCCGTCTGAGTTGATCATGCGAGGTATTCAGCCAGCGCTGTGGCTGCTGGTTTTTGGGCAGGCGTTCAGCCGTTTTCGCATGTTGCCAAGTGGCAGCGTCAGCTACAAGGCGTTTTTGACACCCGGAATTTTGGCGCAATCCGTCACGTTCATTTCCATCTTTTACGGGATCTCCATCATCTGGGAACGGGATATGGGTCTTCTGCAAAAAGTCGCAACGACGCCCATTCGCAAGTCGGCGCTCGCTATGGGGAAAATGTTGTCTGCATCGGTTCGCTCACTTGTGCAGGCCATCATCATCATCTTGCTGGCGCTGATCCTCGGCATCCATATGAACTTCAGCTTCGGCGCCATTGCTGGCGTGCTGCTGATGGTGATTCTCGGAGGAGCGTTCTTCTCCGGATTATCCATGGTGATTGCAGCCATTGTGCGGACTCGGGAGCGGATGATGGGCATTGGGCAGCTCATCACCATGCCCCTGTTCTTCTCGTCGAACGCGCTGTATCCGATGTCAGTGATGCCTGTGTGGCTGAAGGTCATCGCGACCATCAATCCCATGAGCTACCTGGTTGACGGTCTCAGAGGACTGTTGATTGCGATGCCGGGTTCCCACTACGGTCTTGATGTTGTCGTATTGGTGGTCGCGGGCATTGTCGTGCTTGGAATGAATACGGTGCTGTACCCGCGTATTCTTTCAGGTTAACGAGTTTTTTAGGAGAGCGAATTGCAAGATTCCACCGGGGCTTCAGTACGTCAAGACTGACGTGCGTATTCTTGAAAATTTCTGTTTGGAATGGAAAAGCAAATATTATTATTGGGATTATTATTTATTACGGAAGGTGCGATTCAATTTGCGGCTGCTGATCCTCTCCGGTCATTCCTTCGATTATGGCAGGCTCAGCCGTTGCAGGAGCTCTTTCAATGATGTTTGGGATTGGACTCCGCGCTCCACATGGGGGTGTGTTTGTAGTGCCGCTTGTAGAAGGCAGCTGGATCATGTACTTGGTGGCTATTTTCGCGGGTGCAGTTGTGAGCGCACTGTTAATCGGATTTTTGAAAAAATCAATTGAAAAATAGAATGGAAAGCAATTGGGCAGCGGGGAGTCCGCTGCCTTTTTTGAGTTTCGCATATATTTTTGCGGAAATGTCGAAGCTTTTGCGGTTAAATGGTTTATGAACTCTTAAATTTGTTTATCAGCCTTTATTCTGAAAAATGAGCCTTCTTCGAAAATATGCGCCTTTATCCAGATATATAAGCCCTCAATAAAAGCTACCCTTGTCATTGATAAAATGGTTACCTTTCTAAATAAGATTTATCAAGTGAATAATCAAAAAAGATAATAAGAAATGCAATGAAAAGAATCGAAAAACCGTATGTTAAAAGTGGTTTTTTTGTGTGAATCTTTGTGAAACCGTACATAAAAAAAATAAAAGGGAAAATCCATCCAAAAACGATAGTTATTAAATCCAAATTCATCGAAGTGAACGAAATGCCATTCGAATATTAGAGAGTCAATCACCCATTTAAAAAAATAAGTCCATGTTCGCTTTACTTAATTTTTAGTTGCAGTCATAAAAACAGATATTACTTGATACGATTTTATTTATACAGGTGAAAGGAGAGATTACGTGGTTTCCAGCTATGAGCAGACGGCAAAGTACGAACATGGTTTTTGGCTGCAAGTTTTAGGAGATCATGCGCGGTTTATACTTGATTCACTTGCCTCGAATGAAAAAGCTGCAATCGAAGCGGCAGAATATTTTAAAAATACATTTGACCGCTTGTTGGAAGGAGTGGAAACAACTGACTTAATTCACTTAAGCAAAAGAGCACAGGAAGAAGTAAAGAAATTTAGAGAATTTAAACTTGATTTGATCCGGAGGCATTTACAGGGAAAAATTGATATCCACCTTTCGCCAACTTTTATTAATCATATGGTGAACGAGCTGGACGAATACGCAAGAATTTTAGCATATCTGAAAAAAAGGGAAGTTCCTCCTATTTTTCACGAACTTCATCATCATTTAATTTGGCTTCTCGACGCAGCGGGCCATGCAGGTGCAATAGATGATAATATGGATCAAGTAGAAAAACGATTGAAAAAGAAAAGTAAAGAATATACGAAACACTTTGAAGAATTTTATCTAAAGGCTGTTGAAATGACAGGTTTTTTGCGGACAAATCTTACTTCATTTCCAGCCCTTGAGAGATTCAACAAAGAAGCTTCACTCGAAATACGGCTGTTTATGAATTTTCTTATGGAACTCGAAGAGCTTGAGCTTGGCACCCAAGCTCTTGGTACTTTTGCTCCTCTAATGGCAGACCATATGTTCCGTGAAGAATGCTATTATTTATCAAAGCTAGCTGAATCTGCAGGAATTGAAAAACCAGATTGCAATCCGACAAAGCCAAGATTGAAAACTTAGGACAAAAAGACGGGCCTCTTTTTTTTTTTGGCATGAACCACTTTCGGGTTATGTCCAATTTTTTGCTGTTTATTATCTATTATTGAATATATCGACAACTTTTCGTGATCTATCGACCACTTTTCGAATATTTCCACCATTTTTTCAGTAAAAGAGAGGCGAACCTTTTTGGAATATATAGGAGTAATGACTCAATTTAACAAATTTCGAACACACGTTCTGTTAATAGGCCAAGAATATGGTATACTAATGAGGCGATAGCTCGTTTCGCAAGGGTGGTCGGCTAGCCCCGTGAAAGGGGGTGAGGCCTTTTGACAGTTTTTGAATCGATGACATTGATGATTTCATTTGCTTGTCTGATCATCGCTGTCTTAACTTTTAACCAAAATAAATAGACCTCCCTTGACCGCAAATTGAGGGAGAGGTCTATCCTGTTTCATAGGCCGAACCCCTGCGGGAACGACTATGGCAAGTGACCGTCGGTGCTGCAACACCGCGGTCATTTTATATTTCAATGGTTAATTATTTTGTTCTTTCTTCACTTCAAAGAATACCATATAAAATTGAGAATGTCACGGTTAAACAATGGATGCATGAAATTGGGACGTTAATGGAATAGTAAGTTATAAAGAACCGCTCATATACTCAAATGTGAAAAAAGTCTCCAATTTTTTAATTATATGCTGAAAGGAACTAAAAATATGCCTTATTTTTCACATGGAGAAAATAACATTTTCTTTGAAGATATAGGTTCAGGCGTTCCGATTGTTTTTATTCACCCACCTGCGATGGGGCGGAAAGTTTTTTTTTACCAAAAAAAGCTTTCAAAGCATTTTCGGGTTTTGCTGCCTGATTTAAGCGGGCACGGGGATACAACAGGCCCGGCGGGAAATGTTTCGATCTCCGGATTTGCCAATGAAATTAAAGGATTGTTGGATTTTCTCGAAATAGAATGTGCAGCCGTTTGCGGTTATTCTTCCGGAGGACTTGTTGCACAGGAATTTGCTCTTCAATATCCGGACCGGTCGCTCGCTGTCATTCTTTCCGGTGGGTTTCCGCAAGTGTTGTCTCCGGCCTTTAAATATGAACATATGATTGGTATGTATTTCGTAAAGCATGCTCCCGATTTTTTAAGGTACTTAATTGCGATTAGCCATACGGATGATAAAGAATTGCAAGATGGCATTATACATCATATGAAAAAAGCAAATCGAAAAACTTGGTTTGATTTTTATGAAAAATCTCTTCACTTTTCTTGCTTAGACCGTCTTCATCATCTGCAGGCTCCTTTATTGTTGTTTTACGGATCAAGAGATATAGTAAATCAGCATGTTCGTGCTTACAAAAAACATACGAATTGCCAAATTTCGATCATAAAGAATGAGTCCCACCAGCTTCCAACGAAGAAATGGGAGTTGTTCAATCAAATGATCACGGGATTTTTAATGGAAAAAGTTCCTGAGAGAAGTTTTTAAGAAATAAAAAAGGATAAAATTGTGCCACAGAACCTGTTTCTGTGGTATTTTTTGTAATGTGGATCATAAGTGTTCGAAAGTGGCTCATAAAACTTCAAAAGTGGATCACAAATCTCAAAAACTCGCTCATATATGCTCAAAATTGGCGCATTAATCAGGACAATAAAAAACCGCATTGGATGTTTTCCAATGCGGATTAACTTGCTTTCTCTTTTTCAGGTTTTATGGCCATAAATGTGGCTAGTGTGGCAAGGATGCTTAAGCCGCTTAAAAGAAAAAATAATGAATGTTCGGTGTTCTTCATAAGAATGGCAATGGCGGGAGGGCCTGCTGCAACCCCTACAAACCGCATGGAACTGTAGATCGAAGTGATTGTTCCTCTTTGCTCCTTTTCAATCCCTTCTGTTATCAATGCATCAAGGCAAGGAAGCACTGCTCCGATTCCGACTCCGCTTAAGAAAAACATTGCAATGATAAACCATAACCCTTTAGAAAAGCTTAGAGCGGCAATTGAAGCAGCAAGCAGCAAGGTTCCACCAAATGTAATCCATTTCATAAGCACTTTGTTTTCTTTAATATTTTTGCCGGTAATGTAAGATGAAAGACAGAGTGCTCCAAGAGGAACGGCTAAAAGCAGCCCTTTCTTGATATTCTTAATATCATAGTTCTTTTCCAAAACATCTGACAAGTAAAACAAAACTCCAAATAGTACAAACATTAAAATTGCGCCAATCAAGAAAGTGGCGCATAGCCAGCGACCGTTGTTTTTAAAAATATCTTTCACTTTTTGAAAAAAAAGTTTGAAAGGCATCGGATCTTCATTTGAATTTGGCGTTTTTACAAGGAAAAACATAAGTAGAATAGAGATTGCACAAAAAAACGGAAATGCAAAAAAAGGCAAAAACCATATAAACCCGGCCAAAAATGAACCTAAAATAGGGCTTAGAACTTTCCCTAGTGTGTTCGAAGTTTCAATCATGCCGAGAGAACTGCTAACTTCATCTTCGCTTTGAAACATATCTCCAACAAGCGGCATAACAATCGGGGCAGCCCCTGCAGCACCAACTCCTTGCAGTGCTCTGCCAATGAGAATAAGCCAGTACCCATCATTCATCTGCCAGGATGCCCATCCGGAAATGATTCCGCCAATACCTGCAATTAAAAGGCTTGGAATGATGACTTTTTTGCGGCCGATATGATCCGATAAAAAACCGGCAATTGGAATGAGAAAAATTGCAACGACAGAATAAACCGTTATGATCAAGCTCGACTGAAAAGAAGAAATAGTTAACTCTCTTTCCATCATCGGCAGTACCGGAATAAGCATTGAATTCCCAAGAGTCATTACAAGGGGAATGGATGAAAGGGATAAAATTGCCCAGCGCTTATCAAGTAGGTCATGTTTTACTCGGTCTGACTTTTCTTTTGCGACTCCTTTTGGGATCTTTTCTAAATGTTCCATCTCAATAACCTGCCTTTTGAATTCTATTACTTACTATTTGCGTTTTTTTGATTTCTAGAAGACAAAATCATTGGCATTCTGAGAAAAAAATTGCCAGCAAGCATTTTTTTAACACCATATCACTCGTTTGATTAAAGGGTCCTTTTTTTCCACTTTGATTGGCGGCGCTGAAAATCCCGCTTCTAAAAGGAGTGTAGATGGGAGAGGTTCATGATAAAATGGAAGCAGGTGGATAAAACGGAGGAGAAATGGCTGTGGCAAACAAGAGACAATTGCGATCTTTACGTGTGGGAATGCCTAAGGATTACATTTGGAATGGCAAAGAAGTAAAATCAGGAATCGGAAAGACAGAAATTCAAGAAGTATTGTTAACAAAAGAAGGATTTATTGGTGATGGTGTAGCCAATCCTGAATTTCACGGCGGACCGGAACGAGCGGTTTGTCTTTATCCGTTTGAACATTACGAAAAGTGGGAAAAGGAATTCTCTGCAACGTTGAAAATGCCAGCCTTTGGAGAAAATATTACTGTTAGCGGCATGTGTGAAAACGAGGTATATATAGGCGATATTTATAAACTTGAAGAAGCTGTAATTCAAGTTTCCCAAGGCCGAATCCCATGTTCAACGATATCAAAACACAATGGAATCGAACAATTGATGAAAAGAGTAGTGGAAACAGGATTTACAGGCTATTTCTTCAGGGTTCTTAAAGAAGGGATGTTGATAAAGAATCAACGATAGAACTTCTTGAACGAAACAGTCACAAGGTATCCATTTTGTATGCAAACCACATTTATTTTCATGACCGAAAAAATATTGCCGGAATTGAAAAAATCCTAGAAGTTAAAGAGTTGGCACCGGTTTGGCGGAAAAAATTAGAAGAACTTTTAATCAGAAAAAACTAAATTTTTTTATAAATCCTCTTGACATTTTCTTTATACCATCATAAGATGAAAATCAATAAAAGGAAACGGCGTTGACGAAGAAGAGTAGCTATTATGGAAACTGCAGAGAGCTGATGGTTGGTGCAAATCAGTGTGGAAGTAATAGCGAATGGGCTTCCGAGCCTCCAAACCGAACCTCTTTAAGGAGCAGTAGGCTTTGGCGAACGGTCTCATCGTTACAAGAGACAGGTATTCAAGCATGATGCTTTGATACCGATAAAGTGAGCTGATTTTTCAGCTAATGAAGGTGGCACCACGGGTTTCTCGTCCTTTACAGGCTTGAAACCCTTTTTGTTTTTCAGAAAATTTGCATGGCTTTTAAATTCCCAACATAACATGGAAATAGGTTCCCATAATAAGACGGTCTGAGCTGAACTAGGTTTTAAACTTTTTCAATTTAGCATTCTATTCATTGTAGCGCAGCTCCGCTTTTACTTCAAAAAAGAAAATGGTAAATCGATGAGTAAGAATAGTAAGTTGAAGGAACTTCATGACAGAGAGCCGGGCCAGGTGAGAGCCGGTATGAAGGATTCAGCTGAATGGGCTTACGAGAGGCAGCCTGAACTTTAGTAGGGCTGCACGGAATTCCACCGTTAAAAGGATAGGGTATAAAGAAAGACGGATGCGACTCGCTTAGCTCGACAGGCAAAAATGTGTTCCTGCAGAAAAACCTGATTTCCGAAAGGAGACGGCTTATGACCCCGAGGGGCTAAAAGCCGTAGCTGGATAATGCGAAAGGCAGAGTTCGCTTAAAACTCAAGTCGTCTTTCATGTACCTGAAGAGAGGGAGCGATCTAATTGCTCCAAAAGAGGTGGCACCGCGGTCCGACGATACCGTCCTCTATACGCACAATTTCTGTGCGTATAGAGGACTTTTTTATTTTCGCAAAAAGAAAGGAGCAATGCCTTTTGAAGAATATGCTTAACACGGATGAATTGATCTTTGTTGAACTGGAAGGAGATACACTGACGCCGATCTCGATTTTTCAAAGAATATCTGGAAAGAAAAAGTTTTTGCTGGAAAGTTCATTGAAGCATGAAAAAACCGGACGGTATTCATTTATCGGGGCAGAACCGGCTTTTGAGCTGAAAGGTTACGGGAAAACGACAGAAATCGTAAAAGGAAAAGTCAGAAAAATTAAAGATGAAAAACCGCTTGAAGTATTAAAAGCATTTCTCCCGAATAAAAATCAATCGGTGAAAGATATCCCTTTTATTGGCGGGGCGGTAGGATATGTGGCCTATGATGCAATTCGTCAATACGAACGAGTTGGAAAGGAACTTGATGATGATTTGCAGGTGCCTGATGTACATCTTATGTTTTTCGAAGAATTGATCGTTTATGACCATTTGGAGCAAAAGGTATTCTTTATCGGAACGCCGATTCAGCCGGAAACAACAAGTGAACAGATCAGAAAAAAAGTTCTTAAACGAAAGGAAGAAGTATTGAATGGTTCCGACATCACTCCCGCTAGAAAAGCTTCGATATCATCTTTTAAAGCTTTCATGAAGAAAGAAGATTTTATTGAAAAAGTAAAAATCGCAAAGAACTACATACTTGAAGGAGATATCTTTCAGGTTGTACTGTCGCAGCGACTGGAAGCAGAGATTGAAGGGGACCCGTTTTCGTTTTACCGGAAATTAAGAATTGATAATCCATCACCATACATGTACTACCTTGATTTTGAAGACTATGCCGTTGCCGGCGCTTCTCCGGAAAGCATCGTAAAAAAAGTTCAAACGAAAATTACGACAAACCCAATCGCCGGAACAAGGCCTCGCGGCAAAAGTGAGGAAGAAGACAAAAGACTGGAGAAGGAACTAATGGAGGATGAAAAAGAACTTGCCGAACACCGGATGCTAGTTGATCTTGGCCGCAATGACCTTGGCAGAGTTTGTGAATTTGGAAGCATTCACCTTGAAAAATATATGGAAGTTGAAAAATACAAACATGTCATGCATCTTGTCTCTGAAGTGAGCGGAACGTTAAAGCAACAATATACACCTGTCGATGCACTAATATCTTGCCTTCCGGCCGGGACAGTGTCCGGGGCGCCAAAAATAAGGGCAATGGAAATTATAAATGAGCTTGAAGAAGTAAAAAGAGGCGTTTATTCAGGAGCGATCGGCTACTTTTCCGCAAATGGAAATATGGACTTTGCACTCGCGATCAGAACGATGCTTGTAAAAAACAATAAGGCTTATATACAGGCAGGTGCAGGGATTGTCCATGACTCGATCCCGGAAAAAGAATACGAAGAAACACTTCATAAATTAAGAGCATTTTTGGAGGATCATAAATGATACTGTTAATCGACAATTATGATTCATTTACATTCAATTTATATCAATATCTTGGAGAATTAGGCGAGGACGTAAAGGTGGCAAGGAATGACCAAATCAACCTGAAGGAAATCGAAAAGCTAAATCCCGGGGCGATTGTCCTGTCGCCGGGACCTGGAAGACCTGAAGCTGCAGGAATATGTGTAGATATCATAAAAGCATTTTATCGAAAAACTCCAATTCTTGGTATATGCCTCGGCCATCAAGCAATTGGTTATGCTTTCGGAGCTGTGATTGAAAAGGCCGGCAAAGTTATGCATGGAAAAACATCAAAATTGACTCATACCGGATCCTTTTTATTCGAATATTTGCCTCAGCCGGTAGAAGTCATGCGTTATCATTCGTTAGTGATTCAAAACGGCACGCTGCCGGGAGTCTTTAAGATCCTTGCAAGATCAATGGATGATAACGAAATTATGGCGATTAAACACGAATCCTGCCCACTTTACGGTCTCCAATTCCATCCGGAGTCAGTGGGAACTAAAACAGGTAAGAAAATCATAAACAACTTTTTAAAAAATATCAGAAGGGAGAGCAGTCATGAAAGCATTTCTTCAAAAATTAACTGAAGGAGAATCATTAACAGAATATGAGATGAAGGAAGCTGTCAGCTTTCTATTTTCCGAAGAAGTTACTGACAGTGAAATTGCCGCTTTCTTGATCGGATTAAAAACAAAAGGAGAAACCGTAAACGAAATTGCCGGATTAGTAAAGGCTCTC
The DNA here is from genome assembly GCF_000724485.1 of Bacillus methanolicus MGA3. Lineage (GTDB taxonomy): Bacteria > Bacillota > Bacilli > Bacillales > Cytobacillaceae > Bacillus_Z > Bacillus_Z methanolicus_A. The sequence continues at coordinate 1,918,336 of NZ_CP007739.1, read as the reverse complement.
AGGGAACATTCTCTTCCATTTAGAAAGAAAATTCCCAATGTTATGGATAATTGCGGAACGGGCGGTGACGGTTCGAAAAGTTTTAATATTAGCACAACTTCTGCATTTGTATTGGCCGGTGCGGGGATTCCGGTCGCCAAACATGGAAACCGGAGCATTTCAAGCAAGACAGGAAGTGCAGATGTTCTTGAACATTTAGGGGTGAATATACATTTGCCGCCTGAACGAACAGAGGAATTAATGGAAGAAATCGGTATTGCCTTTTTGTTTGCCCCAAATGTTCACCCTCGGATCAAGCGAATAATGAAAGTAAGACGAGACTTGAGAATTCCAACAATTTTTAACTTGATAGGTCCCTTGACAAATCCAATCGATCTTGAATACCAATTGCTCGGTATTTATCGCCGCGATTTGATCGGGATGTTTGCTGAAGTTTTAAACGCATTAGGAAGAAAACGTGCTGTCGTTTTGAACGGTGCTGGATTTATGGATGAAGCGTCTCTTCAAGGAGAAAACCATTTAGTTGTGCTTGAAGAAGGGTCAATTCGGAAAATGACTATCCATCCTGAAGATGTCGGTCTGTCTGTTTATAAAAATGAAGCAATCCGCGGCGGAGACGCGAAGGAAAACGCCGAAATTTTAACAAATATATTGAAAGGCGAAAAAGGGGCTAAGCGTGATACCGTTCTTCTTAACGCCGGAATTGGCATTTTTGCCGCCGGAAAAGCGAAATCCATTGAGGAAGGAATTCAGCTGGCAAAAGAAAGCATTGATTCAGGTGCGGCGTATGAGAAGCTCCAGCAGCTTATTGAAAAAAGCAAGGCAATTCAAATAGAGGTGATCTAAGTGGGAACGATTTTAGATAAAATTCTCGAAACGAAGAAACAGGAAATAACAAGATTGAAAGCAGCAAAGCCTGACATTGTCCAACACAATGAAAAAAGGTCTTTTACATCAATCCTTGAAAAATCGAAAGAAGTTGCTATTATCGCCGAATATAAGAGGGCTTCCCCTTCAAAGGGAGATATTAATGCCGGGCTCGATCCGGTTGAACAGGCGAAAGCGTATGAACGTTTTGGTGCTGATGCCATTTCGGTGTTGACGGATGCTCCTTATTTTAAAGGGTCGTTCAGTGACCTTGAGGCAGTTAGGAAGGCTGTCAATGTGCCGATTTTGTGCAAAGATTTTATTATTGATCCGATCCAAATTGACCAGGCATATGCATCCGGAGCAAACATGATTCTCTTGATTGCTGCGGCTCTTTCGGAACCAAGACTGAAAGATCTATATAACTATGCAATTGCCAAAGAGCTAGAGGTATTAGTTGAAGTTCACAATGAAGAAGAACTGGAGAAAGCTTTAAAGACTGGTACGAAATTAATCGGCGTCAATAACCGGAATTTAAAGACGTTTGAAGTTGATCTTGCCGTTACGGAAAAATTAGCCCCGAAAGTCAAGGAATCGGGAGCATTTCTGATCAGCGAAAGCGGTATAAAAACGCATGAGGATGTGGAGAGAGTGGTTCGCTCAGGGGCAAATGGAATTTTGGTTGGAGAATCATTCATGACGGGAAATAATCTGGAAAATATGTTTAAGCAAATGAAAATGCCTCTATTAGGGGTGAAGCAGTCATGAAAGTAAAAATTTGCGGCATCACAGACCGTGAAACTGCTCTTGAAGCAGTCAAGGCAGGTGCAGACGCGATTGGCTTTGTTTTTGCCGAAAGCAAACGGAAAATTTCCCCTATGAATGCAAAAGAGATCACTTTAATGCTTCCTTCGGATGTGATGAAAGTCGGCGTGTTTGTTAATGAGGAAAAAGAAGTGATCGAGGCAACAGTGGATGAAGCTGGATTAAATATGATCCAGCTTCATGGGGATGAGTCACCGGAATTTTGCAATGGATTTTCCGTTCCGGTAATAAAAGCCTTAAGCATTGAAAACCGCGAAGGTTTACGAAAACTGAACGATTTTCCATGCGACTACATTCTTCTTGACAGTCCAAAGGGGAAATACCGCGGGGGAAATGGCATCAAGTTTGATTGGCGAATCGCAGAAGGGATTCAATCAGAAAAAAAGATCATATTAGCAGGCGGATTAACTCCTGACAATGTTTGCACGGCTATTCGGATTGTTCAGCCGTTTATGGTTGATGTAAGCAGCGGTGTAGAAACAGACGGAAAAAAGGATTTAAAAAAAATAGCAGCGTTCATTGAAAATGCAAAAGGAGTGAGAATATCATGACAACCTACACTTTACCCGATCAAAAAGGCCATTTTGGACTGTACGGCGGCAGGTATGTGCCGGAAACGCTGATGCAAGCCGTCATTGAATTGGAAGATGAATATAAAAAAGCGGCAAAAGACCCGGCTTTTCAACAGCAATTGCAAAATTTACTAAAGGAATATGTTGGCAGGGAAACACCTTTATACTATGCAGAAAACCTAACCAGACACGGAAACGGGGCCAAAATTTATTTGAAACGGGAGGATTTAAACCATACAGGAGCCCATAAAATCAACAATACAATCGGCCAGGCGCTTCTAGCTCTTCGTATGGGAAAGAAAAAAATTGTGGCTGAAACTGGCGCCGGCCAGCATGGAGTCGCAACTGCTACGGTTTGTGCATTATTAAATCTGGAATGCGTTATTTTTATGGGAGAAGAAGACATCAGACGGCAACAGCTGAACGTGTTTCGCATGGAATTGCTTGGAGCCAAAGTTATCAGCGTTTCGTCAGGAAGCGGAACATTAAAAGATGCAGTAAATGAAGCGCTTCGATACTGGGTAGCTAACGTTAATGACACACATTACATTTTAGGGTCTGTGATGGGGCCGCATCCGTTTCCAATGATTGTACGTGATTTTCAAAGTGTGATTGGGAAGGAAACAAAGGAGCAATTTTTTGCAAAAGAAGGAAGGCTTCCTGAAGCGGTTGTTGCTTGTATTGGCGGGGGAAGCAATTCGATGGGTATGTTTTATCCGTTTGTGGAAGATGATGAAGTAAAATTGTACGGAGTAGAAGCTGCCGGTTTAGGAATTGATACAGACCGTCATGCGGCATCACTGACAAAAGGAAAGCCCGGCGTATTGCATGGAGCCTATATGTATCTGCTGCAGGATGAAGATGGACAAATCTTAGAGGCTCATTCGATTTCCGCCGGACTTGATTATCCCGGCGTAGGTCCCGAGCATAGCTATTTAAAAGATATAGGACGTGTCAGCTACGAATCAATCACCGATGAAGAGGCTCTTGAAGCATTTAAGCTGCTTTCCCGTTTGGAGGGAATAATACCGGCTCTCGAGAGTGCTCATGCAGTGGCATTTGCATTAAAACTTGCGGCAAAAATGAAGAAAGAGGAAGCGATCGTCGTTTGTTTATCAGGCCGTGGTGATAAAGATGTCCAGCAAGTAAAAGAAAGAATGGGAAAGGAGCAGGAAGGATGAACCGGATTGAAAAAACATTTGCGATATTAAAAGAAAGAAATGAAAAAGCATTTATACCATATATAATGGCTGGGGACGGTGGACTTGATTCACTGCAAGAAAAAATTGTTTTTTTGGAAAAAGCGGGCGCAACCGCGGTTGAAATCGGTATTCCTTTTTCAGACCCTGTCGCCGACGGCCCGACAATACAGCGTGCCGGATTCCGCGCCTTAAAGGAGGGAACCACTTTACGCGGTGTTTTATCTGTTCTTGCAGAAATTCGACCGATTGTTTCAATTCCTTTGATCATAATGACGTATGTAAATCCGGTCCTTGCTTATGGAATGGGCGCATTTATTACAGACGCTAAAAAAGCAGGCGTGGACGGCTGTATTATTCCCGACCTTCCGATTGAAGAGGAAGATCTAATTGCTCCGATTTTGAAGGATTCAGGTATCGAATTAATTCGTCTTGTTACACTAACAAGTCCGCCTGAACGGATGAAAGAAATTGCAAGGCGGGGCAAAGGATTTTTATATGCTGTAACAGTGACGGGAATCACCGGAGTCCGCTCCGATTTTCAAAATGAGTTGGGAGAGTATTTAAAACGTGTTAAGAGTGTCAGTAACAAGCCGGTTCTTGCTGGATTTGGCATTTCCACACCAGAGCATGTGAGAGAAATGAGCCAATACTGTGACGGCGTGATTGTCGGAAGCAAAATAATCGAACTATTTGAACAGGGCGATTTGGAAGGAATTGAAGAATTAATAAAGGCCGCAAAGTCTTTTCAATCCGTTTAAATAATAGAGGCTGACTCATAAGGGTCTGACCCACCAGTGATGACAAAATATAGATTGGTTGTATTACTGTTTGTCTATATATTGTATGGAGGGGGTCTGACCCTTTGAATTTGAGTCAGCCTCTATTTTGAACAAGCTTGCAAGAGATTTTTCTCTAGGGAAAAACTTAATTTAAGAATCTTTATTTTTTAGAAAATACGTCTTCTAGACCTTAATAGGAAAATGGAAGCGATTAAGAAAAAAGGAATAAATCTTCTTCGCCTAAAGCCGCTGCGGATAAACATGCCTCTTGTTTGGTTAACCCCGTCTATTACTCCTCTATGAACTCTACCGAAACGATCTCTTACTTCAACAGCTTGTCCATAGTGCCTCATAACTAAATTTCCCATTTTATACCTCCTTCCTCAAAAAGGGTAATGTGCCAGAAAATAGACTTTATGAACTCTTTTTCATTCAAGTTTGTAAATTGCTTGCTGTACTCATTTTTACAAAAAAGAACTTATTACAAAGAGGCTGACTCATTAGGGTCTGTCCCTTTACTTTTGAGGCAGCCTCTTTGTTGATTCAAGAGAGTTTCACATATTTACCTTGCTGGAACTTAATAGATTCCTGTACAAGAACATCCTACAATGATGAGTAAAACAAACAATACTACAACTAACGCAAAAGCGCGTCCAATTCCGTCACTCATGTTTGACACCTCCTTTTACATCGAATAATCAGTTTTTTTCATTGAAAAAAATATTCGATTTTCTTAACCAAAGAAGAATGTTGAACCTACAATAATTAATAGAATAAACAATACGACGATTAACGCGAAATTACTGCCAATTCCACCGTAGCTAGCACCGCCGTAACTACCGTAACCAGCACCGCAAGATCCAAAGCACATAAAATTTCACCTCCTATTGGAATGATTAAGGAATGCTTTATCAGCAACCTCACTATAAAATATGTTTCTAAAAAGAAATCGATTGGACAAAGGCCACGAAGATTAAAGAAATTCACTTTTGCCTGAATTTATCGCATTGTTTACATAAAAAATCTTGTGAAAAATTAAAACTCATTTATTAACTAGAACTTTTTTAAAATAATTAGATAAAAAATCATAAATAGAAGCGTATGCATTTCACATACGCTTCTACCGATGAGGAGGTGAGACCGCTGCATGGGCGGCGGATTCTCATGCAGCTGGGTTTTCTTGAGAGAAGACTTCTATCCCTCGCATAATAAGATATGAAAAAAATAATAAAAAGGAATGGGACAGGTGTTGAGTTAACAATGGAATTTTAAGAAAATAAACGAATCTCAAGTTTAAAATAAATTCCGTACAAAATGAAAATAGATATCTGGTTGAATAAATGGGTAGGTAATATGGGCTTGATGATATAAACTTGGATAAACATGAGGATATCCTAGATTCCAAGGCTGCCCCCAAAGCCCTAGAATCGGATGCGAAAACCCTTCATATATAGAACCATTCTTTCCCGTAATAATAATTGGCAATGTGATCTGTCCTCTCTTATAAAATTGACCCTGATAGAAATTTGAGGATGGCATCTATGTTTGGATTCGTAATGTGTCGGTATAAAATTCATTCAAATCAAAACCACCCTTTCAGGTGGTAAGGAAATTGAACATTATTTTCATTAATACAATATTCAAATCAACTATAAATCGTCATCTTAACCGCACCAAAATTAAAAAGATTCGAAAAACAAAAAGGGTTAGGACTAACTAATTCACAAATGATAAATTAAGAAATCTAAATTAGAGAATTAGAGGAAATTTAATCTTTTTAAACAAGGCATATACCCAAGAATTTCTTTAGTCAAAAACATAAGCTTTATTGAATAAAAAAGAGGAGGGATTTATTTTAATACAGCGCCCATTGATTTTGAGCAGCTTTATCAAAATCCAAGTGACCAAACGGATGAGAGGATTTTTGGCCGTCCTTTCGGTTTCGGGTTTAGGCCATTTTTTGGCAGACCATTCTTCGGAAGGCCGTTTTTCGGCGGGCCATTCTTCGGAAGGCCGTTTTTCGGCAGACCGTTTTTCGGAGGACCATTCTTCGGGGGACCTTTCTTTGGTGGAGTTTTAGGTGGGTTATTAGGTAGTGCTTTATATAGTCCATTTGGCTATCCTTATGGCTATGGCTACGGTTATCCTTATGGCGGCTACGGTTATCCATTTTATGGGTATTGAGACTTGTGCTTTGGGGGTTCCTTCCTTAGTGGAGGAACTCTAAAAAATGAAGAGAATACTGTGATCTCACTTGGCTCCAGAATAGCGAATTCTATATCAAAAGCACTGAAGATGTTTTTTGCGCTCTGATGCTTATCCATAGATGCTGTTTTCATAAAACCTCTGGATCAATAAATAACAAAATTTAATTGTGGTTATAGTATAAATGTTTATATCACAAAAAAGGAGACCGGTTAAAATTCATTTTTCACAAGAAAGCTTTGAAAATTAATAAGGAGAAGGAAGCATGAGAGGCTATATTCTTTCGATTTGGAGCTTAATCGACCCAATTTACTTTTTCTGCTCTCGCCTTACATACCCTCCATGTGAAGGAACTGAAGGTAATATTTTGAGGATTAGACTGACAAAATATAAAGGAAGAAATATCGTTCTTTCTGATGGAACACAAATTAACAGAAATGATTTATTAGTCAAAATTCACCTTCACAATGCTAGACTTTTGAAAGAATTAAAAGACATAAAGAGTGAATTAAAAAAAGCAAAAATTATTTACCGCTATGTTCAAAAGTCTTTGCCTGGCGTAGAAATTTACATTCGGAACTATTGCCATTCACAAGAGATAAAAGGAATTATAGGTATTTCCCTGTTAAATAAAGGGTGTGAACGTCTTGGTTTTGAAATTTTTGACATTTCTCATCCCGTTTACAAATGGTATAAATGGTTCTCTTTTTTGCCAATAGCGATGCTCTCCAGCCAAAATACTTTTATCTGGCGTATTCTTAAGTATCAAAAACCACATTATTTATTTATGTCAACAAATAAATTATCAAATATGTACAGGAATGAAATACCCAATCGTCATTGAAATGGAATGTTCGCTTTTTAAAAAGTAAGAGGCCGTCTCAAAAACCTGAGGGTCAGACCCCATAACCAATATATAGGACATAAAGTTGGATAAATGTGCTATATATTGATAATACACATGGTGTCAGACCCTTTAGAGACTGCTTTCTCCTTATATTGCTGTAAGTGTTTTATTATCAGCAACTGCCAATGATAACTCATGAAGAGTAATTTCAGGCCGGCTCCCAATACGGATATTTACACCTGTTTGGCCTAGACCTTCATTAATATAGAAAGGTTTCCCATCCAGCATATGGAAACCTTTTATAATATTCATTCTTGCAAGCTTTCCCATTTTTACAAGGTGATAAGCTTTTGGATAGCAGATTTGCCCACCATGGAAATGACCGGCAAGCAAATAATCAAAATGGTATTTTTTCATGTGAAGGACAATATTTGGATCATGGGTTAATACTAGGTTTGTTCCTGGTTTAATTCCTGCGTAAGAAGCTTCCAGGCTGCTTCGATTTGTGCTAAAGTCATCGATGCCAATGATATTAACCGGTTTTCCCTGAACAAAAATCACATCATTTTCATTTTGTAAAACCTTGCAGTTATAACGTTTAAGCGTTCCTATTAATGTTTGTAAGTTGTGATGTTGCAAGATATAGTCATGGTTGCCAAGAACGGCATAGATGCCATGTTTTGCATTGAGTTGGTTCATTATTTTTAAATATGGGACAAGCTTGGGAATGGTGCGTTTACGGTCGAGGAAATCTCCAGTGAGTGCAATTAAATCAATCGGTTCGTCTTTTAGCTTTTCATATAGTTCTGCAGGGGAAATGGATATATTTTCAAGATGCAAATCAGAAAGTTGAAGAATATTTAATTTCGGACTATGTCCTTTAGTTGATTCTTCATTGATTTTCACTTTATTAATCACGATATCCTTCGTGTTTTTATAGGCTTTTCTTATTAAATAATAAAGAACGATTGCTAAAACAGTAAAAAGTAATATCTTCAAATTCAATCACTCCTTCCATAACACAGATTATACATGAAAAAGACTGTTATTTTTGCAAGCAATAAATGGTATAAGTCCCATGGGGGCAAATTCCATGCACTCATGTTTGGAAGAGAAAAACGCCGTAAGTGTTTAAAAGAGGTGCTGTATGAAAAAGGTTGCTAAATCCATATTATTTTTGCCTTTTTTACAAATCCCATCTGGCCACCATCAAACTGCAAATGCATTAATAGATGGAATAATGCGAATTTACCCGCATATAAAGTGTGAAAAGGTCGATATTCTTTCATACAGCTACGGAAAAATTGAAGCACTTGTTTCCAAGTTTTATCTCAATTGGATACATATATTTCCTGGATTATATAATTCCATTTATCAATTTTCAGTTTACAAAAATGTAGAAAATAAGAAACGTTATCGCTTGTATGAATTATTATTTATTTTTTTTATGAAAAGGCTTTTAGAAGAAAAACAACCTGATCTCATTGTTTGTACACATGCTTTACCCGCTTATATGTTAAATTACTTAAAAGAAAAAAATGAACTAAGTGTTCCGGTTATCAATGTGTATACAGATTTTTTCATACATCGTTTCTGGGGAGTAGAGCAGATTGACTATCATTTTGTTCCTTCTCCTCAAATGAAAAATTTCTTAATCAAAAAAGGAATCAGCGAAGAGCGAATTTATATTACAGGAATTCCGATTCATCCAAAAATAATAAAACAGAAACAAACACCTGCACCAGCAAATTCGTCTGTTTTATCTGTTTTAATTTCCGGGGGAAACTTAGGGGTTGGTACAATCGACGATTTAATCCAAAAAATTGCAGAGGCCAAGCCTCCCCAGCAAATTCAGTTTTACGTGTTGTGCGGGAAAAATAAGAAATTATACAATAAGCTAAAAGACATGCAAAAAAGCAATATTATACCGTTTCCGTATATTAAATGCAGGGATAAAATGAACGGACTTTATGATCAAATGGATGCCATCATAACAAAGCCAGGAGGAGTTACAATAAGCGAAAGCCTTTTTAAACGCAAACCCATTTTTATCTATGATGCTTTGCCAGGCCAAGAAGAAATCAATCTGCAGCAGTTAAAGGATTTAGGCTTGGTCTTTCACTTAAACAAGCATGAAATTCACCAGCAAATTCTTTCCATTCTCCATGACGAAAATGAACTGAAACAATATCAAAATCAAGTAGCAAATTTTCACTCTCATATTTATTGTAAAGACCCATCAGAAATAATAGCGGAATTATTAATGTGACAAAACTTTTGGAAGGGGATTTGTATATGTTTTCTATCTGAATTCTCTGAAAAAGGAACTATAATCATATGCCAATTGGTTTCTATAACCATTTTTAATCTCAAATTCTTTGATTTTCTTTTCAGGAATTTTTCACTTAATAGCACCGGATTGGAAAGATTATTTTCATCTTTCAAAAACATTTTTTTAAAACAAAATCATAAATTAGGAATGAGTGAAATCAATTTTAGTGAAAGCAATACAAACGAGAAAATACATGATCAAACTTCTTATGGCCGCTATTAAGAGAGTGGACTTTTTTATTAGAAATATAACGAATAGAAGTGGTGAGAAAAATCATGAAGATAATTGGGGAAAGTGTTTTTCGTAAAGAATCTCACGAGAAGGTGACCGGAACAGCTAAATATACAAACGATTATGATTCAAAAGAAATGCTCCATGGGAAATTGGTTATTAGTCCATATGCACATGCAAAGATTATAGGAATCGATCGATCTGAAACTCTAAAAATACCCGGTGTTCGTGCGATTGTTACTGGGGAAAATTTGCCTCTTACAGGGGAGGAAATCCGTGACCGCCCGCCGATTGCTGTCGATAGAGTACGATTTCATGGTGAGGTGGTTGCCGTTGTCGTCGCAGATAATCCCTTTTTGGCTAAACGCGGTGCAGATGCCATAAAGATAAAATATGAGCCGCTGCCAGTTGTTAATTCTCCGATACAGGCATTGAAACCGAATGCCCCACTATTACATGAAAATCTTGGCAATTACAAAAAAATTGATGGTGTTTATCCGGAACCAGGAACAAATATCGCAAATCGGACGAAAATTCGTAAAGGTGATCTGAAAAAAGGATGGGCCGAAAGTGAAGTTACCGTTGAAGCTAAGTTTTCATTCCATCCTTCAGACCATGCTGCAATTGAAACACGATGTTCATTTGCTCAAATTCACGCAAACGGAACAGTCGAAATCACTTCATCATCGCAGGCACCCTTTATGATAAAGAGGCTTATTGGAGATTATTTTGGGATTGAAACAGGTAAAATCGTTGTAAATACACCTTTAGTAGGTGGCGCGTATGGAGGGAAAGCCTCTATTCAATTGGAAATTCTTGCATATATCGCTTCAAGAGCAGTTGGTGGAAGACCAGTTAAATTACTAAACAGCCGTGAAGAAGATATTCTTACTTCTCCCGGACACATTGGCCTCGATGCAACCGTTAAGCTGGGATGCACAAAAGAAGGGGTTTTGAAGGCAGCCGAGATGCTATATTTATTTGATGGGGGTGCTTATTCAGACAAATCGGTGGACCTTAGCCGAGCAGGAGCAGTAGACTGTACCGGACCTTATCATATAGAAAATATTTGGTGCGACTCTTTATGTATGTATACTAACCACCCGTATGCAGCTCCTTTTAGAGGATTTGCCCATTCTGAAGTGCTGTTTGCTTTTGAAAGAACGATGGACATCCTAGCAAAAAAATTACAAATCGATCCACTCGAACTCCGGCTAAAAAATGCCATCCTGCCAGGAAATACAACCCCAACACAAGTTCTCCTTAACTCCAGCAATGTTGGAAATTTACCAAAATGTATTTTGAAATTACGTGAACTGATCAACTGGGATGAAGGACAGGTCATTCAGTTAGGGAATCATCGAGTAAGAGCAAAAGGAATAAGCTGTATTTGGAAAACATCCACGATTGATCCGAATGCCAGTTCTGGTGTCATTTTAACATTTAATCCAGATGGAAGTATAAACTTGATCTCGGGTGTTGTGGAGATCGGCACAGGGACAAAAACCATTTTAGCTCAATATCTGGCAGAAAAATTGAAAATGGATATTAATAAAATTCATGTTCAAATGGAAGTTAATACGCTAAATACCCCTGAACATTGGAAAACAGTCGCCAGCAGAGGAACATTTATGGCTGGAAGAGCTTTACTAGAAGCAGCAGATGACGTAATTCATCAATTGAAAGAGATCGCATCTTGTATTTTACGAGCCCCCAAAGAAGATTTAGTAGTCGGAAATGGCAGAGTTTATTTGAGAGATGATCCTACTATAAACATAGACGTGAAAGATATTGCATATGGATATACCTATCCGAATGGAAATTCGATAGGGGGCCAAATTATTGGTCGAGGGAATTATATTTTAAGGCAAATGACTTTTTTAGATAAAGAAACAGGCGCCGGAAAACCAGGACCGGAATGGACCGTCGGTGCCCAAGGTGTAGAAATTGAATTAGACACAAGAGAATATCGCTACAAGATCATAAAAGCCGTATCGGTCATTGATATTGGGAAAGTTCTTAACCGAAAGGCCGCCATTGGCCAAGTAATGGGGGCTATGAGTATGGGGTTATCTTTTGCAGGTCGTGAAACATTCATTTTTGACATTCTTGGCAGGGTTCTTAACCCGCAATTTAGAACTTATCGACCATTAAGGTACGGAGAACATCCTGAATATGTCGTTGATTTTATTGAAACACCTCAAATAGATGCCCCTTATGGAGCCCGGGGAGTGGGGGAGCACGGTTTGATAGGTATGCCGGCTGCTCTCGGAAACAGCCTGTCTGCAGCCCTTAATGTATCTGTCAATCATTTGCCGATTATTCCTGAATTACTTTGGAGGATAAAGGAAGGAGGGCATTAGATTGGTCTTGAAGGATATAGAATACTATAAACCAACTAAAATAGAAGAAGCAACCGAGTTATTTTTTGCATTAAAACGAGAAAATAAAGCCCCAATTTATTATTCCGGCGGTACGGAAATTCTAACCTTTCGCCGATTAAATATGATTCAGATAGGGGCAATAATCGACATAAAGGGGATACAGGAATGCCTGGCCTTTGAAATCAGCCAGAATTACTTAATAATTGGAGCTGCTGTTCCTTTAACGACAATAGAGGATAAAAATCTTTTTCCATTGCTTAGTAAAACTTGTAGTGAAATTGCAGACCGCACAGCAAGAAATAAAATTACGATCGGCGGAAATATTTGCGGTCAAATTTTCTATCGAGAAGCAGTGTTGCCTTTCCTTCTGGCCGATAGTGATGTAATTGTAGGAGGTTGGGATGGGGTAAAAATTTTACCGATCCATTCAATTTTTGATAAGAACCTTCTCTTAGACCAAGGACAGTTTTTAATTCAAATACGAACAGAAACAAGTTTTGTAAACCTTCCTTTTATCGTTCAAAAAAAGAGGCAGCAATGGGAAACGGGCTATCCATTGGTAACAGTTGCTTCCTTAAAAAAAGACGGTCTATTAAGATTTGCATTTAGTGGTGTGTGTCCATTCCCATTTCGATCGAAAGAAATGGAGAGAGAAATCAATAACCGAAATTTGTCTATTGAAGAAAGGGTTGCGAACGCAATGCACCATTTGCCTTCTCCCATTCTGCATGATATTGAAGGTTCAAAAGATTTTCGCTTATTCGTATTGAAAAATACTTTAATGGATTTTCTATTGGAAATGGAGGGAGTGTAGATGATTGAGTCTCATGTGAACAAAGTAAATGCCCAAATGGATATTAATGGAGAATTACATACTGTAGAATTCCGGCCAGCAGAAACGCTTCTGCAGGTTCTTCGAAGCAGCCTTTCCTTAACAGGTGCTAAGCCTGGATGCTTGAATGGAGATTGTGGTGCATGTACAGTCATGGTTGATCGTGTACCTTTTAAGTCTTGTATTATGCTTGCGATTGAAGCAGCAGGAAAAAAAATTATTACTATTGAGGGGCTAAAAAATACTCCTATACAAAAAGCGTTTATTGAAAACTTTGCTTTTCAATGCGGCTACTGTACACCAGGTTTTATCATTAATTGTCATGCTTTATTAATCAACCATCCAAATCCTTCAAAAGATATCATAGGTGATTGGTTAGAATCGAATATATGCAGATGTACCTGCTATCAAGAAATTGAAAATGCGGTGCAAGCCGTAATAAATGAAAAGGTAGAATCAGAGAATGATGAAAACTGAAATGTGTTTTTTAATTCAATTTTTATGAAAAAACATATTAGTCTGAACATATTGCTTCATATTGCATATGATTAAATTGACAATCGCAAAGGAGTGATATTCATGGATATAGAAAGAGTATTTGAAGAAAAATATTTTCTTATTGGCCGTTTGTTTACTTTAGGCGGAACAGTATTGTTACTTATTGGCGCAATCATTTCGGTAATTATCACATATAGAGCCTATGTTCATGCAATCAATTCATAATATGAAAATGGGAATTTATCTGTCATTAAGACAAACAATCGCTCCATTTAAAATATAAGTAACCGACTTTGGGGACGGTGGTGTTTCAATATGAAAATCGTTATTGCACCGGATTCATTTAAAGAAAGCTTAACTGCTATACAAGTTGCTGACTCAATCGAAAAAGGATTCCGCACGATTTTTCCTGATGCGGATATTATAAAGATCCCGATGGCTGACGGGGGAGAAGGAACGGTCAAGTCTCTTGTAGACGTCACTAACGGTACAATTATTGAAAAAACAGTAACAGGTCCACTCGGCAAGCCAGTGCAAGCATTTTTTGGATTGCTAGGAAATGGGAAAACTGCCGTCATCGAGATGGCAGCTGCTTCAGGACTTCACCTTGTACCTGCGGACAAAAGAAACCCGCTCGTTACAACGACAAGAGGGACAGGGGAATTGATTAAAGCCGCTCTTGAACAAGGTGTTGAACATATCATAATAGGTCTCGGAGGCAGTGCTACTAATGATGGAGGCGCCGGGATGGCACGAGCACTTGGCGCAAAGCTGCTGGACGGAAAAGGAAATGAAATTGGCGAAGGCGGAGGTTCCCTGGACCAGTTAGCAACGATTGATGTGTCCGGATTGGATCCCCGTCTCAAATTTGTGAAGATTGAAGCTGCCTGCGATGTGGACAATCCATTGACAGGTGAAGGGGGTGCTTCGGCTATTTTTGGTCCGCAAAAGGGTGCAACACCAGAAATGGTCCGCAAGCTTGATAAAAATCTTTCCCATTTTGCGAAAATTATTGAAAAAGATTTAGGAAAATCAATTGCAGAAGTGCCTGGCGCAGGAGCTGCAGGAGGCATTGGCGGCGGACTGCTTGCCTTTTTGTCAGCCGAACTAAAAAAGGGGATTGATATTGTAATAGAAGCGACAAACTTGTATGAACATGTAAAAAATGCCGCTCTTGTGATCACCGGGGAAGGAAAAATTGATGCACAAACGATGTACGGCAAGACGCCAATTGGAGTTGCCAGAACAGCAAAAAAGTATGGTGTTCCTGTGATTGCGATAGCAGGGAATGTTGCCAGAGACAGTGACATTGTTCTCGAACAAGGGATTGACGCTGTATTCAGCATTGTTCCAGGTGTGGTGCCGCTCACAGATGCTATTGAACATGCGGCAGAATATGTGGAAAGACTTTCAAAAAACATTGCTTCTCTTTTCAAAATTGCCTATGGGAGGGAAGTCTAGCGTAATCGCAATGATTCAAAGTGACGCTAAAGATAATCTTTGAGAAGAAAACCCGCCAAACAGAAATTATAAATGAAATGACAATGTAATTTTTCAGAAAACGAGCTGTAAAAAAGTTTCGTTAAAATGTAGCAAGGACAAACTATATACTTGGCGGGAAGGTGTTTTCATGGATGAAATGACGAAACAATCGTATATACAGAAATCCCTTGAAGAATGGAAGGAAGATATATCTGAAGTATTGAGCCAGATCGATCAAGAATATGAGCAAGTCAAACAAGAGTTGAAAGTTTATGCATATAAATATGGCATCACAAAGCAAGTGATTCAGTCGACAGTGAACGATGAAATCATTGAAACGATACGCCAGCGCTACCATAAACCATTTGAGGAGAAATATGAGCAGCTGAAAGAGTCTATCCGTGATTTAGAAGAAAAAAGGCGCGTCTTCCAAATGTTTGTACATAAAATTGACGAAGTCACCCGGAAGGAAACGGCAAGGCCTGTGTGAAAAAATGAATTAGGCTTAATTTGAAACTGCCGCTTAAATCTCTATGTTGGCGGTCTTTTCAGCCCAGAATTGCATCCCACTCTATAGATATTGCACCTCTTAAAGTAGATGTTGAAAACCCTTTAGGGCAACACTGCTTTAAGGGGTTTTTTTATGGCTGAAAAAGGTTCCAGGCATTAGATAGGATGAATGTTAAAAGCAATGGCAATTGAAAGCACAAGCGTTTTATAGGATAAAAAACACTAAATGCGGCATCCCGCAAAATAATTGCGGCAGAAGCGTAATAAGATTGCGTAATCTTTATGCGGGAAAATAGTACTATTTCATTATAAACAGAAAGGAGGAATCATTTGAGGAGAAACAATTAGCCAGAGCAGCTTCTTTTGAATCGTTCATATTGAGTTCATTTTGATGTTTTATTGTTACAATACAACAAATTTAGAGGGATTTGGCCATCAGATGATGGAGCTTTTTCTCGAGCTTGACCAAGAGGGATGTAACAACGAATGTGAAAGTAATATGAGAGGAGTTCTTTAGTTGAATGAGTTTAAACAATTTCTGCCTTTCATAAAAAAAGAAATGAAGCTATATATGTGGGGATTTGTCGGAAGTTTTTTCCGCTTCCTGATCCCCCTTACCGTTCCTTTGATATTAAAATACATTTTCGATTATTTGTTGCAAAATGAAGCATTGTCCCGTGCCGAAAAAATCGGCCAATTGTCATTCATTGCTGTTTCGATGCTTGTTGTTTTTATTTTCATTCGAAAACCAATGGAATACGTAAGGCAATTTTGCATTCATAAGGCCAATAACAACATCATAAAGGCACTTCGGAAAGAAGCCTTTAATAAAATCCATTCCCTTGATGCAAAGTATTTTGCGGACAATAAAAGCGGAGAAATCGGAACCCGCTTCTTTGATGACATTGAAAAAATAAGAGGCTATTTGACCGCCGTGTTCGGTAACATCTGGATTGAAATGATCGTTTTGGTGTTTGTTACGTCTGTGATGTTGACGTTAAACATCAAATTGGCAATCCTTTCTGTTTTATTGGTCAGCTTTCAATTTATAGTAGCGCATATTCTTTCAAAAAGATTTAAGAAATCAACGCGCAACATGATGAATTACCGATCCGTGTTGAGCGGGTTTGTCTTTGAAAAAATCCAGGGTGCTTTTCTGGCAAAATTGTTTTCATCCGAAAAACATGACAAAGAAGAACTGGATAAACATTTGGAACATTACGAAGTCCTTACAGATAAGCATGCAAGGTTAAATGCAATCACACTGGCTTCCGTCAACGTTTTAAGTGACATGACTCCTTTCATTGTTGCATTAACCGCCAGTCTTTTTGTGATCGATGGCAGTTTAACCGCCGGCAGTTTAATTGCTTTCTTCGCTTACGTTGATAAAATGAGAAGCCCTGTTGCCGCCTTGGTTCAAGCTTTCCCTGTTATCACGGAAGGAACGGTCGCTTTACAAAGGATATTTGATTTCTTCCATATCCCTTCAACAATAAAGGAAAAGGATGACTCTGTTGAATTAAAGGAGTTTTCAGATTCAATCGTGTTTAATCGTGTATCTTTTTCCTACAATGATAATAGGAAAGTGATCAAAAACTTGTCCTTTAAGATAGAAAAAGGCAAAACCTATGCATTTGTCGGAGAGAGCGGGGGAGGCAAGAGTACTGTATTAAAGCTCTTAAACAGAATGTATGATGTGGATAGCGGTGAAATCTTAATAGATGGTGTGAATATAAAAGACTATTCCTTATCAAGCATAAGGAGGCATTTTGGAATGGTTACTCAGGATAACTTTTTATACAGCTCTTCTATTAAAGATAATATAAAAATGGCAAAGCTTGATGCAACAGATGATGAAATCATCACAGCTACGATCAAAGCTTTCGCCCATGATTTCATCGCACCGTTGCCTCAAGGATATGATACAGAAATTGGCGAAAGAGGGATGAAGCTTTCCGGAGGCCAAAAACAGCGGATTGCACTAGCCCGTGTATTTTTGAAAGACCCATCACTGATTATTTTGGACGAAGCAACGAGCGCCCTTGATAATGAAAGTGAAAAACTTGTCCAAGAATCTATTAATCGGATTAAAGGTGGAAAAACAATTATTATGATTGCCCACAGGCTTTCAACGATTGTGGATGCCGATACTATTTTTGTGATGAAAAACGGGGAGATCGTTGAAAGCGGCAGCCATCATAGATTACTTGAATTAAACGGTTATTACAAGGAGTTATATTCAAGACAACATCAAGCAGAATCAGAAGCGGCAGTAAAGTATGCCATATAAGGGACTTGATATATGAAAAAATTTACTGAATAGGAGAGTGAAAGCGATGAAAAAATGGGGGATTGCGGCCGTTCTATATTTGGCTTTAGTGATAGGCGGATATTCAGGGTATGCCGAATGGTTTGCCGAAGAAAAACAGCCCGAGTCCCATGGCCACAATCAATCTTCGTCATATGGAGCATCCAAAAGCCAGGAACAACGTGTGCCACATGGTGAATCCCATGGCCACATTGATTATGGTGAAGGGAACGATAGCGGCCATCATCATGGAAGCGGCGCGGCACATGAGGGCAGCAGCGAGGTAAGCGTGTTTGTTCAATCGGATCAAGATGAGTTAAAGATTTTCTTAAAAGATAAGTCGGGAAATCCGGTGGAAGATTTGGAAGTAAATCATGAAAAGCTACTTCATCTTATCATTGTGGATGACCAGCTTCATAAATATTATCACATACACCCTGAACAGACTGGCAGAGGCGAATTTACGATCGGAAATAATCTGCCTGATGGATTTTATAAGGCATTCGTTGACATTAAACCGAAAAATTTAGCTTATCATGCAGCGCCGGTTCCATTTATCGTAGGAAATCCCGGTAGGTCAACCCATAGCCATGGCCTTCAGCCGGACAAAACATTAAGCAAGAATGTAGAAGGCGAAAACGCAAAACTAACTATGAGTTCTTTTAAAGCCAATAAACCGGTAACGTTAACCTTTGATCTTGATAAAACAAATTTGACCCCTTATCTGGGAGCAATGGGGCATGTGGTCATTCTTGATGAAAATGCCCAGAATTTCCTCCATGTGCATCCGGAAAATGACAAGGATACGGTTTTTGAAACACAGTTCGAAAAGCCAGGCATTTATAAAATATGGGCTGAGTTCAGGCAAAACGGAAAAGTCAGGGCGTTTCCATTTGTAGTGGAGATAAAATAGTGGTTTTTTCCACAAGCACGCGAAAAAATGTCGGACTATTGGTACATTTTTCATGTAATATCAATATATAGGTAATGTTTTAATTGCCAACAATCAATGGAAAATGGTGATAATAATGGAAAACAAAATTCAATCAAATTGGGAGTTTGAAACGATTTACAAACACGCATTGGATATCATTATGATCGTTGACCAAAATCGGCATGTACGGTTTTCGACACCTTCTTTTAAAAAAATTAGCGGATACAGTCCTGAGGAATTGAAAGACATATTTGATATTGTACACCCTGATGATAGAGAAATTTTAATGGAAAGACATAGGAATGTTATTTTGACCCAACAGCCTTCCAAGAGTGAGTACCGGATCATTACTCGTTCCGGTAATATTAGATATTTTGAGTGCCGGACGATGCCTGTAGAAAGTCAAGATAACCTTACAGTAGTTACGGTCCGGGATATCACCGAACGAAAAAATATGGAAATAGAGCTTCAAAATAGAAAAGATCGCTATAAATTATTGCAAAACAGTTTGAAAAATTTTTCAAAAGACTTGTCTTCAGTAATGAAACTAGCGGATCTTAAAGCAAGATTAATTCATGAAATAAATACAGTTTTACAAGATTCCCAGCCGACTATCTTAATGTTTGACAAAGAAAAGCAAAAAATCGAAGAAGATTATTTTGCTGAATTTCAACCCTATTTGGATAACTTGAGGGTTGGAAAGATCGTAAACGTTTTCGATAAAGTACTTTTAAAAGTAGGAGAGCGGACCAGCCATGCCTACTTCCTCATTCTAAATAAGCAATCTATAGATGAGGAAATGGACTCCATTTGGCTGGAAACAATCGTTTACTACGCCAATATGGTATTTGAGAGCCTGGATGTAATCGAGAATCTAATGAATAAATTGGAAGTTGCCATGCAAAGCAGCCAAACTCCTCTTTGGATCTTACGGCTCTTGTTTAATCTTTCCGAAAAGGAACGGCTCCATTTATCAAGTGATTTGCATGATACAGTACTGCAGAATCAAATTGATTTGTACAGAAGAATGGAATCATTGCTTCACCGCCATGAATTTGAACACCAGATAAAAGCACAGCTTAAAGGAATCGAACAAGGATTGCTGGACACTATTCACCAAATCCGTATGACATGCAATGAACTCCGGCCGCCATTGTTAAGGGAATTGGGTTTAGAGCGAGCCTTGGAAAATTTATTTGAATATACCCAAGTTTCTTCAACTTTTAAAATTTATTTTTCTACAGACAATACTTCAAGTCTTCATTTAAATGAAGAACAAACAATCGGCATCTATCGTATCGTACAAGAATTGCTTAACAATGCGACAAAACATTCCAAGGCTTCTAAAATCCATCTTCATATAAGTGCCCAGGAAGACAAAATGATGTTTGAATATTCTGATGACGGTGTGGGCTTTGAACCGGATAAGTTAAAACCTTCCTTTAATAATATGGGATTAACCAGCATTAAGCAACGCGTACAGAGCCTTTCGGGCCATGTAGAGTTTTATTCAAAACCGAATTGCGGATTAAAAGTTACCATGCAAATTCCATGTACAGGTATTGGAGATAAAAAATTTTGAGAGGTTTTTACTATGATAAATATTTTGATTGTCGATGACCATTTATCTATATTGGAAGGCACCAAAATGCTATTAGAGCAGGAATCCGATTTTAACATTTCAATAGAAAATAGTTCATTGAACGCATTAAATAAAATTAAGCTGCAGCATTTTGATATATTGCTGTTTGATTTGTATATGCCACACTTGAATGGGCTTGAACTTACAAGAAAAGCTTTAGCGTATAATCAAGATTTAATTGTATTAATTTACACCGGTTTTGATATTAAACCACATTTTAACTTATTAGTTGAAGCTGGAGTTTCCGGTTTTTTATCAAAAACTTCTTCAAGAGAAGAATTAGTGATTGGGATAAGAAGCGCCCTGCGGCAACAAGTTGTCTTGCCGCTTTCGCTTGTAAGAGAACTAAGAAGGCCTGGCATCGTTTCCGCTGGAACTAATTCGCAAGAAACGGTAATCCTGACGAAAACAGAAGAAGACATATTGGCAGAACTGTCAAAGGGCAAAAGTACGAGAGAAATAGCTAATTCCTTATCCATGAGCCAACGATCCCTGGAATATAATTTAACGTTGCTCTACCAAAAGTTTGGGGTCAGGACGAGGGTCGATACGATCGCAAAAGCCAAAAAGCTCGGCCTTATACCAGAAGAGGAGCTATAGGCAATATGTTTCGCGTTATATGGACAGTTATTGGTATAGTTTTTGTTAATTTGGTCTTTGTTCTTGGTCCTTTTCTTGGACTGCTTGGTCTTTTGGGTGCTGGTTGGATCTGTGGTATAGCCGGGATTTTGAGTCCATTAATAATGTTCGTAAGTGCCATTGCTATTCCCGGAACTTTTGAATGGTTTGATGTATTTGTTTCGATTGAATTTTGCGGCATAGGTTTGTTCATATCAATAGGCATGTATTATGCAACGAAAGGTGTAAAAAAGGGCTTTCTTCGTTATCTGGAATACAATGCAGCCATTGTGAAAGGTGGAATAAAGCGTGATTAAGAAGCTTTCTTTTATAGCTCTAACACTTTTATTCATTGGTCTAATTGGAAGTGCTGCAACTTTTGGTTTAATGAATAAGAAAGCAACAATTATTGGAAAAGAGAGGATCAATAATGAGAATATTAAATCTATTAAAAGTTTGATATTAGGTCAATAAAGTAGACTCAGATTTTTAGCAGCTGCCATTAGGTTTTTACTCAAATATGAATCATTAGCCTAAATCCACCCTTTTTTCTTAGCAATACTGACTGCATCCATTCGGTTTTTTGCATTCAATTTTTGAATGATTTCAGAGATATAGTTTCGGACTGTTCCCGATGATAAATAGAGCATGGCCGTAATTTCTTTTGTGGTTTTTCCTTCAGCAGCCAGCCGCAAAATTTCCTGTTCTCTTTGGCTGAGCGGGTTTTCTTCCCGGATTGCATCAAACGTTAGCTCTGGACTGAAAACTCGCTTTCCGGCCATTACTTTTCGAATGGCATCAGCCAGTTCCTCGATTGAACCATCCTTCAGTAAATAACCATGAACCCCGATTTTCAGCGCCCGTTCAAAATAACCGGGACGGGCAAAAGTTGTTAGAATGATCACTTTGCAGGAAACTGAGCGTTTGGCCAATTCTTCCGCGACTTCTAGCCCGTTTTTCACCGGCATCTCAATATCTATTAGACACACATCAGGCTTAAGCGACAGAATGGAATGAAGGGCTTCCTCTCCATTCAATGCTTGGCCGATTACTTTCATATCGTCTTCAAGATCGAGCAATGACCCCAATGCTCCGAGAAGCATCCGCTGATCTTCGGCAATAAAAAGGCGTATCATAATGCCGCACCTTCTTTCTCAGCTTTCTGTATAATCGGGACGGTCATTTCCAGTACGGTTCCGTTATGATTAAAAAGAAAAAGAGTCCCGTCAATTAGATCAAGCCGTTCTTTGATTCCATTTAACCCATTTCCATAAGAATGATGATCAGCCATACCAATGCCATCGTCCTTTATGATCACTTTAAAATGATCAGAAGTCCGATAAATGGAAATGAAGCAATTTTTTGCGCGGCTGTGCTTTACGACATTCGTTGCTGCTTCTCGCAAACACAAACTCATGATGTTTTGCGTAAAAGGGGAAATCTCTGCAAAATCGTCTTCCCCATTGTAATGATAATCAATTCCCGCGGCTTTTAAAAATTGTTGGATTTGCAAAAGTTCTTCCGCAATGGTGGCAGCTCTCATGTCGGAAACAAGCTCGCGCACTTGTTTTAGTGCAGCACGGGAGGTGACCTCCATTTCCTTTGCCTCGATCCGGGCTCGCTCTGGATCAATCGCCGTTAACCTTTGGACAAGCTGGCTTTTTAATGTAAGGAGAGACAACGTATGACCGAGCGTATCATGAAGGTCGCGGGCAATGCGCAGCCGTTCCTCGCGCTTCACCAATTCTTTAATTTGCTGGTTGGCTTGATCGAGCTGTTTCTCCAGTTCCATTCGTTTATTCATGGAACGGATCCCATAAGGCGAGATGAACATAATGATCAAAAATGGAACAAAATAAAGTAATTCTTTTGTTGAAATGTCAAGCTTAGAAAAAATCAAATGATAACACAAAGGAACTAATTCAACGAAAATTAAACTGATGATTCCCCACTTAAACATCCTTTTGTCTTTGTACCAGCCGATAAAATTTGCCGGAAAAAAACCTAAAAACAAAAAATTTAGGTTATAGAACATGCTGAAAATGAAAATGATCAACAGCTGCAGAGCAAGCCAGGTGGAAAAGCTCAGTCTTTCAGCCGCAAAATACAGCTGGCGGTATGTTACTAAAAAAAGGCAGACCATTCCATAGCCAATCACCTGTTTCAACCTTGTTTCACTCATTAAATAATAGATTGGAAACAAGATATAAATAAGAAAGATATAAGGAAAAAAGCCATACCGCCTTGGAAAAATCGAAATTTGTCTGCCCTTAAAGTTAAGCATACCTTTCTCACACCGCTTCTTGTTTTCTTCTAATATATTTAGATAGTATCATGAACAGGAACAAATAGGATACTAATATCAGAAAATTCTTCCACTCAGGCATTCCCCCGCGAACAATTTCCCACGCACCGTTGCCAAAATTATACGAAGGCAGCCATTTTCCAATGTTTTGCATCAATTTTGGCATAATTTCTAGAGGCATCCACAATCCGCCGGAAACTGCTAATACCATATAAAGTACATTGCTGATGGCGGCTGCCGTTTCTACTTTTTTCATTAAGCCGATTAATGTACCTAATGCTAAAAAAGGTGCCGAGCCAATTAAAATCCAAATGCCGCTCATGATCCATTCAATTGGAGTTAAGGAAACGCTATTGATAATGGCTCCGGCCGTAAAAATAACTGTAATTGAAAGAACATGTATGACGCTTTGGCCGATCATTTGCGCGGCAAAATAAACGCTGTCAGATAGCGGTGTAATGCGGATAAACTTGGACCAGCCTTTGGATCGTTCTTGAACGATGCGTATGCCGAGCGTCATCATCGAAGAACCCATGACACTAAAAACCGTCATCGACATTAAATAATGTGCTTGCCAAAGGGCTTTGTCGGGTACATTCGTATTCACGACATTTGTAAAAATGTAATAGAAAACAATTGGCATCGCCAATGACCAAAAAAGGAAGTAACGATTCCGCAATACCCTTAATATCTCTGTTTTGCATTGTAATAGTAGTACCTTCATTATTTTATTGCCTCCTTATGTTCGGCGGTTAGTTCTTCAAATGCCTCTTCCAGCTTTCCACGTTCAATTTCGATATCACGAGCTCCGATTTTCTCTAGAAAAAGAAGTTCTAATACTTTATCGGTGTCATCGGTTTGGACAATAACCCGGCCATCTTTCCGAAAAATATTGTCGATGACAGGATGTTTATACAAACTTTCGAGAGACTTTGCTGGATCGACTACAAAAGAAACAGACTTCTTTGAAATCCGTGATTTTATTTCGGATGGTGTTCCGTCCGCAATAATCCTGCCTTCATTAAACAGCAAGATTCGCTGTGCGACATCATCCGCTTCTTGAAGATAATGGGTTGTAAAAATAATGGTCTTCCCTTGGCCGGCGAGTTTTTCAACTGTTTGCCAAAATCGATTTCTTGATGTAATATCCATCCCAACTGTCGGCTCGTCAAAAATAATAAGCTCTGGATTTCCGGCAAGCGCTAAGGCAAAGTTCAGCCGGCGCTTCTGTCCGCCAGATAACTTTTCTGCCATTGTTTTTAGGTCCTGTTCCGTCAACCCGGTTAACGTAATGAGTTCCTGTAATGGCAGCGGATGAGGATAATAACTTCGGATTAATTCCAGCAATTCCTTTACCTTTAAGCCCTCTATGACACTGACTTCCTGCAGCATTGTGCCAATTTTCTCACGGACGCTTTTTTCCTGCGGGAGCAGGCCAAATAAACGAATTTCTCCTGAAGTTGGCTTTAACAGCCCCAGCATCATTGAGATGGTCGTTGTTTTCCCAGCGCCGTTCGGGCCAAGAATTGCTACAACCTCACCTTTCCTGATGGAAAAGGATACATCATTCACTGCTGTTTTATTATGAAAGGTTTTAGTTACATTTTTTACACTCACTATTTCATTCATATCAAGCAGCACCTCCTAATTTCTGATTTCATTGTATAATGCCGGAAATCCATTTTTTAGTCAGAAATGTCATAAAAATCAGATGACAAATGTCATATTGTTAACCGCAACGATGACTGCTCCTGCAACATATTACCGCTTTAAAGCAAAAAGGGGGCCTGGCCCCATTTCTATTGATCTGCTATAATTGTTTTGGCATTAATAATTTCATAGCAAGAAATGTAGGGGGATCGGTGTTGCCGGTTGAGATTTCATCCGTAAGATGATGACCCTTAGAACCTGAACTGGTTCAGACCAGCGTAGGGAACATGATTTTTTTTACAGATTAAATGATTGTTCGTTTGCACGCTCAGGTTCTGACCTGGGCGCTTTTATTTTACGCCCGGGCATGCTAATAAAATTACATAAGGGGGAAGCATAAATGAAAAAATGGCTTGCTTTGCTTTTTTCAGCCATGCTCTTAACGGGATGCAGCACAGCAAAGAATGACTCTTCATCAAAGAACGCTGCATCGTCAGACAAAAAACAAAAATCACTGCAAAAAGTTTCGGTCGTGCTTGATTGGACACCGAACACAAATCATACCGGATTATATGTAGCGAAAGAAAAAGGCTACTTCAAACAGGAAGGACTTGATGTTAACATCGTGAAGCCGGGTGAGACTGGAGCTGATCAGCTTGTGGCATCCGGAAAAGCTGAATTTGGTGTCGGCTACCAGGAAGGAATTACACAGGCGCGCATCCAAGGAGTTCCGATCGTGTCGATTGCAGCGATCATACAGCACAACACTTCCGGATTTGCATCGCCGGTTGAAAAAAATATCAAATCACCAAAGGATTTCGAAGGAAAGACTTACGGCGGCTGGGGCTCACCAGTAGAAAAATCGGTGATCAGCTCGTTAATGAAAAAAGAAAATGCTGATGTTAAGAAGGTAAAGTTTGTGAACATAGGACAAACAGATTTCTTTACCGCTGTGAAAAAGAACATTGATTTTGCCTGGATTTATTATGGATGGACAGGTATTGAAGCAGAGCTTCGCGGCGAGAAATTGAATATGGTGTATTTAACCGATTACTCCAAAAAGCTCGACTATTACACACCAGTATTAACCACAAGCGAACAAATGATTTCGAAAAAACCTGAGATTGTAAAAGCATTTGTTCGAGCTGCCTCAAAGGGCTATCAATTTGCAATTAAACACCCAAATGAAGCAGCAGATATTTTAATTAAAGCGGAGCCAGATCTCGATCCAAAACTTGTGAAAAAGAGCCAAGAATGGCTGGCATCAAAATATCAGGCTGATGCGCCAAGATGGGGCGAACAAAAGCTTGAAGTATGGGAAAATTATGCGTCCTGGATGTATGAAAATGGTTTATTGGACAAAAAGCTTGATGCCAAAAAAGCTTTCACCAATGAATTTTTGCCGAAATAGGGAGGTAACAAAATGGCTAGCGCGCTGGTAAGTATTCAAATTTTGCCAAAGACAAAAGACGGGGAAGATGTGATTCCGTATGTGGATGAAGCGATAAAGGTTATTCATGAATCAGGGGTTCAATATGAGGTGCACCCTCTCGAAACAACAATGGAAGGCGAACTGGACCAGCTATTAAAAGTGATCAAAGATATGAATGACCGGATGATTGAAATGGGCAGCAAAAATGTCATCTCTCAAGTAAAAATTTTATATCAGCCAGAGGGAATTTCAATGAATCAACTGACGGAGAAGTACCGGCAATGAGAGAAGCAATCATAAAAGGATGGAGACCGCTACTGGTTCTCCTCCTTTTCTTTCTCATTTGGGAAGCAGGAGTAAGATTGGCTGGAACTCCTGAATGGCTTCTTCCTGCTCCATCTAAAATTGTGGCAGAAGGCGCAGCTGGCTGGTCCGAATTTTATCCAGACGCATTGTCAACGATTAAAATCGCACTTCTCGGCTTTGCAGTAGGGACAGGAGTTGGCATTCTCACGGCCATCATTTTGCATCTTGTTTCATTCCTTCGGTCGTCTGTTTATCCGCTGCTCATTTTATCGCAAAATATACCGATTATTGTACTCGCGCCGCTACTTGTTATCTGGTTTGGGTTCGGATTGCTGCCTAAAATCATCGTTATCACGCTTGTCTGTTTTTTCCCAATCACAGTCGCTGCTCTGGACGGTTTCAGGCAAACTCCACAGGAACTCAAGCATTACATGATGATGGCTGGTGCCACGAAACAGCAGCTTTTTTGGAAACTGGAGTGGCCGTATTCGCTTCCGTCGATATTTTCCGGATTAAAAATCTCTGCGACATATAGTGTCATGGGGGCAGTCATTTCCGAATGGCTTGGCGCAGATAAAGGGATTGGCGTTTACATGACGCTTGCATCCTCCTCGTTCCGCACTGACCGTGTATTTGTCGCGATTTTTACAATCATGTTCCTAAGCCTGCTGTTTTTCCTGCTGATCGTTTTGGCTGAACGGCGAATGGTCCGTTGGCAGGGGAAGGGAGATGATCAAAGATGAGTCATCTGAATGTAAAAGAAGTTTCAAAACGATTTGGCACAAACGATATTATTCGGGATCTTTCCTTTCAAGTGGAAAAAGAAGAATTTGTTTCAATCATCGGTCCGTCGGGCAGCGGGAAAAGCACGATTTTTCATATGATCGGCGGAATCATCGAACCTGATGAGGGAACGATACAGCTTGAAAATAAAACGATCAATGGCAAAAGGGGAGAAATCAGCTATATGCCGCAAACCCCGTCGCTTTTTCCGTGGAGAACCGTTCTAGAAAACACAGTGCTCAGCCAAGAATTAAAAGGGAAACCGGACAAAGAAAAAGCAAAGGAAATGCTGGAGAAAGCAGGATTAGCTCCTTATTTGAATTCATATCCTCATGAACTATCCGGCGGTATGAAGCAGAGGGTTGCCTTCATACGCGCTTTATTAAGCCCCCAATCCTTGATTTGCCTTGATGAACCGTTTTCGGCGCTTGATGAACTGACAAGGCTTAACATGCAAAAATGGCTTCTGTCGATCTGGGAGGAAAACCGAAAAACGATATTATTTGTAACTCATAACATTGATGAAGCGTTGTTTTTATCTGATAGGATCATCGTACTGTCAAATAAACCGGCGAAAGTGAAAGCTGAATTTCAAATTCCTTTTTCTCGGCCACGAGATGAAAGAATAATGCTTACAGACGATTTTCTAAAATGGAAAAGGGAGGTTTTCTACACATTGCAGGGGGAGCAGCCGTGATGGAAAAAATGATTGATGCCCATATTCATCTTGACCTTTATGAAAAAGTTGAAATGAAAGAAATCATTGAAAACTCAGCGTTTCTTGAAGCGCTTATTTCTGTGTCATTCCATCTCGAATCATGCAAAACCAATCTCCTGCTTTCGGAAAAATACGACAAAGTCAAACCTGCTTTCGGTTTTCATCCGGAGCAGCCGCTTCCCAATGAAAACGAGATTGAAAAACTTGTATGCTGGATGAATGATCACAAAAGAGAGATGACTGCCGTAGGTGAGGTAGGACTCCCTTATTATTTGCGAAGTGAACAGAAAGTTACACCATACCAATTCGGACAGTATATCGAACTTTTGGAACAGTTTATTAAATTGGCGAAAGAGTGGGAAAAACCGATTGTTTTGCATGCTGTATATGACGATGCGCCAATGGCCTGTGATCTGCTTGAAAAGCATTCGATAGAAAAAGTTCATTTTCATTGGTTTAAAGGCGACGGCAAAACGATTGAGAGAATGATCGCCAATGGTTATTTTATTTCCGTAACGCCTGATGTTGTTTATGAACAAGAGATTCAACAGATAGTTAATGCTTATCCGCTGGAACGAATCATGATTGAAACGGATGGTCCATGGCCGTTTGAAGGCCCTTTTAAAGGTAAAATGACTCATCCGGCAATGATGGCAGAATCCGTGAAGCAAATAGCGAAAATCAAAAAAATTCCGGTCACAGACGTGTTTCGCCAAGTGCGGAAAAATGCAGAAACATTTTTTTGCATATAAAATGGTGTACAATAAAGAATGATTGAAGAGATCAATTGCCATTCTTTTTAATTTTTGAAGGATTATCATTTGAATCCAGTACAGAACGAACAAATGGCGGGAGGCAGAAATATGGGAGAGAAAGATTTGGATATTAAGTTGATTGCACTTGATATGGATGGGACTTTGCTTAATGAAAAGTGTGAAGTGCCTGAAGAGAATCGAGAAGCAATAAAAGAAGCAATGGAAAAAGGAATTCATGTTGTGCTCAGTACGGGAAGAAGTTTGTTGACATGCCGCGACTACGCCCAGTCGCTGGAACTATCTTCTTATCTCATTACGGTGAACGGAAGTGAAATTTGGGGGCCTGACGGCGAAATTGTTGAAAGAAACTTAATTGATTCCGAATTGATCAAGTGGCTATGGGACCTTTCACAAACATATAAAACATACTTTTGGGCTGTAAGTACAGACAAAGTTTACAGCAGGGAGCTTAGCCCTGAGCAGATTGCCGCATCAAAATGGCTGAAATTCGGCTTTGATGTAGAAGATGACAATGTCCGTGAAATAATTTTAAACGAATTGAAAGCAATGGGCAAATTCGAAATAAGCAATTCAAGCCACACCAACATCGAAGTTAATCCAATTGGTATTAACAAAGCAAAAGCGATTCGCAAAGTATGCGATTTTCTAGGTATTTCAATGGATCATGTAATG
This sequence comes from Bacillus methanolicus MGA3, assembly GCF_000724485.1. GTDB lineage: Bacteria > Bacillota > Bacilli > Bacillales > Cytobacillaceae > Bacillus_Z > Bacillus_Z methanolicus_A. The sequence continues at coordinate 1,888,626 of NZ_CP007739.1, read as the reverse complement.
GCATGCGGCGACAGTTTAAACGATATTGCAATGATAAAAGAAGCAGGTTTGGGAATTGCAATGGGAAATGCCCAGGATATCGTCAAAGAAGCAGCCGATTATATAACTGAAACAAATGAAGAAGCCGGCGTAGCTAAAGCAATCCGGAAGTGGGCATTGAATTAAGCCTTCAATAGAACAGAAAAAAATGACGGGGCTGACTGATAAGGGTCTGACTCCCTTCAACAATGACAATAGATAGAATGGTTTTCTATATGTTTGTCCTTAGGAGGGGACTGACCCATTCACATTTTTTAAAAGTTATTGAACAAATTTTGACAAATGTATGAACTATGTTAAATCCAGGAATGAATGCCTTTACTTAAATGTATTCCTTACTTATAATGGCAATCAGGGAAGAATAGGCATGGGGATTTACCCTAATAAAACAAAGTAAAAGAACTATTTTCCCGTCCCATAGGATCAGTTATTAGGGAGGCATAAAGCATGTACTTCGTTTATACATTTATGCTGGTTGCTGCAATGGTAGTTTTGTTTTTTTGCGGTTACTATGTAGCAGAAATAAAAGAAAAATACGGCAAAAATTTATTAATGCTCGTTCCGATCACAATTGCAATGTTTATGTTTCACTTAATTTGGGCGCTGTTAGAAATGTCTAAATCCGGCCGCTGGAACTAAGGCACTTTTCACATACCTTTAATACTATTATAAAGATAAAAACGTTTCCCTCGATAGGAAACAAAGAAATCGATAGGTTCTCAATTTGCTTATGAATGCACGTGTCATCTGATGTGGAAACCACACCAAGCAACTGGTGGATTTCTGAAAAAGATCATAAAATATACTTACAATAGAAAGGCTCCGGGAAATCCGAAGCTTTTTTTGTTTGTAGTGATTGCCGAATCATTTTGAGAGATGGATAATTCTCAAGATGAAGGCACCCTTTTATATGGAAAAATCACTGTCATACTGTTACTATGAAGTTGAAAAATTTTTCAGATGAACCATTTTTGACTTCATTTAAAGGGGGAAACATTTTGATACGATTTGGGGTTATCGGAACGAACTGGATCACTGATGAATTTCTAAAGGGAGCAAAAGAAATAGATGATTTTGCATTAACGGCTGTTTATTCAAGAACAAAAGAACGGGCCGATGAATTTGCTTCAAAGCATGGAGCACAATACACATTCACGGATCACAAAGAGATGGCGAAAAGCAATCATATTGATGCCGTCTACATTGCAAGTCCAAATTCATTTCATGCTGAACAAGCGATTATTTATATGAATGAAGGGAAACATGTGCTGTGTGAAAAACCGATGGCATCGAATGCGGCGGAAGTGAAAAAAATGGTTGAGGCAGCAAAGGCTAACAACGTCTTATTAATGGAAGCATTAAAATCGACTCTCCTTCCGAACTTTAAAGCGATTCAAGAAAACTTACATAAGATTGGAACAATCCGCAGGTTTTTTGTAAATTTCTGCCAGTATTCTTCCCGCTATGATGCTTATAAACAAGGCACGATTCTTAATGCATTCAATCCGGCTTTTTCAAACGGAGCATTAATGGATATTGGCGTTTACTGCATATATTCCGCCATTGTTCTGTTTGGAAAACCGCTCAGTGTAAAGGCGAACGGGCTTATTCTTGAATCGGGAGTCGATGGAGAAGGAAGCATCCTTATGAAATATGAAGACAAAGAAGCAGTCATCATGTTTTCAAAAATCACTGATTCATTTATTCCGTCTGAAATACAAGGTGAAAATGGAAGCATCATTATTGATAAAATAGATACACCGAAAAATGTGAAAATCCATTATAGGGACGGAACGATCGAAGACATTTCCCAGCCCCAGAGACATTCAATGTATTATGAAACAAAAGAATTTATCAGATTAATTCAAAAAGGAGAAATAGAATCTTCAACAAATTCATTAGCGAATTCATTAGCCGTGATGGAAGTGATGGACGAAGCACGTAAACAAATTGGCATCGTATTTCCAGCAGACCAAAATTAAAACTATAAGGGAAATCCATCCAATTTAATACTGGATGGATTTTTTTATTGACAAGTTAGAAATAAGGAATTATATTTACTAATACTTAACAAAGTGAAATATTCATATATTAAAAGAATATTGGCAATATTATTGCTTATAAATCATAGGCAAAAGAAATTGGGGTGGAATACTGGATGGAGCATTTAAGTCATAAGGAAAAAATCGCCATTATGATTGCGGTTATTGCAGCGATGTTTTTTGCTGCTGTTAATCAGACGATCGTCGGCAATGCTTTGCCAAAAATCATTTCCGAATTGGGAGGACTTGATTATTACAGTTGGGTTTTTACTATTTATATGCTTACAAGTTCCATTACGACGATTTTAGTTGGAAAACTGTCCGATATGTATGGAAGAAAGCCATTTCTTCTTATTGGAATCATCATTTTTTCAATCGGTGCCTTTCTTGCCGGAACGTCATCTACCATTTTTCAATTGATTACATACCGGGGTATTCAAGGAATGGGTGCCGGAATGATCATGTCAACAGCGTTTACTGCGGTTGGAGATTTGTTTGCACCGAGAGAACGTGGAAGATGGCAAGGGGCGATGAGTGCCGCATTTGGGATATCTAGTGTCTTTGGACCGACACTTGGAGGCTATATTGTTGATAATCTTGAGTGGAAATGGGTTTTCTGGGTATTCTTGCCGCTTGGAATTGTTGCTCTTGCACTCATTTGGAAATTGTTCCCTAAAGTTCAAAAAAAATCCGGTGAGAGCGTTGATTATGTGGGTTCTCTCATATTAACCGCAACGATCGTGTTCGCTTTGCTCGGTTTTTCCTGGGCTGGAACAAAATATGATTGGGATTCTTGGCAAATACTTGGACTGTTCGGAGGGGCGATTATTTGCCTTATCATTTTTATCCTGTTTGAAAGAAAAGCCAAAAGTCCAATCTTGCCTCTGAACTTGTTCAAGAATGACATTTTTACCATCTCTAATGCGATCTGTTTTGTAATTGGGGTGTCGATGTTTGGCGGAGTTATGTACGTTCCTTACTTTATTCAAGGTGTACTTGGTTTTTCTGCCACACACTCTAGCTTTCTAACAATGACGATGACCTTGGGGCTTGTATTTGCAAGTGCCATCGGAGGTCAAATCATTACGAGAACAGGAAAATACAAAATTCAAGCCATTGTAGGCCTATGTATTTCGAGTTTAGGATTATATTTGCTTTCGACAATGGATATGAGCACTTCACAATATACGCTTGTGTCATACCTCATTCTGGTCGGGTTTGGACTAGGGATTGGATTGACTGTTTTTACATTGACCGTTCAAAATGCGGTAGATCAGAGCTTGCTTGGGGTGGCAACGGCCTCATCTCAGCTGTTCCGTTCAGTTGGGGGAACGGTTGGAGTTGCGATCATGGGTACATTATTGAATTCTCGTATGAAGGATAAGATGGAAACGATGACGCAAAACAATGAAACAAATCATATGGCTGTTTCACCAGAACTCGCAGGCAAAATGAAATCATTACAAAATCCTAGGTTGTTACTGGACCACGAAAAATTAGGCCAAGTGAAAAGCATGCTTCCGAAAGAAGTGGTTCCACTTTTTGAAAACATTATCCATTCGTTGCAGGAAGCCTTAACGTACGCACTTTCAGGAGTTTTCCTTTTTGTAACGTTTACCATGCTGCTAGCAGTGCTGCTGACTTTCTTTTTAAAGGAAATTCCGTTAAGAAGTGCTGCTGACAGTTCTGTAAACGTGAAACAGCGCAGGGCAGTAACGGGAAAGTTAAGTAAAAGTGAAAGTTAATTATTACCATAATATTAGGGCGGCATTATTTTAAAAATAGTGCGCCCTTTTTTAGAGACAACAACTTTCTCCACATAAAACAAATAATTTGAAAGAATCTCATCCGTTACATGAAGCGTTGATTTTGTCAAAAGAGATTTGCAGTTTTAATATATTGGTAGATATTTAGAAAAACAATGTAAGTTTAAGAGGAGACACACGATGAAAAGGGTCCGCTATCAAAATTATGATCATGTACAAACGACAAAGTCATTTTCAGATTTGTGGCGCTGGTCAAGAGAGCGGCGGGCGAAGAAAAAGGATTTGTCGGTCCAAATTCCTCAGGCACCAAAAAAAGAAATTGAGAAACTACAGCAAAATCGGACAAAAATGTCGATTACATGGATTGGCCATTCAACTTTTTTTATTCAAATGAATGGGCTTAATATTTTAACCGACCCGGTTTGGGCAAAATGGATGGGCTTCCAAAAACGATTAACAGAACCGGGAATTCCAATTGCCAAATTGCCAGAGATTGATATTGTTGTCATATCGCATGGCCATTATGATCATCTTGATTTCGGTTCGATCCGCAAACTGAAAGGTTCACCTGTCTTTTACGTCCCGATCGGCTTAAAATCTGCTTTTACTCGAAGAGGGTATAAAAATGTCATTGAAGCCAACTGGTGGGATACATTTTCGGATAGAACTCTGTCATTATCATTTGTTCCTGCTCAGCATTGGACAAGACGATCACTTTGTGATACTAACACTTCTCATTGGGGCGGCTGGGTGATAGAAAATGAGGGCCGCTCCGTTTATTTTGCCGGAGATACCGGTTATTTCAGAGGCTTTCAAGAAATTGCAGATCGATTCGAGATTGATATTGTTTTAATGCCGATCGGTGCCTATGAACCGGAATGGTTTATGTCTGTTTCACACATAAACCCGGAAGATGCGATCAAAGCATTTCTCGAGTTGAAAGGCAAAGTGTTTATCCCAATGCACTACGGAGCTTACCGTCTTGCCGATGATACCGGACCGGAAGCACTTGAGCGGATGCAAAAAGAGTGGGACAGACTGAAGCTAGATAAAAATTTGCTAAAAGTATTGGCAATCGGGGAAACCTATTGGCCGTAGAAAATGTTTGAACTAGACTAGTGAAAACAAATGTTGAAGGGTCTGACTCTTAATCAAAGGGTCAGACCCCAATATATTTATAAAAACAATTCTATTAATAGTCATTGCAGGAGGGAGTCAGACCCTTATGAGTCAGTCCCTTGAAATTGTCTGTCATTAAGTAATTGTTGTAAATCATGAAGGAGCATTTGAGCACCTTCAGGGCTTAAAACAATTTTTCCATCAGCAAGAGAAATATTATGATCAGAAACTTCCCCAGTAATCATGCAAGCCCGGTATGGGCTGTACTTCTTCAAAATAATCTTGTCTTCCTCTACGAAAATCTCAAGTGGGTCTTTTTCTTTGATATCGAAAGTATTGCGCAGCTCTTTCGGAATAACAATACGTCCAAGTTCGTCCACTTTCCTTACAACACCGGTTGATTTCATTGTTGGTCCCTCCTTTTATATACATTATTTTAAAAAATTACCATTTATTACTTTAATTATAGATTTGATGTTTAATAGAGTCAACAAAAATGCATGGAGATGTTAAACAAATAGAAAACAAAAAATAGGCTGCCATAGCCGCCTAACGTTCGGTGGAATAAATATGCTTCAAAAAGTATACAAATTAGCTGTATAATTAAATCAATCTAGTAAGGCCAATAATGACACCATCTTAGTGAACGAACTTGATCATCATCTTTTTGGCATTGGGCAATATAGTAAATTGACTAATGGGTTTATTCAACCATTGGAAAAATGCCATTTATTTGACAATAAGACAAACCAATTGACCATTCATTATAAGGCATATGGATTCAAGGGGGAAATGACCAATGTTAAGTGAATTATTAACGAAAGAGACAATTCAATTTGCAAATCAGTTAACCGACTGGGAAGAAGCGATAAAAGAAACAGCCAAACCATTACTTTTGAAAGGGGTGATTGAACCTTCATATATAGATGCCATGATCAATAATGTGAAGACAATGGGTCCATATGTAATTATCGGCCAGGAAATTGCGATCCCACATGCACGTCCTGAAATGGGAGTGAACAAAGTTGGGATGAGTTTTTTGAAACTTGAACATCCAGTGCATTTTTTGAATGATGAAAAGTATCCTGTTTCATTATTATTCTGTATTGCAGCAATTGATCATTCCACACACTTAAAAGCACTTTCTCAATTAACTAAAATGTTAAGCAAAAAAGAAAATGTACAAAAATTGAAAGAATTTACTGACGTTGAAGGGGTTCTCGGCCTCATTAATGAATATTCAAATATTACATAATTAATAGTTCTTAGAGAAGGATGAAATTAGGAGGAATCATAATGAAGATTTTAGCAGTATGCGGCTCAGGCCTGGGAAGCAGTTTTATGTTAGAGATGAATGTTAAAGAAATCCTTAATGAACTTGGGGTTTCGGGTATAGAAGTCAGCCATTCCGATTTAAGCTCTGCCACACCCGATATGGCAGATTTGTTTATTGCGGCAAAAGATATTGCCGAAGGAGCTGCCCACTTAGGTAATGTTGTTGTTATTGACAGCATTATTGATATGGAAGAACTTCGTGAAAAACTGAAGGAAGCACTGCAAGAAAGAGGGGTGCTTTAAGGAATAGAGAGGGGAAACAGGTGATGGGTGAAAGATTTCTTAAAATGATGATGGACATTTTAAGACAGCCAGCAATTCTAATAGCATTAATATCATTAATTGGCCTCGTTCTTCAGAAAAAGCCGGCAAATGAAATTGTAAAAGGAACAACCAAATCGTTCCTCGGATTTCTTGTAATAGCGGCTGGAGCCGGAATACTTGTTGGTTCACTTGAACCATTTGGAAAAATGTTTCAGAAAGCCTTTCATGTTAACGGTGTTGTGCCAGTTAATGAAGCAATTGTTGCTATGGCATTGACGAAATATGGATCTGCTTCAGCTCTCATCATGTTTTTTGGGATGCTGGCTAACATTTTAGTTGCCCGGTTTACCAGATTTAAATATATCTTTTTAACTGGCCACCACACATTATATATGGCTTGTATGATTGCCACCATTCTTTTTTTATCGGGTTTAAAAGGGATATCACTTATAGTTATTGGTTCGATTGCACTTGGTTTAATTATGGCTATTTTTCCAGCTATGGCCCAGCCATTTATGAGAAAAATTGTCGGAAATGACCAAGTTGGTTTCGGCCATTTTTCAACGTTTGGTTATGTCCTGTCAGCTATGATCGGCAAGGTTGTCGGAAAAGGTTCACGCTCTACGGAAAATATTAATTTTCCAAAGGGACTTGGATTCTTACGCGATACATCTGTAACGATTGCTCTAACGATGACGATCTTTTATGTAATTATCGCTCTTTTTGCAGGACCATCCTATGTTGAAAAAGAACTGAGCAATGGGACTCATTATCTTGTATTCTCGGTCATTCAAGCTGTTACGTTTGCAGCAGGTGTATTTGTCATCCTTTCAGGTGTACGTCTTGTTTTAGCAGAAATCGTTCCTGCCTTTAAAGGCATCTCAAGCAAGTTAGTGCCAAACTCAAAACCGGCTCTTGACTGCCCGATCTTATTCCCTTATGCACCAAATGCAGTTTTAATAGGTTTTTTCTGTAGTTTTCTTGGCGGGATTACAGGAATGATTATTCTTGGATCACTAGGGGCTGTTATTGTTTTGCCAGGAATAGTCCCTCACTTCTTTACCGGAGCAACTGCCGGTGTATTCGGAAATGCAACGGGCGGAATCCGCGGGGCAACGATTGGTTCGTTTGCAAACGGACTACTAATTACTTTTCTTCCAGTCTTTTTGCTTCCGGTTTTAGGAGATTTGGGTTTTGCAAACACAACGTTCTCAGACAGTGATTTTGGAGTAATAGGAATTATTCTCGGCAATGTGGCAAATTCTTTTGGGGCAAAAGGCGTTACAATCTTTGTTTTTGGAATATTATTAATTTCCGTTCTATTCAGCTTCTTCAAAAATTCGAAAAACAAAAAAAGCCAAATTCAAGCATAGACCGCTGAAATGTTGTGTCAAAATGAGGCCGTTTTTTTATCCTTGCTGTTTGTAAATCCCGGATAAGAAAGGTGAGGGAGAGAAATGAATTATATTTTTGGAACAGGTCCGTTAGGAATGGCCGTTTTACGGGAGTTTTTGAACCGTGGTCAAAAAGTTAAAGTCATTAACCGGTCCGGAAAAGCAGATATTCCACAAGGGGTAGAATTGATCAAAGGTGACGCACGTGACCGAAATTTTACAAAAGACATTTGCAAAGATGCAGAAAAATTTTTTCATTGTGCAGGGTTACCGTATTCAGAATGGTCCGATCATTTGCCAACGATGATGAATGGATTGATCGAAGCGGCAGCTTTTTCAGGAGCGAAAATAATTTATGCAGATAATCTGTATGCTTATGGTCCGGCAACTGGCGAATATCATGAAGATCTTTCTTATAAGCCAATTGGAGTTAAAACAAAGGTGCGGGCTCAGGTAGCTGAAACCCTTCTTAACAGTCATCAACAAGGAAAGATTAAGGCAGTAATCGGAAGAGGCCCGGATTTTTTTCGGTCCAAGAGCTTTAGTGGCGACATTAGGAAGCAGGGTAATTGGAAATCTATTATTGGGGAAGAAAGCTGAGGTAATCGGAAACATTGATCTCCCTCATACTCATATTTTCATTGAAGATTTTGCACGGGGTCTTGTAACCTTGTCAGAAAATGATCAATCCTATGGCCAAGTGTGGCATATTCCAGCTGCTCCTACAGTATCTTCGAGAGAAATAATTGAAATGGTTGGCGATGAAATTGGCAAAAAGCCAACCTATCGTGTAGCCAATTCATTAATAGTCAATTTTCTTGGGTTTTTTGATAAAAATATGAAGGAATTCAAGGAAATGATGTATATGTACAATAAACCATTTATTGTCAACCATGAAAAATTTGCAAAAGCATTTCCGTTTCAAGTGACCGAACATAGGGAAGCAGTCAGGAAAACAATAGCATGGTTTAGAAAATATATAGGTAATGAGTGACTTTATTGAACCGCCGTATACCGAACGGTACGTACGGTGGTGTGAGAGGTCGGGGGTTAGTCACCCCCTCCTACTCGATTGTTTATTGTTTTGGTTCTTGAGGGTAATTCATTTTTTCTAAGTATGGCGTGAAGAACCAGACATATATTTCTAAGAAAGCTAATGCATTTGCAATGAGATCAATCGAAAATTCATTCGTTGTTTTCCTTACAAATTCTGGGATTACGCCAAAACATTACTAACTTAATTTGATTGAATTAATGTTTTATAATCTCAAGCAAACGTTCATGAACATTGTCATCAAATAAACCACCATGGTAACAAATAATTTTTTCTATTTCGAATGTTGATAATAATTCGATTGATTTAATTGATTTTTCAATATCCAATGTATATTTTGGATCAGATGGATATAATTTTCTATTTTTTACAATTAATGCATCTCCAGCTATTAGAGTTTTACTTGCTTTATGATAAAAACTTAAATGTCCTGGGGTATGGCCAGGTGTATCTATCACGATAATTCCACCACAAAAGGGTAACTCTTCTCCTCCACTAATAACATGGTCTACTTTCGCTTTTGGTGGATTTTCTAATCTAAATTTGAACGCATTACGGAAATCTTCTGGTATTTCAGGTGGTAAGGATTCCAAAGCTTTGGATATCGCTTCAGGTGTAATTTTCAGAATCATTTTTTCACCTTGAATAAATGGTTTTTCAATTGCACTAGCATATACATCTATTTTATTTTGTGATTCATCTAAAATTATTGGTAAACTCCCAATATGATCTATATCTTGATGTGTTATGAATATTTTATTAAGTTTTTCAAAAGAAACACCTGCTTTTTCAATACATTCACGGATATCATTTAATTGTCCAGGGAAACCTGTATCAACTAAAATCATATTCTCTTCATCCCATATTAAGGTAGGATAAATGACATTAGCCTCTCCCATAGAATTCATTGTAAGCTCTAACATTTTAATATTATTTTTCTCTAACATAGAATTCCTCCAGAAAGTATTATTTTCTAATGCCAATACAATAATACTCACAAACGCCTTATTAGTCAACATTAAAATTAATTATTATAACATAAAAATTATTTTTTGTCAACAATTTTTAATCCATAACCATTTCTTCAATACCCTATGTTTCAATAGGCACAGTAACAATTCGACGCCCAAGTCATACACTATGATAAAGGATTTTCCCTGAATAATTCCATATAAGAGGAGCATAATGATGGAAAACCGATCTATTAATCAAGTGGGCGGAAATGTACCACAACCTATCCGAAGTGATGGAGCTGGAGGGATTGACTCCGGCCCGCGTAATATTATGCGGGATCTTCAAAATCCGAATATGCTCGTCCCACCTATTACAGATGCAGGTTTGGTTCCTAACTTGAAATTCTCATTCTCAGACACTTCTATGAAATTAAATCACGGGGGATGGTCCCGGGAGATCACCGCCAGGGAACTTCCGATAGCGACCACCCTTGCTGGAGTAAATATGAGCTTAACGGCCGGCGGAGTACGTGAACTCCATTGGCATAAACAAGCAGAATGGTCTTATATGCTGTTAGGACGGGCACGCATAACCTCGGTTGACCAAGAAGGACGAAATTTCATTGCCGACGTTGGCCCAGGCGATCTTTGGTACTTTCCTCCAGGTATCCCACATTCGATTCAAGGGTTGGAACATTGCGAATTTCTGCTCGTCTTCGATGACGGAAACTTTTCCGATCTTTCCACCTTATCCATCTCCGACTGGTTTGCACATACTCCAAAAGATGTTCTGTCGGCCAATTTCGGAGTACCAGAGAGTGCTTTTAACTCTCTTCCTTCAGATCAGGTCTATATTTATCAGGGAGAGGTACCCAGTTCGCTTGATAATCAGGAAGTCCAGTCACCCTACGGAGAAGTTCCTTTAACCTTCAAGCACGAGCTGTTGAAACAAACACCAATCAAAACGCCTGGTGGTAGCGTACGAATTGTGGACTCTTCTAACTTCCCAATTTCAAAAACAATCGCAGCAGCACTCGTTGAGATTGAGCCTGGTGGAATGAGAGAACTACATTGGCATCCCAATAACGACGAGTGGCAGTATTACCTTACCGGGCAAGGGCGAATGACTGTATTTACTGGAAACGGTGCAGCTCGTACATTTGATTATAGAGCTGGTGATGTCGGATATGTACCCTTTGCTACTGGACACTATATTCAAAACACCGGTACCGAAACGTTATGGTTTTTAGAGATGTTCAAAAGCGACCGCTTTGAAGACGTGTCGCTGAATCAATGGATGGCACTGACTCCTAAAGAATTAGTTCAAAGCAACTTAAATGTTGGATCAGAATTGCTCGATTCTCTACGCAAGGAGAAATGGCCTGTTGTGAAATATCCCGGGTTTTCCTCCTACCCCAAAAAAGGAAGATAAGAGTAGATTTATTTTTAGTTATTTTTTGCTTAGTTATTTTTCGTGTGCTTGAATTGAAAATCTAGCTGCCAATCAGGCGGTAGATTATATGGTGCATGGTGCCCATTTGGATGTATCGGAAGTACGAACGTTGGGCGCATTAAATTAACTTAGTTACAAAAATATTATTTATCGGTCTGTGGTTTGGGTGACTATACCCATAAGTTTATCACTTGTTTTTTGGGTACTTGAACCAATTGTTATGAAAGATAATACGGGAGTATGTATGATACTCGTTACTATAATAGTTGGTCTTTTAGATGCGTATATTAGAATTAAAATATTTGAGAAGAAAGTTCATCCGTTTTTGGAAAAAAGAAGAAAAAAGACACCTCCCTTAACTTAATTATAAAGCTAACATATTCACTCCATTAAAGGGCGATTTTATGGGCAAAATGCCTCTCTTTGTACTTTTTTACTAACCATAGTATGAAAAAAGTAACCCCTATTTCAAAACGAAAAGCTAAAAATGGAAGTTATTGCTATTCTGAACGTCTACTGTTTACTGTTTTGGAACTTGAGGGTAGTTCATTTTTTCTAAGTACGCTGTGAAGAACCAGACATATTTTTCTAAGAAAGCCAATGCATCTGCAATGAGATTTATAGTAAATTCGTCCGTGGTTTCTTTTACAAATTTGTCTACTTCATGTAAATAACGGGCGGTTGCTGCAAAATCATTTGCAACAAGATATGCAATCGTTAATGTATCATAAGGCATGCTTGGTACTTCCTGCAGTGTAGCATTGCGAACAAATTCCTGCATTGAGCCAAGCGGAAAGAACCCTAACATTTTAATGCGTTCCGCAACTCGGTCAATCTCCTTGTTAATTTCTTCATAGACCGTATCTAATTCTTTATGAAAATCGAAGAAATCAACACCAACAACATTCCAGTGAAAGTTGTGTATTTTTACTAGCGTCACATGAAGATTAGCTAAATAGACATTAAAAGCATCAGCCAGCCTTTTTGCATATGCCGGATCCAAACCAGTCATGACAGCACGAAGATGATTAGACATTTCCTCGTCTCCTTTCAAACACGCTTCAAAACCATATTATGTTGTGGGCGAGTACACAGTTCAACGATATTTCGAAAGAATGATTAAAACTAATGGAAATTACACCCATTCGATTAGTCGAGGCTAAAGATTTAGAAGCTGCTAAAAGCATCGTTGAGCAACAAATAAATCCAACGTTACGGTGAACCACCCATTAGTAAAAAAAGGCTGTCCCACAATCAGTTTTACTGACAGGTGGGACAGCCTCTTCGTCTTTGGCGAATTACATCGCATTTTTAATAATTTGGATGACTTCTTCTAACTTAGGTTTACGAGGATTTGTTAATGCACATGCATCTTTCATCGCATTCTTAGCTAAAGTCTCAATGTCTTCTTCTTTAGCACCTAGTTCTTTAAAGCCTTTTGGAATGTTAAGGTCTTTAGCCATTCTTTCGATCGCTTTAATAGCTTTTTCAGCTGCATCGTACGTACTTAGACCGTCGACATTTTCACCAAGAAAAGCAGCGATTTCTGCATAACGTTCCACTTTAGAAATTAAGTTAAATCGACATACATATGGCAGAAGGACCGCATTGCAAACGCCATGAGGGAAGTTGTAGAATCCTCCTAATTGGTGTGCAATCGCATGAACATAGCCTAAACCCGCGTTATTGAATGCCATGCCAGCTAATGATTGAGCGAAGGCCATTTGTTCACGTGCTTCAATGTCTTTTCCATTTGCAACTGCACGCGGCAAGTATTTAGAAATGATTTTGATCGCCTGAATTGCAAGTGCATCTGTAATTGGAGTAGCACCAGTTGAAACATATGCTTCAATTGCATGAGTTAATGCATCTAATCCAGTAGCAGCAGTTAAGGACGGAGGCATTCCAACCATTAGCTCTGGGTCGTTGATTGAAAGTGTAGGTGTTACATGTTTATCCACAATGGCCATTTTCACTTTGCGTTCAGTATCTGTGATGATTGTGAATTTAGTTAATTCACTGCCTGTACCAGCTGTTGTATTAATCGCAATTAGCGGGACCATTGGTTCTTTTGATACATCGACACCTTCATAATCGTGAATTTTTCCACCATTAGCAGCTACTAATGCAATGGCTTTTCCGGCATCATGTGAACTTCCGCCGCCCAGAGTGACAATGCTGTCACAGTTTTCAGCGTTATACGCTTCTAAACCTTCTGCGACGTTTTTATCGGTTGGATTTGGTTCGGCTTTTGGAAAAATGGATACTTCCACACCAGCTGCACGAATAATACTGGAAATTTTTTCAGAAAGACCTAAACCGTGAAGACCAGCATCTGTAACTAATAAAGCTTTTTTCACACCAAGATCAGCTAATCGAGTTCCAACCTCATTAACTGATCCTGCACCAAATAGATTGACTGAAGGCATAAAAAATGCACTTTGAGTGTTTGTCATACAAACATCCTCCTCATTTTGATAGTCTATTCATAGAAGCAATAATTAACATTTTCCGAATGAATGCGCATACACGAACATAAATTTGAGAAATAATTTGCTGATTGTACTTGAGTGATCATTCTTAGTAAATTTAAATGAGTGTAAGACCCGAAAATTATTATGCGTAGAAATCCAAATAATATGTTCGATGATTAAAATAACCTTTTACTAACTATGTTTAAATCTAATTGTGCGTATACCTTTTTTCATTTATTCAGGTTTTCAAATTGGCTAGTATTAAATTTGAAAGAAATTAAATTTGTTAAAAAAACCATCTATGCTATTCACTAAAGGGCCATTTAATGGAATAAGAGAAGGAAATATTAGAAAGTAAATCGAAGCTCTAGTTGAATAAGGATAGAAACCTTGTTGGCTTGGGAAACGTATAAAAAGCAAATATAACAATATTAAGAAGGAATTGAAATATGGATGCTTTGGTTGTTGGATTTTTATTTCTAATTCCAGGAATAATCTTTTTCTTATTTGTCTTGTTTAAATATACGGAGCTGGAACATCAGAAGGAACTTGAAAAGTGGAGATGGTTTCGAGAAGATAATTGGAAATGGATTTGGGATCCGGAACTCGCACTATTTACAAAAATAGCAGAAAAATCATTTTTCATTGCAAAAGTAATTTTGCTATTAACTGCTCTTATTCCTGTCTCAATTGGTGCGTTGGCTTTGTGGGCGTATTTTGCTGGTTAAAATATAAAAAGATACTCTAAAAGGAATTAGCATATATGGAGGATAAATATGGAAAAACAATCTTCGTTAAAAGAACATATTTGTGAATTAGAGCAACATTTATTAGAACCTAAAATTCGCACAGACCCAGCAAAACTAGATCAATTACTTGCAGACGTTTTTTGGATTCGGAAGTTCGGGAAATGTTTGGTATAAAAAGGATTGTGTTAGCGAAGGTGGGCTTAGTGTTAGGAAGATGACTCTTTTTGATTTTGAAATATATCCTTTATCAGAAGACGTAGTATTAACCACATATCGGGTAAGAGATGAAACAAGAATGAAAAATACTTTACGTAGTTCAATTTGGAAATTTATTGAAGGAGATGGCAAATGTTCTTCCATCAAGGAACTATAACAAAATCAGATTAATATTCTTATTAAACAACCGGGCGCAATTCTTTAGCGAGAGTTGCGCTTTTAGAGTGTATTGGTTCATTTAACGAAAAAAGTTTTTTAATAAATTTACAAAATCTAAAATAATTGTTATTAAGCGAAGTGCAGTTTAGTATATAACTAAGAACAAAAATAATTAACTGGTGTTAGGGTGTTACGATGAAGCAATTATTCTACTTTGGTTATGAACAAGCAAAATCTTGTCTTTTTCCTGTTATTATTTTTCTTACTCTTGCAATTACAAAAATGGTTGAAGTGCCTTTTATCGCTCGGTATGATTTAATTTTATATATTTGTTTATTGACACAAATTCTGATGGTCGTGTTCAAATTTGAAACATTCGATGAAGTGAAAGTAATTGGAGTCTTTCACCTCATCGGTCTAGCGTTAGAGCTTTATAAAGTACATATGGGTTCATGGAGTTATCCTGAGGAAGCCATTACAAAGTTTTTTGGCGTCCCTTTGTATAGTGGCTTCATGTATGCCAGTGTAGCAAGTTATATGTGCCAAGCATGGAGAAGGCTAGAATTGAGACTTGTAAATTGGCCCCCTACTTGGAGAGTTGTTCTACTAAGCGCTGCAATCTATTTTAATTTCTTCACCCACCATTTTATTTTCGATTTTCGCTGGATATTAAAAATAATGACCTTTCTCATCTTCTATCGAACATTTGTATATTTTACAGTCAAAAAACGTACGTATGCGATGCCTTTGTCATTATCATTTGTATTAATTGGCTTTTTCATTTGGATTGCTGAAAATATTGCAACATTTTTTGGAGCTTGGCGATACCCAAACCAACAACAACAATGGGAAATTGTCCATATTGGGAAAGTTAGCTCTTGGTTATTGCTTGTAATTGTTAGTTTTATGATTGTTGCACAATTAAAACATTTAAAAGAAAATCGTGAAATGAGTAGGGGGAAGCAGGATCAGTCTTTGCAAGTAATATGAGGAGTCAATCAAAAAGAATGTAAAATCAATACTATTACCTTGAAAAATTTTGTAATAAGATTAATTGTTCCATTAAAGGGCGCATTCCTGTAGGAAAGCGTCTGATTTATTTTTGGGGCATATTATAAATGGAGTATTAAGCTAGAAAATAGAAATTAGAAAAGGAAATTGGTCATGGATTATTTCAATATCAAAACCCTTTTTGGGAGATAATCAAAAGTGAGGTTCTCATGAGGAGAGTAGAAGTGAAGCCATATGATGAGCAATGGACATTGAAGTTCGAAGACGAATCCAATAAATTACATGATATATTCGGGCCTGAAATCATAGAAATTCATCATATCGGCAGTACCTCTGTAAACGGTTTAAAGGCAAAGCCTATTATTGACATAATGCCTGTAGTTAGAGACACTAATCGGATCGATGAGTTTAACGCAGCAATGATTTTAATAGGTTATGAACTAAAGGGTGAAAACGGGATAATCGGACGTCGATACTTCCAAAAAGGAGAAAATAATCGGAATCATCATGTGCACTTTTACGAATTAGGCAATCCTGACATTGAACGTCATCTTGCATTTCGAGATTACTTACGTGCACATCAAGATGTTGTGAAAAAGTATGGAGACTTAAAAGAGGAATTGTCCCAACTATTTCCTTACGATATTGCATCGTACATCAAAGGGAAGGAACAGCTAGTATTAGAAATTGAACGAAAAGCGGTAACTTGGTATAAAAGTTTCAAGAACGTAGATTAGCTTATTTAATTTAAAGGGAGCAGGCATTGGTTTAGATTTCAAAATACGAACGGGTTCGATAGGAAAATAAGAGATAGTACTAAAATTTTGATTTCTATATAATAAGGATCTTCCACAATCGGGCGCAAGAGTTGAGATCCAGCTGCTATAATTGGCGGCTTTTTTTATTGCACTTAAAGGGCAGATTAGTAGAAGAAGGTAAGAAATTTCTAAAAGGAAAAATAATTTGATTCGAGGAGTATAGGAGTTAAAAGAAATAGTAAAATGCAGAGGTGAGATTCAGTGTAGTTATCAGGCGGTTACAAAAGGGACGTTCTTGGCTACCACTAATCAGTATTATGTTAGCTAGAAGTATACATCAACTTAAACAAACTTCTTGTTTCCATACTGACCATGCATTTTTGTTAGAGTAATAGTATCATGTCCAAGGTTTATTAATTAATTGTAATCAATTCGATCTTTTTGCACCAGAACCAGATTTCATTTATAATCAGAAGATAATTTTTATATTTTTAGATAATTATTTCTTTTTTGTACTTATTAGTAAGAAAGTTGGTGATGGTTTGAGCAGCAAGTTAGCATCCATCCACTCAATCGGATGGAACATTATTATTGGAACCTTGTTTGCAAGATTGGCAAGCTCTATGAGCATGCCGTTTTTGGCCATTTATTTGACGGCAACAAAGGGTGTTTCGCCTGCGTTGACAGGGATGATGATCGCGGTTAGCGCGTTGATAGGAGTCATTTGCGGTTTTATCGGGGGAAACTTATCTGATCAATACGGCCGCAAGCGAATTATGATGGCTTCCATCTTTGTATGGATTTTTGTGTTCGTTGGGTTTGCATTTGCGGATCATGTAGCGTGGTTCTTTTTGCTGAATGCATTAAACGGAGTATGCCGATCCTTTTTTGAACCGACATCACGTGCATTGCTGTCAGATATGACAAAGCAAGAAAATAAATTGTTAGTTTTTAATTTACGATATGCCGCCATTAATGTCGGAGTTGCAATTGGTCCGCTGGTCGGGTTGCAGCTTGGAAGTGCAAAGTCAACAATGCCGTTTTTGATAGCTGCAGCAGTGAACTTGGTATATATGATTTCTCTACTTATTCAGTTTAGGAAATATGAAATAGGGGAAATACCGGCAGTACAAAAAGAACGGGTGTCCATGAAGCAGTCTGCTCAAGTCCTGCGTAAAGATAACGTATTTTTGTTGGCGCTTATCGGTATTATTTTAGGAAATGCAGGTTATTCTCAGTTCTCCTCTACATTGTCACAGTATTTTGCGAATGCACCAGTTTTTCAAGACGGGATAGAGCTGTTTTCGCACGTTCTCGTATTGAATGCAATTACCGTTCTTGTTGTGCAATATCCGGTCACTCGTGTAGGAAAAAGATACTCGCCGCTTGTCTCCATCATGTTCGGAACTTTGATTGTCAGCCTCGGATTAATTGGCTTTGGTATGTTGAAATCTGTTCCCTTATTATTCGCCTGTGCCTTCTTGTTCACAATCGGAGAAGTGTTGATGTTTTCTATGACAGACTTATTTGTGGATCAGATTGCGGTGCCGCATTTAAAAGGAACATACTTCGGGGCGATGGGATTTTCCGGACTGGGCGGAGTGGTCGGGCCGTGGCTTGGCGGCATGCTGCTTAATACCTATGGATATGATAACGGGACCATTGTCTTTTCCTATTTAGCTTTATTATGCGCGCTTGGTTTTCCTTTGTTATTCATTGTGAAAGTCATGGTGCAAAAGAGAAACTCTCAATGCAATAACTTAAAAATGCATGCGTAAAAAGGACGTGAATTCACGTCCTTTTATTTATCCTTTTCCGACAGAAGACTCCCACTTCAAGGAAAGCGAAGGGCAAAGCCCAATGGGTAAGTGGGAGATGAATGTCGGTTGGCGATAGCCAAAACCTTCCTCATTATGATATAATAAGAACATATGTTCTATAAGGAAGTGAGGTGAACGTCATGATCTTCCACAAAGCCTATAAATTTCGTATCTATCCAAACAAAAAACAAATGGAACTCATTAACAAAACGATTGGCTGTTCAAGATTCGTGTTCAACTTCTTTCTTGCTAAACAGAAGGAAAAGGACGCCTTTTGGTATATTTGTGAAGAAATGGTCCAAAACGGTCAACTTCCAACAAATAACTTGAAAGGTAAATATTTCAATAAGAAAGAAATCATAAAAACACTTCCTGAACTGAAAAAGCAATATGAATTTTTAAAGGAAGTGGATAGTATTGCTTTGCAAAAATCAGTTGAAAATCTTGTTGATTCCTATGATCGATACTACAAGAAACAAAACAAAACAATCTCGATTTAAGTCTAAAAAGAATCCAGTTCAATCCTACACAACAAAGTATACAAACGGGAATATAGCTGTAATAGGCAACTACATGAAATTGCCTAAACTTGGTCTTGTTCGTTTTGCCAAAAGCCGCGAAGTGAAAGGACGTATCCTAAATGCAACAATACGGTGTAATCCTTCGGGCAAATACTTTGTTTCTCTTTGTACAGAGACAGAAGTAACTGAATGGCCAAAAACCCGTTCAGCTATTGGGGTTGACGTGGGAATCAAAGACTTTGCTATTCTTTCCGATGGAACAACTTACTCCAATCCTAAATTTTTCCGCTCATTAGGGGAAAAATTAGCAAAACTTCCATATATTATCTATGCCATCCGAAGATCTCTCATTTAAATCTAATTTAACGATTTAATCGTGTTAATTTTTTTCTTTTGTTTCGAAATTATATTTTCATCACCCGGCATTAATCTCCATCCTTTATTAACAACTATGCGAAGCCAAGTGCCAGGAAACCAAGACGTGATCAATGACAACATTACAAGAACCGCAAAAAAGTCCTGGTTAATAATTCCCGTTGAATAAGCAACTGTTGAAAGAACAATTCCTGGTCCGCCGCGATTATTAATTGCTATTCCAAGATTGATGCTCGTAAGCCTGTCTTGTTTAATCAATCGGGAGGAAATATATATAGCGAGTGTTTGAGTTAGGGTGGCAAGTAATAAATAGCCAAGGAAAAACAATAGATTAAAGTGTTTAACAAGGTTTAACTGCAGCCCTACGGTTGCGAAATAGATAGGAATAAACCAGGGGAATGATATATTAGACACTCCTTGTTCAATTCGTTCTGAAACCGCCTTTGGCATCGACAACTTTACAAGGATGCCTGCCAACAGCGCTCCGAAAATTGTTTCTACATGCAGAGTTCCGGCCAGCGCCGCAAGCATGAACATGATAAATAAAAAATACCCCATATTCGAAGCTCTGAACAACAAATTCTGCTTTAGATAGGTCAAACGATTAAATAGTAAGTAACCTAGTATTAAAGTCCCCGCTATAAAACCTACACTAAGGAAAATACTTTTGAGCCCGGTAGCGAGAGTAAAAACTCCTCCTTTACTGGCGAGGGCAGTGGCAAAGCCTAGTGCAATCCATAACAAAATATCATGAATACCTGCACAAGCGATAACAATTTTGGCGAATCGTGTTTGCATGATACCTAAGTCATTAAAAATCTTGGAAATAACGGGTATTGAGGTTACTGCTATGGAAATAGCAATGACGATTTTCAAAGCAAGCAAGTTGTTTGCCACGCCTAAATACGGGGCTATATTTAACATATCTGCAGCCATCCAACCGACAACAAAAGAAGGTACAGTTGCTCCAACTACTAAAACTGATGTGATTTTCATGTCTTCTTTTGTAAAGTGAGTTTGAAATTTCAGCCCCGAGCTGAACATAAGCATTAGTAATCCAAATTGATATAGAAGGCCAAATAACTTGTCTTCTTCTGAAAACCCCAAAAACATCCAATGATACAAATCCGGGAAAAAATGTCCTAAAAGAGTCGGTCCCAATACTAATCCTGCAGAAACTTCACCGATCACTCGCGGAATGTACAATCGTTCTGCAATAAAACCCAATAAGTGAGCTGCAGCTAATAAGCAGCCCATTGCGAAAAGAAAATGGCTTATTTCTGTTCCTTGTAAGTTAAACATTTTATGCTCCTTTCTGCTTCTATTACTTATAACGTATGCAAACTAAAGGACAAGGTCATAGTTGATAAGCTCATCTTTGTAAATTCTTGTCCGGCCTTCATCAAAAAAGAGTATGATTAATTGAATAAATTCAAACAACGTTCACATACTAACAAAAAAGAAAGGAGTGGAACTATGAAGAAAACTTTCATATTTTCCCTGTTACTATCACTTGGCTTGCTTTTTTGTCTAAACATTCAGTCTACTCAAGCCCGTGAAGTCAGTCCCAATGAAGAAATCGGTATGGAAAGAGCAAAACAAATCGCCTTGAAACAAGTAAAAGGCAAAATAGTCAGAGCGAAAATAGAAACAGAAGACGGAATGACCAAATATGAAATAATAGTACAAGCAAAAAATGGAATTTATGAAGTTGAAATTGATAAAGCCACGGGCAAAGTATTAGAGGTCGAGAGAGAAGGATCCGGCGATGACGGTGTACGGGATGATGATAAGCCTGGCAATGATAATCGAAACGATAACTAATTAGTTCAACTGCAAGGGGTTCTAAAAGAATGGCAAAAATATGGATTTGCTGCATCTTCATTTGCAGTATTTTTTTCGCTCCAATTGTCTCACAGGCTAAAGAAGTAGATCATATTAAACAAACGGAAAAAGAATTGTACGATCCAGAGATGAATTGCACAAAAAAAGTTAAGCTCACCTCGGCTCAACTGAAACAACTTGATCAAATTTATTACAGGATTTACAGTGACTATGTTGATTTAATTGAGTTTTACTCCCAGTCAGGGGCATTAACACAAAATCAAATGAAGCTAAGATATAAAATGTTGAACAACTACATTAAAACATTTTACAAAAGAAATTACAGATGGTGCTCGGAACATGAATCCGATGAATGGGAAGAAGAATGGTATAACAGTGATAAGGATTAACATCTAATTAAGAATCTGAGGAATAAGCTGTTCCTTTGATTCTTTTTTAGCTTAATTAGTTAGCAGTTATATTATTGGGTTTACATCAGCTGCTTTGGAATATTGACTTTAGATCTATTGGGAATGTTAAAATTCCTATTCGTTCATCCTTCCAGAACTTTAAAATCACCGAAGGACATATTGAAGCTATTAAAAACTTCAATTTTAATAATGCTCGCCGTTTGGAATATTTGTTACGGTTAAATGAAAACATTTAGGATTCCTATAATCCCCATATATAAAACCTTGGCCAAATACCGTTCTTTTCCCCCGCCAATTCATTTTTACCACTGAATATCGAACGGCACTTCTTCCATCTATGACCTCCTGAAATCCAATGATTGTTATTCCATTATTACTTATCTTTAAGGGTGGACTGTAAAAACAGCAGCAATCTATCCCCAGCCCCCATTGTATATTTTCCTTTCTTTTATCCTTTAACATCTTTCTTATAAGAAAAAAAATAAAAATTGCGATACAAGCCATTCCAATTAAAATTCTCATTGGTTCTCTTTTCACCTCTTTATTGCCTTTTCTATATTATTTGTTAGGATTTTTAAATTGCAACGGCTAATGACGAGCAGATGTGAAAAGGGTAGCGGATTTAAAATAAATTTTCCTTGACCATGGTTGGACGTGGTTAACAGCATAAAATATGATGTTATTTTCATTATTGCACTATCCATTCGGAACAACACTTGTTAATATAAATAAAGAAACGAAAAATGGGTATAAAATAGCAGCACTTTAAAGGGTGCTTTGTTTGAATAAAAAAGCCGAAGTGGGAGGTGATGAACCGTGGCTGAAGCAAAAGAACTGCATATGGAAAAACACGTATACCGTGTACAAGGATTTTCCTGAATAAGCTGTGCCGGAAAGTTCGAACAGAACGTAAAACACCTGGATGGTGTTTTGGATGCAAAAGTCAATTTTGGAGCTTCAAAAATCACGGTTTATGGAAATACCACCATTGAAGAATTAGAAAAGGCAGGAGCTTTTGAAAATTTGAAGGTCTTTCCGGAAAAAGGAGAACAACCATCTCAAAAGAAGGAACCTTTCTGGAAAGAATATTCAAACCTTCTCGTTTCACTGCTTTTTATTGTAATGGGATATCTTTCTCAATTTATTATTGGGGCAGAAAGCACCATTACGATATTAGCTTTTTTAACGTCAATTTTTGTTGGCGGATTCGCATTATTCAAAGAAGGGATCAAGAATTTATCCCGGTTGCAATTTGATATGAAAACCCTTATGACCATCGCGATTATTGGGGCAGCGATTATTGGCGAATGGAGCGAAGGGGCCGTTGTCGTCATCCTGTTTGCCATAAGCGAGGCTTTAGAAGCTTATTCAATGGAGAAAGCGAGAGCTTCTATACGGTCTTTAATGGATATTGCTCCAAAGGAAGCATTAGTCCGCCGCAATGGAAAAGAAACAATGGTTCATGTTGATGAAATTGAAGTTGGCGATATTATTATCGTTAAACCAGGACAAAAAATTGCCATGGATGGTGTAGTAATAAAAGGGTTTTCTTCGGTGAATCAGGCGGCTATAACCGGAGAGTCTGTACCTGTTGAAAAAACCGTAGATGATGAGGTTTTCGCCGGGACATTAAATGAAGAAGGATTATTGGAAGTAAAGGTAACAAAACGTGTGGATGACACAACCATTGCGAAGATTATCCATCTGGTGGAAGAGGCTCAAGCTGAACGAGCACCTTCCCAGGCATTCGTTGACCAATTTGCAAAGTATTATACGCCTGTAATCATGATAATCGCTGCGCTGGTTGCGATAATTCCACCTCTTCTTTTCGGCGCAAGCTGGAATGAGTGGATTTATCAAGGATTAGCGGTTTTAGTCGTTGGGTGCCCTTGTGCATTAGTTGTTTCAACCCCTGTCTCCATTGTGACAGCGATCGGCAATGCAGCCAGAAATGGAGTATTGATTAAAGGCGGAATCTATCTTGAAGAAACCGGGGCTTTAAAAGCAATTGCCTTTGATAAGACGGGAACGCTGACGAAGGGCATCCCTGTTGTAACAGATTTTAAGAATCTAACCAATGTGGAAGATCAACAACTCTTCTCCATGATTGCGGCACTAGAATATCGGTCGCAGCACCCTCTTGCTTCTGCCATAATGAAAAAAGCAGAAGAAGAAGGCATAGCATTTAAAAAAATGCAGGTGGATGATTTCTTTTCTATTACTGGGAAAGGAATTAAAGGAATAATTAACGGTGCCACATACTATATTGGAAGTCCGAACCTGTTTGAAGAAGTCCTGAAAGAAGGAATCGTCCCTGGCATTCGGGAAGAAATAAGGGCTCTTCAGAACATGGGAAAAACCGTTATGGTATTCGGTACAGATTCAGAAGTTCAAGCCATTGTTGCAGTTGCAGACGAAATCAGAGAGAGCAGCAAAGATGTAATTGAAAAACTTCATTCTCTTGGAATTGAAAAAACGATCATGCTTACTGGCGACAATAAAGGCACTGCGAAAGCGATCGGACAACAAGTTGGCGTCTTGGAATTCCAAGCAGAGTTATTGCCGCAAGATAAATTGGAATTCATTAAAAAGCTTCGAAATGAGTACGGTAAGGTTGCCATGGTCGGAGACGGTGTCAATGATGCACCTGCTTTGGCATCTGCCACAGTTGGAGTAGCCATGGGTGGAGCAGGTACGGATGCAGCATTGGAGACATCTGACATCGCCTTGATGGGAGATGATTTAAGAAAACTTCCGTTTACAGTAAAACTTGGCCGAAAAGCCTTGGCCATTATTAAACAAAACATTACTTTTTCGATAGGGGTTAAATTATTGGCCCTTCTCCTTATCATTCCTGGCTGGCTGACTCTATGGATTGCAATTTTTGCTGATATGGGAGCAACCTTGTTAGTAACGTTAAATGGGCTGCGTCTTTTAAAGGTTAAGGATAAATAAGAACGGCTTCCCCTGAAATTTGGGGAGCCTAACAAAAAGATGACACTTCACTACATTATTTTATTTTCTAAAGCTCATTTCGCTATATTTGTAATGTTCATTGTTTTTTCTGCTAGTTCCATTTGAGCTTTTATTATTTCTGGTTTTGCATAATAAGAAAAGGAGTTGCCACAGCAACCCTTATTTTTAAACTCAAGCACCCACATTATCGGTCTACTTATGACATAAAAATAGCAAATAAATGTTGGCTAAACCTTTTGTTATAACCTAGTCTACATTTTTGGAGCTTCCATACCTAAATTGGCCCATTCCTCTTTTGAAGGGCCGTAAATGCCGGGAACGTTTAATCCAGCTTGTCTCATAAGAACCGTCATCTGTCCCCGATGGTGGATTTGATGTTGAATCAAAAACAGCAATAGTAATCCGTTTGGCATCTGTTGGCCAAAAAAGTTGGTTAGGTCTTTCAGGTTCTTGTCGGTCCATTGGGTTTTAATTGCCTGTACAAAGGCAGCACTGGCTTGATGATAGCTTTCACATATAAACTTTGCAGAAGCAGGGACGGGCCAATCTTCAGATGGGGCTTCAAACGTTAGTCCTGTATGTGAGGAAATGATGTGAATTGCGGTTACGGTGTGCCATGCAATACGTCCTAATGTCCAGTTCTGTGAAGTGACTTCCTGTTTAAGTGACTCATCAGTGAGATTATCTAATATTCTTTGAGTTGCTCTTTCTTCGAATTCCCAAGATCTAAAGAAATTGTCTAATGTTTGGAACAAAAAAATCCCTCCTAAGATTTGTTAATAATAGATTCGCTAAATTATGAGTATAACCTTCTAAAATTTTCGGTTTACTTGCCCCATCCTTTTAAAAAAGAATGGGGCAAAAAAATCAGCTGCTCTATCCTGGCGATACTCAAGAGGAGTTTTACGAATGAAAAGGTATCTTTTTTTCGCTTTTAAATAGCAGGTAATGGGCGTTTCCCACTTTTTCTTCTATATAGTCGAGCGAATAATCACCTAATGGATCTGATAAGTCACCGATTGCCCGAGAGAGATTATCAATCACAAGTCTTAATGTATCAAATTGTCTCGGCTCTTTCTTTAAATTCATCTCATCCATGATTTCATAAGCAAGATGTTGGATTCGCCGTAAGCGCATTTCTTTTGTTTGCACGATATACTCATCCTCCTCTAGATAACAATTTACATTATTTATATATGGCTAAGAGGGGGGATTCATGAGTATATGCATTGAATGGCATTCTTATCCATTAAAGGAGGGGGAGGTTTTCGCACCTTCAAGTTTAAATTAATCTCTTTTAAAGAAACAGATAAAGATAATAAACTGTTGAACAAGCTTTTGCTTCTTATAAATCAAAATTTTGTAACATAATAGGTGTCCCAAAGGCCGATGTATGTATATAAGCTAAAACATCTTTTTGCAGAAAAAAAATTATGTTAAATTAATCGTTTTACAATGCATTCAACGAACTTTATGCACCTTTCGATGTCTTGCGACTGCGGCATCAGCTCTACTTTTAAAGTAGCAGCCAAATTTGTGTGAACATATAACATATCTCTGAATTCATCCACTGCGCCGCAAAATTTAGGATAAAATCGATCTCCGGTCCCGACCACGCCTGTAATCACATTTTTTACATCTTGGTTTTCAAAGGCTCGATATAGCTCTTTCATCTCTTGAGGGATATCTCCGTTCCCCCATGTATAGGTTGCAACTACAATTGCATGAAATTGATTTAACTGACCGATTGGAAACTGATCAATAGAATATATTGTAATATTTAAAGGATATTTCAGAAAGAACTGGTGAAGTATTCTCACCAGTTCTTCTGTGTTTCCTGTTATGGAAGTATAAACGATGGCTATATTCATCTTTCAACCTCTATAATTCATCGAAACCGTTTGACTGAGTCACTTTTGTATACGTTCTGGACTTTTGTTCAAAGAAGTCCGATTTTGTTTCATTGATCATCTCATCACTAAATACGTGGATCCATGGCATTGGGTTGTCCCTGTCTTTATAAAGATTTTGCAATCCTAGCTGACGTAAACGTTTATTTGCCAAATATTCGGTGTAGCCGTTGAATTCATACAAATCAATACCGTCTATATCCTTTAAGATGAAATGTGCCCACTCTTTTTCAAGCTGAACAGCTTGTCCAATTGTATAATAGATATAATCAATATTTTCAGCTGTGTTTAATTCAGGGTTTTCTGATAATAGAATTCGAATAAATTGGGAAATAAAATAGGCATGCTGCATTTCATCCCGTTGGATATAGCTAATCATTGTACTCGTCTTCAACATTTTTTGCTGTCGAGCCAGATTATAGAAAAAGGCAAATCCTGCATAAAAATAAATGCCTTCAAGATTAATAGAATTTACACCAAGTTTAAACAGATTTAGCGGTGTAGGATTTTCGCGGAAGCTTTCATAAGCATTTAATATAAGTTGGTTTCGCTTTTGGACAATTGGATCATTTTTTGCTTGATTGAAGCGGTAATTCTGTTCACTTAACGGGACAAGTGAGCTTAAGATATAAGAATATGACTCATTGTGAACTGCTTCTTGTTGAGAAATAACGGCGAAAATAGCTTTAAAGCTGGAATCTGTTACATAATCCATTACCTGGCTCATTGTAGGTGTTTGCAAGCTATCCAGAGAAGCCAATTGTGTGTTAATGCGCAAAAAAACATCCTGTTCAATTTTACTGAGGAGATCCCATTGTTTGATATCATCTTGCATGTTGATCTCCTGAGCTTTCCAAAAATTCGAAAGTAAGGTTTGATATAAATTATACATTTGAGGATAAGCGATATCATTCCAGTTTAATATCCCGGATGATTTCCCATTTATTATACTTGTCGATTTATTTGGATGCTGTGGATTAAGCAGCTTAATTCTTTTTAATGGTGAATGTATGTTCATCAAAAGTATCCTCCTAAAATCATTTTAGCACTTTAAAGCAACAGTGGCCTGTTCCCTCGTTTTAGCTATGGCAGGCTTCGCATTCTTCTATTTCAGCTTGTGATGTGCTCCTTACGTAGTAAGTAGTTTTTAACCCTTGCTTCCATGCTTCGAGATGGAGGTTCAATAAATCTTTTGCTTTAATATCGTGCCGTACATATAAGTTAAAGCTGATCGCTTGGTCAATATGGCGCTGGCGTGCCGCATTTTGTCTAATGCTCCAGCGTTGATCTAATTCATGTCTTGCGCGGCGATAATAATTGTAGGTGACATGATTCAAATCTGGTGCTGTTACTTTAAATTTAAAATTCTTCTTTTCTTCAGCGTATTCTACTGCATATAAGGGATCGATTCCATCTGTTGAACCGCCGATTTTCGCTGTTGATGAGTTAGGTGCAATAGCCATCAGCCAGCCGTTCCGAATTCCATGTTTGGCTACAGCTTCTTTTAATTCGATCCAGCGGCCTGAAACATAGTTTCTTCGTTCAAAATAAAGACCAGTATGCCACTCAGAACCTTTAAATTGGCTATATGCTCCTTTTTCCTTTGCAAGTTCCATGGAAGTAAGGATGGTGTAGTATGCAATATCTTCATAAAGTTTATCAGCGTATCGAACAGCCTCTTCAGACTCCCAATGAATCCCTTCAAGAGCAAGAAGGTGATGCCAGCCAAATGTTCCCAAACCGACTGCTCGATATTTTTTATTTGTTAGTTGTGCTTGACCTACCGATATCGTATTTAAGTCAATGACATTATCCAGCATTCTGACTTGGATACGGATTAGACGCTCCAACACATTTGCTGGAACAGCTTTTGCCAGATTAATAGAGGACAGGTTACAAACAACGAAATCTCCTGGTTTCCGAACGATAACGATATTTCCATCCTTATCTTGATATTCTTTTATGATCGTTGTCGTCGACATATTTTGGGCAATCTCTGTACATAAATTACTGCAAAAGATGGAAGTGCGTCCTTTACTTAATAAATGCTTGTTCGGGTTTTGCCGGTTCACTTCATCACGGTAGAACATAAAAGGTGTTCCTGTTTCCAACTGAGCAATCATAATACGGGCCATTATATCCATTGCGCGATAGGTTTTACGGGGCAGAAGCGGGTGGTTGACAGCTTCTTCGTATTTCTCCGTAAAATATTTTTTGTCTCTTTCATCATAAAAATCTTCAAGTCCGAGGGGATTGCCATGTTCATCTTTCCAACCCATAATTTGTTTGACTTGATGGGGACAGAATGTATGCCATAGCCCGATGCTTCTTCCATTTTCATCTAACTCCTGCAACTTTTCCATAAACAAATCTGGTATTGTCACACCTGTGAAAATATCATGTGCTTTTCGGCGCTCATCTCCATTATTCGTTTTTAAATCAAGAAATCCGTTCATTATGTCTTTATGGAATATGTCAAGATAAACAGCCACGGCCCCTTGCCGCTGCCCCAATTGGTCAACACTAACGGCAGTATCATTAATTAATCGGATCCACGGCACAACCCCGGAAGAATTCCCTTTAAATTTTTTGATATCGGAACCAAGTGCCCGTACTTTTCCGAAATAGATTCCAATTCCGCCTCCGCCTTTACTTAATCTTGCGATATCCCAATTATTCAAATAAATGCCATCGAGAGAATCTTCGACCGTATCAATAAAGCATGATGAAAGTTGGCCGTAGCTTTTACCGGCATTTGATAGTGTAGGTGTAGCTACTGTCATATAAAGATTACTTAATGCCCAATACGCTTCCTTAACAAGGTCTAATCGGATAGACTGGTTTTCGAGTTTCATAATGGTCATGGCAATAATCATGAACCGCTCCTGTGGAAGCTCATAAATATTCCGATCGTGATCTTTTGCCAGATATCGGTCAGCCAGCAAAAAAAGTCCTATATAATTAAATAAATGATCGCGATCAGGATCTATCTCTTTTCCCAACTCATCGATTTCATCTTTCGTATAAAAGGACAGGAGATCACTAGAATAAATCCCTTTTTCGGTTAATACTTTAATGAGCTGATAAAAATCACCATACTTTAAAGAACGGTCATAGCATCGATTGATTGCTGCCTTTTCATATAATTCATTGAGGTATAAACGAGCCGCGACAAACGTCCAATTAGGCTGATCCATCGCAATGTGATTTAAAGCATAAAATAAAGCCTGTTGGTTTGCCTCAGACTCAGTTGCATTTAGTTCTTTTATTCGTTTCGTGATTTCAGTTGCATCGATATCATATTTTTTTGCGGCCTGATTGATAGATTCCAATACGTAATGAAGATCTGAATAGGTTTTTGTACTCAAAATTTTCCCTCCTAAATAAAAAAATCCGCTCAAGGATTTAGAGCGGATGAAACGATAACATCAAAAGGTATGTAGGAAAGAAAAGACCAGTCCTATGCCTTCTGTCGCCACCGTTTCATCTTCTCAATCCCCGAAGAAGTTGAAACATCTTAAAATAAGACAGGTCTCCTGACTTATGCTTCCTCCTACTTTGAGCCCTTCCCATATAAGCACCTACAAAGCTTACTTATACAGTGGTCTGCTCATTTCGTCAGCAATTACAGTTGCGGGGGCAGCTCTGGATTCTCACCAGATTCCCTATTAAGCCTAATGGCATCTTATTTTAAGGCAACACAATATATAGTTGTTGTCGTTTTTGATTATTCAATATATTGATGTTTAGTTCAATACTAAAGTAACTGCTTTATTTTTTCAAGTATTATTTGACAAATTGAATAAGGGTTATGTTTTAAGTAAAATTTAGCAAGTCTTTCGATAACATTATCGATGGACTTACTGAATGTGCGGGTTAAATAACCATGAGACTGACTTCAAACATCCATGGCATATCCGCCACCACGATAGATAAGTCTTCTAGATAAGACACTGTATAAGAAGGAGAGAACGTTATGTTCTCTCTTTTTCATTGTCTAGGGCCCCATAACATGATGGCAGCACCAATTAAACAAATACTGGCGCCAATCCAATCATACAAATCAGGTGTTTTCTTATCGATCCACCATCCCCATAAAACGGAAAGAATTATAAACACACCTCCGTAAGCTGCATAAACTCGTCCAAAAGAAGAAAACGCTTGGAAAGTAGCAATGACGCCATATAGAGCTAGTGTAACTCCACCAAAAATTCCCAAATAAAAAGGCTTTCCTTCTCGTAGCCAAAGCCAAATAAGATAACCCCCTCCAATCTCCGCTAAACCTGCAAAGATAAATAAAATGATTGCGTATAAAATAATGAACACTCCCCATTTTCAGTTATTTAATTCTCTAATGCATATTTTACTAAATTTAAGAGTTCTTCTGTGATTTTTTAACAGCACCATCAATACATCCATTCTCCGAACAATTTTGATAACATTCATAATATTTCCAATTTATTGTGCTATTGACATATTGAATGTATTGTTATATTGTTTATCATATAATGTAAGAAAACCTAACATGAATAGGTGGTTCAAATGAAAAAACTTGAAGCGATTATTAGACCAGAAAGACTCACTGATACGATTAAAGGTTTAAGGAAGATAGGAATTACAGGTTTTACCGTGTCCCAGGTAGTAGGGAGAGGGAAACAGAAAGATACTCAAGGGGTCTATCGCGGAAAAAATTATCAAGTGACTCTTCATCCAAAAGTTAAATTGGAGATTGTCCTTTCTGATTATATGGTAGAGCCTACGATTAAAAAGATATTTGAATCAGCTCAAACCGGAGAAGATGGTGACGGCAAAATTTACGTTTATCCCATTTTAGAAGCTTATAACATTCGAACAGGTAAACCAGACTTTGATATAGATGATTTGCTTAATCAGGAGGGGGGACTTTCATGAAGCTGATGTATTTAAATACAGTTTGGACTGTATTAGCTGCTGCAATGGTGTTGTTTATGGAAGGCGGTTTTAGTTTACTGGAAGCAGGTTTGGTTCGAACCAAAAACGCTGTCAATGTAACAATGAAGATTTTTGTCGATTTAACGGTAGGTGCTTTAGCATTTTGGCTAGTTGGTTTTGGAGTGATGTTTGGGAAAGATGCATTCGGAATAATTGGAACTACTTTATTTGGAAGCCCTGAAAAGATTGCACTTTCTATTAATTTACCAAGTACAGCTTTTGTACTATTTCAAATGGGATTTGCGGTAGCATCTATTTCAATTGTGTCGGGTGCGGTAGCCGAACGTATGAATTTTAAAGCTTATGTATTAACAGCAGCACTTATTTGTATCATCATATATCCACTTTCAGGTCATTGGATTTGGAACAAAGATGGTTGGCTGGCAAAATTAGGCATGAAGGATTTTGCTGGTTCTGCTGCTATACATGCGCTAGGCGGCTTTGCTGCTTTTGCAATGGCAAAACTGTTGGGACCTAGAAAAGGGAGATTTAATTCGGATGGCAGTGCCAATGTATTTGCACCAAGCAACATTCCATTAGCTTCATCCGGTGCGTTCATTTTATGGTTTGGTTGGTTTGCTTTTAATGCAGGAAGTACATTGGATGCTTCCAATACAGCCCTTTCATCGATTGCCATTAATACGATGCTTGCGGGTGCAGCTGGGGGCACCGTTGCTCTTTTCTTGACAATGAAAAAATTCGGAAAAGCAGACCCAAGTATGACAATCAATGGCGTGTTATCCGGCTTGGTTGCGATAACGGCAGGTTGTGCCTATGTCTCTCAATGGAGCGCTATTATCATTGGAGCGATCAGTGGTTTGATTGTAATTTATGCTACTTTATTTGTTGACAATTTAAAAGTTGATGATCCTGTTGGAGCTGTAGCTGTACATGGATTCAACGGTGTATTTGGAACCATTGCGGTCGGGTTGTTTGATAAATCTCAAGGTCTCTTAACGACTGGTGATTTCTCCCTTTTCAAAATACAAGTATTAGGAGCAGTAATTGTAGTTATTTGGGGTTTAATCGGTGGTGCATTTATGGCAAAAGTATGTGAAATGACAGTTGGTTTGCGAGCAAGCGAACGTGAAGAAGAAGAGGGTCTTGATATGTCCTATCACGGGATACCAGCTTATAACGAATTAGAACGGTTCATGGATTTGCCTGTAAGTTTATATAACTTTGAAGAAACAACAGGCATTATTGTTGCCCCTGCTAATAGCAAAGAGAAAGTTAGCAGTAAGGCAGTATGATAGGAAAAAATTTCTGCTATGTAAGATTTAGGAAAAATAAATTATTTTTTGAGAAGCCTGTCGCTAAGGGATCATAGATCTCTATGGGACAGGCTCTCTTTTATCGTTTTTTCCTTTTTTGTTTTTTTGCGGCATATAACTTTAATTTTATTTCCAATTAACCAAAAACGTGTTTCTTCTTGAACTAACTTCCCAAATAACTCAGTGTCCAATGCTCTTTACTTTGTTGTCATTGTTCGGATCATGTGGCCTATATTGGACATCCCTAGGAATGCGTTGGTCAACAGCACAGAAAAACTCCGTCTTCATTTGATATCCTACTGAACTTATGTTAAATAGTCACGGTATGTTTCGCGGGCAAACAAAGTTGAAACAATGCTTAGAACGCCTAGCGCGATAAGATATAGGCAGATCGGCCAGCTTTTACCATCAAATTCTGCT
The DNA here is from genome assembly GCF_000724485.1 of Bacillus methanolicus MGA3. Classification (GTDB taxonomy): domain Bacteria; phylum Bacillota; class Bacilli; order Bacillales; family Cytobacillaceae; genus Bacillus_Z; species Bacillus_Z methanolicus_A. Next base: position 1,855,318 of record NZ_CP007739.1, on the reverse strand, counting down.
AACAGCCAAGTGGCGATTATTGGCGATAAACCACCTGCTAGAACAGCGCCTACCTGGTAGCCTATTGATGCACCGCTTAGACGTATCTTGGTACCGAACAGTTCGGAATAATACACAGCCTGAGGTCCGTAGACCGCGTCGTGAAAAACGTTCAAACCGATCACAATACCAATTGTAATCAAGAGAACCGAACCCGAGTCCATCAACCAGAAAAAGGGGATCACAAACAGTGTTGAAGCGATCGTGCCAAACAGATACACCGGCTTACGTCCAATCTTGTCGGATAGGTAAGACCAAAGTGGGAGAGTCCCTAAACCTATCACAGAGGAAATCATAACTGCATTTAGTCCAACCGAGCGATCCATATGAAGCGTGTTCACAATATAGCTAAGAATGAATACGGTATAAATATAAAACACTGCGTTCTGTACTAATTTCATACCAATAGTTAAGAACAAAGGCTTTTTCTGTTCACGAAGGACTGTAAGTACAGGTCGTTCCTCCTGTTGCTTTTTTTCCGCTGCTTCCAAGAACACTGGTGATTCACTCACTTTTAAACGTACAAAGAGGCCAACCATGATCAAAATAGCACTGCACAAGAATGGAATCCGCCATCCCCAGGACAAGAAAGCATTGTTCGACATATGATTGTTAACTAACGAGAAAACTAAAGTGGATAATAGTAACCCTGCTGGCACCCCCATTTGTGGGAAACTTCCGTATAGTCCTCGTTTGCCAGGCGGGGCATGTTCCACTGCCAAAACAACAGCCGCTCCCCACTCACCACCTACTGCAAATCCTTGTATCACGCGGAGAAGACTTATTAACAATGGGGCTAACAAACCGATTGAATGATAAGAAGGGAGAAAGCCCATGAGGAATGTTGCTAGTCCCATAAGTAAGAGTGAGATCGTTAGCATTTTCTTACGTCCAAGTTTGTCTCCATAGTGGCCAAATACCATACTCCCGAGCGGACGAGCAATGAACCCTGCTGCATATGAGCCAAAGGCAGCCATTGTGCCATAAATTGGATCGAAATTCGGAAAAAATAAAGCCGGGAAGACCAGAGCAGCGGCCGTGCCGTAAAGGTAGAAATCATACCATTCAATCGTAGTCCCGATGAAACTTGAAATCGCTACTTTGGAATGCTCTTTGATAAGAATTTTGCTTTCCAAAGCTACGTTATCTTGAGCTAATTGATTTTTTGACATTGATACCCTCCTAAATTTTTTTATTAAAACTTTAGCATTACTCCTCATAATAATTGAACTTTTCCGCTACTACCTGGGCATTACGTGCAGGTCTATGGATCAGTTCACGCGATTTTCGTTATAAGGAGCAGTTATGAGTACCTTCATTTCCCAATCCTTCCTTTCCTCCCAACCTATTTAGAGAATAAAAAAAACCTCTTTCCCAGATAAGGAAAGAGGCAAACTATTCATCATTCATGAATCAACGTTTGCTTTCTTTCCTATCTTTCAAGCATTCGCTTGCTGGAATTGGCACAGTATAGTCTGTTGCCGAGGTTTCATTGGGCCAGTCCCTCCGCCTCTCTGGATAGAAAAGTTAAAAAATATTTAATTTTCGAAGTTCTCTAAATTGATATCACTTAGTATAATTATTCCGATAAGAAAAATCAATATATTATTTGCCTTACTTTTCGAATTATTTTTTCATATTAACCAACTAAATCAATAAAGTCATTTTTAAATGTTGTTTTAAATGAATTTCATTGAAGTATCGAAATCCAGTTGTTAAAAAAATTTTTCTTATGTATAAAGTGAAATGAATATGTCCACGATATAGGTAGCGGGTACGTAACGGTTGAGCAAAGATTTACATTATTATAGGCACAGTATGAAAAGAAAAGATCCTTGTTTGTGAGGATCTTTTTTGTTTTCTAACCACTTTTCCAGTGAAAAATGAACAAAAGATGAAATCTCTTTACATACCATACAGGGGTATGATATTTATTAAGTAAAGGAAGGAATCATATGGTATTTGAATTAGAAATGATCCCTTCCAAGAAGAAGAGGGCTGCTGCATGGTTACTAGTGACATGAAAAGCCATCATTCCGAGAAAGTAAAGAAAATCTCATTACCCGCTTAAAACGGATTGAAGGGCAAATTCACGGAATTAAAGGGTTAATTGAGAGAGATACTTATTGTGATGATGTGATTACACAAATTTCAACAACGCTATCCAAAAATTAACTAAGCTGTAAAAGGAGACGACAATCATGGAAAAAGTAACATTACATGTACAAGGCATGTCTTGCGGCCACTGTGTAAAAGCGGTCGAAGGAAGTGTCGGTGAGCTTAAAGGTGTATCAAATGTAAACGTTCATCTTGAAAATGGCACAGTAGATGTTGAATTCAATGCAAATGAAGTGACTCTTGATCAAATTAAGGAAACCATTGATGATCAAGGCTATGAAGTTGTCCAAGTAGTAAACGTGTGAACGTGCTGTATGTGCAGCACGCTCTCTTTTTCATAAATATATACCCTATATAGGTATGAGGTGTTTGGCGATGAGTGAAAAAATTCTAGAAAGCCAATTTCAAATAACCGGTATGACTTGTGCAGCCTGCGCCACCCGAATTGAAAAAGGTTTAAAGAAAATGGAAGGTGTACAGGATGCGAACGTAAATCTGGCACTTGAAAAAGCCACCGTAAAATATAACCCTGCCGTGACGGGGCCGGCGGATATTCAGAAAAAAGTTAGAGATCTTGGCTATGATGTTTTAACGAAAAAAACTGAGTTGATCTTGACCGGGATGACATGTGCTGCTTGTGCCGCGAGGATTGAAAAAGGGCTTGATAAAATGGAGGGAGTTATCAATGCCACCGTTAACCTTGCCCTCGAAAAAGCAGCGGTTGAATATAATCCATCCATTGTTTCACCTAAAGATATGATTCAAAGGGTTGAAAAACTTGGCTATGGTGCAAGTGTGAAAAATGAAGATAATGATAAAGAAGCAGTCGATCATCGTTTGAAAGAAATCAAAACTCAGGAAGGAAAGTTCATATTTTCATTGATATTATCGATCCCTTTACTTTGGGCTATGGCCGGCCATTTTACCTTCACATCTTCTCTTTACGTTCCGGAAGCCTTTATGAATCCATGGGTGCAAATGGCGCTGGCAACACCTGTACAATTTTATATTGGTAAACAGTTTTATATAGGAGCTTACAAGGCGTTGCGAAACAAAAGCGCCAATATGGATGTACTAGTTGCACTCGGTACGTCAGCGGCTTATTTTTACAGTGTCTACTTAGCCATTGAATCGATTGGAAACAATACCCATTCAATAGATCTGTATTTTGAAACAAGCGCCATTTTAATTACGTTAATTATTCTTGGTAAACTGTTCGAAGCAAAAGCGAAAGGCCGGTCTTCAGAAGCAATTAAGAAGCTAATGGGATTGCAAGCCAAAACGGCAACCGTATTGCGCAATGGAGTGGAAAAAGTAATTCCGCTCGAAGAAGTAGTTGTTGGTGATATCATGTTAGTAAAGCCGGGTGAAAAAGTTCCGGTTGACGGTGAAATTTTGGAAGGCCGCTCCGCTATTGACGAATCGATGATCACAGGGGAAAGCGTGCCAGTTGATAAAACGGTCGGCGATACAGTAATCGGAGCTACAATCAATAAAAATGGATTTATTAAAATAAAAGCAACAAAAGTTGGTAAAGATACAGCCCTTTCTCAGATTATTAAAGTTGTGGAAGAAGCTCAAGGCTCTAAAGCACCGATTCAGCGATTAGCAGATTCAATTTCCGGAATTTTTGTACCGATCGTTGTTGGAATCGCAATAATTACGTTTTTTGTCTGGTATTTATGGGCAGCGCCTGGAGATTTTCCCGAAGCTTTAGAAAAATTAATCGCTGTTCTTGTCATAGCTTGCCCTTGTGCTCTTGGACTTGCAACACCGACGTCCATCATGGCGGGCTCAGGCAGGGCAGCTGAATATGGAATTCTTTTTAAAGGCGGAGAACATCTCGAAATGACCCATAGGATTGATACGGTTGTACTAGATAAAACAGGAACGATCACTAACGGTGCACCTGTTTTGACAGATGTGAGAACAGAAATGGACGAAAAGGATTTTTTAATGCTTGTCGGGTCTGCCGAAAAACAGTCTGAACACCCGCTTGCTCAGGCCATCGTAGAAGGAATTAAAGAAAGGAAGATGGCTCTCAAGAATGCTGAAGAGTTCGAGGCAATTCCCGGCTATGGCATAAAAGCAATGGTTGATGGAAAGGAAGTCCTAGTAGGTACTCGACGTTTGATGAATAAGTATAATGTAGAAATTAATCATGTTTTGGATCAAATGGAAGGTCTTGAAAAACAAGGCAAAACAGCCATGCTTGCAGCAATTAATGGATCATTTGCTGGGATTGTTGCGGTAGCAGACACAATAAAGGAAACCTCTGCGGAAGCTGTTAATCGATTGAAAGAGATGGGACTTGAAGTCATTATGATTACAGGCGATAACGAGCAGACTGCCCGGGCAATTGCGAAACAGGCAGGGATAGAACATGTGATTGCAGAAGTACTGCCTGAAGGCAAAGCAGAAGAAGTGAAGAAACTACAGCAAAAGGGCAAAAAAGTTGCGATGGTAGGCGACGGTATCAACGATGCACCTGCACTGGCCACTGCTGATATCGGGATGGCGATCGGTACAGGAACGGATGTAGCCATGGAAGCAGCCGATATTACACTGATCCGGGGTGATCTTAACAGTATTGCTGATGCTATTTTTATGAGCAAGATAACCATTCGCAATATTAAACAAAACCTTTTCTGGGCCTTTGCTTATAATACTCTTGGAATTCCGGTAGCCGCGATTGGTTTCCTTGCACCATGGCTCGCAGGCGCTGCTATGGCATTCAGCTCTGTGTCCGTTGTGCTCAACGCACTCCGACTGCAAAGGGTAAAGTTATAAAAAATAGATATGTGAAGAAAGTATAAGAGGCTGTCTCATAAGGGTCTGACCCACTGGCTTTTGAGACAGCCTCTAATTTTTGATTTAATGTTTTATTTAGCAACTAAGAGTGCATGGTTCGTAGTTTTGCTCATTATCAGCCTCAATAATTTATATATTTATACAAACATTAGAATAAAATTATTCTATTGACAGGATAGCTGTTTTAAATGATAATAATAATCAGTTACATAAATAATGATAATCGTTATCAATTAAATAAAAGGTTTACGGAGCTGATGATATGTGTAGGCAAATTAGATATGCTTCCTTTTTCGTTCTTCTATTGTTGCTAGCAGGAATAAAACCGCTTACTGGGTGGGCTGCAAGTCAGGGAACGGAGAATATGAGTAAAGCGCAGCAATATGTTGATCAATCATTAGAGCTTGCGAAGCAAGGCAATCTATCAGAAGCACAGAAAATCTACCAGAAATTTAATGATACTTGGCTCGAAATTGAGAGTACGGTGAAGTCAGACTCGGGTCAAGCATATAGTGATATTGAGTCAAAAATGGGTCAAGTGCAATATGCTTTCATAAAAAACAAGCAACAAGATGTTGTCAAGGCATTGCAGGGACTTAAAAGTGTCAATGAAAAATTCATTAATGGCAAGTATTCCAAGGGTGAAGGATTTAAGAAGCAAAACATCACGCTCTCCGATTTCATTCTAATGTTACAGAAAACAAAAGAAAAGGTGGAAAATAAAGACCAGCTGTCGTCTCTTTTGAATATGACAAAGGTTCAAGAATCTTGGCTCAGCATCGAAGGGAATGTGGTGGCACAATCGGCCACAGTGTATAACGATGCAGAGCGAGATATGGTCACGGTGAATGCGATGATCTCTGCTGGTAATTACAAGGGGGCTGCCCAGCTGCTCGACAAGATGATCGAGTATTTGACACCGCTTGCCGGCAAATCCAGTTATACCATTTGGGACGCCGCAATGATACCGATTCGTGAAGGATTGGAAGCTCTACTGGTTGTAGGTGCATTATTAGCCTTAGTTAAAAAGTCTAATGAAGCGAAAGGAAAAGCTTGGATTTGGAGTGGTGTTTTAGCTGGTTTAGTTCTGAGTGCTATTTTAGCGTTATTTGTAAAATTCGTTTTCACATCTGGCGCTTTCGGTCAGAATAATTTCCTAATTTCGGGCTGGACGGGTATTGTAGCAGCCGTGATGCTTCTTTACATGAGTTATTGGCTACATAGTAAGTCAAATATTGCCGAGTGGAATCAATATATCCGCAACAAAAGTCAATCAGCGTTGGATACGGGTCGTATGGTCTCCCTTGGTATAATTTCTTTCTTAGCCGTCTTTCGAGAAGGAACAGAGACTGTACTTTTCATTATTGGTATGGTCAATCAGATTAGCTTTCAAAAGTTAATAATTGGTATTTTGGTTGGTTTTGGCATCTTGGCAGTTTTTGCTTACCTCATGCTGGTCATTGGTGTTAAGTTGCCTATGAAACCGTTTTTCCAGGTATCAAGCCTGATTGTCTTCTATCTGTGCTTCAAATTTACCGGACTCGGTATTCATAGCTTTCAGCTCGCAGGGTTTTTACCGTCTACAACATTTCAAAACTTGCCAAGCATCGATTTCTTAGGGTTCTATCCATCCTGGCAGAGTGCCATTCCGCAAATGGCATTGCTCTTGTTTGCTTTGGCGGCTTTGATGTGGAACCGAATCAAAAAACAAAGAAAACAGATTCAGAAAACTATACAAAACTAAAGTATTAGGAGGAATTAATTCTATGAAAATTGTAAACACCATTGCTGCATTTGCTTTAGCTAGTACATTAGCTCTAGCTGGGTGTAGTTCGGCCAACCAATCTGCATCTAGTGATTCAACTACTACGGATAAGGCTACAAATCAATCAAATAATACCCAGTCTTCATCAAAAGAGCAGACTAATGCTACAAATGTGAAAGCCGGGGTTTCAAAGATGCTTACAACGGCGGAAGAGCTAAAACAAGCGATCAATGCTGGCGATGAAGAGAAGGTGAAAGAAACTGGACCAAAATTAGAGGAAATTTGGAAGACTTTTGAGGATGGAGTAAAGCCGAGATACCCAGAGCTTTATGAAAAGCTTGAAAAATCTTTGAATCCAGAGGTAGCAGGATCTCAAGTAAGTCCACTTGATAAACAAACACTTGGAAAATTAAATGATCAATTGATTCAAACATTACATGAGTTAGAAAAAAAAGCAAATTAGAATAGAAAAATTGGGAAACTAAAACTGTTGATAAATTAGAGGCAGTTCAAAATAGGGTTCAGACAATAGCTCTGGACCTTATTTTGTCTGCAGTCAAACATGTTTTTTGCGCTTATGTAATATCGGACAGAATGATTTGCATTGGAACCATTCAGCAACTATTGTTTGAAACGTCCTCTTTCCTTAACAAAACGCTGTATGGATTTAAATTGGTTCACGAATCTTCACACCTCCTCATTTCAACAACTTACCCTTCTTATGTTATTCCGAAATCAAACATATTGAGGAAATTGAAAAAAGTGACAATAGCTAAAATAAGGCTTTAACCAAGCGTCATAACATAAATATATATAACAGAAGAACAGTGTTTAGATTAATATCGGTGTATGATTCATGTAAATGAACAGTCCCCTGCGAAAAACAATTCATTAAAATATGTTATTTTGATTCTTATTTTTTTGGTAAGACGTTAAATAATTAAAGGAGAATTGTGAACATGAATAGAAAATAATTCCACTAGTAAGGTTATAAATACTGAAAATATCCCATTTTGTCGGCCAAAAAAGAAAATCTGTCCCTTTGCATACTGTACAGGGGTATGATAAAGTAAAAGTTAAAGTCAAGGAGGGAATCTGAATGGTTTCTGAATTAGAAAATGATCCCTTACATGATGAGGTCTGCTTAACTGTTACAAGTAATAGAAAAAGCCATCATTCCGATAAAGTGAAGAAAAATCTCATTACCCGCTTAAATCGGATCGAAGGCCAAATTCGCGGAATTAAAGGGTTAATTGAAAGAGATACGTATTGCGACGATGTGATTACACAAATTTCAGCAACGCAATCAGCTTTAAACAGTGTGGCAAAAATTCTTCTGGAGGGCCATTTAAAAAACTGTGTGGTGGAAAGAATTCAAGAAGGTGACATGGAAGTTTTAGATGAAGTCCTTGTAACGATTCAAAAGTTAATGAAAATGAAGTAACTATTAATCAATCAAATGAAAGAAACTTAACCTGTTGTCGTAAATAGTAAAAATATGATATCATATCAAATGTAAAATATCGGGATTTACTGGTGGAGTCTGTCATCAAGGGATAGCTATGTCCTTGATGACAGGCTCTTTTTGCATTTATTAAGAATGAAAAAATCAAATGAAAGAGAGAAGGCGGTATTAAATGTTCTTACTTCAATTAGCGATTATATTATTTGCATCCAAAATTGCAGGGGACATTAGCGTAAGATTAGGGCAGCCTTCCGTTCTTGGCAAACTCCTGATTGGAATTATTTTGGGACCATCTGTTTTAGGATTAGTGGCTAATACAGATACACTAACACAGTTCAGTCAAATTGGTGTAATCTTGCTTATGTTTCTTGCTGGATTAGAAACAGATATAGATGAGTTAAAACGAACGGGAAAAGCTTCCGTATTTGTAGGTGTCAGCGGAATTATTGTTCCTCTTTTTTTAGGATTTTTGTCTGGAATTATGCTAAATTTTACACCTATACAATCCTGGTTTTTGGGGCTATTGCTTTCAGCTACCAGTGTAAGCATCTCTGTTCAAGCTCTTAAAGAAATCAATCAATTAAAATCTCGTGAAGGAGCAACTATTTTAGGAGCAGCCGTTATTGATGATGTATTAGTTATTGTTGCTTTAGCGTTTTTAATGAGTCTTACTGGCGGAGATATCAACATAGGGACGGTTGTCTTAAAGAAGATGCTCTTTTTCGCGGCAGCTATCCTTATTGGATGGAAAGTCGTTCCTAAGTTTTTGAAAAAATTTGCAACGATAAAAGTTACGGAACCTGTCATTTCGTCAGCTTTCATTATCTGTTTTGTTTATGCGTACTTGGCAGAACACACAGGGGTTGCCGCGATGATCGGATCTTATATAGCGGGAGTTGCGATTCGTTTAACGGATTACAAACAGGAAGTGTTCGAAAAAGTGGAGACCATTAGTTATTCTATTTTTGTCCCAGTATTCTTTACATCCATTGGGATTTCTGCTCAATTTAAGGGTATTTTTGAAAATTTTAGGCTGATCGTTCTATTAAGTATCGTAGCGATTCTTACAAAGTTAATCGGTGCATCAATCGGTGCAAAAATATCCGGATTCTCTTGGAATCGTTCGTTCGGGATAGGCGCAGCAATGGTGTCCCGTGGTGAAGTAGCATTAATTATCGCTTCTATTGGTTTAAAAACCAAACTATTAAGTCAAGATATGTTTGCGGTAATTATTATCGTGATACTCGTTACAACCATTGTCACGCCTCCAATGATAAAGTGGATTTTTAATCGAAAAATGCAAACAGGGTGTGGCAACGTATAGTTGTATGTTTTGATCTCTGTTGGAAAAACTGGGCATAACACGGTCTCTTTTAAAATAAGGCTCATATCTTGAACCTAAGCGAGATAACTTTAACAGGTGATTGCGATGCAAATGACTATGTGTATGGCCAACCGGGATACCGAAGAACGGCTAATTGGCGAACCCTAAACGGTTTTCTTCTCTTCTTCGCTTATTTATAATTTCTAAATCTCGTTTGGAAAAAGTGTAGTAGGTTCCTAGCACCCACTTATCTTCAGGAATTGCATAAAGGCCTGTCGCTGTTCCGGTGTAAGTAATTCTCTACCTCTCGCAATTTTCATAAAGTATCATATCATTTCTGCAGTTATTCAGTTAATTAGTTCAATTATATATCAATAGAGTGTACTCTATTGATACAAGTGTAGTAGACTGATAAAATCATAGTTTAGAGTGGCTCATAAGAATTGTCTCAATAACGAGGTGATATTTTGCGAAAAATCGGTTATATAAGTGGAGTAACATTTTGACTTTATTAAGTATTTAGTGCATTTATTACTGGCAATTCTGGTAGAATATGTTTATAGAGGACGTGGCAGTGCTTTCAGTTCAGGGGGAGTCAACGAAGCACCATCCGTAAAGGAAGGTGTGTTTGCTTAAAAAGAGAGAGCCGAGCAGATTTTTGCGTGGATACTTGAGAAATTTCCAAACCTGGAGCCGCAAATCAAGTGGAACAAACCCACGTTTACCGATCACGGCACATACATCATTATGTTTGCCACAGCAAAGAATCATTTGAGCATTTTACCCGAAGAAGAGACAATGGTGCATTTTGCCGATGAAATCGCCCAAGCTGGCTACAGCGCTTCTTCACGCTTGTTCCGAATTCAATGGACTGAACCAGTTAATTACGAATTGCCAGAGAAGATAATTGAATTTAATAACAAGGAGAAGGCTGATAATTGGAATTTTTGGCGGCAATAGCATAATATCGAAGGAGGAAGACATGGAAGTTTTTGCAAAATATTTAGCAGGTATCGATAACCCCGACCACCGCAACCGAACTGAGGAAATTTTTGCGTGGGTTGCTAATAAATTCCCAAATTTGGAACCGCAAATCAAGTGGAACAAACCCACGTTTACCGATCACGGCACATACATCATTATGTTTGCCGCAGCAAAGAATCATTTGAGCATTTTACCCGAAGAAAAGACAATGGTGCATTTTGCCGATGAAATCGCCCAAGCTGGCTACAGCGCTTCCTCACGCTTGTTCCGAATTCAATGGACTGAACCAGTTAATTACGAATTGCTAGAGAAGATAATTGAATTTAATATCAAGGATAAGGCTGATAATTCGAAATTTTGGCGGCAATAGCATAATATCGATGGAGGAAGACATGGAAGTTTTTGCGAAATATTTAGCAGGTATCGATAACCCGGACCACCGCGCCCGAACAGAGGAAATTTTGGCGTGGGTTGGTAATAAATTCCCAAATTTGGAACCGCAAATCAAGTGGAATACGCCAATGTTTACCGATCACGGCACATTTATCATCGGCTTTTCCACAGCGAAGCATCATTTGAGCGTTTCACCCGAAGAAGTAGGCATTGCGCACTTTGCCGATGAAATCGCCCAAGCTGGCTACAGCGCTACCAAAGGCTTGTTTCGAATTCCGTGGAATGAGCCGGTAAATTACGAATTACTTGAGAAAATGATTGAATTTAATATTCAGGATAAAGCAGAATATACGAATTTTTGGCGGAAATAATACATCACACCTTATCAAAAATGCATGACACGAAAAAATGTCATGCGTTTTTGCAACTCAATTAAGACGCCAACAGCTCAATAGTAGCCGTATGCGAATGCCCGTCAAAATACTTCCCCAGCACATCAAAATACCGAGCATCCTTTAGGCTCTTTTTTTCATTACATTTTAGGAAAGAAGAATACCCTTCCTTTCTCTTATTCTTCTTCCAGGGATTTGAGTGCTGAATGTTTCCTAGGGAAGACTACTGCTTCGAGCATTTGTTCTTCACTGTTGAAGGAGGATATTCCTTTTTATCATTTCCCGACAGAAGACCCCCACTTAAGGAATGGGAAGGGCGAAGCCCAATGAGTAAGTGGGGGATGAATGTCGGTTGGCGATAGCAAAAACCTTCCTCACTATGCTATAATGAGAACAAATGTTCTCGATTAAAGCGAGGAGAACGTCATGATCGTTCACAAAGCCTATAAATTTCGTATCTATCCAAACAAAAAACAAATGGAACTCATTAACAAAACGATTGGCTGTTCAAGGTTCGTTTTTAACTTCTTTCAAGCTAAGCAGAAAGCAAAGGACGCTTACTGGCATATTTGCGAAGAAATGGTTCAAAATGTAAGCTTCCAAAGATTAATTGGAAGGGTGAATACTTCAACAAGAAAGAAACCATATGTTTATAAATCTTCTGGTAAATGATATTTATACATTTCTAACCCATCTTTGCGTTTTAGTTTTTTCAATATCTGACTGCCCTTCATGAAACAATTCATTGATTTTTTTCTGAATTAATGGATGAGAAAAATCGACAACTTTTAATTCTTCCAGATAGTCCATTAAATTAGTAGACTCAGGAATTAGTTCCATTTTAGCTCCCCTTTACCAAATTATTCATAATTATACAAATAATTAAATAAAAATGCAATGATGATTTTATTCGAACAAATCAGCCTTACTATATGATCCAATTTTATACTTTTCTATTATTCAAAAAAGAGGTTGGCAAACTATTCGCCAACCTCATTTAGTCATTTATATCATCGTCTTTTCTTTTCTGTGGTAAAGGGGCGGAGCTGCGCCAACAAAAATAGAAATGCCAACCTATTATTAGCAAGATACATGTTTAGCTTTGTAAATTTTTTTAGCTTGGCTCCGCTCACACCGCCTTATTTTGTTAGTTATGTTTTTAAATGAGACCTATTTCCATATTAGGGTTGAGAATAAAAACTCAAGAAAGTTTTCTGTTTCTTGTAATGAAAGAGAGTGTTGTCACTATCAATAATATGAAAAAGCAAACTGTTGTGCCGATAATATTTTCTTTATTGAAAATAAAAGAGATGAAGATAATCAATAAAGAAACAATGGCAAATATTGTTGTGTATGGGAACCATTTTATCTGGAAGAATGGTTTCTCTTTATATTGGGAACGGAGTTTTAATTGAGCGAAACAAATACTTGTCCAAATTAACATCACGGTAAAACCAGGTATGGACATAAGATAACTGATCACTTGATCAGGAGTCATATATGCCAAAAACACGCCAATTAATAGAAAAGTTCCAGTAATTATAATGCCATTGATCGGTACTCCTTGCTTCGTAATTTTTAATAATCTTTTCGGGGCCTCGCCGCTTTGAGCCATAGAATATAACGTTCTTGAGGTAGCATACATACCAGAGTTTGCTGCTGATAATACAGCTGTTAAAAGGACAAAATTCATAATATGAGCAGCTCCTGGAAGTCCTGTTATGCTGAACACCTGTACAAATGGACTATCTTCACCTGAAACTTTATTCCAAGGCATTAAGCCGCAAATAATAAGAATAGGAAGAATATAAAAAAGGATGACTCTCCAAACGACCCCTTTTATCACTTTCGGTAATACTTGTTTTGCATCTTTCGTTTCTTTAACAGCTACACCAATCAATTCGGCACCGCCATATGAAAACATTACGACTAAAAAAGCACTCAAAATACCACCAATTCCATGAGGAAAGAACCCGCCATTTGTAGTGTAATTAGATAAAGGATCTTGAATCGAACTAGGGAGTATTCCTAATAAAATAAAAAATCCTAAAATAATAAAGGCGATTAATGCCAATATTTTTATTCCTGCAAACCAAAACTCTAGCTCGCCATAATACTTCACTTGAAATAAATTAATCCCCACAATCACAACTGCACAAAGGAAACTTAGCAGCCATAACGGGGCATCCGAAAACCAAAATTTTAAGAAACTTCCTGCAGCTAAAATTTCGACAATGGTTACAATAATCCAATTGATCCAATAAAGCCATCCAACAATAAAGGATACGCGAAAACCGAAAGCTTTATAGATCAGATTCTGAACATTCAACTCAGGATAAACAATCGCCATCTCAGCCAACGACGCCATGACGATAAATAATAACAGTCCGCCTAAAAGATAGGCAAAAATGACACTCGGCCCCGCTATATTTAACGTATCTGAACTTCCTTTAAAAATCCCCGTTCCAATCATGCCGCCTAAAGCTATTAACTGTACGTGTCTAGGTAATAAACCTTTCTTTAACTCTTGTTGATTTTTTTCCATGCTGCTCCTGCCTTTCAAAAGATTTTGTACAAAAAATAATTAATAATATTCAGTTAAAATCCCTGCTGGGAATCCAGCAGGGACAAATAACATTTGCGGATACCGCCAGGCTGTTTCCAAGATGATTAACGCTTCTGCTTATATTAAGTTTTCTTCGTTTTCCTTCGAAAAACTATTCACTGAAAGAGTGTTATTCTTACTTGTTTGCTTGTTTACAATAATAGTTTATTAAAAGAAACTCCACTTTAATCCTTTAAAGCTTTATACCAAATAAGTGACAATATTTATTCTAGTGTTTTTTCTTTTCATTTGTCAATCCTTTTATGGCAAAGGTTTGTTTAATAAAAACATGATCAGAGACAGAGACTTCTCTATGATTGAAAATTCTTAATAATTCTTTAGTAATTTACCAATTTACTAAACTAAAATATTATTTTAAAATATTATACGTGAATAGAAAGAGGGAGAGTTAGTTATGTTTCATTTCAAATCATTGGAACATTTTTATCTTGATCATTGAATCATCGTTCTTGCTTGAAAATTTCGGCTGGCGGCATAATTCATTCTTGTGTCTGTGTTGCTGTTATGCCATATATGTAGTCTTTACAAACAAGTTTTTGTGGGTGATGAAAGAAAGGTGAGTTATAAAAAATGAGTAACAAAAAGTGGGGGTTATTGATCCTGACAACATTTGTCATAGGAAATATGGTAGGCGGTGGAATATTTATGCTGCCTGCTAATTTAGCGCAAGTCTCAAGCCCGCTGGGTTCTACTCTTGCGTGGGGAGTTACCGGGTTAGGTGTGTTTATGATCGCTCTTGTATTCGGAAATTTAGCTATCAGAAGACCGGATTTGAAGGCAGGGCCTCAGAGTTATGCTCAAGCAATGTTTTCATCGCCAAAAGCAGGAAAAATTGCAGGATATAGTATGGCTTGGGGATACTGGTCTGCTAACTGGGCTGCAACAGCTTCAGTGATTATCACATTTGCTGGATATTTATCAACCTTTTTTCCGATTATGCAGAGCGTGAAACCATTGTTCGCGATCGGTTCATTTCAGTTAGAGTTAGGGAAAACGATCACGTTCCTTGTTTGCACGGTGATGCTATGGGGAATTCAATGGATTCTCACGCAAAACTTTCATTATGCGGGAAAAATGAATCTTGTTGCGACAGTCGCAAAAGTACTTGGATTTGCTTTATTTATAGCTTTGACAATTTTTATATTTGACGCAGCAAATCTTGGAAACGGGAAAGAGTTTGTTGATTCATCCGGAAATCATGTTTTATTAGGCGGTCAAATAAATGCAGCCGCGATTGCTACCCTTTGGGCTTTTATTGGTATCGAATCAGCTGTGATGCTGTCAAACCGCGCAAAATCTCAAAGTGATGTAAGGAAAGCAACCATTATTGGGTTAGTGGTCTCTATTATGATTTATGTTGGAATCACTTTATTAACTATGGGAGCATTAACGCAAGATCAGCTTAGAGAATCTCAAAAACCTTTAGTGGATGCCTTAGAGGCTGTTATTGGAAGCAACGGTGCAGCCATTATGGCACTACTTGCCCTTATTTCTCTTTTCGGATCAACAGTAGGATGGATCGTTGTGAGTTCAGAGGTTCCATACCAGGCAGCAAAGGTACAATTATTTCCTGCATTTTTCGCGAAGACCAATAAAAAAGGAAGCCCTGTAAATTCTCTGACACTAACAAACATCATGACTCAACTCTTCCTTTTTTCAACGGTTTCCCGAACAATAGCAGAAGCATATGATTTCGCGATTGTCGTTGCTACATTAGCCTATTTAATTCCATATCTTGTATCGACCATCTACCAATTAAAAATCGTTATAAAAGGTGAAACATACGATAAAATAAAGGGTTCCAGAAAAGTTGATGGAGTGGTAACGATTCTGGCTTTCCTTTATTCTCTATGGGTTATTAAAACTGGAACCGGTGACATGAAAACCTTTTTACTAGGGATTGGTTTGTTTATTTTTGGCTTGCTGCTATATCCATTCATCATGAAATCCACACTGAAAGTACGTGAAAAAGTAAAGCAGCCTAATCATGCTTGAAAGAGACTCACCTAAAAGTGCTTAGCACCCATCTGAAGTTATTTAATATATAGTAGAAACATTGATCATATTTTCAATATTAAGTAACGAAGGGTGCTTAGCTCTTTGTTTTAGGTCAGTTTTCTCTCTTTATTCAAAGTGAATAAAAAATCCTCGATTTTATTAGGTTCTATCACCAGAAAAATGGAATGAACGCCAATGATGCGATTGCTCCTAAGGCAACTCCAAAAGCAAAGCCAGTTCCAACGCCCCAGCCCCAAGGATAACCGAATCCCCCAAAGTTCCGGGTTCTGCCAAAGGGACGAAGAAATACTCGGTTCGGAGAAACTCTCTCAATAATACCTCGGTGGATACGGCCGTCATGCGTCCGTATTTGTACAGCTCTTCCAATGCCGCGGTTGCACATATCGTAATAACGTGCTGCAGACATAATCAATACACCTCCAATATACTTGTTTAATTTCCTACCCTTTACTAGGTTATGTCCACAAGTTGTTGTTTGAATAGTTATATACACAAGGCGAATGTGGAAAAGCAGTTGAAATTTGTATTTTTACGAATTGAATGATGTGTCAATTTTGGGGGTTCATCATAAAATAGACCATCTTATTTTCAAACTGGAGGAGTTGATGTCGTGAGTGTTTCATATCAAGATGCTTTAGCGTATTACGGAATAGATGGAGCGCACCCTGGCGGATTTGCGCTAACGAAAAAAATGTTGAAAAATGAAAGGATTCATCGTCATACAAAAATTCTTGATGCAGGGTGTGGAACCGGTCAAACATCTTCATATTTGGCAAAAACTTTTTCTTGCAATGTTTACTCCATAGATAATCATCCGGAAATGATCAAGAAAGCAACTCAAAGAATTACCGAAGAAAACCTTCCCGTAAAAATTTTCAAAGGAAATATTGAAAAACTGCCTTTTTCAAACGATTCATTCGACTATATCCTTGCTGAATCATCAACTGCCTTTACGAATATCTCGAAAACATTAAAGGAATATTTTCGAGTACTTAAGCCGAGCGGGTTGTTGCTAAATATTGATATGACTGCTGAACAAAGATTAAACAGAAATGAAAAAGCAGAAATTATGAAGTTTTATGAAATGAAAGATATATTGACTGAAGAAGAATGGATAAAGGCAATGAAACGGGCAGGCTTCAAAAAAGTGGAAGTACTAAAAGCGAATTCCGTTCTGGAGGAATTAGACGAATATACATTAGAGGAAAACGAATTATCTGAACATATTCACTCCACTCAATTGGATCCAAAAATCGACGATGTCATTCAAAGACATCAAAAATTATTAATCTCTTATGGAGAAAAATTGGGGTATCGTGTTTTCAAGGCAAAAAAAATTGATTTTCTCCGTTATGCCTGACTAAGTAAATCCAACATAATAACAATGGAAACGATGATTCTGAATCAAAACATAAATCCTGGAAAAAGGGATAGGAAAAGAATTGGAATAGAATAGAAGAGCAGCTGGCCATCGGTTAGGGTGCTCTTTTTTCTTTGGAATAAACTATTTCATAACTTTCTCTTTTTTTGTAATTGATCAGAACTTTAGTAGATTGTAAACGTTCATTTTATTGAGTTGTACTCTTTTGAGCATTCAATCCATAGATTTCATAGTGAGTGTGTTACTATGTTATTAATGACGAACAAATGAGGTGTTAAAATGAAAATTGAAATTTGGTCTGATTTTGTATGTCCGTTTTGTTATATCGGGAAGCGCAGGTTAGAACAGGCGCTGGCTCAATTTCCATATAAAGATCAAGTAGAGATTGAATATAAAAGCTTTGAACTTGATCCGAATGCACCAAAAGAGAGTGATAAAAATATTCACGAATTACTTGCAGCAAAATATAGAATGAGTGTCGAACAAGCAAAACGATCGAATGAAGGTATTAAGCAGCATGCAGCCAGCGTGGGTTTGGATTTTCACTTCGATACGATGAAGCCGACAAATACATTTGATGCCCATCGTTTAGCTAAATTTGCAAAAAAAAATGGAAAAGAAGCTGAAATCACTGAGAAATTGCTTTATGCGTATTTCACAGAATCAAAGCACATTGGTGATCATGAAACACTGGCAGATATCGCAGAAGCAGCCGGATTAGACCGGCAAGAAGCATTAAATGTCCTTCAAGATAAGAATGCTTATGCAAATGATGTACGAATTGACGAAGCAATTGCACAGCAATATGGCATTCGCGGGGTACCGTATTTTGTCATCAATCAAAAATATGCGATCTCAGGTGCACAGCCAATGGAAACATTCGTGAATGCACTTCAAAAAGTATGGCAAGAGGAATCATCTGCACCAAAATTCCAGGATCTTTCAACAGAAGCAGCAGAAGATGCTAGCTGTGTTGATGGAAATTGTGTGATTCCGAATAGACAGGAGTAGAATCTGTTTATAGTTTAGGTGAAAAGTGACGAGCGTGGCGAAGGAAAACGTGAATCATTCATTTGATGAAAAGTGTCTCGAAGGTATAACTTTTGGGGCACTTTTTTGATTTACTTGTGTAAAGAATTGCCATTGTTGTTCGTTTCAATCTTGATGCGCAAGGAAGTTCAGTAATTATCGGATTTACAAAAGATCAAATTTTTTTATAATTTTAATAAAATGTTTTCTCAATAAGTGTTGCGAGAACCTTGAAAAGAAGATTGAACATCTTGAACAAGTTTCTATTGTCCAAAAGTGTAGAAAAAATAGATGTAAAGGGGTATTTGAATGTCTAAACCAATTATTATTGATTGTGATCCAGGGATTGATGATGCAATAGCAATTCTTCTTGCAATTGCTTCAGAGGAACTGGACGTTAAACTCATTACAACTTGTGCAGGGAATCAAACAATAGAGAAGATTACTAGCAACGCTTTAAAGTTAGTAAGTTTTATTGGCGAGGAACAAATTGAAGTCGCAAAAGGGGCTGACAAACCATTACTCAGAGATTTGGTCGTTGCTTCTGAAGCACATGGCGAATCAGGATTTGGAGAAATAGATTTAGGAGAACCTACCTGTTCAGTAAGTCAACGGTCGGCATTGGAAGCGATGAGGGATGTAATATTAACTTCCGATCAAAAAGTGGCCATTGTCGCAATTGGACCGCTCACCAATATCGCTCTTTTAGTAAAATCTTATCCAGAGGTCGTTGCCAAGATTGAACAACTTTCAATCATGGGAGGGGCTTGTTTTGGCGGAAATCGGACGCCTGTAGCCGAATTCAATATTTATGTAGATCCGGAAGCCGCTCAGATTGTTTTCAACTCGGGAATTCCAATTACAATGTTTGGACTGGACGTTACACATCAAGTTCCGATGTTTAAAGAGGAAATTGAACGAATTCGCCATATTGGCAATCAAACAGGTAAAATCGTTGCGGGCATGTTGGATTTCTATTTTCGAGGCGATCGGGTTGATGCCATTCATGATCCTTGTGCTGTAGCCTACCTTATCGATCCATCGTTATTTACAGTAATTCCTTGCAATGTTGAAGTTGAAACAAAAGGCGAATTTACAAGGGGACAAACCGTTGTAGATAAAAATAATATAACAGGCAAGCAAAAAAATGCGAATGTCGCGTTTGAAGTGGACAGAGAAAGACTTGTAGAGATGATTTATGAGGCGATAAAGAAATTAAAATAAGCAATGTGATCAACCTTCTGGCAGTTTGAATATTTAATTGACGGAGAGTAAGTAAAGATACTCTCCGTTTTTTGTATGAAAAAGAATACGAATCTAATAAGCTTAAAAATTGAGTGTTTTACATGATCCCCACGACAATATTTGTACCCTCCCGCCTTATTCTCATGTGACCCATCCTGTTTTCGTTTTGAATGGTTTTACCGAAGACCCAAAAGAATGGGTGTTTGAATCAGTAACAATACCTAAATATCGTACATATTTTGTTGGGGAGAGTATTCGAAATAGTAATGGATCCGCCTATTACAAAGTTGTTTTTGTGATTTTACTCGTTTTGTTTCCCTTTCCATGTTGCTGGCGCCCTTTGTTAACTTATTTTAGGAGGTATAAAAATGAATGATTTCCAAACTGAACTCCAAATGTTGAATATCGGTGATTTCCATGCGAACGAGGCAGTTCCTTTGGACCCAAACATGTACTATATTGATCAAACTAGACAATTCGGTGGTATGGGTGGTTTTGGCCGTTGTTTTAGTTGCTTTAGTTGTTCTAATTGCTTTAATTGTTCTAATTGCGTTAGTTGCTTTAGTTGCTTTCGCTGCTTTAACTGCTTTAGTTGTTCCCGTTGTTCTAATTGCTCTCGTTGCTCTAATTGCTCTCGCTGCGGCGGCGGTCGTTGTGGCGGCGGTCGTTGTGGCGGCGGTCGTTGCGGCGGATAATCGTTCTAGTTTTCTAACGAAAACCGTGGTTTCCTAAGGAGAAGAGGCCGAAGCTGTCTCATAAGGGTCTGACCCTTAGGCTTTTGAGACAGCCTCTCTTCTCTATAAGATTAGACATAAGGGACAAATTGCTATACATAGGATGATAGTGGTGATGATGCAGATTTAAGAACAGCTATGGCTAAAGGAGGAGCGAAATGACAATTTTGAACCCTTCTATGCGTCTGAAAGTGAAAAGGGACACGTTTTTTCTCCCTGATCCAAACAGAGGTGTGTATTTTCGGAACAACTTAAGTTCTTTTCGTATGGAAGGCAGTACGATCGATCAATGGGTTGAAAAGCTGATACCGATGTTCAACGGGGAGTACACGTTGGGGAAATTGACAGAAGGATTGCCGGGTCCATACCGGGACAGGGTGTATGAAATTGCAGAGGTCCTGTATCGAAATGGGTTTGTTCGAGATGTGAGCCAAGATCGTCCGCATCAATTGACGGATCAGGTTCTTAAAAAGTATGCTTCTCAAATTGAATTTGTTGACAGTTTTGTCGATTCGGGGGCGTACCGTTTTCAAGCGTATCGTCAGGCCAAAGTGTTGGCAGTTGGCTCAGGCCCTTTTTTTCTTTCGTTGGTTTCTTCGTTGATTGAATCCGGATTGCCCAAGTTTCAAGTGTTAATCACAGACACGGTACCGACCAATAGACGGCGGCTGATGGAACTCGTGGCACATGCCCGTAAAACAGATCCTGAGGTGGCGGTAGAGGAGGTCACACTAACGAAGGAGGAGGTAAGTTCTTGGCGGGAAATTGTACAGCCGTTTGATTCGATTTTGTATGTATCTCAGGAGGGTGATGTTGAAAATCTACGGCTTCTTCATAAGGTTTGCAAGGAAGAGAAAAAGGTGTTTCTCCCCGCTATATGCTTGCAGCAAGTGGGGCTGGCGGGTCCGTTCGTGCATCCGGATTCTGACGGGTGCTGGGAGTCTGCTTGGCGTCGCATCCACCAATCTGTGTTATGCAAAGATCAGCAATTACCTGCCTTCTCTTCCACAGCCGGAGCGATGTTGGCCAATGTGATCGTGTTTGAATTGTTTAAAGAAGTTACCGGAGTTAGCAAACTGGAACAGAAAAATCAATTTTTTCTGCTTGATTTGGAAACGTTGGAAGGAAACTGGCATTCGTTCATGCCTCATCCACTGGTGACCGGACGTACATCAGCTAAATGGGTTGAGGATTTCGATATTCGGCTCGATCAAGGCTTGAGCAAAGGTGAGCCGGGTGAACTGCTTCTTTATTTTCACCAGTTGGCATCAGAGGAATCAGGGATTTTCCATATTTGGGAAGAGGGAGATTTAAAGCAGCTGCCATTGGCTCAGTGCCGTGTTCAGGCAGTTGATCCGTTGTCGGAGGGACCGGCTGAGCTGTTGCCAGACCTTGTTTGTACAGGACTGACGCATGAGGAAGCACGAAGGGAGGCGGGTCTGTCCGGGATTGAAGCGTATGTGTCACGAATGGCCGGTTTACTCGCTGCGACACTGCCTCCACATCAGGAAATAGAGAATAGTATGGTAAAACCGCAGGAATTTGTTGGGGTTGGATCAGGAGAAACGTTTGCAGAAAGTATTTGCCGTGGGCTGCAAAAGTGTTTGGATGAGGAGCTGAGAAAGCAACAGATCAATAAGAAGAATCTTGTTGCTCCGGTGCAGTTGAGCGCGATAGAAGATGAACGCTGCCGGTTTTATTTGCAGGCACTGACCACGATGCAGGGAACACCAATGATCGGCTTAGGTGAGGAAGTATCCGGTTTTCCTGTAGTATGGGTCGGTACGAGTGGCGGTTGGTATGGCAGTACAGGTTTGAATATAACATTGGCGCTGCGGAAAGCGTTGCAGCAAGCGCTTGTGAAGGCACAAAATCGAGCGGATAGACTCACGACACAAGCGTTTAAAGTTTCGTCCGTGCTTCTTGAAGAAAAGGCGCCGCTAAACCTTATGATCCCCGCCTGTGAGGAGACGGCACAATTCGAAGTTTTGCAGTCCGCTATGAAAATCTTGGAACGAAACTGCAAGCGGCTTTCGGTCTTTGAACTAGAGATGGAACCATTTTTGAAGGAGAAACTGGCAGGAGTGTTTGGTGTGTTGCTGCGAGAGGAGGAATCACGGTGAGTGCAGTCGTGGCGGTTGTCGGAGAAGGGTTGTTGGCAGACCGCGTATGCGGAGATCTGTCCTCTCAATATCAGGTAGTTCGTCAAACCGATTTTGAGTCAGGAATACCGGAATCGATTGATTTGGCTCTGGTGCTGCACGATGCTTGGAATCCTTCTGTTCATCAAAAGGCGGAAGAGGTGTTGCAGCCAACCGGCATTCCTTGGCTGCGAGGCTTCGTTTCATTTGGCGAGGGCGTGGTCGGTCCGCTCGTTCGCCCGGGAACGCCGGGGTGCTCCCAGTGTGCGGATCATCGGCATCTCATGGCAGGACCAGACCGTAAAGAGATGTGGGAGATACAACAGAGACTGGAGGCGCACGGTGGAATGTCGAGCGACTCGTGGGCGTCGCTTACGGGACTTTTGCAAATGGCTCACCTGATCGAGGCAGAGGTAAAAAGGGTATTGCATGGTGATCAGGCGCATTCGGAAGGAAGAGTATATTTAATCAACTTGAAAACACTGAAGAGTTCTTGGCATTCTTTTCTTCCCTACCCGTTGTGTTCGGTCTGTGGCCAATTACCCGAGGATTCACCGGATGCGGCCAGAATTTCGCTGCAGTCAAGTCCAAAGATCAGCACCGACAGTTTCCGCTGCCGTTCGATGGATGACCTGAGTAAAGTTTTAGTCAAAGACTATCTGGATTATCGGACTGGCTTTTTGAATGGTAAAATGTATGACCTTGTGACGCCATTTGCAGATGCCAGTGTCAATCTGCCTTTGTTTACGGCGGACGAGGGAGCAGCAGGCCGGACTCATTCATACGCGGTAAGTGAGTTGACTGCCATTTTGGAAGGGTTGGAGCGGTACTGCGGCCTCGAACCCCGCGGCAAACGGACAGTAGTCTATGACAGTTTCCGCAATCTGGAAGATCAAGCGCTCAATCCTATAAAGGTAGGGGTGCACGAAAAGGAACAGTATGCGCGGCCTGGATTTCCATTTAAACCGTTTGATCCTGATCGCCCAATGAATTGGGTTTGGGGCTATTCATTTTTGCAAGAGCGTCCGATTTTGGTTCCGGAGCTGCTTTCCTATTACAGTTTGGGCTGCGGACGGCAGGGATTTGTCTATGAAACTTCAAACGGATGCGCGTTAGGCGGAAGTTTGGAGGAGGCCATTTTCTACGGTATTTTGGAAGTGGTGGAGCGTGATTCGTTCCTGATGACTTGGTATGGGCAGATGCCCCTCCCGCGTCTTGACCCTTATTCCGCTGATGACCAAGAACTGCAGTTGATGATCGACCGTATTCGGGCGGTGGCGGGATATGATCTGTATTTTTTTAACTCAACGATGGAGCACGGAATTCCAAGCGTTTGGGCGTTGGCGAAAAACAGGAAGCCAAAGGGATTGAATCTTATCTGTGCGGCAGGCGCTCATCTTGACCCGGTACGGGCGGTGAAAAGTGCGGTTCACGAATTGACTGGGATGATGCTGAATCTTGACGAGAAATTTGAGGCGAACCGGAAGGAGTATGTGCGAATGCTGCATGATTCTTCTCTGGTACAGGACATGGATGATCATGGCATGCTGTACGGTTTGCCGCAAGCCGAAGAGCGCCTTCAGTTTTTGTTGGATGAACATCGTCCGTTGCGAACGTTTGAAGAGGAATTCAATTGGAAGTCAAGTCATGCAGACCTAACCGATGATCTGAAGGACATTCTTCAGGTGTTTCGTCGATTGGACCTTGATGTGATTGTTGTGGACCAAACGACACCAGAAATCAGACGGAACGGTTTGTATTGCGTGAAAGTGCTGATTCCGGGGATGCTGCCGATGACATTCGGTCATCACCTTACCCGCATAAGAGGGCTGGAGAGGGTGCTCCGGGTGCCAATGGAACTCGGGTATGCGAAACAACCGCTGACACTTGAACAACTCAATCCACACCCGCATCCGTTTCCATAAGCGGTAACTAGGAGGTTGGAGGATGAGTCTAGAGGAATTATTATACAATCTACATTTTGACATTGAAAAGGCAAGCCCGCCGGACTGGGAAGTGGATTGGGAAGATGCACCGCTTGCTTATAAGCTCTACCGTGGTCTGCCAACAGTTCCATTGTCGCTTGAAGTACCGCTGACACTTGAAGGATATGAACCACCCGCAAAGCCTGATCTACGCAGAATCGGTCATTTTCTCTGGTATGTTTACGGCCTTACTCAATTTTCTCAGTCAGTCTTTCCATTGGATCCCATAGAACAAGCGGCAGACCTCATGCAGTCTTACCGGCGGTTTGCTCCTTCCGGTGGTGCATTGTATCCAAACGAAGTGTACGTGTATCTGAAAATCGAGGATTTGCCAGCCGGGGTGTACCATTATGATGTGGCACACCACCGCTTAGTATTGCTGCGAGAAGGCAATTTCGATTCATATATAGCCAGGGCTCTTGGCAACCGCTTTGAAGTGACCTCTTGTTTTGGCACTGTTTTTGTGTCGACCATGTTTTGGAAAAATTTCTTTAAATACAATAACCTTGCCTACCGTCTACAAGGGTTGGATGCCGGAGTACTGATTGGACAGTTGCTGGAAGTGGCGAAACGGTTTGGCTTCGCATCGGGGGTGTACTTTCAATTTCTTGATCGGGCCATCAACCATCTGCTTGGGATATCCGAACAGGAGGAGAGCGTGTATGCGGTGATCCCGCTATCGGTGGAACCTACAAGCTGGTTTTCTAACGGGAGAGACATTGACGGGATTGCCTCTGCCGCCGAATTGTGCCGAGAATTGACAGCGATTCAGCATCATCACTACGTCCGGTCACGGAGGATCAAAGAGTATCCGATGTTAACCAAGTTGAATGAAGCATCTATGCTGGAATCAACGCGATCGTTTCGACAGATCAAGGCAAAGGAGAGTATAACTGTTGAGGGGCAAGAGACAGCTCTGCCTCATGTGAATCGGTTGTTGTATGATCTGGCATCGGTCTGCCGAAAACGATATTCACCGGACATGGATTTCGTTTTGGGAAAGGTAAGTCAACTGAAACTGGCCACTCTGCTGCAAGAGGCAACGGCTTCCTTCTCATATCGAAATGATTTGGATGGAGCACATAAGAAGCACGAGCCCCGCGTCTCACTATATGGCTGTATATACAATGTAGAAGGCATTACGGATGGTGCATATCACTATGACAGTACTGCACATGCGCTGCAACAGATTCATCCCGGAGATCATCGACTACGGCTGCAATACGGAATGTCACTTGATAATGTAAATTTGATTCAAGTACCACTCTGCCTGCATGTGGCAGGAGACAAGGATTACTTCAAAACGGAACTTGGATACAGAGGATACCGAATCCAGCAAATGGAAGCCGGTATGCTCGTGCAACGGTTGCTGTTAGCGGCGTCAGCCCTCGGGATGGGGGGGCACCCACTCCTCGGGTTTGATGCGAACTTGTGTGATGAAATTTATAAGATGGATTCACAAAGAAAAACGAGCCTAATCCAAATCCCGATTGGCCCTTATCGACATCGCCCTTGGTTGAAGGGAAGTTTACATGGTTAAATAATAATGAGTTTACTCGGAATCAACTTACCTCAGGAAACCGCGTCAAATCAACATTTGGTGCGGTTTATTTTTCGTTGAATAATCTTTTCCTTTGATCTGGTTGAATAATCTTTTCCTTTGATCTGTTGGTTTTTGATGTTGCAAAGTGGAAGATTACCAGCTTTATCATTTCCCGACAGAAGACCCCATTTCAAGGAATGGGAAGGGCGAAGCCCAATGAGTAAGTGGGTGATGAATGTCGGTTGGCAATAGCCAAAACCTTCCTCACTATGCTATAATAGGAACAAATGTTCTTGATTAAAGTGAGGAGAACGTCATGATCGTTCACAAAGCCTATAAATTTCGTATCTATCCAAACAAAAAACAAATGGAACTCATTAACAAAACGATTGGCTGTTCAAGGTTCGTTTTTAACTTCTTTCTAGCTAAGCAGAAAGCAAAGGACGCTTACTGGCATATTTGCGAAGAAATGGTTCAAAATGGTCAGCTTCCAAAGAATAATTGGAAGGGTGAATACTTCAACAAGAAAGAAACCATTAAATCACTTCCCGAATTAAAAAAACAGTATAAATTTTTGAAGGAAGTAGATAGTATTGCGTTGCAAAAATCAGTTGAAAATCTTGCTGACTCTTATGTTCGATACTACAACAAACAAAACAAACAACCTCGATTTAAGTCTAAAAAGAATCCAGTTCAATCTTACACAACGAAACATGTAAATGGAAATATAGCTGTTGAAGGCAACTATATGAAACTTCCTAAACTTGGACTTGTTCGTTTTGCCAAAAGCCGCAAAGTAGAAGGACGTATCCTTAATGCAACAATACGGCGTAATTCTTCGGGCAATTACTTTTGTTTCGCTGGGAACGGAGGCAGAAGTATCTGAATGGCCAAAAACCCGTTCAGCTATTGGGGTTGACGTAGGAATTAAAGATTTTGCTATCCTTTCAGACGGAACAAAGTACTCCAATCCAAAATTTTTCCGCTCCTTAGAGGAAAAATTAGCAAAGGCACAACGGATTATGAGTAGACGAACTGTTGGCGGTGCAAATTGGTATAAAGCTAAAAAGAAAGTCGCCCGCATACACGAAAAAATAGCCAATGCAAGAAAAGATTTTTTAGACAAGGTTTCAACCGAAATAGTCAAAAACCACGATATTATCGGTATGGAAGACATGTCTATATCCAATATGCTAAAGAATCGTCATCTTGCAAAAGCCATTAACGAAGTATCATGGTCACAATTTAAAAGCATGATTGAATATAAAGCAAAATGGTATGGCAAACAAGTTGTGGCCGTTGCAAAAAACTTTCCTTCCAGTCAGCTTTGTTCTTTTTGCGGCTATCAAAACAAAGACGTTAAAAATCTGGGATTGCGTGAATGGGACTGCCCTTCTTGCGGAACCCATCATAATCGAGATATTAACGCAAGTATCAATCTTAAAAATGAAGCCATAAGACTTCTAACCGCTTGGGCGGCACTGTGCATATCGGCGCACTTGAGGATTGTCAGATTCCATTGTTGGAGGAAATTAGTATGATCTTTGACAAAGCCGATATCAAACCAGACATCCCTTATAACATATTGCATTGGATTTGGGCCCACAACGCGATGTCTGTAGGCATTTAGTGCGCATTTTTAAAATATAAAAATATTCGTGATTTCTTAAAAGATCGACAACTATTGAAAAAAGCTTATTATGCAACGCAAGAAGCATTAAAGTTGTGTGAGCGGCGCGGGGTTTCGTTAAAAGATATACCCGAGACCAGTTCATTAAAGATGCCTGTATGGTTCTTCATTCCAATTTTTAGGCTGTTGTATAAATTTAACAAATCGATGCAGCGCTTTACTGCCCATGCCGCTAACAGTGTGGAGGAGTGTCGGTATAATTACAACCATATCCTGGATTCTGCCCGAGAGTTGGGTGTTTCAATACCATACATGGAGGAGTTAAAACAGTATCTGACATAATTGATTTCAGCAACTACTAATATCTTCTAAAATACCTCTCGTTGAAAACTTGTCCAACTAGGATGGGAATGTATTAAGGGATTGTTGGCAAGTGGTTTTTAATTTGCACAATGCCTAGGGCAGAATAAAATTAATTTCCAAAGACTACATTATTAGATTGCCACAAACATTTATTGGTTAAATATAATATTTGTTTTTCAAATGTGAACGTGTTAGTTTAATGAATTTTATTACAAGAAAAAGTCAATCATTATTTTACAAAAAAAGAAAAAAGTGTATACGAATGAATACACTTTTAATTAAAGAAGGTATGATTAAATTGATTATCGTCTGTGATTGACGCAGTAAATTTTTGATTAAAGGAAAATTCAAAGGATTCTTTTTCTAATGTGTAGACAATATCTTGGAAAATCGCATTTTTCGTATGAAGGAATACAGGTTGTTGAATAAAAGGCTCTAACAAATGTAATACTTTTTCACATTGACTAACATCTAATGGTCGTCCTTCGTATGCATGATATAAGTGAAATCCATCTTCTTCAAATGATGCTTCGATATAAGGAAATCCACCGTTAACAAGGTCTTTTAGGAGTTGATTTTTAATCTTCTCTGCGTCCATAGTTGTAATGGTTCCATCGTGATAATCGGAGTCATATAAATACATATTACATCTTTCTGCCACTGCTTCATCAAAATATTGACGAATAAAAGATACGTCGTGGCATTCGCTTCTCACCTCAAATAACTTTTCTATTCCATATAATTCTTCAATGCGTTGGAACATCTTGTATCCTAAAAGATAAGGATTTAATGATGTTGGATTCGCTTTGACAACTCCTGCATGCATTTTGGTGTAATCTAAGATTTCCTTGGCATCTATATTTAGTTCTCGCATTATTCTTGTATGCCAATAGGTTGCCCACCCTTCGTTGATAATTTTTGTGCGTATTTGAGGAAAAAAGTATTGTATTTCCAATTTGACAATCTTAAAAATATTCCGTTGCCAATCATCCATATGGGGGCTATCCTTAATAAGTGTCTCTAATATAGGAATATGTTCTTCGATAGAAAGAGCGGCATCTAATGTTTTTTCTACGATTTCTTCTCCATATTCTTTTTCATATTCTTGAATAATTTCTGCATGACGTTTCATGATGTGTATCATATGTTTATCCGTTGATTGGAATGTAAAATTATTTTTAAAAAAATCGGAGTGTGCCAAGACATGAGCGATAATCAATTTATTTTCTAATAAGCTATTGTCTTCTAACAAATAAGCATAACATGGGTTTGTATTGAAGACTAATTCGTAAATTTTCATCAAACCTAACTTTCTCATTTTTTGTTGTCTGTCAAATTTTTTTCCAAAACTCCAATGTGAAAAACGATAAGGCATTCCGTAGGAGCTTAACGCATACATGATATCGCTTGGTACAATTTCGTAAATCATCTCATAATAATCCAAACCGAAATCATTTGCTAATTGATGAATTTGGTTTTTGGACTTTACTAATTCACTCAATGAATTATTCATTTTGAGCTTCCCCTTTGTTTGTTTTTGGAAAAAAAGAGTTTCAATGCTTGATATATATCTTGGTTTTTTTCTACGATTTGAACTTGTTGTAAATTATCTAACGACTTCAACTCTTTATAAACATTGTTAAGCGTGGAGGGGCGTTGGTTGGGGTTTATTTCAACATATCCAAACATGACGATGTCTTTGCAAAGTTTTTCAATCAGTCTTTTACAGGCAGGGTTATCAGTGGATAAGTTGTCTCCATCGCTTACATGAAATCCAAATATATTATAGGATTCAGGAGGGTACTTTTCTTGAATGATTTCATTCATTAATCGGTAAGCACTTGAACAAATGGTTCCTCCTGCTTCTCCTTTGAGA
The DNA here is from genome assembly GCF_000724485.1 of Bacillus methanolicus MGA3. GTDB lineage: Bacteria > Bacillota > Bacilli > Bacillales > Cytobacillaceae > Bacillus_Z > Bacillus_Z methanolicus_A. The sequence goes on along the minus strand of NZ_CP007739.1, from coordinate 1,825,455 downwards.
AAAAATTGATCTTCTGTTAATACTTTTGCTTCTGAGTGATGGCCAATGTAGATGATTTCCACCTGTTTATATTTGGTTTCTAAAAAACGTTTGACCAAAAAATAGAAATTTCGAGCTACGCTCTTTTCAAAAACTCCCATACTCCCAGAAATATCCATTAGCGCAAAAATCACAGCGTTGCCTAGTTCTTTTACATTTTCCACCCATGATTTATATACGATATCTTCCTTTGTTATTTGTCCGAATACAGGATTTCCTTTCATGGCATTTCGTTTTAAATTACGTAGTAATGTCCGCTTTTTATCAATGTTATTTTGCAGCCCGTGAGAACGGACATCTTTGAAATCAAAAGACTCAGTTAAGATTTGATTTACTAGTTCTTTTTTTTCAATAAGAGGCAATTCCAATTCGTCAAATAAACTTTCTTCGATTTCTTCAAAATTCATTTCGATTTCATACCAATCAATTCCTGATTTATCGCTTGCTCCTGAACCTGAACCTACAAGATTGTTTTCGTTTATTGAAAATGAATCTCCCACTTTGGCATTACCATTGCCCATTCCGATTTGATTTTTCGAATCAAAAGCATATTGGATTTTTGGCTGCCGAATGTATTTAATCGGAATTTTTTTAATGCTCTTTTCTCCAGAAATCAAAATTGATTCCTCTCCGATCATGTCGGAGAGGTTTTCTTGAATGGCTTTTTTTATTTTACGTTCGTGTTTTATTTGGTCGAAATGGGGATTTTGATAATGACTCCAATTTTTTTTGCTAATCATTTACCTCACCTTTTTATTTCAAAATGGTCAACTCATTCCGGTCATGGCACAAAAACGATTCAATAGGTTCATTGCCATGTCTAATGAACAGTTCTTTTCTTTGCTGTATTTTTCAGCAATATCATACAGTTTGTTAGAATCAGTAGATAGAAATTTCATGGTTTGTTCCAATACTAATTTCTCAACGCCTGATTTAATAGGGCTTAGTAATTTATAATACGCCATATCGTTATTTCCTTGTTTTTTCATGTTTTCAGTTTTACGATAAATTTCTTCGCGAAATTCTCTTCTTTCTACATTGGAAATGCCGATAATATCTTCAATTTCTTTTAAGATTTTTTCGTCGCCTTCACCGTTTTCAATAAATTTAACAAGTTCTTTGAAATAATTGGCTGCAAAAGATTGAGCAAAGTCTTCGTTGTAAGAAAAGATAAGGTTAGTAAACGTTTCTTTTAATTTCTCTTCATATTTTTTAATGGTGTTTTGTGCCAATTTTTCGTAGAATTCTTTTTCGTCCTTTTTTAAACCAGGTAATTCGTATAATCCATCTAAAATGGATTCTAACAGATGAAATTCATCGACAATTCCATTCTGGCAAATGATGCTGCTAGAGATGCGATTGATGATATAACGAGGGTCGATGCCAAACATTCCATCTCTAGGATATTGTCTCTGGATATCTTTAAATGTTGTTTTTTTATTTTCTTCATGATTGTATACTTGTAGACGAACATCCGTGGGAATCGTTTCGTTTTTGTGTTCCAACCGTGTTGAAATGCTGAAACTAGAAACGGCTTCTAATGCATTTGGCGAAAACTCTACATTTAAATTAGGATGTTTAATTGCTTTAAGATAAATGCGTTGTTCTTCGTTTATGGATAAGTTGTATGGGACTTTCACAACAATCATACGTGAGATGAGAGCTTCATTTTTTTTGTTTTCAACAAACGAGCGATATTCTGTTTCATTGGTATGAGCAATAATTAATTCATCAGCATGAATGAGAGAGAAACGTCCGGCTTTGAAATTCCCTTCTTGTGTCAAGGACAATAGATGCCATAAAAATTTTTCGTCGCATTTTAATATTTCTTGAAACTCCATTAACCCTCGATTGGAAATGTTTAATTCTCCGTCAAAACGATATGCTCTTGGGTCTGATTCTGACCCATATGTTGTGACGGTTGAAAAGTCAATGCTGCCAATTAACTCGGAAATATCTTGTGACTTAGGGTCAGAAGGTGAAAAAGTGCCAATCCCTACTCGTTCTTTTTCAGAAAAGAAAATTCGTTCGACTTCTACATCTAAGATTTTTCCGTTGTATTTTTCTTTTACCATTGCTAGGGTATATGGATTTAGTTCTCCTTCGATTTTAATATTCATTTCTTGTTCGAATTCTTTCCGTAAATGATGAGGTAAAAGTAAAAGAGGCTCTTGATTCATTGGACAACCTTTAATCGCATAGACAGCACCTTCTTCTGTTCGTGTATAAGCTTCTAAACCTTTTTTCAATAATGTCACAATGCTGCTTTTACCGCCGCTGACAGGACCCATTAATAATAGAAGGCGTTTTTTTACATCTAAACCGAATGCGGCGGGTTTGAAATAATCTTCAACCAAGCGTTCAAAAACATGTTCTAATCCATAAATTTCATCATTGAAGAATTTGTATATTTTTTGACCTCTGCTATTTTCTAATATTCCGCTTGACATAATCATGTTGTAAATTCGGGAGTGAGCGTTTTGAGCAATGTAAGGGCGTTCTTTGACTAACTCCAAATATTCAGCAAAAGTGCCAGTCCATTTCAACTCATCATTATTTTCTTGATACTTCTTTACTTTATTTATAAAAGACATGTTTTTCCAACTCCTTAGTAGTTCTTTAAATTTCAAAAAAATGATTATATCCACCGATATTCGATAGAACTGAAAACTAGAAAACACAACGGACTTTCTCGTTGTGCTAAGAATCTAGGTGTAAGGGTTATGATTTTTGAAAAAAGAACAGTTAGTTTGTAAGATCAACAAAATATTAAAAAAGAGAATAAATTTTCTTATAAAAGTGCTTGCTATCGATGACGATTTTTGATATTATTACAAGGTAGAAATTTCTATAATGCTTAGTCATCATTTTCTTTATTTACTAAAAATTATTGCCAACTATATCTTTTTATAAAACAATTCATTTCCAATTTTAATCAAATTGTAAATTTTATTGTTTATCAACTATCCTTTATTTAATACATATTCGGTAATAATTAACTATTTATGTCGTATAAAGGGATAAGATTTTTCAATTGTTTATAATCGGTTTTTGTATATAGAAAACACCATTGGTATAAGTAAAACCAATGGTGTTTTTGTTGTGTATTTTGGAATAAAATTCAACTATTTATTTTTATTACGATATCTCTAAAATAAAAATTATCGATATAATTTTACTCGATGCAGCAGGATATTGATTTAGTACTGACTATAACGGGATTGAAACATTATTCATTTGATGATAACGCTTTTGCCAATTTCTAAGTTCCGAAGGCAAGTAATTTGATTATTAAAATGCAGCAGGAGGCAAGGTGGAATCAGTGGCCGGCAAAGAACACATTTTGAAAATTTTAGACAACGAGATTTCTAAATTGATTCTGTCTTATGAAAAGGAGATATATGAACTGACAGCAGAAAAGGATCAGCTGCTTCATCAAGTGATGGAGCTGGAACTAGAGAATCAAATGCTCCGTGAAAAGTTGACGTCAACACCAAAAAAGGAAACAAACATTGATGTTAGGAAATTTATTGAAAAACTAAGCGGCGGGGTTACATATGACATCATTGATGAATGGTGCTTGTCAACGTCGGTCGTTGATGCAATTTTTTTGCTGGCTTCATGCAAGAAGCTTTTTGAGGATAAAGATTATGAAAAGGTTTTTTATATTCTTGAATTACTCGGGCATAATCCGAATCCTTTATTGCATGAAGATGCGGAAGTGCGAAAGCTCTTCTGGGATATCATCGGTCTAGTATTAGCTGGTGATTTTAAAAATTATGAAGCAGAGTTTGATGGTGTTTACAGTTTGTTTTTAAACCTGTTGATGACTTTATCCACTACAAAATTAAAGGATTCGATTGTTGAACATTTAAAGCATTTTTACACAGATATTTTAGATAATGTCTTATATTTAAATAATCCTGAAATAATTAATGAGTTGTTGAGGCTGTTCCTTATATACGGAATGGAGGATGAACTTCGCGAAGCTTTACAGCAAATTGTAGAAGTTGAATGGGAGTTTTTAGACAGCTCTATCAATGAGAAAGAATTTGTTTTCATTTTATGGTATGCTTTTCTTTATAATTTCGATCAGCAGTTGATTGACAAGGCGAAGGAAAGTTTGCAATGGTTAAAGGAAAGTTGTGATGAATTGGCTTTATATTTTTGTATACATGAGAGTGTCAACTTACAACGTTATCCAGAAGGTAATACATACAGACAGTGTATTCAAAAATTGAAATCAACAGAAATTCTCACCGAACTGGAGAAGTCAAAAATTCTGCAAAAGGTGGAATTGATGTTAAAACCGTTATTGGCAAGACCTGTTCCGCCAATCATTTAGTATACGTTTCCGTCTATACATGCTACATCCGGATAATTCACACCGCAATCAATAAAGGAAGCAAAAAGATATTTGCCACTTAGCAATTCTTGATAAAAAACATCAATACTACTATTTTCATATTCCTCAACACAAACATCAAAATCAAATTCCTCAATATTTTCCACTGCAAATACAGGAACATTTAAAATATTTTTCCCATGTTTTGATGTTTCTTCTAAAAATTTTTTCAGATCAAATTGTTCTAATGAAAATGTGAGTTTTTTCATCTGTTTCCTCCAGGTGTAAATTTAGAAAATCAAAATGTTTCTATACAAATATAACTATTAAATCTAATTTTTTAAACAACTTTAATGAATGTTTTTCAAAATTAGAACAAAGTAGGAAGGAGAACTTGGACTTCCAGTAAGTCTAGTGATTGAAGCAAAAGAATATTATCCTTTATAAACTTGTGGCGATCCATTCAAATGGTTTGTTAAAATTAACGAGAAAATGACAATAAAAAAGGAGCAAGTTGCCGTGAAAAAAACAGTTCGTGTCGTTGGTGCGGTCATTCATAATGAGCAAAATGAAATTTTGTGTGCTCTGCGCTCTCCGGAAATGTCATTACCAAATCTTTCAAGCTGGAGAACTTGATGTCATTTTTACAGTAGATTTATTTAATGAAGGTGTGGATATCCCAACTGTTGATACTTTATTATTTGTGCGTCCGACGGAATCATTAACTGTTTTTACACAGCACATCGGCCGGGGACTGCGTCTGCACCCGGGGAAAGAGCATTGTGTCATTATTGATCTTATAGGAAACTACCGAAATGCTGATATTAAGCTAAGTTTATTTGATACTGAACCAAATGATACAAAATCAAAAAGAATTGTACCGAAAGTTCCGGATTTTTGTGAAATCGATCTTGATCTTAAAGTCATAAACTTATTGGAAGAAATGGCTCGAAAAAGACAGCCGAGAAGAGAAAAACTGTTCGAAGACTTTATGAAGCTGAAACAGGAGTTGGGCAGAAGACCAACTTATTTGGAGCTTCACTTGAAGGGAGCTTCAGATTCAGCTCAATACCGGCAGGAATTTAAGACTTTCTTTGGTTTCCTGCATTGGGCAAATGAGCTTTCAGATAAGGAGAAGGAAGTTTTTAGCCGATATGAAAATTGGCTGATTGAAGCCGAAAAAACTTCGATGTCAAAAAGCTATAAGATGATTGTTTTACTATGTATGCTTGAGCGTGGTCCTTCAAATTGGTATAAGCCAATCAGTCCAGTAGAAGTGGCGCCATTTTTTCACCATTATTTAATGGAAAAAGAATACCGGAAACGAATTGATTTTTCGGATAAAGCATCCACAAGGTTATGGGAATATAATGAAGACGCTGTCAGCAAACTGATTGCAACGATGCCGATGGCAAAATGGAGCAGCAGTTCTAAAGGATTGGTATCTTTTGAGAATGGGATTTTTCAGTTAAATTTTGATGTGTTGAAAGAAGATGAAGAAATTCTTTATGATTGGACGAAGCAAATTTGCGAATACCGGCTGCATGTACATTTTGAGAGGAAGGCGAAGTAATAATTTCAAAAAATTCATTTTGATTCAAGGTGAATTGGATATTAGATGCAATGCACCCCATTTATAGACGAATTTGAATAAGGGAAGGTTTAGACATGATGGACTACAACTATGAAATTTTATCTTTATTGGATAATTCTCTCGAATTTGAAAAATTACATAGTAAATTTAGCCGTTTTAATCCTTTTAAAATATTGCGTGTCGATCAATTTGAGATTCGGCATTCAAATGTTCTTTCTTGGCTTTTGAATCCAAATGACAATCATAATCTCGGATCGTTCTTTGTGAAAAAACTATTAGCAAAAACGTTTGTCAAAGCAGAGAATGAGAATTTGCTGGGCAGGTACAATTTAATTCAGCTTCACAAACATTCGTTTCATGATTTAGAAGTATATCGCGAAGTTCAAACATCCAATAATAAACGTATAGATATTTTGGCAGTTTCAGAATTACAGAAAGTTGTTATTTTAATCGAAAATAAATACAAGTCTTCAGAGTCCGATGGCCAGTTAAATAACTACTTAAGCTTTGTCCGTCAAAAATACAGCGGATATACGATTATTCCTATCTTTTTAAGCTTGGACAGCTCCGTTCCTACGAACAAAGAGTACTTTATTTTGGACTATCATGATATTTTAGATATTTTGAAAATATATATGGATGTGAATGGAGATCAAATTTTTCATCCGATCAAAGAATTTATCAACTACTATATTTCTATACTAGAAGACGAGCTGATCCGTGATGAAGAGGATATTGAATTAGCTCTTCAAATATACAAAAAACATAAAGATGCCATTGATTTTCTATATGCGGTACACAATGAAAAGGCTGATAAGTTTATTAGCAGCGAAGTGTTAACACAAGTTGCGGCCCTCAGCCCTGAAGATAAAATCGCCATCGATAAAATTTATTTGGACCATCAAGAAACGATTAATTTTATATATACGGTCGGAAACAGTATAATCAGGGAAGCTTTCTTAGAGTTTGTTCTTCAAAATGAAATCCCTGATAATTGCTGGCGCGATCATATAAGAGTACCTTCCTTTATTTTTCCGGAATGGAGACAGCTTGATGAAATATTAGGTGTTCCCAAAGAGGAATGGTGGTTGAACAATGCCTTTATTATTTGGTTTGAGCGGATTTGGGACAACAGATTGAAGCTTACAGTCGAGGTTGGACCATTGGATTATGAAGCGAGATTAAGACTTCTCAATACACTGGAAAGGAAAGGTGTCAAAATAAAGGAAAAATCGAAAGAGCAAGGAGCTATGTACACCAGAATCTATACTTCAGCAATAAAAGTTGAAAATTGGGCTGATAAAAAAGAAATTGTAGAGGCAATGAACCGGCTTTACAATAAGGAGGATTTTTACTCAATTTGCACAGCCATTTCCGGAGCCATTCATGAGATTGTTTATGGGCAAAATTCCGATGATGAAATGATTCATACAGAAAATACTGGTGAAAAAGAAATACTCGCAAAATCATTTGAACAATTTATGAAGGAACAGGGAATTCAAGAGGGATGTTACAACGTCCACCATCGCTTGCCATCGTTTATTTTGCCAGAATTCAGAGTATTAGAGCAATCTTTCGGAATTCCTAGATGGAATTGGTGGCTAAATAATTGTTTGATAATGTGGTTTGAACGTTTGAAAGATAATCGTTTAAAGTTTACTATAGAAGTTGGACCGCTTGAATCTGATAAAAGAATAGAATTCCTCAATAGGTTAGAAGAAAAAGGAATAAAGATAAACCCGAGATCCAAGCTGCCTGAGGCATCATACACAAGAATATTTTCTGGAACCCATGAAATTCTAGACTGGACTGATGAAAAAGAAATCATAACTGCAATGAACAATCTTTATAGCAATAGTGAGTGTAAGAAAGTGATTCTTGCAATCAATGAAATTGCTGAAGAGATAACCACTTTGATAAGGTAAGTTTTAATAATTGAATCGCAGAATATGGATCTGGAAGAAAGGAAAATCATCAGAAGTTCCAGTGATTTTCTTATGCTATTAAAATGATATTGGGGGATTAGAATTGGTTTGGCTCTTTTTACTGCTTTTTGCAATATCCTTCTTAATGGGGGTTTTTGATATTCCTCAATGGATTTTTCTGTTAGTGTTTATTCCTTTTGCTTTAACTCTGCTTTACAGGTCATACTATCTTGTCTTTTTTGAAAAAGACGTCAACAAAATCATGAATTTCTTAAAAAAATCGAAACAAGCGAACTATCAGTTTATTTACCATTTATTTAATGATGATGTAACAAAGGCTGAAAAAGAACTTCTTCGGATCCGTTCAAGTCAATTGAAAATAATTTCTTATTTGATCCTGCTTTCGAAACAAAAACGGTACAATGAAGCAAAAGAGCTGCTTCAGCAAATGAAAGAAAACGTTCATAAGTGGTATTATGGTGCAGCCATTGCCCTTCAACTAGGCGATCACAGTACTTATCAGCAATACAAAGCAAAAGTAAAGGATCCGGTTTATCGAACTTGGCTTGAAGCAGAGGAAAGAGTACACGAAGGAAAGAAAACGGAAGCGCTGAATATGCTTGACGAACAAATACCAAAGCTAAGAGGCCTCAAATTGCTTTCTGCGATTCAATATAGAAAAGAAATTAGAGAGGAAAGATAAGACACTAATTTAGAAGAATCTAAGACATTTTTTTTGTGCAGAAAAAGAATAAAATTATTTTACTAGGTCAATGGAGAGATAAGAAAGGATCGATTGTTTCATTAATGACAATCGATCCTTTTGGTTATTTTATATACAAGCATCTAGAAAAGGTTCCTCATCATGTGATCATTATTACAAATGACGCTAAAAAAGACTTATTCGTACATTCTTGTCTATTTTTAACATCCCGTATTGCTCTGCACAATTTTCCAACAGGCAACGCACTTGGAGATTTTCGGAACAGCTTTACGCACATCTACAAAACTATTTTTCATTTTAGAGTATATATACATATCTAACCCAAAAAACATATTATAAGATTTGTAAATCGGTATATTGTGAACGATAGGGCCATTGTGCATTCATTTTAAGGCTGCCAGCTTTGATATTGCTTCGCGAACCTTAAAAAGGGAGGAGCTATTACTCATGCACTGGGGAAAGGTTGTTATACATTGTTTGATGTTGATTATTTTGTTTTTGTTAGCTGCCATTTTTGTGAATCCCTTGACGGATGGGATTGAAAACGGTACGATGCGGGTTGCGGTCAAAGAACTTCTACGTATTGGATTTACTGTAGGACTGCTATGGTTGTATGCGCGGCTGTTCTTTAAAAAATCGAGTGGATACTTTCGTATTCATAAACTGTTCGAGACGGATAAAATATGGGTCTTTGTTGGCTTGGCAATGCCACTTACAGTAATAGCATTTTATCTGCTCACACAATTCGTCGTTTTTGAAAAGCAAGAACATTTTCATATTGAATCTGCGTTAGCGTTTATCACTGTCTCGTTCATAATGGCATGCTCTGCCGGGGTGATTGAAGAGATTTTGTTCCGCGGATATTTGTTTAAGCTAATCGAAGACAAATGGAATGCGATTACCGCCGTTTGCATCACTTCTATCTTGTTCGGCGCCCTTCATTTACTTACTGTGAATGGGCTGAAGTTGGTTGATGTGTGCTTGGTACTTATCGCTGGCAGCTTGGTTGGCATTATGTTTTCGCTTATTGTTTATAAGACGGGGAATGTATGGAATGCAGTCGTGGTGCATATCATTTGGAACTTTTTTATGAACTCCCAAATGGTGCAATTTGCTCCTGTGGCTGACAGAAGTCATTCTTCGCTTGTGATGCTCAGGTTAAAATCGGACAGTGTTTGGATAACGGGCGGTACATTTGGGATCGAAGTTGCTCTTCCTGTTGTCGTGCTATATGTACTCATTATCTGCTGGATCGGATTTCGCAAAACAAACGTTAGAAGGAATACTTTCACTTTTTAAGGAAAATACAGCAATTATTTTTTCAACAATTGAACTAAACCAACTGTTTTAATTGGAACACTTGAAAAAGTAACTGTTTTGCATTGATGCTTGACGAGCAAATACCAAAGCTAAGAGGACTCAAATTTCTTTCTGCAATTCAATATAGAAGAGAGATTAGCGAAGAAATGATAAGATATTAATATAGTCAATGGTTAGAGATAAGAAAGGATCGATTGTTTCATTAATGACAATCGATCCTTTCTTTTTATTCTGATTTATTTTGTAAATCTTTTTTTGTGATCTCACTTCGAATATTGGTTTCTTTTGAGAATTCAGATTCTTGCTTTTGGTTATTCGGGTATTTATTTTTTCGTTCCCGATTATCATTTCGGTTTGTCAAATTTTTTGCCTCCTTTCGATTTGATTCAAATTTATTTTGCGCTTTCAGGTGTTTTTTATAACAAAGTCAATTTTTTTCGAAAAGTAATCAATAACCTCGGCACATTTAAAAAACAAAGAACGGTTTAATCTAATTGTAATGTTCCTATTACTGTAATGACAAAATAGAGTGATATACTTCAAAAAGTACAAAACAGTCTGAAAATTTTTGTGAATGAATCATGATTGATTGTGGATTTTGATATTTCGGTGAGTGTTTTAACTTTTGTTGGCTATGAATCTGTAAATCTTTTTGCTTTCACAAAAGAGAAAGTAGGTGCAATGATTGATAAAAAAAATGATGATGCTGCTGTGCACGGCAATAATGCTTGCAATGGGATTTATGAATCCACTTGTACAAGCAGAATCCGTTAATTACTTGGAAAATCTAAAACCGGAATTGAAGGGACAGGTTCAACCAATCATATCAAAGTCAGATCAAGAAGTTCCCCAAGTTAAAAATGAGCTTTCGGGAATAAATTATCAAATACAGAAAGTCGATCAGGCAATACGAGATAATAAAAAAATGATTGTGCAAGCAGAAGCAGATATTATTGAAACAACTTCAGAAATCAAACAGCTTAAAAAAGAGATTGTTGAATTAGAAGAAAGAATCGCTAAACGAAATGAAATATTAAAAGAACGTGCAATTTCTTATCAAGCAAGCGGCGGTGGTGATGTCAGCTATTTGGAAGTGCTGCTTGGTTCTGAGAGCTTTAGTGATTTTGTAGACCGGGCAGGTGCAGTGGTTATGATTGCACAAGCAGACAAGGAGCTTTTGGAACAGTACGAAGATGAAAAAAGGGATCTTAAAAACAAACAAGATTCATTACAACACAAACTTACTGATTTGACTGAAAAGAAAACTGAGCATGAAGGAATGCAGGCTCAACTCGAAGAGCAGCAAAAACAATACAATTTGAGAAAGGAACAACTTGCAAAAAAAGAAGAAAAAAAGATTGCTTTAAAGGTTGAATCTCATATCAAAGCTAGTCATCTTACGGTCTCCAAGCAAATTTTAGATAATTCGGCCAAAGCAACAGACGTATCTGCTGCGCCGAATACGAATCAAGGAACGAATGGAAACAAAAACAGTGTCATTACAGCAGGCTATAAATATATTGGAAATTCAGTCTATGTCTTTGGCGGCGGAAGAACCGCCTATGATATTGCGAATGGAAGATTTGATTGCTCCGGTTTCGTTCATTGGGCATTTTCACAAGCAGGCATCAAAGTGGGTTCCAGTACCGATTCCTTAAAAAATTCAGGGCGTCAAATTTCAGTAAACGAAATGCAGCCGGGAGATCTCGTTTTCTTTGATACATATAAAAAGGATGGACACGTTGGCATTTATATTGGAAACGGGAAATTCATCGGATCACAAAGCTCTACCGGTGTAGCCATTGCTGATATGTCAAACGGTTATTGGAAACAAAAGTTCAATGGACGCGTCGTTCGAATCTCATAAAAATCATCAATATTCACATTTAATCCAATGTCATACATCCGCTATTGAATCCTGTAAGTACATTGACGAATTTGGATGGAGGCAAAACAGTCTTTCTGTGGAATGAAAATGCAAAAAAACCGCCTATTCGGGCGGCTTTTGTGTTATCAGTATGTCATGAAACAAAATTATTTTTTTATCATGTTAAATACTTGTTCTACGTCTTTATCACCGCGGCCGGATAAATTGACTATTATGGCATCGTCTTTGGAGAGTTCTTTTGCCAATTTAATAGCATAGGCAATTGCATGGGAACTTTCCAAAGCCGGGATAATTCCTTCTGTTTTGGATAACAACTGAAAAGCTGCTAACGCTTCTTGGCCAGTAACGGTCACATATTCAGCTCTTCCCGTTGCTTTCAAATAGCTATGCTCCGGTCCGACACCAGGATAATCCAAACCAGCTGCAATGGAATGAGTAGGTTTAGGCTGCCCATTTTCGTCCAGCAGCGTTAAGCATTTAAAACCATGAATTACAGCTGGAACCCCTTCAGTTAAAGTAGGAGCTTCACTTGGTTCGACACCGATTAAACGGACATTTGGTTCATCAATATAGTGGGCAAACGCACCAATAGTATTGCTTCCTCCACCAATACAAGCGATTACTGCAGCAGGGAGCTTCCCTTCTTTTTCGAGAATTTGCCGTTTCGATTCTTGGCTTATCACAGATTGAAAATGTTTTACCATGGTTGGATATGGATGTGGCCCTACAGCCGACCCTAATAAATAAAACGTATTTTGATAGTTTTGAACCAGGTCATTTAAAGCTTCATCAACAGCATCTTTTAGCCGCCCTTGCCCTTTTTCAACCGGAACTACTTTCGCACCCAGCAGTTCCATTCGAAACACGTTGAGTGCTTGACGTTCTGTGTCTGTTTTCCCCATATAAATCACACATTCCATTCCGAACATGGCACATGCAGTAGCAGTGGCGACACCATGCTGACCTGCACCTGTTTCAGCAATAATCCGCTTCGCTCCCATTCGTTTCGCTAATAGAATCTGTCCGATTGCATTATTGATTTTGTGAGCGCCGGTATGATTTAAATCCTCTCTTTTTAAATAAATCTTCGCTCTGCCAATTTGTTTTGTTAAATTTTCTGCAAAAGTAAGCGGATTTTCCCGGCCAATATATTCTTTAAGATAGAACGCAAATTCTTCTTGGAATTCCGGATCATCCTTATATTTCAAAAATTGTTCCTCTAAGTGGTTTAATACATGTTGAAGTTCATTTGGTACAAAACTTCCTCCAAACTCCCCAAAATACCCTAATTTTACTCTGCTCATACTAGTCATGCTCAACTCGTCTCCTCTAAACTTTATTAACTCAGTTAACTGAGTTGAAATCATTATATCGACTATTAATTAAAAATTCAAAACTTTTTTCGATTTTCATGATATTCCCAAATAGGGGAAACAACAACACCTAGTTAGTTGATATGTAAGGGTTGCGAGTAAAAACTCATGAAAGTTTTCTGTGATTTTCTCAAGCAATCGAACTATTTGAACTGCAAAAACCATTTGTATTTGTCATACGGGGCTTGTAATATTTATAACCTTTAGAAAGAAAGAAGGTAAAATTATCATTAGGTGTTAAAGGAGCGGAAATATGATTCTCTCTAAATTTGTAGATGAGCTCCCCATTCCCCCTATTTTAAAAGCTCTACGGAAAGATCAGTTTCATACTTATTATGAAGTGAATATGACGGAATTTAAGCATTCATTTCATAGTGAGTTAAATGACACGACTGTATGGGGCTATGAAGGCAGTTATCCAGGACCCACAATTGAAGTAGAGAGCGGAGAAAAAGTGTTTATTAAATGGATTAACAATCTTCCAGATAAGCATCTTTTGCCGGTTGACAATACGGTGCATGGCGCCCATGTGGATGTACCGGAAGTACGAACGGTGGTACACGTACATGGCGCTAGTGTTGAATGGGAAAGCGATGGCTACCCGGAGGCTTGGTTTACAAAGGGATTCAAACAAGTTGGTCCTTATTTTAGAAAACAAATATATCGATATGATAATTACAATCGAGCTTGCACCCAATGGTATCATGACCATGCGCTTGGCATCACGAGGCTCAATGTGTATGCTGGATTGGCAGGATTCTATCTTATCAGAGATCAACGGGAACGTATATTGAATTTACCAAGTGGGGAATATGAGATCCCTCTTATGATACAAGACAAGACTTTTAATAAAGATGGTTCTCTTTATTACCCAAAGCAGCCAGAAAAACCAGTTCCGGAATTAGAAACGTCGATAGTTCCTGAATTTATTGGGGATGCCATTTTGGTGAACGGAAAAGTTTGGCCGCATCTAAAAGTGGAACCCCGTAAATATCGATTCAGGCTGTTAAATGCATCCAACACTCGTTTCTATAGGCTAAAACTTGATTCCGGACAACTTATTTATCAAATCGCGACGGATGGAGGTTTCATGCAATACCCGATAGGAGTCAAAGAAATCATGTTGGCACCCGCAGAACGAGCAGATGTGATCATTGATTTTACCAATCTTGAGGGCAAGAATATAATCATGACAAATGATGCGCCCGCGCCTTTTCCAACCGGAGATCCGGTAGATGAAAATACAAGTGCTGTAATGCAGTTTAGAGTGACTCTTCCACTGGCAAGTGTTGATACGAGTGTTATTCCGGCTTATATGATGCCTCATCCCAAAATAAAAGAACAGTCAGCTTCAAAGATACGATACCTAACATTAAATGATAATATGGATAAGTACGGTCGTGAATTCATGCTATTGGATAATAAACAGTGGGATGCCCCCATAACAGAAAATCCAAAATTGGGATCTACCGAAATATGGTATCTAATTAACTTAACTACGGATACACATCCTATTCATCTTCACTTAATTGATTTTCAAATATTAGACCGGAGAGATTTCGATGTAGAGAAGTATAAAAAGGAGAGAATTATCCATTATACAGGTCCTCCGATGCCTCCCGATCCACAAGAACGAGGATGGAAGGATACAGTAAGAGCTAATCCTAACCAGGTAACTCGAATTATTATGAAGTTTGGTCCTTATGAAGGATTGTATGTATGGCACTGTCATATCTTGGAGCACGAGGATTATGAGATGATGAGACCGTATATTGTTATCAGATAATAGACTGTTCTCCGTCAAAAATAAGTACTTGAACTACAAACATCGTCTTTAAACCTGTCGCTTGTCATCTTTACGCGGATGAATTGTTAAAAAATGCCTTAGAATTCTGCAGCATCTTAGCGAGTCGATACTAATATACTATAAAAGTTTCCCTTGACTAAAATATTTTCTGATGTACAATTTATTTAAGCAACATTTTCTTTGCTCTTACATATAACTAATTTTAAGTGTAGGAGCAAATTTTTTTAGCTTAAAAGTTTCCTTAATGCAAAATATTTAGTACAAACCAATAATGAGGTGATAATTATGAGTGAAAATATAAAAAAACTGGCAGCTGTTGATGATGGTTGGAGAAATAAACGGACACAACCAACGCTGCCCGAAGTATATAGAAGTTTGCGAATACCAAAGAAGGGTTCTTGGATCAAAAAGTTTCTGGCGTTTGCTGGACCAGGATACTTAGTAGCCGTGGGGTATATGGATCCGGGAAACTGGGCAACTGATATTGCAGGAGGTTCCCAGTTCGGATACACGTTACTTTCAGTTATTTTGCTTTCAAATTTAATGGCAATATTGCTTCAAGCATTAGCTGGCAAGTTGGGAATTGTAACAGGAAGGGATTTAGCCCAAGCTTGTCGAGATCATTATAGTAAGCCAGTGGCAATGGTCTTATGGATTTTATGCGAGTTAGCCATCGCAGCTTGTGATCTAGCGGAAGTGATCGGTTCAGCAATCGCTTTAAATTTGTTGTTTGGAATTCCGTTAATATATGGAGTCATAATAACAGCTCTGGATGTATTGGTCGTATTGTTATTGCAGAATAAAGGTTTTCGTTATATTGAAACGCTCGTGATTATTTTAATTCTAACCATTGGTGCTTGCTTTGCGACTGAAATCTTTCTTTCTAAGCCCGATGTAGGCGGTATATTGAAGGGGTTTGTGCCAAGCACAGAGATTATTAACAATCCATCAATGCTCTATATCGCAATCGGTATTTTAGGTGCAACCGTAATGCCTCATAATCTTTATCTGCATTCTTCCATTGTGCAGACACGCCAATACGATCGAACAACATTGGGTAAACGGCAAGCGATCAAATTTGCCACTTGGGATTCAACCATTGCCTTATTCTTTGCTTTATTTATTAATGCATCGATCCTAATTGTTTCTTCTGCTGCATTCCATAAAGCAGGAATGAAGGATGTTGCGGAGATTGGTGATGCTTATCATTTGCTTGCTCCATTGCTTGGAACAACACTTGGAAGTATTTTATTTGGAGTTGCTTTGTTGGCTTCGGGACAAAACTCAACATTAACAGGAACGTTAGCTGGTCAAATCGTGATGGAAGGTTTTCTAAACATTCGCCTTCCTGGTTGGTTAAGAAGGCTTATCACTCGATTGATTGCCATTGTCCCAGCCGTTGTTGTAACTGCTCTTTATGGCGAAAGCGGAACGGCGCAATTACTTATTTTGAGCCAAGTTATTCTGTCTTTGCAGCTTTCCTTTGCGGTGGTTCCTCTAATACAATTCACAAGCGATAAAAAGAAAATGGGGGAATTCGCTAACCCATTATGGTTGAAAGTTATTGCTTGGATTGTAGCTATTGTGATTATCAGCCTAAACGCATATTTATTGTTTCAGACTTTCTTTGGATAATGATTGGCTCTCTTAAAATTTCTGTTAAAGATAAACAGTTTGAGATTAGCTAGGGTTAAAATTAAATAAAAAAGAGGCTGTCTCATAAGGGTCTGACCCTTAGGCTTTTGAGACAGCCTCTTTTAATCTACTATCATTACAAACTTACAGTTTCTCCACATCTACACGGCCGGAAAAGAATGTCGCTCCGCCGCCCATATCTGCTAATCGATCCGGGGTAAGTGAGTTTACAAGCTGTTTCGCACCTCCCCATAATCCTTGGGTGACGACAACACCTGGAAGTACGTTTTCACCTACTGAAACTTTCATTTCACATTCTCCGCGATGGTTCCAAACTCTGACTTGATCTCCATCATGAATGCCTTTTGCTAAAGCATCTTTGACATTCATATGCAAGCGTGGTTCTTTTTCAAGAGAAATATGTTTTTCATTATTTGAAAAGGTTGAGTTTAAAAAATTATGATTTGGTCCGGGAACAAATAGAAATGGAAAGTCCCCATCGTCAACTAGAGGTGTATAGGTTGGCAGCGGGGGATACCCGTCGTCTTCCATCTTTTTTGAATATAACTCGATTTTTCCGCTGGGTGTTGGCAGTTTTCCAGGAAATAAAGGTTTTACGTTTGCTTTGACATATTGTTTTTCAACTAATGTTTCATAGTCAATTCCTTCTAAGTAAGGATTGTTTGGGTGATCAAGTGCTTGCGCAATCATTTCTTCATCTGACTCATCAAAAACTCGATCATCAAAGCCCATTTCTTTTGCCAGCAATCGGAACACTTCTGTATTTGATTTAGACTCTCCATATCGTTCAATGACAGGCTGCTGAATCTGAATATAATGATGCCAATACGATGTATAAAAATCTGTATTTTCAAAGGATGATGTTGCAGGAAGTACAATATCAGCGTATTTTGCCGTTTCAGTTAAAAATAAGTCATGTACGACGACAAAGAGATCTTCTCGTGCCAGTCCTTCTCTTACTTTATTGGCTTCAGGAGCAACAACCGCAGGATTCGAACAGTACACAAATAAAGACTTTACCGGCGGGTCTAACTCTAGTAATGCTTGGCCTAGTAAATTCATGTTAATGACGCGAGTATTTTTGTTTTTTAGTAAATCCGGACGTTGTAATTTTTGAGTATTGTAGGCTAAATAGTCGCCATTTCCCTTAATTGCTCCGCCGCCTTTTACAAGCCATTGTCCAGTCAGGGCAGGAAGGCAGGAAATGGTTCGAACAGTCATGCCTCCATTATCATGATGCTGAAGCCCATTTCCGATTCGAATAAAAGAAGGGGAAATTTGCCCGTACATCCGTGCCAGTTTATAAATATCTTCAACCGGAACACCAGTAATGCTGGAAACAGTGACGGGATCATATTGAACAACATGCTCACGCAATTCTTCATGTCCAACTGTATATTTTTGTAAGAAAGCAGTGTCTACCATGTCCTCGTCAAATAAAATATGCATTATCCCTAGAGCGAGAGCACTATCGGTCCCTGGCAAAATGGGAATAAACCAGTCTGCCAATCGGCCGGTTTGATTTTTATGTACATCAATGACAATAATCTTAGCTCCGTTTTTTCGGGCCTTTTGGGCAAGAACAACCTGATGCATATTCGTGCTTACAGCATTAATCCCCCAAAAAATAATTAATCTTGAATGAATGGTATCTTCCGGGTCTATTCCAAACCTGCCGCCCATCGTATATTTATACCCTTCTGTTCCAGCTGCAGAACAGATGGATCGATCCAGCAGGGAGGCGCCTAACCGGTGAAAAAAACGACGGTCCATACCTTCAGCGCTAAGATTTCCCATGTTGCCATAGAAGCTGTACGGAAGAATGCTTTCCGGTCCATCTGTTTGAATAAGTTTTTTCCAATGGGCAGTAATCGTTTTAATTGCTTCCTTCCAGCTTATCTGTTCAAATTTCCCTTCTCCTTTAGCTCCCGTACGTTTCATTGGATATTTCAAGCGCTTTTCATCATAAATTCGTTCCGTCATATTCCGTACTTTGTTGCAAATATTTCCCTTTGTTACTGGATGGTTAGGGTCACCCTCTATTTTTACGATTTTTCCATCTTTTTTATGTACAAGCAAGCCGCATTGATCAGGGCAATCCAGAGAGCAAACGGATGGAAATACGCCATTTCGCTGATCCACATAAGAGTGCATATTCAGTCTCCTTTAATCATAAGATAACTTACTAATGTTTGAATGAGTTTAAACTTAATAGATTAAGATATGTAAAATAATAAAATAATTTAAAAACTCTAGCAATAACTGCTTTACAAGATATACCAGAAAGATCATTTTTCGTTTTTAAAAAATTATGTTAGAATAGAAGTAAGTGAATAAAAAATCCGTTCATACGGTAGAGGTTCTAGCTACCCTCTTTAAAAAAACTAAGAAAACAGTACTACTTTCTTAGTAGTGCTGTTTTTTCATTGAAAGGGAGATTTTTGAAATGAAAAAAGATAAAGCCATTGTAGTATTTAGCGGAGGCCAGGATAGCACCACTTGTTTATTCTGGGCTATGAAGCAATTTGAAGAAGTAATTGCAGTTACTTTCGATTATAATCAAAGACACAAAATGGAGATTGAATGTGCCAAAAATATCACAAAAGAACTCGGTATTAAACACCATATTCTAGATATGTCTTTGTTAAACCAATTGGCACCGAATGCACTAACTAGGGATAATATTCCTGTAAAAGCTGGGGAAGAAGGCGAACTGCCATCAACCTTTGTTCCAGGCAGAAATTTATTATTTCTTTCATTTGCCGGAGTGCTGGCTAATCAAGTGGGGGCAAAACATATTGTAACCGGTGTTTGTGAAACTGACTTTAGCGGATATCCGGATTGCAGAGATATTTTTATCAAGTCATTAAATGTGACATTGAACCTTTCGATGGATTACCAGTTTGTCATTCATACACCTTTAATGTGGCTAAACAAAGCAGAAACCTGGAAGTTGGCAGATGAACTGGGTGCTTTTGATTTTGTGAGAGAAAAAACGTTAACTTGCTATAATGGCATTATTGCAGATGGCTGCGGAGAGTGCCCTGCCTGCAAGCTTCGAAGAAAAGGACTTGAAGATTACTTGAAAATTCGAAAGGAGTTGTAGAGACAATGTACGGTTTTCGAATTGTTGATAAACTCCAAAAGCTCGATGAAGATATCAGGCGTGATCAGTTAAAGTATCATTCAAAACGTGTCCTTGTGAGCAAGGAATTTACGTTTGATTCAGCTCATCATTTGCATTGTTATGAAGGCAAATGCAAAAATCTTCACGGCCACACGTATAAAGTCATTTTTGGCTTGAGCGGATATGTGGATGACAGAGGATTACTAATTGACTTCAGCGATATTAAGGATATTTGGAAAAAGGAAATTGAAATTTATCTTGATTATAAATACTTAAATGAAACACTTCCGCCGATGAATACGACAGCAGAAAACATGGTCGTTTGGATTTATGAAAAAATGAAGGAAGCATTGGAAAAAGAAGACAGACAGCAAAAATATCAAGGGGCTAGAGTGGAGTTTGTCCGCCTTTATGAGACTCCTTCCAGTTATGCGGAAGCGAGACGGGAGTGGATGGAAGTTGAGTAAAATCCCCATAATGGAGATATTTGGCCCCACCATCCAAGGAGAAGGAATGGTGATTGGGCAAAAAACAATGTTTGTAAGAACAGCTGGCTGTGATTATTCATGTTCATGGTGCGATTCTTCGTTTACGTGGGATGGAACAGGCAAGGATTTCGTGAGACAAATGGAAGCTGAAGAAATATGGTCTGAGCTTAAGAAACTTGGCGGCGACGGTTTTTCGTTTGTAACAATTTCCGGCGGAAATCCGGCATTAATAAAAAATTTACAATACTTGATTCAGCTGTTAAAAGAGAATAACATAAAAATTTGTTTAGAAACACAAGGAAGCAAATGGCAGGATTGGTTCTTCGATATTGATGAATTAACACTTTCGCCGAAACCGCCAAGCTCAAACATGGTCACAGATTTTGACGTACTCGACACAATCATAAAAAACTTAGACAAAAATAATTCTTCTCAACATATTAGTTTGAAGGTTGTCGTTTTTGATGATCAAGATTATGAGTATGCGAAGAAAGTTCATCAAAGGTATCCTGATATTCCATTCTTTTTGCAGGTGGGAAATGATGACATTACCACGACCGAAAATCACCAACTAATTTCCAGCCTTCTAGGAAAATATGAATGGCTTATCAATAAAGTTTTGAAGGATTCTGATTTAAAAAATGTGAAGGTTCTTCCTCAATTGCATACGTACATTTGGGGTAATAAACGCGGTGTATAGTAATCGAAAACAACAGCTTTTTAATTTTGATAAAAATGATAAGGGTCTGAAACAATGGCCCTTTTTATTTTTATATGAAGGGATTTAAACTGATTTCAAACGTGTATGTGCTGCATAAAAAGATTTTAATTCTTGCTTCAAGTACCTCCAATTTTAGAAATCTCCAAAACTTTTACATACTAATCTCCAATCTGACTTCAAAAAATCCATCATGGTATATATATGATTTCATCCGTTTTTCCGCCATTCCTGATCTATCCCGTTTATTTATTTTCACTCCTTACATGTGTCACCAAGGGAAAAGAACATTTTATGTAAGATATATGTCAAACAATTACTGTTTGTTTGTTAGATTATCTTACAAAAGATCAACTAAATTTCTTGTTATATATTAAAATAATTGAAAAATAAGTTAGGAGTGCCAAGATTATGGGGTTTTTTGGTTGGTTGGATTTTCGGGAAGGGCTTCCTCTATGGTGGTCTTACAAATTAAATCAAAAAGAAACAGCAACAGTTGAAGAAATTTTCGAAGGGATTGCCAAAACACGTGTGACACTGTTAACTGATTGGGCACATGAACAATGGGGCTTTTTAGAAAAAACGTCAATGGAATTATCCTACTACTCGGAAAATAATCTTAACCCTTATCTGGAAAATAAGTTGCAAAAAAGCGTTTATTTTACTGAGTTGTTTTTACTAAATGAAATTGGAAAGGTTATGTTCTCTTCTTATCCGAAGCACAGGGGATTTACCTATACAGGGGAGCGTTACAAGTTATACAAGAAAGCCATAAACCAAGTGTATCAAACGAAACAAAGCATGTTATATGGGCCTTTCTTGGATGACATGACATTGGAAATCGGTCCACGGACGTCGAAATTCCATGATGAAGTGACATTTTTGTTCTTACACCCCGTTGTTAAAGAAGGGGAGCTCATCTATGTATTGGCTGGCCGAATCCCAAACGACGTTGTCGGAGACTTGAACCAGCGGGAAGCTGGGCATATATATCGAGATTCTGGCGATAATTATCTGTTTATGGCAAAGTCAAACTTCGATCCTGCGATTGCACCGGGGATCGCTTTATCCCGTAGCCGGTTTGAAGACCGCACCTTTACGCTGGGAGAAAACTTGAAGGATGGGATCAACACCAAACATTGGGGCGTAGTGAAAGTGAAAAATCACACGGAATTTGAAATCCGTTTTACCGACCCGGCGACCAAAGAACTGCATCCGGGAGTCATGAATACCATTCGGAATGGTCAGAATTTATTTGTCCAATTCCCTGGCTACTCAGATTATCGGCACATCCCCGTTATTGGCAAAGGGGTCACGTTCCAGCTGCCAGGATCACCCGATCTCTGGGGAATGATGTGCGAAGCAGATTTAGTGGAAGTTTACCGGAACCGATCGATCAGCTGGCAGCTTGGAAAGAAGTTTGCCTTATTAACCTTTATAGGAATCTTGTTGCACCTGGGGTTGTCTGTTCTTCCAATTCTCTCTTGGTTTACCCTACTTCTAAGTGTATTGTATGGAATCACAGCAACCTACCTGTTTTGTAAACGAGGAGTCGTTCCCATTGCCTCCCGAATGAAACAAATGACCGATATCATCCGGAAGATTGCAGAAGGCGGCGGAGATCTGACTACTCGCTTGGACAACAGCTTGCTGTTCCATGATGAAACAGGGGAATTGGGACGATGGGTCAACAACTTGATCGATAGCCAAGACGAACTGATGAGCAAAGTCAAAACCGCTAGCCTTGATGTCGAACAGATCAATAAATCTTTACGGGAAAAAACGGCCCGTGTAGAGCGTGATTCCTTTCACGTTATCAAACAGATGGGTGAAATGTCCGCAGAAATGCAAAGGCAATTGGAGGATGTTCACCAGGCCATGAAGCAAGTCGACCAAATTAGCGATACGCTGCAAGACCTGGAAAAACAGTCACATGAACAATTAGTAGAGGCCCAAGAGCAAATTGGGATCATTAACAGCAAAATGACCCATATCGTAGAAAAAGTTCATGAAACTTTAGCTTTAACAGACCATTTTAAGGAATTTTCCAATGACATCGGACGCATTGTTGATACGATCAATAGCATTGCCGAGCAGACCAATCTGCTTGCATTAAACGCCACGATTGAAGCTGCGAGGGCGGGAGAATATGGACGCGGATTTTCAGTCGTTGCCCAGGAGATAAGAAAACTTGCAAACCAAACTACGACAGCCACACAAGAAATTAGCAAAACGCTTGAAAAAATTGAAAGCAGTTCATTTATGGTTAAGGAAGCGATACAAGAAAGCAGCGATGAGGTGGAAAAGGGATCGAACTTTATTCATGCGGTTCAAGGTGTATTAAGTTCTATGGCCCAAGCCTCTGCCACCCATCCAGATGTCACTGATCAAATGCGCAGCATTATCAGCAATATTGCTAGGATTAACGAATGTAATGTGAAAACAGTCGGAAACGTGGACCAATCTGCTGAAAAAATGGTGAATTTAATCCAAGATGCACAATTTGACTCTGAACAGAGTTCCCTTATCGTATCAACGCTTCGCCGTTTGGTTGATAAATTTAAGCTTACAGTGAAATAAAAAAATAAGCAGGAGTGATGAAGATGGCTAAAAAAGCTAGAAAAGCTAAAATCGGTGATCACATTTTATTTTTAAGGAAAGACCAAACATTCCTAGGTATTGTTGAAATTGTAAGAGATAATAGCGTCATTGTAGAAATTTCAAAAGAAGCAGCTAAAGAGTTGGGTTATGAAACCAACAAAACCGTTGTAAAGCATTTTAATTATGTTGTCATAAAAGATATCGCAACAGCTTAATGCAAAATTATGAAAAATATCTGTAAAGACGAAAGAAATAACTTGACAGCTTAATAAGCATGGTTTAAATTAAAAACCAATAAAAGTTATAGAATTATTCGGAATATTCCTGTAACAAAGATGTATGACAACTTTATATTTCTTCGTATTCTTATCCAGAGAGGTGGAGGGACTGGCCCAATGAAGCCTCGGCAACAGGCTTTCCAAAGCACTGTGCCAATTCCAGCAAGCGCTAAGCTTGAAAGATGAGAAGAGAAGTTATTTTCATAACGAACCTCTTCTTGTTTGAAAGAAGGGGTTTTTTGTTTAACTTAAAAGGAATATGCCACAAAAAAGTAATATGAAAGAGAGGAGAAGGAAATTGGGAAAACAAATTATTTTAAATGCGTTTGAAATGACAAGTGCGATGCATAATTCTCATGGGCTTTGGAAACATCCGGAAAGCAAAAGACAAAGACGGTATAAGGATTTGGATTATTGGATTGAAATGGCGAAGCTGTTAGAACGAGGAAAGTTTGATGCAGTCTTTTTTGCGGATGTATTGGGAGTGTATGATACATATAAACAGAGCAAAGAACCGTCCATACGTGATGGCATGCAAATTCCTTTAATTGACGCAGCACTTGTGATACCAGTTATGGCAAGCGTAACAAAACATTTATCGTTTGCCTTTACGGTTAGTACTACGTATGAACCTCCTTTTGCTCATGCAAGACGTTTTTCAACGTTGGATCACTTGACCCAAGGAAGAATCGCATGGAATGTTGTTACTTCCTATCTGCCGAATGCGGCAAGGAATTTCGGGCTGCCGGAGATGATCAAACATGACCGTCGTTATGATATTGCGGATGAGTATTTGGAAGTTTGTTATAAATTATGGGAGTTAAGCTGGGAAGATGGGGCTGTAATAGAAGATGTTAAGAATGGCATTTTGGTAGACCCTTCAAAAGTCCATGAAATTAACCATTCAGGTGAATTTTTTCATGTAGAGGGTCCACATTTAAGTGAACCTTCATTGCAGCGCACCCCTGTTTTATATCAGGCTGGGGTATCTGAACGAGGAAGAGAATTTGCTGCAAAGCATGCGGAATGTGTATTTGTTGGGGGGCCAACTCCGGAAAGGATCAGGTTCTATACAGAGGATATTAAACAACGTGCTGAAAAATATGGCCGGAACCCTGATAATATTAAAGTGTTTTCGTTCCTTACGGTTATTGTGGGTGAAACAACAGAGGAAGCTGAGCGAAAATATCAAGAATTAAACCGCCTTTGGAGCCCGGATGCAGCAAAAGCACAATTTGGCGGAGCGAGCGGTTATGATTTGTCACAGTATGAAAAATCAGATTTGGATCAACCTTTTGAATTTAAACCGACAGAGCACGGACATTATAAAGCAGCATCTTTAACAAAGGATGCATCAAAAAAACTAAAAATCGGTGAAGCACTATCCAGGCTCGAAAATATTGACCGTGAGCAGGTAATTGTCGGAAATCCGATTGAAGTTGCAGACGCAATCCAATATCAATTTGAAGCATCCGGTGTAGATGGTTTTAACCTTAACCATCTTATTACACCTGGCAGCCTGGAGGACTTTATTGATTTAGTCGTCCCAATCTTGCAAGAACGCGGCCTTTACAAAACAGAATATAAGGAAGGTACATTAAGACAAAAGCTCTTTGGCCATGGAAGCAATTTATTGCCCGAAGATCATCCAGGAAGCAAATATAGAAGAATCTATTCTTCGGTTAATAACTAAACGCAAAAAGAAATCAGGCAATTGTTTTGTAAGTGTAAAAGCAAATTCAACATTTTAGGGTAAATGAGAATGACCTCTTCAACAAGTGAAGGGTATGGGAAATCCCTCCATTTGTTGAAGAGGAAGCCAAACAAAAGCTAGGATCTAGTATTAAAAAATGTAATCGCTTCCATATTTTACAAAGCCGGTTGCGACTGGTTTCATTTCGGTACGAATTGAACCACTCGTTCTTTTTTCGGTGCTTGTTTGTATGCTTTTGAAAGGCCGACATTCTCAATATCTGCTTTATTGACTTCTTTTAACGGTACAGTCACCTGAACTTCAGTTGAAAAAGGGAAATGAGTTAGGATTACTTTTTCTTTTTCTACCCATTCAGGAGTGATTTTTTCATAATTAAAAAAAGGAAATCTTTGACTGAATCCTTCAGCGAACCATTCCGTCTCAGATCTTTGTATCATCGGTTCATACATGCAAATATATAAAGACAGGTCATCACAAAAACGAAGGACTTGCAAGTGAAACTTGATCATTTCCTGTGCAGAGCTATCGGTTAGATGCAAATCATTAATAAGCCTATTCTGTCTTTTGTATTCGGAGTTTAAAAAGGACGGTACAGCATCGTCTTGAATCATTTCAAACAAAGTTGTATATTGCAAACTGCACAATAATGCAGCATATTTATTTTTACTTTCAACTTCGTCAATACCTTTTTTATAAAAAACAAATCTAGGGGTTAAGGGGAAATCTCGGAAAGAGAAGGGTACTCGCTTTTCATCATTCCAAAATGGTGTCTCATCTAGGTCGATCCAACCACGATCATGTTCAAAAACAGCAAGTTCAACATCTTTTTTTCGATCTAATGCTAAAAAATATTCGCTGCGCCAAGCTTTTGCAAATTCACCTGAAACTCGTGCATGATCATCCTGAGTTACCATGACAAAATCACTTTCTCTTTCATAGACAATCATGTTATCCCCCCTTCTTTTTTTATATTATTCGATGCAGCAGCAACGTATTCCTGTACTTCCATGTAAAAAAGTCTTTGTTTACTTTGTTTAATAGAATAATAGTCTTTCTTTTTGGAAATAGAAATGTAATCAATGACCTTTGAAGCCAATTTTGTTGTATTCTATTAAATGCAGTATTAAAATAATAGTAAAATTCAAAAAAATAAAATTTTGTAAAATATGACATTTATTCCTTAAAAATGAAAGGTGATTTTTGTTATACATATCAATGATTGGAGTTGTTATGAATGGATCACATCAATGATCAAGTAAGAGTGGCCGTTGTACAAGCGTCCCCTGTCATTATGGACCTTTATAAAACACTTGAAAAAGTCCGGCTTTTAACAACTGATGCTGCGAAAAGGGGAGCAAAATTAGTTTTATTTCCGGAGGCATATATACCAGCATATCCGAGAGGAATGACATTTGGAACGGTGGTAGGGAGCCGGTCGTCTAAAGGAAGGGAAGATTGGTGTCGGTATTGGGAAAATTCGATCTTTGTTCCTAGTAAAGAAACGGAAGTATTAGGCTCCATTGCAAAAGATAATAGTGTGTATCTTGTTATTGGAGTGATTGAAAAAGAACAATTATCCGGCACCCTTTATTGCACTGTGCTTTATTTTAGTCCGGACGGTACGTTGTTAGGAAAACATCGTAAACTCAAACCGACTGCATCAGAAAGAATTATTTGGGGAGAGGGAGATGGAAGTACGCTTCCTGTTTTTGATACTTCAATAGGTAAAATAGGCGCTTTGATCTGTTGGGAAAATTATATGCCGCTTGCCCGTATGGCAATGTACAGCAAGGGTGTTGAACTATATCTTATGCCGACTGCAGATGCTAGAGAAGTTTGGCAATCTACGATTCGACATATTGCCCTGGAAGGAAGATGTTTTGTTTTATCATGCAATCAATTTGTGACAAAAAATATGTATCCAACAGATTTGGCTTGTTATGACGAACTGGAGTCAGAACCTGAGATCATGAGCAACGGAGGAAGTGCTATTATCAGTCCGCTGGGTGAATATATCGTTGGACCGGTTTACGGAAAAGAGGACATTCTTATTGCGGATTTAGATTTAAGAGACATTGTTAAAAGCCGTTTCGATTTTGACGTGAATGGCCATTATTCTCGGCCTGATGTCTTTCAGCTAGCAATAAATGAAGCTAGAAAGACAAATGTTAAATGGGATTAAACGAACAGATTAACTGGCTGCTAATTCTTTTTTACCAATTCTAAATTTTTTAAAAAATGATATTGACAGCTTTGTTGACCATGGTTTAAATTTATATCAAATAAAGTTCATGGATTGGTTGGATTATTCCCCGCCATGTTTGTTCACAAAATTAAATATTTTCATTCGTATTCTTATCAAGAGAGGTGGAGGGACTGGCCCATTGAAGCCTCGGCAACAGACTTTAAAGTACTGTGCCAATTCCAGCAAGCGTAAGCTTGAAAGATAAGAAGAGAAAAGAATTGTATTCTTTACCCTCTTCTTATCTAAGAAGAGGTTTTATTTTTGAAGATAAAACCAACTATACACATAGGAATTCGGGGGTATTGTTGAATTGAAAGGTTTGCAAAATGTTTGCAATTGAACACCAAAGGCAATTTTTAGATAAGGAATGGTCATGTAACCCTTGGTGTTCTTGTATAAGTTAAAAAAACAAAAAAATGGAGGAATGTTTCATGGCAACTATTATACAGGCAGCTATTAAAAATTTCAATTCTGGCTAATACAGGACAGTTTATCGGAGTCTTCATCAAAAATACCGTGATTTAAAGAAAATACTTAGAAATAGATTTTAAGTATTTATATTTAATTTAAGGGGGCTGCTATGAAACAATTAGATGAAGAGAAAATAAAGTATATACTGTCAAAGTTAGACAAACTGGAATATGGCTGTATAGTAATTACCGTACATGATAGTGATATTACGCAAATCGATATTACCGAAAAGAAACGGTTTCCTCTTGTGAAAAATAGGAAACTTGAAGCAAAAAAATAAGCAAAAATTTTTCAAAATTCAATCAATAAAGGAGTAGAGATTTATGGCAAAAGTAGTTATTATTTCAGGGGCAACTTCAGAAAATTCAAGATTGAACGGGATCGAACTGGAGGTGGAAGCTTTCTTGACCCGCCAAAGGATTGAGTATGAGCAAATCAAAGTGCGTGAGTTGCCGCCGGAAGATTTAATTTACGGAAAATTTGATAGTCCTGAAATCGTAAAAGCCAATAAGAAAGTAGAAAGTGCTGATGCTGTTATCGTGTTGACACCTGTTTATAAAGCATCCTTTACGGGTGTGTTAAAAACATATTTAGACTTGCTTCCTCAAAAAGGATTTGCAAATAAAATTATCTTGCCTCTCGTGATTGGCGGAACATACGGACATCTTCTTGTAATTGATTATGCATTAAAACCAGTCTTGTCTGCTCTGGGAGCAACAACCATTTTAAGTGGTGTTTACACGCTTGATTCCCAAGTTGAACGGATTGGCGATCATCAGTTTCAGTTGGATACGGAAATTCATGAAAGATTGCAAAAAGCGTTAACCGAACTTTCCGGACAGTTGGCACAAGTAAAGCTGAATTGATTGGCTCAATAAATTTCTTTTGTTATAATTGATAGCACTTTTCAAACGAAATATGGTTATAAAAAGGCTGGCTTATATGCAAAAGGGTCTGACCCCTCCAAAGACAAATGTAAATAGAGTTGTCATTTGTGGAGGGATTCAGACTCTTATGAGCCAGTCTCTTTTTCTGTTGAAAAGGGGCGGAGCTGTGCTATCAAAAATAAAAATTCCAACTTATCTTTAGCAAGATACATATTTTGGCTTTGTAATTTTTTGAGCTTGGCTCCGCTCACACCGCCTTATTTTGTTGGTTTTGTTTTTAGAATGAACCCTATTTCCATGCTAGGGTTGGGAGTTTAAAACTCATGCTCGTTTTCTATATGCTGATATCTCTTTTTTCGAAAAAGACAAACGTAATGATGATGAAAACGACATAGTATACAGTCAAAATTCCTAAAGATTCAGGTAATGTGATATCTTGAAGGATCTTATCCTGAAGTGCATAAATGGTTAAATCCAGGTGCGGGAAGATCAAGAACTTTACCCATTCGTATTTTTCAGCTAATACAACGTTGTAGCCGCCCAGTGTAGTGGAAAAAAATAGAACAAATATCCCGATGCCGACGGCGAGTGCCTGGTTTTTAAACAGTGTTGAAAGCATGAATGAAATGGTCATAATGATAAATAAACCAGGAAGGTAATAAAGCATTTTTAAAAAGAACTGGGTGCCTACAATCACTTCTTTCTGTCCAGCAATGCTCGGTTCAATAATTTTTGCATGAAAATCACCGCTGCCAAACAAGATCAATCCAACTAAATACCCTGATACGATTAACGTCAGAACAAGCAACAGGGAGTAGATAATTACAGCAAAATATTTAGCAAGAAGAATAGCCCATCTTTTGTGCGGCCTGATTAACAATTGCTTAATGGTGCCATCAGAGAATTCAGCAGATACATTTGCACTGCAGACAATGACGGCAAAAAGCGTGACAAGGGAGTTGATTCCTGTTACGACGCTATTCATATAATGCCAGTTGCTTTTGGCGTTCGGATTCACATTTTTATCCAAATATTGCTGATTTTGCTTGAATTGATCTTGGATCCAACTTTTCTCTTCGTCAGGAGCACTTTTTAATTGTTTTTCAAGCTGCTGTATATCTGCCTCAATTTCTTCCCGCCAATTTTTCTTTGGCTCAGGCACTACCTTTTGATAGATGATTCCGCTGATTATACAAGCAGCCAGGATGATGAGTTGCGAAAATTGCAAAAAAACTTTTCAGAAAAAAAAACGAAAATGATACTCTCAATCTTATATTGTAAATTTAGTAACGATAGTGGTACATTTTATTTAATTACATATATTGCAAGCAACAGGAGAAAAAGAAATGAAAAAGATTGATCAATTACATCAGTGTAAATGGATGATCATTTTATGTCTTGTTATCTTATTAGAGATATTTGAAAAGCTGTTATCAATCCTTCTTCCTTCTCAAGGGATTGTCTATCATATATTTGATATTTTTTATAGTCTTGCTAAGATCATGCTGCTGTTGTTTTTGCTCGGGCTGATTTATAAAACAACAAAAGAGCTCCGCCAAAGCAAGCAAAAATTAAATAGTATTTTTGATACTTTGGATGTTGCGATATGGTCTCACGATTTAAAGTCCGACATTTTACTCATCACTCAGGGGATTGAAAAACTGTACGGTCGCTCTTTAAACGAATTTTATCAAGACCATAATCTCTGGAAAAAAGTAATTTTTCCGGAAGACCGATATGTTTTAGATGAAAGAGAACAGAAACTTTTGGCGGGGGAACCTGTTACGAGTGTATACCGAATTATCCGCCCAGATGGAGAAGTTCGCTGGATCCAAGACCGGGGAATCCCAAAGCTGGATGAAAACGGTGCATTTGTGGATTTTACCAGTGTCTTGTTTGACATTACCGACCGAAAAGAAAGTGAGGACCGGTATAGAAGCTTAGTGGAGATGTCACCGGATATTATTGCTGTTATTAGCAATGAGAAAATCGACTATATAAATGAAGCCGGCTGCAAGCTTGTTGGAGCATCCAGACCCGATGAAATCATTGGTCAATCGATCTTTAAATTCACAGATCCAAAAGAAATTAATTATATAAGAAAACTTATTCAGGACATTTTTGATAAAAAATCAACAAAACGATTTGAGTTTCAAGTATTTGGACTTGATGGCCATTCCATTGAAGTAGAAATGTCCACAATGCCAATACAGTATGAAGGCAGACGTGCCATTCAGATCGTCGGCAGAGATATCACTGAACGAAAGCGAGCAGAAAAAACAATCCATAAGATGGCTTTTTATGATGCGCTGACTGGTCTTCCTAATCGTAATAAGTTAAGGCAGCATTTGAACAAATTATTAACCAATCCGGGAAATCAAATGTTGGCTGTACTATTTTTAGACCTCGATCGCTTTAAAATTATTAATGATACAAAAGGGCATTCAACAGGGGACCTATTATTGCAAAAAGTAGCGAAACGGTTAAAGAGCGCCGTTCCATCCGACGGCCTGGTTTCCCGCTTGGGCGGAGATGAATTCATCATATTAATAGAAGATATTGATAAGAAAAAAGTGACAGAAATTGCGAAACGAATCCTTGATGCATTTCACGCACCAATTGAAATTGATCAGCAGGAATTTTTTGTGACTCCAAGTATCGGCATAAGCATCTATCCTACAGATGGTGAAGATGAAGAAACGTTAATTAAATATGCGGATACCGCCATGTACCTGGCGAAAGAACGAGGAAAAAACAATTTCCAATTTTATAGTTCGAATCTCGATGATCTGACTTCACGTAAGATGGAGATTGAGAATGGCTTAAGAAAAGCACTGGAACAGAATCAGCTGATGCTTCATTATCAGCCGCAAGTCGAATTAGCGACCGGAAAAATTGTTGGAGTCGAGGCGTTAATTCGTTGGAAGCATCATGAGCTTGGAATGATTTCTCCGTCCGAATTTATCCCGCTTGCAGAGGAAACGGGGCTAATTGTTCCGCTTGGAAAATGGGTTTTAAGAGAAGCGTGTGAACAAAATAAGGCATGGCAAAATAGCGGATTACCGCCGATTCCAATTGCCGTTAATATTTCTGTTCGACAATTCCAAGATGAACAATTTGTCGATTTTATCATGAATACATTGGATCAAGTTGGTCTTGATCCACATTATTTGGAATTAGAAATAACGGAAAGTATTATGCAAAATATAGAAAAATCTACTATTATTTTAAATCAATTAAAGGAGCTGGGGGTCAAATTATCAATCGATGACTTTGGAACGGGATATTCTTCCTTAAGCTACTTAAAACATCTTCCAATCGACAAACTTAAGATTGATAAGTCATTTGTGGATGATATTATCCATCATATGAATCAAGGTGCTATTGTAAAGACCATCATAGATATGGGGCATAATTTGCAATATACAGTTATAGCAGAAGGAATTGAAAAAGAAGAACAAGTGAAGTTCTTACGAGAGAATTCATGTAAGATTGGCCAAGGATATTTTTTCAGCAAACCTTTGCCACCGGAAAAAATGCTTGAGCTTATAAAAAGTGAGCATGATTTTAAACTTTTGAATTCATATTGTGCAACAAATTTAGATATTGCTGAAAATGGAACAAACTCATAAGGGTCTGACTTCCTCCAACTATGACAATAGATAAAAGGGTTTATTTTTGTAACGGAGGGGTCTGACCCTTTGATCATTGACGAGAATTATTTTAATCTTGAAATTTTTGTTTGTAATGAGACAAGGCTAGCAGAGGGAAGATGTAGCGGTAGCTATGGTAGTGTATGTAGAATCCTCCTGCGATTACCTGTCCTTTCGGGTAAGAAATGGTCCAAACATTTTTTTCGAACGACTTAAGTAAAAATTTTATACCAGCTTGAATACCTGGTGTCGGCTGGTCTGCGGCAGCGATAAGCGCATCTACAGCCCAGGCTGTATCGATTAATGTGCTTGCACCGAGAGGGATGTAGGTATTCATAATATCGCTTTTGCACGACTCTCCCCAGCCGCCATCATGATTTTGGATTTTATATAGCCAATTGACTGCTTTTTGAATCGATTGGTGATGGGATGAGACACCGGATGCAATCAATCCGGTTAAAGCCGCCCACGTCCCGTATATAAAGCAAATCCCCCAGCGTCCATACCAGGATCCATCCTTTTCTTGGTTATTTATAAGCCAATTTACACCTCTTTTCATTGATGGATGATTTTTCGATAAATTGGTGTATGCCCCGAAAAATTCCAGAGTCCTTCCTGTTAGATCCGCGGTGCTAGGGTCAGTGAGCAAAAATTTTCCTCCTTCAATCGGGAGATGATTCAATATTTTTTTGTTCACATTTTTTTCAAAGGCTGGCCAGCCGCCGTCATCATTTTGCATTGAGAATAGCCAATTAATTCCTCTTTCCCAAGCTCGTTGAAAGTGAGGTTCTTGACGAACAAGTTTGGAAATAGCTCTTAGGGATGATGTGGTATCATCTATATCGGGGTGCAGCGTGTTGATATCTGCAAATCCCCAACCTCCAGGCAAAACATTGGGACTATGGACCATCCAATCTCCATATTTATCATGCTGCCGTTGCAGCAAATAACGGTTTGCGCCTGATACCACGGGTTCAGATGGGGTAATTCCTGCTTTCTGCAGGGCGAAACTGATTAAGGAAGTATTCCACACTGTTGCGGTTGTATATTGCATGTGAGTATGGCCGTTAATTAGGCACTTCATCTCTTTTAACCCCGTGACAGCTTTCAAAATAATCGGATCTTTTTTTGAGTATCCAAGTGAAAGCAAAGCAAAAATCATTAGAAATGTGGAACTGAAGTAGCCATAAAAAGTTCCGTCGGGTTCAATCCGGTCAAGCATATATTGCTTGGCGCGTTCGATGGCGAGCGAGTGAATGTGCATCGGCAAACCTATGAAACTTTTCATTCCCTCTTCAAAAATCGTAAAAAGTGACTTCCATTCCTGAGTTCTTCTCCAACGAAAGAAATCATCCGCTCTTGAATGAAACAAATTCGAAAGGTTTGGACTCCTCTTAGTTCGTTTACTGTATTTTTTGTCAGCCACAATCAGAATGGGAGCAAGATTGACTCTCCCGTAGACGGAAAAATCGAAAAAATTGACAGGGAAGGAAAGCGGCAAGAGGACGATTTCAACTGGAATTGGAAATAATGGCGGCCAAGGGTATTGTCCAGTTAAGGAAAGCATGATTTTTGTGAACATATGGGAATTTTCGATGCCGCCCTTTGATAAAATAAACCGTTCTGCCGTTCGAAGCCTTTTATCATCCTTTTCATAATAACCTGAATAAAGAAGTGAATAATAGGCTTCAACCGTAGCGGATAAATTTCCATCACCTTCATCATAAAAGAGCTTCCAAGCACCGTTTTCCTCTTGTTTGCTTATAATTCTCTCGGTTAACTTACGAATTAATTCTTCATCATTTATTTCCAGCGTCCTTAATAAAATGATCATATATGCATCTGTCGAGATCCCCGTTTCAAACGGGTATTGCCAGGAGCCATCTGGAGCCTGGTCACTTTTTAACTTATCAACAATACGGCGTATCATAGCTTCTGTATTAAGTTGCACCACTCGCATCCATCTCCCTTTTCGAAATCTTACTTTATCTATACATATTTTGGCTGGAAAAAAGAATGCATGGGGGAGGCGAACAACGATTTTTTTCCAAACATTCAAATGGAAAAAACTGCAGCTCTCCGATACTCTGCTTGAAATAAAGGAAGATTTAAAGAAAAAGAGTAAGGCTAAAAAGGCTTATTCAAAATTAACGAAGGAAGAAGAACTACTTTTGCAGCAAATTCGGATAAAAACAAATGAACGGAATGTTAACAACGTAACAAGAACGAAAGCATACCTCGATTTTTATCGGCTCTATCCGGAAATTCACTGGGCATTCCTTGGACATATGGTATCAAGAAACGGGGGATGGAATATGACAGATTTAAGGGGTGATATGCTTTCGCGGCTGTTGAACGAAAAAATAAGGAGAGACTTCTTTGGGTTTTTAGAAAGGGGAAACTGGCTGATTTTTCAGGATGCCTATCCGCAGTTCTTGATTTATGAAGAATCCATGAAACGAAATCAAAACATGTTTTATTTGCTTCCTTTTTTAAACATATCGATCTTTATGGAAACGATCTGGGAGAACTTTTGGCAATACCGGGACAGCTATTTGTTAACCATCGCGCTTATTATTAATGAACAAAGCTATTTAGAAAAACGGATCGTCCAGAATCCTTTTTATAAGGATAAGGTTTTTCAAACGCTTGAGTTCAAACTTCAGGACCTTCTTTCTTTCAATCATATATTGTTTCCTTATGAGGGAAAGATGCCTGGAAAATCTGCTTTCATCGGACAGACCCTTCACCATTTTAATTCCTTAAACGAACGGATCTTGCTCGGTAAACGTCTCTACCGATTGCTTTTTCAAGATATGAATCAATTGGATAAAGTCAAAAGTTGGGCGATCAGCCACCCGCATACTGGTTCACGAAAGGATTATTGGCCAGACATTTTTAATGATATAAACGAAGGCTTGCCGGGAGCTAGATTTACACGGCGGCTCAAACATTGCCGGCTGCGGCAAGGAGCTCACCGGTTATATAGTCCCAGACTTGAATATGCTTGGAAAAATGTTGACCATCAGGATGCGGAAACCGGAGATTGGTTTCATGATTGGAGAGTTATTGATTATTTGCAAGAACAAGAGAAAAATATAAATGGAGAGATCACAAATGATTACTGCGAAACACTCGAAAAACTTGAAC
Source organism: Bacillus methanolicus MGA3 (assembly GCF_000724485.1). Classification (GTDB taxonomy): domain Bacteria; phylum Bacillota; class Bacilli; order Bacillales; family Cytobacillaceae; genus Bacillus_Z; species Bacillus_Z methanolicus_A. The sequence goes on along the minus strand of NZ_CP007739.1, from coordinate 1,789,452 downwards.
TTGCCGCACTTGCCAAAAAAACGATCTTTATATAACAAACTCTTATCCTATTTTCCTTCAATTGTATTTGCTTCTTGGGCAGGAACTTATTTAGACCTTTATTTTGTTGGTAAAAATCTATATGAATTTCCTGTTCGGCCTCTTTCTGAAATCTTTTCCATCAACATTGCCTTTACATTGATCGGACTTCCAATCATAACGGCGATCTTTTTATTTTTTGCAAAAAGAATAGAAGGATGGAGAAGATGGGGATTAATGATTGTTGGAAGTGCTGTTGCGTCCATGGGCGAAAGGTTGTCTGAATACTCGGGTTTCTTTCTTCATACTGAGGAATGGAACCATAGTTATTCTTTTTTTGGTTATCTGTTGTTTCTGGTAATGATTTGGAATGTATTTAAATGGACGAATATTGGGTTAAGCAAAAAAATGTCTTAATCAGTTTGCAACGGAAACGATTTTGATTGTTAAACGAACAAGCAACATAAATTTTAATTAGGTGTTTTCTCATTTTGTTTTTTTGAATTTTATTAGTTTAATCGTTTATACAATTTCTTGTAGACAAACATATTCTACAAATATGGGAATATAAAAGATCTTTAACTGTTTCTTTACGAATGGAAGGTACAGGTAAGGTTTTAATACTTAAACTTGTTGCAAAGGAGGATTATTTATCTCAATGGAAAAAAGACGGACAAGACCCTTAAGAGGTTTTTGTATTTTTCCTGGCTATAAGTGGTGCGGACCTGGCTGCAGCGGTCCTGGTGCTCCAATTAACGATGTAGATGCTTGTTGTAAAGCACATGACTATTGTTATCGTAAATATGGTTCATCATGTAGATGTGACCGTTCATTTCTTGATTGTCTGCGTCCGAAAGTCAATTCTTATAGCCAAAAGGGTAGACAGGCTGCGATTATGTATAATTATATGAAATTAAAATATCGATTTACATGTACATTTTTTAAGTAAAATTCTAAATGCTGGCAGTTGCCGGCTTTTTCAGGCAGGATAATCGAGAGCCTTGCCTTCTGTATTACATGATGCACTTTAACACTTTTACGCTTTTATGCTTTACCCTATTGAATGAATATTCCGAAATTGTTATAATAAAATTAGTTATATTTTCATAGGTTTTGACCCCCAACATTGAGGCTGTCTCTAAAGGGTCTGACCCCATGTGTATTATCAATATATAGCACATTTATCCAACATTATGTCCTATATATTGTGTTATGGGGTCTGACCCTCAGGATTTTGAGACGGCCTCTTTTTTTATACACTGGAATTAAATTAGATCATGATTGTAGTCCCATCAAACTTTCTGAAGGAGAAACCGGCAAAATTCTCATTGTAAGTCTTTTTAAAATCTTGAAGGATTCCGATGGCGGCTGCTTCACCCAATTTAAGTCCCTCAAATCCGTCTGATCGCCAGTGAACTCCTGCAGTATCACGTCCAATGGAGATATTTGAGGCAAGTTTATTTAGTTCCCCGCCAATCGTTAATGGCGAACCGTCATATGGAAGAAGCGATAGACCGTCAGAACTGGATTCAACAGGGGCTGGTATTACAAACGATTCCTTAAAAAACGCTTTCATCATCGTGACCCCTGCACCAACTATACATGCATGGCCGGCAGGATAAGAAGGATGGGTTGGACATCCTTCTGGATAGGCTAATGGCAGCAAATAACTTTTATACTTGCTAAATACATGGGATATGACTTTTGATTCAGTAAGTTCTTTGTTGATTGGATAATTGCTGGCTTTTGTCATATGGTTGTGCAAATGTCCTCCAAACTCCTCGGGTCTTAGGCGGCGGTGAACGAGCCATTTCTGGAACCAGGAGGCACTAAGTGCTGACCTAGCTGCCCTTGAAATCAAATCAAGTATATGAGGACCACCAAATGTGATGAAGCCATCCTCGGTAGTTGAACCGTTATAAGGATTAGTTTCGTTCAATGCTTCTTTTCCATAACTGAGCAAAATTAAACAAGCATTAAGACAAGACTGGAAAGTAAAATCTTGATGGACCCACATACTCAAATCACGGCCATTTCGAATAAAACGAGGAGTAGGATCAAGTTTATTTTTTTTGGATGTTTTGACGCCGTTTTGAACATTCAGCCATTCATCATATAAGGTCAAGTGATCATCTCCGGCGATTGTTGTACGATATCGCTGGATGATGGTGCTTGGTCCATAGGGAATATCTTTCCATAAAAACTGCGAGATATAAGGTCCTTCCTTGTCACCTGGTGTATTCCCTCGGAACAAAGTGCCTGTTGTAATCTTCCCTTTTTCTTTTGGTCCGCGAAAATCCGAAAACGTTGAAAGATCTGAGGCAGCTTCAAGGGTAAGTTCATTTGTATCGTAGTCTGAAAAAGGTACATCACGGGTTAGTGCCTGCCAATACACTTCCGCCGCCTCGCTTGCAATCCATGAACTAGAAAATGCAGGTGGTTCAATGATAACCAAATGGTGAGAATCGGGACCAACTAGATCATATGCATAAGCGGACTGAGGATTTGAGAGCTTTGCTGACCCTCCCATAGGTATTGAAGCAAAATTCTCCGGGTCACCGGTCGATAATGACTTGATCAGAGCTTTATATGCTTTTTGGTCCACCAAACCGAGGTTATTATGTGGCAGCCCTTTTGAATAATTTCCGATTTTATTTGGAAACAAATCTTCATCACCATTACTTGGATGGGATGGAAGAGGAAGATTTTTTTGATAACTTGCTGCATTTTTCCGAATTTTATATGCCGCTTCCCGGCGTTGCAGAGCACTTAACGGTCCGATTTCAGCTGAATCGATCTCTTTTAAGTTCGAGCTTTCGTCTACTTTCGATTTCTTTTTAGGTTTATCTTTATTTTTTGACATAAAATCACCTTTTTTCTTATTTTGATGAATTGTATCCGGTGCCGCGTTTTGTTTGATTTCCTAAGTTCTTATTGTTCAAACTTCTTATAGTGTATTCATTTCTATTTATTTGACTTGGGTTTCCCTACTATAGTGATTGTCCATTTTTTTGTGGAAAAGGGGCGGATCTGCGCTAACTTCGCTTACACATCCTTTATCATGTTGGTTATGTTCTAAAAATGAAACCTATTTCAATAGTAGGGCTGGGAACAAAACCTATGAAAGTTTTCTGTTGCCATTGAATAGTTATTTATAAAGCGGACATGCATAGAAGCATTGAATATCGTTTTCCCTAGAAAACTTAAAAATAAATCTAGCTGATTGAACTAAATGAAAATAAGTAAGGTGATTGTTATCATTCAACAATTTGCGGCTATTGTTATCGGAAGTATGTTAATAGGCTTCGGCATTAATGGTTTTTTGGTTCCTCACCATTTATTGGATGGGGGAATTGTTGGCGTTGCATTAATTCTTCATTATTACTTCCACGTTCAAACAGGATTGTGTATGATTGTTCTGAGCATACCTCTTTGCTTATTTGCATGGTATTTAGAACGAAATTATTTTTTCAGCAGCTTTCATGGTTTGATGGTCTCCTCATTTTTTATCGACTGGCTCTCTCCCTTGCAATCTCAATTCCCACTTCCTATTCTAGTAAGTTCTTTACTGGGCGGAGTGATTAATGGCGTTGGATTCGGGCTCATGCTTCGTTTTGAAACAAGTACGGCCGGAACTGATTTAATCGCACAAATGTTATCGAAAACATTTACTCTAAATATTGGAGTCATTATTTTTTTGATTGATGGGCTTGTTGCGGTATTAGGTTTTCAAGCATTGGGGTTTAAAAGCTTTTTTTATTCGTGTATAACTATAATTACAGTTGGTGTGGTAACATCAATGATTGTGAAAAATAATGATCAGTCACATAATTATTAACAGCGCGGTTTACGGCTTGAACAGAGCCAATTTTTTATTCATTCAATTGGAAATAATAAAATATGAAAGATATCATTATAGTAAAATAAATAATTAAAAAATTTTCAGAAAAGTAATTGAATTCCTAAATTAAATATGATAGCTTTATTATACTTATTTATAATGAAGCCTAAACTTCAAAAATAAATGAGAAAAAAGCTGAGCCTTCATCAGGAGAAAAAGATGAACTTAAAAGATATTATTCAACAAAACTACTTCAAGTTATCAAAAGGACAGCAAAAGGTAGCTAAATATTTAATCGAAAATCCTAAGGAATTTGCAGTAAGGAATGCCGAGGAAATTGGGTTTCAAGTAGGGGTTAGTGAAACTACTGTTATCCGATTCTGTTACGCTATTCAACTGTCCGGATTTTCTGAACTAAAAAAAATTGTACGTGAGCAGCTACTATTCAGAGAAAGTAGTCTTGGTCAATTCTTTTCAGAGAAAATGGAATGGGTAGACAAGCCGCATTTTTTTGTAAAAGTAATGGAAAGGGATCGTCAACTTATTCAGGAAACGATCAAGACCATAAGTGAAAAGGATTATGAACTTGCAGTCGAAAAATTGGCACAGGTTGAGCACGTTTATATTTCAGGATTTAGGACGTCGTTTTCTGCGGCGCATTGGTTCGCTTTCACACTTGGATTAGCAAGAGAAAACGTCAAGCTCATCAGAAAGGAAACTGATGACATATTCTCGATCATTTCAAGTATGAATAAAAACTCGCTTCTGGTATCTATTTCCTTTCATCGTTATTTAAAGGAAACGCTTAAGATAGCCGAAATGGCCAAGGGGCAAGGTGCCTATGTGATAGGAATTACTGATTCACCGTTCGCTCCGATCCGAGAGTTCGCCGATCTTGTTTTTCCAATTTATCGTTCCAACAGATCAACAATTGATGCCGCTCCGGCATTGATTTCTTTTATTAATGCGTTGGTTGCAGGCGTGACGGTCCGCAATCCTGACAGGTTTAAAAGAAGGAAAGAACAATATGAAAACTTAAATTTAGAATCTTTTTTTTATTATAGTGATTCTTAGGGGAGTAAGAAAATGAAAGAGTATCTGGAAGAATTGAAACCAATTATTTATCCGGTATTTGAGTATTTGCATAGTAATCCTGAAGTAAGCTGGCAAGAATATAAGACAACAGAATTTATCCGGGCATTATTGGAGGAAAAGGGTTTTAAGGTAGTAACATTTGTTGATTGCCCCGGTCTTGTTGTTGAGGTGGGATGCGGGGATGTTTGTGTTGGACTAAGAACGGATATGGATGCTCTTTGGCAGGAAGTAAACGGAACATTTCAGGCAAACCATTCGTGCGGGCATGATGCTCATATGACTATGGTGATAGGAGTCATGCTCCTTTTGCAAAAAATAGGGTTCCCTTCAAACGGAAAACTGAAGTTTATTTTTCAGCCGGCTGAAGAAAAGGGAACGGGTGCGTTAAAATTGATTGAAAAAGGCGTACTAGACGATGTTGATTATTTATATGGCGTACATCTTCGCCCGGAACAGGAAATAGGCGACGGACAAGCATGTCCTGCCATTTACCATGGTGCAGCCAAATTTATAGCTGGGGAGATCATTGGAGAGGATGCCCACGGGGCAAGGCCGCACCTCGGTCAAAATTCGATTGAAATCGGCGCTTCGCTTGTAAATGAAATAAAGAAAATTAATTTGGATCCGATGGTCCCGTACTCGGCGAAGATGACGAAATTTCATGCGGGAGGCGACTCCGGTAATATTATTCCAGGCAAAGCTTCGTTTAGCATCGATTTGCGGGCACAGACGAACAAAGCATTGGAAGAATTGACGGAAAAAATCGAGAAAGTTGTAAAAGCCATTTCAAGCTTATATGGAGTAGAAATCCGGCTCGAAACAAAGGCAACAGTTGCAGCTGCAGAAGTGCACGAGGAAGCTATGCAAAATATGAAAAAAGCAATTCTCGATACAATTGGCAAACATAATTTGAAAGAACCGGCTGTTACTGCCGGCGGGGAGGATTTCCATTTTTATTCCTTAAAAAAACCCCAAGTAAAAGCGACAATGCTTGGACTGGGCTGCGGATTAATTCCCGGTCTTCACCATCCAAATATGACATTTAACCGGGAAGCAATATTTACAGGCATTGAAATTCTTGCGAAAACGATCATTAATACATTTGAATTGCGGAAAGAAGGACATCATTATGAGTTCCGCTGTTGAAATAAGGGTCTTAAAGAGCAATCATGAACTGCGGCAAGTTCAAGTGCTTGAAAAAGAAGTTTGGAACACTGACCCGATCCCACTTCACCAGACGATCACAGCTTCACAAAATGGCGGCCTCTTACTTGGGGCTTTTATCGACGGCAATATGGTTGGATTCAGTTACAGTTTTCCGGGATTTCGCCACGGAAAAAGCTATTTATGTTCCCATATGCTTGGCATTCATCCTGATTTTCAGGAGCAAGGAATTGGTGCGAGGCTGAAAGCGGAACAAAAACAATTTGCTAGTAAGATGGGGTATAATTTAATTACTTGGACGTATGACCCGCTTGAGAGCAGGAACGCTTATTTAAATTTAACGAAGCTGCACGCTGTCTGTTCAACCTATATTGAAAATTGCTATGGGGAAATGGAAGACAGTTTAAACAGCGGACTTCCGAGCGACCGTTTTAAAGTTGAGTGGTGGATTAATAGCTCCTATGTCTCTGAACCGAAAGCCATCCATGCAGCAAATGCACGGCATATATTTCACTGGGATATGACAGAACTCTCTTTTCCGAAACTAATGGATATTAAAGACGGATTATCCAGCGTTCGAGAAAGCAATCAACCGTTGTATGTTCCGGTTCCAGCGAATTTTCAGGCTCTAAAAAACAAGGATGGCAAACTTGCGCTTGACTGGCGCTACAAGACAAGACAAATATTTCAAACCTTATTTACTTCCGGATATGCTGCTGTTTCACTTGTTAAAGGTGAAACAGCAGCTGTTTGCTATTATTTGCTCGTAAAGCGGGAATTGTTGGATCTGGATTAATTAAAAAAAGGTGAGTCAAATGAAACTAACAAAGATAACATTACGACATCTGAAAATGAGATTGAAATCCCCGTTTACAACAAGCTTCGGATCCTTTCAGGATAAAGAATTCCTTTTGCTCGAAGCCTTTAATGAAAACGGAATGAGCGGCTGGGGGGAGTCTGTTGCGTTCGATACGCCGTGGTACAATGAAGAAACAGTAAAAACGAACTGGCATATGCTTGAAGATTTTCTAATTCCGGCAGTCTTGAATAAAGAAATCAACCACCCTGATGAAGTGTCGGACATTTTTTCATTCATACGAAAAAATAATATGGCAAAATCTACTGTTGAAGGAGCAGTATGGGACTTATATGCAAAAGAAAAGGGAATGCCGCTTGCCGCTGCACTTGGCGGAAACAAAGAAAAAATCGAGGTCGGAATCTCGATCGGCATCCAAGATACGGTTGACGACCTCCTTCGTTTAATTGATGGCTATGTGAATGAAGGCTATAAACGGATGAAAGTCAAAATTAAGCCTGGATGGGATGTTGACGTGATAAGAGAAATACGGAAACGTTTCCCAGACGTTCCGCTAATGGCAGATGCCAATTCAGCCTACACCCTTGAAGATATAGATCTTTTAAAAGCGATTGATGAATTTAACTTAATGATGATTGAGCAGCCTTTGGCCGCGGATGATATTGTCGACCATGCCCGATTGCAAAAAGAAATCGAAACTCCGGTCTGTCTGGATGAAAGCATTCATTCTTATGAGGATGCCAGAAAAGCGATTGAATTAGGCAGCTGCAAAATTATTAATATTAAAATCGGGCGTGTCGGCGGTTTGTCTGAATCTAAAAGGATTCATGATCTTTGCCGGGAACACGGACTTCCGGTTTGGTGCGGCGGTATGCTTGAATCTGGAATCGGCAGGGCTCATAATATTGCATTGACAACGTTGGATCATTTTCTTCTGCCGGGTGATACAGCCGGTTCTTCACGATATTGGGAACGGGATATTATCGAACCTGAAGTTGTTGTAGAGGACGGCTGGATTGTAGTTACCGACAAACCTGGAATCGGCTATGAGCCCAATTATGACATAATTAAAGAATTTACTGTTTTCGAGAAATCTTTTACATAATATACAGCTTCGGTTTCCTGTTCACTTATTAATTTGAGTGAACAGGATTTTTTGTTCAAATTCTTATTTTTTTAAAAAAATATACGTAGAAAAGCTTGACGAAAAGTAATTGTTCTGATAGTATCTTCGATAAGAAATTAAATCCTACTATTTAAGTAGGAACTATAGGAAATATAGGAATAATACTGCTGATTGGACAACCAAAGGCGCCTGTGCTTACTCACAAGGCGTCTTTTTGTTTTTGGGAGGTGAGAAAGTGGAAGGGTGTTTGCAGCCGTTATGAAAGCAGAAGTCTTTGTTCGAGGATGAACTTTATGACAACATAATTCCTGTTTAACAACGGCCGTTATGTTTGCGAAAGTATTACTAGAACGCTCTGGCAGGAAATCCATACGAACTTTCATTCAAATAAAATTTCTGATAAATCAGAATGAATTTATGCCGATTGGACAACCAAAGGCGCCTGTGTTTATTCACAAGGCGTCTTTTGCCTTTTTTGAGGCAAAAGTGTTTCCGCCAAAAAATTTGACGCATTATTAAGGGGGAATACTTTATGTTAAAAGATATTTACAGAAATCCAGTCGTATTGACGGACAGCTATAATCCGTCTCATCACCGGCTCAAAATAAATGGAGATTGGGAAATTAGCCATATTTACAATCGCAAAGCAGGCATGATCTTGTACGGACTGAGGGAAATCGTTAATTCGATTTTATCCATTCAAATCACGAAAGAGCATGTCATAGAAGCGGAAAGACACGCCAAAAGGATGGGTATGGTCTTCCCAACCGAACTCTTTATGCGTGTCGTAGAAGAATTCAATGGATATGCGCCTATCTCGATTGAAACACTTCCGGAAGGGACTTGGTGCCCGATTGGCACGCCTTTTGCTCAAATACGCAATACCGTTGAAGGATTCGGTGAACTTGTAACGTGGTGGGAAGCAAACTATCTGCATGGGTACTTTCCAAGCAACTGTGCAACGGAAGCCTTTCACATTCGGAAATATTTAGAGGAGAAAAAAGAACTTTACGGATTCGATGATTCATTTTTCTGGCGGGTCCATAGCTATGGATTCCGAGCACATCGCAGTTTAGAGGATGCGTATTGGGCTGGTACGGCATGGAACCTTACGCTGCACGAAACCGATGATTTTCATACTTCCATACACAACCCGCATGCAGTGATTGGAGGCGTATCGGCACAGTCGCACAAAGTCACCCAGCAGTTCGATAACGAGTATGACAGCTTTATTCACGCGATTGATGTCACATATGAAGATGGCTTAAAGTTTGTCGCATTGTTGATCGACACATACGATGCTTACCGAGTTATCCATGAATACTTGCCATCATTGGGACGATACGCCAAAGAAAAAGGCATCAAAATTGCCATGCGTCCGGATAGCGGAGATGTCATAGATCAGGCAATTCAAATCTACAAGGTAGCTAAGGCGAATGACCTTCTTGATACAGTCAGTGCTTTTATCGGTGATGGAATGTCCTTTGAAGTGATGAAAAAATATGACGCAATTCTTGAGGAACACGGCATCCCTCTCAATTTTGTTGCCTATGGAATTGGCGCTGGATTCTATCAACATATGACCCGCGATACACTAAGCTGGGCGATGAAAACTGCTTACAGCAACGGTAAAGACCGCATGAAATTTGGAATGGAGCCAATCAAACGAAGCATTCCAGGCGAAGTGAAAGTGGTAAAAATTGCGGATGATCTTGTTGTTGAAACAGTAGATGAAAGTGAACGCGAAAGTCTGTATGAAGTCATCTATCACCATGATGGCACTGAAAAAACTCCAACGATCAAAATTGCAGACGAGGAACATTGGAAACAAGTCCAGGAACGGGTTCATAAGCAGGATGCCAAACAAGAACGAATCATCTTGTCGAAGGCAATCCAAGAAAAAATCGACAAGTTTGCGGAACAGTATCTTGCGAAGAGCTATTCAAGTTGAATAAATGCAATTTGAAATTTGAGCAGATAACATCGAGTGCTCTGCACCAGAGTTTGGTGCGGGGTGCTCCAAAAAAGGAGGATGTCAGTTGGTTGAGATAAATTTTCGCTCACAATATGGGATTATCCCTGCACTTGATTTAGAGTCGGTTGATGCCATTCGGCGAGTAGTGGAGGAAACATGCGAAGTTGAAGGAGTGGTGGGATATAAACTGGGAATAGTCGGCGCACTCCGATTGGGACTTGCCAATGCTGTACAGTCCATTCGTGAGATCACCGATTTGCCAATTTTATATGACCACCAAAAAGCGGGGCTGGACATTCCTGATATGGCAAAAAAATTCTGTGCAATCTGCCAGGAGGCCGGGGTAGACGCGTTAGTGTTGTTTCCGCTGGCAGGACCAACGGCAGTTGAAGAGTTTGTTGTACATACCCAGAGTCAGGGGTTATGTCCGATTGTCGGTGGTGATTTTCCTATGCCTGAGTACAAATTTAGCGGTGGCGGATATGTGACCGATGACGGACCAATCAGAATTTTAGAGCAAGCAGTAAAACTGGGAGTCAATCATTTTATCGTGCCCAGCACAAATCTGAATGGGATCAGACGAGTGAGTGAAATTCTGTCTGCTTCTGACCGTAAGACTGCATTATTTATGACAGGAATCGGCACGATGGGAGGAAGAATCAACGAAGCATTTGCTGCAGCGCCAGGGAGTTCGTGCTATGCCATTGTAGGCCGTGCAGTGTATGCGAGTGACAATCCAAAAGAGGCGGCAAAAATTCTAGGTTCAGAGGCTTTAAGCTTTGGATTGCTGAAAAAATAAAGGAGGATCTTTAACATGACTACGGAAAATAAAATTGCAAGTGATATAAAGCTTGATTTTTCTAAACTGAACGGTCTTGTGCCTGCCGTGCTGCAGCACGCAGAAACAAAAGAAGTTTTGATGGTTGGCTTTATGGATGAGGAAGCATGGGAACAAACCGTAGAGACGGGACTAGTGACCTTGTTCCGGCGTACCCTTGGCCGAGTCCAAGTTAAAGGCGAGGAAGATGGAAAGTTTGTAAACGTCCGGCGCATTGTGGTAGATTGTGACGTTGATACTGTATTATTGGAAGTTGTCCCGGAGTCGCCTGTTTGTCATTACGGTTATCAAAGTTGTTTTATTAAAGAGATTTTACCCAAAAAATAAAAAAAGCGAATGAAGAAAGGTAAACCTGCGAAAAATACGCAAAATGCAGGGGAAAGTTATTGCAAACTATTAAAAAACTATGTAATATTCCATATTAATAAAAAACCTCCCGCAAAAAATGTGGGAGGTTTTAAATGTAATGATTTGGTTAATTTATGTAAAATAGCTTCTAATTATCTGGGTTGCTGATAAAATAGATATAGAGATTTAATGTACATAACGATAGAATTTGCAATCATAGGAGCAGTGATTCGCAGAAATGGATATTTGAATACTCGTAGAATCGAAATGGCTAAATAAGTAAGATTGCCATTTCAAATAATATAAATATAGGGAGAGGAACTATGTCTTATAAAATTGTATTTTTTGATATTGACGGCACATTAGTCAATGAAGAAGCAAGAATACCCCAAGACACAATAGAGGCGATTAAGAAGCTGAAAGAACGGAACGTAGAAGTTTGCTTTGCAACCGGAAGAGCGCCATTTCATTTTAAGAATATCGCCGAAGAACTGGGGATTGATTCCTATGTAAGTTTTAACGGTGCTTATGTTGTCCATAAAGGGAAAGTCATTTTTGAACATCCGATTAAACCTTCAAGTTTGGAATTATTGGAGAATCATGCACGTCAACTCAACCACCCTATTGTCTATTTAGGCCATGAAGAATGCTATGCAAATGCCGACAATCATCCCCATGTTATCGAATCTTTCCAGTCTGTCAAGGTAGAGGTTCCAGGTTATCATCCGCATTATTGGAAGGAAGAAAAGATCTTCCAAGCTTTACTTTATTGCCAGGAGCATGAAGAGCATTTTTATCATGGGAAATTTCCCGACCTTACTTTTATTCGTTGGCACCGGTTGTCGATGGATGTTCTTCCGTCGGACGGATCGAAGGCCAGAGGAATCGAGGTCATGCTTAAGCACCTAAACCTATCCCCTGACGATGCTGTAGCATTTGGGGACGGATTAAATGATAAAGAGATGCTTTCTTATGTCGGGATGGGAATTGCCATGGGGAATGCCCATGAAGAATTAAAACCTTTTGCCAAGTTCACCACCAAGCACATTAACGATGGGGGCATACGATATGGCCTCAAGGAATTGCAGCTGATTTAACAATCTCTTATCCTAAGTTTCGTTATTCAATTATTTAGTCAACTTTTTCTTACATCATAACCCTCTCAAGTAAAGAAAATGAGCATACATGCCGCGGCCTTTTCTCGATATTCTATCGGGGAAAGGCTGTTTAGTTTTTCTTGAAACGAATGTGATAGTTAAAATGAATAACAATCTAATCGTCTGAAAAGCTTGTTTGCTCCTTTATGGGCACTATATACAGTTTCTCTGTCATGAGATGAATAAAAAATTCTGTCCTGCAAATAATTAAGCAGAAATTATTGCTGGCACTATAAAAAGGAGAGGATTGAATGGATAACCGTACAGAAGATAAGGAAGCAGCTGCTTATGATGAAAGTTTAAAAGGAACGTTTGTAAGTGTTTTTTTTATTGGTGCTGCCATTTTACTGTCATGGTTGATTATTTTTTATCTCTATACCGATAAAGTTTAGAAAGGGGGAGAATTAGCAAGCATATGCCTAAATACGAAAAGATCTGGCTAGCCGTCGGAATAGGATCCTTGGCCGTTTTTCTTATAGTCACAGGGATCATGGCTGTTTCGATGGGGCTTAATCCGCCTAACGGCATGGGGACGACAATAGAACCGGAAAAAGTGGAAACGACTGTTCCATTTAACAGACCCGGCCTGGAGAAAATCGGTCCGAACGAGTACAGGGCAACGATCATCTCCTATATATTCGGCTATAATCCAAATACCATTTCTATCCCTAAAGGGGCTACAGTACATTTTCAGGTCACAAGCAAAGATGTTGTCCACGGCTTCTTAATACCAGGCAAAATAACCAATTTGATGCTCTTGCCGGGACATGTTGTGAAATATACACAGAAATTCAATGAGCATGGAGAGTTCCTGTTTTTGTGCCATGAGTATTGCGGAATCGGCCATCAGGAAATGTACGGAAGAGTCATTGTGAAAGACAAGATGTAGGGAAGGGGAACGAAAAATGAGTACGGACAATACTACCGCTTTTACCGATTTCAGATTTGAAAAAAAGGATTCCAATCTAATTTTAGCACATATCGGATTTTCTTTTTTTTCCATTTTTCTTGGTGCTCTTGCCGGGTTGCTGCAGATCATGCACCGGAGCGGCTGGATACAATTACCGAACTGGCTGAGCTATTATCAATTGCTCACAGCACATGGGGTGCTGCTTGCATTAGTTTTTACAACGTTTTTCATAATTGGTTATCTATATTCAGGAGTTGCACGTACACTTGACGGAAGACTTACCCCTGCTTCAAGAATACTCGGCTGGATCGGATTTTGCTTGATGGTTATCGGAACTATTATGGCCATAATTACAATTCTAACTAATGAGAGTACAGTACTGTATACGTTTTACGCACCAATGAAAGCCTCACCGTGGTTTTACATAGGTACTGCTCTGCTGATTGTAGGCAGCTGGTTCGGCGCATTCGGAATCTTTGCAGCATACATTCGCTGGCGCAAGAATCATAAAAACCAATCATCCCCGTTATTTGCTTATATGGCTGTGGCTACGTTGATTTTGTGGCTTCATGCCAGTCTGGCGGTTGCCATTGAAGTAGTCTTCCTGCTTATCCCGTGGTCATTTGGAATTGTTGATCGGGTGGATATCGGCTTGAGCCGGACATTGTTCTGGTATTTTGGTCATGCGCTAGTTTATTTTTGGTTGCTGCCTGCTTATATATATTGGTATGTCAATATTCCACAGGTTGTCGGCGGTAAAATTTTCAGCAACTCTCTTCCAAGGCTGACCTTCATTCTGTTTATTTTATTCTCAGTTCCAGTCGGTTTGCATCACCAATTGAACGAACCGGGAATTGAATCATTTTGGAAATTCTTTCAGGTCGTTTTAACAATGATGGTTGTAATTCCGTCCCTAATGACGGCTTTTGCGATTTTGGCCACATTTGAACTGGCTGGAAGATCCTGCGGAGGAAAAGGGCTATTCGGATGGGTGAGAAAACTGCCGTGGAAAGATGCCCGCTTTTTCACTGCTGTAATGGGCATGCTCATTTTTATACCAGCTGGGGCCGGCGGTATCATTAATGCGAGTTACCAGATGAACCAGGTGGTGCACAATACATGGTTTATCACAGGCCATTTCCATTTGACAATCGCATCTACAGTATTATTGACATTCTTTGCTATTTCTTATTGGCTGGTTCCAGTCTTGACCGGACGGGTTTTCACGAAGCAGTTGAACAAGCTTGCCATCATCCAGGCAGTCTTGTGGGCAACCGGCATGTTCTTGATGGCGGGGATCATGCATATTGTCGGGCTTCTTGGTGCACCTAGGCGCACCAGTTACGCCACTTACGGCGGACATGACCTTGCCCATACATGGATGTCCTATAACCAAGTAATCGCTGCAGGAGGCGTCATCCTGTTTCTTGCCATCGTTCTGTTACTGTATATCTGGTTTAATTTGTTGTTCCTGGCACCGAAATCAGAAAAAACAATCGAATATCCGATTGGCGTTGTCAATGAACAGGCTGAACGCCCACCGCGAATTTTGGAAAGATGGTCATTCTGGATTGGTGTCTCCATCGCTCTTACCGTGATAGCATATGCCATTCCGATATATCATCTAATCATTCACGCACCGCCTGGATCGCTGCCGTACCGGACCTGGTAATAGAGGGGATGGTATCTCATAACTAAAATAGAGAGAAGGATTTAATCAATTGCCCTGAAGACATGGATTAAGTAAACCTGATAATGGCTACTGTTTTGATGTAAGAGGTTTTGTAAAATGAAAGCCTTGTTCGCTTTGAAGGATGGCTCTTTTTGCAAATCCTATTTTTAATTGTCCATTCATACAATTTCTTATTCAATAGAGAAAATAATTCCCGGCAAAACGTTTGACTCGTTTTTTATATATTAATAGTGGTAATATTACATTGGCTGGAGAGTATACTCCAGTTTCTATCTTCTTTTCCCAAAGTTTAGGGGAAAAGATTTAAAACTACATAATTATTTCTAAAATAATAAAAACCATTTTGAACAAGGGGGAAATCATATTGAACGTACTCGAAGTCATCAAATCTCGCCGCATTATTAAGAAATTTAAGCCAGAACCAATCGATGATCAATTGATCGTCACATGGCTTCAAGCTGCAAGTTTGGCTCCAAATCACAGACTGACGGAGCCATGGGAAATTATTTTTATTGGACCTGAAACGAGAGCAAAATTAAATCATAAAACAAATTTCGGAAATGCGCCTGTTCTCATGGCGGTATTATCCAAACATGGCGCTTCGGAAGCAGAGAGAGAGGAAAATGCAGCCGCAACTGCCTGCTTCGTTCAAAACTTTATGCTTGCTGCATGGTCTAATGGAGTCGGAACATTTTGGTCTTCGATCGGAGCAAATCCAAAAAACCGTGCTCTATTGGGTGTCCCTGATGATTATGACATTATTGGTGTTTTCGGTGTCGGCTATCCGGAGGAAGTGCCGGATGCAAAGCCACGGACACCGATTGAAACGAAAATAAAGCATCTTCCTTAATATTAATATTGCGGCCATTAATTACACTGGCCGATTTCGTATATTAGGAAAATAGCAAAAGGAGCCGGCAAACGTGATTGCTAGGCTCCTTTTTATCATTTTTTTATAGTTAGTCCTAAGAAAAAAATCACTTATTATTTTGGTTATGTTTCAAAATGTGCCCTATTTCAATGTTAAGGTTGGGAGTAAAAACTCATGAAAGTTTTCCTTCGAGTTTAGCATGGCGGAGAACTCTTATTCATATAAATTAGACAAAAATAAAGATATTTAAGATTTTTTACAATATTCGATTCTAAAAATCTATTGATATTGAATATCAAACTCATTATAATTGAGAATGAAAATCATTATTTTATACATATTTTAGGAGTGTTGATAATATGAAATATTATAAATTGCCTGTTGTATTATTATTATCCGGCAGTCTGTTGTTTGGTTGTTCTAAACCAAACAAAACTTCAACGGAACCGATAAAGGAAAAGATTCCTGCCGAAAAATCTCAGGTGGGTCTAAACCAGGTGGCAACTGAGTATCGAACGTTTGCTATTGCCGAGATGGATGAATTTGTTAAGAAAACAGAAGCGTTTGCCAACGCTGTAATCGCAGGGAATGTGGAAAAAGCAAAAGAACTTTATGCTCCGGCCCGCATGCATTATGAGCGTTCTGAACCAATCGCTGAGGTGTTTGCGGAACTTGACCCGAAGATTGATGCTCGTGAAGGTGATGTCCCTGAGACAGAATGGGGCGGTTATCATCGGATTGAAAAAGGTCTGTGGGTTGAGAACACGACAAAAGGCTATGAAAAATATGCTGAGCAGCTTATAAAAGATGTAAAGCTTTTGCGGGCAAAGGTTGAAACAGTTGATGTAACACCTGAACTTCTGATAACAGGTGCAGTAGATCTATTAAATGAAGTTTCAACATCAAAAGTGACCGGGGAAGAAGATCGTTATTCACATACAGATTTATATGATTTTGTTGCAAATGTTGAGGGTGCTGAAAAGATTTATGAATTGCTGAGCCCTGCTCTAAAGAAAAAAGATAAAGCACTCGCCAATGAAATTGAACAACGTTTTGACGCAGTGTACGCTTTGCTTGACAAGTATAAAAAGGGGGAAGGATATGTTTCTTATACTGAATTAAGCAAGGATCAAGTAAAAGAATTGAGCCAGTCGATCAATGAACTTGCAGAACCGCTTTCCCAATTAGGGATTGTGCTGGAGGGATAGACAATGACAGAACGTAACCAACAAGAAATGACATCACTCTTGAAGAAACAAGTATCCAGACGGGATGTTTTGAAAGCTGCCGGCATCGGAGGAGTCGGCATGCTGCTTGGGGCAACAGGAGTCGGAGGAGCGATTGCTCTTGCTGACGTGTTTCCAAGCTCGCAAAAAAAGGAAAATACAAATGATATCGTCCCGTTTTACGGTAAATATCAGGCCGGCATTACGACTGAAGTGCAAAACCATATATATTTTGCTGCATTTGATGTGACAGCAACCAATAGAAATGAACTTATTCAGCTTTTTAAAGACTGGACGGATGCTGCAGCAGCTATGTCAGAAGGCAAATCAATTGGCGATGCAACTGATAATAAATTTCTCCCTCCTGTTGATACGGGGGAAGTTGCCGGGCTTACAGCTTCGAATCTTACCTTAACCTTTGGCGTCGGACCGACTCTTTTTACAAAAAATGGCCAGGACAGGTTTGGATTGCAAAAGAAACAGCCGGCTGAACTAAAAGATTTGCCAAAATTTCCCCTTGATTCTTTAGAAGAGCAATGGACAGGCGGAGATATCTGTATTCAAGCATGTGCGGATGATTTACAGGTTGCGTTTCATGCCATTAGAAATTTAGCGAGAATTGGCCGCGGCAAAGCAGTACTTCGCTGGGGCCAAGCCGGCTTTCAGCGCACAAAGCAGGCAAGTCCGAAAAATGAAACACCGCGCAACTTATTTGGCTTTAAAGATGGAACGGTAAATCCGGATGTAAAGGATCCAGCTGAAATGAATAAGTACGTTTGGGTCCAGCCAGGTGACGGACCTGATTGGCTTGTTAACGGTTCTTATTTGGTTGTTAGGCGGATTCAAATGTTTATCGAGGTTTGGGACAGGACTGCTTTAAAGGATCAAGAAGATACTTTTGGTCGTTACCGTGATTCAGGTGCGCCCCTTGGGCAGAAAAATGAGTTTGATAAGCCAGACTTCGAAAAGAAGAATGACAATGGTGAATACTACATACCGAAAACAGCACATATTCGGGTTGCACATGGTGATGGAAGCCAGAAAATTTTACGGCGTTCGTTTTCGTATGCGGAAGGAATGGACGCAAAAACAGGAACGTTTGATGCCGGATTATTGTTTATCAGCTTTCAGCGCAGCATAAGCAAACAATTTGTACCAATTCAAGAGCGGCTTTCACAAATGGACAAATTAAACGAATATATCGTTCATCGGGGAAGTGCCGTGTTTGCATGTCTTCCGGGAGTGAAAAAAGGGGGATATATTGGAGAAACGCTATTTTCATAAGCCGTTTTTTTTTTTTCATAGGAGTTGATAATAATGTATAAAAAAATTTGCCTTCTTGCCTTCGTGTTTATTTTCACAATGGGTTTCTATTTAAATAAGGCCTGGGCAGCGGAAAATCTTGATGACTTATATATTGAAATTGGCGATGCCATCATGAAAACAAAAGAAGCGGATTGGGATTCCGTACAAGCTAACTTGGATAAATTTACGAAACAATGGAACGAAGTAAAAGATGCGGACAGTAAAAAAGCTGCTGTTGTCGATAAAAAATTAAATCTTGTGAAAAACGCACTCATGCAATCTGAAAAAGATGCGGCTGCGGTTGGCGAAAGCCTGACAGCTTTATCAAAAGCGCTTGATTTATACCAAAAAGAACAAAATCCGGCCGATCCAAAGAAAGAAAAAGAAAAACTGAATCAGCTTTTTCCATTCATCGACGAACTTGAAAAGATGATTCAGAATGATCAACTAGAAGAAGCGAAGACGAAATATCATCAATTACTATCAGCCTGGACTGCCAATGAAGTCATTGTCCGCACTCAAAGCGTTTTCTCATATGGTGAAATTGAAACCCAGTTATCTTTATTAAGAATTTCGCTGTCGCAAAACCCTCCGGATAGCGAAAAAGCTTTAAAGAGTCTCGAGGATCTTCGGACTTCGGTTGACAATTTTATGAGCGGTAAAAGTGTGAAAAAATCTGCTGGCACTGACTACACATTAGGTGATGTCACAGGGTTGCTAGAAAAAAGCGTGCAGGAAATAAAAGACAATAACCTGTCCAAGGCATCGGAATATTTAAACAAGATATTGATCATTTGGCCGGTGGTTGAAGGGGAAGTGCGGACAAAAGACTTCTCCTTATACAATCGCATGGAAAACGAAATTCCTGCCGCAATCAGTCTATTAGAATCCGACAATAAAGATGTGGAAAAGGCACAAGCCATTATCACCGAATTGTCAAAACGTCTTCATCTGCTTTCATCGAAAACAAGTTATACGTATATGGATGCACTGCTTATTTTGTTGCGTGAAGGATTTGAAGCTCTTTTAATTATTGCCGGCTTGCTGGCGTTTTTGAAGAAAACGAATCATGCGGACAAACAAGCATGGATTTGGGGCGGCGTCTTATGCAGCATCATCGCAAGCGCCATTCTCGCGGTTGTAATGAATGTATTTTTTTCAAAAATAACAGCTGCCGAAAGCCGAGAATATATCGAAGGAATCATTGGGATTGTTGCCGTTTTGATGATGCTGACGGTTGGGGCTTGGCTGCACAAAAAGACAAACATTGCCCATTGGAATCAATATATCAGGGACAACATCGGAAAAGCATTGGCAAAAGGAAGTTTATTATCCATGGCCATGCTCAGTTTTCTATCAATCTTTCGCGAAGGTGCCGAAACGATCATTTTCTATGCAGGAATGGCTCCGTCGATGGATTTCAGCCAGTTGATTATCGGAATCGGGATCGCCTTTTTAATTTTAGTTGTTCTTGGGATTGTTATTATCCGCTACAGTGCAGCAATTCCAATTCGGCCATTTTTTATGTTTGCAACAATCCTAATCTACATTTTATCCTTTAAAATGCTCGGAATCAGCATTCATGCACTGCAGATGGCAAATATTCTTCCAACACATTCATTGACTAATGTTCCCTATGTTGAACTTATCGGCTTATATCCTACCTTGGAAACATTGTTGCCGCAGATTCTTCTTATCATATTAATTATCGGTACGACAACTTACTTGAATAAAGCATCAGCAGGGGAAAAGTCGTCTGTGTCGAAATAAAGGTTGGGAAGAGGATACTTGATCTTAAAAGAAAACTATTAAGGGAAAGCAGCAACAAAATACACTATCAATTTCAAGTATTCCTCAAAGAATCCGAAACGACAAATGTTTTGAGGTGAAGCAGATGACAAGAAAAAAAATCACAGTAATTGGCAGTATTAATATGGATTTAGTAACAGAAACCAGGAAAATTCCACGAGCAGGCGAAACGGTTTTAGGCGATTCGTTTCATACTGTTCCAGGAGGAAAGGGGGCGAATCAAGCCGTTGCCGCCGCGCGGCTGGGTGCGGATGTTACTTTGATCGGATGTGTCGGCCAAGATGCTTTTGGCGAGGAGTTAGTAAAGCATCTATCAAATCAAGGAATTCACATGGACTATGTGAGAATGGTTGCTCACCAACCTACAGGGATCGCTTCGATCATAATTTCTGATGGCGATAACCGGATTATCGTTGTTCCTGGTGCAAACAATCAAGTATCCCCGGAATTGGTAGAGGAACATGAAAACATTATTGCAAAAAGTGACATTGTCTTGCTTCAACTTGAAATTCCACTCAAAAGTGTTGAAAAAGCTATTGAAATTGCAAAAAAGCACAATGTGAAAGTGATATTGAATCCTGCGCCAATCCAGGCTCTTTCGAAAGAACTTGTTCAAAAAATTGATTATTTGACTCCTAATGAACATGAACAACAAGAATTGCTCATTTCAGCTTCTGAATGGTCTGAACAAGAAAAAAAAGATTTAATGGCAAAATGTATTGTGACAAAAGGGTCAAAGGGTGTAATGATTTTTCAAAACGGTGAAAAGGAAATTTCCGGCTATAAAGTTGAGGTTGTTGATACAACAGGCGCCGGTGATACGTTTAACGGAGCTCTTGCCTATTCATTAAGTCTTGGCATCGAATTGGAAGAAGCTTGCCGATTTGCAAACGCTGCAGGAGCATTATCTGTCACAAAATTAGGCGCTCAAGGCGGGATGCCGACTAAACAAGAGGTGGAAGAATTTTTGGAAATTCAGAAAGAGCGAAAAGGGTGAAATCAGAGTTGCAGATGGAGAAAAATCAAAGAATCTATTCAAATTAAACTCTGTCTTTTAGAATAAAGCAAAAAGGTATAAGGCTGTCTCATAAGGGTCTGACCCCTTTCCAACATCATGTCCTATATATTGTGTTATGGGGTCTGACCCTTTGGCTTTTGAGACAGCCCCAAATTATTTGGATTGTTGATTAGTATGATAACTATTTTTTAGAAATGTAAAAAACAGCAATGTTAACGGCTGTGTTATTAAATATGCCGTTAATGAGTACCAAATTTTCCACTCCTTATAATGAAACACTTTAAATAAATGGGACACCCATTCAAATACTGTTCCGACTATGGACCATCCTATCAAAAAAAGCAAAATATAATAGCCCTTTAAGTTCCACTTTTCAAATTGATAAACAAACAGGTAGACAAAGGGCGCGTACAAAAGATAAAGCAAGTAGTCGAATAATTCATATTTTCTTGAGTCCATGATGTTGTAAAAATTAGTAATTGACGTTGCAAACAAGTGGTCTGACAAATTTGCAATAAATATTGCGAAAAGACAAATTAAAATGGTTAAACTTATAGGAAACCGCCTCGGTAAATACAGTGTAAATGCAATCATGATAAATAATGTGATAAGAACAAACCATTCATTTTCATCAAAAGATTTTGGAAGAGGTATCATAATAATTCCTCTTTTCGAAGAGTTTGTTTAAAAATATTTTTCAAAACGCCTATTATTAGAAGCATCGTAAGCATTCCAATGAATGACAGGCTTGCATTCCAGCCTTTGTATGAAAAAACCTCCCATTTTAGTAATAAAAACTCCACTGCATATACTGTAAAAAGATAATAAATTGTTAACATCCATTTCCTAAATGAATCCTTTAATGCGTAAAGAAAATTAAAATACCATACGGTTAGTATAGGGATTACGATAACTTCATACAGATGAAAAATGATGAGGTGATCTATTTTCGCTGAGAGTTCTAAAATTTTTGTGTTATCGTATAATACACCCATATAATTCATAAATACAATGTCAGTAACCAAAAACATAAAGATATTTTCAAAAAGATGCAAAGTTTTTTGAAAAAGAATAAGGCTAATTATCAAAATAATGGTAATATCAAGAAAAATTGCTAACTCCATTTCATCAGCTCACAAACTATTTATTCAAGATTTATTTTCTTCCTAATTTCTCATCCTGCCCTTATTTTGGAAAAAATAAACCCAAGGAGAGAGACAATGAACATAATTGATTTGCATTGCGATGTTTTATTAAAGCTTTCAGAATCGAAAAGAACGTTAAGGTTTGCTGATGCGCCTGAGCTGCATGCGAATAAACAGCGCCTTAAGCAAGGAAAAATTATGGTTCAGTGCTTTGCAATCTTTGTTGATCCTGAAATAAAAACAGATGAGAAATTTAGGAATGCCCTTGATCAAGTTGATTTGTTCTATTCGGAAGTGCTTGATAAAAATCCTGAAATGAAGCAAATTAGAGAGTGGTCTGATTTTGACTGCCTTGAAGACGGCAAAATCGGCGCGATGCTGACACTTGAGGGTGTCGATGCGATTGGCAATGACCTGTCGAAGCTTCATATCCTATACCAGCTTGGTGTTAGATCAATTGGATTAACATGGAATCATGCCAACTTAGCGGCAGATGGGGCAGAGGAACCGCGCGGTGCAGGTTTAACTTTGTTTGGAAAGGAAATTGTTCATTTTAATAACAAACATCATCTTTTAACAGACGTCTCGCATTTAAGCGAAAAAGCTTTTTGGGATGTGATGGAACTAGCTGATTATCCGATTGCCAGCCATTCTAATTCTCGGAAGCTTTGTGACCATCCCCGCAATTTAAAAGATGAACAAGCAATAGCTATGTTTCAAAAAGGAGGGATGATCCATGTAGTCTATCATCCTCCGTTTTTAAAGGAAAAGGGTGAAGCAGCCATATCGGATGTAATCAGACATATAGAGCATTTCTGTTCTCTCGGCGGTGAAAAGCAAATCGGATTAGGATCTGATTTTGACGGCATTTCCAAATTTGTCATCGGGCTTGAGGATGCATCAAAAAGCCAACATCTGATAAATGAATTATTAAAGCATTTTTCCGAAGAAGAAGTGAAAGGCTTTGCTTATCAAAATTTCCTAGATCACCGGCCGGGGATTCGTGCCATTGGGAAAAGTCCCTCATCCCTTTAAAGTATGAACGTGGTGTTAAGTGCGGGCAAGTCCATCAATCCTATTAAACATAAATGCTATTGAGGCATGACTCTAATCAAAGAATGAAATAGTTTTATATTTTTCGATAAATTGCGATTTTTCTGTGTTATGATAACAGTTGGAAAGTTGCAATCAAAAGAATTATGAATGTCTTTTAATACAACAGTAAAGAAAATAGGTGGTAGAGGGAGAAAAGATGAAAGACAATATAATCATTCGATTTGAGCATGTCACGAAACAGTATGACAATGATCCTCCAGTTTTGAAAGATGTCAGCTTTGAAATTGAAAGAGGAAAATTTTATACGCTTCTAGGACCTTCGGGATGCGGAAAAACAACGATCCTTCGTTTAATTGCGGGCTTTATCGAGCCTTCACAAGGCAATATCTATTTTAACGGGAAAATAATAAATCATGTTCCTGCGAATAAGCGCCAGGTCAACACTGTTTTTCAGGATTATGCGTTGTTTCCACATTTAAATGTATTTGAAAATGTCGCTTTTGGATTGCGAATAAAAAAGATGAAAAAAGCAGAAATAACTGAAAAAGTAAAAGAAGCTTTAAGGTTCGTCAATCTAGAAGGCTATGAAAATCGAGAAATCAGGGAAATGTCCGGCGGTCAGCGCCAACGAGTGGCGATTGCGCGGGCGATTGTAAATGAGCCCGAAGTGATTCTTTTGGATGAGCCGTTATCAGCCCTTGATTTGAAACTTCGGACAGAAATGCAGTATGAATTGCGTGAACTGCAGCGAAGGTTAGGAATTACATTTATATTTGTTACACATGATCAGGAAGAAGCCCTTGCTATGTCTGATGAAATTTTTGTCTTGAACAATGGAAAAATTGAACAAAGCGGAACACCGACAGATATTTATGATGAGCCGATTAACCGCTTTGTTGCAGATTTTATCGGGGAGTCAAATATTGTTTCAGGAAAAATGATTAAAGATTACGTCGTAGAGTTTGTGGGAAAGACATTTGATTGTGTTGACAAGGGCTTTAACCCTAATGAATCTGTTGAAATCGTGATCCGTCCAGAAGACCTGGAAATTACGGCGAAAGACCAGGGCAAACTTCAGGTGCGTGTTGATTCCTTATTATTTCGCGGCGTTCACTATGAAATTATCTGTTATGACCAGGATGGAAACGAATGGCTTGTCCATTCAACTAAGAAGGTGAAAGTCGGTGATGAAATTGGCCTTCATTTTGATCCAGAAGCAATTCACGTTATGCGCCTTGGCGAAACCGAAGAAGAATTTGATAAAAGGTTAGAAAATTATTGAGAGGTGCAGCCATGAAAAATACTTCCCGAAATTTATATTTGATTCCTTATGTTTTGTGGATTATTTTCTTCGTGGTTACGCCAATATTCCTTGTACTTTATTATTCATTTTTTGACATTGAAGGCCATTTTACACTAGATAATTATAAGAATTTTTTTACGCCGGTATATTTAAAGATGACGTTGAGTTCTTTCTGGTATGCATTTTTAATAACTTTGTTTACACTAATTATTGCTTATCCAACAGCATATTTGCTTACGAAAACAAAACATAGACAGCTCTGGCTGCTTTTGATCATTTTGCCTTCATGGATCAATTTATTGTTAAAAGCATATGCGTTCTTGGGTATTTTTGGTACATACGGAGCAGCTAATAGCATCCTTGAATTGATCGGCATTGGAAGCAAGCAGCTTCTGTTTACCGATTTCAGCTTTGTCTTTGTTTCGATTTATATATTTCTTCCATTTATGATTTTGCCAATATTTAATGCTCTAAATGAATTGAATCCGTCACTTGTGGATGCGGCCCATGATTTAGGCGGGTCATCGTGGACAACGTTTAAGCGCGTTATTTTTCCATTGACGCTTGATGGAGTGAAATCGGGCTGCCAGGTTGTCTTTATACCGTCTTTATCATTATTTATGCTTACAAGGCTGATTGCCGGAAACCGGGTTATTACACTTGGAACTGCAATTGAACAGCATTTTCTCGTGACACAAGACTGGGGAATGGGATCAACCATTGCCGTCTTCTTGATCATTGCCATGGTGATCATTATGATCGTCACAGGGAAAAGGAGGCGGGGAATAATATGAAAAAAATGTCGAAATTTTCAGCCGTGTATTTAACGGTCGTCTTTTTTATCCTATATGCCCCGATTTTCTATTTAATTTTTTATTCTTTTAATAGCGGCGGAACAATGTATCAGTTTGAAGGTTTTACACTTGAATGGTATAAAGAACTGTTCCAGGATTCCCGGTTGTTGATCATTGTATTAAATACGATTATTATTGCACTTTTGTCAGCGACAATCTCGACCATTATTGGAGTGGCAGGAGCACTTGCGATCGCTTATTCAAAAAAACGTCGTGTGAAAAATACGCTTTTGTCCTTAAATAATGTTCTGATTGTCAGCCCAGACGTTATTATCGGTGCTTCCTTTTTGATCTTATTTACGATCATTGGGATTAAGCTCGGATTTATCTCTGTCTTGATTTCACATATTGCGTTTTGTGTGCCGATTGTGGTCCTTATGGTGCTTCCAAAAATAGAGGAAATGAGTCCGACGATGATTTATGCTGCCCTTGATTTGGGAGCGAGCCGCTGGGATGTACTTTCAAAGGTTGTGCTCCCATATATTACACCAGGCATTTTTGCTGGCTTTTTTATGGCCTTAACATATTCGCTAGATGACTTTGCCGTTACGTTTTTTGTGACAGGGAATGGTTTTACGACACTGTCGGTTGAAATCTATTCGTTGGCGCGCAGGGGTGTGTCGTTAAATATAAACGCTTTATCAACCTTGTTATTTATTTTCACGATGATTCTTGTTATCGGCTATTATTATATTTCAAAGCGCAACCGGCCTTCTGGAATGGAGGTGCGAAAATGAAGCAGCTTATTCGGGCTTTAGCAGCGGTCTTACTTGTTTCTTTTCTTTTGCTATATGTTGTATCTAAACTGAATTCCGCTCAAGGGTATACAAGCGGAAATACGTTAACCATTTATAATTGGGGCGATTATATTGATCCGAAATTAATCGACAGGTTTGAAAAAGAAACAGGCATCAAGGTGATCTACGAAACATTTGATTCAAACGA
Organism: Bacillus methanolicus MGA3; assembly: GCF_000724485.1. Classification (GTDB taxonomy): domain Bacteria; phylum Bacillota; class Bacilli; order Bacillales; family Cytobacillaceae; genus Bacillus_Z; species Bacillus_Z methanolicus_A. Next base: position 1,762,938 of record NZ_CP007739.1, on the reverse strand, counting down.
AGCGATGATGACAAAAATTGAGCAAGGCGGCACAGCCTATGATATTGCCGTTCCATCCGAATATGCCATTCAAAAAATGAAGGAAGAAAACTTGCTGCTTCCGATCGATCATTCCAAAATTCCAAATTTGAAATACATTGATCCACGTTTTTTGAATTTACCTTTTGATCCGGGCAACAAATATTCAGTTCCTTATTTTTGGGGAACGGTCGGAATCCTTTATAATAAAGACATCCTTGGAGACAAAAAGATTACAAAATGGAATGATTTATGGGACCCTAAATTAAAGAATGAGATATTGCTTATCGACGGTGCACGTGAAGTAATGGGAATTGGACTGAACAGCTTGCACTATTCTCTGAATGATACCAATAAAACCCATTTGCTGGAGGCGAAAGAAAAACTTGACAAATTGACACCAAATATTAAGGCCATCGTTGGAGATGAAATCAGAATGCTGATGGAAAATAATGAGGCCGCAATCGGTGTTGTCTGGTCAGGCACCGCAGCAGAATTAATGGGGAAAAAAGATAACCTTGAATATGTGGTGCCTGAAGAAGGCTCCAATCTTTGGTTTGATAACATGGTTATCCCAAAAACTGCCAAGAACGTTGCAGCTGCACATAAGTTTATCAACTTTATGCTCGATCCAAAAATTGCTGCACAAAATACCGAGTATGTCGGATACTCCACTCCGAATAAAGAAGCACTGAAATATATGGATAAAGAAATCGTCAATGATAAGCGTTTTTATCCAGACGAAAAAATGACAGAAAGACTGGAAGTCTACAAAAACCTCGGAAAAAAAATGCTTGCCTACTATAACGAGCTATTTCTCCAGTTTAAAATGCATAAAAAATAGATCTCAAATAGTGGCCGGTCTTTTTTCTAAAAGGCTGGTCACATTTTTTTTGGCTGTGGTCGAACTATTTTTCAAACAATGGGCAAGCTAAGCTAAAAAGGAGTGGTGGAAATGAAAGTTTTTGTCATCTTTTTCTGTCTTCTTTTTTCTTTTGCAAATTCTCCATTGGCAGATACACAAGTTCAAAAAAAAGAACTTGCCATTGTTATTGATGATCTTGGCAACAACATGAAAGGAACGGAGGAAATACTTAAACTCCCGGCCACATTGACGGTTGCGATCATGCCGTTTCTCCCGACAACAGTGCAAGATGCTGAGATGGCACATAAATACGGTCATGAAGTGATCATCCATTTACCAATGGAACCGAAACGGGGCAAAAAAAGCTGGCTCGGACCCGGAGCGATAACAACCGATTTGAGTAATGAAGAAATTCGCAGGCGTGTTAAGGCAGCTATTAAAGATGTTCCTCACGCCGTAGGAATGAATCATCATATGGGTTCAAAAGCGACAGAGGATGAACGGGTTATGAGAATTGTTTTGGAAGTTTGCCGGGAAAACGGACTGTATTATCTTGATAGCAAAACGACGGGAAAGAGTGTGATTAAAAAACTGGCAGAAGAAATGAATGTTCCTTACTTGGAAAATAATTTCTTTTTCGATCATGTTTATACAACTCAGCATATCACAAAACAGGCAAGCATTCTTTCTAAGAAATTGGTCGACCATGAACAATTTATAGCTATCGGTCATGTCGGAGTGACTGGCATCAAGGTTGTAAACGTCTTAAAACAATATATCCCTGTATACAAAACAAATGCGAAAATTGTACCATTGTCGGAGCTTATTCCCGGATTCGAATTAATTGATAAAGGACCATGATCACACAAAAGCCGTCATTCCAAAAAATGACGGCCGATTTATTTATGGGGTCAGGCCCAGCTTGTCCCCATGAAAGTTTATGTCCAAAATTTCCACCATTTTTTGTCTGGTTTTTCTTCGTCTGCTGCTGCATTTCGAAAGCTCAAAATTAAATTTTGAAATGCTTCTTCTCTTTGCTTTATTTCCTCTAGATATTGTTCCCTCTCTTGGCTCAAGGTTTCGATTAGGATATCTCGGTCTTTATTAAGATTGTCAAAAAGATTGTTTATTTCGTGATTGGTGGCTTCGGTTGCCTTGGAAATGCAGTGGATTAAAGTTTTGAATTCTTCTGCAGAAGCTTCTGATGATTCGGAAAGACGGTTTGAAAGCAACATAATCTCTTCGGAAGTTTCTTCTGAAGCTTTCATAATGCTGCTGGAAAGGTTTTTGATCGTTTCAGAAGTGAGTTTTGAAGCTTTCGCAACACTGTTTTTCAAGGTTTTGAACTCTTCAGAAGTGTGTTCCGAAGCTTTTGATATCCGCCCGGAAAGCTCTTGAATTTCCGCTTTTGTTTTTTCATTTGATGTATAAATAGAGTGGGAGAGATTCTTGACAGTGTGAACAGAACTTTTTGAAATTTCTTTTTTCACTTCTTCTAAAATTTCTTTCCGAGCGGTATTGCGTATTTCACTTTTGATTTCATTTAATAAGCTTTCTTTAAATGCCTCCATAGCTTCCAAAAAATTATTAAATTCATCATCTGAATTTTCTGGATTTTGAGGAGTGTTGTTTTCAGAAACAGGAAGCAAAGAGGTTTCGATTGTTTCGGAATCAGGTTCCGAATTTTGATGCAAATGTTTTTGCAAAAGCTCTCGGATCATTTCTTTACTCAAATTTTTGTCGCGCATTTCCTTGATTTTAACTAATAAAGATATTTCTTGATCGGTAAAATACCTCGCTCCCTGCTTCGTGCGGGAGATGATAAGAAGTCCCTCCAAATCCTTTTCCCATTGTCTGATCGTACCCGGCGGAACATTGATTTTTTTCGAAACTTCTTTAATTGTATATGCTCTCATAAAACGGTTTTCCATGTTCGTTTTCCAATCCTTTCTAACACATTTTTGAAAAGAATTCAGTGTTTATGATTAATATTCATCATTGATCATCACATTTTCCTGCCAGCTGACAAAACCTATCAAAACAAGACGTGATTCTGCAGAACACCTGAAAAAATAACAAGATTAAGATGTATCCATTCTTTTTTATGAAATCAAACAGGCATCATTGTAATACCTTATTTATGGAGAAAAATGAAACGGAATGGGATTGCGATACTTGCCGGTTCAATATCAGATGGCAAAGATATTGCTGCTGCCGAAGCGCTTGGTGCTGATTTTGTCTATATGGGAACAAGATTTATAGCAGCTGAAGAAAGCTTAGCGAGTAAAGAATACCAGAACATGCTGATCGATTCTACCATTGAAGACCTCATTTATACAGATGCCTTTAGCGGTGTAAATGCTAACTATCTGATGCCGAGTATTTGAAAAGCAGGTCTTGATCCAGACAATCTTCAGAAAAAAACTGAAATTAATTTTTCAAAAATGAACCAGCCGGGTGCAAAAGCATGGAAAGATATATGGTCGGCTGGGCAAGGCGTTCATTCCATTAAGAAGATTCAGCCGGTTGTTGAAATTGTAAAAGAACTCAAGCAATCCTATGAAAAAACGCTTTCTCTTTTGGCTGCGAAACACCGTCAAAATTCGTAAGGAGTGAGATTTGACAAGAATAGTAAAAATGAGGCTTTCTCATAAGGGTCTGACCCTCTGGCTTTTGAGACAGCCCCATTTTTTATAGGTAATGGAAAATTAAAGAAAATAGTACACTCTAAAAATACATTTGTACGCCATGTGTAGAAAAAATTCTTGATTCTTTTCCCCTTTAGAGTAATAATAATGTTTATAATATTCAAAATCTAAAAGAGCAGGGGATGTCACAATGAAAGTAGCGAAGTTTGGAGGTTCTTCATTAGCATCAGGAGAACAATTTGAAAAGGTATTTAACATTGTTATGTCTGATCCAAAGAGAAAAATTGTTGTAGTTTCGGCACCAGGCAAGCGTTTTGCGAGTGATATAAAGGTAACCGATTTACTCATTGAATGCGCCGAAAAATGCCTAAAAAACGAAGCGGCTGATGATTTAGTAGAAGCCGTCATCGAAAGATATGCAAGTATTGCAAGGGAACTGGGGCTTTCAAGCAGAGTTTCAAATATGATTCGAAACGATCTTCTTACAGTGTTAAGCGGAGATAAAAGCAATCCTGAACGATTTATCGATGCTGTTAAAGCAACCGGCGAGGACAATAATGCAAAACTTATGGCCGCGTACTTCCAGCATAAAGGAGTAGAGGCTCGCTATGTAAATCCGAAAGATGCGGGCCTGATTGTAAGCGATGAGCCTGGAAATGCACAAGTGCTTCCTGAATCTTATGAACGGCTTTTTGAGCTTCGGAATTTGCCAGGAATTATTATTTTCCCTGGATTTTTCGGCTTTACAAAAAAGGGAGAAGTGGTAACTTTTTCACGAAGCGGATCTGACATAACCGGTTCCATTTTAGCGAATGGGACGAAAGCTGAGCTTTATGAAAATTTTACAGACGTTGATGCAGTTTATTCAGTCAATCCGAATATCGTGGAAAAACCTAAGGAGATTCGTGAATTGACATACAGAGAAATGCGGGAACTCTCCTATGCTGGATTCACTGTGCTTCATGATGAAGCTCTTATTCCTGCTTTCCGCGCCGGTATTCCTGTTAATATTAAAAACACCAATAATCCATCGGCTCCTGGAACGAAGATCGTTCATGAACGGACAACTTCGAATGGCCCTGTGATCGGAATTGCAAGTGATAAAGGATTCTGCAGCATTTATGTCAGCAAATATTTAATGAACCGAGAAATTGGATTCGGACGAAAAATTTTGCAGATTTTAGAAGAGTACGGATTGTCGTATGAACATATTCCATCCGGAATTGATGACATCTCGATTATTCTAAGAAAAAATCAGTTGAATCCAGCGTTGGAAGAAGAGATTGTTACACGCATTAAAACGGAGCTTGAGGCTGATGAAGTGAAAATTGAACGTAATCTTGCTCTTATTATGATCGTGGGTGAAGGGATGCGCCAAAATGTGGGGACAATGGCTAGAGCTTCAAAGGCGCTGGCCGATGCAGGCGTCAATATTGAAATGATCAACCAGGGATCCTCAGAAGTGAGCATGATGTTCGGTGTGAAAGCTGAAGATGAACAACGTGCGGTGATAGCCCTTTACAAAGAGTTTTTTGCTCCAGTTCCTGTAAATGTTTAGTTTCGAATTTGGGTGTGAAACACTTCCATTTTAGACGAAAATGGGTATAATTAAGTGTGAGTTTTTCAAAAAATAAAATAATTTTCTATTGACAGAAACATTGCTTCCTTTACATAATAAAAAAAAATGAACGTTGACGGAGGATTAGTATGCGGGTTCTTTGTGCGACAGAGAGCGGGGTTTATAAGCTGGAAGACTTCGCCGCATCAAAGCCGCAGAACCTGCCTCCTGAGTCCTGTGCAAAAACACGGGCGCTGACAGAGCGTTATCATGAAGAGCGGGATGCGTATGCATCCAATAAAGGTGGTACCACGGAAATGGAATTGCAGCCCTTTTCGTCCTTTTCTAAAGGATGAAAAGGGCTTTTTTAATGAGGTCCCAGAGGGCCAGACCCGCTCTTCGTTAATGTATTAAAGCGATATCAATCTCATTCACGCATCTTTCTGCAACAGGAGGAAGTCGATATGGATAAAAAACGAATTGTCGTTAAGATTGGAAGCAGTTCGTTAACCAATTCAAAAGGAGAAATTGACCACGAGAAGTTTTCAGATCATATTAGAGCCATAGCAGCTTTGCGAGCGGAGGGCCATGAGGTCTTAATCGTATCCTCCGGTGCAGTTGCGGCCGGATTTAAACGCCTTGGTTATCCGTCAAGACCTGTAACGATTAAAGGGAAGCAGGCTGCAGCTGCAGTTGGCCAGAGCCTACTAATCCAAGCCTATATGGAAAAGTTCGGAGAATTCGGTATACTTCCTGCGCAAATTTTGCTAACGAGAAACGATTTTTCCAAAAAAGAGCGTTATAGAAATGCATACTCAACAATTATGGAGCTATTGGAACGCGGAATTGTGCCGATTATTAATGAAAACGATACGGTTTCAGTAGAAGAATTGACATTTGGCGATAATGATATGCTTTCGGCGCTTGTAAGCGGAATGGTTCATGCCGATATGCTGATTATTTTAACGGATATTAATGGACTATATGATTCGAATCCAAAGAAAAACAGGTTTGCCAAGAGGATTAACATTCTACATGAGATCACTGATGAAATGATGGCTGCTGCAGAAGGGACAGGTTCCAAAGTGGGAACCGGAGGCATGCTTTCAAAATTAACGGCGGCAAAAACAGCCCTTTCTCTCGGTGTAAGAGTTTTTATAGGAAAAGGAAAAGGGAGCAGAAAGCTGCTGGATATTTTGGAAGGCAGAGGCGATGGAACATATGTCGGGAAAAATGTCATACCGATCAAGAATAGTAAACAATGGATTGCTTTTCACTCAGATGTTTCAGGAAAAATTTATGTAGACAAAGGAGCGGAGGAAGCACTTCTTTCTCACGGAAAAAGCCTTCTACCTGCAGGAATTTATAAAATAACAGGTACGTTTAAACGAGGCGACGTTGTTGAAGTGTTTGGAACAAATGGTTTACTTGGAAAAGGAGAAGTGCTTTATTCCTCAGAGGAACTGAAAAAAGTGATGGGCAAACGAAGCGATGAATTGAAAAAAGATACAGTTATGGCCATTGAAGTGATTCACCGTGATAAGTGGGTAAAAGCATAAAAAGGGAGGAAGTAAGATGAGTGAAGTGAAAAGAAAAGGCAAAGCTGCAAAACAAGTAAGCTATTCTTTGGTGAATTTAACTACAGAGGCAAAAAATGAGGCATTAGAAAAAATCGCAGTTCAATTATTAAAAGATAAGAATTTCTTGCTTCAAGAAAACCAAAAAGATATCGAGCATGGAAGACGTACAGGGTTGTCAGATGCAATACTCGATAGGATTTTGTTAACTGAAAAGCGGATTGAAGATATGGCGGGAGCAATTAGGCTGTTAATTGGTCTTAAGGATCCGATCGGTGAAACATTGGAGACCATTGAAAAAGAAAATGGGCTTTTGATTCAAAAGAAACGTGTACCGATTGGTGTAATTGGCATGATATATGAAGCACGTCCGAATGTTACGGTTGATGCGGCGACGTTATCGCTTAAAACAGGAAATGCTGTCATTTTGAGAGGAAGTTCTTCCGCAAAATTTTCAAACAGCGCACTCATTCAGTCGATTCATCAAGCATTGGAATTGACAGATATTCCAACGGATGCTGTCCAACTTATCGAAGACACAAGCAGAGAGACAGCCAAAGTACTGTTCCATCTCAACGAATATATAGATGTGTTGATCCCAAGAGGGGGAAAAAACTTGATTGAAACAGTGGTTAGAGAATCAACTGTCCCTGTTCTTGAAACAGGTGCAGGCAACTGTCATGTCTTTATTGATGAGACAGCTGATCCGTCAATGGCGGAACGGATCGTTCTAAATGCAAAAACCCAGCGCCCGTCTGTGTGCAATGCAATCGAGTCCCTTTTAATTCATGAAACATGGTTTGAAAGACATGGGGAAGCCTTGTTACAGGCCCTAGTCAATAGCGGGGTTGAGATCATCGGTGATCAAGCGGTCTGTGATGTCTTGCCTTCCGCGAAAAAGGCGACGGAAGATGACTGGTATACGGAATACTTAGCATTGACAGTCAGTGTGAAAGTTGTAAAAAGTGTTGAGGATGCTATTAGCCACATTAATAAATATGGGACGAAGCACTCAGAAGCGATCATTACGGAAAACAGCGAGAATGCATCGATTTTTCTTAACAATGTTGATGCTGCTGCAGTTTATCATAACGCATCGACCCGTTTTACAGACGGATTTGAATTCGGCTACGGTGCGGAAATTGGGATCAGTACACAAAAGCTTCACGCAAGAGGTCCGATGGGATTAACTGCTTTAACATCCAGCAAATATTTTATTTATGGGAATGGTCAAATACGCAAATAATTTAAGATTGATTGATTCGGAGAGAGAGGGCACTGCTTACCAATGTGAAGCAGTGCTTTTCTGTGGAAAAAATTACACTACTTTCCTAAGCTGGTATGATCCATATCAAGTCCAAAAGGTTTTTTCTAAACCCATACTACGGGCACCCTAATAGTTTTTTACTATATTTTTCTTAATAGTAGCTATATTTTAACAATAAGTAAAGAATTCGGCTGCAAAAATAATAAACTTGCATTATTGCAATATATTTTTTTGGCAAAAGTCTTACGTTTCAACAAGAATTTGGCAATATTGTCTAGAAGTTTAATTTAAATTTTGGTATAATTTATAATATTAAAATAATTATAGACATCTGAGGGGGAGAACACATGAAATTGTATATTTCTGTTGACATGGAAGGAATCACCGGTCTTATTGACCATACTCAGGTCGATTCGTCAAAACATAATTATGACCGGAGCCGTCTCATAATGACTGAAGAGGCCAACCATGTCATCACAGCTGCATTTGAAAATGGATGTTCGGAAGTTGTTGTCAATGACAGCCACTCGAAAATGAACAATCTTCTTATTGAAAAACTCCATCCGGAAACACAGCTTATTACCGGGGACGTAAAACCATTTTCTATGGTTCAGGGGCTTGATGACAGTTTTTCCGGTGCAATTTTTGTCGGATATCATGCTCGTGCTTCGATGAAAGGAGTCATGACGCACTCCATGATCTTTGGAGTCCGCCATATGTATATTAATGATGTTGCAATAGGAGAATTAGGATTCAATGCTTATGTTGCCGGTTATTACGGAGTGCCGGTCATTATGGTTGCCGGTGATGACCAGACCGCTTTAGAAGCAGAAAGGCTCATACCGAATGTGACAACTGCTGTAGTAAAGGAAGCTATTTCGCGTTCATCGGCAAAATCTTTAACTCCGGCGAAGGCTGGGCAGCTTCTCAAGGAAAAAACTGTTCTTGCTCTGCAAAACAGAGAATCTGTCAAACCGCTTACGCCGCCGGACAATCCGCTTCTCAGAATCGAATTTGCAAACTATGGACAGGCTGAGTGGGCAAATTTAATGCCGGGAACAGAAATTGAACCGGGAACAACGATTGTCCGCTACCAGGCAAAAAATATTCTCGAGGCTTATCAAGCAATGCTTGTTATGACTGAATTAGCAATGAGAACCACATATTGTTAGGAAGTGGAAATTAAATGAATACATACATTGTAAAACGTCTCATCGCAATGATAGTCACATTGTGGCTAATTATTACATTGACATTTTTCCTGATGCATTCCATTCCAGGTTCGCCTTTTAACGATGAGCGAAATACAAACGAAACTGTCCAGAAAAATTTAGAAGCTCACTATCATTTGGATGAACCGCTTTTTATCCAATATTTGATTTACTTAAAATCAGTTGCAACCTTTGATTTCGGACCATCAATAAAAAATTCATCACAAACAGTGAATGAGCTGTTGGGACGCGGTTTTCCTGTTTCATTTGAATTGGGAATGTACACTTTAATCGTCGCGACTATATCCGGAATTTTACTCGGAGTCATCGCTGCCCTGCGCCATAACGGAATCATCGATTATTTAGCAATGACCATTGCCGTTATAGGCATATCGATTCCAAACTTTGTTATGGCTACACTGTTAATCCAGGAAGTGGCGGTTAATTGGAAGATTTTACCTGTAGCTACTTGGGCGAGCTGGAAGCATATGATTTTACCGGTGCTGGCTCTTGCAACCGGGCCGATGGCAATTATTGCCCGCCTAACCAGGTCGAGCATGCTTGAAGTGCTTACACAGGATTACATAAAGACTGCAAAAGCAAAGGGGCTTTCTCCTGCAAAAATTATTTTCAAACATGCCTTAAAAAATGCACTTCTTCCGGTTGTTACAGTGCTTGGTTCATTAGCTGCCAGTATTTTGACCGGTACGTTCGTCATTGAAAAAATATTTGCAATTCCGGGAATGGGAAAATATTTTGTAGAAAGCATTAATACTCGTGATTACCCAGTCATCATGGGGACGACCGTTTTTTACAGTACGATTTTGATTATCATGCTGTTTCTCGTCGATATAGCGTACGGCATATTAGATCCTCGCATCAAACTTTATAAAAAGGAGGGTAATTAGTGGCATTGCAAAAACCTCAAAGACCCAATATTGCAGACAACATTCCAGATGAGTGGTTTGTACCCAAGAAAAAAGACCTCTCCGAAGCGGAATTGGTGGTCAGACCCAGCCTTTCTTACTGGCAAGATGCATGGCGTCGGCTTTTAAAAAATAAACTTGCGATGCTCGGGTTGTGCTTTCTTATGATTTTAACGTTTATGGCGATCTTTGGACCTTCCCTTTCCCCGCATCATGTAAGTGAACAGTCACTGACGAAGCAAAATTTGCCGCCTTCCAGTGAATATTGGTTTGGAACCGATGAATTGGGCCGTGATGTGTTTGCCCGGACTTGGCACGGGGCACGGGTTTCCTTGTTTGTCGGGGTTGTTGCCGCACTGATTGATTTTATCGTCGGTGTCGTTTACGGAGGTATAGCAGGCTATAAAGGCGGAAAAGTTGATCATGTAATGATGCGTATTGTCGAAATTTTATACGGGCTGCCATATTTGCTCGTAGTCATTTTAATCAGTGTTGTAATGGGACCGGGTTTATTTACGATTATTTTTGCATTGTCTGTCACAGGATGGGTTGGAATGGCAAGGATTGTCAGGGGACAAGTCCTTCAAATCAAGAATTACGAATTTGTTCTAGCCTCCAAAACATTTGGCACGAAAACGCCGCGGATTATCCTTAAGAATTTGCTGCCAAATACTATGGGTCCGATTATCGTGCAAATGACACTTACGGTTCCATCCGCGATTTTTGCAGAAGCGTTCTTAAGCTTCTTAGGATTAGGGATTCAGCCGCCATATGCCAGCTGGGGCTCAATGGCTAGCGATGCACTTTCGGTCATACTCTCAGGCCATTGGTGGCGCCTGTTCTTCCCGGCATTTTTCATTTCATTAACAATGTTTTCGTTTAACGTTTTAGGAGACGGCTTGCAGGACGCGCTTGACCCAAGGTTAAGGAGGTAATCAGCATGGAAAAAATACTCGAAGTCAAGGACCTCCACGTGACATTTCAAACTTATGGAGGAGAAGTAAAAGCTGTTCGTGGAGTTACCTTTGATTTATACAAAGGTGAAACACTTGCGATTGTCGGAGAGTCCGGCTGCGGAAAAAGCGTTACTTCCCAAAGTATTATGCGTCTGATTCCAAATCCGCCCGGAAAAATTACTAATGGCCAGATCCTATTTAAAGGACGCGATTTAACAAAATTAAAGGAACCGGAAATGCGTAAAATCCGCGGATCCGATATCTCGATGATCTTCCAGGATCCGATGACAGCGTTAAATCCGACATTAACAATCGGTGACCAGATGATAGAAGGTATTCTTCAGCACCAACATGTGACGAAAGAAGAGGCAAAGAAAAAAGCGCTTGAGATGATGGATTTAGTAGGCATACCTAGCCCTGAATTCCGTTTTAAGCAGTACCCTCATCAATTTAGCGGTGGAATGAGGCAAAGGATTGTCATTGCGATGGCACTTGTTTGCCAGCCGGAAGTGCTGATAGCAGATGAACCGACTACGGCTCTTGATGTAACCATTCAGGCGCAAATCCTTGAATTGTTTAAAGATATTCAAAAGAAAATCGGCGTATCCATCATTTTGATCACACACGACCTTGGTGTTGTTGCTCAGGTTGCAGACCGGATTGCTGTCATGTATGCTGGAAAAATTGTGGAATCGGGGTCGCGAAGAGAAATCTTTTATAATCCGCAGCATCCGTATACAAGAGGTTTGTTAAACTCTGTACCTCGTTTAGATGTAGATGGAGCGGAACTTGTGCCGATTAATGGATCACCGCCTGATTTGTTTTCTCCGCCTGTCGGCTGTTCATTTGCCGCACGCTGTGAATTTGCAATGGAAGTGTGCGACAAAGTTTATCCTTTTCGTACATTTTTAAGCCAGGAGCACCATGTTGATTGCTGGCTCCAAGATGAAAGGGCGCAAAAGCTTTTTTTAACAAAAACATAAAAAGGTATCTGCCGGCTGCATCTTATACCAGCCGGTTTATATAGATACAAGAATTTTTTGAAAAAGAGGGGGAAAAGAGATGAAAAAACTATTTAGTTTGCTGCTTGCAGCAATGCTTGTGTTAGTTCTTGCAGCCTGTACGGCAAACGAGAACGCAGGAAAGGAACCAGCTGATAAGAACAATAGCGGGGACAAGCAATCTTCAGGTGAAAAAGTTCTCTACTGGAACAATGGCCAAGAGCCGACTTCATTTGACCCGCCAATGGGGTTTGACTCAGTTTCATATAATGCTCTGAATAACTTAATGGAAGGCTTAACACGTTTGAATGCTGATCATAAACCGGAACCAGCAACAGCTGAAAAATGGGATGTTTCAAAAGATGGAAAAACCTATACATTCCATATTCGCGAAAATGCAAAATGGTCAAATGGCGATCCAGTCACTGCGAAAGATTTCGAGTTTGCCTGGAAACGTTTGCTTGATCCAAAAACAGGGTCAGCTGCTGCTTTCCTAGGGTATTTTATCGAAGGTGCAGAAGCTTTTAACACCGGAAAAGGTTCTGCCGATGATGTCAAAGTTAAAGCAATTGATGATAAAACGCTGCAAGTTACTCTGACAAGCCCGCAGGCTTACTTTTTAAGTGTAATAACGAATCCAGCATTCTTCCCAATTAACGAAAAAGTCGCAAAGAAAAACCCTAAATGGTTCGCCGAAGCGGACACGTTTGTCGGAAACGGACCGTTCACACTGTCTGAGTGGGTGCATGACAGCCATTTCGTGATGAAAAAGAACCCATATTATTGGGATAAAGATACGGTAAAATTAGATAAAGTAAAATGGGCTGAAGTCAGTGATCCAAATACAGAATATCAAATGTTTCAAAATGGAGAGCTCGATACTTCCGATGTTCCGGCTGATTTGAGCGATAAGCTGTTTGCAGAAGGAAAAGCGAAGGTTGAAGACCAAGCAGGAACCTATTTCTATCGCTTTAATGTAACGAAAGAACCATTCCAAAACAAAAATATCCGTAAAGCTTTCGCATTGGCAGTTGATCAAAAGCAAATTGTCGATTATGTAACGAAAAATAAAGAAAAGCCTGCCTACGGTTTCGTATCTTACGGATTTAAAGATCCTTCCGGCAACGATTTCCGTGAAAAGAACGGCGATCTCTTGAAAACAAATATTAAAGAAGCAAAAGCGCTTTTGAAAAAAGGAATGGAAGAAGAAGGATACAAAAAGCTTCCACCGATTACTTTAACTTACAGCACAGATGAAACTCACAAAAAAATTGCTGAAGCACTACAACAGATGTGGAAAGAAAATCTTGGTGTTGATGTAAAACTTGCGAACATGGAATGGAATGTTTTTGTTGAAGACCAAAAAGCTTTGAAGTTACAGTTGTCCCGCAGTTCGTTCTTAGCTGACTATCCAGACCCGATTAACTTCCTCGAAAACTTCCAGACAGGACATACGATGAACCGTACAGGCTGGAGCAATGCTGAGTACGATAAACTGATTCAAGAAGCGAAAAAAGAATCAGATGAAACAAAACGCTTTGACTTGATGTATAAAGCAGAAAAGATCTTACTTGATGAAGCACCGATTTTCGGAGTCCATTTTTATAACCATGTGTACCTTCAGAATGATAAAGTCACAGGCGTCGTCCGCCACCCTGTAGGATACTTAGAATTAAAATGGGCTGACAAGAAGTAAGTACCTTGAGAAGGGGGTGTTCGTTTGAACATCCCTTTTATCTCATTTTTACTGAACTTCCAAAAAGACAAAGGGAGGCTCAAATAAATGCCAATCAAACCACAACGCCTTCAAAAAGGAGATACAGTCGGTATCATTGCACCGGCTAGTCCTCCTAATCTTGAAAATTTACAGCGCTCTATCCGTTTTCTAGAAATTGAATTGGGGTTGAAAGTTAAACTTGGCCGTCATCTTAAAAGGGAATACGGGTATCTGGCAGGAAAAGATGACGAAAGGTTAGAAGATTTACATAATATGTTTCTCGACAAGGATGTTAAAGCGATTTTATGTGCGTGCGGGGGCTATGGAACAGCCCGGATCGCCTCAGCTATAAACTATGAAATTATAAAAAGCAATCCAAAAATCTTCTGGGGTTACAGCGATATAACATTTTTACATACTGCCATTCACAAACAAACGGAGCTCATTACATTCCACGGGCCGATGCTTGCGACCGATATTGGAAAAGAAGATGCCGACCCGATTTCCAAACAGTTTTTTAAACAACTATTTGAACCGCAGGAGATTACGTATACCGAACAATTTTCTCCGTTAGAAGTTCTCGTTGAAGGGGAAGCGAACGGACCTCTCGTTGGAGGTAATTTATCGCTTTTAACGAGCACGCTCGGCACGCTGTATGAAATTGATACAAGAGGGAAACTGCTGCTTATAGAAGATATCAATGAAGAGCCTCGCTCTGTTGACCGTATGCTGAATCAGCTTTATATGGCCGGAAAACTTAACGATGCTGCTGGAATCATAGTTGGTGATTTCCACAACTGTGAACCGAAAAGAGATAAAACCTTTGTCCTTGATGAAGTCATTAAGCACTATATCCAATTTGCAGGCAAACCGGCAATCAAAGGATTTAAGATAGGCCATTGCACACCACATATTGCAGTTCCACTTGGATCAACAGCAAAGTTAAGCTCCGTTAAAAAACAATTAATTGTTGAAAGCGGAATTCAATGAACTTGTAAAACTATTTATGAATAGCACATGATTGAAACTATCTTTTAAACAGAATTGGAGGCGGATCCTACGTGATTATTAAAGAAATAGAGACATACCGGATTGCTGTTCCGCTTAAAAAGCCATTTAAAACGGCTTTACGCACTGTTGAAACCGCAGAATCAATTATTGTGAAAATATCATGCGATAACGGAATAATCGGTTGGGGAGAAGCGCCGCCGACTTATGTCATCACCGGGGAAGGACTCGCAAGCATTGAATCAGCGATCCAGCACGTCTTAAAACCTTTTTTGCTTAAGAAAAATCTACTTAACTATGAAGCAATTTTTCAGGAATTTAACACGATTCTAGTAGGCAACACAAGTGCAAAAGCAGCGGTTGATATGGCTCTGTTTGATTGTCTTGCACAGCATAGCCGTTTGCCGCTCTACCAATATCTTGGAGGACATAAAGATGTAATCGAAACCGATTTTACCGTTAGTGTCAATGATCCGAAAGAAATGGGGGAAGACGCCGCAGCATTTGTCTCACAAGGGTTCAATGTCTTAAAGATTAAGGTCGGAAAAGAAGATTATGTAAAAGATATCGAACGGATCCGCGAAATTCGAAACCGTGTCGGCAGCCAGATTAAAATTCGCCTTGATGCCAACCAAGGCTGGAAGCCGAAAGATGCTATCCGCGCTATTCGAAAGATGGAAGATGAGGGGCTTGATATTGAGTTAGTTGAACAGCCTGTAAAAGCAGCAGATATTGAGGGACTCAAGCAAGTAACAGATTCTGTTGATACTTTAATAATGGCTGATGAAAGTGTGTTTACTCCTAAGCAAGCGTTTGAGGTCATTAAAACAAGAAGTGCGGATTTGATCAATATTAAGCTTATGAAGTCAGGCGGGATTTTTCAAGCGCAAATGATCAACAGACTTGCAGAAATAGCAGGAATGGAATGCATGGTCGGAAGCATGATCGAAACGCGGATCGGGATTACCGCTGCCGCTCATTTTGCTGCAAGCAAGAAAAATATTACCCGCTTTGATTTTGATGCACCGCTGATGCTTGCGAAAGAGATTGTTGAAGGTGGAATTAAGTACAGCGGACGGAAAATTACGTTTCCTGAAGCTCCTGGGCTCGGCATACAAAATGTACACATTGAAGGAGGGGTTAATAATGGAAATGAGTGATCAATGGCTTGTGGATGTTCCGGTTGCAACCGTATGGACGTCTTATGATTCAGCGAGGGACATTGATAAAAAGGCAATTTCCAATCCTGCGGAAATCGATGAATGGCTTGAAGGGTTAACGTACGATACCCGCCTTGGTCTGCACGATCAAAATCTCGTTCAGACGCAGGTTTTATTTGGGCAGGAAGTGCTCGTTACAAATGAAAAAGACGGTTGGGTTGAAGTTATCATCCCTGACCAGCCTTCTTCTAAGGATAATCGGGGGTATCCGGGTTGGATTCCTAAAGCCCAGCTGCAAAGAAAACATGATTGGAAAATCAATCAGGGGCCTATTGCCGTCGTAACTGCTAAAAAAGCAACCTTATTTTCTGAATCTGAAAAGCCAATGATGGAGTTAAGCTATCAAACAGTATTACCAGTTGTTCAAGAACTGGATCATTGGGTAAAAGTGGAAACGCCATCAGGTTTTGGATTGATCAGTGCGGAAAAGGTTCATATTTATCAGTCGCAGGATGAAATCCCGAAAGGAAATGGGCGTGACATAGTCTTTGCAGGAGAGGCTTTTCTTGGGCTTCCATATTTATGGGGCGGAATGAGCAGCTTTGGATATGACTGTTCCGGATTCAGCTATACTATGTGCAAAGCTAATGGGTATACAATTCCGCGTGATGCTAGTGATCAGGCTCAAGCGGGCAAACCAGTGGAACTCGAAAAGATTGAACCGGGAGACTTGCTGTTTTTTGCCTATGAAGAAGGCAAAGGAAGAATCCATCATGTTGGAATTTATTACGGAAATGGAAAAATGCTTCATTCACCAAAAACAGGAAAATCGGTTGAGATTATTCCGCTTCAAGGAACGATCTATGAAAAAGAATTATGTACAGCACGTCGCTACTGGCAAGATACGGAGGAATAATTCATGGAAAAACAAGTACTATTAGAAGTGAATAATTTAAAGAAGCACTTTTTTCTTGGAAAAGGAGAGATATTAAAGGCGGTTGACGGGATAACGTTTAAAATCTACAAGGGAGAAACATTTGGAATCGTTGGTGAATCAGGATGCGGCAAGTCCACTGCAGGCAGGACAATCATCGGTTTATACGACCGGACCGAGGGAGAAGTTCTTTTCAAAGGAAAAAACGTTCACCAATTAACGGAAAAAGAAAAATTTGCCTTCAGACGGCAAATGCAGATGATTTTTCAAGACCCGTACGCATCGTTAAATCCGCGTTCTACTGTTAGGGAAATCATTTCCGAACCGATGGAAGTTCATGGTATATACAAAAACAAAAAGGAGCAGTTAGAAAGGGTCTATCAATTACTGGAAGATGTTGGATTGAATCGTGACCATGCAAATCGGTATCCGCATGAATTCAGCGGCGGACAACGGCAGCGAATTGGGATTGCACGTGCCCTGGCACTTGACCCTGAATTTATTATTGCGGATGAACCAATATCTGCTCTGGATGTTTCTGTTCAGGCGCAGGTTGTCAATCTTTTGAAACGGCTGCAAAAAGAAAAGGGTTTAACATATTTATTCATTGCACATGATCTTTCGATGGTAAAACAAATCAGCGACAGAATTGGTGTTATGTATTTAGGGCACCTTGTTGAACTGACTGCAAGCAGTCAGCTGTACAAAAATCCGCTTCATCCATATACACAGGCACTCTTGTCAGCTATTCCAATTCCTGACCCTGATATTGAGGACAAGAGAGAACGCATTATTTTAAAAGGGGAACTGCCAAGCCCAGTGAACCCTCCAAGCGGCTGTGTGTTTCGAACCCGCTGCCAACATGCCATGGATGTGTGCGCAAGACAAAAACCATCCTGGATTGAAGTCGACTCCAATCATTACGTCGCTTGCCATTTATACGACCGAAAGCTAACGGGTGTTCATAATGCAAGTCAAGCCACTGTTTTAAAATAAATTGATAGTAAAAAGGAGTACCGTCCTATTGATTAAAAGGCGGTACTCCTTTACATATATGGGCCACTATTGAAGCAATTGATTCCAATTGGTTGTCATCCAAATCAAACGCTATTTTGATTTTGTTTTCAAGATTTTCGGTAATCCGTCTTTTCCCAACTTCCACTAAAGCAATAAGAGCATAACTGCAATTTACAAACTTGGCAAATTCACGCTGTGTCATATTATAGCTTTCTCTCAAAAATTTAATGACTTCTTTATTCATTAAATCCCCTCCTCGTAGAAAAAGCCAGAATTGCAAACTACAATAAAGTTAACACTCTAAAGGGCGTTTTGTCAAAGCGGGAATAGGTTAAGGAAATTTGAAACCTTTCATGATTTTATTCGTTATATATATTGTACATTCAAATTAAACACAAATTTAGAACTTTATTAGGAGGTTTACTATGTCTATCTTTAAAAGATTCAGAGATCTTACTTTAGCTAACATTTATGCTCTTATTGAAAAGGCTGAAGACCCAATAAAAATGACGGATCAATATTTACGTGATATGCAGGAGGATTTAGAAGAAGCAGAAAGAGCTGTAGCTGCCCAAATCGCATTAGAGAAAAAATTTAAACAACTTTATGAAGAACAAGAGGCGCTTGTGAAAAAGAGGGAGGAGCAGGCACATATTGCTGCACAAGCAAAAAATATTGATTTAGCGCGCCGAGCATTAGAAGAGAAGAAAATTGCCGAGCAGAAAATGCTGGAATATAAAACAAGCTATGAACAAAATAAGCTTGCTGCAGATAATCTCCGTGAAAAATTAGTGGAAATGAGAAAACAAATTACCCAATTAAAAAATAAGAGAGAAACTCTAGTTGCTCGTGTGAATGCTGCTAAAGCTCAAAAAAATATCAATAAAGCAATGAGTGGATTCGATTCAAATACTGCCCTCGCTGGTTTAAAACGAATGGAAGAAAAAGCTCTTCAGTTAGAAGCAGAGGCAGAGGCCAGTGGAGAAGTGTATAAAAAACAAAAATCCTTAGATGAGGAATTTGAACAGCTTAATAGGGATAAGGAAGTGGAGGAGGAATTAGCTGAACTCTTGAAAAAATACGAGGAGTAAGCAATTTGAATGCACCTCTCTTTTTGAAAAGATCATTTGGATTGAGGTGAACGGTTAATGCATTTGATGAATGTAATCGCTATGTTCGTATGGACTGGGGCAGGGGCTCTGCTCCTGTTCGTACTTATGTGGATTGATTCACTTTTTACAAAGTACAAAGATTTGGCCGAAATTAAAAATGGGAACACAGCCGTTGCCACAAGATTTATCTTAAAGATGTTTGCTCAAGGATATATTCTTTCTCAATCGATCGCAAAATCAAATGACCTTTGGCAAGCGTTATTAGTATCGGTCATTTCGTTTGTTATTTTATTTATTTTAGAAAAGCTTGTTGAATGGTTCTTAAAGAAAACAGCCGGTCTGCACCTTGAAGAAGAGACTCATCTTGGAAAAGTATCTGCTGCTCTTTTTTCAGGTTCCTTACATGTAGTGGGTGCGTTAATTTTAGCTTCTTGTTTTTAAGGTGAAAAAGGAGGATGAAATGGATGTCCTTATTTAATCGTGTGATAAATCTATTTAAAAAAGCTGAGCCTCCCCAACCTGAAAAAAGTATTCTTACAGTTTCTCCTGGAGACATTGTAGAAGTGTCGCTTGTTACGTATGAGGTAATTGGAAGAACTCGTCATTCGCAGCGCAATTCCGTTTTTCTAACCATTCAAGATGGCAGTATGGTTCGTTTTTTACAGATAGAGGAACGAGAGAAATTGAAGTATGAAGTTTATGATCAAATTGATGGCCGTTTAGATTCTTTTGACGAAATTCCAACAACACTTGAACTAGAAGGCACTTTATATTTTTTAGAGGAACAATATGCCGGGAATGTGACAGTTACAGGAAAAACACCGTTCTCAAAGGATGGGGAAATGCATGTATGGAGGTTTCAATCAGATAATCGCAAATTAATAAGAATTGAATGGCTCGATGGACGATTGATCATGTATGAAGGAGAATCTTTGCTCCCTGCTGATGTCCAGGTCATTCGATCTAACTAGGGGGTGAAATCATGATGAAGCGGCTGTTTTCTTTTTTGGCTCCGCTTTTAGCAGTTGCCTTAGCAGTTGCCGTTCTAAGTGGTTGTAATAATAATAACCCTGTTGATTCATCGTATCCATTAGTATCTGTTGCAAAAGATGGAGATCAGGTATCTCGAGTTTATCGGGCTGAAAATAAATCTGTTCCTGAAGTAGCACACGAACTAAGTGAAGAAAAGAAACCAAAATACATTTCGGATAAAGATGAAGAACAGATGTTCTTAGTTTATTCTGATGAGTGGTATCATCTGCAGCGAGATCCAAAGAACCAAAAAGACACACTCATAGAAGTAAATAACAATGAATTTGTCCGTCAAAATTACAACCCTTCATTTTTAGAAGGCTATATTGCAGCTAAACTCATTGATGAATTATTTGATTCATACAAATATCATGGCGGAAAGTATCGAGGCTACACGACAAAAGAAATCTATCATCCTAAGACTGAGTATCATCCCCCAACTGCTAAAGAGATAAAGACCTTTCCGCCTCTTACAAAAGAAGGAAAAGGTACAATCATAAAACGGAGCGATAAGACTGTTTCTGATAATAACAGTAAAGGAAGTATATTCAAGAAAAAACATATATTCTCTGGTGTATCTGATGAGGTTGGCAAAATTATTAAGCCACAAAAAGGTGACAGTTATAAATCGGATTCAGAAGGAAAATGGACTTCTTCATTATTCTCACGCCCTAAGAATCATTCGCCTCCGAAAACAAGGGTTGGAAGTTTTGGAAGAATCACAAAAAGAAGATAATCTTAGTGCGGCAGTCCCTTTCAAAAATTATATGGGGCTGACTTAAAGGGTTTGACTCCCTTCGGCAATATAGTATTTAGAATAGCCATTTTTAGTGTTTGTCTATATGTTGTCATTGAGGGGTCTGACCTTATGCTAATAAGTCAGCCCCCATCTTCATTTGGCCGTTTACGCTTCTTTTATTGCTTCGATTGAAAGAGAAATTTTAATTTGGTCACCAACAAGAACGCCTCCTGTTTCTAAAGCTGCGTTCCATGTTAAACCGTAATCACTGCGATTGATTTTCCCTTCAGCACTAAATCCTGCCTTTTCATTTCCCCAAGGATCTTTTCCCTGGCCTTCGAATGTCACAGTGAAAGTTTCCTGACGTGTAACACCGCG
The DNA here is from genome assembly GCF_000724485.1 of Bacillus methanolicus MGA3. Lineage (GTDB taxonomy): Bacteria > Bacillota > Bacilli > Bacillales > Cytobacillaceae > Bacillus_Z > Bacillus_Z methanolicus_A. The sequence goes on along the minus strand of NZ_CP007739.1, from coordinate 1,741,814 downwards.
AATAGTTAAATCGCCGGTTACTTCATATTCATCGTCATCTGTTTTCACAATTTTTGTGGATTTAAAACTTAAAGATGGATATTTTTCTGCATCAAAGAAATCTGCTGAACGCAGATGAGCGTCGCGGTCATTGTTGCGTGTATTGATGCTAGCAGCATCGACATTGAATTCAATATTAGCAGTCGTTAAATCAGTTGGATCAGCTTCGATGGCAGCTGAGAAATTATCAAATGATCCTTTAACTCTAGCAATCATCATGTGTTTTACAGAAAATTCGACACTGCTGTGAGCTGTATCAATTGCCCATTTTGTTTTTGCCATTGTTCATTTCCCCTTTTTTAGTTTATCATTAAAAATATCTTTAATTCGAGATATTTTAATATGAGATAATTATATTTGCTTTGGTGTAAATTGTCAATTGCATTTTTGATAATTTTTATAAATTTAAAAAACCTCTGTATTATCCATCAGTTTCATTGATGTGAATTCAAGATTTTATTTAAAAAGGAATCATGTTATCTTTTAGACTATGATGATATATATTCATATTTTGTCTTTATATATGCTATAAAATGAGGATGTGGAGGTAAATTATATGCATCTTGATCAGGTCCTAAAAAAATTGCAAAATCGAACACCAGGAATATTAGGAGGAAATCGGTATTCCAAGTTTGCGGTATTATTGCCTTTAATTGAAAAAGAAGATGATCTTCACGTCCTGTTTGAAGTTCGTGCATTTGATTTGAGGAGACAGCCTGGAGAGATTTGTTTTCCTGGAGGGAAAATCGAAAGCACTGACAAAAATGAACAGCATACAGCGATCCGTGAAACATCAGAAGAACTTGGGATCCGTTTAGATCAAATTAAAAATGTCTATCCGTTGGATTATATAGTTTCTCCATATGGAACAATAATTTACCCATTCGTCGGAACCATCCATGAACCGGGCCCAATGAAGCCGAATCCATCCGAGGTAGCTGAATTTTTCACCGTTCCGATTTCTTTTCTTATGAATACTGAACCTGACCGTTTTAAAATTCATTTTGAGGTAAAACCTGAAAAGAATTTTCCTTTTCACCTTATTTCCGGAGGCGAAAATTACAATTGGCAAACGCGGCAAACGGAAGAATTGTTTTACCATTATGACGGAAAAGTGATCTGGGGATTGACCGCAAGAGTATTAAAGCATTTCTTAGAAGTTATTAATGATCAATAATTAACCTATTATTTAAAAGAACACTTTTCACAAGAGGCTGACTTAAAGCAGAGGAACAAACCCTTAAGTGTCAGCCTCTCATATCAAGAAATTTTACTTCATAAATGGATAATCAATTTTAATTCCATTTGTTGTACCCCAAACGTATGGATTTTCAAGTGACTGCATATAAGCATCGAAATCTTGCTGCATGGCTTCAGGTGCACCTGGCTTTAAGTGCCAATTTCCTGGTTCATCAACAAAATAAGGACTATTCATAAATTCGGGACGTTTTTTAGGCATATCTTTCGCTCCTTTACTTTTTAGTCTTATTTTTACTAGTCTTGCTCGTTTTATGCCTTACACCGCTAATTAACTTTTTCTTAAAATTCTTTCTAGTAAAATAATTCAGTCATTTGTTATAATGAATATGATATATGGGCAAGGAAAGGATCGATTATGAAAAAATACATAATATTTTGTTTCGCATGGTTGATAGCAGTTGTTCTGTTAGGAGCATGCAGCGGCCCTAAGAAGGAGACTATGAATCAAAATAAAAAAGATGCTGAGCTTACAATTTCAGCTGCTGCAAGCATGAAAGACGCTATGGAGGAAATTCAAAAATTGTACGAAAAAGAACATCCTCATGTGAAGCTGTTTTTTAATTTTGGGGCTTCGGGCGCATTGCAGCAGCAAATTTCTCAAGGCGCACCGGTTGATTTATTTTTATCTGCGGCTGAAGATAAATTTGATGCATTAGTGGAAAGCGGACTTATTGACAAGAATTATCGTAAAAGTCTTGTAGGGAATGAACTAGTGCTTGTGCAACCAAAAAATTCTCAGAAAAAAGTTGATGGATTTATCGGTTTGGCAGATAAAAATATTAAGAAAATCTCGATCGGAATTCCAGAAATCGTGCCGGCAGGGAAATATGCGAAAGAAACACTTAAGCATTACAAAATTTGGGAAAGCGTTCAAAATAAAATCATTTATGCAAAGGATGTACGGCAAGTGTTGACATATGTGGAAACCGGAAATGTTGATGCAGGGATCGTTTATAAAACGGATGCACTTACTTCGAGCAAGATTGATATTGCTGCAGCTGCTGAAGAAAAATCGCATTCTCCTATTATCTATCCTCTTGGAGTCTTAAAAAAATCGGAAAATAAAGAGGAAGCGATTAAGTTTTATCATTTTTTACAAAGCAAAAACGCGATGAGAGTTTTTGAGAAATATGGTTTTATCTCTTTAATTCAGAAAAGTGAAAGAAGAAATAGGGCCGTCCAAAAGACTAATGAGTTCTTTTAGCCGGCCCTTTTATTATTTTCTTAGTGCCATCGGAATATAAACGCAAAATGGTTCGCTTTCTAAATAATCACCAGTAACAGCATATGCTCTTGAACGTGAGCCGCCGCAAACATATCTGTATTCGCATATTCCGCATTTTCCTTTATATAAATCCGGATTGCGCAAATCTTTTAACACCTTTGATTCCCGGTAAATTTCATTTAATGGTCTTTCCCGAATATTACCTACCTTAATTGGAAGCAGTCCGCTCGGGTAAACATCGCCGATATGGGAAACAAATATGAATCCATTCCCGTCATTTACTCCTTTAGGTGCGCGTTTCAGTCCATCAATGGCAGAAGCCGTGTCTTTCGTTAACGAATCCTCATAACGGATCTCACCATATTGAACTTTATTTTCTTTCAGTTTTTGTTGAATAACGACTCTCCGATAGTGCTGAGCTGCTGTTGTTTTAATATCGTACGGAGCGGTTTTGCTCAATTCGTAAAGCCAGCGGAATACTTTTTCATGCTCGGCAGGGGTAATGCAATCCTTCACTTGGCCGCGTCCGGTCGGAACAAGCAGAAAAATGTACCACATGACTGCTTTCAATTCTTTGATCAGCTCTGCCATTTTTTCAAGAGAACCATAATTATACCGGGAAATGACGGTATTGATTTGCAAGGGCATATTCAATTCGTTTATGTATTTAATTTTTTCTATCGTTAACTGAAAAGAGCCAGGGGTTCCGCGAAAATGGTCATGAATTTCAGGAGTTGGTCCATCAAGGCTGAAACCCCAACGTGACAAACCGACTATTTTGGCCTGTTCCATTTTTTCCTTTGTGACATTTGGAGTGGCACTTGGCGTCATTGAAACGCGCATGCCTTTTTTTATGGCATAATCCGCCAGTTCAAATAAATCATCTCTCATCATACAATCCCCGCCGGTAAAAACAAGCATTGGATTATTCATTTCATATATTTGATCGATAAGCTTTATTCCTTCATTATGTGATAATTCACGCGGATCAGGCAGCGTTTGCGCATCTGCCCGGCAGTGAACGCATTTAAGCTGGCAAGCTCTCGTAACTTCCCAGATGACAATAAAAGGATTTTCATTATAATCAATCGTTGCGGAATGTGGATGAGTAGTTTTTGTTGACTGTTGATTTCTGTACATTCTATCACCAAACTTTTCTCAAATCTTATTTAACAGTGAACATTATACCTCTACAAGACTTTTCTTTCTGATGATAAATTTACAAATTCGATACAGAAAATCTTCAAAATTGTGAACAAAAACTGCCAAGGCAAGTTCAGTGCCAATAATTTGCATCTAAAAAGCAAATCGTGTATGATTCCGAACTGTAAACGGCAAGTCTGACATGAAATTTATCAAGATATAAATCAGAGGAGTGGATGATCATGACAAATATATTTAGTATTATCGAGGAAAGACGTTCTGTAAGAGATTTTGATCCGGAACAAAGCATTTCGCGAGATGAATTAATGGAAATTCTGGAACTTGCGGGCCGTGCACCATCTGCTTGGAACCTTCAGCATTGGCACTTCATGGTTTTTCACGGAAAAGATGTTCAAAAAAAATTATTGCCAATCGCAAACAACCAAGCACATACTTTTGAATCATCAGCCGTGATTGCCGTTCTTGGAGACCTTCAAGCTGATAAAAAAATTGAGGCAGTATATCGTCCTTTAGTAGAGTCCGGAAGAATTAGCCAAGAGATTATGGATCGAAAAGCAAGTCAAATCAAAGGAGTGTATCAAGACAAAACATATGCACTGGCGGCAGCACACAGCAATGCATCATTGGCAGCCATGCAGCTTATGCTTGCAGCAAAAGGGAAAGGCTGGGATACATGCCCAATGGTCGGCTTTGATAAAGAAAGGTTTATAAAAGAATTTAACGTAGATGAACGTTATACCCCTGTTATGCTCATTGCGATTGGAAAAGCATTAAAACCGGGTCGACAAGCTGACCGCCTGAATATCGAAGAATTAATAACATGGGTGAAATAATAGAATAAATAGCACCTATTTCATTGTTTCCCTTTTCTAATTACATACGGAATAGGTGCTTTCATTTACCGATAAACATAATAGTGAAAAAATTTTTTTGCATTGATATAGCAATATTGTAAACGTTTTCTACCGTTTTGATTAAGAAAAAAACTGTTGACATCTGAATTTTTTAATTTTATGATTCTTTTATAAAATTGAATAAGTTACTTATCAAGAGTGACCGAGGGACCAGGCCCAATGACGTCCGGCAACCTCCTCTAATGGAAAGGTGCCACATCCTGCAGAATGAACGTTTCATTCTGAAAGATAAGTCGTAGATAAATGACGATGCCTCTTTCTGAATGAAAGAGGCTTTTTTAATTATTCGTACCACAAAAGGAGGGTTACAAATGATCGAAATAAAGGATCTAGTCAAAATCTATGAAACAAAAAAAGGAAAAGTTGTCGGTGTTGACCATGTTTCACTTACTATAAAGAAAGGAGAAATCTTTGGGATTGTTGGCTACAGCGGGGCAGGGAAAAGCTCCCTTCTGCGCTGTCTGAATCTTTTGGAAAAACCGACATCCGGAGAAATAATTATTGACGGAGTGTCGTTGACCTCCCTTAGGAAAAAAGAGTTGAGGAAAGCCCGTTTGAAAATTGGAATGATTTTTCAGCATTTTCATTTAGTGAGCTCAAAAACCGTCTATGAAAATATTGCTTTTGCGTTAAAAGCGGCACACAAATCAAAAGCCGAGATTGATAAAAGGGTAAAAGAATTGCTTGAAATGGTCGGCTTGTCTGACAAAAGTGATGTCTACCCGTCGCAATTAAGCGGAGGACAAAAACAGCGCGTCGGTATTGCCCGTGCACTTGCAAATAATCCTTCCGTTCTTCTTTGCGATGAAGCCACTTCCGCTTTGGATCCGAGCACAACAAAGTCGATTCTGGACTTGCTTAAAAAAATAAACCGGGAATTAGGGATCACTATTGTCTTGATTACACATGAAATGGAAGTGGTCAAGGACATATGCGACAGGATGGCTGTGATGCAAAATGGCAGAATTATTGAAGAAGGCAATGTTTATGATCTATTCTCAAATCCGCGAGAACAGTTAACAAAGAATTTTATCAACAGTATCCTGCAATTTGATCTTCCTGAAAATCTTTTAAAGGAACGCCGTGGAAAAATTGTCAAAGTATTTTTTCAAGGAGCGATTGCCGAAGAGTCTGTTATTTCCGACTCTTTGCAGAAATTTAATGTGAGAGGAAACATTCTGCATGGAAAAATTGAGTACATAAAGGATACACCATTAGGAATTTTTATTATGGAATTGACAGGCGACCAGGATGAAATTGAACAGGCAATAAGCTACATTACAAAACGGACTCAACATTTGGAGGTGATTCGAAATGCAGCTTGATAGTTTAGTAGGATTAATTCCAGAATTAAACAAAGCGTTTTTTGAAACAATTTACATGGTTGGCATTTCCATTCTAGTAGCGATTATCGTTGGCCTGCCAATCGGAGTGCTCTTATTTGTAACGGATAGAGGACTATTTCTTGAAAATACCTTCTTCAAAAATATTGTTGGTTTTATTGTTAATATGGTTCGCTCTATCCCGTTCATTATTTTGTTAATCGCACTTTTGCCGTTAGCAAAACTGATAGCTGGCACAACAATCGGACCTACAGCTGCATCTGTATCGTTATCAGTAGCAGCGATTCCGTTTTTTGCGAGAATCGTTGAACAATCGCTTCGCGAGATTGACAAAGGAGTGATTGAAGCTGCGGTTGCTGTAGGGGCATCACCGTGGATGATTATCAAGGATGTTTTGATTCCTGAAGCAAAGCCAGGTATTATTCAAGGTGTTACTATAACCGTTATCAGTTTGATCGCATACTCAGCTATGGCCGGTATTGTTGGCGGCGGCGGTGTCGGTGACCTTGCCATCCGCTTTGGATACTATCGATATGACAATACGGTCATGATTACAACAGTTGTTATCCTAATCTGCTTAGTTCAGCTGATCCAGTTTGCAGGTGACAGAATAGCAAGATTAGTTGATAAAAGATAGAAAAAAACATACATAAATGGGGGACTATCATGAAAAAATTATTTCTATCATTTTTCCTACTCCTTATGATTGGCATTCTTGCAGCCTGCAGCGGAAGTGAGAATTCCTCAGGAGATACAAAACATGAAACGAAACAAATCACGATTGGTGCAACTTCAGGTCCATACAGCGATATGGTAAATAAAGCTATTAAACCGCTTCTTGAAAAAAAAGGATATAAAGTGAAAGTCGTTGAATTCAGCGACTATATTCAGCCAAATCTTGCACTTGCGAAAGGTGATCTTGATGCAAACCTTTTCCAGCATAAAGTCTACATGGAAACCTTTGCAAAAGAACATAATCTTGACCTATCTGAAGTAATAGTCGTACCGACTGCACCTATGGGCATTTATTCGAAAAAGTTCTCTTCTCTTAAAAAAGTGACAGAGGGCGCTTCCATTGCGATCCCAAATGATCCGACCAATGCGGCCCGCGCTTTCTTAATCTTACAGGATGCCGGACTTATTAAACTTGACCCTAATGCGAACCCGTTAACGGTATCTGAAAAGGATGTTAAAGAAAACGTTAAGAATTTAAAGTTTAAGCCGCTTGAAGCTGCCCAGCTTCCTCGTGCAGTTGACAGCGTTGATCTCGCAGCAGTACCAGGCAACTTTGCCTTAGCTGCAAAAATGAATCTTTTAGACGCACTTCAACTGGAAAACATGCCTGACCAATATCGCAACCGCGTCGTTGTTAATACAAAAGACAAAGACGCCCAGTTTGTAAAAGATATTAAAGAAGCTGTTGAATCAAAAGAGTTTGAAAAAGTAATTGATGAACAATTTAAAGGATTCGGCAAACCAGAATGGATGAAAAACCGTTAATTTTTGGAGAGGTTTCCGCAAAAAATCAATTTTTCCGTAATAACGAATCGTGGGAAACATAAATGAAAAAAGCTGACAGGACAAATACGTCATGTCAGCTTTTCTAATTTTTCGACAATCCTTTCTGGATGGGAATAAACGTTCAAACTGTTGCCTCTGATAAATCCGACTGCAGTGATGTTTAAATCGTGTGCCAGTTTTATCGCAAGGTCTGTTGGTGCAGATTTCGACAATATCACCCCGACGCCGATTTTCGCCGCCTTCAGCAAAACTTCTGAGGAAATTCTTCCGCTGAAGGCAATAATTTTGTCTTGAATTGGTACCCGGTTTTGAATGCAGTAGCCAAGGATTTTGTCCAATGCGTTATGCCGTCCGATATCTGTTCTAGCAATAATCATTTCATTTTCCGAACAAAGAGCAGCATTATGAACTCCTCCTGTATTTTTAAAAACAGTGCTGCTGTTTTGAAGGGCTTTCATAAGCGTTATACACTGTTCTGGCTTAATTTTAATTTTTGAAGTTGACGTTTTTGCAGTACGTGCATCATTATGAAAATAAAACTGCCGGCTCTTCCCGCAGCACGAGCCAATAAATCGTTTTGAGTAGAATTGCTGGCTTGTTGTTGCTTTTACAGCTAAATCCACGTAAGCAAATCCTTTGCTTTCATCAATTTGAAGCTGGTCAATTTCATTATTTGACCGAATAACTCCTTCAGAAGCTAAAAACCCAATGACAAGTTCATCCAAATGTGTCGGTGTACAAACCATTGTTGCAAATTCTTCACCATTTAAAATAATAGTGAATGGAAATTCCGTTGCTATTTCATCTAATTGCTCACGAAAAAAACCATTTTCAAATTTGAAAATATTATTTCTATAACTGATTTGGCGCTCCATACTCATTTCACCATCCCACACATACCTAATTACTCAAAATATTAGCACAGAATAAAAAATCTCAATAGTAAAAATTTTTAAAAAAACTTGAGTGAACATTTAAAAAATGTTACCATTTTTTAAGAAAGTTCATAAATTTGCGATAATTTCAATTATGATTAACCGGGCTAAACGGGGCGCTTGCGCCTTTTGTTTTTATCCTTTATTTATTTTTCGGAGGATTGGATATGGGAAAAACACAACATACTGGACCTATTAAATTGGATAAACGACCCAGGCCATCATTATGGGCAAGTTTTGCACCAATGGGCCTAGGAAAAGTAAAGCCGCATCATATTCGGGATACAATTAAATCCGTCTGGGAAAATAAAGATAATTTGCCATATGCATATCGGATTATAACTCAAGGTGTTTGCGACGGTTGTGCACTTGGCGTATCCGGGTTATATGACCGGACTCTCACCGGACCCCATATCTGTACGACTCGTCTGAATGTTCTCCGTTTAAACACGATGCCGGCAATTGATCCAAAATGGCTCGAAGATGTGGAAAAAATGAGGGAACTTGACAGTACTCAGCTGCGTAAACTTGGGAGGATCCCTTATCCCCTTTCAAGAAAGAAAGGAGAAAAGAAGTTTACAAGAATATCATGGGACGATGCGTTGAACCGCATCGCTGAGAAAATTAAAAAAATTGATCCGAAACAGTTGGCGTTTTACTTGACAGCAAGAGGGATAACAAATGAAGTATATTATACCGCAGCAAAGACCGCCCGTTTTCTTGGTACGAACAATATTGATAACGCTTCGCGCATTTGCCATTCTCCCAGTAAAACTGCACTGAAACGTTCTCTTGGAATCGGGGCATCAAGCTGCAGCTATAAAGATTGGATTGGAACCGATGTTCTAATTTTCTGGGGCTCCGTTGCCGCTAATAACCAGCCTGTTTCAACAAAATATATGTATGCAGCAAAAAAAGCAGGTACAAAAATTATTACAATCAATCCGTATCGCGAGCCGGCAATGGAGAATTACTGGATACCATCCATTCCAGAAAGTGCACTGTTTGGAACCAAAATTGTTGATGACGTGTTTCAGGTGAACATTGGCGGTGACATCGCCTTCATGAACGGTGTGATGAAGCATTGGTTTGAAATGGAAGAAAAGGCTCCTGGATCTGCAATTGATCACCGTTTTGTCAGCGAGCATACGAACGGCTTTGAAGAACTGAAAGCGCATATACAAAAGCAAGATTGGTCTTTGTTAGAACAATCTTCAGGGTTGTCAAAAGAGCGAATGTTTGAATTTGCAAAACTGCTTGCCGATGCCAAAACAGGTGTCTTTGTATGGAGTATGGGATTAACGCAGCACCGTTTTGCAACTGATAATATCTCGCAAGTAGCAAACCTCGCAATGCTCCGCGGTTTTATTGGCAGAGAGCATTGCGGTTTGATGCCGATCCGCGGGCACAGCAGTGTTCAAGGGTCAGGTGAAATGGGTGCAGATCCTTTTGTTTTGCCTGGCGGTGAGTTTGATGAACTAAATGCCCGGCGGATTGAAGAAATCTGGGGATTTAAGATTCCGAGATGGCAAGGGGATACGATCGGACAAACGATTGAAAATATAATGCTTCCGGAAGGGCATGAGCGGAAAGTAAAAGTGCTTTATACAAGCGGCGGAAACTTTCTTGAGACGATGCCGAATCCTAAATTCATAAAAGAAGCATTGGAAAATTTAGAAATACGTGTTCATCAGGATATCATTTTTAATACATCAACATTACTCGATGCAAAAGAAGAGGTTATCATTCTTCCGGCAATGACCCGGTATGAACAGCCTGGGGGAGGAACGTCAACGAGCACCGAGAGAATGATTTACTTCAGCCCGGAAATTAAGGGGCCAAGAATAGAAGAAGCGCGCCCGGAATGGGAAATTTATGTTGATCTTGCTTCACGAGTATACCCTGAGAAGAAAGAACTTATTTATTTTAAGAGTGCACAGGAGATTCGCAACGAAATTGCGGTTGCAAACCGAAACTACGATGGCATCCAGCATTTGAAAAACCAGGGGGATTTTTTTCAATGGGGCGGCGCCTGGCTGTGCGAGGGAGGAATTTGTCCGACTGCAGATGGCAAAGGAAACCTAATCCCTATTGAAATCCCTGAACTTCGAAAAGCCGAAGGGCATTTTTATGTTACGTCTCGAAGGGGAAAACAATTCAATTCGATGATTTATAGTGAAACAGACCCGTTTAACGGAGCAGACCGCTATGATATTGCCATAAATCCTGATGACGCAGCAAAGCTTGGAATTCGTGAAGGAGATTCCATCGTCGTTTATAATCAATTTGGGACTTTTCAGGGGCGGGCAAAATTTGAGGATGTGAAGCAAGGCAATATAGCAGTATACTGGCCGGAAGGAAATGTTTTGCTGCCAAAAGGAATTTATGAAGAACATGCAAAAATTCCTGATTACAATACAAGTGTTATTGTTGAAAAAGCGGAAACGTTTCATGCCCAGAAGGACAAAAAATATTTAGAAAAAAGAATAGAAGAGTTGGAAACTACGATCGAATGATTTCTTTTTTGCGGACCAATTCTTAAATGATATAAGTGTGAAAACAAAGATCAAAAAAGGGAGAGTTTCGCTCTCCCAATGTGATGCCAATTTTTATTATGATTTTAAAATATCATGGTCAACGTAACGCTCACCATTTAGTTCACTAATTACATTAATCGCTACCTTCGCTCCGTCACCTGCAGTAATGATGGTGTGAACGCTTACACCTGCACAAGTGCCGGCTGCCCAGATTCCTTCAACATTTGTTTTACCTGATGCATCTGCATCTATCACTTTTTTAATTCTCGGTTCAGTACCTTCTTTTGTATTAACTCCTGCTTTTTCGGCTAGCTCAACGGATATTCCAGTGGCAAGAATAATATGCTTCGCTTCAAATTCGCCGCTTTCTGTCTTAATTGTAAAACCATAGGAACCTTTTTCAATACTTAACGCTTTACTTTCAACTAACTCCGCTCCAAATTTTTGTGCCTGTTTTTTTCCAAGTTCAACTAGATCTGGGCCTGTGATTTCCATAACTCCATAATGGTTTTCAATCCACGCTTTTTTTGTAATGCTTTGGCCATTATCAATTAGCACCGTCTTTTTTCCTGCCTTCGCTGCAAAAAGGGCAGCACTTGCCCCGGCCGGTCCCGCTCCAACTACAGCAATTTCATACATGTCAAAATATTCCTCCTTTGTTCGATTTTACATATTTTAGTAAAGCACGTTTGGGAAAAAATCTCAAATATTTTGCTTCATAGAATCGTAAAAAATGGAAATAGCCTCACTCTGCTGAGTGAAGCTGTTCTAAAGAAGTATATGTTCAAAAACTTACCATTCTTTCGTCTTTTCCAGAAGATGATCAATTTCAACTTCAATCAATTTGAAAGAATAAGAGTCTTCTTCTATATCAATGGTAGCTTCTAATATTTGGTCTATATCAGTATTTATCAACATCATATTGAACATCCTTCCTTGCATTATCTTTAGATTATCTATCATAGCGTTCGTAAGGATGAACAAATTTATGAGGGTAAAGCTTGTTTTTTATTAGTTCATTTTTTTGTGCACGTTTTCCTTTTTAAAGAATGAAAAACAAAACAAGTTATTAAAGGAATTCAAAAAATCGATGTTGAACTATATAGCAATTGGAAAGTAGAGGAAGGGAATCAATGGCAGCAAAAATCCTGAAGGTTGCTATTTGGTTTAATTAAGTAGAAAAGAGGGTGAATTAGTTAAAAATCGGATTAGTTCGTCATTTTAAAGTGATACGAGGATTTCCTGAGAAAAAAATCATTTCACAAAAATAGCTTTGTCATTGGATAGAAGAATACGAAACATCCGATATTGAGGATGGAACTATAGATTTAGGAGGAATTGAGTGGACAAAGTGTTATACTAGTGATGTTCATCGAGCTGTAAAAACAGCGGAACAAATTTTTTCAGGTGAGATTATCAAAATGAGAGAATTGCGAGAAATTTCTATGTACCCTCTTTTTAAAAAAAATATGAAATTGCCATTTCTTTTATGGGCATTCCTTGTAAGGACAGCCTGGCTAATTAATCATCAATCACAGCAGGAAACAAAGTTTGATGTTGAACAGAGAATTCATTCCGTACTTGACCAAATAATTCAAAACCAAAATGATAATATCCTTATTGTAAGCCACGGCGCCTTTATGATGATGATGAGCAAGGAGCTTTTAAGAAGAGGTTTTAAAGGGAAAAAGATAACAAGACCTAAAATGGAAAACTATATATCTTTGAAAAAGAATAAATACATCACTATACTTTAATAAATCAAAGAAAAGGAGTATATTTTGTATGTAGGGCAAAAATCACTTTAAAATTGACACTAGGTGAAAATAGTTTGGTCATATAAATATTTTACTTTTTAAAAGAATCCCTATTATAATAAGTTCATGTTCAAAAGCAAACAGATAAAGGTGGTTACATGAAAGATTTTATTTATTCAATATTATATTGGCTCGCAGATCTTGGATACATAGGAATTGCCCTTGGATTGATGATCGAAATCATTCCAAGTGAAATTGTGCTTGGATATGGCGGATATATGATATCCCAAGGAACAATCAATTTTGTCGGTGCCGTCATTGCAGGTACAATTGGAGGTACTATAGCCCAACTGTTTTTATACTGGGCTGGTTATTTTGGTGGAAGACCATTTTTAGAAAAGTATGGAAAATATATCTTCATTCAAAAAAAACATCTCGATGTTGCAGAAGATTGGTTTAAGAAATATGGAAATGGAGTTATCTTTACCGCAAGATTCATTCCGGTGGTAAGGCATGCGATTTCAATACCGGCGGGAATTGCAAAAATGCCTGTAAGCAAGTTTATTTTATTTACAGTTGCAGCGATTATCCCTTGGTCCATTTTCTTTTTGTATTTAGGCCAAATACTTGGTGAAAATTGGACAAAAATTAAAGAAGTTGCCGGCCAGTACAGTTTGCCGATGATCGTCATTGCTACCGTATTAACAGTCATCTATTTTCTTATTAAACAAAAAAGAAAAAGCTAATGAAGTGAGCAATAATCAACAATCATTTCCTTTAGAACATAAGCACAGGGGTTTTTACATCTGTGTTTTTTTTATTTGGCATGCGGCAAAAAACCATCATGAGTTTTTACTCCCGACCCTGAAATGGAAATAGACTTCATTTTGAAACATAACTAACAAAATAAGGCGGTGTGAGCGGAGCCAAGCTAAAAAAATTTACAAAGCTAAACATGTATCTTGCTAATAATAGGTTGGCAATTCTACTTTTATCAGCGCAGCTCCGCCCCTTTTCCACAAAAAAAGGCCTTGCCCAACGAATAACTTGAGCAAAAGCCTTTTTGATTATCAAGATTAAGAAACTTCTTTAAGATAAGCTTCTCCTTCTTGTAAATTATATTGTTTTTCCCACTTAGAGATTATAACAGCTGCAAGGGAATTTCCAACTACGTTTACAACTGTACGGGCCATATCCAGTAAACGGTCAATTCCTGCAATAAATGCGAGGCCTTCTACCGGTATCCCAACCGTTCCAAGCGTTGCAAGCAGTACGACGAAGGATACGCCGGGAACACCAGCAATTCCTTTAGACGTCACCATAAGAACAAGCATTAAGGAAATTTGCTGAGAAAAGGAGAGATGGATCCCATACATTTGTGCTATAAATAGAGCGGCGATTGCCTGGTAGAGTGTTGAGCCGTCCAAGTTAAAAGAATAGCCAGTAGGAATGACAAACGAGGTAATCGCTTTTGGACACCCAAACTTTTCCATTTTTTCAATAATTTTAGGTAAAACAGTTTCTGAGCTTGCTGTAGAATAAGCAAGTATCAATTCATCTTTTAAAATACGAAACAAGTTGAAAATGTTAATTCCAAATAATCTTGCAGTTAAACCTAAAACAACGACAACAAAAAAGAACATTGTTCCATATACGAGAAGAACTAGTTTGCTTAGAGGGACTAAAGAACTTACCCCAAACTTCGATACAGTAACTCCGATTAATGCAAAAACACCGAATGGAGCGAATTTCATAATAAGATTGGTAACATGAAACATGGCTTCAGAGGTTCCGTGAAAAAAACGAAGAACCGGTTTTCCGCGATCGCCGATGGCTGCCACGCCAAGGCCGAATAAAACGGAAAAGAAAATAATCGCCAGCATGTCTCCTTTGACAATTGATTCAAATATGTTAGAAGGGACAATATTAACAAATGTATCGACAAAACTATGATTTTCTACTTCTTTTGTTGTGTGCAAATAAGAGTCTATATTGCCTTTTTCCAAGGCATTCATATCTACGCCTTCACCAGGTCGAAATATATTGGCAGAAAGGAGCCCGACAACGATTGCAATAGTCGTAATTATCTCAAAATAAAGAATAGTTTTTCCACCAAGTTTGCCAAGTTTCTTAATATCTCCAACACCTGCTACACCTACGACAATGCTTGAGATGACAATTGGGATCACGATCATTTTAATTAACCTTATAAAAATATCGCCAATTGGCTGTAAATAGGTTTGTATTTCCGGATTACCGTAAAATATGGCACCTACAGCAATACCAAGAACAAGACCTATTAGTATTTGCCATGCCAACCCAAGTTTTTTCAATTTACTCACCCTTTCTGATTAAATTCAACAAAAAACGACAAAAAAGACACATGATATATAATAATGTGAAGCTGAAAGTTTGTCAATTTTTCAATTGAAAAATTACTATATTGATAAAATATATTCTGAAATTATGAAAAACTATAATAATTCTTTTTTTATTGAAAAATAATTGAAGAGAAGCTTAATCGACGATTATTAAAGTAGAAGTGATCGAGAAGGATAAAATAAAATCAGTTATATAAAAATATTATTCTTATCCAAAAAGAAGAAGCTTCCATTTACATTTTGTGGAATATTATCAAATTAACCCTATTGCTAATAAAAAGGATAATAATGGCACGATAATAAAGTGTCAAGCAACTCCAAGTACCGCTTCTTTTGGGCAGCGGAAAAGCCTCTTTAATCAAGATAAAAATCATAATACTTTTTTAAAATAATTCCTAATAAATTTATTAAAGATAATATTTTTTACTTAAAACATTTAGATTCGTTACGGTCCAACCAATAATTATATAAATACGACTAAATTATCGGATTAATTTGTTTACATAATATAATTATTTTAAATTTAAACAGTCTGTTAAAATCAGGTCGGATGCAACACTTGACTATTCTAAAATTCATTGCTTTATTTAAAGGGAGTTCAGAGATAGAAATAATTAAAGAGGAGCTGGCTGCACTTGCAGAACAAATTATATTATCGGGATCCATACATAAAAACATTTACAACAAAGATCCTTCACCAAAATCAGGACGAGGCTGGCAACTGGTATGTTATTTTAGAGGAAACGGCATTTTATCCGACCGGGGGAGGCCAGCCGCACGATACCGGGACGCTAAACCATATTAAGGTGGTTAATGTTGAAGAGATAAACGGGGAGATCCGCCATTTTGTTGAAAAGCCGATTTCGGAGCAAAATATAGACGTAACGGGTGTAATTGACTGGGAAAGACGATTTGATCATATGCAGCAGCATTCCGGGCAGCACATCTTATCCGCAGCGTTTGAAGAGCTGTTTGGGTACCGAACTGTAAGCTTTCATTTGGGAAAGGAAGTTCTGACTATTGACCTTGATATCGAAGAATTGTCAGAGCAAAAGGCAATGGAAGCAGAAAAACTTGCGAATCAAATTATTCTTGAAAATAGGCCGATTGAAACAAAATGGGTTACGGAAAGGGAGCTCTCCAAATATCCTTTAAGAAAACAGCCTTCCGTTACGGAAAATATCAGGCTTGTCATTATTCCCGACTTTGATTACAACGGATGCGGAGGAACTCATCCACATTCTACCGGGCAGGTAGGGGCAATTAAGATTTTAGACTGGGAAAGACAGCGAAAGCGAATACGGGTCCAATTTGTTTGCGGGAATCGTGTTTTGAAACAGCTTGGGAAAAAACAAAAAGTGATTCGTGAATTAAATGCATTGTTAAATGCATCTGAGGAGGAAATCATCACTGCTGCAAGCCGTCTTTTAGATCATGCAAAGGAAACTGAGAAATCATTAGAGGAAGCAAGGGAAAATCTCCTTCATTATGAAGCAAAAGAGCTTTTGGAAAAAGCAAACCTGAAATCCAATTGATCGCAAAAGTTTTCCGTAATCGTTCGATTCAGGAACTCCAAAAACTCGCACGTATGATTACAGCTAATGAGGAAGAGGTTACTGTGTTGTTTGCAGCCGAAAATGGCGACCGTCTTCAGTTCGTTTGTGCCCGGGGTTCAGCCGACAATTCAAATATGAAACAAATAGCGGCGGACGTTCTTCCATCCATTAATGGAAAAGGAGGAGGAAACGAAACATTTGCTCAAGGGGGAGGCGAAGCCACTATATCTGGAGATGAGCTTCTTAATCAATTAATCGAAAAACTGAACGAGTAAAAGGAGAAAGCTGCTTCGTTTTGGCAGCTTTTTTAAAAAGATAAGAAAATTTATAATTTGATCATGAATCAGGGCGTTCTTTAGCTTGGAGTCGAGGGATCTACTCATTCTAAATTATGACTAAGGTAAGGCAATGAGCAACCACTTTGGATTTACCCAATTATAGATAGAATTGAGCCACCGATGGCACCGGTCAAAACAACGACCCATGGCGGAACCTTCCAAAAAGCTAACATACTAAATAAAATCGCGGCAAAAGAAAAATCAATTGGAGCTAGGATCGAACTAGTCCAAATCGGATCATAAAAGGCGGCAATCAGAATGCCAACGACTGCTGCATTAACCCCCATTAATGCTCTCTTCATTTTCGGATTTCGCCGTAATTGATCCCAATATGGAAGTGTTCCTACTATTAATAGAAAAGCAGGCAGAAATATGGCGATTGTCGCGACAAGTCCGCCTTTCCAACCATATGCTGCTGCGCCGATGTAAGCTGCAAAAGTAAACAGAGGTCCCGGAACGGCCTGTGCTGCTCCGTACCCGGCAAGGAATGCTTCTTCGCTTAAAAATCCGGCCGGTACAAATTCACGTTCCAGTAAAGGCAAAACAACATGCCCCCCACCAAATACCAATGAACCTGATCGATAAAAACTGTCAAACATTGCAAACCAATGAAAGGGTGCCAGCTTACTTATTAAAGGAAGGATAAATAAGAGTGCCATAAAAAGAATTAAGCATGCCGCAGCAAAACCTTTTGAAATCGGTACATTTAATTGCGAATACACTTTTTCTTTTTCCGTTTTAAGGAAAAGTAATCCAAAAATTCCAGAAAGAAGGATAATTCCAACCTGTGTAAATGTTGATTGCCAAATCAGCGCTGCTACAACGGCAAAAAGAGCAATTGTTTTTCGTGCTAAATCAGGTGTAAGTTTTTGCGTCATCCCCATGATCGCATGAGCGACAACCGCTGCAGCAACTATTTTTAGACCATGGATCCATCCGGCATTTCCAATATCAAAACTTTTTATGAAAAGTGCAAAAAGAATTAGAGCGATTACAGAAGGCAATGTGAAACCCAAAAATGCAAGCACTCCGCCTAAAAGCCCGCCTCGTATGACACCAATGCCAATCCCAACTTGGCTGCTTGCTGGTCCGGGCAAAAACTGGCATAATGCAACTAAATCAGCATAAGTTTTTTCATCCATCCATTTTCTTCTGCGGATATACTCCTCATGAAAATATCCTAAATGGGCAATTGGCCCACCGAAAGATGTCAATCCTAGCCGCGTTGATACAAGCAAAATTTCCAATAACGTTTTAAATCTATTATCTTGTGATCCTTTTGCCAAGAACAATCCTCCTATCTGATCTTTCCTATAACAGCAATAGAATAACAAACTTTAAAAAGGAATGAACAATATTTACAAAATCTTAAAAATAATTAAGAATACTGAATAAAATCTTTCTTTAAATGACTGAATATTTCTGAAATAATTGATGTAAAAAAATAAATGCAATATATTTGTTTTAAGGACTAAATTCTTTAACAAGAATCAGGGAAAAAATATAAATCACATTTGATGGTGAGGTGAAGCCGTTTGCGTCCAATATTATTAGGCATTTGTGCGGCTTTCTTTTTTGCGTTTACTTTTGTTTTAAATCGGGCGATGGAACTTTCAGGCGGGAGCTGGATATGGAGTGCCTCTCTTCGATATATTTTTATGGTTCCGCCGCTTTTATTAATCGTTGCATGGAGAAAAGGCTTATTATCTCTCTTTCGAGAAATGAAAAAAGAGCTGCATAACTGGCTTTTATGGAGTTTTATTGGCTTTGTGCTGTTTTATGCTCCGTTATGTTTTGCATCTGCATATGGTCCGGGCTGGCTGATTGCAGGAACTTGGCAAATTACTATTATTTCCGGCTCTCTCCTAGTTCCATTATTCTATGAAACGATTCAAACGGAACATGGCTTGATCCGAGTAAGAGGTCAAATCCCATATAAAGGTCTTGCGATGTCATTCATCATTTTAATCGGTATTGCCATTATGCAACTAGAACATGCAACCAAACTTTCTGTGAAAGATGCTATGTTATGTGTCATTCCGATTTTGATCGCTTCATTTGCTTACCCGTTAGGAAACAGAAAAATGATGGAAGTCTGTAATGGCCAACTCGATGCTTATCAAAGGGTTTTAGGAATGACGATTGCAAGCCTGCCATTTTGGTTTCTCTTGTCACTTTTCGGTTTATTTACTGTAGGTTTGCCAAGTAAAGGACAAGTTGTCCAATCAGGATTAGTTGCCATTTTTTCAGGAGTTTTCGCCACTGTTTTATTTTTTGCTGCTACGGATCTCGTGAAAGGGAATATGAAAAAATTAGGAGCCGTTGAAGCGACCCAATCGCTGGAAGTACTTTTTTCTGCTGCCGGGGAAGTTATCGTATTATCGGCACCGCTTCCATCTGCTGCCTCGCTTACAGGAATGTTGCTGGTTATTATCGGGATGGTCTTGCATAGCCGGATTTCAGTAAAAACGGAAAACATGAAAAGTGAAACCGCCAGTGCATAAGAACAATTATTAATGAAGTGTTCATTAACATATTAAAATTAACTTTAATGTTTAAAGAAAAATCTGTGCAAAAAAATCCCCAGTTCTGCTGATTCAGCAGGGCTGTTTTTTATTTGAATATTTTTTTGAAAATTTACACAAAACATATACTAATTTGGAAAGGAATGTTATATAATCTAACTGTATTAATACTCATAGTACACTTAGTACAGATAGGAGGGGAGTTATGTTCGAATTAGATCTGCGGAGCCGGAAACCCATTTATGAACAGCTCGTTGATAAATTTAAAGAATTGATCATAAATGAAGTTTTAAAAGCTGATGAACAGCTGCCGTCTGTCAGGGCTTTGGCCCAGCAATTAATGATAAACCCGAACACCATACAAAAGGCATACCGGGAACTCGAAAACCAGAATTATATTTACTCTGTGAAAGGGAAAGGATGCTTTGTCAACCATTCGAGTTATATACAAAACTCAGAAAAAATTCAAAGCATAAAAAAAGAACTTAAGAAACTAATAACGGAAGCACTGTATTTAGGAATATCGACAAATGAACTCTATTCTATGATAAAAGAAATTGAAACTTCGACAAGAGGAGGGGAATTCTCATGATTCAATTAAAAAATGTATCGAAATCATATGAAGGCACTGATGCCATCCAGCATGTCAATATTACTGTTCAGAGAGGATCTATATATGGTCTGCTAGGTTCAAACGGAGCCGGAAAAACGACAATATTAAAAATTTTAGCTGGAATCATGAAACAAGATCATGGCCAAGTCTTGATCAAAGATGAACCTGTTTATGAAAATCCATCGATAAAAGACAGACTATTTTTCATTCCGGATTATCCTTACTTTTTCCAACAATACACAGTCAAACAAATGGCGGATTTTAATAAAAGCATTTACAGCCATTGGAGCGAAAGCCGTTTTTCCGAGTTAGCTGATGTATTCGATATTGACATAAATAAAAAAATCCATAAATTTTCAAAAGGAGTTCAACGGCAGATTGCTTTTTGGCTGGGTCTTTCGACAATGCCGGAAATCCTCATCCTTGATGAACCAATGGACGGTTTGGATCCGGTCATCCGAAAAAAGGTCAAAAGCTTGATCATCAAGGATGTAGCGGATCGGGAAATGACAGTCTTAATTTCTTCCCATAACCTGCGGGAAGTGGAGGATATATGTGACCATGTCGGGATTCTTCACAAAGGTTCACTACTTCTTGAAAAAGAGCTTGATGATTTAAAAACCGATGTACACAAAATTCAAATTGCTTTCAAAAATGAAGTTCCAAAAGGATTATTCCGCAATCTCAGCATCTTACATAAGGAAAAACGGGGAAGCGTCCTGCTTTGCATTGTAAGGGGAAGTGAAGAAGATATCGTTTCTCATTTCGAGCAATTCAGTCCGGTTATTTTTGATTTGCTTCCTCTTACACTTGAAGAAATTTTTATTTATGAAATGGGGGATGCAGGCTATGCAATCAAAAATATCTTGGTTTAATAGAGAACTAGTTTTTCAAATTTTTAGAAGTGTCGGCTGGATTGGAATTGTTTATTTCTTATCACTATTCTTTGCGCTCCCACTTGAAATTCTTATGAAAGCCAGCAATGACGAGTTTTTGAAATACGCAAAGGTTAACAATTTATTTGAATTTAATTATGATATCCAACTGATTTTCATGATCGTCTTGCCTGTGCTGCTGTCTGTATTTTTATTCCGCTTTTTACAAGTAAAGCAGGCGGCAGACTTGATTCACAGTTTGCCATTAAAAAGAGAAAAGATTTATCACCATTATGCTGTTTCAGGATTTATTTTATTGCTTTTGCCCGTTGTCTTGAATTCGGTTGTATTAATCATCGTACAGAAAGTTATGGGATTGGAACAATTATTTGGGCTGAAAGATATTTCCTACTGGATGGGCAAAACGCTGCTGCTCAATTTTGTTGTTTATATTGCAGGGATTTTTGTCGGAATGTTTACCGGGATTTCTGCTGTACATGGAGTACTGACATATATTTTCTTACTCTTTCCAGCAGGAATATCTGTGTTGTTAGTCTATAACTTGAAATATTTCTTATATGGTTTTCCTGCCGATTATTTTTTAAACATGCAGATTAAAAAATTTTCTCCGCTATTGCTCATGATCGACTTAAATTACAAGCCATTGGATGCACGCACTGTTTTCGTTTTAATGGCGATCATCATTCTTCTTTATTGGCTTTCGTTGTTTGTATATAAAAAGCGAAAGCTTGAAGCTGCATCACAAGCGATCGCATTTCGAAAGCTTGTACCGATATTTAAATACGGAACAACCGCGTGCTTTATGATGCTCGGAGGATTGTATTTTGGAATGATGCAGCACAAATTCGGCTGGGTTTTGTTCGGATATGCTGCTGGATCCATCGTAGGATATTTTGCTGCAGAAATGGTTTTGCAAAAATCGTGGAGAGTATTAGTCAGCATAAAAGGTTATTTCTTTTATGCAGCAGCTGCTGCTTTAATCATTGCTGTCTTTCAATTTGATTTTACGAATTATGAGAAGACTGTTCCTAAACTTGAAGATATCGAGCGTGTTCATTTTAGTAACAGTCCCTATCAGTTTACTGAAGGACACCGATCCATGTTTTTTTTAAAAGACCGAAAAAATCTAAACGCTGTGCGAATTCTCCATGAACAAATATCGAAAAATCGGAAATGGATAGATGATAACAGCATGACCGAACCGATCTTTATTGAGTATGAATTGAAAAATGGTGATAAATTAATACGCCAATACGATATTCAAAAAGGAGACTATTCGGCATTTTTGAAACCGATTATTGAATCTGAAGAATATAAACTAGCAACGAATGAGCTGTTGCGAATAGATGAAAATGAAGCAGACAAATTAACAATTATGCCGAAGGGCTCAGTTAATAAAAGCGCCATTATAACAGATCCTGCTGACTTAAAAGAAGCAATAAAGATCCTGAAAGAAGAAGTTTTGCAAGAATCATATGAAGATATCAGTTCTAATAGGGAAGCCTTCTCCGATATCGAGATTCTTCTTAAAAACAATAAGAGAATCCATGCAGAATGGAAGACATCATATCAACATTTTGAAGATTGGCTTCGTAACAAAGACTTGCTCGAAAATGCCAGAATTATGCCTGATGAAATATCGCACATTCTTGTGATTAAGCAGAAAGATTTTCCGAATAACTCTAATATAGAAGTTGAAGATCTTTTTCAAAAATTGGAAAGAAAAGGGGAAGCGCTGAAGATAACTGATAAAAAGCAAATCGAAGAATGCCTTAAAAATACGAGTTGGAATGAAGGTGAATATGTAGCTGCCTTCTTTTACAAAAATCAAAATAATATAGATATTCGGAATATTTATGATAAACAAGTGCCTCGTGTAATAAAAGAATATTTCGAAAAATAATAGTTCGCAAAGAAAAGGGGAAATAGTAGTAGTGACGCTGCAAATTGATTTTCAAAACCGTCTACTGAAAAAAAAGAATCTATCAGATTCGAAAAATCACTTTATCAACAAAGTAATTCTGCATAACTTCTTAAAAAAAGCAAGCACCATTCTAGAGTGCTTGCTTTCTTTATTGTTTTTGATAAATTGATAGCCGCGAATTTTTTAATATTATCGTGATTTGTTTTAATCAACAGTTTTGTTGAAGATGCGAAATTTCCTTAATCATGAACCTACATTTTTCAGCTTCGCAAAACAGTGAGGATTTCTAAAAGGAATTTTTGCAGATTGAGGGATAAATGAGCATTCTAGAACATAAAATATCAAAAAACATTAAATGCTATAAAAAGAGGTGAATAAAATGTGGTGGGCACTTAATTTCATCTTTGGCATAATTATTTTCGGCTTTCTTGTTGATTGGTGGTATAAAAGAAAAGGTATGGATGTCGACCCTGAGGAGAATGCAAAACATGTTTCAGATTCAGAAAGAGTTTATATAGAATCACACATACACAAAGTAAAAAATGATTTTGATAAGGGTCCCTTTTAAATAAAATTTTCGAAACTATCAAAATTATAAAATAATAACCCCCATCCAGTTAACAAAAATGGTATCATTAGGTATAAAAGGAAGGGGGGTATCAATGGACACAAAGAAGAAAAAAATGTCCGTGCCATTAAGGATTAATCTATTATTCTTTTTTGTTTTTTTACTATTTTCATTGCTTATTGTCCGGCTTGGTGTTGTCCAGATTGTCTATGGAAATAACTACAAAAGAGAAATTGAGAGAACGGTAGATGTTACGGTGAGTCATCCAGTTCCCCGTGGGAAAATGTTTGACCGCACAGGCAAAATCATTGTTAATAATACTCCAAAAAATGCAATTATTTTTATTAACGAAGGCTTTGACCAGGATAAAATGATGACCATTGCCAAAAGACTTGCTGCTCTAATCGAAATGAAAGATGAAAAAATCCCTGAAAGAGACAAAAAAGACTATTGGATTATTAACAATCCTAAAAAAACTGATAAAAAAATAACTGCAAAAGAATGGAAGCTTTATAAAAATAAAAAGCTGACAGACAAACAAATTTATCAATTAAAGCTTAAAAGAATTACTGACAAGGAAATTAGCGAATTAACGAAGGAAGATCTTGAGATTCTTGCGATTTATCGAAAATTCAACAGTGGCTATGCATTTACACCTCAAATCGTTAAAAATGAGAATGTAACTGACGAGGAAATTGCAAGAGTAAATGAAAATCTGGAATCTTTGCCGGGTGTTGACACGATTACAGATTGGGATCGCTCGTACACTTTTGGAGATACGCTTAAAAGCGTTCTTGGGAAAATTACGACTTCCGAGGAGGGTCTACCCAAAGAACAACTTGACTATTACTTATCAAGAGGCTACAACCGGAATGACCGAGTAGGAAAAAGCTATCTTGAAATGCAATATGAGGATGTGCTTCTAGGGCAGAAGCAAAAAGTAAAAAATATAATAGATAAAAATGGAAATTTATTAAAATCAGAAATTATTACGGAAGGTAAGCCGGGAAATGACCTTGTTTTGACAATAGATATGAATTTGCAAATGGCAGTCGAAAAGATCATCGTGGAAGAATTGTTAAAAGCAAAATCTTTGCCGAGAACTGGATTGTTGGACCGGGCGTTTGTGGTCTTGATGGATCCGAATACAGGAGACGTGCTCACAATGGCAGGAAAAGTTCTTGCCAGAGACGAAAAAACAGGCAAACGAATCATTCAAGATTATGCATTAGGGAATATTTCTTCATCCTATAATGTCGGGTCTTCAGTAAAAGGGGCGACTGTTTTAACAGGTTATAAAACTGGTGCGATCCACCCGTGGTCCACTTTTTATGACTCTCCTTTGTATATTAAAGATACTCCTGAAAAAAGTTCATGGAGAAACTTTAATGCATATCTTAATGATATACGGGCACTTAGAGTTTCCTCAAACGTCTATATGTTTAAAACAGCGATTGAAATTGGCAAGGGAATATATATACCGAATCAGCCGCTTATTCTAAAAAATAAGGAAGCGTTTCGTACAATCAGAGATTCATTCAGCGAATTCGGACTTGGAGTACGAACAGGAATTGACCTTCCAAAAGAACAAATAGGGTATAAAGGGCCGGAAACCACTTCCGGATTTTTGCTTGACCTTGTAATCGGACAGTATGATACGTATACACCGATGCAGCTTGCTCAATATGTGTCCACGATCGCCAATGGCGGTTACCGGATAAAGCCTCATCTAGTTAAAGAAATTCGTCAACCATCCACAAACGGTGAACTTGGGCAGTTAGTAACCGAAATTCATCCTGCAATATTAAATAGGCTCGACTTGAAGGATGGCTGGCTGCACCAAGTAAAAGAAGGCTTTCGCCAGGTTATGCAGCATAGTGAAGGAACAGCTTATCGAAGATTCGGGGATGCTCCATATTCCCCTGCAGGGAAAACTGGTACTGCTCAAGCCTTTTATGATGGTCCGCAACGCAAGAATTATAAACTGCCTCCTGAAGTGATGAATTTAAGCTTGGTTGCGTACGCACCACATAACAATCCGGAAATTGCGATGGCTGTAGTGGTTCCTTGGGCATATCAGGGCAATTCGGGACATACAGCAAATTATGAAATCGGGCGAAGAGTGCTGGATACGTATTTTGAATTGAAAAAACAGCGCTTAAAACAATAAGCAATTCAGGGCATTGAGGTGAAATTGAAACACTGCCTTTTATAGAACATTAATAATTGACAAAACGATTAAATTCACTTATATTTAAAAATAATAAATTGAATATTTACGATATTCTTATCCAGAGAGGTGGAGGGACTTGGCCCATTGAAGCCTCGGCAACAGACTCTTTGTGAGCACTGTGCCAATTCCAACAAGCAAAATTTTGCTTGAAAGATAAGAAGTGCGGATGTGAATCATTCAACCCCTTCTTGTCGTTGGAAGAAAACGATAAGATGGGGTTTTTAAGTTTTATAAATCCGATAAATAAGATAGGTTTAATTGGAAAAAAGAAAGGGGAACGCTGATGAATCTAGACCGTCTTCAACATCTCGAAGAGAAAAAAGAGAAAATAATTGATTTTCTTATCCTTTCAGGTGTTTATAAAAAAGGGAATTTTCAACTATTTGAACTTTCATTGCGTGAGCTTGAGGAAGAGTACGAAAAGTTAACGAAAAACAACAAGAGCGATTAAAAATTCTCTGATTTTAGTTGCATGTTTCCGGTTTTGCTTCCAGTGAAACTGGACGCTCGATAATACAAATGAAAAAAAGGAGAGACAGTATATGGGAACATATGTAAAGATTCCATGGAAACAACAATATCTAGCGGCTTCGATTGATTTTCCGCCAACATATGAAAAATCGAATGGGGAAATTGCTTTTCCGTTAGTTATTATTTGTCATGGATTTACAAGCAGCCGCATTGGCACGCACAGGCTTTTTGTGAAAACGGCACATGCATTAACATCGGACGGATTTGTTGTAATAAGATTTGACTATGAAGGCTGCGGAGAGAGTCCCGGAGTTTATGGAGACAGCGGATTAGATGAATTCATTGAGCAAACAAAAGCAGTAATCGATTTTGGGACAAAATTAAATAATATTGACCGCGAGCAAGTAGTACTATTAGGCCATAGCCTTGGTGGAGCCACTGCACTGTTGACTGCCGTCGAAGATGAAAGGGTAAGCAAACTTATTCTTTGGTCAGCTGTAGCCCATCCATACGAGGACATTCGAAAGATCGTCGGCAAAGAAAAAGTCGCAAACTTGAAAAAAGTTTCAGCAATAGACCATTTAGGATATTCGTTAACAGCGAAATATTTTCATTCACTCGAAAAATATCATCCACTCAACGCTGCACGAAATTTTTCAAAAGATGTTTTGCTTATTCATGGTACAAACGATGAAGAAATTCCAGCAAAATACAGCGAGGATTATGAACGAATTTTTCTTAGAAGAGAAACGGGAACTTGTATAAGAAAAGAAGTAATCGGTGCCAATCATACGTTTTCATGCGGGGAACATTTTCAAGACCTTATATCAAAAACTTGTGAATGGATCACAAAAAACGTTTACATTCCTGCGAAACAAATCTAACAATAAACAAGAACATGATCTGTTTAAGAATCAATCATTTTGAAATTCTTTGAAAACTAAATTTGACGAACCTAATCGGAAATGGTAATCTTAGCACAACGGTTTTTTCTCAGAATATTATGACCACTAATTTTTATTTTGGACATGATGAATGCAGTTTATTAAGTCATTTTAGGTATTTCTGATAGAATTCTAGTTAACTGTTTCTGAAAGTATCATATGAAAAGCTATTCTCTTTCCGGAGTAAAGGCTTTTACATAAATAACAACTCCATAAAGAAGGAATCAGGTTCCTTGAATCAATAGCATTCAAGGATTAAAAGGGAAGTTCGGTGAAAATCCGACACGGTCCCGCCACTGTAAGAGAGGAGTCAGCACAACGAATTGCCACTGGTCCATAAGGATTGGGAAGGTGTGGTGCTGATGATGAGCCTTAAGTCAGGAGACCTGCCTGGTTCAACAACACTGCTGGACCTACGGGAGATAGGGAGGTGTCAAAATTTTGATCAAGGGTAGAATTGATCGTCTACTCCTGCTTATTTAGGCATTTCTAACTTTCTATTTGGTCGTTAGAAATGCCTTTTTATTTTTGTGTTTTTATATCTAAATCGGAGGTATGAAGATGAGTGTAATTAAAAGTGGTCAGTTAGGTTATCCACGTATAGGGGAAAGACGTGAATGGAAAAAGACTCTAGAGGCGTTTTGGGCAGGCAAAATTAAAGAAACCGACTTTCTTGATCAAATGGAGCAGATTCGTCTTTTCCATTTACAAAAACAAAAAGAGATTGGAATCGATCTCATTCCAGTTGGCGATTTTTCATTTTATGATCATATGTTGGATATGGCTATTATGTTTGGGATGATACCCGAACGTTTCAACTATAATGGTGGAGTAGTTCCACTTCAAACATATTTTTCAATGGCGAGAGGGAATCAAACAGCGGTAGCATGTGAAATGACAAAATGGTTTAACACGAATTATCACTACATTGTTCCGGAGTATGAAGGAGCAAAACTAACCTTAACAGAAAACAAACCACTTAACGCCTATCGCGAGGCAAAAGAAAAGTTAGGAATTGAAGGAAAACCAGTTCTAGTTGGACCTTATACGTTTATCAAACTTTCTAAAGGATATGTACGTACTCAATTACCTGCTTTTATTTTGCAACTGGTTCCACTGTACGTGCAAATTTTACAAGAATTAGAGAAAGAAGGAGTCGAATGGGTCCAATTGGATGAACCGTTCCTCGTTACTTCAATCACAAAAGAAGAGATGAAAACGATCGCTTACATTTATAAACAACTTCACGAAGCAGCCCCAAAACTTTGTATCATGCTGCAAACTTATTTTGATTCTGTCGAATGGTACTCAGATTTGATGAAGCTGCCCGTACAAGGAATTGGATTAGATTTTGTACATGGCTTGGTAGAGAATCTGCAAAATCTGAAAACAGTCGGATTCCCTTATGATAAAGTACTTGGTGTTGGACTTGTCGACGGACGGAATGTATGGCGTTCTAATTTACATGAAAAATTAGAGTTAGTAAAAACGATCTCGAATTTTGTCCCACAAGATCGATTATGGCTTCAACCATCTTGCAGCTTACTACATGTTCCGGTTACAACAAAATATGAAACCAAGCTGGAACTAGAAATCAAAAATGCTTTAGCATTTGCTGATGAAAAATTAGATGAGATTATATCCTTAGTCAAAGGGTTTCACTGTGGCGAAAGCACCGTTGTCGAGGCCTTTGCCAACAATGAGAAAGCCCTCAATCAATTAGCTCAGTCCCAAGCAAGAAATCGTTCTAATGTACATCCTTTTGTTAATCAAATCCAAGCACATCATTTTCATCGAAATCTGCCTTTTAGAGAGCGATACAAGAAACAACAATCATTGCTCAAACTGCCTTTCCTGCCTACGACTACAATAGGAAGCTTTCCGCAAACTTCAGAAGTGCGACAAGCTAGACAGAAGTGGAGAAAAGGCGACTGGGGGACAGAACGTTATGATGAGTCTATCAAAGAACAAATAAAAAAATGGATTAAAATTCAGGAAGAGATTGGACTCGATGTCTTCGTTCATGGTGAATTTGAACGGACAGACATGGTGGAGTTTTTTGGAGAAAAGTTAGGGGGATTTGCTTTTACACAGTATGGCTGGGTTCAATCATACGGTTCTCGTTGTGTTAGACCTCCAATTATTTATGGTGATGTTGAGTTTCTTGATCCCATGACTGTAAAGGAAAGTGTATATGCCCAATCACTAACAAATAAACCTGTGAAAGGAATGATTACGGGTCCAGTAACCATATTAAACTGGTCATTCATTCGCAACGACTTATCAAGGCAGCAAGTAGCCTATCAAATTGCTCTTGCATTACGAAAAGAGGTGGAAGCGTTAGAGGCTGCCGGTATAAAGATAATTCAAGTTGACGAACCAGCACTGCGTGAAGGATTGCCCCTTAAAAAAGCCGCTTGGAATGACTATTTAGATTGGGCTGTTAAGGCATTTCGCTTAACGACTTCTTCAGTGAAAGATACGACACAAATTCATACTCATATGTGCTACTGTGAGTTCCATGATTTTATTGACTCTATTAGCGAATTGGATGCGGATGTGATTTCGATTGAAACATCGCGCAGTCATGGAGAATTGGTTTCTTCATTTACAGATCATTCGTATAACAAAGGAATCGGACTTGGAGTAT
Source organism: Bacillus methanolicus MGA3 (assembly GCF_000724485.1). Classification (GTDB taxonomy): domain Bacteria; phylum Bacillota; class Bacilli; order Bacillales; family Cytobacillaceae; genus Bacillus_Z; species Bacillus_Z methanolicus_A. The sequence continues at coordinate 1,712,020 of NZ_CP007739.1, read as the reverse complement.
ATGACATACACAGTCCTCGAATTCCTTCTTTTGAGGAAATCACGAACATGATTGAACGTGGTTTGCAAGTGCTTGAACCGACTCTGTTTTGGATTAACCCAGATTGTGGATTAAAAACACGAGGCATTGAGGAAACAATCGCTTCTCTACAAAATATGGTTGCCGCAGCTACAATTGCCCGTAAGCAGTTAATACCTTCACCTTAATGGCAGCATTGTGATATTAGTAGAAAAAATGAAAAGGTATTCTGGTCAATCCTTGCCTTTCGTCGATCAAAAGGAACAACAAAAACCCGATCATCTGATTTTTACAATGGCAGAAAACCGGGTTTTTGGCTTGTTTTGTCAACTTTTTAGTTCCTTTACTACTGACCGTTCATTTACAATAGATATTGAATATTATATATAAGAAATAATTAATGGAAGAGGTTAATAAATGGACAAAATGCTGAGAGGGCATCATCTTTTATGTGTGCACGGATTCCGAGGAATGGGCTACAGCCCTGAATTTGTTGAAAGAATGTCAGATATTGTCAATGACATAAGGAACGAAGAAAAAGATTTTTCAATAAAGGTAGTTGCGGCACTTGATGATGCATGTATGGCATGCCCTCATCGAGGGGTGATTAAATGTGAAGCTGATCAAAATTCAAATGAACACGTTCTCTCCATGGATGAAAAGGTCATCCGTCATTTAGGATTAGAAAAGGAAAAAAGTTACTTAAAATCAATGTTAGTTTCGTTAACGGCTGCAAAGGTCAGACCTGAAGACTTGGATTATTTATGTAAAGGATGTTCATGGCTTTCGTATGGGGTTTGCAAAGAAGGGATAAGAGAGCTAAAGGAAAGATTAAAATGTAATTAGAATGAAGAAAACATTTTTCGCTTGTTTTTTCCCAATATGGTATAAACTAAAATACATAATAACAGAAGGAGTATCACATCATGGAAAATTCAAAGCGCTGCAGAGATTCATTTGTTGTTAGAACAAGTATCGTCTTGCCTCCTGATACAAATAGTCATGGAACCATGTTCGGGGGTAAACTAATGGCCTATATCGATGACATCGCAGCTATATCTGCCATGCGACATGCGCGAAAGCACGTAGTGACAGCTTCTACTGATTCAGTTGACTTTTTGCATCCTATTTATGAAGGAAATTCTGTCTGTTTGGAGGCGTTTGTCACTTATACCGGACAAACATCTATGGAGGTGTTTGTAAAGGTGATCGCCGAAGATTTGTTGACAGGTGAACGAAATGTATGTGCACTATCTTTTTTAACTTTTGTTGCCATTGATGAAAATGGTGCACCTTCTCCTGTTCCACAAATTATTCCTGAAACAGAGGAAGAAAAGAAATTATACAATTCTGCGAAAGAAAGAGCTGAATTGCGAAAAAAACGGAAAAAAGAAAGTGAAATCCTGGCCAAACGATTCGGGACTGACTTGCCTTGGTAAAATTTCTCAGAATAATCTATATTCTGTTCAAAAACCGACGGCTGGCAAAAAGAAAAATCGGCTCATTTAAAGCCGATTTTTCTATTAAACCATCAAAAAATCATTCGCATCAATAGGATTTTTTTTCATAACAATTGCTTCTACTTCCCATCCTTCAAGCGTTTCTTTTTTCAGCAAGGCTTCAACAAGCTGTTCAAATACTTTGCGGTAAGTGCGAATCAAAGTTTCTGATTTATTTAATGCTTCCTCGAAAAGGGCCTGCATTTTTGCTTCTTTTTCCGTCTTGATAAACGTTAATGAAAAACCATCCTGAAGAAGTCCTGTGTCAACCATTTGCTCAATCATTTGTTTTGCCTGCTGAACATCACCGCTGACTCCGATGCTATGTTCCCCAAGAACCATTCTTTCTGCAACGCCGCCGGCAAGGATCATCGCAACTTGATCAATTAACTCACTTGTTGTTGACAAATGGAGCTCTTTCGGAATTGGTGCTACATAACCGAGAGCTTGGCCTCGTGGAATAATCGTTGCTTTTCTGACTGAACCAGGTTTTGTTACAGCAGCGACCAGAGCGTGTCCGGCTTCATGAATAGCTACTCTTCGTTTCGTTGCCGGATCTTGAAGATTGCGGGAAGTGCTGCCGAGAATGATCCGATCGAGTGCATAATCCAAATCGCTCTTTTGAATTTCATCTTGCCCGTTGCGAAGAGCTCTTCTGCTTGCTGTTTCAAAAAGAGACTGAATTTCTGCACCAGAGAAGCCAGATGTGCTTTCTGAAAGCTCATCTAAACAAGCGGCTACATCTGCTGCAAGACGCTTTCCTTTTGTATGAATGTCAATGATTTCTCTTCTTCCTTTTCTATCTGGCAGAGGCACATGGAAAGAAAAATCAATCCGGCCAGGGCGTAAAAATGCTTCATCAAGCATATCCTTCCGGTTTGTTGCTGCAATAAATAAGATTCCGTCATTGGAATGGCCGCCATCCAGCTGAACAAGAAGTTCTGTAAGAGTTTTTTCAGCCTCTTCACCGCCATACGGTTTCCGTTTTCCAGCCAAGGCATCTACTTCGTCTATAAAAATAACTGCGGGAGTGTGTTTTCTAGCATTTTGAAATAAACTGCGGACACGGGATGCTCCGACCCCGACAAATAATTCGTTAAACGCTGAACCGCTTGTTGAGAAGAAATTTGCTCCGAGTTCATGGGCGATTGCTTGGGCAAGCAGTGTCTTGCCGGTACCGGGAGGTCCGTATAGCAAAATTCCTTTCGGTGCTTTCAATCCCATTTTTTCCGACCGTTCAGGATCTTTAAGAATAGACAAAGTCTGTAATATTTCTTCTTTCATTTCTTCAGGCAGTCCGCCTACATCATTAAGAGTTATGTCAGGCAGCGCTTTTGCTTTCGAAATACTGTTTTTCATTGTATTCGTTATTCCAATTCCGCCTTTTGCTTTTTTATGAATAAATAGTGCCGCCACAGCAAGCACGACAACGATTCCGCCTAGTAACCACATTCCGTACTGGGTGCTATTGGAATAAGAATAATGAACATTATAGGTTTCAACAAGCTTAGCTGCCATTTGGCTGCCTGGAGGAATATGGGTTACGTACACCCCGTCTTTTGTTTTAACATGGATCGTTCCATCACTCTGTTCCTTTAAGTCAACAGGTTTTCCGTTTTGTTTTTGAAGGATATCTTCCAGTGATGAAAAGGGGATCACTGTTTCTTTGTTTCTATTTATCGTTAACAAGATTGAACTTGAGAGTAAGATAACAATTGCCGCAAGAAGCGGAATGAACTTTGCAATCTTTTTTGACCGTAATTTCAATTTGCGACAACTCCTTATTTTTTAGACTTACTTCCATTATAAAAAAGAGAGAAAGGCATTAATAGATTAAGAGAAGGAATTATTCGTGGTGGTTTATGGAAAGACAGGGGTTGTTTTTATTAAATAGGTACAAAGTAACAAATTTAATATAATAAAAGGCATGAGCGATAAACACTCATGCCTTTTACAGAATTATTGATCAACGTGTGTTTATATTTCATTTTCCATCTTAGTTATTTTTTAGTACATTAAAGTATCTTGCCTCCGGATGGGCGAATACCATTGCTGAAACGGAAGCTTCCGGATCCATCATGAAGCCGTCCGTTAAATGAATGCCAATGTCCTCAGGCTGAATCAAATTAAATAGCTTTCTTTGGTCTTCGAGGTTTGGACATGCCGGATATCCGAACGAATAGCGCTGGCCTTGGTACTTGGCGGAAAAACGGTCCCTCATTGTGAAGTTGACAGGATCAGGGAATCCCCAGCGGTCCCTCATTAGTCGATGGATTAATTCGGCAAAACCTTCAGCTGTTTCTAACGCTAATGCCTGCAGTGCATGGCTTTCTAAGAAACGGCCTTGTTGTTTTAATTGTTCTGCCACTTCGCGAATTCCCCGACCGGCTGTAACTGCGAAGAATCCCACATAGTCCATTTGCCCGCTATCTACCGATTTTAAATAATCAGCAAGACAAAGGAACGGAGGAAATTCTTGCCTCGGAAATTCAAACACTTCTATAATCTGATTTTGCTCTACCGGATCATAAATATAAATCTTATTTCCATCAGACTGGGCAGGGAAAAATTGATAAACAGCCAATGGATTTATCCAATTGTTTTTCTTTGCTTCAAAAATCAACCCATCGACAATTTCTTTTACTTTGATTGCTTTTTCATTACCAGCTTCAAGAAGCTTTGCAACGTTGCCTTTCACGCCAAGATGATGTCCCAATAGCATCTGCTGATTTATATATGGCTCAATATGAGAAAGGGAATAAGATGTTAATAAATGCCGTTTTGTATCCTTTGGTACAAATACCGGAACTTCCGTTGACACAGCTGATGAAGTCTTGACAGCTGTTGCAACAGCAGACCGTTCTTGATAACTCGGCTGCATAGGCTTAGAAACTGTTTTTTCATGTTTTTCTGCAAGAAGCTTTTCATACTCTTCTGGGCTTTGAAGCTTGTTAGCCAGTGACAGACCGTTCATGGCATCTTTCGCATACAACACGATGCCATCATACTCTTTTGAAATTTTTGTTTCAGTAAATTTTCTCGAAAGAGCCGCTCCCCCAACTAAAATTGGAACCGAAATTCCTGCTTTTTTCAAGTCATGGGCTGTAATCACCATTTGCTGCGCCGATTTCACAAGTAGTCCTGAAAGCCCTACTATGTCAGGTTTTTCGTTTCTGATCGCTTCAATCAGGTCGTTAGGTGCAACTTTGATGCCAAGATCGATAACCTCGTAGCCATTATTGCTTAAGATGATGTCGACAAGATTTTTTCCGATATCATGAACATCGCCTTTTACCGTTGCCAAAATAATTTTTCCTTTTGTGGAAGTGGACGTGTTTTTCTCCATAAAAGGCTCTAAAAATGATACTGCTGTCTTCATAACTTCTGCACTTTGCAGCACCTCTGCTACAATTAATTGATTGTCGTTAAAAAGCCTTCCGACTTCCTTCATCCCATCCATTAATGGCCCATTGATAATGTCGAGCGGGGAAGGGTAGGATTCTAACGCCAGTTCCAAATCTTGAAACAATCCTTCCTTCGTTCCTTCCACAATGTAGTAGGAGAGACGTTCCTCAAGTGTCATGTCTGGTAGTGTACTTTTTGTTTCTTTCTTTTTGTCTCGGTAAAATTCAGTGAAAGCTGCTAACGATTCGTCTGTTGTTTCAAAAAGAAGATTTTCAGCCATTTCAATTTCTTCTTTTGATATAGAAGCGAAACGTTCAAGTTTTTCTGTATTGACAATCGCATAATCCAAGCCCGCCTGTGTACAATGGTATAGAAACACGGAGTTTAAAATTTCTCTTCCGACAGGAGGGAGGCCAAAGGATACGTTGCTTATGCCAAGAATTGTTTGTGTTTCAGGAAAATGTTCTTTTATTAAACGAATCCCTTCAACGGTTTCTTTAGCGGAACCGATATACTGTTCATCACCGGTGCCAACCGGAAAGACAAGAGGATCAAAAATAATATCATGAGGAGCAACTTTGTATTTGTTGACTAGCAGTTCGTACGAACGTTTGGCAATTTCAAACTTTCTTTCAGCCGTCACACCCATTCCTTTTTCATCAATTGTTCCGACAACAACCGCTGCACCGTACCGATGGATGAGGGGAACAATTGCTTCAAACCGTTCCTCTCCGTCTTCAAGGTTTATTGAATTAATAATTGCTTTTCCTTGTGTGTAGGTAAGTGCTTTCTCAATTACCTTTTCATCGGTTGAATCGATCACAAGAGGAACCTTGACTTTCTTGACGACTTCCTTTATAAAATTTTCCATATCCGCAAGCTCATCCCGATCTGGATCCGCAAGACAAATATCGATAACATGGGCGCCGCTTTTTACCTGTGCTCTCGCAATCTCAGCCGCTTCCTCATATTTGCCCTCCCTTATTAACCGTTTAAATTTCCGGGAACCAATGACATTCGTCCGTTCACCAACCATAATCGGTCTCAAGGAAGGATCATCGTATATTAACGGTTCAATACCTGATAATTTATGGGTGCTTCCTTTTTTGAGCAAACGAGGTTTGTAGTTTTTCATTACATCCGCGATTGCTCGAATATGGTCAGGAGTTGTACCGCAGCAGCCGCCGACAATGTTCAGCCAGCCCTGTTCAGCAAATCCCGCCAATTTTTGTGAAAGTGTCTCGGGAGTTTCATGATATTGACCTTCTTCATCAGGCAATCCGGCATTCGGATAACAGCTTACAGCTGTCGTCGCTAGGTTTGCTAACGAACGGATGTGATCCTGCATAAACTCCGGACCTGTTGCACAATTTAGCCCGACAGCTACAGGTTTCATATGCTCGACAGAAATATAAAATGCCTCTATAGACTGTCCGGCAAGGGTTGTACCCATTGGTTCAATCGTTCCGGAAATCATTAATGGGAGAATTTTTCCTGTTTTTTCAAACGCTCTTTGAATTCCGATAAAACCCGCCTTTACATTCAGCAAATCCTGGCTTGTTTCCAATAATAAAAGATCAACATTTCCATCGATTAAACCGATCGCTTGTTCTTCATAGGAATCAGCAAGAGCTTCAAAAGTCGTACCGCCTGTCACACTCAATGTCTTCGTGGTTGGACCCATCGAACCGGCAACAAAGCGGGGCCATTCTGGAGTTGAAAACCGGTCTGCCGCTTTCCGTGCAATCCGCGCGGCAGCTTTGTTAATTTCATAGGCTTTATGTTCAAGCTGATACTCAGCAAGAACAATACTTGTGGCACCGAACGTGTTTGTTTCGATAATATCGGCTCCAGCTTTTAAATATTCTGTATGAATTGATTCGATCACTTCGGGTGCGGTTAAATTGAGATGTTCATTACATCCATCGTAAAGCTCTCCGCCAAAGTCTTTTGCTGTCAGATTGGCTTTTTGCAGCATCGTTCCCATAGCGCCATCCATAATGAGAATTCGTTGATTTAATAGATCAGTGAATGATGCTTTGGACATGGTTGTTCCTCCTAACTAAATTCGCACTTTGACTTCGGGCATATTCCGCTAACTCCACAGTTAGCTCATATCGCAAAAATGGGGTAATAAGGTATATTCCGTTAAAAAGATCCAGTGCTGCATCAATTAACGATTTTGCAATGTCAAGGCCTTCAAGAATGGCTTGATGAGGATTATCCTTGAATTTTGCCATCCTGTCTCTAATGGCATCAGTTATTTTTATACCGGGCACTTCATGATGCAGGAATTCAGCATTTTTGCTGCTTATTAACGGCATAATTCCAATATAAATTGGTGCCTTAATATGTTTCGTAGCTTCATATACTTCTACGAGTTTTTCTTCTGAAAAAATCGGCTGAGAAATAAAATAATCTGCTCCAAACTTCATTTTCTTTTCAAGGCGGTTTACTGCTTTTTCCAAAGATCGAACGTTCGGGTTAAAAGCTGCAGCAACTGAAAAAGCTGCTTTCTGGCCAAGTTCCTTCCCGGAAATTGATAATCCTTCATTTAATTGTTTAATCATTTGGATTAATTCAAAAGAAGACACATCATAAACGGACGATGCTCCCGGGAAATCACCGACCCGTGCCGGATCTCCGGTTACAGCGAGGATGTCATGCAAACCCAATGTATGTAGTCCCATTAGATGAGACTGCAAACCGATAATATTCCTGTCACGGCAAGTTATATGAATGATCGAACGCATACCGATTTGTGTTTTTGTCAAATATCCTAAAGCAGAATTTGAGATGCGGGGGGAGGCAAGAGAGTTGTCAGCCAATGTAATGGCATCTATCCCCGTTTCCTTCAGTGCCTTAGCCCCTTGAAAAAATTTTGTCGTATCCAATTTTTTGGGCGGATCCAGTTCAACGATAATGGATTTTCTCTCCTTTACGATATCCTGCAGAGGCGGGTATTCTCTTATAGCCTCTGCTGGCTGTATTATGATTTTCTTCGGTTTCTGTTTCACTGCTTTTTCCGTTACTGGCGGAGTATCGTGAAGCTCCGCTGCAAAGGCTCGTATATGTTCAGGCGTAGTTCCGCAGCATCCTCCAAGCAGTCTGACTCCTTGTTCTCTGAAAGAGCGTGCCGACTTTCTAAAGTAATCTGCATCCCCTTCATAATGAAATTTGCCGTCGGTATATGCAGGAAGACTGGCGTTTGGATAAGCTGATAAATAAGCACTCTTTGGAAGGGGGACTTCTTCAAGTGTTACCAGCATATGATGAGGGCCAAGACGGCAATTAAGTCCGATGACATCTGCTCCCAGGCCCTCTAATCGATTGAACGCTTCTGTTATCGGTGTCCGGTCCTGCATTATTCCAACCTCTTGCAGGGAAACTTGCGCAATAATCGGCAGGTCCGTTTCTTTTCTAGCAATTTGCAAAACTGTTTCTAATTCTTGAAGATCATAATAGGTTTCTAGTAAAATTCCATCGACTCCTTCTAAAAGAAGGCAATATAATTGTTCGCGAAAGCTTCTTTTAATTTCTTCTATTGGAATCGTATTTGGTTTTATGCCGCGATTGCCTCCAATTGTTCCCAGTATGTAAGCCCGGTTTTGCGCTGCTTTTTTTGCATTTTTTACAGCAGCACTGTTGATTTCTTTTACAAAATCTTCAAGTCCGTATCGCTTCAGCTTCAAATAATTGGCTGCATAAGTGTTTGTTTGAATCACATCAGCGCCGGCATCAATATAAGCACGGTGAATATTTGTGATTTGCTCGGCCTGGGAAAGGTTTAACTCCTCGAAACAGCAGTCTGTTCCATAGGAATAAAGAAGAGTTCCCATCGCACCGTCGGCAATTAAAATTTGATTTTTTAATTTTTCCAGGAAGCTCATTTCTTTCCTCCTTGTTTTACGTAAATTTTCTCGTCATCGTAACGAATTTCATTTAATGCAGCAGAAAAGTCATGAATGAGATCGTCCGAATTTTCAAGACCTACTGATAAGCGAAGAAGATTGTTGCTGATTCCCCGTTTTTCTCTTTCATTTTGCGGCATTGCCGCATGGGACATTTTCGCTGGATAGGAAAGTATTGATTCGACCGCCCCAAGACTTACTGCGAATACAGGGATTTGAACCTTTGATAAAAATGAACGAAGTACTTGTTCATTGATGAATTCAAAGGAAAGAACAGCTCCCGGACCTTTTGCCTGCTCAGCTTGCAGCGCATATTGTGGGTGGTTTTTCAATCCAGGATAATAAACCTTTTTCACTAATGGTTGATCTTCCAAAAATGATGCAATTTTTTTTGCTGATTTGATGGATTGTTCAAGTCTGACATGCAGCGTTTTTAAACCTCTCAGAACTAACCATGCATCTTGAACACCGAGAACTGCACCAAAAGAATTTTGTAAAAAGGCAAGCTTTTCGGCCAGAATTTCATCTTTAACCACTGCTAATCCTGCGACGACATCACTATGACCCGACAAAAATTTGGTTGCACTGTGAAGTACAACATCTGCTCCCAATGTAAGGGGTTTTTGCAGGGCAGGGGTTAAAAATGTGTTATCAACAAATGTTAAAGCATCGATTTCCTTCGCCATTTGACTGATTGCTTTAATATCTGTCACTTTTAGCAAAGGATTTGACGGTGTTTCAACATAAAAAACTTTTGTGTTTGGCTGTATTGCGTTTCGCACTGCAGAAAGATCGGTCATATCGACAAAGGTGTACTCGATTCCATATCGGGAAAGGATTTGTGTTACGACCCTGTAAGTCCCTCCGTACACATCTTCCGAAAGGATGACATGTTCTCCTTGAGATAGTAGAAGAAAAGCGGTGGATATTGCGGCCATTCCCGATGAAAAAGCAAATCCTCTCGTTCCTTCTTCTAAATCCGCAATGACTTCCTCAAGTGCCTCACGAGTTGGATTTAAACTGCGGCTGTAGTCATATTTCCCGAATTGGTCAATTTGAAATTGATGAAAGGTAGATGCATGCTGAATAGGCACACTTACCGCACCGGTAACTCGATCGACTTTTTGTCTGTTGTGAAGAAGCAAAGTTTCAAATGAATATGTTTCTTGTTCATTCATACTGCAACCACCTTCCGGGCATGGACAAATGCCTGCTCCAAGTCTTCGATTAAATCATGAACATCTTCAATTCCTACCGAAAATCTTAATAGCCGATTACACACTCCATTTTCCAACCGGATTTTTTCCGGAATATCTGCATGAGTTTGTGTGGCAGGGTAAGTAATAAAGCTTTCAACTCCACCCAAGCTTTCGGCAAACGTGATAAGGGAGAGACTTTGCAAAAACGGATTAACCCATGATTCATCTTTCATTCGGAATGACACCATTCCTCCTTTTCCTGGGTAAAGGACGTCAGTGACTGACTCATGCTCGGAAAGATAGGATACGATTGCTTTTGCATTTTCTTCATGCTTTTTCATCCGAAGAGATAAGGTTTTCATTCCGCGAATTAACAGCCATGAATCAAATGGGCTAAGGACAGCCCCTGCAGCATTATGATAAAGTGCAAGAGACTCACACAGTTTTTTTCCTTTAGCAACAATGAGCCCGGCAAGCACGTCATTATGGCCACCGAGGTATTTTGTTGCACTGTGAATCACGATATCCGCGCCTAGGACTAATGGCTGCTGCAGCAATGGTGTGAAGAACGTATTGTCAACAATAAGCAATAAATTGTGCTTTTTTGTAATCTCTGAAACTGCTGAAATATCGGTTTGTTCCATGAGGGGATTTGTCGGAGTTTCCAGGAAGATCGCTTTTGTTTGAGGAGTAATATGACTCTCAAGCTCTTCCGGACAACACGTATTAACATATTTACAATTCAATCCCCATTTCTTAAAGCCCTGCTCCAATAAACGGTAAGTTCCTCCATACAAATCTTTGCTCACAATCCATTCATCACCGGATTGAAATAAAGACAGAATGGTAAGAATGGCTGCCATTCCTGAACTGCAGGCAAAGCCTTGATCACCTTTTTCTAAATCGGCAATTGCATTTTCAAGAATATGTCTTGTCGGATTTCCTGTGCGGATATAGTCATATCCGGTTGATTGTCCAATACCTTCGTGCCGATAAGCTGTAGAAAAATAAACTGGCGGGTTTACCGTTCCTGTTGCTTTTTCACTTCGATTGCCGATTTGTGCAAGTTTCGTGTCAACTTTATACATGACCATCACTCCTTTTATGTAGGAAAAATAAAAAAAGTCTTCTAAAAATAAGAAGACTTTTGTAAGCAGGGAACACAATCGTCTTCTTATCTTTCAAGTTCAAATGAACTTGCTGGAATTAGCACCTTTTCAATGTCTAAAAGACATTGAAGGTTGCTGAGGCTTCATTGGGCCATTCCCTCGACCTCTCTTGATAAGAAATACCATTATTAAATTTTATTTACACATTACACCACTAAATTGTATTCTGTCAATTCTTTTTTTGCATAATTTTCATAACTTTTTATTTTTACAAGGTTGAATTATTGAACAAAGTATATTAAACTTACTAACAACCATTTAATCGCACTAATTTGATAGGAATTAAGGAAATTTGTTAGATAGGGGAGAAAGGAAGGTTCGGTGAAAATTGGATCAATCAGTCATAATAAAAGTCGATCGTGTAAGTAAAAGTTTTTCGAACCGAGGTCAATCAGAACAAGTATTACAGCATGTCTCGTTTGAATTAAAAAAAGGGGAGATTATTTCAATACTTGGTGAAAGCGGATGTGGAAAAAGCACTCTTTTAAATGTGATCGCAGGTTTTGAAAAAGCAGATAACGGCAAAGTTATTTTGGATGGGCATATAGTGGACCGGCCAAGCCGGAGATGTGTCATGTTATTTCAAAATTATGGACTATTGCCTTGGAGGTCTGTTTTAAAAAATGTGGAGCTAGGATTAGAAGATGGAAAAATAAACGCTCGTGAACGAAGAGAGAGGGCTTTGCACTATTTAAGATTAGTGGGACTGCATGACAAAGCGAATCTTTTTCCCCATGAATTGTCTGGAGGAATGCAGCAGCGGGTCGCACTTGCTAGAGCACTTGTCATTCAACCAGAACTGATTTTAATGGATGAACCATTTGCAGCTTTGGATACGTTTAACCGATTTTATTTGCAAGATGAACTATTACGTCTTCAGGAAAAAGAAAAAACAACGATTATTCTTGTAACGCATGATATTGATGAAGCCATTTATTTATCGGATCGGATTCTGATCATGAGCGCGAATCCGGGACGAATTCGCAGAGAATTAAGAATCAATACATCAAGACCGAGAGATCGAAGTCATCAAGAATTTCAACATTTCCGAAAAATCATTTTTGAAGAGTTTCATTTTAATCGTCCACAACAGCCAATTGAATACAGTATTTGATATTTCCGGAGGAAAAATATAGTACACATTCAAAACCGAAAATTATTGTAAGAAATTTTTGAATATTTTTTGTATAATTTTTTGCAAATCGTTTGAAAGATTTTTTTATTATATAAACTTTGGGGGGTATTGTAATGAAGAAAAAATTAAGGAGATCTTTTGTTTTATTATTGCTTATTATGAACCTTATATTCCTTTCAGCCTGCGGGTCAAGTCAAGTATCTTCAGGAAGCAGCGGCGGCGGAAAACGTACAATTAAAATAGGGTACTTGCCAATCACTCATGCAGTGCCACTGTACATAGAAGATGAGATCGGCAAGAAAGACTTTAAGAATATCAAGCTTGAACTTGTGAAATTTGGCTCTTGGCCAGAATTAATGGACGCACTAAATACGGGGCGGATCGATGGAGCTTCTGTTCTTGTAGAACTAGCGATGAAAGCAAAAGAACAAGGGATCGATTTAAAAGCGGTCGCACTAGGGCATAGAGATGGAAATGTTATCGTCGTTTCCAAGGATATTAAAAGTGTAAAAGACTTAAAAGGGAAAAATTTTGCCATCCCTCACAAATTCTCTACTCATAATATATTACTCTATCAAACGCTTAAAAAAGCAGGGCTTAAATACAATGATGTGAATGTAATTGAACTTCCTCCTGCAGAAATGCCGGCAGCTCTTGCAGAAGGCAGAATTTCCGGATATGTGGTCGCAGAGCCATTTGGCGCCTTGTCCGTTGCTATGAATAAAGGAAAGGTTCTATTTCAATCTAAAGATCTATGGGTAAATTCCGTGTGCTGTGCACTCGTTTTAAGAAATGAATTTATTCGAAATGAGAATCAAGCTGCTCAAGAGTTAGTGAATGAATATGTAAAAAGTGGAAAATTGGCAGAATTGAAAGATGAACAAACTCATAAAATTTCTTCAAAATATATGAAAGTGGATAAAAAGGTGATGGATTTATCATTCCAATGGATTTCATATGATGATTTAAGATTAAACAAAAGCTCATATGAGCAATTGAGAAAGTACATGATCGAAATGGGACTATCAAAAAATCCTCCAACTTATGAAGATTTTGTTGATAATTCATTAATTGATAAAGCGATGTGATCAAATGAACAAATTGAAGAAAGCTTCCAATATTTTGATAGGATTTGTTTTATTAATTGCAGTATGGCAAGCGTTAATTATTTTTGGAAAATATGATGAGGCTCTCTTTCCTTCTCCTTTAACAGTGTGGAAGGGAATTGTAACACTCATTAAAGATGGTACGATTTTTACACATTTTCAAGTTAGTTTTATGAGATTTTTGATCGGATATCTTTTAGCTGTCGTTACAGCAGTTATATTAGGGTTAATGTTAGGGCGGTTAACGAAATTGTGGGATCTCCTTGATCCGATTGTGCAAGTATTGAGGCCGGTTTCGCCGATTGCGTGGTCTCCCTTTATTGTTCTATGGTTTGGAATCGGCAATATCCCGGCAATCGTCATCATCTTTATCGCTGCGTTTTTTCCAGTATTGCTTTCAACTGTTTCAGCGGTAAGAAAAGTAGATAAGATGTATCTAAAAGTTGCACAAAATTTTGAAATTAAAAAGTCTCAATTAATGAAAAAAATCATTTTTCCTGCTTCATTTCCGATTATTGCCAATGGTCTTCATATTGCAGTAGGCACAGCTTGGATTTTCCTTGTTGCCGGTGAAATGGTTGGTGCACAGTCGGGGCTCGGTTATCTTATTGTTGATGCCAGAAATTCTTTAAGACTGGATCTTGTTTTAGCCGGCATTATCTTTATCGGGGTTTCAGGATTGATTCTGGATAAGGCAATCGGATTATTTGAAAAATGGATCCAAAAGCAATGGGGAGGAGCCGGTACAAAATCGAATTAATGATTAGAGCCGAAGCACCAAAGAGATTGACCAAAACCAATAAGCCAGGCACCTCAGCTACAAAATATTGATATCATAGTTGATGTTTCTACAATATTTTATAACTGTAAACGGGTGCCAGGCACTTATTGGCAAGCTTCGATGACCCTCTTTGAGCCTTTCTTAAGATGATAAAGGCTCACGATCATTTGATTCGAGATTGACAACAGCCAGATCGTCCACATTTTTTTCGCAATGAGGGCAATAATAGGCGATTTCTATTTCATGCTGGCACGATTGGTGCACGATTTTCTTGTAGCATTTTTTCAAATGGTTTCTTCCCCAGAGAATCAAAGCGTTAAAAACACTCTCCAGACTCTTGCCGCTTTCTGTCAATGTATATCTGTATCTTGGCGGGTGAACAGAGTAAAGGGTGGAAGTGATAAGTCCGGTTTCCTCCAAATATTTTAAACGGTCTGATAAAAGATTGGAGGAGATACCGTCCAAAGACTTTTTAATTTCGTTAAAAGTCGTATGCCCCAGCAATATCTCATGAACAATTAACAACGTCCAACGATCACCAATAATGTTCAGTGCTTGGGCAATATTACATGGCAAATGATATGTTTCTTTCATAAATAAAACCTCCAGAAAACCTTATTTCTAAAATAATAACATATTCTTAAAATTTAAAGGTTGTTTTTTTGAACTTAGTATAATAAAATTACTAACAATAACCAAATTCCATTAAATCGATCGGAATAGTAATAAAGTCCTTAACACTCTCAGGGCAAATGAAGATCGATTAATTGGAAGGTCAAAATTAATTATAAGGAGGAAATTAATATGGCGCTTTATTTAGTGGAATCCATTTTAAACGGTGCAGTAAAAGATAAGGAGAGTTTTGAAAAAAAAGTTTCAGATATTCAAGAAGTTATCAGCAAGAAAAATGCAAGTATTATCGAAATTCAAGTTTCAAAAGACTTTTCAAGAGCTTTTTTCATTTTCGAAAGTGAAGAGAGAAATACTGTGAATGATAGCTTAAGAGAGTTAGGTGTTCCGATCACTCTTATTAAACCTGTACGGCTTGTTGGGCAAGATTTAGAAGAAGTAAAGAAACAAAATGATGCCGTGAATTACCTTGTCGAATGGAATCTTCCTGAAAATTTAACAATGGATCAATATTTGGAAAGAAAGAAAACGAATTCTGTACACTATGCTGAAGTACCGGAGGTTTCATTCGCGAGAACGTATGTATGTGAAGATATGACAAAATGCCTATGCTTCTACGATGCCCCAGATGAAAAAACAGTCAAAAAAGCCCGTGAAGCAGTTAAAGCTCCAATCGATACAATTACTGAAATTTTGCCGCAAAAATAAATTTGTAAAAGCAGAATCATAAAGTATATTCGCCGATTAGAGTCTGAAGGTTATTATGAGAGTTTCTGAAAGCTCCGGAACCATATAGCCGGAGCTTTCTATCAACATGAGAATTTTCTAAAATTATGTTGGCTATTTTTTAAATGGAACTTATTTTCATGTAAGGATTGGAAGTAAAAACTCGTGAAAGATTTTTGAAGAATGTACAAAAAAGCGGTAGAGAGGAGGATTGGAAATGGCAATAAAGGAATTGAAAGAGATAAAGGTTTTGGAAGATTTAATCGTAAATCAACTGAAATCTTTTGTAAGAAAAATTGATTGTGAAGCCTATTATCCTCGTGATTTCTTAACAGCCCTTGGAAAATTCGGTCTCTTGCGGTCACAAGGTTTGCCTGAAAGTGAAATTCTTTTCCGGGAAGTGCGTTTAGTCGAGGAGATCGCGAAAGTATGTATGACAACAGCGTTTAACTTATGGTGTCATTTAGCTTCATTAACATATATACGGAAAAGCGACAATCTTTTTTTGAAAAATGAAATTTTACCATTGCTTGAAAACGGTCAATTGCTCGGAGGAACAGGTTTGTCCAACCCAATGAAATACTATGCCGGTATTGAATCCCTTCATTTAAAAGCAAAACGTTCTGCCGGAGGATATAATGTTTCCGGCCAATTGCCGTCCGTGTCCAATTTAGGTCAAGATCATTGGTTCGGAATCATTGCATCGGTTAATGAGGAAGAGCGGATCATGGCATTTGTTCCATGTCATGCAAAAGGATTAAAGTTAAAAGAAAAACTCGAGTATTTAGGAGTGAATGGAAGCGCTACTTATGCATGCTCATTTCATGATGTGTTTATCCCAGATGACTGGATTATTGCACAGCAAGCAGACGAATTTGTCGCAAAAATCCGCCCTGTTTTTGTTCTCTATCAGATTCCTTTAGGACTTGGTGTAACAGAAGCTTCCATTCAGTCAATTGAAAAAATATGCAACAAACAAGGCGGATGCAATCAATTTTTATCCATTCAACCAGATGAGTTATTGAATGAATTAAAACCGCTTCGTGAAAAAGTGTATCAGTTATCTGAATCTTCTGACCTAACTAAACATTGGAAAGATTTATTGCAAGTTCGATTAGATGTAGTTCATTTAACTTTAAAAGCTGTTCAAGCTGGTATGCTGCATCATGGCGGTGCTGGATATATACAAAAAAGCGATCCATCCCGAAGATTAAGAGAATCGTATTTTCTAGCCAATTTAACTCCTACCGTAAAACACTTGGAAAAAATGATACAGAGCTTCATCCCGGTAAATTAAATTGGATTTAAAATTCTATAGAATAATTAAAAATTTTAAAATAAAACTCCAAGCTCTTTCATCTTTTCTTAAAACCTATTAAAACGCTCGTTATACTTTGTCTGAAAACTCATAAGAAGAAAAGAGTAAACAATGATCAAACGGGCAGCGAAAGAAGAAAGATAACGGTGGGGTTAACTGCCATAAGAAGAAAATACAGATTCCATCAAATATTAAATAAAGGTTAATGAAAGGCGAGTGAGGAAAATTCACCCGCCTTACTTGTTTTAAAACAACTAGACGATATAATTAAAGCAGCTCCCGAAGTTCCTCAGTCATTTGCTGGACTAACTCCGGTCTCCCATGAAACTGAGCCGGTGTATTCTGAAAGAGCACGGCTTGCCACTTGCCATCGCGCTTCACAGCAATGAGTGTGTGGTGCGTGTTGACCTTGGGATCAATGTCTGACTTTCCGGGTGGCACCATGCCTGCGATCGCACGTAGGACGGCAACTTCTGGACTCAAAAGATGTACGTTTTTGACTTTTGTCACGAATGGGGCAGTTGGGTGATCAGCAAAAATCGGTTGAAGATGTGAAATGATTTCTTCTTTCCCTATCACTTGGCTTCCATCGAATCCGATTAATTCACCATCCTCAGCGAATGGTTCAGCCATAGCATCAGCACTGCGCTTGTTCCAGCCATCTATCACCTTCTGATAGAGCTCACGTACTTCGTTCTCTTGCCCTTTTGAACTGCTTTTTGACACTTCCATTTCTAAGCACTCGCTTTCATCTTTTTTGTTAACTCAATATCATTATAATCTATTTTTTAGGTGAGCGAAAACCTGCTAAAACGGCTTCTTTTTCCGTACAAAACCAAACTTCCGGCTTCGTTTTCTCATACCATGGCGAATCAGGGGTATGATAGATTTTTTCGCCATTTGAACTAATGTTTCCTTTTATTTTGCATCCTCGTTGTGATTTTGGTGTGTTATTATGTACTGCCATGCCTTTTTTGTCACTATTTTCTTTAGCCTTACCAATCATTTCAGGATGAAATCCGTCTTCTTGCGAGTAGTTTTCAATCTTCCAAATTCCAATGCCTTTCTTTTGAGCTTTTTCTTGTATAGCACGGAACTGATCTATATATCGTGTGTTAGGAGGGTATACATATGCCACTCTGGCTAAACCATTTTTTAACAATTCCTCTTGGATCATTTTTCCATCGACATACACATATGCCAACAATCGGCCATATTTATCCCGATTCGGTCCGATATCAAACTCGAGCTCGATTGTTTTGGCTTTTCTAATTAAATCTCGCGTAAACATTTTCGCTTCTTTTCCATAAGGTTGTTCACCAAGTCGGGGATGAGATGTTTCGGGAGTATCCACCAGTAAAAATCTGACTTTTTCAGGTCTTCCATTATAAATTACACCTATTGTATCGCCGTCATAAAGCTCATTAAATCTAACCTTAATTCTCTTAAATTCATGTGATTTGTCATCGTTAATAATATGACTGGAGGTTGTCTTTTCACTGTCGATCTTATTTGTTTCATTTGTTAGATTTGAACAAGCCGAAAAAATAAATAGTAGTCCAATTATGCTAAAAGAAAAAAGTATTTTTTTCATTTTTTCTCATTCCTCAGAAATTACTTTGAATTACTCACCGCTTAACACCCTGACGGGTTGTTTGAAGCGGGAGATTCCTACGAACATCGAAGTAACCTTCGGTTATCTTAGTAGGCTAGCCCCGCAGTCCCTGCGGTTAGAAGTCTTATCTTATGGCTTCATTTTTAAGATTGATACTTGCGTTAATATCTCGATTATGATGGGTTCTGCAAGAAGGGCAGTCCCATTCACGCAATCCCAGATTTTTAACGTCTTTGTTTTGATAGCCGCAAAAAGAACAAAGCTGACTGGAAGGAAAGTTTTTTGCAACAGTTACTACTTGTTTTCCATACCATTTTGCTTTATATTCAATCTTGCTTTTGAATTGCGACCATGATACTTCACTAATTGATTTGGCAAGAGAACGATTCTTTAGCATATTAGCTATAGACAAATCTTCCATTCCGATAATGTCGTCGTGGTTTTTGACAATATCGGTTGAAACCTTGTCTAAAAAGTCCCTTCTTGCATTGGCTATTTTTTCATATATACGGGCAACTTTCTTTTTAGCCTTGTGCCAATTTGCACCGCCAACGGTTCGTCTACTCAAAATCCGTCAAAACGAACAAGACCAAGTTTAGGCAATTTCATGTAGTTGCCTATTACAGCTATATTCCCGTTTGTATACTTTGTTGTGTAGGATTGAACTGGATTCTTTTTAGACTTAAATCGAGGTTGTTTGTTTTGTTTGTTGTAGTATCGAACATAAGAGTCAGCAAGATTTTCAACTGATTTTTGCAACGCAATACTATCTACTTCCTTCAAAAATTTATACTGTTTTTTTAATTCGGGAAGTGATTTTATAGTTTCTTTCTTGTTGAAGTATTCACCCTTCCAATTATTCTTTGGAAGCTGACCATTTTGAACCATTTCTTCGCAAATATGCCAATAATCGTCCTTTGCTTTGTGCTTAGCTAGAAAGAAGTTAAAAACGAACCTTGAACAGCCAATCGTTTTGTTAATGAGTTCCATTTGTTTTTTGTTTGGATAGATACGAAATTTATAGGCTTTGTGAACGATCATGACGTTCTCCTCACTTTAATCGAGAACATTTGTTCCCATTATAGCATATTGAGGAAGGTTTTGGCTATCGCCAACCGACATTCATCACCCACTTACTCATTGGGCTTCGCCCTTCCCATTCCTTGAAGTGGGGGTCTTCTGTCGGGAAATGATAAATAACTGGTTTTATACAAAATTCATCATAACATATATTGTTCCATATACGTAAGTATGTTCGTGTTTTTCTTTTTGAATTAGACCTATTTCCATATTAGGGTTGGGAATAAAAACTCATGAATGTTTTCTTTAATAAAAGATTTTGTACATACAAAAAACCATCCTTTCTATAGAAGTATAGAATGAATGGCTTAACTTTCCTGGTTTGGAGTATGAATTTGCTTAGCTTAATGGTCATCTTTCACCATTAAATGTCTGCTAATATGTCACGTTCATTACGATTTTCATCGAAAGTTAAAGCTTTATCTGCGGGCAAATACGACTCACCATACCATTTGTTATCTTTATACGTATGAATCATTTTATATGTTTTTTTCATTTTCTCGAATATGTTCTCTTCACTTTCTTCCGTTGGCGACCAATACAAGATTTCCATTTGATTGACTTCTTTCGTCGCTAATGAACGACGTTGATAACCGATCGATTGAGCATGCTCAAACCCTTCTCGTTTATAAAAACGAAGTCTTTTTTCCGTATCACTGTCTTCATAATCAACCGGCTCGACTTCTAAAATAATCGGTTTTCCTCTTTTCTTGAGTTTTTCAATCAATTGATGTCCAAGTCCTTGCCCTCTTGAATTTTTGGACACAAATAAATAATCAATAAATATAAAATCATCAAACTCGACGTACATCATCACGTGATTGGGACCTTCATCTTTATTGTAAATATCTCCTCTTTCTTTTAAGAGTGCTTCAATGTGCTCCTTTGATTTCATCTCTTCAATCGGAAAATATTGACTCAATTTTTCATACCAGTTCATCTTTTCCTCCTAAAAATGTTTATTTGAAAAGTTATGTTAGAGGATTTTGGTTCTTTTGTCAAACTATACCAAAATACAAGCCGATACTTAGTGATGCTTAAGTTGTTTTGGTGAATTTTAATTGTTTCTTTATATATAGAATCAAAAAGGAAAATGGTGTATAAAAAACGAATAATAAATATGAGAGGGGGGGATATTGATGAAAATAATACTGTAGAAATAAAGAAATTGTCCAAGGAAAATTTCAGTACGAAGCAAAAGTTCAGCCAATCTATAAGTATTTATCCATGGGTTCTTACTTTCTTGCATACATTTGTTTCAAACTGCGGCTTCATACGATAAGTGGAAGTTTAAAACCCTGAAAAATTTAAATAATCTGAGATTTATTTCTTGGGAAAGCGCAGAATCAGACAAACTTAAACTTTGATAGTATCGTATTTTGTAAAAAGAAGTAGGACAAATACTTAGTTTGTCGGAAATGCTGTTTTGAATTGTCGGTCATTGTCACATTTCCCAAGATAAATCATCATTTTTTTGATAGAATCCTGTGGATGATTGGTGGAAATAACAATTTCCTTCAAAAAATTGGAGAAATTCAGGAGGGAAATTTTTTTACTTTTTTGCGGCCCCACATCATCAATAGGATTGCAGAAAGAAATCTTAGACAGCGCACCATAACATAGTTTGTTGTCCATAACCGATTCCCCGGATATTTACTAGCATCTTTTCCACTTCTTTATAGTCGTCCCCCGCGACCATTAAAAGTTTTTTTTTTTCGTGTAAATCCTCCCATTCATAACAAAAAAGAATTCAGTGCAATTTTGAAATCTTGCTTTTATATATCTGGCAACATACATTCGGCCAACATCCGATGTATACTGGGTGTGGAGGTGATCCAATGAAGCATAAGATACAACAACATGATAAAATTCAACTCATACCTAAGAAAGCTGATGAACTAGGTATAGGTGGGGAAAGTATTACAGTAGAAATGTGGCAAGCGATCGTCCAAAACGATTCCTCCTACGATGATAAATTTTATTATGGTGTAAAGACTACTCGTATTTTTTGCCGTCCTTCTTGTAAATCACGGCCTCCAAAAATAGAAAATATACGTATCTTTCAAAATGTACAGCAGGCTCTTTCGGAAAATTTTCGCCCTTGCAAACGATGCAAACCGACCGGCCAACGCCTGCAGATTATCGACGATTAAAGAAAAAAAGAATGATGGAGGTGCAAAGTAGTTGTGTCAAAAAATAAGCATACAGTTTATTGGACTTTGTTTGTATATGAACAATGGCAAATGTATATAGCTGCGACATCAAATGGGCTTTGTTACGTGGGTTCTCAGAATAAGCCATTTGAAGAGTTGTCCAATTGGGTTAAGAAGCACTTGCCGAATCGTGAGTTAGTACAGAATGATGAGAAATTGCAGCCTTATTCATCCGAATTAACAGAGTTTTTTCAGGGGCAGCGCAAAACCTTTGAACAGCCTCTAGATTTATACGGTACTCAGTTTCAAATGTCAGTATGGAAGGCATTGCTCGAAATTCCGTACGGACAAACGAAATCTTACTCGGAAATCGCGGCTCACATTCAAAAACCGGCTTCGGTCCGCGCCGTTGGAGCAGCTATTGGTGCTAATCCAGTATTGATTATGGTGCCTTGTCACCGGGTTATCGGTAAAAATGGAACACTGACAGGTTATCGGGGCGGATTGGAGATGAAGAAACACCTGCTGCAGCTTGAAAGTGAAAGTTCGCTAGTAGAAGGGAGACACTTGTATGCCAAATAGTATTATGGAACACATTGCTTCATTTGATCGGGGTTTGCTGCAACATCAAATATTTAAAAGTGATAGCCCATGAACTCATTATGTATCATACCTTGCGGAAAACGGAAGATTTGGGAAAAAGAGCCCGAAGCAGGACCTACAAGGGCGGATCAAGCTTATATTGGAGCTTTTCATAACCTGTGCCAGCAATACTCGAGATTGTTTTTTCAAAAATGGGTAATTCTTTCAGCAAAACACGGATTGCTATTGCCTGAAGACATTGTTCCCGAAAACTATGATTTGTCCTTTAGTATGAAAAAAGCGGACATGGTCAGTACAGAAGTTTTAAAAGAACAAATCGTAAAGAAAAAACTTGAATCTTATCATCATATTGTCGTACTCGGAGGTAAGAAATTTCAGCCGGTTGTGGAAAACGCATTTGGAAATAACCGCCAATACGAGTACCCGCTTTGGAATTGCAAAGGATTAGGATATATGCAGCAAAAACTAAAAAATGCCATCGAAAAACGAAAGCCTATCATGGGTATGATGAATGTAAGATAAATGGATTATATTAGGAACCTTCATCAAAAAACATAAAAAATATACAACCATTATAATGATTATTGGGAATTTTGCGAAAATTGGCTTTAAATTATTTTTCTTGAGCAGATACCCTGAAAAATCCTAAATCTCAGAATTCTTTTGAAACTACCTTAATAGAAGCAAAATAGTAAAAAGGTAACTTTATAAAAATGGTTAGAAAGACAAAAATCAGTCCCTTTGGATAAGGGACTGATTTTTTAATGTCCTTTGATTCCCTCCATCATTTACTTGAACTCCACCAAATCTAAAATAGGAAAAGTCGTCTTTCAATTCTTCATGTTTTAAAGCACCTTATGAGAACCACAGGATAATAGAGTTAACAAAATTTCATTATAACGAACAAAATATTCGATAAAAAATACAAAATTTTAAGAAAACAAGAGATATTCCTAGAAAACGAACGAAAAATGTTCTATAAAACGAAAAAATGCCCATTTTTGAAATTTTTCAAAATATTATGATTGAAATATACTCAAATTACCAGTTCGATAAAAAGAACAAAAATAGATGTATTAAAGAACACATACTCGTAAAGGAGGGGGGGCTTATTAGGTACACAAGATTGAGGAAGTTTCGGAAGAAGAATAAAACGCTGTGGAATTTAGCTAAGCTGGTTGCGTTGTGGTATTTGGCTATCGGAATAGGTATTTATCTGACAGGTTCAACCAATGCTGCTTTTTCGGATTCTGAAATAGTAGAAGAAATGATTACTGCTGGAGTATGGGAAGAGAAATCAAATTGTTCACAAGTTAGCAATGAAAAAGTAAAAGCTTCTTCCACTGTTAGTGAAAATAGCGAATCTTCAAAAGAAGTGAATAATGCTGAAGAAAACGGTTGCCCAGAAAAAAAACCAAATCAAGAAGAACAAATACCTTTACCAGATTGTAAAGAAGATGAAAGTTGTAATCAACAAAAGCAAACTGAAAAAGTAGAACAAGACGACAAACCAAAGCAAGAAAATTCAACTTCACCTGAAGATAAATCAGGAAATACAGAATCAGAAGATAAAGAAAAGACGAAAGAAAATGATCAAGCGCAGCAAGATTCAAATTCAGAAAAAACTAACACTGATCAATTTGAGGGAACAGATCATAAGGATCAAGAAAAGAAACCTGACGAGAAAACAGCAGAAGAACAAAATGTAGATACTTCTTCGTCACAAGAAAATAACCAGCAAAATCAAAGTAACGAACAAAACTCATCTGATATATCAGCCGGAAAAAATGAATAGGTAGGTGAAGTAGTCTTGAAACTATTCTTGAAAAAAACCATGAAAATGATTAGTAGCATAATTACTTTTTTACTATTTATAAATTTAATCCTAATGGCCTTCTTGGTTGTATCTTCAAAAGCTTCCGGGGGAGAACCACAAGCATTTGGGTATCAGCTTAAGACTGTTCTCTCAGGTTCCATGGAGCCAACATTTAAAACAGGTTCCATAATCATTGTAAAACCACTGGACATGAAAGAAAAAACACAACTGAAAAAAGGGGATATTATCACCTTTAAAGTTGGTCCAGATAAATTAATTACTCACCGAATTTCAAGTGTAAATAAAAGTGGGGAACATGTTTTGTATGAAACTAAAGGGGATAACAACAAGAGAAAAGATTTAGATCCAGTATTATCTGATAACGTCGTTGCTAAATATTCAGGATTTACTATTCCATATGTTGGTTACTTTATAGATTTTTCAAAGTCAAAAGAAGGCAGTGCCATTTTGTTAATTGTGCCTGGAATACTTCTATTGGGATATGCAGGAGTCAGTATCTATCAAGCTATTAGAGCAATTGATACAAAATCAAAGGATACCGATCCAACTGAAAAAACTGCTTAATTTGGTTGTACTCCTTGTAATAACAAGGATCAACATAGAAAAATTTTACATACCCAAAAAGGGTAAGGAGGAGGAAATGAAATATGAGTATTAAAAAGAAATTAGGTTTGGGAATTGCATCAGCAGCACTAGGTTTATCTCTAGTAGGCGGGGGAACGTTTGCTTACTTTAATGATTTCGCAGAAACTAGCGGTACATTTGCATCCGGAACATTAGATCTAAATGCTCGTCCAACAACAATTATTAATGTTGACAACATTAAACCAGGAGACAAAATGTTACGCGAGTTTAAACTAATAAATGATGGTTCACTAGACATCGCTAAGGTTCTTTTAAGAACAGATTATACAGTAAAAGATGCACAAAATAATAATGGTAATGAGGATTTCGGTAAACATATTAAAGTTAACTTTTTGTATAATGCTGACAAGACTGATAATGTAATCTACCAAACTACACTAGATCAACTTAAGTCTATGACTCCAGACGCAATTGAAAATGAAGTCTTTAATAAATGGTTAGATGAAAAAGGAGGAAAACTTGCTGCAGGCACAAGTGATACACTTTATGTACAATTTGAGTTCGTTGATAACGGTCAAGATCAAAACATATTCCAAGGCGACTCTTTAGAACTTAAATGGACATTCGAAGGTAAACAAGGCGCTGGTCAATATAAATAATTTTATTTAATTATTGGAAGGTGGGGACTGTTACCCACCTTTTGTTGAATCTAATAATGTAAGGTAATGGAACGGAGAAAATAATTTAGAAACAAAGCCTATAATAATGTTTTTAACTAATATTCAAAACAAGAAGGTTGTAAGAATCCATATGAAAAATATTCCGTTTCATAAAAAATAAAATCATACAAATGAATTTCAATGACTTAAGTTACATATTAAAGCTTGTATAAAAATTATTCGACAATTGCAAACAAAACTAAACATGAAACTTTAATAAACACAATACTTTTAACCTATGATACTTATTAATCATAAGATAAGGAAACGAAACTGTGTTGACTTATGACGAAAAATGTTCAAAATAATTATTCACAAAGGTTTTATAAATGACAAAAAAATACAAAAAATATATAAAAAACCAGATAAAATAAAAATATGAGTGAAAGTTTCTAGTCAATATAGAAAAAGGCAAACCTATTGAAAAATAGGGACGCAAAGTCACAGGTCTAAGGTAATGAATAAAAATTACTATGATGGCTGGGCTGCCTGGAATACTTTTTGTATCTAGGGGGAAGTATATGTTTAAAACAAAAGTAAACATCAAGGCGCTAGACTACGAGTGGATTCAACTAATTTTAGAAGCAAAAAAATTAGGAATTGAAAAAGAAAAAATTAGAGAGTTTTTAAAAAGAGAGGGTTTAAAGAAATTAGTATTAGAGAATCACTAAAAGTCAAGACAAATAGAAAAAAGTTTGAAGCGAAAGTGTTTCTGAAAAGTTATACTTTTTGAGAAATGCTTTTTTTTTGAACTTCGGCTAAAAACAAAAAACCTGTTTAAAAAAACAGGCTCATCACATTATTCTTTATTTTGATTCATTTTCCATTTATAAAATTCAAGGAATTCGCGAAATTGTTCTTTAGAAACTCCAGATTCCATCGCTTCTTTGACAATTTTCATCCATTCTGAATCCAAATCCTCTTTGTTAGGTTGTTCGAGAATCAAATGATCAATAGGAACGTTTAATACTCCTGCAATTTTTTCAAGAAACTGTATGGATGGGTTTCTTTGTAAATTTCTTTCTAAGGCGCTTAAATATGATTTTGCTACACCGGCCTGCTCTGCCAATTCTGAGAGGGACATTTGCTTTTCTAGGCGGAGTTTTTTTACACGATCACCAATCATCCATCCTCACTCACTTTATTTGAGATATATTTAATCATATCAAATAAGTACGAGTAGTTCCATATTTCGAACAGACCATTTAACTCATTTTCAACTCATTTTTTATCAATTTATTATTATTGTGAAAATTATAAATATATGTTGCATAAACTAATAACATTAGTTATTATAAAACTAATACTATTAGTTTTAAGGGGCGGGGAGTAACGGTGAAAGTAACAAAGGAAAAGACTGTTTATCAATTGACATTTTTACCTGGCTTATTTCCAGTAAATTGTTATTTGGTTGAGGAGGAAGAAGATTTAACACTTATTGACGCAGCTTTGCCTTTCAGTTTAAAAGGTATTTTGAAAACAGCTGCGTTAATTGGCAAGCCAATTGCGCGAATTCTTCTGACTCATGCTCATGAAGACCATGTTGGTGCACTTGATGGACTTAAAAATGCTCTTCCAAATGCAAAGGTATATATTTCTAAAAGAGATGCCCGTTTACTTGCAGGTGATAAGTCTTTAGATCCTGCAGAACCGGCTACTCCCATACGCGGAGGAGTTCCTAAAAATCTAAAGACAACTCATGCAGATGTTCTCCTTGAAGACGGAGATCAAATCAAATCACTATTAGCGTTCAACTCCCCTGGGCATACACCAGGTTCCATAGCTTTTCTGGATACAAGAAATAACAGTCTAATTGCAGGTGATGCCTTTCAAACAAAAGGAGGAATTGCCGTTGCCGGGAAGGTTCAACCGCTGTTTCCTTTTCCGGCGATGGGTACATGGAATAAAATGGTTGCTCTCGAAAGTGCCCGAAAACTGCTACGATTACAGCCAACTCTATTGGCAACAGGCCATGGCCGAATGATCGTTCATCCGGAAGAAGCAATGAAAAGAGCAATAACAGAAGCAGAAAAACGATTAATTTAAATAGAAATTTAATTTGGATCAAACCGGATAATAATGAATTATCAAGCGGTCATAAAGGTATCGAAAGGAGAAAGTACTTTGTCACCGAGAACAGGACTCGATATGCCGACGATTTTGCGAAATGCAGCAGAAATAGCGGATCTAGAAGGAATAGAGGCGGTAACACTTGCATCACTGGCAAAAAAACTGAACATTCGCCCTCCTTCATTATATAACCATTTTAATGGATTGCCTGGTCTGCGTAAACACCTGGCAATTTACGCATTAGAACGTCTTTTTGAAAAATTGTCATATGCCGCTATCGGAAGATCCGGAGATGAAGCGGTCAAACAACTTGGGATCACATATGTCGAATTTGCACGCACACATCCCGGGTTATATGAAGCAAGCCTGCTTGCACCTGATTCTGCTGACCAAGAAGTTCAGCAGGCCGGACAAAAAATTGTTGATCTCGCCACACGCGTGTTAAGTGTATATGGCTTGAAAGATGATGCAGCTCTTCATGCTGTCAGGGGGCTGCGCAGTATTCTGCATGGGTTCGCTTCCTTGGAACAAAGAGGGGGCTTTGGCCTTCCGCTAAGTCTGGATAAAAGCTTGCACCTTCTGATTGAAGCCTTCCTTGCAGGCATCCATGTCATGAAGCAATACGGAGAGGATTAGAAATAAAAAAAAATAGTAGGAACGGGGATTAAATGTTCGTTATAAAATCATTAAATCTTGCGCTTAGATTTGTGCTTGAATTATGTGCACTGGCCGCATTGACATATTGGGGGTATCGAGCAGGGACAGGCTCAATTACAAAAATTGGGCTTGGAGCAGGTATTCCTCTTTTCACGGCCATAATTTGGGCTACATTTGGTGCTCCAGGTTCCTCAATGGAGCTTCCTGAACCATTACGATTTGTGTTGGAGTTCATCATTTTCGGTATGGCAGCTGTATCAATCATTGCAAGCGGACATACTAATTTGGCACGTACATTCATTTTGTTAGTTATCATTAATCGCGTGTTAATGTTTTTCTGGAAACAATAAAAAAATCAATCTGTTTTGTTGTAAACCTTCCAATCAATGAGAGAATATCTTAGCATAGCAAAGGAAGAACCCTATAAAAGCAGTCAAAGAATGAATTCCATCGTTAACAAGTCTAATTAGAACTTAAAAATTATTCATTTTGCGGCACGAAAAAAGCTCACTTTTCCTTGTGAGCTTTTTAATTTAATTGACCACTTAAATATGGGGTTAGTTTTTCCATCGTGTCTCTTAGTTTTTCAGCATTTTTCCTGTACATTTCTTTTGCCTTTTCAGAATTGGTTTCAAGTGCGAAAAGCTCTAGATCTGCCTGTGCTTTTTTAATCATAGCTAATAAAAGCGGACGCGCTTGAGGAGATGCCACATTTATTTTGTCATCATAAATATCAACTGTTAATTCTCCGTATGAATCAACCTGAGCCATAAATACGTTCTCAGGAAGAACTCCCAGTTTCTCTAATTCAATGTTCAGCCATTGTCGTGTTTTTCCAGCGGCTGACAGGGCGGCATCAAATATTTGACCATCCATGATAACTGTTTGTGGTTCTTTTTCTTGGGCAACCTGCAAATTTAAATCCTTCGGTGTAAGCGGCTGATTTTCTTTTTTCAATAAAACGCTTAAATCGCCTTTCGGTTCTAATAAGGCAAATTCAACATCAGCGACATTAAACACATTTTTTTGCCGGAGAAGTGCCGCCAAATCGTCCATTGTATATTTTTCTTTCTTTAAATTATCTTCGAGAATTTTTCCGTCTTTTATAAAAATTGTACTTTGTCCATCAATAATATCACGAAATTTTTTACTTTTTAATGAGAAAATATCCACTGCAAATGTTGCTATACCAAAACTGAGGATACCAATAATTCCATGGAACATGCTATTTTCAAGACCCATTATGACTTCTCCGGCAACGCTTCCGATTGTGATCCCGGAGACATACTCAAAAAACGACAGTTCTGAAATTTGTTTTTTTCCGATAATTCTTGTTATTAAAAATAAAATAATGAGAAATAAGATAGAACGTATAATAATATGCAGCCACTCCGGCACTGTTTATTACCTCCCGGATTATGAATTTTTGTATTGAGGCTCTTCAAATTCAATTTCATTCTTTCGGATCTCTAGATCATTTTTTACTTCTTGCACAACTAACATGCATTCATGAAAAATTCGCTGTGCATTTTCATCCTGAGAATTTAATGCAAAATTTGATAATTGGGTTTCAATGCCTTTGATAGTAGCAAGCAATTGATTAACGTTTGAAGCAATAGTCATTATCCATCTTCCTATCTTTACTTCTAGATTCTTAAAGAAGCGAAAAAATAAATG
Source organism: Bacillus methanolicus MGA3 (assembly GCF_000724485.1). Classification (GTDB taxonomy): domain Bacteria; phylum Bacillota; class Bacilli; order Bacillales; family Cytobacillaceae; genus Bacillus_Z; species Bacillus_Z methanolicus_A. The sequence goes on along the minus strand of NZ_CP007739.1, from coordinate 1,682,127 downwards.
AAAAGGGGTTGGCAAAATTGCCAACCGTTTTTTTACTGATTATATTGGGGCTCTTCTTGGATAATTTCCTGAAGGCGCGGTTCAATACTGTCAATAATGGATTGTGTTTGCTCGGCGGCACTTTTATACAATTGCTTTGCATTTTTGTTATCTGTACCCAGGGCAAATGTTTCAAAACTTGCTTGCGCACTTTTTAATCCTGCTATTGTTTGCTTCAATTGATTTCCAACTGTCATATGATAACCTTCTTTCTTTTTTATTAATGTTTACTACAAATAGTAGTATGTCATTTCAAAATTTTCTTATGTACTTTCAAAAATAAAATTTTAAATACTTAAGGTGGAAAATTATTTATAAACAATTCAAGATATATGCTGTCTTTTAGATAAAATATGCAGAGCATATCATTTCTGGATTGAGAATAATTCGGATTTCTTGCCATTAAACTAAAATAGTATCAGAATAAGATGAAGTACTGCATGATTTAGGAGGAAAAGACCAATGAATTTTTACGAAGCAGAAACATTAGAAGAACGCATAAAAATCATGCACAATTTATCACAACGATTTTTGAATAGAGCTTCAGAAATTGATGAAACAGGAATTTTCCCGTTCGCCAATATATCTGATTTAAAAAAATCCGGCTATACTTCTTTGACGATCCCAAAAGAATATGGAGGAAAAGAAATTTCTCTTTATGAATTAGTCCGCTTGCAGGAAAAATTAGCAGAGGGTGACGGATCGACTGCCCTTTCAATAGGCTGGCATATGGGCATTATGAAAAACCTGGCTGAGAAAAGATTGTGGGAACAGTCACTGTTTAAAGCGGTTTGTGAAGATGTTAAAAAAGGAGCGCTCCTAAATGGTGCAGCTACCGAGCCGCAAACCGGAAGTCCGACACGGGGCGGAAAGCCGCTAACATCTGCAAGGAAAGCCGGACAAAACTGGATCATCAACGGTCGTAAAACATTTACGACAATGGCGCCTGTCCTGGATTATTTCATTGTTAGTGCAACAATTGAAGAAAGCGAAAAAGTCGGAAACTTTCTAATCCCGCGGACGGCAACGGGAATCCGGATTGAAGAAACTTGGAACAGTATTGCAATGCGCGGAACAGCAAGCCATGATTTAGTTCTTGAAAATGTTCAAATCCCTTTCGAATATTTCGTTGAATATATCGAACCGGGAAATAAAAAGGCTAATGGTTGGCTTTTGCATATCCCGGCTTGCTATTTGGGAATCGCCCAGGCTGCCCAAACATATGCCATTAACTTTGCAAAGGAATATTCACCGAACAGCATTAAGGGATCAATTATTGAATTGCCAAACGTACAGCTCAAAATCGGGGAAATGGAACTGGAATTGATGAAGTCTCGACATTTTCTGTATTCAGTTGCAAAAGAATGGGATTCAGCCAACAAGGAAGAAAGGAATAAAATGCAGCCCGTGCTTGGAGCAGTGAAAATGGCAGTTACAAACGCGGCTATTTCGATTGTTGACAAATCTATGAGAGTGGTAGGCGCACGCAGCTTATCTTTAGATAACCCGCTTCAAAGATATTACCGTGATGTTAGGGCAGGACTTCACAACCCGCCAATGGACGATATGACAATCCAATTGCTTGCAAAACATGCCATTCGGAAAAATTTTGATAACAATGAATAGAGGACAAGAAGAAATTCTTTTATTGAAAGAAAAATATTAGAAAGTAATCATAATATTATTATGTTAACTAAAAACATTTGCTAAAGAGCGAATCTTATCTAATCGCTCTTTTTTCTTTTTCTGCTCCTTCAAGTTTCCCCAATCCCCGCTTTACCGTTTTAAAAAGTTCTATAAATTGTCATATGAATATTCGGAAAATTTGTATTATAATCAAGATATCCAAATTTTCCGGAGGGATCATTTTCATGATCGAGGTGAAAAACTGCCAGCATCTTTTTTTTGATAGTAATGAAAATTACGTTTTTACGACAGATGATGGAATTGAAGTATTTGTTACAGGCGCTGCTTATCAAAAATGTATGAGCTGCGGCCATGCAGAATTCCCGCTTGAAACGAAAGAACTAATTCAATCTTCGTTAAAAGAAAAACGGATTTCAAAAACCAATCAACAATTATATATAAATTTAATGGATTTATTGTAAGCCGGGTTATCCCGGCTTTTTATTTTTTAGTCTGTCCATCATTGTATTAACGCGATAAAGAAAGCATGTTAATTATTTTTTTAATATAAATATATAAATAGTTCTAAAAAATCAAAATTACCACTATGTTCAGTTTAAAATCTTTGTAGAATAAGCTTTTTCGTGTTAGAATTTTATTGAAAACGTTTTATCCTCTAATAAATAATATTATTTTATGATTTTAAATGTTATATCATAAGGGGAAAGGGTAAAAGAAGAGAGGATAATAAAACGGTCAAAAATTTAATTTTGATTAACAAACAAGTGGGGGTATTTTTGCATGATAAAGCCTTCAATCGGTCATGACCCTATATGGCAGGGGTTCCATGGACCAAACCTTGGCTATATTATTGAGCTTTATGAAAAATATTTAGAGGATCCGGAATTAGTAGATCCGGAAATGAGAGCATTTTTCGAAAAATGGGGCCCGCCAATTATTCCAAAAGAGGAACCGCAAACAGTCAATACCGAGGCAAAAAGTTCACCGCCTTCTTTAACAAAAATGGAAAAGGTGCTTTCTGCCATTCGTTTAGCCGATAGGATCCGTTACTTTGGTCATTTGGCTGCAAATATTTATCCATTAAATGACCATGTACAAAATAACGAGGTTGTCGATCCTGAGAACTACGGATTAAGTGAACAAGACTTATCAACAATTCCAGCTAGCATGATCTGTCCTGATGCACCGGAAGAAATTCGAAATGGCTTGGAAGCGATTAACTATTTAAAAAAAGTGTACACTGGTTCTATTGCATTTGAATATCATCACGTAGCTAATCTCGAGGAAAAAAAATGGCTCCGCCAAAAAATAGAAACAGGGGGAATCCTCCATGCTTTTAAAAAGGAAAAACGCATTTCTATTTTAAAAAGACTAATTCAAGTTGAAGAATTCGAAAAATTTCTACACCGGACGTTCCCAGGACAGAAGAGATTTTCGATTGAAGGTCTTGATTCGATGGTTCCGCTTCTTGATGAACTAATCTCTGAGGCAGTTAAAGAAGGAGCAAAGACGATTAATATCGGAATGGCGCACCGCGGGAGATTGAATGTCCTAGCCCATGTTCTAGGCAAACCATATGAAATGATTTTTGCTGAGTTCCAGCATGCACCGAACAAAGAATTGGTGCCGTCTGAAGGCTCAATCGGGATCAACTATGGCTGGACAGGGGATGTAAAATATCATCTTGGGCTTGATCGAAAAATTAAGGAAGAAAATACTGTAAAAGCAAGAATTACACTCGCAAACAACCCGAGCCATCTTGAATTTGTAGGAGCGGTTGTTGAAGGGTTTACCCGCGCTGCACAAGAAGATCGCACAAAAAAAGGGTTTCCTGAACATACTCCATCAACAGCCATGTCAATTCTAATTCACGGAGATGCCGCTTTTCCTGGTCAGGGTATTGTAGCGGAGACATTAAATCTTAGCCGATTAAAAGGTTATCAGACAGGCGGTACCATCCACATTATCGCAAATAATACAATTGGGTTTACAACTGAATCCGCTGATTCTCGTTCGACGAGATATGCCAGCGACTTAGCTAAAGGATACGAAATTCCAATTTTGCACGTAAATGCAGATGATCCAGAAGCATGTCTTGCAGCAGCACAGCTTGCGATCGAATACCGTACGAAATTCAACAAAGATTTTTTAATTGATTTAATTGGCTACCGGCGGTTTGGACACAATGAAATGGACGAGCCGATGACAACGAATCCACTGATGTATAGACTGATTCGTCAGCATCCAACCGTGAAAGAATTATATGGAAAACGTTTGAATGCTGAAGGTTTGGTCTCTGCAGAAGATATGAAAAAGTTTACAGAGGATGTTCATGAACGCCTCCAAAAAGCTTATGAAAAAGTTCCTAAAGAAAAAGAGGACCATGATTTAAAAGAAACAGAACCGCCGGAAACTGTCGAAAAAGGTTTGCCTAAAATAAATACGGGAGTTCCATACGAACTATTAAAACAAATAAATGAAGAATTATTAACATGGCCTGATGACTTTCACGTCTTCGGAAAATTGGCGAAAATATTGAAACGAAGACTGGATGCTTTTAATGAAAACGGAAAAATTGATTGGGCATTAGCTGAAACACTTGCTTTTGCATCAATTATTTCTGACGGTATTCCTGTCCGGTTGACAGGCCAAGATTCCGAACGGGGTACATTTGCCCATCGCCACCTTGTTCTCCATGATAGTGAAAACGGAAAAGTCTATTTACCGCTGCATCAATTGTCAACTGCAAAAGCATCCTTTTCCGTTCACAATAGCCCTTTGTCTGAGGCTGCAGTTGTCGGGTTTGAATATGGGTACAATGTTTTTGCACCGGAAACCCTTGTACTTTGGGAAGCACAGTACGGAGATTTTTCTAATGTAGCCCAAGTAGTGTTTGACCAATTTATAGCTGCCAGCCGGGCAAAGTGGGGACAGAAATCAGGATTAGTTATGCTACTGCCTCATGGTTACGAAGGTCAGGGACCGGAACATTCCAGCGGCCGGTTAGAACGTTTCTTGGCCCTTGCTGCTGAAAATAACTGGACAGTAGCCAACTTAACAACGGCTGCCCAATATTTCCATATTTTAAGAAGGCAAGCAGCTATTTTACAAAAAGAAGAAGTACGCCCGCTTGTGATTATGACACCGAAAAGTCTTTTGCGGAATCCACTCGTTGCATCCAGCGGCCACGAACTTAGTGAAGGAGAATTTAAATCGCTGATTGAACAGAATGGTCTTGGAATGGAGACGGATAAAGTAGAGCGGATTCTATTATGCAGTGGAAAAATTGGCATTGAACTTGCTGAAAAATTGAAAACTGTAGAAAAAAAAGATTGGCTTCATATCATTAGGGTGGAAGAAATTTATCCATTTCCTATGAAGCAGATGAAAAAATTATTTGACCGTTATCCAAACGTAAAGGAAATCATTTGGGTTCAAGAGGAACCGAAAAATATGGGCGCCTGGAGCTTTGTGGAACCTCTCATAAAAGAAATTGCGCCTAGCGGAGCAGAGGTTTCTTACATTGGCCGCCGCCGCCGTTCAAGTCCGGCTGAAGGAGATCCAATAGTCCATAAACTTGAACAAGCACGAATTATTAATGCAGCATTAACCAGGAATGAACAAGGGGGAATTTAAGGTGGCAGAAATTAAAGTTCCTGAATTAGCAGAATCAATAACCGAAGGAACAATTGCACAATGGCTGAAAAAGCCTGGTGATTTTGTGAATAAAGGCGAGTATATTGTAGAACTTGAAACAGATAAAGTGAACGTAGAAATTATTTCTGACTATGAAGGTGTCTTGAAAGAGCTTCGAGCAAATGAAGGAGATACCGTAAGAGTCGGAGAAACAATCGCTGTTGTCGATGAAAAGGGAGAATCTTCACAGCCAGCATCGCAAGTTTTACAAGAAGAAGAGATGAAGAAACAAATTCCTTTTCAACAGGAAGCACCTACCGAAAGTAAACCAGCAGAAAATGCAACGCCCGAAAAGAAAGACAGACCTATCGCGTCACCTGCTGCCCGAAAATTAGCAAGGGAAAAAGGGATTGATCTAAGCAGTGTTCCAACAATTGATCCACTTGGAAGAGTAAGAAAACACGATGTTGAATTATATAATCCGAACGCGGGTTCAATTAGTGCTGAAAAAGCTTCAGTACAACCGCAAAAACCTGACCAGCCGGTTATACTACAGACAGAAGCCGTCAAACCGGTAGAACGGATTCGCATGTCGCGGCGCCGTCAAACGATCGCAAATCGCCTTGTAGAAGTTCAGCAAACCGCTGCCATGCTTACAACTTTTAATGAAGTTGACATGACTGCAGTGATAAACTTGAGGAAACGCCGTAAAGATAAATTTTTCGAAGAACATGATGTACGCTTAGGCTTCATGTCATTTTTTACAAAAGCAGTCGTCGCTGCTTTAAAGAAACAGCCTTATTTAAATGCTGAAATTCAAGGTGATGAAATCCTGCTGAAAAAATATTATGACATCGGAATTGCCGTAGCCGCTCCGGAAGGATTAGTTGTACCAGTTGTAAGGGATGCAGACCGTAAGAATTTTGCGGAGATTGAATCTGATATTATGGAACTTGCTGAAAAAGCAAGAACAAACAAATTGTCATTAAAAGATCTTCAAGGCGGAACATTTACGATTACAAACGGCGGTGTGTTTGGATCATTGCTGTCTACACCAATTTTGAATGGCCCGCAAGTGGGGATTTTAGGTATGCACAAAATCCAGCTTCGTCCAGTTGCAATTGATGAGGAAAGAATTGAGAATCGTCCTATGATGTACATTGCATTAACATATGACCATCGCATTGTAGACGGAAAAGAAGCCGTTACATTCCTTGCTAAAGTAAAAGAACTGATTGAGGATCCGGAATCACTGCTTTTAGAAGGATGAGTTAGATATCTTTCATTTGGCAATTTGGATATCCGATTTGCAGAATAATATGAATACAACAAAAAAAGAGCGGTTCAGCATATGCTAAGCCGCTCTGAATCTTTTCATCGTTTCTTAAAAGGCTTCAATCCTCGTCTTTTGATTTCATCTTTTAAAATTTTTGCCCATTCCTTATCCTTATCCGACTTCAGTGCATCACGATACGAGACAATCAACAATTCATTACTCATAATTTTCATTTTGCATTCCTCCTCGGAAAGTGAATGGATGTTAAAAATATTTAATTGTTAACTTATTGTAAACGTTTTTAAAGGATTTGAAAACCCATTTTCAAAATATTTTCAAAAAAGACTTTATTTTATTTATAAGCAAGTATAATGAAAGAGGAGAAAAGTAATTGGGAGGGATCAAAATGAAACTTGAACTTGACCACGTGGTTCATTTTCTTAACAGGCATCCGATTGAAGCAGTAAATTTATTAAAAAATTACGGATATCATGCTGTGATGGGCGGACGTCATGAAAATTGGGGCACACATAACAGCCTTTTTTATAACGGATTGTCATATGTTGAATTTCTAGCAATAGAAGATCAACATAAAGCCAACCAAACAGATAATCCCCTTGTCCAACAGCTAACAAAAGATATACGAAATGGTGAAGGAGTTGGACAAATTTGTCTTAGGACAAATAATATTTCTGTTTTAAAACAAACCATTAGAAAAAGAGGTTTTAATACATCCGAAATTTTTGAGGGCAGCCGGAGACGTGAGGATGGATCAGTCATTCGTTGGAAAATGCTTTTTATTCTTGAGAAAAATTTTATGCCATTTCCTTTTTTTATTGAATGGGAACAAACGGATGAAGAACGGCTTAATGAATTAAAAAAGCTGCGAATGATAACAGAAGATCAGGAAAATCGTTCAATTAAATCGGTAAGCTATACTGTACATAATGCTGAAAAAGCTGCAAAAAAATGGTCAAAATTATTTGATGTACCAATTCATAATTTTTCAAATTCAGATGAAATTACTGCAGGTATCCAGATTGGAGGATTAGAAATCGTTTTTGTCCAGCCTGCCTTGAAAGAAAGCAGTCTTTATAAAGTTTTGCAGCAGCGAGGTGAAAGACCTTTTTTTGTAAAATTTGAACCGACCCTTCGTAAACAGGGAATTGAGCTGTTTGGAACTAGATATCAATAAGGAGGTTATTTCTTTGTTGCAAAAATTTACTATTCGTACAAATAAACGTGATGAATTTTATGAGGTAACGTCTGAAGTGGAAAAAGCAGTAAAAAACTCCGGAATTAAGGAAGGTGTGGCGATCGTATATTGTCCTCATACGACGGCCGGAATTACCATTAATGAAAATGCTGACCCGGATGTGAAACGCGACATGATTCGCCGGTTTGATGAAATTTACCCTTGGCACCACACATTGGATCGACATATGGAAGGAAACACGGCGGCCCATATGAAAGCTAGCACTGTAGGTGCATCCCAGCAGATCATTATTTCCAACGGAGAGCTATTGTTAGGAATATGGCAGGGAATTTACTTTTGTGAATTTGATGGTCCGCGTACCCGAACTTTTTATGTAAAAATTATACAGTCAGAATAAAGTGAATCATCCATCAGGGGTCTGGCCCTTTGTTTCTGAGCCAGATCCAATTTTTTTATTAATTTTTGGATGATAAAATGCCTAAAATAATTTCGGAAATTTATGATGACATATTTTTAAGCGCTTAACATACATATCATCTTTGTCCCAGTCAAATAAGGTATTAATAACGAGTCGGAAATAAGGGGGATTTCTTGCATGTCTGATTTATTGAATATTACCGTAGGAAAATTATTGGAGGAAAAAGCAAAGCTTCATCCAAATCATGAAGCAGTTGTTTACGCCGACAGATTCTTAAGAATGACCTATGACGAATTTGACCGGCACTGCAGAAAAGCTGCAAGAGGTTTGATGAGACTGGGACTTGAAAAAGGGGAGCTTTTTTTCATTGTTTCGGGTGCGTACTCGGAACACTCGCATGCGTTTCCGTCGGTGCTAAAATGGTCCCTGTTCAAGAATTTCATCCTAAGACTGTTTTACAAACGGTTCAAGACGAAAAATGCACCGGCCTCCATGAGGTTCCGACAATGTTTATAGCGGAGTTGAATGAACCGGATTTTGACAAATATGATCTGAGCACATTAAGAACGGGAATTATGGCTGGATCAAACTGCCCGATTGAAGTAATGAAAGCCGTTATTGAGAAAATGGGTGCGAAAGAAATTACAATCGCGTACGGTCAAACTGAATCTTCACCCGTGATTACCCAAACACGGACAGATGATCCAATTGAAATAAGAGTTGAAACAGTCGGCAAGGCTTTGCCTGCAGTGGAAGTCAAGATTGTCGAACCGGGAACAAAAAAAGAAGTTCCAAGGGGGGACAGGGGGAACTTTGTACAAGAGGCTATCATGATATGAAGGGATATTATAAAGACCCGGAGGCAACAAAAGAAGTAATTGATGAAGAAGGCTGGCTTTATACAGGTGATTTAGCAGTCATGGATGAAAACGGCTATTGTAAAATTACAGGCCGACTAAAGGATATGATCATACGGGGTGGAGAAAATATTTACCCAAGAGAAATTGAAGAATTTTTGTATACTCATCCAAAGATTTTAGACGTTCAAGTTGTCGGAGTGCAAGATCCTGTTTATGGCGAAGAGGTCATGGCATGGGTCATTTTAAAAAATGGAGAATCCGCGACTGCTGAAGAAATAAATGAATTTTGCAAAGGAAAGATTTCCAGGCACAAAATTCCAAAATATATTAAATTCACAAATGTATATCCGATGACAGCTTCTGGAAAAATCCAAAAATACCGGTTGCGTGAACAAGCTAAAGAATTGATCGGGTTATAAAAGATCCTACTGTCTAATCGTAAACTAATTCTTTTTCAAATAGATTTTTCCAATCATATTCATTATACTTAGAAGTGGAAATTCATTGAAGGAGTGGCATAGATGATTCATCAAACATGGCATGACCGAGATACAATAAAAAAAGTAAAATGCGTCCATACCGATGCAAAAAAATACATTGTTAACCATGCTTTAACACCTGGAAAGGTTTATGAGGTTAAAAATGAAACTGAAGAATTTTATTTTATTATCGATAATACAGGAAAAGTAGGCGGCTTTTATAAAGACTATTTTGAAGACGCATAACCAATAAAAGACTTTAGCAATTTTGCTAAAGTCTTTTATTATTTCAGTGACAATTGCAAACTTTTCCACTATTACATAGTTGAATAAAACCTTAGATTTTTGAAACCTTTTATCCTGCTCAACCGTATAAAATATTAAATTGTCAATCCTTCAAGTTATCCTTCCAGTAATTAGAGGAGGTGATTCGATGGGGCTGGGATGTTCCGCATTGGCGAACCGGCAGTAGTGGCGAATGTCACAAAACGAACCATCGATTATTACACAAATTCAGGATTAATTAAAACTGAATGTACTGGTTCTAATTATTGTTATTACTCCCAATAATTGTTAGAGGATTTTTGTTATTGAAGTTGTAAAGCATTCATTACCCTTTCAGGAAATCAAAGAAATACTGTAAGAAAATACAGGATTTAGTAGGAGGTGTCCCTTGACTCGTTTCAACTAAACGAGTTAAGGATAATCATTGGGAATAGTTAACCTGATATTTGTTGCCATCTTAATCGCACTTACGGCATTTTTCGTTGCATCCGAATTTGCTATTGTAAAAATTAGATCGACTCGTATAGATCAACTAGTAGCAGAAGGAAATAAAAACGCGATTGCCGCAAAAAGAATTATTTCAAACCTAGATGGATACTTGTCCGCTTGTCAGTTAGGTATTACAGTGACAGCATTGGGGTTAGGGTGGTTAGGTGAACCAACTGTTGAACATCTGCTGCTTCCTTTGTTCGAAAAGCTTAATTTAGGTGATTCTGTTGCAAGTATATTTTCCCTTGTAACAGCTTTTCTATTGATTACCTTTTTACACGTCGTAGTCGGTGAGTTGGCTCCAAAAACATTTGCCATTCAAAAGGCAGAATCTATTACACTGTTTTGTGCGCGTCCTTTAATGTCCTTCTATAAAGTCATGTATCCATTCATTTGGGCATTAAATGGTTCAGCACGTGCGTTTACAGGCTTATTTGGGCTTAAACCTGAATTAGAACATGAAGCTGCTCACAGTGAAGAAGAGTTGCGCATCATTCTTTCGCAAAGCTATGAGAGCGGTGAAATTAATCAGTCCGAATTCAAATATGTAAATAACATTTTTGAATTTGATGACCGGATTGCCAAAGAGATTATGGTGCCGCGTACAGAAATCGTCAGTGTTTCAAAAGATGATACCATTGAGGACATCTTGAAGGTGGCAAAGCTTGAAAAATATACTCGTTATCCTGTTATACTGGATGGCGATAAAGACCACGTCATTGGATTAATTAACATAAAGGAAGTATTAACAGACTGTATCTATGGGATAGATAAGAAACAAAAAACAATTGAATCCTATACGAAGCCAATCATCCAAGTAATTGAATCCATACCCATCCAAAATTTATTACTAAAAATGCAAAAAGAACGAATTCATATGGCCATCTTGCTGGATGAATATGGTGGAACAGCAGGTCTTGTAACTGTTGAGGACATTTTGGAAGAAATCGTTGGTGAAATCCAAGATGAGTTCGACATCGATGAAGTACCTGAAATTCAAAAAGTACAAGAAAAACACTATATCTTTGACTCAAAAGTCTTAATTGATGAAGTGAATGATTTATTAGGAATAAATATTGAAGAAGAAGACATTGATACAATTGGCGGTTGGATGCTTACCCAGAACTTCTATCTCGAAAAAGGCGAATCTGTGGTGTTTGGCGGGTATGAGTTTAAGGTACTTGAAAGGGAAGAACATTATATTAAACGAATTGAAGTTTTTCCAACCAAAGTCGACCCAAACGCCATACAAAAAACAGAGCCAACATTATATCAATAAAAATAAAGGGTAAGACCCCTCCAATACAAAAAGTAGACGGCAACTAAAAATACCATTCTATATATTGTCATTATTGGAAGGGGTCAGGCCCTGATTAACGCTGATTCGGGAAAACTCTCCTAACTGCTTCTGTAAATTCTTCAAAAAATCCTTGAATAGGTTTTCCAGCACGAATATCATCCGCATAATTTCTCATCCGATCGTAAAAATCCGGATTCACAGAAACATACACATTGTCAATATCTCTGTCGACGGCTTTTACATGGTCAGATATTTTCCTCTCAATATCCGCCGTTAAACCGTAGTTGCCATTTTTGGTGTTTGCTCTATTATGATCATCGTTCAGCTTTGCAGCTACATAAGCATTATTGTCTGTTACGATCACATTAGCTTGGTCTACCTCAGGCATTGCAGCAATTCTTTCAGCAGCCCTGTCGGCAACTACCATTCGGGGAGCATTATTGCCGTCCCGATCATTCCTAATTATATCCCTATTTTGATCCATAATATCCACATTGTTGTTATAACCAACATTTTTCGGCCCTGTATTATTACGGCGCGCCGTGTCATTATTCATATTATTTGTACATGCTGTTACCAATAAAAAGGCTAATATTGAAGCCATAAACAAAGGTAATTTCAAATTTATCACTCCTTAAATTTAGTTTCAAGCTTAGCTTTCCAAAACTAAGAATAAATATTCTCGGTCAAAAGAATGAATCTGTATAATCGATTTTTCGCATTCTTAACAAGAGCTAAATCCCTTACTTTTAAGAAAAAATAATTATAATATAGATACATGTTAAAAAAAGGAGGCGGTTTCTTGTATTATGTCGTGATCGGTTTTGGAGGAATGATTGGAAGTCTGCTGCGATACTTTCTTTCCATTACTGCCTTGTCGCTATGGGGAAAAGGTTTTCCTTTAGGTACATTACTTGCAAATTTATTGGGTGCATTTACACTCGGATGGTTGACAAAAAATAAGGCAATACAGCGCAAACTTCCGCCGCATATCGTGAGCGGTATCGGAACGGGAATCATCGGTTCATTTACGACATTTTCAACATTTAGTTTGGAAACAATACAACTAGTGGAGCAAAACAACCTGTTTCTCGGATTCATATATGTAATCGTGAGTATTATCGGCGGCCTTTTTTCTGTATGGCTAGGTTCTTATATCGCAAAAAACGCTAAATATACGGGGAAAGATAGTCTATGATGAAAATTTTACTTGTTGCCTTCGGAGGTTTTTTCGGGGCAGTATCCAGATACTTCATTTCAAGGAAATTAAATGGCCATAAATCTAAAATTCCTTTTGGAACATTAACAGTTAATTTACTCGGCTCGTTTCTACTTGGAATTCTTATCGGAAAAAACTTTGGGGAAGCTGTATATCTGTTATTGGGAATTGGATTTATGGGGGCTTTTACTACCTTTTCAACGCTGAAAGCAGAAACACTTCAGCTATTTGAACAAAAAGAAACTTTCAAATCAGCTTTTTATTTAGCTATTACATACATTGTCGGCATAATAGCCGGCTTACTCGGACTGGTAATAGGGAGGTCCTAAATTAATAAATGGGTCAGGCCCCTCCAATATAACATATAGCTGAACACTTATAATATATTGTCATCGGCGGAGGGAGCCCGACCCTTATTTTTCCGTAATTCAATTGGAATTTTCACGACGCTTTTCAGTTGAATACAATTTTCTAGCAAGGATCGTTTGCATGATCAAAAATAATCCGCCGACTGTCCAGTACAGCGGCAATACCGCGGGTGCATGCAACGAAACAAATACGATCATAATCGGAGAAAGCAATCCGAAATATTTCATTTGATTTTGCTGGGCTTCAGGCAAATTTGATTGAGAAACTTTAAACTGCAAATAATAGACGATTCCTGCAGCGGCGGTCATAAACAGATCAGGCTGTCCAAGATTAAACCACAAAAACGAATGGGTTGCAATTTCCTTCGAACCCCTGATCGCATAATAAAACCCGAGTAAAATCGGCATTTGAATGATAATAGGGAGACATCCAACAGATAGTGGATTAACTCCGTGTTTTCGATATAAGGCAAACATCTCCTGCTGCAATTTTTGTTGTTCCTCAGGTTTTTTCGTGCTTTTTAATTTCTTTTGAATTTCATCCAGCTCTGGTTTCAGCAAATCCATTTTTTCTTTCATCGCTTGCTGATTTTTATATTGTTTTAACACTAAGGGCATTAAAATTAATCGTATTAAAATCGTAATAACAATTATCGACAATCCGAAATTGCCTCCGAAAAGGCCTGCAACAAAATGTATCGTCTTAATGAAATATTGAACAATATAAGTATTAAAAAAACTTTTATTATTTCCTCCTGCAGCTTGGCAGGCGGTTAGAAAGCTTGTACTGATGATTAAGGTGAAAAGCGTTAACAAAAGACGGTTATTTTTCATTTATGATTTCCTCCTATTTTTTTTTAAAATTAAGAGAAAACAAAAGGGTCACCTTCATCATCGGCAGATTCTTTCTTTCGAATATATTTAATGATCCATGTTAAAAGATAATTTGTATTTGTGCAGCTTTTAGATATATAGGATGTAGTGCATGATTGTATATTTATATCTATGCGGGTAGAAATCGAATCAATTGAAACATCAACGGACAATAAGAAAAAATATTGAATTGAAAGGCATAGCAAAACACTAATATAAAAAGTTGAAAGCTGAGAAACGTCCGTGACGTCAAATAGTAATTCAAACAACAAATTTCACCTCTATAAAAAGCCGATGATTTGAGTATATGCAGACTAAAGAAATAAATCAATGGCATCAAATTTCCATAAAAAATAATACGTTTAAATATGAAGAAGGTTTCGGTTAAAAGAATAAATCTATTAAAATATAAAATGTTTTTTAAAAACAATAAAAGAGCATTCGCAGTGAATGCTCTTTTAAATGGAATTAAGCAGAATTTTGTTTAAGCTGATTTGATTGTTAACAATAAGTTGGCTGATATCAGCCTGTTTCTGACTAAAATTCCAATCCATGAAGCAAGGATGGCTTTGATTATTCCTACAATAATAAAAGGAGTAAATCCTCCAGCGAAAGCTTCTGTCCAAGAAAGGGATGCAGCAACTTTCAGCCATACAGTTCCAAGTGTCAACGTGATCAGCATGCCGATAATATTTGCAATTAAAGCGTTCTTAATCGTGAAGGATGTTTTTTCGAGAAACCATCCAATAAAGAAAGCAGTAGGAATAAAGCTAAATAAATAGCCTCCAGTAGGACCGACAAGAACTGAGACGCCGGCTTTCATCTCAGCAAATACCGGTATCCCTGCTGCACCAATGATTACATATAAAATAACAGAAAGCGTTCCGTATCTTGCTCCTAGAATCGTTGCGGCTAGTCCAATTGCCAGTGTTTGTCCAGTGATTGGAACAAGCGGAAGCGGAATCGTAATCTGTGCCATTACCCCGATTATCGCCGCAAATAAAGCAGTAATAATCATCATTCTTAGTCTTCGTTGTTCATTGGTCATTCGTTTCTCCCCTTTATGTAAACTGATCATATAATGTGGTTTACAATACTTTAATATTAGAATAATCGATGTTCATTGTCAATACATGACTTAATAATGATAAAAAACATGGGCCAGACCCCTCCAATTTAATAAATTGACAAACTAGAATAAACCATTCTATAAACAAAGTCTTTATTGGAGGAAATCAGACCCCTATGAGTTAGGTCTCTTAAAATAGAGTAGAATTATCGGATCTTTTAGAAATTCTATTTTTTGTTAATAGTTATTATGCTATTTTAATTTGTTCATCATTTGGAGGATCAATATTTTTTAATGGATATTCATACCCGAGGGCTTCCCATTTATAAACACCCAGTTTATGATAGGGGAGAACTTCAACTTTTTCGACATTTGTTAATTCTCCGATAAAATCACCGAGACGATTTAAGTCATTATGGTCATCGGTTATTCCAGGAACGAGAACGTGGCGAATCCATATCGGAATTTTTTGTTCGGAAAGAAAACGAGCAAACTCCAATATATGATCATTTGTCATCCCGGTAAGCTTAAGATGTTTTTTTCTGTCGATTTGTTTAAGATCCAATAATATGAGATCTGTATACTGCAATAACTCTTTAAGCTGTGCTTGAAAGAGAGGTGCAGAAGAAAAACATCCTCCTGAAGAGTCAATCGCTGTATGGATTCCGAGTTTTTTGCATTCTCTAAAAAGCTCAAGAAGAAAAGGGATCTGAAGAAGCGGCTCTCCGCCGCTAACAGTAATCCCTCCTCCTGCTGATTCAATAAAAGGCAAATATTGCTTTAAATCTTCAATAATTTCGGAAACGGACATTTGTTTCCCTGAACCGATCTCCCATGTATCAGCGTTATGACAGTATTGGCAGCGGAGAAGGCAGCCCTGAGTAAATACGACATAGCGAACTCCTGGGCCGTCAACTGTTCCAAATGTTTCAATCGAATGAATATTTCCGAACATATAAAGATCTCCTTTTAAAATAGAAAAGACAACCTTCCCCAAGATGAGAGGGGAAGGGCTTTGCAAAAATTAATTACATTGTTTCGTGGAAAGTACGGTTTATAACATCTAATTGCTGTTCACGAGTTAGTTTAATAAAGTTGACTGCATATCCGGAAACTCGTATTGTTAATTGCGGATACAATTCCGGATGTTCCATCGCATCAAGCAAAGTTTCACGATTAAAGACGTTAACGTTTAGATGATGGCCTTCTTTCATTGCATATCCATCTAATATTGCTACAAGGTTATTAACGCGGCTTTCATCTTCTTTTCCCAATGCTTTTGGAACGATTGAGAAAGTATTTGAAATACCGTCCATTGCATAGCTGAATGGCAGTTTAGCCACTGAAGAGAGAGACGCAAGCGTTCCTTTTGTATCGCGTCCGTGCATTGGGTTCGCTCCGGGAGCAAATGGTTCTCCAGCACGGCGGCCGTCAGGAGTGTTGCCGGTTTTCTTTCCATATACTACATTGGAAGTTATGGTTAAAATCGACAAGGAATGGACTGAATCGCGGTATGTTTGATGCTTGCGAAGCTTTTTCATGAACCGCTTCACGATATCAACTGCGATGCTGTCAACACGGTCATCATTGTTTCCGTATTTAGGAAAATCACCTTCAATTTCAAAATCGACAGCTAGACCGCTTTCATCACGGATCACTTTTACATTGGCATGTTTAATGGCACTTAACGAATCAGCAACAACACTTAAGCCGGCAATTCCAGTGGCCATTGTGCGTAAAATCTTTGTATCATGAAGGGCCATTTCAATTCGTTCATAGCAATATTTGTCATGCATATAATGGATGATATTCAAAGTGTTGATATACAATTCTGCAAGCCATTCCATCATATCGTCAAATTTTTCCATTACCTCTTCATAGTCTAGAACATCAGATGTAATCGGTCTGTACTTAGGACCGACCTGAATTTTGAGCTTTTCATCTAAACCGCCGTTAATGGCGTAGAGCAGGGCTTTTGCAAGGTTTGCACGCGCTCCGAAAAATTGCATTTGCTTACCGATTTTCATTGGTGATACGCAGCAAGCGATTCCATAATCATCACCGTATTCAGGCCGCATAATATCATCATTTTCATACTGGATGGAGCTTGTTTTAATTGACATTTTCGCACAATACTTTTTGAATTCCTCCGGAAGTTGTGTAGACCATAGTACCGTTAAGTTTGGCTCCGGAGCAGGACCTAGGTTATCAAGGGTATGCAGGAAGCGGAATGAGTTTTTCGTAACAAGTGAGCGTCCGTCTAAAGCCATGCCGCCGATCGATTCAGTAACCCATGTAGGATCGCCGCTAAATAATTCATTATACTCCGGAGTTCGGGCGAATCTTACAAGCCGAAGCTTCATAACAAAATGGTCGACCAGTTCCTGAGCTTCTTTTTCAATAATAAGGCCTTTCTCTAAATCTCTCTCTATATAAATATCTAAGAAGGTTGATACGCGGCCTAGGCTCATCGCAGCGCCGTTTTGTTCTTTGATTGCTGCCAGGTAAGCAAAGTAAAGCCATTGAAAGGCTTCGGAAGCATTTGAAGCAGGCTGTGAAATATCATAACCGTAACTTTCAGCAAGCTTCTTTAATTCTTCCAGCGCTCTGATTTGCTCAGAAATTTCTTCACGCAGTCGAATATTGTTTTCAGTCATAGTACGGCTTGTTTGTTTTAAATCTTTTTTCTTCTCATTGATTAGGAAGTCAACACCGTAAAGGGGAACACGGCGATAGTCTCCGATAATCCGTCCGCGTCCGTAAGCATCCGGAAGACCGGTAATGATTCCGGCTTTACGGGCAAGCTTCATTTCATCTGTATAAGCATCAAAAACTCCTTGGTTATGAGTCTTCCGATATTCTGTAAAAATTTTCACGATTTCTTCGTTTACTTTGAATCCATACGATTCACAAGACTGTACAGCCATGCGGATTCCGCCGAACGGCTGCAGTGACCGCTTAAACGGTTTGTCAGTTTGAAAGCCAAAAATCTTTTCTAATTCCTTATTCAAATACCCTGGTCCATGTGAGGTAATCGTAGAGACGATTTCAGTGTCCATATCAAGAACACCGCCATGATCCCGTTCTTGTTTCGATAAATCCATAACCTGCTTCCATAATTTTGTTGTAGCTTCAGTCGGACCTTCAAGGAAACTGTCAGAACCCTTATACTCTTTAAAGTTTTTTAAGATAAAGTCACGAACATTTACTTCAGTTTGCCACGTTCCGCCAGTAAATCCTTCCCACTGTTTCATAAATTTTCACCTCTCAAAATGTATAACAGTTATTACATTTTTATAATAACAGATCATCTGAAATTATTTTTTATATAATTTGTGAAATATTGAACATAAATGGTTAGATTTTTGTGAACACTATATAATAAAAGGTTTTTATTAAGAGTTTATTTATTGGTATTAAAACTAAAAGTTCAAACAAAACTTGACATTTCTAAATCTGTATTATAATCATATAGGAATAATGGTAATCTGTTATATAAAATCTCGATTCTTAAAGATCATTGCACGATCAAAGATTTTTCATTAAATGAATCCATTCTATTTACACCATTAATTACCGGTTCCATTGTGTAGGATCGTTTGGCTAAATAAAACTATGAAAACATTAAGAACAAAAGAGGCTGAATCAAAAGCAAAGGGTCAGACCCTTTTAAATCAGCCTTTTTTCTTTGCCACTAATCTACCACAATGTATGCAATCATTGGACCAAAATGATCTTTGTTTGAATGCATTTGGCAAATAAGCCGGTATATTCCTTTTTTATCAAATTGCAGAGGCACGGTCGTTTCCTCCCCTTGTTTGACAACTCCTTTTATGTTAGTGCCTTCGATAATAAAAGGATGTTCTTTTCCGTTTACACCCAAAATGGTAAGGCGGACTTTTTCTCCTTTATTAACAAACACGGTGCCTGGATCCCAGCGATATGCTTCTATTTCTTTCCCATCGCTTGTTTTCGCTGAAAATTCACCAGTAACCATTTGAATTTCTCTAATTTGTTCCTCTGCTTGCCTGCTTGCTGCAGGTAACGAGCCTGATGTTCCAAAAAACCAGACAGCAGCTGCGGAAACTGTGATCACCAATAAAAGAAATAACATTAATGGCCCTTTTTTTAGCACAATAAATTGCAATTTTTTCACCTCCAATCACTTGTCCATTACAAGCATATGCCGATGAGGCTTTAAAACTTGTCTGTTTTCATTTATAATTTTAATATTTCATGTGTTGGGAAATCCCCAGTTTATTCAAATTGTTAAAGAGATGTTTCGGCAAATAGCAATGCTGTCCCAACTAAGGGCACAGCTGCTTTTTTGTTGTTTTACTTTTCTAAGCGAAGGGAGTCATGGAGATGTCTAGATCTTTCATTTATTTATCATTAATTGTAATCATGATGATTTGGGGACTAAACGTGATTGCCCTCAAAATTTTAGTTGAACATTTTTCGCCAGTGACATTAACTTCGTTTAGAATTCTTACTGCAGGGATCGTAGTGATTCTAATTTTATTTTTCACCGGTCAGTTGCGGAAATTAACCCGGAAAGAAGTCATATACATTGGCACGGCAGCTTTATTTAGCGTCGTTGCACACCACCTTTTTCTTGCGGTCGGCTTAACAAAAACAACAGCATCCAATGCTGGTTTAATTTTAGCTCTTGTACCGTTAGTGACATCGGTGTTAGCGGTAGTCTTTTTAGGTAATCGGTTTACAGTGTTCAGGTTTGTCGGGATATTACTCGGGTTTACCGGCGTAATGTTTGTAGTGTTAAATGGCAAAACCGGCATTCACCATGTGTCGATCGGCGATTTTTATATCTTTTTGTCCGTATTATCTCAAGCAATTAGTTTTATTATAATTAAAAAAGCAACGGATACGATGGATTCGAAGGTCATGACAGGGTGGATGTTGTTGTTCGGTTCTTTGCTGTTATTTTTTATTAGTTTGTGGATGGAACCGGACGGCTTATCAAGCCTGGCAAACGGTACGATATATCTATGGATGATCTTCCTTGCTTCAGCTGTATTTGCCACTGCACTTGGTCATATGTTATACAACAGAGCAATTAAACAAATTGGTGCAGCGGAATCGGCGATTTTCATTAATTTAAATCCGCTGTTTTCATTACTAGGGGCTTATTTCTTTTTAGGAGAATCTATTTCTCTTTCACAAATTATGGGGTTTATATTAATCGTGATTGGTGTCATTTTAGGCAGCGGTTTTCTGGATGATAGCGGGGTGCCATCTCAGCGTTCAAAAGTGCTGGGGAAATAATGTACAAAGCACTCCCTGAAGTTTTTCGAATTCGTAAATTGTTAATTCGCTGTCTATTCCTATAAAATCAGAAAGCAGCCTTTTTTTAGGAAGCAATTCCTATAAATAGGCTGTTTTTTATGTGCTATGTATCTAGCAAAAGATAAGTTGGCATTTGTTAGCGAAGCTCCGCCCCTTTTCCACATTTCCACAGAAAATTACCCGTATTGTCTAAAGAAAAGAACGGTCAATCCGATGTAAAGAATAGTAGTGTCTTTTTTTGCCTGATTCATAGTATAAACTTCTCGTTGACATAGATAGAGGGGGAAAAACGGTGAAAGATCCAGTGAAAAAGATCATCATCGGATCCACGTTTGCATCGGCGCTTTTCGTGCTGCCATCCATTAGTGATGCGGCACTGGGAGACTCAGATTTAAAAATCGGGATGAAAAACGATGATGTGAAACAGCTTCAACAATTTTTAATTAATAAAGGCTACTTTACCTACCAAACAGTTACAGGCTATTATGGTTCCATCACGGAAAGGGCCGTGAAAAACTTTCAATCAGCTGTTGGTTTGCCACAAACAGGTGTGTTTGACCGGAAAACCTATGAAAGATTAACGGGGGTTCCTCAAAAGTCAACAGCTGCACAGCCAGCTGCCAAAATTACATTAAAAATTGGATCACGCGGTAAGGAAGTCAGCCAATTACAATCACAATTAAAGTCGCTTGGATATTTCACATATCCGTCCATCACCAACTACTATGGAACGATTACGGCCAATGCGGTTCGAAAATTCCAACAAGATTATGGGTTGACGGCAGATGGAGTAGCAGGACAAAAAACGCTGAATAAGCTGAAAGAAGTACTGAACCAAAACGGAAAAACTACACCAAACAATAATAAAGCTGAACCGACGCAACCAGCGATGCGCTTAACAATCGGTTCAACTGGTGAAGAAGTCAAAAAGATTCAAGCGAAGTTGAAAGAGCTCGGATATTTTACATACCCGTCCATTACGGGATATTTTGGCATGGCCACCTATGAAGCGGTGAAAAAGTTCCAAAAGGCCAAGAAACTTCCGGTGACCGGTACGGTTGATTTCTCTACTTATACGCAATTATTGCATTCAAAACCTTCCCAGAAGAAAAAAGAATTTAACGTAATGAATCTAATTGGAGATGCGGCGGAACTGCTTGGAACACGATACCAATGGGGAGGAACGACTCCTGAAAAAGGATTTGACTGCAGCGGATTTCTTGTTTATGTATTTGAAAAACAAAGTATTTATTTACCGCGCACAGTCGCATTAATATGGAACGCCGGAAAACAAGTGGACAAGCCGTCAGTCGGCGACCTTGTCTTTTTCGAAACATACCGGCCAGGAGCGTCTCATGCAGGGATTTACATAGGAAAAAATCAATTCATTCATTGCGGAAGTTCCACGGGAGTTACCATCAGCAATTTAACGAGCAAATATTGGAGCGATCGATATCTCGGTGCGAAAAGATATTATTAATATCTCAATTTGTTCTGGATGAAGTTGCGGAGGAGTCTGCAGTTAAAACTTTTATTCAACTTCAAAATTATTTTCAGTTAAAGCAATAGCCATGGAATAAGAAACCATGGCTCATTTCATCTATTTTAAAAATGCGGTACATAATAACATGAAAAAAGATATGACAATTAGTGCCCCAACTAACAACCAAGCCATCTCCATATTTCCCGAGTCAAAAGCTACATAAATGGCGGTAGATGCCGTCTGTGTCTTTCCTGGAATATTTCCGGCAAACATTAATGTAGCTCCAAATTCTCCGAGTGCCCTAGCAAAGCTTAAAATACCACCTGTAAGAATTGCCCGAAAAGAAAGGGGAAGAGTAACAAATAAGAAAACTTTCCATTCATTAGCACCATCAATTCGTGCCGCATCTTCTACACCAGAATCAACCAACTGGAATCCTGTTTTTGCCGATTGGTACATAAGCGGAAAGGCGACGACAGTTGAAGCAATAACCGCTGCCAACGGGGTAAACATGATGGACTGTCGGAAAACAGATTCAATAATCTTCCCTAGAAAGCTGTTATTTCCGAATATGATAATTAATAAAAATCCAATAACAGTCGGCGGCAATACTAAAGGGAGCAATAATGCTGTTTCAACGAACACTTTTCCGCGAAACTGCCTTTTTGACATAAGTTTAGCAATTAATATCCCAATGATTAAAACAATAAGCGTAGAAATGCCGGCAACCTGCAATGAGAGCGATAAAGGCTTCCAAAATTCAATGTTCATTCATTCATCATTCCAATACGTATTTCCTCTATTATAATATCGGAACTAAAAGAACGATCGATCAATTCAAGGTTCATACGTATTATAGCGTAAATCATGCCATCATTCAGCTGTAAATAATGATAAAAGCAAAAAGACTAAAGAAGAAAAATCTCTTTAGTCTTCATGATGATTAACGAAGCTTTTCTTCAACTTGCTGGCAAATTTCATCAGCAGACAGCCCATTTGCAAGGATCACAGAGGCATTTGTAAAAGTATCCTGCATGCCCATAACATTTGAATCAAGGCCGGAAACCACGCAGAAAGAGCAGTCCTTTGCATCCGACTCCTGCTTTAATTCAACTACATCATGTCCTCTTTGTCGAAGGGCTTCGGAAACGTTGGTTAAAGATTGTTCAACTCCAATTTTCGCCACAAAAAACACCTCCTCCATAAAATAGCATCTCTAACTTTTCTCAAAATATGCTGAATAAATAGTCCGGTAATTTGCAAAAAGTAATCGTGGAGGTGTTTACAGTGTCAAAACGAAAACAAGATCCATCCAAGACAGGACTAAGTTCGTCACATGTTGAAGGACAAGGGACAACAACTACAGAAACTGGTAACCGGCAAGCCTCTTCATCACGCCGAAAACAAAAGCGGTCTTAAGAATCCTTTTATAATCAATCAAATGGGGAAGCCATGTATAGCTTCCCCAGGAATAAGCTATTGGTACATTTCTGCTACTTGTTTTTGCAGCTCAGTATTTTCAAGGTATTCATCATAAGTCATCTGTTTATCAATGATTCCATTTGGTGTGATTTCAATTATTCGGTTCGCAATCGTTTGAATAAACTGATGATCGTGAGAAGAGAAAATAACCGAACCTTTATAATTGATCAAACCGTTATTTAAAGCCGTAATGGATTCAAGATCAAGATGGTTAGTCGGTTCATCAAGCAATAATACGTTTGCTCCGCTTAGCATCATTTTTGCAAGCATGCAGCGGACTTTTTCTCCTCCTGATAGAACGCTAGCTTTTTTTAACACTTCTTCCCCTGAGAAAAGCATTCTGCCAAGAAATCCTCTTAAAAAGCTTTCACTGTCATCTTTCGGAGAGAATTGGCGAAGCCAGTCTACTAGATTAAGATCACTTTTTTCAAAGTATGTGGAATTGTCTTTTGGAAAATAAGCTTGAGATGTTGTAACACCCCATTTAAAATTTCCGCTGTCCGCTTCCATTTCACCCATTAAAATTTTAAACAGCGTTGTTTTGGCGATCTCATTTTT
Organism: Bacillus methanolicus MGA3; assembly: GCF_000724485.1. Lineage (GTDB taxonomy): Bacteria > Bacillota > Bacilli > Bacillales > Cytobacillaceae > Bacillus_Z > Bacillus_Z methanolicus_A. The sequence continues at coordinate 1,658,123 of NZ_CP007739.1, read as the reverse complement.
TCCAACAAGGGCAATTTTATCATCTTTATTCATGACAAAACTTAAATGATTTAATACTTTTACACCGTCAATTGTTTTTGTCAGTCCTTCAACCCGCAAAAGGTCATTTCCAATTTCTCGATCTGGTGTAAAAGCGACATATGGATAACGCCGTGAGGAAGGTTTGATATCTTCAAGTGTAATTTTTTCCAACAATTTTTTACGAGAAGTCGCTTGTTTGGATTTTGAAGCATTTGCACTAAATCGGGCAATGAAGTTTTGAAGCTCTTTGATTTTTTCTTCTTTTTTTCTGTTTGCATCTTGTGCTATTTTTAAAGCCAGTTGGCTTGATTCATACCAGAAATCGTAGTTTCCAACATAAATCTGTATTTTTCCAAAATCTAAATCAGCAATGTGTGTACATACTTTATTTAAGAAATGACGATCGTGGGAGACAACGATGACCGTATTTTCAAAGTTGATTAAGAACTCTTCCAGCCATTGTATCGCTTTAATATCTAAATGGTTTGTCGGCTCATCCAATAGGAGAACATCCGGTTTTCCGAATAATGCCTGAGCAAGCAAGACCTTAACTTTTTCACTGCCGCTTAAATCAGCCATTTTTTTGTTATGAAGTTCTTCAGTGATGCCTAATCCCTTTAGAAGAATAGCAGCCTCTGATTCAGCTTCCCAACCGTTTAATTCAGCAAACTCACCTTCAAGTTCAGCTGCTTTCATCCCGTCTTCATCGGTAAAATCGGCTTTCATGTAAATTGCGTCCTTTTCCTGCATCACTTCCCACAAGCGGCCATGGCCCATGATCACGACTTTTAACACTTCAACAGCCTCATATTCAAAATGATTCTGCTTAAGTACAGCAAGGCGTTCTCCGGGCCCTAAATGAACGCTTCCTGTTTGCGGTTCAATTTCTCCAGAAAGAATTTTTAAAAACGTTGATTTACCGGCACCATTAGCACCAATGAGACCATAACAGTTTCCAGGAGTGAACTTTATATTGACGTCTTCAAATAACTTTCGATCCCCATAACGTAAACTAATGTTATTAACTGTAATCATGTTTTAAATCCTCCAATACAATTTCTAGAATTATACCATTGAAAGAGAGAAGGAGGAAATGTTTAAGAAAATTGACGAAAGATATTTTAGGGGAAAAACAGGATTTTAAACATCAACAGCGAATGGATTAATTGAGAATAAAAAGGTGTTAAAACCAAACTTTACGAAAAATAGTAATGGTCAATCATTAGTTTTAGCGCCATAATAGAAAGGGTATGAGAAATAATTCAAATATTTTTATCAATTTTTTCATAGTTTGTTCATATTCGCTTTGTAGTATTAAGGTATAAATCCGCTCTTAAAAAGGAGTTTTTAAAATGGCAACAAAACAACTCATTGAGTTTGTCAATCGTTTAAGAAAGTCCGGCATTAATGTAAGCTTCACAAAACCAAAATCTGAATTTTTTTCCTTGAAAAATAATAACAAACAATCCACAACCGTGAATTAAAAAAGTAGACATGAAGGGACCTTAATAAAAAAAGCGGCCGTCTCAAAAACCTGAGGGTCAGACCCCATATCACAATATATAGGACATAATGTTGGATAAATGTGCTATATATTGATAATACACATGGGGTCAGACCCTTTAGAGACAGCCGCTTTTTTGTTATGCAATTAAATTTCCTTCATAATTTTCTTAAAAACTTCATCTTTATTAAAATCTTCTCCCATTGGGAATTTTTTTATGAATTTATTATTTTCATCTAATAAATAAGTGAAGGCAGAATGTACGTAAAATCCGTTTCCTGGATCACGGTATTGAAATTGGAAAGTATCTGCAATTTTTTTAATTTCTTGCCGATCTTTTTCAAAGTTTTTCGGATTCGCCGTTAGAAAAATCCAATTTCCGTCATTTTCAATTCCAAACGTTTTCATATACTTTCTTAATACTTCAGGCGTGTCGCGGTAAGGATCAAATGTAATCGTTATAAATTGGATGTCCTTTCCATATACACCTGCCTTTTGAAGGTCTTTCTTTAATAAATTCATTTTTTGCGTCGTAGTCGGACAAACATCGGGGCAATGTGTATACATAAATTCAACTAATTTCAATTTTTTATTGGCTTTACCAAACGTATATTCTTTTTTATTCATCGTCATTAAAGAAATATTATCAGGTATTTTCGCATTTACATCTCGAAGTATAAAATAAGATATGCCTGCAGCAATACCAATAACAATAAGCAATGTACTTATGATATACAATTTTTTCATTTTTTGTCACTCCTTAAGTCGCAGGAAAGTAATTTTCGTCAACAAACTTTTTACACATTAAAGATAAATAATTTGTTTGTAAAATCCTATGGACAATATGTGAACATTACTTACAATCAGGCTTTCCAAAAAAGAAAACATAAACACAAAAAAGCCCAGAGATTAACTCTCCGGACTAAAAAACAAACTATTAGTTTAAAGAAATCCAAACACTCTTAACTTCCGTATAATTGTTTAATGCATATGAACCCATTTCGCGTCCAATACCGGATTGTTTGTAACCGCCAAATGGAGAAGCTGCATCAAATACATTGTAACAGTTTACCCAAACTGTTCCGGCGCGGAGGTTGCTTGCAATGTAGTGAGCTTTTGAGACGTCTTTTGTCCAAACACCAGCAGCAAGACCATACCGGCTATTATTTGCGCGGGCGATTAATTCATCTAAATCTTCGTATGGCAATGCCGCAATTACCGGACCGAATATTTCTTCTTTTGCAATAGTCATATCATCACGAACATCTGCAAAAATAGTAGGGGAAACAAAGTAACCTTGTTCAGTCGGCTTTGTACCACCGGTTAGTAGTTCGGCTCCTTCACTTAACCCTTTTTCAATATAGCCTAGGACACGGTTTTGCTGTTCAGTTGAGACTAAAGGACCGATTTCTGTATCAGGATGCAGTCCCGATCCTTGCTTTATCTTCTTCGCATGATCAACCATATCAGCTATCACATTATCAAATTGTTTCTTTTGAATAAATACCCGTGATCCTGCGCAGCAAACTTGCCCCTGGTTGAACATGACGCCGTTTAATGCTCCAGGAATTGCTTTTGTTAAATCTGCATCAGGGAGAATGATGTTAGGAGATTTTCCTCCCAGCTCCAATGTTACACGTTTTAACGTTTTCGAAGCCCGTTCCATAATCCGTTTCCCAACTTCTGTTGAACCGGTGAAAGCAATCTTATCAACAAGAGGATGATCGACAAGCGGCTGTCCGGCTGTCTCTCCAAATCCAGGAACAATATTGACAACCCCTTTCGGAAAGCCTGCTTTCTCAATCAGCTCAGCAAGATATAGAGCAGAAAGCGGTGTTTGTTCAGCAGGTTTTAGAACCACGGTACAACCTGTTGCTAAAGCGGCACCAAGCTTCCACAATGCCATTAGGAGAGGGAAGTTCCATGGAATAATCTGGCCGACAACTCCAACAGCTTCATGTCGGGTATAGTTAAAAAATGGTCCGTTTACAGGTATCGTTTGTCCGACAATTTTTGTTGACCAGCCCGCATAATACCTCATATGTTCAATCACAAGTGGAACATCTGCAGCTGTCGTTTCCCTGATTGGCTTTCCATTATCTAGAGTTTCCAATTGTGCCAATTCATCTTTATTTTCTTCCATAAGATCCGCTAATTTGTACATTAATCTGCTTCGTTCAGCTGCACTCATTTTGGACCAAGGACCTTCATCAAAAGCTTTACGTGCTGCTTTAACAGCAAGGTCAATATCTTCCGGTCCTGCTTCAAAAACAGATGCCAAAACTTCCCCAGTAGCAGGATTGTAAGTGTCGAACGTCTTCTTCGAAGTACTTTCTACAAATTGTCCATTAATGTACAATTTTTTCTTGCCTGAAAGAAATTTCTCGACCTTTTCTCTTAATTCGACGGTTAAATGACTCATGGAACTCCTCCTTAATAATATTGTGGTAAAGACAAATAAGTCTTGGCTGTGAAGCTGAAACGTAATACTGATAACGCTTACAAAGTAATAATGTAATATTATCACTATAGAAATCTACTAATCAACTATTAATCAAAAAAATATTTCGAAAATTTTTAACAATATTTTTCGACAAAGATTAAAAATTGGACTCAATATATTCTGTAGAAAAGGGGCGGAACTGCGCCAGAATAATTGATTATTCATTTTTCAGTTATATAATTAAACATATAAAACGAATCAAATATTTAATAAATTTTGGAGTATTATAGGAAATTAAAACATATATGAGGAGTTTCACAATTGAAAATAATTGTATTTCTAAAATTCATGATTCAGCTATTAGTGTTTATAGCACTTAATTATGCGGGATCTTTTATCGTGGAATTTTTTCATTTGCCTATACCCGGAAATGTAATTGGGATGATATTGCTCTTTATCCTATTAACTGCAGGCATAATACGTATAGATTGGATTGAAGAAGTTTCCAGCTTCCTTATTAAACATCTTGGATTCTTTTTTATCCCTATTTCGGTTGGATTAATGACCCTCGGCCAAGTTTTTTTAAGTAAGGGACCGGCTTTATTGATTATATTAATTGCAAGTGCGTTTATTGGAATGGCTTGTTCTGGATTAGTTGTTCAAACACTTCTTAAAAGGAAAGAAGGGGTTCAAACTGAATATCGGCGTCACAATTTATAATATTTTTCTAACCATAGGAGTCTATTTATTATCAAGAAAGGCAGCGGCAAAATATCCTTCTCCTTTTACAACACCAGTGTTCTTAAGCACTTTTGTCATTATTATTGTTTTAATGGTTTCAAATATTTCTTATAAGGAATATGGAACAGCCAAAGAAATTTTAACGTATTTATTAGGCCCAGCAACGATTGCATTAGCTGTTCCGCTATATAAGCATCGCGGCATATTAGTTAAATATTTCATTCCAGCAATTGCCGGAATATTTGTCGGAACGTTTTCTACAATCACATCTGCACTTTTGCTGGCTAAGTTGTTCCATTTAACTTCTATGGCTTCATCCATAAGTATTAAATCGATCACAATCGCGTTTGCATCTGAAGTTGCAAAAATAATTCGGGCTGATGGGATTCTAGTTGCTGCATTTGTCATGATTACTGGAATGATCGGAGCTATGTTCGGACCGTGGCTCTTGAACAAACTACACGTAACCCATCCCATTGCAAGGGGGCTTTCGATTGGTACGGTTGCCCACGGGATCGGAACAGCGGAAATTGCTCGTGAAGGTGAGATGCAAGGAGCTGTTGCCGGAGTGGCAATGGGCCTTACCGGTATTATAACATCAGTATTAATTCCGTTTTTGCTTCCATATCTTCTTTAGAAAACGTTGGTGAGAGGAACCTTTTTTTATAGACAAGAAACTTGAGCATTTGGAGGAGAAATGGGGAGCATAATTTAATTATTTCACAATCATTTTAGCAATTCCGCTAAATAACATAAACAAAAATCTAGAATTAAAGAGGCTTAAAATAAGCCTCTTTTTATTAACCACAAAGCAACAATTTTTCAACACAAACCAGAAAAGGACAACCTTTTTCTGATTTTTCATAAATTATTGACAATTATGAATTTTAGTACTAAAATAATCCCAAAGCTCCTCAGATCCTTTCTCGATTTTTATGTCAATCTCTTTTGCAAGTCCTGAACAATCTATGTCACCAGCACAGTGGATCTACAAAATTTGACATCGTAAAGGAGGTGAACGGTTGGATTGAAATGTCTACTTTAATTAAACGTTATGTGATGTAAATAGTTTTGTATTTCGCTTTAAAGCTGTTGGCACCAAAAACATATTCAATTTACTTCCGCCTAAAGCTGTAACCGTTTTCTAGTTTGCATCCATTCCTCCCAATTTCGTCGTTCAAATTTTCAATATCTCATGACGACGCATTGGGTCAAGTGTTTGATGCAAACGTGAAAGAAAGGCCTTAATGGGCTACTGCGAACAGAAATTGTAAATGGTATTGACATTTGTGAACTTTACTTAGACACAACATTAGTTCTTGGTGGAAGGTACTTATCAAGATGTAGTTTAGTTCTAGGACACCTACGAATAAACAAAGGATCACCGCCTTCTTTGAAACACATCATTTATGGGATATCTTCAAGTAATTTGAAAGCGCATTCGTAAGCAGGCCGATTGAAAGAGAATACGAGTGATGACCGATTCGCATAATTCAAGTCAGCACGTATAAACAAAGGAGAATTTTGCCAAAAACATAAAGCACCAAAAAGGCTAAGAAACAGTTTACCGGTTCCTTCTATTTTGTTTCCATGACCCGGACATTACATCTTTACTCGGAGGTTGTAACTGAAAGGAAAAGTAATAGTTCAAATATTTAAGCGAGTGCTTAAGCAGGCGAGAGATTGGTGAGGCCTGGCCAACACTATGGAGGTAAATAAGAAGCCCGCATCCAGAGTAGAATTGTTCACAATGCTCTCGCCGCTAGACAAAAGGGGGTTTCTGAATGTTTCCCAATGCTTTCAAGTATGAAGCACCGACATCTGTCGACGAAGCGATCCGCCTCATGGATGAGTATGGATACGACGGCAAAATATTAGCGGGCGGCCAAAGTTTGTTGCCAATGATGAAGTTACGCATCGCAGCTCCCGCCGTAATTATTGATATTAATAATCTCGATGAGCTTAAAGGATGGAGTGAAGTAAACGGGAAATTGCGGATAGGTGCAATGACACGCCAAGCCGAATTGGAGCATGCGAAAGAACTTCGTGAACAATTTCCACTTCTGTCTCGTACCGCCCGCTGGGTTGCCGATCCATTGATTCGCAACCTCGGAACAGTAGTCGGTTCGCTAGTTCATGCGGACCCTGCCTCAGACTGGGGGACTGCGATGATTGCTTTAAATGCGATGCTGGAAGCCCGAGGTCCAAAGGGAAATCGGTTCATTCCCATTGACGAGTTTTTTGTAGATACATTTGCCACCTCGCTGGATGAAAATGAACTCGCCGTCGCGGTGCACTTGCCGATTCCATCCAGTCCTGTGGCCGCCCGCTATATGAAACTCAAACGTAAAGCCGGCGATTTTGCCATTGCAGGGCTGGCTGTGCAGGTCACTGTTGACAGTGACGGCCGTGTTTTTGAGGCAGGCATCGGCATTTGCGCTTGCGGGCCGGTCCCATTGCGGGCTGCCAAGGCTGAAGAGGCGCTTATCGGACAACGTCTGACAGCGAAGACGATTGAGGACGCATCAAAGCTTGTGCCGGAAGATGCGGATCCCGTTGATGACTTACGGGGCAGCGCGGTCTATAAGAAGAATCTTTTACGTGTGTTTGCTGCACGCGCACTCCGCGAAATCGCGGAAGAGTTGCATGGAAAGGTGGAGGTTCAATGAAGATCCGTGTCAAGGTAAATGGGCATTTGTACGAATCAGATGTTGAGCCACGTACATTGTTGGTTTATTACCTGCGTGATGAACTGAAGCTGACGGGCACGCACGTAGGGTGCGATACTACCAGCTGCGGTGCTTGCACAGTGTTGTTAGACGGGAAAGCAGTCAAATCGTGCACCGTTCTAGCGGCACAAGCGGATGGGCGTGAGGTGTTGACGGTCGAAGGGCTTGATCAAAACGGTCAAATGCATCCGTTGCAGACAGCGTTTTGGGAGGATCATGCGCTGCAGTGCGGCTACTGTACACCAGGTATGCTCATGGCTTCCTATGCAATGTTGCAAGACAATCCGGCGCCAACCGAAGAGGAAATTCGCGAGGGCCTTTCAGGCAATATTTGCCGTTGCACAGGATACATGAATATCGTGAAGGCCGTCCAGTCCGCTGCCCGCAAAATGGCGGATGAAACTCAAGAACCTTTAGAGGAGGTGGCCACAAGTGGCACTTCAACAGAATGAGTTGCGCCCAATGGGCAAATCGATTATCCGCAAAGAAGATCCGCGGTTTATTCGCGGAAAGGGCCGCTATGTGGATGATGTGATTCTGCCGAATATGCTCTATATGAGCATTTTACGCAGTCCGTACGCGCATGCTCGCATTCGTAGAATTGATACGTCGGCTGCTTTGGCCGCACCTGGCGTCAAATTAGTGCTCACAGGTGAGGATTTGGCCAAAATGAACCTTGCATGGATGCCGACTTTGAATGGCGACAAACAGATGGTGCTGGCTGTGGGCAAGGTATTGTTTCAGTACCAAGAAGTCGCTGCCGTCATCGCGGAGACGCGCGCCCAAGCGGAAGATGCTTTGCAGTTGATCGAAGTCGATTACGACCCGTTGCCGGTCGTAGTAGATCCGTTCAAAGCGCTTGAACCGGATGCTCCTATTCTCCGTGAAGATCGGGAGAAAAAGTCGAACCACATCTGGCACTGGGAGTCGGGGGATCGAGAGGAAACCGAGATCGTCTTTCGCGAAGCGCCGGTTGTCGTCAAGCAAGATGTGCGCTTCCAGCGTGTTCACCCTTCGCCGCTTGAGCCGTGTGGATGTGTTGCTGATCACAATACAGCGACAGGCCGGTTGACTTTTTATGTCACTTCCCAAGCACCCCACGTTCTCAGGACTGTGACCGCTATGATAAGTGGTATTCCCGAACATCAGATTCGAGTTATTTCGCCTGATGTTGGCGGCGGTTTCGGGAACAAAGTGGGCGTCTATCCGGGATACGTCTGTGCGATTGTCGCTTCGTTGAAGTTGGGTGTGCCTGTTAAATGGATTGAAACGCGAACCGAAAATATCACAAGCACTTCTTTCGCTCGCGACTACCACATGACGTGCGAAATTGCTGCGAGCGAGGATGGCAAAGTGTTGGGACTGCGCGTGAAAACCATTGGCGACCATGGTGCCTTTGATGCTGCAGCCAATCCGACCAAGTTCCCGGCTGGTCTGTTCAACATTGTGACAGGGTCGTATGATTTCAAGGCCGCGTTCGTCGAAGTGGATGGCGTTTACACCAACAAAGCACCCGGTGGTGTTGCGTACCGCTGTTCATTCCGTGTGACAGAAGCAGCGTACCTAATTGAACGGACAATGGACATACTGGCGCAAAGACTGAAGATAGATCCGGCAGAACTCCGTTTCCGTAATTTCATTCGCAAAGACCAGTTTCCATATCACTGTCCGACCGGATGGGTGTACGACAGCGGAGACTACGAAAAAACATTGAAACTTGCTCTGGAACGGATTGGGTATGACGAACTGCGCAAAGAACAGGCAGAGAAACGAGCCCGCGGTGAATTCATGGGGATTGGCATCTCCACTTTTACAGAGATTGTCGGTGGAGGACCAAAAAATACATTCGACATTCTTGGAATCAAGATGTTCGACAGCGCCGAGATTCGTATCCATCCTACCGGCAAGGTGATCGCACGGCTCGGTGTACGGCACCAAGGTCAAGGACACGAGACGACATTCGCTCAAATTATCGCGGAAGAGCTCGGATTGAGTGTGGATGACGTGTTGATTGAGGAAGGCGATACCGATACCGCCCCTTATGGATTAGGCACGTACGCCAGCCGCTCTACGCCGACGGCAGGTGCTGCAGCAGCTCTCTGTGGACGCAGGATTCGTGAAAAGGCACACAAAATTGCCTCCCATCTGCTGGAGGTCGGTGAAGACGACGTGATATGGGACGGCACTGCCTTTTCCGTAAAAGGTTTGCCGGGGAAATCGGTGACGATGAAAGATGTGGCTTTTGCCGCATACACGAACGTTCCCGAAGGCATGGAGCCAGGTTTGGAGGCGACCTACTACTACGATCCACCGAACCTCACTTTCCCTCACGGCGCCTACATCGCGGTTGTCGATATCGACAAGGGAACCGGTGCTGTAAAAGTGCGGCGTTTTTTGGCCGTTGACGATTGCGGCAATGTGATCAATCCGATGATCGTCGATGGACAAATACACGGAGGACTCACGGAAGGGTATGCCATTGCGTTCATGCAAGAAATTCCGTACGATTCGAACGGCAACTGTCTGGCGCCAAACTGGATGGACTATTTAGTCCCTACGTCCCTTGACACGCCACACTGGGAAACTGATCGGACGGTGACACCTTCGCCACATCATCCTATTGGCGCAAAAGGTGTTGGAGAGTCGCCGAATGTCGGTTCTCCTGCCGCATTTGTCAATGCAGTGGTGGATGCACTGTCGCCGCTAGGCGTAGAGCACATTGACATGCCAATTTTTCCATGGAAGGTATGGAACATCTTGAGGGAGCACGGTATAAATGAATGATTCAGTATCTAGCTAGGATTAACATGGATTAAGGAGGGGAAAGCCCGGTGGCGCTAACGCCGCCGGGGTATACAAAATGGATCTTGTGTGGGAAACGGCAAAGGACATGGATGAACGCGTCGAACCGTATGTCATGGTGACAGTTGTCCGCCGTGTTCGGCCGAGTTCAGCGACAGTTGGTGATAAAGCGATAGTGACAGCAGATGGAGAAATGAAAGGGTTTGTCGGTGGACATTGTACACGGGAGTTAATTATCGATCAAGCTCAGGAATGTCTCCGCACTGGAGAAAAAAAACTTTTGCTTGTATCCCCGCAGCCGCCGGCCGACGTGGAAGAAGGAATTACAGTTCTTTCAATGACGTGTGCATCTGAAGGAACAGTTGAACTTTTTTTAGAACCGAAGAATGTTGATCCTTTGTTGATTATTGTGGGTGATTCCCCGATTGCGCATGCTCTTAAAGAAATGGCACCCCGATTCGCTTTTATGCCGCGCCGGATCTCACTGGAAGAAGCGGAAAGAAGCAGTTCAAAAGATCCGTTAAAGATATTATGCCATCAACTTGCTGCTTTCAACTTTACGACGGCTTATGGCGTCGTTGCTACGATGGGGTTGTATGATAGTGATGGCCTGTTAGCACTTTCCCATTGGCCTTTAAGGTATTTGGGTTTGGTGACCAGTCCGAAGCGTTGGACGACCGTGCGCAGCGGATTGGAAGCGGCCGGGGCGCCAAAAGAATTTATAGACTTTGTTAATGCTCCTGCCGGGTTAGATATTGGTGCTGTAGGAGCGCAAGAAATTGCCCTTAGTATCCTTGCTCAAATCGTAGAACGCCGCCGCCGAAATTTGAAAGCGAAGTGGGAAGGATTACCAGAAGTTGGGGTTTCGAAACCCGAAGCATTATTCGCAAATGAAGTTCGTGACACAGTATCACCAAAAGTGGTGGATCCGGTATGTGGTATGACTGTAGACTTGGAGAAGACCCAATTTCGTTTTGAACTGGATGGTACTACCTATGGCTTCTGCTGTTCTGGCTGCCGAGACCGCTTCGCTAAAAATCCACAAAATTTTCTTAGTCACGTATGACAAAAAAACGAATTTGAATTGGTTAACATGGTGTAGCACTGAAAGATACTTATAGTTTTCAAAGGCTGATCAACGTACGACTGAAGACTGATTTACTATATTTTAACTCGAGGAGGAAAATAAATGCTTAAATATGGAGGAGAATATACGATCGAGTTACCGCGGGATGAAGTCTGGGAGTTTATAACTAATCCACAAAAAGTTGGGCCTTGTATTCCCGACTTGCTTGAATTCAACGTAGAGGGTGATAATCGTTTTCAAGCTATTGTAAGGGTTGGCATAGGACCTGTTCGCGGTAAATTCAAACTCAATTGCGAATTATCCGCAGTTGAACCGGGAGTTGTGATGGCTCTACCAATTAAGGGTGGAGGAATGGGAAGCGGAGTCGATATGAAAGCAGTAGTAAACCTTAGCGACATCGACAGTGGTACCCTCTTGAAATGGGAATGTGACGGAGCCATCAGCGGACCTATCGCGGCACTTGGTGGTCGCATGATTGATAACCAGGCGAAAAAAATCATACAGGAGGTATTTGCAAATCTGGAGAAGGCATTCACTGCTGTGTAGAAGGGAAGATTGACTGAATGAACGAGCAAGTGCGCATGCTGCAAGAGGAATTTCAACGTTCTCACTATGTAGTAGAAGAAGGGCTAGCAACTGTTGTGCACTTGGCACAGCGGCTAGCCCGTCCTCTACTTTTAGAAGGTCCTGCAGGTGTAGGAAAGACGGCATTGGCGAAAGCACTCGCTGCTGTTCGTTCCGTGAACCTTGTCCGCCTGCAGTGCTATGAAGGTTTGGATGCAAGTCAGGCACTGTACGATTGGGATTACCCAAAACAGCTGCTGACGGCACGCACGGCCTTTACCGATGGTACAGTAAACCAAGAGGCACTTTACAGTGAGGCGTTTCTAATCGAACGACCGCTTTTACGTGCACTGCGTGAGAAACCGGCGCCAGTACTACTGATTGACGAAGTAGATCGCGCCGACGAGGAATTCGAGGCATTATTGTTGGAATTTCTGTCAGAATTCCAAATCACCATCCCCGAGATGGGTACTTTTCGAGCCTCTGAACCACCTTTAGTTATTTTAACGTCAAATCGCACGCGTGACTTGTCGGACGCCTTACGACGCCGTTGTCTGTACATTTGGGTTGATTATCCGGCATTTGAGCAAGAGGCGGCTATCATCTCACTGCATGTGCCGCAGATCGCACCTAAACTTGTGAAACAAATCGTGTTTAGCGTGCGACGACTGCGGAAGTTGTCGCTGCTCAAGCCGCCTGGATTAGCAGAATCGATAGATTTTGCACAGGCGCTCACGGAATTAGGTGCACAGGAGCTGAACGAAGAAGTGATTCGACATACCCTAGGATGTTTGTTGAAGACGCAGGAAGACATGGACTTGCTAAGGGAAAGGGGATTCGATTTGCTATGGAACACCTGACGGCTGCGATAGGCAGCTTGACAGGCAGCATCGTTAGGCAGGTGACCGAATTTGCGCCTTGGCTACGAGATCATGGTTTTCGTGCAGGGGTTCCCGAAACATTGACAGCAATTGCTGCACTGACTGAATTGAACCTTACCTCTATTGATGAGGTTTGCTTTGCCTTTCGCTCAATCTATGCAAGGACACCGGCGGAATGGGGCATCTTTCCGACTTTGTTTGAGCAATATTTTGGCATACGGGAAGCACGTTTGCAGGAGAAGCGACGCCTGCAATCAGATGATTTGCTGGGCGGAACCGTTGCCGGTGAAAAGGCAGAGCGCCCGACGCTAGAGACTGTACAGGGTATACTTGCCGGTTTTCATTCAAGTGATGGAGAGAGATTTGCTTTACGGGCGGACGGCCAAGTTTTGAAAGATGTTGTTAAGTTGACCCAGTTGGCAGTACGTACGATGGATGCACCTCGCGGCCGCAAGTGGCAGTCACGAGGGAGAGAGAAAATGGACCTGCGTCGAACCATAAGGAGTGCATTGCGCCATTCAGGAGAACCGTTTAAATTCAAAATGCGCCGACGCCGACCCGACAAGCCGCGAATTGTTCTAGTTATTGACATTTCCGGTTCCATGAAACCGTATGCGCCTTTCATTACATCTCTCGCTTGGTCATTTACACGGGTGCGTGCACGCACGCAAATCTTTCTCTTTTCCACACGCCTTTTGCGGGTGACATCGCTTATTGCACGAAAAGGGGTGGAAGGTATTCCTTATGGCGATTTACCGGGATTACGGGGTGGAACTCAGATTGGCGGCGCGTTGGCACAATTACTTCATCGATATCCTAGTCTTTTGCAACGACATACGTGTGTCATAATCATGTCGGATGGATTTGATGCAGGTAATCCTGAGCAAATGCATACTTCCATGCGCGACTTGGCTGCTCGGGTTGGACGGGTGGTGTGGATGAATCCGCTACTTGGTGAACCTGGCTATGAACCAACTTCTGTGGGCATGTCGATGGCATTGCCTTACATTGACGCATTCGTCAATGTCCATGATGTAGCAACTTGGAAAAAGGCAGTACTTAGCGGGGCGCTGCGAGCAGCAGCACCCTAAGCCATCAATGTAAACCTTTATTTAGGAGGGTAAGAAGTTGGATTCAATACAATATATAGACAAAACTATCTTTTTACTTTCATTTCCCGTTCTTATTTTATATTTATTGGTGCTGGCAAAGGTTCGTCAATTAAATAGGTTAATAGTAAAAAAAATTACTTGCTTTTTATTGGGACTTGTTTTGATTAATCTTTGTTTTGGAAGTGCATTAAACTTCTATAGTCACCTTCTATTAAGTGTCCATATGTTGCAAATGAGTCTCCTTTGTTTTTATATTCCTGTGCTAATCCTTTCCGGAATACCCGAATTTAAGGTGCATCCTCGATTTCAGTTTTTGGGTAAGCTCCGTAACAGCAAGTTTTACCACCGTGCGATTTTAGGCTTATTTGCTTTTTTGTTCACCTTTTACCACTTTCCAGTTGTATTTAACACTGTCATGAGTGATAAAACCTTGCATGATTTTTCGCAAGGCTTCTTAATAGTGCTATCTTTTCTTGTATGGTGGCCAGTGACAGCATCTTCTTACGAAAAGGAGTCAAATAAACTAAAACGTAATTATATTTATAAAATGCTTTTATTGTTGATGCCGGCCTGTTTATTTCTAATTATTGCGAACAAAGGATTATATAAAGTTTATAATGACCCAATTTTTTTAAGCAAAACATTACGTGTATGTATTTCGCCGAATATTAATATGAAACCATATTTTATAAAGCTTAGTTTTTTATCAACAATTGGAGATCAGAGATTGGGTGGTATGATTATGATTATTTCGCATAAGTTAGCTTCTTACTGGTTAATGAGAGGTTGATGGTTAAAGGATTAAGAAACCTTGGTTTAGTTAATACAGCTTTCGGCTCGGTGTGGAATTATGTTTTTAAAGGGAAATTTTGCCGTGTTTAAGATTAGTTGAAGACTAGTTAGAGCTATCCCACATTATGTATTCCGTAATAAGAAGCTAATCTCTAAAAAAACAAAGGAGAGGTTAAGCGTGTCACGTATTGATGAAGCACGTGAGGTTTTTGCTCGTATTGAACAAGCATGGTTAGATGGAGAAAGGACTGCTCTTTTGACGATTACTCAAGTACAAGGCTCTGCGTACCGCCTTCCCGGTGCTAAAATGATGATGACAGAAACAGGAAATATGCTAGGGACTCTCAGTGGAGGCTGCCTTGAATCTGATCTTTACGGATGGGCAGAAAAAGCAATAGAGGAAGGAGAACCCCGACTCGTAAATTACGATCTCAGTGAAAATGAATTATGGTCTCTCGGGATCGGATGTAAAGGAACGATGGAAGTCGCCATCTTTCCCATTCGTTCTGAAGACCCGTTCTGGCGATCAGTGAGAAAGATTATCGCCCAAGATCGTGCCATCTCTCTTGTTCTCGAGTTACCAACAGGGATCCGCTGCGTTTTTGACGGGAAAAATCCAATGGTCGGGGATATAAATGAATTACCTGATCTTGTCGTTCAGCAGTTGATAAATCGTATCGAGAACCGAACGAGGGCGGAGATAGCCGTAGTTGGCGGTCGCCGTTTTTATATCGACACGATGCGGCCAAATGAACAATTGATTATCTGCGGTGCAGGGCACGACGCCATACCTGTGGCGGAGCTCGCTGCTAAATGTGGATTCCGTGTAACCATACTTGATCCACGCAATGAGTTTAATGGAGTTAAACGCTTTCCTAAAGCAAAACACTTGGTAGTTGAACCCGATGAAGCCGATCCAGAACAACTCGCGGAGAGTTGGTGGTTGATCATGAATCACTTGCAAGTTCGAGATGAAGCTGCTCTTCGTCTCGCACTTCAAGCACGACCTAAATACGTAGGTGTGCTTGGTCCCTCATCACGGACGCGGGAAATGCTTCAGAATATTGGTGCAGATATGAATAGCGGTCCAATACGGGCACCAATTGGACTGGATGTGGGTGCAGAAACGATTGAAGAAGTTGCAGTATCTATCGTGTCCGAATTGCTCGCAGCGCGCTCTGCCCGTCCTGGACAGCCACTGCATGGTAAAGAAAAAATCCATAGTTAAAAGAGGCGGGAAAAGTATATGAACGACATTGGTGCTATCATTTTAGCTGCCGGCATGTCCAAACGAATGGGGCAACCGAAACAATTTCTGAACCTGCATGGGAAGCCCCTGTTTCGATATTCTGTTGAAACAGCCGTGCACTCCGGACTCCGTCCTGTAGTCGTTGTGAGCGGCGAGCATACCGAGTTGCTCAAAGAGTATATTCGTGATTTACCAGCAATGGTAATTCATAACCCAAATTTTGCTAATGGTATGTCTACTTCGTTAAAGGCAGGAGTGAAAGCTATTAAGGATAAAGTGCCGGCTTCTTTTGTTTTTTTGTCTGATCAACCGTTTATTCCTGTTATGGTGGTTGATCGATTACGAAAAGTATATAATGTGGCAAAATCTAAAAATATCAAAATTATCCGGCCTCGCTATGCATCTGTTCCTGGTCATCCAGTATTATTTGCTGCAGAAATTTTCCCTGAGTTGCTTCGTATTGAAGGAGATAGGGGTGCTAATCAGGTCATACGCCAACATTTAGATGAATTAGAATACGTCGATTTTGATCATTCATTATGGGGTGTAGATATTGATACACCTGAAGAGTGGAATATCTACAGTAAAGAAAAAAATGATAAAAATACAACAGACCAAGTCCCTAACTAAGTGCCATACTTTAGATCTTTATAGTAAAGACGTTAACTATGTTTATGGGAAGGGAGACGAAAGATGAAGTTTCATCGGGAAATTGTTGACATTTGGGATGCGCAAAAGCGAATTGAACCGTGGATTCGTCCACTCGATACAGAAAAAGTGAAGCTGATAGACAGCATTGGCCGTTACCTCGGCGAAAATGTGTCAGCGACACACGACTTTCCTCACTTCCGACGTTCGATGATGGACGGGTTTGCCGTCCGATCGACTGACACAAAAGGGGCCTCCGACGAACGGCCAGTTGCTCTTAAAGTCATTGAATCGATTCCGTGCGGTGCAGTTCCGAAAAAAAAACTGACAGCAAATACGGCTGCGCGCATTATGACTGGAGCGATGATGCCAGAAGGTGCCGATTCTGTAGTCATAATTGAATTGACAGAACAGATGCAAAAGAATGGTCAAACGTATACAGTGCTCAGAAAGGAGGCGACACCCAATGAAAACGTTATTCCCGTTGGACTTGAAATGACAAAAGGTACGATGATCCTGGAAAAAGGGCGCAAAATAAATCCAGGTGAAGCCGCTCTCCTAGCTGCCTTCGGTTACGATACAGTCACCGTTTCACGCCGGCCGACAGTGGCTATTTTTGCCACCGGTTCGGAACTACTGGACGTCAATGAGCCGCTCGAGCCTGGAAAGATTCGCAACAGCAATACTTACATGGTTGTTGCGCAAGTGTTAAATGCCGGTGGACTTCCAGTTCTCCTAGAGAAGGTGCCAGATAACGTTGGACTTGCTAAAGAAATGATTCTCGAAGCAATGGAAAAAGTCGATATCGTCATTTCAACAGGCGGGGCTTCCGTTGGGGATTACGATATTTTAGTAAATATTTTTGAACAATGGGACGGTAAGATGTTGTTTAACAAAGTAGCCATGCGTCCTGGCAGCCCGACGACTGTAGGAATATGGCGGGATAAATTTTTGTTCGCCCTTTCCGGGAACCCTGGAGCATGTTTCGTCGGGTTTGAGCTGTTCGTTCGTCCTGTTATATGGGGAATGCAAGGAAAACCCAATTACTTTCTCCCATCGTTTTCAGCGTTTCTCGCCGAGGATTACAAAAAAATGGATTCGTTTTACCGTATCGTACGCGGAACGAGCGAAATAATAGACGGAAAAATTTACGTCCGGCCGGCTGGAATCGACCAGTCAAACATCTTGTCTTCGATCCGGAATACAGATTGCTTAATAATCATTCCCTCGGATAGGAAACTGATGAATAAGGGAGAAATCGTACAGGTATTAAAACTAAATATTCCGGAGTGATGGAGCAGAAACTGAAAAAGCTAGGTAGGGAAATTCAATAAAATTACTGGCATGTGGAAACGGCAAAGTTAATCGGAACGTAAGATTGGAGATTGTGGGGATATGCTGTTGCTATCATTGCTGCTACACAATACTATATTGGAGCGTTTGCTCTGTTCCAATCATACATAGTGAATACCTTTAATAGTTTGAAGCCCCTTTTTAAGGGGTTTTCGTTTTTTCACCAAGAATATAGATCTGGAACAATTTGAAAAAGCAAGCGAAACAAAGCGTAAATCAGAATCAAACATTTTTGGAAAAATACTATAAACTTGATTTGAACATGGTAAAATAAAAGTTGGATTGAATATGGAAGCATCCATCATTAGGGGGTACATAAGTGAATAATCAGGTGCGAAAGAATGTTTTAACCTTGCAGGGATATTATTTGTTAACTTTTTTTGGAGTTGGAAGCCTTTATCCTTTATTAAGTGTTTATCTTAGTAAAACTGTCGGTTTAAATGGTTATCAGATTGGAACAATCATGTCGGCAGGACCAATTGTCATGATTTTTTTTCAGCCTTTATGGGGCATGGTTTCAGACTCTACTAATTCTTCAATTAAAATACTAACGTTAACTACGCTTGTTGCAGGTATATTTGGATTGGGATTTCTCTTTAGCGGGGATTATTATTTTTTAATGGTCGTTGCTGTTTTCGTTGCAATATTTCAAAGTGCAATTATTCCAGTTTCAGACAGTATATCACTCAAATATACAAGCAGGGTAAAAGTCAATTATGGAAATATCCGATTGTTCGGTTCTCTCGGTTTTGGTTTAGCTGTCTTTATTATGGGCCGTTTATCCGAATATAATCCAGCGGTAATTTTTTATTCTTTCTTTTTCTCATTAATTATAGCTTCTTTTTTAGGTACACGAATTCCGAAAGAAAAAGCAGCTTCGAATAAAAAGCTTTTTTCCGGTATAAAAGAAATATTGACCTATAGGAAATTTATTGTTTTCTTAATCATAACGTTTATGATTTTTGGGCCTAATCTAGCCAATAATACATATTTCGGATTATTTGTTGAGGATAGCGGCGGCACTTATACAGGAATTGGAATTGCTTTTTTAATTGCTGTTCTATCTGAAATTCCCTTTATGAAGGTTGCCGGAAACTGGATCCAAAAAATTGGAATTTTAGAAGTGGCGTTGATTGCAGGAGCAGTATCTTTAGTGAGATGGATTTTGTATTTTACTCAGCCAAGTTTGTCTATCGTTTATATCACAACCGTCATTCAAGGCTTTTCTGTTGGGTTGTTTATTCCAGCAGGACTTCAATATATAAAAGACATTACCCCCGTTCATATTACGGCTACAGCTGTTACACTATATTCTGCAATTGGAAACGGGCTTGGGAATTGGTTTAGCACATTTATAGGCGGCATTATTTATGAGGAATATAATGTTTTTACTGTCTATTTATTTTTTGGGATTATGGCATTAATGGGCGTGTTGTTGATCGTTTGGTTAATAAAAGAAGAGAAAGCTGAATCAATTGTAAAAAAAGCAGCAGGCTAAAGATTTGGATTCTAAATGGAGAAAGCATAAACAAAATGCGAATAAGTAGATGGGGATAATGAATGAAATTATTCTATTGGTTCAGAATATCAATAAACGGAAAGGGGGACATCTGAATGAAAGAGGAACGAAAAGAAAGTTTAAACCTTGCCTACAGATATTATGAAACAGAAGATTACAAGCGAAAAGACCAACTTTCATCCGGATTAGCCGAAACACATGAACAAGTAAACGATGCTTATATAGAAGGTGAAATCAGGCAAACTAATAATGGTGCCAACGGTCAAGACCTTCCCGACTAAAAAGATAGAAAACCAATAATTAGACAACAAAACCGATGTTGGCAAAAAATCAAATTGCCAAAAATAAAGAGGCTGTCTCAAAAGCCAGAGGGTCAGACCCCATAACACAATATATAGGACATAATGTTGCATAAATGTGCTATATATTTATAAACGAACATGGGGTCAGACCCTTATGAGACAGCCTCTTTACATTATCATCTAAAAAGTTGCAGCAAATGCGGGCCGCACCTTATAAATTCTCATTTTGCTGACCGATTTCTTTTCCGGCCACAATCGTATTGGCCTCTTTTAAATCTTGATAAACATCAACTGAATCACCAGGAATGTTTTTCATATTCGGAAAGACACCGTCCGTTTGGATTGTAAATTCACGATTATTCGGAGCATGTGTCAGGTAATTTTCTTCTTTTTCGCGCATCATTTTCAACCCCTTTACTAAAATTTTTCTCTTCATTATCAAATTTTATTCTTGAATAAATAAAAAGAAATGAAAAAGGCATACTAGAAAAAAAGGGGGGCGGCTTATGTATTTTGCAAAGAAAGCAGCTGAAGAAACAGCAGACGTTTTAGTTGACACGAGTGTATATGCATGTAATTCTCCTTCATGCAATGGCTGGATGAGGAAAGATTTTGCAACAGAAGATTTAAACTGCCCGATGTGCGGAACGGGAATGCGTGAAGAAACAAGAGAACTTCCGCAAATTCGGACCGATTTTAATCCATTTAGATACAATTAAAATACAACTTCTTTACCAAAAATGTACTCAGGTATTATTGTTTTTCTTAAAATCTTGATTCTTATGAAACGCTCTCAAGAGAAAATTTGGGGGCGTTTTCGTGTTTCTTGGGAAAGGTTCGGTTTTGGGCAAAGAATTTCTATTTCGAAAAAACCAGCTCGCTAAATATTTTCGCCATCGATACGAGTAACTGCCTATTTTAGAAATTAATCCACGTATGTCTATTCTAAAAACCAGTTCATCAATATTATAAAGTAACAGGTAATTGGAGGTGAATAGTATGAGCGGCGGTTTCACGAGCAGCTTTGCGTTAATTGTAGTATTGTTTATTTTAATCATAATTATTGGTTGTTCATGTTTTAGATACTAGAAAATACGCCTCTGTAATCTCCCTGTAGGCCTGGAACCTCCTAATAGAAAAGCGGCTGTCAATTGGCAGCCGCTTTTCGTATATAAAATAAACAAAGGGGATGATGTATTGTAGTTGTTATAGAACACATTATTCTTCTTTTTTAGATAAGCAGCGTTCACATTCCATTAAATAAGATTCAGCTTGTTCTGTTATAGTTTGACCGCATTCCGGACAAACCTTTTTAGGTAGATTTTTAAAAAATTCAACTGGACTTTGTAAACTTTGCAACATGGTAATTCCTCCTTTTTATAGTACAGTATTTTTTAATCTCTTCTGTTATAGAACAGTATACACCAAATTCTTATTATTTGTGTAGACCTTTTATAAAAATTTTTTATTTTTTTAGAAGAAAGTACTTTCTTTTATATATAAATGGTGATGAATATAAGAAAGGAAATGACATTGATTCCATGTCTTCAATGCTAAAGTAATGGCAGACAAAACGCGTCTTGCCAGTCTCGGTTATTTGAAAGAAAAAGAAAAGGGACTAAACATTGGATAGACTGCCAATAGAGGGGCCATTCTTGCATTGCTGTTTGGAGTAGCAACATTTATGTATGTCGTAGTTTACGGTTTGCGCAACGCAAAGACTGGGCAACACATCCCCGTCTTTTTTAATGTTAATTTCATACATGATCCATCATTTTAATTTATGAGCCGTGATATACCATTTTCAAAAAATAAAAAAGAAATAACCGGTCTTAATGAAAAAATAGATAAATTTGGATCTAACAAAAATCAGAAAATTCAGTCTTTTTGAAATGTTATCGTTATATACTTGTCAAGAACGTAATTTAATTATAATCTGCCTGTTCTTTTTCTCAGCCAAATTCATGATATCATTATAACCGTTAGCTGAATAAGCTATAGGAGGTTATCAAATGAAAAAACACTTATACTCAATGGTAGCAGCAGCAACAATCTCTGGAGTAATCGGTGCAAACGCCCAAGCAAAAGAAATCGTGGTTAAAAAGGGAGATACACTTTGGGACTTCTCTCAAAAATATGATGTAAAAGTAGAAGATATTAAAAAATGGAACGGGCTATCCTCGGACATAATATATCCAAATCAAGAATTAGAAATTTTACCGGAAAAACATTACATAGTCAAATCTGGTGATACGCTTTGGGACATCGCAAGAGCAAATGGTGTCACTGTTCAAGATTTGAAAACTTGGAACAAACTAAATTCAGACTTAATTATACCTGGATGGAATCTTGTGATCTATCCAACAGCTAGTGGAAAAGTTAAGACACAGGCTCATTCAACACATCCGGCAAAAGCAGGTCATGTGCAAAACAAAAACACAGTTGTGAAATCGGCTATGAAAACACATCCTGTGCAAATCAAGCAAACACCTGTAAAAGCAGCCGTGAAAACACATCCTGTGCAAATCAAGCAAACACCTGTGAAAACAGCCGTGAAAACACATCCTGTGCAAAACAAACAAACAGCTGCAAAAACAGCCGTTAAATCGGAAACTGCCAAAGCACCGGTTGCGAAAGCTGCAAAAGTAATAACCGTTACGGCTACCGCTTACACTGCTGACTGCGGCGGATGTTCAGGCGTTACAGCAACTGGAATAAATTTAAAAGCTAACCCAAATGCAAAAGTAATTTCAGTGGATCCAAGTGTGATTCCATTAGGTTCAAGAGTATATGTTGAAGGTTATGGATATGCCACTGCTGCTGATACAGGCGGTGCAATTAAAGGACATTTGATTGATGTATTTATTCCATCTAAAGAACAAGCAGTTCAATGGGGAAGAAAGCAAGTAAAAGTAACGATATTAAAATAATATCACGAAAAAAGATGCTGACCCATAAGTTCATGGTTCCCGTCTTCAGTTACTAAATATTATAGCAACATGATTCATGTTTTCAATATTTTAGTAACTAGGGTGCCTGAAATCTTTTGGGTCAGCTTTTTATATTAATTCTTTACTTTTTCTTCCTCTTTGCTAATACTTTTGGCTGGAGGCCGATACATTATTCCTCTTCTTGAAAATAGACTAAAAAAATAACTTGCCGTTATGCGAAAATGGAATTGCAACTGTTCTGATAGATGGCTGAACCTTTCAAAAATATTTTCTTTTAAATGATCAAGCTGCCTTGATAACCTATGACTAAGTGCATCCTGTTGGTCGAGTCTTTCCATTACAGTTTTATGATAGATCTCTTCATTGTTAAGTTTTTGCGAAATATCAGCAAAAATCGTTTGCTGTTTTTCAAGTTGGTGCTTAAACTCCTGATTCATCCGTCCATATTCTTCTATTTTATTGGTAAGTCCATCAAATTTTTGATCTTGGAATGAAAGCTGATCAAGTATTGCCTGATGCACAAGCCCCTCTCCTTCAGCTTGTTTCTCAATCCCTTTTTGTAATTGTTCTAATTCACTCAGCCTTTCCAATATTACTTGTGCAGTTTGTTCATGTTTTTTTAACAATGAATCTAATTGCCGACTAAATGATTCCTGTTGTTCAATCCGGTTAAGAACTTCTTCAAAATAATTGGTTTGCTCACTTTTTGCATGATTTAAAAGAACGTTGACTTCCTGAAATGAATCGCTGAGTTGTTGATTTACAGATTGCTGCTGATCAATGAACTGAGCCATATAGTTAAGATGAAACAAATTTTGATTTGGGTCTTGAAGTGAAGATTGGGTTATATATAATTTCGGCTCCATTTTACCGTTTACATACAAAGTCATAGTAACACTCCTTTACTTAACATTAAGGTATTGCCGGGACAGTGGTACTATATAGTATGAACGAACAGAAATAATTGTTTATTTTACCCATATGCGATGAATACTAGAAAAGTCTCAAGGGGAAATTAACACTTGAAAGGTGGATGATTTTCAAATGAAAGATAAAAAAACTCAAAATAATACAGAACCGACAATCGCACCTGGTATTGATGATAATGAGGAATTGGAACAAAAGGCTTCAGCGGATGAAGTGCGAAGAGGCGAATATACAAGTGTTACAACCTTATCTTATGATGAAGTGGATCCAAGCTGAAATTATAATGTAGATAAGATTTTCCGGGCTGACTCATAAGGGTCGGACTCCCGGCCAATACGAATAATAAATAAAATAATATTATTGGAACGGTCTGACTCTTTGCTTCGAGTCAGGCTCTTTTTTGTGAAAAAGGGCCAGAGCTGCTCTGACAAAATTGAAATGCCAACTTATCTTTAGAAAGATGCAAGTTTTAAGCGTTTGTAAATATTTTGAGCTTGGCTTCGCTAACACTGCCTTTTTATGTTGGTTTTGTTTTTATATGAAGCCTATCTCCATGTTAGGGTTGGGAGTTTAAAACTCATTCACGTTTTTGTAGGGTGGGGGACATATAGATTTTTAAGATATAAAATGGTCAAGTCAAGATTACGGATTCAGTCATAGAATCATCTCTCTTAGCCATATGATAATTTAAGGAAACAATAAGGTATGATAAAATGGAACCAAAATAAGCCACCTTTACATTGTTGAAACGCCTTGTTTCCTGGGATTTTTTAAAAACGGGAGGAGGGAACAACTTGAATCGTGCAGGATTTGGTATTCGCTTAGGAGCATTATTCATTGATGCTGTAATTTTTGGCATTATATCATGGATTTTAGAAATGATTGTTCTTTCTATTTTAGGGATTTCCGGTAAAAATAATCTTAACACAGGGCTTCCTGTTATCGGAGCAGGGATTATCATCAACAATCTGATCAGCTTTGTTCTTGCATTGATTTATTATGTTTGGTATCCCGTTCGCTCAAAAGGACAAACTTTCGGAAAGAAATTAACGGGAATTCGGATTCAGCGTACAGATCACAAGGAACTGACCTTTTGGACGATGTTTTTGCGTGAAATGATCGGTAAGTTAATATCAACCTTAATTTTATTTATTGGTTATTTATTGGCCCTTGGAGAAGAAAAAAGGACATTACATGACCATATTGCAGGAACAGAAGTTGTTTATACAAAACAACAATAATTTAAGTCCAACCAAAGGGAACCTTTTGCAAACAAAGGTTCTCTTTTTTTGTTGAAAAGGGGCGAAACTGCGCCAGTTAAAATAAAAATGCTAATTTATCTTTAGCTTGATACATATTTTAGCTTTGTAAATTTTTTAGATTGGCTTCGTTCATACCGACTTATTATGTTGATTTTCTTTTATAATGAAACCTATTTCCATATTGGGGGAGGGACTAAAAACTTATGCAAGTTTTTAGTGTAAAAGGGGAGGTTTACAACGTAACAATGTTATGTTACATTTAACATAAGTTGTTAAAGCGTAACAATGTTATGTTATATATTATAGTGTGAAAGGAGACGTTGAATTGGATCAGGAATTCATTTCAAAAAAAGAACTTTTGGAATTAACAGGAATTTCATATGGCCAACTGTACCGATGGAAGAGAAAAAACTTAATTCCTGAAGAATGGTTTATCAAAAAATCAACATTTACTGGACAAGAAACATTTTTTCCGAAAGATAAAATCCTGGAAAGAATCGAAAAAATCCAGAATATGAAAGAGAATTTAACGTTAGATGAACTGGCAGAAATGTTCTCTCCTAATATGAATAAGTTGTCATTGACTTCAGAGGAGGTAATAAAACGAAACATTGTTTCGTTGTCTGCTCTCCGATTTTATCAGGAACAGATTGAAGCAGTCGAAAAATTTGATTTTGAAAAACTTCTAATCATTTTTATACTTGATAAACTTCTTCAATCAGGTGAAATCAATCTTGAAGAAGGAAAAATGCTTCTCCATTTACTAATAAATCACGTAAAAATTATTAAGCAAAAAAGCTGTGATTTTATTTTCATTCGAAAGTTTGGAGTCTCTTCTTGTTTATTAATTGAAAATGGGACAGATTGTTATTTTGAAGAAGGTACGAAAATCGTCACACAATTATCCATATCTACGTGTATGGAAGAGCTAAAAACAAAATTCATTTAGCAGGAGGTTAATTATGCAAACGGAGAAAACAGGAGAATTAACCATTAATGGATTTGGTTCCACTAATGGCGGTAAGTTTGAAACGGTTCAATTAAATGGAAATGGAACAATAAACGGAGACGTTATGTGCACAAATTTTGTATGTAATGGCACTGGCACGGTTAACGGCTCATTATCAGCAAGTTCAGCCAGAATCACCGGCAATGGTAAAATAAACGGAAATTTGGAAACAAAAGTGCTGAACATCGAAGGCAGAGGTTCCATCAAAGGATATTCTTTAGTGAAAAAGCTAAAAGTTTCCGGAAAAGGATTCTTCGGTGGAAATGTCATTGCAGAAACAATAAACCTGAACGGAAAAACCTATATGGACGGAAATTGTGAAACAGATATTTTTGTAGCGGAAGGACAATTTGCAATTGGCGGTCTGTTAAGCGGAGATGAAATCAATATTCATATTTATGGTGAAAGCAAGGCGAAAGAAATCGGCGGCCAAACTATCAAAGTGAAACAAAAAATTGGAACATTGTTAAAATTTTTAAAAAACATGTTTCCTGTGGGACTGGAAGTTGAGGGGATCGAAGGGGACAATATCGAAATCGAATATACAAAAGCTAAAGTTGTTCGTGGACATCATATAAAGATTGGGCCAAATTGCAGAATTGACCTTGTTGAATACAGCGGTACATTCATTCAAGATAAAAATTCAGTTGTTAAAGAAACGAAAAAAATATAAATTTGCTGGGAGTGTCGACAAAATGAGTGACATACAAAATCTTATTATGAACGGTACGGGAAATTCTTCAGGAGGTCTATATAATAAAGTCAAAGTCCGAGGAGATGCTACGATTTCAGATAATCTCGAATGTAATATTTTTAAAACTCTCGGAACTGTCGACATTTTAGGAAATGTTAAAGCAGATAAATTTGATGTTTATGGAGAAGCTGAAATACGAGGTAACATTCATTCAGAAGAAATTAAAATCTTTGGCACCCTTGCGATTGGAGGTTCAGCCCATATCGAAAAGGCGAAAATTTGGGGTACTTTAACTGTAGAAGACAAAATGAAAGGAGAAACAGCCGATGTGAAAGGAAGCGTAATAGTAAATGGGGATTTGGAAGCCGAAAATTTTTTCTCGAATGGTTTGTTTGAAATCAAAGGAATGCTAAATGCTGACCGGACCGAAATAGGGCTTCGTTTCGGTTCCAGCAAAGCAAATGAAATTGTTGGGGAGAAAATAACTGTAAAAAGAAAATCGATGTTGATACCATTCCAAAAAAGTAATGGATGCCTTCACGCACAAATAATTGAAGGAAACGAAATATATCTGGAGTACACAGAAGCCGATCTTGTTCGCGGACATTCGGTTCATATTGGGCCGGGATGCGAAATTCGTAAAGTCGAGTATCATAGTGATTTTTCTTGTTCTTCTGATTCTTCCGTTAAGGAACACCATAAAATTTAAGAAAAGAAAACCGTAGACAGATATGTGCTGCGGTTTTCTTTTTTATTAATAGATATTTTTCGTGATGTAAAGATGGATAACTTATTAATCCATCTTTTTTTAATACAAAAGTTTCGACACTTATACAAGGGGGAAACAAAAAATATCAGAATGATAGGATTTGCTATCTTTATGCTATTATAATGATAGCAATTAATATCATTCAGCTAGGGGGGAATATTTTCATGAGTGAACAAAATAAAATACAGGTTAATGTTAGGCTTTCAAAGGAAACAGTTGAAAAACTAGATGAAATTGTTGCATACTATCAAGAAAATACAAAAATCGGCAAAGTTTATAAAGGGGATGTCTTAACGGACATTATCGAAAAATCGTATGAAATCATGAAAAAGCAAAAATCAGCTCAAAGAATGTTCTATAAATAATTTAAATCACTAAAAACAAAAAAGTTTGCTTTATCATAAAAATATTTTAGAGGGGTGAAAACGTGAGAGATGTTAAAATGATTGATATATTCCAACATCGTATTGCACAAAAATATCTTAATCGTTCGGGAATGGCTCATGCGATCGCTGTAGCTTATCACGCCTTTCATTTAGCTAAAGAAAAAAACGTTGATGTCGATAATGCTGCAAAAGCAGGGTTTCTTCATGATATAGGCCATTATTCATGGTATAGAGACGGCAAATGGGATTATGATCTCTATCGCCAAAATGACATACACGCAATAAAGGGAGCCGAACGCGCCCATAAATTATTGATCCGCTTGGGTGAAAATCCGATAAAAGCAAAAGAAATTGCTCTTGCGATTCTTTTTCATACAGATTCCTTTTTGCCTGGAGGAGAAGTTGTGAGAACTCCATTACAAACCATTATCAAATTAGCGGATGAAAAAGACGAAGAACCGGGCGGGCTTCACCACTACCGAAAAATTGATAGTGAACGAGCATTTAAAATGCTGCAGCAACTTGATAATCAAATCGATGACTGGATCAGTAAGAAAAGTTGACAGTACAGAATTGAGGCTGACTTAAAAAAAGGGCCAGACCCCTCCAATACAACAATAGACAAATACGAATAAAACCACTCTATATTGTCATTGGTGGAAGGATACAGCCCCTTGTTAATCAGCCTTATAAATTACATAATATATTTGATTCAATTAACAACAATAATGTTTTTTACAACGGCATTTCTTACAGTGTTTCTTGAAGCAGTCACAATGATGTTTCTTACAGCATTTGTCACAGTTGTCACAATGGTGTTTCTTACAGCATTTGTCACAGCAGTCACAATGGTGTTTCTTGAAGCATTTGTCACAACAGTCACAATGATGTTTCTTGAAGCCCGTGTCGCAGCAGTCACAATGGTGTTTCTTGAAGCACTTGTCACAGCTGTCACAATGGTGTTTCTTGAAGCACTTGTCACAGCTGTCACAATGATGTTTTTGGCAGCACATAATGTTCCTCCCTCCAGCTTTTTACTACATGATATGCAGAGTGAAACAAGCTGGAAGGACAAGTATACATAGAATTTGAAAAAATTATTCCCATATAAGACAGCAATATGCATTGGCAGTAGTTGCGAATGTTATTTTTTCATTAACCTAAATTTAATCGTCTCAATTGGAAGAAGATCGGAAGCTGGTGCTACTTTACGAGGTTTATAATTAATCATGTCTGATGAGTAAACATTAACAATTACTCTGCCTCCATAAATATGAGTCCGAATAAGGACCGGCTGATTGTAATCATTTTTAAAGGTAAAATCGGGGCCGTACCAGCTTACGGTTGCGTCCCGGCCCTCTGGCACATATGGAACACTTTTGCTGTGTGAATATCTTTCTAATATATGTAATCCCGCATTGTCAATAGCATTAAAAAGTGTTGAAGAAACCTGACAAATCCCTCCCCCAACTCCTTCAGACAATTCGCCTTTTACAATAATTGGGGCTGGCAAGTAGCCTTTTTCAACCGTTCTTTTTCCTACAACACCATTAAAGGAAAATGTTTCACCTGGAAAAATGACATGATTATTGATTGCTTCTGCAGCCAGGACAATATTAAGGGTACGATTTTTGTTTCTTGGATTAAAATAGGTAACATAGCGGCCAATCTGTTTTTCCCTTATTTGTGATAGTAGCTCACTGTCCACTTTTGGATAAATAGAAATGGTTGGAACTTCAATTCGGGAGGGGCCTTTATTGAAAAAATAACGATAAAACTGTTCTGTAAAAGCAGTTCGGTTTAACTTAAGCCCTGCTTGTTCAGGGATGATTTTTCCGTTTTTATCAATGAATGCATTAACTGGAGCCCTTAAAATTTGCTGGTCCAGTTTTTCCATAAACTCTTTATATTTATCATGGTTAATAAACGGTTCACCAAGCAAGGGATGAGAAAACTCCGCCCGATTAACGGCAGAGAGCGTTTTTCCTTGATGTTCCAATGTCAAATGATCAGTTGAACCGATTGCTTGCAAAGATATAATAAGACCAATAATCAATGAAATTTTCATAAGCTTAAAAACCTCCCGACGATAGTATGAGCAGGGAGGCTTCATTTTATGTCAAATATTGAACGTTTCCTGATCTAAACCAGATCTGGGTCGTTTTTTGTCATGTTAAAGATATTGACTTTTCCAGCCAATTAAAAGGTTTTATATACTTCAATAAGTTCTTTTATCCCTTTTGTCAATTTCCGCTCATTTACAAATGAGTAACTTAACCGAATCCAGGAATCCAACTCATTGAGTGGATCACATATGTTTCCTGGTACGAAAGAAATAGAGCGTTCAATGCATTTGGATAGGAGTGATTGCGAAGAAAGCTCATCAGGAAGTTTAACCCAAAGGTTAAGGCCTCCTTTTGGACTGCTCCACTCCCAACCTGTAGAAGCGATCGCTTCTTCCATAATTTCCTTTCTAATGTTCAATGCAATACGAAGCTTTTCAAGGTGCTGTTGCATTCTTTCTGATAGAAAATAGTGCAGAAATATCTTTTGATTGAGTAATGGTGTCCCGTTATCCGATAGCGATTTTATTGTTAAAAGGATCTTCATTAAAGGTTGTCTGCTTGCGACTAAAGCAATCCGTAAGCCTGGGGCTATATATTTGCTATAGCTGCGAATATATATAACATACCCTCCCGTATCATATCGAAAAAGTGGCGAGGGAGGTTCATGTCCGAAATAAATGTCATGAAACGGATCGTCCTCAACTAAAAGACACTGGTAATGTTCGGCTAGCTCGACCAACTTTTTGCGATGTTCAGTTGGAACCGTATAGCCTGTTGGGTTATGGAATGTTGGATTCAAATAAAATAAACGAGGTTTGTACTGCTTCATATTTCTTTCAACCTGTTCAATATCATAGCCATATGGATAAACATCTACCGGAATGATCGCAGCACCTTGATGACGAAAAATATCAATCGCCGCACTATAAGTTGGCCGTTCCATTAACACAGTATCTCTTGGTTTGATAAGGGCTTGTGAAATCAAATTTATCGCTTGTTGTGCACCGGAAGTAATGATTAGTTCATTTGCACTGACATATAACTGATGCCGCTTACGGAAGTAGTGTGCTAATGCTTCTCTTAGTTCTTCATCACCCTGTACAGTGGAATAGGTTCCTAACACTTTTGGATATAAATCGAAAACCTTTTTTACATATTCTGCAAAATAATGGTTTGGAAGAAGATTTGGATCGATAAGTGCCTGAGAAAATTGATATGTAACAGGTATTTGATGAATTTCTGAAAGATAACTTCTTTGAACACGTGATGTATAAATAGGAGACTCTATATGTTCAAATCCTTCCAAACTGCCTGGATGAATAAAATATCCTGATTTATCTTTTACATACACTTTTTTTTCTTCTTTTAATCTTTGATAGGCTTTAAACACAGTTAGACGGTGCACATTCAATTCTTTCGCTAGTTCACGAATAGAAGGAAGCTTTTCATGAGCCATCCATTCCCCCCGATTGATTCTGTTTACAATAAAATCATACACATCTTCAAAAAGACGGTTTGAGTTCTTTTTCAATGGCATCAGCTCTCAGCTCCTTTTTTTCTTATCATAACAGATTCCTTTTTAAACTGTTCTATTTTAATCAAACTGTTCTGTTTACCTCCAATTACGATAAAGGTGAAAGGAGGAATTTGCATGATTATTTTTAATTTTTTCATCATGTGTTTTATTTTTGGGACTACTTTTTTAGCAATAAAAATAGGAGTGGATGCAGGTGCTCCCCCATTTATGTCATCGGGGATCCGATTTTTTCTAGCAGGTTTCGTTCTATTTATTATGATGATGAAAAAAGGGAAAGCGAAAATATCGCTTCTAGTTCGAAAGGAAATGTTATTGTCAGGTTTAGGTTTAACCTTTGGTACGTTTGCGACCTTATATTGGGCAGAACAATATGTTAATTCAGGGATTGCAGCTGTATTATCTGCTACAGGCCCCATGATGATTTTATTAATCCAAACATTTATTTTCCGCGAAAAATTTAGCAACAAATCATTAATAGGATGTATCATTGGATTTACTGGAGTTATTTTATTGCTATCATCTAGCTTTACATATGAAGCTAGTCTGCATTGGATTCTTGGGTGCATCATGATTTTGCTGGGAGAAGTCAGTTATGCGTGTGGAGCATTATATTCCAAACGTGTGATTGGAATCTTTAAGGAAACATCGCCGATTGCATTGAATGCAGCTCAAATGATGTATGGAGGAGCACTTCTCTTTGTTTTATCATTGTTTACTGAAAAGATCGCTGTCGATTCCATGATATCCGTGAAAGTGATCGGTTCTCTCCTTTATTTAATTATTATTGGGTCCATGGTTGGACATAGTTTATTTTATTGGCTTGTTGCCAACACAAACCCTGTTTTCCCATCTACATGGCTATATATTTCTCCTCTTATCGCTATAACTTTGGGTTCACTTTTGAATCATGAGGCAATCACATGGTTAATGGCAGTTGGTGCTGTGACGATTATCTGCGGGACTATATTTGTTAATTTAGATTCCTTGCAAAAGGCAATGAAAAAAAAAACCAGTCCTTTCTAAAAACATCATTTTAAAAAAGATTAAGACAAAATGGTAATTAGAAGTTTATAATGATTGATACATATATGAATGGAGGTGGTCCTTGCATGGTTTTACAGTTAGAAAATGTATGGCTGAATAGAGATGGAACATGGATCTTAAAGGATATTAATTGGAATGTGAAAAAAGGGGAGCATTGGGTTTTATTTGGGTTAAATGGTGCCGGTAAAACGGCATTGTTAGATTTAATCAATGCCTATTATTTTCCGACGAAAGGGAAAACGATCGTACTTGGGAAAGAGTTTGGTAAAGTGCCGCTTGAACCGGACCTTCGGAGAAAAATTGGACTTGTTTCTTCTTCCTTGCAGCAAAAATTTTACGATACCGACAATGCTTTTGAAATCGTACTAAGTGGTGCGTATGCTTCAATAGGGCTATATGAGACACCAACCGATGAAATCAGACAAAAAGCCGTTTCATTGTTAAAAAAGTTCGGATGCTTTGATTATGCAAATAGAGAATATAGCACTCTGTCACAAGGCGAAAGGCAACGTGTTTTAATTGCTCGAGCTCTCATGGCTGATCCTGAATTACTAATTTTAGATGAACCAACCAACGGCCTTGATTTTATTGCAAGGGAGCTGCTTTTAGAAGATATTGAAAGAATTGCTGCGGCACCAGACGGACCAACTCTTCTTTACGTTACCCATCATGTGGAAGAGATTTTACCCGTATTTAGTAAAATCCTTTTATTAAAAAAAGGAGAAGTATTTGCCTCTGGAAAAATAAGTGAATTGATATCAGAACAAGTACTTTCAGAATTTATGGAGTTTCCGGTGAATGTCATGTGGAGCAATGATAGACCACTATTGTCAAAGAGTAAAAGAGAAAAGGTATATGATTAAGTTTTTTATCAATACAAAAAAGGCAAGAAAAGGGGAGGCGTAAGGGCTACCTCCCCCTTTATTCCGGATCAATATCTTTTATCATCTAAATGTAGATGTCCCCTTACTTCCATATACGTTTTAATCCAAAAAATTCTTGAAAATATCCCAAAACTGAGATAGGGGACATAATCATCTGGTAAAACAAAATAAAGATGATAAATCCTTTTTTATTTTTCCTTATTTTTAAATTCAGTTTCTTAAATACATAATTTCGCTGATAGTAATATAGCAAGCTATAGCTAATTAATGTGAGAGGGAGGACAAACAATGTATAAGGACCTACTATCCAGAAATATCCGAATAAAGCCAGAATAAGTCCAGGTATCCAACAAAAAGTATAAACTACATCTAAATAAGGCATGATGAAGTTGATGCCGGTTAAATACTTCGTGTATACGAAAGGCTGCTTCCAAGGCTTTATTTCTTTTAGACCTTCGATCATTCCTCTTGCCCATCTAGAGCGTTGTTTTGCAAAATGTCGTAAAGAAGTTGGAACATCCGTAAACGCTACTGCCAAAGGCTCAAAATAAACCTTCCATTTATTTCTTAAGAGACGCCATGTTAAGACGATATCTTCCCCAATAGCATCAGGCCAGCCACTTACTTCCCTAATACATTCCGTTTTATAAATGCTGAAGGCACCTTGTGCAACTAAAGTTCCTTGATATAAACCTTGTAATCGTTTTATTGATGCGATCCCTATGAAGTAGTCCCACTCTTGCAATCTTGTCCAGATGTTTTGACGACTATTTCTCACTAACACAGAGCCAGCAACTGCACATACGTTGGAAGGGCTGCTATTTAATCTAGCAACTATATATCTAATGGAGGAAGGATGGAGTAATGTATCAGCATCTAATGTAATGACAAAAGGAGTGGTTACATGCTCCAATCCTTTATTTAATGCATGAAATTTGCCTGGCTTCGATTCGTTTAAAAGAGTTATATGGACATTGAAATCGTTTTTAGCTCTTACTATTTCTTTAACTGTTTGATCTGTGGAATTATTATTGATTACGAACACATGTATTTTTCCATCATAATCTTGTTTATCGATATATCTTATCGTGTTATAAATCGAGTCTTCTTCATTATAAGCTGCAATTAGAATGGAAATAGGATCGGTTGGATGTTCATTTTTAAATAAAGGTTGTTTATCTAATAACAAACTAAAAACCAAGAAAGCGTTCATATAACCAGGAATATAAGATATTCCTGTAATGATCAAGATCGCTGCAGGAAGTGGAATAACAGATGATAAATCTTCTAACCATGGAAAAGAAAGATAGATTGAGATAAACATCCATATTAATGAAAGGAAATGACTGATCCAAAACTTAGTTGTTATTGGAATATATATACCCTTCTTTTTTTCAGGTTCAAATGTTGGTTTATTTATTGGATGATAAATTTCCATGCATATATTTACCTCAATAACAGTGAATTCATTTACTATTAGCTTTTTTATTATAATCACCATCGGAAATGAGCGTAATGATTTGTTTCTGGGATTTATCCCAAATTATTCCCTTCTTTAAAGATTTTGGGTAAAAAAGGGTCAGTCCACCGCTGCAGTTAAGCTTTCATGCAGAGGGGGAGCTGACCCTTTTACCACAACAATACCGGTTTATTAATCTTTGTTACTAGCCTGCTGGTTTCGCTTGAGTTGCTATAGATTTACCTTCCTTCCAAGTCAACAACATACAGAAACTGATGAAAAGAATAACAGCGCCAACAACATAAGGGAAGTTTACGTTTACATCAAATAATATTCCTGCAAGGGCAGGACCGACCATGTTTCCGATACTCATATACATATTATTCATACCTGCGACAAAACCTTGCTCTGTACCAGCCATTTTAGAAAGGAGAGTATTCAGTGCTGGACGCAAGAGAGAAGTAGATGCAAAAAATATGATTGTAACACCTAAGATCGACCAGAATGTTCCTGTCATTAAAAGAACTAGCATGGATGCTGCGGAAGTGAGGAACGTCCAATACATCACTTTTTTTTCACCAAAGCGTGTCAAAGTGATATCAACGAAAACTGATTGAATTATCACCCCAATTAATGCACCAATTGTAATAATGATGGAAATATCCTTAGGGGTAAATCCGAACTTTTCATCTACATAAAGTCCAAAAATCGCTTCAAAATTCGATAATCCGAATGTCATTGTAAACACAAGAACTAACAGAATAAAATAAGGTGCTTTAAATGATTTTTTCAATTGATGCAGCAATGACTCTTTTTGCCGGTTCATAATTCGCGCTTGCATTTGAGCATCTTTCGTTAACGTTTCAGGCAACATGAAAAATGAGAGGATAGTAGCAACTCCTGAAATAACCGTAGAAGTATAAAATGGTACTCTTAATCCAATTTCTGCAAGAAACCCTCCAATTCCCGGTCCAATGACAAAACCTAATGACATGAAGGCACCAAGCAACCCCATTCCTTTTCCTCGTTCTTTTTCAGATGTAATATCCGCTACATAGGCCATCATTGGCGGTACCAAAAAAGCTGCCCCGATTCCACCGAGAAGACGTGATACATAAAGCATCCAAATTTCTGTTCCAACTGCAAAAATCAGTTGAGACACTGTGAAAACAAGAAGACCAACAACAATTGGGATCTTCCGGCCATATTTATCGGACAATTCTCCGGCAATCGGTGAAAATGAAAATTGAGTGAAAGCGAAAACGGCAACTAAATATCCCATTGCCTGCCCGCCAACTCCAAATTTTTCAAGGAACATAGGCAAAACTGGAATAATTAACCCAATTCCAACCATTGCAATGAACATATTAATCATTAAGATGATTAAAGGCATTCGTTTCTCTTTCAAAGAAGCCATATATCGTTCCTCTCTTTCTAATCAATCTCTTAATTTTTATTCCTCTATGAAGATATCTTCATTAACTTTTCAAAAAATGCAGTGCAACCACATGATTCTACTATTTCATAGGAGGTTTTTCAAGAAAATTTCACTTTCAATCGTATAAAAATTTTGGAAGGAACCCATTTCTTGTTTTGAAATAAGCTTTCAAAAAACTGCATGATCAAAACGAGCCATTTCACATTCTAAAATAATTGTAAACCAAATTATAAAAATGGTTGACAATATATATATAATTCGGCATGATAATAAAAAACAAATGAATGAAGGTGAAAATGAAATGAGAACAAAAAATATGACCCTAGCAGCGATTTTTGCAGCTATGACAGCCATTGGGGGATTTATCAAAATTCCTATCCCGTATGTACCATTTACTTTACAAATTGTCGCTGTTTTTCTGGCAGGCTGTCTGCTTGGTTCGAGATTAGGAGCACTAAGCCAACTGTTGTATGTATCTATAGGCCTTATTGGAGTCCCTGTTTTTGCAGAAGGGGGAGGGCTTGGTTACGTTTTAAAGCCGACTTTTGGCTATTTGATCGGATTTGTTTTAGGAGCATATGTGAGTGGGTTTATTGTGGAGAGGTTGAAAAAACATTCAATTATAACGTTGGCTGCAGCCAATTTTACAGCCTTATTATTGGTATATACCATAGGTTGTATTTGGCTTTATGCTGCGATGAAATTTGTAGTTGAGAAGCCGCTGACGATTAAGCAAACGATCTTATATGGTTTTCTAATTCCCGTACCAGGCGACATCGTCCTCTGTATGATTTGCTCTGTTTTAGCGTCCAAAATCCTAGCACGTTTATCTGCATTTCCTACTGGGAAAGGTGTGTCGGCTTAATGGGAAGCGCTCTATTTATTACCGGAACAGGAACTGATATTGGAAAAACCATTGTTACGTCATTTTTACATAAAATATTTACTAGAACTGGATTAAAGGCAAAGGTTTTTAAACCAATTCAATCCGGATTTGATGATAAGAAACAAAGCTATCCGGATTCAAATTGGTTTCAAAAGTCGATAGGTGATGATCAAACAGGAATGTATTTTTTCAAGCCTGCTGTTTCTCCTCATTTGGCAGAAAAACTAACAGGACAAAAAGTGAATATAGAAAAAATAAAACAGAAGCTAAATGAATTAAAAGAACTATATGATATGGTCATTGTAGAAGGAGCAGGAGGATTGGCGGTTCCTCTTCAAGAGCGTGAACACGAGTTGTATATGACTAAAGATTTTATTAAGGAACTGCAAATACCTGTTGTATTAGTTTCTTTATGCGGTCTAGGAAGCATCCATCATGCTGTCACTACCGCTCATTATGCCATAAATGAAGGTTTGGAAATAAAGGGTGTCGTGTTTAACCAATTTGATGATCAAAACTTTCTGCACATGGATAATGTCTTAATGATTCAAAAATTAACGGGGCTGCCTGCCTTAGCAAAACTTCCATATTTTAGAAATCTTTTGCCTGATTTAGATGAGTGGATCAGTAAACATCAATTTGACGAGATGATCGCTAAATTGAAAAATAAGAAAGAAAAGACAATAAAGCATACATATAAACAATGATAGGATCAAATTAAAGAAGTAAACATTCGTTTATCCTATATGATATTAATTCACTTTCACAGAATAGATTGGATTTTTCTAGGATTTATCAATTGTTAAGTGTAAAATAATGAAAAGGAAAGAATACCAAATTAAGAGGTAGACAATATTAAGGGAAAGGTATAAAAGGAAAGGATTGTAACAAATGAAAACAACGTTATCATGGACAGGACAATTGGCTTTTTCCGGAATTACTCCATCAGGACATGAAATCAAAATAGATGCTGCAGAGGAAATCGGGGGGCAAAATAGTGGAGCAAGACCTATGGAATTGCTTTTACAAGCAATTGCAGGGTGCACAGGGATTGATATTATTATGATATTGCAAAAAATGCGTTTAAATCCTACCTCTTTTCATCTTGAAGTAGAAGGAACACGCGCAGAAGACCATCCAAGACGATATACAGATATTCATATTCATTATGCATTGGAAGGAGAGCTGCCAGAAGATAAGGTAATCCGAGCTATTCAGCTGTCAAAAGATAAGTATTGTTCTGTTTCTCAGTCACTAAATGCCAACATTACAGCAAGTTATTCAATTAACGGTGTTTCAGGCAAGCAACATATATAACATATTTATGTGCTTTTATTCCAAATTGCCAAAACAACCGGGCTAAGCCCGGTTGTTCTATGATATTGCTGCACTTCATTTAATGATTTCACTTAAATGTACTAATTTCTTCTTTCACAAAATCAATCTCAAATCCGAGATCCTCAAGCATTTGGTGATCTGCAGTGCTTTCCTGTCCTGCAGTAGTCAAGTAGTCTCCGACAAATATAGAGTTAGCAGGGTATAATCCCAGCGGCTGCAGGCTTCGCAAGTTAACTTCTCTACCGCCTGAAATGCGTATTTCTTTTGTTGGATTAATGAAACGCATGAGGCAGAGAACTTTCAGACAGTATCTAGGATTAAGTTCATCAACCCCTTCTAGCGGTGTTCCGGGTATTGCGTGAAGAAAGTTAACAGGTATTGAGTCGGCATCTAAAGCTCTTAAGCTTCTTGCCATATCAATAATGTCCTGCTTTGTCTCCTTCATTCCGACGATGACGCCCGAACAAGGGGAAATACCCGCTTCTTTTATCAGTTTCACGGTATTGACTCTGTCCTGGTATGTATGAGAAGTCGTAATTGCTTCATAGTGGTTTTCAGAAGTGTTAATATTGTGATTGTAGCGGTCCACACCAGCTTCCTTCAGTTTTTTTGCTTGCTCTGGCTTTAACAATCCAAGACAGGCACAAATTTTTAGATTGTATTTTTCCTTAATTTCCTTTACTGCAGATACGATGTGGTCAACCTCTCTATTGCTCGGACCTCTTCCGCTGGCTACAATACAGTATGTCCCGACATTTAGTTGATGGGCCTGCTCAGCGCCTTTTAAAATAGATTCTTTGTCAATTAGTGGATATTTCTCAATCGACGCTGTTGAAACACTGGACTGGGAACAATAACCGCAGTTTTCCGGGCAAAGACCGGATTTGGCGTTAATTATCATATTTAATTTTACTTTATTACCATAATAATGATGACGAATCGTATAAGCACTTTGCAGCAATTCAAGGAGTTCTTCATCAGGACAGTTTAAAATAGATAATGCCTCATCGTTAGTTAATTCGTGCCCATCTAAAACGCTTAATGCAAGCTGTTTCCAATTCCCCATTTTATTACCCCTTCCTGTCAAGCAGTATTTTACATTTGTTAAAGGCAAGATCTTATTTAGTAAACGCCTTTAACCTAAAACTGCAGCCAAAATGAAGTCGTTTGGAAGCGGAAAGTCCATCCAAATCTATACTATTTGGTATGTAAATCCCACTTAAGCAAATATGCAGATATAAATCGAGCTTTTTCCAAACAAATTGTTAACAATTAGTATTTTGATTGTTATATGAATTAAGAATAATAGAATCTCAATACAAATGTCAACCAATATTTAATTTTTGTTTACATTTAAACATTATATTGAACCGAATGGTTTTATAAAGAGTATTCCGGATTGATTTTGCTAACACTAGCTATAGAACTGAACATTTGTAAGCGAAATAGAGATCAAGTTGGTGATATTAATAAATGCCTTGTCAATCAAGCGAAAAATTAAACGAAGTCGTGATAGAAGCGAAAAAGTTTACAAAATACGGAAAAGTCGCTGATTATATCCCTGCTTTAAAAAAAGCAAATCCTAATGATTTATCTGTAGCCATTTATCAACCAGATGGAACATGTATATCGGCAGGAGATATCAAAAAGAAATTTACATTGCAAAGCATTTCTAAAGTGATAACACTTGCTTTAGCACTAATCGATTGCGGAGAAAAATTTGTATTTAAAAAGGTAGGGTACGAACCTACAGGAGATCCTTTCAATTCGATCGTAAAGCTTGAATTAAATAATCCTTCCAAGCCGTTAAATCCAATGATTAATGCAGGAGCATTG
The DNA here is from genome assembly GCF_000724485.1 of Bacillus methanolicus MGA3. GTDB lineage: Bacteria > Bacillota > Bacilli > Bacillales > Cytobacillaceae > Bacillus_Z > Bacillus_Z methanolicus_A. The sequence continues at coordinate 1,617,890 of NZ_CP007739.1, read as the reverse complement.
GCAGTTACTCATATGATTAAGGGACACTCGATTGAGGATCGATTTATACGTATTCTGACATTTGTTCAGGAATTGGCGGGCAATTCAAATGTTGCATATTCACAGGAAGTTGCGAAGTCGGAGTTTGAATCTTCCTTTCTTAACCGGTCCCTTTGCTATTTTATGAAGCAGCACGGAATCATCAATGAGGATGTGGAAGAACTTTTGGACCTTTATACAAAACAATGCGCAATTGAAATGGACTGTTTGGACTTAGCGAGAATAGGCCTCGTATTCGCAATGAATGGAGTTGAACCGACGACAAAGAAAAGAATCATGCCTGCAGAAGTGGCAAGAATTTGCAAGACTTTTATGGTTACATGCGGAATGTATAATGCTTCAGGGGAGTTTGCCGTTAGGGTTGGAATCCCTGCAAAAAGCGGAGTTTCAGGCGGTATTATAGGTGCGATTCCCCATCGTTTTGGATTAGGTATATTTGGACCTGCTCTCGATGAAAAAGGAAACAGTATAGCAGGATTAAAATTGTTGGAGATCTTATCCACAAAATATTCTTTAAGTATGTTTTAACTGAATTTTTAGAGGAACAAAAAAACGAGTGACTCTTCTTTAAATAACAACTCCTTTGTAATTTACCTCAAACAATAGTCGGCATGATAAAAGAGAGCAAAAAACTTCGCTCTCTATTTTTACATCCTAAATTTTACTATTATTCTTTTTTATGAGCTTATCATGCAATTTCGAAAAGATGACGAGCGCAAGAATGGACCCAATAAATGTTAAGAGCATATCCCACTGGGTATCCCAAATATCACCTTGAGTGCCTAAAAAGTCTTTAGCCGCTTTTCCGCCATGTGAGATTTTTGAAACTAACCATTCAATAATTTCATACAAAGCTCCAATTGCCAATGAAATTGATAAAATGATGCCAATAAGCCATGGTCCATTTGTAAGCGGAGTTTTTCGCAACAATATTTCTCGAATGACAATCGCAATCAAACCCTTTAAAAAATGCCCAAATCGATCATAGTGGTTGCGCTTGAAATCAAAATGGTCTTTTATCCAATTAAACAGGGGAACCTTAGCATATGTGTAATGGCCGCCAACAAACATCAAAATTGAAAGGATCGCAATAATGACATAAGACAACGTTGTTAGGCGAAACTTATTGTATGTTGAAATAACAATGATTAGAACGACAACTGCGGGAAGTACCTCCATAATCCATGTAAGGTATCCTGCGGGCTTGATCGCTGACCATATAAAAACTCCAATAACTGCCAATAATAAAAAAATATGAATCGCTTTAAATTTTTCTTTTCCCATTATTTCACACCTCAAAAGAATTTTTCTATTTACAGTATTCGTCAGAACGTAAACATCCATTCTTGACTCGTGTTTAAAGAAGATCTTTGTGGCAAAACATTTCCAGCATAATACAAACCATGAAAACAAAAAATAGAAATTGGAAGGTGAAAAAAAATTTCGCTTTCTAAATTTATATGAAGGAAGGAATCAATTTGAATAACTGGATCACAATGCTTTTTTCAGGGAGAAGACAGCCTCTTTTTAATATATTTGGCAGAAAAAGAAAAAATAGAGGGATGATGTGGGCGTCCTTATTAGGCCTGGGAGTTAGTGCGGCTGCATATGGGTTAAGAAGAAATCGAAATAAAAATATGCTACAGCCGTTTCAAAACTTATTGAGTAATGTTCGCTTTAAAAAATTTTCCCAAATGCCCAATTTGGCTGGATTAACAGAGTTTTCAAAGGAAATAATTCCTAACAAAGATCTGTTTCCAAAAAACAAATAGGATTTCATAAAGGGTCTGACCCCCAAACAAAGGGGTCTGGCCCAGCCCCAACCATTTTGTTTTTTAAAGAAAAAAGCATAAATTCCAATGAGTTGAAACATAATAACTTCGAATGTTTTATTAATAAAGGAGGAGTGATTTGAAGTGGCGAATCAACAAGGCCAAATGCATCAAAATATGCAAACAGGAAATATTCCCCAACAACTAAATCATGGAGGACATGAAGTATTTGATGTCCATGAAGTTTTATCAGGATCTATTGGTGCTTTAAACACATACACATTATTGCGCCAATTTGTAAAAGACCCAGAATTAGCAGATATAATGGATCGCCAATATCGTTTCTTACAAGATGAATACAACATAACATTAGAATGTTTCAAAACTGGAACAGATCCATCTAAACCAACACAAAGCTATAAAATGAAGCAGGGGAATGATTTCGTATACGGTATAAAACCTTCCCAACCAAAAAAACCGATACAGTCTGCTTCAGAAATAAATGAAGAAATCGTTTCAGGCTTTTTACTTGGAGCTTTAAAATCGATGGCTTCAATGAAAACAATGGCTGCACTGGAAACAACGAATCCGGTTGTTCGCAGAGTTCTGGCTGACTCAGTGCCAAACTGTATTGAAATGGCTTATGAAATTAACATATATCAAAACAAACATCATTACTATCAAATACCGCAGCTTGCCCAGCAAGACATGCAGCAATTTTTAAACTCCTTTGCACCTGCTCAAGGCCAGCCACCGATGCAAAACAATCAAATGACTCATTAAACATTCAAAATGGAGCGCCAGGGGACAGCGCTCCATTTTTGATCATGATTTTTGTGATTTGATCACATTCGTATTAACTGGCTTTTGCTATTGTTTTTGCCTGAGTTTTCGATTTTGCTTTCCAATAAAATGGAAGACCGACTAAAGTAATACACAAGGATATTAGTGCATCAATCGGACTATTTAACATTGCACTACCTACAATGTAAATCGAACCAAGAATCGCTATGATTGGTGTAATCGGATACAAAGGCACTTTATATAGATGATTTTCTGTTTTATTTTTGCGAAGCAAGAAAACAGCATAAAAGGCTAATCCATAAAATGAAAAGACTGTAAAAATGGCAATATCAGAAAGACGGTCAGGGTTGCCTAACGTCATCATCAATATTGCAATGATCATTTGAGAAATCGTCGCCCCAACAGGGGTTTTAAATTTAGGGTGTATCCAAGATATTGATCTTGAAGCAGGGAGAAATCCGTCTTCAGCCATTGCGAAAGGAATTCTCGGGAAGGTAAGAACTTTCCCATTTAGACAACCAAAAATAGATATTAGAATACCAATTGTCAGAAGTTTTCCACCCATATCCCCAAATAGCTTAGTAGCTGCAGCTTCTGCCGCATTTGGTCCAAGTTTGACGATCTGACTTGCCGGCAATACATGAAACATGGCAATATTTACAGTTAAATAGGCAATAATTACAACCATGATTCCTGAAATAATGGCTATTGGAAGCGTTTTCGCAGGGTTTTTCATTTCACCCGCCATAAATCCAACATTCATCCAGCCGTCATAAGCCCAAAGGGTTGCCAAAACAGCACCACCCATACTGATTTCATGAGAAATTCCACTTCCCATATTTAGAACAGGAAATTCTCCTTGCCAAATACCGAATAAAGCTATCAGAACGATAGGTATAAGCTTCCCGATCGTAGATAAGCCTTGAATAAAACCCCCAAACTGGGTTCCTAAAATGTTTAATATACCAAGGAAAATAACTGTAATAATGCCGATGATTATTTTACTGCTTTCTGCAAAGCCAAAAAATCCAGCAAGTAGAGAGCCAAAGTATAATCCGAGAGCCCCAATTACAGCCGGGCCATAAATAATGGTTTGAACCCATCCGCATAAAAATCCCCAAAGTTTTCCGTATACTTCTTCTAAATAAGCATATAATCCGCCTGTTTTGGGAATTTTGACACTAACCTCCGCTATCGTCAATCCGCTTGCAAGAGTAATAATACCGCCAATTATCCAAGCTAAGATAGCCATGGTAGAATTTCCGGTTGAAGCCAATACAATTCCTGGTTTCATAAAAATTCCTGAACCGATTACCGTACCGATAACTATGGAGGTTGAGACAAAAAACCCTAGATTTTTCTTTAAATTGATTTCTTTTTCCATCGCCATGTCCATCTCCTATGCACAAGTGTATTTTGGAAAGTTATTCGAATTATAACACATAAATATAACGAATTTGTTTTTTCAGAATAATTTAATTATTTTTAACTCAAATATTTTTGTTCAATCTTTTTTATCCTTGGAAAACGCTTTATATAATGTGAGGTTACCTATGGGAACGAAAGGGGGGTATAAACTGAAAATCACACATGTAATAAGCTAGTCTTGTAAAATGTAGAAAAAGAAACCGAAAAATTTTGTGAAAAATAAATGACATATATATTAAAGTCCTTAAAGAAAACTAGTATCTGAAATTTTTTACCTTTACAAATAATTAATATACACTTAAAATGGTTTTGTTATTTCGATAAAATTCGACATCATGAGTTTTTCAGGAGGTTTCCATGTATTTATTTCGTAAAAAACCTATCGGCAACGAATTTTCAAATAATTCGCTAAAAAGAGCACTGGGTGCTTTAGATCTTACAATGCTAGGTGTTGGGGCAATTATAGGGACGGGCATATTCGTGCTTACAGGCGTAGCTGCAGCAAAATATGCTGGTCCAGCCTTAATTATTTCATTTATTATCGCAGGATTGGCCTGTGCATTTGCAGCATTATGTTATTCAGAATTTGCTTCCATGATTCCTGAATCGGGGAGTGCATATACTTATAGCTATGTTGCATTTGGTGAAATATTTGCTTGGATTTTAGGCTGGGATTTAGTTCTTGAATATGGTCTTGCCGCTTCGGCGGTGGCAAGTGGATGGTCTGGATATTTTAAAACTTTATTATCTGGATTTGGGATTCATATCCCTACCGCTTTATCCAGTGCATACGATCCCGCAAAAGGTACTTTTCTTGATTTGCCTGCGATCATAATTGTACTTTTAGTAACTTTTCTTCTTTCTAGGGGAGTAAAAGAATCTGTTAAGTTTAATTCCTTAATGGTTGTTGTGAAAATTGCAGTTGTACTTCTTTTCATTATTACAGGGGTTTGGTACGTTAAACCAACCAACTGGACACCATTTATGCCTTTTGGATTTTCAGGTGTTGTTACCGGTGCTGCAGTAGTTATTTTTGCATATTTTGGCTTTGACGCGGTATCAACAGCAGCTGAAGAAGTAAAAAATCCTCAGCGTAATCTTCCAATCGGTATTATTTCAGCATTAACGATTTGTACAATTTTGTATATTGTCGTATCTTTAATCCTAACTGGGATTGTCCCATTCAATTTGCTAAACGTAAAAGATCCAGTAGCGTTTGCATTGCAGTTTATTCATCAAGATTGGGCAGCCGGATTTATTTCACTTGGAGCAATCGTTGGAATTACAACTGTTCTAATCGTTATGATGTTTGGACAAACACGTTTGTTCTATTCAATTAGCAGAGACGGGCTTCTTCCAAAGGCTTTATCTTCTGTTCATCCAAAATCTCAAGTTCCGGTTGCAAGTACAAAAATGACCGCCCTTTTGGTTTCTATTTTTGCCGGTTTTGTTCCCCTTGATAAATTAGCTGAATTGACTAATATAGGTACACTGTTTGCTTTCGCAGCTGTTTCTCTAGGAGTAGCTGTACTCCGTAAGACACAACCCGATTTAAAACGGGGTTTTAGAACGCCATTGGTTCCTTTTATTCCAGCAGCAGCTGTTATTTTATGTGTTTATCTTATGATTCAGCTTTCCGCCTTTACATGGCTGGGGTTCCTTGTATGGCTGGTAATAGGTCTATTTATTTACTTTACCTATGGTTATAGAAACAGTAAATTAAATCTTGAACAAACAAAAGAAAAATTTAGTTGGAATTAAAGTGATCATCTTTTCCCTGATAAGAGTGTTGCATTTGCAATCTTCTTTGAGGGGATTTTTTTGATTATTTTTAAAAAAACTTATTACTTTTGATCGTAGAAAGAGCAAACATATAACGATCCTAAAAAAGGATCTGTTGCTGATATATCTATGCAAGTAAAGAAAGGTTATGGTGGATGTAAAAATGATTCGAGAGATTTTAGTTTCAGATGCTGAAGAATTCTTAGCTCTTAATAAGAAAATAGATGACGAAACAAATTTTATGCTGTTTGAAAAAAATGAACGCAATTATTATAGATCATTGAGCAAACCCATCATGATAATTATTTACATATAAGTTCTTATACCTTTAAACCTTTCATAGTCAAATAATTTACATTGTAGAGTTTATAATCTTTTGGTATCATTTTTATTGTTAACCAATATCATTTTTAAGTTAACAATAAAAGAAAAGAAATCAGGAGTGAGTACATATATGACAGGAGAAATGCTTAGTTACGATGAACTGGCCGAGAAAAATAAGCGATATTTATGGCACCCTTTTACACAGATGAAAGAGTATATAGAGGACGATCCTGTCATCATTGCCAGTGGAAATGGCCGGAAGCTTCGTGATGTCCAGGGCAACGAATATTGGGATGGTGTATCTTCCATTTGGCTCAATGTACATGGCCACCGCGTACCGGAGTTAGATCAGGCAATCCGGGATCAATTGGATCAAATCGCCCATTCTACATTGCTGGGGATGGCGAATATACCAGCCATTCTTCTTGCGGAAAAACTCATTCAACTGATGCCGCCGGGTTTGGCTAAAGTATTTTACTCTGATTCGGGTGCAACCGCTGTCGAGATTGCCATTAAAATGGCCTTTCAATATTGGCAGCATAAAGGACGACCTGAAAAACAGCGCTTTATCACAATGAAGGAAGCTTATCATGGGGACACCATTGGCGCCGTATCTGTAGGAGCAATTGATATTTATCATAAAGCTTATTCCAATCTACTTTTCAACTCAATAAAAGTTCCTTATCCATACATCTACCGTTCTCCAATTGAGGGGAATGAACAAGAGCAAACAAAATTTTTCCTAACCGAACTAGAAAAAACACTTGTAACCCATCATCATGAAGTTGCAGCATTGATCATCGAACCGATCGTTCAAGGAGCAAGTGGAATCATTGTTATGCCGGAAGGGTACTTGCGTGGTGTGCGTGAGCTTTGCTCGAAATACAATGTTTTGATGATCGCCGATGAAGTGGCAACAGGGTTCGGACGTACGGGCCGCTTATTTGCTTGCAACCATGAGGAGGTTACACCTGATATTTTGACAGCAGGAAAAGGTCTTACTGGCGGTTATCTTCCTGTGGCCGTCACAGTAACAACGAACGATATTTATGAAGCTTTTCTAGGTGAATATGAAGAATTAAAGACGTTCTTCCACGGACATAGCTACACCGGAAACCAATTAGGTTGTGCAGTAGCAATTGCGAATATTGATTTAATTGAAAAAAAGAATCTCATTCACAAAGTTGAACAGAATTCTCAATACATCGCTAATCGTTTACAGGAATTCCGTCAACTTCGCCATGTGGGTGATATTCGACAAAAAGGATTTATGATTGGACTCGAGCTTGTCGTCGACCGCAATACAAAGGAACCTTATAAATGGTCAGATCGGATAGGAGTCCGAGTATGTAGACGGGCTAAGGAGTTAGGTATGCTTATTCGACCTCTTGGAAACGTTGTTGTCTTCATGCCTCCGCTTGCATCAACCAAAGAAGAATTAGACTCTATGCTGGATATACTGTACCAATCAATCCAAGAAGTTACGGAAAAATGATTTTCGAACAGGAACTTGAACAATTCAAAGGTCCTGCCAAAAAAACAGAAAACATTTGATAAGACATTTTTTGAAAAAAGACCGGTTTTTCCTGCTTTAAGGAAGGAAGAAGCGGCTTTTTTCGTTTATTTTCAATAATTTTTTCTTAAAAAGATAAGCTGTAAACAGTTTATTAAGGTCGTCTGGATCTCGTTATAAAAAAAATTTTCCAAATTAATTTAGGTTGTCTTTTTATTTAATTTGTATTATATTTAAACACATTAAATATATAATATATAAAATATTTATCATTTTAATAATTGAAATAGATAAGCAATGATGAGGGAGGGTGCCATATGAGTGATTTTGAGAAGAAACTAGAAAGATTAGAGCAGGCTTATGTTTCATTTATGCGTCAATTAGGTCCTAAATTATCGGAGGATACAGAATTAGGTTTAACAGGACCGCAATTTTATATCTTGCATCTTCTTTCAAAGAAGGAAAAGTTTATGGTCACGGAAATCGCCTCAGAAATGGGTGTAAGGCCAAGTGCAATCACGGTCATGGTTGAACGGTTGCATAAAAATGGTTTAGTCATTAGAGACAGGGATGAAAATGACCGAAGAGTTGTTTTTATTCAGTTAACTGATAAAGGATATGAAATTTTACAAAAAGCTAAGCAAAAAAGATTCCAAACGATTTCCAATTATCTTAAACATTTAGAGTCGGAGGAATTGGAAAGCCTCGTGCAGATTTATGAGAAATTGGCTCGAATTGCAAACTCAATTGACAATTTAGATTGATGTTTTTTGATCTTAACAGAAGAATGGAGTGAAAAATTTGATGAATGAAAAAGCAATAGCAAAGGCGATAATACCACCAAATGAACAAGATAATGAAAGTACAAAACATCGTGGAATATTAATCGTTGGACTTTTAGTCGCCATGCTTTTCTCTGCACTTGATAATACCATTGTAGGAACAGCGATGCCTCGAATCGTGGGTGAACTAGGCGGTCTCAGCTTAATGACATGGCTCACAACAGCTTATATGCTTTCTTCTACATCAGTTGTTCCAATTGCAGGAAAAATAGCCGATTTAATTGGTCGAAAATCAGTTTATGTCACAGGGATTATTATATTTATGATTGGTTCTGCACTTTGTGGAATGGCTAATTCCATGACCCAATTGATTATCTTTCGTGGTCTGCAAGGAATAGGCGGCGGCGTGATGATGCCAATGGCTATGGTAATTATTGGAGATATTTTTACGGGTGCACAGCGAGCAAAATGGCAAGGGGTTTTTGGTGCAGTATTTGGACTTTCTTCCATTCTTGGTCCGCAAATTGGCGGGTGGATTGTCGATGCAGCCAACTGGAGATGGGTTTTCTACATCAATATGCCTGTAGGTATTCTTTCAGTCATTCTCATTAGTATGGGACTGAAAAATAAAAAACTTGAAGGACCTGTAAAATTTGATCTCGCTGGTATGTTTACAATGATTGTCGGTGTAGTCAGTTTGCTTCTTGCATTGACTTTTGGGGGTAAAGACTATCCTTGGACTTCATGGCAAATAATTTCTCTTTTTACTCTTTCAGCTGTTTTTCTCATTAGTTTTATAATCATCGAATCTAAAACAAAGGAACCGATCCTCCCTATGCACCTGTTTAAAAATAGAATTTTCTCTGTTTTAAATAGTATAGGGTTCCTTATGTCAGTGGGAATGTTTGGTGCGATTGTATTTATTCCCTTATTCATGCAAGGCATCATTGGAATGAGTCCATCGCAATCGGGAACGATGATGTTGCCTATGATGCTATCGATGATTTTTATGAGTATTCTAGGCGGCCAGCTCGTTCGAAAAATCGGAGTGAAAACACAAGTTTTAATTGGTATGATTGTTATGGCTGTAGGATTTTGGCTACTATCCACGATGGGAGTTGACACAACTAAATTAGTAGCCATGAGCTTTATGGCTGTTCTTGGTTCAGGAATCGGGCTTGTGATGCCTGTTCTTACTGTGGCTCTACAAGAGAGTTTCCCTAAGTCCCAATTAGGTGTGGTTACTTCATCCAGCCAATTTTTCCGACAAATCGGCGGGACATTCGGAATGACCATTTTAGGAGCCATTATGAACCACCGCTCTACCAATTTATTAACAGAAGAGTTAATACCCTCATTGGAGAAACTTCCGCCACAGGCACATGGCATGGTACATCAGTTTGAAGGCATGATTCAACAATCGCCACAAGGATTATATTCGGCGTTGTTGAGCCCTAAGACATTAGCAAAAATTCCACAAGGCATACAACAAATGATTTTACCTGTTTTAAAATCAACATTGGTTGATGCTTTGCACAGCGTTTTCCTTTACGGGTTAATCTTTGTTGTTTTAGGTGCTTTGATGACCTTGCTGCTTAAACCAATCAAACTTTCGGATACAAAAAAGGAAAAACAAGCAACTTAAATATACCTTCACCATACAAGACCACATGCAAGTGTTTCTTTAAAAAAAGAGAAAAAACCCACCCCGCTTGGCTAAAGCTGGGTGAGTTTTTTCAAAATAGCCGGCTACTGCGGTTCTTTCAGTTTGCTGTACAGAGAACTGCCAGATGAAACCGGAACTCTTTTTAAAAAATATATAAACAAATGAAAGTTAAAAAGACTTGTTTAAAAGTTAAAGAAAAATAAGCACATTTATATAAAAAAGGCAGGGAAGCTCTTTGAATCCTTTAAGCGACCATCTGAAAGAAAACATGGACATACTTTTTGTCGGTTTCAATCCAAGTATCCGATCTGCGGAAACAGGGCACCATTACGCAAATCCAAATAACCGATTTTGGAAAATTTTATATGAAGCTTGTATTACACCAAGAAAATACAAATCAGAAGAGGATTACAAACTTTTAGATTTAGGATATGGGCTAACTAATATTGTTGCAAGACCAACTAAGGCTGCAAACGAAATTACAAAAGAAGAATACAAAGAAGGCAGAGAAAAATTAAAGAAAAAGATCGAGTTCTATAAACCAAAAATCGTTTGCTTTGTCGGAAAAAGAGTATACTTGGAATTCAGCGGCAAAAGGGATGTTCATTGGGGACTACAAGACGAACCAATTGTACCAGGGACAATTGACTTTGTAGCACCTTCATCGAGCGGATTGGTAAGAATGAAGATGGCGGAAGTAATAAACATTTATAAAAAACTCACAGACTTGTTGTCATCCATTCAATCAGCAGTTGAACATGGAAAAGGAGACAGGTAAAAGTATGAAAAATGAATAAATTAGAACTGTTAATAGATAATCCCTTCATCTGCGAGCTAATCATATTTTTCAGCAGTCTTTTACTTTTTCTAAAAATTTCTTTTTTATGTTACATACAGGTCTGGTTTATGTAAAAATGATTGATTTTAATGAATTCTATAATCTTGGAAGCATTTACATATGAAAAATTCCATCTCCGTTAAAACTTATTTTCTTTTTATTCTTTTATATTTTAGTGGTAGCAACTGGAAACAAAGGGTATACTAGAAGAGAATATCTCAATTCACAGTTCTTTGTGAAGTTTAGATTCATTTTCTATCAAGGCATTCCAGCAGTATAAAGAACAAGAGAAAGGATGTCCAATATGACAGTAAAGTTATACCAAGCGAAAGCAGGCGACGGGATCAAAAAGAGGGGGATTAAAAGATCGGATTCTTTCTTTCGTACCCCAGAAGAAGCAGTTTCTGAAGCACTTGGTCTGAAAGAAAGAATTGATAAAAAATATAAAAATGAAATCCATTGGGATTACGAAGGAAAGATAACAGGATCGATCAAAAAAATGAAAATTTTGAGAGGATATATAGATGGGAACCGTAAATCTCATCCATTTTATCTTGAAATATTATCGATTGAACAAAAAGATGTACCAACCGTTTCTCCGCTAAAACCAAAAAAGATGTCGGCAGAGGATCAAAAAGTCTTAGACAATGTGGTACGGTTGTTTAATTAGAATATTTCCCCGCCTAAATAGTAGCCGATAAGAAAGTGAAAGCTTGATCGGATTAATTATTGAATTGAAAATCGAGTGTTTATTTACAAACATTTAATTAATATTATTAATGAAAATGAACCAGTTGAAAAATAGACTGGTCTTTTTTTGTGGTAAAGGAGGGAGCTGCGCTAACAAAAATAGAAATAGCAACCTTTTTTTAGCAAGAGACATGTTTTTGCTTTGTAAATATTTTGTGCTTAGCTCCGCTCACACCGCCTTATTATGTTGGTTAGGTTTTAAAAGGAAACCTAATTCCATGTTGGGTTGGGAGTAAAAACTTATGAAAGTATTCAGTAAAATATATGTACCAAGTTCAATTTGGATTTTTATTCATAATATTGGATATTTATTCTTCTTTAACAACACACATTATTATGTTAAAATAATCTTAACTTTTTTTTCTTTCAGATTTTAAACGCTTACAAAAAGGAGGACATCTATGAATGCTTTTTTCAGAAAAAAATCAATTGAGCAATTGCAGCTAGAAGGTGCCAAAAACACCGGGCTAAAACGAGTATTAGGATTATGGCAACTGACCGCAATTGGTTTAGGTGGTATTATCGGTGTAGGCATTTTCGTATTAACTGGCGTTGCTGCTGCTGAACATTCAGGACCTGCAGTAACATTATCGTTCATTATTGCTGGACTAGCTAGTGCAGCTGCGGCACTGTGTTATGCAGAATTTGCCGGTTTGATACCCGTTGCAGGAAGCGCTTACACATATAGTTATGCTGTACTTGGAGAATTAGTAGCGTGGCTCATTGGTTGGGATTTATTACTCGAATATACCTTAGTTGTCGCAGTTGTAGCCATCGGATGGTCTGGTTACATGCAAGAAATTCTCCACCAAATTGGGATACACATTCCAGTATGGGCACAAGGTGCTCCGGGTACTGGAGCTGGCCACAAAGTAGACTTAATTGCTATGTTAGTAAGTCTTGCTATTGCTGGTTTGCTTTACGTTGGTATCGAATGGGGTTCTAAATTTAATAACTTAATGGTTATCATTAAGTTAAGTATTGTTTTAGTTGTGATTGCAGTAGGAAGTTTCTATGTTAATACCGCTAACTGGCATCCTTTTATGCCTTTTGGTTTTAATGGTGTAATGAGAGGGGCGGCCCTTGTCTTTTTTGCAGTATTTGGCTATGACACTTTAACAACAGCGGCAGAAGAATCGAAAAATCCACAACGCGACCTGCCGAGAGCTGTCGTCATATCTTTGCTTATTGCATTATGTCTGTATGTCGGGATGTCTCTCGTTATTACAGGTATGGCTCCATATCATACACTTAATAATTCAGCACCAGTAGCCAAAGTCTTTAGTGATGTCGGCTTGAAATGGATCACATTAATTATATCTGCAGCTGCTATTGCAGGAATTCTCTCTGTGTTATTTTCATTTATGCTTGCTGGTTCACGCATATGGTTTGCTATGAGCCGTGACGGTTTATTACCAAAATGGTTTATGAAAGTACACCATAAATATAAAACACCATATCGTCCAACCTTAATTATTGGACTTATTACAGCAATCGTCTCAGGGTTAACCCCTATTAGCGAAGTAGCTGAACTAGTAAACATCGGAACTCTGTCAGCGTTTATCTTAATTTGTTCATCTATAATGGTGCTCCGAGTAAAACGGCCAGAACTCGAAAGAAAATTTAGAACACCTCTTGTTCCAGTAATTCCATTGATTGGAATCGGATTTTCAATTTATCTTATTATCAGTTTGCCGGAAATTACTTGGATTCGTTTTATTGTTTGGATGATTATTGGATTTGTTATTTATTCATTTTACGGTAAGAGAAAGAGCAACTTAGCGAATAGTTAAGAAATATTAGAATCTTTTGTATGCGAAAAAGTGGAAACGCTAACAATAGAAACTGATAGTAATAAACTTGTATTTTTATTAAAGTATAGTTGAAGCATTCCGTAACAGGAATGCTTTTTCTGTTCGCAATTAAAATTAAAAATATAAATCTGCTTGAGCTAGAACCTTGTTTAGCTTTGAAAAAATTAAAGTCTGGCTCCGCTCACACCGCAAATTTAACTAGGACCCTATAGCTGGACTCCATTATTAAATTTATTAATATATTCTTCTGTTGAATAAATATCAGCGTATATACCATTAAGAGCAGCTAAAAAAGCATGATGGACATCGTTTGCGCTAATCTTATTTTTTCCAAACTGAAGCTCTTTTGTCGCACAAGCATCATGAATTAGGTTAACCTTATATCCTTTATCTTTCGCTGCTCTGACAGTTGCATCAATACACATATGTGTCATCATACCGCAAATAGTTAATTCACTAATATGATGCTCGATTAGAATATTTTCCAAGTTAGTCCCTTTAAAACTGTTAGGAAAATTTTTTTGAACAATGATTTCATTTTCTAAAGGCTCTACTTGACTATGTATTTTTATACCATCTGTCTCAGGTAAAAAAAATGTTGCGTCAGGTCTCAAGGATATATGTTGGACATGTATCACTTGTAATTTTTTTTCTCTGAAAAGTTTTAAAATCTTGGATGCATTTGTGGCAGCTAAAGTTGGATTATGTAGTTCCATTCTTCCGCCATGGAAATAATCATTTTGGATATCTATCAACAGTAAAGATGTATTCATAAAATCCCTCCAAATTTTTTTATTACAAATTATTCTAAACTTCATTTAATCATACCTGCTGCTATGTACATAAATTTTTAGATTCCGACTCCAATAGATTAACTAAAAAGCATGGAGTTATCCCGTTTTTCTTATTGGGCTCTTGAACAAATAAACTCTTCGATTACGTCATAATGACCCTTTATACGGCAGCGCTTGCCTATAGTTTAATTGGATTATCTACATAATCTCCCGAATTAGGAGATACTCCAACAAAAAAACATGTGGAATGATTTTTGGCGTCTGCCTTTATGAATAACGGAAATTATGGGACACCGCTGATTTTATTTGCTTTTGGCGAAGCAGGCATGAAATACGCTGTCATCATTATGGTCATTCAGCAACTCCTCATGTGTACCGTTGGAGTTTATTATGCAGCAAAAGGTGCTTCGGAAAGTGCAAGCATAAAAACAGCAATAAACGAGGTGATCAAGGTTCCGATTGTTTACGGAGCTTTGTTAGGTATTATCTTTCATCTTTTTCATGTTCGTTTAGGTGAAACGCTCATGGATGCGGTAAGTATGGTCGGAAATGCCGCAATCCCCACCATAATGATTATTCTCGGAATGCAATTAGCCAAAATATCAGTGAAAACATTATCAAAAGGCCCGCTGACATTGTCATTGGTTATAAAACTGCTTTTGTCTCCCGCTATCGCTTGGGTTTTCACACTGTTTTTTCCATTAGAAGATTTATTAAAAAAAAATCATGATCGTTCTTGCCGCAATGCCAACTGCAGCCAATACTACCATGTACGCTTTACAATACGGAACGGAGCCTGAATTTGTATCCAGTGCCACCTTGTTTAGTACTTTATTAAGTTTGATCACTTTGCCCTTTATCTTGTATTTAGTTTCATCTGTATAAATTCTTATGCGGGCACGGATTAAAGGATTAGAAAATGCTTGTTAGCAATGATACAGCGGCTAAAAAAGTAGAATAAAATAAGATAAGATTTTAAAAAAACTGAAAGAAACAAAGAGAAGAGGTTAATAAACATGATTGGCAAAAAATATGCCTAAATCCTTCTTGTTTTAGCCAATATAATATGGTGCGGCAATTTTGTTATCGGAAGCATCGCAGGAAAATACTTGCCGCCCATTGCTTCAAAAGCCAATCGTAACTTTAATAAATCAAGGCAAAAACCGGGCATCCGCCCGGTTCTATTCGTATACATTGATTAGCATCATTCAAAAGCGAAGTTTCGATGTGGCAAACAAAAGCAAAGAAGATCAGATCGTTGCCCGGCCAATTCGGGAAGCTTCAGGTACTTCAATTAGACGACCGCTTTTCACGTCGTAAATAAAACCGTAGATCGCAATGTTTTTTGGAACAAGAGGATGGGAACGAATTCGTTCAACATCGTCGACAACACTTTGTTCAAGATTGTTGATCGTCAAGAATTCAATGTATTCTCCCGCCCTTGAACCAGGTCCTTTTCCAACGTCTCGCCATTGTTTTCCATCAAATTCAGCTGTTTCCAGACTGTTAGCAAGCAAATCGCGGATAATTTCATTAGTAAATGTCTCCATACCGCAATCGGTATGATGAATTACGAACCATTCACGTGTTCCCAACAGCTTGTAAGATATTACGAGGGAACGAATCGCATCGTCGCTTGCCCGGCCTCCGGCATTTCGGATCACATGAGCATCACCTTCTGCAAGTCCAGCAAACTTAGCAGGGTCGAGGCGTGCGTCCATGCAGGTCAGAATCGCAAATCGACGCTTCGGCGGCATTGCAAGATTCCCTTTATCCCCGAAATTATCAGCATATATATCATTCGCAGCCAACACTTCGTTCAAAATTTCGCTCATTTACCGTCACCCTTCCTAAAATTATTTATATAAATCATATCTGTTTACTAGGATTATAATATTCCGTTGTTCATCCGTCAATTAAGATGGTCTTATCTTATCTTATCTTATCTGTATGTGCTTATAGCTTCTTGCTTTTTCCTGAAGGCTGGGAAAGGATCCATCCTTAACATAGAAAAATTAGATGATGAAGTAAGTATTGTAAAACATATTTTTTTCACAATGCCCAAAATTACTAAAATCGCAATTTAGATAGTGGGGAGAAGCTTGTCCTGTTAACATAAGCAAAATCGTCATTTCCGTAATTCGGAATGCGTTCTTTTAACCTGTTTATAGGTGAATGGCAACATGAATAGTTTATTCTTAATCCAACGCATACTATAATGGGCGACATCAGCACCGATGAGGCTCATATAGAGTCATGAAGTATATTGAGTTATTTCGAATACCATATAGTAGGAACACTAAGTAACAAATCAAAATGTAGGAGGAATGAACATTGATTAAGATAGCAATCATTATTGGAAGCACACGTCCTGGTCGAAATAGTGAATCCGTTGCCCGTTGGTTCTACGAAATCGCTAGGAAGCGTAATGACGCCGAGTTTGAGGTTGTTGACATTGCAGACTTCAATCTGCCTCTTCTCGACGAGCCGACACCTCCATCAATGGGTCAGTACACTAAAGAACATACCAAGTCTTGGTCTGCAAAGATTGCTTCATTTGACGGCTATGTCTTCGTAACGCCTGAGTACAATCATGCAACAACTGGAGCACTCAAGAACGCAATTGATTATTTATATAACGAATGGAACAACAAAGCTGCTGGCTTTGTTAGCTTTGGGAGCACTGGAGGTACACGTGCAGTTGAGAATCTGAGACTTATAATGGGTGAGCTTCAGGTTGCCGACGTACGTTCTCAGGTTGCTCTGTCTCTCTTCACCGATTTCGAAAACTTTAGTGTTTTCAAACCTGCCGATCATCATGAACAGTCAGTCAACACCATGCTTGATCAGGTCATCGCATGGAGCGGTGCATTAAAGCCACTTCGGCAGAACGATGTTGGGGCATAAATAATTTTACATCCTTCTGTAAGCATCTTAGAGGTTACATACCGCTCTAAGATGCTTTTTTACAATTGATTTTTATTTTAAATATTTAGAAAATTTAGTATTATATTTAAAAAGGAGGTTTAAGTTTAATTAAATAATGGTATTAAAGTTTACTAGAAGCACTTTATTATCTAAAAGCCGTCTCTATTATTAGATAATAGTAATTTCAGGAATGCATGTGCATTCTTAAAATAAATCAATAAAGGAAAGGTGATTTAAAATGAGTAAAAATGTTCTAATCTTAACTGGTGACGCTGTAGAGGCATTGGAAGTATTCTATCCTTACTACCGTTGTCTTGAAGAAAATATCAATTGTACGATCGCTTCACCGGTGAAAAAAAAGCTTCAAACAGTTATTCACGATTTCCTTCCAGAAATGGAAACCTACACAGAAAAATGGGGGTATTTACTTGAGTCTCATGCCTCTGTTGATGAAATTAACCCTGCAGATTTCGATGGTTTAATCATTCCTGGGGGACGTGCACCAGAATACATTCGTTTGAATACAAAAGTGCAAGAAATTGCAGCTCATTTTCTTAAGGAAAATAAGCCGCTTGGCGTCATCTGCCATGGGCAACTTGTTCTTACTACTGTTCGTGAGTACATTAAAGGTCGAGAATTGACCGCTTATAGTGCTTGCCGACCTGAAATAGAGGCTGCCGGAGCAACTTATGTTGAAAAAATGTTGCATGTCGATAGAAATATTGTTTCAGGGCATGCTTGGCCGGATTTACCTGGATTTATGAAAGAATTCTTTAAGCTTTTATTTGCAAAAGAGACAGCGAATGTTTAAAAAATAAACTTAAGAATACGATATATAGGTATTATCTCCTCTCTGGTAGACAGTAAAAGAGTCTACTTGGGAGGGGATTTTTTTTTCTCATACAAGTTTTCTGCGAGTTTAGCATCCAAGGTATTTTAATCATGTATTTGAAGGGCGGAAAGATGTAAAATGTAATGTATAGTATAAAAATGGAGATGGGAATTTTGCCAAACAGCATTCATTTTTCATATCGAGAAATTATAGCTTTATTATTTTTAACACTCATTGGAGTACTAAGTTCTGTAATGATTCAATGGCCTTTACTTGTTGGTTTTTCACCCGGACTAATTTTTTTAATTCTCTTATGCAAAGGAAAAGGTGTAAGCTGGAAAGATTTATGTTCGATAGGGATGCGGGGATTGTTAAAAACGAAAGAAGTTATTCTTATTCTTTTATTAGTCAGCATGCTGCTTCCTGCGTGGTATATAAGTGGGACCATTGAACAAATGGTTTCGTTCTCCCTAAATTTATTATCAAAAGAACACTTTTTATTGTTATCGTTTGTCTTAACTATGTTGATTTCCATGTTATTAGGTACAGCGGTTGGTTCTTTAAGTACAATTGGAATTCCTATTATGAGTGCAGCTTCTGCACTGCAACTGCCTCATGAAGCAGTGGCAGGAGCCTTAATTTCTGGAGCATTTGTCGGTGACCGGTCATCGCCGTTTTCCAGTGCCCATCAATTGTTGGCATATACGGTTGAATTGCCGGTCTTCCGCCAATTTCGAAAGCTAATGCCAACAATGGTTATTGCTGTTCTTTTGAGTTTCATATTCTATTTTCTTTTTGATTTGAAATGGAATCTTGATTCATCGCCTTCAAATACTCTATCAACAAAAGGAATGGGAGAGAGTGAATCTTCTTATATTACGTTCATTCCTCCCGTAATTCTTTTGCTGTTTGTCTGTTTTCGAGTACAAGTCAAATACGCCTTTTTGTTTAGTATTTTATCTTCAATCGTAATTGCTGCCTCAAAAGAAGTGTCCATCTTGACGATCGTTTATCATTTATGGCACGGAACAGATCAATTGGGCGGCGGCGTAAAGAATATGCTTTTTTTATTGTTATTTATCGCCATGGCAGGCATATTTAATGGATTGTTGGAAGAATTAAAAATCATCCAGCCATTTTTAGATCGATGGCTATCAGATTCAAAATCGCTCGTCGGAAATACGTGGAGAACAATCGCAGCTACATGGATGATATCTATCATTGCATGCAATCAAACCCTGCCGATTATATTAACAGGGCGATCTTTTTTGCCTCATTGGCGAAAATATCATAGCAACGAAGAGCTTTCAAGAATAATGGCAGATTCGACAATGTTGTTTCCAGGGATGATCCCGTGGAGTGTTTTGGCCATTATGTGCAGTACAATCGTCGGGGTTTCGGTTCTCTCCTATATCCCTTATGCGATTTTTTTATGGGGACTGCCGCTGATTACCTTGATCGTTTCAATTGTGAAGCAAGAAAAAGAAAGGAAACATTTTCAAAATCGAAAAATGTTTTTAGATAAATGTTCATGAACGTATAAGTGAATTAAATATTCATGATAGACTATGATTAGATGATAAAATATGTGAATTATCATACTATTTATCATTTCTACAGAAAAATATATTCGAAAGGAAGGTTTACTGTGCAAAACGAATGGAACCAAATTCTACAACACATTAAACAATGGGTAAAAGAAGCGGGTGAAGAACAATTACGCAGGATGGATCAACCTGTGAGAATCAATGAAAAAAGTGCTGCAATTGACCTTGTCACCGAAATGGACATCTGGACGGAAAACTTTCTTTTAAATAAAATTCGTCAACATTATCCAGGTCATTCAATTTTGACTGAAGAATCGGGAATACATAATGGAGAAGAAGGATATAAGTGGGTGATTGATCCGATTGATGGTACAACGAATTATGCGCACGGTTTTCCGCTTTTTTGTATTTCCATTGCCGTCCAACAAAACGGTGACACAGTGATCGGTGTTGTCTATGTTCCCGCATTAAACGAGCTATATGAAGCGGTGAAAGGTCAAGGGGCATTTTTAAATGGTCGGCCGATTCAAGTATCATCAAGAAAAAAATTGAATCAGTCCGTTGTGACTACAGGTTTTCCATATGACCGGGCAACCGAACCAAACAATAATGTCCGACATTTTGTGAACGTGGTTACGAAAGTTAGGGATATTCGAAGAACTGGAAGCGCTGCTTATGATTTGTGTCAAGTTGCAGCCGGCCGTTTCGACGGATACTGGGAGTTAAAGTTAAATCCTTGGGACATCGAAGCAGGAATGCTGTTGGTTAATGAAGCAAAAGGAAAAACAAAAGCGGTCAAACAAGAAAAAGGTTACTACGTTCTTGCGGGTAATCCATATATTTTTGAAATATTGGATGGGTTGATAGATGAAAGATAGGACTTTTTTAAGCAGAATTTTTTTGAACAACCTGATTTTATATTGATACCAATAAAGCCCCAAAATGGCCACTAAAAATTGTGACCATATAATAGGGGCTTTTGTTTTGATTCAGTAAATACAAATTTAGCTCCTACCCATTCACAATTTCTCCGCCATTCACATGAATGATTTGGCCGGTAATATAAGATGCATCCTCGCTTGCAAGGAAAACATACGTTGGAGCTACCTCTTTTGGCTGGCCAGCTCGTTTCATCGGCGTATTGGCACCAAAAGTCGCCATTTGATGACTCGGGAATGTTGAAGGGATTAACGGTGTCCAAATGGGGCCAGGTGCGACACCATTGACGCGAATTCCCTGGTCAACCAAAGATAACGCAAGCGACCTTGTGAAACTAACAACGGCTCCTTTTGTTGCCGAGTAATCTAACAACTGTTCATTTCCTTTATAAGCTGTAACAGATGCGGTATTAATGATGCTGCTTCCTTTTTGTAAAAACGGAAGAGCTGCTTTGGACATAAAAAAATAAGAAAAAATATTTGTCCGGAAGGTACGTTCAAGTTGATTTGCTGTGATGTTTGACAAACTAGGTTGAGGGTGCTGTTCAGCAGCATTATTCACCAAAATATCCAGTTTTCCAAACTGCTTTATCGTTTGATTGACGATTTGTTTACAAACGTTTTCATCCCCGATATCACCAGCAATTGGAATGCATGTTCTGTTTTCCTCTTCCACTTGCCGTTTTGTTTCATTGGCATCTTCATGTTCGTTTAAGTAGGAGAGCACAATATTAGCGCCTTCTTTAGCAAAAAGAATAGCAACAGCTTTACCGATCCCGCTGTCACCCCCAGTGATAATCACTGTTTTATCTTGCAGCTTTCCGCTTGGCCGATAGGATAAATCTTCAGCTTCAGGCTTCGGTTTCATTTCCGATTCCAGACCAGGTTGTCTGTTTTGATGCTGCGGTGGAAAGGTTTCCTTTTTATTTGATGGTTGGGTCAACGACAATACCTCCTCATTCGTTCCTTCATGTTTATTATGGATTAAATTATGAAAAATAATTTCTCCCTCTTCTTTTTGAGTTTAGGAGAGCGAACTTTTTGCTGTATCATTTCATTTTTCGAATTATATTATGTTGACTAAAAACGAAAAAGTATATAATGGAACTTGGGCCTAAAACGAGAATGAGTTTTAAACTCCCAACTTAACATGGATATAGGCTTCATTTTAAAACATAACAAACATAATAAGGCGGTGTGAGCGGAGCCATGCACAAAAAATATTTGCAAAGCTAAACAACATATCTTGCTAAAGATAAATTGACATTTCGATTTTTGAAAGCGCAGCTCCGCCCCTTTTCCACAAAAAAGGAGGAACATCATGTTTACAAGTGAGTTAAGGAATAGATCAAAAACAACTTTTAAAATATAAAATTATATTGCCTGATTTAAAGACTCAAAATCGGTTTGAATATATAGTTGAAAAAATTGAAATTCAAAAGGAAAAAATGAAAAAAAGTTTAAGAGAACTAGAATATACGTTCAACTCCCTCATGCAACGCGCGTTTAAGGGAGAATTGTTGAAGAATGACGAGTAAACAAAAGAGAATTGGTTTTGGTTAAGGGTGGGTTATTTGTTGTTATCCAATTTTCATTTCTTAAGAGGCAAACCTCATTATGAGAGTTTTATGGAAGCATGTTTCGAAGCGGAGAAAAGCTTGGTTGTGAGTCCAGAGATAAGCCGTGTAAGACAAATATGATATTATTGGGGCAAAACGAAATCTTATACAAATTTTTGCTTATACCCAAAAGGCTAAATCAATTATTATAAATAAATACTCCATTTTTTTACTAAAACCTGTGCTCAAAAGATTTTAGCACAGGTTTATTTGTGCAAAATTTTAATAAATACCCAATTATTGTAAAATACTATACACAACTTGTAGAACGATCGGGCATTTACTTCTTATAAAAATTCACCTTTTTTCTTGCCTATATGACATTTATCATATCTTGCACATGACACATATGTCTACAAAGACCCTTTTCGATCGTTTATCATTAGAAATATCAAATGAAGAAAGGAAAGATAAAATGAACAATCAAAAGCAAAAAAATTTGAGGAAGCAAATGGCTCCTTTTGAAAAACCTAATACAAGGGATAGTATTTGGCAGCTGATCAATACGGTTGTGCCGTTTTTTCTTTTATGGTTCTTAGCTTATCAAAGTCTATCCATTTCATATGTTCTTACATTTGTGTTATGCGTAATTGCCGCTGGATTTTTAGTACGGATTTTCATTATTTTCCATGACTGCTGCCACTATTCTTTTTTTCAAAACCGGCTTGCAAATAAAATTCTTGGAACAATAACCGGTATTTTAACCTTTTTTCCGTACAGCCAATGGCAACACGACCATTCAGTTCATCACGCAACAAGCTCTAACTTAGATAAGCGCGGAACAGGGGATATTTGGGTGCTAACAGTTGATGAATATTTGTCAGCTCCATTATTAACCAAATTAGCCTATCGGTTTTATCGGAATCCGTTCGTGATGTTTGGTTTAGGTCCGATCTACGTTTTCCTTATTAAAAATAGGTTTAACAGAAAAGGTGCAAGATTGAAGGAACGCGTTAATACCTATTTGACAAACATTTCAATCATTTCTTTGGTTTGGCTATTTTGCTGGACGCTCGGATGGAAGTCATTTCTTTTGATACAAGGTCCGATCTTTTTCATTTCAGGTTCTCTCGGAGTATGGCTTTTTTACGTGCAGCACACATTCGAGGATTCTTATTTTGAAGAAGATGAAAACTGGGAGTACGTAAAAGCAGCAGTTGAAGGGAGTTCATACTATAAACTTCCGAAACCTTTGCAATGGATTACAGGAAACATCGGTTTCCACCACGTTCATCATTTAAGCCCAAGGGTGCCTAACTATAAACTTGAAGAGGTGCACAATCATACTCTTCCTTTACAGAACGTTCCAACAATAACTCTATCTACAAGCTTGCGGTCACTCAGTTTTCGCCTATGGGACGAACAAAACAAAAAGTTTGTAGGATATAAAGGTATCTCGACAAAGAAAGAAAGGAAGATCTCAGCTCAAGTGAAATCAGAATTGTAGATGTTACTTGGAAATAAAAAATAGTGACAATGTTTTCAAGACGCAATGAGGCATCTGTGATAAGATAATTTGTAAAACATGGTTTTAAAAAATTAAAGAGGATTTGAGCATGCAAAAAAGATTTACGATATTCCGAAAATTCTCGGGAATTTCTCCTTATATATGGAGCGTTTTTAGCATTTTGCCGTTCTATTTTATTTTTCAATCTTCCTCCACTAGGGAAATTATTGTGGGGATTAGTCTGACAATCTTATTTTTCATTGCATTTCGATTTGCTTTTATTTCAAAAGGGTGGCCCGTCTATTTGTGGACTTGCATCCTGATCGCTATATCCTTGACCATGACAATCCTTTTCCAATTTATCTATTTTGCTTTTTATATTGCCTACTATAACGGTCATATAAAAAACCGAATCGCTTTCTTCACGTTATACATTATTCACTTAGCTGCAACGACATTCGCGATCAATTATAACTTGGTCTTTCAGGAAAAGTTATTCTTAAAACAGCTGCCTTTTATCATTATTATTTGCATTAGTGTGATCCTTCTTCCATTTAACATTTATAATCGAAAAAAGCAGGGGCAGCTCGAAGAACAGCTTGAAGACGCCAACAAAAGAATTGCCGAACTCGTAAAACAAGAGGAGCGTCAACGGATTGCCCGCGATCTTCATGATACGTTAGGTCAGAAGCTCTCTCTCATTGGTCTAAAAAGTGACTTAGCGAGGAAATTAGTTTACAAAGATCCCGAGCAAGCCCGAAATGAATTGAAAGACGTACAACAAACTGCAAGAACTGCATTGAATGAAGTAAGGAAAATGGTCTCGCAAATGCGCGGTGTTCGATTAAAAGAGGAAATCATTCGTGTCAAACAAATACTAAAAGCAGCCCAAATCAATTTAGTATGTGATAAAGAAGAATTCACACTAACAAACGTGTCTCCGTTTCTTGAAAATATTCTGAGTATGTGTTTGAAAGAAGCAGTAACAAATGTCGTAAAGCATAGCAACGCTTCTACTTGCCAAATCACTATTGAGCAATCTTGGAACGAAATATGCGTGACTGTACAAGACGACGGAATTGGAATTGTGGAGGACCAGGACCTTACGAAAGGAAACGGATTGCAGGGAATGAAAGAACGATTGGATTTTGTAAACGGAAGTATGGAAATCATTTCAAATGAAGGAACAACATTAGTCATGAAAGTCCCCAATGTTGTCAAGCAGACGGTTAAGGAGGAACTTAAATGATTCGAATAGTCATAGCTGAAGACCAGCGTATGATGTTGGGTGCCTTAGGTTCTCTGCTCAATTTGGAAGATGATATGGAAGTGGTGGGACAGGCCAGCAACGGAGAAGAGGCCATTTCACTAGTTCAACAATTTCAGCCAGATGTTTGTATTATGGATATTGAAATGCCCAAAAAAAGCGGACTCGAGGTAGCTGAAGAACTAAAGGGATTCGGATGCAAAGTGATAATTTTAACAACGTTTGCCCGTACCGGTTATTTCCAACGAGCTTTAAAAGCTGGTGTAAGCGGATATTTATTAAAGGACAGCCCTAGTGAGGAACTTGCAAGCACAATCCGCAGCGTCATGGCAGGCAGAAGAATTTATGCACCCGAACTAATGGACGATGTTTATAGTGAAGAAAATCCTCTGACCGAACGGGAGAAAGAAGTGTTAGAACTCGTAGCCGATGGAAAAAACACAAAAGAAATCGCTGATGAGCTAAGCATCAAAACCGGAACGGTCCGAAACTATATTTCGACCATTTTGGAAAAACTTGAAGTAACAAACCGGATCGAAGCCATTAAACAATCGAAAGAAAAAGGCTGGTTTAAATAAGAGATAGAAACATTATTTTTAATGAATGGAATGGAAAGAAAAGGGTGGAACCTAAAAAATTAGAGGGTGCCGTCCTTTTTATTTTTATTTTTTATCCGTTTTTTTCTATCAAGGACTTTTATACCATTTTTGCCCCTTTACAACCTCTTTACATTTCCTTCATTTTCTCTTTATATGCCATCCTTACACTTATTTTCATTACAAAATTTTCAAAGGAAAAGAGTTGGTTTCTGTGTCACCGCTAGTTATATTTGCTATCCTTTTTGTGTTTCTTGCTTTGGCGGTTATGGCTATTAGAAAATAGATACCCTTTAATTAATCCTTCTTTTGTCATACATACATTTGACCTCTTTTCTAATACCTAATAAAAAAGGTAAGCTAACATATTATTCATGACTAATATGTGCTTACCTTTATTTTTAAGGTTTTTTAGACTTTAGGTCTTGATAAATTAAAAATGGCGCTCTTTTTTGATGAATATATTACTGTTTTTCGTACTATTTGCTCTTAGAATGGTGTTTCTTAGGGACAAATTAATGTTCTTTTAAACTTGATAAAGAAACTTTTTGTATATTCTCAGGTTTATCAAGAGGATAGATTGTAGCTGTCTCATTTTTTTCATCAACATGTTGAATGTAGATCGGCACCCCATTATAAGTTACATTAGCCATAACCGGTGAAGAAGCAATTTCTTGTGCTCGTTGTGTGTTCATAATAATAGCCTCCTTTGATTCTTAACAGTTATAATATTTGCTCGACATTAGTTAAATATTCTTTGTATGAACAATTCCAATTTAAGTGAATCAGTGCCTGAAAAAACCATAATATCTGTACCAATTTGTGTTTGATAAGAACAAAGAACAACTTCATAACAATATTATGTATATTTATATGCTTTTATGGAATACTACCATGGAAAATATCAAATAAGGAGTCTTCCAAATGTCAATTGAAGAAGGTACTAAATATCAAATTTCTAAAGGTATTAAAAGCTTTTTTAATTCCGCAGAAACGCTCACTGTCATCCGTCAGAATGGAATCACTGTACAATTCACTCTTGAGGACGGCAAAGGTCATGGTTCAATGCCGATTCAACATTTACACTATTTATTAAAAAGGAACGATCTGACTCAAATGAAAAATAAAAGATCATTATTGAATACAGAAAATGAACAAATTGGGTAATAGTCAAGTGTCATACTATTCTTATAAGAAAGTGAAAGTAAGCAGCAGGCAGGACAATATATTTTGTATAAGGTGGAAATAGAAAAACCATTGCCTAATTGAACAGGCAATGGTTGTTAATACGTTTGTTTGAAATTCGTTAGATTTTAGGCAGTATCTTTTATTCTCCGCCTTTTATCCAAAGTTCAAGCGGGAGTCCGACGAGGTCTTTACCGATCCATTCTCTTGCAATGTTATTTGATGGCCCCATCGCAATTCCGGCGCGAGCGTCACGGAAAAGACGTTCAATAGGTCCTTTTTTATAACCATATCCACCGCTTACATCCATGGCAATTTTTGTTGCTTTATTCGCAACCTCGGAAGTATGAACTTTGAATTCTGTAAGAGGAAGGGTTAGTACTCCCTGATCCTTTCCTTCTGATTGCAATATATCTAATTGTTCAGCAAGGTCGAATTGCCATGGTTTTGCACTTTCGATTAATATTTTGGCTTCTGCAATTTGCTGGCGGATTACTTGGTAATCACTTAAACGGTTATCAAAGTCCCGATGAATCGTATTTGTCACATGTTCTGTCGCTAATTGGAGAGCATGTTCTGCTACACCTAACCACACCGATCCTAGACCTATCAGGTAAATAGGGGATACGCCATTCAGAAGGATTTCCTTCCCCCGGTTTTCTCCTCCTAAAATATCACGTTTAGGAACTAATACATTCTGATATGAGATGGGACCGCTATGATTGCCTCGTACACCGAGCGCTTCCCACGGGCTTGCTTTTATTCCAGGCAGCTTTCCATCTACAATAAAGAAACTGATATCTGTTGCATCCTTTGCTTCAGGGCTTCTTGTTTGGACCACATAAAAATCAGCTTGACCGGCACTTGTAGTAAAAGATTTATCGGCATTTATAATATAATCCTCACCATCACGCTGTGCCTGGCTGAAATTATACCACCAGTGTCCGCCAGTAGCTTTTTCACTTGTTGAATATGTGCCGATCAATCCCCGCTCAATAGGCTTCAACCAGCGTTCCTTCTGATCATCATTTCCATATAGGGTAATGGTTTGTACAGCTCCTACATGCATAACATAAACAAGGGCAGTGGAGGCGCATGCTTTCCCGATTTCTTCAGCCGCTATAGCAAACGCTACATGATCAAGTTCCAAACCGTTATATTTCTTGGGAACGAGAATATTTCCCCATCCTTTTTTGATAAGAGCTTCTAAATTTTCTCTGGGAAATTTTCCTTCCCTGTCTGTAATTTCAGCATTGGGACGTATTACAGTATCTACAATGCTGCGTATCTCTTTCCGAATTCCCTCGTAATATTCACGAGTAGTTTTATGAAATGCTGGCCGTGTTTCAACAGCTAAAGACATAATTGATTGTACCTCCTCCGGGACTTCTCTTTACATTTCATAAGCTAATTTTTATAATGAAAATATTGACACAATTTTTTATGAGCAGGATGCAGTCCTTAAACTGCACCTGCTTTTTCTTTTAGCTGTTCTTCCTTTTCTCTAACGAGCGGAATCACTTTTTCACCAAATTGCTGCAAATCTTCTTCATAATGCAGGAAGCCTGTCAGGACAATATCGACACCGATTTTTTTCAGTTCGATAATGCGGTCGGCAACTTGCTCGGCCGTTCCTATTAATCCTGTGCGGAATCCATCGTTGTATTGAACAAGGTCTTCAAATGATGAATTTTCCCACATTCCTTCACCTTCAGGGGAGGATTGCCCAGCGAACTTTACTTGGCTTTTAAATCCTTCTACAGCTTCTTTGTCTGCATGTAGAATAATATCTTTTAAAACTTGCTTTGCTTCTTCTTCTGTATCACGGACAATAACGAAGCCATTAACACCGAATTGGATATCTCTTCCATTTGATTTAGCCAATGATTTCACGTGATCAATTTGCTGCTTTAATTTTTCCAGAGAGTTTCCATTCATGAAGTAAACATCGGAAACTCGTCCAGCCATCTCTCTAGCTGCTTTCGAATTCCCGCCTTGGAAGATTTTTGGGATGTTAATAGGTTTCGGTTTTAATGGTGCTTCATTTAGACGATAAAAATCACCTTTAAAAGTAGTGGTTTCTTTTGTCCACATTTCGCGCAGAACCTGGATAAATTCTTCAGAACGCCGATATCGTTCATCATGATCCAACCATGGTTCACCATATCCAATAAACTCACCTTTAAACCACCCGCTTACAATATTCACTGAAGCTCGCCCGTTGCTGATGTGGTCAATGGTGGAGATAATTTTTGCCATCACGCCTGGGTGCCATAGACCAGGAAGAACGGCTGTTATAATGTTAATCTTCTCTGTTACAGCTGCCAATGCTGATGCAAGTGTAGCAGCTTCTAGTTGTTTCTCTGCACCATAGCTGGCAAAAAATCTCGTTTGTAACAAAACATAATCAAAACCAGAGCGCTCAGCAATTTGTGCATAGCGTTTATTCGCTTCAAACGACCAATCCGTTTTTTGTGGAAGGTTGGAAATAACAAGTCCGCCGCTTACGTTTGGAGCCCAGTAGGCAAATTGTAAACTCATTTCATTACTCCTCCTTTTTGATTAAAAATGTAAATAACCGATCCTAAAAACTTTCTTCTCCTCCTTTCCTTATTAAAAAAGGCTCATATCAGTCCTCTTAAACATAAGGGACTGACATGAGCCTCCGGTGGACCGGTTGGCGTATTCAGATTTTATAAATTAACTGATACTGTTTGAAATAATAATACCAATAAAACATATATGTCAAGTAGGTATTTGGTAAAAATGTGAATCTTTTTCTTACTGATAATAAAAAAATCATAATCTAAGAGATATTCCTTCATCTGTGAATCCGATAAAAAGCTTCCATTTGTTTTAACAATATTTTACTACCATTTTTTGTGAAAAATAATAAGAGTTATTATTAAGACTATCTTATATCTTGTCGTAAAAGCAATGATTTTTCAGTTTGATAAACTATCATCTCCTTGAGTAAATATTTATTACATGATTTATATGCAAATAAATTTTTAATTCCGACTTGACATATAGGATTAATTCAATTTAATATATCACTAAAGATTTATTTGAAAAATCTAAACATGCCGACTAGATCACTAGAGGCTCTCAATTCAGGGTGGATTTTATCTTGAAATGAGAGCCTTTTTATCTTTTCATTATAGAAAGGTTGAGGGGTATGCAGCAAGCAAAAATTATTCAGGATGTTGAGGAACAGATATTAATTTGCGGAAAAGTGGTTCATGGAATGAAGAAGGGGCGACAGCTAGGTTTTCCTACAGCAAATGTTTGTGCTGATGCCGGGTTGTTAGAGAACGGAGTGTATGGAGTTTTAGTGTCTCTAAATGGAAAGCAATATCAAGGCATTATGAATATTGGTGTTAAACCAACATTTGAGTCGAACTTAGAAAAAACAATTGAAGTTCATCTTCTAGATTTTCAGAATGACATTTATGGAGAGTTAATAGAATGTCAGCTTCTCTTTAAAGTAAGAGATGAACGAAAATTTCCATCGATCGATTTTTTAATAAATCAAATTAAGGAGGACATTCGGTATGCAAGACAAAAATTCAACAGCATGGGGGCATTCTATAAAAACAGTAAAAAAGAATTCTTTAGAAATGAGCAAATATCTTAATCTGCCTGATTTGCGGTTTTTTCAATGGTGCCACCAACAATTTGGGCTAAATAAAGGTGTTTATAATACGATTGATAACTGGTTTTATGATTACGGAATAGTCAATATTCTTCACCGTCGAATCTATCTTTTAGCATTTTTAGAATTTGTCAAAAATACAGGACTGAAAACGGATAACCAAAAATTTATTAGATTTGGAAATGGAGGGCTCATAAGAAAGCTCGATGAATTTATAAAAGAGAAAGAAAATGAAAAGTACATTATATAAGCATTTTCTGTGGAAAAGGGACTGAGCTGCGCAAACAAAAATAGAAATGCCAACTTATCTTTAGCAAGTTACATGTTTAGCTTTGAAAATTTTTGAGCTTGGCTTTGCTGAAGTGATAATAATAAATAATTTTCCAGATTATCTTACCAGACAACTGGAGGCTCCCTTTGAATTTTTTATAGAGGGAGCTTTTATATTGAAATGATTTTGAAAAAGAGTGATGAGAAGTGAGTAAGAAGCTGTTTGGACTGCTTTTTCATAAATTTTAGAAAGGATTGTAACTTGCCATGCATAGAAAGAAGAATTTTGTTCAACTAGTTAAAGACAATCGAGAACAAATTTTAAAAAATAAAGAAGAAATTGAACGAATTTATAAAAAGATTGACGAAAAAGTATTTAGAAAAGAAAGCAAAAGTAACAAAATCTAATTAGAGCAATATAGAGAGGAATTGTATTAATGATAAACGCTAAATTCATACTTGACAGATCGGAAAAATATGGATAAGATAAAAACAATAATATTAACAATTTTAAGTTAATTAAACATCAAGCCGATCGGAAATACCGAAGGCTCGTACCTATTAAAGGGTATGAGTCTTTTTTACATTTAATGGGGAATTGAATCATGATGAAGTTATTCCAAAATTACAAATTGAAAATCCAGTGCTGGTCGGACAACCGAAGGCTCCAATCTCTTTTAGAGGGATAAGGAGCCTTTTTTTCATAATCAACATATCCGACTAAAACAATATGTTTAATATATTTATTGAATCGCACGATCAAGTGAGTTTCAAAAAGCGAGAAGATGATTTCCTGCAATCTATAAATTGAACTATTAAAAAGAATTACATAACCAAATAGGAAAGACTCAATGATTAAAGTAAGAGAGCATTCCTATTATTCAGTCTACTTAAAGGAGGTGATTCATTATGTGCTTTAAGACTAAAAAAATTAACTTTCAAGAATAGAACTTTTTATCATTTTAAAGATATTAGGGGGAGTATTTAGTGATCAAAAATGAGAAGCGGATTTGGTGGATAACATTCATTTTTGCACTATCTTTTCTTATTAGTGGATGCAGTACGTCCGCGTCAGGAGAAAAACAAGTAAGGACGTCAAATGAGAAAGAAAAAAGGGTTATTAATATTGGTTACCAAAAGTTTGGCACCTTAAATATTTTAAAAGCGCAGAAAAACCTGGAAAAAGAATTAAAACCGCTTGGTTATTCTGTTAAATGGACAGAATTTCCTGCCGGACCTCAGCTATTAGAAGCACTTAATGTAGGAAGCATCGATTTTGGCCATACAGGAGAGGCGCCGCCTATTTTTGCTCAGGCAGCAGGTGCCCCGCTAGTGTACTTCGCAAATTCTCCGGCCAATCCTAAAGGGGAAGCCATTGTAGTAAAAAAAGATTCGCCAATAAAAACGATAAAAGATTTAAAAGGAAAGAAAATTGCTTTAAATAAAGGTTCAAATGTCCATTATTTATTAGTCAAAGCATTAGAAAAAGCAGGTTTAAACTATGAAGATATCAAAACAGCCTTTCTCCCGCCTGCAGACGCTCGTGCAGCATTTGAAAAAGGCGATATAGATGCTTGGGTTATTTGGGATCCGTTTTTGGCTGAAGCAGAACGCGCTGCAAATGCCCGTATTCTAACGGATGGAACAGGACTAGTAAACAATCGCGAATTTTTCTTAGCTTCTAGTAAGTTTGCAAAAGAGCACTCGGATATATTAGAAGTTATTTTTAGGGAATTACAAAAAACGGAAAAATGGGTTGAAGGAAATCCAAAAGAAGCAGCAAAATTCCTTTCTCCTCAAATTGGAATGGATATTGAGACTTTGGAATTAACACTACATCGAAGAACGTTTGGATTAGAAAAAATGAACAAAGAAGTGGCAAAGGACCAACAGCAAATTGCAGATCAATTTTACAAACTTAAACTAATCCCGAAAAAAATCAATGTAAATGAAGCGATTTCAAAATCTGCAAAATGAGAAAGGGGATATAAAAAAATGAAGGTTTTCTGGTTTATACCTACACATGGAGATTCACGATATTTAGGAGTAACGACAGGCGGGAGAGCAATCAATTACCCTTACTTAAAACAAATTGCTCAGGCAGTCGATCATCTTGGGTTTGCAGGTGCTTTACTTCCTACAGGAAGGTCTTGCGAAGATTCATGGGTGGTGGCTTCAGCTTTAATACCCGTGACTTCGCGGATGAAGTTTCTTGTTGCTGTACGACCCGGTCTTACATCTCCTTCACAAGCAGCACGAATGGCTGCCACTTTTGATCGCATTTCAAACGGACGCTTATTAATCAATGTTGTAACAGGAGGAGATCCGGTAGAGCTTGCCGGTGATGGTCTGCATTTAAACCATACTGAGCGATATAAACTAACCCATGAGTTTCTTACGGTTTGGCGTGATTTGTTAGCTAAGGGAGAAGCAAATTTTTCCGGTGAATATTTAAACATAGATCAAGGCAAATTATTATATCCACCTATTCAAAAACCTTATCCGCCACTTTATTTCGGCGGTTCTTCTGAAATTGGCCAGGAAATTGCAGCTAGCCATGTGGATGTATATTTAACATGGGGCGAACCGCCTGAAAAAGTAGCGGAGAAAATCACAAAAGTGAAACAATTAGCGAAAGAAAAAGGTAGAACCATTCGCTTTGGCATTCGGTTACATGTCATTGTAAGAGAAACAGAACAAGAAGCTTGGGCAGCAGCTGATGATTTAATTAAATATGTAGATGATGAATTAATTGCTTTATCTCAAAAGATTTTCTCTCGCTTTGATTCAGAAGGCCAAAGGAGAATGTCTGAACTACATCATGGGCGAAAGGATCAATTAGAAATCAGTCCGAATTTATGGGCCGGTATAGGTCTTGTTAGAGGAGGAGCTGGAACAGCATTGGTAGGTGACCCTGAAACCGTAGCTCAAAGAATGAAAGAATATGCTGACCTTGGAATCGAAACATTCATTCTTTCTGGTTATCCGCACTTGGAAGAAGCTTATCGTGTTTCAGAATTATTGTTTCCGCATCTTCCGTTAGAACATGATTTTACCTTTTCAGATTCTACTAATTTGATAAGTCCATTTGGAGAGATTGTCGCAAACAATGAATTCCCTAAAAACAAAAAAGCAATTGGGTGATGAAGATGAATAAAAAAAAGATTGTTCCTTGGATTTTACCTTTTTTATTAATTGTATCTTGGCAGCTGTTATCGCAAATTGGAGTCTTATCTTCAAGGGTGCTGCCTAACCCGGTAGATGTTTTTAAATCAGCTATCGAGTTAAGTCGATCAGGTCAACTATTTGAATACATTCGTGCAAGCACAAAGCGGGCATTTATCGGGTTTCTTCTAGGGGGAGGAATTGGTTTTGCGTTAGGATTAATGAACGGTCTTTCTAGAATTGCAGAAAACTTGTTGGATACTACTATACAAATGATTCGAAATATACCTCACCTGGCTTTGATACCAATCGTCATTTTATGGTTTGGGATTGAAGAAGAATCTAAGCTGTTTCTTGTTGCTTTGGGCACTTTTTTTCCCATTTACTTAAATACATTCCATGGTATACGCTCTGTAGACAAAGCTCTTATTGAAATGGGAAATGTATATGATCTAAAAGGTTTTGCTCTCTTTTGGCATATTATTCTGCCTGGTGCACTTCCTTCTATTTTAGTCGGAGTCCGCTATGCTCTTGGTATTACATGGGTTACGCTTATTGTAGCTGAAACGATTGCATCTAACTCTGGAATTGGTTATATGGCAATGAATGCCAGAGAATTTATGCAACTGGATGTCGTTGTTTTAAGTATTATCCTTTATGCACTTCTTGGAAAACTATCAGACTTAATAGCAAAAATCGCAGAGAGAAAATTTTTAAAATGGCATCCGACATATCAAAAATAGGGAGGAGGGTTATCAATGGTTTCTAAAAAAGAGAAAGACGCTATTTTAGAACTTTCCGGCATCTATAAATCGTTTGGTATTCATCATGTTCTTCAAAACATTAATCTAAAAGTTTATAAAGGAGAATTCATTGCGATTGTTGGGAAAAGCGGGTGCGGAAAAAGTACGTTATTACGTTTAATTGCAGGACTTGAGCCGCCTAGCGGAGGAAACATTTTTATAAACGGAAAACAGTTGAAAGGAAGGAATCAATTTGCAAAAATCATGTTCCAGGAAGGTCGTCTTCTTCCATGGAAAAAAATTCGCCAAAATGTTGGCCTAGGATTAAAAGCAGATTGGCAAAAACAGGTAGAAAAAATATTAGAACAAGTTGGATTAGCAGACCGGGCAGATGATTGGCCTTCTGTACTATCTGGGGGACAACGGCAAAGAGTAGCACTTGCAAGGGCGCTTGTACACGAACCTGATATCTTATTATTAGATGAACCACTCGGTGCTTTGGATGCACTGACACGTATAGAAATGCATCAGCTGATTGAAGATTTATGGAAGGAAAAACAGTTTACAGCTATTTTGGTGACACATGATGTAGAAGAAGCCGTGGCTCTCGCCAATCGAGTTATTTTGATCGAAAATGGAAAAATTGAAATGAATTTACCAATTAAATTACCTTATCCCCGTCAACGTGATCATCCTATCTTTACATCTACCGTTAACCAGATACGGAACCGTATTTTAGGAATAAAAACATTTTCTAATAGAGAGTTGAAACTTACAAATTAAAATATATTAAGAACTTTTTCGCAAATGGTCATTATCGTCTAAAGAATGTTCGTAAAAATTAGAATCATAAGTGAAGTGACAAGAAGGTGAATAATACCTAAATACATTCACCTTCTTTTTTATTGCAACACTAAAATTTTATTAAAAAATCATTGTGAAAAAATTAAATTCAATGGATAATACCCAAAATTGTACATAATAACAAATTACTATATTTAAAATTTTCGTACTAAAAAGAAAAAAATTATTATTTTTAAATATAAATGGTTGTTATGATCTGACATTTGTTTTTATAATATTTAAAAAGATATATCTATTTTTAATTGAAAATTATTGAAAGACTGGGAGACGGAATTATGAAAGATTATAAAATTGAAATTAACTTAACTTCAAAAAAGAAGAAAAAACCTCAATTTGACCAACTTGAGTTTGGCAAATACTTTACAGATCATATGTTTATTATGGATTATACGGAGGGGAAAGGCTGGCATGACCCTCGGATTGTTCCATATCAACCGATCACATTAGATCCTGCTGCCATAGTATTTCATTATGGCCAAACTGTATTTGAGGGGCTAAAAGCTTATCTTACAAAAAATGAAGAAATTCTTTTATTTAGACCAGATCAAAATATGAAAAGGTTAAATCAATCAAATGCCCGATTATGTATCCCGCAAATCGATGAAGATTTAGCTTTATACGCTCTAAAACAATTGATTACTATTGACAGGGATTGGATACCTACATTAGAGGGCACTTCACTTTATATTCGTCCATTTATCATTGCAACAGAACCTTACCTAGGTGTCTCATCTTCTAAGAATTATCAATTCATAATTATTTTATCGCCAGTAGGTGCTTATTATAAAGAAGGTTTTAATCCTGTTAAAATTGCTGTAGAAAGTGAATATGTGCGTGCTGTAGCAGGTGGAACAGGCAATGCCAAAACGGCCGGTAATTATGCCAGCAGTTTAAAAGCACAAGAAGAAGCTAGCAAAGCCGGTTATTCTCAAGTTTTATGGTTGGACGGGAAAGAAAATAAATACATTGAAGAAGTTGGAAGCATGAATATCTTCTTTAAAATTAATGGAGAAGTCATAACACCAGCTTTAAATGGAAGTATTTTAGAAGGTGTAACAAGAAATTCGGTCATCCAGCTTTTAAGACATTGGAATGTACCTGTTGTTGAACGTAGAATTTCGATACATGAGATCCATCAAGCTTATAATAACGGTTTGTTAGAGGAAGCATTTGGTACAGGAACAGCAGCAGTTATTTCACCAATTGGCGAATTCTTCTGGCAAAACGAAAAGCTTGTTATTAATAACGGTGAAACAGGTCCATTATCTAAGAAATTGTTCGATTCATTAACCGGTATACAAAATGGAACAAAGCCTGATCCATTTGGCTGGGTTGTGAAAGTATAATTATCAAAGGATTGATTTTAACTCGATCGAGGTTAAAATACACCCGCAGCACATTTTCGTATAGGATCTCCATATTTGGTGATAATAGTTATAGGAACAAATTTAAAGGATGATCCTATGATTTATATATATAATGATTATGGTGGCACGCATTCGACTGCATTGGCAGCAGCATATCATTTAAATAAATTACCTTCTGTCCAGCCACTTACTAAAGAAGAAATATTAAATGTTGAGTACTTCAATAAGTTAACTGCTTCTGATATGGGAAGATTTATTTTCCATGGCATAGATGAGGATGGAAACTCTGTGTATACGCTTGGCAGGAAATCCTCAAAAGTTGTAGTACCTGCTTTAAAAAATCTAAGTATCTTATTGCAAAATAAGTATCAAGGGGAAGAAAGAATCGTTTTTTCAAACACATCGCCAACTGTTCCATTCCCAATGACAATCGGAGGATTTCTTTCCAGAGGAATGAAAATCGATTCCTTAGGTGTACCGCTATTAGTTATAGGAGCAAAAATTTGCTTCAATGATATTAAACGATTAGTTGAACATACGAAACAAATAGGCAAATCAACAAATGAAAAGGTGACCGTGTTAGAAAATAGAGAATTTAAATGAATAAAGCCCTTGGGTGAAAAGTCCAAGGGCATTTTGCATTTAGCTTTAATAACTTGATCTTGTTTCGAAAAAAGCAGACACTCATCCAGAAAGCGAATGTACGTTTTCATATCAAACCGATTAAGAAAATTTAACGCATCATCTTTTCATCCTACAAATGACTATCCTCTATTTTTCCTATTTTTTTTAACCAATTTTCAAATCTTTTTTAATATTCCCTTTAAATCTATTTTTTACGATTAAGAGGAAAAGAAAATCACCAAAATTTTGAAGGAGAGTGAGATATCGGTGAAAAAGACACGCATGATTGGTTTATCCCTTTCTTTATCGTTAGGATTAGTCGCGAGTTATGTTCCAAAAGCAATGGCAGCTTATGAACAGGTTAAACAGCCATCTATGCTGCAACCGATTGTTGACCATGTTGATGTCATTGCCCACCGCGGTGCCTCAGGTTATGCACCTGAACATACCTTGGCAGCATACGAAAAGGCGATCAAAATGAAAGCAAATTATGTCGAACTGGATTTGCATATGACAAAAGATGGCGAGCTAATTGCCATTCACGATTCCACGCTGGCAAGAACGACAAATGTGGAAGAAAAATACCCCGACCGAGCCCCTTGGCGGGTAAAAGATTTTACGCTTGCTGAAATTAAGAAGCTAGATGCCGGTTCTTGGTTTAACAAGACTTACCCTGAATATGCAAAAAAACAATATGTTGGGGAGAAAATCCCAACCCTTCAGGAAGTGATCGATTTTATCAAAAAGAAAGGTTCGAAAGTTGCTCTGTACATAGAAACGAAGGACCCTGACGTTTACCCGGGCATGGAAGAAAAACTCGTTGAGATTTTGAAAAAGAACGGTTACTTGAAAAAAGATAAAGTCGTTTTCCAATCATTCAGCGAAGCGAGCTTAAGAAAATTACAGGAGATCGTTCCTAAGGATATTCCTCTTCTCCAACTTTATAGCCCAAACATGATTCAAGGTAAAAATCTGGATGATGTCTTTAATCGGGCAGCGGAATATGCGGAAGGAGTGGGACCGGATAAATCGCTTGTCA
The DNA here is from genome assembly GCF_000724485.1 of Bacillus methanolicus MGA3. Classification (GTDB taxonomy): domain Bacteria; phylum Bacillota; class Bacilli; order Bacillales; family Cytobacillaceae; genus Bacillus_Z; species Bacillus_Z methanolicus_A. The sequence goes on along the minus strand of NZ_CP007739.1, from coordinate 1,579,498 downwards.
CCCCGGCGTTTATGCAGGAGGCTCATGAACATCATATGATTGTCCATCCGTATACCGTGAATACGAAAGATGAAATGGTTGAGCAATTATCCCTTGGTGTTGATGGGATGTTTACAAATTATCCCGATCGATTAGTAGAATTGAACAAGAAAGCATACATTTCCCATGGGGCGGCCAGCGGCGAAGTGACGGATACTTCGGCAGTATTATGGGCTAGAACAAGCCAACCCGCAATGGTACGATTTGAAGTTTCAGATGACGCTTCTTTTAAAAAGGCCATCATTAAAACTGAAAAAGCTGCTTCTAAACATGATCTGACAGTGCAAGTAAAAGTGACTAGATTAAAACCAGATACGATTTATTACTACCGTGTTCAGGCTCTCCCTGGATCAAATCAGGTGAGTGGAACTTTTAAAACAGCTCCAGCTAAAAATGAATTGAAGCCGTTGACAATTGTTTGGGGTGGTGACACTGGCGGTCAAGGTAACATCCCACCTTTCAAAGCTTTTTCTGAGATGGCCGATTTGAAACCCGACTTCTTTTTATTTAGTGGGGACACGATTTACGCGGATAATGCTACTCCGGCTGTTCCGAATCCGCCATCAAAAAACATTGAGGATTTCTGGGCGAAATATAAGGAAAATCGTACCGACCCAAACTTGAGAAAATTACTACAATCAACAAGCACATATGCCATCTGGGATGACCATGAGGTAAAAAATGACTTTTCTGGACCATTTGAGCCGCTAACCTCAACTGGATTTCGGGCTTTTACAGATTATTGGCCAATTTCGGACGAGCGGAGTTCATCCGGAAAGCTTTACCATAAGTTTTCTTGGGGTAATACAGTTGATTTATTCATTTTAAATAATCGCAGCTACCGTGATCCAGATACGAAACCGGATGGTATGGACAAAACAATGCTTGGTCAAGAGCAGCTTGAATGGTTGAAAAAAGAACTTTTGAATTCAGATGCCCAAGTGAAACTTATTGCTTCTTCGGTGCCTATTTCCATTCCGACTGGGAAGCCAAATGCACGCGATAGTTGGGCGAATGGCGACAATATTAATCCGAACGATAATACAGGGTATGAACATGAATTTGCGAAGATTTCAAAATTCATTAAGGAAAATAATATTAAAAACGTGAATTTTGTCACGGCTGATATTCATTATGCTGATATTATCCAGTATGATCCTGACCATAACGGTACCGTTGATTATCGTGAGTTCGCAAGCGGACCGATTGGGGCAGGCACAGGTCAGCCGACAACACTTGATCCTACATTTGGTCCAGAGCGACTTTATGCTGAAGGCGGGTTCTTTAATTTTGGTGTAATCAAGGTTGATCCTGGACTAAAACAATTGACAGTCGAAATTCGTGATGAAAACGGCAAAGTTCATTTCCATCGTGATTTTCCAATCGAATAACAAAATAGATTCGAAATTGAATGAGCTGTCTACAATAGATGTAGGCAGCTTAGATCTTCTATATCACTTTTTATTTGATTAACCAATAAATACACCTTTCGTACGGACAAAAGTTATGTTATGTGTCAAAACATGTGCTACTATTTTGTATGGTGAACTTACTGTTATTTTCCTAAAAAAAATGAATAAGGCAAAATAATGCTTGTAGTTATGAAGTCAGGAGGGCTTACATGAACAGACAAAATGATATTTCAAATAGGAAGCTGCTCGGGATTGCCGGAGTCGGATGGATGTTTGATGCAATGGATGTTGGGATGCTTTCGTTTATTATTGCTGCATTAAAGGTAGATTGGAACTTAACGGAAAAACAAATGGGCTTGATTGGCAGCATCAACTCAATCGGTATGGCCGTCGGGGCTTTATTTTTCGGACTGACGGCTGACCGAATGGGCCGGAAAAATGTTTTTATTCTTACTTTATTGTTATTTTCACTTGGCAGCGGTGCTTCGGCATTTGCGACTTCCTTGAGCATCTTTTTAGTTTTAAGATTTCTGATCGGAATGGGGCTTGGAGGAGAGCTTCCAGTCGCTTCCACACTCGTATCGGAAAGTGTTCCGGCAGAAAACCGCGGCAGAGTGGTTGTGTTATTAGAAAGTTTTTGGGCGGTCGGCTGGTTGATTGCAGCGGTCATTTCTTACTTTATCATCCCTAAATTTGGCTGGCAGCTAGCCTTGATATTGAGTGCGATTCCAGCTCTTTATGCTCTATATTTACGTTGGAATCTGCCTGATTCACAGAAATTTCTCTCCGTGAAACAAACAGAAAGACTGTCGGTGCTATCAAACATCACGGCTGTCTGGTCAAAAGAGTATCTCAGCGAAACTGCGATGCTGTGGATTCTCTGGTTTTGCGTCGTGTTTTCCTATTATGGAATGTTTCTTTGGCTCCCAAGTGTTATGGTGATCAAAGGATTTAGCTTAATCAAGAGCTTTCAGTATGTGCTGATTATGACACTTGCCCAATTGCCAGGTTATTTTACCGCCGCATGGCTTATTGAAAAAGTCGGAAGAAAATTTGTTCTCATTGTCTACCTGATTGGCACCGCGTTAAGTGCATATTTCTTCGGCAGTGCGGAATCGGTGGCGTTATTGATTACAGCAGGCGTTTTCCTATCGTTTTTTAACCTCGGAGCATGGGGCGCTTTATATGCCTATACACCCGAACAATATCCTACAAAAATCCGAGGAACAGGGGCAGGAATGGCCGCTTCCTTTGGGCGCGTAGGAGGAATATTAGGTCCTTTATTGGTGCCATATCTTAGCACTAGTGGTTTTTCTATTCATATGATTTTTACAATTTTCTGCGTATCCATCTTAATCGGGGCAGCGGCTGTGCTTTTCATGGGAAAAGAAACGAAAAGACAGGAATTAGCATAACCTTCTCAAGACGCTTATCTTCAATCCGTTTTAGTGATTTTCCAATCAAATAACAGAATAGATTCGAAAATGAATGGGCAGTCTGCAATAAATGCAGACAGCTCTAACTTTAAATTGCTACAAACAATAGCGAATATTGCTTTTAATAATTTCTTTAAACAAATTTGTTACTTTTATTAACTTAATATTAATAAACCATTATCATTGGTTTAATAAATTTATGCTAATTTTAGAATGTAACGACGAAGGCTAACAATATTCTATTTAGAATAGGGTGTGTTGGAAAAAATGTTTACCAAAGTGAGTATCAGTTTTTTGCTTTTAATGGTGCATTTTTACTTGGCTTGAGTTTACATCTAAAAATCTTTATATCGTAAAGAAAAAAACAGAAGACAGCAAAATTAATGCTGGCTTTTTTTTAATGGAAAAAATAACACCAAGTTGAATTTTGGGATATAAATTGACTTATAAATCTGTATGATGGGTGTTTATTTATGCTTACAAAAAACGATTAACTCCCATAGATTCAAAGTATTTTCGTCCTGAAATCAGGCAACAACCACGGTACATTAGAACTACAAAAATACCTCTTTAAGTATCCTCTTGGAAATTTAGAAAAAGTGAGGAAATATTTACCTTAATGTATTAGCTAATTGTAGTGATACAATTTTCGTTGTGTTATATAGTTTTCGTGCGTTTATGGAGTGGAAGTATGATAAAAAACCAAAACATTACTTATTAACTATCAGCTATTTATTAATGTACTTTATCATATTGGCAATAGAGATTTTGTCAAACTAAACCAGCTAATAGTTTGTCAACATTTTTCAATAAAAAGTTAAAAACAAACGACCGGAGGTCGAATTCCTGTTAAGTTTTCTATTTCTCTAAGATATCAGTGTAAGCTCTTCTAGTCCTTCAAGGATATGTGCTACTTTAAAACTGCTTTTATAAGGCTTCTTCTTATACAAGAACGCTTGAACCTGACTTTCACCTTTCGCTACATCCAGACCAACTACTGGATTCATATATTATCTCCTCTAGAACCATAAAATTGCCGGTAACCCCTAATCCTTCTTGCAGTATCATAGCTTCGCTTGTTATCCGAGATCTTGGTCCCAACCAGCCAAATCATGTTTAAGCAAGTAGGGGGCGAACTGTTTAGTTGACGGGATTTTAAGCCCCACGGGCAGGTACGTTCTACCCCGGCTACCGTTATAACAAAACCATATAAAAAATGGTCAACCAGAAATATCTGGCTGACCTTATAATACGAAAGTGACAGTCTAGTTTAAGAAGAACTGGTAAAATTATTATTGTATTCTTCTCCTCCAAATAATTACCCATATATACAATTTATTTTATAATACAGTTAGAATAATTTTCTTAGGAGCTATGATATGGAACTAATTACAAGTAAAGTTATTATAATTTCTTTTTTGTTATTGATAATAACAATGGTTGAGACTTTAGCCTATGCAACGAGGATTTCGGGAGCAAGAGTGAAATTAATTGCAACTGCATTATCTTTGTTTAGTACATTAGTGATTGTTTCAAGGTTTTCTACAATGATTGAACAACCTTTAACAGCAAAACTTATTGCAGAGGCACCTGATATAAACAAATTAAGCTTTATAGAGGAACAATATAGGATTTTAATTGGGGTAACATCTATTGGGGTCTTGTTTGGAATTCTTCTTTTTCCAACATTCATCAATATCTTTTCACGAGCCATTGTTCAATTATCTAATGAACGGGGCTCAATAATGGCACTATTTATTAATCAATTTAATCGGAACGGCATTAAAAAGGTTTTTATGTATTTTAGACTCCCCAGATTGACATACCTAAAAGGAATTACGTTAAAAACAATTCCTAAACGTCTCTTTGTTATTAATGTCATAATTTCTGCTGTATTTACTATTGGGGTACTTTCATCTATATATGCATCAATGTTAGTTCCTAAAGATTATGCTCAGGCTGCATTAATGTCATCTGGGATTATAAATGGTATAGCAACTATTTTATTAACATTGTTTATTGACCCAAAAGCTTCAGTTTTAGCTGATAGAGTGATTAAAAATCAAAGTGATTATATTTATTTAAAAAGTTACTCTTTAACAATGATTTGTTCGAAATTACTGGGTACAATTGTGGCTCAACTTTTGTTTATTCCTGCTGCCTATTACGTCGCTTGGTTTGCCAAGTGGATATAATGAGTATTCTTATTCAAGTAACGGGTAGTTCGAGTTTAAGAACATGTGTTGCCGCGGAAACTCCTTTTCTTATTCAACAAACGGGGCTGAATAGTTGAATAACCATAATCAATTAGTATCTATCTAATTTAAACCTAATTATTTTTATAATCAATTTTTTCTGCAACCGGTTCAAATAATGATAAAATAAAAATCCGCCTCAAAAAGAGGAGGATTTCTTTTTAGTGGTGTGATGCAACTGCTTTATCAATATGCTGAAGGTGTTTGTTTCCGAGCAAAATGGCTAAAATTCCACAGACCACAGCAATAGCGCCAACGTAGAAGGGAATATGTGGGTTGTACCATTCGGCTAATTTTCCTGCTAACCATGGACCTGCGGCTCCAAAAACGAATCGGATAAAGCTATATGCTGCGGAAGCTGTAGAGCGTTCAACCGGGGCTGCGACCATTACTGCGGTTGTAATTAATGTATTATTTACACCTAAGAATGCTCCGGCTATGATAACAGCCACAATCACAACCATTTGAGAGGATGTCCAAATCCCCATAACGAGAAGAGTAACGGCAAAACAAAATAACATGGCACACATCGAAGGAACGGTTCTGAATCGACTCTGAAACTTAGGTGCTACGAAGACTGAGGTAATGGCAAGAAGAATCCCCCAACCAAAGAAAACATAACCAAGTCCGTGTTCATCTAAGTTCATGACAAATGGCGTATAAGCCAATAAGGTAAAAAAGCCAAAATTATAGCACAATGCAGTAATCCCCAATGTTAAAAGTCCACGGTAACGCAGTGCTTTAAATGGGTCTAGCAGAGACGTGCGCACCTTTGATTTCGGCAATTTTGGCAACAAGATGAGAATCGAAAGGAATGCCAACGCCATGAGAACACCTACGCCGAAGAACGGTCCACGCCAAGAGATAGAACCCAATTCTCCTCCTAACAGCGGTCCAACGGATATTCCCAACCCAAGAGCAGCTTCGTACAAAACAATTGCTTTAGCTGGTCCGCTTGTAGATAATCCCACAATAGCGGACAGAGCTGTGGCGATGAACAAAGCATTACCAAGACCCCAACCAGCTCTATACCCTACAAGCTGTCCAATGCTCCCTGAAAAACCACCTAGGATTGAAAATACAACAATAAGGAAAGTTCCTGTTAACAGAGTCCTTTTCGTTCCAAATCTACTAGAAACAACTCCAGTGATTAACATTGCCAACCCTGTAATAAAAGTATAGCTTGAAAACAACAGGGAAACTTGGCTGGGGGTGGCGTGTAATTTTTTCCCTATTGCAGGGAGGATGGGGTCAACAAGACCTAGCCCCATGAATGAAATCACGCATGCAAAAGCTACTGCCCATACCGCTTTGGGCTGTTGTAAAATTCCGACACTTCGAGGTTGAAGCTCCTCTTTAATTAATGTAGATTTAGATTGCATTATTTTCCCTCCAAAATATCTATTATCGTTTTGATAGCTCCTCGTCGATTTTTTCAATCCTAGCTCGCGCACGTTCTCTAAGACTTACCAGTTCAGTTTGAACACTAAGAATTTTCCGAATCTTTTCCTCGATTATTTCGAGTTGGTCATCGAGGATTTCTATAATTTCAATCAACTTTTCCTTCCGTTCCCTTGGATCGACAACCTGTCTATAATCTACTCGCTGACTTTCAAATGCATTTTGAAGTGAAATGAAGCGCTGCAGTTCTTGTAGGGAAAACCCTAATACTTCTTTGGTAATCGTAATCTTTTTCAAAAACTCAACATGTTCTTGTGTATAAAGCCTTGTCCCCCCTTTACTGCGAGGAGGAGAAGGCAAAAGACCAATCTCTTCATAGTACCTAATGGTTCTTTTACTTAAACCACTCTGTTTAGCTACATCATCTATTTTCAAATGCCCATCCATGAAAGAACCGACCTCCTGCCATGTATATTAATATGATTATATTTACATTTAACGTTAACGTCAATTTTTTTAAAAAAATTCAATAATTTTCATACCCTTTACCTATTTGTTAAAAATTATATTCATTTATTTCAAGGTTAAGTCGAAATCTAATCTTTTTGATTATTAGATTTTACGTTTTCGTCAGATATCATGTGTGAATTCTGTTTAAAAAAACATTAAGAATATGTGGTGTGATTAAAGCTAAAATGAAAAAGGCTAAATCCAAAATTAACACAAGAACAATCGGTCAAATGCTGTCTCTAGTTTGTTTTCATTGGTAAAAGCGATTCAATTCATATTGAGTTCATAATGTTGATTTATAGTATCCATAGGAAATGAGATTAATAGTATAGAATTTTAATTATCAGATTAATTTATTGGAAAAGTTATGTAATAATTTAGATTGTGTTCGACCATAAGGATAAAGGGGAGAATTCAATTTGCCAAAGATATTAGTGGTAGATGATGAAGCTCATATCCGTGAGCTGGTTCGTTTGTATCTGGAAGATGAAGGCTTTGATATTGTCGAAAAATCCAACGGAGCTGATGCGCTGGATTATGTGGAGAATCATAGAGTTGATCTCGTCATTTTGGACATTATGATGCCGAAATTGGATGGCTGGGTTTTATGTACGAAGCTCCGCGAACTAGGGGACATGCCAATTTTAATGATCACCGCGAAGGGGGAGACAGGCGACCGAATTAAAGGTTTTAAGCTTGGAACGGATGATTATTTGGTGAAGCCGTTCGACCCGGTAGAGCTCGTTCTTAGGGTAAAAGCTCTGCTAAAGCGGTATCGGATTGCTGCTTCCAATATGATTAAGCTTGGAGACATTTCATTAGACCGCAAAAGTTATCAGGTAGTCTATAAAAACGGTAAAACGATCACGATCCCAATGAAAGAATTCGAATTACTTTTCAAACTGGGCAGCTACGCCGGACAGTTGTTTACACGGGACAATCTAATTGAACAAATATGGGGCATAGATTATGAAGGGGACGAGAGGACCGTCGATGTTCATATCAAACGGCTCAGAGAACGGTTTACTGAATTTGAGTCTGATTTTCGGATTGTAACAATCCGCGGCCTCGGTTACCGATTGGAGGTGTATCGGGATTAAGTCACTATATACCCGTGTTGTATTAATATTCGTTGGCATCGTCATGTTGAGTCTGTTCATTGCATATTTTGTTACTTCCCTGCTGTATCAAGAAAGAATTACAAATTTGGTAGAAGAAATTCTGATTACGAATGGTAAAAAATTTATCCAAACCTATGAGTCTGCACCTTCAGCTAATTTGATACCATTTATGCAAAACTTCTCAGGCCTTACCGGTAACCTTCTCCAACTTTATAATAAGGATGGCAAGCCCCTCCTTGATGAAAAAAATGGGGAAATACAGGTTGATCCTATATATATTAAGACCGTGCTTGCCGGTGATATCGCTCGAGATATCAATAAAAGGGAGCCTTATCCTCCTATAATCGGACTTCCATTTCAGGTTGACGGGGAGCCTTACGCTTTATTTCTAACGGTGGAGAAGAATAGTATCGAGGAAGAAATCATGAACTCCATTCATATCATGTACATCATTATTTTGTTTTTCGGCAGTTTTCTGATTTTAGTTGCTGCACGCTATTTCGTAAACCCGATTCTTCGATTGACGGATGCAACCAAGAATATGGCGAAAGGAAAATTCGATTTTGAGCTTCATACGAAACGCAAGGATGAAATTGGTCTTTTAACCGTTAGCTTTAATGAAATGGCGAAAGAGCTGGCTAAGCTGGATCGAATGCGGCAAGATTTCGTTTCTAACGTCTCGCATGAAATTCAATCACCTTTAACCTCCATTTCAGGATTTACGAAGGCGTTAAAACAGAAGAAAATGAGTGAGGAAAGCCGCCTCCATTATTTAACCATCATTGAAGAAGAGTGCGAGAGGTTATCGCGATTAAGTGAAAATTTGCTGCGGCTATCCTATTTACAACAAGAGACACATCCGTTGAAGGTGAGGAGTTATCGTTTGGATGAACAATTGCGGAAAGTCGTCATTGCGTTGGAACCTCAATGGGCAGCGAAAGAAATTGAAATTGACCTTCAGCTTGAGGCAATGAGAATTCAAGCGGATGAAGACCAACTCTATCAGGTATGGATCAATTTACTGAGTAATAGCATCAAATTCACTCCAAAGCACGGAAAGATTTATATAGAAGCAGCGATGAAAGAAGATCAGAATGTCGTTTCCATAACAGATAATGGTCCCGGAATACCGGAAGAGGAACAGGAAGATATTTTTACGCCATTTTATAAAGTTGATAAATCTCGCAATAATACTGTAAAAGGAAATGGACTCGGTTTATCGATCGTCAAAAAAATTGTAGATATTCATAATGGCAATATCAAAGTATCCGGACGCTTGGGGGAAGGTGCAACTTTTACTGTTAAACTGCCAAAGTGATGGAAGCATGCAAAATAAAGAATCTATCTAAATTCCGCCACTAGGCGGTTTTTTTATTTTTTTTCAATTATTTGTTCCGTTCATATTGAGTTCATAAAACAGGTTTATAGTGTACCTGGGGTAAGTAAAATTAAACATTTTACAGGAGGAAAGAAGAATGAAGAGGTTAATGTTGCGTGTCGTTGTTTATGTAGGTATTTTCGTTATATTTTTGGGGGGCATCGGATTAATCGGATTTAGCCGTTCTCAGAGGGATTATTGGTTCTCCGTTCGCAATCAGCCCGTTCCTTATTTACAAAAAGTGAAAAGACCTGATTATAACCCGAATAAACCAACTGTGGCAGTCCTGTTATCGAATCCAACCACGGAAGTATTCGATTTTATGGTTCCGTACGAAATGTTCGCTATGACAGGTGAGTTTAATGTATTTGCTGTTGCTCCGGACAATAAGGTGAAGTCAATAACAGGAGGTCTCGATTTATTACCGCACTACTCCTTTAAAGAAATGGATCGTTTATTAGGAAAAAGTCCCGACATTATCGTGATCCCTTACATGCCTATGGTTGACAAAAAGAAATATCAACCTGTTCGGGAATGGATACAAAAACATAAAGATGCCACTTTGTTAAGTATTTGTGGCGGGGCAGCGAATCTTGCCGACACCGGTTTATTGAAAGGGAAATCTGCAACCATACACTGGCAGTATTTCGATAAAACGAAAAAGAAATATCTTGACACTCACTGGAAAAGGGATCTTCGGTATGTACATGACGGTAACATCGTGGCTTCGGCTGGACTAACATCAGGAATCGATGCCGTCCTCTATGTGATCTCACAAAAATTAGGCGAACCTATGGCAGAAAAAATTGCAAAAGAAATGCATTATCCTTCCTACCACTTCGTTAAAAATCCAAAGATCGACCCTTATTATATCGATCGGAGCGAAGCAGTTTATATTGCAAATTTAGCATTTCAATGGAAAAAGAAAAAGACAGGTGTTTTGCTGTATAACGGTATGGAGGAAGGGGCATTGGCTTCGATTTTTGATACGTATTCTGCTTCCGGAACAACAAAGGTCTTTACTATTTCAAGCTCGAAACAGCCTATTGTTACAAAACATCACCTTAACCTAATCGCCAGATATCAAATGTCGAAAACTCCGAAGGTGGATAAAATGATCGTTCCGGGAACGCAGGCAAAAACTTTAGCTGCGGAGGACATAAAACAATGGAACGAGCAGGGCAAGGCGAAGGAGCTCCTGTTCTTGCACAGTGATTCGCCAGATAGATTTGTATTCGAAGCGCCGCTTGAAGATTTAGCCAAACAAGAGGACATTCTAACTGCTAAATATGGAGCAAAACGACTAGAATACCGTGCCAACCATGTAACCCTTAAAGGCAGCCCGTTTTCCCTTGAAGCTTTCGGAATTCCGCTGCTGATTGGTTTACTGGCATTGTTTGCAGCTTTCTATATCGACAGACGATTCATCATAAGAAAGACAACTTCCGAATCGCATAAACAAGCCATATGATGATTGCCGCCTTCAGGCGGTTTTTTCAATTGTTCGTTCCATTCATTTTGAATTCACAATGCCTGTTTATCATATACCTAGGGTAAGTGAAATTAGAAATTTTTTGAAGGATGAAGGAAGAATGTAAAAAAAATGGTTAACCAGAAATAACTGACTGTCCTAATAATATGAACGAGTTAGGTATTTAAAGAACTGGCTGCTTTGTAGAGGTTTTCTATGAACCTAACAGGCAATAATATTCAACAAGGTGCTTGATAAAATCTAACATGTCTGTTGTGAAAAAACAGTTCTTCGTGTTATATAGGGGAGGATAGCATACGAAATTGAGGTGATTGTGTTGGTTAGTGAAATCAAAATCGAACAATTAGAATCAATAGGAGAACATATTGATGAGCTTTCAGAACTTCTGATACAAGTAGTAGAAGATGGTGCATCGATTGGCTTTTTACCACCATTGAAACTTTCTGAGGCGAAAAGATACTGGGAAAACATATTAAACCCCGATGTGATTCTATTTGTCGCTAAAATAAACAAACAGATAGTTGGAAGTGTACAGTTGCATTTATGTACTAAGCAGAACGGTGATCATAGAGCGGAAATCGCAAAATTGATGACACACACTGATTATCGCCGCAATGGCATCGGCCGATTACTAATGCAAAAGGCTGAAGAAAGAGCAAAACAAGAGGGAAGGTCGTTATTAGTTCTCGATACAAGAGAAGGAGACCCTTCGAATCACCTTTATACTTCAATAGGTTTTATTAAAGCTGGACGGATTCCTTACTATGCGAAATCTGCAACTGGTAAATTAGATGCAACTATTTTCTATTATAAAACCACATTTTAATCTGATGGAGCCACAAACATTTTCAACAAACGGGATCTTAAATTCAATATCAGGTATCAAAAACGAAAAAGCTCCTATAAGCGCCAATCATCCCCCACTTAATTAGAAATTTGAAGTGGGGGAATTCTTGTCGTCAAAAAAAATAATAACGATGTTCAATTACGCATAACTAATTAATGAGTGCAAACTGCCACATTACCTTAAGCGTAAAAACAGCATAAATTGTGTGAAGGGGGTATTTCTGAAATATAGAGTATTCAATGTAAATTGTTTGCGATTATGGGAGGTGTTGAAAATCGAAAAAGATGAAAAATATTTAAGAGCGAAAAAAAGAGTGGAAAATCTAAAAGCATTTTATATTCATTTAATTGTTTATATTTTAGTCAATGCTATGCTTTTTGTTATTAACCTAATTTCAGATGCGGGTAATTGGTGGTTCCTATACCCGCTTGCAGGCTGGGGAATTGGAGTGATAGTACACGGAGTATCAACGTTTGCATTTGGTAAATTCGGATCAGAATGGGAAGAAAGAAAAATAAAAGAATATATGGAAAAAGACAAGTAGAAAGTTGATAAAAGACCATCTACGAGCAAAAGTTCAGGAGCCAGTATTGGCTTCTTTTTTTATTTAAAGGGTCAATGAATGTAAGAAACCGACAGCACTGCTGGAAGCTCGTACAAGTTTGATATAATTATTTGTTGGGGGGATAAATACTTTGAGCATCCATCAATTTGGATGCTTTTTTATATTCACCTCATTCCTCCAAAGGCTACATATCCTTGATTGTGGCTCTTTTTTATTAAACAGGGCAGGAAGAACATTGAAATTTTATAGTAAAATTTACCGAATAAAACCCACTGCTCATTGTTCAGTTATCGCGCCCTTTAATCGAATAAACCACTAATTATTTTAGCTATTATTATGGAAAAAACTTTAAATGTATAACTTCACAATATAGCTTTTATAATAGTTCCTATTCCATTTCTAAATTAAAAAAGGAATTGCCGTAACCACTAAGAAAAAGCCACCAATAATGGCAGCTGAGATATTTTTATATTTAGATATTATATGTACTTTTAAATTCAAAAATCTCATCAACAGCTTGGTGATATCCACCCGATTTTTGAAAGGATTCTTTTATATTTGAAACAGCTTTATGGAAAGATGGGGTGTTTAACACATGATCTGCGGCTTCACGTAGTTGATTTGCAGTCAAGCCTTGCATTTGTAATTTAATACCAGCACCGTTATTGGCAACTTGCCTGGCAATGATCGGCTGATCCGCGCTTTGTGGTATTACAATGAGCGGAACCCCGTAATAGAGACCTTCATTGGTACTGTTCATTCCACCATGTGTAATAAATAATTTACTGTATTTCAGCACCTCAATTTGTGGAACATAATTTTTTACAATGAAGTTTTTAGGGATCTCCCCTAAATCAGATATTTGAACTTTTTCCCCAATCGACATGACAACGGTATGATCAGTGTTCTCAAATGCCTTAAAACAAAGCTTATAAAAATCAATGGCTTGGTTAAAGACAGTACCCAGTGAAATGTAAATTGGGCTTTTCCCCTTGATTTCAGTAAGGTCGAAGTTTTCTTGTGATATTCGTGAAGAGATGGATGGACCTACAAATTTGTAAGTTTGGTCGAACGCTTCTCCAAATGGTTGAAACTCTCTAGTTGTATAAACGATGGTAAGCGGTGCAGGATTACAAAAAACTTCATAAGGGGAATGGATCTCCACATTATATTTTTCCTTCACCATTGCCGTCAAGTTTTGATATTCATCGTTTATTTCTTTAACCACTTCTGTAGGAATGTTTTTAGAAAGCTGTTCCAACATTTTATCGAATGATTCCTTAGTCTGCGCAAAGGAAGTACAAGAATTGATTGCCGGAAGCTTAAGGATTTGGGCAAGTAAACGTCCACAACCAAACATGGAATCATGGATGATGTAATCAAAATGTTCTCCTTCGATTTGCTCCAGAACACTAGGTATCACAATATCTGCCGTACGCAACAGACCGTTGATTCTTTCAAGTAAATAATTTCTTCCACCCGAGATAAAGGCTTTTATAAATTTTTGACCGTCCAATGTTCGTACAGTAGCTCCCGTCTTCTCAATTCGCTCTCGAAAAGCTTCTATCGTAAAGTACACAACCTCTTCGCCGCGCGAAATAAGCTCTTGCACAACTCCAATAGTTGGATTGATATGTCCTTCTGATCCGGCATTAATAAATAAAACACGTGCCATTTTCACCACTCCTTAGCTAAAATGTTTTCTAGTTTGTGTATGAGTAAGGGGTCACAGTCCCATGCCATTTCCAACTTAAATAATGGAATTAAATTTATCATAGTACAATACTTGAAAATCACCAACTTTTAATCACTCTTTTGCTTAATTCTTAAAAATGAAGCTATAAGGCTTCTAACCGTCGGTGCGACGGGGCTAGCCTACTAAGATAACTGAAGGTTACTTCGGTGTTCGTAGGAATCTCCCGCTTCAAACAACCCGTCAGGGTGTTAAGCGGTGAGTAGTTCAATCGACTAACAGAGAGGATAGTGGAATAAGAAAATGATAAGTTAAGTAATTTTTCCTTAATGAAAATGTGTTAAAATTGAGAAAATACAATTCGTGGGGAGGGTTAAATCATGAGGTTATATTTAGATATTTTTGAAAATGACCAACCAGCTATTCATTCCTAAGTCGAGGGATGAATAGTTAACATAAAAGTCATGCCTCGTCTTAGGGGAAATTCTTTTTTAAAATTCCCTTTTCATAGACGGAGGTATTATAATGATGAAACAAAATTTACTTGGAGCAATATGTTTATCTTTAGCCGCAAGTATGTGGGGCGGTATGTATGTAGTTAGCAAATATGTTTTAGATTTTATTCCACCTTTAACGTTAGTATGGCTGCGTTATGTCATAGCTTTTGTTTTTTTGTTTGCTGTATTAAAAACCGTTCAGATTAAAAATAAAAATCGTGTAACTATAAAGAAACGTGACTGGTTACTAATAGTCTGGATTGGTTTTATAGGTTATTTTGTATCTATTGCTTTTCAATTCATTGGTACAAAATTATCTGATGCACATACTGGAGCGTTAATTACATCTGCAACACCAGCCTTTATTGTAGTCTTTGCAAAGTTTGTATTAAAGGAAAAGCTGACTGTTCGAAAGATTATTTCAGTGTTATTAGCAACATTTGGAGTTTTAATTGTAATTGGATGGGATACAAATGTTGGAACCCACTTGTTAGGTAGTATCACATTAGTGGGAGCTGCAATTTCTTGGGCGTTATTGTCAGTCTATGTAAAAGTTGCTTCAAAACGTTTTTCGTCACTAACAATAACTACTTACGCTGTATTATTTGCACTTGTTTTTACTACGCCAGCAATGATATGGGAACTCCAATCAAATGATGTTTATTATCAAAACATTTTAATCATTTTAGGAGTTATTTATCTTGGGATCGTTTCAACCGCTGGAGCATTTTTTCTTTGGAATAAAGGAATGGAGCTTATGGATGCTGGAATAGGCTCATTGTTTTTCTTTTGCCAGCCAATTGTAGGTTCCTTCTTAGGATGGCTTTTGCTAAATGAAAAGTTAGACGTTAATTTCTTTATTGGTGGTATTTTTATTATAGCAGCTGTTGCAATAGTAACTTTACAAAATAAAAAATCTTTGTAAAAACGTTGAAGAGGGGCTGACCCAAAAAGAACTAAAAATTTCCTTTAAGAGGTCGCCCCTCTTATTTTAAAAAAATATAAAAGAGAATCGCACCATTTGGTAAAATTGAAGTGGCCAAACAACAACCACCAAAGGAGCGATTCTCTCATTAAACATGATCATATTTCCTTTATTTATATAACATGGACCAACTTATTCTACCACTAGATTTAGAAATCCTCATCCCTGAACATCATCTCGCACGTGTTGTGCATAAAGAGGTTGATTCGCATCGATATCGACGTTTGATTGATAAGGTATCCGTGGTTAATTAAAGAATTAATAGAAGAGTTTGAGTGGAAAGAAGCTTTTCCAGTCATGAAACAGTTAAGGCCCCATCTTGATGAAAGCACATATGTCGAATTAGTCAGAGAAGCGCAAGAAAAAGACTGCTATAAGATGTTTGGTTTATATGACAATGGCCGTATTGTTGCTGTTACCGGGTTTATGCCGATGATCACGTTGTACAACGGCCGCTTCATTTGGGTATGTGATTTAGTTACTGACCAAAACTACCGTTCAAAAAACTATGGCAAAAAACTCCTTACATATGTCCATAAATGGGCAAAAGCAAATGGATATAAGCTTATTTCCTTATCTTCCGGCTTACAAAGGACAGATGCCCATCGTTTTTATGAAGAAAAAATGGAATATATTAAAACGAGTTATGTATTTTTGAAGAGATTGAAGTAAAAAGCTCAAAATTTAATAATAAACACAACTAAATGAACACAGTATTAACGCTTTTAAAAAAGGCTGAGCTTCTGAACTCCAAACCGCAAAAGAGACTCAAGAAGGAGTCTCTTTAATGTTTAGCCGTACTTCATTGCTATTTAATTGCAACCCAAATTTCATTATATGAATTTGGGCTATACAGATCTGAATCTATATATGCTTCAAATGGTGCTATTTCAGCTTGTTCATATCTGTTAGATGGGAACCATTCTGAATAAATTTGCTTCCAAGTATTTATCATAGCGGAAGGTATAGGTCCTCGCACTTCAAAAACGACCCATTTGGATGCAGGTAATTCTAAGCTCGAAAATTCATCTGGTACTTCACCACTATGTTCTGCAGCAATCCAGTAGTTAACCGTGTTTTTCTCTTCATTAAAATTTTCAATAAGACCTAATAGACCTTTTATTTGTCCGCTGTTTAATTGGATCAATTTATTAACTGTTCCATTTTCATTGGCTTCACTCCAAAATTCCGGAATACCTGGAATCCCTGCATCCTCTGCACCACATGGAAATTCTCGTTTAACCCCTACTACTTGAAAAGCATCTCTTTCAACAATTCGATATTTCATTGGTTCTGCTCCTTTCAGATTTACCTGTATCGTCAGTCGGTTATAGGATTGTATTTTTCCAATCCCTTTTCTTGCTTCACTTGGAGTAACACCATGTTGTTTACGAAAAGCTTTTGAGAAAGACTCCGGTGTATCGTAGCCATATTTAAAGGCAATGTCGATTATTTTGCTATTTGTACTAGACAATTCTTGAGCTGCTAATGTTAAACGGCGACGACGCAAATATTCTCCAACAGATATATCGGTCAATATCATAAATATACGCTGAAAGTGAGAGGGAGATATATTGGGTTGTTTAGCTATATCTTCAATTGTGATATTATCCAATAAATGATCTTCCATGTAATCGATCGCCTTCTGTAATGATTCAACCAATGCCATATCTCCCAACTCCTTAATTAAATTCTAACAATACTTTTTATTTCAATCCTGTCATTTTGTGCTCTGTATGGACAGTATTATTTTACATCAGATAATACATATGCAAAAATGAGTATATTTAAAATTGAGGGCAACGAAGTTAAAAATACCAGGTAATGTAGGTCCAGTAACGGTTATAGTAGATACTGAATGAAAGATATTACAGTTAATATTTCTTTAAATATGTGGAATTTGAAGATTGATTGAATTTTCAAATAAAATTTCGAGGCATTTCAGATAGTTTTTCAGGATTTGTGTATTCACCAAACGGCCAAAAACTTTCAGGAAGTGATTTTGGCGGAGACTTGAAAGAAATAAAAAAGTTTGATGAAAATTGGTATTGGGTAGGTTCATATTAAACTACTATTGAAGGCTTGAATTTAGGAATGGGGGTAGATTCGGCAACTCCTAAGCTTTGTCAACAAAGGAGCATTTAGTTTAATAAAGAAAAGTAAAACCAATTAAATTGTAATACAGATATAGAGAAAGGGATAGGAACTAGTGATGGAAAACCACGTGAAAAAAGCACATCGTTTTAGCCTTAATAATAGAAAAGATTTAGAAAAAGATACTATTTGTGGCTGTTTTTATTGTTTGAAAATTTTTAGTCCTGTTGAAATAACGGAATGGTGGGATAATGAAGACACAGCCGTTTGTCCTCATTGTGGAATTGATTCTGTTATAGGGGAGAGTTCTGGATTTCCAATTACAAAAATGTTTTTAAAAGAAATGCATAAGGAGAGGTTTTAGTATGCAACCAACTAAAAGGGGATACTTTTCGAATAGTCTTCTATAAAAAAATTTCTTCTTTTCTTATTAGCATCGAAAGGTTTTCAAAATAAAGTCAGCATGAAACAACAAGAAAAGGGGAGTACCATGAAAGAGATAAAAGAACTTGCACAAATCATTAAAAATGCAAAAACCATTACAATTTTTACTGGAGCCGGAATGAGTACAGAATCGGGAATTCCTGATTTTAGAAGCGATAATGGTATTTATTCACAAGAAGATAATGTAGAAAATTATATATCAGAATACTATTTTGAGAAAAATCCAAAGGATTTTTGGAGTAAATTTAAACGAATTTTTTCCTTAAAATTAATGGGAAATTTTGATCCAAATGAAGGACATTTATTTTTAAAAGAATTAGAAGAGATGGGTAAAAATGTAACAATTTTGACGCAAAATATTGACGGGTTACATCATAAAGCTGGAAATTCCGACATTATTGAGTTGCATGGAACTTTGCAAACTGCTACTTGTCCAAAATGCAAAACAAAATACGATTTAAAGTTTATTAACGAACATGTAATTCCAAGATGTAATCAAACAAACAAAAAAGGGGAAGTTTGTAATTTTATTTTAAAACCTGATGTTGTATTATTTGGCGGCATGGTTCAACATTTCGAAGAAGCATTGAATAAAGCGTATAAAAGCGATCTATTTATCGCCATGGGTACAAGTCTTGAAGTATATCCTGTAAATCAAATTCCTGTTTATTTAAACAGTGCTCCTGAAATCAAAAAAGCAATCATTAATAAATCACCAACAAAAATGGACTATTTATTCGATATTGTTATCCATGAAGGAATAGGAGATACAGTAGCAAAAATAAAACAATATTTATAATGTTGCTTCAAAAAATATTAAATCCCTACTTGACTGGTTGGAAAAGTAGGGATAAGATAACGATATAAACTTCATAAAATACTATTATTTCCGCTGATCAGACATACTGAAGGCTGCTTATCTTAATTTCTAAGATAGCAGCCTTTTTATTTTAAAAAATAATAAAAGAGGGGATTAAATCATGTTCAATGCCAAAAAACCATTATTAAAATTTTTTCTTGTTTTCACTCTATTATCAGTTGTACTAGCTGCGTGCAGCAGCAATCAAACAAGCAGTAATGAAGAAAAAAATGAAAAAACGAATGAAAAAGCGTCCAACAAAAGCCCAGTTGAATTATTAAATGTTTCTTATGATCCGACACGCGAGTTATATCAAGATTTTAATAAAGAGTTCATTAAATATTGGAAAAAGAAAACAGGGCAGACTGTAACAATTCAGCAGTCCCATGGAGGATCAAGTAAGCAAGGCCGTGCAGTTATTGATGGTCTTGAAGCTGATGTAGTTACATTGGCTTTGGCTTATGATATCGATATGATTGCCGAAGCGAGAGGCTTACTTGCAAAAGATTGGCAAAGACGCTTGGCTTATAACTCTACTCCTTACACTTCAACAATCGTGTTTCTTGTTCGAAAAGGAAATCCTAAAGGGATTAAGGATTGGGATGATTTAATCAAAAAAGATGTTTCCGTGATTACCCCTAATCCAAAAACTTCCGGTGGTGCAAGGTGGAACTATTTAGCAGCATGGGCTTTTGCAGATAAAAAATACAATGGCGATGAAAAGAAAATAAAAGATTTTATGAAAAAATTATATAAAAATGTTAAAGTGCTGGACTCAGGAGCGCGCGGCTCTACGACCACTTTTGTTGAAAGAGGAATTGGAGACGTACTAATTGCTTGGGAAAATGAGGCATTTCTAACAGTTAACGAATTAGGAAAAGATAAATTTGAAATTGTCGTTCCGTCAATCAGTATCCTTGCTGAACCGCCTGTTGCTGTTGTTGATAAAATTGTAGACAAAAAAGGTACAAGAAAAGTAGCTGAAGCTTATCTTAAATACTTGTACACAGATAAAGGCCAAGAAATTATTGCTAAGCATTATTATCGTCCTCGAAACGAAAAAATACTAAAAAAATATAGAGATAGATTTCCGAAAATTGATTTAGTAACAATAGATGAAAAATTCGGCGGATGGAAAAAAGCTCAGGAAATCCATTTTAATGATGGTGGAACTTTTGATCAAATTTATGAGCCTAAATAAATGGTTTCAGTGATAGGTACATAGATATATCTATGTATCTATCTTCACTTTTTTCTAATTTATTAAGCCATTTTTGGAGAGGGGATTTCATGGAAAGTTTTTCAATATTAAAAAGGAGAAAACCGAATCTATTGCCTGGATTCGGATTATCACTTGGATTTACGATGCTGTACATTAGCCTTCTAGTCTTACTTCCTTTATCAATGATTTTTTTTCATACCATTAGTATGGGGTGGAAGGATTTTTGGGAAACAATATCAGAACCTAGAGTCGTAGCTTCTTATAAATTAAGTTTTGGGGCATCTTTTGCAGCAGCTCTGATAAACGCTGTATTTGGAGTATTAATTGCTTGGGTGTTAGTGCGTTATCATTTTCTGGGAAAACGTATTGCAGATGGATTAGTTGATCTGCCTTTTGCATTACCAACAGCTGTAGCCGGGATTTCTTTAACGACATTGTATACACCTAATGGATGGATTGGGCAATTTCTAGGATTTAAAATAGCGTACACTCCAATAGGCATTATCATTGCTTTGACTTTTATTGGTTTACCGTTTGTTGTTCGTATGGTTCAACCAGTCCTGCAAAATATAGATGAAGAAATTGAAGAAGCTTCGGCAAGTCTAGGTGCAAGTAGACTACAAACATTCATAAAAGTTATTTTTCCACAAATTTTGCCTGCGATCATTACCGGATTTTCTTTAGCATTTGCGAGAGCTCTAGGGGAATATGGCTCAGTCGTTTTTATTGCTGGAAACATCCCAATGCGTACAGAAATTACACCACTCTTAATTATGACAAAGCTGGAACAATATGATTATGCAGGAGCAACTGCCATCGCCATGGTAATGTTAGTCATTTCATTTATTCTATTATTGCTTATTAACTTATTTCAGTGGTGGATGAATAGAAAATTTGTACATAGTTAAGGAGGGATTTTCATGGCTGGTTATATTCCGATGCAAAGATCGAATTTACCGCTGCAAACGCCTAGGAGTACAACAGAACCACGTCTTGTTCGCTTGCTGCTAATTGCGATTGTCCTAGGGTTTTTGAGTTTATTTCTTGTATTACCTCTTATTTCCATTTTCGTAAAGGCTTTTGATAAAGGAATCGATGTTTATTTTGCTTCCATTCGTCATCCAGACGCTTTGGCAGCTATTAAATTAACATTATTTGTTGTATTAATGACGGTTCCATTAAATGCCATATTTGGAGTAGCTGCTGCATGGTTAATTTCAAAATTTGATTTTAAAGGAAAAAATATCTTGATTACCATTATTGATCTTCCTTTTGCAGTTTCTCCAGTTATTGCAGGGTTAGTTTTTGTCTTATTATTTGGTACTCATAATTTTCTTGGACAATGGCTCTTTGAAAACGACATAAAAATCATTTTTGCAGTTCCCGGTATTGTTCTTGCAACGTTATTTGTCACACTGCCGTTTGTTGCTCGTGAACTTATTCCATTAATGCAAGCACAAGGATCTGCAGAAGAGGAAGCGTCATTCACTTTAGGTGCAAACGGTTGGAAAACATTTTTGCATGTTACTCTCCCGAAAATCAAGTGGGGTTTATTATATGGGGTTATCTTGTGCAGCGCTCGGTCGATTGGAGAATTTGGAGCTGTATCCGTCGTTTCTGGACATATTCGTGGATTAACAAATACAATGCCTTTACATATTGAAATTTTATACAATGAATATCATTTTACAGCAGCTTTTGCAGTTGCATCATTAATGTCAATTTTCGCGATCATCACCTTATTTGCCAAAAATTTTATTGAATGGAAAACAAAGATAAATAAATGACTCAATATATTTCGTGAAAGGAGTTTTTGTAAGTGAGTATAAAAATACAAAATATCTCAAAATCGTTCGGCTCATTTAAAGCTCTTGATGATATTAATATTCATATTCAAACAGGTGAATTAGTAGCACTGCTTGGACCATCAGGTTCCGGTAAAACATCACTGCTTCGCATCATTGCAGGATTAGAAGCTGCCGATCAAGGATCAATTCTTTTTGATGATAAAGATATTACTCATATTCGTTCAAAAGAAAGAAAAGTGGGATTTGTTTTTCAGCATTATGCTTTATTTCATCATATGAATGTTTTTGACAATGTCGCTTACGGCTTAAAAGTTCGGCCACGAAAGTCGCGCCCTTCAAAAAAAGAAATTGAAGAAAAGGTATACGAATTACTGCGGTTAGTGAAGTTAGAAGCTTATGCCAATCGATATCCATCGCAGCTTTCCGGAGGTCAGAGGCAACGAGTTGCGTTGGCTAGGGCATTAGCGGTTGAACCAAAAGTATTATTACTAGATGAACCATTCGGCGCTTTAGATGCAAAAGTAAGAAAAGATCTTCGGCGTTGGTTAAGAAGATTACATGATGATTTTCATATCACAAGCATTTTTGTCACTCATGACCAAGAAGAAGCTTTAGACGTCGCAGATCGTGTTGTGATCATGAACGAAGGAAGAATCGAACAAATCGGAACCCCTGAAGAGGTGTATGATCATCCGAACAGTCCTTTTGTTTATGACTTTTTAGGAAATGTGAATTTATTCCGAGGCCGTCTTCATAAAGGAAAACTCCATCACGGTAAATTCCAAATCGATGCCCCGGAATTTTCTGAAACAGAAAACAAGGCAGCCGTTGGATATGTTCGACCTCACGATATTAGCATCGAAAAAGAAGCAAGCAGCAAAGATGGAGTTTCAGCCACTATCAAGCATATTCATATAGTAGGCCCTATTGTTCACCTGGAATTAAAAAGAAACGATACAGAAGAATTTCTTGAAGCTGAACTAACAAAAGATTTATACAAAAACTTGCAACTGAAAACGGGAGAAAAAGTATTTGTAAAACCAAAACAGTTGAGAGTTTTTATACCGGAGGACTATACCATCTAGGGTTGCTGAACAGTATGGAGGCATCACATTCATGAGCTTTTATTCAAAATATAAAATGTTAAAGACCGGGCTTATGGCATAGCCCGGATTTTCTTATTGGATAAAGTATATCTATGGTAAAATATATTTTTAATATTTCTTAAAATTACCACAACGTTTACGTAGAAATATCAATAAAAGCTAATTATATTTGCGAGGTGAAAAAGTTGCTAAAAGTAAATAAAGATTACCAACCTTGTAGCCCTATTGAAAATGATGAAGTGTTTGGTGATGAATAATATGACACGATATAATTTTATTATTTATGGTTTAAAAAAAGGGGATTTTAAACAGTTTGATGAAATTATTGTAAACGAAATTGCAAATAATCTGAAAGCAGATAAAGTGAAAGAAACACATAGACAAAAATATATTAACAAATGTGGCCAGGTATCATATACAAGCACTAATGACAGAAGCATCATTTCACAAATTAATGAAATGATTAGAGTGTCTAAATACAAAATGGAAGCAGATAAAGTAAATGGCATTGAAACTGATATCTATAAATTAAATCGATTCCTAAATGGATTTATAATGCTAAAACTGCCAGAGCTTTATTCGGGTGAAACAATGCGCAGCGCTTTGCAAAGTTTATGAAATTTAGAGCTAGGTGCAGGGATACAACACTTAATATTTATTGAAAAATGAGATAGTAAGTTTCGAAGATCTAAAAAAAGGTTTAAAGAAAATTAACAACAGACAATCTAAATATTTAAATAGCATTTGACACGCTTGAAGTAGACGTTTACGTGTTGTTAGATGGTATTAAGACCATAACGATGTGACATAGGAGCTTTATTATGTTTGTTTATACAGTTCATTCAGAATTCATTTACAAGATCATGTGTGAACAGGGTTATTATGAAGGAAGTCGAAATCATATAATATGGCCGGAGCCATATGCATGGATGGTTTATCAAATGAAAAAAAGCCGTTAATATATGAACCTACGATCACATTTATGAGCTTTCATTCAAATTACGAACGGTAAAGGACCGTGCTTATGGTATTTTAAAGAATGGGGAACAGGGATTCCAAATGGAATCTCCGTTTTTCGCTATTCTTAAAAGCTTTATTGATATTAATTTTTGAATGAAACTTCTTATTATTTTCCTTCTTTAACAAACTGTTCAATGCGTTTTTTTATGGAATCACGAACTTCACGGAACTTCGCCAAAATTTCTTCTTCGGTTCCCGTTGCTTTTGCTGGATCATCAAAGCCCCAATGCCATCTTTCAGCTTTGTCATTACGGACCACTGGGCAGTTGTCATTGGCGTGACCGCACAAAGTAATAATGTAATCAGCTTGACTTAGAATTTCTGGGTCAATCACATCAGAAGTATGGTGACTAATATCAACTCCTGCTTCTTTCATTACTTGAACAGCACGGGGATTCAAACCGTGAGCTTCAAGACCAGCACTTTTGACTTCATATTTATCTCCACCTAAAGCTTTCAAAAAACCTTCAGCCATTTGAGAGCGACAGGAGTTACCTGTACATAAGAAATAAACAAGTTTTTTGTCCATTTTCAATCCTTCTTTCGTAATAAGAATTATTTAAATGTATAGCCTATAAACCACTTATTCATGTATGGTTTTATAAACCAAAGAAGCTAGAACTGCTCCTAAAATGGTGGCAACAATATATATCCATAAGTGATCCAAATGACGAGAAACTAGTGCTGGTGCAATGGAACGAGCAGGATTCATTGATGCTCCGCATATTGGTCCAGCAAACATAGCTTCAAGCCCAACGGTAGCTCCAATGGCTATTCCTGCAAATGATTTAACCGCTTTACCATGAACGGCAGAACCAAAAATGACCATCATTAAAGCAAATGTTAAAATAAGTTCTAAAACGAACGATTGTTGCCAGGAAAACTTCGGTAAAGTGGATCCAAGTTTCGCTATGTTCCCAAAAAGTGCATAAAGTGTTGCACTTGCACTTAATGCTCCAAGAAGCTGAGAAATAATATAAAATAAGCATTCAAGTACACTAATATCTCCGTTCACAACAAAACCAATTGAAACAGCAGGATTAAAATGTGCCCCTGAAATATGTCCAAAAGTATATATAAGCGCCATCACTACAAGTCCAAACGTAAGAGCAATTCCAATGTGAGTTAGACTTTTGGTGATTTCATTAATAACAATTGCTCCTGTACCGGCAAATACAAGAAAGTAAGTACCAATAAATTCAGCGATTAATTTTTTTCGCATCGTTTTCTCCCATTACTAATACTAACAACACCTGTCTTTGTTATTTTCTAATTCGTCCAACTTCGATTTAAGGGACGGGATATGTTCTAAAACTGTCTGAATATGAGGCTTATCTCCGATATTCAAAGAATAATATATCCACTGTTTTTTACGTGTTTCAGAAACCAAACCAGCATCCTTTAATTTTCGAAGATGTTGGCTAATACTTGGCTGTGACATTTGAAGAATTTCAACTATGTCACAAACGCATAGTTCTTTTTCTCTTAATAAGGCAAGAATGGTAAGACGTGATTTATCACCTAATAACTTAAAATGCTCTGACATGGTTTGAATAAGTTCCATTTGGTTATTTTTTCACCTCCTTATGAAGTTCTTTAAGTAAAATCTGCTGCCACTTGACTCTGACAATGATTATGAATATAGAGGAAGCAATTTTGATCAGTTTGGTTACAATATTCCTACCGAGTTATATAATTACAAAGTAAATATATAATTATTTTTTTATATAATCAATACTTTTCATAATAAATATAAAAATCCCCATCAAAAGAAGAGGGAGAAGGCAATTTCGAGAGGATATATTACGTCACATGATTTAATTTACACAATTAAGAAAAGCCTAACAAGATGGGAAGCTTGAAAAGAAATTAAGGATCTTTATTAAGCCGACCATTATCGATGAAATGGGTTATTCAAAATTAGATCCAGGCAGTGCGCATTATCTGTTCCAGGTAATCGCCAAAAGAACATGGACCAATTATCTTGGCCTCAAATAAAGGTTTTAGCGAATGGGGAGAAATGATGGGAGATTCCATCATAACTACCGCCATGTTAGACCGTCTTCTCCATCATTCCCGAATTTTTAACCTAAAGGACGAAAGCTATAGACTAAAGGAAAAACAGCTGCAAAAAAACCCAGAAGGATTTGTCATGATCCTTCTGAGGAATTTTAAACCGGCGATTTTGAGGAAATTATTACCAACCTTAACAAATGTTTAATAATATTAATTGGCTTATTGTAAAATTATTAAATATATAGGTGTGGTGTGAATGGAAAATATAAAAAAAATCATTAACATGAAAAATGTGTCCTTATAAGAAAAAAATCGAGCTATTATTTAGAATCAACATAAAAAATAGAGGAAACTTGGAGGTGCCAAGTTTTCTCTATTGCTTAATTGAAGCAAAAATCGAAGGGAATTTCAAAATTCTATTTACTGAGCAATTCAATATCTTTCTTGATCCATTCTATAGTTTCTTCAATTGTTTTTATTCCGAGCTTATTTTTCGAAACCCATTTTCCATCTTTATATAAAATAAAACTGTTACCATTCGGATTTATATCACCAATGACATTTTTTCTACGATGAAAAGGTTTTCGTGTAATGCATTCTCCATTAATAAGATCGCTCTTCTTATGCTTATTAAGTTTGATTTCAGGTATTTTTGCTAAGCGTTCCAATAAGATTTTGTTGTCCATAAATACACCTCACTAACATAAATGTTCCTTTTTTAGATATACTTTACCAAAATATTTTGATTATTGTGTAGATGTAGAAAAAGAATTACTATGTCATGAGAAATGATCGATAAGAATGTAACCAATTTCCTTTGCTATTCCGAATAAATAAATGAACCCTTCACTTAAATAAAGGACAGTGATTGAAAACCTTACGTATTCAAACTGAATGCAAAACAGCAGATTCACTTTCATCAATATCAATGTTATCATCTTGGTCGATACTATTTAGCCGACTAGAAGGAGAGTATAAAATGCGTTTAAAGAAAATGACATTAGAAGAACTAGAGGAACTGGAACAAGAACTGCATGATCAGGAACAGGAAAGTGACTATTCCTTATACTCTCGGAAAATAAAAGTTTATGAGGAAATATATAACAGACTCAGAAAACTAGGTAAAGAGAAAAAAGAGGATAATAGTTATCTTAAATACGTCACTAAGAAGCTTGTTTTTAATTTAATCCATTATGGAACATTTCTTAAAATGCAGTATGAAAAGGACGACCAAACTGCCATCCATTGTCTTAAAAAGGCCCTAAATTATGATAGCAGAAACCCATCTGCAGCGTATAGACTTGGTTTTTTATCGTACAAACATAAGGATTATGAGAGTGCATTGCATTATTTTCAGAAGGCAATAGAGAATCAAGAATATTATGATCAAAAAGATTATTGTCTCAATGAAAAACAGGTAGTGAACGCTCACCTATACTTAACGAACAGTGCCTTGCACATTGCAAAGTATACGTATGAAAAAATAATTGGATTACCATATAAAAGTCAGCAGGAACTACCGAATTATGAATTTTCCTCACTTTATCAGAGTTTAACAGAAAATGAAAAATACTTGGAAAGACATGCATTCTATAAAATTAGTCAAGATGAGACGACAACTTGTTCAAAGGAAGAGTGTGAAGAACTTATCACCAATGTACCTTTAAATACGATCGTACTTTACTTCAATGATCGAAATATTAAACTTGTCTATAATGAAAACGAAGTAAACATTAGTCAAAATCATGGGGATATGCTCCGATATTTGCTTACGAAAAGCTCTGTTGATTCTCCAGCTACACGAATCACTTTACACAATTTCTTTCTTGATTCTCATGTTAAGGGAGTAGTAAATAAAGATGCTTTGATTAAAGCGATTAGCAGACTTAGAAATAAATTGAGAAGTTGCGAAATTCCTTCCATCATTCAAACTACCAACTATAGAGGTGAAACAGCCTATTACTTTGATCGGACATTGCCATATATTGTGATGTACCGAGTAGATGAAGAAATAGAATATTTATCATAAAAATGCGATGACAGAGGTGTCATCGCATTTTTGCAATAATAAATCCATAAACAAAAAGGAGATGATACGATGAAAAATTGGTATCGTTTATTCATTCGTCACGGGTTTATGGTGCAAGAGAAAAGTCTAAATGTATTTAATTGTTGGAATGAAACAGAAGAGAATTTGGCATTTTTATTAGAAAATCTAGAAAAACTTTCTATATCATATGTCTTTGAACAAGGAATATTAACAATTTTAAGTCCTGTAGTCTCAGAAGATAAATGGTTAAATTGTTTAGATTTTAAATTTCGAGGTAGAGGGGAAGGACTTTGGTTTCGTCCAGGGAAAGAAGAACCAAAAGTTAGAGAACTTGACACTTATATTTCTGGAATGGTACGGCAGCTGAACCGCCTTGGGCTTCACACAATTTACTGCTGCGATGGACATGAACGACAAAAGCCAACGATCTGTTTTGCTGAATGGGTAGATATGGAGTGTGTGAGTAAAGTTTTACGTGCGGCGGGCGTATCAAGATTTTACACAAGAAATCGGGCGGTAAGAATGTCAGTACCACGCCAGCAGCTTCTTGACATCACAGAAAAGCTTAACAAGATTCAAAAAGAATGGCTGAATGAAGAGTTAGAATTTATTAGAAAGCAATTATTCCTTCATCTGCTCGAACAGTGTTTATCGATTAATGGGGAAAGCGGAAATGAGGAAGATATTCGTCAATTTGTAATTGAAAATTTACGTCCGCATGTAGATTTCCTATCTGTTGACCGAACCGGAAATATCCTTGCCCAAAAAGTTTGTGGAACTGGCCATGGCCCTACAATTTTGTTAAATGCCCATTTAGATACAGTCGATGTCATTGAGGAAGACAGAGAAATTGTAAAAGAGGGATCGATTTGGTCCAGCAGTAAAGGCATATTAGGTGCAGATGACCGAGCTGGTGTAGCTATATTACTTGAACTTGCCGAGCGTCTCCACACATTCAATTTTAACGGTAAAGTTAAATTTATCTTCACTGTGGAAGAGGAAATTGGCTTAGCCGGGGCTAGAAACGTAGATGATTATTTTCTATGGGATGTTGACGCTGCGTTTATCGTAGACCGACGCGGTACCAGTGACATTGTCACATCATGCGGCGGATATGAACCATTTTGCGATGAAAGATACGGAATTTTTATTGAAGAAATAGCAAAGAGCCAAGGCTTAGAAGGATGGAAGTGCACAAATGGAGGAAGCAGCGACACAAGAATTTGGGCTTCACATGGTATCCAAAGCGTAAACCTTTCAGTTGGATATCAAAACGAACATACAACAGCGGAAACGCTCAATACCGATGCATGTTATCACACCGTAGAGTTGTTAATTGGGGTGTTGCAACAAGCGAGAGAATTAAACAGAGTAATCCAACGCATTAAAAACAGTAGGAAACGGCAAAGTTCAAGGGTCATTTCAATATAAATGGGGGATTAGCATGGACCATAAAATAATTGTAGTTAGTGATAATGAAATTAGTCTCCATAGAGCCAAAAAAGAAGCAATAATAGCCTCTAAGAAAGGTCAAAAAATTGCATTTGATTTACGAGATGTCAAAGATAGTAAGAGAAAAGCTGAAATTATCATGTTTTTAAATAAGTCTTAATTCAAGATGATCAAGAAAATATAGTTTTCATGAGTGAAACGATACGAAAGCTTGAGGTATATATCCACATATCTTAATAGCCCAGGTTCCTTGAATGACAACTCTCATCGTAAATAGACGATCAAACCACTCTTTATATTGATGAGGCGAGTGTGAAAAACTTAATTCCATAAAGATATAAATCAACTAATTTTCCTTTTTGATTTTTCACTTTGATTTTTCTAAAATCCACTTTTTGTTGTTGTCCCATAGGTGAATCCGAAACAGCTTGATATTATCGAGTAGCGGTTTCCCTTTGGGATTTTCCATTCGTTTCGTAAATTCCATACATAACTATGAACCGTAAAAATCACCCAATGATTTGACTGGAAATATTATAAATATTGCAATTATCTCCAGAAATGAAGCAAATATGTATTAAGATTATGTTAAAACGACAACCCCGGAAAATTATCAGGAACTTGAATGTTCCTGATAAGCTTTATAATGCGGACTTGAGGGGAGAATCGGAGTCTGTTCGCTTTTGTTTCTAGTTTACATAATATATAGTGAAGGATAAAAAAATGATAAAACAGTAAGTTAACTTAATAATAGCGTATAAACTTTGATAAATCGTATAAAAAAATGATAATTGCAACCAAAACAAATTGAGGTAATCTGTTTAAATATTAGCACATGCTTTCTTATTTGTCTAGAGTTCCAATTTTCCCTTGATATATTTTACCAGAACATTTAGATCATTGTATAGATATTGAAGGTAAGGTTAAGTATGGTTATACTACATATCCATGTCGTGAATATGAAAGATGTTATATCATTTATTCAGTGTGAGATGAACAAAATTGCAAATAAAGGTGCATCTATTAATCAAATTGCTCGATACATGAATTGAGTAAAAAGGAATATATCAAAAGAAAAACAATTGAGAAATAGTAGCTGTTTCAAACTATAAGTTTAAGGAGCAGAGCATAGGCTCGATAAAACAGGAATGTTTGCATTTGAGTGAGCGATTATAGATGTGCAGGGAAGTTATAATCTCTCTGTTTTGTTTGTCTACTTTTCAGATAAACATCACAAACATTTACGATTAAATAAATTGTTATGGAGGATATGTTATATGGCTGAGAGAAAGATAGATGTTAAATACACAATTGTAGAGAATATTTTTGCTGGTGAGGAGAAAAAGTTAGAAACATTTACTCAAGCAGGAGTTTATATTTTAAAAGACAAGGGGGGAAGGATACTTTATATAGGAGAGGCTGACAATCTTTCTTCTAGAGTTAAAAAACATTTGAATGGAATAGATAAAGCCACTAGGGTATTAGAAGGTCATAAATACATATATAACATAGACTTGTATATTTTAGATGAGTGCGAGCCTCTTCCAAAGAAAAATATTTTAGAAATAGATTTAATTTTAGAACATAATCCACCTTTTAACAGTAAATTTACCAAAAGAGAAGGTAACAAAAAAGAAGTGTATAGAGCCAAAGAACATATATTGAGTCAGTTAATGGGAAAGGATACAAGAGAACAGAATGGACACTATACGAAAAAGAGGCTTACTATGAAAGATCTGATATATCAAGTATAGTAGTGAGAAATGCAATGGACTTAATTTTCGGAAGATTCAATACAGTGGATGATGAACTTAAATACCAAACATATTTAAACATGATGAAAGAGTCAAATAACATGAATGAAAATGATTAAAATACAAGAAGCATTGAGAATAGGTACTAGTACCAACCGAGAAACTTTAAAACCATTAATACCAAAGGAAAAATTATTACATATCAGAGATTATGATTTAAGAACGACAGAAACAGAAACAGTTTTACAGTGGAAAGGTAAAGACAAAGACCCTAGCGATAGAAGGCCAGCTCAAGGAAAAACAAAGAATGCCAGAAAAAAGAAAACATCGGTTATCAGGTAGCGGAGGCTCACAACAGCAAAAATAATTTTAGAGGATATATAGACATTGTCTCAATATGATATTACAAAGCACAATTTTTCACCGATTTCTTTTAACTGTTTTAGACCGTATTAAAGTGGAATTATGTATTGCCCAGTTACATTATCAGTTTCATACAGCTATCTTCTTAAAAGTCCGGTCCAATACAGTAGATACACAAATTGGTGCGGTCATGGAATATCCTTTTTCGAAAGAAGGAAGAATTTATTTTCGACGCTAGAACAACGTGATTTATATGTACCGCTTAAAACGAAATAAAAAAGCATAACCATTTGTTATTAATTGGTTGAAATCTTTTTTATTTAGTCAGCTTCAGGAGGAATAAAAATGGCAGTATGGTTAGTTCGAGCAGGAAGATACGGAGAGCAGTAAGAAGCAGCGTTAGAACACGGGGTAGCAGTCATCGGTTGGAACGAACTACCTGATCTTTCTTCTATACAAACAAGGGAGCAATTAAAAGAGCTTTTTAATAAAGTCTATCCGAAAGCGACAGAAAATGAAGCGGCTAATAAGGTTGGACAAATCTGGGCATTTATTCACCGCATCCAAAAAGGAGACTTAGTGGCTCTTCCATTGAAATATCGTTCTGCAATAGCAATTGGAAAAGTAGTGGGTACATATCAATATCGAACAGATATCGCTGCTAATATCAGACATACAATCCCAGTGGAATGGATACGAACTGATATTCCTCTTTACAAGTACAAATTTTAGATCTCCAAAACATTCTCTGTTGTGGTTAATCTATCAAAACGAATTTTAAACCAAATAAAGTTATGATAAATAACATTACCAACACTCAGTTATAAATAGGTGGTTATTTATGACTCTTAGATACAAAATACTTAAGGAAGCGCAGCCCATTTGTATTATTTCTTTTGAAACAAAAGACAAGCTAGTTATGGTTACAATCAATGGTAAAAAAGATAAAGAGAAAGATGTACATGACATTCAGTTATTAATGAAAAAATATCAAGAGTTTACGGAAATCAAGACAGAACGATCTTCAGATGAAAAAATTAAAGATATATTGAGTCATTTAGCTAAGCACGGATATCATTATGAAAAAATATCAAATTCTGATTATGAAATAAAATTAGAAATGGCGGTTGAAAGTGGGATACTAGGTAAATCAAAGACTTTAATAGATACTCTTGATGAAGAAACCGGTCACGATATTCTTTCAAATATTATTGAAAGACTCTCGTCTAAGGCGTATGAAACAATGAAACAAACTGCAGAAACAATTAACACTCTTATTAAAATTGGACAGCACGAGGAAGCGGTAAACACGTTTCTTAAAAAAGAGAATTACCTCAATCTCTATTTTAGCCAAACGATCCCCTCTGAATGGGTAGAAGCAGCTTTTGGAATTAACCGAACAAAACTATCAGAAGATATCCAACTTAAACTTGCTTTACATCGAGTAGAACTAGCTACTTTAACAAATCGTCATCGACTAGCTGAGGATGATGCTCGTTACTTATTAAGTAAAAACGAGCATTTGTCGGAAATTGACCACTTTAATGCCACTTTAGCATTAGGTAATGCATTAGCCGATCAAAAACTATTTGAAGCTGCAGAATATTACTATTATCAAGCATTTTCAAATAGTGAAAACATAGATTCTTCCAGTAAAGCATGGGCTTATTATAATATAGGTTCACTTCTTAAGGATCAAGACAAGCAAGAAGAAGCAATAGAAGCTTATAAAACTGCTGGTGATTTATGGATAAGTAGCGAAAAAATAAATGATGCCATTCGTTCATATATGAGGATTTTTCAAGTACTAGAACAGATAGAGCCAAAGAAAGCCTTACGATTACTAGCTGATTTATCAGAAGAAGTAAAGCGCCAATTAAATGAAAAAGGAGAAAGTTTAGGATTATATCGCATATTAGGTTATTTATCTTTTCATACCGGTAAGTTGGAGTATGAATTAAAGCGTTTTTCTGAAGCAGAAAAAGCATTTTTAGATAGTTATGAGTATCGTCGTTCAATAGTGGGAATAGAGAAAGAGAAAGAAGCAACGATTGCTTTCTTAGAGATAATCTGTCGAGAACAAGGTAAGTTTGAAGAAGCAGAAAATTGGAAAAAGAAGCTATCCACTATTAAGAAACAAAGGGGTATTACTACTGATGATATAATACATGAACAACTATTAATGTTACTTCAAAATGATGACATACCAGATATAAAAATAAAAGAAATTGAGAATAAGCTTGCTAATTATCAGGATGAACATTTACTTATTATGTTCCATCTAATTCTGGCAATAAAAGTAGCAAAAGATTATCCTGAACAAGCCCTTGAATGGCTGGATAAAGCAAAAAAGTATAATTTGAAGTCATATCCAGATACTTATAGCATAATATTACAGCTATATAGTAAAATCATGATAAATCTAGGAAGAGAAG
The DNA here is from genome assembly GCF_000724485.1 of Bacillus methanolicus MGA3. Classification (GTDB taxonomy): domain Bacteria; phylum Bacillota; class Bacilli; order Bacillales; family Cytobacillaceae; genus Bacillus_Z; species Bacillus_Z methanolicus_A. The sequence goes on along the minus strand of NZ_CP007739.1, from coordinate 1,545,244 downwards.
ACAAATCATATCAATATTTACAGGAAGCATTTAAAATAAAGTCTTCTTTACTTGATTTGTACCCGAAGCTTATTAATTTAGCGGTTAGATTAAAAAAGAAGGAGGATGCTCTAAAGTACGCTAAACATTGGACAGAAGTAGACGATCAAAACTTTGCCTCATGGTATATAAGAGGTCAAATTGAAGAACAATTAGAACAATATCATAATGCCTATAAATCCTATCAAGTTGCTTTAAAACTTTCTCCAAATGACCAAAAAACTAAAGTTGCGTTGATACAGGCTAGTCAACGAATGATCGAAAAAGTAATGACAAATCCAAGTTTACCAAAAGATAAATCAATATCAGTCGAAAACTTTTTACATAGACAATTAAAAACAGAGATTGAAACAATTCGCGAGGAAATTTTAAAAATCTTATCTGATTTTAAAAACTTAATTGAAGCCCATCACAAATCAGAATTTTGGACAACTAAAAACTCAAAGGACAAATGGGTATCAAAACCAGAGAATGTGGCACAACGTTTGTTACTTCTTTTTTTACGATCTCACCTTCACAAAGATATTGAAGTTCTAGATGAGGTAATTATTGGAGAAGGTCGGATGGACATTTTTCTAATAATTCCTCCGGGAATTAAAGTTGTTATAGAGTTAAAAATTTGCGGAGCAGGCTATCCATCTACCTATGCAAAGAATGCCATTAGTCAAACAGTTGCTTATATGAAGAAAAAAAATTGTTGTATTGGGGTAGCCATAATTTTTGATGGACGAAAAAGAGACCAAGGAAAGGGTTTTGAAAATTATTACATAATAGATGGAAAAAGGATTGAAACTATTATTATTAATGTCGCTAAGGATAAACCTAGTAATAATAAAGAGTAGTTTATATTATTGAGAGATTATCAAAAGTTAAACTGATAGCTCATTAGTCCACCTAATGAATTTGGACACTTGAAAAAGTTGTTTTTATCATCGAAATAACCAATGAAGGGGGCTTTTGATATACATAACACGGAGAAAACGTTTAAAAGAATTTAAACTGCGAGTAGTTAAAGAAGTATTAGAAGTTGGAAATAAAACATTGGTGACTAAGAAGTTATGAACTTAGCCCGAATCTCGCGCAAAGATGGGTGAAAGCGAAAAAAATGAACAACTCAAGAAGTTATTTAGGGTAAAAAGATTTAGAAATCGCAATTAACCTTTTCTGAGTAAACATCATGATTAAGGTATGCCGAACTGGCATACCTGTTTTTTTTAATTAAGTCTTAGATATTAAAAGTGAGCCACAAATGTAGATAAGTTTAGATTGAAAAACAGACATAAGTAAGCTTAAAATTCTGCAAAACATGCTTGCTCCCTCGAATACGCTCCTCATTTCATACGAATCAAAATCCTCTTCATTTGATCGCTTCACTAATAAAAAATAACCTTATCCAGTGTCCAAGAGGGCTATCATAAAAGTCTAGCGATAGCCGCTTTATATAGAAGTAATTAAAGTATGTATGGACGCTGTTTCAAAATGATGTCCGATGATCTTTCTAATTAATGCATATGTTTCATAAAAAATTTTGGAAAAACAGAAACATTTTTGTTTTTTATGCGTCTTTTATAGCGGAAGGAGGGTGGAAACCATTGCCAATAAGTTTGAATTCGATATACTTATTTGCTTATATTCGAAATCCCTTTTTCGCTATCTATACGGATTAACCAATGATTATCATTTAGCGGAGGATTTATTGCAGGAAACATTTTACAAAGTTTATTTACATGTAAGCAGCATAAACGAGGTAGTGCAAATAAAGTCATGGCTTTACCGGATCGCTTATAATACCTTCATCGACCACTGCAGAAAAGCAAAAAAGATGCAGCTTGTACAAGTGGATGATTTCTTTGCGTCGTTAAAGCTAGATCCATTATTAGAAACGGAAAACGCGTTTTTGCAAAAATATGAGCTGGAGTTGATTTATAAACATTTGTCCAACATGAAAGAACTGCAACAAAAAGCCATTATGCTCGTCGATTTAAAAGGATTTAGCTACAAAGAAGCGGCGGAGTTGTTAAACGTAAAACTCCCTTATTTAAAAAGCCTTGTGTTTCGGGGTAGGCGGGAATTAGAAAAACGATTACGCAATGAGGTGAAAGGATGAGAAAAGACGAGTTAAAACAATTATTGCAGAAATATCAAAATGGCACACTAAGCAAAGAGGAAGAACAGAAAATAGAGGAGCTTCTAGAAAGCTTTGACGTATACAATGAATTTCTCAATGAAACCATTCATGATGAAGGCATGAGGGAAGCTGATATTGACAAAATGATAAAAAAAGCGCAACAAAAATTTTTTTTTAGAAATACGCTGCTTGTTGTATCGTTTATACTCACGATTGTTCCCTTATTGACTATGTTTACTTTTGTTTATTACGGCTGGGGGCGAGAGCATAACAGAGGGAATGAATTTATTCAAACCATTCGAACGGTGAGTGAAATGACAGCGCCAAATGTGCATGTAGATTACGATACGGTGGATGATGAGATCAAGCCTTTTACCATGACTGTCACGACAAATAAATATAAATTGATTGATGATAAAAAAAGTTATATAGGCAAGGATACTTACAAACTATTTTTAAATGATGTGTTTGCTAAAGAATCGAATTATCGAGCGATTGGGTATTCGGTTCATCAAATTGGAATCAACTTTATTCATCCGAAAGCCAAATACTTTTTACCTGACGAACGAACAAAAATTGAATCTCTCCCGAGCGATTGGCCGGTTGAAATCTATATTTCCTTGGATCGGTCCTATTCCTTAAAAGAAATAAATGAAAAATTCAAAGGATATAATATGACATGGCTTGCGTTAGACACAGGTGTAGAGGAACAGATGAGGAATGATTTAGATTTTATTCGAACACCGGCTATAGGTTTTCCTTATAAAAAAGTGCATGTGGATTCTGTATTCAATCGCTCGTTTACTGATTACGAAGAAGTAGTCAAAGGGCTCGAGCTATTGAGCAAAAACGAAAAATGGGCAACACAACTAACGGAATATAAAGACTTAAAGATCGCTGATCGACTAAAATGGATAAAAAAACATAAAGAATTGAAGATTTATGGAATCGCTATGACAGGAACCGCCAAAGATGTCTTGTCTCTAGAAAAAATGAAGGAAGTCAACGTGATTCGATTTGGTCAAATCAATTTGCCATAGCAAAGGGGGAATAGTCGAAAATGAGAATGGTAAGAATCAATATACTAAATACATTGGTGGCTATATTTTTGCTTATTTTGTTAAATGTACAAATTATAGCGGAGATCCCTGTTTTTGATATCAGTTACATTTGGATTTCATTGTTCGGAATGCTCATATGCTTGCTTGGCCTCATAAAAGAAGATAGATTCTACTCATATTTAGGCGGCATCCTTCACTTCATCCTAATCGTTTCTTGTATGGGAATGATTTTGTTTGGAATAGGCATTAACTACAAGCCGTAACTTTACTGCGGCCAAAGCGAAAAGGACAGTCCAAATTAAGGCTGTCCTTTTTCAATATAGGAACGTGTTGCAAAAGACGTAGATGCATACATATAAAACAAATACCAAATATTCCAAACTTATCTTGATATATTTTACTAGAACATTTAGATTATTCTATGGATACAAAAATGAAATTAGTTTGTAAAATGTCACGTTATACATCACGTAGCGTATCAGTTTTGTATGACTCATAAACGAAAAACATCTTTATGATTATCATTTAACTCCCCTGAAACAGCTGATGGAAAGCGAAAACCTGAAAGAACTCAAATGATTGTCATTTTAAGAAATGCAATAAAGCATCCATTTAAGTAAAATTATAATCAAGGAAACAAAATCAACCAACTTAAGAAAGGGAGACATTTTTGAATATAATACTACTCCCGCTATTGATGAGCTCAGTTCTTTTGTTTATTTCTTCTGAAGGGTTTTATTTTTTGTTGTTACTCCAACCGCTGCAGTCGGATTGATTTGGGGAAGTTTTCTAAAAAGCAAGTAAAAGGTAGAGATTTATGGAAACACAATATAGCTGCTCTTTTTAATATGCAGGTATATATTCATTTTTTATAATTGGCTTTAACAACCATAAAAGCGATTCTTCTTAATTCGTTAATCGAGCGAAAGCAACCGTGTTATATTCATAATGAGGAAAGGTGCTTGAAATGACAAGTTTAAATGAAATTGTTGTAGTTTTGAAAGGGTTTATTTTACACAAAGGCAAGGTGTTAACGGTACAACGTGCTCATGATGATGAAGTGGGCAGCGGAACGTGGGAGTTAGTCGGAGGGCAAATACGCTTTGGAGAAGATTTAGAAACGGCGCTGTTGCGAGAAATCCAAGAAGAAGTTGGATTGGATGTGACGGTGGAGCGGATTTTGTATGCGACGACGTTTCAAACGCACGCAACGCGACAAGTTGTCATTCTTACATACTTATGCAAAAGCGATCATCATGAGGTTTTTCTTTCGCAAGAACATATCGATTTTCGCTGGTCAACTAAAGAACAATCGCGAGAACTGTTACCTCCGGCCATTCTTCACGACTTTGAAAGAAATGGCGTTTTTTCGTTGGAAGAATGGGTATAGAGTAGAGAATGAGTTCAGTTCATGCCGAGTAAGATCCGCGGACCGCACTATCCAAACAAATGAAAAGGAATTTGTGAAGTGTGAATTTTCATTATCATGTATTTAAATGATTCAGGTTAATGACTATGAGTTTATTGGCAACATAATCTTTTCTGAGTAAACTTATAATTCCTTAGAATAGCAATAAAAATATAGAAAATATTACATTTATGTCCAAAAAATGATAAAATTCAAGAAGAAGGTCACTTGATCTTCTTCTTTTTTAGTTTAATTGAATAAAGGCGATTCAATGTATAACTCATATTTATTAGAAGGGTTTTAAAGAATTAAAAATCGTTGAACAGTACGATAAAACGTGTTTATGCCTCACAGTTCAAGATTGCCCCGACGTTAACAACAATAAAAGAACCATGTTAATCGCGTGTGGAAAAATAGAGAATCACAAATGAGCAATTTACGCCTTAAAGTATAAAATACATTCTTCGACATTTTTCGAATGTTAATAGTAATATATTACTGATTCTATATTTATGAGGAAATAAATAATGGAAGGAGTAACTGCATTAAGGCTACAGTGGGTTAAGCAAAGTTATTTTCTTAAAATAAATTGAATATTAGTTCTCGATAAAAAGAATATGGAAAATGATACAATTTATCAAAAAGAAATGAATGATGGAGTGAACTTGAATGGATTTATCAAAAGAAATGGAAAATAAGATGATAAATGCAATTCATTTGCTCAGTGAAATTAATAGAAGAAGAGAAGAAAATTGAGAAATTTCTAAAAGTAACTATGGTGCTTTGCTAGATGCACATTTATCTGCAACCACCTGCATTGGCTCCCTTTTATTAAAAATGAACTTGAGGCCGGGAGAGTCAAATGAATCTATCTCAGGAAGATTGAGTCTCATTGCGTCTTTCATACAAGGTATAGATTTATGCGAAACAACTATTTCTGAAGGACTTTATGCACAAGCTGCAAACTTATTGAAACAAGAATTAGAAACAATAGCAGCAATAGAGGAATTTATTATTGGAAATCGAAAAGATGGTAAAACCCCGAATGTTAGGTTCGTAAATTGGGATATGGGAAGAATATATGGAGAATTAAATAAAGTAGCTCATGTGTCAGAAAGAAAGGTATTAGATCCTTTGTATCAAATGGAATGTTCATGTAGCTCTAATCCAGTTAGCATTCTTCCAGTTTATAAAAAAGAAATTTCTAGAAAATTATATGCATTACATGTTTCTTTTATTATCCAAGTAGCTAAACATTTAATTGATTTGTACAACGAACTTTACAATGAAAAAGCAACAGCAACTGAATATCTAATGTTAGTTGGTGCAATGAAAAGACTTGAAGATGAAGGGTTTCTAGTCGGTAACCAACTTAAACAAAGTTAATATAATGTAATTTGCTAAGGATTTCACAAATACGTATTGAATACTTTTAGTTTTTATGATTTTGAAGAAATATAGCAATATTACATATTTTTACAGAAGGGTGTGCAAAAATGGTATACAAACGTTTATTACGCCCAGCAAATTGGCAAGACTTCCAAAGAATGATTTGTTCGCTCTTTGAGCGAAAATATAATATGGGAGTAAGCAACTTATACGGGAGGGATGGTGAAGCTCAACATGGCGTAGATATCTACTTTAAAAATGTACCAATATTAGGCGGTAAGAACGTAGGGATACAGTGTAAAAGAATTGATAAATTGAGAAAAGACATTATTGATGCAGAATACGAGAAAGTTTGTAATGAATTTCCGAATCCTATTGATATTTTTATAATTGTTACAACAGATGCAACAAAGACAGAATTGCAAGATTATTCTTATAAAAAAGATGATCCTAAATGCGAAATCGTATTCTGGGAAAAAATTGAATCTGACATTCAATTATATGAAGATATTCTTAGAAGTTATTACAAAGAATTTATTATTTTAAGAGATTTTGTTTCACAGGGGAATGCAGCTAGTAAATTATTCGTCCTAGAATTCCAAGGAACAAAAGCTGAATTTATTATTACTCGTATACCAACATATGAAGGAACATTTGGCAACGGAGTATCATTCATTTTGAATTTACAAACTAAAAAAGCAACTTATTATCCTATAAGAAATAAAAATGATTTACTAGAAATTTTTGATCATCCCTTTGATGCTTATGCAGTATATCACTTTTTGCAACACTACAATGAAGATAATATTTTTGCTGATACCTCAATTGGACATCAATTTTTCATCGACAGTAAAACATATGATGAGATAACAAAAGCTATTGAAGACTTAAACAAATAAACATATTTATTGTTCAATAAGTTTACTTAATCTTTTTCTGAGTAAACTTATAATTCCTTTGGATAGCAATTAAAATATACAAAATATTACATTTATAGCCAAAAAATGATAAAATTCAAGAAGGGGGTCACTTGATCTTCTTCTTTTTTAGTTTAATTGAATAAAGGCGATTCGATGTATAACTCTTATTTAAAGAGTAACAATCAATATCGTTTTAGTATAATGGGAAATAGTGGTATGTTGTGAAAAATTGATACAGAAATTATTTTATAGGAAGTGATTAAATTGCTTAAATTTCTAGGAGTAATCAATAGTGACAAAGTCAACAAATATAATATGAGATTTACTGTTGGTTCCCTCGAATCTGCCTATAGTGACAACTGGAAGTGGGGTGTTCCATCCTTTTTGAATCATGATCATCTAAAGCCTATTGCGTGGTCACTTGTATGCGCCTTGTATTTTGAACCCGGTATGGTTCGAACCGCTAATTTAACTTATGTACCCGAAAATGATAGTGAAAGTAAATTGATTGGAAGCCAAATACAAAAGTACTATATAGAAAAGACGACGGAGTTTATAAGTCCATACAAGAATGAATTGTTGAAACGTTTGAAACCATATTTGTCCCGAGATTATAAGTTCTGTGCAACTGAATCCGCTGCAGTTATCGATAAAGGCATTGCAAAAAGAGTATTCCCAGAAATATTTGAAACAGATGATAAACACGGGTTGGTCTTATTGTCTAAGTTGAATCCGGTTGCCCCCGGTATATTTGAAAGAGATGGCCTATTAATTTACGCCAGTTCTTTTTTTCGGAGATCTTTTTCTAGATTAAATACATTAAACACCCCTTTTCTTAAACGATTTCAAGAAATTAGCTTGTCTCGTCAATTAAACTCTAAAATTGCTCTAGATCCGGATATGGTTGGTTTAGCCGATTCTTTGCATGAAGTATTTGAGTTTCAATATTGGTGGGGACCTTTGTTCAATGAGAAACTAGATGACATCCCAAACGGTGTTTCAATCCATAAAAGCAATCAAAAAGATATAATTTTCACAGATATAGAAAGTACTGAATTTTGGTGGTATGAGCAAGATGGAAGAAAAACGTTTGAGTGCGAAGAGGTTGTTACACGCCCGAGTTTAGGTATAAGTGATACGTCATACGGTTGTAGGTTTGTACACAGCATGATAGACCAGCATTCCAATGAACCTTTTCATCTTGATGGAGCAATTAGGATTTATGATGAGGAAAAGATACTTAAACGTTGGGATGTAGATATTAGTAATTCAGGAAAGGACACTGAGTACATTAAAATATGGAGATTGGACGGTAATATTTCTGTATCAGAGTGGAAAGAATTAATTTCCCACTATTATAGGGATAACATGTTAGTTGGTGAATATTTTGGTGGGAAAGATAACTTGAAGGATTTTAAACCGGAGCTTCTTGTGAAAGAGAATAATACAGCTCCGCTTTCAGAATATGTACCTACCCACATGGAAAAAGGTGAGGGAATACGTATAGCTCTTTCCTATCACGCAAGAACCTCAGAACGGAATACTAGAAGGAAGATAAGGGTTACAAATTCGCTTGAATTAAACAATTCTAGAGTTAGGTATGTAGAAGCGGATACATTAGAAATAATAAAAAAATTAAGAAAGCGTGGTGAAACACTTAACGTACCTCCGAATACTGAGATTATCGCTTTTGAAGATATGTTAATAAATTTCCCATTGTTTTTACACAGGGGAAGTCAAGCTGTACGTGATGCAAATGTTACTTTGGATGTTATCCATGAGTTATGTTGCTCATGGCGTGATAGACACGATGATAGAGCTATAACTTTTAATATTGGAATCGAATACGATACTAAAGAAGCAGTTTTTTCTTTTGCAGGACATATAGATGATTTAATCAAATGGTTCAACTTCAGCGGGTCAAGGTTCCCTTCACAGGAATCGGAAATTGGTCTATGGTGTGAAACAGCCGCAAAATTCTTAACAGATAATTTTCCAGAATCTAACGATAAACCTAAACTCGGAGAGCTATTAAATTCTTCAGGAATGTTACATTTTGAAAGAAGATTCCTTTCTCCAAAAGATTATGAATTATATATGGATGAGAAGAATAAAGCAGTAGGTGTGGAAATTAAAATGTTACGCTCAGAAACCGAGGTTGTCAAAGAAATTAAAAATGGACATTTACAAGTTGCTCCTGCATTTATAGTAACAAAATCAGAATGTAGTAAATGTGGCAGTGAATATAGATTTTGTGACTGTTCAAAATACATAGAGAACGATGTAGTAGAAATTATGCAAAAAGTATGGTGTATAGGGGTTTTTTGGACTAAGAGAAAGGCGTAGCGATTATTTATATATAAATTTACATAAACTTTTCGTTAGTTAGGATTTTTCCTAACTTTTATTTTAATGTTCTAAATCATAAAGAATATGAATTCTTAAAGATTTATCTTTTGGGAACGAGATAAAAATCTTAAAGAATACAACAATTTGTAGGGTAAAAAATCCTAAAGAATACAGAGAAAATGGATTTCTTCCTTACGTACTTAGATAACCAACAATCTGAAATTATCAATAATGTCCAAGAAACAATCAAACATAAGGAAGTCAAAAAAATATACCGTTTGATAATTTGAAAGGCGGGAGAAATATTGAGTTATTTAACCGATTACGAAGAATGGCTACGCTTAAACAAACGTGAAAATACAGTTAAAACCTATATTGGCGAAGTTAAAATGTTCGCGCAATGGTGGGAAGGCGTATATGATAAACCTTTCGACCCAAGCGAAGTCATTCCTCTTGACACTAGCGATTACAAGCAATATCTCATGAACGTTGCAAAAAATAAACAATGAAAACGATTATCAATGATTACGATCAATAAGAAAATTGAATCTCTTCGAAACTATTTCTCTTATTTAGCAGAAGAGAAATAGTCCATTCAGAAAAATCCGATAAAACATATCAAAATGCAACGAATCCATTCCGGCACAATGGCAGAACCGCGTTGGCTAAATCGTAACGAAAAGAACTGCTTTTTACGAGCGATTGAAAACATTGGAGATAAAAAACAGAATCAAAAGATTCGCAATAAAGCCATCTGTTACCTAATGTTAAAGGCAGGTTTGCGCGTCAGTGAGGTTGTTTCCCAACGTCTTGACGATATCGAATTGGATAAAGGATTACTAACTGTACAAAACGGAAAAGGCGGCAAAATGCGAAGAGTGACAATTAGCAAAGAGGTTATCAAAGCAATACAAGATTGGTTAGATGTGCGCGGTGAACAGCATACAGACGCAGTATTCGTTTCCCAAAAACGGACACCGCTCACTGTACAGGGTGTGGAGGACTTTTTTAAAAAACTTCGTGATGAAACTAATATAGAAGGATTGACACCTCATGTACTTCGCCACTCTTTTTGTCATGACTTAATCGAAAAGGGTTATCCCATTTCATTAGTCGCAGATTTAGCCGGTCATTCCGACTTGAATACAACAAGGCTATACACGAAATCAAGCGAAGAAGAGAGAAGAAACGCTGTCGAAGCGTTATCAGCAAGCAGTTAGAAATAAGCATTTGTGATCATAAGTAATGCAGAGATCCGAGGTGCATTATATTTAAATTGGATCTCCCTATTATAAGTAGCAGTATAAGAGGAAGATGACTGGCGTTTTTTATTATGTAAATTCCTTCATACGGAGTGAAGCATTCTATGTACTCTTGTAGGAGAATTGTATTTACGTATTTCTAAAAAGGAGAAACAAATCATGGCTCTATCTTACTCTGAATTCAAGAAGAAAGAGATTAAACAAGAAGGGAAAATTGAAGTTTTAAGAGAAATGATTAATGACGGAAAATCCCTCGAGGATATTAGACACATGAATAAATACCTCAAACTACCTGAAGAAGTAAAAGAATAATGAATGCTCTAAGTCTAAATGTTTCTGATGTATCATTTCCTAGTGCATAGGGAGGTTTAATTATTGATTTCCGGTTTAGAACGATATTTAAACAGAGTCGAAGAAGATACGATAGCTGTACTGAAACTTTTGGTTGCAGGAAAAACGGTTGAACAAATTTCTAACGAATTAAAGATACCACTAAAGAAAGTAGCAGAGATTAAAGAAAAATTCGAGTCCAGCTAGGCAGAAGCACGATATAAAGAAAATAAAAATGGGAGAAAACTTATGATTAGTCATTTGTGCGCTATGTAAGTTTTCTCTTTTTTGTTAAATAAAATATAAATATATAGGAGTGAAATCATATGAGAAATGAAGAGTCAGATAAAGTGTATTCTTATAAAGACATTAAAAACAAAGAAGGTAATTGGGAACTTATTGCTGGTATTCCCTATCTTTTAACTTCACCTTCTTACGAGCATCAATATGTCGTAGGTGAGTTGCACCTTGAATTAGCGTCTTACTTCAAAAATCGAGGATGTAAAGTGATATTGTCTCCATTTGATGTTCAGTTGGATGTCAACGAGTCCGAAGATGAATCAAAAATTGTTCTTCAGCCCGATTTGCTAGTTGTTTGTGACACGAATAAAATTACTAAAAACAGATTAAAAGGTGCTCCTGACATTGTGATAGAGGTATTATCAGCAAGCACCGGTGTTAGGGATAGAAACCAAAAGTATTATTTATACGAAAGTCATGGTGTAAAAGAATACTGGATTATTGACCCCAGCAATCGAACGGTAGAGGTACTAGGATGGAAAGATGGTTATTTTCAGCAAAGATCCGTATTTGGTCCAGAGGATAAATTGATTTCTATTTTATATCCCGATTTACAAATCAACTTAGCAAATATCTTTAATGTTTGAAGCATACAGAATAATAATTATGAGAGAAAACTGAGCACATGGATGGACGAAACGTACTCAAGTACTCCTGTTAAACTAAAAATTAGTTAAAGAATTTCCATCATCTGTGATGTGTGGTGCAGCGAAGCAATACATGTGTGACTAATGAAGCAAGGGTTAAAAAGATATAAGGAGAACACATATTAGTCATTTTGTTATAAAAATTCATGTTATCAGAGCGGTTTTATAAAGTAGTGCACCAATCTCTAGGACAAGGGACAACCATTGGATGAAGGGGGAGTAAGCGCTCTTTTTTTCCTTTCCCATATATACGTATCGTGTTGTTAGATAAATCAATTTGTTCCCAAGTTATTTCAACAATTTCAGATCTTCTCATACCCGTAGTGGCTAACAGTTTAAATAGAAGATGGTTTCGCATCGCCATTCGGCTATTGTCTTGTTCTAAAAAGCGGAACAACTTTTGCAGTTCCAGTAAGGACATATAAGTCGGTAATTTACTATCCGTTTTAGGAGTATCAATTCCGATCATAAAATCGTTGTCGATTAGATTTTCTTTGACACAGTATTTACTGAACGATTTCAAGCAAGAAATTCTCCGATAGATCGTTCTAGGTTTGACATTTTCTTTTGTAATCTGATGCTGGATGAAACGACGAACAAGTGTTTTTGTAATGTCATTGAGTTGTACAGAATAACCATGTTGAATTAAGAAGTTCTCGAAACATCTCAAATCATAAGCATAACCATCAACGGTGTTAAGTGAATAGTTTTTTTCATTTGCAAGTACAAAACAAATTCATCAATGGCTTGTCGAAACAACATTTGAAAAACACCTCCAGTTGATAATAAACAACCGACGCTAATCGGTATAAAACATGGTGATAATTCGTTTAAAAAATGATAATTGGTAGACGCAAAAAATTATGAGGAACTTAGACTAACAAGTTCCGAATAATTAATTTTATGGGCACTTGAGGGAAGAAACCCTCAAATTTCGGGGAAATTGGTTAGTTTACATAATATATATTCTCGGAAGTTAAATTATAAAAAACCATTCTGGTCTCATATAGAAAGTATACTTAATAAAATGAGACAGAATAAAATTTTTTGCATGGATCCTAAAACTTATTAATTCTTAAATGTAAATTTACTGCTCAATTTATATGTGAAGGTAAACTTAATAACCGATTTGAGATTTTTTCTTATCCTTACTGAAATAGCCAATTCATTTAGTAATACAGTTCATTTCGTAAATTTTATCTGTCATACCTTTTCTTTGCTTTACTAATTATACATCCCTTTCCCTTCAAGTTAACATAATATTATTATGATAATTATTTTCTTACATTTTATCCGCCTTCTGGAATCCAATTCGAATCCGTATTACTCCTATATTCGGAAGTATTGTACTATGTTGCACCGCGGGAATACTTGATATCCCCCACATATGGTATGATGAACCAAACAGCAGTTATCCCCCACTTTGGCTTCTTCCATTCTTTTACACAATAAATGGGGGAATTACTGCCCGTTAATGGCGGTATACTTTTGCATGAAGTAAGTTCCATTTTCCGTTTTCGTAAAACCAAGTCGATTCCACAAATGCGATTCCATCTGCATGATAAGCCCCGCTGACCCTTTGGACACCAACCAATCCATATTGATTATCTTTCACAATAACCGGCTTAAACGTACCATATGGCAAAACCATCAATTCTGTTGGTTCATTAAGTCTTCCGTTTTCATATAATCCAAGCCTATCATAATCAGCTTTCCTGTCTTTGAGGTCAAAATTATACTTTTGGCCAGTCTCATCAATAACTAAAGATGCCTTATAATTTTCCTCAAACTGGGTTGTCATGACTAAAGGTTCAGGAACAGTTAAGTTCGTTAAGTGAAAATCTTTTAGAGTATACAAATAATAATTTGATAAACCGCCGCTTCCGCCCGTTGAGATTGATATAAACAGATCTTTCACTTTATCATGGTTTAAATCTTCATATTTAATATGCGGTTCGTAACCGCCTTCCAATTTCACTTTATATTTCTTTCCATTCGAAGCATCGATTTTCAAAAAAATTTCCTTTAAAAAATTTGCCCCCTCTTCAAATGGAATGCCAATGATTGAAACCTTGTCTTTCTTGCCGTCGCCAGTCACATCCACCTTATTTTGTAAAACAGTTATACTCTTATTTGATTGACCGACTGCATAGGCACCCGTAATGGCTGAAAGAGAAATAAAAAAGAAAGCAGCAAATGTAAACAATAATTCTTTTTTCATTTTGATAACCCCTTTCACAAATATAAGGTTATCGTGCCCCCTTTTTGGCAAAAAAATGCAGGAATAAACGCAAATTTTATGATTGCAAAAATAAAAACGGGTCAGACCCCTCCCAACACAATACTAATAAAACTAATTGTTATTGCTGGGGGAGTCGAACCCTTATAAGTAGGTCCCATTGTTATTTCAATATGGAAAAATTATTCTGTATTTTTTTCAGGAGTTTCTTCCTGAATCACCATTGGCTTGGGTTTCCAAAGAACTTTTGCATTTCCGGTTTCCGTCACATCAAACAGGAATGATCCATTTGAATAACGGTCACTGTCGCGTAAAGTTGAAATATTGATGTTTTCAAGATGACCTTTTTCCGTTTGCACGATAACATTGTCATCATTTGTAACGACTTCTGCACCGATCACTCGGTGAGGGTTTGATTTTAATTCACGGAGCATAACTACTCCTCGTTTTGCGCGTGATCCAGGTTCAAATTCGGTCAATTTCATTTTCTTAATTGCGCCTCGTTGAGTTGCAATCACGACTGCTTCCTCTAATGGCTGTTCAATGATTTTTCCGGCTGCTACGAAATCGCTTTCTTTTAAATTGATTCCTTTTACTCCAGCTGCCCGTGCTCCGACGATATTGACTTCTTCTTCATGAAAACGCACCGCGTAACCGAAATGGGTAGCTAAGAAAATTTCTTTATTGCCATCTGTTAAATGAACATCAATGACATTGTCATCCTCTTTCAGATTGATTGCAACCAGCGGTCTTGAATAACGCTGGGCTTTGTAATGCTTTAATTCTGTTTTCTTTACCATCCCATTTTTCGTTATAAATAACAAATAAGAATCCATTTCAAAATCTTTAATAGGTATTGCCCGGATAATTTCTTCATCCCGATCAATTTGGATGAGATTTGCAATATGCTGCCCAAGGTCTTTCCAGCGAATATCTGGAAGCTCATGAACCGGACAATACAAATAATTGCCTTTATTCGTAAACATGAGCAGAACGTCTGTTGTATTCATATAAAACTGGGCAAGAAGGCGGTCTGAATCTTTCATCGCCAAGTCCTGGCCATTAGACGCAGCATAGGAACGCTGGCTTGTACGTTTGACATAGCCTTCCTTCGTTACAGTTACGATAACATCCTCATTTGCAACAAGGACATCTAAATTAATCTTAATTTCTTCAATTTTTTCCTCAATTTTTGTGCGGCGTTCATCTTTGAAGCGTTTTTTAACTTCTTTTAATTCTTTTTTTATAACAGAAGAAAGTTTTTTATCACTTTCTAGGATCGCTGTTAACTCTGCAATTTTCTTTGCCAATTCTTCCGCTTCGTTTCTCAATGCAGTAATATCCGTATTTGTCAAACGGTATAGCTGTAAGGAAACGATCGCTTCAGCCTGAGGCTCGGTAAATTCAAATTTTGCCATTAAGTTATCTTTGGCATCTCGTTTATCTTTTGAAGCGCGAATGACAGCGATTACCTCATCAAGGATGGATAATGCCTTCATTAAGCCTTCTACAATGTGCTGCCGTTCCTTTGCTTTTTGCAAATCATATTTTGATCTACGCGTAACGACTTCTTTTTGGTGCTCAATATAAGCATCAAGAAGCTCTCGAAGTCCCATAAGCTTCGGTCTTTTTTTATGTATGGCGACCATGTTGAAATTATATGGAATTTGTAAATCACTGTTTTTATAAAGGTAATTCAAAACACCTTCTGCATCAGCATCTTTTTTCAGTTCAATCACAATCCGCAAGCCTGTCCGATCCGTTTCGTCCCGTACTTCTGCTATTCCTTCGACTTTTCGGTCCATGCGGAATTCATCGATCTTTTTAACAAGATTGGCTTTATTTACATCATAAGGAATTTCGGTAATCACAATTTGCTGTCTTCCACCGCGGATATTTTCAATTTCCGCTTTGCCGCGGACAATGATCTTCCCTTTCCCAGTTTCGTACGCCTTTTGAATTCCTTCAACGCCTTGAATAATTCCACCTGTTGGAAAATCAGGACCTTTAATGACCGTCATTAAATCCTGGACGGTACAATCAGGATTTTCCATTCTCATAATAACCCCGTCAATCACTTCATCAAGATGGTGAGGCGGAATATCCGTTGCATAACCGGCAGAAATTCCTGTAGAGCCATTTACGAGTAGATTCGGAAACATCGCCGGAAGAACGGTCGGTTCTTTTGACGTGTCATCAAAATTAGGGATAAAATCAACCGTTTGTTTGTCAATATCTCTTAAAAGTTCAGCTGCAATGGCTGACAGCCTTGCCTCTGTATAACGCATGGCAGCCGGCGGATCGCCGTCAATACTTCCATTATTTCCATGCATTTCTATCAAGAGATTCCGAAGCTTCCACTCCTGGCTCATGCGGACCATTGCATCATAAACAGATGTATCACCATGCGGATGATAATTGCCGATTACATTTCCGACAGTCTTGGCTGATTTTCGAAATCCTTTCTCATGCGTATTTCCATCAACATGCATCGCATACAGAATACGCCGTTGTACAGGTTTTAAACCATCTCTCGCATCCGGAAGGGCACGTTCTTGAATAATATATTTGCTGTATCGCCCGAATCGGTCGCCAAGCACATCTTCAAGTGGCAAGTCACGAAATTTTTCAACCGTTGACATTAATCAGCAACCTCCTCTGCCACCGAAATATTTTCGTTTTCTAAAATATTCTCATCATCTTCAAGGCCAAAAGCCACATTGTTTTCTATCCATTTGCGCCGTGGTTCAACTTTATCGCCCATCAAGGTCGTTACCCGGCGTTCTGCGCGCGCAGCATCATCAATCCGGACTCGAATAAGCGTGCGTGTTTCCGGATTCATAGTTGTTTCCCACAGCTGGTCGGCATTCATTTCTCCTAAACCTTTATAGCGTTGAATCATATAGCCCTTCCCGACTTTTTTGATCGCATCTTTGAGTTCTTCATCACTCCATGCATATTCAATCACTTCTTTTTTTCCGGTTCCCTTGCTGACTTTATATAATGGCGGGAGAGCGATAAACACTTTGCCGGCTTCAACGAGCGGCTTCATGTACCGGTAAAAGAAAGTAAGGAGCAATACTTGAATATGGGCACCATCTGTATCAGCATCAGTCATGATCACGATTTTATCATAATTAACATCCCCAAGATTAAAATCGGCACCTACACCTGCTCCAATTGCATGAATAATGGTGTTGATTTCTTCATTTTTGAAGATATCTTGAAGCTTTGCTTTTTCTGTATTAATAACCTTTCCCCTTAGAGGCAGGACTGCCTGAAAACGACGGTCCCTCCCCTGCTTGGCAGATCCTCCTGCGGAATCGCCCTCAACAAGATACAATTCATTTTTTTGCGGATTTCTTGATTGCGCCGGGGTTAGTTTACCGGAAAGCATTGCTTCAGAGCGCTTGCGTTTTTTGCCGCTCCGTGCTTCTTCTCTTGCTTTTCTTGCAGCCTCTCTCGCTTGATAAGCTTTGATTGCCTTTTTAATTAACAAAGAACTGATATCCGGATTTTCTTCAAGAAAGTAGGAAAGATGTTCGGAAACAACTGCATCAACAGCTGAGCGTGCTTCACTTGTCCCTAGCTTTCCTTTTGTTTGCCCTTCAAACTGCAAAAGATTCTCCGGTATTCGAACGGAAATGATGGCTGACAATCCCTCGCGAATATCCGCTCCATCAAGGTTTTTGTCTTTTTCTTTTAACAAACCAACCTTGCGAGCATAATCATTGAAAGCACGCGTCATGGCAGTCTTGGAACCTGCTTCATGGGTTCCGCCATCTTTTGTACGGACATTGTTAACAAACGAAAGCACATTCTCAGAGAAGCCGTCATTAAATTGAAATGCAAATTCTACTTCAATTCCATTTTGTTCCCCTTCAAAGCTGACAACTGGATGAAGGACATCTTTTTCTTCGTTCAAATATTCAACAAAAGCCCTGATCCCGGTCTCATAGTGGAACACATCATGAAAATCATTGCGTTCATCGATAATTTCAATTTTTAAACCCTTCAATAAAAATGCAGATTCGCGCAATCGTTCACATAAGGTTTCATAGTTAAATGTTGTCGTAGAAAAAACATTAGGATCCGGCTTAAAGTGGATGGTCGTTCCCGTTTGGTTTGTTTTGCCGATTTTCTCTAATGTGGTTACAGGTTTACCGCCATTTTCAAATCTCTGTCTGTAGACAAAACCGTCTCTTTTTATCGTCACTTCAAGCCATTCAGACAGGGCATTTACAACAGATGCACCGACACCGTGCAGCCCGCCGCTTGTCTTGTATCCGCCTTGTCCAAATTTACCTCCCGCATGAAGAACAGTTAATATCACTTCAGGGGTAGGCTTGCCTAGTTTATGCATTCCGGTTGGCATTCCCCTCCCCTTATCAACAACACTGATCGAGTTATCTTTATGTATTTTCACGATGATATGATCGCCATAACCGGCAAGAGCTTCATCGACTGCATTATCCACGATTTCATATACTAAGTGATGAAGACCGCGGGCATCTGTGCTTCCAATATACATACCCGGTCTTTTTCGAACAGCCTCTAAGCCTTCCAGTACTTGTATGGCATCATCGTTGTAATCAAAAGCTTGCTGATTTCTTGCCACGAACATACCCCTTTCACTTCTTGCAAACACATTTCAATGAATCTCAGTTATCGAGTATCTGAAAATGTATTCGGTTTCACAATCACATTTTCCTTTTCATTCATGAAAATATTTATTATAGGAACGTGTGTTCTTATTGTATTTTATCATATATTCCCGAAACGTCCATGCTTTATTGTATCGTTTTATTTCAATTTGGCAAATCAATCTTTGGAAACGCGGTGGCGCCTCCCTCAGCTTCGATGCAAAAAAGCATGAGTTAAGCCTCATGCTTTCTTTACTTTCGTGATTATTTTGTCAGTGCATGCTCTACTTTGATGCAGCGATCCATAATAACAGTATATCCCTTTTCTTTCAAAAACTCATAGGCCTCTTCATTTACCACGCCTAACTGTGCCCAGAACACATCTGCGTCAATTTCAATAAATTCCTTAGCAATTTCCGGCAAATATCTAGGACGCCGAAAAACGTTTACAATATCAACATGCCCCTCGATGTCTTTAAGGGAAGATGCTGCTTTTATACCGAAAACCTCATCTACATTCGGATTGACCGGTATGATTTCATATCCAGCATTTTTCATCGCATTTGCAACCATATAAGATGTTCGTTCAGGATTATCGCTTAACCCCACTACTGCTATTCGTTTTGCTTTTTTCAATATATCCCTTATTTCTTCTCTGCTAGGATTTTCTATCGGCATAATAATGACTCCTTTACTTAAGCTTCCTTAAAAAAGGAAGGCGTTTACATTTACTATTCTATTCTAACCAACTTTCATTATTTCATCTAAAATAATGCTTTAAAGCAACTTTTTAAAAGATGTGCTAACACAGAGACATAAGAGAAATCTTTCTCTCCCCAAAATGATAGACAATTTTTAAATAAAATAAAAGAGGCTGTCTCATAAGGGTCTGACCCCATGTGTATTTATCAATATATAGCACATTTATCCGACATTATGTCCTATATATTGTGTTATGGGGTCTGACCCTTAAGCTTTTGAGACAGCCTCTTGATAAAATTTAAGTTTTAAAAGGTCATTTTTTCACAACATTGGACTGCTTATGAATATTTAATGCTGCCCATGCTTTGTCATCAGCATAATATCTGGACCAGCTCGCTACTCCGGCCAATTTATATTTTTTTGCTAATTCCGATCGCTTTTTTAAGGAAAGCTCATCTTCAAGCCAAATTTTATACGTCGCTTTTTCTTTTTCTGAATAATATTCAGCATAATTTTGACCTGTCGTTGGATCATATTTTGGCTTCACTTTATTCGCTTTAAGCCATTCTTTCACTTTATCCATTGATAATGCTTTGGAGGTAAGTTTTGTCGTACCGTTTTCAAGATGCTGTTCTTTCCAGAGTCTTGTAAATAAAGGCACTCCAAGGATGAGCTTTTCATTTGGAACTTCCTCCAATAACTTTTTCAGATTATTCTCTACCCACGGAAGGCTTGCAACACTCCCTGCTACAGGGGAATTTGCCCAGTGCTCATCATATGCCATTACGATCAAATAGTCGACTAGTTCTGCTAGTTTGTCCCTTTCATAAAATGCAGACCAGTTTCCAGTAGAGATAAACGTAATATCCATTGAAACGATTAGTCCTGCTTCATGAAAATACGGGACTGCTTCCCTCACAAACTGTGTTACAAATGGTCCGTCTTCCTCATTTACATTCTCAATATCAAGATTGATTCCGTCTAAATGATACATTTTACTGTAATGAAGAAGTTGGCGTATAATGGTTTGCCTTGTTTCAAAATCTTTAAATGCTGCCTTTGTAAGATATGGATTGAATGCATTTGAGAACAGTCCCCATACTTGATATTTTCGTTTTTTTGCCCACTTGACGTAGTCAAGAGAGCCTAGATTCTTTACTGATCCGGTTTCGGAAGCTAGCTCAAACCATGTAGGGGACACGACATTGACGCCGGGCATGGGTGGAATTCGTTTTGTGTCAGGATTTTTTTTATAAACAGCTTCCCACGTTAATTGAACAGGACCATTTATTTTTGGCAAAACTGCTTTTTTTTGTTCGCGTTTTACCTTGATTGTGATGGTTTCTTTTTTCTTAACAAAGTCTTTTCGGATATATCCTGCTTCCCCTGTCATTTTCCTCACAAAATAGAAGTCTTTTTTTTCGTGTTCGATAAAGACGGTTTCATTGGATTTTGTCTCAGCCGTATACGGGCTTAGGAGTTTTGGTGCCGTTCTGAGGCGGAGGTTTGCTGTTTGCACATCATCGTTTGTGATAGTGCCTTTTTTTATTGTTTCACCATCCTTTTGGATCCAAATCGCCCCGCTTTCATTGAGAATCCGGTATTGAAGAGGAAAATAAGGCAAAATAGTATCAAGAGACAAATAAAGTTCTCCTTTATTCGTTTTTATTGGAGACATATTGAGTTTGATAGGCTTTTGATTGATAAAATACGTCAAAGATTCAGAGGGCATTTGAACGACTTTATCAGCTGTTGTGATGATCACTGAGTTTGATTTTTCGTCAAACGTAATCGAATCATTTATTTTTTTTAATAGGGAAAGCGGAATATAAATGCTATTTTTTTCAATCAAAGCATTCCCTTCCTGTTTGCCTTCAAAAATAATCGGGTTTTTTCCGGTAAAATATTCTTTTTTGAACGGTGAAGCAAAAGGATAGAAGAATAGTAGAATGCTAGAAAAAATCAGAAAGAATGAAAGCAATAATCCTGCCAAAATCCATTTCTTCGGAACTACTTTTTGTTTATCAAATTCAACTCTAGCCAATTTCAATCCTCCCTATTTATATCCTAATGAATCTTTCTGGATATGAAAAGGAATACTATCATGAATTATTTTCCTTTGCTTTGATGCTAACAGATTGTTATTTTGTAGTTTAAATTGCCTAATTTACAAAATAGTTCAAAATACCGTTGAAGTAATTTCCTTAAATTTTATAATTGATAACGATAATCATTATTGATAAAAAGGGGTGTATATTTTGTTTATTCAGTTTTTAAAAGTAAATCCGCATGTGAAATACCTGTTGGCACTTATTCGAGTTTACCTTGGATGGACCTGGTTGAAAGCCGGATTGGGAAAAATCAAAGAGGGAAATTTTGATGCTTCCGGTTTTCTAAAAGGGGCATTATCCCAAACAACTGGAGAACACCCTGGTGTTCAGGGCTGGTGGGGACATTTTATTGAAACAGTAGCTCTTCCAAATGTAGAATTCTTTAATATTTTGGTCCCATGGGGCGAGTTTCTGGTTGGATTGGCTCTAATATTAGGTTTGTTTACTACATTTGCGACTTTGATGGGAGTAATCATGAACTTTTCTTATATGTTTTCAGGTACTACCAGCACCAATCCTCAAATGCTATTATTAGAAATTTTTATATTAATCGCTGGATTTAATGCTGCAAAGATTGGTGTCGATTATTGGATCCTTCCATTTGTAAAAGAAAATTTTCTTAAACGTGACACACAGAATTCATCTGCATAAAAAGAGAGAGGCTGACCCGAAAGTAAATTAACTTTTGGGTTCCCTCTCTGAAATAACTGAAGGATTCCTTTGCTATCAAATTATTAGCGAACAACGCAATGCAATATGTTTTAAACCCACGTGTTCAAAAGTATTATGAACTACTTATTGCTAATCAAGACTCTCTCTCCACCACCTTTTTCATATCTTTATAGACAATTCTTGTTGCATCTTCCATTTGAGAGCGATACCGATGACCATGCTCTCATCCATCGGTTCAACACTTTACACAAGAACTTTTGGTATACCTGTCATCCTAGTAGTACAATTTATGCATTTGTTGCAACACGTTCATGTATGGACTGAAAGGCGTGAGCAACACGCAAAACAGTGTCATCTTCACCATGTCTTCCAATGATCATCATCCCGACAGGCAGTCCCTCAGATTTTCCACACGGGACGTTCATTGCTGGGTGTCCTGTGATATTGAATGGTGCAGTATTATAGATCATTTCTAAAGCTCTCTTAATAATTTCTTCCCTTGAAGCATTTGAAGAAGGAATTTTTGTTGCCTTCATCGGTATAGTAGGCATAATCAGCACGTCATATGTTTTTAGTGCGTTATCATACGCTTGTCTTAATTTTCGAGCTAGGTTTTGTGCGATAGCATAATATTTCCCGTTATATTGATCCTGCATATATTGTCCTAGTAGAATTGTCATTTTAACTGTTTCTGAATATTCATTTGCCCTTATTTTGCGTGCTTTCCCATAGGCATCTAGAAGTTTTGTGCTATAGTGTCCCTTCCAATTCGTTCCCATGCCATTTTCTTTAACCATTAAGGAGGTAAGACCCTCTATACCAATCCCATTCCAAATGTGAATACCATCCCGATGCATTGGAATAGATACTTCTTCTACGGTTGCTCCGGTATTTTCCAAAGAATAGGCGGCTTCTCTTACTAATTGATCTACATCCTCCTCGGACAGCCCGTCCCAGCCAAAGCCTTCCGTTACAATTCCAATTTTAATATCCTTTGCATTCCCAACAAGTGATTCAGTGTATGGCTTCGCCTTTAAACCCGACTGTCTTGGATCTAAGCCATCTTCACCAGCTATCACTTCAAGCAACAAAGCGACATCCTCAACAGTTCTAGCAATAGGGCCAGTGTGATCTAAAGTCTGTTCAATTGGAAAAATCCCAGTGTAAGGAACAAGTCCGTAGGTAGGTTTTAGACCGTATACACTGGACCAACAGCTAGGCATCCGAATAGATCCTCCTTGGTCACCCCTATTGCCATGTCAACTTCACCTGTTGCAACTAATACTGCACATCCACTAGAGGAACCGCCTGATGATCTAGTAGGGTCGTGTGGATTTAAGACGGGTCCTGATGCAGAAGTATGGCTGCCTCCAGATAGGCACAAATCTTCGCAAACGGCTTTGCCTACAATTTCTCCACCGGCATCAAGTATTCTAGTTACAATGGTAGCGTCTTCGTCAGGAACAAAACCTTCTAGAATAGCTGAACCATTCATCATAGGAACACCTGCTAGACTTATATTATCTTTTAGAACAATTGTTTTCCCCGCTAATTTCCCATTACTATTTCCTTTTATGCTAGTTTTCCAATACCAGGCATTGTATGGGTTTTCTTCGACACTTGGTCGATACCCTGGAGTACGTGGATATTTTACTGGAAGACTTGGTTCTACAAGCTGATTTAAACGATTATAGGATTCAAGTGTACCTTCCATTAATTTTTGATATGAAGATAGTTCGTCAGTTGTGAGAGTAAGATTAAACTCCTCTGCAATTTTTTTTAATTGTTCAATCGTTGGTTTTTTAACAGCCATTCGTTCTCCTCCTTAATTAAAATTTTTTTAAAATAAGTTAGACAACCCTGCTTCTTTAATTCTTCTACAAGCTACTTCAATAGACTTTTAATTGTTGAAGATTTGGGGTGCCTGAACTGCTGCTACACGTAATGTCTCGTGTCCTCCAAAAACAGATTTGATTAATTTTCCCTTTCTTATTTTTTTCATAAATCCCCCTTCATTTTATGTAAAATTTTATAACATTAAATGTATATGTATTGTTACACGAATCTGGAATACATGCCATAATTTTGTTAGATAACCTTACATAGTTTTTGAGTATTAAAGTAATTTGTCCCCTGAAGAAAATTACAAAGAAATAGAAGTGGTTTTCCTGTATGAATCAGATGCCAAAATGATAATCATATGTTGTGCAAATACATTGGGACGGGCCCTCGTTGCATTAAAGCGATAACACAGAGCGGGACTGGCCCCAATAATAAAATGTTTTTCTAGAGCTTTGTCCATGTTACAATAGAAACACTACAGACAATGTTGAAGGAGAAGTTTTCATGGCAGTGTATGGACTCATTGTTATTCTCGCTTATTTGCTCGGATCCATTCCTTCAGGATTAATTGTTGGAAAGGTATTTTACGGAGTCGATATTCGGGAGCATGGCAGCGGAAACCTCGGGGGAACTAACACATTTCGCACTCTGGGGGTTAAAGCGGGACTTGCAGTTACCATTGCAGATATTTTAAAGGGCACATTAGCAGCATCCTTGCCTCATTTCTTTGGTTCAGATTTTCATGAACTTGCAGCTGGTGTTTTTGCCGTAATCGGCCATATGTATCCTGTATTTGCAGGCTTTAGAGGCGGCAAAGCGGTTGCTACATCCGGCGGGGTGCTGTTGTATTATGCACCAATTATGTTTTTAATCGTTTTAGCGGCTTTTTTCATCAGCTTATTTATTACAAAGTACGTTTCCCTTTCTTCTATCTTAGCAGCCGTTACAGCGATCATTTATTCTTTCATAGACGGGGACATTCCCCTCATCATCGTTGTGTTGATTCTATCTTCTTTTGTCTTTTACCGCCACCGGGCAAATATTAAGCGAATTATGAACAAAACCGAACCAAAAGTTAAATGGTTGTAATAATAGGACTGTTGAAGCAGTCCTTTTTTCTTTTCTTCTTTTTTGAAATTCACAAAACAGTTATTTGAATTTTTAAAAAATATTTTTCGATAATTATTGATAAAAAATGGTTTTTATTGCTAAAATATATAAAAAAGTGTGTTATTTCCATCTTATTCTAGACTTTATTTTCTAATTTTCTTTCCAAAGTGACATATTTAGCAATAACTCGAAATATAATGAAGCAGGTTCTTGTAATTGATGTGAATATGAACATGCCATTAACTGCAAGAGTCAGAATTTTGAGACAAGGATGATTTGGTATGACATTAAATATTAACCTGTTGAAAAATTTGCCTTTTCCGTATTTTGTCATCGATCGAAACTTCAAGATTCTTTTTCAATCAAACAAAGCCATTGAAGAGTTTTCTTTTAAGAAAAATTTTCTTAACCTTGCTGTCGAATCTTCACGAAAGAAATTAAAAGATTTCTTATCTGACATCAATGACTCTCCTCATTTAAACATATGTATGCTAAAGAAAAATTTGAAAGCATGTTCAGTACGCCTATATAAATTACCATCAGACGAAGAATTGCATCTATTTTGCTTTCCTAATGAAATTGACTCAGACGAACGATTGCAAGTTGACCCTTTATGCCAAAAACAAGACAATGAAATGAATATTCAAGTAATAACAGAAGTTCTTCCAAATAACGATTATTTCGCGTCAATTGGTAAGCTGGCTGCCGGGATCGTGCATGAAATAAGGAATCCGCTTACAGCTGTAAAAGGATTTATCCAGCTGCTAAAACCATATTTATCGGAAATAGGCAAGGAATATTACGCCGATGTTGCCCTTGAGGAAATTAATCGGACAAATGAAATTATTTTTGAATTTTTAAATAATGCAAAACCAAACGATCGAATGAAACAGCCTGCTCATTTAAATAAGATTATTAGGGATGTAGTCATTTTATATAAGAGTGAAGCTATCTTAAGAAATATTAATATTACAGTTGACTATGATGATCATGATACTGTTCTGCAATTGGAGGATAAGCAATTAAAACACATTTTAACAAATATCTTGAACAATGCGATCGAAGCACTCAGTGACCGAAAAGATGGCGTGCAAGGATGCATTCATATTGCAACAAAAGTACGTGAGGACCATGCAGTTATTTTTATCGAAGATAATGGATGCGGAATGAGCAAGGAAACACTGGAAAGCTTGTTTCTTCCTTTTTACTCAACAAAAGAAAATGGAACCGGAATTGGAATGCCCTTATGTAAAAAAATTATTGAAGATAACGGGGGACAAATCGAAATCTCCAGCATCGTAAATACAGGAACGATCATTAAAGTCGTTTTGCCAGTAGTTCAGAAGGCTAAATTAACATCAATTGTTTAAATAATAAATAATGACTGGGCTTTCAAATCAAATGATGTCTCTTAAACTTTATACCTCGCTTGGCTCAATAATCCTTATTCCATAAAATAGCCCAAAAGTAAAAAAGGCGCGTTCCTACAGGAATGCGCCCGTTTGAGTAATAAGACCTCTAAAAAAATCAATCAAAGCTGTTTTTCTATTCCGTCTTATATCATGTTGCTCAACCTTTATTTTGTAGCAGCATAGACCTCTTTCTTCTCCTTATCCCGCTGAATTCGACCGCCGCCGACAAAGGAAGCTGTCAGGACGCCGAGAGCGATAATGCTCAATCCGACAATGAAGACGAAGCTGAAGGAATCGGTCCAAGCGTGCTTCACGTAACCGACGATCTGTTTGGTAAGCTCCTCCGGCATCTTCAGTGCTCTTGGGGCGATCATCACGCCGAATAGACTGTCGGTGTTCTCCGCAAGCTTTGCCAATACCAAGTGGACAGCCTGGTTGGAAGCGACATCCGGATCTGAGAGCACCTGCTTCATATTGTCATTAATGCTGTGGTTCATCACCACGTTAAACAGCGTGACCCCAATGGTACCCCCGATGGACCGGAAGAAGGCGGCGGCCGAGGTTACGGTGCCGAGCTGGCTTTTCGGGAAGGCTTCCTGAACCACAATAGTCAATGTTGGCATGACGAGACCCATGCCGATTCCGAGAATGATCATATAAAGGTAAGTGATAAACAAGGAAGTGTCCACACCCATGGTGCTCATCAGATAAAATCCCAGCGAAGTAATCAGCATCCCCGCAACCAGCACATTCCGATACCGGGTGCGCAGAAGGATCTGAGAACCGATTATGCTTGCGGCGATCAGGGAGATCATCATAGGAGTCATCGTAGAGCCAGCTTTCGTCGGCGATACTCCCATGATGGCCTGCATGAACATCGGAACGAACATGATTGCGCCGAACATGCCCAGACCCAGCAGGAAACCCAGAACGTTCGAAACGGCGAATACGCGGTTTTGGAACAGCTTAAGATCGAGAATCGGTTCTTTGGCCCGGCGTTCCACCAAGCCGAACAGAATGTACAAAACGGCGGATGAACCGAAAATACTGTAGCTGGCGGCAGAATCCCATGCAAATTTATCTCCCCCGAAAGTTAGTCCAATCAGCAGCAGAACCAGTGCCGGAACAAATACGGCAATACCCAAGTAGTCGATTGGAGCATCGGTGGTGCCTGCCGCTTTTTCCCTCTTCAATCCAGCAAAAATCAGAATGCCGGACAACAAGCCAAAAGGTACGTTAATTAAGAAAATCCAGTGCCAGCTGACGTGATCCACAAGGAAGCCACCGATAAACGGTCCAACGATGGAACTTAAGGCGAACAGGCCTCCGAATACGCCCTGCCATTTGGCCCGTTGCTCCGCCGAGAAGATATCCCCTATGATCGTCTGGGACAAAGGCATGATCATGCCGCCTCCCAGGCCTTGCAGGCCGCGGTATAGCACCAGTTGCTGCATAGTAGTGGCAGTAGCGCACAGCCCCGAGCCCAATACGAAGATCAGAATTCCCAATAAGTATAGAACCCTTCTGCCGAACATGTCGGATAGCTTGCCGACGATCGGTACCACCGTGGTAGATGTAATAAGGTAAGCCGTCGTTACCCATGCGAAAATCGAAAATCCGTTCAACTCGCTGACGATGGTCGGCATGGCAGTTCCCACAACGGTTTGCTCCAGAGCGCTGAAAAACATTCCAAGTATAAGTCCCAAAAGGACTAGCTTTCTGTTGACTCCTGATTGCTCTTTATCCACTTTAATTCCTCCGTTTAAGTTTCTGATAGAATGGCCAGTTAATTTTGGATTATTCAAATTGCAAAACCCCATTTCTATTTCTAATTACTGTGTGCATTTAAGACTCCCGACCAGTCCCGTGTTAACTCGGGCTCAGAAGTAAACTCCCCGGCGCAACGTTGCGCAAAAAGAGGCTCGGTTCGCCTACACTGTAAAGATGCAAGTGATGCATAGCCCGAGTGCAAGCGGTGTAGAACAATCTGTGCAAGCTTTCATCGCCGTATACATGCGCCGATGCGTCATAAATGATGACGGCGTCGAATTCGATGCCTTTGGCCAAATACGCCGGTATAACGACAACGCCTTGTTCATATTCGATCGAGCCGCTTTTCACGAGCTTAATTTCTTCAACGCTGCTCAGTGCGTCGAATGCGGCGATGCTTTCCGCAGCGGATTTGCATATAATCGCAATCGTATTATACCCCCGATTCCGCAATTCTGCGACTTTTGAAGCAATGCAGTGATGCAGTTCGGAGTGATCAGACACTATCGTCAGCACAGGCCTATCGCCGTCGCGTTCAAAAGCGGCAATTCGTTCGCCGCCGGGCACGAGTCCGCGCGTAAATTCGACGATCGGTCTTGTGGATCTGTAGCTGCGGGTCAAGGTTATCACATCCGTTTCATCCGGCCCGTATAAACCGGTAAGCGTGTGGAAATCGACCGTTTCACTGGCATGGGCGAATATCGCCTGGTTAAAGTCGCCGAGCACGGTCATCCTTGCCGAAGGAAACAAACGCTTCAAAAACTCGAATTGAAACGGAGAATAATCTTGCGCTTCGTCTACAAGCACATGTTTGATCGAGACGTTCGTCTGAAAGCCTAGAATCAGCTCTTTCAAAAATAAAAACGGAGTTGCATCTTCGTAAAACAGTTTGCCTTCGTCAAGCATTTTCACAGTCAATAGGCAAATATCCTCCCACTCCTCGGGTGTTTCCCCCTCCATCCACAGTTTGATCCGCGTTGGATCGGCGAAAAGTTGCTTGTATATTCCCTTAATGTCGATGAAACGAAGCTTTCGGATCTGTTTGCGCAACGGCTTCAACTTTTGGCGAACGATCAATTGGCCTAACGCTTCGATCTCGTTCTCATAATTGTCTAACGTTTCTCCTTTAAAGCTGCGTTTTTTCCGTAAGTGGGTATAAGCCTTATGGTAATCCTCGTTGCTAAGCAGCTCGATTTTTTCCTGTACCCATGGCTTGGTCCGTTCAAGCTTCTCAGCTTCATCTATTTGCTTGTTTAGCCAATCCGTCAACTTCTCAAGTCTGTTGTGAAATCGGAGCGAAGTGTCGCTGCTATAAAACCTTTCTGCGATTTGTTTGGCAGTGACGATCGGTTTTCCTCTGAATATAATATCTTTGAATAGCACGCCGGATAATTCCAGCGACTTCCAGTATGTTTTGATCGTCTCGAAAAAACGGTTCGATGCCTTGAGTCGGATGCTCGCAGTCCTAGTCCGGTATGAAGGGTCATCCGTTGCAGTCAACACATATTCCAATTGCTCGTATGGACCCTCGACTTGAAATTCTTTGCTCAGCCGATGATCCAAGTATTCCTGGAATGTGACCTGCAGCATATTCTCTTCGCCAAGTTCTGGCAACACATTGGATACGTAGCTGTTAAACATCGAATTAGGTGAAAATAGAATGATTTGATCGGCTTTCAGCCTATCCCGATACTTGTAGAGCAAGTAAGCGATCCGCTGCAGGGCGGCCGATGTCTTGCCGCTGCCAGCAGGGCCTTGAACAACGAGCAGCCGCCCGCGATCGTGCCGGATGATCCGGTTTTGTTCCCGTTGAATGGTGGCCACTATGCTTTGCATATGTTTGTCTGTGACTTTGCCAAGGACCTGCTGTAAAATCTCGTCTCCAATGGTGAGACTGGTATCGAACATCGATTTGATAACGCCGCCGCGGATGATATATTGCCACTTTTTCTCCAGCATGCCACGGATTACGCCTTCGGGCGTAGCATATTCGGCCGGACCGGGAGGGTAATCGTAGTAGATACTAGAGATCGGCGCCCGCCAGTCGTAGATAAGGATGTTCTCTCCGCTTGTATCCGTGAGAGTGGAGATGCCTATATAGATTCGTTCAGCAGTTGAAGTCCTTTCTTCAGTGAAATCGATTCGTCCGAAATAGGGCACCTCCTGCATGCGGCGCAGCGTAGACAACCTCTTGAATGCTTGTCTGTGGGTGCTCTGGCTTACGGACAGATGCTGAGCCTGTTGTCTTAAGCTGATGATCGTCTCAAGAAAATCATCGAAAGTATCTATATTAACCTTGACGTCATCCCAAAAGTGTTTGCGGATATCAACAACTTCTTTCCGATGCCGAGAGGTTTCGTTTTCCAGCATGCCGATTTGCTCCGTGATTATCTCCATTATGCTGTCCAATCGTTCTTTCTCCTGCCGAAGTTCTGTACTCATATCAAGCACTCCTTTAAAAAAATGAAAATAGGGGTTGACAAAAGGGGGATTTATATTATATAGTTATAATAGGGTTATTATTTTTTATAAATATAAAAATGTATTACTATATTAATTTATCATAGTTTCCCAATTTTATCAATACATTAACCACCTCTATGATGGTTCGTACTTGCTGCAAAATTAAAGTAATAAAAATATCCCTAACTCCTCGAAAGAGTTAGGGCTTTTATTTTCGCGATTTTTTCTTTTATTTTTTCATATGTAAAGGAAACACTGTTATAACCCTTTTGACTAGCTCATGAAGATTACTGTTTTTCTTGCACAAAAGAAAGCACTGCCGGAATTGCTTCGATCATATCGCTGGCAAGTACGTCCCATTGAGAATGGCCGCGCGAGACAAGCCAATCCGCAGCTTTGCCATGCACCCAGACGGCATTGCTGATTGCGGCTTGAGCCGAATCGTGCTGCATTAAAAATGCAGTAATCATTCCCGTCAGCACATCTCCGCTTCCCCCTTTCGCCAACGCTGGATTTCCGGTTGTATTGACATATTGTGAACCGTCTGGCGCAGTGACAATCGTATACGGTCCTTTTAAAACGACATAGATGCCGTATGCTGTCGCCAATTTCTTTGCTAAGCCAAACCGATCTTGTTCGACATCGCGAACCGACATATGAAGCATACGCGCCATTTCTCCGGAATGCGGGGTGACCACTGTTGCCGCTTTTCGTTCACCGATCAGCGCGTCGTATTCGTCCCAGAAAAAGAGCGCATCAGCATCAATAACTAGCGGAACTGGATGCTGCAATATAGTACGGACAAGCTGCCGTGTGCCATCCGTTCTTCCCATTCCCGGGCCAATCGCGATCGCATCGATATCGAGCGCCGACAAATCTATGGCGCCGGAAAACGCCCCGTCCCGCGCCGGACATGGATAGTACATGGCTTCTGGAATACGGTTAGCTACAACAGAATAAATGTCATCCGGCACCGCCATCGTTAACAATCCCGCTCCGCTTCGCAGCGCCGCTTTGGCCGTAAATGTTACCGCTCCTGTCATCTTCCGCGAACCGCCAATCACTAAGAGTTTTCCGTACGTTCCTTTATGGGATGACCGTTTCCGTTTTGGCAGCGTCCGAACAACATCGTCCTCTTTCCATACAAAACGGGATGCGGCATTCCTCTTAACAGCAAGCGGCGGAATACCGATATCGACAATAAGCAGTTCGCCGTAAAAGTCTGCTGCCGGAAACGTATACGCCCCTAGTTTCGGACATTGAATCGTAATCGTGACATCGGCGCAAACAGCGGTTTCGACCTCTCCTCCGTCCGCCGCCGTTCCGCTCGGAAGATCGATCGCATAGACAAATGCGCGAGATCGGTTGACAAGCTGAATGATTTCTTTATACGGCGACCGTACCTCCCCTTTAATTCCAATACCAAGCAAGGCGTCAATGATGACATCGTATTGTAAAATATGTGAGGCAAAAACTTGTTCATTTCCCGCATATGGTTTCCAGTCATAACCGGAACGCTCATACACCTCAAGTGCCGTTTTCGCCGCCCCTTTCACCTTTTCTTTTGGAGGAACGAGCCATACATCCACATCATAGCCATAGCTTTTAAACATCCTTGCGATAACCAATCCGTCGCCGCCGTTGTTGCCTTTCCCAGCTAGCACCGCTACACGCGCTGAACGGGGAATGCGTTTTTGCAGCACATGAAACAGTGCCTGTCCAGCGTTTTCCATCAATGAATCGGCGCTGATCCCGATTTGTTCAGTCGTGCATCGGTCGATTTCATACATTTCTTCGGCTGTAACGAGATACATCTTTATCACCTCATCAACATAAGTAGTTATTTATTGCGTTTCATTACTTTGTCTCCCTGAAAAGAGAAAACACCTGTAATAATTTTTTCATGGAAGCCGGAACGAAAACAGTAACAAAAGCGATTGCCGTTTTTTTGGCAACCGCTTTTTTATAGTCAGGAAAAATTTCTTATACAAATACAAATCTTCCTCTTTCCGAAGGTTTTATGATCCACTTTTCGAGGTTTATGAGCCAACCCTGATCAATTGAAAACGCCCATTTCCGAATACATCTTTTACGTAATCAAGCTTCGTATGGTCAAAATAGACGAAATCCTTGCTATGAATGAGGATTTTAATATCATCAAACTCATATATTTGGTCATTTGTCAACGGCTGCTCTTCCAGAGACAGCTTCAGCTGAGGCCCTCCTCAGCCAATGCCCATTGTAAGCCTGACATAAAGTTCTTCTTGTTCGTGCTGTTTTTCTTGTTGAATGACTTCTGAAAGAACCTTATGTGCAGATCCTGTCATTTTAAACATGATATCACCTCAAGTACTTTTATCAGTTTTAACATCATTATATAACATACCATTGATAAGGATAGAATAATCGATACTTTTTGAGAATAATCCTCAGCATATTAGACTTCAAGTTTTAACATACAACTTCGATAAATACAGAACTTATATAACCTCATCCCCTATACATTTCTATTGATTTACCTAATGCTGTATTCTTTGTAACAATCCGTCTAATAAAGTAAAGTATTGTCTTTTTTTATTTTTTGATTATATTGAATATAAATAATATTGAGTTTGATAGATTGCTAGAATAAGGAGATTTTGCTATGAAAAAGAAAAAATTTCTTGTTTATGGGTGCATGTTATGTGCTTTCCTCCTGCTTTCTTCGATTTTACTTCTTATCAATATGCATTTTGAAGAAAAAGCAAAAGCAAATAACGTACAATATGTTGCAAAAATGCATGCAGCAAGAACAAGCGTCCCCGTTGAAAAAAAACTAGTTGAAAAAGCCACACTTGCAGCGATAGGCGATATTTTGATTCATGATTGGCTATATGAAGATGCAAAAACGCAAAACGGTTATGATTTTAAGCCTATGTTAAAACAAGTTAAACCCCTTCTTTTAAAGCCCGATCTTCTCCTTGCAAACCAAGAAACAGTGTTGGGAGGAACTGAACTCGGTCTTTCTAGTTATCCGATGTTTAACAGTCCTCAAGAAGTTGGAGATGCATTCATTGATGCAGGTGTAGATATTGTATCCACTGCAAATAACCATTCATTAGATAAAGGAGAAAAAGGTATTCTTGCTGCGATTAATTACTATCACAAAAAAGGCCTTCCGTATGTAGGAAGTTTTAAAGACCAGGCGGATCAGCAAACTTTGCGTATTTTAAATGCAAACGGCATTCGGGTCGCTTATCTGGCTTATACATTTGGAACAAATGGCATCCCGATTCCGTCCGGTAAAAAATATCTAGTTAATTTGATTGACGGGCAAAAAATGAAAAACGATATTCAGAGGGCGAAACAGAAAGCAGATATTGTCGTTATAAGCATCCACTGGGGAAATGAGTATCAGCGCTTGCCAAGTGATAAACAAAAGCGGCTCGCACAGTTTCTTTCTAATGAAGGAGCCGATATCATCTTTGGACATCACCCTCATGTACTGGAGCCGATGGATTGGATTCAGGCAAAGGACGGGCGGAAGACGTTTGTTGTCTATTCTCTTGGGAATTTTTTATCAGGACAAATATGGGATTATAAGGATATCGGGGGGATTGCTTCTATTGATATAACAAAATATGTCAGTCCTTCAGGAACAAAAATAGAATTGTCCAATCCTCAATTTATCCCTACCTTTGTCAAAAGTACACATCGAAGAAATTATCATATTGTTCCACTGCAAACAATTGGACCAGCAAAATACAAAGAAATAATGAACCATATGACCCAATGGCTCCGTTAACAAGACGGAGCTGCTTATTTTTCTTAGGACATTGTATATAAAATTAAAATAATCGTTTACTTTTCCAATAATACATCTTTTTGACGATTTTAAAAAAACTGTTCAGTTTTTTCGCGTCACTTCTTTTTATCTTTTATAATAATAGTAGTTGCCACAGAAAGGATGATCATGTTGAAGATTCAAATCAGTGATGAAGCAGCTGCATGGTACAAGGATGAAATGTTCTTAAAAGAAGGTGATTTTGTTAGGTTTTTTGCCCGATATGGCGGGTGCAGCACTGTTCAGCAAGGTTTTTCTTTAGGCGTGTCAAACGAGGAACCGATTGACATTGGTGCTGAAACAAAAAAAGATGGAATCACTTTTTATATAGAAGAAAAAGATTTATGGTACTTTGACGAGAATGATCTCCTGATCGAATTTAATTCTAAGCTCGGAGAACCTGAATTTCATATTTCTAAATAATAATGAAATTGAAAGGCTGACTTAGAGGTCTGACTCCCTCCTATTCGAATTGTGTTGTATTGGAGGATTCTGATCCTTTTGCTTTTAAGCCAGCCTTTTGTTTTACCATATATGATCATTTAGCCCCTCTTTTTCGAGAATCTCCATTTGTTTATCTCCAAGCAAATCGAAATGAGAGTAGCCGTCGTTTCTAATATGTATCCATTCTGGTTTCAACTCATATTTTTCTCCCCATTTTATTAATTTTTCAATATCGTTGCAGCCTACTTTCGTCACTGTTTTGCAGCCAGGAAAACGGTCATCCAGCCAATAATGTGTTAAAAACGCAATTTTTCCGCTTTCAATCTCGACTTTCCAGCGGCGCAGCTCTTCTCTTGTAATTCCAAATGCCAACGCCAGTCACCCTTTGTTTTAATTTATCTTTTTTTTTTCGCTTTTTCATATGCATTGTGCCAGTCAGGAAGCATTTTTTTGATTGCGATCGGACGGAAAGAATCCTTTTTTACACACACATGCGTTGAAAGACCGGTTGCAGCCAATTCTCCTGAGCCGTTAAAAATTTCGTACCCATACGAAACGCGAAATCCATCGTATTCTTCAATCCATGTTTTCACCGTTGCTTTTTCACCGTAACGGACAGCCTTTTTATAAGAGGCCCGAATGTCAATGACAGGTGCGAGGATGCCTTCCTTTTCCATGTCTGCATATTTAAATCCAAGATCTTCGATCAATTTTGTTCTGCCAATCTCCATCCAAACCAAATAATTCGCATGATAGACGACACCCATTTGATCGGTTTCAGCATAACGAACATCAAATTCTGTTGTAGATACCAGCATGTCTATTCCCCATTTCATTTACTTTTCATTTATGTATATCTTATCACATTTAGTTTTGTTCTCTAAAAAAATAACCTTGCCAATGGCAAGGTCGAAGATGATCAAGTTATTGGTTGTTGTTATTCTGGGCACGATATTCATCTTTTATTTCAGCACGCATTCCCTCTATACTTTCACGGCGGCGTTCATTCTTTGCTTCAATTTGCGCCCGCTCTTGCTCATTTGAAAATTCCAATGTAGCTTCTGCTTCTTCCATATTTTGAATTGTATTGAAAATCATCGATTGAAGCTTTTCCACGTTATCACTGCGGTCATCTGGATTCGGTTTGTTATTTGCCATTAAAATTCCTCCTTAGTAATCTGGATGTTACACATTATAGTTTGTTTCAAAAACAAAAAAATTTTCGAGGAAAAAAGCGGTGTTTTATCAAAAATAAAAACCCGCCAAACCGGGGGTATCTTTTGGCGGGGCTATTGCATGAAATTAAGTATTATTCACCTTTCGTCTGAATTACTTGTGCATGCTGGCCGGATTTGTCCTGCATTTGCTTTCCTTTATTGCCTCCAAATCCACGGGGCTGGGTACCAATATGGTTAGGTACAAAATGCTTTCTGCTTCCTTTAGGATTACTCATTTTATCCCTCCTCCTTTTAAGTATTTACCTTGAAAGAAGGATTCATAAATGGAAAAGGATGTGATTATTCTGCTTTTCCAAGCATTTTTTGTTCAAGCCGTTCTTCAATTTTTTCTAACGCATCTCGGTCATTCAATAATTGTTGTTTATTTTCAGAGACTAGCTCTTTAAATGTACGTTTCCTTGGCTTTCTCATCACGATCACCTTCCTTTACTATTATTTTAACCATTATTATGTCCATAAACGATTTAAATTATTACAACTTTTTGAAAATTTAGTCCCTTCTCATATTTTTTATTTTTGCATCAGGTTCCAGAAAAAGAGCAAAAAAAAAAAAAGCTTAGCGGGAACTAAGCTTTAAAAATCTTTGTTTTCAATCTTTTGGCATCTAGCTTTTAAAAAATGACTTACAAACACTAATAATAATGCGGTTACTGGTAATACTGTCAATATTCTTGTTAATACTTCCTGTGTTATTTCTTTTCCTTCTATAACAAGAGTGCAGTTAACTGGAACAAAAAGGATGAAAAATAAAAGTCCGCTTTTCGAAATGACTTTAGAAGCTCTTTCAGAATTTCCGCCGAAAAATAATAAGTACAAAACAAACGGAGCAGAACATAAAAGAGCAAGGTATAAATAATTGAGGTCAGAAAAACCTCCGTCCATGAAATATTGTCCAAATAAAAGGCGCAGCAGAATAGACGTTCCATACACAAGTATAAAAATACCTGCAATACTTGACACTACTAAGAAGCCTTTAGAACGATTCATCATTTTTACTCCCTTTCATTTGATTTATAGTGTTACAATTAATAAATATTATTAAAACCCTAAATTTATTCGAATCTTTTGTAAATTTAAATAACCAAAAAAAACACAGCCATTTGCTGTGCTAAAAAAGTTGATTTTTTATTGTAAATTTCCCTGTGCTCTCTTATAAGACTTCTGTGAATTGTTTCATTTTATCAATGGTCATTACACCTAAGAATTTATTTCGAATTATTCCTTTTGCATCGATAAAATAAGTAGTTGGAATCGTTAAGATTTGATACCTCTTGTTCACTGAATCATCTTCATCCAATAGAATCGGAATAGTCATACCCATCTCATTTGCAAACCGTTGAACATCATATTGCGGATCGACATTCACTGCCAGGATGACAATATCATCTTTATTCTCTCGATAAAATTGTTCCATCTCAGGTATTTCCTCTTTACAAGGAGGACACCACGTTGCCCAAAAATTCAACATGACTTTTTTGCCTTTAAATTGTGATAATTTTACAGTTTCACCGCTTAATGTTTTTATTTCAAAGTCAGGTGCTTTCACTCCTGCTTGCAAGCCCGAATAATTTTCTGTTTGTATTGCTTTCTCCTCTTTTTCCATTGCTTGTACGATTGCAACAGTCAGCATTGCGAACAAGGCCACCGCAGCAAATACCTTCTTAAACATGGCTGCTGCTCCTCCTTTAAGTCCTTTTTTTCACTAAATGTATTTTACCCAAGTAAATAGCTCGATATGTCAAATAAATAATGCCTCGCCACCCGCGGCAAGGCATTTTAAAATTTAAGAAAAGAGCTTTGGCAGTTCTTCTTTGTAGTTGCCTTTGATAATCCCTTTTTCTGTTATTATGGCTGTGATGAGTTCATGAGGTGTTACATCAAAGGCAGGATTAAATACTTTTACTCCATCAGGTGCTGTTTGCTTCCCAAAACCATGTGTAATTTCTTCCTTCCCCCGCTCTTCAATCGGAATGTCTGCTCCTGTAGCGGTCGCCATATCAATGGTCGAAATTGGTGCAGCTACATAAAAAGGAATATTATGTGCTTTTGCTAACAGCGCAACACCATAAGTCCCGATTTTATTTGCCACATCTCCATTTGCCGCAACCCTGTCACATCCGACGATGACTGCCTGTACCCAGCCTTTTTGCATCACATGGGCTGCCATGCTGTCAGTGATGAGCGTGACATCAATTCCTGCCTGTATGAGTTCCCATGTTGTCAAGCGAGCCCCTTGCAACAACGGGCGGGTCTCATCAGCAAAAACTTTAATGTTCCATCCTTTTTCCTTCGCAAGGTAGATCGGTGCAAGTGCCGTTCCATACTTGGCGGTTGCAATTCCGCCGGCGTTGCAATGAGTCAACACGCCCATTCCATCTTGAAAAAGTGTCAGGGCATGTTCGCCAATGGACCGGCAGACTTCTTCATCTTCGTGGCGGATTAAGTGGGCCTCTTCTTCAAGTGCCTGTTTAATCTCTCGTACAGGACGGCTGCTCTCCAATTTTGCCCGCTCATCCATTCTTTTTAGCGCCCAAAATAAATTGACTGCGGTTGGCCTTGATGTTGCCAAATAATCTGCTTTTTCTTTAAAGTCTTTGTAAAATGCTTCAAAATTTTCTTCCGGGGAATTTTTGATTCCGAGCAAAAGGCCGTAAGCAGCAGCGATCCCAATTGCCGGTGCTCCTCGAACCTTTAATTGTTTAATCGCATCCCATGTTTCTTTAATATCGTGAATTTCTAAAAATTCCGTTACCGTTGGAAGTTTTGTTTGATCTAATATTTTTAATACTCCATTTTCGTAAATAACGGACTTGATAAAACTTTTTGCCATTTCTGTGTTCTCCTCTGTCAATTTTCAGATGATTTTTAAATATTTTACCATAAAAACCAGCAATGCTTTGGCTTTTTTTAAGGTGTTTATGGTTATCATCCTATTAACTGCTATAAACATAATTGATACAATTACAATTAAGAACAAATAGATGGTTATTCGCTTAAAAAAGAAAGAGGCCGTCTCAAAAACCTGAGGGTCAGACCATAATGTTTGATAAATGTGCTATATATTGATAATACACATGGGGGCAGACCCTTTAGAGACAGCCTCCATCATTTTCATATGATTTACGAATTACAAATTATTATGATTTTTCTGGATGGAAGAGAACCTTACCGAAAAATCCGTCTTTGTTAATCATTTTTTCAAAAATTTCTGGTCCATCCGCAAGGGAAACACGATGAGTTATGAATGGTTTTACTTTAATTTGACCCTTGTCCATGTATTGAATCGTTGTACTCCACTCTCTGCCTGGAAATGGAGCTGAGATCGCATTCCAAGATCCTAGTACAGTTAATTCATTTCTTACGATTTTCTCGAAATAAAATCGTTCGATATTTACGTCCGAATATGGGATCCCTAAAAATAAGACTTGCCCTCCTTTTTTTGCCAGCGCAAATACTTGAGCAGATGTAACAGGAGAACCGGCTGACTCAATGACTAAATCAACCCCTTTTCCATTCGTTAATTCCATTAACTGTTCATAAGCCGTTTTTTCTACTGAATGAATTACAACATCCGCACCGACTTCTTTTGCAATTTTTAATTTCTTATGATCAATGTCGATTACATACACTTTTCTCGCACCGAAAATTTTAGCCCATTGAACAGCTAATAAACCAATACTGCCGGATCCCATTACCGCAACATCTGCGCCAGGCAGCAAATTAGTTCGGTAAAACCCATGTGCTACTACAGAGGAGGGTTCTATACATGCAGCAGTATCAAAATCAATCGTGTCAGGTATAGGGAGTACATGTTCTTCAGGAAGCTTTACATACTCGGCAAAAGCTCCAGGATGCTTAGCTCCAATGACTGTTAATTTCTCGCATTGCGATAGGAATCCTTTTTTACAACTTTCACACTTGCCACAATAAAGCGCCGGACATCCTGCCACACGATCTCCGATTTTTACACTGCTGACGTCTGATCCGATGGCAGCTACTTCACCGCTGAATTCATGTCCCCACACCATTCCTTCAATATAAGGGCCTAGCTTCGCATATCTTGATAAGTCAGAGCCGCAAATACCTGCGGCTTTGACTTTGATTATCACTTCATCACTTTTCTCAATAACCGGTTCCACTGTTTCTTCGAATCTTAAATCCCTTTTTCCATACAGCTTTAATGCTTTCATTCCATTTTGCATCCTTTCAGTTTAACGCTTATGGCCTCCTGTAGTCTCAGCAGAAACATTTGATTGGTGAGATTGTTTTTTATGTTTAAAATAGGAGGTCAAAGCTAAACCTACAACTATCGTATTAATCGGCATCTGATATTGAACATATAAATCGCCTATCATTCTCCCATACGGTCCAAGTGCAAAATCAAGAATCTTTTCAATCATAATGCCGACACCGTCCTTTCTCATTTCATTCCCGGACAGGTAAAAATGATCATTCCTTGTATTTTTGCATACCTCTTCGGCTTTCAATTCAAATACTCTGCAATCGTTTACATTAATCAATAGGTGTCAACAATACTTTGATCGCCTCTCCATTTTTAATTACTTTGTAGGCTTCATCCCATTGACCAATATTAAATTGATGAGTAACAAGTGCTTTTGCATTTACTTTCTTTTCATTCATTAAGGCTAATGCTGGTTCCCAGTCACTCGGTTTTTGACTTCTAGATCCGACCATCGTAATTTCTTTTTGAATAATCTTTTCCGAATCGATAAGAATCTCGTGTTTTGCAAAAATACCTACCTGTATAAATTGCCCTTTCTTTTTCAATAATTCCAGCCCCATATTCACTGCTGGAACAGCCCCTGTGCACTCAAGAACAACATCAGCACCGTATCCATCTGTCAGGCTTTTTACAATACTGTTTATGTCTTCTTCTTGAATATTAACAGCATAATCAATTCCCAATTCTTTCGCCTTTTCTAGACGAAGTTTATCATTAGACAATCCAGTAATAATAACGGTTGCTCCATACGTTTTTACGACTTGAGCAGTCAGCAGCCCTATTGGTCCGGGACCTAAAACGACAACAACATCTCCTTCTTTAATTGCTGCTTTCTTTACCGCATGATACGCACATGCAAGCGGCTCAGTCATAGCTGCAGATTCATAATCTACATGTTCAGGAAGCTTATGAATGCTTTCTTTTCTAGCGATTACATATTTGGCAAAGCTTCCATTTTGCTGTGTTCCTAATCCTTTTCTGCTGCTGCATAAATTGTAATCACCTGATCGACAGTAGATGCAAGTTCCACAGATGTAAAAAGTCGTTTCTGACGTTACTCTGTCTCCTGGTTTAAATTCTGTTACATTTTCACCTACTTCAACTATTTCCCCAGAAAATTCATGCCCTAAAATAACAGGCGCCTTCACTTTATAATGACCTTCATACGTATGGATATCGGTGCCGCATATCCCACTATATTTCACAAGTATTTTTACTTGGTCTTTGCCTACTTTCGGTTCTTCCACATCTACAATTTCCAGATTTCCAAATCCTAGTTCTTTTTTGACTAAAGCTTTCATCTCTCAATCTACCTTCCATTTTTTGGAATCCAGTTTAATTAAATAAAGCAAAAATTCTATAAATTACATAGTTAATTAGGTTACCGCCTTGGTCGATACTAGATATTTTGCTTGCCCCTTCAGGCATTTTAAATTTGGCATCTATGGCCATTTGTGTATGAAGATCTGCAAGATCTGTAGCCATATAAAGGGATAAAGCAATCAAAATCGTACCAACAATCACTGAATGAACAATATTTCCTCGTGAAGCACCGACGATAAATGCGACAATAAAAGGAATCGTTGCTAAGTCACCGAATGGAAGAACATTATTACCCGGTAAGATTACAGCTATTACTACTGTGATCGGAACAAGGATTAAAGCAGTTGAAATTACGGCAGGATGACCGATGGCAACAGCCGCATCAAGCCCGATATAAATGTTTTTAGCGCCAAATTTCTTTTGAAGTAATTCACGTGCCGATTCCGAAATAGGCATAAGGCCTTCCATTAAAATTTTTACCATTCTAGGCATAAGAACCATAACTGCTGCCATTGACATACCAATTTTAATTATTTTGCCAGCAGGATAACCGGCAAGCAGCCCTAATACGGAACCAAGAATCAAACCCATAAAAATCGGTTCACCGAATATTCCAAATCTTTTTTGGATAGTTTCAGGATCTGCATTTAAGTTTTTAATAAAAGGAATTTTTTGCACCAATTTCACAAGTGGAATCCCAAGAACTGCATAAGAAACAGTACTTCCGGTAGCAACAGATATTCCCGGCAATCCAAAGTAATTTTCCAGCATTGGAGCTGTCCAATCGGCAATTTTTAAACATACAATTTGGAATAAAAGTGCTGCAATTAACCCTTGAATGATGCTTCCTGATAATGCGTAAACAATTGCACCCATGAACGTAAAATGCCAGAAATTCCAAATATCCACGTTCATCGTTTTCGTAGTTTTGGTGAGAAGCATTATCACATTTACTAATAATCCGAGCGGTATCATAAATGCTGCAATTGGAGAAGCCCACGAAATTGAAGCTGCAGCTGGCCATCCAACATCAATGACATGTAAATGAATTCCGAATCTCTCAACCATGCCTTTAGCTGCTGGACCAAGGTTGCTTACAAGCAAATCTACCACCAAGAAAATTCCAACAAAAGCGACACCAATGGTTAAACCCGCTCTAAAAGCCTTCCCGGGTTTTTGGCCAAACAGCAAGCCTAGTATGAATATAGCAATTGGCAAAATAACAGTTGCACCTAAATTTAAGAATGATTGCAATGCATCAACAAATTCCTTCATCGTTTTCAACCTCCTGTTTATTTTCTATTGGATTCCAAGAGGTCATCAAGGAATCCAAATTTTTCTTAGCCAAAAGGTTATGGATTATTTTTTTAGCTGTTCCAATATTTCTTTTTTCACTTCATCTAATCCTAATCCCGTTAAAAACGCTCTTGCATTGATTACCGGGAATGGATATTCATTTTGAACGATGGTTGTTGTTACTAACAGATCGGCCGTATCGACATATGAACCTACTTCAGTAATCTTAATTTGAACAATTTCACATTCAATCTGATTTTCTTTGCAAAGGTCTTCTATCGCTTTGCTCACAATTGTCGATGTCGCAATTCCTGTTCCGCAGGCTACTAATACTTGTTTTTTCTTCATGTTCAATCTCCCCTTTTATATGATTTGTAAATGTTTTATTAAACGTTTTTTTATGTTAGTCTTGTTTTCTTCTACTATTAGAAACTGCAATTCTTCATCGTTTTGAAAGATTTCCATTAGTTTCTGAAGAACAACAAGATGAGAATCTTTTTTATCTATGGCAAGCATAAATACAATTTGAACAGGCGTTTCTGCGCCTATCTCTCCCATAACGCCAAATTTCACGGGTTCTTTTAATATCGCTACACTTATTGCTTTTTTATTTACATGCTCTGAATCCGTATGAGGGATTGCAACAGAAATGCCATTTGTAGGCAAACCAGTCGCAAACGTTTTTTCTCTCTCAATGACAGCGTCGATAAAGCTTTCTTTTACTAATCCTTTTCTAA
Source organism: Bacillus methanolicus MGA3 (assembly GCF_000724485.1). Classification (GTDB taxonomy): domain Bacteria; phylum Bacillota; class Bacilli; order Bacillales; family Cytobacillaceae; genus Bacillus_Z; species Bacillus_Z methanolicus_A. Next base: position 1,501,343 of record NZ_CP007739.1, on the reverse strand, counting down.
ACAGATTTGTGGCCATTGTTCTTAATAGTTCTTCTCTGCTATTTACATCGATATCTGTAAAAATTAGTGATTCATCAAAGTATATTTCACTCACTTATTTTTCACCTCAATACTCTCAGACAAGCAATGGTTCCTCTGCATATTTTTTCATGATTTCGTGGATCTCATAAACAGATTTTGCATTGATGATTTGCTGACGATGTTCATCATTTCTTACTAACCTCAATAACTGCGTAAGTGCACGAAGATGACGATCTTTGTCCAGTGCTGCGATAATAAACACTAACTGTATCGAATAATCCTTCGCAAAGGTTACTCCTTTCCTTAAACGAAGCAAACTCATTGAAATCTCGTTTACGCCTTCTTCCGGTGCAGCGTGAGGAATCGCTGTATTCGGAGCAATGACAATATATGGATCATATTGACAGCGCTTAATCATAGAATCTATATAATATTCTGAAATTCTATTGCACTTTAGCAGCGGCTGTGATGCAAGTTCAATCGCTTCCTCCCATGAACGAACCGAGTGGCGCAATGTAATCATAGAAGGAGTTATTAATTCATATAAATTTGGATTTTTATTGCTAAATCCGTAGCTAAAGTCCGCTGTCTTGTCTTGGCTAATGTACTCCAATAACTGTTTTGACAAGTTTTTTCTATCTTTTATTACACAATGCTTTTCGACGATTTCCAAAATATCCTCTACATTTAACTCTTTTGGCACATATCCATATAATTCGAGCATGACTTGTTTACGTAATCTTTTTTTCTCTTCATATCCGAGAAAAGAATTTACGTAAAAAAATTTTTTCTTTGTTTCTACGAACACCGGTGAAAAAACAATGTCGTAATCCATTGAATATTCTTGAAATTCCCTGATTGATAATGAGTCCAGAAAAATAAACTCTGGAAACAATTCTCTTAATGTACTGAACATCAATCGGGAAACGGAAACACCTTTTGGACAAACGACTACCGCTTTCAATCTTTTACTTATATTTTCCCCTTGTTGTGTCAGCCACCCCCCGATTAGCATCGTTAAGTATGCGACTTCACTTTCCGGGATGTCGCACCCAATTAAGTCAATCAAAGGTTGAATAGACTTTTTCACCAAATAATGAAGCTCTTTTAAGTCTCGGTTAATCATTTCAGAGATTTCATTTGCTTCTGTTAAGTTATACTTAATCCGGTAATATGCCGGTTTCATATGAAGAAGCAGCTTATGCAGCAGCTGATCTCTATCTTTCAGAAAAATGCATGTATTTTTTTCAAAAAGGACAAGCATTTCATCCAAGGCTTGCACTAAGTTTGGAATTGTTTCTTCAGTTAATCCTTCTGACCAATGGACATTCGTTGTAAGTAAATGCAGCGTGATAAAGAGACGCTCTTCTTCCGGAACATCATTCATATCATGAAGAATTTCTTCCGTCGCCAAATATTCTTTCGTATCAGAAATTTCTTTATAATTGATGTAAAATGGGCCAATTTGCTTCCCTTGTTTCACTCTTCTTAAAATAAGAATGAAAATATAAGGCATGATCTCAATCTTTTCATCAGTAAATTTCAAATTTAATGACTTTTCTACTTGTTCTATCTTTCTTCTAAATTCCACTATTTCTTCATTTGATAACTGAGCAATTCGTCTTACTATTTCGGCTCCTCCATCCATTTTCAAAACCTTGTCTAATGTGGATACCAAGAGCTTGCGAATGTTGAATTCCTTTCCTTCAATTAGATACCCATGTTTTCGCGAGTACCTAAACTGAAGTCCATAATCATTCGCAATTTTCCTTACTTGCTGCAAGTCATCTATGACTGTATTCTTGCTTACTTTTAATTCACTCGTAAAATGAGCTAATGAAAGTTCTTCCTTTTTGCTTATTAACATTAGGAATATAATGTTTATTCGTTGCATTTTGGTTAATTCGCTTACATTCTCATATCTAAATTCTTCATCGAGAGCAAGCTTAGATTTTAAGCTTTTATCTATAAGGAAGTAACCATTATTCGTCCGTTCAATCGTCGGTATATTTTTGCTTTCCAACCACATATTTATTTTTTTGAAGCTGTATCCAATCTGCCTGCGACTTAACTGATATTTCTTCTCTAATTCTTTACTGCTGATATTTGAATTTTCAGTCACCTCTCTTAACAGTTGGACACATCTGACATCAAGCATCATTGTATCCCTCCTATCTAGGTACATTTTAGCACTAAAAACCAATGAATTGCATACGCTTTCATTCCTTTTTTTGAATTTGTGCGGTACAAAATTGGGATTTACTTATGAAAAAAGAGGCTGTCTCATAAGGGTCTGACCCCATGTTCGTTTATCAATATATAGCACATTTATGCAACATTATGTCCTATATATTGTGTTATGGGGTCTGACCCTCTGGCTTTTGAGACAGCCTCATTCTCCATTGTCTTCAAAATTTACTTAAGTGCTTTAAGAAACGTTCATTGTTCCATTTCTTCATTTTCTAAAACTTATGCCAGCAGCTGAATCTTCTCCCGTTGCTCCAATATTTCATTCGAAACATTAGCCAATTGATTTAGAAATTCGATTTGGAAACTGCCAGGACCTTGTTCAGCTGTTTTAGCTGCTGCCAGCTCTGCAGCTACACCATAAAAAGCTAAAGCTTCAGCCGACGCATATATAGGGTCTTCTGATGCTGCAAGGAAAGTACCGATAACCGAACTAAGCAAACAGCCAGTACCCGTCACTTTTGTTAATATAGGGTGGCCATTTTCAACAATATACGTTTTCTCTCCGTTTGTAATAACATCTTTTTTTCCTGTAATTACAACGATGCAATCAAGCTCCTTGGCAGCTTGTTGAGCGAGTGCAACAATGTCACCCTTGCCTTCTCCGGAGTCTACTCCTTTGATCGACCATTCTTTACCGATCACGTTTGCTATTTCTGCAGCATTTCCTCGCAGAACATCTACCTTAACCTCCTGCAAAATTCTTCGTGCTGATTCTGTACGGTAAGGTGTAGCACCTGCCCCAACTGGATCAAATACAACAGGTACATTGTTTTCATTCGCTGATTTACCAGCAATGATAATAGATTCTACGACTTTATCATCAAGTGTACCCATATTCAATACAAGTGCACTTGCTATTTTCGCCATATCGGCCACTTCCTCATGCGCATACGCCATCACTGGGGAAGCACCCAAAGCTAATAATCCATTCGCCGTAAAATTTGCACCCATCGTTAGGAGTAATTCACGGTATTCAGCTCCCCCTGATTTAAATCCATCATATGTACTAACCACAATCGGGAAAAACGCCGTTAAAATGGTGACCGCAATTTTGCTCCAAATGGAATAGCCAAACCACATGATAAAAATGGGAGAAATCACAATCAGCGGAACCGTTTGTGAAATAACGAGAAAGGGGTAGAGAAACTTTTCTAACGCCCGAGAAAAATGCAAGCCAACGCCTAATAAAGTTCCCCCAAAAACGGAGAGGCAAAATCCTATTAATACCTCCCAAAGGGTTCAGGTAAATGCACTTCCAATAATAGCCGCCTGTTATCCATTAAGGATTGGCCGATAGCCGTTGGAGAAGGCAAAATAAAGGATGGAATAAAACCTTTTCGACCAATCCATTCCCACAAGCATATTAATAAGACGACAACCAATAAAAACAGGCCATAGTCTTCCATCCACTTTTTCCAGCTACTTTTCATCTCGAATCAGCCACTCCAATTCTTTTCTCAATGCAATAAACTCGGGTTGATAAATATGTTATGTTTTTCTCGGCCTAGCAAGATCGACCCTCACTTCTTGAACCTTCTGCGTACTTGTACCTGGCAACAGATAGATCCGGTCGCTTAACAAAATGGCCTCTTCAAGATCGTGGGTGATAAAGAGTGATTTATAGAAAAAGATTTAAGACACGTGAGGAAGCCATCCAGTCCATCAATTATTATATAGCCAGCTTTTATAACGAAAAAAGAAAGCATTCCACCCTGAATTACTGTTCCCCCAATCAATTCGAGAGAAAATATGATTCAGAAAATCTGGTGAAAGAACTCATTAGTTAACCATTTGGGTTTAAAAGTGATAAGTCCTGGTTTTTGGACTTATCACTTTTAAAGCCCTAGCAAACGAAGTGCGGTAGGGGTTTTAGATTCAAAGGCTTTCAAATTAATGTGTCCACTTTCTTGACATAAGACCATTATTTCGAAAAAATCGCAAAAAAATTGAATTAAGATATAAATAAAAATGAGACTGAATATATATAACATAAGGTATTGGATTTCATATTCCAATACCTTACTTTGTTATGAACGGTATAAAATTACATTTGGGATACGGACGTAAATTCTATATGAATCAATACAAAAAATGTTTAATCCATTTCTAATTTCTTTTCAACCCTATATAATTTCCTATCGCATTCATTTACGATCTTGGCTACATATTCAACATCATATCTTAACACTTCAAGCTGCTTTTTAATGTCACCAAATGTTTCTCCAATGTCCGCAGACTGCAGTTCTTCTCCATCTAACTCAAGTTTCTGTCTTATTTTATAAAGTTGTTCATCTACACTATCCAACCGCTTATCCAACTGTTGTTCTAAAGTATCAAAACGCTTGTCAATACTTGATTTAAGCTCAGTTATTGCTAATAAAACTTCCCTTCGTTCCATTTTCTCCCTCCCGCTTTTCTTATGTATTACACCTATCATTCTTTTTTTATTATACAAAGAAAACCGTTCCCTAAAGGAAAATTTTAATATCTTAAATATGAGTTTTTTAGTTTTTCTGCTGCTTCATTTGCATGTTAGGTAGGATAACTTTCGATTATCTCAAAGGCTATTTCCTAGTTACAGAGGGCAATCTGACAAAGTAATAGCGACAGATCATTTCAGGCGTGTCGTCTCTGGTGGGTTCGATTCCCACACGGTGCAAAACAGCTCGTTGATCAATATTTTCCATGTATGTTATTCTCAATTATTAAGCTAGGCATTCCATACAGACAATTGAAAGATCCGCGTGATAACAATTCTAAGAGCGCTGATTCTCGGAGGGAAAGGCGTCCCATTGGAGAGTATCTATCAAAAAAGACAGGCAAGTCATTCGCGAACTCATCAAATAAACTATATATAAAACTTTTGTAGGCATCACCCTTTTCTCCAAGAGCTGTTCCCGATAAACGTGTATATAATTGAAACCTTTCGAATTGTACCCATTTACTATAGATTCAACTAAAATTCCGCGAGCCTCAGCCATTCGCATAGCACATAAACGATTGAGAATTGTGAAAGCCTGTTCGCGAATAATACGATTCATTGCTTCAAATATACCACCGGTAGGACTTGTAGCAATGTAAAGATTAATTGTATCTCTTATTAAACTTGCCGTTTGTCTTCGCGCATCATCAAGATGTTTAAGTTTACTCAAGTCGCTAACGAGCCCGGTATTTGGGTCTAATCCATATTCATTCTGCATCTTTCTAATAAACTCATTTTACAAGAGCAATCGTGTCTCACTTACAAACTTTTGAAGTTTACTTCGTGTACCTTGATCAAATGCCATTTTCATCATTCCTCTATTTTCAATGAAATCTCTATTTTATTGTAATATATCATTTGCTTTTTCAACTCATGTAACCTCAAAATAAGATCATCCAACTGGTCAGAGGCTGTTAACGAAGATGGTATTTTAAAAGCTTCAATGAATTTTTCTTTACCTTCTCTTCGAGCTTTTTCTTTTTCTGCTTCAACACGCTGCAAATGTCTTTCCTGGCCACGGCGTTTTATTTTTTCTTTTAACTAATTTAACAATGAATTAATGTCATATTCTTGGTTCATGTAGGCGCCTCTTTGGAATATCTCATTTTTCCGGTTCTGTTTTTTTCAAATGTCTTTGGGATTCTTCAATGTTTACTTCGTTTAGACCACCATTAGCTAGTTGTTCAAATCAAGATAGTCAGTTTAATTCAAGTACAATTTAATTTTCGTCTGGTCGTTCACAGAGAAACCAGTTAATTTTCTCGTAGGTTCTTCAATTGGGTCACTTTGTTCTATTTTTTTCGGTTCTGTTTTTTTGGTTCTGTTTTTTTCGGTTCTGTTTTTTTTGGTTCTGTTTTTTTGGTTCTGTTTTTTTGGTTCTGCTTTTTTCGATTCTGCTTTTTTCGGTTTTGCTTTTTTCGGTTTTGCTTTTTTCGGTTTTGCTTTTTTCGGTTTTGCTTTTTTCGGTTCTGCTTTTTTCGGTTCTGCTTTTTTCGGTTCTGCTTTTTTCGATTCTGCTTTTTTCGGTTCTGCTTTTTTCGGTTCTGCTTTTTTCGATTCTGCTTTTTTCGGTTCTGCTTTTTTCGATTCTGCTTTTTTCGGTTCTGCTTTTTTCGATTCTGTTTTTTCCGGTTCTGTTTTTTCCGGTTCTGTTTTTTCCGGTTCTGTCTTCTTATTAAAAATACGTTTTGCCGAATTGATTGCCGAATTGATCAATTGTTCTACAGGTATCTGCTCGATAAGGGAACTGAGAGCAAACTCCGTCTTAGCCGACGAGGTCTTCTCCGAGTCTTCTTTTCCTTCATCCTTTTCCTGATTTTCTAGTTTCTCTAACTCTTCTTGGATAAATCGCTTCCACTCCAAATCGCCCTCCTCTTTCGAAACTGTCGAAAGTGCTTCTTCCTCTGCGACCGGATTAGAATCAGTTTTCCTCTGAATACGGTCCATTGATTGCTTAGCCGACGAGGTCTTCTCCGAGTCTTCTTTTCCTTCATCCTTTTCCTGATTTTCTAGTTTCTCTAACTCTTTTTGGATAAACCGCTTCCATTCCAAATCGCCCTCCTGTTTCAAAACTGTCGAAGGTGCTTCTTCCTCTGCGACCGGATTAGAATCAGTTTTCCTCTGAATATCATCCATTGATTGGAAACCTCCTTTTATATGTTTGATGACTCTTTATATGTTTATGTGAGTTAGCGGATCTGGATTGGACTGAAGTGGAATTCACCGAATAATAATCCATTACCTTCATCAGCTCCAATGACTTATCGACGGGAGCCATGTATCCGCCTTTGCCGAGCGACAGCACCGCCGTTCCGAACGCAAACTGGAACAAACGTTGAAAACCGAGACCGGGCAGTGCAAACTCATACGGCAGCGCAATGGCCGCAACATCCTCGTCCGACTCCTTGAATATTTCCAAATATTTGGGCAGTAAATCGTATATATACAGATCAGCTAACGAGTAGGAGGTATAAATCGCCTTCCCCGAAGTTCCGCTTGTATGGTGAACCTGACCGATTTCTTTCGGATCGACGCATAAGACTATCTGCTTATCTCCTCGTATAACGTCTTTCTTGAGCAGCGGTACTGAAGCTAATTGCTCCAGGCTTTCGATTTTCGGTTCCGTGAAGCCCGCTTCTTCCAGCTTCGAACGGTAATATTCATTCTTGTTCCAGACATGGGCAAGCGTAGCGTTAATGACTTTCAACTGATAGTCTTCAATTCTTTGCCGAGGCAGCTTTTCAACGGTTCTTCCTTCATCGTCCAATTGCTTAAAAAAAATCCTTGAATGGTTCCAGATGGGATGAATGCTCGTCAATGGAAACCATCATCTTATGGGATTGCAACTTCATAAAAACCCTCCTAAGAAGCAATAGCCTGTTCATTTATGGTAAAGTGTGAACAAACTTACTACAATAACCATGTGCCTAAAACCAGTTTCGACGAGAAAATTGTTACAGACGGCTATGTGTGAACATTCCGGGGTCACTCCGTATATATAATGTTAGAAAGTCCAGGACCTGGGCGGCTGACTCGCATACCGTTTGCCTATCCAATTCTATCAAGATCTCCGGTCGCACCGGAGGCTCGTATGGAGCGGAAATGCTTGTAAACTGCAAGATTTCGCCTGCTCTCGCTTTTTTATATAGTCCTTTCGGATCCCGCCTTTCGCATTCGCTAAGCGGGCATTTTACATTAACCTCTATAAACTCTCCTTCATGAAAATAGATCGCGCTATGTCACGATCCCCACGATAAGGTGAAATGAACGCCGTAACGGATTCCCGCATCGACAAAAAGCTTTGCCACCTCCGCGATGCTGCGAATATTTTCCCTACGGTCATCCGGACCGAAACTGAGGTCTTTGTTCAAACCGTGGCGGATGTTATCCCCATCCAGAACATAAGAGCGGCAATTCAGGTTTGTGTCCAAACGGCAGCGGTCATCTCTTGTAATTTGGGACGGATGCCACGCTTTCCGACAAGTTTCTGCCCTCCTCCGTAATTACTGTTATGGAATGCACGAATGTAAAGACTTGACTCGGACAAACGTACATTTTTAATAAACTGGGTATTTCATCCAACCTCTATATGGGGATCGCACATATCGTAACAAGTAAATTGGAAATGAAAGAAGGGGATTTATCTATGTTGCTTTTACGGGTTGGAGAAGTACCAAGATTTTCAATATCGGAGGTCGATAGGAATGGCGGATCAAAGTGTCCATATGAAACAATTCGAGGAAGCCAAAACACTCCATAATAATGGGGTGGACGGAGACAAAAAAGCAGTGATAAAAGCAAACGAGATGTTCTTAAAGCTTCGTGAGGCCGAGCCAGTGAATGCGCTAATTGAAGCCTATTACGGCAGTACTCTCGTTCTATTAGGCCGGGATGCCGTTAAAATTCTGGAAAGAGCGGATAAGGCGCAAGAAGGACTAGATTCATTGAATCAAGCAATTTCCATGGACCCGAACCATAAAGAAATTCGGTTGTTGCGCGGGAACATTTGTCTGAGGCTGCCGGAGTCCTTTTTCCATTGCTCGGAAACGGCGATCGAGGACTTCACCTTCCTGCTTGACCACTATAAAGAGAATTCCAACTACCTTACTCCAAAGCAAGTACGCGAAGTACTGCGAAACCTAAGTGCAGCTTACCAAAATGCAGGAAAACCTGACAAAGCAAATTCATTCTTGCAGCTTCTCGATCAATTGGAACTGAAGAAAAAATCATAAGAAAAGAGAGGGAGGAGACCATTGACATTCAATGAGAGATTCGACAAGATTATCTCGCTGTATAAGAAAGGCGCGAAAGGCAATGTAACCGCCGTTCAGGAAGCGAATCAGCTGTTAGAACGGCTGTGACTCGATTATCCGGACCACCCTCATGCGGAAGCTTACCATGGCAGCATCATGCTTTTAATCGCTCGGGATAAAACGAACCCGCTCGAAAGGTTGAAATGGGCGAAAAACGGCTTAAAGCTTCTCGACAAAGCGGTAGCAGCCGCTCCGCACGACAGCAGGATCCGATATCTTCGCGGCAGGTCCGCATACAGGCTGCCAGAGAAGTATTTCCAACGGACGCGGACGGTAATTGAAGATTATACCTTCCTGATCGATCGGGAGTCACTTCAAGAAGGCATACTCGGGGCCAATGACTACACGAAACTAACCTACGAGCTCGGCGAGGCGTATCGCCGAATCGGTCGGAACGAAGATGCGGCCAGATGCTGGACGAAGCAGGAGCAGCAAACTCAGGATCCGGAATTCAGGCAGCTTCTCAGGCTAAAGCTGCAATCCTTGGAAGGCAAACCTTCGGTTGAACACATCCCAGCCAACGACAGCATCACATCGATCTTGATGGGAAGAGCCGCTCGCGCCGTCGGCAATACACTCCTCCAATGGGCGGAAAAGGAGATTAACGGTAACAAGAAGGAAGAGGAGAAGAAACAAGAAGCTCCCCGTAAGCGTCTCCGTAAGCATCACAAGAAGAAAATACGACACTAGAGCAAGAATCATCCCCTTACCCGGGTAAATCGCAGGATCGGAAAGGGGGTGAGGCACATGTCAGATATCATAAAAGGGGTCTTCAAGGAGTAAAGAAAGAGATCATTTATTTCGCCTTTGCTGCTTTGAGAAGCGGCGCTGCCCACGTCGGCAAACAACTTGTGAATGTGACGAGCGAGGAAAATCGCGATGAAAAGCAACCGTCCAGTTTACAATTGGGAGCGTTCACCAATGCAGACCGGTATCATGGGAACTGGCCAAGAATTAATGGCGATAGGACTGAAGCGCATAAAGGCAAGCTCACCACAGGAACAGAATTCGAAAATGTCCGAGGAATCCACGTGGACGAAACAATCGGCGGAAGAGAAATAAAACAGGAGTTCTACACGGAAAGGCTCAAGCCGTCAATCGGCTGAGGGCCTTTCCCTTTCATCCTCACTCTATTCCCTTCCGTAGAATATATTGATCTTGGATATCGTTCATTCGCGGCCAGAAATTACGAAATTGGAGAGTGGGCAATTTTGGAAAAAGTATTCGTCAACGGCATTAACATTTGTTATGAATCGATCGGGGAAGGATTTCCTTTAATCGGACTTACAGGAAAAGACAGCAACATGGACTGGTGGAACCCGGCAATCAAGGCAGCGTTAAGCGAAAGGAACCGCTTCATCATGCTCGATCATCGAGGTACAGGCCGGAGCGACGCTCCGACAGAAGCGTACGACATCTCGGATATGGCCAAGGATGTCATTGGGCTAATGAACGCGCTCGATATCGAAAAGGCACATATTTTAGGCCAATCCATGGGGGGAATGATTGCGCAGGAGCTTGCAATCGAAGTCCCCAGCCGCGTGTCGAAATTAATCTTATGTTCCACGACCTGCGGGGTCAAACGGGTGCCGCCTTCTTTTCGGATGATCAAGTGGCTGATGCGAAAGAACGCTGCATATTCCCCGCAAGACACGCTAAATATGCTTTACTCCAAAGCTTATATCCAGGAGAATCCGGACTTGATCGCTTCGCTCGTGGAACGGATGCAGATCGCGCCTTCGAACCCTAGAAGCATGGAGATTCATCGTGAGGCGAGCAAGAATTTCGATTCGTACCATCGGCTCGGGCGAATTTCGGCACCAACGCTTATTATTCACGGCGAGGATGATTGGGTCTTCAGTCCGAAGCATGCCAAGATTCTGAACCGTCGTATTCCAGGCTCCAAGCTGATTCTATTTCCCCATGCGGGCCACGGTGTCTTTTTACAGGAGCATCGCAAGGTGTTGGAGGAAATCCATCGTTTCGTAGATTGATCGGCATTAACGAAACAAAAAGACGACTCTTATTCATTTTGAATGAGTAGTCGTCTTTTCATTCATTCCAACATTGCGGCATGTCGTTTGAACTGATCCTCCAGGGAGCATCGGCCTCGCTGTCCGCCGTGACATCAAGTTGTCGTTTAGCGGCTGATCGTTTCACCCGAATGCTCCTTTCTCAGGGCGAGTAGTTTGCATAAGCTCATTCAATGCCTGGGTTAAGCTATCGTTCAATTTATTATTTCAACGAAAAAGCCTGTAGACCCCTTCCGATGGTAAGGTTTGTCTACAAGCTGGGACAAATGTTAAAACATATTTCTTCCCTGCGTCATTGCTGCCTAAGGCGATCGCCGTTTCAGCGTACCGACTGCAGCCAGCTTTGTTCCCAAGCCGCCGCATGTCCGTTCGTCATGATAAGTTCGGCTCCTTAGTTTACAGCTTTTAAAGCGATATCCAACACTTCCTCAATAGAGCGGGCGGAGCGGTTCCGTTTGATCAGCGCCACGCCGATCTCCAGCGCGATCCGCTGTGCCCGTTCGCGGGCAGCCGCATCTTCGATGTGGTCGATGTCCGCGACGTGGATAAAACCATGGACGCGGCACAACATTATAACCCCGGCAAATCCGATTGTGTCCTGCAGCAGTCTTGCCACATACAAATCCTGATATCCTCGGGTCTTCGCCATCCGGTCGGCGGCATGCCCGTTCCAAAGCTCGCGGAACTGAAGCTCGAATTGTGTCCATAAGTCGTGCACGGTATCCAGCAGGTAGCGGCGGTAATCGGTGCGCTCCAGCGTATCCGTGCTCCAGCCCTCTTGGCCTGAATAGTTCAGCAGCAGATTGGCGATAACCGTCCCGATATCAAAGCCCATCGGACCGTAATAAGCAAATTCGGGATCAATGACCTTCGTAGAATCCGGCTTGATGAAGATATTATCTGTATGCAAATCGCCATGCAGCAGGGCCTGTGCTTTCGTCAGAAATTTCTCCCTCAGCAGCGTGACCTCGAGATGCAGCTCCTTATCCGCCCAAATGCGCTCAACGGCATCACGGATATGAGGCTCGAAGATATTCATCCGGGACTTTGTATAAGGAGCGTATAAGATGAGATCCTCGGTGATATTGCAAAGCTCCGGATTGATGAACGATTTCACCCGCAATTTCTTCTCCTGTTGGTCCATGGCCAGGTCCGAGGTGAAGAACAACGTCCGCGCCAAGAATGATCCGATATGCCCGGCGAACAACGGATAACGGCCCCGCTCCATCAGTCCGCGGCGCATGACGATGTGATCGCTCAAATCCTCCATGACCATCAACGCCAAATCCGGCTCGTACGCGTATACCTTTGGCGTCAGATCAGGACAAAGCTCCCCTTGAATGCGCAATGCTTCGCATTCAATGCGTACTCTGTCCAGCGTCAAGGGAACCGATTCGCCGATCACCTTGGCGTAAGGCAGCGCCTGCTTCAGAATTAAGGCTCGCCCTGATGCCGGGTCCGATATATGAAACACAAGGTTAAGATTACCGTCGCCGATCTCCCGTGACTTCAGCTGCGCACCATCTGGGAATACATCCTCGATGCCGTGTGCATACTCGACCGCTTCCGCTTGCGTTAAGGCGTGATAATTTGTCATTTCCGCATCCCTCCGAATACCGATTCTTATTTAGCCTAGCATATATCGAGCACGGGCTGGAGCTGTTCCGTGATGGCAAGGGCGTATTGACGCACCGCAATGCCGGCGGCTTGGCGACAGCCCGCTAAGAAAAACAGCGTAAACTCGTTAATATATTAATATGCTGAAAATATATGCAAAGTGATTCTTGATTACCTAAACACTGGCGTAGAAAACATTTTCGATGGAGGCTTGTTTAAGCATTTCATCGTTCCACGTTTATCCTCTCGGTTACGAAAACGATTATTTCGGGTTGCATCATCGCAATGTAAGGCTGATTTCACTGATATTTTTGTAGATATCACATTTCTGGGTAACCGACGGCATTAATGTGCCGCAAATAATTGTTCCTCTTCCGGATTTCGCAACATCGTTAGCAAGGTGAAACAATAAGTTAAATCTATTTTGGTATTCCAACTTCGAAGCCGTTGTTCTTGTCCTGAACCGGCAAACGGTATATGTTCTTGTCACCCGACTTATATGGAGTTGCCGATATTCGCCTTAACGACAATTTCGTCAAACTTCTTCTCATCCGCCTTTTTCATCGAAAGCATCCGACAATTGCTACAAGGAAGCCGAGCCGGATGGAGACGATACCGGGATTCGCCAAAGTAAACCAAGGGTCCCCGGTAAATATCGCCGCCCGCGGCTTCGCGTTCCAGACGCTTGGGCTCGCCGCAACGAGAACGATGGCAATGAATTAATGTCATATTCTTGGTTCATGTAGGCGCCTCTTTGGCCTATCTCTTTTTCCGGTTCTGTTTTTTTCAAATGTCTTCGGGATTCTTCAATGGTTACTTCGTTTAGACCACCATTAGCTAGTTGTTCAAATCAAGATAGTCAGTTTAATTCAAGTACAATTTAATTTTCGTCTGGTCGTTCACAGAGAAACCAGTTAATTTTCTCGTAGGTTCTTCAATTGGGTCACTTTGTTCTGTTTTTTTCGGTTCTATTTTTTCCGGTTCTGTCTTCTTATTAAAAATTCGTATTGTTGAATTGATCAATTGTTCTAGAGGTTTCTGCTCGATAAGGGAATTGAGAGTAAACTCCGTCTCAACCGACGAGGTATTCTCCGAGTCATCTTTTCCTTCATCCTTTTCCTGATTTTCTAGTTTCTCTAACTCTTTTTGGATAAACCGCTTCCACTCCAAATCGCCCTCCTGTTTCGAAACTGTCGAAAGTGCTTCTTCATCTGCGACCGGATTAGAATCAGTTTTCCTCTGAATATGATCCATTAATTGGAAACCTCCTTTTATATATATGTTTATGTGAGTTAGCGAATCTGGATTGGACTGAAGTGGAATTCACCGAATAATAATCGAATACCTAGATGATCTAGGATATTTATTCATATACTGAACTATTCTTATAAGGAAGGAGTGAAAGTAGAATGAAAACAAGGGACATGGATTTTGGGGATAAAATGTTATTCATTCTGGGTATGAGTTTATGCGGCGTGATTGTTTTCGTACTAGTGGTGGGTGTTATCGTTGCATTGTTTACATCTAGGAACGGCAAGAAACGAACGGGAACGATTGATTCCGTTCCGTTGCAGGATGACGAGGTTACGACCGTCGAAAGCCGAATCCGACGAGTAGAGGCTGGCTGAAGCGATTCAGTTTCATGATGAAGGGGCACCAGGAAATGTAGACTCCATTCGAAAAGCAAACCGATATTCGCACAATTGCGTCTGGATCATCCCGGATGCTCGATAACGAAAGCATACCACGGCAACGTTGCGGTTTTGATGGCAATGGATGCCTCGAATCCGATAGAAAAGAGAGAGCTGGCGAGACGAGGGCTGAGGCTTCTCGATGAAGCTGTCGCTTCTTCACCCCAGGATACTGCGGTCCGTATGCTCCGCAATTCCGCAGCTCCTGTTACACGATCGATCCTTGTATCCTGTGGAAACAGCCATTGAAGACTATATCCATCTTATTGAGTGGAAACTACGTCAACCGGGCAGTCTTGATAAATACACTTATTATAGAATGATCTACGAGCTTGGTGAAGGGTATCAACAGGTCGATCGTTTTCACGAAGCGGAGTATTGCAGTGGTATGTTGAATGAGGAAAGAGTCGAGAATGGCTAAATGTAGTATCGTAAGGAGGTGAAGCAGTTGTTTAGAGAAAATCAAGAGTTTTCGAGAATTTTTCGCGAAATCAATCAGGGATTTAGATTCTTTGTCGCTAACTACACGACGGCGGTCAAAAACGGAGCAGACGTAGCCGAGCAAGAAATCATTGAAGCTGTAGAAGATCGTGATCAACCCGTCGATATCGTTGCAGGAAAATTATTCGAAGCCCTAAAGAAGGGCGTACAATATGCTGGTGAACAAATGCTCGACTCCGGAGTCGATATCGTCGAACAAATGAAAGCAAAATTGAGAAAAAAATAAGAAAGCCTGTCAGCATATAATTCACTGCTGAGGCCTGCATATTCAAAAGCAATGGCTGACTCTAAGGGATGCGTTTCTCCCTGTAGAGCCAGCCATTGATCAGTTACTCTTCTTTCAGAACCTTATTCTTCTTTGTTCGATTGCTCTTCCGTCATCCCTTGCTGTAAACGGTGTCCGATGATGCTCGGATGGAAATATTCGAGCATCTGAATCCCCGGTTTACGTCCGAAATAAATGAAGTATCTTTTGTAAGGCACCTTATTTTGCAGATTAGGAAAGTGGATCTTGATCGGTCGTTGGAAAAAATCGACCGTTTCCGCTTCGTTCATGAATCCGGAGTCGACCACCTTTCGGAATGTACGCATTCCGAGTGAGCTGATCGCTTTTCCAATTCCCTCTTGTCGATGCGCAATTTTCTCGAACAAAGCGGGAGGTACATGCTTAGAATATACAAGCGCAATGTTGTGTGACACGACAAATCGACTTTTCTCGCCGATCAAAACCGATTCTCGAATATAGTACGGACCTCCCGAGGATTCACCCATCAGGTTTGCATCCTCTTCACCTATTTGTTCTTGCCGGATCACATGTACAATAATTTTATCGTTCAACAGCATTTCTAGCAAATCCGTTGTTCGTCCATCCGTTACTAATAGAAAGTCGAATATCAATCCGTGTAAAACATCCGACGCCTTTCGCTCAAACTGTGAGTCTATCATACTCTCACCTCCATTAGACAATTGTGCGCGACTCTTTTCGACAGTTATTGAAAATTGTTAATGGTACAAACCGGAATCGCAGAGCCCCTTCCAGAACTCATGAAACTCATCAATGTTGACTTGCTGCTTCGCGTCGGAGAGAGCGGCCGGGGGATTCGGGTGCACCTCAACCATAATCCCGTCGGCTCCAGCGGCTAACGCTGCCTTTGCACAAGGCAGCAGAATATCTTTCCGCCCGGTAGAATGAGTGACATCCACTAGCACTGGAAGATGGGTCTCCTGCTTTAAGATTGGAACAGCGGAAATATCAAGCGTATTGCGAGTCGCTTTCTCGAAAGTGCGTATACCACGTTCCATTAACATGACCCGGTCATTCCCTTGATGCAGAATATATTCTGCTGCGAGCATAAACTCCTCCAAAGTAGCGGAAAGGCCGCGTTTCAGTAGTATGGGCTTCTTCGTTTGGCCGACGGCTTTCAGCAGGTCGAAGTTCTGCATGTTGCGCGCGCCTATTTGAAAGATATCGATATAACGGGCGGCTGTATCGATTTGAGTGGGACTCATAATTTCGCTGATGGTCACCAATCCGATTTCATCCGCCACATCCTTCATAATTTTTAATCCCTCTTCACCGAGCCCTTGAAAATCGTAAGGAGAAGTTCTCGGTTTGAACGCCCCGCCGCGTAAGACCGTTAAGCCAGCTTTCTTTAAAACTGAAGCAACCGTTACGAGCTGTTCTCTCGATTCGACCGAGCAGGGACCTGCGATCAGCGTATGCGAAAAACCACCGATCACCGCTTGCTTAATATTAATAATCGTATCCTCGCCTTTATGATGGCGGCTTACGAGAAGAGGTGATTTCTCTTGTTGCAATTTATCGCTCATGATGAACAATCCTTTCTTTTAGTCTAATTAATGGGAATCTTCCTAACCCATGATCGTTATGCTATCGAATTCAATGGATCTATTTCTATGCGCCGTTACTTCGCTTTTTGATATATTCAGGCTTTATCGATGGAACGTTACTCATGAGATCGACACGATCGACCAACGTAGTGATTTCAACGGTGACCGGCACTTGAAGTCGAGAAGATAATCGAGAACGGACATTTTCCTCCGACCATTTCCCGGAATCATGCGAATCTAGTAAAATGTGCAACCCCTCTTCCTGCTCTAGCACCTTCCAAGCATCCGGAGCAGGAGACAACGAATATACGGCTTCCTGAATATCCATTGCGTCTAGGACGGTGTTTCCGAAACGAATTCGATCCTTGCTTCTGCCGTAATGAACCAGCTTGGCTCCAGTTCGGCCGCAATCGCATAAACAGGGCTCTACAGAGATAATGTCTTCATTAAAATATCGCAGCAGAGGAGAACCCTGATGGGAAAGCGTCGTGATCGCCGCAAACCCTCTTTCTCCATAAGCGACGGGGCTTGAACCGTCCTCATTCAGTACTTCTACGAAAAAATCTAGTTCTACGATATGCATTGTGCCATTCTCGCACATTGTAGCGATATTGGCAGTTTCCGTCGAACCGTACATATTAAATACAGGCACGCTCCACAGCTTTTCTATATGCTCCCTGCGCTTGTCGCTCATTAATTCACCGGCGACGCATATGGCGCGCAGAGCCGGAAAGTCCTTGCTCGGCTCAGAACCGCCGAGACGAGCCGCTTCGGCCAGCAGTTCCATCTCACGCGGGAGTCCCGCCAACACCGTGACAGAAAGATGTTTCATCAGGCTTAACACTCTGGGGTAAGGGGTAACTACAGTACGTCCGCTTGCGGGTACGACCCCAGCTCCTGTCTGCCAAGCTGCATGCTGCATTAAGAATGCAGGCAGCGCCATTGCGTAAGGAAAGCGGATCAGCACCAGATCTTCAGACGTCAAACGCACACCGCATTCCTTCAATTGTCTTCCGCCAATCATCAAATCTTTTTGCGTAAACCAGGCAGCGGAGGGCTCCCCGGTCGTGCCGGTCGATTCGTGGTATTGAGCGATTTCCTTCATATCGACGGCGAGGTGACCGAAGATGCCGGCTTTCCGCAAATCTTCCTTTGTCGTTAACGGAAGTGTCTGGATGTGACTCAATCCAATGCCGTTTAAAGCATAGTCCGATAATTTCCTCTTGTACAGAGGGGATTTTAGAATACGCGCATACATCTCCTGAAATTTTCGCGCCCTCTCACTATCGATGTCACTCATTAAAGCACCTCCTCTCGTTTTTTGTATATAGCTAATTGAATACTCTGGTCGCTTTGCCGAACGTACGAGGGATATCGTGTCTGATTACGACTTCGCAATGTATTCCAATCCGATCAGCCATATGCTTTTGAATTTTTTCCACCAATTGCTCGTCACTTAGCTTAGTCCGATACTTCTCGGCTTCGATTGTGAGCACTCCTTGATCCAGCTTAAGGTGATACCATAAACCTACTTCGGGAATCTCCAAGAGAAAGTGCTCGATCAAGAATGGAGAATAGTCTTCAGTGCCCAAGCGCAGCATGTGCTCCATTCGGCCTCTTAGCTGCATAACGTCCATTGTGATTCCGCAATCGCATTTGGATTTTTGCAAGTTGCCAAGATCCCCGGTCCGGTAGCGTACCATCGGCATTCCTTCACGCAGCAGCGTCGTCACAACGATTTCTCCCGTTCGACCGTACGGAAGCACTTCCTCCGAAACCGGATCAACGATTTCGACTTTCACATGCCCTTCCATGACGTGATACCCTCTATGCTTACTGCATTCTACACCGACAACTCCGCACTCGGTTGAGCCGTAGAAGAACGAGACTTCGCATCCCCACCACTTTTCCAGCCGTTCGCGGAAGGTGGAGGAGCATCCTTCGCCGGTAAGCCAAATTTTCTTCAGGCGAATATCTTCACCAATTTTTATACCGAACTTCTCGCTTTCTTCTGCTAGGAGTGCTGCGTAAGAAGGGGTTGTAGTAAGGATCGTGGCTTGAAATTCCTTCATTAATGCCAACGACTTATCGATAGGAGCCATGTAACCACCTTTGCCAAGCGATAGAACCGCCGTACCAAACGCAAATTGAAATAATCGCTGAAATCCAAGGCCGGGCAGCGCAAATTCATAAGGCAGCGCTATTGCCGCGACATCATCGTCCGACTCCTTAAACAGCTCTAAATACTTCGGCAGCAGATCGTATACATATTGATCAGCTAATGTGTAACAGGTATATATTGGCTTACCCGATGTGCCGCTAGTGAGGTGAACTTGGCCTATTTCTTTCGGATCGACGCATAATATCTTTTGTTTATCACCTCTAATGACATCTTTCTTCAGCATCGGTACGGAAGCTAATTGTTCTAGACTATCGATTTTAGGCTCTGTGAAGCCTGCCTCTTCCAACGTCGAACGGTAGTATTCATTTCGGTTCCACACATGAGCAAGAGTGGCGTTAACAGCTTTTAACTGATAATCTTCTATTTTTTGATGAGGAAGTTTTTCAATGGTTTTTCCTTCATCATCCAATTGCTTATAAAATTCCTTGAATTGTTCTAGATGGGATGAATGATCGTCAATAGAAACTGTCATCTTATGAGTTTGAAACTTCATCTAAATCCTCCATTCCATGTATTCATAATACTCTTAGAATCTACCCGGCCTAGACTGCATTTACCAATGGCCCTTAGATAGGACAACATCCTACAACCACCTGAAGCCTAATATCGATTGTGGCGCCCAATGGATAACTACCATTGCGTCTCTTGGAAAATATAGTTATAGAAATGTAAAGCAGTAAAGGATCTGCGCAACGAAATCTCCTACCGTTTGCTTATCGGTTTCTATAACGGTCTCTTGTGGACTAGGATTCATAAGGATCGGATATACCGGTAAATTCCAAGGATTTCACCTGCTTTGACCTTTTTATAAAGCCCTTTAGGATCGCGTCTTTCGCATCGCCGAGCGAACACGTCAAATAAATTTTGATAAAATCACCTTCAAGAAGTAAAGAACGAGTGAGGGCACGGTCCGCGCGAAAAGGCGTAACCATTCCCTCATCTATAAACAGCTTTGCAACCTCCGATATACTGCGAATTGTTTCCTTGGACAGTTTCGATCTATCTCTATTAATTTCTTGCTTAAATCTTTTTTTCTGCTTTCTTTTCTTGTTTCCGTTTATTTTTTGCTGCTTTCTTTTCTTGTTTCCGTTTATCTTTAACTTGCTTCTTTTCCATTTTTTTTGCCAACTTCTCTTCTCTTTTTTTTGCTTTTTCTGCTTTTTTCTCTTCTTTATTTAGCTTTCCATCATTCATGTTCTCCCCTCCTTCATTTACTCTTTATGAAATGCAAGGAAAGTTAGATTTGATTCAGACAAACATACATTTTATAAAAAATGAGTATTCCATCCAAACCGTTCATATAAACCATACATATCGTAACTAGCACAAATCGTTTATTTTAAGGAGGAGGGGGTTGATCTGTGTTGTTATTCGGAATGGAGAATGATCAAGATTTTGAATATCTCAATACACGTCTTCTGAGAAGCTGTCCAGCCAGTGGTTCAGATCAGGGTGGACTATTTTTGCTAGGCTTTAAAAATAACGCTTTGGAGAAGCTTTACACCGGCAGTTGTTCGGGAATGACATTGGTTAAGGATTGATTATTCGTAACGCAGATTCTTGTTCTTGATCCAGATTTTTCGTTGGGAAGGGGGAATTGAAATGAAAAAAACGACACCCATTTGAAGCAATTCGAGAAAGGAAATAGGGTTCTTATGAAAGGCGTAGACGGAGATAAAAAGGCGGTGAAAATCGCCTATGAGATTTTCTTAAAGCTTCGCAAAACCGAGCCCGACAATGCTCTTATTGAAGCCTATTACGGCAGAACTCTTGCGCTATTAGGACGAGATGCTGTTCAGCCTCTGGAAAAAGCGGATAAAGCGCAAGAAGGACTAGATTCATTGAATCAAGAAATTCCCATGGACCCGAACCAGAAAGAAATTCAGTTGTTGCGCGGGAACATTTGTCTGAGGCTGCCGGAGTCCTTTTTCCATTGCTCGGAAACGGCGATCGAGGACTTCACCTTCCTGCTTGACCACTATAAAGAGAATTCCAACTACCTTACTCCAAAGCAAGTACGCGAAGTACTGCGAAACCTAAGTGCAGCTTACCAAAATGCAGGAAAACCTGACAAAGCAAATTCATTCTTGCAGCGTCTCGATCAATTGGAACTGAAGAAAAAATCATAAGAAAAGAGAGGGAGGAGACCATTGACATTCAATGAGAGATTCGACAAGATTATCTCGCTGTATAAGAAAGGCGCGAAAGGCAATGTAACCGCCGTTCAGGAAGCGAATGAGCTGTTAGAACGGCTGCGACTCGATTATCCGGACCACCCTCATGCGGAAGCTTACCATGGCAGCATCATGCTTTTAATCGCTCGGGATAAAACGAACCCGCTCGAAAGGTTGAAATGGGCGAAAAACGGCTTAAAGCTTCTCGACAAAGCGGTAGCAGCCGCTCCGCTCGACAGCAGGATCCGATATCTTCGCGGCAGGTCCGCATACAGGCTGCCAGAGAAGTATTTCCAACGGACGCGGACGGTAATTGAAGATTATACCTTCCTGATCGATCGGGAGTCACTTCAAGAAGGCATACTCGGGGCCAATGACTACACGAAACTAACCTACGAGCTCGGCGAGGCGTATCGCCGAATCGGTCGGAACGAAGATGCGGCCAGATGCTGGACGAAGCTGGAGCAGCAAACTCAGGATCCGGAATTCAGGCAGCTTCTCAGGCTAAAGCTGCAATCCTTGGAAGGCAAACCTTCGGTTGAACACATCCCAGCCAACGACAGCATCACATCGATCTTGATGGGAAGAGCCGCTCGCGCCGTCGGCAATACACTCCTCCAATGGGCGGAAAAGGAGATTAACGGTAACAAGAAGGAAGAGGAGAAGAAACAAGCGTAAGCGTCTCCGTAAGCATCACAAGAAGAAAATAAGACACTAGAGCAAGAATCATCCCCTTACCCGGGTAAATCGCAGGATCGGAAAGGAGGTGAACCACATGTCAGAACTCATGAAAGGGGTATTCAGGGGAGTAAGGAAAGAGATCGCAAATTTTGCCAATGCTGCTTTGAAAAGCGGTGCTACCCACGTCGGCAAAGAGCTTGCGAATATGAAGCGCGACGAAAATCAACCGTTAGATTTCACTTTCGGAACGATCACCAATTCCTTGAAGACCGGTGTTATAGCGACTGGCAAAGACTTAATGAACAAGGGCTTGGAGCGCATAAAGGCAAGCTCCCCACAGGAACAAAATTCGGAAATGTCCGAGGAATCCACGTTGACAAAACTATCGGCGGAAGAGAAATAAAACAGGAGTTCTACGCGGAAAGGCTCAAGCCGTCAATCGGCTGAGGGCCTTTCCCTTTCATCCTCACTCTATTCCCTTCCGTAGAATATATTGATCTTGGATATCGTTCATTCGCGGCCAGAAATTACGAAATTGGAGAGTGGGGAATTTTGGAAAAAGTATTCGTCAACGGCATTAACATTTGTTATGAATCGATCGGGGAAGGATTTCCTTTGATCGGACTTACAGGAAAAGACAGCAACATGGACTGGTGGAACCCGGCAATCAAGGCAGCGTTAAGCGAAAGGAACCGCTTCATCATGCTCGATCATCGAGGTACAGGACGGAGCGACGCTCCGACAGAAGCGTACGACATCTCGGATATGGCCAAGGATGTCATTGGGCTAATGAACGCGCTCGATATCGAAAAGGCACATATTTTAGGCCAATCCATGGGGGGAATGATTGCGCAGGAGCTTGCAATCGAAGTCCCCAGCCGCGTGTCGAAATTAATCTTATGTTCCACGACCTGCGGGGTCAAACGGGTGCCGCCTTCTTTTCGGATGATCAAGTGGCTGATGCGAAAGAACGCTGCATATTCCCCGCAAGACACGCTAAATATGCTTTACTCCAAAGCCTATATCCAGGAGAATCCGGACTTGATCGCTTCGCTCGTGGAACGGATGCAGATCGCGCCTTCGAACCCTAGAAGCATGGAGATTCATCGTGAGGCGAGCAAGAATTTCGATTCGTACCATCGGCTCGGGCGAATTTCGGCACCAACGCTTATTATTCACGGCGAGGATGATTGGGTCTTTAGTCCGAAGCATGCCAAGATTCTGAACCGTCGTATTCCAGGCTCCAAGCTGATTCTATTTCCCCATGCGGGCCACGGTGTCTTTTCACAGGAGCATCGCAAGGTGTTGGAGGAAATCCATCGTTTCGTAGATTGATCGGCATTAACGAAACAAAAAGACGACTCTTATTCATTTTGAATGAGTAGTCGTCTTTTCATTCATTCCAACATTGCGGCATGTCGTTTGAACTGATCCTCCAAAACGAGACATGCCATGGCCTCGATGACTGGCACGATTCTCGGGCAAATACACGGATCATGCCTGCCTTCTTTCCGAATCTCCAGTTCTTCTCCTCTAACGTTGATCGTCTTCTGCGGAACTGAAATCGATGACGTCGGCTTTACGACAAATCGGAAAATGATTTCTTGTCCTGTACTTATTCCGCCGATAATCCCACCCGAATGATTAGACAAAAAACCAGCGGAGCTCATGCTCGTCGTTATGCTCGCTTCCAAGCATCGAAGCTGCGGAGAAGCCAGAACCAAATTCTATGCCTTTCACCGCGCCGATAGATAACATTGCCTTGACTAACTCTGCATCCAGCTTATCGAATACCGTTTCACCGATGCCGGGGATGATACCGTGGATCCGGCATTCTACGATGCCTCCGCAGCTGTCGCCAACCGCCGCCAACTGCTCGATCTTCTTCGTCATTTCAGTTGCTGCTGTCGGGTCGCAGGCACGGACGGCATTTTGCTCGATGGCTTTCTCTTCGAACGACCGACATGCTATTCCCCGATTTCTTTCGTACTATCCATAAGGATAAATTGCAAATGATTCATCGAAATTGCGGATACTTTCCTTAACGGCTTTTGAGCAGCCAAAAGGATTTTCGTTCGAAGCGAGCTTTGTGATGCTATAAAGCCCGTATTGCTTTTTCACTTTCTGGATGGATTTACCGGGCTGATAAGGCTTTAACTTTAGAACAGCATTTTTCCATTTCATATCATTCACCTCTTTTTATGAATCAACGCTTTAAATAGTATAACGGCTTTACATAGCGTCGATTGTTTTTCATAATTTTTGCCACGATTCAGGACAAATGCTCAGGTCGCTTTTTCATCGACTGTCGTTGCACCCCTGACATCTTTTTTGGCCAAAGTTCAGATACGCTCTTACCCCTGATTCTTTTTCATCTTCTGCAACGACCGCTGCCTTTATTTCGATTCCTCTTTTAATCATGTGCATGAGCTTTTCTTCTGTCAGCTCCTCCAGGCTGCTCACAGAAGATATCAGCCAGTCATAAAAACTGCCATCCTGGATGAGGGCTTCCTTTATGACCTCGGCAAAGCCGGATCTCAGCTCTTTATCCGGCAATGTCTTCAAAAATGATAGATCGAAAAACACAGCTTCCGGCTGATAAAAAACGCCAATCATGTTCTTTCCCTGCGGATGGTTGATAGCGACCTTGCTGCCAACCGCACTGTCATGGGCCAGCAATGTTGTCGGGATCTGGATAAACGGAATCCCCCTCATGAATGTTGCTGCAACAAAACCGGCCAAGTCGCCGACTGCCCCGCCTCCAAGCGCAATGATCATCGATTTTCTATTCAAATTGTTTGAGAGCGCAAAGCATTGGGACTGATAGAAAACTTCGAATGTTTTGGCCTGTTCGCCCTCAAGGGATATATATTTATAGATTGGCAAGCCTGTGCGGGCTAGTATTTTTTTACGGTATGTAAATGAAGTCCTGCCACTTTTTCATCTGTAATAATCATGATCTTCCTAATATGGGCATAATGATCCAGGATAAAACCAGGCAGTGAATCGGCAGCGTTGTTCCCTAAAAAAACCGGGTACGACTTCGACGGCGTTTTAATTTTGATGATTTCCATAGCTTATTAAAACTCCTTTGCCTCTTTCTTATGGGCTTCAATCGCCTCGGCCAATTTATCAAAGCGGTCTGAAGGAAATTGATCAACAATCGCAGCCGCCAACTCCCAAGCTACTACAGCTTCAGCAACCACTGCAGCTGCCGGTACCGCACAGCTGTCTGAACGCTCGATGCTTGCAGCAAATACTTCCTTCGTATCAATGTCCACACTTTGCAGAGGTTTGTATAAGGTAGGAATGGGTTTCATGACACCCCGGACAATAATCGGCATTCCTGTCGTCATTCCGCCTTCCAAACCGCCAAGGCGATTTGTTTTACGGTAGTAGCCTTGTTCCTGGTTCCAAAGGATTTCATCATGTACTTCACTGCCCGGCAAATGGGCCGCTTCGAAACCAATACCTATTTCTACACCTTTAAAAGCGTTTATGCTGACGATGGCAGCCGCTAGCTTCGCGTCAAGCTTCCGGTCATAATGTACATAGCTTCCAACACCTACAGGCATTCCCTCTGCGACAACTTCAACAATCCCGCCTATGGAATCACCTTTTTTCTTAGCGTCGTCAATGGCATCCATCATAGCTTGTTCGGCATTGGCGTCAAAGCAGCGGACAGGAGAAGCTTCCGTGCGCTGCTGTAATTCACGAATTGATGTATACACGGGCGGGTTTGCCTTGATTCCCCCTATTTCGATTACATGGGAAGCAACTTCAATCCCGAGAAGGGATAAAAGTTTTTTTGCGACAGCACCTGCAGCGACCCGGACAGCGGTTTCCCTGGCAGATGAACGCTCGAGGACATTCCGTAGATCACGGTGGCCATATTTAATTCCGCCGTTTAAATCGGCATGGCCCGGCCGCGGCCGCGTGATTTTTCTTTTAACGTCTTCAGCTTCCGCCTTGTCGAGCGGTTCACTTCCCATAATTTTGGTCCAATGCGTCCAGTCGTTGTTTTCGACGACCAATGCGATTGGTGAGCCAAGTGTATAACCATGCCTGATTCCTGACGCAATGCGCGCCTGGTCTTTTTCAATTTGCATTCTTCTGCCGCGGCCATGCCCCTTCTGCCTGCGTGCAAGTTCATTGTTTATATCTTCTTCGGTAACCGGCATGCCGGCAGGCAACCCCTCTATGATAGTGGTTAACTGCGGCCCATGGGATTCTCCAGCCGTTAAATATCTCATTTTTCCCTTCCCCCTCATAAATCTTTAAAGGATTTATGTATCAATATACAATAGTTTTAAGAAACAGTATTTATGCTTCTTTTTTTAGAGAATTTCAAAAAAACTGATTCCCAATAACATCAGCCTCATAATGCGACGAACAAGACACAATTCCCAGCCAAACCTATTTGCAAAGTCCCCCAAGTTATTTCCTTCCGCCTAAGTTCATATATCTGTAAAATTATTGCGAAGCGTGCTATCCTCCTTTGCCTAATGGAATACTTGGAGTTAATGGGACAACCAAAAATGGGGTAACCCACATGATTGCAACGAATACTTTTGTATTGAGTTTTGCATTAGCGGCTTTATTTCAGTCGTTCTGTTTGCAAATTGAAACAGGAATAACTTACATATACCTTTTTTCAAATTGAAATAGGTCTTTTGTGCTGCGATTATGCAGAGGTGGTTTTAGGATGTTTGTTTCACCAATGCTTTTATACAAATCTGATCATCCATTTGATGATGAGCAATAATAGAGGAGCTTAAAGGTAGACTCAGAGTTTACTAAAAGGTGTATAGATGAAGCTCTTTATCCGTCGTCTTTAGCACATTATTGACTGCGTATAAGGGGTTTGGATGAGTATCTGACCTCTGCAGCAAGCTGATTTTCCCCATTTCCTCTAAGTTGCTTTCTAATTCGTGGACAAAATCAAAATAATCTTCAATCGCTCTTTTCCCTTTCCCAGTGACAATGATAATATCTTCTATTCCAGAAAGCTTTGCTTCTTCTACAATATATACTATTTCATACCGCTGACAGTACTATTAGTACGATAAAATTTAACTCTCATCTCAATAAATTGAGGATATCAAACTAATCAGCCACAACATTTATATTAATATAATAATTGCAACATTAACTAAACATATTGATAATCTATATTAATTAGTTATACTGATATCTATTCCTAAAAAATTTAATATCCTTGTATAATATCAGTTTAAATGGTCTGATAGTTTCTACCCCGCAGCCGAAAATGCAGGACTACAAGGAAGTGTGCAAAATATAAAAGATGAGTGATCTATTGTTCATTCAAAACTTGTGAAAAGGGAATTTGGATGAACCTAGAGTCATTTCATATACAAGCTCTTATTTTTCCATGCTTTCTATCTTTTGGCTGAAAGTGCGGAAAATAAGGGCTTTTTTGTATGCAAAAATATTATCTTGTATAAGAATCAGAGGAGGACATGACATAGTTTTTTCTATTGAATGCAATTGGAGTTTTAGTTGTATTAGGTCTCGTTTACTTATGTTCACCAAATAAGAAAAATGTTAAATGGAAATTCATTTTGATCTTATTAATGGTTGAATTTCTAATTACCTGGTTTATGTTATCGACTAAAATTAGAGCTTGGATCATCAATCAAATCGCATCTTTCTTTACATGGCTTATTTCATGTGCAAATGAAGGGATTTCTTTCGTCTTTCCTTCTGCTATGGCTAACGAACACGTCGATTTCTTTTTCAGCGCCTTGATGCCTATCATTTTCATTATTACCTTCTTTGATATTCTATCGTATTTCGGTATACTGACTTGGAATATCGACAAAGTAGGCTGGGTTATCGCAAAAATATCAGGCTTGCCAAAACTTGAGAGCTTTTTCTCTATTCAAATGATGTTTTTAGGAAATACGGAAGCACTTGCCGTACTCCGTCAGCAGCTCAGTGTCCTAAAACAGCAGCGTTTACTCACTTTCGGAATCATGAGCATGAGCAGCATAAGCGGGTCCATC
Source organism: Bacillus methanolicus MGA3 (assembly GCF_000724485.1). Lineage (GTDB taxonomy): Bacteria > Bacillota > Bacilli > Bacillales > Cytobacillaceae > Bacillus_Z > Bacillus_Z methanolicus_A. The sequence goes on along the minus strand of NZ_CP007739.1, from coordinate 1,473,521 downwards.
ATTGGAGCTTACTTATCTATGGTTCCGGCGACATATGTATTTGCAGCCATTCCTTTAAACTGTTTAAATGCTTTATTGATTGCAAATATGTTAAACCCTGTTAACATAAGCAAAGAAGAAGATATCGTTTATGTTCCGGATAAAGGACAGCGCAAAGACTTCTTTTCCACCATCTCGAATAGTATGCTAGTTGGAATCCGGATGGTTATTGTCATCGCAGCAATGGTTATCGGCTATGTAGCTCTTACGGCTGGATTAAATGGAATTTTAGGATTTTTTGTTGACGGATTGACCATTCAGAAAATATTCTCTATTATCTTTAGCCCATTCGCATACTTGCTCGGTTTGTCTGGAAAGGATGCCATTTATGTCGCTCAATTAATGGGAATAAAGCTTGCTACGAATGAATTTGTGGCGATGCTGGACATAAAAGATAAGATTAACACCCTGGCTCCGCATACAGTGGCGGTTGCGGTGACCTTCCTAACGTCATTTGCGAATTTTAGTACAGTTGGAATGATTTATGGAACGTTCAATTCCGTCGTTGATGAAGAAAAATCGCAGATAATTGGAAAAAATGTATGGAAATTACTCGTAAGCGGTATGGCTGTTTCACTTTTAAGTGCCATGGTTGTCGGATTATTCATTTGGTAAGCATCAATTTTAATAAATGCTATAAATGCTATATGGAACGAAGGGGGTGCTAAGGCAGCCCCTTTTTCTTTGTGCTGGGCCAGTCAGTATAAAGGTTTATAAATAAAAAGCCGGGTTATCAAGGGCTTGAGAGGAACCAAAAAAGCCGACCAATTGGCCGACTCTCTTTATCTCACACTATAACGCCGTTCTATTTATTAGACAGAAATGCGCTCCTGTCTCTGATTTCTTGATCAATCATGAAAATTCGTGCCGTCTGTTGTAGCTTTGACTATACCTGCCCGGATGACAAAATCTCCGAAGTGCTCGCCTTCCTGCCGTTCCTTTGCGTAGCGGGAAAGAAGCACACGAAGTTCGCTCAAAATTTCTTCTTCCCCGATATTTTCGCGGTACATTTTGCTTAGGCGGCAGCCGTCAAAGGCTGCGCCGAGATACATATTGTATTTTCCGGGTGCCTTGCCAATAAAGCCAATTTCGCCGAGCGCATGGCGGGCGCAGCCGTTCGGGCAGCCGGTCATGCGAATGGTAATTTCTTCGTCGCGCAGTCCGTTTTCATCAATAATGGCATCAATCTTGTCAAGAAGGACCGGCAAATAACGTTCTGCCTCGGCCATCGCAAGTCCGCACGTCGGAAGAGCGACGCAAGCGAGTGAACTTCGACGGAGCGCCGTATAATGCTTGCCGTCTGTCAAACCGTATTGTTCGATCAGTTCGTTGATCTTTTTCTTATTTTCGCTCGATACATTGGCAATGATCAGATTTTGATTGGCTGTCAGCCGGAAATCACCGGTATGGATTTTGGCGATTTCGCGCAGGCCGGTCATCAGTTTATAATCATCAAAATCCGCAATGCGTCCACCTTGGACAAACAGCGTAAAGTGCCATTTTCCTTGAACGCCTTCCACCCAGCCATAGCGGTCGCCGTTATGGTCGAAATGAAACGGTTTCGCTTCGACCAGCCTCCAGCCGAGGCGGTTTTCCAGTTCTTCCTTAACTGTTTCCAGCCCGAGCCGGTCAACAGTGTACTTGAACCGGGCATTTTTGCGATCGGAACGATTTCCGTAGTCACGCTGAATCGTGATGACTTTTTCCGCCACCTCAAGAATTTGGCCTGGTGTACAAAAGCCGATTACTTTGGCAAGCTGCGGATATGTCGTTTTATCGCCGTGCGTCATGCCCATGCCGCCGCCGATTGCCACGTTAAAACCGACAAGCCTGCCATCTTCCACAATCGCAATGAATCCAAGATCCTGCGAAAAGACATCTATGTCATTTGATGGCGGAACGGCGATGCCGATCTTAAACTTACGCGGCAAATAAAGCGGTCCGTACATTGGTTCGACTTCTTCCATTTCAGGAGTTCCGGCCACTTTTTCTTCATCAAGCCAAAGCTCATGATATGCTCTTGTGCGCGGCAATAAATAATCGCTCAATCGTTTCGACCATTCATATACTTCGGAATGGATCTCTGATTGGTAAGGATTCGGGTTGCACATGACATTCCGGTTCACGTCCCCGCACGCAGCAATTGTATCCAACAGGGCAGCATGAATTCCTGGATCGTTTTTTTCATATTCCATTTTAAAATCCCATGCATTTGAAACGTCATGCGTGTTGTCAGTTTTAAGGTGCCGTTTGCGTTTTTTTGGGCTAATTCATCCAAGACAAGCCATTGGGCCGGTGTTGCTACACCTCCCGGCAAACGGACGCGGAGCATGAACTGATAAGCAGGTTCCAGTTTTTGCTTTTGGCGTTCGTTGCGCAGATCCCTGTCATCCTGCAAGTAGCTGCCGTGAAATTTCATCAGGCGATTGTCATCATCGGGAATTCCCGCACTGAGCCGGTCCAGCATCGACTCCTTCAGCGTTCCGCGCAAATAATCGCTTTCTTCTTTAATGCGTTCTACATCGCTTGGCGGTCCCTCCGGGGCTGTTATAATTTTGTTAACCATGTTGATAAACTCCTTTCAACAGAAAATTAATATACATCACGCTGGTAGCGTTTTTGCTGCTGCATGCCGGTAAGATAGTCTTCCGCTTTTTCGCTGCTCATGCCGCCTTCTTTTGCGATAATCTCAACTAAAGTGTTATGAACGTCACGTGCCATGTTTTTCTCATCGCCGCAAATATAAACAACTGCTCCTTCTTCAAGCCACTCGAATAATTCTTTGCTGTGTTCAAGCATACGGTGCTGCACATACACTTTCTCATCCGTATCACGCGAAAACGCGACATCCATTTTCGTGAGCACACCGTCTTTCAGCCACTTTTGCCATTCTGTTTGGTAGAGGAAATCCGTCGTGAAGTGCTGGTCTCCGAAAAACAGCCATGATTTCCCTTTCGCCCCGATTTCTTCACGTTCCTGCATAAAGGAGCGGAACGGAGCTATGCCTGTGCCCGGTCCAACCATGATGATCGGCGTATCCGGGTTATTTGGCAGCTTAAAGTTTTGGTTATGCTGAATGTAAACCGGCAGCGTGTCCCCCGGCTGCAAACGATCTGCACATAAAATAGAGCAGACACCTTTTCGTTCGCGGCCGTGTGTATGATACCTGACGGCGCCGATCGTCAAATGCACTTCATCTGGATTCGCGGATAAACTGCTCGCGATCGAATAAAGGCGGGCGGGCATTTTTCTGAGAATGGAGATAAACTCTTGCGCCGATACGCTCCACGGACCAAAATCACGGACCAAATCAAGCAAATCGCGCCCTTCAAGATATCCTTTTAATTTTTCTTCATTGCCCGGCGATAACAACCTGCCTAATTCCTCATTCGCTGAAAGCTTTGCCGCCTTTTCAAGAAGCAGTTTTGTTAAAACAGTAATTTCAAAGTGGGAGATGAGCGCTTCTTTGAGCGGACGGACATCTCCTTGTTGTTTATTGACCGTCACGATTTCTTCCGGATCCCATTTCATTTCCTTAATAAGCATCTCGACAAGAGCCGGATCGTTCTCCGGATAAATCCCTAGGCTGTCACCAGGTTCAAATGTGAGGCCAGACCCTTCAAGCGATAACTCAATATGGCGCGTTTCTTTATTTGAGCCGCGGCCGTTCAAGTTAATATTTTCAAGCACTTCCGCTCTAAACGGATTTGTTCTAGAATACGTCGATTCAAATGCTTGAGGTGCAGCTGCCGCAACAGAAGCAGCACTTTCTACTTTCGCATCGCTTAAGCCATTAAGGACGCCTTCAAGCCATTCGGCCGCCGGCTCGTCATAGTCAAGGTCGCAGTCAAAGCGCGGATAAAGCCGTGTGCCGCCAAGCTCTGACAGGCGAGAATCAAATTTTTTTCCCGTTTGGCAAAAAAACTCATACGAGCTGTCTCCTAGCGCCAAAACAGAATATCGGAGGCCGTCAACCTTTGGCGCCCTCCTCCCATGAAGAAACTCATGGAACGACAGAGCGTTATCCGGAGGGTCGCCTTCTCCATGTGTGCTCACGATAATAAGCAGGTTTTGGACCTTCTTCAAATTGTTCGGCTTGAAATCGCTCATGGATAAGACGGTTGCCTTAAAACCGCGGCCCTCAAGCGTCTTTCCTGCCTTCTCCGCAAGCCCTTGGGCGTTGCCTGTCTGTGATCCATAAAGGATGGTCACTTCTTTTGAGATCTGTCCGGTGCTTTTCGCAGGAAGTTCTGCCGCAGGCGCTTCTTGAGTTCCCGAAACGAAAGCTGAATGGGACGCGGCCAGATAACCGCTCAGCCATACTTTTTGTGTTTCTGTCAAAGTCGACAGAAGGCGGTTTAGGAGCTCTGTCTGCTCCTGATTAAACGGACTGTTCATTACCTGAAGTTGCAACGATTTCCACCTCACAAAGGAATAAAACTTATATAAGGTCATCAATATTAAGATGACAGATTTCATTCCCTAAATATTCATTATCCCTATAAATTAAGTCGGATATAAAGTTCTCATTCATCCGAAAATGCCCAAGGATAGGCTCTTTTCAAAAGATATTTGTTTAAATTTTTGAAAAAGTTTTAATTTAACTTTACCGTAAAACACGGCATTAGTAAAATAAATATAAATTATTATCACTATTAAAATTACTAATAATGAGGCGGGATAACTTTGCACTATGAAGAGTTAAAAACGTTTGTAACCCTTGCAGAAGTTAAGAATTTCACAAAAACAGCCGAAATCCTTCTCATGTCACAGCCAAGTGTAAGTTTGCATATAAAAAATCTGGAAAAAGAATTCCAAACAAAATTATTTCTTCGTTCTCCAAAATTCTTACAAATCACCCCAACAGGAGAGATATTATACGACCGCGCAAAGCAAATGATCACGATCTACGAACAGACGAGACAAGACATTCTCGAACATGATAACTCCATAAATGGAGTATTAAAAATAGGCGCTAGTTTTACTATTGGCGAGTATTTCTTGCCATCTTTGCTTTTTGACCTTCAAAACGATTATCCAGAACTTGAACTGCAAGTTACAATTGGAAACACAGAAGAAATCGTTCAATCTGTCAGGTTGTATCAAGTCGATATCGGGTTAATTGAAGGTCAAACAAATGAAAAGGAGCTTTCCGTACACGCTTTTATGCAAGATGAGCTATTTATTATTTCTTCGAACAAACATGAGCTTGCTTGTAAAGATGAAGTTACGATGGCTGACCTTCAGAATCAAACATGGATAACCAGAGAAGTTGGATCAGGTACACGAGAATATCTTAACCACGTCATTCGTTCAAATGGTTTGAAAGTGAAATCGCTTCTTACCATCAGTAGCAATCAGGGAATTAAAGAAACACTGATCAATGGTATGGGGCTTTCTCTCCTATCCCGAAGCGTCATTGAAAGAGATGTACAGCATAGGAATCTTTCTATAATACCGTTGAAAGATCAGTCCTTTTACCGAACGCTTTCCTACATTTATTCCCCCATTATGCAAGATAAAAAGAACGTGATGACATTTATCAATGCATTAAACAAAAAATGGCCTAGCAGTAAGAAAAAAATCCAATTTTGAGCTTGGTTTCTTTGTCCCTAAATGGTGCCCCCTGTTTAAGTCAAGAAACAATCAAATCGAGTAGGAGGGGGTGACTAACCCCCGACCTCTCACACCACCGTACGTACCGTTCGGTATACGGCGGTTCAATTAAGTATGACGTAGAAAATGATATCTCTCGAATAGACTTCTTAACCCTTGTTGACTCCAGTAGGAGTTATCGAGGGTTTTGTGTAGAATGGGACTGCAGGCAATCCGCCAGTATTTCTTGCGTGTATTGCCCCACTCGATTGCTTTATGACTTGGAACACCTAATGCTCTAAGTTTCCGAATTCTTGTTTTCGGCGTTTTCCACTCTTTCCATAAACACATTCGAAGTCTTCGTCTTATCCATTCATCAAATTCTTTGAACTTGCTTGGTGTATCTGCCAAGGCAAAATATCCACACCATCCCATTAGGTACATGTTCAGTTTCTCAATTCTTTCCTCCATTCGATACGGTTTGGATCTGGATGTGATTTCACGGATCTTGTTCTTGAATCGTTTCACACTTTCTTTCGCCATCCGTATCTTGGGTGTTTTGTTTGGTGTAAAGCTAAAACCGAGAAACTTCCGTTTCCAAGGACGGTCTACCGCCGATTTCTCTTTATTTACCTTGAGCTTTAATTCCTTCTCGATAAAGTTAGTAATGGAGTTCATGACACGAATTCCTGCTTTCTTTGTTTTCACGTAGATATTACAGTCATCCGCGTACCGTACAAATTTATGTCCACGTTTCTCAAGTTCCTTGTCCAACTCGTGAAGCATGATGTTTGATAATAGTGGACTAAGCGGTCCACCTTGTGGCGTTCCCATGTCTGTTTCCATTACCACTCCATTTATCATCACGCCTGATTGAAGATACCGGCGGATTAACTTAAGTAAAATCCGATCTTCGATCGTTTTCGCCAAGATCCCCATCAGTTTGTCGTGGTTCACCTTGTCAAAGAATTTCTCTAAGTCTATATCGACCACCCAGCGATATCCTTCTTTGATATAGCCCTTTGCTTTCCTGACCGCGTCATGTCCTCTGCGGCTTGGGCGAAAGCCGTAGCTATGTTCAGAGAAGGTCGGATCGAAGATTCTCGTTAACACTTGGGCGATCGCTTGTTGAATGAAACGATCAGTCACGGTGGGGATACCTAGAAGTCTTACTCCGCCGTTCGGTTTCGGGATTTCGACTCGACGAACGGGTAAGGGTTTGTAGGTTCCCTCTCTTAACGACTGTCGAATGGAGTCCCAGTTTTCATAGAGGTGTCTCCGTAGGTCTTTTGCGGGCATGCCATCTACTCCGTGACTTCCTTTATTCTGTTCAACTCGTTTTAATGCCGTTAGGAGATTTTCCCGTGACAAAATCAGTTCCATCAACATAGATATCCTCTCCACGTGAACGAATCCCTCTATTTGTGCCATCTTCTGCTCCACCCTCTTGAAGTCCCCCGTGGGATTCACCACTTCCTCCTTCAAGTAAGTCCTGCCGGATTGTCTGCTTCAACACAGAAGATGAACGCGTAGTGTTTCGTTCTCCTTAATTGTTCGGTCCTTCCTCTTTCGTCTCGAGCTCGAAAGAGTACTATGACCTCTGCTGACTTCTGACTGCTCAGCTATCTATCGCTAGATAGGTTACCAAGATTACTTGGCGTGCCAGTCAGATCTCCCCGGGTAAGAGTGTAATCTTTCCTTCCATCTATCTGCTTCATTTACTCTGTATCACCTTCGGCAGAAAGGGCTTTGTTTTGTTTTGCAAACTCACCCAGTGATACCTAGCCTTATATGAAGTTCGTATTCCTCAGACCGGAAGTTTGCCGTCCGCTTCCTTCAGATTCCGCGTTACCACGGACACCCTTGCGTTATGCTAACTGCTACTTCTGCCTTCACAGCTCGGGACTTGCACCCTATAGATTACACCCATGCCGGGCGCACAAAAAGAGCGAACTCCTTTTAAATCAAAGGATTTCGCTCTTTCTGTCATCGTTCTATTCTTTCCTTCATTTTCCAAAATTTATACTAGCTGCTGAATCTTCTCCCGTTGCTCCAATATTTCATTCGAAACATTAGCCAATTGATTTAGAAATTCGATTTGGAAACTGCCAGGACCTTGTTCAGCTGTTTTAGCTGCTGCCAGCTCTGCAGCTACACCATAAAAAGCTAAAGCTTCAGCCGACGCATATAGAGGGTCTTCTGATGCTGCAAGGAAAGCACCGATAACCGAACTAAGCAAACAGCCCGTACCCGTCACTTTTGTTAATATAGGGTGGCCATTTTCAACAATATACGTTTTCTCTCCGTTTGTAATAACATCTTTTTTTCCTGTAATTACAACGATGCAATCAAGCTCCTTGGCAGCTTGTTGAGCGAGTGCAACAATGTCACCCTTGCCTTCTCCGGAGTCTACTCCTTTGATCGACCATTCTTTACCGATCACGTTTGCTATTTCTGCAGCATTTCCTCGCAGAACATCTACCTTAACCTCCTGCAAAATTCTTCGTGCTGATTCTGTACGGTAAGGTGTAGCACCTGCCCCAACTGGATCAAATACAACAGGTACATTGTTTTCATTCGCTGATTTACCAGCAATGATAATAGATTCTACGACTTTATCATCAAGTGTACCCATATTCAATACAAGTGCACTGGCTATTTTCGCCATATCGGCCACTTCCTCATGCGCATACGCCATCACTGGGGAAGCACCCAAAGCTAATAATCCATTCGCCGTAAAATTTGTCACAACGACATTCGTGATATTATGGATCAACGGATTCATGGTACGAACTCTTTCAATTGTTCTTATCATCCATATTCCTCCTCTTATCTGCTTGAAGACTTGCCATCTTAAAGGTTTATAAAAGCATCCTTAGCGTTTACTTTGGTTTTTACTACTTTATTGTCGTATAACCACTGTGCCACCTTTTCCCATGTAGCTTCATCCTGATAACCGAATGAATGATCTTTTGCATCCATAAGCGGCAGCAGGATTTGTAAGCTCTTTGTTTCAACGTCTTTATCTAATGGGGAGGTTTTTTCTTGATGCTTCATTAAAATAGACAAGCCTTCTTTAGGATGATCTTGAACATATTTTTGACCCTTAGAAGCCGCTGCCATAAACTTTTTATATAATTTTGGATTTTCTTTGATGGCTTTTTCACTGGCTACCAATACTAATTCATAATAATCCGGCACCCCATACTCAGTTGGATTAAACGCCTTAATAGGATGGCCCTCTTTTTCAAGCAAAATTTTCTCATGGTTTATATAGCCGCCGATGATCGCATCTGTTTTATGCGTTGCAATGGCCGGGATTAAATCCCACCCAACATCGACCATTTTAACTTTCTGCGGGTTCCCGCCATCTGATTTCACCATCGTGTGGATGATTGCTTCATCTAATGGGATTGTTGGATATCCAACCGTTTTTCCCGCTAAATCCTTTGGTGATTGAATAGGACCATCAGCAGGAGCCATTAATTGATTTAACGGATGTCGAACGATAGCTGCAAAGGATTGAACCGGAATATTTTCCCCTCGGGCAATGACTACCTCCGGTTGATAGCTAATAGCCATGTCAATCTGGTTAGCAGCAACCAATTTTAGTGGATCATTTGTATCCGCAGGCATTTTAATATCCACATCTAAGCCTTGTTCTTTAAAATAGCCCTTTTCCTTAGCGGCAAAAAGGAAGGAGTGGACTGCATTTGGATACCAGTCCAGCATTAAACTTACCTTCTGAAGGTTTGAGTTTTTATCTGAAGAGACTTCACTATTGTTATTGCCTGCACTGCAAGCACTCAATAAGACGATTAGAAGACAAGCCAAAATAGAGATCATTTTTTTCATCGAATTTTCTTCCTCTCTTACTTTTACCGAATTATATTTTTCAATAACTGCTTTTCTATAAGACCAATGAATAAAAATAGCACAATGCCTAGTAGAGAAAGCAGAAATATGGCAGCAAATACAGCATCCGCCTGCAAATTACCAGACATTCGCCGGCTAAAGTATCCTAACCCTTCGCTTGCACCGAGCCATTCCCCGATTGTAGCTCCGACAACACAATAAACAACAGACATCTTCAGTCCTGACATAAAAGACGGCAATGCCATCGGTACTTGAATTTTCTTAAAGATATCCCAGCGATTTGCACCCATCGTTAGGAGTAATTCACGGTATTCAGCTCCCCCTGATTTAAGTCCATCATATGTACTAACCACAATCGGGAAAAACGCCGTTAAAATGGTGACCGCAATTTTGCTCCAAATGGAATAGCCAAACCACATGATAAAAATGGGAGAAATCACAATCAGCGGAACCGTTTGTGATATAACGAGAAAGGGGTAGAGAACCTTTTCCAACGCCCGAGAAAAATGCATGCCAACGCCTAATAAAGTTCCCCCAAAAACGGAGAGGCAAAATCCTATTAATACCTCCCAAAGGGTTGCAGGTAAATGCACTTCCAATAATAGCTGCCTGTTATCCATTAAGGATTGGCCGATAGCCGTTGGAGAAGGCAAAATAAAGGATGGAATAAAACCTTTTCGAACGATCCATTCCCACAAGCTTATTAATAAGACGACAACCAATAAAAACAGGCCATAGTCTTCCATCCACTTTTTCCAGCTACTTTTCATCTCGAATCAGCCACTCCAATTCTTTTCTCAATGCAATAAACTCGGGTTGATAAATATGTTCTGTTTTTCTCGGCCTTGCAAGATCGACCCTCACTTCTTGAACCTTCTGCGTACCTGCACCTGGCAACAGATAGATCCGGTCGCTTAACAAAATGGCCTCTTCAAGATCGTGGGTGATAAACAGCACCGTTTTTTTTAAATCTCCCCACAATTCTAATAACCAAGTGTGCAAATTGCGTTTTGTCAGGGAATCCAAGGCACCAAACGGCTCATCTAATAATAAAAGATCTTTGCCCGTCATGATGGTTCTTAAGAAAGCAACCCGTTGCTTCATTCCTCCCGAGAGTTCATGCGGGTATGCATTCTCATATTCAGCTAAACCAAAACGGGACAACCATTCCTTTATTTCCTGCATTTTACTTTGCTTATTTTCTTTAGCAATTTCCAATGGAAGCACAACATTTTCTATTACTGTTTTCCAGGGTAAAAGGAGATCCTTTTGAGGCATAAAACCGACCTTCCCTAATCTTGTTCCAGAAGGCTGACCGTCTATCCATATTTGTCCTTCGTTAGGCTCGAGCAAACCGGCAATCAATTTAAAAAGCGTACTTTTCCCTGACCCGCTCGCTCCAATTACCGAAACGAACTCCCCTTTTTTTACATCCATTGAAATGCCTTGAAAAATTGTTTTCGTCTCCCCCTCGTTTTGATAAGAATACGAGAGGTCTTTTATAGATAACATGCTTGAATTAAACAGGCCAATCCCCTCCCTGATAGACCATATCCCAAAACATATATTCAAAACGGGAGGTCGTTAGGAAATGGTCTTCGATCATTTTCAGCTCCTGATCCGATTTCCCTTCAACTAATCGGTCTAATAAGTCAATGAGCCAGGTTGTTAATGAGCCGAATTCGTCGGAGGAATACATCCTAATCCAATCGCCATACAATGGGTGCTCAGTTGAGCCTGGATAGCTCTCAGCCAGCATCTTGCCAATTTCCCAGTAGCTCCACATACATGGGAGCAGCGTAGAAACAAGTTCTGCCAGTGACCCATTTTGAGCAACGTTTAGCATGTAACGTGTATATGCTAAGTTAATAGGAGTTGGTCTTGTGTCTTCTAGCTGTTCTTTGGTAATTCCAAACCTTTCAGCGTATTGGCGATGCAATTCCATCTCTCCGTGCAGTGTTTCATGCAGGAGTTTTGAAAAAAAGGCCATCGTCTCGATGTTTGTTGCTTTAACAGAGCCTAATGCAAAAAGCTTGGCAAAGTCTATTAAATACACATAATCCTGTTTCATATAACGGATAAAGGATTCGACAGGCAAATCACCTTTGCCTAGTCCGATGACGAAAGGATGCTGATGGGTTTGCCTCCATATATCACTTACTTTTTCGTAAAGCATTTGCGTGTACTTCATTCATGTTCCTCCTTTTAGAGTCATTCACCTGGGTGATCAGGACGATCAAACTCTAGTAAACTCATTTCAGTTCATTATACAAAAATAATAAACCCACTCACTTCCAGAGAAATGAGTGGGATAGCATACTAGTGTCAAACATATAAGTATGACATCATAGGCTCTCTCCACTTCCCTCCGCTGGTATAATCCAGATCAGGTTCAAAGGGTTTAGAACAGAAGTTCCATCTCAGCCATAGGCTCCCCTAGTGAAATTCAGTATTTATTCAATTCTAAATCTTATAATAATATAGCATAGTAAGAATGATTAGGTAAAGGGTAACCAATAAGGTCCCAGTACATGGAGTGTTATATGCGGTTTAGTTCTTGTGGTTGTGTCCCTAGTGGTGGACTGAAGATACTTGAATTTAGGAACATTATTAAATGCGATCTCAATTGGTCCGATTATGCCCTTTTTCTTGAGATCAACATTTTTCCTAGCTAGTCATTATTTGTGGATCAATCTTCTCATTTGACTTACTGGAATCATATTTACAGGGAACAAAAAAGACGCTGAACATTCAGCGTCTAATTCCCTGTCCCCTTAGATTTTTTTGCAAAGATGAAAAGTTACAGACTTCTAGTTTATTTTAGCCAATTACTTTTTCTTCTTTTTCTTGCTTTTCTTTGAAGAATTTTCGCCAGCGAACAAGTTTCTCATTTGTTGTGCAAATTGGGTACCGTAAAGATGCATATCGGCTCCTTGTCCATTTCTTGCACTTTGTTCTACTTGCTTTCTGAATGCATTAATGTGTTCATTAAGTTGATCCAATTTATTTTGGTCCATGAATATCACCTCCTTTCAGGGAATTAAACCCCTAAATCGTTTATCCGAGCTTTTTTATGATTTCTTCCGCTTTCTCGAGAGGGCTTTCCGAATCTAACTCCTGTCTGATCATATTTGTTAATTTAGTAGGATTGGCATGCTGAAAAATATTTCTTTCCATCGATAATACGTTTGCCCCTGCCTCCACCGCTTCGGCTACCATATATAAAAGATGCTCCGTTGAATTAACTTTATCGCCGCCTGCAATCACAACAGGAATATTAATTGCATCGGTTACTTCCTTAAACGTTGCAAGGGATCCTGTATAATTCACTTTTACAATATCTGCCCCCAGCTCTTCGGCAATACGAGCGGCATGTCTAATTTTTTGAGGATTATATTCGTGTACTTTATTGCTGTCACGCACATACATCATGGCAAGGAGTGGCATCCCCCATTTATCACATTCCTCTGCCACTTTTCCAAGATGTTCAAGCATGCAGGCTTCTGTTGGGCTTCCAATATTGACATGAACCGAAATGGCAGTTGCCCCTAAACGTACCGCGTGTTCCACACTTGTGACTAATTCTTTTTGATTTGGATCGGGTGACATATTGGTAGAAGCAGATAAGTGAATAATGAGTTCCCCGCTGTTTGCATCCATGACTGGAACAATTTGATTAACTAATCCTTTGTGAACGACTACTGCATCTGCATTCCCTTTGAAAACAGACTGAACGGCTTGCCCTATATGTTCAATTCCTTCAATGGGACCTAAAGTAATGCTTATCGATTAATGTCGAATCTGATTTTGAGTTTAAGAGTCTTGAAGACTTACCAAAATTAAAACAACTAATGGAGCATTTGAAGATGAAAATTTATAAAAGTCAATTAGCTAGAGATCTAGGTGTAGATCGTAGAACCATTGATAAATATTTAAATGGATTTATTCCTAAACGTACACGAAAGAAGCATTCCAAAATTGATGAATACTATGAAATCATTGCGGCACTACTTTCGGAAGATGCTAAGCAGAAGTTTTATTATCGACGTGTGCTATGGCAGTATTTAAAGGATAATCATGGACTGGATTGTGCAGCATCGACGTTTCGAGCGTATATTGCAAAAACGCCCGAATTTAATGCTTACTTTGAAGAGGATAAACGGATTCCTTCTCCTAAAGGCACAGTACGTTTTGAAACGCCTATAGGAAAACAAGCACAATTGGATTGGAAATAGAGTATTCCTTTTGAAACAAAGGATGGTCAGAACGTTGAAATCAATGTTGCAATACTGATTCTATCTCATTCACGTTTCAGAACCTTCCTAATGAGTATTTCTAAATCACTAAGTGTCCTGTTTTCCTTCTTAACAGAAACATTCGAAGCTCTTGGAGGGGTGCCGGCTGAAATAATCACGGATAATATGAAAACCGTTATGGATGAGGCAAGAACAGAACATTCTCCAGGAAGAGTGAATGCCAAGTTTGCGCAATTCGCTAAGGATTTTGGTTTTGAGGTGAAGCCATGCATTGCTGGACGTCCACGGACAAAAGGAAAAGTCGAAACCACAATGAAAATATTAGATGAAATTCATGCTTATCAAGGTCAGTTGACCTTGGAAGAATTACATCAATTTGTGCAAGACTTATCTCATCGGGTGAACCATGAGGTCCACCAAGGAACTGGAAAAATTCCTGCGATAGAATTCAAAAAAGAAAGGAATCACCTACTCCCGTTACCAGCCGAGAAAGTAAGAGATTCCTATCGGATCAAACATACGCTTGTAAAAGTCAATGCATCCAACATGATTTCCTACAAATCAAACCAATACTCGGTACCAGCACAATACCAAGGAAAGAAAGTAGGCTTACAAGTGTATGATAATCAATTATGGATTTATTATAACACGGAACTGATTGCGCAACACCCTATAAGTAACAAGAAATTAAATTATCAGGAAGCACATTATCAAGAAGCCTTGGGCGTTTCCATGCCCAATTATCCGGATATTGATGATCTAGCAAAACGGAATTTAGCAACGATTGGGGAAGTGTATAAATAATGAATCCTACAACAAACTATCAACAACTCATACAAAACTTGGATTATTTGAAGCTCAAGCAAATGTCCTTGCATTTAAATGAAGTCTTAGACTTCAGCGTTAACCATCAATTGTCACTGGTAGATACGCTAGTGAAACTGACGAATTACGAAATTGATGTACGTGAACAAAATATGATTCAATCGATGGTGAAGGTTGCGGCTTTTCCGCATTTGAAAGAAATAAAGGATTTTGATTTTAGTTTTCAACCGTCAATAAATCAAAAACAAATTTTAGATTTTTTAACGCTTCGATTTATCGAAGCAAATGAAAACATAGTTTTTCTAGGGCCAAGTGGCGTAGGAAAAACACATTTAGCCACTTCCATTGGGATTGAGGCAGCGAAGAAACGTACAAGCACTTATTTCATTAAGTGCCATGATTTAATTCAAAATCTGAAGAAAGCACGTTTAGAAAATCGGTTAGAGAGCAGATTAAAACACTATACAAAATATAAACTATTAATTATTGATGAGATCGGTTATTTACCGATTGATGCCGAGGACGCAAAGCTTTTCTTCCAACTCATCGATATGCGTTATGAGAAGCGTAGTACGATTCTTACAACGAATGTGAATTTTAAAGCATGGGATGAAATCTTTCAAGAACCCAAGCTGGCCAATGCGATTTTAGACCGCATTTTACATCACGCAACCGTTGTCTCTATCATTGGAGATTCTTATCGTTTAAAGGATCATTTGACGAAAGAAAACGAGTGATTTTGTACATCCTTAAACAAGCAAAAGTGTACATATTTGTGTTGACATTTATAGTAAAGAAGACATTGCTAAATGGCACACACGTCCTCCACAAAAGCGATATTTGGTCTTATATTTGGATGGGTTGTACATGAAAATTTCGTCGAGATACGGAAGAAAAAGAGGTTATTTATGTCGTGTTAGGTGTAAACGAAGAAGGGTATTGTGAAATTCTTGATTTCTTTGTGGGAGGACAAGAAAGTGCCTATGTATGGCAGGAGATTCTTCAACAACTATACAACAGAGGCGTAAAGGAAGTGCTTTTGGGCGCTTTCGATGGACTACCGGGGTTGGAGGAAGCCTTTAAGGCGGTTTATCCGAAAGCCGATGTGCAGCGCTGTGTCGTTCACAAAGTACGTAAAACTTTAAATCGTGTTCGGAAGAAAGATCAATTTGAAGTGGCAGAGGATCTTAAACTGATTTATCGCGCACCGAATAAGGAGATTACGTTACAGATGTTTCAACAGTTTGTGTCGAAATGGTCAAGCAAGTATCCGAGAGAAGTTCAATCTTGGGCCAATGAATTGGATGTCCTCCTAACATTTTTGGATTATCCAAGCAGTATTCGAAGTGTAATTTACACGACCAATGCCATTGAACGAACGATCAAGGAGATTCGGAAACGTCTAAAGCCGATGAACAGTCTGAGTAGTTTAGAAGCCGTTGATAAATTCGTATATTTGACCATCCAAAATTTTAATGAGAAATGGGCTAGGCGAAAGTTACGAGGATTTGCCGAAGCACATGAAGCCCTTCAACGAATGTTTGAAGAAGGTCATAATTAACCAAATACTGTAAAAGAACTAAAATAAGGGGATTCTCTCTTTCTAGGGGCTGACTCAAAACATCGCTTTTAAGCGATGTATGAGTCAGCTTTTTTGTATAACTTTGATATTTATTGTTAATTTTATGGTGTATTTTCTTTCTATTTTCACTAGATTGGGGGATTATTTTATTCCCCCTTGTTGAAGTGCCCTTATTTTTTGCCACTTTTTAAAATTGTGTGCAACGCAAACTAGACCCCATTCCACAGTCGTTTTGGAGAGGCCTCGTAAATGAAAACGTCGAAAGTCTAGATTCTGCTTGATTTGACCGTACACACTTTCCACATCAATCTTTCGACATCGATATTTTTCTTTTCCATCGTCAGAATGTAATCGTTCTTTTACTTCCTTTCTTTGAATCTGATTCTTTAATGAAATGGTGATGGTGCGATACGTTTTTCCTTTTGCACAAGTACTTTGGAATGAACAACCTTGACACTGATCGCATCGATATCGACGTTTGATTGATAGGTACCCGTGGTCTGATTCCTTCTTTGTTTCATATTGAAAAGTAAAACGTTGTCCATTCGCACAAATGAATTCATCGAATTCCTCATCATATTCCATGTTTTCGACTCGTTCGATCCGTTTTTTCCATGTTCTCTTTTGCTCTTGGTCAAACGTATTGTAAGGAATGTATGCTTTCTTTCCTTGTTCTTCTAAGTATGTATAGTTCTCCTCGCTCCCGTATCCAGAATCGGCAATAATATTTTGAGGGAGGGAAATGTATTGGTTTACATGTTCCAGATGCTCGATGAAACAACGTGTGTCTCCTGCTCGTTGATGAAGAGAATACCCAATGATAAATTGACCTTCCGTTCCCATTTGTACATTATATCCTGGTTTCAATTGCCCATTTTTCATGTGATCTTCTTTCATTCGCATGAAGGTCGCATCATGATCGGTTTTTGAAAAACTGTTTCGTTCTTGGGCAATTTTTCGTTGTTGTTCATATTTTTGCTTCCGTGGGAGAAGGTCTTTACTCAATTGTTTCTTTGCTTTCTTTAGCGTTTTATTAGACGGATCTTTTTTTAAATGCTCATCTACTTTCTTCATGGTTTCTTGAATCTCTTTAGAGGTAACGGGCTTTTGTTCTAATTGCTCGTCTAAATCCAATGCCTCTTGTTGGAGTTCTCCCTCGAGAACCCGTTCAATGTCAAAGGCGATTTTTCGATATTTCTCATTCAGTTTCTCATCATATTTCTTGACAGCCTTTATCCACACAAACGAATATCGATTGGCATTGGCTTCGATTTTGGTTCCATCCAAATAGTAATCTTCGAGTCGAACAAGTCCCTTTTGACGTAGGAGTTCGACTACTGAGAAGAAGACTTCATAGATAATGGGTTTCATACGTTCGGATCGAAATCGATTGATGGTGCGGAAATCCGGTTGTTGGTTCCCGCTTAGCCACATGAAATAAATGTTTTCTTTTAACTGTTTGGCAATTTTTCGACCAGAATAAATTTTTTCGGCATACGCATACACTAAAATCTTCAACATCATTTTCGGATAATAACTGCTGCGGCCACCGCCTTTGTAATGAGGGAGAAAAATAGAATCGTCGAGCTGTTCAACCGCTTCATGCACAACACGTGCGAGATGATGTTCAGGGATGAGGACTTCTAAATCTAGTGGTAGAATAAGTTGGTCCATGTTATAATAAATGAAGGAAATATGATCATGTTTCATAAGAGAATCGCTCCTTTGGTGGTTGTTGTTTGGTCACTTCAATTTTACCAAATGGAGCGATTCTCTTTTATATTTTTTTTTAAATAAGAGGGGCGACCCCTAAAAGGAAATTTTTAGTTCCTTTTGGGTCAGCCCCATAGGAAACCGGTCCCCTATCAATACCAAATCCATTTCGGAGGCACCCTATTTATCTTACATTACACAAAATTCTTGACGGTACCAATAATTCGAACACTTCTAATTCCATACAGATAATCTTAGGATAATTTACTATTATACCTCTTGATACATGCTTCTAATTGCTTTTCTTATGCCTTGTGTAACCTCATTAAAAGCACTATCTTTACTATCCCACAATTCTATAGGTTTCCCATCTGTAGGTAAAGCTTGAAGATCACCTAATGGAGTTGCCTGCCAATCGCAGGGACGAAGAATAATCGGAATTACTCTAGCTTCTCCAGATTTATGTCGTTCTAAAGCTCTTCTCATTTCAATTTCATAACAATAATCAGATGCTAAAAAATCAGGACTAATAAGTAATATGATAACTTTAGCGCTATTCAGCTTGTCATTTATCTTTTCTTTCCATTCTTCTCCCACATTTATATCTCTATCACTCCATCCATTAATTTCCCCGCTACGTTTCATAACAGATAAATGCTTTATCAGTTGTTGTCTATAGGATTCATCACTATGGCTATAAGAAAAAAAGACTTCTATGGATTTTGCTGTAGTCATTAAACTTCCTCCCTCGTTTCTAAGTTCTCTTATGTTTTTTCTAATTTTTGGATTTTTTCTAGTTAATAATCTTATAGTATCTAGTGTGTTTAAAAATCTTTCATAATCTTTAGTTTTTTGTAAGGTTGTTTTGGAACAAGAATCTTTAAATAGTCTATTATTATTAATCCAAAATTTTTTTGGATTAAATTCTATATAAGGTTGATAGTATTCTTGAATATCATTTAAATTCTTTAAATATAAACTTATCCATATTAAACCTATTAAAAAACTTGCTTGTAACTCTGTATATATATCTTTTTTATTTAAAATCTCTTCAGGAGTTCGAAATATAACGTGCTCTATAGGAGATGGATTTAATTTTACCTTAATAGTTTCATCTTGCTCGTCTTGCTTTACCCAAATATTCAATAAATTTATCATATGTGGCTTCTCTAAATAGATTGGACTATTAATTACTAAATTTATTACATCTTTCATAATTTTATTAATTTCTCTGTAGCTAAAAATGCGATTCTTCATAAACTCACTGAGTGTAGCAAACTCCTTATCAGGAAATACCTCAACACTAGGTTTAGCCCTATCTTCATTACATAATAAATTATAAAAACTCGGATAATTAGATCTAAGGAAATTTAAATAATTTTCTACTTCTAATTTATTTATGTGTTTAACTTTGTCAAATATCTTTCTGTTTTCTTTAAATAAAGCTGCTAACTGTATACAAATATCAAATTCTTCATATTTCTTATATTTTAGTATCTCATTAATAAATTTTACCTTAATCCAATCTGAAATACTTTGCTTTTGAAATTGATACAAAATCGTTTGTATGAGAAAAGGATTAGATTTTTTTAAGTCAAAATACACTCGTTTTACTATTTTTGAAAAATATAAACGATCCAGTTCAATGTTATTAATAAGTGTTAACTCTATTTGTCCAAATTTACTTGTAATATAACTATCAACAAAATTAAAATCTTTAGACCATTTAAATTTATTGGTTAATGCGATTCCCTGTATTACTTCATAGGGCCTATTCAAAAAAATTTCATTAAATTTTTCGATCTCTTTAACTTTGTGTTTAAATTTGTTTAAGTGTGAAAGTAAATATGCAACCTTATCTAATCTATTCTTTGCAATTTCCTTTAAGAAAGAAAAACTTGTCGGAACACCATGAGAAATAAGCCTATTAACTGCAAAGGTTCTTTTTCTTTCTCTTAATTTTAAAAGTTCATCAAAATTATTGTTATCATTTAACAGTTCTTCATTTTGTTTTTGTAAATCTATTAGCTTATATATTTTATCTTTATCCACGACAATGTCATTGAAATGTGATAGTTTTTCGGCCTGTTCTTCCTCAAATTTTTTCAAATCATTATCTATATTTATTTCTTTAATAGAGGTTTTAGAGCTATTTAGTTCTAGCTCCAAACTAGATAGCCTTTCTTGCAGATAGATCAAAGCTCTTTCCACATCTATGTAATTTTTTCCTAAAATCCGAATATCGTCTACATATCTTAAATATTTTATATTTGGAAATCTACTCATCTCATAATCTATCTCTGTTAAATAGACATTACTTAAAAAATAGGAGAAAGCTCCGCCTTGTGGAATACCGGAATTTTTAGTCAACTCTTTATTATTGTAAATGAAAGGGGATTTAAGAAAATTTGGAATAAGATAATCCCTTATGTAATCAAGATTTTGGTCTTTTATAATACTGTTTATTTGTGATATTAGTATATCGTGGTTTATATGATCAAAATATGATGTGATATCCGTTTCACAATAATTCTTATATCCATTTTTGAGTTGATAAATTAAATGTCTGAGAAATCGGTTATATTGTTTAACATAGTGAATAAAAGTATTAGATAAGTAAATACTCCTTTTACGTTCTAATCTATTTCCAAAAGACCAACAGTAAAATTTTTTATCAATTTTATAGCCAATAATTTCTAAAATGGCATGGGTTACAATTTGGTCTTGTAAATTTAAAAAGACTTTTCTACGTATTAATCCATTTTTTTTCGGAAAAGGAATCATATATTTTGGATGAAACATATAGCCGTTCTTTAGTTTTATTCTTAAATCATCTAATATATAGTTTATGTTTTTGTCATAAAAATCCCTTTCTGAATACAAATGAAAATCTCGAATATCCGCGTAATTAAAACTTCTACATTTCATCCAAGCTTTCTTCATTAATTCGATTGAAAATAAATCTTTCCCCATATCCTCATCACATTCTAAAAGAACATTTTTATATTTATATATATTTAATACCATATTTCAACATAAAATCGTTATATATTTTCTAATTTTCACCCTTATAAAAAAGATTCATCACCACATTTTGTGATTTAGCCCAAAAAATAGGGAAAACACTCACGAATTCCTGGCAATAATGTTAGCGTCACTTAACATAACAGGAGGTTCTAAAGTGTTTTCCGTATCACTAGATTTGCCAGAATTTGAAGTTGTTAAACAAGTGTTTCTTAAAGATTGCAATTTGTTACATGTTGAGAAAAATACTACAGAAGAACGTTGTTCTTACTGCGGTTTTTTTCTAGTCATGTCCATGACTGGCGGACAAGAAAAGTTCGTGACTTGTCCGTATTAGGTAAGCCCCTTTTCTTATTTGTCAGAGTGAATAGATACCGTTGTCACAACTGTAATGAGGTATTTTCACAAACATTTGAATCTATCAGTCCTAATAAGCATCAGACCAATCGGTACAGAGAATATCTGTACGAAATGTGCATTGGCTCCACTATCCAAGAAGTGAGTCGAAAGGAAAAAATACCTTATACAACAGTTCCGTGCTAAAGAAAAAGAGAAGGAGCATTTAGAAACTCTTGAAAGTGTTTTAGAAGACAATGAATTAATCCTTAGCCTTGATGAGATCGCTGTCCGAAAGGGTCACCGATATGAAACAGTTCTTTTGGATACCCAATCCGGGAGTGTGCTTGGTATGGAACATCAACGGAGTTATAATTCAACTCAGATCTTACTTACCAAGAAGATTCTGTCTAATAAATGTGTTCATACCGTTGTTATGGATATGTGGGATCCCTTCCAAAAAGCTGTTAAATCTATATTCCCAGAGGCCTGTATCGTCATCGATAAATATCATGTGGTGCAAAAGGTAACACATGCACTTGACCAAGTTAGAAAGAAAACTACTGGACTAAAAAAGGGACGGTTTAAACTCTTGAAAGGTTCTGAAAAGTTAACAGCTAATGAAAAACAACAATTAGACGAGATGCTCGAAGAGCATTCAGAATAGTCATATGCCTAATTCTAAAAGACTTTTTAGAGAAATATACCAAGTGAATAACTACGATACAGCTGATTCACTCTTAGAAGAATGGATTCAACTCGCATGGAGCAGCCCATTTCCTTCATTTCATCAAGTTGCCAAGACGATAGAAAATTGGAAGGCACAAATTTTACAATATTTTCTTACACCTTTTACGAATGGTCGGATTGAAGGTACAAACCATAAGATTAAGAACATCAAAAGACGTGCTTTTGGCTTCAGAAACCTTGAAAGATTCGGCTACGTGTATTTTTGGAATGTACAGGTAAAACTTATAAAAATCAGGTTGCTTAACCATGCCCTCCATCAGCTTTCCGCATTGTAGTTGGTAGAATGGAAGCCGTCAAGGAAAGCACTTGACCGCTTCCATTCTACCAACTTAGTGGTCTGCAAGCTGACGAAGGAGCTACTTTAGATTGAGTATCAATCTCGCTAACTTATTTCTGGAATTGTGTGAACATCACAGAATATGGTGATGAGACCATATTCTAAAATGGTATTTTGTAAAAAATCATAAAGTATTGAAAAAAGTCTCTGTTCGTTGTTTCTTAATTTTCAAGAAAAATACTCCTTGAATTCTGTAGGAGAGTGTACGAGTAAATACTCACGTTTTGCTTTTCGCCAATGATGATTTCTTTCTTATCCGTCTCTCTCTTTTCCAATGCTTTTTGCTTAACAATTTCTATAAAAAAGTTCTCGATTCTTTTCTTCAACTTCCAGGTCGATCAATTGAATCGTTTGTTTTGTGAGAAGTGCTTTTGACATGCTCATTTTTTAGCCTACATTGAGCGCAAAAGCTCAAAATGGTATTCTCATTTCATCTACCAATAGAACGATTAACGGTAAAAACGATTTCCGTTTCTGTTGAATATACATAATATAAACTGTGAACAACAAATGATTGCAGGGTCTTACTATGGTGATAATCAAACAACTTAAACAGTAGTTCTTCAATTGGCAAATGGTTTAATACATTTTCCCAATTCAAATCCTCTTCAGTTTTTATTGTAATATCCAAGTCCGCTTCCCATAAATGAATGACGTGATGCTTCATATATACTGACCTATCCGCATCTTCAACAAACCAAATCGTCTGCATTCCTTTATTTTGATAGTTACGATTACGGTTTCGTATTTGTCTAACGAGTTTCTCATCTTTATTAGCTGTTAAATAAGTAAGAAAAGTAATAGCTATTTCCTCATCCGTATTTTTCACTACAAAACTATTTTTAAGTTTTATACAAATTATAACAAAAAACTCCATTATAAGCTATTTAATTCCAATTTTTGAGCCGAAAATAAAAACTCATCCCTACCCCATAGGTTAGGAATGAGTTTTGGAAATCCCTTCTCTCACTTTTTAAAAAACAAATATTTCCTTCTCCATCGCTCTCTCTTCAATAATCTCGCCGTCTTGAACGACATAAATGTACACTTTATTCAAAATATCAGCTAAATCTTCAAGATGTTCTTCAGATGGCATATAATTTGAATCGTTTGTCAGGATGATATAGCGTTCTTCGCCATTAAAGCGTTCGCTGTAAAAGTCGACTAATGCTAGGCAATCAAACATTTTTATGTTCATCCGTCCGTTTGCTTTTTCGTATTTTTCTACTACATCCTTATAGTCAATAGACATGACTCGTTTACTGCGTCCTGTAGGGGCAAGTTGTAAAGAAAGAATTTTCTTTGGTGGTTTCATGCTAATATTTTTTTGGCGACGAATGATGTTCAAACGTTCTTCTTTCTTCATATCTAAGTCAATTAAATGAGCGTTCATTTGGTTAATAAGGGCACTATTGCGATTTTCAATGTTTTCTTGTTGATATTTTTCTAGCTTCTCTAGAGTGTTACGGTATTGTTCATTAAAAGATTTCTCTAGGAATACCAGAAGCTTATCTAATTTTTTTTGACGTTTGGCTTGAACTTGATCTCTTATTAAAGATGATTGCTTTAGAACATGTCCTATACATTCGTTTGATGCATAATCACTTAATTCAATAACGTTTTCGTAAAAATGACCAGCAAATAGCCAGTATGGATCTAATGCAACCATTTCGCCATTTTCTCGTTTGGCTAGATGAATAAAATGGTTCTCAAGTTCTTTTCCTGTTCCATCTACAATGCTAATATTGTATACTTCAACCATCAATCGTTCAGGAACATCATAAGTGACTAAATATCCTCCCCAAGAACGCTTTTCATTTTCTTTTTTCATTAAGTCCATACTTAATTTAAAAATTGGGTGGTCACTATCTAATAACGCCACTTCCTCAGATTCATATTCACGCACACCCGTAAAACGGTAACTTTCTCCTTGATAACGAGCTAATTCAGGCAGGCTGTCTCGAATAAATTTTGGTAAACGTTCAATACGTTTTACTTTACCATCGTTTGTATCATAGACTCGGACCTTTTTCTTTTCTAAAATGTATGTTGCTAAATCTGTATATGCCCGAATTGGAATGCGTTTTACTGTTAAATCATTTTGTTCACGTTTTAAAATCGATAAATCGAGCGGATCTTCAACCATTCTTTCTTCTTGCATGAGCTTCAATAGCTTTTGGTGCTCTTCCGACAATGTTTTTTCCATATTGGCAATAACATCATCCAGACGTTCTCGGTTTAAAATTGCTTCCTGCATTAAGTCGGCTAAACTATCAAACTTATCTTCTAAAACTTCGCCAATAAAATCATAAACTAAATCAGATCCTAAGTCTTCTTTCATCTGCTCCATTTTTTCAAGCAGACGAATCATGACACTACCTTCACGAGTATTTTGCGCTACTAAGTTAAATACAAACACTTCGTTCTTCTGCCCGATACGATGAATACGTCCCATTCGCTGTTCTAATTTATTTGGATTCCAAGGGATATCATAGTTAATCATTTGATTACAAAACTGGAGATTTATCGATTCTCCACCTGCATCAGTTGCAAGCATAATTTGACACTCGTTTCGGAAAAGTTCAACTTGTCTTCTACGCTCATCCATTGAAAAACTACCAACAATTTTCGCGATTTTTGGTACATGCTCAAGAAGCTTTCTTTCTAAATAATTCAATGTATCTGTAGACTCCGTAAAAATGAGAATCTTCTCATTTTGCTGAAGTAGTCCATTTGTCCCAAACAGCGTTTTCTCTAATTCTTGATACTTTTTCTCTACCGCATATAACTTAAGATTTTCCGCTTGATCGATTAACTTCTTTAAAACCATAATTTCCTTTTTTAATTCGGTTGTATCAATGGAATCTACAGCATGTTCCAACTGTTTCTCAATCAATTCTTGTTGCTCGCTCGCCTCTTCTAAATAATTCTCCAACTCAATATGTCCTAATTTTTTAATATACTTTTGCCTTTCTTGCTCTGTTTGCTTGTATAACTGGACTAAACGTTTATATCTTCTTTTAAGAGATAAATGAATCGCTTCCAAAGACGAACTTAGGCGTCGTTGCAGGAGCATCATCGCAAATGCAGTACTATTACTTCCATTACTTATCGCTCGGTTAAAATGCTCTCTTACATATTGAGTTACCGCATCATATAAAGCTAGCTCTTCGTCTGTCAAAGTATATTTAATTGTTTTCGTCGTTCGTTTTGGAAATAGCGGTGTTCCGTCAAAGTTTTTCATACTTTCTTTCAAACGGCGGATCATGAATGGATTCGTTTTTTCACGTAAACTTTCATTCCCGCTTATATTGGAGAAAATATCTTCATCGATTAATTTCATTAAATGGCGGAAATTCTCCATATCACCTTTATGCGGAGTAGCAGTCAACAACAAACAATGCGGCACCTTACGTAATATCGACTCGCCTAATTGATACAGTTTTGTCCTTGAAGTGCGTTTTTTTATCGTTCCATGTGTATACGCTGCCATTTTATGCGCTTCGTCGACGATAATTAAATCAAACTCCGCTTCTTGAATTAATAGTTTAATATCTTCCCGTGCAGCCCAATACATAGAAGCTAAACATAAATCGTTGGCGACAAACGGATTTTTTCCACCGTATTCCTTTAACACATTTCGATTAATAATATGGAAGTGTTCGTTAAACTTCTCTAACAATTCTTCTTGCCATTGTCTCACTACTAAAGGAGGAACTAAAATTAGAATACGTTCCATACTATATCTAGCTTTTAATTCTTTGATTAGCATCCCAGACATAATCGTTTTACCAGCACCCGGGTCATCAGCAAGTAAAAAGCGAATTTGTGGAACTTGAAGCATTCTGCCGTAAACTGCTTCAATTTGGTGCGGTAATGGTAATAATTTTTTGTTCCCTAATGCTCTTGTTCGCGAGTACTTAACCTCATTGTGTAACATTAAATATTGCAAATATCGCTGAATGTCAATCGCTTGAATATTACCTTCGCTTTTATTTTCCTTTAAACTTTTTAAATCTGTTAATTTCTCTTTCTCCAGCATAAGTTCATAAAATTGATTTGTTTCTCGTCCAATGGCCTCGATAATGTAGAACTCACCAAATAATTCACAACGCTTAATTTCAACACTTTCTGGGAAATGTGGCCCATGTACGATTTCACCGATGTTAAACATAATACAACCTCCACTGAAAACAATAGGAGCCTTATCATTATCACGAAGATAGTTCGACTATCACTATATCGATTCCTTGTCTATTTAAACGAAACTGATTATTATTTCGCAACTCTGTCACACTTATGTCAAATGAAAATGGAAAGAATAAAACATGATTATGAAGCAGATCAATAGGCATGGCTGTAACATTCGTTGCTCGTAAAATCACTTCTGTAATAAATTGATTAAGATCCGTTGATGTTATTGACATTTTTGGGCGTAATTTATATGAACGGCTTTTTAACAGATCGACTATTCCCCACGTTTTTATACTTGTTAACACCGCACTTGTTGCCACTTCTACGCGTCTACGATCTCCGTACAACTCCTTCATTTTTCTTCCGATTACTGCGCTTGGAACTTCATCTTGCAAACGAAACAGCTTTCCTAGTTCCTGTACCAAGTCTTTAAAAAATGGATAAGCAAGAATCGTCATTCCCCAATGAACAAGTAATCGCTCTTCTTTTGTCAAATGAGGAAACATTTCAAGTGCTTTGTCTCGTAATGGAATAGTTTCTTCGTCTACTAAATACCAAATTTTCATTAACATCGTGATGGCGTTTTTTCTAGACTTCGCCCCTTGAATATCACTTCGCAAAAAATAATCTAAAGCTTCATACATTTCCTTTCTTGATAATTTCCTCGCTTCATTCTCAGTAAAATCTAAATGATGTAACATTATTTTCTGATCAAAGCCTACTGGTTTAACCATTCGTTATCCTCCTAAAGACGGAATCACTTTCACAAAAGGAACGATGACTTCCTCAATACTAATACTACCATGGCTAACAATTCGCTCATTTTTATTGACAAATGCTTGTCCATATTGAGCTAATAAAGCATGATAGTCTTCCGGTAACCCTACACCAGTCCAAGGAATACCATCTATTTTTTCGGCTGCGTCTTTAAACAAAATGGTATCTGTGTAAACTCGCACTCGTTCTCCTTTTTGTTCTACTAATACTCCTTCAGAAATTCTACCAATACCTACACTTTCCGTATTCCCATGGTCAGATGTAATGTAAATGGTGAATTTTTCGCGGTGCAAATCAGTTAATAATTGCATTAAATAGTCTGTATTTAACCATAATTGCAACTCAGACATTAAACTTTTTTCACCTTGTACGGCTCCATGGATAAATTGGTCGATTATGTCAATAACAGCGCCATATACTTTAACGTTCGGACGTTTAAAGGCTGCAATTCCTTCCTTTTTATAAGCTTCTTTTCCTAATCCCTTTTGATATGAAACATATTGTTTTAATAGTCCGCTATTTTCCCAAAATGTTTTCCAATAGTTCTCTTCTTTTGCGGTTGTGCCAATACTTTGTGAAAATGCAGATGGAAAATTACCAGCGAAAATGGCTTGACGAGAAACCGATGTTAATGTCGGAACCCAAGAAAACACACCGTTTTCTTCAAAGGAGAAGCCTTTATTGGTTAAATAATACTTGATTTTTTTCCATTGAACATAGCTCATCCCGTCCAATACTAGCAAAGCGATTTTTTCATTTTGTCCCCGCTTCGATGCAAGAAATTGTACAATATGATGAACCATTTTCGGTTTAGGAACCGGTGGCAAGCTTGTTAATGAACGGTAGCCTTCCATCATCCATTTTTCAAACATTTCGTTTACTTTACGAAAAAGAGCGCTTACTTCCCTCTCATATTCTTGTTTGTTTGTATCTAAAACTGTACACTTGTATTCAGCCATCAGTTCCATTATGTTAATCCAATCTTTATAGCGAGATGCAGAAGTGATTTGCTCCATGATTTTTTCATGAAGATGACGAATTTTTTCCTGCAATGAACCATCCTCATCCACTTCTACACCGTATTTCATCCAAGTTGGAAAAGAATATGATACGTTCGTTTTGATTTTTCTAATATAACCTTCTGCAAATAAATCGTTCATCAGCCTTCTAACATCTGGATTAGAAAATGGATGAGCTAAATACAAAGGAGTTTCTTCTAATACACTTCCCTCTTGTAAATCCAGTAATTGATGAACAAATGTAGTCCATTGCTTCTCTATATATTGAAAAAAATAACTAGAAGATGTAAGCAAACGTTTTATAGGTATTCCTTCAAATACGTTTTTGCCTGATAACTTTTCGATTAAAAACTGCTGTACAATCGACGGTAATTGTTTCTTAGCATAATGAACCGAAAGAAGTAATTTATATAACTCAACTTCGCTATCAATTAGCTCATGAACAATTTTATAAACATGTTTAACGATGTATTCCAACGTTTCCTTATCAGAAGAAGAACCCTGATACTGTTTATGTGCAGTATACAAGACATCGAAATCTTCTTTGTCTAGCTGTTTAACAATTCCTGGTGAAAACTTTGGAAATAACTCGCTAATCTTTAATTCAATATGGTATCCATGTTGCAAAAAATCATATGGAAAATAAGTGTAATTTTCATCATTACTAAAGAAAAGCAATTTTAATTGATTTTGCTCGACTTTCTCTCTAAATTGAGACTCATACAGGTAACGAATAAAGATGCTATCATTAAAATGAATGACCTCATATTCATTCTCTCTTAATCGTTGAAGAATTTCTTCATCATTCAATAAAAAATCCGGATCATTGACTAACAATAACGAATAAGGCTGATTGACAAACTTTTGGACAATTTCATCACGCCAAGTTTTCATGGTCTCACCTTAAAAAGATTTTTCACTGCATATATCATTATGATTACATTATAACAATGTTAAAAATTGAAAGCCTGATTTTTGGATAAAAAATCAGGCTTTCATTTGGTTTACAAACCTAAACGAATTTGCGCGTTGTCATAATACATTAACAGCTTGTCGTCCTCTTGAATGACATTCTCAGGTAGACGTTCACCGACTTTGACAATTTTTTCATAATCTTTTTCGCTCCATGCTTTCTTAAATCCAGCACGAATGGCTTCTGTGCGGAATTGTTTGAGCTTTTTCTTGCTCTTTTCTAATTCTTCTAAGTAACCTTCAAATTCACGCAACAATGCTTTTTCACGAAGCTTCTCTAAATCAGCTTGTTTATTTGGATCCGGTACGTACCAACGATTCATCGCTTTTTCTTTTAGTTGTGGATCGTCGTTTTCTAAACCACGTAAATCTTTATAGTTTCGGCGAAGATAACTTGCAATTTGGTCTGGTACAGGACCGTCACCTTCATATTTCAAGAAGTTTTGATGCAATAAGTCGTCTAACTCAGGAAGCTTCTCATGTTTGGCAATATGCTGAATTTCTTTCATAAAGTTTGGATGAATATCTTGCCGCGTTTGCGGTTTCTTTAATAATTGCTGACGAAGCCATTCGATGGCACTTGTTTCATCTGTAACAAACAAGCTCATTTGTGCAAACTCTTTCACTAACGTCCGCTTCTTATCGTACTCTGCTACTTGACTTTCTAAAAACGCCATCCCATCTCGTATTGGGAAGCGTTGGGCTACTCCTGCCTGAAACTCCGCAGAAGAAATCGGTACAGGCAAACCGTTTTGCACATGGTACGCAACCATTCGGTCAAATAAGATGCGTGGTGTACGCTCCGCAATAATTTGCGCTTCGCCTTTATGACCAATAAACACTGGTAACTGTTCAAGATGCTGACGAACAAACGTCCAAGCTGATTCTTCGGTGTTTTGTTGTTGCCTCATTTTTTCCACAGTCTCATGTTTCGGCTTATAAGCTGAAATTACTAAATCTTGCTTTACTGCTGTAGTTGAAGTTACAGCTTTAAAACTTCCCTGTTTTTTATCTAATACTGAAACGTTCGCTATAACAAATCCGGCTTTTTGGATGGCTTCTTGAATAGCATTCCAAACCGATGCTTGAGAGTTGCTGAATTCCACAGTTATCCATCGGTATGGCTTTAAAACCCTATAATACTGTTTGAAACACTCATGAATCAACTCTTTATAGTCTAATAATGACTTATTTTGAGATTTGTTAACAATAGCTTCCTTTTGGTTATTTGTGCGAACTTTCAGCCAAGATTCCCATAAAATATTTAACTCAGAATACATTAAATTTGCTCCAAAAGGAGGATCAGTAAATATATAATCAATAGTTTCGTCCTCAATTTGAATTAAACTTTGTGCAGCTTGAGTAGTTATTAAATTTGTTCTATTAAAAGCATCGTGATATTCAGTTAGTATTTTTTTTAGCCTATTAATTTTATTCTTTATTAGATAAGTTAAGGAAGGGTCTACGACTTGTGATCCTATATAAAGGGTACCACTTAAGTACTGATTCACCTGTGAAAAATGTGTAGGCACATACCTTGCAATTTTAGCCATCCCTAATATTGCTTGTTCAAAAGTATAAATTATATAATATTTTAACCTATCCTCAACCCTATCAATTAAATCAAATAATTTAGATAATGTGTACAACGCTCTCCTAGTATAAAATTGGTGCACGTACTCGATTCCATGACTTTTTCTAGGTTGTTCAGTATTTATTCCTTCAGGTAGTTTCACTAATGGTACTCGATAAGGAATTAAAGTATTTTCAACTCTGTTTATTAAGTCAATGTCCTCCTTATCAACTTTTTTTGTAAAGTTTTGTTTCCCAACGTTATAGTTAATTAAATAAGGAACCTGCTTAGCAAAAGTTACTACCTTATTTAAAATTGGATCATAACGATGTTCACTTACCCTTTCCAAAATTCGTTTATTTAATTTAGCAGAACAATAAGGACAGTCGAATTCACTACGTACTTTTCCAGTTTCAAAGTCTAAAGCTACTTCAGTGAATATTATTTCATTAGAACAGTTAGGGCACATGAAAACATCGCTATAAACAGTATAGTTTATTGTGCCTATAATGTAGTTACCATCCTTGTCTATTTGTTTTTGTCCATTGATACTATGGATTGTTTTAAACATCCAATCACATTCTTCTTCAACTTCCGAAAGAATACGAATAGCCGTTTTTTCATATTCTTCAGCATCCGGAATATTTGTATAATTATAGGAAATAAAACTTGCTACTGGTGATATATCATTTAAAATTGCTTTTCGTCCTCCAATTTTTGAAAAAACATTTCCATCGAGTAATATTTCACCGTCAGAATTAAGCTTAAAATTCATATCTTTTAACGTTTTTTCATAACCACTTAATGCTGCAGAAACACCTGTCATGCCAGTTCCTGAAAAAGCATCAAGAATTATATCACCGGGCTTTGTATAGTGAAGTATATACCTTATAATGGCCTTAAATGGTACTTTAGTATGATAACCGTGTGCCATATACATTGCATCGGTTTTTCCCTCACTCACATCCGAAGCAAATGGTTCGCGATGATACTCCTCATTCTCATCTCTACCATACTTTTCTTTCTTTTCCCGTTCCCATTCCTCAATAAAATCGTTAATCCACGGATTCGGACATGCTGTGTAGTAAGGCGGGTCAGACAACGCAATGATGTCCTCATCATCCCCGATTGGGAAACCTTCGATTTTCTTTAGCTCTGGCAGTTTTTTGCGTAATTCGTTTCGGAAATATTCTCTTCGTTCCTCATCATTTTTGAATGTCATGCCCAAGCAGACAACGGGACCGTTGTCTGCTTCTTCATGATCATCTAATAAAGACAATTGTTTTTCGTCCAATGATGTTTCCTCCCTTTATTTCTTTACCATGATGCGCACACGATGTGGTTGGTTGTTGCCAACAATTGCCCTCATCAACATTTCAAAGTTTCTTCTCACTTCGTCGACTGTTAATGGGTTGCCATCGCCCATCATTTTCACAAGTTGGTCAATATGAATCTCTTCTTTATGAATCCCTTTTAGTAAGTCATTAATAATTTCAAGAAGGCGAATGTCAATTGGTAAATCAAACTGTTTCTTTTGGATAAAATCGTTTACGAGTTGTTGTTGCTCAGCACTTAATAATGAGATTCCTTCTTGAATAGCTGAGTCGTTAAAGTTGGTTAATAATGTCTCTGTCCACGTATTTAACAAATCATCTAACCGTTCTTCTAATTGCTCTAATGAATAGCGTTGTACTACACCTTCTTCACGCGGATTAAACTTACAATCAGGGTTAGGACAAATTGGTGAATGTTGTAATTGTTCACGTGTTAGTTGATAGCAAGCTTTTAATGATTGAATGTTTTTATTCCACTCATCTAATGCTTGACGAGGCAATAAATCAATTCTTGATACCAACTCTTTTAATGCAAGGTAACGTTTGTCATTCAATAATGCTTTTTTCTTGTTTTCTTCAGTCGCATTTAAACGCGCTTGATGGTGTAACTGTAAATAATGTTGAATATATTCTTCTTTTAATTTCTCCAATTCACGAATCTCACTTGAGCAGTCGCTATTTTCTTTTAATGCAATCGCTAAGTTGTCTAACGCTACGTCAACGCTTTCGAGCCACTCTCGATTTGTCGACATGACTAATTTGGCTTTTGATAAGTAATCCGCTACTTTGGTGTATTCGTGAATTTTTTGTTGTAATTGCTCAAGCTTAGTAACAATCTTTAAGTTTTCGTTTTGTTGTTCAATATCGGACACGCTATATTTTAAGTTTGTCATTTTTGCCCGCGTGTTATAAACTTGAAGGCCTTCTAAGAACGTTTTTAAGCTTTCAAGTTTTGCAATGTATTCTGCACGTTCGTCACTTGAGAATAACGGACCGTCCCAAATATGGAATTTATTGCGTACATCGTTTATCATCTTAACCGTTTTTTCAACCGCTTGGCGCGATTGGCTAATGATTTGCTTAATGGCGAATTCTAGCCAACTTTCATCAGTCACATTTCCTTTACCGATATCAAACATATCAATTAAAGCGTTAATTGCTGGAATTGGCAACCCGCTCGGTTTTTTAATATGGCTAAAATGCGTTAACTTACTTAAAGGAAGTTTAATAAACTCGCCAAAGTTCATCGCTTCGTATGTTTTATTGTCTACCGTTACGACAATTTCACCTTGTTGGATAAGAGCACCTAACACAACAACTAATAACTCCGGTTCCATGCGAAATTCTTGTGTCAATCTTACATCTTCTGTACCTTGAACAGTATAGATTGTTTCAATTAGTTCGTTTTGATTAAGTACTTGTCCATGCCCTTTTTCTTCTAGTTTTTCAATAACCCAACGTGCATATCCAGAAGCGCGAACGTTTAAGTCGCCTTTTTGATCTAATAACACTAGTCCGTTGAGAATTGCTTCCCCTTGGCTCGTTTTTCTTCCATTAATGTAAGAAAGAGCATCACTGATATAAGTTGCCATATTGTCTTTCGTTAAGTATCCTCTCTCTAATTTTCGGAAAGAAGGATAATCTTTATATTTTTCTTCAAACCATTGACTAAGTAACCCTTCAGCCACTGTGTTAATGATTTCAATTAATGTGGCATTTCCAGGAAGAAACATACCGAATTCTAATACAGATCCTTTTTTGCCACGATATTGAATTTCAAAGGCTTCTACAAAGTTTTCTTTTAACCAAGTAACAAGACTTCTTAAATAGCTTGCTGCTTTATCATTATATAAACGTTTTGTCGTAGCAGCAGCATCGTTACTCATTTCACGAGCTCCGCCATATAAACGCAATAAATGGACAAATCGATCATCCTTTTTAGTCATACGGAAGAACACTTCATCCGCTTTTTCTTCGTCTTTAAATTTTGGTGGTTCAAATGGCTGTAACATATAAATGTAGAAGTCTCGCTCAGGCTGAGCCGTTGAACGTTCATTTGGCGCACCAAAGAATAAATATCCTTGACGTTTGACACGGCGATTTTCCCAAGGAATTTCATGCAGCCAAATTTTATAGCCGGTTACGTATGTGTTATCTGCCACTTCGGTTGCTTGCTTTAATATTTCAAAATAGTAGCGATCCAATTGATTGTCCGTTAACTCTTCCCCACGTTTTTCTATTAAATCGTCTACAGCAATATCTTTTTTTACATCTAGGTAATACTGACCATTTTCTTGATTGGTAGAAATATATTGAAAACTAACTGCTGTCATAATTTCTTTTAAAGTTGCTTCAATTCTTGTTTTCAAAAAATCAGCAGCTTCGTCTCCTAAGTCTAATAACATTCCAATATTTAAGAACAATTTATCTCTTAACTCACCTGATGTTAGTCCCACAGGAGAATTAATGTCATCGACAGCTAATCGGTAAACAGCAAGAGCATTAACAATTCTCAATGCAGCGGGTTTATAGTTAGGACTTTTCAAACCATTTTGTACACGATCTTTTAACGTCCGAACTTTACTCATCACTTCTTTTACATTCGGATTACTTCTTAGTGAAGAGTCTTCTTCAATATATTGCCAATAACGGTCAAAGGAAATAATCCCTGTTTCATTTTCCGGAACTTCTTCGGTCAATAGCTTTCGAATTTCTCTACTAATTGTTTGCAGTACAACACGTTTTTCCGCGATATTTACCTTTTCAAATGTTTCCAAGTAGGCAGGATGGATCGGGAAAAGATTCACATACGTCTCCATATCTTCACCGAGACGATGGTATAATGATGTTAATTTGCTTAAATGCTCGCGAATTAACGCTTTTTGTTTTTCATCCTTTTTCAATAGACGTTCTGACACAACGTATGCAATGTCTTCGCGGACAATTCTTACTTCTTGGAAACGTTCTTTTACCCGACGTAAAGAATCGGCAACGAATTGGAATTTCGGGTTGTCAAATAACATTTCCTGAATTCCAGCGATGAAGCGTAAACGAGTTTTACTACAAACTTCCCCAAATTCGCGTAAAAATCCTAAGTCTAAAGTGAGTTCCTGCTCTTTTCGGCTGCGTAAATAGTCTAATAATTCGTCTACCACAAGCATGAGCCCTTGATCAGGGTATTGTTCGTGGAATAATTCCATCATTTCATAAAGCATGTCTTTATTATTTGTTACTTCTTCAGCTCTTGGAAAAGTATAATCAATTCCTAGATTCGCTAGACCTTGTTGTAGTGCTTGGCAAATAATGTCACGTAAAGACATCGCAACAGCGCCTATTTCTGTACGAATCACTTTAAACTTTCCTTCAATTTCTTTTGCTTTTTTTGCAACACGTTCATTTTTAATATGCTCACTTGCCCCTGACTGCTCAGCAATCGTCGAAATGACACTCATTAAGTGCGATTTACCTGTACAGTAGTTAGCGACAATCAATAATCCTTTATTGTCAACCACCCGATCAAACTGAAGTTGTTCGATGATAATATCGTCTAGTTGCTCGGCCATACGGTCGGAAATAACATATGTATCAAGTAAGTGAAACGCACGTTCTTTATCATCCGCATCGCGTAATTGCACGACGGATTCAATTGGTTCAAATTGAATTAAATCGCTATAACGCAACATAACGATTTTCCCCCTTTTATACGATTACTATTTTTCCTTCGAGTTCACTGCATTTAAAATACTCCGGATGTTCAGGAGTAGCGTAAATTAAAGCTTTCCCATCAAATTCACCCGGCCATGATACAATTAATTTAAAGCGTTTACTTAAATGTTCTAGTAATCTAACAGGATGTTGTTGTAATTGTTTGTCAAATAGGATTTCAATATTTCCTAGCCAAAGTATAGAGTCATGATACTGGCTAAATGTTTCATTAAGCATATCGCCAACTTGTAAAGGATAATTCGATTTAGGAATGTTCTGCAATTTTTCACTTAAACGTAAATTGATGTTTATGTATGGAATATTTAAAGCACTTGAATATTGTTTCTCATGATTGACACTCCCACAAACATAAATTATTTTGTACCATCTAGTGTCGAAGAGTTGGAGTTCTGATTCAATTAAATGAATACTCATAGATAATACCCCTTGAATTGTAAAACTAGTATTTTGTACTTATGTTTACGTATCTATTTAAGTATAATGTAATATCCTGTATCTGAAAATAAGGAAGTATTTTGTAATGAGTTTGAATAAAATAAGGCCTATTGGTATGGTTCGAAATGTCTCAACGTAAACACCCTTTATTGAGCCAAGAAGGACTAACAATAAACTATACACAAAATAATAAGATACTACAACAAATAGAGGAGGCAAATCTACTGTTGAGGATTTCAAATGGTTTGAAATACAATTATCATTAATCGATTAATGCGAATACACAAATTTCATTACAAGTTCAATGAATTACGAATTCTAAAAAATACGTATAACCCCATTTTTTTCGTTTATCCACATGTAATGTTTTGGTGTCAAACTTGAGTTTAGATAGATGAGTCTAACAGAAACACAATGAGGCTGACTCAAAAGTGACGTTAGTCAACGACCTTTTGAGTCAGCCTCTTCTTAGATTACCCTTTAAGTTTTTCACG
Source organism: Bacillus methanolicus MGA3 (assembly GCF_000724485.1). Lineage (GTDB taxonomy): Bacteria > Bacillota > Bacilli > Bacillales > Cytobacillaceae > Bacillus_Z > Bacillus_Z methanolicus_A. Next base: position 1,436,664 of record NZ_CP007739.1, on the reverse strand, counting down.
AAGAACCATTTGAAGGATGCCGCCGTGACGGTAGTAGTCAATTTCTACTTCAGAGTCAAAGCGGACAAGGACTTCAAATGTTTTTTTGTTGCCATTTTCATCAGTTGCAGTTACTTTTACAAGGTCGCGAGGTCTTACATTTTCATCGATATGAACGTCGATGACTTCTTTTCCTGTTAGGCCTAGTACGTCAGCGTTTTCGCCTTCCTTGAATTGTAATGGAAGAACGCCCATTAACACAAGGTTCGAACGGTGGATACGCTCAAAGCTTTCTGCGATAACAGTTTTAATGCCTAAAAGGTTTGTACCTTTCGCAGCCCAGTCACGGGATGAACCCATTCCATAATCTTTGCCGGCAAGAACGACAAGACCAGTGCCATCTTTTTTATAACGCATACAAGCATCATAAATGGTTGTCACTTCACCAGTTGGCCAGTATGTTGTATATCCGCCTTCTGTACCAGGAGCAATTTGGTTGCGGATACGGATATTCGCGAACGTACCGCGCATCATGACTTCATGGTTTCCGCGGCGTGAACCGTAAGAGTTAAAGTCGCGCGGCTCGACGCCTTTTTCACGCAAGTATTTTCCTGCAGGTGTATCTTTGCCAATTGCACCGGCTGGAGAAATATGGTCTGTTGTCACAGAGTCGCCGAATTTACCTACAACGCGCAAGCCTGTTAATGGCTTCACTTCATCAGGATCCGGCTTCAAGCCTTCAAAGAATGGAGGGTTTTGAATGTATGTTGAATTCTCATCCCAATTGTATAACGGCTCGTTGCTTGTTTGGATTTGGTTCCAGCGTTCGTTGTCATCGAAGACACGCTCATATTCTTTACGGAACAATTCAGGTGTTACTGTTTGCTTCACAATTTCGTTAATTTCAGCTGTTGTTGGCCAAATATCTTTAAAGAAGACGTCGTTTCCGTCTTTATCTTTTCCGATTGGATCGTTTAGAAGATCGATATCCACTGTACCTGCTAAAGCGTAAGCTACGACAAGCGGCGGTGAAGCCAGATAGTTTGCTTTTACAAGTGGATGGATCCGCCCTTCAAAGTTGCGGTTACCGGAAAGAACGGATGTAACAAGCAGATCGTTTTCGGCAATCGCTTTTTCAATTTCGTCTTTTAATGGACCGGAGTTGCCGATACATGTTGTACATCCATATCCGACAAGGTTAAAGCCGAGCTGCTCAAGATATGGAAGCAATCCTGAATCACGAAGATATCCTGTAACCACTTTTGACCCTGGAGCCAAAGATGTTTTCACATATTTCGGCACTTGAAGTCCGAGTTCAACCGCTTTTTTCGCGACCAATCCTGCGCCGACAAGAACATACGGGTTTGATGTGTTTGTACAGCTTGTGATCGCGGCGATGGCGACTGCACCGGTTTTCATTGTCGTAGTATCACCATTATTAAATTTCACGGTAACTTCTTTGTTAAGTTCAGATTGATCCAAACCAAAGCCCTGGTTGCCCACCGGTGCACTTAAAGCTTGACGGAAAGCTTTTTGCATTTCTGTAAGCGGGATCAAATCTTGCGGGCGTTTCGGACCGGAAAGATTTGCATGAATTTCTGAAAGATCAATTTCAACAACATCTGTGTAAACTGGCTCTACATTTGGATCGAAGAATAATCCATTTTCACGGCAATATGTTTCAACAACTTTGATGTGTTCTTCAGGACGGCCTGTTAAGCGCAAATAATCAAGAGATTCAGAATCAACAGGGAAGAATCCGCAAGTTGCTCCATATTCCGGAGCCATGTTTGCAACCGTTGCACGGTCAGCAAGCGGCAAGGTTGAAACCCCTGGTCCGAAGAACTCTACAAACTTGCCAACTACACCTTTCTTACGTAAAACTTGAGTTACTTTTAACGCAAGATCTGTAGCTGTTGCACCCTCCGGAAGTTTGCCGACAAGTTTCACGCCAACCACTTCTGGAACCGGGAAGTATGAAGGCTGCCCCAACATACCCGCTTCTGCTTCGATACCGCCAACACCCCATCCAAGAACTCCAAGACCATTAATCATGGTTGTATGGGAATCAGTACCAACCAGTGTATCTGGGAATGTTTCGTATTCTCCATCCGAAGTTTCGATCGCGTGAACAACGCTTGCAAGGTATTCAAGGTTTACTTGGTGAACGATACCAGTTGCAGGCGGTACAGCACGATAGTTATCAAATGCTTTTTGAGCCCAGCTTAAAAATTGATACCGTTCTGCATTGCGTTCAAATTCAAGATCCATGTTTGCTTCCAATGCATCTGGAGTTCCGAATTTGTCAACTTGTACAGAGTGGTCGATTACCAGGTCAACTGGCTTTTCAGGGTTAATTTTGTACGGATCCCCGCCCAAATCAGCCATTGCTTTCCGAAGCGAAGCAAGGTCAACAACTGCAGGAACTCCTGTAAAGTCTTGAAGAATAACACGTGAAGGCTTAAATGGAACATCAATTTCTTTTACTTCGCTAGTACCCCATTTTGCAAGATTTTCTACGTGTTCTTTTGTGATCACACGGCCATCAAGCTGGCGAAGAACTGATTCAAGTAAAACCTTAATTGAATATGGAAGTTTTGAAACTTTTCCTATACCTGCATATTCAAGTGCAGCTAAACGATAGAAATGAAAGCGTTTTCCATCGATTTCAAAAGTTGAACGAGCATTAAAAACATCATTTCTTACCAAAAGTAACTCCCCCTCTTTCGTATTCAACGTATACGAAATCACTGTAAATGTCGAAAAGTTTGAATTTATAACGTCTCCTCACTTTTCACACAATTCTATCTTAATACAACCATTATTTTAAGTAAATAACAAGAAAGTTATTGTTTATGATAAGAAATTCTTATAATAAAATCCATTTTTAAGTTCCGAGTGGTAAATAACCCTATATATAAAGGTATTTACTTTGTCCTGCAAAGATCGGATTGGATTAGTCGTTATGGTAGAAAAGTATTTTTCATGTATGTCTGGATGTCAAGTGGAAAAAATAAGCACCGATGAAGGTGATCATATGGTGCAAAGAAAAGCGAATCATATTCGTCCAGGAATGAACAATGCCGCAGGTCAAGGCAAAGGTGCAGGATACAATGAAGAATTTTCGAATGAACCGTTGACAGAAGCCCAAAAGCAAAACAACAAAAAACGTAAAAAAAACCAATAACTGATTGCTGGGCTCAGACCCTCATCGCAGGGTCTGTCCCGCTATGCTTTAAAGCGTTAAAAACCCAATGCCGATGTCAGGCATTGGGTTCAGTATATCGTTATTTAAGATTCCGTGTTATTAACATCATTTACTATATTCTGCAAATCCTGCTGGAATTTTTTTAACTGTGACCGCTGGTGCTCAGAGGCAACTTCAAGCGCATTTTCTATTTGCTGGAATGCTTCATTTACTTCCTGTTTCAAATGTTTCAATTGGTGTCCGTAGTTTGCACTATCTTGGACGATTTCATAGTAGAGTTCTTGTGCATCTTCTACCCCTTGTTGGGCTGCTTGAAAAGCTTGTTGTTTGTTTTTATGATAAGGCATGATTTTCACTCCTGTTGTAAAAACGTTGTACCGTTAAAGTGTGCAGTTCTTTGAAAAATATTCGGAATAAAAAAAGCCGTTTCTCCTATCCTAATTATGAGGAGGGTTGAATATGAATAAAAATAACGGCAAAGATATGAGAAAAAATGCTCCTAAAGGCGACCAGCCAAGCCAGCCTGCACCTTTAAGCGGTTCGCATAAAGTAAAAAACCGGAACCATACAGGACAAAAATCTAAATCACACCATGATATGTAGCTGAAAAAGTGGAAAAAGTTTATAATTTAGAAAATGATCAAATGAACAGCATAAAAAGGCTGTTGACTCAAAAGAGCCAACAGCCCTGCATTACCTTATATCTTCGCCAATGCGTTAAGGATAATCGTTTCTTCTTCTTCGGTGACCGTTCTTAAATCCAAATGAATTTCATCCTTCTGAATTCTTACAATGATAGGTGGAGAACTTTCCGTTCGAAGTTTTCTTGCGACCGATTCTGCTGAAAGCCGAGAATGTGTCAGCGTTATAACCTTTGTCGGCAGCTCTACATCCGGCATCGTCCCTCCCCCAACTTGACTCGTTCCATCCGAAATCTTTCCGGAAAAATCCTTCGATAAATCAGAAAGACGGTCAAGGAAGCTTTTCGACCTTTTTTCAAGAACATCAATCGGAACGAGCAAATCCCTAACTACAGGAATCTGTTTCAACTGGTCCTCACCCTTTAAATAATCCAACAGCGTTCCTTCCAGTGCAGCTAACGTCATTTTATCCACACGAACGACACGAGCCAGTTGATGTTTTTTCAACCGGTCGATCAATTCTTTTTTTCCGGCAATAATACCTGCTTGCGGGCCGCCGAGAAGCTTATCTCCGCTAAAAGAAACAAGATCTGCACCCTTTTTTAGTATTTTGCTGACGACGGGTTCTTCCCCGATTCCGTGTTTTTGAAAATCATAAAGCGCACCGCTTCCTAAATCTTCATAAAAGATAATACCGGGATATTGCTTTTTTAACGAGGCGAGTGCTTTTGTTTCCACCGAATTTGTAAAACCAATCACTTTAAAATTGCTAGTATGTACTTTTAAAATCATGGCAGTTTGTTCAGTAATTGCTTGTTCGTAATCATATAAATGAGTCTTATTGGTGGTCCCAACTTCAATCAGCCTTGCACCGCTTTCTTCCATTATAGATGATATTCTGAACGAACCGCCGATTTCCACAAGCTGGCCGCGGGAAACAATGACTTCTTTCTCTTTTGCAAGCGCCCTTAAAATTAAATAAACAGCAGCAGCATTGTTATTTACAACCATTGCTGCTTCGGCACCGGTGATTTTTTTGATTAACGATTCCGCATGGCTGAGCCGTGAACCTCTTTCTCCTTCTTCTATCTTGTACTCGAGATTGGAATAATTCATCGCGATTTCTAGAACATGCCTCGCTGCCTCGTCGCTTAATCTGGCTCTCCCGAGATTCGTATGTAAAATGGTTCCGGTAGCGTTGATCACTCGTGCTAATGTATAGCTATATTGTTTCTTAATCTTCTTTTCAAGAAATTCAAACACAGAATGATAAAATTCCGTAGTTCCTGGCAAATATCCCTCCCAAGTTTCATTTATTAGTTCTTCTCTAATCTCTTCCATAACTTCTTTTAAAAGTTTTGTTGTATGTATGAAATCAATCCCGTTCTCACTCATCAATTTGACAAAACGATCATCTCTTTGGAACTCATGAACGGGAGGTATTAAGCGCAGAAACTGTTTCAATTCAGTATCCCTCCACTACAAGATTAGCGGGTTCATTATACCATTTTCTCTATTTCTTTCACATAGCAGGTGAGAATGAATAAGATATTGAAAACAAGGGGGTTAAAAAAATGGCTGATAAGAATGTGCAGCCTTTCGATATAAAAGCAATGGAAAAATGGCTGGAAAACTTTTTTCTTGATCCATTAACAAGTTATATGGACGAGATAGCGTTTCGTGTAGATATATTTGAAACAGAAACAGAGATTATTGTTGAAGCACTTCTCCCCGGTTATGAGCGGTCCCATTTAAGCGTGTATGTGGAGGACAATGTGCTTACTATTTCTGCAAATCACAAACCCAATCAAGAGGCCTATAACCATCATACCCGTACCCGCAAAATGGAATTTCCTTGTTCAATCATTAACAAACAGATCCATGCGGTTTTTCAAAACGGAATTTTGGAAGTTATTTTGTCAAAAACAACACCCGGCACCGGAAAAAATCGAAAAATAGCGATTTCTTAAAAAAGGAAAAGACTAAATGTCTTTTCTATTTTTTTACATAAACTACTGTCCTCTCGTAACAAACCTATGTAAAAAATAGTTTAGGTAGTTTACATAATATATTTATTGTCCTATTCATAAAACAGACCTCTTTCCAACATGCAAAGAGGTCTTTAAATGGCTTATTCTTTCATTTTTTCAATGATTTCACTGGCATTTGGGAAAACTCCAGTGTCAAGTTTGGAATAAATTTTTTCACCGTTTACAAAGACTTCAAATGCTCCGCCTGAACTAGGAATTAACTCCATTTTTTCAATGTCAGAACGGAAATGGTTAAATAGTTCTTCCGCGAAACTCGCGGCTTTCGGTGCGTAATTTCATTTCATGCAAAACTCGACACTTACTTGATACTTTTTCATTATTGTTTCCTCCTAGCGTATGATCGTTTTTAAAATTTAGCGAATTTTTCGATATACGTATAATTTTATTTTATTACAGGCACGGTTCATGTGCAAATTAAAATGTATTTTCATTAAGTTTTCAAACGCGCGAAAAGGTATAATGATTTATGGAGGTGAAATAAGTTGAGTGAACATGAAAAAATCCGGTTGACCTCTCTTTCAACGAAAGCTGGCTGAGGCTGCAAAATAGGTCCTGAAGACCTGGCGCAAGTTTTGCGTCGTTTGCCAGTACAAGAACCGGTTCCTGAATTATTAGTCGGCCATGAAACATCAGATGATGCAGGTGTTTATCGTTTGACTGATTCAATTGCTTTAATACAGACAATTGATTATTTTACACCAATTGTCGATGATCCTTATATGTTTGGCCAAATCGCCGCTGCCAATGCACTCAGTGATGTATATGCAATGGGCGGAGAACCGAAAACGGTATTAAATTTAGTAGGTTATCCAATTAAAAAGCTCGGACCCGAAATGTTGTCGGAAATATTAAGAGGTGCTGCAGACAAGGTGAAAGAAGCGGGTGCGATCACAATTGGAGGCCACTCCATTGATGACCAGGAGCCAAAATTCGGATTGTCAGTCACAGGAATCGCCCACCCTGATCATATTTGGAAAAACGTTGGCGCTAAGCCGGGAGATGTTCTTGTCTTAACGAAACCAATCGGAGTCGGGATTATCACAACCGGAATCAAACGATCTGCCGTAACTGCGGAACAAGAAGAAAAAGTAACAAAATGGATGGCGATGCTGAACAAAGAAGCAGCAGCCATATTAAAATCGTATCATCCTCACTCCGTCACAGACGTAACAGGTTTCGGACTTCTCGGCCATGCAAGTGAAATGGCAAGGGGCAGCAATGTCAGCTTTGAGATTGCCCTTTCATCTGTGCCTGTTCTTAGCGGTGCATTTGAATTAGCTGAAAAAGGCATAGTTCCGGGCGGTTCAAAGTCGAACCATAAATGGCTGCAAAATGATGTTCAATATGAGGATATTTCTCCAGTAGAACAATTGGTGTTATGTGATGCCATCACATCAGGCGGCCTTCTCGTTTCGCTCGAAAAAGAAGAGGCTGAAAAATATGTTGTAGAACTTCATAAACATGGCATTCATTCCGCGATGATCATTGGACAAGTAACAGAAAGAAAAGACAAGCTGATTTATGTAAAAAGGTGAAATCGTTGCCGATTTCACCTTTTTCATTTTGAAGTTTTTATTCAATAACTCCTTCTTCGGCAAGAATGACTTTTGTATTTACATCGACTGTCAGGTTTTGATATTCATCTTCCCATTTTGAAAAATCGAAGTTTCTTGTCCTGCTTTTGATAAATGCGCCGAATCCGATTGGATCAATGTTTTTTTCTTGAAACCTTGAAATTAACTTTGTACATTGTTCTTTTATTTCTTTTTCCATTGTTTTTTCAATGTTATCTTTTATTTTCTCGGTTAATTGATTTCCGGTATAATCCGTTATTTCACCTTTTAATTTTATGTTTAGTTCGATTTTATATGGATTTCTTCCGATTAATTTCATCTTATGCTTTGATGAAATGATTTCTATCGAAGCTTTATTGCCGTTAACTGCAACATGAGTGGTACCTTCATTATATTGATCGGTCATTAATTTAAAGAAAAATAATTTATCAACGGAAAGCTCATCGACTACTTTGTCTTTTTTGAATAAGCAGAGTCCGTTAATTTCGACCTTTTTTTTATTACTTTTTTTTATAAGAGGCAAGTAGCCGTCTTTGCCTTTTTGATAATAATCCGATAAGAAAATCTTTAAATTGGATTCAGGCAAATCTTGGTGCCATGTTGTGTTAAAAAAGGCGGGACAGATAAACGGCATTTCCTCTGTTCCCGTATTCTCCTTCAAGAACATCTTTCGCATCCCCTTCCGTTACCCCTAAAATAAGTGTTCCCCCAATACTTGCATCTCTTTCATATGAATCAAGAAGATTTCTGATCCCTTTTTTGGCGAGCTCATTTCCAAAAAGGATTACTTCAAGGCTTCCTCGGACAATCGGGTCTGACACTTTCTTCTGTATCTCTTTACTTATTTCAAATGGTCCACGGGAATATGCAGAATATGTAACATTTTTAATCGTTTTATCGGGCAAAAATTCAGGCACTAGGAATGTCCCGCGCACTTCCTTCTCATTTACATAATCATAACCGCTTGCTAGTTTAAAACTGACATCATCAACAACTTCTTTATTAAGACAGCCTGATAAAAAAAGAATACAAAGCATAAAACAAGAAAAGTGCTTCATTCTCATTTGCCTTTCACCTTCTTTGCAATTAAGACGGACGTAAACAGAAGGGGAATATAAACATATGTAAACCAAAAACCCGCCTTGGAGATATATTCATCAAGTAGCTTAATTTCTTCTCTCGCCTGAAAAGTAACAGAGATGATTAAACAAAGGATTGCGATAAAGCATGCTGTTGTTTGAGATTGATTATTCGTTTTATTAACCTGCTTGAAATCCAAATCGCTAAACAAATATTCGGAAGAATAATCAAGAGACAACTTGAAAATCCCTATATATTCTAATCTTTCAACAAACGGCAATTCCGCAACTCTCCTATAAAGATTAGATAAAATGGGATATCTATGCTGAAAAAGCTATGCCGACAACCGTTTGGAAACCGCCAAATATAATATAAATTACTATTCGTCGATATCTTTTTTTACTACATTTGCTTTTTTCTTTCCGAAGCGGACAGGCTGCTCGGTTCTTAAATATTCCGGACGCATACGCTGTTTATCAAAAGGCAAGCGGATTAATGCGTCCTTCAAGTCCGCCAGTCTCGGAGGATACAGTGGTTCTAAAAATGGCCGTCCGAGAGAAGTATGTCTGATTAAATGGGTCAACAAAATACAAAAACAAAATACAATTCCAACCAGACCCCAGAGATCAGCAAATAACAAAAAAGGGAACCGCATCAGCCTGATTGAATTGCCCATTTTGTAAACCGGAGTAGTGAAAGAAGCAAGGGCAGAAAGGGCCACCATAATTAAAAGGATGTTACTTGTAAGCCCTGCTTCAACAGACGCAGTTCCAATAACGATTCCGCCCACGAGCCGATTGTCTGGCCGACTTTTGTCGGGAGCCGGGCTCCTGCTTCCCGCAGGAGTTCAATGACTAATTCCAATAACAGTGCTTCTAAAATTGGAGGGAGGGGGAACCACCCTTCTCGAGGTAACTAACGTATTTAATAGATCCTTTGGAATTAATTCATAGTGATATGTTAAGGTTGCTACATATATCGGTGTTACTAATATGGAAAAGCCAACTGAAAACAAGCGCAGCATTCGGAAAAAAGATGCAGAATGCCAAAGTATATTGTAATCTTTAAATGCACTGAAAAATTCAACAATCGTCGTTGGTGCAATTAATACATGCGGAGATCCGTCTACGACTACGGCAACTTTCCCTTCAGCAAGAATCGCTGCAATCCGATCCGGCCGTTCCGTATCAAGCATTTGCGGAAAGGGAGAATGCACGTTGTCCGCAATAAGCTGAACAATATAAGAACTGTCTGTAATCTGGTCATATTCTATTCCCTGAATTCGCTGTCTAACCGTATTTACGTTTTCCGGGTCTGTAATTCCATCGATATAAAGGATGGCAATTTTCGTTTTTGAAATGTTGCCGACGGAAACAGACTCTATCACAAGTTCTTTTGCAGGTACTCTTTTGGTCTGAAATTGGAATGATTTTTTTTATATCATCCACGTCAAAGAAAAGAGAGTGTTGTTTTTTTGATTGTAGTAAAAAGTTTTTTTATAGTCATAAGATTTTAGAAAGACCTTTTGCTCATCCTTTTTTTCCAAGTCTTATTTGTTGCGATTGTTTTTAAACCATTTTTTCATTTTTACTCACCATCTTTTCGGCATTACAAATATTGTTACCGATTTTGGAATCTTTATGAATAAAACGGCAAACAAATTCACATGGAGAAACCATTGTTATTAATGAACTTGACCTTGAAATCCCAATAGGTAAGATCACTGTTTTTATTGGTGAGGGAACGACAGCGGAAAACCAACACTGCGGCGTTCTATTGCCCAGCTTCTTAAACTTAGTCAGGCACTGTTTTCCTTGAAGGGGAGGCCGCTCCCTTATGAAGGGAGCTTTTTTTATTAAAACTTTAATGAAGAAGGAGGACATAAAATGAATCCAAAATTATTAGTACATAAAGAACGAGTGGCTATTAGTGGAGTTTCAACCATCAGTATTGCCCTGATACTGATCATTTGGACAGTGAGTACAAATTTAAAATGGGTTGATCCTATTTTTCTCCCTACTCCCCAATCTGTTTAGAAGACATTTTTAGAGTTAGTACAAGATGGATATAAGGGAGCTTTGGTGCATTTACTTTAGGAGCTTCAAAACAGAAAGTTTTTTTATACATAATTCTCCCCTCTTGCCTAACAGACATCATAACGGGTCTTCGCACAGCAATCAGGGTTACTTATGCTAAATTAGTTGCTGCGGAAATGGTGGCTGCTACCTCAGGTATTGGATAGATGGTATTGGATGCAAGTAAATACTTGAGAAGCGATATTGTTTTTGTGGGGATATAGGGGCGAAAGGCCGATATTCCATTTACAAAAAGATAACGCCACCCATCTTGGGTGGTTTCTGAAATTGGACTTGTAATTGTATTTCAGGAGTGAGTTTTTAATATGAAAACCTCATTTGAAATAAACTTTACTGCATAATTAGAAATTTTAATGGAAACATTAAATTTCGACAAATTATAAAAAAGCTTTTTACCCCCAAATTTTCTTAAAGAAGATCTTATTGGAAAATATACCAAATCAGGGAGACAGTCAGTGCTTTTATACCGTCCTGTGTTCAATGATTTCAGAGATGACGTCATTGTCAAAACCATGTTGACCGGGACAGCATTTCTGCCCCTAACTGATTTCATACATCAATGACAAAACACACAACGATTTATGAATATAAGTTCTCAATAAATAATAGGAGGCAGAAAATACAAATGAATGAAGAGAATATTAAAAAAATTTTAGAAGTCAATGTAGGAGCCAGACATAAGAAGGAATCGGGTGATTTAGACCGATATTTTTTGAATCCTATTATCCATAGGCAAATTCATGGAAACAAAGTATACGTCCCATTAAATCTTGATAGGATTTGGAACAGGTAATTGTTTGATTAAAATGCAATTTATTTTTGGATACATAAGGTGCTATTTTCATTACCAAATCCAATAAACGACCAAGTACACTACATTTCATCGTATATATACGATTGATTTAAATGATGTCAGGATGCCGGCCATGGCAGCCACACCAGCAACCGTTATAAGGGAATATAAGAGTATTTCTTCTCTAAGGATCCATAAACCAAACATAATAATAAAAGTATCAATCAGAAGTAGCAAAAAGCCTACATTAATAGAAGTCCATTTAGAAATCAAAAAAGCGAGGAGATCAATTCCACCGGGGCACGTATTATATCTGAGCATAATTCCGACCCCTATCCCAATAATGAGACCTCCTAAGATGGCACTAAGTATTGTTGGAAGATGAATGATTCCATTTAGAGGAAATAATAAATCAATCATAAGAGAGGTTGCCAACAATCCAAACAGGCTATTGTAAAAATAAGAGGGGTTATGCTTTAAGGCCACAAGGTAAATTGGCATATTAAGGCATACTATGGTAATTCCCAATTTAAATCCCCATAGATATTTCAATAACAGGCTAATTCCAAAGATTCCTCCGTTTATGAGATGAGAAGGGAGGAGAAACAAGTTAATCCCCACTCCTATAAAAGTACCTCCTATTCCAATCATTATTAGTTTTCTTATCATAACTTTCTCCCCTGCCCCTTTATTGTTTATATATATGGGAAACTTGTATATTCTATACACCTTATCCGTTGCAGCCTTATGATCTCTTGTTTTGCTTAATAAAAATCAATTGTATTTCCTTCTGACAACGGCACGATAATGATACATCCATTGACCTTTGACTTTCACATACATCTCATCGACTTTAATCACCAGTTTTATCCTTTAAGAATCCAAGGGCAATTGGGGGAAAGGAACCTCAGTTCCTCAAGTAGAATGGAGGCAGCTTTCTTTTTTTCTTTTAATATTTATGAATAAACAATGATATGTTGCTCTAACGCCCATTTCATCCCGATAATTTATTTCGTAAAAATTCATTAATTCTCGAAAAAAAGAAGGATGCTGGCACGAGCGTTCTTTATTACTGTTATTTGCCCCAATCTTTTTTATCGATGTAAAAAACTCGCGTACGGTCTGGAAATGCTCTAGCTCTAACTGCTCTGTTCCTGTTATTTCAAATGAAGATGTTGATGAAGAAGCTAGTTCCTGTTTACAAATTTGATACAGCTTTTCAAGAGAGTAAAATGATTGTCCTGGTGAACTGATGATTGGAAGCTGAAGCTTTTCTTTTGCATGCTCATAAGATGTATGAAGCTCTTGAAAGGTCTTGTTTCCAAACGTTGAAAATAAAAGCCTTCCATCTGGTTTTAATAAGGAACATAATCGATTAATCACTGTATCAAGATTATTCAACCATTGAAAGGTTGCATTTGACACAATAAAATCATAACTGCCGTCAATTGTCATTTCTTCAATATCACCGCATAAAAAAGTAATACACTCCTTATTATTCATTCGTTCTTGTGCCACTTCAATCATTCCGGGTGCCAAATCAACAGCAGTAATTCTTGCTTTCGGAAATGCTTCATTTAACAACTTTGTCAAAAAACCCGTTCCACAACCAATTTCAAGGATATCCATTTTTTGTTCACACATCATTTTAGGAAGGGAATCAAATAATTTCTTTGCCATCTTTTTTTGAACATTGGCATACTCATCATATGTTTTCGCTTGTTTACTAAACCGCATTCGCAAAAGCTGTTTATCAATCATGTATCCACTTCCTTTTGAACAAAATTTATAATAAGCTGTACGCATTTTTCTAATTTTGTAAAAAACGGGACATGGCCGGCATCCTCTAAAACATAAAAAGTTGATTTGTCTCCAAGCTTTGCACCAATGAAAGAAGATGCTTCGATCGGACAAATCACATCTTTTTTCCCATGTATCAATAAGCATGAAGTTTTAATCTGGCCAATCCTTACTCTCATATCTTTCTGCAATAAATAATCCAAACCTGTTATAAGAGAAAATATGTCATCTCCTTGAAACTTACGTTGAACAATCTCTGCAAATTGGCTAAAAAAGCCTGCTTCCTTTTCAGATTCCGAAAACATCGAATCATAAAAATCAGCAAGTGTTTTTTCCTTATTCCTCTGCAGCTTCTTTTTCATCCGTTCTACAATGCGCGGATGCCAGCCAAACGAATAATGTTCACAGCTTGTAAAACGACTCGTTCCAGCAATGAGTATAAGACCTTTTACACTATTGGGATATGTAATTGCAAATTCAAGTGCCGCAAGTGAACCTAATGACCAGCCAAGCAAAAAAACAGGCTCTTGAATAGAAATAATTGTCTCTTCCACCCTCTCTCTAAAATCATTTGGAGATTTCACACCTCTCCATTCCACAAATGAAAGCTGAAACACTTTAGATAGAGGGTCAATTAATGGTTGAAAAGCTGCCTGTTCCATTCCCCAACCTGGAAGCATCACAAGATGTGATGGTTTCATATAATTACCCCCATCTCTTTTCCAACAAGGGCTATTTTTTCAACTGCCCACTCAAGCTCTTGTTTCGTATGGGCTGCTGTTACAGTAAAACGAATTCTCGCTTCATTTTCAGGAACGGTTGGTGGCCTGACAGGAATAGCAGCAATCCCTTCTTTCTGCAGCCGATCGGCAACCTTTATAGTTATTTCGTTTTCTCCAATTACAATTGGTACAATATGCGACTGACTTCCATTAATGTTAAACCCAAAATCAGCAAGTGCTCCTCGAAAATACTCAGCATGCTTTTGGAGAAGTGTACGACGCTCTGCTTCGTATTGCACAATTTCAATCGCTGTTTCTGCAGCAGCAACTACTGCAGGAGGAAGTGCAGTTGAATAAATGAACCCGCGCATTCGGTTCGTTAAATAGTCAATAACCCACTTTTTCCCGACAACATAGGCGCCAAACGAACCGAGCGCTTTGCTGAATGTCCCCATTTGAATATCTACTTTATCCTCAAGTTTGAGATGATGGGCATAGCCTTCACCCTTTTCACCATATATTCCGCTTGCATGCGCTTCATCAATTATTAAAATCGCGTTATAATGCTCTTTTAATAGAACAAGACCTTCAAGATGAGCGAAATCACCGTCCATGCTGAAGATCGTATCCGTTACGATTAGCTTTCGTTGTTCTATCGGTGCTTTTTTTAGCAGCGCTTCTAAATGATTTAAATCATTATGTCGATAACGCTGGTGTTTTGCACGGCTTAGGACGGCACCATCAACAATACTTGCATGATTGAACTTATCGCTAAAAATATAATCATCCCGATGCACCAATGCAGAAATAATCCCTATATTTGCAGTATAGCCGCTGCCAAGGATAAGACCTGCTTCTGCTTTTTTCCAATTGACAAGAGCTGTTTCTGCCTTTTCGTAAAGGGGATGATTGCCAACAATTAAACGTGATGCTGTTGCACCTGCACCGTATGTATTCACCGCTTCAATCATCGCTTCTTTGAGCCGTTCATCCCCTGAAAGCCCTAAATAGTTATTAGAAGCAAGATTCAACATCTTACGTCCATTTATCAAAAGCCAAGGCTGATCGGCAGATTCTGTAGTAAAGAGATGGCGCTTTTGAGAAATATCCTCTAAATGGGCAAGTTCAGCTTTAATTTCTTCTCCCCAGTACAGATGCTTTCCCTTTTTCATAATGCTTCCCCCTTTTTTATAGCTCACATTCCTCAACTTGTGTTTATCCTAAGTATACACTTTTTGTTAACTTAATTTAGTATTTGGTTAATATATTAACCCCATATAACCACGTCTCTATTATTCTGTCAAGAAACAGGGTTCTAGTGAATAAATGGAACCCAATGATCTACTTAAAAAACCGAAAATAAACGAACAACTATTTAAAGGTCTAGATTTTATAGTTTCCTAAACAAAAAAAAGCTTATCGATTTTGTCGACAAGCTAAATAACTGAAGGATCCCTCAGTATCGAATGACTGATTTCTTTCGCTTTGTTTTTGGACTTCAATCCAGATTGAGTTTGACGCTAATAAACCACAAGGTGTACAAATTTCCTTTTCATTGTATAAACGGCGACATCGATCACAATAGTACTTTTTCATTCTTCGTCACCCTTCCCCTGCGAATCACTCTTTCTTCAGAGATTGTAACTTTAAAATACGAGCCTCTCAGTATATGTTGTCCCACTAAGTACACTTCGGGTTACCTATTGCGACTTACGTGTGGTACAAGTAATAGATACTTGGCATTGTTTTCAAACGATTCACACGTCCTGCAGACGGGTCATGAATTTGTTTCTTTCGATCTCGGAATTTTTATATTTTTCCTTTGCCAATTCGAATAACAGATTTGATTTCTCCGTCCGAGATATAGTGCTGTTCTTGATTTTCTTGCGGGCTTCCCACAAGAAATCTAGATAACCTTCATAGGATTCATCAAATTGATCAAGTAAATCATTTCTTATTTTTTTCGCAAGAGCCGGACTTGTCCCTCCGGTTGAAACACTTATGACAAGTCTTCCTCTTACTGCGGAAGCAGGTATGTGGAAATTCCCTATTTCTTGGTCGCTTACGATATTAACAAGCTGGTTTTCCGTTGTATTTTTATATATTTGTTCATTTATTTCTATTTCTTTCGAATTTGTAGCCGCAATAATCATAAAAGCATGTTCATAGTTAGCCTTTTCTGCTTCTTTTAAGAACACTTTTACCTTCTGTTCAATCCAGAGCTTGTTTATTTCATCGCATATTTCCGGACTAACGATATGAATGTTTGCTCCTGCTTTGAGTAATGGAACCACTTTTCGATAAGCAATTTTCCCGCCGCCAATGACCACACATAGTTTATTCGTCATATCAAGCATAATGGGGTACACGGTCGATGCCTCCCGAAAGTTCAGTAAAACGTTCCTTCAATATGTTTCCGATCAACGGGTGGTATCCAAGATAATTGCATAATATATATTCCTTTTGTCCTTCAGCGAAGCGGGCTTTAATGGTTTTTTTAATGGTATTCATCAAAATTCCTGTAAAGAGCAGATATGGGATGATAAATATTTTCCTATAGCTGCTCTGTTTTGCAGTAAAAAGAGCCTCTTCCAAACCAGGTTTTGCTGCTGTTAAATAACAAGTGTCTACCCTGCTTAATCCAACTTTCCTTTTTAGAAGCTGTGCAATTTGAGACAAGTCACGCTTTACGTCCGGGTCGCTGCTCCCTCTACCGATTAAGAGAACCATGGAATCTTCACTAAGCTCTTCCCTTGTTTCAAGGAGACGTTCAATCAAGATATCAATCATATGGTGGTGGACGCCAATTGGTCTCCCATATACCATTTCCACGTTCGGGAATCGTTTTCGGATTCGTTCAAGTTCGTTTGGTATATCTTCTTTTGCATGGACAGCAGTCAAGAGCAAAACAGGAAGAACAACAATTCTAGTGGCGCCTCTTTGGACGCACTTTTCATATGCTTCTTCGATCGTGGGAGCAGCCAATTCAAGAAAGCAATACTCTTGAATAGAAACAGGGTTTTGGGCCATGCATTTTTTTATAAATTCAATGGCCTGCTCACACGCTTTTTTCACCCTGCTTCCATGACAGATATAGAGAATAGCTTCCATTATACTCCCTCGCTTACAAGCAGTCTTTCATCGATATTCATCTGCTCGAACCAGCTGATTTTCTCACGCATCTTGACAACCTCTCCAATAATGATAAGAGTAGGATTTTCTATTTTTTCCTTTGCGGCGGTTTCTGCAGCAACCTAAAAAATCACTCCCTGTTCCGGTTTTTTCATGCAGAGAATGATGAGCCACCTTTACCATATCTCTTAAGTATGTAAGTTCATGTTCACGAAAAAACCCAAGGGCTTTCGAGTAATCAAAGCGAACGTGTGGCATATCTGACCCTCCGATAAATGATTCGTATTATCAAAAATTTATAGATAAAATCTAGATGGTTTATTAATTGATAAGGTTAATATAAAGTTTTATAATACTAAATCTATACGCATTGTTACATGTATTTTGAATATACGCTATTGTTTCGTTATATAATCTAACATTATTTTTGAATGTTAAAGCAAATTGTCCCTCTCCTATGTGCAATCCCCTGCCTAATTTATACATTATAGATCATCTTTTTAATATCTTAATAACGATTCTTTTATGCATGAAAAAAGAGGATATATGCTCTTATTTAGAACATATTATCCTCTATTCATTATAGTATGGTTAACTTTAGCCCGGTTATTGTTAATTATCCTAATTTTTCCCTAAGTTTCTGAAGCATATCTTCCGTCATTTTTGCAAGATCGTATTCTGCTTTAAAGCCCCATTCTTCTATAGCAGCAGACGCATCTAAAGAGTTTGGCCAGCTTTCGGCAATACTTTGACGGACAGGGTCAACGTCGTATGTTAACTCAAAACCAGGAATATGCTTGCGAATTTCAGCAGCAATATCTTCCGGATCAACACTCATAGCTGTCACGTTAAAAGAATTGCGGTGCTTTAACTTAGCCCCATCTGCTTCCATTAACGCAACAATTGCATTTAGCGCATCCGGCATATACATCATATCCATATATGTTCCTTTATTAATATAGGAAGTGTACTTGCCGTTCTTAATTGCTTCATAATATATTTCAACCGCATAATCCGTCGTTCCTCCGCCAGGCGGCGCTACATATGAGATTAGGCCAGGAAACCTCAAACCTCTTGTATCTACACCGAAACGATGGAAGTAATAATCCGCTAACAATTCCCCTGCAACTTTATTAATGCCGTACATGGTTGCCGGCCGCTGCACTGTATCTTGAGGGGTATTGTCTTTAGGAGTAGACGGCCCGAAAGCTCCGATCGAACTCGGGGTAAAGAATTGACAGCCGAGCTCTCGTGCTGTTTCAAGCGCATTCATTAAGCCCCCCATATTCAAATTCCAGGCAAATACAGGATTGGCCTCTGCTGTTGCTGATAATAAAGCAGCCATATGAATGATCGTGTCCGCCTTAAACTGTTTTGCCGTTTCAACCATTTTTCTTCCATCTGTTACATCGACGATTGCAAATGGACCGCTTTGTGCTGCCTCACTGTCATTCCTTCGAATATCGGTGGCCATTACATTATCTGTGCCATAAATTTTTCTTAACATGACTGTTAACTCAGATCCGATCTGTCCTAATGCGCCGGTTATAAAAATACGTTTCATGCTGTCTCCTCCGTCTATCTCCCAATAAATCAATTCTGGCAAAAAATAAGTTTGTAAAGACTTCTAATTCTCTATCTCAGAAAAACTAAATAATCCCCATTTCCTTGCCGACTTTTTCATAAACTGCAATTGCTTGGTCGAGCATTTCTTTTGTATGAGCAGCAGAAGGCATATTGCGCACTCTTCCCGTTCCTCTTGGCACTGTTGGGAACACGATTGATTTCGCATAAACACCCTCTTCATTCAGCCGCTTGCTGAATTCCTGTGTCTTCACTTCGTCTCCTATAATACAAGGAGTAATCGGTGTTTCACTATTTCCGATATCAAAACCTAAATCTTTTAACCCTTTTTTCAAATAATTAGCATTTTCCCAAAGGCGCTCATTCAACTCTGTGCTTTCCATTAAAATTTCAATCGAGCGAATGGATGCCGCAACATCTGCCGGTGTCAAAGAAGTAGAGAACAAGAACGGCCGGCTTCGAACTTTTAACCAGTCAATTAATTCTTTTTTGCCGGCAACATACCCGCCTACAACTCCGATTGCTTTCGAAAGAGTTCCAATTTGGAAATCAATTTTATCTTGCAATCCGAAATGCTTTACCGTTCCGGCTCCTTTTCCTAACACACCTGATCCATGTGCATCATCTACATACGTAATCAAATCAAATTCTTCAGCAATTTCGACAATCTCCGGAAGTTTTGCAATGTCTCCGTCCATTGAGAAAACGCCGTCTGTTATGACCATAATCTTATTGTATTGCCCTGAATCCTTTGCTTCTTTTGCTTTTGCGCGCAAATCATCCATATCTGAATGGTCATATCGGATAATTTTCGCTTTTGACAAACGGCAGCCGTCGATAATTGAAGCATGGTTCAATTCATCAGATAGGATCGCATCATTTTTATCCATCACAGCTGAAATGGCCGCCATATTACAGTTAAATCCGGATTGGTATGCAATAGCCGCCTCTGTACCTTTGAACTCAGCGAGCTTTTCTTCAAGCCTTACATGAAGTTCCAATGTTCCATTAATTGTTCGTACAGCCCCTGCACCTACTCCATAACGGTTAATGGCATCGATTGCTGCGCCTTTTAACCTTTCATCCGTTGCAAGACCCAAATAATTGTTTGAAGAAAGATTGACAAGTTTTTTTCCATTAATCGTAATCATCGGGCCATTTGGACTTTCAAGCGGATCAATAACGTTGTAGAGGCCTCTGCTTTTTAGATCTTCTAAATTTTCCTTCAAAAATTGTTCTAATTTACTTGACACGCAAACATCCTCCTGTCTTTATTGTCACCGTAAAAAATACAACTGTATTTCTGATGTGGACAATATGATGTTATGTAACACTTGTTCAGTAAAGCTTTCTGTCATATTACTATATCATATTTTTTTCTTTGTGCATATATAGAGGACACAAATCGAAACGATCGTCCATTTATTATCGTATCCAAAAAATCCAATTTCGTACATAAAAGTCTGTTCCTGTTTTATTGGATTTTTTCATACGTGAAAAAGGAGATTGACCCAAAACTATTAGTCAGCCCTCCCTTCATTACTAAATATCGAAGGAAATAATTTCTTCTTTTCTCGTTCTCCACAAAACTTTTTTCCACAATAGGCATGTTTCTCACTCAAATAGCAGTGAAAGTCCATATGTTAATTCTAGATTGATATTAAAAAGGAGTTGAAAACCATGACTAGTTGGTACGATCATGAAGATCAAAAGGATCATGAGGAACTTAAAGACCACAAGGATCCAAAAGATCAAAAAGATCACAATAAAAATCGCAACTGTGTGAAAGAAACATTAAAACAAATTTTGAAGGCACAAAACAAGGCTAAAGAAAAAGATGATTGTTGTAAAATCTCATGTAAACATTCTATTGATGAATTATTAGGGAAATCGTGTACAAAAACGAAAAAAAACACAATCCCTTTTATCCTTTATTGCAAGGGAGATTGTGATCCTTTTAAAGCTACTGGTATTACCGCCATTTCTAGAGAACATCATTCAAAAAAGAAGAAATTTGTTTGTTTTGAAACTTTTATATTCCGTATCAAGGACCTGGATGACAAATGTGCTGTGCTGGAACTTCTTGTATTCAAATTTGAAAAGAAGGATCATAAAGTTTCATGCACTAATTGCAAAGCAGACCACGTTAGTTCTCCTTGTTGTCAAGTAGATTGGGAAGATGTAGATGATTTAGTTAAAACAGGAGTCTGTATTAACGTTGATCTATCCTGCTTCTGTGCCATCACCTGCCTGCCTGCTGTTTCTATATAATCCTATATTTTTTGTAAAAGGGGCTGACTTTTAAAGGTCAGCCTCTTTCTATCATTAAGAGCAAGTCCCCCAACAAAATAAAAAGCGAGTGAACCCAAAGCTTTGAGTTCACCTTTTTAACCACCAAATGCTTCTAGAACATCCTCTACTTCACTCAAATCCACATTAGACGGTAAATTTTGATTCTCAACTAGAAGGGAATCAGGTTTATGGTTCACGGGAATATATCCGTGTTCCAAAATCTTTTTAATTTCTGCCAGCTCATTTAAAATTTCAGAAGTAGATCCGTTAGTTATTTTTTGATTAAGATAACTATTAAGTGCTGAAAAAACAAGGTGAATCAGGGTATTATTTTTTGCATGGTATTCAATTTGTTCTTGAATTTTTGGCGAAACGGCATGTGTATTACCTGTTTTTACATCAGTAAATCGTTCGGGAACGGTTATTGCAATCTTATTAATATTGTCCGTATAGATTCTAAACATTCCCATCACCCTTTAGTGGATACTAATTCAGCCGCATTTTCTTGCAGTTTTTTCAGGTGATTCATTTTCGCCAAAATCATTAGTCCAAGAACATTTAACTTTTCCATGTCTTCTGGAAACATCAATTCAATCGGCCGTCCTCTTTCTAACCATTTCACTGCAGCTTCTTGAATTTGTCTTTGTGCCAGTTTTGCAGCTCCCCCGACAGCAATATACCGGGTTGCACCTTTGATTTCACTTGAACTGCTTCGAACTCGGTCAAAGTGTTCAAGGTATTTGACAGCCATTGATTTTAATTGAGGAATGATATATTTACTAATATCTTTCTTGACACCGGCAAAAGGTTCCACATACCATTCGGATGGGCCGGCAGCCAATTTTTCCTCCAGCTCGGAGCGTGAATCGAATTTGTACAATTCGTTTTTGCTGACTTTTTGAATGATATTATCAAGAAAATGGTTGATCCCAAATGGTTCTCCCTCAACAGATGCTACAGGTTTATTATTTTTAATGCCTACAAAATCAACGGAGTCTCCCCCCAAGTCACCAATAATAATACCTTTTCGTGAATCTTTAATGAGGGAATCATCTTTAATTCCTAACGTTTCCTGGTCACGCGTTAATCCCAAATAAGCACATGCTCCTTCTGCACCAACAATCACATCATATATATGGAGTTTAACAACTACTTCTTTAGGCTCGGGAAAACCGGGCACTTTATGAAAAATAACTGTATGTGTACCAATTAAGCGCTGCTTTAACAGTTCTTTTTTCTCTTTATATTGGGTAGTAGGCAGCGAAACAGCTAGTTGATCGATATCATAGTCGATCTCAAGTGAATTGGGATTACTCAAAAGAGCGTGATAAGCAGCAACTCCAAAGAGAAGAATATACGTTCGATTCTCATCTACTTTCTGATTATTAAATGAAGTAAGGCTTACATCTCTTTGCCTGGCAGCCGCCTTTCCAATATAATTTATCTCTCGCTTATCAACGATTACCTTAGACTTTACCTCAACAATAAGGTTTTCTTCGAGAACAACATCTTCTTCATCATAAGGCTTTTCATAAAATTCATCATCAAATAATGCAATGGCATTTGGCATTTGGTATTGATGTACTGCCCCATTGTCAGAAGCCAGTACTTTATACCAGCTATTCCCTATATCAACAGCAAGAAAATTTTCTCTTTTCATCTTCTTATACCCTCCTCCTTTTGAATCGTATGCAGGCAGGGTGATGGTTTGTGCTAGTACCCATTCATTTTAAGAAAATCTTAGGATGTCCACCTATAAATTTATCTTTCTATACTAAAAATCCACGTTTGTACTACTGCATACATCTATAGGTTTGCATACGATAGATTGAACCTACAACATAAGGAGGAAAAATTAATGAATAAAGATAATAATTGTGTTGATGTAGATGTATCTGCCACCGTTGGGGATTGTGAGAGTGTAGAGGCAACTCCTGTCACTACTCCAGGGGGGCCAGGAGGCGCGGTAATTTTAAGAGTCCCTGTTACTTTGGCGGAAAGAACAGTGAGAACTAGCCTGGTTGCGAATATTCAATTTCCGGATCCGGTTCTTGAAATAAAGGATATTAAAAAGAGGGTTAAAATCGTCCAGTGTCGTCTGCTGCTGCCTGGAATCCCAGAGAATGGTGACCCATTCCCTGATGATCTCGATCTAAAGTTATTTTTGAAAGGATTTGTCCGTAAGAATATTCAATACGCAACTCCATTTCCGGATTCAACTGGGTCATGCGTATCTTCCCAAATACGTTCTTTAACAACTGACATTCCGTTTGAATGTGTAACAACAATTCCTGGAGACGAATTTATCTCCCCACCACAATTACCAATTTTCAATACGCGTAATGAATTTGATTTCTTTAGAGCCCAAGAATTAGGCCGTGGTTTCCCTGAAAAGGATGAGCTGCTATCAAGCGACCTTTCTCAATTCCATCAGGTAAGTACTCAGTTTTACAATCAACTTCCATTTTGTGAGCTAATTTCAAGCAAAATCACAGAATGGAATGAAGCTGTAGATCGTACACCACTGCCGAACCATGCTCCTTTTGAAGAAGGAACATTTACAAAAATAATTGAAAAGATGTTCTTAGAATTTACGATTAAAGTATTGCAAAATCAGCAAGTGCCTCTAACTGTTGTTCCCCCTACCCCTGGAATTTTTTAAGATGAAGACTTATGACTCCCGGGTTTACTTTGACGAGTAAATAATGGGATTCGTTGACGAGGCTGTCTCAAAAGCCTAAGGGTCAGACCCCATAACACAATATATAGGACATAATGTAGGATAATTGTGCTATATATTGATAAATTCACATGAGGTCAGACCCTTATGAGACAGCCTCTTTTTCCCTCTATATTAAAGTGATAACGTCCTCGTTAATATACATATTCTTCGCTGTTAAATTTGACAATGTAAATAATCCATGTTCAAAAAAATAGATTATTTTTAATATGATCTCAAGGCATAAAGACCACTCCAAAACAAGAAAAGAAAATCAATTGAGTGTTTGTATTCACTTTTTACAGTATTAAGGGTTTTTAGGCAATAATCATGGAATCTGAAAATACCTATGGGCATTTACCTATACCTAGTCATTTGTACTGCATAGTATGCAATATCTTGACTTTAAGGAGGAGCCCGAATGTCTGATTTAAGCAGAGATAAAAAAATGAACCACGAATGTAAAAGTTCAACTAATAATTGTTCATGTGAAAATCGCCCACATCCCCCCCATGTTTCAATTGGTAAAATCATTACAAAGGTTCCAGTCGTTTTAGCAGAACTTACCTTGCAGATTACTAAGGATACTTTTATTAAATTCCCGGAACCTGTATTGGAAATAAAAGATATTAAAAAGAGGGTAAAATTAACTCAGTGCCGCTTGTTGTTGCCAACGAACAAATTATTTGTAAAAGGTATGGTCCGAAAAAATATTCAATATGCAAGCCCATCCAAAGAAATTGATCCAAACACATCGACAACAGTTGCTTCAGACTTACATTCTTTAACGGTTGATATACCTTTTGATTGCGTAACAGAAATCAAAGACTTTCTAACAAAGCCTGTCTTGCCAAAAATCAATAACCGCAATGAGTTTGATTTTTTTGTTTCAAAGCCATTGCCTAAAGGTTTTCCTGAAAAAGATGAATTGCAAACAAGTGACCTTTCCCAATTTCATCAAGAGAGCGCCCAGTTTTATAATGAGCTGCCATTCTGTGAACTCATTTCCAGTAAAATTATTGAATGGGATGAGGCAACGGACAGAATCCCGCTTCCTGAGTCTTCCCCAATTGGAGAAGGTTTCTTTACAACATTAGAAGAAAAAATGGTACTTGATCTTACTTTAAAGGTCCTTCAAAATCAACAAATTCGCGTATCTTCAACAACGAACGACGACGATTGGTTTCATGATGATTGCGATTGCTGTGACTGCGATTGCGACTGTGACTGCGATTAATTGCTCTATTTTTTAGTGTGAAATTCTTGGGGAGTATACTGGTTTTTTGGTATAATCCCCTTTCCTGTTTGTATAGTTTCATCCTGATAAATTTATACTTCTATTTTTTGTACAACTGGACAATATTTTAAATCAATTTAAAAAATGAGGAAGAGGAGGGAATTGGAAAGGATGCTTCATTAAGCAATACCTTCCATTGCAATATGAACAATGAGAGGAATACTTTTCATGAAATGAACCTACATCAAAAAAAAAGGAATGATTATCTAACCGACCTTACGGGCAGCAATACGAATTTTCACCAATATACCCCTACTATGATGAACAATCGAGGTAATCAGGTTTACGGCAGTTACGATCAAAATTTGCATAAATCTGATATACAAAATAGAAAAACAAGTACTGGCCATGAAGAACAAGTTTCCTCAACCGTCAAAATATTCACTCCAAACGTCGCTACTCCTTTTATATTGCCTCCTCCTAAGGTTGTTGGACCTGATACAAAATCTTTTAAAAAGAAACAAAAAATCAGCAACAAGCAATTAAAAAAATCAACAGAAAGACCACCTTCAGATGAGGAAAATCAATTGAACTCTTTTGTTCAGGATCATGAATCAATGAAAGAAGTAAATGACCAAGGTATCTCACCACAAACTGATACTTCAGGCAAAAATGAGATCTTTCATGAAGAAAATACTGAAATTATAAAAGAAAACGTTTTGAATGAACAAAAAAGCAATGAAATATTATCCGGGGATGAGAGCTTAAGTGAAGAATTGGAATTTTCCATTGAGAATTCCATTGATGATGAATTTGCTTCGGTGAAGGATGAATCAGATTCAATAAAGGAAGAAGAACCCAAAACTGTTCCCGAAGATCAATTAACAAATTCAGAAATTACAATTGAAGTAAAAAATACTGTGGAAAATCAAGGGAACTCAATTTCAGAACAAGATTCAACGATTTTAAAGGAGCAAATTAATTACAAATATCCAGTTGAACATCATGGTTTAGCTGATAAAGAAACTAACAGTTTCGATGAAATTGACTTCCCTATTGATAAGGACATCGAAAAGAAATCATTTTCTGCCAATGAAAGCCAAAGCGAAGATGTGCAAGATTCAATCATAAAGGAATCAATGCAAAAATTACTGGAAGAAAGTTCTTCTTCTCTAGAGGAATCATCTTCTTTGCAGGATGAAAGTTCTTTTTCCCAAGATGAATCTTTTTCTTGGCAGGAAGAAAGTTCTTTTTCCCAGGTGGAATCCTTTTTCTTGCAAGAAGAAAATTCTTCTTCTCAAGAAGAAGCCTCTTCCTTGCATGATGAAATAACTTCAACTCAAGAGGAAGCCTGTTCCTTACAAGAAAAAATATCTTCAACTCAAAAGGAATCCTCTTCTTTGACAGATGAAAGTTCTTCTTCTCAGGATATATCTTTATCTTTTTATGAAAAAATTTCATCGATGCTTGAAGAATCTTCATCAATACAAGATTGTTCAGAAGAAGAAAGAATGGAGAATTGCCAACATAATTTGCAAAATCCAAGTTTAATTAGTGTTCTTCCAAAGAAAGATCCTCTTCCAATCGTAAAACTCCCAGTATTATTAGCTAATATGGAAATTGATATCGAGGTTTTTGATTCATTTGAACTATTTTTTCCACTAACAAAGATCACAAAAATTGATTGGTCCATTCACTCTTTGGATATTCGTGTGCTTCTTCCTTCCAACACAATCTTTATAACAGGTGTTTTAATTGCAGATATCGAATATGTAAGCGAGAACTCTACACATTCTTTTCATACGTCAAAAATTCAAATACCATGGCAAAAAACAACAAATGTTCACTGGATTTATCCTCCATTAATAGCATGCAGCAGTAATGAAAAGTATTTGTTTGACAATGGCAACGAAAGCAACACACACCGCCAATTTCACGAACAGTTCGCCGATCATATTCAACATCATTTGCATAGCATCAATTTCATATGGCATGAGGAAGTAAATTTTCAAGACAATACACCAAAACTTTTCATTCAAGGAAGAGCAAATCTTTCTATCGATTTATTGCAGCCGCAGTATATTCACCTTAATCATATGTGAGATTCAAGGATAGGGTTGTTTCATTGATTAATAACATTAAGGGATGAATTTATTGAGGGGTGTCTCGGAAAATGAGACACCCTTTTACATTACTTATTATTGCCCAATAATTTGTCTAAATCTGTCGAAAATCGTTAATTGTGAAGGCTGTGAAAAAGTTGCTGCGCTACCGTCACCGATTGTAGGAGTTGGGAATGGAGTTGGCGGTACAAAAGGTGCTTGTTGTTTTTGGAACAATTTAATGATAAGAAAGACTTCCATTTTCTCCTCAATCTTATCGAATCGACCCCAGTTATCAAAATCTTGTAGAGTATCTAACTGGTTCACTGCGGCAGCAAGCAATTTGCATTGGATTGGTTCATTAAAAACCTCGAAAGATAAGGAACCGGTTGTGCATCGATCGGCTCCATGTCCATCTTTTGCAAGCTCTCTTCTTTCAAAAACATTATTTTTGACACTGAACTCGCCAAATGGAAAAACAGGCGGGTTAAAAACGGACACAGCTCTATGGCATCTAAAAGGAATTTCTACACTAAAATCCCTCACCCATCCGTTGCAGTCCTCAACAAATTGAATATTTTTGTGTACTACACCTTCGACAAATAACTTTACAGCATTAGGATTTCCACCGGCTGGAATAGCTTTGCACTGTGTCAATTTAACATTTTTGCGAATTTGTTTAATATCCCTTGCAAACGAAGGCAGCTTAATATTCGCTTCCACAAGTGCTTGCAATTCCACATCCGTAAGAACGACTGTTGTTTCTTCATCTCCTCCAATAAACGGTACAGCTACACAATCCGAGGTAATGGAACGCGCTTTGTCACAATCCGGTTGAGGCGGGCACCCATGGTGATTGTGATCATTGCAACCACAACTAGTATTTCTCTTCATATCATTCACTCCTTCATATTTATAGAATCAAAAGCAATCAAAAGGACACTCAATCATAATAGGGGTAAAGCCTTGATTGTTTTGACTTATTATTGTATATGTCACAAATTGATAAATGGCATAGACAGTTGTCTGTAGACTTACACCTATTTTTTGATTTTTAGAAAAAATCTTACTTTTCCTTTTACCTGTAGTTCATTGGCTCCCTATTTAAAAAGGGACTCTTGCTCACAAATATTAGTAATAATCATACATTGGTATAGAAATATATTTTAAGAAGGAGCGACACGAATGAATGAAGCTCATCTTTTTGCTTCTATAATATTTCCAGCAAAAAATGAAGGTGAAAACGTGAAATCAACTCTTGATTCTTTATTTTCAGTTAAGACAAACTATCCATTCGAAGTCATTGTTGTGAACGATGGATCTACAGACAATTGCTGTGAATTTCTCGAAACATATGATAAAAAAGAACGCGTTAAACTGATTCATACAGTCGGAATTGGTGCTGCAAATGCAAGAAATTTAGGTGCAGAACATTCGTCAGGAGAATATCTGATTTTTTGTGATGCGCATTTGCAGTTTGAGGATTGGTGGATCGACCGATTATTAGAACCATTGCTTTCGGGAAAAACAGATGCAGTTTCACCCGCAATTGCTTCCACAACGGCTCCTGAAATTGTTGGTTATGGGCAATCCCTAACGCCAAAGCTTACAATCAAATGGAACCAGAAACAAAACGGATTATTTGAAACGGCTATATTACCCGGGGGATGCATTGTCATTCCAAGAGCAGTGTTTGACGACATCGGCGGATTTGAGAAGGGTTTTAAAACATGGGGTCATGAAGATGTAGAACTTTCGATCAAATTATGGCTTTTCGGATATCGTTGTCATGTTCATCCTGATGTGAAAATATTGCATGTATTTAGAAAGGCCCATCCTTATAAAGTCAGCTATGATGATGTTTATTACAATTTACTAAGGATGGCCTTCTCTCATTTTAAGCCTGAGCGAATACAAAAATGTAAGAAAATGACGCGAATAAGGAAAGCAAGACAATTTGAATCACAATTATTGCAAGATGGAATTATGAAACAACGTGAAATCTATTTTCAAAAAAGAAAATATGATGATGACTGGTACTTTAAAAAGTTTCATATCGATTTTTAAACATCTAAAGAACTTCCTGTATCCACTTTCTTAAATGGTGAAGTGTTCCGCTCCTCACACGGAAGGATGGCTTAATATGAGCAATAATAATAACTTTATTGAAAATTCCCCATTAACATCGATCATCATTCTTACCCATAACGCTCTTCGTTTTACTAAGGAATGCATTTTCAGTATTTTTCAATATACGAAAGAATTCTATGAATTAATTTTGATTGATAATGGATCCACAGATGGCACTCATGAATTTCTAAAATCTCTTCCTAAGGCCAGAATGATTGTTAATCAACAAAACAAAGGTTTTTCAGGAGGGTGTAACCAAGGGATATCCATAGCAAAAGGAGAAAATATCGTCCTACTTAACAATGATACAGTAGTTACAGAAGGATGGTTGACTAGGTTGCTTTGGTGGATCAATCATGATCATTCTATTGGTATAGTGGGCCCAAGATCAAACGTGATTGTTCCCCACCAAGCTATTAATCCCGTTCCTTATCGAAGAGTCAAACAAATGCAAACATTCGCTTCTGAGTGGAGCAAAAATCATAACAAACAGGGGTATGAAGTTGACTATTTAAGCGGCCTTTGTATGGCTTTTAAAAAAAGCTTGATTGATATAATTGGAGGGTTTGATGAACAATTTTTCCCAGGGTATTTTGAAGACGCAGACTTCTGTCTCAGAGCTAAAATATGTGAAAAAAAACTTTGGGTTGCAAATGACGTTTATATTCATCACTATGGAAGCAGAAGTTTTCATATAAATAGAAAATTACAATCAGAGATCATCCAAGAAAACAGTCGAAAGTTTTTTCATAAATGGAAGATGAATAATTTGGATGAAATTGCAAAAACAGTGGAACGGGAAAAGCCTTTCAATCGAGAACGTCATTATTTTCCTATTTGAAAGATGAACAGTACCTCAAAAGTTGGACAGTCTTAAAAAAGACATTGTATTTGCAGGTAAAAAAGATGACTCCGGTAATGGCCAGAGTCATCTTTTTAGAAATTGATTGAAAAGACTTTAAAAACTAAGCGTATCCAACTCCCATAATCCTAATGATTTATCCATATAAGTTCGATTCCTCTTATTCCGAAACTCATTGATCAACAAGATTGGTTTTGGAAAATGGAAGGGCTCCATTTCTAGATTAAGAGGACGCCATCCCCCTGTCAGTATATCGGTATTTCGCTTATTGTTTGGAAACGTTGTTGTTAATAAATACTTTGATCTACTGTCTTTCATATTGCTAATGGCTAATCTTATATCATCAATGCAAAAATGTACTAGACAATCACGGCAAAGAATTAAATCAACCTTTGGTAAAGGATCTTTTGTCATGTCACAATGAATGAACTGAACATTCTCTGTTGTATATGTTTTGTTATTATGATCAATCAATTCTTCCACAATATCAATACCGATATAAGATTCTATATGTTGGTGAATTTCCTTCATCCAATTAAAATCACCACAAGGTGCATCTAAAACTTTTTTTATTTGAAGTTGTTTTATTAAAATGGGTAACTGCTTGATAAGTGGCCTTGTTTGCGTAAGAGATGAACCCGGCCCTGATACCGACTCAGAGCTCCCCCATAAATTCTTCTTATATATTTTTGTAAAAATCTCCTTCATCCCGTTCGCCCCTTTCATTTCACCTTGACCTTCTACCAATTTATGACGAATGAATGTAAGTGTGTCATATTTATTCATGTTGACATTACAGTAGTGCCATCAGAAATTTGATAAAAAATTTACCATGTAAAAGGCTCTCCTTGTTTGAATTTAGCCAAAAAGGTATGATCAATTCTGACTGGATCTGATACAGGGAGGTTTAGTTTTATTGCCACTTGTTTTTCGATTGGATGAAGGTGATTATTCAAACTGATATAATGAAAGGAATGAGAATGAAATAAAACGCCATCAGGTAAAATCGAAATCTCATGGGACATTTCTTCAATTGGTAATCCGTCTGGTATTTGAGCCAAGAAATCGTCACTTACATACACAATTTGATTCCTTTGAAATTTATAGTCTTTAAATGCTTTATCATTTCGGATCAGATGCTTTTTATGGTTTTGAAAAATATATACCGAAGGATTTTGTGGAGACATAATGAGCCTTTGATTAGGAAAAAGAGATGGGTCTGAGAAAACCTGGCTGTCGACAGGGAATCCCTCATTATATTTAAAAAGAAAAGGATCTGGTATTCTTACTATCTGGTCTGGATGAAATTTCATTTTATAAAAAACATCTTGGGAAATTTTCCGTCGTTTCTGATTGTCGATGATATACACATCAGAAAATAATCCTCTGACCAACGTCCCGTTTGGAATTTTTTTGGGCAAATGAGTATACAATCTTTGGAAAGATTCCGGGTCTTTCAAAGCGATATCCAAAATGGTTCGAATAGGATAAAACGGTTTAAACTTTGTTAATCGATTCCAAAATGCCGCATCTCCATTAAACCAATTGACTGGATTATCATCCCAGAAACTGCCGTATTCATTAAATACATCATCAGCAATTTTTCTTGAATGCATGATGGAACAATGATCCACTAATCCACTAGGATTCGTTAATATTCCATAAGTTCTTCGAACAGCTTCCCTTTCAACACCACCATTTTCGTCAAGCCATGTCACTAATTGCTGAGAATAAACGATCTCTATATTTGGATTTTGATCTAACACTTTTACCATCATTTCGAACCGTTTAGGAAAGAAAATATTATCGTCCGTTAAATAAGTAATGTACTTTCCTTTCGTCTTCGGTATTGCTTCATTAATTAATGTTGCATATCTTGTTGTTTTATATCTTTCACTATCTTGAATATGACTGTTAATATAGTGAATTCTTGGATCATTTACATATCGTTGTATGATTTCAACAGTTTCTTTTTGGGAGTTATCGTCCATTATGAAAAGTTCCCAATTCCCAAATGTTTGATTAAGCACACTCTCAATGGCTTTACCAATGGTTTTCGGTTTGTTATAACTCGTTAAAATAACCGATACGATTGGAGTCATTTCATGTCCTCCCTTTTGATCAGATCAAAAATAGAAAGACTACACAATCGTGCAGTCTAGACGTATGAATTTTATTTTCCTTACAGTCAGCTTCATCTTGTCGATGCACGAGCAAGACTGAATGTGTTATGAAAAATATAAGAACTATTATGTGATGCTCACTGTCCTTTATTTTTCGCTAAGTCAGAGTCAACCATCATTTTTACCAAATCTTCAAAAGATACTTTTGATTCCCACCCTAACTTGTGTTTTGCTTTTGAAGGATCGCCCAATAAAATATCTACTTCAGCCGGCCGCACAAATTGTGGATCTTGTACGACATAATCTTGATAGTTTAAACCGACATGTTGAAAAGCGATTTCTACTAACTCCTTTACCGTATGGGTTTCACCCGTAGCAATGACATAATCATCTGGTTCTTCTTGTTGCAGCATTAGCCACATTGCTTCCACATAATCTCCGGCAAATCCCCAGTCGCGCTTGGCGTCTAAATTACCTAAATGTAACTTATCCTGAAGACCAAGCTTGATTTTGGTAACTGCATCCGTGACTTTCCGTGTAACAAATTCGATCCCGCGACGTGGAGATTCATGATTAAATAAAATTCCCGAGCATGCATACATGTCGTAACTTTCCCGATAATTTACTGTAATCCAATGACCATAAACTTTTGCTACGCCATATGGACTTCGCGGATAAAATGGAGTCGTTTCCTTTTGGGGTGTTTCCACGACCTTTCCGAACATTTCACTGCTCGATGCCTGGTAAAAACGTGCATCACGTTTTGATAAACGAATTGCCTCTAAAATGTTTGTTACTCCAAGACCTGTAACCTCACTTGTATAGATCGGCTGCCTCCAAGAATCCCCTACAAATGATTGTGCCGCCAAATTATAAACTTCATCAGGTTTTGTCGCTTTAACCGCTTCGGTTAAAGATGTTAGGTCACGAAGATCACCGGAAATAAACTCAATTTCATTTTCTAAATGTTTGATATTTTCAAAGTTTGGTGTGGCTGTTCTTCTTCTTAACCCATAAACTTTATAACCCTTTTCTAACAACAATTCTGCCAGATATGAACCGTCCTGACCTGTGATTCCTGTTATTAATGCTTTTTTCATAGATATACCTCCCGTTTAATTTTTGAAAAAAAGATCGGGAACCTTAGTCCTTTCATAAGACGCAATTCTTTGATTTTTTGTTATAAACATATTATGTATTGTCCAACACAAGAGGAACGCGGCCAAATGCCTCATTTTCCGAGAAACAAAAGACTATCCATCAAATAGGATAGGTGACTAACCCCCACCTCTACACCACCGTCTGTACCGTTCCAGCAGTTCGATTAATTAATAAAACTAAACAAATTCCCTTTTCATACCTCATTCATATAATAAGTTAACTACATGATCTGATTAGAAATTCTAAGGGGTGTGTCGTTTGGATAATTTACTAAAAAGCTTAATCGAGGAAAATTATTTTATAAATGAAAAAAAGAAATCAGGTGCAGAATTAGAAATAAATAACGATTATCACGGAGAAAAAAATCATCCATTAAAAAATGATCTTCTTTCTTTTATAGAATTCTTAGGTTTAAGGTTAAATTGTAAATATATTGTTGCATTTGGGTGTAAACATATCGATATTTTAGAAAAATTATCTCTTAAATTTAAAATTATTGTATTAGATCGTAAACATAATATAGAAAATTCAATAAATAATAAGATTTCTGACACATGGATTGAATATAATTTTGAGGAAGTAAAAATATTGCCTATTAGTGATCAAGTCTTAAATGAATCATTAATACTTTGTTTAAATCAAATTGAATATCTAGAAAATCCAATGAATTTGCTGCTAAACATTCAAACAGCTATGAAGTATTCCCCTATGTGTTTAATCACAACTCCAGAAAGAGAGCTGCAGCAACCACCGGATTCTTCCTTTATATTAAAAAGTAAAAGGAATTGGAACATATCCGAGTTCAAAAAATTACTAAATCATTTAATATTTAACATTGAATTTTTAGGTTTAACGAAAATAAACAAATCTACCAATAAAAAAGATCAAATTTTAGCAATAATAGGAAATGAGGATTTATCAAAAGAATCATTTGATGAT
This sequence comes from Bacillus methanolicus MGA3, assembly GCF_000724485.1. Classification (GTDB taxonomy): domain Bacteria; phylum Bacillota; class Bacilli; order Bacillales; family Cytobacillaceae; genus Bacillus_Z; species Bacillus_Z methanolicus_A. Next base: position 1,402,439 of record NZ_CP007739.1, on the reverse strand, counting down.
GATTTTAAAGTAGTGGCACTTATGGCTGTATATAATGAAGAAGATGTCATCTATTATTCCATTAATAAATTAATTGAACAAAAAATATATGTTTATGTCTTAGATAATTGGTCTACCGACAAAACTTATGATATTTTAAAGTATTTTAAAAGCAATCCTTATTTTATTGGCTGCGAAAGGTTCCCTTTCACTCAACCAAATGAAAATGATAACAAATTCAATTTCGCACAGATTTTAGAGAGAAAAGAAGAGCTTTCAAGCAGTTTAGATGCCAATTGGTTTATCCATTGTGATGCCGATGAAATTCGAGAATCTCCATGGGAAGAATTAAGTTTAAGAGATGCGATTCAATATGTTGATCAAATGGGTTACAATGCCATTGATCATACAGTGATTAATTTTCATCCAATTGATAATACCTTTACAAGCGGAGATTTTGAGAAACATTTTAAGTACTTTGATTTCGGAATATACCATGGAGGATTTATAAAAACGTGGAAAAAGACTGATCAACGGATAAATTTATTAAACTCAGGTGGACATGACGCTCAATTTAATAATCGAAAGGTTGCCCCGTTTAAATTTCTTGTAAAACACTATCCATTACGTTCCCAAATGCATGCAGAAAGAAAAATATTCTTGGAAAGAAAACCCAAATTCATGGATGAATTAAAAAACAAGGGATGGCATATACAATACAATGGAATTAATAATGGGGATTCTTTTCTTAGAAATCCAAATGAGCTCTTTCTTTATTCTAAAAATAATTTTTCATCATGCTTCTTGGTAGAAAGACTATCTAATCTTTATAACTGGCTATAACATTATAATAGTAAGTATTCCTGTAAGAGTCGATTGGTTCAACTTTCCATCAGTGGGGAATGATCGATGACAAAAAGCCCACGTCCTTATGTCTTCGTCGGCACTCGTACATCCTGTACTTCGAAAAACCTCCACTGATGGGAGTTTACATTATGACCTTTTCGATGCAAGATATAAGGCATATTCCACCGGTCTGGTCAACGAATAATCTCGGACAGATCCCAGAGTTGGATGTGGAAGAGGATTTACTTCAAAAATCCATAAATGACCATTTTCATCCATTCCTAAATCAATCCCCAAGTCTGCCATATGATATCCTGATTTGTCAAAAGCATGGCAAATTTTATGACCAAGATTTATGATCGACTTTTCTATATCACCCATTTTTTCCTTTTCATAAATTGACGATTTCGTAAAATTTTCCAGATTGAAGACTGATATCGATAATGGAATCACAATACTACTATTAGTAGCGACACGGAATAACAATAAAGACACTTCCCATTGACCTTTACTGTTCTTATTCATATTCAGGCGGATATCGCTTACATTTTCACGTTGTTTTATTGTTTCGATACTTTGCTGGATAATGTAGCTGCCATAATGAATATTTAATGAAAGAAAATCCCAAAATTCTTTGTAATTGGTAAATTCCTGCATTTCCATTTTTAATCCTTGTTTTTGTAAAAGCTGAATTTTTTCATTTTCTTGAAACTTAATTCGAAAAATTCCTTCACTGCTATACCCAAAAATGGGTTTTAATATGACATCTTTGTAGTGATACTTATTTAGAAAATTTATTAAATCGATATTATTTTGATATAGTTGGGTATTTGGAAGATGACCACGCAGCTCTTTATCGTTATTTAGAAGGTTCCACCCTTGCCATTTATCGAATATAAAACTATTAAATACATTATGACCGATTACATCTTCTATCCTTTTTATATCTTCTCGGTTAGCAGAACACTGCATGTAGACTACGTCAGGAATTGGAAAAACTCCTTCTTTCCACTCTCCCGTATCCTTATGAAATTTATCCCCTTTCACCTGAAGGTTATCAAAATCTATGTCTTTAAGATGAAATCTTATAAAGGCAACGTCGTCTGGAGCAAATTGAAGTCTATGTGTTACTAATCCAAGTAATCCTGGATAATAATCCCTTGAGACGCAAAATCCTATTTGGGGCTGTGATCTATCTTTCTTCAAAGAATCATCACTCCTTCCGCCTTCCATTTAAATTCCTATGAAAACTTTTTGACTTTTGTCTTATCGTTTCAATAAAAATAACTCCTCCTGTGTTAAAACAGTAAGTGTTTTTTCTAACTGCCTACACAAGAGGGATCATATCATTAAAGATGTGGTGCAGCTATAAAGGTTGGTTAAGGAGCGGGTGTTTCTGAAACAGTGATCGTCAATGAAAGTACACCAGGAATAGTAATTACTATAGGTTCAAGTGTTGGACAAGGTAAACCCGTTAAGACAAGATCAGGTAACGGAGCGGGAAGGTCAATTGTAGCATCAATAAGCCCTGTCGGGTCTTGTGGAACTGATACTTGTGCATTTACTACTACTAATCCGACAGTGCCAGTTACTGTAACAGTACATAAAGTGGCAACGCCCATTTTGTTATCCTCCTTTCAGTTTCAAATTTGAAGGAAAGTAGCTTTTGTATTTTCCTTCTTTGATAACTTATGATTGTATGTTGAAACTGTTTGTACAATTGTTCCATTTTTTGTGGAAATTAAAAGATATTGGCTATTATCACATTAAAGAAATCTAATTTACGAGTGCGATTGTTATTTTGATGTTCTTCATTAATGCATAAGGTTGAAATTGAGTGAGGAGATCGGCTCCGGTCGTTTTTATAGAGGGATGTAATGTTTTGAGCGGTCAAATGGGGATTCGCGCTTAACCAATTCGTCTATTTCATTTAAATTCATCATTTGCCATTTACTTAATAGTTTCTTTCTATTTTCAACAAGCAGATGTTGATATTTTTCATTATTGATCATAAATGTACTATTGCCAAAGTGATGGATAAAAACATCGTTTGCGACCCAAAGTTTCTTCCCGCTAATCCTAGTCCGAATACTAAAGTCAGTATCCTCAGAGTTCCCTGGAAAAAAGCGTGGATCAAACCCACCAATCTTATCAATTAATTCTTTTCTAAAAAACATACAAAATCCACTTATGCGTGATATTTCATTGCCTGTTTGAGCTCTTTCTTTTGACCATTTTGTTGCAAATTTTTCAATTTGTAATGAGCTACTGGCTTTGTATTGTTCAGGATTGATAGATTGTTCAGGTAATACCATATTAGATCTTGGACCAACAACACCGATTGTAGGATCCTTTTCTAACCACCAAACCATCCTAGTTAACCATCCGTTAGTAACTATTGTGTCGTTATTAAGTAAAACAATATATTTTCCCCTTGCAATCTTTAATCCTTGATTACATCCTCCAGAAAAACCTTTATTTTCTTTATTTGCTATGATTCTAGCGTTTTTTACAGTGCTTAAATATTGAACGGTTCCATCATTCGAACCATTATCAACGAAAATGAATTCATAATTTAGTTCTGTGTTTTCCAAAATACTGTCAATACATAATTTAGTATAACTTAAGCCGTTTCGCGTAAGAATGATGATGGAAATTAAAGCATTGTTTTTCTCATTTTCTTCTTTCATGAACAATTCTCCTTACATGTTTTGGGGTGATACATTTTAAACCGTTTAAATGTAGGAAGGCCACTTCAATAATTGAAATCTTTCTTATGCTGGGCAGCTGCATCAATCAATTGATTAGGCGTGAGCATATTCCTATTTCAAAGCTCATTCATATAATATTGTTAACTACATCATATGCTTAATATCGCATGAAGGATTTGAGAAATAGAGAAATCAAAGAGAATTTTTTATAAATTGGTAATTTGTCACGATTTCCCAAAAATTCATTTTCATAAAATATCATCTCAAGAGCTGCAAACATTGGTACAAATGAGAATATTTCTCGATTGTGCATTTGGAGGTTTTATTTGTTGTTGAATGTTGAATCAAAGAAAAAAATTGCAATTATTGGCCTTGGATATGTTGGATTACCTCTTGCCTTCTTATTTATCAATAATGGTTTTGAAGTGATCGGAATTGATATTGACGAAAACAAAATAAAAAAAATTAATACATTCAATAGCTATTTACCGGAAATACGAAATGATGAACTAAAAAAGGCAATATTAGATCAAACATTTAAAGTTTCTTCAAATTATGATCTGATGAATGAAGTAAATGCAATCATCTTATGTATCCCTACACCTCTGTCCGTCACCGCTGAACCAGATTTAAGTTATTTAATAAATGCTGCCGATTGTCTTGTTCCAAGGCTAAAAAAGGGACAATTAATTGTTCTGGAGAGTTCTACCTACCCTGGAACCACAAAAGATGTCCTTCAACCTATTCTTGAAAAGAGTGGTTTTCAAATAGGTAAAGATTTATATTTATCATATTCTCCTGAAAGAATGGATCCGGGAAGCAAAGATCACTCTATCAAAGATATTCCAAAAGTAGTTAGTGGAGTTACAGAAGAATGTTTGACACATGTTGTAGATTTATATTCTAAAGTGTTCAACCATGTAGTTATAGCTTCAAGTACAGAAATAGCAGAGATGTCAAAATTATTGGAGAATAGCTATCGATTTATTAATATTTCTTTTATTAATGAAATCTCTATATTATGTGATTTATTAAAAATTAACGTCTGGGAAGTCATTCAAACAGCAAGTACGAAACCATTTGGTTTTACCCCTTTTTACCCAGGTCCTGGAATCGGTGGCCACTGCATACCTGTTGATCCATTATATTTGCAATGGAAAGCATGTCAAGTAGGTGGGAACAGCAAATTTATCGATGCAGCAATTCGTATAAATAAATTGATTTCAGATCACATCGTATTACAGATCACAAAGGTATTGTCAGATGTAAAAAAGAAAAAGATTTTAATTTGTGGAGTTACCTATAAGAAAGATATAAATGATTTGCGGGAGTCTCATGCAATCCCAATCATAGAATCCCTACTTCAGAAAGGAGCAAATATATCTTATTTTGATCCTTTTGTAGATGAATTATTAATATTTGACAAGAAATTAACAAGTATAAAACTGACAGAAGATGCCCTAAAAATATTTGATTGTGTTGTCATATTGACCGACCATTCTTCATTACCTATCAAAAAGATATTAGAATATTCCAAAATCGTTTATGATACAAGAAATGCTTCAAACGGAATAAAAGGAAATGCCAAAGTATTTCATCTAGGTGGAGGAATGTTATAATTAACTGATATCAGATTAATTTTTCTTAAGTAACAAGAGATTACCCAATCGAGTAGGAGGGGGTGACTAACCCCCGACCTCTCACACCACCGTACGTACCGTTCGGTATACGGCGGTTCAATTAAGTATGACGTAGAAAATGATATCTCTCGAATAGACTTCTTAACCCTTGTTGACTCCAGTAGGAGTTATCGAGGGTTTTGTGTAGAATGGGACTGCAGGCAATCCGCCAGTATTTCTTGCGTGTATTGCCCCACTCGATTGCTTTATGACTTGGAACACCTAATGCTCTAAGTTTCCGAATTCTTGTTTTAGGCGTTTTCCACTCTTTCCATAAACACATTCGAAGTCTTCGTCTTATCCATTCATCAAATTCTTTGAACTTGCTTGGTGTATCTGCCAAGGCAAAATATCCACACCATCCCATTAGGTACATGTTCAGTTTCTCAATTCTTTCCTCCATTCGATACGGTTTGGATCTGGATGTGATTTCACGGATCTTGTTCTTGAATCGTTTCACACTTTCTTTCGCCATCCGTATCTTGGGTGTTTTGTTTGGTGTAAAGCTAAAACCGAGAAACTTCCGTTTCCAAGGACGGTCTACCGCCGATTTCTCTTTATTTACCTTGAGCTTTAATTCCTTCTCGATAAAGTTAGTAATGGAGTTCATGACACGAATTCCTGCTTTCTTTGTTTTCACGTAGATATTACAGTCATCCGCGTACCGTACAAATTTATGTCCACGTTTCTCAAGTTCCTTGTCCAACTCGTGAAGCATGATGTTTGATAATAGTGGACTAAGCGGTCCACCTTGTGGCGTTCCCATGTCTGTTTCCATTACCACTCCATTTATCATCACGCCTGATTGAAGATACCGGCGGATTAACTTAAGTAAAATCCGATCTTCGATCGTTTTCGCCAAGATCCCCATCAGTTTGTCGTGGTTCACCTTGTCAAAGAATTTCTCTAAGTCTATATCGACCACCCAGCGATATCCTTCTTTGATATAGCCCTTTGCTTTCCTGACCGCCTCATGTCATCTGCGGCTTGGGCGAAAGCCGTAGCTATGTTCAGAGAAGGTCGGATCGAAGATTCTCGTTAACACTTGGGCGATCGCTTGTTGAATGAAACGATCAGTCACGGTGGGGATACCTAGAAGTCTTACTCCGCCGTTCGGTTTCGGGATTTCAACTCGACGAACGGGTAAGGGTTTGTAGGTTCCCTCTCTTAACGACTGTCGAATGGAGTCCCAGTTTTCATAGAGGTGTCTCCGTAGGTCTTTTGCGGGCATGCCATCTACTCCGTGACTTCCTTTATTCTGTTCAACTCGTTTTAATGCCGTTAGGAGATTTTCCCGTGACAAAATCAGTTCCATCAACATAGATATCCTCTCCACGTGAACGAATCCCTCTATTTGTGCCATCTTCTGCTCCACCCTCTTGAAGTCCCCCGTGGGATTCACCACTTCCTCCTTCAAGTAAGTCCTGCCGGATTGTCTGCTTCAACACAGAAGATGAACGCGTAGTGTTTCGTTCTCCTTAATTGTTCGGTCCTTCCTCTTTCGTCTCGAGCTCGAAAGAGTACTATGACCTCTGCTGACTTCTGACTGCTCAGCTATCTATCGCTAGATAGGTTACCAAGATTACTTGGCGTGCCAGTCAGATCTCCCCGGGTAAGAGTGTAATCTTTCCTTCCATCTATCTGCTTCATTTACTCTGTATCACCTTCGGCAGAAAGGGCTTTGTTTTGTTTTGCAAACTCACCCAGTGATACCTAGCCTTATATGAAGTTCGTATTCCTCAGACCGGAAGTTTGCCGTCCGCTTCCTTCAGATTCCGCGTTACCACGGACACCCTTGCGTTATGCTAACTGCTACTTCTGCCTTCACAGCTCGGGACTTGCACCCTATAGATTACACCCATGCCGGGCGCACAAAATAAAAACAGCGGCCCTACCGCTGTTTTCTTTATAATCTGCTTTAAATAATTAAGATTAACGGGTGAAAAGGAAATATTAAAGTAATTCCAGTTGAAGAAGACGCGATTTATACATGTTTCCGATCATTTGGGGCGAGTATTTATTCATGATTGTTTCTTTACCGAGTATTCCAATTCGATTGGCATATTCTTTGTCTTGAACTAATTTTTTCATAAAATTAGCAGCTTGATCGGTATGAGGTTCCGCCCAATATTGATTTGCACTATAAGGTCCATAATTTTGGCCGATTTGTTTTAATGTAAAATCCACGACACATGCGTTTTGTTCATTCATAAAGTCAATGTTCCCCGACCAATTTGTAGCGATTACCGGTTTCCCTAAATACATCGCCTCAGCTAAAGGTAATCCAAATCCCTCGGATCGGTGAAGAGAAACGAAACTGTCAATTAAGTTCATTAAACCGTTAACCTCTTGACGACTAAATACTTTGTCAATAAGAAATATATTGTTATAGCCTAATATGTTTTGTTTTAGTAATTCAACTTCCTCTGGAAAATGAGAGTGGTTGTTTATTTTAAGAACTAAGCCAACTGAATGGTCATCTTGCTTAAAAGCTTGTTTAAATGCTTGAATAACGGCCATCGGATTTTTTCTAACTGACGTACTATGAATGTCATACATGGTTAAAAATAGAAAACGATTTTCGGGGAGCCCATAATTACAGCGATTTAAGTGAACAGGTGGATCAAATGACATACAGTGTGGAATCGTGATAACTGGTTTAGTTGATTTCTTAGAAATTGCTTGAAATGTAAAAGTTGATGGAACCCAAATTTCATTCACTAAATGAAAACTTTTTACCCAAGCATTTGGAAATTCCGGTAATTCCCAATGCCAATAACCAATATTATATCGATTTAAGAACCATGTTCTTTTTAAATTCTTTTTTCTATAATGGTAATATAATTGGTCAGCATTTATAAAAAAAATGTTCGTTTTATAGATTGGCTCATTTACTTCCTTATGTTGCCAGGTTAAATCATTTTGTCTTGAAGGACTGTAAGGAAAGTTAATAATACAAAAAGGGATTCCGACGGAATGCAAAGATTTAGCCGCTAAACGGCACGCCTCTCCTAATCCAAATTCAGCTCTAGAGTATCCAATTAAGTTAACACCATGCTCCACAGTTACCCTCCCTTCTTATTAACTCTTAACGGTTTTTAGTCTCCCAGGAAAAGCCAATGCTTGGATCATTCCACTCTATTCGTTTCTCATCCGGATTATCTCTATCATAGGATTCAGTAGTAAAATAAATAATCGTAGCGGCCTTCTCACCTAACACTCTGTATCCATGGGCAACTCCTTTTGGAATGAGCAACATGATCGGATTTTCCTCTCCCATATAATAAACATCCGTTTTCCCCTTAGTAGGTGAGCCCTCTCTCATATCATAAAGTACAACCTGTGCATTGCCGGAAGGGAAAAACCACAAGTCATCCTGTTTTTCATGATAGTGAAAAGCTTTAATGACACCGGGGTAGCTCATAGATAACGAAGCCTGGCCAAATCTCGATAACAGTTCCGGTTCATCATCACGGATGAGCTCTGCGAAAAAACCTCGATCATCACAATATTTTACGAGATTCTTCACTTTTACTCCTTCTATCATTGACCTGTCTCCTTTCGAATAAATTCCTTTAACGCTTCATTCCACGGTCGAGGTATCTTAACTGTTTCTCTCAGTAAAGCATTGTGACCTAAAACCGAAAACCGGGGCCTTGGAGCAATTGCTCCGTATTCTTCAGTCGTCGTTGGCAATACGTACTTCGGATTGAATCCAGCTTCTTCAAATATTGCTTTTGCGAATTCATACCAGGTGCATGATCCTGAATTGCTGACATGATAGATGCCATTCTTTTTATCAAATAAATGAATAATCGTTTCAGAAAGATCTTTCACATACGTAGGAGAGCCAATCTGATCATTTACTACCTGAATGGTTCTATTTTTTTTAGCCAGTTCTAACATTGTCTTAACAAAATTTTTTCCTTCATGCCCATAAAGCCAAGATGTACGGATAACCGTTACATGATGAAATGGAAGTATTAATTCTTCACCAAGCCACTTGCTTAGTCCATAAATTGATTGTGGATTTGGTTCATCTTCCTCTAAATAAGGAGATTGTTTATTTCCATCGAACACATAATCAGAACTAATATAAAACAACCGTGCATCAACTTTATCGGCTGCTTGTGCAACATAAAAAGCCCCAAGACTATTTGTTTCAAAAGCTTTCTTACGGTAAGTTTCACACTGATCAACTGCAGTAAAAGCAGCAGCATGGATGATGATTTGCGGTTTCATATTGGAAATGATTTTTTCTACATCTTCTTTTGAAGTAATATCTAAATTGTGTTTCGCGAGGCTAACAACAATATGTGAAAAGCTTAATTGTCTCTCCAGTTCTTTTCCTAGTTGACCATTTGAGCCGGTAATTAATATCTTCAAATTCTCACCTTCTCTCATACTGCATTCGTTTATACCATTCTATTGTTTTTTGGATGCCATCATGAAAAGAAACAAGAGGTTCCCAGCCCAAATCTCTCGATATTTTCGAAGAATCCATTGAGTATCGGCGGTCATGCCCTTTACGGTCTTCTACATACTTGATTAAATGTTTGTTTTTTCCTAATTGTTTTAGAATCATTTGAATAACTTCAAGATTCGTTTTTTCTTCAGCTCCGCCGATATTATAAACTTCTCCTTGAACTCCTTTCTCAAGCACCGTGTGAATAGCACGACAATGGTCGTCTACATAGATCCAATCTCGAATATTTAAACCATCTCCATACAATGGGATATCTTTGTTGTTTAGTGCATTTGTAATAATTGTGGGTATGAATTTTTCCTTATGCTGCATGGGTCCGTAGTTGTTACTGCATCGTGTGATGATAAGAGGAAGTTGATGTGTTCTATGAAATGATCTGACAAGTAAATCCGCACTTGCTTTACTGGCAGAATACGGATTATTCGGTGCAAGAGCGGTTCCTTCCGTAAACGGTGGATCTTTTGGTCCCAAGGAGCCATACACTTCATCAGTTGAAATTTGGATCATCTTTCGAGCTTTGCCAGTTAAAACAGCCTGTAAAAGGTTGAATGTACCTATTATATTTGTATGAATGAACGGGTCGGCGTTCGTGATACTGCGGTCCACATGAGATTCTGCCGCGAAGTTTATGATAGCTTCATATTCTTGATCAAATATAGATGCTAGCTCTTGTTCATTCCCAATATCACATTTTAAAAAACGATATCGATTTGATGTTTCGAATGGCTTCATATTTTGCTCATTTCCGGCATACGTTAAAGAATCCACGTTTGTAATCAAGTAATTTGTGTTACTTAATAAATATGAAATAAAATTTGATCCTATAAAACCTGCTCCGCCAGTTACTAGGAGGTGTTTATTCACTTTTTTTCCTCCTTCATATTTTCGTAAACATATTGATTCGCTTTATAAAGAGACTCATGTGTTCCGGCATCAATCCACCATCCATGTAGAATATCATATTGAAGTTGATTGTTTTTGATATATAAATTGTTAACATCTGTTATTTCTAACTCGTTTCGGTTTGATCGTTCAATGTCTTCAATCAATTGAAAAACATTTTGATCATACATATAGACACCTGTCACACAAAAAGAAGATGGAGGAAACTTTGGCTTTTCAATGATGGAGATAATTTTATTTTCCTTCTTATCTAATTGAGGTACTCCATATCGATAAGGATCCTCTACTTCCTTTAGTAATACTCTCGCACCAGTGTCCTGTTGTTGAAATGATTTGACGTAAGGAGTTAATGAATCATCAAATATATTATCGCCTAGTAATACGATAAATTTTTCTTGATTGATAAAACTTTTTGCACTCATGAGGGCATCTGCAATCCCTCCTCCTTCATTTTTTTGTATTTTATATTGAAGTTTTACATTTAATTCTTCCCCTAAACCTAATAACTGTATAAACGAGCCAAGATGATGTTGATTCGTTATAATTAAGATCTCATTAATTCCGGCGTCCCTTAATTTTATGATTGACCAATAGATCATTGGATAAGGTCCTACCGGCAAGAGATGCTTATTTATATATTTTGTTAATGGGTCTAGACGAGAGCCCGTACCTCCAGCAAGAATTACACCCTTCATGAATTGAAATACCACCTTTACATTGTTATAGCTCACAAATTTTCTAACGGATCATTCTTTAGTTAGCAAACTATTAACTGAATTTATACAAATTATTTTCTATATACTATATGTGTAACGGTCTTTTTTGGAAACAAAGTTAAGGCTGCCTTAAACAATTTAATGAATATGCCTTCCGTCATTTGTCCGTACTCTCTCCTTTCCTTTATAAGAAAATCCAGCCTTAAAGACTGGATTTTTCAATAGGTATTTATTTTAAGTAAGGGGTTCAGTCTTACTTAAAAGTCCGTACTGCAATAGGAAATTTTCAGATGCTTAATTTCATTCCTAATTTACTACTTATCCTAAACTTTTTTTCGAAAATAGCATAAATAAATATAGTACTAAATTAATTATATGAATTTTTTAGGATTGTTTAATTGACGTACTTTTCCGTTATTTTTTTCCAAAATTAAGTGTTTATTATAAAAATGGTGTGTAGCCGTTATTCGAGGTGATTGAGATGAATATTGCTTTTGATATGAGTTTTACTCAGTCTATTTCTAATAAAAGAGGAATAGGACAATATACAAGAAATTTAATTGAAACCATAAAAAAACTAGATGATAAAAACAATTATTTCTATTATTATCCTAAAAAAAATAATGAGAAAACCTATCGAAACAGCGACTTAAAAATGTTTCTAAGTAAAAATTCAATTGACATTTTTCATATTACGAGCCCTTTTGAATTTAAATCAGATTATGCAACCCTATTGTCTAGAGGAATTAAAGTGGTTGTTACCCTCTTTGATTTAATTCCACTTCTATACCCAAATATTTATCTTATTGATAAAAAAACGAAAGACGAATATTTCGAAACTTTACATTTTATAAAATCTTGTGACTTAATTTTCGCAATCTCTGAAACTACAAAGAATGATGCTATTAACATTTTAGGTATTGATCCTCAAAAAATAATAGTGATCATGGGAGGGATTGATGAAAAGTTTACAGTAAAACAAAATCTTGACATTGATTTACTAAAAAGAAAATATAATATCGTTCAACCCTATATTTTGTTCTCCGGTGGAATTGAATACAGAAAAAATCTTGCTCGATTTCTTGAGGCTTTTTCTAGATTACCCAATTTAGTAAATCAATTCCAAATTGTTTTTTTTAATGACCTTAATACGAATGAGATTTTACAAATTAATAATCTTGCGAGCGGTTTAGGAGTTCAGAAAAATATTGTCTTAACAGGCTTCGTCCCAATAGAAGAATTAGTTGAAATTTATAATGGTGCTGAACTTTTTGTATTTCCTTCACTTTATGAAGGACTAGGACTACCTGTCTTAGAAGCTATGGCATGCGGAGTTCCCGTGTTAACCTCTAATACTTCTTCTTTAAAGGAAATTTCTGGAGGTTCTGCATACAATGTAAACCCTGAAGATGTAGAAGAAATAGCAATTGGATTAAAAATAATGTTGGACGATAAACACTTAACAGAAAAATTAAAAGTTAGGGGTTTAAACCATGTAAAACAATTCAATTGGGAAATTGCAGGAAAAAAAGTTTTGAATGCTTATCATCAATTATCTGAAAACATTGATAATAATAGATTAACACCTATAGATCTTAGTATGAAAAATGAGAAAAAAATAGGTAAAACTCTTTTAGATCTTATGAAATTAAATAATGAACAATTTTTACATCAATTATATAAAGAAATATTAAATAGAGAACCGGACCAATACGGATTTGAACAACATTTAAGAAATTTATCACGAGGAGTAAAAAAAATTACCATTATTTCCACTTTTTTATTAAGCGAAGAGGCAATATTAATTTATACTAGTCCAAAGGTAAATGATTTTCACCATCATACCATTCTTAATAAATTAGCTAAAATATTAAATTTAAACAACGAAAACTTTATTTTTAAAGTATATGAAGAGTTGTTAAATAGAGAACCAAGTGCATTTGATCTAGAATTAAATCTTCACAAGTTAAATAATGGTACTTCAAAAATACATCTGTTCGTTTATTTCTTAAACCGGGTTCCATCTCAATAATTGGGGAGTGTATAAATAACTTTGTATATAGTTTTTTATCTAGATCATTTTGAAAAATTTTATAAGTAATGACGGGCATAATAGTTTAGAGTACCCTATTCCTTATTTACATCGCTTTTAGTTTTCATTCTAATAATAAGATTTACCATTCCAAGCTCCATAAGAAACCGGATTTATAATACCTAAATCATATTTCTGTACTAATGTTTGCAAAAATGTTTCATCATACGAAACTGTCCTTCTTCAAGACTTTTGTTTAGCGTTTTATAATTTTCATAACTTTTTATAAAAGGAATACTGCTTAGACCTTTTTTATATTTTCTAGTGACACTTTATTTAGAAAAAAAGTATAAAACCCTTTTATCCTTTTTATAACACACGAATAATTTTGGATAAATAATTCTCTTTGTCATTACGAAGCATTTGGGTAAAAACTGATGTTAGGAAAACAAAATCACACTTTCCCTGTCAAATGAAATTTAAAATCTTTGGGCAATATTTTTCTGCTGGATTAAAAAGTTTGTTATATAAATCTATCCAATGAAATTAAAAATTTGAGTAATTCTATCCAGTCTGAAAAGGCTGGAATTTTCTTTTTTATAAATGAAAGCAGAGAGATCCCTTATATTCATCTACCCTTCTTAAAACACTGACAAATGACTTAAGGCATTTTAATCAAAATGTTTAATTTAGCATAAACGTAGTCTCCATAAAGGTCTTCATACATATAGTTATATAGAAAATTATAAAAACAGAATTTAGTTAAAAATCTCAAAAATGGTATCTAGCACGTATGCAATTGGGGTAGTCACCTTATTTGATTTCGCAAAGGCTATTTTTAAAGAAGCAGGGATTAATCCGGAGCTCATACTACCCACTACGTCTGACGAATATGGAGCAATTGCTCCGATTCCAGTTTTAGGACATGATGCTTTGCTTAAAAAAGAATGATAAGCTGCTTCAGCATGGAATAAAGCTTTGAAAGACTTATTCGAAAGGATTTTTAATGTTGAAAAAAGGAGTAAAGGCTAAAAAACTAGTAAAACATTGTGACGAACAGTTATTTCGAGAACTGGTCCGGTGATGATAAAACTAAATTGCTTTCTAGATTTGGCTAGGCTTAGTGATCAATGCGCTCCCCTAGAGTGATAAAAGTTTTTCACTTCCACGAAAAGCAAGATGATTTATGGTTTTCCCTTCAGACAACGCTCAGGTAGTACTTTACGATCTAAGAGATCATTCACCTACAAAAGTGGAAACCAATGTTTACTACATGGGTGAGGAAAATCCCATTATGATGCAAATTCCAAAGGGTATTGCTTAAAGTTATAGACTGCTTGGGCAGAAACCAGCTACCATAAATTATTTAACTACTGAATCATATAGTCCACAATCGCCTGATGAAAAAAGAATAAGCTGGAATGGATCCAATGATTGGATTTAACTAGGAGACTCAATACCGATAAACAGTCAATAGGAGATGCGGGAGTTTAATCATGAATAGAAGCAAATGCATTTATTCAAATAATTTTTATTGAATAAATTTACGAATAGGTCATACCTATTTGAAGCTTATTTTTGAGAATTAGCTCAATTTTGTATTTACTTCAAAAAACTTTATTAAAAGGAGCGAATTTTTAGATGGATTTTAAAGATTTATTTCATAAATATTACTACGATACCCATGTTTGGTCAGAAGGAAACACTTCTTGGCTGGGTGTTCCAACCCTCAAATGTCCGCTAGATCTATGGATCTATCAAGAAATCATATATGAAACAAGGCCAGATTGGATTATTGAATGTGGAACAAATCTTGGTGGAACTAGTTTATTCTTATCATCGCTTTGTGACCTAATAGATCATGGAAAGGTTATTACAATAGATATAGCAGACAATAAAATACCAAAAACTCATCCAAGGATCCGATATTTAATTGGTTCTTCAACTTCGGAAGAAATTATTGAGGAATTGAAAAAAACAATACCAAAGGAAGACTCCGTAATGGTCATTTTAGACTCGGATCATTCTAAAAATCATGTACTAAAAGAATTAGAAATGTATCATTCAATTGTGACGAAAGGAAATTATTTAATTGTAGAGGATACAAATATTAATGGACACCCTGTGTTACCTGAATTTGGCGATGGTCCTATGGAAGCTCTTGAAGAGTTCTTATCAACGAACGACGAATTCATCATTGATCAAAGTCGGGAAAAATTTTTCTTAACTTTTAATCCAAAAGGATATTTAAAAAAAATTAAGTAAAAATGATTTATTTCCTGATCTCTTTATATGAGGGGTTGTCTTTACACTACGAGGCTATCACGCCCACCTCTCCATGTAAAGTTGGTTCAAACCAAATTCTCTGCAAATCTCTGCACTTTACAAAAAACACCCCTTATATCTAAAACTCAAGAATCACCATTTTCTCTAGGAAAATGATATCGTCGACAGTGGTTTAAACCTGTTGGATCCACTATTTCATCTTATTTACCTAGAAGCTTAGGGGGATCGTAATGACTGTTTGGTTATAAGAACATGTTAGAAAGGTGGTCATTATGGAACAGGAACCCATTCTTTTTAAAGGAAATCATATGATTAAATTTGAAACACTATAAAAAAGATTCGTAACTCGTTTACGTATGAATTTTGGGTGAAACCGTCATCTTCCATCAGCATGGATATAGAATCCATTGAAGATGTAAGTGGTATATGGGGGCAAAAGATATATCATTGGACCCGGGTATGGAGAAAAAGCCGAGGATGCAGGTTTTGGAGTATCCGTCGGTACTAATGGTGTTATTGTTTATGAACATAGTTCTGCCTATCTCCCAGCCCTTTTAGTTTACCCCATGTCCATTACTGACTGGAAACAGATCGCAGTCGTTTACCGTAGTAAAACACCTAATCTATATGTTAATGGAGATTTTAAAAAAAAGGATTAACAAGCCCAAAAGAGAATGTCTACGCTTCTGGTCTTTTCGTTGGTCTAATCCTTATGGATATTATGTAGGTTATGTAAAGAATTTGAAAATATGGAATTACGACAGATCTGAGACTGATATTAAAGAAAATATGGATAAGACTTTAACGGGCCAAAAAGAAGGTTTAATTGCATATACATTTCATGGAGGAACAAAAAGATCCTATTCAAATCATGTTGATCCTTCTTATAAAAAAACTCAAAAATTTTGTTTATTAAATCAGGATTTGGATGAGTCATCATGTAAACGATGCCATATTGATAACAATTTTTGCTCCGTTATAATAACATGCTGTTTCCAGAACGCGGAACCGACAAATAAAATATCAGATTGATATAATGCAATAGCACTCCTTTCAACTTCATGAGTTAGATAGTAATCAATCTTTTCAAATAAATCATTGGGAGAATCGAATGTAGCGATATCAACACCTGGGGTATAAAAACTTCTTAAACCTTCTCGAACATCTGTCAGTTGGAAGGCCCCGCAAGCCGAAATTTCAAATGTTCGGAGTTTAACTGAAAACGCATTTACGTTTTGGCTGTTAAAGTTAATGGTCTGAATAAAACACGAGAGGAACACACTTTCTTAAACAGAATAAATTATTTATTAGATTTTTGTCTTAACAAAATAATTCGGGGAGATTTCTAAAGGACAATTATTACAAAAATCCCCAAAACGAAAAGGAGTTCATGATATGCATAAATTTTGGAAAGGAATTATAAAACCCATTTTTATAGAAGAAAATGTAAAGTCCATTGTTGAAATAGGAAGTGAATTTGGAGATAATACTTTTAATATATTAGAATACTGTTCTGAAAATGAAGGCCATTTAACGGCTATAGACCCCGCACCTGCTTTCGATTATCAAAAATTAGAAGAAGAACATGGCTGTTTTACTTTGATAAAAGATATTAGTCTCAATGTTTTATCGAAAATTAAAAAATATGATGCCGTCTTAATTGATGGTGATCATAACTGGTATACAGTATTTAATGAACTTAAAATAGTTGAAAAAAGTGCTTTAAATAATAATAAGTTCCCTATCGTTTTACTACATGATACTGAATGGCCTTACGCAAGGAGAGATATGTATTATTTTCCCGAAACAATTCCAACTGAATTTCGAAAGCCTTATGCAAATAAAGGAATGTTACCTGGTCACTCAGAGTTAATAGCTCCGGAATCCGAATTAGTAGAGAAATCAATGAACCGCACCTTAAATAATGCCCTATTCGAAGGTGGAGAAAAAAATGGAGTTTTAACAGCAATAGAGGATTTTATCAATGAGTCATCATTTCCACTTACCTTGTATAAACTTCCCCATCATTATGGATTAGGAATTTTATTTCACAATAATAAAAAATTACAATTGTTTATTGAAGATCTTTTGAATAAATACGATGGAAACTAGTTAATAAAGATTTTTTTAAATATATAGAATCCCTTTAATCTGGAATAAGGTGAAGTTCTCGGTTAAAGGGCTTTTCACGTTCTATTGTTTCGTGTAATGATTCCAATAAAAACAGGATAATCCCCCGTCGATTTAAATCGTTGGGAAACTGACACGATTTCATCCAGCACAACGCTTCCCCAAATTAAAACAATTGGACATTTCACGTAATAACAAAATCCGTAAAATCACTCCCTATCATATGTAACTGCTAAACTAAAGTGGACAGTTTCCGACAAATAAAATTGAACATTGCAAACGGACTACTCCAAGCCAACTGGATCAATTCTCAAAAAGGTCATGAGCTATATCATAGTCTTCAGAACGGTAAATATCTCGAAATCGCTCTTTTAGATAATAGGTAAAGGACAATTCTAAATGTTCTTCTAATAGTTGATCTAACACTCTGCAGTAAGAATGAGATCCCCAGCATTTTCGCTGACCACAATCAGGTTGTCCTAAATCTAGGCTTTCCAGTTTTCTATAGTCTTTGCTGTTTGATGAAAAGAAGCTATTTTTTTAACTTTCAGCCTTCCTGTTCTTATCAAATTGTGCGTGACTCTTCCTCACATAATTTTCCTACCGTGCTCTTTCATGATGTCCTAAATTATTAATTTATAAGAAAAGTACTCATAAATAAATCTATTTTCTTTATGAATTCGTTTTTTATCAGACACTAGCCCGAACATTTCAAAAAAAAAATAAATAGTATGAAATTGTATAGTATTATTTTTAATCTCGGTTTAAACATCTAGGCAGTATGATAATTAATTTTTGGATAAGCATAGGAGGAAGGAATATGCCAACAGTTTCAGTGATTTTAACTAGTTATAATAAACCAAGTACAATTACTAAAGCCATAGAAAGTGTTATTAATCAAACGTTTCAGGATTGGGAACTTTTTATAATGGATGATAATTCAAACAATGAAACCACTCAAATTATTAAACGGTATTTAGGTGACCCGAGAATTCAATATTTTAATAGTAATATCAAGGATAATGAACGTTTCAAAACAGCAAGATATGCTACGTTAATAAATGAAGCAATCCCAAAAACACAAGGCAAATATATTACTTATTTAACAGATGACAACATCTTTTTGCCTGAGCGATTTGAAATAATGGTTAATTATCTAAATCAACATCCAAATATTGATATTGTATATTCAGAACAACACGTTAAGTATTTTGATGATAACTTTAATCTCTTCGATGAAGGGGTGCGCCAAGCTCCCGGGATCTTAAACCAACCAGTTTGTATTGTAGATCATTGTTCTGTGATGCATACGAGAAGAATAGCAGATTTAGTGTTTCATAAATATGGAAGTTACTGGGATGATCATCCTATCAATTGGGGTGCTGGTGATGCAGCTTTTTGGGTACGTTTAACTCAATTTCAACCTTTTTATCCAATTAAAAAAATTTTAGATATTGCTCTAAAATATCGGGATTCTTATCAAAACTTATCTTCAAACTTACCCTATGTTATTCCTAATGGAACTTTAGTAAGAGGTTTTAAACCAGATATTTATTTAATTGATCAACAAAGACGGCGAAAGATTACAGAAAATATGCTTAATCCATTAAAATATTCTGAAGAAGAAGTTGTTAGAATACCTGATCCTTATCTATTTAGATACGAAGAAGGGATTCCAATAAATCATATGGTTTTGATTGAACCAGATAAATTTCCAAACCAAAGACTGGTAAAGTCCCCAACTAATCCCATAGTTTATTATATTCAAAATAATAAAAAACACCCTATACAAAGCGTGGAAGCATTTAACAATTTTAAATTTCGATGGGATAAAATTGTAGAAGTAAATGACGAATTTTTATCTAAACTTCCTAACGGTTCAATGATATGTCCATTAGCTAATGAGATAATCACTTTACCAGATGGAATTTTATATCAACATCAAAATGACTACTATATTTGTTATAATAACCATCTTCATTTTATCCAAGAAAACACTTTAAATAAATTAAAGTTACCTAAGGAAAATGCAGTAGAAATGAATAACGATCTTTTTTCTCAATTTAAAAAAGGGACACCTATATAAAATATTTTTAAATATTCCAATTCTAACAAGTAAGGAGCATACCTCAAACTGCTTTAATTTAGAACAACTGGTATAATTGCTGTTTATGGCAAGTAAGAAATGTATCAAATGGCAATTAAAAATGTACCACTTGCCGTCCCTGTAAGTTACCTACTGTGTAATAATAATTCTTTATATCGATGGCTTTCTCCATGAAATGCTATTAAAGAATAAGCCGATCGATTGCAGCTTCCGTTATTTTAGGATCCCTAAATAGGTGATTCTACTGCCCAAACTGTAAATTCGTCGTCACAATCATGCTCTTTCTTTCATAACACATCGAGATCACTTGAAAAAGAAGCTCTGCCCCCTGTTTATGCAAAAGAATATATGTACATTGAGAATAATCAGATTCAATTTCTCAATTTGTTTAATGAGCCACTCAACAAACATTTTTTCTAAGCATTTAATAATCTTTTCAATAGACCTGCCATCATATAATATTTGATACGCTTCTCTAATTTTGAATTGCATAACAAACCGATAAGCGTAGATAAGTAGGTTTTTCCAGTACCTACACCTCCATAGAAGATAAGGTTTAATATTCATGTAAAAGATATTCTGCTGTGAGTCCTTGAGCCATAAGAATGGTGGTCCATGCAAATGGCTTTCCTGTTATTTTCGGCATTTGTTTTTCTGACAATGTACATTTTGTAAAACATGGTTACCATAATGGCTGTATTTGTTTGTAAAAACTTGTATATTAAATTAGCTGCGGTCTTCTTGCCATCGGTCTTATTGAAGAAACTGTGCTGCTGAATCATTAAATCTTTGATTAAGCCTTTCGGGACTCATGAGGACACCTATAGATGCTTCGAGGCGGCTACATAATTGTGTGAGGGGTGTACTCGTGACCTGCTGACTAAGCCATACACATAAAACAATTAATTCTTGTGCTTGATATTTACTTGTACGTTGAACAAATTCTTGAAAAGAAGATGAAGATAAGTAGTTTCGAAGTTCCTGAGAAAAGAGATTCATTTCGTCTGAAATAGATAATTCTAAAAAACACCATCCTTCCTGTATATTTCTGCAAAAAGAATAGCGTTTTTTGGGTTATGGGGATACAAATTCATCTTATTTTGGACGATGTGGCGGCATCCCATATATTCAACCAAAGATATTCACCCAAGAAAGTAGATGGGTAAATGCATATTCTTTATTGAAGAAGAAAATGAAAATGGAGGTTTCTTAATGAATTCAGAAATGCATTTTTTACCCAATGTATACTCTCAGGAAAATCAAGAAGGCAATCAAGATGAAAGAATTTTTGGACCATTTGGTTTTGGCAGACCGTTTAGTTGATATGTATTCGGTGGGCCTTTCTTTGGTGGATTAGCAGGTAGTTTATTAGCTGGTACGTTACTTTCGCCATATGGATAAGGAGGATATGGGGGATACGGGTATGGATCCCCAAATGGATACGGAGGATATAGGGGATATGGATATGGATATGGAGGTTACGGATACTGAGGGTGGTGTTAATCATTTATGATTTAAATGCTCTGCAAATGATACGCAGAGCTTTTTCAAATGGTATATCATCAAGAGTACTATCTTATGTAGGAGTGTTTATTTTTGTTTGCCATAAACAAAAATTTGCAAAAAAATACCCGTTTTAGCATTGAAATCAATACTGAAAAACGAGAATTTTTTATTTAAGTACAGCACTGAAACTAGCTCACTGTCTAATATAAAAAAATAATTTTTAGTAAACCATGTACTAGTTTGGTTCTACATGGTTCTTTTCAATTGCAGAGGAGTGTTTTATGGTAGAGGAAGAATATTAAAAAAGTAAAAACTTTATTGAAAACATTATAATTATAATTCTTTTCTAGGTTGTTCACAGAACTTGATCATTCATTTGTTTCAGCTAAGGTCATTAGCTACTGGTTAAATGGAGTTTTATACTTTTCTTTTCCCCCAGGACCTCCCCATTTCGTTTGATAATATTGTGCATAAAGAGAAAATGTCGCTTGCGTCAATTGTAACCTTTTCGGATCTGAATTTATAGAATTACTTCCTCCATTTTGATGAATAATCTTATCACCAAATTCCGTATTAATCCTTTCATACCCTAATATATCCATTCTATGATAATAGTCTACATCAGAATGATAATCCCGAAATATAGTATCAAACTCACCTAATTCTTTCTGTGCATTCATATTGTATGCTGCAAGAGTGTCATAATAAGTATAAATCACACCCCATTTTCTTCCTTCATTTTGTATTTTTTTTATCGTTTCAAGAAAGGCATCTGCTACTCCTGGGAGCGCCTCTGCGTCACTATGCATAAACATCCATACATCACAATTATTTTCTTTAGCTTTTTTTATGATAAAATTCATCGATTGAGTAAATGTTAAAGGAACTGGAGGAATAAAAACCTCAACTTTTGATGAGATGTCATGATTCCGAAGCTCCTGTTGCTCAGAATTATCAATTATCACCGTGTTAGGCCAATATGGCTTTATGCTATCAACAGCCCTTTGTAATAAATCCGGGCGATTAACATAGGGAATACCAACTATAAAATTCATAAACAATCTCCTTCCCTTTAATGTTTGTTTTTCTATCCTCTATTGTACATTGAAAATAACTGAAGTGTTTTGATACTTGATCATTTAATGTATTATATGTGACGAAAATTCTTAGTGTAACCAAGTGAAGAGTACATATTTAATACAACCTAAAAAATAAAACTCAAAGATTATTTTTATGATTTTTCCAATAATATTTGCGTATCACATCCAAATAAATAAAATACTTGTATTTTCAGGTTACCCCCTCATTACCTAGACCGAACAATTTAACAGGAAACCCTTTACTATGCATAATGGAATACAGAGTATATAAAATACACAGGGTTTACTCTGTTTTCTCAACATTTATTATTAAAGCTAAAAACAATAAATCACTCATTCTCGATCGATTTTTTCATTTCTTCCCATGACATAAAAAGACGAACAATATCTTGTTCTACAAGTTGACTCCCCATCTGAACTTCAATAATTTCAAGATCTTTTATCGCTTTGATTCCATGTCTTGCGCCAACTGGTATGTTCAATACATCACCAGGTTTTACATTAGACATTACTCCGTCCAACACAAATTCACCTTCACCGGACACGACAACCCATACTTCACTTCGTTTATTGTGGTATTGATAGCTAATATTTTTTCCTGCATTTACACATAATCGTTTTGTCAGTACTTTCGTTCCATCAACAGATTCTTTATAATCCAAAACTCGATACCACCCCCAACGGCGTTCCTCAAACATTGGCCGTTGATCGAAATCTTTTACAATCTCTTTAACATAGTGGCTTTTCGCTTTATCTGAAACTAAAATACCATCAGGACTTGTTGCCACAACCAAATTTGAAGCACCTACTACAATGACGGGAATATCTAATTCATTGATTAAATGCGTATTGCTGCAATCTTCACTCATTGATCCGATGCCGATGATATTAGTTTCCATATCCTCTGTTAACGTATCCCATGTTCCTAAATCCTTCCAAAAACCATTATATGGAATAACGACAATTTGCTCCGCCTTTTCCACAATTTCATAGTCAAAGCTTATTTTCGGCAGCCTTTCGTAATGTTGAATGAGCTCATTATAATGAGCAGGCATCCCTCTTTTTTCCAGCTGGTGAATCATATAGCCCAGTTTAAATGCAAAAACACCGCAATTCCATAATGCATGTTGTTCAATCAAACGCTGTGCTTGATCTTCTGACGGTTTTTCCTTAAAAGCTTTTACTTTTATAAATGTTTGCAGCTGCTCATGGTCCATTTTATCTTTGTCAGGAATGATATAACCATATTTTGTTGAAGGATAAGTCGGATTTACTCCAATTAATGCAATATCCTTATCGGATTGTGCAATTACATCCTCTAAATCTTTGACCTTATCAAAAAACTGATTTTCCACAAATGGATCGACAGGCATTACAGTTATGACTTCGTCTAAACTAACTCCAATGGTTGAATAAAAATACGTTGAGGCTAATGCGATTGCCGGAAAAGTATCTCTTCGCTCCGGCTCAATGATAAGCGGTACTTCAGTTCCCAATTGACTTTGAATGATATCCACTTGTGCTTTACTAGTCGAAATAAAAGAAGCATCCACTAATTGATTGGCTTTTAATTGTCGCCAAAGCCTCTGAACCATGGATTCTAACTCATTATCTGAATATGGTAATATCTTTAGAAACTGTTTTGATCTGGATTCATTAGAAAGCGGCCATAGTCGTTTTCCTGAACCCCCTGATAACAAAATAAGCTTCATGTCATGCACCTCGATGTGATTAATTAAATAAAATTTTCTCCGGATTTAATATCATATGTAGTTATCAGGTTTAATGAAATGGACAAAAGCTAGTAAAACTGCCCTTTTATGGAGGGTCTTGCCCTCTCAATGATGTACCGCGTTAAAGTGTTGGGGAGATAGGAGAAAACTTAATATGTTACATCCCTCATTAAACAGAAGTTGAAATCGAGTAGGAGGGGGTGACTAACCCCCGACCTCTCACACCACCGTACGTACCGTTCGGTATACGGCGGTTCAATTAAGTATGACGTAGAAAATGATATCTCTCGAATAGACTTCTTAACCCTTGATGACTCCAGTAGGAGTTGTCGAGGGTTTTGTGTAGAATGGGACTGCAGGCAATCTGCCAGTATTTCTTGCGCGTGTTGCCCCACTCGATTGCTTTATGGTTTGGAACACCTAATGCTCTAAGTTTCCGAATTCTTGTTTTCGGCGTTTTCCACTCTTTCCATAAACACATTCGAAGTCTTCGTCTTATCCATTCATCCAATTCTTTGAACTTGCTTGGTGTATCTGCCAAGGCAAAATATCCACACCATCCCATTAGGTACATGTTCAGTTTCTCAATTCTTTCCTCCATTCGATACGGTTTGGATCTTGATGTGATTTCACGGATCTTGTTCTTGAATCGTTTCACACTTTCTTTCGCCATCCGTATCTTGGGTGTTTTGTTTGGTGTAAAGCTAAAACCGAGAAACTTCCGTTTCCAAGGACGGTCTACCGCCGATTTCTCTTTATTTACCTTGAGCTTTAATTCCTTCTCGATAAAGTTAGTAATGGAGTTCATGACACGAATTCCTGCTTTCTTTGTTTTCACGTAGATATTACAGTCATCCGCGTATCGTACAAATTTATGTCCACGTTTCTCAAGTTCCTTGTCCAATTCGTGAAGCATGATGTTTGCTAATAGTGGACTAAGCGGTCCACCTTGTGGCGTTCCCATGTCTGTTTCCATTACCACTCCATTTATCATCACGCCTGATTGGAGATACCGGCGGATTAACTTAAGTAAAATCCGATCTTCGATCGTTTTCGCCAAGATCCCCATCAGTTTATCGTGGTTCACCTTGTCAAAGAATTTCTCTAAGTCTATATCGACCACCCAGCGGTATCCTTCTTTCTTCCCTTTGCTTTCCTGACCGCGTCATGTCCTCTGCGGCTTGGGCGAAAGCCGTAGCTATGTTCAGAGAAGGTCGGATCGAAGATTCTCGTTAACACTTGGGCGATCGCTTGTTGAATGAAACGATCAGTCACGGTGGGGATACCTAGAAGTCTTACTCCGCCGTTCGGTTTCGGGATTTCGACTCGACGAACGGGTAAGGGTTTGTAGGTTCCCTCTCTTAACGACTGTCGAATGGAGTCCCAGTTTTCATAGAGGTGTCTCCGTAGGTCTTTTGCGGGCATGCCATCTACTCCGTGACTTCCTTTATTTATTCTGTTCAACTCGTTTTAATGCCGTTAGGAGATTTTCCCGTGACAAAATCAGTTCCATCAACATAGATATCCTCTCCACGTGAACGAATCCCTCTATTTGTGCCATCTTCTGCTCCACCCTCTTGAAGTCCCCCGTGGGATTCACCACTTCCTCCTTCAAGTAAGTCCTGCCGGATTGTCTGCTTCAACACAGAAGATGAACGGTAGTGTTTCGTTCTCCTTAATTGTTCGGTCCTTCCTCTTTCGTCTCGAGCTCGAAAGAGTACTATGACCTCTGCTGACTTCTGACTGCTCAGCTATCTATCGCTAGATAGGTTACCAAGATTACTTGGCGTGCCAGTCAGATCTCCCCGGGTAAGAGTGTAATCTTTCCTTCCATCTATCTGCTTCATTTACTCTGTATCACCTTCGGCAGAAAGGGCTTTGTTTTGTGTTGCAAACTCACCCAGTGATACCTAGCCTCATATGAAGTTCGTTTTCCTCAGACCGGAAGTTTGCCGCCCGCTTCCTTCAGATTCCGCGTTACCACGGACACCCTTGCGTTAAGCTAACTGCTACTTCTGCCTTCACAGCTCGGGACTTGCCCCCTATAGATTACACCCATGCCGGGCGCACAACGGAAAAACCTGTCCCTCCGTTTTGAAGGAACAGGTTTTAATCGGCGAGCACTTTTTGTAATTAACTCAATACGTAATTAGTAAAGTATACCTCAAATTCGAGTTAAGGTTGAATGTCGAAATGTAAGTATCAAGAACTCTTATCGTAGTGAGTTGGTCCGGATCTCTTGAACTCACTCTAGATTCCAATAGGGAGAAAGCCTTTCGGCTGAAGGTCTTAGAAATAAATATTATATCTTACTTAATTTGAAAAATATTCAAGCTAAATAATGAAATTATCAAACTAATACGAGACAAATTATTGAATGACTTTATGTCAGGATTTAATTCATTCAACTTTTATAGTAAGAAAAGTTGAGTTGAAAATGGTTAGTTACTCTACTATATATGTCTATATCAAATATTGAGACAAGCATAAAATGTAATATACGAAAGGAGGTTTGATTCTATTGGCAATACTACCTGTTCAACGCGCAGCAAGCAGTTCAACAACTACTTTCACAGATCCTACGAAGGCCGGAGCGGTCACAGCGGCAGTTACCGGCGTGGGTACTCTAGCAACAGGCATTGGGAATGTACCAGATATATGGCCCCAGTATGATGATTATGATGCACCTAACAATGCTACTCTCTTAGGTACTCCACAATTGGTTTGGGACGGTTTTTCGTTTCCTGCCGGCCAGACTCTTTATTTTTCACAAGCATTTTCTATTAGTTCACTGGAAGATCATGTTGTCGTTTCCACCGTATTTGCGGATAATGCACACATTCTTTTTATCGAAGAAGTCGATCCGACGGGGACAATGGTTGTTCAATCTATCACGCCACCCGCAGGCTTAAACGATGGCATAATGAATCCTCTTGCGGGCGTAACAACTGACGTGTCGGCGCCATATAACTGGAAAACTCTGCGGCAATATTCTAAAATTTTTACTCCCATGTCAACTGATAACTTTATTGTTTTAACCGTTCAAGCTATTAATTACAATCCAAATGGTCCAGTTAACCCAGCTGGCGTGGCTTTTGTAGCCGATTTTTATCGATCAAAACTATTGTAAAGGAGAGAAAATGATATGCCTTTAGCAAGTGAACTTATCGTACCAACCTTTTTTCCTACGATAACTGCAGCAATTGCAGCGGCAAGCGATTTTGATACCGTCCGTGTCCTGCCTGGAACGTATAACGAAGGGACAATATTTGTTAACAAAAGTATTCAATTGTTAGGTGCCCAAGCTGGCGTAGATGCAAGAAATAGAATTGATGTACCAGAATCTATCATAACCGGCACAGGAGATAACCCTGGTGATGCTCTCATTATAGTTCAAGCTGACAACGTGGTAATCGATGGTTTTACGGTGGAAGGAAATAGCGCAGGTCCGGGTATTACTTTGCCCACATCTGCGGGTGCTCCACTTTCCGGACATTGGATCTTTAATAATATCATACGGAACAATGTATTCGGACTTTACCTTAATTCAAGCGGAACCAATTATACGCAAGTAAGGAACAACTTTTTCGATAATAATAACCAAGTGGGAGTTGCCAACGCGAATGGTATCTACAGTGATCAAGGAATTAGTAATGCTTTGATCGACAATAATTTATTTAAAAACCATGTGGGCACATCCATTAACTTTGCTTTCGCAGGAATTCCAGCAAACCATGTGGTCGTCTCGCGCAACCAAATTACCGATGCTGCCATTAGATTACTTGAAACCGAAGATATTAAAATCTATGACAACATTATATCAAGTCAGGTTGGCAGTGGGATCTTCTTTGCTGGCGGAACCAATCGGACTGAAATCGAAGGCAACCAGATTTTAAACAATTTAACTAGGGGAATTGCCGTTACCCTCCAGCTTGGAGAAACCACGAATCCCAACACGAACATCCGGGCTAAACATAATTCCATTGTAGGAAATGCTACTGGTTTAGAGGTTGAAACGGGTGCTTATGATGTTACAGGCGCTAACCGTTTCCTCGATGCAACTGAAAACTGGTGGGGAAGTTCAACCGGTCCTACCTATGTATTAAACCCCCTTGGAACAGGTGATGCTGTCTTTGATCCGGACGATGTCGCTATCGTTATCCCGTTCCTTCGTGATGATCCACTTCAAGAACCTCCAGGAACATGTGTCATTCAACCCCTTGTAAGAGAAGCTAGTGCGTCGACAAGGACTTTTGTAGCTGCCACAAAGGCTGCTGCAGCTACGGCAGCGAGAACCAATGCGGGAACGCTTGCTCAAGCGATCGGCAACCTGCCAGGCGTCTGGCCGGAAATCCGTGACTATGAAGCACCAAATAATGCTTCACTTTTTGGGGAACCTGCGATTGTTTGGGAAGATTTTAGTGCCGCTCCAGGAGAACTACGTTATTTTTCTCAAGCTTTTCAAGATGTAAGTAATTTCCCAACAAGTCATGTTGTTTTTGCTACAGTTTTTACTGATAATGCTCACAGATTGTTTATTGAAGAATATGACGCTGGCGGAGCCCTTGTTCAATCTATCACCCCGCCTGGAGGATTAAATGATGGACTCATGATAGCAGCAGCTGGTACTACTACGGATACGACTCCTCCGTTGAACTGGCAAAAATTACGACAGTATTCAAAGGTGTTCACTCCAACTCAATCAGGAAACTTCATCGTCATCACTGTAGAAGCACTTAATTATAACAGCCTTGGTCCGAACAATCCTGCGGGTGTATCCTTTGTAGCAGATTTTTATAAAAACAATCTTTAATAAACCAAACTAAATTAAATCAGAACAAAAAAAGATAGCAACAGCTCTTGTAAGGCGAATAACACTCGATACAGTTTGAGTAATGTCGCCTTTCTTTACAGATATTCTTTTTCAGTCCATTTTAGAAAGGTATTTTTGCTTATAAAATTCATAAATATATCAACACCTTTGCCTAGAACAAATAAACGAAATTCAGAAACAAATTCGGGGGTCTGGCCCTCAATGCTGTACTGCGTTAAAATATTGGAGGGCGAAAAGATGAATTTAAGAATGCAACATCCCTCTTTAAACAGAATCTAAAAACAATAAAAAACCTGGCCCTTTTTATTGAAGGAACAGGTTTTCATCGCCGAGTGCTTTTGCAGCAGCTTAATACGTAATTAGTGGATTTTGCATCTAATTTGAGTAAAGAATGAGTACTCCCTTGTTTCCTTTAGAGAGGTTATTCCCACCGTTTTAACGTGCTGATCATTTTTTCTTTTATGCCATTCAGCAAAGTTCTTTCACCTTTTTCTTTTTTCTGTTTATGCCATTCATTATAACTGGCAACTGTAATAAGGATGGAACCGGCAATAAGGAGATAAGCCCACCATGGCAGGTTTCCCCAGTATGGCCGGGTTTGCAACAGAACATTCAAGAGCAGGACTCCTGTGCCAACGAAGAAATAGGATTTTACTTTTAAAAACATACCTGCAAGGATTGAGATGAGTGATAACGAACCTAAAATTAATGCGTCATATACCGTCGAACTTGCCAGGCCGTCTTGAACGAGCAGGATCGAAACAAGAATCAAGACCCCCCATTGGGCATAATTGGTGTATTTTTTGTATTTCCCTTGTAAGCATCTGCGAAGATAAATGACAAGGGCTATCCATGGCAATACAATGACTTCACGCTCCCATAAATCCGGAATGTTGAATTCGTCAACGGCCGAATAATATGGCTGCAATAAATAAGCGCCTGCGAGAAAGGCAGGAATAAATACCCAATCCCGGGGAACTCGTTTCCGCTGGAGCCAAAGAGCACCAGAAATAAAGAGCCCAGGCAATAATTTGACAAATGCGTGATCGGTTGAAAAGTAATAGGCTGAACATATAAATAGAAAAGCAGTTAATGTGTAACTGTCAATCCGAATAAACCTTTCTCCTTCTTTTTCTTCAAATAATTGTTTATAGAAATATGAACCTGCGATAAGGAGAAGGAGCCCAATTCCAAGCAAAATGAGAACTTCGTACATACTTGTTAAAGTCGATAAAGCTAGAAACTGAAAAGTCCCAAAATATGCAAGCAATATCGGCAAGAAGGCAATTTGATCCCACTTCGATAGATGAAGAAACACTAAGATGAATGCTGCATAAAAAAGTGTAGCAATAAATGTTTCCCATTCATATAGGTAGACCGTTAAGAAGGCAGTGATTCCAATGAGTGAAAAAGGAATTAGAAAATAAACGGATCTCTTTTTATACTCACTGTTTGCAATGGTCCAAAACAATCCGATTAGGATGCTGGTCATGAGATATGCAACATGTCCGTAATTTCCGTCATAATGATTGTCAATCCATATTGATATTGTAAAAAATAATGAAGTAAAGGCCCCGTATAAAAATACTTTCTTTTTCCACTCTTTTCCGGCAGCTATTGCACTTCCTGCATAAATCACAAGCCCAGCTATAAAGCTCCACATTGCATCTTCCCTATATAAGAATAAGGAAAGTATTAAAGCAATCGGCAAAAAAATATGGCCTGTACCTGCAAATCCTGCGGCAAGCTCCGGTTCTTTTTTTCTAAGCGATATGGCAGCTGCAAACAAGAAAATGGCACCTGCAGTAAGAAATAAGACATCCATCAGCGGCGAAAACGTTATTTCTAAATGAAGCGCATATACAATTGAAAAATACCAGATTAATGATAACAAGCTGACCAAATAGGTCAACAATCGATCTCCAATTTTCTTGAACAAAGCAAAATACATTACAATTCCCGCAAATAGGATCAATGGCCTTCCCCACAAATCATTGACATGCATCGTTAAAGCAGAAATGACTGCGATCGTATATAGACCTTGTGAAACATAGAATGAATTTCGCACGAGAACTTCCTGTGAAAGCTTCTTCCAAATTATGCTGCTAACCAAAACAATCATGCTTCCGAGGACAAAATTCGTTGAAACACCAAGGTTATTTTGGTAATATTCCAAGTGCAATCGAAGTTCTTCACCAAATGCTGTAAAAGCAAGTCCAATTGACAATGGCAAAATCAACGGAGCTGCTTCCAATAAATCCTTTCGTTGTTCAATTTTTAATACAATATAAGTGATGATGGATAATGCAAGAAGCATAATCCCTAACTCCAGCCAGTAAAAGACCCCGAAGGAAGTCACAATCGCTAAAGACATGACGGCAAGCCCGACGTCTCTTGAGCTTTCCTTTATCACATCTAGCTGAGGTATTTTTGTGAATGTTCCAAAAATTAAAAACAACAGAAAACCGTTGAAAAAAATAGGCAAGAGAAACGTTTCAAAATGAAAAATCAAATCCAGTTTTAACACTGCTTCATAAAAAACAGCTAAAAGGAAAAATGGGCTTAAATACATAAGTAATTTGTTTTTATTAACGTTCGCCAGGTACAAAAAATTACAGGCAATAATTAGGTAGGCTATCATTAATACAAATGAAGGTTCATTCATCCTTAAGAGAATTCCTTCGAAGCTAATAAATAAAAAAGCAAGACCGGAAACAACAGCACTTGTAATCTGGAACACTTTTTCCCATGGAAATTTGTCATCAAGAAATTTTGGGACAGCGAGAAATGCAATTCCGGCAATAGCATAAAAGATTGCATCGAAAGAAACGAGAATACTATGTTCAATAACCTGATAGAATCCGTAAACAATCATTGCAGTAAAAACAAAATGGAACTCTTTTTTCCCCGTAACATAGACCATGGATAAATAAACGATTGCCGTTACAATGAGATTAAATCCATAAAAAAGCGGCTGATGATAAAATAAAAGCATGAATAAACTGGTTAAAACAAGATTAACCTGTGAAAAGAGAACAAATTCCTTCGTAAACAATACAGCAGAATCTGATTTCTTCAATCTGTGGAACACAAATATTAAGAGTGCATTAAACAGCATAATTCCTAAGTAAAAAGCATCTATTTGAAGATTCAATGCTGCTAAAAAAAATCCCATACCAATCGTCGCTGTTATAAAAGTGAACCAGACAAAAAGGCGTGCTTTCATTTTTTGCGCATGCACGAAATAGATTGGCAGCAGCACCCATGCCCCAATTGTTCCTAAAACGTAACGGCCTTCTCCATAAAACGATAAATAAGATCCAAGGAGTTCAAACCAGCCTAGAGATAAAATGAAGATCGGTAAAAACAAACTTCCTAGAACAATGAAAGCAAAAGCGGTCTTTTGGATTTTTAAGAAACGATCGGAAATATAGGCAATTGCGTAAAAAAGGAAAGATACAAGTGCAATCAACCCGCTCTTCATCCAATTTTCCATCGTCTCCCAATTGCTTGTTGCTACAAATAATCCTCCAATTAACAATAAGAGAACACCCAGGTTTAAAGACCAGGTTATATTCTTTTCCCGTATTTCTTCTGGTGAGAGCTTTCTTTTTACCGGCTTAGGCTTTTCTTCAATGACTTCATTTATCTTAGTCAGATTATTTTCTTGAACCAAATTCTCCTTCTCGATCTGTTTTTCCCGTAAAAGCAAATCAGCATAATATTGGTGATGAGCATTCGATACGGCGACAAACTGATCAGTTGAAATATACTCCCCCTCTTTAAGCAATGATAGTTCCTGTTGAAAAATTCGTTTTCGATCTTCCTTAGATAAAGATTCCACACAGATCCCCCTAACACAAAAGGAAATATTAGTTTGATTTAGTGTAATTTTACACCAAATGAAAATATTTTCAATAATTTTTCAGAAATTTTTTAATTTATTTCGTTTCAGGGGACATCTTTTACTGATTTGACGCTTTGCTTTTCAGTATAAAAAAAGCTTAGGAACAGGTGAGCTGTTCCTGTTCATAAGCTCAATTTCGTCCTTGTAAAACGATTAAAAATGCTAAAGAACGATCCCTATATGTCGTATTAAATTTTCAGTTAATTAAATTAGATTTAGTATATTTTCCCTTTTTTGACAAACAAAAATTAATTGAAAGCCCTTTCATTAATGTAGACGAATGCCCAAACCTTCATCTTTTTTTGAACATATACTGCAGTAAAAGGGGGGATCATAATGAATGGATTAGTATTATTATATTTTGCCGCCATTTTATCCGGTTTTGCTTTACTAAGACTTCCTGAACCATCTTATCTCTCAGGTTTATCACCATTTTTCGATATTGTAGGCGTTATTGCGATAATCGTATTCTCTTTTGTCATTCTGTACATGGGAGTTAGAGAACTTATTAGAGGAAAATAGATAGAAGGCTGCAGTTCAAGCAGCCTTCTTTCTTAAAATGCAGTTCTCGCGCCAATATAACGAGGGCCCCAATAAGATGAATTCTTATCACTTATTGTTACTCCTGTAGAAGAACCAGCATGGATAAATTTATTGTTGCCTAGGTAAATTCCAGCATGTGAAGGTCCATTATTATTAGTTTCAAAGAATACGATATCTCCAACTCTTGGAGATGAAACTTTTTTGGTTGCATTCCAGATAGATGCAACTGTTCTCGGAATCGAAATGCCTACTTTTTTATATACATAATTTAAGTAACCGCTGCAGTCAAAACCGGAAGGAGTACTTCCTCCCCATGCATACGGAACGCCAATATACTTTTTGGCTTCTGCTATCAGAGCATTAACATTTGAATAAGAAACCGAATCAACCGCAGTCTTGGTAGATTTTATTAATAGTTTTTGACCAGGATGGATGGTATCACGGCTTAGCTTATTTATTTTTTTTAGCTCACTAACAGTCATCCCAAATTTTCTAGCAATTGTCCATAAACTTTCCCCGGATTTTACCGTATAGGTAACCGTTCCGCTTTTTGATGCAGTTCCGCTTGAGTGGCTGTGCGGAGCCAATAATGTCAGCTTCTGACCTGGATAAATTTTTGAGCCGGAAAGATGATTCCATTTTTGAAGATTACTCACTGAAACGTTATATTTTTTTGAAATTTCCCAAAGCGATTCACCGTATTTAACAGTATGTATTTTTTCATGCGCACTTGCAGTTCCGTTAAATGAAGTAAACAAGAACCCGACAGCAGCTGTAACAGTCAACAGTCGTTTTCTCAAACTAAACACTCCTTTTATTTCTTTCCCTTCCTTATGTTAGTAAGAAAACCACTAAGATGGTAGACACAAAACTTGGAGTGTTAGTAAAAAATAATCTTATTTTTAAATATATGGTTTATTTTCTTTTATTTTACATGTAAAATTATTTCTAAATATGAATAATTATCCAATAATTTTATTGCAAAATATTAAAATTTAGGTTCAGGGAATTATGAACCATTAAATTTTTATTACAAACAAATTAATACAAGTGATAAATTGCCTATTTATCTTTTTAGAATAGGTAAAAATAACTATTTTTCATTAAAAATTCTGCTTGTAATAAATAATGAGCTTGGACAAAAGTCTCCTCTTCAAGACGATCTCGTTTTTAAAGAATTTTCACAACTTTTATCTGATCATACATTTAATGAGTGGCTCGATATTAAATAATCAATTATATTCATGAAAAAAATCGATTTAAGAGGGATTCCGAAATTTCATCAAGGAAAAAAAGATGGGAAAATCGAGTGATGATGTATTGTAGAATAGAAAAAAATGACCTCCTATTAAAGCTTAGGAAGGCAACGAGGCTGAAACCTTTATTTATAAATTTTTTTACTATTTTTTGATATTTAGGTACTGGTACTTTAAAAGGTTTTATACTTTCTTTTTGCCCATTCCATTGAGTTACAATTCTTCCACTAGTCCCATAAAACTTATCTTTATAAAGAGTAACATGTACATGTTTATTTTTATCAGTATACTTTCTAATGTTACTTGCAAATACTGCAGCTTCTGTAGCTCTATAAAAACCGATGGTGGCAATATAAGGACCAGCAGTTGGAATAAAACTACCTCCAAACCATACAGGCACCTTCTGCTATAGAAACTTCAGATTTTGCAGCATATTTTCTTGCATCAGCAACTCTTAAATAAAGGTCATGATATTCAATATTAACTCTACCTCCATAA
This sequence comes from Bacillus methanolicus MGA3, assembly GCF_000724485.1. Taxonomy (GTDB): domain Bacteria; phylum Bacillota; class Bacilli; order Bacillales; family Cytobacillaceae; genus Bacillus_Z; species Bacillus_Z methanolicus_A. The sequence continues at coordinate 1,367,187 of NZ_CP007739.1, read as the reverse complement.
GCATAATAAGTAGATTTAACATATCCCCCTTTTGATGCTTTAGCTGAAACCTTAGATTCATCCATAAAAATAAAGCTGAAAAGATTAAAGAAAAAGACATTATAAATACTGATACTTTTTTCAATAAAAAATTCCTCCATTTTGAAAATTTGGTATATTCAGAGGTAATTATTTTTTGCTAATTTTTTTCCAAATATATATATAATTGTACCTAAGCAAAATAACGCTATTGCTGTATAAATCGACCCCATTTTTAAAACAATAAATAAAACTGAAAAAGCCATTATTAGTTGTCCCAACAAATGAAAATATTTGAACATTGGATTTTTCCATCTCCTTTTTTTAGTCAATCTTTTTTTCTTCGATATATCTGTTGGAAGCGTTATAAATTAACTTAATACTTTTTCCTTTAATTGTTATTTTTTGTTTTCCTTTTTTTTCACTTACTAAAGGAACGTTTGTATTACCATCATTAAAGTATAGATTTTGAGTTATTTGACCATTTCCTTTTTCTAGATCCTTCTTTAACACATACTCTACTTCATATTGATTTTTTTTGATTTCTTTAAGAGATTTAATGACAATATACTCATTTATTTTAGGTGAATTTTCCACATCTCCAGAACTACAACTCGTTTAATACAAAGTAATAGCAGACAAACAAATTATCACTATGATACCCCGGCCTAATCTTATCAAAAGTATAACCACCCTTTACCTTTTATTTTTAATATTCTGAACATATATGTATTTAACTGCTCCAGTACATTTTGAAACGATTTGAGCATTTTCAGTGCAAGTGTATTTTATTTAAGGTTTCTATAACGGTTTTATTAGAACTTGCTGTTGTCTGAAAGCTCTTGTGTAATTATGATAAGGGTATTCGTGTATTTATTTATGTATGCAAGTATGGATTAAACTACTTGCATTATTTTATTCCCTAGAGTGAACATAAGCTGAATGATGCAGTTAAGTATACATTCATTAAGCCATTTATAGGGGTTTATATGACTCCATCTGTTCCTTTATCTTCCCCTGTCTTAAGTTCTTCTAATGGCTTATATCCTATAAAACACTTCAAACACTCTCTTTGCTTTGGTATATTTTTCCCCTCCTCCTTTTTCCGAAAGTATACCAAACGGTGTAAAAAAAAGTACACCAAATAGTGTAAAAAATTACACCATCCAATATCCTCATAAACTCATTTCTATCCAATATGAAAATATGTACGTTTTATCATGCAGGAGTCGGAATTTATATCCATTATGCTTAACAGATACTCCAACGTGTGGAACAGGTATTTGAAGAAATATTGAACTAGGTGAAACAATCACTGAATAGCATGGTGTTGACGAAATGAAGCCACCCTATTTAGCTTGGAAAATCGGAGGTGAAGGCGTAGTCTCAATGAAACAAAAAAATAGCATGTCCGAAAAACAGACATGCTCCTTGAAATAATAAATAAAATAATTCCTGAATGTTATCAACCTATTATTCTATTTCCAATTTTTATACACAATGTTTCCGCCTGTTACATCTATTTCATGGTTTTCACCCTTATAAAACATTTTTCCATCTTCTTTCACTATTAAGTTCTCATATGTTAACACTTTATTTCCGTTCGGAAGCTGGACGATCACTTTTCGCCCGAAATCTTTTTTTGGAGGGTCAATTTTAATTAAGCTTTGCGAATAAAAGTGAACAGCAGCAACGATTGTGACACCGAAAATGAAAAACAGAGTGATTCTTTTCCAAAAAAATGATTTCGGCTGTTGATGAAATCTTTCCGACCTGGTCATCTTAATCCCCCGTTTCTTCTTTATTTTTAAAAGGAATCAAGTACACATAATTTCTATACCCGCGCTTATTTGTGAATAATCAGCTTGTTTCTGATATTCATGTATACAATATGCAAGCAGTTATAAAATGTTTCCGGTCATAACACTTATTTTTTAAAATGTTTTAGAGCGCTAAAAAAGCCGCAAGGGATGAATCCATCTCCATTGCGGCTTTGCTTCTTATTTTTCTTTATTTTTTTTAACATAAGGGTCATGTTCATACGCCGGCAAGTCCCCGAAAGATGTCATAATTCCTTCTTCATCTAATTCTTCTTCGTACCTTTCATGCTGGCCATTAGGATAAACGATGATATTTTTTCCTTCAATATCGGTACCAATAAAATTTTCATAGTCCTCAACATACCCAATATTTTCATATGATTCAATGTTTACATCATTATAATGATCCGCTGGTTCGATAAAATCTGACGGAGTTTCGGATGTTCCCCACTCTGCTACCTCCTGCCATGAGTCCTCAGCATCATAAGCAACAGATTCATTTTGATCATCCAAGTCAAACTTGCCAAAAGGGGGCATTAAAACTCCTTCTTCTATCGGCCTTTGACGCGATACAGCCTGATCTGGGCTGTGTTCTTTACAATAGGTTGTTGTCGGCAAAGCTTCCAGACGCTCAACCGGAATGTCTTTCCCGCAAACTTCACATTTCCCATATGTCCCTTGATCAATTGCATGTAACGCCTTTTCGATGTTTTTTAGTTCAAGTTGATAATGTTCATTTAAAGCAATATCTTTTTCTCTTTCAAATAATTCCGTACCATCGTCTGCTGGATGATTATCGTAACTTGACAGCTCTCCCATTGATTCATGATCATGCCCTCTGGTTAAACCAAAATGATCATTTTCCCGGTACCGGTTTAAATCTTGCTTCTGTTCCTGCAGTATTTGGCGGAAGGCAGATAGTTGCTTATTGGTGAGCACAAGAGACACTCCTTCCAAAATCGATTATTTTGGATCTTTTATTGAATAGAAAATTTTTGAATACCCTACTATTATTCGAAGAAAAAAATCAATTATGTAGAAAAAGTACATTTTCCAAAAAATAAGTGGTTGATAAAACGTGTAATGTGGTCGATATGTTCGAAAAGTGGTCGATTTTTCCATGAAAACTGGTTGATATATTCAAAAAATGGTTCATATTCATGGAAATTAAAAACCCGCAAAATGCGAAAGCATCTGCGGGTACGATTTACTTCATTTTCTCGAGCGAATCAGTAAGAACTTTTATTAGAAAATCTATGTCATCCTCCGGAATATTTAATGGCGGGGAAAGCACCAAAACATTGTTATAGCCGGCAACAGTTGTTCCATTCTTACCGATTAAAAGACCTTCCTTTTTGCAAAGAGCGATTACTTCATTTACAAGGCTTGCATTCAGCGGTTCTTTCGTTTGTTTATCTTTTACAAGTTCAATCCCGATTAGAAATCCTTTTCCGCGAACGTCACCGACATAAGGATGACCCCGGAGGAGATTTTGCAGTTCGGTTAAGACCTTTTCCCCCAAATCTTTTGATCGGTCAAACAACTTTTCTTCTTCCATTATTTGAATGTTTTTTATGGCAAGGGCGCACGCGGCAGGGCTGCCCCCAAATGTGTTCACATGGCGGAAAAATTCGTATTCGTCTTCACCCTTGAATGCATCGTATATTCCTTTTTTCACAGCTGTTGCCGAAAGCGGCAAATAGGCGCTTGTGATTCCCTTCGCCATCGTGATGATATCAGGTTTTACACCATAATTCATAAAACCGAACGGCTTTCCTGTACGGCCGAAACCGCATATCACTTCGTCAACAATTAAGAGAGCCCCATGTTTCTCACAAACCTCTTTTGCTGCTTTCATATATCCTTCCGGCGGAACAAGAATTCCCCCTCCAGTTATTATTGGTTCCATAATCATCGCGGCAATCGTTTCGCTCAATTCCCAAGTCATCACGCGGTCGATTTCCTGAACTGATGAAAGCTTGCTTGGATCGCTGACGTTTGTTTCATCTCGGTAGCTGTCAGGCGGAGCTACATGAACAAAACCCGGCGCCAGCGGCTCATATTTGTATTTTCGCTGGGCCTGACCGGTTGCAGAAAGAGCTCCCATCGTATTGCCATGATAAGCACGGTACCGTGAAACAATTTTGTATCGATTATAATCTCCATTTTGTTGATGATATTGGCGGGCTATTTTAAATGCTGTTTCATTTGCTTCAGAACCGCTGTTAGAAAAGAAAATCACATATTCATCTTCTAATAGTTCATTCAATTTTTCTGCAAGTTTAATTGCAGGGACATGGCTCTGGGTAAGTGGATAGTATGCCATTTCCTTCAATTGTTCATATGCAGCATCAGCAAGCTCTTTTCTGCCGTAGCCGACATTTACGCACCACAGCCCTGCCATCGCATCCAAATAGCGCTTCCCGTCACTATCCGTTATCCAAGATCCTTCTGCCTTTGTGACGACTATGGTAGCATCCGGATTATAAGGTTTCATCGCATGCCAAATAAGTCTTTCATCTTGAGCCTTCAACGATTGTATTGAATGGTTTTTTTTCACCATGTAAATGCCCCCTGTTATTGAAATCAAAACTCGGCATCATCATATTTTACGAATTCGGTGTTTATTCATTTTCCTTACAGCGGAAAAAGGATTGGAAAAAAACCAATCCTTTTTTCTACATTAATATGGTTAAAAGTCTAAATTCATGACATTTCTCATTTTTATGAAGCAAAAATAGAAAAGAACCCGAATCATTTTATGAAACAGGTTCTAAAGGTCAAAAAGTTGAGAAAACTTAATCGTTGGATATAATGACTTTTATTGCTTTTTCTTTTGCTGCATTTTTAAATACATCATAAGCTTTCATAATATCTGAAAAAGCAAAGCGGTGAGTAATTAATTGTTCCGGCTGCAATTTTTTTGACTGAACGGTTTTTAATAACATTGGTGTAGAAGTTGTGCTGACAAGACCGGTTGTCAGTGTAATGTTTAATGTCCATAATTTTTCAATATGAAGATCGACACTTTGCCCATGGACACCAACATTGGCTATACGGCCACCCGGTTTTAGAATTTCTTGGCAAATATCAAATGTAACAGGAAGTCCGACCGCTTCTATCGCGACGTCTACACCTTTTCCACCGGTTAATTCCATAATTTTTTCAACAGCATTGCCTTCGCCACTATTGACCACTTTCGTTGCACCAAATTTTTTCGCAACTTCTAACCGGTTATCGTCTAAATCAACCATTATTAACTCCGCAGGTGAATAAAATTGAGCAGTTAATAGTGCCGCCATTCCTACGGGACCGGCACCTATAATTGCTACTGTTTGCCCCGGCTGAACTTTTCCGTTTAACACACCGATTTCAAAGCCTGTTGGAAGAATATCACTAAGCATAACGAGAGCCTCTTCATCTGCGCCTTCCGGGATATGGTAAAGACTGTTATCGGCGTATGGTATCCTTACATACTCTGTTTGGGTTCCATCAATTAAATTTCCTAATATCCAACCTCCCTCTTCACAATGAGCATACAACCCTTGTTTGCAATTTTCGCATTTTCCGCAGGAGGTTATACAAGAAATCAGCACTCTGTCACCTTTCTTGAAATTTTTTACACCTGAACCAACTTCTTCAACAACCCCTACACCTTCATGGCCTAATATTCGGCCTTCTTCTACAGTAGGAACATGTCCAGCAAGAATATGTAAATCCGTACCGCAAATAGTTGTTTTTGTAACTTTAACAATTACATCCGTCTCTTTTTCAATTTTCGGTTTTGGTTTTTCCATTACTTCTATTTTACTTGGTCCTAGAAATGTGACAGCTTTCATTTCGGTGCCCCCTTGATTTTTTGAAGTTCTTTTTTTTCATTACAGAAAAGCAGACATTTTATGTAAACATTTTATTTAGATCTAGACGACTACTATTATTACCTTTATGATCTTTTTAATACATAAACAAAAAAAAAGAAAAGTTTCTGCCTCTCCCGATTCGACAAAAATTCGGAGGTGACAGAAACTTAGTCATTTCTTTTCAGTAAAGTTAGAAGGGCCAGACCCCTCAAATACAACATAAAGAGAAACATTAATTAAATGTAGTGAAGTGCTTTGAGAAAAAGACAAATCTTTAACAAAAAAATAATCCTTGCTTTCAACATTAAAAAGCAGGGATTTTGTATTTTATTAGACTTAGGGCAATGAAAAAAAAGTCGTTTCTTATTCAAGAAAAGCCTCATTAGTTTAATAAAATTTGAAATCGGATTTGTTCTCTAATCCTTATCCATTAAACCTTGCCATCAATATGGTATTATAGTATTTCCCGTCAGATAGAATTTTATCATTTTTTAAAATGCCCTCTACTTCAAAACCATATTTTTTATAAAGCCTTATAGCTTTATCATTAGTTTCAAGAACTCTCAAAGTTATTTTCTTAAAATGGTTTGAATCAGCCCAGTGGATAGACTCTTTTAATAGGTTTTTTCCTATACCATATCCCCAATATTCTTTTAATATACAGACTCCAAATTCTACTTGATGAGACATTCTTTTCAATTTGTACCCTTCACACCTTGAAAAACCTACAATTTTTTCATCAACTACAGCAACTAAAAAAAGATTGCTAATACTTTCTGTATCATCTTTAATTAACTTTTTAAATCCTGTTTCATCTATATACGCCTCACCTTGTTCTCTGTCTAGATATTCTGTTTCTCCATCTACTTGCAATCTTACTTCAGATAAGTTTTTCGCATCTTTCTCTATTGCAGACCTTATAATATAACGTAAATTATTAATGTAAAATTCTTTTTGATTAAATCTCATTACAACGTCCTCTCACATTTCTTATTGAATTATCCTGCAACTTTAGTTTATAACAATATCTGACCATCCAAGCTACTGTTTGAGCTTAAGCCCAATGCAGCATGTTAAGATTATATAGCCAGATATTTAATCTCATATTTAAAAAAAGGGTCTAGATTCACTTGCTCCATACACTTTTAAAATAGTTTATTGATTGGGGTATTCGACATTAACCATAAAATTCCTTCAAAACTTTCAAGATAGATTCTGTTACCCCTAATTCGAAAAAATGCACAATAAAAAGAGTGAAACCCTTGATAAATAGGATTTCGCTCTTTTTCATCTTTTGATTCTTTATACAGCCAAACCTGCTTTGTAGCCCTCTTCCACAGCTTCGAGTGCTTTTCTAACTTTTATTGCGTCGCCTACGGTAATGATTTTCTCTACCTTACCTTGCAGTTTATCGTTAAGTGCATTTTCAGGTTTTGAACCTACTGCAATGACAACGTTATCAACATCACCAATTTCTTTCATGACATGATCTTTTTCAATTATAATCGATCCTTGCTTAATTTCTTTTACTGTGGCAGATGTAATAATTTCTACATGATGTTCATGTAAATCTTTAAGAAGGAAATGTTTAACTGCCGGTTCACCGTCTTTTACGATTTCATCTAGCATTTCAATAATAACAACTTTCTTTCCGTGATTGGCCAGGTGTGCTGCTGTCTCTGCACCCACCAATCCGCCTCCTACAACAACGACTGACTGGCCTACATCTTTTTTGCCTGCTAGTACATCCTGAGCTATCACCACTTCAGGCAAGTTAACTCCAGGGATGTTTGGTACAAACGGTTTCGCGCCTGTTGCAATAATGACAGCATCAGGTTTTTCTTTTTCTACAAGGTTTTCATTTAAATCTGCATTCAAATGAACATGAACTCCCAGTTTATCCAACTGATTTTTTTGCCAGATCGTAAATGTATTTAATTCCGCTTTGCTTGGTGGAACGGCTGCTAATAACCATTGTCCGCCTAATTTGTTATCTTTTTCATATAAGTGGACTTCATGGCCGCGTCTAGCCGCAATGATCGCTGATTGCATACCGGCGATGCCGCCTCCTGCCACGAATACCTTTTTCTTTTCTTTTGCCGGTTCTACCGCAAATTCATTTTCTTTTCCTGTTAAAGGATTTAATACACATCTTACATCCAAACCTTTTACGATTCTACCGATGCAGCCTTGCACACATCCCATACATTGTATGATATCATCAAGCTTTCCTTCTTTTACTTTATTCGGAAAATCCGGATCGGCTAAAGATGCTCTACCCATGGATATTAAATCTGCTTTTTCTGATAAAAGTACAGATTCAGCAATAAACGGATCATTGATTCTTCCTACTGCGATTACTGGAATCGATACAACCTTTTTAATTTCTGCAGCAAGGTGGACTGAAAAGCCATGAGGTACAGCTGTCGGCTGAATCACATACTGCATAGTCTTATATACACCGGTGGAACAATGAATCGCATCAATTCCTGCCTGTTCAAGAATTCTTGCGATGACTTTTGTATCTTCGATTGTGAGGCCGCCCTCAACAAATTCATCTGTCGATATTCTGAATAAAATTGGAAAATCATCTCCAACTTTTTTACGTACATTTTCGATAATTTCTACAGCAAAACGTGTTCTATTTATGATTGTTCCGCCATATTCATCCGTTCTCTTATTGGAAAACGTCGATAAGAATTGATTGATTAAATAACCGTGAGCTCCATGGATTTCTACAGCATCAAAACCCGCTTTTTTCGCTCTTAATGCTGCATCTCCAAACTTTTCAACTAATTCCTTAATTTCTGCTTTTGTCAACTCATGCGGAATTTCACCAATTGTAGGATCTTCGATTGGAGAAGGCGCTATTGGCTGCACTCCTGTTATTTGGCTCCCGGTTTGTCTTCCGGCATGATAAATTTGAGCTGCGATCTTTCCTCCGTGCATATGGATTCTTTCTGTTAGTTTTGCATGACTTTCGATTTGATCGTCTGACCACAGTCCTCCAGCTCTGTCAAATCCTCTGGAATGTTCGTCAATTCCATAGTTTTCAGTAATGATTAGTCCCCAGCCGCCTTTAGCTTTTGCTTCATGGTATGCTATATACCTTTCTGTAGCTGTTCCATCTGGGTTACAATAGTTCGTAACCATTGCAGGAACTACCAGCCTATTTTTTAGTTCTAACTTTCCTATCTTGAAAGGTTCAAATATTTTTTCAAACATAGCAGCTTTCCCCTCCCTATTCATTTGTGAAACATCTCACAAAACAAAGTAAAAAAATTTAGCGAAATCTAGTCAGCCCGTGTATGTAAGAAAGATAGAAAACTTTGTGAAGCATTTCACTATCTTTCTATACAAAAAAATATACTCCCATTTTTCGATCATGACAATCCAATTCACAATTTTTTCATATTCTAAAGAAAAAATTTTTACAAATTTATGAAAAGGAAAAGAGCGAAACCCTTGATAAAAAAGGATTTCGCTCTTTTTCATTTTAGATCCTTTATACAGCCAAACCTGCTTTGTAACCTTCTTCCACAGCTTCGAGTGCTTTTCTAACTTTTATTGCGTCGCCTACGGTAATGATTTTCTCTACTTTACCTTGCAGTTTATCGCTAAGTGCATTTTCTGATTTTGATCCTACAGCAATAACAACGTTGTCAACATCACCAATTTCTTTTATGACATGATCTTTTTCAATGGTGACTGAACCTTGCTTGATTTCTTTTACTGTGGCAGATGTAATAATTTCTACATGATGTTCTTGTAAATCTTTAAGAAGGAAATGTTTAACTGTTGGTTCGCCGTCTATTACGATATCATCTAGCATTTCAATAATAACAACTTTCTTTCCGTGGTTGGCCAGGTGCGCTGCTGTCTCTGCACCTACCAATCCGCCTCCTACAACAACGACTGACTGGCCTACATCCTTTTTGCCTGCCAGTACATCCTGAGCAAGTACCACTTCTGGCAAGTTAACTCCAGGAATATTTGGTACAATCGGTTTAGCGCCTGTAGCAATAATGACAGCATCAGGCTTTTCGTTTTCTACAATGTCTTCATTTAACTCTGAATTCAGATGGACATGAACTCCCAGTTTATCCATCTGATTTTTTTGCCAGATCGTAAATGTGTTTAATTCCGCTTTGCTTGGTGGAACAGCTGCTAATAACCACTGTCCTCCTAATTTGTCATCTTTTTCATATAAATGGACCTCATGGCCGCGTTTGGCAGCAATGATCGCTGATTCCATGCCGGCAATGCCGCCTCCTGCCACAAATACCTTTTTCTTTTCTTTTGCCGGTTCTACCGCAAATTCATTTTCTTTTCCTGTTAATGGATTCACTAAACATCTTACATCCAACCCTTTGAAAAGTCTACCGGCACATCCTTGCACACAGCCTATACATTGAATGATGTCATCTAATCTGCCTTCTTTTGCTTTGTTCGGAAGTTCAGGATCGGCTAAAGATGCTCTACCCATGGATATTAAATCTGCTTTTTGTGATAAAAGTACTGATTCAGCAATAAGCGGATCATTAATTCTTCCAACTGCTATAACCGGAATAGAAACAACCTTCTTGATTTCTGCAGCAAGGCTGACTGAAAAAGCATGTGGAACTGCCGCTGGCGGAATTACATACTGCATGGTCTTATATACACCGGTGGAACAATGTATCGCATCAATTCCTGATTGTTCAAGTATTTTTGCGATAACTTTCGTATCTTCGATTGTGAGGCCGCCCTCAACAAATTCATCTGTAGAAATTCTGAATAAAACTGGAAAATCTTTTCCGACCTTTTTTCGTACATTTTCGATAATTTCTACAGCAAAACGCGTTCTATTTATGATTGTTCCGCCGTATTCATCTGTTCTTTTATTAGAAAATGGCGATAAAAATTGATCGATTAAATAACCGTGAGCTCCATGGATTTCTACAGCATCAAATCCGGCTTTTTTAACTCTTAACGCTGCATCTCCAAACTTTTCTACTAATTCCTTAATTTCTGCTTTTGTCAATTCATGTGGAGTTTCACTCAGTGTTGGATCTTTTATTGGAGAAGGCGCGATCGGCTGTACACCTGTTATATGGCTTCCGGTTTGTCTGCCGGCATGAAATAGTTGAACAGCAATTTTTCCTCCGTGCTTATGTACTCTTTCTGCCAGTTTTGCATGACTTTCGATTTGATCATCGGACCAAAATCCCGACATGTTTTTAACCGGTTTACCATGCTGATCTACAGCATAACATTCAGTAATAATGAGTCCCCAGCCGCCTTTTGCTCTTGCTTCATAGTACGCTATGAACCTTTCTGTGGCTGTTCCTTCTGCATTGCAATAGTTCATACCCATCGGTGGCACTACCAGCCTATTTTTTAATTCCAACTTTCCAATCTTAATAGGTTCAAATATTTTTTCCAACATACCAACTTTTCCCTCCTAATAAGTTTGTGAAATATTTCACAAATTAAATTAAAAATTTTTTGGTGCTGATTGAGTCAGCCCGTATATGAAAGAAAGACAATAAACTTTGTGAAACTTTTCACTATCTTTCTTCACCAAAAATATACTACCATTTTTCGATCAATACAATTGAATTCACAATTAATTCATAAATTTTACCAACAATTTTCATAAATTAAATGAAAAGGAAAGAGCGAAACCCTTGATACCAAAAGGATTTCGCTCTATTTCACGAACGTAAGTTTTTTGCCTTACATTCCTAATAAAGATAATCTTAATGGCTGTGGACGTGTCTTTCTTTTGATGGATTGGTGATGACAAATCCCTCTTCAGGCACATAAAAATATTGAATCCAAACGCCATCTAAAAAATCTTCCCGTTTATCTAACAGAATATCAATGTCTTTGTCAGTTTTCACGATTTCATCGTGTTCAGTCGGTGTATCCAGTTTTATGTCATAATGAGCGTGATCCCCATGGTTTACTGTTACGTATACACGCACCATTTTCCCTTCCGCTTCTTCACTGCTCAACATCTGTTTTAATACTTTTGCTGCATTTCGATTGATTTTACACTTCATGGTTAGACTTCTCCTGTTCTAATTTTTCTTCATTATTATTCCAAAAAAATAAATTTTTATGAAGGTAAATAAAGTTTTAATTTTCTCAATCGACCTCAATTAATTCTAATTTAAAGTCCGCAACAGAATTTTCGTCTGAAAAATCCCCGCGCGAGGTAAAATATTTGTTAATGGTTCCCCGAAATTTTAATTTTTTCTCAGGTATTTTTACATCGAAAGTATTTTCATATAAAAATTTGGTAACTTCATGGTATTCATTTCCGCCTTTAACTTTGAAATCAAAGCTTACTTTTATTAAATCGTTACCAGTTTTTTTATTTTTTACAATTTCTTCTTTATAATTAGTTACTTTGAACGTAAAGTCATTTAAAATAACTTCATTAACCATATGAACATCTCCCTTGATGGTTGTTAATCATGTGAATCATATCACGGTTAATTCACAATCACAAATAGTCTGCTCGCTATCGGGGTCTGGCCCCTACTAAAGTAGGGGCCAGACCCCGGCAATGAATCCTTAAACTTTTTCGAAAATGTAGTAAAATGTAATTGAAAGCGGATTACATTTTCTGTTTTCAAAGGTACAATCTTTCTAATTTTGCTAATAAAGAAAAGGAGTTATTTTCATGACTGTATCTTTTAAAGCACTAATGGTAAATAAGACTGAAGATGATTTTTCGGTTGACATCAAAACGATTTCTTTGAATGACTTGCCTGATGCCGATGTTTTAATTAAAGTTGCTTATTCCGGCATCAACTACAAAGATGGTTTAGCTAGTATTCCAAATGGAAAAATTGTAAAATCTTATCCTTTTATACCGGGTATTGATCTAGCAGGAGTAGTAGTGTCTTCTCAAGATCCCCGTTTCAGCGAGGGAGATGAAGTCATTGCAACGAGTTACGAAATCGGTGTTTCCCATTATGGCGGCTATAGTGAATTTGCCCGCATTCCTGGTGATTGGATTGTTCCTTTGCCAAAAGGCTTGACATTGAAAGAAGCAATGGTATTTGGAACGGCAGGATTTACAGCAGCTCTTTCCATTCAGAGGCTTGAAGATCATGGTTTAACACCTGATAAAGGAAAGGTTCTTGTCACAGGAGCAACCGGTGGAGTTGGAAGCTTAGCTGTTTCGATGCTAGCGAAACGAGGATACGATATCGTCGCTAGCACTGGAAAAGCTTTAGAACATGATTTCTTACATAAGCTCGGTGCAAAAGAGATTATCTCTCGTGAAGACGTTTATAATGGAAAAATTAGACCATTGGATAAACAGCTATGGGCAGCTGCAATTGATCCTGTAGGAGGAGAACAGCTCGCATCAATTTTAAGTAAAATACAGTACGGCGGATCTGTTGCTGTGAGTGGATTAACCGGCGGTGCAGACGTACCTGCGACTGTGTTTCCGTTTATTCTTCGAGGCGTCAATTTGCTTGGTATCGATTCTGTATATTGCCCGATGGATATTCGAAAAGAGCTTTGGAATCGGATGGCAACCGACTTAAAACCGGCTGCTCTTTCAGATCATATTCAAAAAGAAATCACGCTTGAACAATTGCCTGAAACACTTCCGACAATCTTAAAAGGACAAACACGAGGAAGAATTATTGTAAAGTTATAAGAAAACTAGCATAAGTTTTAAACTCCCAACCTTAACATGGAAATTGGTTTCATTTTAAAACAGCAAAAGGCTGCTATTGTTTAGCAGCCTTTTGCGTCAAATTTCCCAATTCTGTTATTGTTTATTGGGTCATCATTATTTTTTTTGCGTTCGTTTTAGAAACTTTTCTAAGTGAATCCAATTTCGATGATAAAGCGTTAAACCACTGCTCATCTTTTGTTAATAACGCCAAATCAATTAATTGTAAAATTTGTTCCTCATTGATTTCCGTTGAAACAGGCAACTTTTCAATCCAATTGATTAACACACCCACTGTTTTTCCAATCGATTTATTATTATCAGATTCAATAACATGTACTTTTGCTATCCCTTGTAAGAAATCTACACTTTCAATATAACCGCGTATCAATTCACCATTTCTCGTTTTCCCTTTCACCCAATCTCCGCTTTCCAATCGATTGTTGCCGGGCATCAACATCACTTTTCACCGTCCCTTACTTTATATTAAAAATGTCTTCGAAGAAAAAACATATCACCGTACATCAAATATGAAAAATAGTAAACTATGAACATGAAGCAAAAATCGGTGTCTTTTTTAGAAAGTAATTGTAATTTTATTGTTTACAGTTCATATTGTCAACAAAAGTCACTCACAAAGAGAACCATCATTGAACCATTTTTGATAAAACAAAATTTATCCAATTTCTATCAATTACGAATAACAAATCAAGTTTTATTTTATTATAACGAAAAAAAGCAGATCTGTGCATAGGATCTGCTTTTGTTTTTTCAAAATTCAATTATTTTTTGTCCTCTTCCAACAAAGGTTGAATATATATTGAATAATCAACTTTGATTTCCATTTGTTCCCAGCGCTTTAACCATTGTTTTTCACTGAGCGGTTTTGCAATCGGTGTCTTTGAGTGCTTACCGATTTGAAACGGATCCACTCTCCACTTTTGCAGTTTTTTCATAAATTCAGAAGTTTGTTTTTCCAGATACGTTTCAATGTCTTTTTTGAGTTCTGCTAATTCATCTTCATTGAATATATTTTTATTCCCCAAGTACTCCATGATTCTGCCGCTCATTTCGACTTTGATTGTTAATGACGAAAAATTTCGATTCAAATCCATATGAACATTTGAACGAATTTCACCTAAGACGACAGATAATGGCTCAATTGGAAGAAATTTAAGGTAGTGATCATTGTCAATGAGTTGGATGATATTCTCTTCAACGTTATTAACCGTTGCTATTAGTTTGTCATGTCTGAAGATTGCCGTTCCCTCATATGCGAAATTTTCTTTGTCTGCCTTGAAGACCGGCAAAATCGGATCGGAAAATGGAGAATATAAATTTTTCATATATTGGTGGATGTTAATGACCGTCAATTCACCTTGTCTTTTTTTCTCATAGTGTTTAAACATGAGATAAAGAAAATAATCAAGGTTCTCATTTCTGCGCACTTGATTTTTTATATATTCTTCAAAATCTCCTTTGACGATGACGACATAAAGGCGCTGGGAAATATCAGGCTCTATCAAAAACATATTAATCAATGGCATAATTCCTTTTTTCGCTAAGTCTTCATCAATGAACAACAGTCGAATTTGTCCGGCTTTTAATTCTCGAAAATATTTATAATTAAATTTCTGAGCCCCTTGTCTCACAAGGTCGGCTTGAATGGTGACCGGTCCCTTCTTTTCTTTCAACAACGGCGGCATTAACGTAGTCATTTTCAACTGTCCCTCTTCACCCTCTTTTGTATACCAAAAAGTAATAGGGGCGATTTCTTCGATCATATTGTTTTCCAAAAAAGGGGAACATCCTGCTGTTGTCATCATACAGGCCACAAAAGTCATTAAGAGAATCTTTTTGATTTGTCCCATATTTAGACACGCCCCTTTACTTTGCCGGCAATTAGAACGAATGCAGGAACCAACAAATACGTTAATGACCCTAACCATATTTGAAGGTCAAGCAAGATGCTCCGTTTTTCTTCTGTTTTCCATAACCATTCATTGGCAAGGATGATAAAGGCAAAAACCGTTATAAAGCTCGCCATAAAACCGATTCGAGTCGTTTGTTCATGCAACCTTCGCAAAACAATTCGGGCGGCTCCATAAAAAAATAAGACAAGAATGGAAATCACAACGACAAAATGAAGCATATATACAGAGATAAGAAAAATATCAATTCGTTCAATGAAGGGAAATTGCAAATACCGAATCATGCTGATCACAGGAAAATTACTTTTGCTTAAGTATTTTGGACCAAAAAAAAGCAACGATGCTATAAACGCAATCAAGTACTCGAAAACAGAAAACGCATTCGCTGCCGTCAAATATTTCAGCATCTTTTGCTGCGGTTTTAACCAAGGAGCCAAACATATCAAATACTCCGGTCCTGACAAAGATGATAAAAGCAGCAACAGCCCTTTCCAAGAAAACATCGACCACTCAGTCGGAATTAAAGGATATAAATCATAAAGAGATGCGATTGGCGGAAAGAAAAAAGGAAGAAATAAAAAAATCATCCAAAACGTACATAAAAAAGCGATGACGAAAAAACGGATCGTATTCCCCATTCCTTGAATGGCTACATAACAACTAACGAGAAAAATAAAAATAATCATCCAAGTTGGATTCATCGAAGGGTATATAATTTGGTGAACCATTTCCGCATACCCGAGTGTGATAACGGTTATTTTGATTAAAATGAAAAAAAGTCCGGCAAAGGCAAAAAAACGAACCATTCGCTCTCCAAAGAGCTGTACAAAACCTTTATAACCTTTGTGGAAAAATTTGAAGCCAACCATTTGGATAACATAATGAGAATCATCTGAGATAAAAACCCTATGGCAAGAATGCCCCAAATCATAGACGAATCCGCCAAATACAATGGCATGATGATAAAAAAGTAAAGCATTTGCATGCGGTTCACCATGAACATTACATAAATGCCATCATAGGTTGACGTATGATCAAATAATAAAAGTGCTTTCATTCCGTCATCTCCTTCGGCCGTATCGCCATTTTTGCAAGGGATGTAAATGCTCAGGCCGGCTTTTCATCCAAGTTATTGGACCGCGAATGAAAAGATCGATCCAATCCTTCCAGTAAAATGGGGCTACCGGTGCAAAATAAGGTTGTTTCAGTGAAGTCAGCCCATTCAGATGTGCAAGAATGACAATCATCCCAAGAGCGATGCCGGGAACCCCAAACAAAGATGAAAGCAGAAGAAAAGCAAATTGAATTAACGTGTTTGCTTTCGTCATTAAATAGTTTGGTACCAAAAACGAAACAATGGCCGATATACCCATCAGCACAATTAACAATTTGCTGGCGAAACCGGCTTCAACCGCGGCTTGTCCTATCACGATGCCGCCAATCATTCCCAATGTTTGACTTGATTTAGATGGCATTCTAAGACTTGCTTCTTTAATAATTTCGATCGTAATTAACATAAAAAACGCTTCCCAAAATGGACTAAAAGGCAATTTACTTCTCGATTCCACTAAAACAGAAAGAACTTGCAGCGGCATTACCTGATAATGATGTGTCGTTGCCGCAACATAAATCGGGATCAACACCACAGAAAGAAAAAAGCTGACATACCGAATGAAACGCAAAAAACTTGCAACAAGCCAGCGGTTAATATAATCCTCAGGAGATTGAAAAAGATGAAACAATGTAATTGGTGCAATTAACGCAAATGGAGTATTGCCTACCAAAATAGTAATTTTTCCTAGACCCAATAAAGCAGCACAAACATCCGGGCGATCGGTATGTTGAAACTGCGGAAATACACTATGATGATGATCTTCCATAAATGCGGCAACTTGGGAAGAATCAAAAAAAACATCATAATTAATTTCGGAGATTTTCTTTTTTGCTATGGATATATATTCAGGATTGGTCAGTCCTTCAATGTACATAAGAACAACCATTGTTTCACTTAAAGAACCGACTGTAAATTTCTCCGCTTTCAGTTCAGTTATAGGAAGACGCCTGCGAATTAATGTAATATTCTGCTCTAATTGTTCACTGAAGCTGTCTTTTGCTCCATATAGAATGGTTTCCTGTTCAGATGTTTCGATGGCACGGCTCAATGGATTTCCAAGAAGAACAGCCCACCATTGATTATGTAAAGAATCTTTTATAAGAATGGACCCAAACATCAGTTGTTTTTGTGCCTCCTCTAAAGTGGAAATTTGCAATATTTTAGAGGCTGCTATACATTCAATAACCGTATCATTATACCCGCGCATTAACGGTTCAATCACAGTTTCATTTAGTCGCTCTTGATCAATCAGCGTTTTAATATATGCAATTGTCGCCTTCTGGCCTTTCGCGTTTTGCCGTTCAATGATTTCTGCATCATTCATGTTGGCTAGCAAGTTTTCTAGAGCTTCTGTCGTTACAGCTGTATGTTTCATCTTGTGAAGATGTTTTTTATTCTTTTGACCGTTTCCAGTTGTACGATTTTTCCAAAACATCAACATTCATCACCTGAATTCGTAAAGTGGATACCTATTTCCACATTTATTATGCTCAGCTGAACTTCATTTACTCAGAAAAAGATTGGATCACGATTTACTTTCCTATAAGTTTAGTTTACATAATATTATTATTTTAAATAAAAAAATCCTCGATTAAACGAGGATTCTTTCATATTAAAAGTTTATTGATTTTTTCTACCACCAATTAAATCCGTCCTCTTCCAATAATTTATGTGAAGCCTCCGGTCCCATCGAACCTGAGGTATAGTGATGGAGAGGGAGGATATTCTCTTCAAATGCTTCTAAAATTGGCTGAACCCACTTCCATGATAATTCAACTTCTTTCCAATGAGCAAAATATGTTGAGTCGCCTCGCAACGCATCGTATAGTAAAATCTCATAGGCTTCTGGGGCATCTTTTTGGCTGGCTGAGAAGTTGACGTGAACGGGCTCGATCTTTCCGTCTATTGGATTCTTGCTATTTAATTGGAAAGAAACCCTTTCGTTCGGATTGATCTCAATTACCAAAAGATTTGGAACCGTTTTCATATTATCAGTAATATATAAATCCTTTAATGGATTTTTGAATTCAATCACTATTTTTGTACACTTTTCCCTCATTCTTTTTCCCGTACGGATATAGAATGGCACCCCGCTCCAAAAAGGAACATCAATCCATAATCGGGCAGCCACAAAAGTATCGGTCGTTGAAGAAGCATCGACTCCTGGTTCTTCTCTGTATCCAACAACCGGTTCACCATTGATTTCCCCCGGACCATATTGACCGCGAACTACATGCTTGGCAACGTCTTCTTTCAGCAATGGCCGAAGATATTCCATGACCTTTATCTTCTCATTTCTGATGTCTTTTGAACTGATTCGTTCAGGCATTTTCATGGCCGTCATCATCAACAACTGCAGCATGTGATTTTGAAACATATCGCGAATTGCACCAGCTTGGTCATAATAACCTGCTCTTTCTTCGACCCCGACCGTTTCACTGGCTGTAATTTGTACATTGGCAATGTATTGGTTGTTCCAAATTGCTTGAAGCACAGGGTTGGCAAATTCCAATGCTTCCAAGTTTTGCACCATCGGTTTTCCAAGATAGTGGTCAATCCGATAAATTTCATCTTCTTCAAACACGTTTCTTAGGCTTTCGTTTAATTCTTGGGCAGATTTCAAATCATTCCCGAACGGTTTTTCAATAACAAGACGTTTCCACCCTTTTGTGGTGCCTAATCCGCTTTTTTTGATGTTTGAAGCAATCACACCGATAAATTCAGGTGCAACAGAAAGGTAGAACATTCGATTTTCCGGGATATTCAATTCTTCTTCACGTTTTTTGACGAACTCAAACAAATCTCTAAACCCTTCTTCATTATTAACATCCAATCGAAAGAAACGAAATGCACTTAAAAATTCTTTCATTTTGATTGAATCAATGACAAAACGTCTAGAAAAAGTTTTTAATGATTGCTCTACGCGCATCTGATATTCATTATCCGACCAATCTCTTCGCCCTAGACCAATAACGGAAAATGATTGTGGCATTTTTTGATCCAGAAATAAATTATACAAAGCAGGGTAGATTTTCCTTTTAGCTAGATCCCCTGACGCACCAAACAAGACAAAGGTCATCGAATCCACTTTTCATACCTCCACATAATCATTTGTTGCGGCAAATATTAGTATAATATGTATAACTTCCTTTTGTAAGTACGCACTTATTAATCTTATAGTTACATAAAGTATATATAGTGTTGAAAAATATACTATAAATAAACAAAAAGACCTGGACAGCAACATTGACAAATGATTCTGGCCATGGATACGTAAGGATATTCATTTCTTAATATATATGTAATTTTTCGCCGTCATTTTTATTTCTTTCCCTTTAAACTTTCCAGTTTTTGATCACATTTCCCATAGATAAATTTTTCTTATAGTATACTTTTTATACTATGTGTTAATAAAGTGCGTACTTTTTAAAAAAATTGATAGATAGTATATTAACAGTGTACAGGCAAAAGAAGGTATATAATACTCACTTGCTTGTACATTAAAAGTTACATAAGTGTAACAAAAAAAAACTAAAAATTTCGAAAAGGAGTGTATAATTTATGGAACTTCAATTAGCTCTAGATTTGGTAAACATTGAAGAAGCAAAACAAGTAGTAGCTGAGGTTCAGGAGTATGTCGATATCGTAGAAATCGGTACTCCGGTTATTAAAATTTGGGGTCTTCAAGCTGTAAAAGCAGTTAAAGACGCATTCCCTCATTTACAAGTTTTAGCTGACATGAAAACTATGGATGCTGCAGCATATGAAGTTGCGAAAGCAGCTGAGCATGGCGCTGATATCGTAACAATTCTTGCAGCAGCTGAAGATGTATCAATTAAAGGTGCTGTAGAAGAAGCGAAAAAACTTGGCAAAAAAATCCTTGTTGACATGATCGCAGTTAAAAATTTAGAAGAGCGTGCAAAACAAGTGGATGAAATGGGCGTAGACTACATTTGCGTGCACGCTGGATACGATCTTCAAGCAGTAGGTAAAAACCCATTAGATGATCTTAAGAGAATTAAAGCTGTCGTGAAAAATGCAAAAACTGCTATTGCGGGCGGAATCAAATTAGAAACATTACCTGAAGTTATCAAAGCAGAACCGGATCTTGTCATTGTTGGCGGCGGTATTGCTAACCAAACTGATAAAAAAGCAGCAGCTGAAAAAATTAATAAATTAGTTAAACAAGGGTTATGATCAGCATGCTGACAACTGAATTTTTAGCTGAAATTGTAAAAGAATTAAATAGTTCGGTTAACCAAATCGCCGATGAAGAAGCCGAAGCACTGGTTAACGGAATCCTTCAATCAAAGAAAGTTTTTGTAGCCGGTGCAGGAAGATCCGGTTTTATGGCTAAATCCTTCGCAATGCGAATGATGCACATGGGTATTGATGCCTATGTCGTTGGCGAAACCGTAACACCTAACTATGAAAAAGAAGACATCTTAATCATTGGATCCGGCTCAGGAGAAACAAAAAGTCTCGTTTCCATGGCTCAAAAAGCAAAAAGCATTGGCGGAACCATCGCGGCTGTAACGATCAACCCTGAATCAACAATTGGGCAATTAGCGGATATCGTTATTAAAATGCCAGGTTCGCCTAAAGATAAATCAGAAGCTAGAGAAACCATCCAACCAATGGGATCTCTTTTTGAACAAACCTTATTATTGTTCTATGATGCTGTCATTTTGAGATTCATGGAGAAAAAGGGCTTGGATACAAAAACAATGTACGGAAGACATGCTAATCTTGAGTAGGCATGATGAAAAAAGGAAAGACCGTGAAATTTTTCGGGTCTTTCCTTTTTATTTACATAAAAAAAGCGGAGTTTTTTCTGAAGCATCATATATCGGATTGAAGACATATTTATCTGAATAACGGCTCATTTATTGGAACGAAGGCTCATATTTCTAAATATCCGCTCATTTATTGGAATGAAGGCATATATTTCAGAATAACAGCTCATAAATCTGAAAAATGCCTCATATATCTGATAGAACTTCATTTGCAATAAGTTCATAAGATTGAATTCGATCTTCATACCTATGTGTAATGGTAATAATCATGATTTCGTCCGCTTCATATGATGTTTGTAATTCAAAAAGCTGTTCTTTCACTTCACGCGGATTACCGATCACCATTTTGTTTCGCAAATTTTTTATCTTCAATTTGTCATCGCTATTATATGAGTACTGTTTGGCTTCCTCTACTGAGGGTACCCCTTTTCTTCCTTCTCCTTTTTCAAGTTGTATTTCCCACAAGAGATTACTTAAGGCAAGTTCCTTTGCTCTTTCTGTTGTTTCAGAACAAATAGCGGAAACAGCAACAATTGATTTAGGTCGTTGCAACCTGCCATTTGCTTTAAAATTTTTGATATAGTTTTTCACAATACTCGTTCCTTCTTTATCACTCATAAAGTGTCCGAATGCATATGCAGTGCCGGTTTCCGCCGCAAGAATCGCACTTTTTTCACTCGTTCCGAGAATCCATGGTTCAGGGGAGATCTCGGGTACCGGGGAAGCAGAAATTTTTGAATACATATGATCAGAAGAAAAATCATTATTTAAGAAATGGAGAAGATCATTGAAAGAATCAGGCATTTTCCGAACTTGTTCCAAAAAATTATCTGAAAGAGCCATGGTTGCTTCAGCAGACCCTCCTGGAGCTCTGCCAATTCCTAAATCAATACGATTCGGAAATAAGGTTGCAAGCATATTAAAAGTTTCGGCAATTTTATAAGGCTTATAATGTGGGAGTAAAACCGCACCAGCTCCAATACGAATTTTTTCTGTGTTTGCACCAATGTATCCTAACATGACTTCAGGGGCTGAACAAGCAAGTGCAGGGAGATCATGGTGCTCAGCAATCCAGTAACGAGTATATCCTAATTTTTCTCCAATTTGCGCAAGTTTCATTGATTCATGCAATGCTTGTGCGGGTGTTGTTCCTGAAGAAATTGGGGATTGGTCTAAAATACTTAATCTCATAGCGTATTTCCTACTTTCTGAATGAGAATAAACTTTTTTGAGTGCAGAAATACCTTTCATGAATGGGGCTGACTCATAAGGGTCTGACTCCCTCCAATATTAACAACAGATAGAACGAAGTTATTATTGAAGGGGTCTGACCTTTGCATCTGAGTCAGCCTCTTTTAAACAACTATTGCTATTTTATCCTTGAAAGGTTTGTTTCACAACCTCTTTAAGCGGAGTCGGTGTTCCAATTAGTTTAGTCAGATCTTCTGACGTTTTGGAGGTCTCACCTTCGGATACAGCCTGATAGATTTCTGCAGAAAACTCAGCGACTGGTTCTGGCAGCCCGGCCTTTACAAGGTACTCCTTCATCTCATCAAATGTAACTGATCGATGCACAACCTTCTTGCCAGTAACTTCAGTGATAACTTGTGCAAGTTCATTGAAGCTCCAAGGTTGTGGGTTCACAAGATTATATGATTTGTTTTCATGACCTTCCTCAGTAAGAACAGTTGCAGCGGCCAATGCAAGATCTTTGCGTGTCACTGTATTAAGGACACCGTTTCCAGTATTTGTAATTAATTCTCCGCTTTCTATTGCTGCATTGAGCCCAGGATTTACAAAGACTTCTGTATATAAAGAGTTTCGCAGGAACGTATAAGGAATGTTCGTGGTCCGAATTGCATATTCCGTAGCCATATGGACGTGTGCAAGAGACACTTGAGATTCTTCACCAAATGCATAACCTGTATAAGCAATATGTTTAACCCCTGCATCTCTTGCTGCTTGAACGACATTTGCATGCTGACGCACACGAAGTGTATTATCAGTATCCGGGCTAGAGATAAACAGCACCTTTTTAGCTCCCTCAAAAGATTTTTTCATCGACGCCATATCTAAATAATCACCATAACGAACTTCCACTCCAAGTTCGGCAAGATTTGAAGCTTTTTCCACATTGCGAACACTTGCAATGATTTCATTTGCAGGTACATTTTTAAGTAAGTGTTCAATAACCAGACCTCCTAAAATGCCGGTAGCCCCAGTCACAACAATTGACATAGTTGATCTTCCCTTCTAACAAATTTCTCAACAGGGTTTAGATGTAACACATTTAGTTACAACCATATGAAAAAAATATGAAAGCAACTATGATCACTCATTCCCCTTCTTGATGTAACCATTATAGTTTCAACAGAAAATGAAAGTCAAGGAAAACGCATTTAATACGGGTGAGGTGCAGGCCCGCATCACTTTAGGGCCAGACCCCTTCCTACTGCCAAATTCGTTTGTTTTCTACTCGTTTTGTAAGTCCGAGTGCATCGAGGCGCTCAAGAAATGGAATCATATATTTCCGCGATAAATTCAATGCTTTTTTCGCATCACCTATTTCAAATTGTGTTCCGGTGTGTTCTTTCAACCTTTTAAATGCTTCTTTGAAATGATCGCTATGCCAATAGTACTGATCATTGAGCCGTACAACAAATCCCTGTTCCTCCAAATACTTTTT
Organism: Bacillus methanolicus MGA3; assembly: GCF_000724485.1. GTDB lineage: Bacteria > Bacillota > Bacilli > Bacillales > Cytobacillaceae > Bacillus_Z > Bacillus_Z methanolicus_A. The sequence continues at coordinate 1,343,278 of NZ_CP007739.1, read as the reverse complement.
CAAGTCATCAACCAAGTTGTCAGGAATGCCGGCATCCGCAATATAATCAGTTAAATAACGAACCTTTAAGCCATCTGTTTTTAATTCATCAAGCATAGTCTCTACTCGTTTTTGCCAGTTTTCCGGTACATGAGGCAAAAACTCACCGAGAAATACAAATTGCTCGCGGCGGCCAAACACTCCACTTTCAACTCCTTTTTCCAAAACATGCTCAATTAATGTACGAGGGTACGTTTTTTGCAGCATTTGAAGTAATTGAGCTTTATTTAACCCTTGCTTCATCGGAGAAGCCGCATGAAATTCTTTCAAATGGCTGTAAATTTCTTCTTCAACTGCATTTACAATTGATGCTAACGTATATTCTTTTCCGTTATAAAAGACAAATGATTTGTCTTCCAGCACATGTTTTAACGTTTCTTCATCAAGAGAAGTTTTCTTCATAAGCTCCTTGAACCCAGCACTTATTTCTTCGGTTAAAACTTTTGTAACTCGTTCTTTAGGAGTTCCTTCTTTTTTCTTTTCAAGCTCTTCAATTGTTTTCATGCCAAACCGATGCTTTTTCCCATTTGGATCAATGACCCAGCCTCCGCCGATTGTTTCCTGCGGACTCGGACGCCTTAAAATAAACCGGTCTCCCCGTTTCGCAACAATCTCTTCATCAAGTCGGAGTTGACAAAGAACTTCACCGTTTTCCTCCTTTAACTCGTTGCGGTCAAAGAAAATGATTCGTCCCATTACTTCAGCCGTACCTATGTGGCATTTGATCGGCATTCTTTGCTTCACTTCATATTTAAGATCATCAACAATTCGAATCGCCACATCGATCGTTTTTGTCACAGTGAAATGCTCAGATGATACAAGAACATCACCCCGTTCTAATTCTTCCTTTGAGACCCCGGAAAGGTTAATGGCCGCACGCTGCCCTGCAAATGCTCTTTCAGCAGGCTGGTAATGCACTTGAATCTGGCGTGCGCGAACTTCAATTCCCTTTGGCAAAATTATTAAAGGCTGTCCTTCCTCAACAGTGCCTTCATAAACCGTCCCTCTTACAACCGTTCCCTGTCCTTTCACGGTAAAAACCTGGTCAATAGGAAGGCGAAAAGGACCATTTGCATCCCTGGGTTCCATACCTTTTAACATTTTAATAATCAAGTGTTTTAACTCATCAATCCCTTTTTTCGATAAACTATCAACCAATACAAACGGAGAATGTTCAAAAACCGTTCCTATTAACTCTTGTAAAATATCATCTTTGACAAGTTCAATAAATTCTTCCTCAACCCGGTCAATTTTGGTAATGGCAACAATCCCGCACTTGATTCCGAGAAAGCCAAGGATTTCCAGATGCTCCCGAGTTTGCGGCATGACGCCTTCATCAGCAGCAACAACAAGGACAACAAGATCAATCCCGGCAACTCCGGCAATCATCTGACGGATGAAACGCTCGTGTCCAGGAACATCTATAACGGATATCTGAATTTCTCCATCATCGTATAAAGGTGCATAGCCAAGTTCAATTGATATTTGCCGCTCTTTTTCCTCTTTCAGCCGGTCAGTGTCAACATTTGTAAGAGCTTTCGTTAATGAAGTTTTCCCGTGGTCGATATGCCCTGCCATTCCAATTGTAAAAAACCTTTTATTCAACGGTGCCACCTTCTTCATTATTTCTAATAGTTTTCGAACAAAAGAATTTACAAAAGGAGCAGAGCACCGAGAGCACCGCAATATTCTCCATGATCTAAAAACACATGATCAATTCCCACCATCTTTTTGTAGGAAGAAAGGCACTGTTTAAGCGGTTCATTCCCGGCAAGTGTGCTCCCGATATAAACAAGTCTATCAGCATGAAAAGCTGTTACTGCTTGCATACTAAGCAAAACAAGGGTTTCCCCGATCATATTTATCACAGCAGCAGCCTTGTCCTCTTTTGAACTATTAGGATTGATAACTCCCTTCGCAAAATTGCTGGCGGTTAAGTTTCCGTCAATTGGCGGTTCCTGCGGATAATAAATATCTTTGACTAATAAATCAACATTCCCTTTATTTCCCTTAGACGCTAATTCAACCAGTTTGATAAAATCCGTTTCACCTGTGAGCAAAGCACCAAGTCCCATCAATGTTCCGCCGCCGATTCCACTCCCAAAAATCCGCGTGTAATTGTTATTTTCTGCGACAAACCATGAAGTTCCCGTTCCAATATTTACAATTACCAATTTCTTAGTAGTATCGATTTTAGCCTCTTTTAATAAAAACATGGCTCCCTCACAAGTTGAATCGAATTCGGGAAAAATCTTGCCTTCAGGGAAAAATTGATCCTTCATAAAAGCAGCTTTTCCACCTGTTAAAGCTACTTTTGCATTTGGCGCAACCATTTTTATCCATTCAAGAGCTGATGTAAGCTCCCTAATCGGATATTTTTTGTAATGAAAGACACCGCTATCTTCATAAGCGATTTTCACTAATGAACCACCGGCATCAATCCCAACTTTTTTTATATTCATGCTTGTCCCCCTAAAAACAATAAAATCCTTTACATTATAATCAATTTTAAAATAATGTAGGAAGTTTTTCGTTCTTGTCAATAAAAGATTTTTTGTTCTTGAGGTTTTTAGCCCCTTTATATCTTTTTTGAGCTGCTTTGGAACTTTTATGAGCCACTTTATTTGTTTTATGAGCTATCTTAACAAAATCTATTTTATTTTTTATGAAACAAAAACAATGCTCCGAAAAGCATAACAATTGCGAGTATTTTTTTTAAATCAAGCGGCACAATCTTTCCACCTAGCAGCCCGAAATGATCAATGATCGCACCCATTAGCAGCTGTCCTGCTATGACAGTAATCAAAGTGGGCGTCACACCTATTTTTGGAACAACAAGAACCATGATAAACACATATGAAGCACCAAGTAAACCGCCGATCAGCTGCCATTTTGGAACATGAGAGACAGCAGAAATATTTCCTTTTCCAAAAAATATAACAACAAAAAATAATGCGAGGGCACCGATGACAAAAGAAATGAATGCCCCTTCAACGGCACCGACTTTTTTTCCCAGTCCGCCATTAATAACAGCCTGTAAGCCGATTGCGCACCCCCCAAGCAGTGCAAGAAATGAAAACAGCCATTTCATTTACGATTACACCTCCTTTTTCACAAGTATGCTTGCATTCAATATTTATCAATTAAGACCCCGTCTTCTAATTCAAGCCTTTTCGAATGTTCATGAGAAATGACTTTTCCATCGTGAACTTTGATTTTTTTCTTAAATAATGGACCATCATAGACAAAGGTATGATATTCACCAGCTTCCCCCATCGGGCAAACATTTTTCTTCACGATGTCATGAAGAAACTGGTCATTTACTTCTCTTCCAAGCCATGATTCTTCCAGCATATCTTTTCTCACTCTTATAACCTTAGCTTTATAGCCTGATCTTACAAATGCTTCTAAAGCTTTGAGCGCTTTCGATTGTTTCATCCATAACGGAAACATCGCCTCTAAACCGCTTAATTGCGCTGTCTTTTCTCCCCACTCGCGGTGTTCATCCAAATAAAGATCACCAAATGCAATTACTTCTAAATTATACTTCGTTTTTAGTATTTTTAAAGATTCTATGAAACTTTCGGTATAACTTTCAAAAGTGCATTCTATAAAATGAACAGGGACATTCAAAGCTTCCCCTTGGAGTGTAATTAATTCCGTTTTTTCCCCGTGTGCAAACGTCCGCCTCATTTCTTTCGGAACCGTCGTAACGAAACAAGCGATTTTATAGCCTTTCTTTACAAGCTTGTCAAACGCCATGCATCCATCTTTTCCTCCGCTCCAGGATAGAGCAATGTTTTTACACATTTTATCACCTCTGCATTCAATGTCCACACTCGAAATAGAAAAACAGAGCACGCTTGATCTGTTGAATTTGCGTGCCCATGTATGTTTACTTAATTGACAAACTGAAATTCGGTTGTGCTTCCGCTTTGGGTAGCGATGACTTCCAGTCTTGCATCGATCCGCTCTTTCAGTTCGGGGACATGGGAAATGATTCCGACAAGCCGGCCGCTGTTCTGGATATCGATCAAGGCCTCAATTGCCTGATCTAAAGATTCGGGATCAAGCATTCCAAATCCTTCATCAATAAACATTGTTTCTAATGAAACTCCTCCGGCATACGTTTGAACAACATCAGCGAGACCAAGTGCAAGTGAAAGAGCGGCCTTAAAACTTTCTCCTCCTGAAAGTGTTTTCACATGGCGTTCCCGACCTGTATACTGGTCAAAAACAAGGAGTTCAAGCCCGCTTTGAACATTTCCTTTTGAACGATCCGTTTTCCTTAGGAGCTGATAGCGGCCGCTCGTCATTTTGGCTAGGCGAATGTTTGCTTCTCTTAAAATATCATCTAAAAAGGCCGCCAATACATACCTTTCAAATGTAATCCGGTATGTATTTTGTCCCCGCGAAATATCATATAAGTGTCCTATGATTTTATACCGTTCTTCAAGGACTTTTATTTCCTCGTTGATATTTGTCACTTTTTTCAATATTTCTTCATTATCCCGCTTTTTCATGAAAAGATTCGTATATCGTTCTTGTAATTCTTTTATTTGGTCGTTTATTTGATGCAATTCATTTAACAAACCGTCTAAATCAGGTTCTTTTACGTCCTTTAACATGTCTGACAGTTCAACGTAGCGATCGTTGACAGACCTGTACTCTTCCCAGTACTTTCGAACTTCAAGCTCCAGCTTCTTGATTTCGGTTTCCGTTCTTTTCGCCTCGCTATACTCCTTATAAGTGGGAAACCCTTGTCCAATCATGTTGTTTTTAAAAGATTCTTTTTCAGCAGCCAATTTTTTCTCTGTTTCAGCCATTTGCTTTTTCACTGTTTCAAAGCGCGCGTTTTCCGTAGCATACTTTTCCTTTGTATTCTGAAACTGTTGTTGTGCTTGTTCCAGCTTTTTTTGTAATTCGTCTCTCCGGTTCAATGCTCGTTGAAGCTCTGTTTCAAACTTCTCTTCTGATCGAAGATGGTCAGGAATGCTTTCCATCAGCCTTGAAAGATTCGTTTTCTTCTCTGTAAATTGAATGGTCAACTCATGAACCTTTGCTGAAAGCTCTTGAATCTCCGTTTGGATGTTTGCCTTCTTTTCTTCACACTGTTCCAGTTCAGCGATTATTTGTTCAAGCTTTTGCTTTTGCTCTTTAAGGCGAAGCTGGCTTTCAGTCAGGTTCTTTCTTTCCGATTCGATTGATTGTTTCACTGCTTCCAACTCTTCACTCTGAAAGTCCGGGATTTCCAGAATAATTTCTGAAAGTTGTTCCTGAACCGATTGTTCTAATGAATGAACTTGTGATTTCATTTCAAACAAAGCCGACTCAGCAGTTGATTTTTCTTTTTCAAGCAAAAGTGCCTGCTTTTTTGCTTCCTTTATATCTGATTCTTCCGGTATGTCATTTTGAATGGATGCAGCCGGGTTCGGATGATGTTCGGATCCGCAAACTGGACAAGCTTTTCCTGGAGCAAGTTGTCCGGCTAGTACTGCCGCTTGGCCATGCAGCCATTTTTCCTCTAAAAACTCGGTCAAGGCTTTTGCATCTTGATATCTGGCATTTGCATGTTCATACGCCGCATTTTTTTCCTTCAGCAACGAAACTGATTTTTCATAACGATTTAATAGTTGTTCATACTTATTCAGCCGATTCCAAACTGCCTCCAGCTTTTCAAGTTTTCTTTCATTTTCAAAATAGAGAAGCTGATTTTTTTCATAATCCTGTTTTTCTAGTTTCAAATTTCTGCTCTGTTCTTCGATCTTTACTAGAAGGCTTTCTGCTGTTTGCTTCTCCTTTTTTGCTTGATCCAAAAGAAATTTCAATCGATTTGCTTCCTTCTCAATAACGGAAAACGTGCGGACATCTTTTTCGATATGTTTCAGGTGATTGAAAAGATTGATAGCATCTTGTCGTTCTTGTTCACGTTCTATTTCCGTTTGGAGTTCTGCTTCTTTCGCAGTTAGTTCTTTAGCGATAGACTGCAATTTCAAATGGATTTTCTCCGCCTCTTGTTCGAGTTGGTCCAAATCGTTTTTTAATCTATGGCAAAGCTGCTCCTGCTGGGAAAGCAAAGCTGCTTTCAAGGCAAGCGTTATTTCCTTCTCTTTTTTTTCAAACAGCTTTTTTTGAGCTTCCAATTCATTCATTCGTGCTTTTACATCCTCTAACGTTTGAAGTTGTTTAGCAATCGTTTGAGCCTCATAAATTTTCTGCTGAAGCTTGTCTCGTTCTGCTTGTTTTTCCTTGTCTTCTTTTGCCAAACGCTCGAGAGTTTCGCCCATCATTTTGATCTCATCAGTCAATAATGGGATTATCAGTGTGTCATTCACGTTGTCAGCTTCGACATACTCTTTTAACTCCTGGATGTTAACTGCATGAATCGATCGAAGAGCACGTTCACGCTGTAAAATGCGATCTTCCACTTTGTTTCTCAGCTCAACCGCTTCTTCTTTCAATTTTTCTTCGATTTTTTTATAAATTTCCGTATGAAACAATCGCTGAAGAATCACTTCTTTTTCTTTGCTGTCAGATGTAAGCAGCTTCCGGAATTCTCCTTGTGGGATCATAACAATTTGCCGGAACTGGTTTGAGTCAATCTGCATGATCTCCTTTATTTTTTCATCAACTTCTCGGATATTTGAAGCAATCAGCTGTTTTTCGCCTTTTTCATTGTAAACATATAATTCGGCTTTTGCGCCAATCGTTGTATACCCTTCACCCCGCTCCTTTCTTTTTTCTTGCTGAGGTGAACGGATAATATAATATGTTTTTTGCCTTAAGGAAAATTCGAGCGAAACTTCTGTTAAAACATCATCTTTTGCAAACTGGCTTCTGAGTTCTGGACCGTTTCGGTCTTCCCCGCTCGCTTTTCCGTAGATAGCGTAACTGATTCCATCAAAGATGGTCGTTTTTCCTGCTCCGGTTTTTCCTGAAATGACAAACATCGTCCGATTTCCTAAAACTGTAAAATCGATCGTTTCCCTTCCGGCATAAGGGCCAAACGCTTGCATTGTTAGCTTTAAAGGCCTCATCGTACTGCCTCCTCTTTAAGCACTTTTTCAATTACGCTCGCCATGATCTCTTTTTTGTCCGGCGTAAACTCTGAAGTCGTCATCTCCTGATAAAATTGTGCAAACAAATCAAGTTCTGATTTTTTCTCTTCTCTCATTGAAATAAACGATTTTTTAGTTTTCGCGTCAGTTATATCTAATTTTCTTTCAAGATGGAGAACATTTGGGTAGATTTGGCGCAGCTTATTGATTGGATCGATGAGAGCACCTTCATCAAGCAAAGTGACTTTCAGATAGTCATTGCAAGATTGTTTCTCATAAAATGCCGGATCAAGCAGCTCCTCCAGGTACCCTTCAATTTCTCTCAGATCCTTCTTAGGCTTGAGTGATTTATAGCGGATTGTAAAAGATCCGTTTCCTTCCATTTCAATGATAGATATAGACTTGTTTTGGCTGGCTTCGGAAAATGAATATTTGAGAAGTGACCCGGAATATTTTATTTTTTCGTGGTTAAGCGCATCGGGACTATGAAGGTGGCCAAGAGCAGTATATGAAAAAGGTTCAAACAATTCAGCTCCGACACATCCTGAACCTCCGACCGACAAAGCTCGTTCCGAATCAGACGTTTTTCCTCCTAATACAAAAGCATGTCCAACAAAAACATTTGGTTCATTTGGATTCAGCGTCTCTTCCATTTTGCCGATCAATGCCTTCATTGCATCGTGGTGGGAATGAATTGTGTCATCTTCGAGGAGCTGCCTCACCATACCAGGCTCAGAATAGGGAGCAAGGTAGAAATTTACACCATTAATATGGATTGGCTTAAAATCATTCGTTAGTTTCCCTGTCAAGTAAAATTGGCTTTTCCGGTACCAGGAGCTTCCAAAAGACAGCCTTTCTGCACTGTCATGATTCCCTGCAACAGCCACAATCGGTGTTTTCAATTCAACATTTATTTTGAACAATATTTCATCTAAAAGCTCTACTGCGCTTGTGGGAGGGACAGAACGGTCATAAAGATCTCCCGCAATAACAACTGCATCAGGTTTTTCCTCTTCCACAAGCTCTACAAACTGGCGGAGCACCTCACGCTGGTCTTCTGTCATATATACGCCATGGACTAATTTCCCTAAATGCCAATCTGCTGTATGTATAAATTTCAAAACTGCCACCTCTCATTCTCTCTTTTATCAATGTTATTATTATAGCAAAAGGAAAGAAGATAAGACTGCAACAGCAAAAAGAACATTTGTTCTTATATAATAACAAACAAAAATGGAAACATATACCCCAAAGTTGCGTTTTTTTAAACTAATAAGACGGTGTGAGCGGAGCCAAGCTCAAAAAATTTACAAAGCTAAACTGTATTTTGCTAAAAATTATTTTTGTTGGCGCAGTTCCGCCCCTTTTCAACAAAAAATAAAACAGCCCAACCAAAATGGCTGAGCTGTTAAGTTCAGTTGTCATTATCTTTTTACTACGTTTGATGCTTGAGGACCGCGAGCACCTTCAACTACTTCGAAAGATACTTCTTGGCCTTCTTCTAATGTTTTGAAACCTTCAGATTGGATTGCAGAGTAATGTACGAATACGTCGTTTCCGTCTTCTGCTTCGATGAATCCGAAACCTTTTTCAGAGTTAAACCATTTTACTTTACCGTTTTTCATTAAAAAAAATCCTCCTATTAGCTTTCAAAAAAGCCTTGTGTTAATTTTTAACCTATTTACAACGTATAGCTTTCCTTACATTACTCATCCAATCGTTTGGAAAATTGAATAAGTTTATTGCAAAAATCTAAACAGTTGCAAAGGCTGACTTAAATTTACCATTATTAATCACAATTGTCAAGTTGGACTTTTGATGTGAATGTTTTTTCGTTTAAAGTTTTAAGGAAGAATCCGTCAAAATAATTGGGTACTTTTCAGCTAATTGTCGATATTCTTTATCGGTTCCTTCTTCAAATCCTGGGATAGAAGTTGTGCAGTCTTCTAAAATAAATAAGGTATAGTCTTTATGATTGATCGATTCGAATCCTTCAACAATTTGTTTAACAGATTCTAACACGCAATGTGATTTAGCTTCTCCGCCAATAACAATCCGTTTGTATTCAGATAATTCTTGAATGAGCTGAGCATTCGATGAATCTTCGTTCGAGTATTCTGGTTTAATAATACCGTACATTTCTGTAATTGGATTAAGTCCTTTTACTATATATCGAACATTTCGTCCTTTGTATAAAGAATAAGCCAATAAGACATTTGATAATTGGGGTTCTATTGATGAACCAAATGTACCTTGGAGGCAATGAAATGGCCATATCATTAATTGTTTTTTACCAGCTGATTCTAAACCTTTTAAATACTCAATACTTTCTTTTTCAAAAAAAACAGGTTTCCAAATACCATCATCTATGTCTTTACTTGTGATGATTGTAAACGGTTTCGGATGTTCTCCTTGTGAATTTATCCACCATGTCGGATGAAAGATTTGATTTGTGGCATGTGTATCTAAGCTCATGTAGATATCATCAATCGCATCAGCGTTTTCGTAAATGAACCGTGCAAAATTCGTTACATCTGAAAAAGAATTTGGAACGGGAAGGCTGCCGTTTTCTAAAAAATCATTTTGATAGTCAATCCCTAACAAAAGGACATCCTTTTGATTTACAGAATCGCGATTTCCGTTAATATGATCGAACGCTAATGGCGTTGCTTGTCCAACTTTATCTTTTTGAAACCAATGTTCAAATGAACCTTTCATCATAAACACCCCTTTTGGGTGTTATTATTTTACATTGTTTTTATAATGTCAATTTAAAAGCGATGAAAAAGATAAAATAGTTCAAAAATTTCATAGTATTAAAGGCTCATTTTTTGGAATGACGGCTCATAAATTCATATAAGGGCTCATTTTTCGAAATAAAGACTCATATCTTCAAATAAAGGCTCATTTTTCGAAACGACAGCTCATATATCTAAAATTTAGAATGTCATCGCCTTCTAAGTATAATTAAGAATTTCAAAATACTCCTCATCCAACATTTTGTTGCAAATCCCCCAATAATAACCGAAAACGTTTTTAATTTTTGTCTTCTTAAGTTTCATGTTCCGAACTAGCTGTTTGAATGCTTTAACAGCCAATTCAAGCTTGTCCTCTTCAGTGTAATAAGAAAGGCATCGAGTGCTTACATGAACAACCTTGTAAAATTCCTCGATCGTCCAAGCATCATCGTAGAAGCATTTCACAAGGTTCGTAAACGAAGAAGGGATTTTATTACTGACGAATGAAGAGTTTAACGCCATTGTACGTTTATTTTTTAGATTGATAGTTTTATTCTTTGATGGTTTCTTATTAGGTGCGTCAATTGATCCTGCTTCAGCTGCTTCATTTAAAATAGGTTCCGTTTCTTGCTTTGTTGGGTATTTTTGAAAGACATAAACACTGTGACCTTGTCTGCCATTTTTGGACTGAGTATGAATGATGTGAATTAAGCCAAACTTTTTCGCTTTTCTTAACATACGTTCAAATGTTGAACGGCTAATCCCACCCATTTCAGAATGTTTATGGGTAGCTGATACAATTGATTGAATCTTCGCATTGCAAACGCCAGGAATCTTTGCAGAAAAGCGTACAAGCCTCTTTAATGCGATCGTTTCACTTTTCGTAAACTGATCCTTCAAATCTGTCATCCACTGTTCAAAATGATTATTGAAATCCTTCAAATCCCGAAACTGTGAAAGTTCTTTAAATTGTTCAATATTTCCCGATTTCATAAAAAAATGCCCCTTTCTTTCTTGGGGCATATTCCTACAAATTAATAAGATTTTTAATCAACACTTGTATTGCCGCCCCAACTTCTTTCCACTCGTTATATATAAAGAAAGAAGACAAAAGGACATGGTTCCAAAAACTTTGAAGGCATTGTTCCGATTCAATCATTTCCTTGAAAGGTTTACGTATTACCTTTATAATAATGTTTGTCTCAAATATTGGGGCTGAACGGGGTACTGGTGTCCCCCACGGTCTTCAAAACCGCTTGAGAGGCGCGTGACGTCTCTGGTGGGTTCGATTCCCACGCAGTCCCGCCATTTGACCTTCAAACATGACCTCTGTTTTAGGACATCGATTTAGATAGTCAAAAAACTGATTTAACACTCACACCCCCCATTCCATAAAACTTGTCTTAAAAGCCCCGAAATGACTATAATAGGATGATAGAAATTGTTTGAAAATTTTTTTGTAGGTGAATGCAATGCTTGAAGGCTGGTTTTTATGGTTTATTTTATTCTGGATCGTCGTGCTCATTTCTTCTTTTGCAATCGGCGGATTCTTTATGTTCCGCAAATTTTTAAAAAGACTGCCAAAAGAAGATGGAAAGTCAGAACTGGATTGGGAAGAATATTACGTCAATGAGACCCGGCATTTGTGGAAAGAGGAACAGAAAGAACTTCTTGAAGATCTGGTCAGCCCTGTACCAGAATTATTCAGGGATGTTGCAAGGCAAAAAATTGCCGGTAAAATCGGCGAACTTGCTCTTAAAGAAAAGGCCGATCAAATTACAGAGGATCTTATCATACGGGGATACATTATTGCCACACCAAAGCGTGACCATAAATTTTTGCGGAAAAAATTATCAGAAAAGAACATCGATCTTTCGCCATATGAACATTTATTTTAGAACTGCCTGAATAAGGGCAGTTTTTTATTTCCTTTTTCAGAATACGAAGCCTTAGAAACAAGAGACGATCGAAACAATCCTTCATTTCTCTCTAAAATAAAAAAACCGGGCTGAGAGTCAGACTCCTCCAAATACAGAGGGAGTCAGACTCTTATGAATAAGCCCCATTTTAAATCATTTTTGTATTTGTTGATCCATTTAATTGATTATACAGTTTTTTGTAATTTACGTACATGGCAACACGCCAAGGCACGATCATTCCATACGCAAGAATCCAGAACATTCCACTCAGCTGACCATAATCAATTTGTGAACTTAAAATTGATTTGATAATAATCCTGATAATAAGCAAACCGATAAGGATAAAAATAAATGCTTTTGACCGCTTTAAATAAATTTCATCATCGCGAATTTCAAATGTGGATGTTTTGATTAATAAGATCGAAAACAGCATACCGACCGATAATGCTTCCAATATTTCCATCGGAGTTACCCGGAACTTTGGAAATAAAAACATGAGCGCACCTGTGCTCATAAAAATCGGCGGTAAAATGATTTTTTTTACTGTGACCGGTTTTTTTGCGGCTTTTATCCGGATGAATATAACAAGTACAGCCATTCCAATCGCTGCAATTGAAGAAGCAATAACCATGTTCATAAACCGTCATCCCTTTTAAGCATTTTTGGATTTGCACTATCATTATATCGTAAACAAGCTTTTTTTGAAAATGATAATGAACATAATAAACAAGTGTTCAGAATTCTAAACATTTCCAGCAATCTCTTACATTTACAACCAAAAAAAAACCATTTAAGAACATCTTAAATGGCTAATTTCTATTATAAAACTCTGTTAATTGCATCAAGTACTCGCGCTTCGTCAAACGGCTTGACGATAAAGTCCTTTGCCCCCGCTTCGATTGCTTCCACAACCATTTTTTGCTGCCCCATGGCAGAACACATGATCACTTTCGCTTGTGGAAACTCCTTTTTAATTTCTTTGACAGCCTCAATTCCGCTCATTTCCGGCATCGTTATGTCCATTGTGACTAAATCGGGATTCAACTGGCGATACAATTCAATCGCGTCTTTTCCGGTCTCGCCTTCTCCAACGACTTCATGATTTGCTTTTTTTAATATATTTGATAACGTAATTCTCATAAATTTGGCGTCATCAACAATTAATATTTTTGCCATCGCTGCTCCCCCTCGACACTCACAACGAATGTATATCCATAGAAACTTGCAGTTGTAACATACAAATAGACAAATATCTTTCTCAAAAGCACACATATTACAATATATCGAATCTTAGAAAAAATTTCAATTCAAAGATTGCGACAAATTTCGTAAAATTTCACGAGAATTTAATAATTGTTTCATGAGACTCGAAGGGGATTTATGATAAAACAACGGCTTGTTATAAATCAAAAAGAGTTCTTATTTATTAAAAATTAAAAGCCGGTATATCCTCCAAAAACACTAGTAACAATCGAAATCATTTTCGTCATCCAATTAAAAAATAAAATAATTCCCATTACGATCATGATATAGCCTCCAATCTTCATGATCGTAACATTATGCTTTTTAATCCATTGCAGTTTTCCAATGAAAAAGGACAAAACAAAAAATGGAATAGCGAAACCTAACGTATATGCGATCATGTACAACAGGCCTGAACCTGGATTAGAAGCAGCCAAAGCAAAGACTGACATTAAAATCGGTCCTGTACAAGGCGTCCAGCCTGCGGCAAACGCCATTCCGATAAAAGCAGAACCAATGTATCCCGATGGACGATTTTTAAATTCAAATCGCCGGTCCTTCATCATAAATTCAGGATTCAAAATTCCCACAATCACTAGGCCAAAAAATACAATAAAAATAGCTCCAATCTGCCTGATTAAGTCCTTGTACTCAGCAAAAAATTGACCGATAAAAGATGTTGTAAATCCGATCGCAATAAAAATTACGGAAAACCCTAACAGAAAAAATAATGTATGAACCAAACTCCGCCTTTGAAGCATCGCATTTTCTGTTTTGATTTCCCCTACCGACATCCCGGTAATATAGGAGAGAAACGCCGGATATAACGGAAGACAGCAAGGAGAAATAAAACTCAAAAATCCTGCACCAAGAGCAATAAACACATTAATATCAGACATTTGAACATCTCCTGTATACATGATTCCTACTCATTCTAACAAATCTTATGATGAAAAGATAATAATTAAGATGTGAACATTTTTTGTCTTTTGTTTTAAGATTGGACATCTTAATACAATGCTAAACAAGGTTCTTGCTCAAGCAGATTAACATTTTTATTTTGTTAGCGCTGCTTCGCCCCTTTTCTACAAAAAAATACACAAATTGGACAAAATTTTCTTTTGAATTAATTACCAAAATCCGTTATACTGTAATAGACTTAACAATTTTTTCTATTATATATCATATTTTTACATAGACGTAATATTATAAGTCTTTTAATAGTTTTGAATAAAGATCGATCCAAGCATTTACGAAAGGAAAATCAGCCGTGACGAAACAAGACCTGCTTTCATTAATTGAAAAAAAACGAGCTGAACTCATCCAAGTGGTATCAAAAAACGGCCTTAATTCGTCTGTTGCAATTAAACATAGCCAAGAGCTTGATATCCTTTTGAATGAGTATAACCGCACCTTTATAAAAAAAATCCAGACAGTCAATTAGCAACAGCACGGAAAAATCTTGGCTGTTGTTTTTTTGCTCGTATTTCTTTAATTGACTGCGTCTTCAAGATGATCAACCAATCCATTTTGCAGCAAATACATTTTATGGTAAAGTCCTCTCCTTGCAAGCAACTGCTGGTGTGTACCTCTTTCTACAATTTCCCCTTGGTGAAGAACGAGAATTAAGTCTGCATCCTGGATCGTAGACAGACGATGAGCAATTGCTATCGTTGTTCGGCCTTTTCTCATTTTTTCCAGCGCTGTTTGAATGGCTTCTTCTGTTTCCGTATCAATATTAGCTGTTGCTTCATCTAGGACAAGTATTTTGGGGTTCGTCGCAATGGTTCTCGCAAATGCGATTAGCTGCCGCTGTCCGCTTGAAAAAGTCGCTCCTCTTTCAACTACTTCATGCTCATATCCATTTTCAAGCTTCTCGATAAACGTATGAGCCTGAACAAACCGTGCTGCTTCAATTACTTGTTCATCTGTCAAATATTTGTTATAAAGTCGAATATTATCTTTCACATTTCCAAAAAACAAAAATGGGTCCTGCAAAACAAGTCCAATTTTTGTCCTGATTTCTTCTTCCGGATAGTCTTTAATCGACCTTCCATCAATAAGAATTTCTCCTCGCTCAAATTCATAGAATCGCATGAGGAGGTTAATGATTGAGCTTTTGCCGCTGCCCGTATGTCCGACAAGTGCCACCGTTTCTCCCGGTTTTGCTTTGAAGGATATATTTTTTAAAACATCCCTAATTCCGTCATAGGAAAAGCTAACGTTCCGAAACTCAATTTCCCCGTCTTCAATCTTTAAGGTTGACTCCCTGCCCTGAGAAGGAGCAAGTTCCTCTTCATCCAAAAGCTTAAAAACACGAGAGCCTGCGACAATTGCCTGTTGAAATAACGATAGACGCATCATCATATTATTTACAGGTTCAAAGAAACGGTCTAAATAATTGATAAACGCATAAAGGACACCAATTTCAATTCTGCCGGCAAATGAAGTAATTCCAAAAAAGCTCAAAACTATGATCAGCGCTAACGTATAAACCAAATCAATTGCAGGCCTTAAAAGCAAACCATCGATTTTAATATTTCGCATCCCTGCCTGATAATGTTTTTCATTAATCTCCCCAAATTCTTTTCTCAACCGCTGTTCTTGACGAAACACCTGGATGATCGCCATGCCCTGCAAAGATTCACTTAATTTCGCATTGAGTTCACTAAGACGTTCACGCACCTCCTGATAAAAAATCGAACTATATTTTCTGTACGTCCTCATGATCATATATATAATAGGAAGGATCACGATACAAAACAAGGCTAGTTTCACATTCAGAATAAACATGGCCACAAATATTCCTGTTAAAAGAAAGAAACTCTGAATAAAAGTGACGATAACCGTAACGAACATATCCTTAATTGCTTCTGTATCATTTGTTACCCTTGAAACGATACTGCCGGCAGGTGTTTTATCAAAATATTTTAGTCCAAGTGCTTGAACCTTTGAAAAAACATCGATTCTGAGTTGTTGAATAATTTTCAAGGCAATTTTTTGAAAGGTAAGCAATTGAAAATAAGAGACAAGTACATTTGCTATTTGAAGAACTAAAAAGGCTGCTCCGAGGACGAACAAAGGCTTAAATAAAAGATTTCTAGGGGTTAAATAGTCGTCTATAAAGATTTTCACCAGGATCGGGCCAAGAATTTCCCCTGCCGTAGTCAATAACAAAAGACAAAAGGCAAAAATAATGGTTTTCGAGTGTGGTTTTGTATATGAAAGTAATCGAAATAATACTTGACGTTGTTCCTTGCCGTTCATCGATTGGATTTTTTCCATTTCCTTATCCTCCATGTTCCACTAATTCTTCAAGCTGCTGCCGCAAGTACATTTCCTTATACCATCCTTCTTCAAGCATGAGTTCCTCATTGGTACCGCGCTGAGCAATTTTACCGTCTTCTAGAACAAGAATGAAATTTGCATGTTGAATAGAACTTATACGATGGGTTGTTATGATTGTTGTTTTCCCTTCTCTGTTTTCTTTTAAAGCAGTAAGAATCGCTTCTTCTGTCTTAGCATCGACAGCTGAGAGAGAATCATCAAGAATCAAAACCTCAGGATCCATTAATAAAGCTCGCGCGATCGAAATTCGCTGTTTCTGTCCGCCTGATAAAGAAACTCCACGTTCTCCAACCACCGTTTCATACCCTTCAGTAAATTCAAGAATATCCTGATGAATATTAGCTGTTTTCGCTGCTTCAATAATCTCTTCTTTTGAAGCATCAGGTTTTCCAAATGCAATGTTTTCACTAACTGTTGCCGAAAATAGAAAATGGTCCTGTGGAACATAGCCAATGGCTTCTCTTAAAGATTGCAGCTTATAATCACGCAACGGCGCATTCCCGAAAAAAATAGTTCCATCATAACCTTCAAATTCACGAATTAAAAGCTTTAACAACGTTGTTTTTCCTGCACCTGTTTTTCCAACAATCCCTACTGTTTCCCCTTTTCTGATCTTAAAGAAAATATCCCTTAAAACCGGTTTCTTTTCATTAGGATAAGAAAAAGAGCGGATTTTGTATTCAATATTCCCAGTCGGAACGATTTCTAGAGCATCTTCGTTTTCCTCAATCTCTCCTTTTTCACTAAGCAAAGCAGAAACACGATCATAAGACGCCCTTCCTCTTTCTACAATATTAAACAGCCATCCGAAAGCAAGCATCGGCCAAATGAGCAAGCCAAGATATGTCGTAAAGGAAACAAGTTCACCTATTGATAGGACACCATTAAGGACATATTTTGCCCCGAATACGACCGATAAGAAAAACGAAATGCCTACAATGAGGGAAATAGTTGGATCATATAAGGAATCCACCTTTGCAACTAAAATATTCTTTTTTACCACATCTTCGGACATATTTCGAAAATCTTCAATATCCTCTTTTTCTTGGCCAAACGTCTTAATTACTTTGATTCCTGTTATACTTTCTTGTGTTTTATCATTTAAAGATGAAAATGCTTCCTGTGCTTTATGGAAATACCTATGTAAAAGCGTTCCGTACCAGTTCGTTAAAAGCGCCATAAAAGGCATAGGTATTAAAGCGATAAGGGTCAGCTTCCAGCTGATTGTAACTGCCATGGCGATAATAACAAAACCGCCTGTCGAAAGCGAATCAATAAGTGTAAGGACTCCGAGACCGGCAGTTTGCTGAATCGCCTCCAGATCATTCGTTGCATGGGCCATCAAATCTCCAATGCGCCGCTTTTGATAAAAAGATTGCGACATATCCGTAAAATGTTTAAATAACTTATCTCTCAATAACCGCGAAAGTTTTACAGCAGATCCAAATATCATGACTCGCCAATAATAACGCAATACATACATGATAAGACCTGCCATTATTAAAACGCTGATCCATT
Source organism: Bacillus methanolicus MGA3 (assembly GCF_000724485.1). Lineage (GTDB taxonomy): Bacteria > Bacillota > Bacilli > Bacillales > Cytobacillaceae > Bacillus_Z > Bacillus_Z methanolicus_A. The sequence continues at coordinate 1,325,416 of NZ_CP007739.1, read as the reverse complement.
TGATAAGCATCCAGCCTGTTAACGTGCCATTCACTATATGGTCAACAACAATGCCAATAATCTTTGGGGGGACAATCTCTAAAAAAGCTACTGCCAAAAGCAGCAGTGCACCTGTAAAATAAGCTTTTTTTTCCTGCTTAAAAAACCACATCAAATCAATAAATACTTTCATTGTTGTTCCTCCGCTGAAATACATTTAAAGCTTTTCATTATTAAATGCTTTTCTAGTTTATCAAAAATTTCTAAAATAAGGAACATTATTACATTTATATTTTCTGATAAGCGAAAAAGAAATGAAATATTCTTTAAGAATAATTTATATTTTTTAACAATTTTTTCATCTTCTCTCATGTTATAATTTTCATATATCCTACTCCAAAAACAATAAATCGGCGAAAGACAATTATGACAAATTGTTTAGAACAGGTATGATTTCCGCCAGAAGACAAACATATCGATAAAAACAGAAAGGAAGTGATTATATGAAAGGATTAGTTGAACGTTTTAAAGGAGATATAGTAGTAGTTGAGATAAATGGGAAAACCAGGGAATTATCCAAAAGTTTATTTCCTGCAGAAATTGAAATTGGTGACGTAGTGGAGATTGTTGGAGATAAAATAATCATACTTAAAGAAGAAATGGATCAACTACGTTAAAATGTTAAAAATTTGATAAAAGAAGATTTGGAAAATTAGCCCTCTCGAATGTATCGAAGGGCTAATTTTATTTTTTCTTTTGCTTTCAATAGAGGAAAATTTGAAGGAATTTTTTATTGGGGAAAATTTTTCAGTAAATTCATTTATTTTCTTCTATGCGGGTATAAAATCATCGCTATACGCAAAACTATTTTGACAGGTATTACAACGATTTATCATTGGAGGTAATAATTTTGAATGGAAACGCATCTCGATTATCTTCTTCTGAAATTGCAAGTTTATGGATGCAATATTTGCAGGAAACTTCAGCGGTTTGTGGTTGTAAATTTGTACTGGCAACGATTAAAGATCCTGAAATTCGTTCAGTTTATCAATTATCGCTTGATTTATCAAAAAAGCACATAGAAGAAATAAAAGCTATCTTTCAAAAGGAAGATTATCCTATACCTATTGGTTTTACAGACGAAGACGTAAACTTAAATGCTCCTCCACTGTTCACAGATTATTTTTGGTTGGAATATATTTACAATATGACAATTCATGGACTAACTGGACATAACTTGTCGTTTAGTGTTTCGATTCGTAAAGACATTCGGGATTTTCACTATCAATGTAATCTCGATGCGATGAATGTTTATAATAAATCAATTGATGTTCTTTTATCCAAAGGACTTTTTGATAGCCCCCCTAGTTTTACTATTCCAGATACAAATGAATTCATTTCCGATGTTAGTTATGCAGTTGATATAATCGGAAAACGAAGAAAGTTAAATTCAGTTGAATGTGGAAATATTTTCTTTAATTTAAAGAAAAGTATTGTAACAAAAGCGGTTTTACTCGGTTTTATGCAAGTTGCAAAGAATAAAGAAGTACGTGATTTTATGGAAAAAGGTGTAAAATTAGTAAACAAACACATTCGCATCTTTTCTTCTATCTTACATGAAGAAAATCTGCATTCTCCTCCTTTATTAGATAATCAAGTTACAAATTCTTTAATCTCACCTTTTTCAGATAAATTTATGATGGCACAAAGCGGGTTTTTATTTAATACGGCAATGTCTTATTATGGAACCGCATTATCTACCAGTATGAGGGCAGATATAATCGGTCATTGCGAGGCATCCATTTTCAGAGATTTGAAAATGAGTGCGATTTGCGGAAACATTATGATCAAAAACGGATGGCTGGAAAAACCTCCAGAAGCCAGCAGTAGACAACAATTACCTATTTGACATAATAATCTTTTTTCATTTTTGTGAATCATTCGGCTAAACAATCATTAAAGACCACTTTCTTCATTGGCTAAATTACCAACGAGTTGAGTGGTCTTTGCTAGTAAATAAAAAGATTCACAATTTTTTAAATAAAAAATATCGGGGAAAGATTCACTAAATTCTCTTCTCATTCATCTTTTCGAATGAATTGCTTTGATCAAATGAGAAAACCTTATTTATTAGGACTTGTGCTTGTCCAATTATTTCAATTGCTTATTCATGGCGTTCATCATTTGATTAATTTTCTTTTGTGACGGTTTCATTCCCATCTGCATCATCATCATTTTTAGCATTTGCTCATTAATTGGCGGATTTTTCTTTAAGTAGCTCATCATATATTTTCGAGCAATGAAAAATCCTAGTGCTACACCGGCCAAAAGTGCCAGTATACCAACTAGAATGAGATTCCACATACCATATTTCCTCCTTCATGTTGTCTAAAATACAGTGTACTAAACCAAACGTAATTATACAATATTTGATTTACATTTCCCAGAGTTAAACAGATTTTCTTTCTTTTATAGGTTTTAGCCATCCGTACTTGTGATGGTCCAAGTCTACAGCTAAAAAAGATGATTCACATTTACGAAGCACTTCAAAAAACTCCGTTTCCGCATCATAGCTGCCTTTTGAGTCCAATTTTAAAAATCGATCGTTAACTTCAAGCCTGGCCCAACTGCCACTGCTGCCCTTTTTTATGTAGTAAACTCCCTCTTCTATGTGAAAATCTTTGTTTTTATTTAACTTTTGATGGATCAGTTGTTGAAGGCGCAACTTTGGAATAGGCTTGGTTATATAGTTGATCTGCATTTCAAGAATGGTTCTGAGATTTCCAATTGAACACTCGTACTCCTTAAACAATTGATAAAACATTCGCTCTCTTCCAAAATAATGAAATGCAAACTCATCTTCTATTAAATAAAGTGTATACGTTCTCAAAATTTCCCCTCCTTATTGACAACCTCCTATAATTCATTATAAAAAAGGATAACAGCAGGGTTTGTCTTTTTCTGTCAGAGAAAAAAGCAAGTTTTGTCGAATTCTAAAATTTCTAAATATTATTATAAAAAAAGGATTCGTTTATTGCTACTTTGATTTTTTTCTTTAATAAAAAAAAGAGAGCGTGATCCGCTCTCTTTCGAAATTTATATTATTGTTTAAGTAAAGCTTTTACTTTTGCAACAACATTTTCTACATTAAAACCATATTCTTCCATAATTTTTTCGCCAGGTGCCGAAGCTCCGAATTGGTCAATTGACAATACGTCTCCCTCATCTCCAGCATAACGGTGCAAACCTAACGATGAAGCCATTTCAATCACTAAACGTTTCTTAACATTTTTAGGAATAACACTTTCTTTATACTCCTTGGACTGTGCCTCAAAACGATCCCACGAAGGCATACTAATAACAGATACGTGAATTCCTTCTTCCGCAAGACGAGCTTGGGCTTCCACTGCAAGACCAACTTCTGAACCAGAAGCTAGGAGCAACGCATCAGGAGTATCTTTGTCTGCTGGCGACACAACATATGCACCTTTTGAAACCCCATCGTAAGCTTTTTCAGCTGATCCTTTTAATGTAGGGAGATTTTGGCGTGAAAGAACTAAAGCAGTTGGCTTATCTTTTGATTCAACCGCCAATCTCCATGCAGCAGCTGTTTCATTTCCATCGGCAGGACGGATGACAGAAAGATTTGGCATTGCCCGTAAAGATGCAAGATGTTCAACTGGTTCGTGTGTTGGTCCGTCTTCTCCGACAGCAATACTGTCATGGGTAAATACGTATATGACAGGAAGTTTCATTAAAGCTGCTAAGCGAATAGCCGGACGCAAATAATCAGAGAAAACAAAGAAAGTGCCGCCAAATACTTTCAATCCGCCATGGAGAGCCATTCCGTTTAGAGCTGCACCCATTGCAAACTCACGAACACCGAACCAAATGTTTTTTCCTTCAAAAGATTCCGGTGAATAATCCCCTGCCCCTTTAATCGTTGTTTTATTAGAACTAGCAAGATCTGCCGAGCCTCCGATAAAAGAAGGAAGGTTTTTCGCAATCGCATTTAACACTTCACCGGATGAAGCACGGCTTGCAAGGCTTGTTCCTTCTTTATAAACAGGGATATCTTTATCCCATCCTTCCGGAAGTTCTCCATTTATTGCCTGTTCGAGCTGTTTTCCTAATTCAGGATATTCTCTTTTATATTGTTCAAATAACTCATTCCATTCTTGCTCTTTTGCTTCTCCTCGTTCTAAAACTTGTTGTTTAAAATGATCATAAACTTCCTGAGGAACATAGAAGTCTTCTTCGAAAGTCCATTTGTAAGCCTCTTTTGTAAGCTTTCGTTCTTCAGGACCTAGAGGAGAACCATGAATATCTGATGTTCCGGACAAATTCGGAGATCCATAACCAATAATGGTTTTTACTTCAATTAATGTTGGACGGCTTTCATCTTGTTTTGCTTCTTCAATTGCTTTCGCAATGGCTTCGAGGTCATTTCCGTCTTCTACTCGGATATATTGCCAGCCGTACGATTTGAAACGCATTTCCACACTTTCAGAGAAAGAACGGTTAAGTTCTCCATCCAAAGATATATCATTGGAATCGTATAAAACAATTAAGCGGCCCAATTTTAAATGACCGGCTAAAGAAGCTGCTTCTGCAGAAACACCTTCCATTAAATCACCATCACCACATATACTGTATGTATAATGGTCAATAATCGGATATTTTTCCTTATTATATACCGCTGCCAAATGACGCTCAGCCATCGCCATTCCAACTGCCATAGCAATACCTTGTCCTAACGGCCCAGTTGTTGCTTCAACTCCAGGTGTATGACCGTACTCAGGATGACCAGGTGTTTTGCTGCCCCATTGGCGGAATTGTTTAAGATCATCAATGGTCACGTCATATCCTGACAAATGAAGCAAGCTGTATAAAAGCATGGAACCATGACCTGCAGATAGAACAAAACGATCGCGGTTAAACCAATTAGGATTCTTTGGATTATGGTTCATATATTTTGTCCAAAGAGTGTATGCCATCGGTGCAGCTCCCATCGGCATACCCGGATGTCCAGAGTTAGCCTTATCAATCGCATCGATGGAAAGTGTACGTATCGAGGTTATTGATAAATGGTCAATTTTATCAAACAATTCTAACCACCCTTTCAATATTTTAATTCTTCTTTTATTTTATAGTTTTTGAATTTTTTATACAATAAAGAAATTTTTGTGTCAACTATTTGTAGGAGGTATTTTTTCACACATGATCATGTAAGCGGAATCAATTTTTATTTTGTTTCCACACTTGCCATTGATAGAAATGTAAAAAGAATAAACTTTTATAAAAAAAGGTTTTAGCTCTAGCAGAATAACATTTTTATTTTTGTTAGTGCAGCTCGCCCCTCTTCCACAGAAAAAGGACTGGCACCAAGAGCAAGAATGACTTCCTGCAGGCCAGCCCCATTGATCATATGATCATTAATGCAAACGATCCTTTTTTTGCAATTGTTTCAACTTTTCGGGAGTTACGTCATTACCCAATGGATCAACAATCGTAACACCTTTTAAGGTAGTTAGCATCGAAGAGCGGAATGATTCCAAATACTGGCGTCGTAGTTTTGACTGCTCTTTCGCCTCTTCTTCTGTCAAGCCAGATACTTTAGCCTTTTTAGCTAATGCATTAATCCTTGCAATTAATTCTTTCGACAGCATCTAAAAGCTCCTTTTCATCTATTTAAGCTAATGAACATCTTACTAAAGAAGTGAGCTCTTTACAAGGAATATGCTCTAATTGGATTCCATTTCCTTATATTCTTGATACCTTCTATGGACAGTCGCTTTTGAAACATCATAACCAAATCCTCTTAGTGTAGCTGCAATTTCTGCAAAAGTTAAGTCATTATTCCGGAGCCGAACAATTTCCTCGATTGGAACTTCTTTACGTTCTCTTCCGGCATTTTCGCCAATATTTTTAAGATTATTTTCCGGCCGATAGCCATTCTTAACTGCACGTTTCATGCCCCGTTTAATCTTAATATTATGTAATTTTCGCTGGTATTCTTCCACCATGCCAACAATTTTCAATACCATCGAATCAGCTTCTGATAATTGAAGCTCGCCATTATGAGAAATCGTGTACAATTTAACTCCTTCTTTTAAAATGCAATGCAACAAGACGATTTTCGTATTCCCTCTTCCAAGTCTCGTTTCATCCTGTATAAGTATTGCACTTATGTCCCTGTCCTCAATGATTGTTTCCAGGAGTTCCAGCATCCCTTCCCGCTCCAGTTCATACCCGCTTGCCTGCTCTTTAATCACTCTCTTAATATGAAACCCGTACTTTTCAGCAAGCTCTTTTAACTCTTCTTCCTGCCGTTTTAAGGACGTTTCCTGTGTTTCTTTTGTTGTACTCACACGGCAATAAATAATTGCCTTGTTTCCGTTTCTTTTCTCCATGTATTACTCACCTGCATAATTAGTAACTTCGACTTGTCCTTCAGATTTTTCCAATACAGGGATCACTAGTTCTTCACCTGGATAGATTTTATCACCATTAATGCCATTTGTTCTTTCAACCCAGCTGATAAACTCATCAGAGGACAACCCATGCCTGTTCGAATATTTTTCTGCTATAGTCCAAAGCGATTCCCCGTCTTTAACAGTTACCTTTAAATAACCTTCAGAATTGGCGACCTTTACATAATTGGCAAACAAAAGTGCTGCTGCAAGACTTACAATTACCAGAATAATAGCATATGAATATTGTTTCCAGATTTTTTTCATGAACAACACCCCTATACCGAATACATGTTCTGTTTGTTATTTAAAGTATAAATCGAACATTTGTTTTGTGTCAATAAAAAATTCGAACTTACGTTTGTATTTTTATGTAGTACATGCTATAATTAACACAACAATTTCGTATGAGGTGCGATTTTTATGGCAAAATTATCCAAAAGGCAGCAAGATATTTTGAATTTTATAAAAGAAGAAGTAAAAAAGAAAGGCTATCCCCCTTCCGTCAGGGAAATTGGTCAAGCGGTGGGGCTTGCTTCCAGTTCTACGGTGCACGGGCATCTAGCGCGCCTAGAAAGCAAAGGGCTTATCCGTCGGGATCCAACAAAGCCAAGAGCTATTGAAATTTTAGACATGGATGAAGCAACGCAAATTCCAAAAAACAATGTCGTAAATGTACCGGTTGTCGGTAAAGTTACAGCAGGGCAGCCAATTACCGCTATCGAAAATGTGGAAGAATTCTTCCCTCTTCCCGAACGGATGGTTCCGGCTGATGAGCAAATATTTATGCTAGAGGTTATGGGAGACAGTATGATTGAAGCCGGAATATTAGATGGGGATTATGTTATTGTAAGACAGCAAAAGACGGCAAATAACGGAGATATTGTAGTTGCAATGACAGAAGAAGATGAAGCGACAGTTAAAAGATTTTTTAAAGAAAAAGATTATATTCGTCTGCAGCCTGAGAATTCAACAATGGAACCTATTATATTAAAAAATGTCTCGATTCTTGGAAAAGTTATCGGCGTTTACCGCCAGATTCACTGAATTTTCCAAAAAGGCTGACTCAATCCAACATATTGACAAACACAAATAAAACCTTTCTATGTATCGTCAATGTTGGATGGAGTCAGACCCTGCTGAGTCAGTTTTTTTATTTATGCAAAGCTTGCAACTCTCTTATCTGCTAAAATAGTTGCAGTTTCTGGATAATTAGAAAGAACTATTTCCAAAATACAGAAAATTCGGTATTTTTATTCATGAAAATTAAAGTTTATTCAAGTTATAATGATAGTACACCAAGAATTGCCTAAGGTCCAAAATTTGACCTTTAGGAGTGTGAAGGAAAATGTCAGGAAACATTGTCTTCGCAGTATTGATTGGTGGATTTGTCGGTATGGTTGGTCATATAAGAAGGCGCGGCAAAATCATAAAGCCAAGAAGAACAAAACGTTTCATTTATTTAGGTTTTATAGAAGAAGTAGTTATGGGAGCACTGGCAGCTGTACTGCTCATCGTATCTTCAGACACTGATTCAATATTCAAAATTATTTTTATTTCTTTCGTTGCCGGCTTTGGAGGGGAAACGATCGTAAGAAGCTTGGATTTTTTTAAATCAGAAACAAAATCTGATCATTCGCTGGACTCATCCGCAGAAGATGCAAAAAATAAATAGAAGCTAAAATTATGTATTAATCTGTTGAATGTTCAACGGATTTTTTTTGCAATTGAAAATCATATTGATACTTGACTATAAAATGCCTTGATTCCACTAGCAACAAAGCTTTGATTAATAATTACTTCGGTTTTATCATCTATTTGGAAAAAGTATAAAATCCTCTTTTTTGGTTTAAAAAAGAAAGTGAACTGCATTAACCAAATGTATTAGAGGGGATCAACTGTAAATGGAAGATGTTTTGCATGCTGTCGCTAGAACTGTTATATCCTTCATCTTATTAATGTTCATAACCTTTTTAATCGGAAAACAAGTAAACCCCCACAAAAATTACTTCAGTTTCGCTCTGTCAATCATTTTGGGTTCATTCGTAGCAAATATGGGATTTGATGTGAATTTAAAATTTTTACCCATGTTAACTTCCTTTTTAGCGCTCTTTCTTATCTATTATTTAATTTCTTTCATCTCCTTTAAAAGTAGGGTGCTTCGAAAATGGTTTTCTGGTCAACCTACCGTAATCATTAATAGAGGGCATATTCTAGAATCAAATATGAAAAAATTAAGATATTCAATAGATGATTTGAATCAACAACTTAGAGAATTAGGAATATTTGATATCAAAGAAGTAGAATATGCATTATTAGAGGTTAGTGGTAATTTATCGGTTTTAAAGAAACAACAATATCAAAACACAGTAAAAAGTGACATATTAAAAACTGAATCAAAACAACTTAGCCTGCCTATAGAGCTAATTATAGAGGGAAAACTAATTGATAAAAATTTGACATTAAAATACAACAAAAATTGGATTGAACAGGAGTTAATAAAAAGAAAGTTATCTATTAATCGAATCCTTTATGCTGTTATCGGAACTGATGGAAAATTATATGTAGAACTATATAAAGATAATGCGCCTTCCCTTACTGACAAGTATTGAATAGATATCATCGAAAATTGGACCTGTTTTATATAAAATATATTCCTTAAGTGCATCAGCCAAACTCTCTTTTATGAAATCCATTGGTTCAAAGCGTAGATTTGTCGGAATTTTCCATTCTAATTCAGCCAGTCGATTAAGTTTGAATACTTGTGTGGCGGAGTGGTCAACTTCAAATACCTGAACTTGATTTAGGAGATCCAAACGACGAAAAGCAAAGGTATCCATCCCAGCCCCAAGTATCACATACTGCTCCACCCCTTGTTTCATAGCCTGATCAAGGTTGTCTTCGTATATCTTGGACGGCTAACGACACTAGCAACCCCATGGATTGCAGTAAAGACGGAAAGGTCTTTGTGGAATGGTCAGACCATGCCAAGTTACTTTCAGGAAAATAAACATGGAGAGCCCTAGAAAGTTCTTGTTCAATAAGTGCACGTGGTTTCCTGTGGTATCAAAATTTTTTCAGAAGTCTATATGACAAAAGGACAGATTAACCTAACCTGCCCTTTACATTTTAATAGATACCCCTACAAGAACATCCTACAATGATGAGTAAAACAAACAATACAACAACTAACGCAAAAGCACGTCTAATTCCATCACTCATTTTTTAAACACCTCCTATTACTTTGAATAATCAGTTTTTGCTCCTTCGAACTTCTTAACCAAAGAACATAGTGGAACCAATAATAATTAATAAAACAAACAATACGACGATTAATGCAAAATTACTGCCGATACCGCCGTAACCAGCACCGCCGTAACCAGCACCGTCGTAACCATAACCACCATAGCCAGCACCGTAAGATCCCCAACACATAACATTTCACCTCCTATTGTGATGATTAAGGAAGACTTTATAAGCAACCTCACTATAAAATATGTTTCAAAAAAGTATTCGATTGGACAAGAGTCACAAGAATAACAAATTCCACATTTGCTTTATATAATTCACTGATTTACGTTAAAAGTCTTGTTAAAAAATTCAATACTCGTTTTCTAACTTGAATTTTTTTGAAACAATCTGCAAAACAAAAATAAATAGAAGCATATGCATTTCGCATACACTTCTACCAATGAGGAGGTGGACTGCTGCATGGGCGGCGGATACATGCAGCTGAGTTTTATAGAGAGACTTCTATCCCTCGTACTATAAGATATGAAAAAAGAAGAAAAAGGTATGGACAGGTGTTGATTTAACTTTGGAATTTTAAGAAAATGGACGAACCAGGAATTTTTTGGTGTATTTGGATTATCTGGTGGAATACAATTTAAGTTTGGTATCTTCAAATAATGTTGTTCGAACTGTGTAATTCACTTAATTTACTTTTTTGTAATACTTACTTGGAAGCTTTTTTAAGCTAAGGAGGTTTTTCTTATGAAAGATAACACATTTATCCCAATCTTTGTGGCTTTTCTTGGTGCTTTAGCAGTTTGGGCAGCTGTGAATATCAAAAAGAAGAAAAATAACTCCTAAATAGTTGCTTTTTGAAGCACCTCTTTTTTTATATAGATCCGTATTATGCGCAATCTTTGTAATTTGCATTTAGACATTACGATTAAATACAGCTTCTGCAACCATCGACAAACCATATAAAATTGCTGAAGTGCTGGAATGCTCGGAAGATGAATTGTACATATAACAAGAGCCTCCTCAAACCGAGAAGGCTTATTTCAACTTCAACTCAATTTCATTTTCTTTACTTTCTCCATCAAATTCATCTTCTCCACCAACATGTGCTGACCATTTTAATTTTATCCATTCGATTTTTTCTGCATTTCCTCGTTTTAAGTACCAAATTACATTTCCTTCTTTAATAACACCTTTGTCAATTTCACCACCAATATGATCAGATACAAACATATCAGGCATGTCAATTTGCTCACCTGTACTTGTCACTAACACCGCTTGATCTGGATATGTAGTAAATTTCCCTACAGTGGTATTTTCAATTTGAAATTTTACCCCAACTGCTGATGTGGTAATTTGATTCCCATTATCGTCGATACCTGGAGCCTTATCACTTACTACAACTTTTTGTATGGTTGTTTTTAAGCCTTTGAAGTTATCAGACCATGTTGCATTTTCATAATACGTCCAAATGTCTTCTTTTTTCTTTTCACTTTGCTGCTTATCCTCATTTGTACTTTCCTTATTCGCGTTATCTCCTATCTTCGCTTTTAGCCTTTTCGTCTTCGCTTTGTTGAATCGTGTCCACATTATTACACGCTGCCAACAAAAGCAAGAATAAAGGAAATAATAAAAAATAACAAAAATAAATGAATCGTGGTACCTTTTCGTTTAATCACTTATTTCACTCCAAAGAGATAGATAAAACCATGGTGATAAATGATTTTCTTCTTAATTTTTTTATTCTTCTTTTTATATGATTTTGGTAAAAACACCCATTAAATTTTTAGATCTCACATCATTACTGAAACAAATAATGCCAGCATAACTGAAACCGTGAAAGTAAAAAATAAAGTTCAGAAAGTGATAAATTTTTGTTTTCTGAATTTAAAATAAAGGAAGTGCTTAAATTGAACTGGATAGCAGCGCTTTTTAATAAAGGGAGAAGACAACCTTTTTTAAATAGGTTTATCAGAAGAAGAAACAATAAAGGGGTGATGTGGGGGTCTTTATTAGTTCTGGGAATTAGTGCAGCCGTATTTGGATTAGGAAGAAATCGAAACAAAAATATGGTACGCCCGATTCAAAATTTGAAAAATAATTTTCGCATGGAAAAAGGTAGCCAAAAACTGAATTTGACTGGATTAACAGAATTTGCGAAGGAATTAATCCCTGATAAAAATCAATTTACCAAAAAATAGCCTTTACATTCTTAAATGCCCACGATTATGGGAATTCAAAATATATCACATTTAAACCAATAAATGGAAGATAATAATAAAATGGTGGTGTACAAATGAAAACGAGCAACAAATTAATCTTAGGGTTGACCATTTCTTCAATTGTTAGCAAAGTAATTGAAGCTTTAAGAAATAAAGATAATGTGACCCCAAATACAACAACTACGTTTAACTTTAATCTCGATAAACCTTCTGTGAATCATTCTGCATATATCCATCATTTCGCTTCAGTGATTGGCAGTGTTAACATTGGTAAGAATGTATTTGTGGGTCCGTTTTCTTCCATAAGGGGAGATGAGGGGTTAGGAATCCATATTGGGAATGGAACCAATGTACAGGATGGGGTAGTTCTGCATGGTTTAAAAAACTACGAATACCAAAGTATGTTGGCCCATAATTCAGTTTTTAAAAATAATCAACCTTACTCCATCTATGTAGGTGATCAGGTTACGTTGGCACAGCAATGTCAAGTACATGGACCTGCTATCATCGATAATAAGGTGTTTATTGGCATGCAATGTTTAGTCTTTGATTCCCACGTACAGGAAAACGCAGTATTAGAACCTGCTTCAAAGGTAATAGGAGTAACAATTCCTCGAAACCGATACGTTGCAGCTGGAAAGGTAATCACTAGTCAAGACGAAGCAGATCAGTTGCCAGAGATCACATCACAATACCAATATTATGATTTTAATGAGAAATTTATTTCAGTCAATAAGGAACTGGCAAAAGGATACAAAAGGGATGATAAATGACATGTTAGAATCAGTAAAAGAAATTTTTGTAGTATACGGAAGAATTATAACCCTCGTGCCTTTATTATTGATTACCATTTTATTTATTGGAAAACGTTCTATTAGTGAATTACCGGTGTTTGACTTTATTATCATTATTACACTTGGTGTCGTTGTCGGAGCAGCAATTGCCATTCCGGACATCAGCCTTTTGCGTACCACTGTTGCAATTTCGGCTATAGGCTTTATACAAAGAGTTATATCAAGTCTGATAATAAAAAATAGACGAATCAGTAAATGGATTACATTTGAGCCAACAGTAGTTATACAAAACGGGCACTTTCTTGTGGGAAATTTAAAACGTATTCGCTATTCTTTAGATAACATTCTTCAGATGCTCAGAGAAAAGGATATATTTAACGTAAATGATGTGGAACTTGCAGTGGTAGAAGCAAATGGAAATTTATCTGTTTATAAAAATTCGAACAAATCTTTCGTTACCATAGAGGATTTAGAAATTAAAAAGAAGCACGAAGGCATGTCCTATCCTGTAATAGTGGAGGGAAAAATTGAATCTTCTGTTCTGAACCAGTTAAATTTAAATGAAAAATGGTTAAAAAATCAATTACAAAAGAAAGGAATTGATAAATTGGATAGCATTTTTTTCGCTTCGATTAATGATAAGCATGAACTGCATTTCTCATTTGTCAATGAAGTTACTAAACCTGCACACCCAATCGTACATTAATCATGAGGACCGTTTTTGCACTTGCTTTCGGGCTCTATAAACGCTTCATGAGGACCAGTTTCTTCTTATAAAGCAAAACAGCCGAATTTAGGTACTTTTAATAACATTACATCTCATCCACATGATGACACCCAGTCATACAGTATGGCAGTGGGAAAGGCTTTTATCGACACTTACAAAGAAGCAAATCCAAACGATGAAATTGTGAATGTTGACCTTTATAAGGAAAATATTCCACAAATTGATGTAGATGTTTTTAGTGGTTTGGGTAAACTCCAATCTGGGAAGGGATTTGAGGAGATTTCCTCAGATGAGAAGGTAAAAGTAGGTAGACTTTCAGAACTATGTGAACAATTTATATCAGCTGATAAATATGTTTTAAAACATCTATGTGGAATTTTTCATTCCCGCCGGTTATGAAAGACATATATTGATGCCTAAAACCTTTAAATACACTGAACTGGGACCAGTTGGTTAACTGACAAAAAAGCCTTACATATTCAAGCGCGTGGAGGCATTTATTCTGAGGGCCCAGAGCTACTAAAAAAGAATTTCTTCGTATTTCAGCAACAGTTCGGCAAACAAGTTTCGATAGAAGGCGAAATTAAACGGTTCACCCTAACGATACAGAAAAAGTACCCTATGATTACTCGCAACTACTGACTACAGGACGAGTCAAAATTTCCCGGCATTCATTATGATCGTTGCCAGTTTGACTGCGTCTCCAATAGGTGTAAATGTAAGAAAAAAAGTAAATACTAAAATCCTTCAAGGGATTTTAGCTTATTAATCTTTGCTACAGATTTGAATGGAAATTCTATCCTAAAAAAAGAAAACGTAGTAATTAAATGAATAAAAATCATTCAACTTTTACAGTAATCTTTGAAACAGCGTTATATCCATAACCCTTTCGATTCCAAAATGGAGTTTGGGGTTGAATTCGGCCAGATGAATCCTTTGCCCTTGAATAGATGGCGTATTCCCCTTTTTTCTCTACTTTCCAAATATAGGACCAACTTGACCAAGCATAGTCTTGGTTTAGTAATGAATTTAATGTTGCGTATTTCCACGTCTCACCTTTGTCAAAACTTAATTGTAATTCTGTAATGCTTCCATTACCAGTCCAAGCAATACCTTTAATTTCATGTATACCAATATTTAAAATGGATAAATGAATGGGTTGTTGGATGATGGAATTTACATTCAAAATGGTAACGGGAAATTTATCCCTGTCACTATCCTCATGGGGATAATATACGTAATCATCTGTTTGAAAAGGACCCTTATAAGCGTCATCAATTACCTTAATTTTACTTAGCCATTTTACAGAGGCCATCGCATACCAATTGGGAACGATTAATCTAAAAGGATAACCGTGTTTAAAACTAAGGGGTTTATCGTTGTATTTATAAGCAATTATTGTATCGGGATGCAATGCCTTTTCTAAAGGAAGGCTTCTTTCAAATGGAATATTTTCATGCATACCTGGTTTTTTACCAAAATCAGCTCCTTCAAAAACGATTTCTTGTGCATTTTGTGACAGTCCCACATTTTCAAGGATGTCTTTCAAAGAGACACCAGTCCATTTCCCTTGACTTATCGCTCCCTCTTCCCATTGTTCCCCATAAACTTTAGGAATGAAATTTACTCTTTTATTTCCAGCACATTCTAGAGGTACAATAAGTGATTTAGAGGGCATTGATAAGATCTCGTTATAATGAAAAAAACGTGGCTGGTGCACCTGACCACTAATTTGTATCCAAAAATGATGTTGGGTTAAAAATGGATAGGTAAAATGATTTCTACGATAAAAATATTTGATTGGTGTTTGCCATTCGTTAAGAAAGTTAATAGGTGATTCTTGATTTTCTGGATGTAAACTTTTTGTAGTTAAAAAAGGGATAATCTGTTTCCCGTTCATTTTTTCACCTCTTTTCACTATTTATGTTATTTTCAAATGATCCTAATAGAACAGTTAATATGGGAGTATCTGCGATGTTTTACTCTAGCAGGATGGCTGTTTCGAGCAATAAAACTTGCATTTAAATGACAGTACTCAAGTTGGCGTCTTCGACAATTAATATCTTCATGATGAAGCAAGTGGGTAATCATATGATCACATGTCGTAGCGCAATGTTAAACAGTGTGAAGCAAACTTGAAGGATACATCATCATATCCATAGCTGAATCAGTCTTTCCTACAGGTGAAATATAGGTAAAGAATTCTTGACTATAACGATCCTAAAACACCGATTGGTCCATTTACCCGCTGGCAATTATACCAGAAGCCGGACGGTCGAAGAGAAAGTTCCTCAACTGCCTTTCTTTCGTCAGATATCATGACTCCTGACGGTCTAACTGCCCTTCGAGTGATCTTTCATCAACAACGGGCAGTTGGGGTAGAATTCCTTAAAGAGGGAAAGTGTGTTCGAGCATTTGCTAACAAAAAAATTATCATTTCTGCAGGAATAAATTGTGCCCAGCTTTTAATGCTTTCTGGAGTTAGCCCTGCCAAACTGCTTAAAGAAGCGAACATTCCTGTGGTTTTTGATAATCCAAACGTATGTAAAAACCTTAGAAACCATACACTTAACTCCGCTGTATTCACCACGAATCCGAACGATTGACCACTCCCTCTAGGTGACCCGAACGCTCTGTATACAGGAGGTGCATTTCTTCCTGATCCAACGCCTGGAGCCAAAAAAAGTAGGCGAGCTGTGCAGTTGGTAGGACTCGGATCTGAAGGCCAATTATCCATTATTATTCTATACTTACGGCCCAAAAGTCGTGGATCTATTCAAATTCAAAGTAATGACCCATTGAAAATAGTGCTTGCTGATGAAGGCTTTCTTTCAAATCCAGCTGATCTAGAAGTAGTAAAAAATATCTACAATATTTATATAAAGAAAATAGCACAAAAGCTTACAGCCATTGATTCTGCGTATAAACTCATGTCACCAACACTAGATATCATCAATAACGATCAACGTCTTGAAGAGTTTATCAAGCAAAATTTGCCCATAATCACCATCAACAAGGTGCACTTCGAATGGCACCACGAATACAAGGTGGAGTTGTTGATGATCAAGGAAAAGTGTAATGGAGTAAGCGACTTAATAGTGGCTGATGATTCCATAGTTCCTTTTACCGTGGATGGGAATACTTCTGCGGCCGCGTACCTTATTGGTTTTACAATTGCCCAACAATTACAGAAACAGGGGTGATTACACAAGGAAATCCACAACTTTATATCCCCTCAAAAACCCGATGAATATGATTTAGATTGGTTTACATCGACAATAAACCCTCTTTAGTAGCAAAGGAATGATAATAATGGGCGAATGTCTAGTGTCATTCAATTTGTAGATGAATATCCTAATTCCATAATGTTTCATTAAAAGGAGTAATGAGATGTATACTCAACCGGATTTTACAAATTCAAATTATGTTTTTGAGTCTAGGCCCCAACTAGAATTAAGTCATGAGACGACCGAAATGCACCAATTGTTATCTACACTCCAATCCATACCACTAGCTTCAGCATCGTTTCTTCAAGCCATGGGTGCTGTACTTCATCACCTTCAGATGGCTAGTAGAAATCTTGCCCTAGGATGCGGTATCACTTCCGAATTTCGGTATCTTCCTGAAAGCTGGGGATTGCCGGAACTTCACATCGTGCATGCCCGTTACCTCACCCCTTTCAGCTATCACCTTTACTCAGCACTCGGAGCTGCTGAGCTTTTGGCCAATGGTCAAGGAAGGCCTCCCCACTTTCCGCTCATGGTTGGTTGCATGAATGCCATTCTACGATTATGGCAAAACTTCCCCATGGCAATTACAAACCTTCGAAAATCGGTTAGTCCCACTTATACAGCTACTGTTGATCAAGGGCAATATAGACTATATCAAATGGCGTCGTCCATTCAGCAAGCCCTTTCCATTACTCGATCTACAGTAAACCCGGCAATTTGGGAGGCATCACTCCGAGCATCACAGTTAGCATACAAAGTTCGGGAGAAAGTTGCAAAATCTCTAAGTGAGGAAATGTATTAAGGGAACTCACCACATAACTTCCTGTACAGAGAAGTAGTTTGGTATGTCAACACTAAACTAGACAATTTTTTTGAGGTGTTTCTCTTTGTACTCCATCGGGCTTAAATACCCTAGTGTTCCATGGATTCTAATATGATTAAACATAATCATCCAATTCCATTTTTAATCGTTCTAAACTTTCGAAATATTTACCTTTTACAAGTTCTGTTTTGATAATTTTAAAGGTTGCTTCAGCGACTGCGTTGTCATAGGGGCAACCCTTCATACTTAACGATCGTTAATGTTGAATGTATCTAGCGCTTCATCAATTGTCTTGTTCTAAATTCATTGCCTCTGTCTGTGTGGAATAATTGAATTTTCCGCAATTCTGCTTTCACTGTCGATAATGCTTGATAAACTAGCTGGGCATCTTTATTTGGACCTGCACTATGACCAATAATTTCTCGATTATAGAGATCGACAAATAAACAGATGTAATGCCAGCTTTTTTCCACTCTAACGTATGTTAAGTCACTGACCACAACTGTTAATTCTTTTTGTTGATCAAATTCTCTTTTTAACACATTTGCAACTTTTGATTCATTACATTTATCCATTTGGGGTTTAAACTGGGCAACCGTATAGTTTGAAACCAGCCCGTTTTCTTTCATGATTCTGCCAATTCTTCGCCTTGAGGCGATGATGCCCAGTTTCTTTAATTCATATTTAATTTTGCGTGTACCATAGTTTTGCCGACTGTTTTTGAATATCTCCAAAATGGCGGCTGTCATCGTAACACCCTATCAATAACAAAATACCCTATTTAATTGGTATAGTTCTTATATCATGCCAACCATAAACAAGTTCGTTAAGATTCTTTCCAAAAATCTCTACCTCAACAGTATCTATTTTTTCACCACCAAGAGCCTCATAAAAATATCGAGAACTATTATCTTCCAATACAAGAACAAGCATTGAATATATTTTCAAGTTTTTCAGTTCATTAATAACTCGTTTTACAAGCATTTTTCCTATCCATTGCCCTTGAAATTTTTCCTTCCTGGTTCTCTGCTACAAATACATTGCCATTAGGAATGATGTTATTCCATAATTGCTCTCGAATTTCATAAGTCAATTGATTTAAATATTCATCTGGAATAATATTTTCATATGTGGTTTTCCAACTATCAACGTGTACTTTGGCTATTCCTTTCGCATCTGATAAAACTGCCTTTCTTATCTTCATTATGCCACTCCTATTTTTTTCTACATTTTAGCATTAATAATGTTTTAAATATAGAATTTTTATACAATTTTCCAGAGAGTATCGCCGCTAGTAACTATTAACATTAGCACTCAAAAATATAGATGTGTGAGTATTGTTTATTCAATATGGCCCGGACTAGTTCAAGTATTATAGCAACCATACCTGTATCTTTCCCAACTTCAAACCTGAAAATTTTCATCGTTTGAGCTCCCCTCTATCATTCTAAATAAAATATTGTTGTACAATAAGTATGATTAACCTTAGAAAGATACCCCTGCTTTGGCAGCATCGCAATCGCCTATTACTTTAATGGTGGAAATAACGGTTTTAAATTAATATTATTGAAACCAACAATATTATTGCTGTTGACCTTTGTTTTTTGGAAAAAACGAAAATAGAAAGGTGTGATAATTATAAAGGTGGAGATAAATGGAAATACACTGGAGCTTATTTTGGGTGATATCACAAAGCAAACTACAGATGCGATTGTGAATGCTGCTAATGGTACTCTCCTAGGGGGCGGCGGGGTTGACGGTGCAATCCACCGGGCAGCTGGTCCTGAATTGTTGCAGGAATGCAGGAGGATTCGAAAGGAAGTCTTAAACGGAAAAGAATTGCCAACCGGGGAAGCTGTCATAACTGATGGCTTTCAGCTTCCGGCTAAATATGTTATCCATACAGTCGGCCCGGTTTGGCGGGGAAATCTTGAAAGAGAAGGGGAACTTCTTTCAAATTGTTATCAAAACTCTCTTAATCTAGCAGCAGAAAAAAAACTTAAGAGTATTTCATTCCCATCCATTTCTACGGGAGTCTATCGTTTTCCAGAGGAATTGGCCTCGGTCATCGCACTTAAAACAATTATCAACTTTTTAAAGCGGAATCAATTAGGAGAAGTTAAAATGGTATTGTTTTCCCAGAAGGATTTTGAAATATATGGCCAGTCACTAAAAAATATCCTGTCTGGAAAAGAGTTATAAGATGGGACAATATGTTTGAAGGGGACTAACAGTCTTTTTGTATCGGAACCCTTCCTTTCTATCTTTCTTCTTTTCTTCTTTGGTTGTTTTCATCGCTTGTATTAACATTACTACTTAACAAAACAATAAAGGGAGCAAAAAGCTCCTCCTTACTACTGATACATTGCAGAGCAATAGATCGTGCAATAGAAACGACATAATTAATCACCTAACGGCGTTGCTGAAAGATAAAGTGAACCACCTTCGGTACTTCACTTTATCTTTCGGTTAAAATGGGATTTACATATCGGAAAATTTGATTATTTATGAAAAAGATATAAGTAGATGACTCTTGTTAATTATGTTTATTTATATTCTAGTTCACTCCATTTATTTGTCTTGAGAGGTGGCTTGTATTCACGAAGTTTCTTTAGAAGAATCATTGGGTTGCTTTCGAAAATAATGAGCTCCTTATGTGTTGAAGGAATAAAGCCTCCTTCTACCGCTTTTGCAATCATTTCCATCAAGGGGTTGTAGTAGCCTGCTACATTTAATACCCCTACGGGCTTATTATGTATTCCAAGTTGCCCCCAACTAACAAATTCAAAAATTTCTTCAAATGTTCCATAACCTCCTGGAAGAGCGATGAATGCATCAGAAATCTCTCCCATCTTGGCTTTTCGTTCATGCATATCCTTAACCTCATAGAGATGAGTGAGGTTCCGATGGACCACCTCTCCACGGAACAAGCTTGTAGGCATAACGCCAATAACCGTACCACCTTGACCTAATACTGTATTCGCTATTGTCCCCATAAGTCCAATGTTTGAGCCGCCATATACTAGCTCGAGTCCTTTTTTTACTAGTTCTTTTCCGAGTTGAATGGCAGATTCTTTATACTCGGGATGGGTTCCAGGATTAGATCCAGCAAAAACACAAACACGCTTCATAGTTATTACTCTCCTATCTTTTTAAATAGTATTATACTATTGTATCAAAACAAAGGAGTGATAGAGGGTGCAATTGTCTGAATTACAGAGCTGGATTGCTGAAACTTATGAAAAACGAGGATGGAGAGAGTTAGCCCTTTATTCTTATCGGCTTTCTGATGGAGGAAGTTGGTGAACTCGCTCAAGCCGTTCGTGCATTAGAAATTTGAAGATAACAAATCCCCTTGATGCTCAAGGGGTTTTAGCTTTATCGCCAATCATCGTTTATGAAGGTGATCCATCAACACTTTTCGGCTTTTGCTTTTTTCCACCAATTAATGATTTGACTTTCTTCGGGTTAATTCGTACAACACCCAGCCGCCACAAACAATCCATAATTTTTATCATTTGAACGGAATAGAATAGACTTCGCTATTTGTCCAATCTCTACACCCAAAACTCTCTAACACGATTGATAGGCATATTTCAACCCCACTCTAGTAATTTTGTAAAGTTTACTCTTTGTAATTCTAACTATTTCTTACCTTTCTCATGAAATGAAACTCGATAGATTTGTCTAAATCTGAAACGGAAAAACATATGTGATTAATACCTTGTACCAAACTTTATTCTCCTCTCCATAACATCAATTATCTATGTTTATCAGTACTTAATTTAATTAGAATCGAAGGCTTTTTCAACGAAACACACTTTCATTCATGTTTGTTAAAAATTAACTTTAAACTTGTAATTTCTTAAAGTAGAGAAAATGCCAATACGCCCACATTTAAAGGACGATATAAGAGAAGAATGTCCAAATAATATTCCAACCGTTACTATAAATCACTTTTCCACTTAAAACCAATCTCAGTTTAAGAAGAGTAGTGAATAGTGATATAAAAAATACAATCAAATAAGGCCTATTAGTTTTCTTTATAAAGTATATTAAATAACTTTCCAAAATTATCCAATCTTCGAATTCTCCTTTCTTCCAACGTTCTTTTCTTCTTTTCTTAGTTCTTTTGTTCGTTTCTAACATCACTATTTAATTTGAGTTCAACAATAAATAAAACACCTTTGAACCAAAACAATAAAGGGAGCAAAAAGCTCCCCTTCTTATACAAATATCGTGTAATGGAAACGAAAAGCCGTCTCGCACTTATTGAACCTTAGCACGCATTTAAAAAGCTAATTACTCACAATAATTGAGTAGAGTAGAAATAAATTATATCCTCTTTTTAACATTTTTGATCACTACTTTACTATGGGGAATACTTGGCATGCTAGCCATGCTGAAACTTAAATCCTGGTCAGGAACTTCATAATCCATTCGATTTGTTAGATAATCAAGACTCACTTTCATGACTTCAATGGTAACCCACTCCCCAGCACAGCGATGTCCCATAAAGTAATCACCACCACCCTGCGGAATGAAGCTAAAAGGGCTTCCTTCCCATTTGGCAAACCGATCAGGACTGAACACATCAGGATTTTTCCAAATTTCAGGGTCATGATTTGTGCCATAAAGATCCAGCAAGGTTAACGTGCCTTCTTCAAATTTATAGCCTTTCCAGGTGAAATCTTTTTTTACCAGCGCCACGACAAACGGAAAAAATGGATAAAAACGGCGAACTTCCTGTACAAACATCTGAGAATACTTTTTATCGCCAGATTTAAGTTTCTCCTTTTCTTCCGGATAATGGTGCAATGCCAGCGCAATGAAATTGATAAAAATAGCAATCGCCACAATCGGTCTCAAAATATTGATTACTTCTACAGCAGCGGTCTCGGTATCCAGAAGATTCCCTTCCAGATCGCGATACCAGGAAAATTTGTGTAATGTGGTATTTTCAGGGGGATTCACTTTCCCATCACGAACCCTATCAATGAGTTCTTCGATCCATATTTCTTCGTAATTCCGTGCATGTCTCCCTAGCCAATGTTTTAGACCAACTGCAGCTGCCGACTCAAACATCGCCCCTAAATTTTTTGTCAGCCTCTTAACTTCGTTTTCTTGTACCGGTACACCTGCCCACTGGCAGGCTGTCCTGCACATAATTTCCTTCGCTTCTTCATAAAGAATAACCTTATCCATCTGTTCCCATTTATCCACTGCTATTTCCCACTGTTTTTTTGTAATGTCAGTTAGTTTTTCAAGTTCGTCAGGAGACATAATCGACATAAACATTTCCTTGCGATGTTTATGGGTCTGTCCATCTAACGCCTGAACACCATTCTTGCCAAACAATGTTTGCACAACCCGGTTTGGTGCTGCATCCTTCCTTTTGAATTTCTCAGTGTCATAAAAAATTTCCGCAGCTTCCTTTCCTCCCATGCAGATTGCTTTCTTTCCAAGCAAACGGGTCTCGAAAATATCAGAATTAAAACTGTGACGTCTGTTCAAAATGTACATATATCCTTCTTCCATAAGACGCCAGGTAGAATCTATTCCTTCTTCCCGAGGCATTTGATTTATATTTGACATATGATCCATCTCCATTTTTCATAGTAATGGTCTTATTCTTTGTAAATTTTCCCCTGTTTAGTCTCAAAAAACTTGGACCCTTAAACAGATTTCAACCTAAAAAAAAGCCAGTTTCCTGTGAACTGTACAGGAATCGACTTTTTTAATTCTTCTTTTTAATTTATCCCGCCCTTTAGCATAATAACGATTAGTTCAAGTTTCTACGCAATCACTTATTCCAGAATATGTCCCTTTAATGGAATAAAGGAGTAATCCTTTCTAGAAGTAATATCCAAAATGTTCAATCAGAGTACAGAAAACTCCTTGCACTCAACGGGTTTTTCGTTGGGAACTTTCCAAAAAATTAACCCTGACCTTTTGAGGCATGAACGTGTAAATAACGTTCCCCAGGTAATACCGCAAGTTTTTTGCAATTAAAGAATTAAAAAAAACGCCAAATTGCGGCGTTAATAATCATCTAATAAGGGAGAACATATTTTTTCACTCTACTACTGCCATAGCAAAGCGCACATGTTTACTCGCATAATAGCCGTTCGTTCGACTCTGAAAATAGCGTTCTTGGATATCGGATGGGCTTAAGTTCTCATGAAGACGGAGCCCTAAACTTTCCAATTCAAAAGCCAGTGTTGACGGGTCAAAGGTCGTTTTAATCGGCTCGCCTATCTTTCGTAAATTCTCCTGCATCTTTTTCATATATGGAGTAGCTTCTTCTAGTACAAAGTAATCGAAAATAACCGCACTGCCCACGGGGGCAATATCTGTAATGGAACGCAGCGTTGCGAACACTTCGTTTCGAGACGACATATTGGTAGAACTATGAGAGAGAATGGGCTAGTATCTAATATACAGTTTCCTAGTTTTAGCCACATATAGCTTACGGCTAATTTCTCTTATTTATTTACTTTTTCATGTACCGGCTCTGCTTCTGCCTGACTAGTACCGGCATTTCCTACACGAACGATTGCAACGACTGACAGAAACAACACCAAAAAAATCCGATCCAAAAAACTCTTTTATAATCTTCTTCCTGAACACCGTTTTCGGATATTCACGATTCTTCATTTTTTCTCTCCTTTTTTCATCATTTCCCTTATCGCTTCTTTTCGGCGCTCTTTCCGCTTGGCTTCTTACCAAACATCCAAACCACGATACAAACAAACACAATCAATCCAATCGTTGCCCAAACCCCATGTACTTTATAGAAGCCTTTCAACCACCTCATAACATCGTCGGCTGCTTCTGCAAACGGTGGAAACCCACTATATGCGAACTAGAAATAAGAAGTAGCCAGCAATTGCTATGAGTGCAATTTTTTTAACGATCTATCGCGTTCGTATTATAAGGTCAGCCAAGAATGTACAGAAAACTCTTAGGACATGGAACTATTCAAATTACCATATGATATTTTTTCACATATCAAAAAGAAGATTGAAAAAGACAGGATAGCAAGTATGAGGAATACATGAAGAATATACTCGAATAATTTTTTTGAAATAAAATCGGGCACTTTTCTGACAGTTAGAAAATAACTAACAATAATTAAAAATGCCTGATAAATAAAAATCCCTCAACACCAATGGTGTCAAGGGATTTAAAGATTAATACATTGTCATATATTGTTCGCGCTCCCAAGGATGCACTTGTGTACGGAACATATCCCACTCGATTTCTTTTGCCTCAACAAAGTGTTCAAAAATATGGTTTCCAAGTGCTGACACGATAACTTCGTCGCTTTTTAAATTGTCTAATGCTTGAGCAAGAGTTGCTGGCAAATCTTCGATTCCTTCAGCAAGGCGCTCTTCTTTGCTCATAACATAAATGTTGCGGTCTACTGGTGCTGGAGCAGTAAGTTTGTTTTTGATTCCATCTAACCCAGCTTTCAATAATACAGCCATTGCAAGGTATGGGTTAGCAGATGGATCAACACTGCGTACTTCTACACGTGTGCTTAAACCACGGGATGCAGGGATCCGGATCAATGGTGAACGGTTTCTTGCAGACCATGCAACATAGCAAGGAGCCTCGTATCCCGGTACTAAACGCTTATAAGAGTTAACTGTTGGGTTTGTAACAGCAGTGAACGCAGGTGCATGCTTAAGGACACCGGCAATAAAATGGCGTGCTGTGTCGCTTAATTCAAGGTTTCCTGTTGGATCAAAAAATGCATTTTTGTCTCCAGTGAACAGTGAAAGATTGCAGTGCATACCAGATCCATTCACACCAAATAATGGTTTTGGCATAAATGTCGCATGCAATCCGTGCTTACGGGCAATGGTTTTTACAACAAGCTTGAACGTTTGAATATTGTCGCATGCTGTTACAGCATCTGCATATTTAAAATCAATTTCATGCTGGCCAGGTGCTACTTCGTGGTGAGAAGCCTCGATTTCAAAGCCCATTTCTTCTAGCTCAAGAACGATATCGCGGCGGCAGTTTTCGCCAAGATCAGTCGGAGCCAAGTCAAAATACCCGCCATTATCATTTAGTTCAAGTGTTGGCTCCTCTTTTTCGTTGAGTTTAAATAAGAAGAATTCTGGTTCTGGACCTAAATTGAAATTTGTAAATCCTAACTCTTCCATCTCTTTTAAAATGCGTTTTAAGTTTGCACGTGGATCTCCTTCGAATGGTGTACCATCCGGATTGTAAATGTCACAGATTAAACGGGCAACCTTTCCTTTTTCAGCAGTCCAAGGGAAAATAACCCATGTATCGAGATCCGGGTAAAGATACATATCAGACTCTTCAATACGCACAAAACCTTCAATTGATGAACCGTCGAACATCATTTTGTTATCTAACGCTTTTTCAAGCTGGCTTATAGGAATTTCTACGTTTTTGATCGTTCCTAAGATGTCAGTAAATTGCAAACGAATGAATTTTACATTTTCTTCATTTGCCATGCGGAAAATATCTTCTTTTGTGTACTTGGCCATTTCTGTTGTCCTCCCTGTTATCATTCATTTATCAAATATAATTAATGGAAAAAGCGGGACATGTCGCCTTGCCGCAATGAGGAACGGTTAAATCTTCCTGCTTGCAATAATTCAGCTCGCAATAGCTTTCTCAATTCCTCATCAGACAAGTCACGTCGGGCTTTTTCTGCTTGTTGCTGAATGTTTGCTGTTTCTTCCTGTTGATCTTTTACTGAGAATAACTGTTTAATTCCGGCGATATTGACCCCCTGGTCGATAAGGTCCTTAATTTCAAGCAATTTATCAATATCGTTTAATGAAAAAAGACGCCGATTTCCATCCGTTCTTGCTGGAGAAATCAATCCATGTTCTTCATAATATCGAATTTGTCTCGCTGAAAGCTCAGTCAGCTTCATAACAATTCCAATCGGAAACAAAGGCATCGAACGGCGAATTTTGCTTCCACTCACATCGATTTCTCCTACCTTTCCTTTCTTATATAGAAATTATATTTTATGTTAGGTTTATTGTCAATACCATGTTATATTTTATTACACAAAAATTTTTCAAAATAAGAGGCTGCCCCGTAACAATAAGGCCAGGCACCGTTCATTACTAAATATTGAGAACATCATCAATGTTTCTACAATATTATGTAACTACAAACGGAAGCCTTGCACTTATGGGTCAGCCACTTAACTATTTATGATAATTGAATTAAACCTTTTTTCATTAAATGATCAATTGCAATCAGTACGGCCATTTTTACATGGGAATAGGTCAGCCCGCCCTGAACATATGCGACAAACGGAGGCCTGATCGGACCGTCTGCCGTTAACTCAATACTCGCCCCCTGAATAAATGTTCCTGCAGCCATAATGACGTCATCTTCATAACCGGGCATATAGCTCGGGACCGGGGTAACATGAGAATTTACTGGTGATGCAAACTGGATAGCCTGGCAGAATGCCACCATTTTATCACGGTCATCAAATTGAACAGACTGAATTAAGTCTGTCCGTTTATCGTTCCATTTCGGATGTGTGTTCATTCCCAATTTTTCAAGCATAGCAGCGGTAAATACAGCGCCCTTCAAAGCCTGGGCAACTACATGCGGTGCCAAAAAGAACCCTTGATACATTTCCTGAAGACTGTACAATGAGGCCCCTGCTTCAGCACCGATTCCAGGCGAAGTCAATCGGTACGAACAAGCTTCGACCAATTTTGCTTTTCCTACTATATAGCCCCCTGTTTTCGCTAAACCGCCGCCTGGGTTTTTTATAAGTGAACCTGCTATTAAATCTGCCCCAACATGGCATGGTTCCAGATCCTCAACAAATTCTCCGTAACAGTTATCAACAAACACGACAACATCAGGTTTAATCCCCTTTACGAATGTAATCATTTCTTTTATTTCCTCTATCGTAAAGGACGGTCTTGTTGCATAACCTTTTGACCGCTGAATCCCTATCATCTTTGTATTCGGTTTAATCGCTATTTCAACTTCATGAAAATCAATTCTTCCATCTTCTGTTAATGGAATACTATTATAATGAATTCCGAATTCCTTTAATGACCCTGTTCCAGACCCGCGAATGCCGACAATTTCTTCAAGTGTATCATAAGGTTTTCCTGTAATATATAACAATTCATCTCCCGGTCTTAATACACCAAATAGTGCAATCGAAATAGCATGTGTACCTGAGATTATTTGTGGACGGACAAGACCCGCTTCTCCACCAAAAACTTCGGCATATACTTTTTCTAATGTGTCCCTTCCTATGTCATCATACCCGTAGCCAGTAGATGGAATAAAATGAGAATCACTTACTTTGTTAGCTTGAAAACTCTGAAGGACTCTGAATTGATTTTTTTCCGCTCTCTCATCTATTTCCATATGAAGATGAGCGATTTGTTTTTCAACTTCTCTTGCCAAAGCTTCCAATTTTACTCCGTATTCTAAATGTTGAAACATGGTGCTGCTCCTATCTTTTATACTGAATTTTCTTTTAAAATACCGGAAATTTGATGATCCTTAAAGGCGTATCCTTTACAAATATAGGATTGTTTTTCTTCATCAAATGATAATTCCCTGAGAATGGTTTCATTTTTTAATTGGGAAAGAAGTTTTCCTTCGGTTGACGGAAGAATAACATGGTAGTAATTCATCATTCCAATCATCGCTTCCTCGATTTTCTTCTTCAGCATATCCCTGTCTTCTTTGTTAAACGCACTGATAATAACGGTCTCCGTTTTAGCGGTTGGGACAAAATCAGGGTGCTGAATATCTTTTTTATTATACACGGTTATTTGCGGAATTTGATGAATTTCCAAATCTTCAAGCAGTTCATTTACCGTTTTTTCATGCTGGAAATAATCCGGGTTTGACATATCTACAACATGCAAAAGCAAATCGGCTTCTTTCACTTCTTCTAACGTGGACCTGAAGGCTGCGATAAGAGTTGTCGGTAATTCCTGAATAAAACCGACTGTGTCCGTCACTAAAACGGTAAATCCGCTTGGTAAAATCAGCTTTCTCGTCATCGGATCCAATGTAGCAAACAGCTGGTTTTCTTCGTATGAATCGGCTTCGGTCAATCTGTTAAAAAGTGTGGATTTCCCTGCATTTGTATAACCGACGAGAGCAATTTGAAAGGCTCTGTTCTTTTTGCGGCGCTCCCGGTAACGTTCGCGGTGCTGAACAATCCCTTTCAACTGAGTTTTGATATCATCAATTCTCCTGCGGATATGGCGCCGGTCTGATTCAAGCTTCGTTTCACCCGGTCCTCTTGTACCAATTCCGCCGCCAAGCCTTGACAATTCGGTCCCTTTTCCACTTAGGCGCGGAAGCAAATATTGAAGCTGTGCCAGCTCAACTTGAAGTTTGCCTTCCTTTGAACGCGCTCTTTGGGCAAAAATATCTAGAATAAGCTGTGTACGATCAATGATACGGACATTCAAATGCCGTGAAAGATTTCGAATTTGGCTTGGTGATAATTCGTCATTAACGATAACTACATCTGCTTCAAGTTCTTC
This sequence comes from Bacillus methanolicus MGA3, assembly GCF_000724485.1. Lineage (GTDB taxonomy): Bacteria > Bacillota > Bacilli > Bacillales > Cytobacillaceae > Bacillus_Z > Bacillus_Z methanolicus_A. The sequence continues at coordinate 1,296,379 of NZ_CP007739.1, read as the reverse complement.
AACAAGAGCTTTTAGTTCGTCAACCTTACCTTTGCCAATATATGTAGAAGGATGGATTCTTTCGCGCTTCTGGACAACGGAAACAAGGACATTTCCCTTTGCTGTTTTGGTTAGTGCAGCAAGTTCCTCCATCGAATATTGAAAACGGACATCATCTTCTTCTGATGTCTGGCATCCAACGAGGATGGCCTTTTCAAGATCAGTATGTTGTTCCAACAAACAACCTCCTTTCTTAAAAAGCAGTATGGTAACATCATACCAAAAAAATTTTTGTTATCCTAATGTTAGCAGTTAGGAAAATGTGTGGAATATATAATTAAAGGATTCTGCCATCGACAGAATCCTTTTTCACAGAATGACGAACGGGGAGTCCTTTTTGTTTTATAAGCCACTTTCAATTTATGAGCCACTTTTTGAAATTTATAATCCACTTTCGAGAACTTATGATCCACTTTTTATGATTTATGATCGACTTTCAAACTCTCTGGTTCGCTTATTGGTTCATTTCTTCATATACAAGATCGTTGCTTCGTATTGTCATCAAATCATGCCGGTCATATTGGTTTTGCATTAAAAGTCTCATTGCCTGGGAGCGGATTGATTTTTCTATTACATTTCGAATATATCTTCCATTTGAAAAACTTGGAGGGTTCAGAACAGATTTTACCCAAATGAGATGATCTTTTAACTTTTTTTCTGCTTCATGGCTCAACAAATATTCTCTTTCTTTTAACATCCTGCTTCCTATCTCCATTAATTGATCAATTGAATAATCAGGAAAGTCAATGACAAGCGGGAATCTTGAATGGAGCCCCGGATTTAGTTTAAGAAAAGCTTCCATTTCCCTTGAATACCCTGCCAATATTAAAATAAATTCGTGCTGCTTGTCTTCCATATGTTTTACTAGTGTATCAATCGCTTCTTTTCCAAAATCCTTCTCTCCGCCCCGTCCTAATGAATAAGCTTCGTCAATGAAGAGAATTCCGCCAAGTGCTTTTTTTATCAAGTCCCTTGTTTTTTGAGCGGTATGGCCGATATATTCCCCAACAAGATCGGCTCTTTCCGCTTCGATTAAATGGCCTTTTGATAATACATTCATTTTCTGGAATAGTTTTCCGATCATTCTGGCAACAGTTGTTTTTCCTGTGCCGGGGTTGCCTTTAAACATCATATGAAGAACTTGTTTCTCTGTTTTAAGCCCCATTTCTTCCCGTTTTTTATTTACATAAATCCATGCATAAATTTCTTTGATCGTCCTTTTCATCTCTTCCATTCCAACAAGTGTGCTTAACTCTTCTTCAATTTCCTTTAAAGCCGTATGTTCTGCAGGAATTGCTTTTGGAACAACTTGTGTATCGAACATCTCTTTCGTGAGTCCTTTTCGCTTTTGGGAACTTAGAACAATATTAATTTGTCCGTTATTTTTCATTCGCATCGGTTGATCCAAAGCTTTCACCTCACATTCTAGAAAACAGTATACGCTCCGTTGCTGAATTTGTGACAAATGCCCATTGTTAATGGGGGTCTGGCCCCAACGAGAATTGTCGTAACTTGCGGTTTCCCAAGAAATATTACCTTTCTTTATATGTATTCACAATAAATAGAATTCATTAAAAAAGATTTGGATGAACCATTACCAACATCCAAAAGACAACAAAAAAAGCCCGCTTTTAAAGCGGACTTTATTTACCAATTAGGACTGTGGCTGCTGGCCTTCTATATCAATTTGCATATTGCGTTGAGGCGAAAACGTTGAAATCGCATGCTTATATACAAGCTGTTGTTTCCCTTCCGATTCAATAAGAACCGTAAAGTTATCAAAGCCTTTTATTTGACCTCTTAATTGGAAACCATTTAATAAGAAAACTGTAATGTTTGCTCCGTCCTTGCGGCATTGATTTAAAAATTGGTCTTGAATATTAATGGATTGTTTCATTGTGGATCCTCCTCTTATATCTCTAATTATTATGTATTCGATTTTATTTTAAGCTTTCCTTCAATATAATCGGAAATTTCATCAATTTTTTTTGCAAGCTTTGTGGAATCGTCCACTCCCGTCATGTCAAACCATTCTACATTCATTTTGTTTCGAAACCATGTTAATTGCCTTTTCGCATAACGGCGTGAATTTTGTTTTAAATTTTCCACCGCTTCTTCTAGACTGATTCGCCCATCAAAGTAGTCGTATAATTCCTTGTATCCAATTGCCTGGATAGACTGGCAATTCCTTAGTCCTGCCCGAAAAAAGCGTTCTGCTTCTTCCACTAGACCTTCAGCGATCATCATGTCTACACGCTTATTAATCCTGTCATATAATTGATCTCTTTCCATCGTAAGGCCTACGATTGCGGTTTGATACAAAATTTTAGGATCTTGCTTTCTTTGATATTCAGACATCGTTTTTCCGGTACAGTAATAAATTTCAAGTGCCCGTATCACTCTCCGGATATTATTGGGATGAATTTTTTCTGCACTGACAGGGTCTATTTTCTTTAATTCCTGAAAAAGTGCATCATTTCCTTTTATGGCTGCTTTTTGTTCAAGTTTTTTTCGAAATTCATCATCAGACGGCGCATCAGAAAATTGATAATCATAAATAACTGATTGAATATATAATCCCGTTCCTCCGACAATCATGGGGAGCGATCCTCGGGAAGATATTTCCGAGATTTTCTCTCTAACGAGTTCTTGAAACTCTGCAACGGAAAATGATTCGTCCGGGTCTTTTATATCGATTAAATAATGGGGGATTCCTTCCATTTCTTCTTTTTTGATTTTTGCAGTCCCAATATCCATCCCCCTGTAAATTTGCATAGAGTCTCCGCTAATAATTTCACCATTGAGCCGCTTTGCAAGTTCGATGCTAAGTTTTGTTTTCCCCACTGCTGTTGGACCAATCAATACAGCAAGTTTTTCCTTGTTGCTCAACCTTTTCACTCCGTCTTTTCCATCCATTTGATTATTTATATTCTATCGTACCTAGTTCGATAAAGCAATTTAACATCAAATCAGTTTATACAGTAGGATTGTTTTCTATACACCGATCAACTTACCATTTAATTTTTTTTACATCATTGAAATAATTTCTTCAAACATTACATTTCTATAACGATTTGTTAACATTACCGCTTCTACCCCCAAATTCATGATAATTTATATAGAAGATTATATTGGTCATTAATTATAGGGAATTGGGTGAATATGATGATTACAACATCTGAACTTGGAATTGATTTAGGTACAGCAAATATATTAGTTTACAGTAAAAATAAAGGAATTGCGTTAAATGAGCCGTCTGTTGTAGCCATTGATACAGAAACAAATCATGTGCTTGCGGTAGGAAAAGAAGCAAAAGAAATGATTGGGAAAACTCCTGGAAAAATTAAAGCAATCCGCCCATTAAAAGATGGTGTGATAGCTGATTATGATGTTACAACGGAAATGCTGAAACATATAATGAAAAAAGCTTCGAAAAAATTGGGTTTTCAAATTCGCAAGCCGAATGTGGTCGTTTGTACACCTTCAGGTTCAACGAGTGTTGAACGAAGGGCTATTCAAGACGCTGTCCGCAATGCCGGTGCAAAAAAAGTTTTTTTAATTGAAGAACCAGTGGCGGCTGCGATCGGGGCCGGCCTGCCTGTCGATGAGCCGATAGCCAATGTGATCGTTGATATTGGAGGAGGAACGACCGAAGTCGCCATTATTTCTTTTGGGGGCGTTGTCGCTTGCCATTCCATCCGAATCGCCGGCGACCGGCTGGATGATGATATTATGCAATACGTGCGCAAAGAATATAGTGTTTTAATCGGTGAAAGAACAGCTGAGAGAGTTAAAATGGAAATTGGCTACGCCCTAGTTGATCATGAAGAATTAAAAATGGATATTCGCGGGCGCGACTTAGTGACAGGCTTACCTAAAACAATTACTTTGTCATCCTATGAAATTCGGGATGCTATGCGGGAATCATTGCTCCATATTTTGGAAGCCATCCGTGCAACTCTTGAAGATTGCCCGGCTGAATTGAGCGGCGATATCGTTGACCGTGGTGTTATTTTAACCGGAGGGGGCGCCTTGATGAACGGAATGCAGGATTGGCTGAGCAAAGAAATTGTTGTTCCCGTTCATCTGGCTTCAAGTCCATTAGAATCGGTAGCGATTGGAACCGGAAAAGCATTAAAATTCATCCATAAGCTTCAAGCAACAGCAGTGAAATAAGATAATTCCGGGGCATCCTTAACACTTTAAAGCAATGAGAGGCTGACTCATAAGGGTCTGACTCCCTCCAACAATGACAATATATAGATTAGTGTTTGTCTATATATTGAATTGGAGGGGTCTGACCCTTTGCTAATGAGTCAGCCTCGCCTTGTTTACTTTACATAACACGCTTAAACATTTTTTCCATTTCATACGTAGAAAAATGGATGATGATAGGTCTTCCGTGTGGACATGTAAATGGATCGCTTGTCTGTCTAAGTGTATCCAATAACGCTTGGATTTCTTCATTTCGCAAATACTGATTCGCTTTTATGGATCCCTTGCAGCTCATCATGATAGCTGCTTCTTCTCTAAGCTTCTTAATATCAACTTTTTTCATCTGCAGCAGCTGCTCGATCATATCCTCAATGATTTCTTTCTCTTCTCCTTTCGGAAACCACTGTGGATGAGAACGGACAATAAAACTGTTATGGCCAAAAGGCTCCAAAAATACGCCTACTTTTTGCAGCTCTTCTAAATTCTCATTGATTTTCAAAAAATCGTCGGTAGAATACTCAAAAGTCAGAGGAACAAGCAATTCTTGAAGTTCTTTTTCAACCTGACCGACTTTTTCCTTAAAATATTCATACTTTATTCGTTCTTGAGCCGCGTGCTGATCAATAATATAAAGCCCCTTCTCATTTTGCGCTAATATATACGTTCCGTGCATTTGCCCGATAGGATAGAGTGGAGGAATGCGCGGTGTTTTTTGCAAAGTTTCTTCATCATTGGAGCTAGGCTCATCATGCGTCGTTTCTTGTAAGTTTTCTTCATAGAAACTGTTCTCATTTTCATCAGCTAGTATTGCATTTTCTACTAAATTTTCTTCCTGTTGACTTAGCGAATTATTTAAAGGGCTCTGAGATTGTCCAAACAAACCTTTATACGGTTCCTTAACAGCAGGAGTGAAGGTAATTGGTTCTTGTTTTTCATGATCTTTTTCTACTAAATCATTTTTCCATTCGGGAAGATGGTCAAGATCCATGTAAGTTTGCTCCGTTTTTGGGCGCTCTTTTTTTACTTGCTGAATACCTGAAGGAATTAATTCCTGCGTTTTCAGAGCCTGTTTAATGCCGGTGGTGACTAATTCATTTAATTCGTGTTCTTTACTTAGTCTTACTTCCATTTTTGCCGGATGAACGTTCACATCGACTAGTAATGGATCCATTTGAATATTTAATAAAACGATTGGATAACGTCCAATTGGAAGCAGAGTATGATACCCTTCCTGAATTGCCTTTACAAGAGGATAATTTTTGATAAACCTTCCGTTAATCATCGTCGTTATATAGTTTCGGGACGCTCTTGTCACTTCAGGCAATGAAATATATCCAGTAACTTGGAAATCAAGTGACTCAAATGAAATCGGAATCATTTTTTTGACAATATTTATTCCGTAAATAGCTGCAAGCACCTGGCGAACGTCCCCATTGCCAACAGTGTGTAAAAGCTTTCGGCCATTATGAACAAGACGAAAGGATATATTCGGGTTCCCGAGTGCCAGACGGTTCATGACATCGGTTATATTTCCCAGCTCCGTATGGATGGTTTTCAGATATTTGAGCCGTGCCGGTGTATTAAAAAATAAATCCGTTACTGTAATATCTGTTCCCTTGCGGCTTGGTGATTTTTCGATCTTTTCTACTTTTCCGCCTTTGAGCACTATTTTTGTTCCTGCATCGTTCCCTGTTGAAGTCTTAAGTTCAAGCCGGGAAACAGCAGCTATACTTGGCAATGCTTCTCCGCGGAACCCGAGAGTACGGATTCGAAAAAGGTCGTTTTCATCTTTTATTTTGCTCGTCGCATGGCGCTGAAAAGCAAGTGGTACATCCTCTTCTTCGATTCCATCCCCGTTATCAATAACTCTAATTTTTGCCATTCCTGCCTCTTCGATTTCCACTTCAATAATCGTACTTCCGGCATCAATCGCATTTTCCACCAATTCTTTAACAACGGAAGCAGGCCTTTCGACAACTTCTCCTGCGGCAATTTTGTTTGATAGCAAATCATCGAGTTGAATAATTTTCCCCATGATTCTCACCTCCTGCTGAAATATGTTTAATTATTTCGATTTTATCCTCTTAATTTTTTTTGCAGATCATAAAGAGTATTTAACGCTTGCAGTGGAGTCATGTCCAAAATATTGAGTTCTTTCAAACTGTCAAGGACGCGCTTCTCTTTTGAATTGAACTTGGCTTGTTTCTTTATCACTGGTTCATCAAAAAAAGATAATTGTGTTTCTTCTATCATGTCAGATGGATCATTTTCAAATTGCCGGTCATCGTTATTCATGGCTGTCTCAGAAACTGCTTTTTGCTCAAGTTCCTGAAGAATTTCATTTGCCCGGTTGATTAGATCTTCCGGCAATTCAGCAAGCTGGGCAACATGAATGCCATAACTTTTGTCTGCAGCTCCCTCTTTAATCTTATGCAAAAAGACAACTTTTCCATTTTGTTCGATGGCACTTACATGAACATTTTTGACCTTAGGCAATTCTTCTTCAAGTACCGTTAATTCATGATAATGAGTGGAGAATAACGTTTTCGCTCCAATTCTGTTATGAATGTACTCAATAATTGCCTGGGCTAAAGCCATTCCATCATACGTAGACGTTCCCCGGCCAATCTCATCGAATAAAATCAAACTGTCCTTTGTGGCATTCGTGATGGCATTCTTTGCTTCGAGCATTTCAACCATAAATGTGCTTTGTCCGGAAATTAAATCATCAGCCGCGCCGATCCTTGTAAATACTTGGTCAAAGATCGGCAGGACAGCTTCTGATGCAGGTACAAAACAGCCAATTTGCGCTAAAATGGCCGTTAAAGCTATTTGTCTCATATAAGTGCTTTTTCCTGACATGTTCGGGCCGGTAATGAGCAAAATTTCTCTGTCTGCATCCATATAGCAATCATTCGGCACATACTCTTGTGCATTCATTACTTTTTCAACAACTGGATGTCGGCCATCTTTTATAACGATCCGGCGGTCGTCCGAAAATGCAGGTCTTGTAAAATGCCGTTCCTCACTGACAGTTGCAAAGCACTGCAGGACATCGAGTTCGCTTACCGTCCTGGCCAGCGCCTGAAGTCTCGGTATAAATTCTTTTACATAATCACGCAATTCAACAAATAATTGATACTCTAATTCAACGCTTTTTTCCTCAGCTTCTAAAATTAAAGCTTCTTTTTCTTTTAATTCCGGAGTAATAAACCTTTCGGCGTTTGCTAATGTTTGCTTCCGTTCATACTGCCCGTCTTTTAAGAGATGAAGATTAGCTTTTGTTACTTCAATGTAATACCCGAATACGCGATTATAGCCAACCTTTAAAGATTTAATGCCGGTTTTTTCCCTTTCCTTTCGTTCAAGCATTGCAATCCATGTCTTTCCGTTCTTCATAGCGTCCCGGTATTTGTCCAGTTCTTCATTGTAACCGTCTTGAATGATATTTCCTTCTTTTATTGAAACGGGCGGATTTTCGACTAATGCCCGTTCCAATAGATCTGTTACTTCCTCACATGGATCAAGGCGGTCGGCAAAATGCCGGGCATCTTCATTTGGCAGCCCGGCAACAATCTCTTTTAAGTGCGGCACTTGAAGCAAGGAACGCTTTAGCTGAATTAGATCTCTGGCATTCACATTTCCAAAAGCTACTCTCCCGGCCAGACGCTCAAGATCATACACTTCTTTTAATTTTTCCCTAAGATCCTGGCGTTCGAAGTAATGATTCATTAACGTTTCGACAAACGAAAGTCTTTTTTCAATTGAATCCCGATTAATTAACGGCCTGTCAATCCACTGTTTTAATAGCCGGCCGCCCATTGCTGTTTTTGTTTCATCGAGCAGCCATAAAAGCGATCCCTTTTTCCCTTTGGAACGAATCGTTTCTGTTAACTCGAGATTTCGTTTTGAATAATAATCAATCTTCATATATTGATGCACTTGGTAAGTAGAAATAGGCTGCAGATGGTCAAGGCTGCGTTTTTGTGTTCGATAAAGATAGTTTAATAACCTGGCAGATGTTACACGCAGTTTATCCTGGTTTAATTCTTTAAGTAAATGCTCATAGGATGATTGAATGTTCGTATCATCTTCGAAAGAAATGGTAAGCACCGATCTTTCCCGCATTTTTCTTTGAAGATCTGCATCAAAGCTGCTCGAAACCACGACCTCTTTTGCCCCAGACATGGAAAGTTCATTTAAGACTTCTTCAAATCCACCAGTCAATAATGTGACTTTGTTTTCTCCGGTTGAAAGGTCGTTATAGGCAAAACCGTATGTAGCATCATCAAATGAGGTTATCGATGCAATATAGTTGTTTTCTTTTTCATTCAGGCCCCTGCCTTCCATCATCGTTCCTGGTGTAATTAATTGAACGACCTCGCGCTTTACGACACCTTTTGCTTGTTTCGGGTCTTCCGTTTGCTCGCAAATGGCTACCTTATATCCTTTTTCGATCAATTGTTCAATATAACTGGCCGCAGAATGATATGGTACACCGCACATTGGAATCCGCTCATCACCGCCGCCGTCTCTGCTCGTTAAGGTGATTTCCAGTTCTTGAGATGCTTTAATCGCATCGTCAAAAAACATTTCATAAAAATCGCCTAAGCGAAAAAATAAAAAGGCATCTTGATAGTCTGCCTTGATTTGTAAGTATTGTTGTATCATCGGCGTATAAGCTGCCATAATATCCCCCAATATTCTAATCTATCAATTCTTTTTTACATCAATCCATTATAACATAAAGCATTAAATACTTCAGGGGACGGGTTCAAATCACAATTTTGCAAAAAGAGAAAATCCTATATACCTGCAGTGTTCATTAAAACAATCCGCCAGCCGTCAGGGTCTTCAAATGTTACTCCGCCTCTTCCCCAATATGGATTTTCCGGTTCGACTTCTTGATGACCCATTGCTTTTAGTCTTTCGGCAATTTTGTCCCTCTCAAATCGATTTGGAATGTAGAAAACTAGCAAATGTTCTTTCGTAGGAGTTGGCAAAACTGCATTGGTTTCATGTTGAGTAAACTCAAGGTGATAAGGATAATCCGGCAATCCGAGCATAATGCCATCATAGCCTTCGTGATTTCGAAATTCTCCAATCTTTTTAAGCCCCACCCCTTTTTCATAAAACTCTACAAGCTTATCGAGTTGATTCGTTGGCCGAGCAATCCGGAATTGAACAGCAGGAACCGTCTTATTCCATTCTTTTTTTACGATTACCTCATATGGATATTCTTCATGTTTAAAACGGGCTTCCTCCTCTCCGGAAACAACAAGCTTTATTGGATGAATTTCCGCACTTCTGTCAGTTGGATACCAATGCCTGCCTTCCTTTACGACAACAATAACACCAGTTGAATCGCCAAAAAACGCAAAATTTTCTGAATCTTCATTTTGCTCGTCATGTAGATAAGATGATAAATACTTTTGCATCTTTTTTACATCTTTGACAGGCCATCCGATTTCACCAATATCATGCCAACCTTTTTCAACGTGATTATCTCCCCATGAAAATGTTCTTTCAAGCATTTCTAAAATATTTCCGTCCGGGTCGACAAAGTAATACTGCTTGCCTCCCCAAAACAAACTGTATTCACCTTCATCATTCGGAAGAAGCAAACCGTTTTCAGCAAGGCGCTTATACATGTGGTCAATAAATTCGCTCCCTGCTCGAAAGCAAACATGGTAAGAAGGCAAAAATGAACATTTTTCAAAAATTAATTTTGTTGTTCCTGCCATTACGGCAAAATGCCGATCCCCTTCCACTATTAGCTCCATTCCAAGCATTTCGGTGTAAAATTTCTTCATTTTTTCTAAATGAAAACATTTTAATTGAACTTGATAAATCTTCAACATAATCTCCCCTTTAAATTAAATTTAATTTAATAATAGATTCTTTTCATCTGTTTGACCAAAAGTAAAGCTTGTCCGATCTTTTGTTAAAAGAAAAACTAGGAAAGCATAACCTCCCTAGCTTATTCCTACTCTTCTTCATTTCCAACTAGGAAATCAGGATTTAACTCTGCGAATTCTTCATCATCAACATCCAAGCCCCAGTCGTCGTCATCATCGCTTTTGACTTTATCAGAGTGAACTTCGACACATACTTTTGTTTCGCCAATCACTTCACAAAGAAACTCTCTTTCTGATTGGACAATTATTTTGTTGCCATTTGGTGAAATGACAACTTCAATGCAATTTGGCTGTTGAAGAACACGGGCGATTACATCTTGATCATCTAAACAGTCCGGATCGCGGTATTTTAATTTCATGACATCCGAATATTTGACACGTTCAGTCGCTACATCAGTTTTTGTATTATCAAGATAAGAGTACCAAACGTTAATGTCATAGGAGCCGCTTACTTCTACTGTATTCCCGACCTTCTTCGCATCGTACTTATGGTTGATAATCCAACCGCCTAGAATGCTGGATGGATGGTGAGCCGGGCTGATCGTATGATTGGACTGCGTAAATTTTCGTCCTTTCGCAACGACCGCTTTTGTAATTATCTCTCTAAATTCTCCCATTGCGAGCGAACCCTCCTCATTCATTTTCACTTCATCGTATGCGGGTCATTAGACTAGTGTGATTATAAATTTTCAATAGAATCAAGTTGTCTAACTAACTGCGATATACTTCATTCTATGCATTCACCCAGTGACTTGTGATTTTGCAAAAAGCAGTAAAATAAAAGAGCCGCTCGCTTACGAGTCGGCTCCTTTCATAATTAATGATGGTGGCAGTGGCTGCTGTTGCGGATTTGTGCGCCTGTTTCACCGCGCAATACATCACCGCCGGTTGAAATAATAATTTCATCTGTTACCGTGTTTGAAATTGTTGTTGCAATCATTTGCAGCAATTCATTTACCTCAACCTGGGACTGCTTGAATTCCTGAACAATCGGAATTTCATCTAACTGACGTTCAAGCTCTTCAATTTTTTCTTCCACTTTCTTTAAAGCTTCCGGTTTACCGTAATGCTGGAGGTTTACTGCTTGTTTTTGCAAGCCTTTAATATCCGCAATCAAAGTCCTAACCTTTTCATTTTCATGAATTTGCGCTTCTGCACGTTTGAAAAAATCAACTTCCTCTGTTTCAGCAATCATTTTTGCGATTTCTTTTGCACGAGCAATGATCTCTTCTTTTGTATATTTTGCCACCTTATTTCACCTCAGCTAGTTCTAATTCTTCCACCATTTCACCATTTAAGGACCATGTTTTTGCTTTTGTAATTTTTACTTTTACAATCTTGCCAATTGCCGATTTAGGACCAGTAAAGTTAACAAGTTTGTTTTTGCTGGTATATCCTGCCAATACATCCGGGTTGTTTTTACTCTCACCTTCAACGAGAACTTCAACGATTTGGCCTTCATATTTCTTCATCGCATCACGAGAAAGCTCATTTACAAGAGCATTTAACCGCTGTAATCGTTCCTTTTTCACTTCCATTGGAACGTTATCCTGCATTTTTGCAGCAGGAGTTCCTTCACGAGGAGAGTAAATAAATGTATATGCAGATTCAAAACCTACTTCACGATACAAGGATAATGTTTCTTCAAATTGTTCCTCTGTTTCATTTGGATAGCCAACAATAATATCAGTTGTTAAGGCAACATCCGGAATGGCTGCTTTGATTTTACGGACTAATTCAAGATATTCTTCACGTGTATATTTCCTCGCCATAATTTTTAGCACATCAGTAGAGCCTGATTGCACAGGTAAATGGATGTGCGGCATCAAGTTTCCGCCTTTTGCCAGCACTTCGATCAAATGATCATCGAAGTCACGCGGATGACTTGTTGTAAACCGGACGCGTGGAATATCAATTTTGCGGATTTCTTCCATCAAATCGCCAAGACCATACTTCATATCAGTGAAATCTTTTCCATACGCATTGACATTTTGTCCAAGAAGTGTAATTTCCTTATATCCTTGTGCTGCAAGGTGGCGAACTTCTTGAATAATATCCTCAGGCCGGCGGCTCCGTTCTTTTCCGCGAGTATATGGAACAATACAATACGTACAGAATTTATCACAGCCGTACATAATGTTCACCCAAGCCTTAATATTGCCTCGGCGGACTTTCGGAAGGTTTTCAATAATGTCTCCTTCTTTAGACCAAACTTCGACAACCATCTCTTTGGACATATATGCCTCATGCAAAATATTTGGCAGGCGGTGGATATTATGCGTACCAAAGATCATATCAACATATTGATATTGCTTAAGGATTTTGTTTACAACCGACTCTTCTTGGGACATACAACCGCAAACGCCAAGAAGAAGGTCTGGCTTTTCCATTTTAAGAGCCTTTAAATGGCCAATTTCCCCAAATACTTTGTTTTCCGCATTTTCACGGATTGCGCACGTATTTAGAAGAATGACGTTCGCATCTTCAGGTCTGTCTGTCGGTTCATAGCCAAGCCCCATAAAAATACCTGCCATTACTTCCGTATCATGCTCATTCATCTGGCAGCCGTAAGTACGAATGTAAAACTTCCTGCCTTCGCCCATCCCTTTGAACTCTTCCGGGATCGTAAAATCTTTATGATACTTCACTTCTTCTTTTCCGCGTTTTTTTGCATCTTTAAGGGAAGGCGGCATGTAAACAGCTTGAAAATATTTACTGTAATCCTTTTCGGATTTTTTGTCCGAAGGATTTGCTGTTTTTACTTGCTGCCCTTCTAAACGCTGCTGTTCATTCATCTTGAAATTCCCCTTTCTTTTTCATAGGAAAATGTGAAAAAAATTCTATCAGATCATATACCTTTCTTCAATAAAACTAAAGAAAAAAACCTAACAGGCAAAATGCTGCACATTATTATAGTATAAAGCTTTGACTTCTTGAAAACAATAGCAGAGGCTGGTCAAGCGCCATTCTAACATAAAATTCAATTTATCTTCACAAGTAAAAATTGGTTTTCAACATCAAAAAACGAGCATAAGTTACAAAAAATCCCGCGCACTTATTAACGCGGGATCAGTTGATAGTGTTACATAAATTCAGCTACTAATTTATCAAATTGTTCGTGATTTAATTGCAAATCAGCATGTGCAAGCGGTTTTTCCAGGTAACCAGGCACTAGTTCCTGGTATGACTTGCGGTCTTTATCTTGATAAATTAAACCTGTAACAAGGCCATTATGTTTCATTAACGTTTGCATGGCCATTTCGCGGTTGGAAGGATCATAGCCTTCAATATCACTCAGCTTTGTTAAATTTTCTTTAAACCAATCATACGTGTTCACTTTATTATATGTTACACATGGACTGAAAACATTGATGAAAGAAAAACCATTATGTTTAATGCCTTCTTCAATTAATGAAGTTAATTCTTTCAAATCTGTTGAAAAACTTTGGGCCACAAATGTTGCTCCTGCTGTCAATGCCAATTCCATTGGGGAAATAGCCTGTTCAATTGAACCTTCGGGTGTAGATTTCGTTTTAAAACCAGCAGCAGAACGAGGGGAAGTTTGTCCCTTTGTTAAGCCGTAAATTTGGTTATCCATAACAATATAAGTAATATCGATATTGCGGCGAATTGCATGTACAGTATGCCCCATTCCGATCGCAAAACCATCTCCGTCCCCTCCGGAAGCAATAACTGTCAATTCACGGTTTGCCATTTTTACTCCTTGGGCAATTGGAAGAGCACGGCCATGAATCCCATGGAATCCATAAGAATTAATATAACCTGAAATACGGCCTGAACATCCGATGCCAGAAATAACAGCTAAGTTCTCAGGCTCTAATCCAACATTGGCTGCAGCACGCTGAATAGCCGCTTGTACGGAAAAATCACCGCATCCTGGACACCAGTTTGGTTTTACATTATTACGAAAATCTTTAAATGTTGCCATCTAAAAACAACTCCTTGCATTTTGTGTGGATTTCATGCGGCAAGAACGGATTTCCGTCGAACTTTAACAGTTTTGTAATCTTATCTGCATGGCCGACATTCATCTTCATAATATTTGCCAACTGCCCGGTTGCATTGTTTTCCACAACAACAATTTTCTTTGCAGATTTCACTAAAGGCAACATCTCATCAGTTGGGAACGGATGAATTAAGCGAATATGTGCATGGTTTGTTTTAATGCCGTCTTTTTCCAAACGCACCATTGCTTCTTCAATTGCTCCCCTTGTGGAGATAAAACCAACAATTAAAAGATCTGCTTCTTCATGCGGAGCATTCTTATGAACTGGCGTTTTAAACTTAACATTTTCAATTTTGCGTAATCGCTTGCTCATTTGTACAATGCGGTTTGCAGCAGACTCTGACGGTTTTCCGGTTTCATCGTGTTCAACACCGGTTACGTGGTGAATGCCATTTTTTACTCCTGGAATGACCCGAGGAGAGACGCCGTCTTCAGTAACTTCATATCGTTTGAAGTATCCTTTGTTTTCAATTTCAGGAAGATCTTCTGTTACCAACTTTCCTCGGCGGATTTCTACTTTATCAATATCAAGCGGTTCTACTGTTTGCTTGCCTAAAGATAATTGAAGATCGGATAATACGATGACAGGGCACTGATACTCTTCAGCAAGGTTTAATGCTTCTGCTGTATCATAAAAAGCTTCTTCAACAGTACTTGGTGCAATTACAATTTTCGGAATTTCTCCATGAGTTCCGTAAATCATAGCCATCAAGTCAGACTGTTCTTGTTTTGTAGGAAGTCCGGTTGATGGCCCGCCGCGTTGAGTATCAATAATAACTAGCGGAGTTTCTGTAATACCTGATAAACCGATTGCTTCCATTTTTAATGAAAGACCAGGACCTGCTGAAGCAGTGATTGCGCGGACCCCGCCGTAGTTTGCTCCAATCGCCATCGTAACAGCTGCAATTTCATCTTCCGTTTGTATAACTGTTCCGCCCAATGCCGGCAATTTTTTAATTAAGTATTCCATAATTTCTGATGCAGGAGTGATCGGATATGCTGCCATAAAGCGGCAGCCGCCTGCAAGCGCACCTAATGCAATTGCATCATTGCCAATCATAAACATCCGTTTTTTTCCGTCTGCTTTTTCAAGCTGCATTGTTTGAATATTGCCAAGCTTTTCCTTCATAAATTCAAACCCGGCTCGAATTGCTTGCATGTTCTTCTCAACAACTTGCTGGCCTTTTCGTCCGAAAATCTCTTGCACAACTTCTTCAAACACTGTTATATCAAGGTCTAATATGGCAGAAGTTGCGCCAATGGCAACCATGTTCTTCATAAGGGATGTGCCTAGTTCTGTTGCAATTTCAGTAAATGGAACCGCATACAAAACGGCTTTTGTATCTTCAGGCTGTTTCGGATTGAATTTAGAATCTGCGATAATAATCCCATCGTCATGCAATTCTTTATAGTTTACATCGATTGTTTCTTGGTCAAATGCAACTAGAATGTCTAAATCATCCGAAATCGACCGAACTTGAGTTGTGCTAACCCGGATTTTATTGTTTGTATGGCCGCCTTTAATACGTGATGAGAAGTGGCGGTAGCCATACAAATAATAGCCCATGCGATTTAAGGCGATGGAAAATATCTCTCCTGTACTTTCTATACCTTCCCCTTGTTGTCCGCCAACTTTCCAAGAAAGTTGATTAATCATTACTTACACCCCTTTAAATACGTAAAAAAATGTAAAAACGTTTTATTTTGCACTTTTCCAAGTGATTCACTAGGAATTAATCTTTTCCCACGTGAATTCGGTTAATACTAAATTTTTGGAAGGGTATTAAACGCTTTCAATTCTAGACCTAAGCAGTAAAAAATGCAACCCTTTACAACAAATTATTGACGAAAATATGAATTTTTTTTTATTTTTTTAAATATGCTAATTAAGTTGGAGTCATTATCAACGATTTATAGGTATTTTAATGAATCAGTTTTCAAAATTTTTGATTCCACTGTCAATTTTTTGAACCAAATTTCATATTTTATGAGCGCCTATTATTCTTTCAAAAAAATAACCTGTTTGCACATGAAACAAACAGGTTGAATTCTTTTTACCGAGGTTCAACAATCAATTTTATTGCCGTGCGTTCTTCACCGTCGATCTGAATATCGGTAAATGCGGGGATGCAAATTAAATCAACTCCGCTAGGTGCGACAAATCCTCTTGCAATTGCTACTGCCTTAACGGCTTGATTTAATGCACCCGCACCTATTGCCTGAATCTCCGCAGCGCCTCTCTCACGCAGAACACCAGCAAGCGCACCAGCTACAGAATTAGGATTAGACTTTGCTGAAACTTTTAATATTTCCATTTCTAGCTCCTCCTTATTTCATCCCGACCCGCAAATTTATCCAATAAAATTGATACCCATCAAGCCATGCTGCGAGTTTTTTCTCACTTAGGCCAAAGAATCATTCGGGCTTTAAAAGCCGATTTTGGTTTTGTCAATAACGCGGGAAATTGAACAACCGTGTATACGGGATATATCTATCCATTGCTACTATATTCACCCGTTAATTAACATATTCCGGCTCGGACAAAAAAAGAAAATCTACAAGCTTTATTACAGGCGCTAGAAATGTTGAATAATCGAACTTATGAAAAAAACGGATGATCGTCATTAATTAAAATTCTTTGTATCTTTACGGCTTTTCCGCTTTTATTGTCTATATCGATGAGAACTGCGTTGAGCTGCACCCGCCCTCTTTTTGGCACTTCAAACCGGACAGGCAGACTTGTCAAAAACTTTTTAATGACCGCTTCTTTTTCTACACCTAATATTTCATCATAAGGGCCGGTCATGCCTACATCAGTTAAATAAGCTGTCCCGCCAGGCAGTATCCGCTCATCACCCGTTTGTACATGTGTATGGGTACCGACAACTGCAGATACCCTTCCATCTAAATACCAGCCCATCGCTTGTTTTTCACTTGTCGCTTCTGCATGAAAATCGACAAAAATGATGGGTGTCCTGCGCTTTGCCTCTTCAATCAGTTGATCGGCCTTCATAAACGGGCAATCAATTGCCGGCATAAATGTGCGGCCTTGAAGACTTATTACTGCGACTTCTACTTGATTTACTTTTAAATAAATAATCCCTGTACCTGGAGTTGCATCAGGAAAATTAGCAGGCCGCACGATGTATTTCGCATCATTGATGAAATCAAAGATTTCCCGATTATCCCATGTATGATTACCCAATGTAACAGCCTGGGCCCCATTTTCTAAAAATTGACGGTAAATTTTTTCTGTTATTCCTTTACCGCCGGCTGCGTTTTCTCCATTTATGATTGTTAAATTAGGACGATATTTTTCTTTTAGCTTGGCTAAATATTCACTTACCATATCTCTTCCGAGCGATCCGACAACATCGCCTACAAACAGTATTCTCATTCGCTTGCCCTTTCTATATTAAAATATTTGATTGTGTTTATTGTATCATTATTATATTAAATAAAGCGGTGCATTCTGCACCGCTTTATTTTGCGTATTCAACAGCCCTTGTCTCACGAATCACCGTAACTTTTATATGTCCTGGATAATCAAGTTCTTCTTCAATTCTCTTGCGAATGTCTCTTGCCAATCGATGAGCTTCAAGATCATCAATTTGTTCCGGCTTAACCATAATCCGAACCTCGCGGCCTGCTTGAATTGCAAATGATTTCTCCACACCTTCGTATGACTCAGAAATCTCTTCAAGCTTTTCTAGGCGTCGAATATAGTTTTCAAGTGTTTCACTGCGTGCTCCAGGTCTCGCTGCTGATAATGCGTCAGCTGCTGCCACTAAAACAGCAATGATTGACGTAGGTTCAGTGTCACCATGGTGTGAAGCAATGCTGTTGATCACAACCGGATGTTCCTTGTACTTCGTTGCAAGTTCCACACCGATTTCAACATGGCTTCCTTCAACTTCATGGTCAATTGCTTTTCCGATATCATGAAGCAGTCCTGCACGGCGTGCTAAAGTTTCGTCTTCACCAAGTTCAGCTGCCAGCAGACCTGAAAGCTGTGCAACTTCCATTGAGTGTTTTAAAACATTTTGGCCGTAACTTGTACGATATTTCAATCGGCCAAGAATTTTAATTAAATCTGGATGGAGCCCGTGAACACCGACATCAAATGTAGTTTGTTCACCAATTTCACGGATATGTTCATCCACCTCACGGCGGGCTTTATCTACCATTTCCTCGATTCGTGCAGGGTGAATGCGTCCGTCTTGTACAAGCTTGTCTAATGCTAAACGAGCTGTTTCACGGCGTATAGGGTCAAAACCTGATAAAATTACGGCTTCAGGAGTATCGTCGATGATAAGGTCAATACCGGTCAGCGTTTCAAGAGTTCTAATATTTCTTCCTTCACGGCCGATTATCCGGCCTTTCATTTCATCATTTGGAAGGTTCACAACTGATACAGTTGTCTCGGCTACATGATCAGCTGCACATCTTTGTATAGCCAGTGACAAGATTTCTTTCGCTTTCTTGTCTGCCTCTTCTTTTACTCGAATTTCACTTTCTTTTATCATCAACGCAATTTCGTGAGACAATTCTTTCTCAACGCGTTCCAAAATGATAGATTTTGCCTCTTCCCGTGTCAAGCTCGAGATACGTTCAAGTTCAGCTTGCTGTGCTCGTACCATCTCGTCCACTTTGCTTTCCATCTCTTCAATATGCTGTTGTCTTTTGTTAAGGGAATCCTCTTTCTTTTCTAAAAGGGCTTCACGTTTATCTAACGTTTCGTCCTTCCGATCAAGATTCTCTTCTTTTTGCAGTAAACGGTTTTCTTGTTTTTGCAGTTCAATTCTTCGTTCTTTTACCTCACGCTCAGCTTCAGTACGAAGCTTGTGAATTTCATCCTTTGCCTCAAGCAAAGCTTCTTTCTTTAATGCATCTGCTTGACGCCTGGCATCCTCCAGGATCTGTTCAGCAGCATTTTTTGCACCTGAGATCTTTGCTTCCGCAATGGATTTACGAATTAAATAGCCAACAACTGCACCGACGAATAGGCCAAGCAAAATGGAGATGATCGTAATGGGTTCCATCGTTTCACCTCCTCTTGCTATGAACTTTTGTTACTTTTTTAAGTGTCGGCATGTACATTGTTTTAAACATCAACATACAGCGCTAGGGCTTTTAAACATTTTATGACTAAAAAAGTGAAAAATATACAAGACTAATTGTAAAGCTGTGAATTTTTATTGTCAAGGGTTTGTCCTTGCGGGTTCTATATTTATTTGTTAATCTCTGTAAGATTATCAAAAAAGAAGAGGCTGTCTCATAAGGGTCTGACCCTTAGGCTTTTGAGACAGCCTCTTTTAATAAATTAATCTAACAAGTCAAATTCTTCCTGTTCTTCTGTTTCAGTTACTGTTTTCACTTCATCAAGGCCAAAGTAATCCCTGATTTTTTGCTGAATCTCATTTCGGAGTTCCACATTTTCTTTCAAATATTGTTTTGCATTTTCGCGGCCCTGGCCTAAGCGCTCATCATTGTACGAATACCATGAACCGCTTTTCTGGATAATATCCAATTCGGAACCCAAGTCAATGATTTCGCCCTCTTTCGAAATGCCTTCCCCGTACATAATATCAACTTCAGCTGTGCGGAATGGAGGAGCGACCTTATTTTTTACAACTTTTATTTTGGTTTTATTTCCGACCATGTCATTACCTTGCTTTAATTGTTCAGCACGGCGCACTTCCAGACGGATCGTAGAATAGAATTTTAGTGCACGTCCACCTGGAGTCGTTTCTGGGTTTCCAAACATAACTCCTACTTTCTCACGAATTTGGTTAATAAAGATTGCAATTGTTTTCGATTTATTAATTGCACCTGACAGCTTGCGAAGTGCTTGAGACATAAGGCGTGCTTGGAGCCCGACATGAGAATCTCCCATTTCCCCTTCTATCTCCGCTTTTGGAACAAGTGCTGCAACAGAGTCAATAACAATAATGTCAACAGCGCCGCTTCTTACCAACGCTTCAGCGATTTCCAATGCCTGCTCCCCTGTATCCGGCTGGGAAAGAAGCAGCTCATCAATATCAACTCCAAGTTTTTGAGCATATATCGGATCAAGAGCGTGCTCCGCATCAATAAACGCAGCTTGTCCGCCCAGTGCCTGAACCTCCGCAATCGCATGGAGAGCAACTGTCGTTTTACCTGAACTCTCAGGCCCGTAAATTTCGATAATCCGTCCGCGCGGATACCCGCCTACTCCAAGCGCAGCATCAAGTGCAAGCGATCCGCTTGGCACGGTTGAAATTCTTCGGTCTGTCTGCTCTCCAAGTTTCATAATCGAGCCTTTACCAAACTGTTTTTCTATTTGCTTTAACGCCATTTCTAAGGCAGCTTGTCGATCACTCACGAAAAATTTCCTCCTTTATTCACGAACAAGAAACACCTCTTGCCAGGATCTATTCTTGTTCGTCTCATCTCAAAATCTACCTCTACTATAACCGTTTTTATCACAATTGTCTAGATAAAAATCGAACGTTTATTCGGTAATTTTTGAATCTGTTTTTACACGTACTATCCTCTTTTCATCTAGAAAAAAAACTTTTTTGAAGAAAAAACACTTGTTTTTGCGATTTTTGAATAAAAATCTGATCTTTTACAAATGGTAAAAAAAAAAACAGAATGCTTATTCAAGCACTCTGTGATTCTGAAAGTAATTTTAATAAGTAAAAACATCCATGTTTGACTGTTTGGGTGCGGATGGCATCCCGAGTTCCGGCAAGATTCACTTTTTTTACGAGAGTTGGACGGCCCTTAATCGAAATTCCAATAAAAACAGTGCCTGCCGGTTTACCTTCTAATTCTTCCGGACCGGCCACTCCGGTAAAGCTGATGCCAATATCAGATTGAAAGATTTTAGCAGCATTCTCTGCCAGTTCAGACGCGCAGGCTTCACTGACAACCCCTTCTTTGTCAATGGTTTCTTTTTGAACGAGGAGCACTTTCTCTTTCGACTCCCGGGTATAACAAACAACTCCGCCTTTTAGAATGTCAGTGGTTCCTGGAATAGAAGTTAATTCTTGTTGGAACAACCCGCCTGTTAAACTTTCAGCACACGAAATCGTCAGGCCATTTTGTTTCAAAACCTTCGTAAGTTCTTTCATCAAGGAAGTATCGTCATATCCGTATTTATACTCTCCAACACGCTCTAAGATTAATTTTTCTGTTTCATCAATAAGCTGGAGTGCCGTTTCAATTGAACTGTGTTTTGCTGTTAAGCGAAGGGTGACATCCCATTCCGCAGCAAGCGGAGCAATTGTCGGATTGCTTTGCTGATCAATGATATCTTGAACTTTCGCTTCCAACAGAGCCTCGCTAATTCCAAAAAACCTAATGACTCTTGATACAAGTTTTTCTTGCATGTTCAATTTGCTTAATAGAGCAGGCAGCGCATATTTTGAAAACATCGGCTCCATTTCTTTAGGAGGCCCCGGCAAAAGCATGTAAATACGTTTACCCGTGTCAAGCAGCATGCCCGGTGCCATTCCGTGTTCGTTTTTCAACACTTGCGAACCTTTAAGAACCAATGCTTGTTTTCGATTGTTCTCAGTCATCTCCATCCCTGTTTTTGCATAAAATTCCTCAATCCAACGAAAAGCATCATCATCCAAGACCAGTTCTGTACCGATGTGAGCAGCAATCGTCTCTTTCGTTAAATCATCTTTCGTCGGACCTAGCCCGCCGGTGAAAATAATAATATTAGAACGTCTTTCAGCAACTTCGAGAACAGATTTCAATCGTCCGGGATTATCTCCGACAACTGAATGATAAAATACATTAATTCCGGCATCAGCCAAATGCTTCGAAATAAAACGAGCATTCGTGTTTACAATTTGTCCAAGCAGCAATTCAGAGCCTACAGCAATGATTTCCGCGTTCATAAAGATTCCTCCTTTATTCGTGAATTATTTTGATTTAATAAATACTTGTCTGTTTTTGTAGAAATAATCCCATCCTGACCAAATGGTGAAAAACATTGCAATCCAAAGGGCGATGTCATCAAATGGAATCTTCACATATTCAAAAACAGTATTATGTAAAAGCAAAGCTGAAATCGCAATGATTTGTGTCCATGTCTTAATTTTACCGAGCATATTGGCTGCGACTACTTCTCCTTCTCCCGCAAGAACAAGTCGAAGACCTGTCACAGCAAACTCACGGCTAATAATAATGATAACAATCCATGATGCTGCCATCCCTTTTTCAACAAGAACGATCAAAGCAGCTGACACTAGCAGTTTATCGGCGAGAGGATCCAAAAATTTCCCAAGATTTGTGACCAACTTATATTTACGGGCATAGTATCCATCGATCCAATCCGTTGTAGATGCAACTATAAAAATTAAAGCACCGACAAAATGAGTCATCGGCATTTCAGCCCCAAATAATTTCATTTCCCCCCACTGAAATGGCACAAGCATGACAACTAAAAACAAGGGGATAAGGAAAATTCTCGAAATGGTTATTTTATTCGGCAAATTAATCATGGTGACCTCCATTACATCCTATAAAATTCAAAAAGGAAAAAATAGCCATCAATATTGATGACTATTCTGCCTTTGGTACATACCGAATCGTGATATCCTGTCGCACTGATTCAGAAGGCGGAACAGCAAACTCAACTTTTTGATCGTTGATATAGATCTCTGTATTTGCTGTGTTTCCAATAACAATCACAGCTTCTTTTTCTTTGGATAAGTCAACAGTCTGACTTTCTGTTCCGCCTTTTGATAAAATACCCTGGAAGAATGAATAACCTTTGCCATTTAAAATGTTAACCCAAGTATCTCCACCTGTAGAAGCAACTTTTAACAAAAACTTGTCTGCATTTTTTAATTCATATACCGTATTTCGGCCGTTTGCTTGCACAACTGAAACTTGCTGATCTTGAGTTTTCTCTTTTACCTCAGTCTTCGATTCATCAGAACTTGTTTTTTCCTTTTTTTGTTTCTCGGTCTTTTTGCTTTCTTCCGCATTTTTTTCGAGTTTTGCAGATTGTTCAAAACGAGCCGGTACGTTCTCTTCCTTAACAGGTTCTTTCGTTTCATTTCGAGCATTTGATTGAAGGAGATACCAAATTAGCGTAATTGCACCAATGACAAAAACACCGATCAATATTTTCGGGAGTATATCAAAAATTTTCGAAGTGTTCTCGGCTAATCTCTTCCTGCTCTGAACTCTTGAAAGCTGTTCAGGCAATTCGTCATCGTATGTAGCAGGAATTTCATTTTTATATTCTTCAAATAGTTCTTCCGGTTCAATACCGACAGCTTCCGCATACTGTTTGATAAAAGCACGGACGTAGAACTTGCCGGGCATCATCGAATAATTTCCTTCTTCAATTCCTTTCAAATATCTCTTCTGAATTTTCGTTAAGTCTTGCAATTGATCCAGGCTTAAACCTTTTGCTTCCCTGGCTTCTTTCAGTCTATTTCCTAATTCCGTCAACGAAAACACCTTCCATTATCGTTAAAAATTAAAACCTTCGAAATCAGAATCCGAGAACATATGATTTTTTTCAACAATATCATAGGTAATCTCTTCATCGGGATCATTTCGAAGCTCAATAATATAGTCAAAATCATCCAATGAAAATTCCGTATTCTGAACGAAAATATCAGGATGTTCGATTACTTTTACTGCAGGCAGCTGCATAATTTCCCTTACAAGCTGCCAATGGCGCTCACTTGCGCGCCGGGTTGAAACAATTCCATCAATAATAAATATATTATTTTCATTATACTCGTCCTCAATAAGCTGGTTGCGGACCGTTTGTTTTAGAAGCGTCGATGACACAAATAACCAGCGCTTATTGGCGCTTACGCTTGAAGCGACAACCGATTCCGTTTTGCCTACCCTTGGCATCCCACGAATTCCAATCAGCTTATGCCCTTCCTGTTTAAATAATTCCGCCATAAAATCGACGAGCAATCCAATTTCATCACGGACAAACCTGAATGTCTTTTTATCGTCTGCATCTCTTTGTATGTATCTTCCGTGACGAACAGCAAGCCGATCACGTAATTTTGGCTCACGGAGTTTTATCACTCTTATTGTATCCATTGTGTTTAAAATAGACTCTAAACGTTCGATTTGTTCTTTATCTTTTGCTAAAATAAGGAGCCCGCGGCGCCCTTCATGGACCCCATTAATCGTGACAATATTGATTGAGAGCATACCTAATAAGGATGAAATGTCACCGAGCAGACCAGGACGGTTTTTTATGATCTCATATTCCAAATACCATTCCGTTTTTTTCATAAAAAAAACCTCCTCCGATTACATGCTAGTGACAAATTCCATCATTTTTTCATCTAGATTCTATAATAAATGATTTTTATTGAAGATGAAAGGAAAAACAAAGACCGAAAAAATAAAATCAACCACTTTTAACAGAAACGTAAAAAAGAGAGGGCGCCCCTCTCTTTTTTGTGATGGGTATGTTAATTAGTGTGTTCCGTCATTTTGAACAAGCTTCACCATCATACTGGCAATCGCATGCTGTTCATCAGGGCTTGCAACTGACCAAAGGTCCGCCAAAATTTTTTCTTGTTCATTTTTCGGCTCAACTTGCTTTGCAAGATAATCACCAATTTGGTAGGCAAGATCCGTTACTACTTCTTTATTCATTCCAGCATTTTGTGCCTGATTTAAGCGATCACCTAAAAAATCTTTCCATTGCTGCCAGTTATCTAAAACAGACATCATTTGAACCTCCTTGTATGTTATTCATGGTTATTTTGCATGATTGAAGTTCAAAATATTCATTGATCAGTAAAGGATAAAAATAATTGTGTGATTACGTATACCATCCGCCATTTACAGCCAGAACTTGTCCTGTTATATAAGAAGCTTTGTCAGAAAGCAAAAAGGAAACACTGTTTGCAACATCCATTGGAGTGCCAAGTCTTCCAATTGGTATATCCTCTCTGATTGTTTGTAAGTCTTCATTAGAAAAATCTTTCAGCATAGCTGTCTCGATTGCACCAGGAGCAATGGCATTCACACGAATCCCATTTAAGGCAACTTCTTTACTTAAAGCCTTTACAAAGGCGATTTGCGCACCTTTTACTGTTGAATATGCGACTTCACATGATGCGCCTGTTTGCCCCCAAATCGAAGAAATAACAATAATATTCCCATGTTTTTTTGCTGTCATTTTCGGCAGAAGTTCTTTTGTCAACATAAGCGGTGTAGTAACATGAATATTGATTAAATCTTGTGCAGCTTTTTCGTCTAGATCGATTAACATTCCATATTGGCTTATTCCGCTATTATGAATGATAGCATCTATCGTAAATATATTTGAAGCAATCTTTTTATAGCCGTCTGAAAGAGACAGATCCGCTTGGATAGGAATGTATTCCCCTTGAAAAGCTTCAAGTTCTTGCAATAATTTTATAATCGTTTGCTTGTTGCGGTTGTAATGTAAATATAACGAATAGCCTTCTTCAGCAAGCTTTTTAGCTATCGCCCTTCCGATTCCGCCGCTCGCTCCAGTTATGAGGGCATATTTTTTCATAAATAACACTCCGATTATAACATTTTTACCCTCTTATTTTACTGGGATTTGAAAAAGAAAAAAAGCGCCGTGCCTGCGCTTTTATACTTTGCCTATTTCGGGACAACTTGGCAAACAGAAAAACGATCCTCAGAAATAAATGTTTCCGCAACTTGTTTTACATCATTCAAGGTGATGCGCTCAAGTGTTGGAACAACATCAAATAAATTCATATCATTAAATGCATAA
Organism: Bacillus methanolicus MGA3; assembly: GCF_000724485.1. GTDB lineage: Bacteria > Bacillota > Bacilli > Bacillales > Cytobacillaceae > Bacillus_Z > Bacillus_Z methanolicus_A. The sequence continues at coordinate 1,270,416 of NZ_CP007739.1, read as the reverse complement.
CGGGTAAATTGGTTGGCAATATATTCAGGTGAATTAATCGCCCTTAAGAACGAACCTATTTTTTTCCTTTTTGCCCTTTCAAGATTTTTTTCTGTAAAAATATTTCCTTCCTTTGCTTCGATAAACATTTTCCCTAATTTCACCGCTAGTTTGTCTGGATCGTCTGTATCTCCCCCGACCATAGCAAATCCGAATCCTTGTTCCTGCGTATAATCATATGAAAATGTATCATCTATAAGCCCTTCGTTATAAAGCTCATTATAATTGTTTGAACTTTTGCCAAACAGTACATCAAGCATGACATTAATCGCCAACTCATTCTTCAGCATTTGTTCACCCGATTGATTGACGTCAAGAGCTTTTATACCGAACAGGCATTTTGATGTTTGAACATTCATTTTTAACACTTTTTTCTTTTCGGCTGTCTCTTTCGGTTCATCTGGAAATTGCCGCTTAATTTCCGGCTGGCTATGATATTTTTTTTTGCTTTGGTTTTCTTTCACCTGATTCATAATCTTATTAGGATCAACCGGCCCGACAATAAACAAAAGCATATTGCTCGGATGATAGAATGTGTAGTAGCATTCATAAAGCATATCTTTAGTTATATGGGAAATGGATTCAACTGTTCCGGCGATATCAATTTTTACCGGATGGTTTTTATACAAATTTTCGATCAAACCAAAATATAGGCGCCAATCAGGATTATCATCATACATCGTTATTTCCTGTCCAATGATCCCTTTTTCTTTTTCCACCGTTTTTTCTGTAAAATAAGGGTCCTGAACAAAATTGATGAGCGTCTCAAGGTTTAATTCAACATCCGAAGTACTGGAAAATAAATAGGCTGTTCTCGTAAAAGAAGTAAACGCATTTGCAGATGCCCCTTGGCGGCTGAATTGCTGAAACACATCGCCATCTTCTTTTTCAAACAACTTGTGCTCAAGAAAGTGAGCAATTCCATCAGGTACCGTAATAAACTCATTTTTATTAAGTGGAATAAAAGTATTATCGACAGACCCATACTTTGTTGTAAAAGTAGCATAGGTTTAATTAAACCCTTTTTTCGGAAGTATATAGACATCAAGCCCATTTTCAAGTTTTTCGTAATAAAGTTCTTCCTGAAGCTGATCAAACGTTATTTTTTTCATTGGCTTCCACCTTCCGTTCCCGTTAAGAAGTAAATTGTATCCGCTTCAATTTTTTGGGCCACTTTCACGATGTCTTCACGTGTGACTTGTTCCATTCCTTCAAACCACGTTTGCAAATCAATCGGCTGTTTTGAAACAACATTATGGTATAATACTTCCACGATTCCCCTTGACGTATCAATCGTTTCAAGCAGCTGATTGCGAATCACAGCTTTTGTCTGATCAATTTCCTCATCAGTAAAATCGCCATTCTTCATAGCCAGCATTTGTTCATTTATAATTTGGACGGCCTGTTGATAATTTTTCGAATCAATTCCGGACATAACCATCATTAAACCTTTATGGCTTTCAAGCCGGCTTGCTGCATAATAGGCAAGGCTCGCTTTTTCCCGAACGTTTCTAAACAATTTAGAATGAGAGAAACCGCCAAAAATTCCATTAAATAGTTGCAAAGCATAATAATCAGGATCTCCATAAACAACATTCGTTCTGTAGCCAATGTTAAGTTTTCCTTGCTTCACATCTTGTTTTTCAATCACTTCATTTACTTTATCTTTTGTCCGAACCGAAATTTTCTTTGCTTCTTTCGGAGTGCGATCTTGAAACTTGATTAAATCCGAAGCTGTTTTATAAACCTCATCCTCATCTATATCCCCGATGATATAGAGATCCAATTCATCTTCTGCAAGAGCTTGTTGGTAGTATTCAAATAAATTTTCAGCATTAATCTGATTAACGGATTCCAATTCACCGTTTACATTTAAAGCATACGGTTCTCCTGAACACATTTCTTGAATGAGGCGTAAATTTGAATACCTCATTTTATCATCGTATACTGATTGAATTCGTTGTTTCAATGTTCTTTTTTCCATTTCAATTGTTGCCGCATCAAATGAATGGTTTGTTGCATTCGGGTTTAACAATATTTCTGCTAGTAATTCGAATGCATGTTTTAATAAAGGGGTTTGATCACCAAGGAATTTTTCATTAGCGATCTCAATTGACAACGTGATGACGTGGTACTCGCCTTTTTTCGCAAGATCGACAAAAAGAGTTGCCCCATATAATTCATCTAAATAGGACCGAAGTTTGGCAGTAGTAGGATATTTTTTCGTGCTGCTTTGCAATACATATGGCAGTATTGCTCTTTTCGTAACATCCGTTGCTTGAAGCGGAGCTTTCATTTTCCAAACAAGTGTGTTTGTTTTATATTTATCTGTTTTTACAAGATGAAGCTTATAGCCACTCATTTCTTTTATTGATTCCGATAAAGCTGTCATAAGCAGGCCTCCTGTATAATATTAGAACCCTATTTATACATATGTATCATGTTGAACAGTTATTTTCTATATTATCCCTTAAAGTTAAACTTATTCCATCTTACTATACTTTTGAATGAGATCGATCGCAAGTATTTATTTTAGTTTACATAATATTTTTATTGTATATAAAAATCGTAAAAGCAAGGGGCTGACTCATAAGCTAAGAGTCAGCCCCTGAACTTTTATTATCTTCTTCCTTTAATATAATGTGTTCCTACCGCTTTTGGCGCATCGGCGCGTCCGATAAAGCCTGTTAAAGCAAGGATTGTTAATACATATGGAGCAATATGCAAATAAACACTCGGGATGTTTTCCAAAAACGGCAAATTGGACCCTATAATACTGATACTTTGAGCAAAACCAAAAAACAAAGCTGCTCCCATTGCACCTAGAGGATGCCACTTGCCAAAGATCATAGCCGCTAGTGCCATAAAGCCCTGTCCGCTAATGGTTGCATGGCTGAAATCAGATGTGATCGCCTGTGCATAAACTCCGCCGCCGATCCCTCCAAGGGCACCTGACAAAATAACGCCGATATAACGCATTTTTGTCACATTGATGCCCATCGTATCAGCAGCCATCGGATGTTCACCAACGGAACGAAGGCGAAGTCCAAAAGGAGTTTTGTAAATCACATACCAAACGACCAATGCAAAACCAATGGCAACAAACGATGTTGAATACGTATTTGAGGAGAAAATCGGTCCAAAAAACGGGATATCTTTTAAAATTGGAATATCTATTTTGTCAAAACCTTTTTGAATAATGTCTGTTTGGCCTTTTCCATAAATAAGCTTTACAAGAAAGAGTGTCAAACCTACTGCTAATAAATTAATGGCAACCCCAGAAACTGTATGGTCAGCCCTGAATGTAATGGATGCAACAGCATGGATAACCGAAAATAATGCTCCAGCCAGCATGGCAACTAGTAATGCAATCCATGGTGTTAAGTTTCCAAATGTATCAGCAAATGTTAAGTTAAATACAATCGAAGTGAACGCTCCAATGACCATTAAACCTTCCAGACCAATATTGACAACGCCGGAACGTTCGGAGAATATTCCTCCAAGTGCGGTGAAAATAAGTGGAGAAGCCCATAGCAATGTAGAAGGAATAATAATTTGCAAAATCTCCATAAAATCCACTTACTTCACCCCCTTTTTATTGATTCTCTCAATGACCCAGCGAATCATATAACTCGAGGCAACAAAAAATACAATTAATGCAATAATAATATCGACTAGTTCATTTGGAATTCCTGATTCAAGCGGCATGTTTAAAGCACCAACCTTCAGAGCTCCGAAAAGAATGGCAGCAAAAATGACCCCGATTGCAGTATTACCTCCTAATAAAGCAACAGCGATCCCATCAAAACCAACACCTGTAAAACCGCCTTTTACTGCGGCATAACCAAATGTCCCAAGACCTTCCATCGCTCCCGCCAATCCGGCAAAAGCACCTGAAATGAGCATCGATAAAATAATATTTCGATTCACATTCATGCCTGCGTATTGAGACGCATGGTGATTAAAGCCAACTGATCTTAATTCGTAGCCAATGGTCGTTTTTTCTAATAAAAACCACATAATCACGGCACACGCGAGTGAGATAAGAATCCCCCAGTGAAGGCGTGAATAATCCGTTATACTTTCTAAAAATGGTGAACGTAATGACGCAGACTCATAAATCATTTTCGTTTTATCGCTTTTATCAGATAGGACGGTTCTGATAATATAATTTGTTGCATGAAGTGCGATGTAGTTCATCATGATTGTTACGATTACCTCATGAACCCTGAACTTTGCTTTTAATAAACCTGGAATAAACGCCCATAACGCACCGGCAACAGCAGCAGTCAAGATCGCCAGTGGCAAATGAATCACTTTCGGGAGTTCAAAAGAAATCCCAACCCAAACAGCAGCAAGCCAGCCGACAATCAATTGCCCCTCAACACCGATATTAAACAATCCGACTCTAAAGGCAAATGCAACTGCCAAACCTGATAAAATATATGGGGTAACTTGTCGAATCACTTCACCTGTATAATACAGATCACCAAAGGCCCCATTCCAAAGAGATGAGAATCCGGCGATCGGATCATAACCGCTTACAATCATAATAATCGTACCTGAAAGAATTCCTAATAATACGGCTATTAACGGAATTAATAGATTACTTAAGCGCTTAGTCATTGGTTCCTACACCTGCTTCCTTTCGTTTCGAACCGGCCATTAACAAACCAAGCTCCTGTTCAGTCGTTTCCTTCGGTTCAACAATTGCTACAATTTTCCCTTCATAAATAACAGCAATTCGATCACTTACATTCATAATTTCATCCAGCTCAAAGGAAATGAGTAAAACAGCTTTTCCATTATCCCTTTGTTCAATTAGTCTTTTATGAATAAATTCGATTGCACCAACGTCTAGTCCCCTTGTTGGCTGAGCTGCAATTAATAAATCCGGATTCCTGTCCACTTCTCGGCCGATAATCGCCTTTTGCTGATTTCCCCCAGATAGCGCTCTTGCAAGCGTATATTCACTTGGTGTTCGTACATCGTATTCACGTATTAATGTTCTTGCTTTCCGATATATTTCTTTGAAATTAAGTATTCCATTTTTCGAGAACGGTTTTTTGTAATAGGTCTGAAGAACCATATTTTCTCCAATCGGAAAATCAAGAACCAGTCCGTGTTTATGGCGGTCTTCCGGAATATGGCCAACACCGGCCTCCGTAATTTTCCGCGGTGTCATGTTTTGAATCTCTTTTCCATTTAATTTGATCGTACCGCTTTCTGATTTCCTTAACCCGGTGATGGCTTCAATCAATTCGGTTTGACCATTTCCATCCACTCCGGCTATCCCAACAATTTCTCCAGCATGCACGGTCAAATCCAATCCGTTGACAACAGGAACACCTCTTGAATCTTTGACAACTAAATTACTTATTTCCAGCACTTCTTGCTTTGGTGCAGGCGGCTTTTTTTCTGTTCTAAAAACTACTTCCCGGCCTACCATTAAGCTTGCCAACTCATTCGGATTTGTATCTCGAACGTTTAGGGTTCCGATCCCTTTGCCTTTGCGAATGACCGTTACTCTGTCGCAAACTTCCATAATTTCTTTTAATTTGTGCGTAATCAAAATAATTGACTTGCCTTCTGCAATTAAGGTTTTCATAATTTGAATAAGTTCCTTAATTTCCTGAGGAGTCAATACGGCTGTAGGCTCATCAAAAATAAGAATTTCTGCTCCGCGGTATAATGTTTTTAAAATTTCAACCCTTTGCTGCATTCCTACAGAGATATCGGAAATTTTCGCTCTCGGATCGACGGCAAGACCGTATCTTTCTGAAATTTTCCTTACTTCTTGTTCTGCTTTCTTGATGTCGATCTTCCCTTTGGATGTTATTTCTTTACCAAGAATGATATTTTCAGTAACCGTAAATGTATCAACCAGCATAAAATGCTGATGGACCATTCCGATTCCTAAATCGTTTGCAATATTGGGGTTGGTAATTTTCACTGGTTTTCCTTTAACACGGATTTCTCCCTGCTCGGGCTGGTACAATCCGAATAACACGTTCATTAACGTGGATTTACCGGCACCGTTTTCCCCGAGCAAAGCGTGAATTTCCCCCTTCTTTAATTGAAGAGTAATATTATCATTGGCGACGATCCCCGGAAATTCTTTTCGAATATTGAGCATCTCAATAACATATTCCATTTTTTTCACTCCTTATTTACGTGAAAGGAAATCATGAACAGTAGTTAGAGGTCAGACGTTTGATAAATTTTAAAAATGGGAGTCATCCCAAAAAAACCTAACTGAAAAGCAGAAAATGTTCTGTTCTTCAGTTAAAATTTTGCTCCGTCCGAAAATTTCATACAAAAAAAGGAATAAGAGGCCGGCAAGCGACAGCCCGCTTATTCCTTCGTTATTCACTTTATTTTACGGAAAATGATTTAAGCTCTTCTAAAGTAGAAGGAACTTTCACTTTGCCGCTCTTAATTTTTTCTTGCCATTCTTTTACTGCTGCCTCAACATCAGCTTTGTTAGAAAGTTCATCATTAATCGGAGCTAAGCCAACACCATCTTCAGCCAAGCCGTAAGTGATGGTTTTCCCTCCAGGGAAGTTTCCTTCTTTTGCTTTAGTAGAAAGGTCTTTCACTGCATTATCAACTCGTTTAAGAGCAGAAGTAATGATTACATTATGTTTTTTCCCATTAATATCAACGACACCTTCTGCAGACTGGTCGGAGTCAACACCAATCGCCCAAATTTCTTTTGAAGGATCTTTCTTCTTACGGTCACGCGCTTCAGTAAATAGACCGTTGCCTGTACCGCCTGCAGCATGGAAGATTACGTCGCAACCGGAAGAATACATTTTCGAAGCAATTGTTTTACCAAGCTCTGCTTTATCAAATGCACCTGCATATTGTACGTCAACTTTAATATTAGGATTTACTGCTTTCACACCAGCCAAAAATCCGGATTGGAATCGTTCAATAACAGGAATTTCCATTCCACCGATAAAACCGATTTTGTTTGTTTTTGTCGCTTTCGCTGCTGCAACACCTGCCAAGAAAGCTCCTTCTTGTTCTTTAAATAAGATGCTTGCAACGTTTGGCTCTTTAACTTGACCATCTACAATTGCAAAATGTTTGTCTTTTTGCTGTTGGGCAATTTCTTTAACTGCATCTTGCATTAAGAAACCGATACCAAATACTAAATCAAAACCTTGGCGAGCAAGTGTATTTAAATTCGTAGCGTAATCTGCATCTGATTGGGATTGAAGGTAGTTGTAACCATCTTTTCCTTGTTTGAGACCGTTTTCTTTACCAAATGCTTGAAGACCTTCCCAAGCAGATTGGTTGAAAGATTTGTCATCAATTCCTCCGACATCTGTTACCATACCAACTGTAAATCCATCTTTTTTACCTTCACCGGCTGATCCGCCTTCACTTTTGCCGCAAGCACCTAAAATAGTTCCTGCAGCAAGTACAAGTGACAGCGCTAAACCAAATTTACGCTTTTTCAACATTTGTACCCCCCAAAAAAAGTTGTGGATTTTATTTTAGTAGAAATGTTTAGTAAAGGCCCACTGATTGCGTATTACCTTTAAGAATTACACTCTTTTCCTTAAAACATGGAATCTGAATTTATCAGCTTTGAAATAGTTTACCGAATAAAGGATCGGCTCGTCCATTTCATCATAGTGCATTTGCTTTAAAACAAGCAATGCAGTTTCGGGATCACATTCTAGGATGGGAGAAATTTTTTCGTGATAGCCTATCGGCTCAATCTGGGCAACTGCATACGTAATTTTCCGATTTGCTTTCATCTCCAATAAATTGAAGATCGACTCCTCTTCAAGAGAAAAATTGTCTGGCAAAATTTTTTCAGGTACTTTGTCGATACAATACACGACTGGTTCCCCGTTTGCAGTCCTTACCCTTTCAATCACGACAATTTCTTCATCCAATGAACAATTGAAACGACGAACGTCCTCCTCAGTCGGGCCTTGGGTTGACGAACTTAAGAAAATAGTACCTGGAGACATTCCAGCAATTTCAATCATGTTCGTTACACTGTTTAGTTGTTCGATACCTGAAGTAAACAGAGGTTTTGCATTGACAAATGTGCCGACGCCATGGCGCCGAATAATCACATTCTCCTCTTCAAGAATTCGCAATGCCTCTCGAAGCGTGGCTCTGCTTACTCCTAATTGTTTTGCAAGATCGAATTCTGACGGAAGCTTTTCTCTTTCTTTATAAAGCCCCTTTTCAATATCTTGCTTTAAGCGATCGATAACTTGTAAATACAAATGACGGTTATCTGACTTAATTGACATGCAGGCTCCTCCAACCATTTTCTCAAGACATCAGACCTCTGATGTTCAATCATTCCTACTAATCGAAAATTACTATATCACTTTTTTGTCTATAAATAAATAGTGTTTCAACACTTTGACGAAAAAAGGTGATCATATAAAAACATTCAAAATTTAATTAATAATCATACAGAAAACAAAAGGAATTTATCGCTATAAGATAAATGAATATTATTCGATTTTCAATCATTTAAATACAAAGGAGCCTGTCTATATCCATTATACTATTATACTTTGTAAGCGCTTTTAATATTATGTCATTTTTGAGGATTTCGTCATAATTTTTTAAGATCAATTACAAAGAGGCTGACCCATTGCTTTTTTAAGTCAGCCTCTTATTTCGTTCATACTAGTTAGCTTCTTCTTTAGGCTTTGAAATGAGAACTTCACGAGGTTTGCTTCCTTCATACGGACCAACTACCCCCCTTGCTTCCATTTCGTCAATAAGTCTGGCTGCGCGGGTATAACCGATACGAAATCTTCGCTGCAACATGGAAACAGAAGCTGTTTGCATTTCTACTACCAGTTGGACAGCTTCATTATAAAGTTCATCGTCCACTTCTGAAGTATTTTCAGGTAAATCATCAGGAATCATTTCTTCTTGATATTGTGCTTTTTGCTGGGAAATGACAAAGTTCACTACCTCTTCCACTTCTTCATCTGAGAGAAAGGCACCTTGGACACGTATCGGTTTAGATTCGCCAACAGGAAGAAACAGCATGTCACCGCGGCCAAGAAGCTTTTCTGCTCCGCCCATATCTAAAATTGTCCTCGAGTCAGTCTGAGAAGAAACAGCAAAAGCGATCCGGGATGGAATATTCGCTTTAATGACACCTGTAATAACATCTACGGAAGGCCTTTGAGTAGCAATAATTAAGTGTATTCCCGCAGCCCTAGCCATTTGTGCAAGGCGCGTAATCGAATCTTCAACATCTGATGAAGCAACCATCATCAAATCAGCAAGCTCGTCCACAATGACAACAATGTAAGGCAAAAGAGGCTGTTTTGCTCCTTCCTCGGCATTATGCCTTTTAATGTATTCATTATAGCCTTCGATATTTCTCGTTCCGGTGTGCGAAAATAATTCATAGCGCCGCTCCATTTCATTCACAACTTTTTTCAATGCTTGTGATGCTTTCCTTGCATCGGTTACAACCGGAGCCAGCAAGTGAGGAATCCCGTTATATACATTCAATTCAACCATCTTAGGGTCGATCATCATTAATTTAACTTCGTGCGGTTTTGCCCGCATTAAAATGCTAGTGATAATTCCGTTAATACAAACACTTTTACCGCTGCCTGTTGCCCCTGCAACAAGCAAATGCGGCATTTTATTAAGTTCAGCGAGGACAGCTTCCCCCGTAATATCGCGGCCAAGCCCAATCAAGAGTTTTGATTCAGGTTTATCATTTTGTTTTGATTCAAGTACCTCACGGAGAGAAACCATTGCAACCTCCGAGTTTGGAACTTCTATTCCTATTGCAGACTTTCCTGGAATCGGCGCTTCGATCCTGATGTCCTTTGCTGCAAGTGCAAGTGCAAGATCATCACTCAGGCTTACTATTTTGCTTACTTTTACTCCTACATCAGGATGAACTTCATATTTCGTTACGGCGGGGCCAAGATGAACTTGTGTAACTCTTGCTTTTACTCCAAAACTTTGGAATGTTCGTTCCAGCTTGGCAGCATTTTGATGGATAAGTTTATATTCTCTGCTCTGATCTGTATGCTGCGGAAGTTTTAATAAACTGACAGGTGGCAGTTCATAATCCATATTTTCAACCTCAGTAAATGTCATTGGCGGAGCAGTATCGTCTTCACTATCTTGTTCTGACATAACTGTACTTTCCTTTTCGGGTTTTATTGAAGAATCTTCTGCATGTTCTTGATATGCTCTTTCCGTAAAACTGGAGATGATCGGTTCTAGTGTTGATTCCATCTCCATTTCAGGCTGCCCTGATATCGTAGTTTGCTCCTCTTCTTCCTGAGAACGCCGCATTTTTTCTTCTTGCCGCTGTCTCTTTGCCATTTTCCTTTCCGTATGTTCAGTCCGCCAATTTTTTACATCTTCAAGAAAAGCACTCCACTGGTTTTTTATGAATTTTCCTAATGATGAAAAAATCTTTCCTAACGCATCGCCAAATGTTTTGCCTGTCAAAAGGACAAATCCGATCATAATAAGAACAGCTGCGATCAGTTTTGTTCCTGCTTCATCGAACAAATAGTGGCAAAGCGCGAACAAAACTGCACCGATCATCCCGCCGCCGAGATCAGTTGTGCTTGTCTCCCCCCGAACTTCCATCCAAAATAATTCCCATGTATTCGCGATAACGCTCGGGTCCTTGAATTTGCCCCCGTTTGATAACAATTGAAACAATGTAATATGGCTTAGAAGCAAAATTGAAGCGATGATGAAATATAAACCGATCAGTTTTCGGTGAAAGAGAAATGGAAAAGAGCGCTTCCACATCATGTATGCAGATACAAGAACAATCCCGATCAGGATAAGCATATACCATTCTCCCATGAAAAACCGGAAAAATAGAACGAAAGCATTCCCTACTGCACCGAGTCTGGCAATGGAGATGACTGCCAATGTAATTAATACGAGTGCAGTCAGTTCATATTGAATCGTCCTTTTCATGTTATCTTTTTTCCGTGAATGTCGTTTCTTTGTTTTGGCCATTTCATCACCTTACATTATGTGTTATTTTCAGCATCATCAAAATTCTCCAAGTTTAAACAAAAATATGTATGAAATGAAGAGATGCTATAAGAAAGAAAGCAGCCTATTAGGCTGCTCTTTGGCTTTTGCTCTCATTATATCATATTGGCGGGGTTTCAGAGAGAAACATCCATTAAAAATAAGAAATTTTTTCTCCCGGTTTACAACGTGAGTCCAAATAATGCTTTGGATCACTGCTTAAAATACGAATGATTCTGAAAGAATGGTCATCTTCCAATTCAACTAACAATGGGATTCCATTGAAATTGACCGTTCTTTGCCTGCCAAACTCCTGAGCTTCAGATGTAAAAATGAGTTCATGAGGCATCATTGTATATAATATCATTGGACCACCGCCTCTTTTCCTCCATTGTTTAAATCAATCAGCTCATTCAATTTTTTTAACGCCTGCCCGATCCCGCCAACTTCATCAATTAAACCGTATTTGACTGCATCTGTTCCGACAACATTCGTTCCAATATCTCTAGTTAAATTGCCTTTTGCAAACATGAGGTCTTTAAAGGTTTCCGCCGAAATATTTGAATGTTTTGTAACAAAGTTGATCACTCGTTCCTGCATTTTATCCAGGTATTCAAACGTCTGGGGAACCCCAATTACCAATCCTGTTAAACGAATGGGATGAATCGTCATTGTTGCCGTTTCAGCGATAAAAGAATAACTTCCAGATACTGCAATCGGGACGCCGATAGAATGGCCTCCACCCAGCACAAGTGAAACAGTCGGTTTTGACAAAGAAGCAAGCATCTCTGAAATCGCTAACCCTGCTTCAACGTCTCCTCCTACAGTATTTAAAATAACAAGGAGACCTTCAATGTTTGGGTTTTGTTCAATGGCAACAATTTGGGGAATGATATGTTCGTATTTCGTCGTTTTATTTTGCGGCGGCAACTGTATATGGCCTTCAATTTGACCGACAATTGTCAAGCAATGAATCTTTGAATCCTGTGATAATTGCGGAACATTCGTCTGGCCAAGTTGTTGAATTTTTTCGATTATGCCTAATTGTTTTTCTTCATTTTGCTGGTCTTCACCATAATATTCAGAACTTTGTTTTGTCTCTTTATCCATACATTTTTTCTCCCTTCCATCATGATATTGTTAGTATGGTCCAGGCTATCTATTTCATGCGAAGGGATAGGTCTGCTCTGACAAGAAATGGTCGATAATTCATGGCAAGAGGTCGATAAATCCGAATAAGTTAAAAATAAAAATAAGGCGCCGGATACGCACCCGATGCCTAAATCAATTTTTCTATAAGAACTATACTTCCATAATAATTGGCAAAATCATCGGCCGTCTTTTTGTTTTCTCAAAGAGATATTGATTTAATGAATCCCGCATATCCTGTTTTAAACTTGACCAATCAAAAGAATCTTTAGATATATTTTTATCAATGATTTCTTTCACTAAATCAATTGACTCCTCTATTAATTTCTCTGATTCACGGACATAAACGAAGCCGCGGGAAATGATTTCTGGCCCTGCGGCAATCTTTTTCTCGCTCTTGCTTAATGTTACGACGACAATAAGTGTTCCATCCTGAGATAAAAGCTTGCGATCTCTTAATACGATGTTTCCAACATCACCGACACCGTTGCCATCTATTAACACGTTTCCTGCCTGAACGCGGCCATTTAGCTGCATTTTTCCATTTTTGTATTCAAGAACTTCTCCTTTATCAACAATATGGATTTGACTGGTTGAAAGACCGCACTCCATGGCGATTTTTGCGTGGGCTTTCAGCATACGATATTCTCCATGAATCGGAACAAAAAATCTCGGTTTCATCAAGTTTAGCATGAATTTTAATTCTTCCTGGCTCCCATGGCTTGATGCCTTAATTATACTTTTACTGGAAACAACATTGGCCCCTGCCCGATAAACCATATCAATTGTTTTAGAAATAAACAGTTCGCTGCAATTTAATGGAGACGCAGCAATGATAACCGTATCCCCTGACTGGATATTAATTTGCTTGTGCGTCTGTTTTGCCATTTTTTGGAGTACTTCAAGCGGCTCGCCTTGATCACCTGTTGTCAGCAATACGATTTCATTATCAGGATATTGACTGACTTCTTGAACTGGAATGATTTGCTCTTCATGTACTTCCAAATAGCCAAAATCAAGAGCTATATCAAAAATTCGTTCAAATCTTTTCCCTAATACAGCTACTTTTCGGCCGTTTTCAAATGCAGCATTAAAAATATGCTGAATTCGATTTAAATCGGATGCGAAACATGCAGCAATAATTCTTCCAGGTGCATTGTAAAAAATATCAGACATTTCTCTTGCAACAATCGCTTCTGAAGTGGTATAACCCGGTTTTTCCGCTTCAGTGCTGTCTGATAGCAAACATAAAACTCCTTGATCACCGATGTTTGCCATTTTTCCGATTTCAGGTTGATATAACTTGCCGGCAGCTTGATCAAATTTAAAATCTCCGGTATGTACAATCATTCCTTCTGAAGTATGAAAACATATTCCGACTGAATCTGGAATGCTGTGATTTGTTTTAAAAAAGCTGACATCAACCGATTCAAATTGCAATCTGGAATTTGAGTGAATTTCTTGAAAATCAGCATTTCCTTTAAATTCTTTTTCTTTTAGCTTTGCTTTTGCAAGTGCCAATGTCAATCTTGTTCCATAAACAGGAACATTCAGTTTAGAGATGACATAATAGATCGCTCCGATATGGTCCTCATGGCCGTGTGTAAGGAAAATCGCTTTCACTCGATCTTTATTTTCAATCAAATAAGAAATATCAGGAATGACAATATCAATTCCAAGCATTTCGTTCTCCGGGAACATTAAACCTGCATCCACAACAAATATTTCTCCGTCCACTTCGACCAGATACATATTCTTCCCTATTTCTCCTACTCCGCCCAGAGCAATTAGCTTGATACTTTCGTTCTTTCTACTATTCACAACGCTTCCTCCTATGTTGTTAATGCCGACCTTAGATCAGTTAAAAATATTATACTTTATGAAAGAAAATGTTTACAACCAAAATTAGAAAAGCGTAAGCGCCTCGCTTAGCCCCGACAAGCACTGGAGGTCCTGACATGAAGTCGCTTTTTGACTTCATCGTCAGGACCGAATCGACCTCGAGGGGCTAGGCGCTGGAGCTAGACAACGTATTCATCCAAAGATGCTTTACTGCTTTAACAAAATTAAACTTTTTTAATAATAAAAAAAGCCAACCACTAAGGATTGGCGTTCATTTTCATCCCTCATTAACGGGCAGTAAAAACTCCATTGATGGAAATTTCACTTTATAAAGCATTCAATAATGCTGCCACTGTATTTCGTTCCTGTTCAGTAAGCGGAACAAGCGGCAAGCGGACCGAACCGACATCCATGCCTTTTAATTGCAAAGCCGTTTTGACCGGCACTGGGTTTGGAGCGATAAATAATCCATCCATAAGCGGAAGCAGCTTTTGATGAATTTTTGCCGCGCGTTCATGATCCCCATTTAAAAATGCACTTATCATTTCTTGCATCTCATTTCCAATAACATGAGATGCAACGGAAATTACTCCAGCGCCGCCAATTGATAGCACCGGCAAGGTTAAGCCATCGTCTCCACTATACAAAAGAAAATCGTCATCCGTATTAGCAATAATTTGTGTCATCGCACTTAGATCCCTTCTCGCTTCTTTGACGCCAACAATGTTCGGAATTTTGGACAAGCGGATGACTGTTTCAGGCTTGACATTCACTACAGATCTTCCCGGAATGTTATATACGATAACAGGAAGGGATGTACTTTCAGCAATTGCCTTAAAATGTTGATATAATCCTTCCTGGTTTGGTTTGTTATAATACGGAGCAACTGCCAAGATCGCATCGACACCGATTTTTTCTGCTTTTTTTGTCATTTCGATTGAATCATAAGTATTATTGCTTCCGGTGCCTGCAATAACAGGGACTCTTTTTTCAACTACTTTTACTACATGCTGAAAAAGCGCCAATTTTTCTTCTTTTGTAAGAGTAGCTGATTCTCCAGTAGTACCGACAACAACTAAAGAATCTGTCCCATTATTAATCAAATGATTCACTAGCTGCGTTGTTTTTGCAAAATCAACATTACCCTTGTTATCAAACGGTGTAACCATAGCTGTTGATATTCGACCAAATGAAACCATCTTTCCGCTCCTCCTCATTCTATCCGTTCAAACTCCAGCGTTTCTTTCTCAAGCTGGAATGCGTCATGCAATGCTTTGACTGCATTTACTAAATCCTCTTGTTTAACTAAAACCCAGATGGTCGTGTGGCTGTCAGCAGATTGTAAAATACGAATTCCTTTTTCTGACAGAGCTGTTACAATTTTTGATGCGACGCCTGGGACTCCAGCCATACCTGCACCGACAACGGATACCTTTGCACAATCCCGTTCAACAACCGGCTCATGTCCCATATCGGTCAAAATTCGAATGGCTTGGTCTGCCATTTCATTCATCACCGTATAAACGACCCCATTTGGCGATATATTTATCAAATCAACACTGATTTTTTCGTTTGCCATTGCTTTAAATACTTCAGCTTGTAAATTATACTGATCTTTTTTAGCGAAAACTTTAATCTGGGTAACATTTGGAACGTGGGCAATTCCAGTTACCGGCCGTTCTCGAATATCGCTTCCTCGACTATTTTTGCTGAGTGAGGTAACTAAGGTGCCGGGGCTGTCCGAATAAGTTGATCGAATCCTGATCGGAATTTTTGCCTGCATTGCTATTTCTACGGCCCGAGGGTGTATAACCTTTGCACCCTGATAGGCCATATTGCACACTTCCGTGTAAGTGACTACCGATAAAGGACGCGCATTCTCAACAATTCGAGGGTCAGCTGTCATTATTCCCTCAACATCAGTAAAGATGTCAATCCATTCAGCATTAAGCGCTGCACCTAAAGCAGCGGCTGATGTATCGCTGCCACCACGTCCAATGGTCGTTATATCGCCATTCTTTGCAGCACCTTGGAAACCGGCTACAACTACAACTTCGTTTTGTTCCAATTCCCTTAAAAGCCTGTCGCATTTCATTTCAATAATTTTTGCATTCGTATGATCGTTGTTTGTCCGAAAACCCGCTTGGGCACCGGTTAAAGCAACAGCGCGAATGCCATGCTCAATAAGCATGTTTGTAAAAACAATGCTTGAGATGATTTCTCCGCAAGAAAGAAGCAAATCTTGCTCCCGTTTACTTACCTTCGTCGCATTGCCTCCAATTAGCGATAAGAGGGTATCGGTTGCATACGGTTCACCGCTTCGTCCCATCGCTGATACAACAACTACAACCTTGTAGCCTTCGGCTAGAGCTTTTTCTATATGCCTTTTTGCATTCGATCGGCTAATATCGTCACGGACCGAAGTGCCCCCGAATTTTTGAACGATAATTTTCATCGTAACACCTCATAATTTATCTCAATCTCCATTACTTGTTTCTGATAAGGTTTAATTTGATCAGGCTTTCTGCGATTTGCACTGTATTCAAGGCTGCTCCTTTTAAAAGATTATCAGAAACAATCCACATATGGAATCCGTTTGCCTTATTAAGGTCTTGCCGAATTCGGCCAACGAATACTTCGTATTTGCCTACACAATCAGCTGGCATTGGATAGATTTGATTTTCAATATCGTCTTGAAGCTCAACTCCCGGAGCACCAGCAAGGATTTCTTTGCACTCCTGAACGGTTAATCCGTCTTTTTCCACTTCAATATAAACCGATTCAGAATGCCCAGTCGCAACTGGCAAACGGACACAAGTTGCAGCAATCTGAAGGTCAGGAAGCCCCATAATTTTCTTCGTTTCATTAATCATTTTCATTTCTTCAAAAGTATAGCCGTTTTCCTGAAATTTATCAATTTGCGGTATGGCATTAAAAGCTATTTGATAATGTTTTTTATCAGATCTAACAGGTAAAATTTTTGGTTCATATGGTTCATTATTAATAATCGCTCTTGTCTGCTCATATAATTCTTCCACTGCTTGAGCACCTGCGCCTGAAACAGCCTGATAAGTTGATACGATCACTCTTTTCAGACCGTACTTTTGACGAATTGGTTCCAATGCAGTAACCATTTGAATGGTTGAACAGTTTGGATTGGCAATAATCCCATTATGTTCATGAAGTGCAGATTCATTAACTTCTGGAACGACAAGCGGAACATCTGCATCCATACGAAAAGCACTAGTATTATCGACAACAATCGCACCGCGTTTTACAGCTTCAGGAGCAAGTTCTTTAGACACACTGCCTCCGGCACTGAATAATGCGATATCTACCCCTTCAAAACTTTCAGGTTTTGCTTCCTGAATCGTAACTTCTTCACCTTTAAATAAAGCCGTTTTCCCTGCAGACCGTGCTGAGGATAAAAGTGTAATTTTGCCTACCGGAAAATTCCTGTTTTCAAGGGTTTTTATGATTTGTTGACCAACTGCACCTGTTGCACCAACCACAGCTATATGAAGACCATTTTCTTGACCCATGTATAGTTCCCCTTCCGCTTCTTTATATATATTTTTATTCTCCAGCAATAGAGAATACTAGAGAAGGCGCTCTTTTTTCATAAGACCGCCATCTTAATAATATTATATATTTTATCATATTCATTCGTTAAAGGAATAAGCTTTTTGAATAATTGCTGGAATAAGCTTGGGGATTTTAATGTCCATCACGAAATCTTTCTACGATGACGGGCTGCAGCTGTTTTCCATTCAAAGCCGCTATGATCGTTTCTTCGAGCATTGACATTCTGGCAACCATTGAATTCGGCTTCTTCACCGGATCATCTTGGCCAAAAGGAATAAAGTAGATATTTTTAGTGGACATCAGTCTCATTAAATTTACTCCGTTTAATCCTAGCGCATCATTTGTGGAAATTCCCAATACAACCGGTTTTTGATTCCGCAATGTTGCCTTCGCAGCCATTAAAACTGGGGAGTCTGTCAATGCATTGGCAAATTTGCTTAGTGAGTTTCCAGTCAATGGAGCAATGACCATACAATCAAGGGGGATTTTGGGACCAAGAGGTTCCGCTTTTACAATTGAATCAATGACCTTGTTGCCCGTTAAATCCTCGATTCGCTCGACCCAATCTTCCCCTTTTCCAAACCGTGTCTCTGTATTTTTGACTGTAAACGTGACGACCGGTATCACTTCAGCTCCAGTATTCACAAGGTTTTCGATTTCAGGGTATACTTCATCATAGGTGCAATGAGAACCCGTTAGCCCAAATCCGATCCTTTTCCCTTTTAAGCTCATTCTTCTTTCCCCTTTCTTTTTTGTAAATCATCTTTCAGCAATTGAGCGAGAACGTTTGCGAGAATTTTTCCGGCGGTTTTCGGTGCAACGATTCCTGGAAGCCCCGGTGCAAGCAGTGCTTTAATGCCTCGCTTTTCTGCATACCGAAAATCCGTCCCTCCCGGTTTTGAGGCTAAATCAATGATCAGCGTATGTGCCGGCATTCTTGAAATAACCGAAGCATTTACAACTAAATGCGGTATGGTATTTATGCAAATATCTATATCCTTTACCGCTTGTTCGATGTCATTTAAATGGAAAGGTGTTAATCCCATCTCCGTAATTCTTGCAATATGTTCGCTTCTTCTTGCTCCGACCTTTACCTTCGCACCGAGAACATGAAATGTTCTTGCTACACTCATTCCGACTCTGCCAAGACCAAGTACAGCCACTTTTGAACCGTGGATGGTAAAATCGGTATGCTGAATGGCCATCATAATCGTCCCTTCGACAGTAGGGATTGAATTATAAATGGCGACATCATCCCTTTCAAACAATTGAACAAGACGGCGGTTTGACTTCTTTGTTATTCCATTTAAATAAGAGTTGCTGATTCCTGAATAGATCGTACAATGAGCCGGTGTTTTGGAAATATTCTCTTCTGTAATAAACACTTTTTCATTGGAAAATATCGTTTCCACTTGACCTTCCAAACTTGTTCCTGGCACTGGCAATATGACGGAATCTATATTTGAAAAATCGACTTCATCCATTTTTTCTTTAATCGCTCCGGTAAAGGCATGATCCAGCTGTTCAAATCCGATCAGTGACAGCCTCGCATCCAATTCTGTCAGCTTGCGGATGATTTCCAGTTGTCTGGCATCACCGCCTATGACTGCGACTTGCATTCCTGTCAGCATGAAAATACTCACCTTCTTCTGAAAAGTCCCTACAGGAAAATGTATTGGCGAACTACTCCAACATCTTATGCGCTGATGTCATATTCGGTGAGTTTTCCACCTTTCAGCAAAAAAGAATCTGAAAAAATAAAAAAAGATTGGCGCCTAGGCCAACCTCTTCTCATGCTTTTTATTCGTTGTCAGGGATATCAATAATAATCATATCAGATCCGATTTTCTTAATATGCTTCCACTGCACCCGAACTTCTCCGCCTTGTTTACGAAATCCAAACCATTTTAATGCAGGGATAATTAATGTTTCAATTTGCCCGGTATTTTCATTGATTTCCAAATCTGTCTGCCCTAGTATGCCAAGCCTTTCCGCACGTTTAACGTCTACGATCTCCTTGCCGCTTAACTCGCTCAGCCTCATTTTCAGCCCTCCATCATGCATTGTCTTATTATATATTTACGTCTAAGCAAGCTATTTAGAAGGAAAAAATAAATACAGCCTGCTTATTACAGGCTGCATGCTTACATGTTTTTCGGAAGTTCGCCGTCAGGACTTATTAGTGCAATCGAATATTGATCATTAAAAATAGTATGGGCCAGCTGATCAACACTTTCTTTTGTTACTTGATCGATTTGTTCGACAATTTCATCAAGAGAGCGATGGCGCCCCAACAATAATTCATTTTTTCCATTTCTGCTCATTCTGCTGTTTGTACTTTCAAGGCTCAGCATTAAACTGCCTTTCAACTGTTCTTTGCTATTATTCAATTCTTTTTCCGTAATGCCTTCCTGTTTAAGCTTTTCGAGTGTTTCTTGAATGGTTTCAAATAACAAATCTAATTGTTTGGCACCCGTTCCTCCATAAATCGTGACAATTCCACTGTCCTGATAAGCGGAATGATAAGAGAAAATTGAATAAGCAAGACCTCTTTGTTCACGGACTTCTTGGAATAATCGGCTGCTCATGCTGCCTCCTAAAATATTGTTTAATACAATCAGGCTGTAGATATCCTCGTGGCCTACCTTTAAGCCTTCAAATCCAATACATAAATGAGCTTGTTCGGTATCTTTTTTCCGAGAAATCCGGCTGGCATGAAACTGAGGAGGAATAGTAGCAGCTTTGCGCTTGCCGCCTTCATACGATCCGAAGTATTTTTCAACGTCTTTAATAAAGGATTCAGAAACATTACCTGCAATGGAAACGACGACATTTTCGGGCGTATAAAAATCATGCATATACTGTTTCAATGTGTCGCTTGTAAAAGATTCCAGCGTTTCTTCCGTTCCTAATATTGGGTACCCAAGCGGATGTTTTTCATACACAGCTTTACTTAGAAGATCATGGACAATATCGTCAGGTGTATCTTCATACATTTTTATTTCTTCAAAAACAACCTTTTTTTCTTTATCCATTTCTTCCTCAACGAAGGTAGAATGAAAAAACATGTCCGCAAGTACTTCCAGCGCAAAATTGGCATGTGTGTCTAGAACTTTTGCATAATAACATGTATATTCTTTTGAAGTAAAAGCATTTACCTGTCCTCCGATACTATCAAATGACTCGGCAATTTCTCTTGCTGTTCTCGTCTTCGTGCCTTTAAAGAACATATGCTCGAGGAAATGAGAAATACCATTATTTTCGGGGGTTTCATTGCGAGACCCTGTTTCTATCCAAATACCGATCGCAAGGGACGAACGGTAGGGATATTTTCTAAAACAATTCTAACGCCATTTTGGCATGTATATTTCTTTATCAAATAAAACTCCTCCTGTTCTAAAAACCCGCTGCTTCAAGATCACTGCAATTAGTTAGTATATAACATAATCCTTCTTTTTTCCAAAATAAAAATTCATTTTCATTTATTTTGAACAATCCGTTCCTCACTTAACATGTTGGAAACTGTATCTATTTTCAAGTTTTTTTGTTTTATTTGCAAAATTAATTGGTCTAATGCTTGGGCAGTCGGCTTCGTCGGATGCATTAAAATTAACGCACCGTTGTGAAGTTTTGGAACGATTCTGTTAATTAGAACTTCAGGTGCGGGTTTTTGCCAGTCTATTGTATCGAGACTCCACATGACAGTGCCCATATTTAATTTTGAAGCTATTTTTACGACATCTTCACGATAGGAACCGCTGGGAGGAGCTAGCCATTTCGGTCTGATTCCTGTTGTTGCTTCTATCACTTCATTCGTCCTCGTTATTTCTTTTATGATCTCAGCGGGGGGTAATTTTTTCATATTCGGGTGGGTGTACGAGTGGTTTCCAATTTCATGTCCAGCTTCGGCAATCATTTTCGCAAGCTCGGGATTGTTCTTTACCCATCTTCCTTCCAAGAAAAAACTGGCGGAAACATGATGTTTTTTTAAGGTTGCAAGCATTTCGGAAAGATATTCATTTCCCCAGGCAACGTTAATAATAAAACTGACCATCGGTTTTTCCGGATTCCCACGATAAACAGCAGCTGGCGGAAGGTCTGAAAGACTTATTTCCGGACTTACCTGCTGAAATACTAATTTATCTTCGTTAAATTTACCGTCCTTTTTCATTTTTTTGTATGAAGCTTGTATGTCGACCTTTATTCCATTATACCCCGGAATAGATTTCCAAATAGGATCTAATTTTGCATTAATGGGTTTTTTTTCATATTCACTTGCTCGATTAATTATTTCCTGTAACAAAGGATTTGTTGGTCTACTTACAGTCATAGATTCTGCTTTTAAAAAAGATATATATTGAGAAATTAACGGATTATTGATAACTAATACTGAAAACAAAAGAAATAAAGCCAAATGGACGATTTTTTTCATTCTCTCTGCCCCCTTCACTTTACAATATGTGAAACTGGGACAAGGTAGAACGTCCATTTATTATAAAAAGTTTTTGAAGCAGGAACAGGCCTCACGCGGTGAATCATTAACGTAGTATGGGGCTGCCCA
The DNA here is from genome assembly GCF_000724485.1 of Bacillus methanolicus MGA3. Lineage (GTDB taxonomy): Bacteria > Bacillota > Bacilli > Bacillales > Cytobacillaceae > Bacillus_Z > Bacillus_Z methanolicus_A. Next base: position 1,248,215 of record NZ_CP007739.1, on the reverse strand, counting down.
CGATGCTTGGAAGCGTTAAAAAAGGCCAACTCAAAATCAAAGGGTCATCCCCCTCCAATACTGTTATTGATGGAGGGAGTCAGACCCTAATGAGTCAGCCTCGATTTATTGTTGTTTTGCTCGTTCACGTTGTTCTTTTAAAACTGCTTTCCGTGAAAGATTAACGCGGCCTTGTTTATCAATTTCGGTTACTTTTACTAAAATTTCGTCACCGATCGATACAACATCTTCAACTTTGCCAACCCGATCTTCAGCTAGTTCTGAAATATGAACGAGCCCATCTTTTCCGTTGAAGATTTCAACGAAGGCACCAAATTTTTCAATTCGTTTTACTTTACCTAAATAAAGTTGGCCTACTTCGACTTCCCGAACAATGTCTTCAATAATTGCCTTCGCTTTTTGATTCATTTCTTCATCAATGGAAGAAATGAAAATTGTTCCATCTTGTTCGATATCAATTTTTACACCGGTTTCTTCAATAATTTTGTTAATTTGTTTTCCGCTAGGCCCGATCACATCACGAATTTTTTCAGGATTGATAGTCATCGTTAAGATTTTTGGCGCATATTTCGATAAGTGTTCTCTCGGCTTTGAAATTGTCTTTAACATGGAATCAAGGATTTGCATACGGCCTTTTTTCGCTTGCTGCAATGCTTCTTCGAGTATTTCCCGCGATAATCCTGCAATCTTAATATCCATTTGCAATGCTGTTACCCCTTTTGGAGTTCCTGCAACCTTAAAGTCCATATCACCAAGATGGTCTTCCATTCCTTGAATATCCGTTAAAATCGTATAATTGTCGCCGGATTTTACAAGTCCCATTGCAATTCCTGCAACAGGAGCCTTAATCGGAACACCAGCATCCATCATTGCCAATGTGCTTGCACATATGCTAGCTTGAGATGTGGAACCGTTTGATTCAAGAACCTCGGAAACGAGACGCACTGTATATGGGAATTCTTTTTCAGATGGAATAACCGGTTCCAATGCACGCTCTCCAAGTGCTCCGTGGCCGATTTCACGACGCCCCGGTCCTCGCATCGGACCCGTTTCACCGACACTGAAGCTCGGGAAGTTATAATGGTGCATAAAACGTTTCTCTTCTTCAATTCCGAGCCCGTCCAAAATTTGCACATCACCCAATGCACCAAGTGTACAAACGCTCAACGCCTGAGTTTGTCCGCGCGTAAACAATCCTGAACCATGCGTGCGCGGCAAAATCCCAATTTCAGAAGAAAGCGGTCTGATTTCATCTACTTTACGGCCATCAGGTCGTATTTTTTCCTCTGTAATCAACCGGCGGACTTCATCTTTTACTATGTTATCCAAAATCTGTTTTACTTGTTTTAACGTATCTTCGTCCGCTTCTTGTTCTTCATATTTCGCAAGCACTTCATTTTTTACTTCATTAATTGCATCTTCGCGTGCTAGCTTCTCCGGTACTTGGATCGCTTTAATCATGTCAGCTTCACACATTTCGCGGACTTCAGCTTCAAGTTCCTTATCCAATTCAAATAAAACAACTTCCATTTTCTCTTTGCCGATTTCAGCAACAATTTTTTCCTGAAACTCAATCAAACGTTTTATTTCTTCATGTCCAAACATGATTGCTTCCAGCATGACTTCCTCAGGCACTTCATCAGCACCCGCTTCAACCATATTAATAGCTTCTTTTGTTCCCGCAACGACTAAATGCATATCACTTTGTTCCATTTGCTGAACACCGGGGTTAATAATAAATTCTCCCCCGACTCGTCCGACGGTGACACCGGCAATCGGCCCTTCAAATGGAATATCCGAAATTGAAAGAGCCAACGACGACCCAAACATGGCTGCCATTTCAGAAGAGCAATCCTGATCGACACTCATCACCATGCTGACAACCTGCACTTCATTGCGGAACCCTTCTGCAAATAATGGCCGTATCGGCCGGTCAATCAGCCGGCTTGCAAGAATCGCCTTTTCACTTGGACGACCTTCCCTTTTTATAAAACCGCCGGGAATTTTCCCAACAGCATACAAGCGCTCCTCATAATTAACTGTCAACGGAAAAAAATCAACATTTTTTGGTTCTTTTGATGCTGTTGCTGTACTCAACACAACAGTATCGCCATAACGGACAAGAACTGCACCGTTAGCTTGTTTCGCCAACTGTCCAATTTCTACTGTTAATTTACGTCCGGCCCAATCCATGGAATAGACCCGCTTCTCATGTTCCATTCGTATTTAAACCCCTCTCTATCTGAATCACTTTCAGAGAAAAAACAAGGTAATGATATAAACTCTGCTTTTAACATCTGATTATTATTTTATTGCATATAAATGCTTTCTTATAGTTATAGTATGCACGAAAATGATGCTCATTAAATTGTTTATGTATGATGTGTTTAAAAAAGAAACTTCCCGTTTTTCATATCATTCTTTTCTGAAAACGTACAAATCGTTTTCATTTTATTACAGTATAAGAAAAAGCGGGAAAGATCCCGCTTCAGTTGACTATCGACGTAAACCAAGTTTGTTGATAAGTTCACGGTAACGTTGAACGTCTTTGTTTCGTAGATACGTTAAAAGGTTACGGCGTTTACCTACCATTTTTAAAAGACCGCGACGTGAATGATGGTCTTTTTTGTGCACACGTAAATGTTCGTTTAAATTGTTAATCTGTTCAGTAAGGACAGCAATTTGTACTTCTGGAGAACCAGTATCGTTTTCGTGAATTTTGAATTGATTAATGATTTCATTTTTACGTTCTTGTGTGATAGCCATCCAGTTCACCTCCTAATTAATAATCCCCATTTACTGAGCAAGCGTCGGTGATTCGACTTGCCAAGCAAAGGTTCAACTTCATACCTTTTAAGGATACAACTTTTTATGACAAAAAGCAAGTCTAAACGCTGTTTTTCTTAAAATACTGAAGGGCAGCCTGCCGATCTTTTTCGATCTGTGAGACAAGCTGTTCAATTCCAGCAAATTTTTTCTCATTACGTAAACGCATATGCCATTCAACGGTTACTTCTTCGCCATATATCTCTTGTTCAAACCGAAAAATATGAACCTCTATGGAAGGCTTATCAGGATTTACTTGATTAAACGTTGGTTTGTATCCAACGTTGCAAACACCTTCAAACCATTGTTCATTAATACGAATCCGAACAGCATACACACCTACCGGCGGCAAAATGTATTCATCAGTTAACTCAATATTTGCAGTTGGAAACCCAATTGTTCTTCCTCTTTTATCCCCATGTACGACTGTTCCCTTTATGGAATAAAAGCGTCCGAGCAAATCGGGTAGTTCCTCCGTTCTCCCTTCACGGATCAATGACCGGATTAACGTTGAGCTAATTTTTTCATCCCTTGAAGATAATTTCGGGACAACAGTATATCCGAATTGTTCACGAGAATGAAAAGGGAGAGTCTCCATCGTACCTTTTCCCATTCTTCCATATGTAAAATCAAACCCGGCAACTGCGTGTTTGACATTTAAACCAATTATATATTGATCGACAAATTCTTGAGGAAGAAGGTTTGCGAAATTAACTGTAAAATGGACTACAAACAGATAATCAATTTTCAAGCCGGAAATAAACCGGATTTTATCTTTTAAAGGTGTTATGTATTCCACATGCCGAACACTCTTTCCTAACACTACAGAGGGATGAGGATCGAATGTCATCACGGCACTTTTCATTCCACTTTTAACAGCAATTTCTTTTGCCTTCCCAATGACTTTCTGGTGGCCGAGATGGACACCGTCAAAATAACCTAGCGCCATAACGAGAGGCGGAAAATCGAATTTATGAAACTGATGGGGATGATGAATATGAATAATTTCCACGCTGAATTCACCTTTTCTTGCACGAGCCTATTTATTATTCATTTCTTAAAACTTTCTCGGGTTTCATGAAGCCTTTTTTCAAAGGATGCAGCTTATAAATAGCTAACGCGATCCCCGTTTTTGTTTCAAAAACGACAGGCCCATCCAATTTTTCTAATTGTTTAGGAGTGCTTAAAACAGCACCATTTTTTACTTTCTCTGCTACTTTATCATCTAATTGATATTTCGGCAAATGAGACAGCGCAGCTTCAACCGGAAATAGAGCTTCAGAAATGGTTTCATTATCAATCATTGTCTGTATTTGTTCAAAGGTCAGAGAATCAGCCAAGGTGAAACCGGCAGATTGAATTCTTATCAAATCAGACATGTGGGCAGGGAACCCGAGTTTTTCGCCTATCATGACTGCAAGGGTTCGGATGTAAGTTCCTTTGCTGCACGAAACGCGGAAACGGAAAGTTACCGTCTCGCCTTCAAAAATGTTTCTCTCATCCAAAAGTTCAATGGAATAGATGGTTACCTTCCTGCTTGGCCGTTCAACTTCGATTCCTAGTCTCGCATACTCATATAATCGTTTTCCATTAACTTTAACGGCTGAATACATGGGAGGTGTCTGGACAATTTCACCTCTAAAGGAATGCAAGACTTGAAGGATCTCTTCCCTTGTAAATGTTTTAATCCCTGGCATTTGTTCAACAATGTCCCCTGAAGCATCTTCAGTTGTGGTTGAATACCCAATGGTCACTTCTCCCTCATATGTTTTTCCAGCTTCTGTTATGTATTCCGCTACTTTCGTTGCTTTGCCAATGCAAATTGGTAATACTCCGTTAACATCGGGATCCAAAGTTCCCGTATGGCCGATTTTTTTGATTTTGAGCATTTTCCGAAGCTTAAAAACACAATCATGAGAAGTCATTCCTTTTGGCTTGAAAAGTGGTAAAATACCATCCACTTAAGATCGCCACCTTTTTTGGAATTTCAAGTGAAAAAGGATAGACGCAGAGTCTATCCTTATTCTTCATTCCGGTCTTCTTTCGATTTTTCTTCATTATGAATTTGATGAAGCAATGATTCAATTCGATTTCCGTATTCAATGGATTCATCAAATTCAAAAATGATTTCAGGTGTTTTGCGCAAACGAATGCGCTGTCCGATTTCTGAGCGGATAAATCCCTTAGCTTTTGCCAAGCCTTTTAGCGTATTTTCTCTTTGCTCTTCGTCACCTAAAACCGAAATAAAAACCTTTGCTTGCTGGAGGTCACCGGTTACTTGGACATCGGTTACCGTAACAAACCCGATCCGCGGGTCTTTTATTTTTCTGCCGATAATATCTCCAAGTTCTTTTTTCATTTGTTCTCCAACACGGTTTGCTCTAAGGTTCATTTTCACTTCACCTCATTCTGACACAACTAACCGGGCAGCTTTCGCCATTTGTTCTTTAAAGCCATTCTATATCGGTGATTGTCCGTTCAATTTCCGGAAAAGAGTCGATTAATTTCAAAGCATTTTGCAGTTCCTGTTCCGCTGAAATCTTTGCGGATGAAACGGCAACAACGGCAATTTTAGTACGCTGCCAAACATCTTGATGATCGACTTCCGCAACGGAAATATTAAATTTTTGCTTAAGTCGCATGAGTATGCGCTTGAGAACTGCCCTTTTCTCTTTTAGTGAAGAGGCATCATAAATGATGCATTCACACGCGGCCAAGCCGATTACCATTAACGTTCCACTTCTTCCATAATGTATGCTTCAATGATGTCGCCTTCTTTAATATCATTGAAGTTTTTAATGGTAATCCCGCACTCATAGCCTTGGTTTACCTCTTTTGCATCATCTTTAAAACGTTTTAGTGCATCAATGACACCTTCAAAGATGACAATTCCGTCTCGAATTAAGCGAACACCGCTGTCTCGTGTAATCTTTCCGTCTGTAACGTAGCAACCGGCAATTGTTCCAACTTTCGACACTTTGAATGTTTGGCGTACTTCTGCCTGACCGATAATTTTTTCTTCGAACTCAGGTTCAAGAAGCCCTTTCATTGCTGCTTCAATTTCTTCAATTGCTTTGTAAATAATTCTGTGCAAGCGAATGTCTACTTTTTCAACTTCAGCTGCACGTTTGGCGTTTACGTCTGGACGAACGTTAAAACCGATCACAATGGCATCCGAAGCGGCAGCAAGCGTTATATCTGATTCGGTAATCGCACCTACGCCAGAGTGAATGATTCGGATGTTCACACCGTCGACATCAATTTTTTGCAATGAAGCGGCAAGTGCTTCTGCAGATCCTTGTACATCTGCTTTAATAATCACGTTAAGCTCTTTCATTTCCCCTTGTTTCATTTGTTCAAACAAGGATTCAAGGCTTACTCTTGTTTTTTCTCCGCGCTGGGCCTGTAAGGCTTTTTGGGCACGCGCTTCGCCAATTTGACGAGCTGTTTTCTCATCGTCAAACACAACAAAGCGATCACCGGCTTGCGGTACTTCGTTCAATCCAGTAATTTCAACCGGTGTAGACGGACCAGCTTCTTTTATACGACGGCCCATATCGTTTACCATAGCACGCACACGCCCGAACGTATTTCCAACAACGATCGGATCTCCCACTTTCAATGTTCCGTTTTGAACTAACAGGGTAGCAACCGATCCCCGGCCTTTATCGAGCTGTGCTTCAATAACTGTACCAACGGCATTACGGTTTGGATTTGCTTTATACTCTTCAACTTCACTTACAAGCAAAATCATTTCAAGCAGTTCATCAATTCCTTCACCTTTCAGTGCAGAAATCTGAACAAATATCGTGTCGCCGCCCCAAGCTTCTGGAACTAAACCATGTTCGGTCAATTCCTGCATAACACGGTCAGGATTTGCTGTAGGTTTATCTATTTTATTAACTGCTACAATAATTGGAACGTTAGCTGCTTTTGCATGGTTAATGGCTTCAATTGTTTGCGGCATTACTCCATCGTCTGCAGCTACGACAAGTATTGTAATGTCTGTAATGCTTGCTCCGCGTGCACGCATCGTCGTAAAAGCGGCATGTCCTGGTGTATCAAGAAACGTTATTTTCTTTCCGTTTTTAACAACTTGATAAGCACCGATATGCTGTGTAATACCACCGGCCTCTTGAGCAGTTACCTTCGTATTCCGAATTGAGTCAAGTAAAGTGGTTTTACCATGGTCAACGTGGCCCATAATCGTTACAACCGGAGGCCTTTCTACAAGGTCTTTTTCATCATCTTTCGTAAAGTAGATTTCGAGGTCCGTCGTATCGACTTGGATCTCTTCTTCCACTTCTACCCCATATTCACTTGCAATCAATTCAATTGCATCTTTATCAAGAGCTTGATTGATTGTTGCTATTACACCGAGCATAAATAGTTTCTTAATGATTTCAGAAGGCTCCCGATGCAGCTTTTTCGCAAGCTCTGCAACTGTTAAAGATTCTGTAAATGTAATTTTAGACGGCATTTCAATTTCTTTTTTCTTTTGAGGCTGGACTTGATGTGATTGATTATTTTTTCCTTTATTATGATTATTTTTTTGTTTATTGTTATTGCTCTTATTTTTATTTTTATTTAAAGCCTTTTTTTCTTTTGATTGAAGTTCTTGTTCGTATTTTTTGCCCTCTTTATTTTTAGGAACTGGTTTCACTTTTACACGGTTCGGATTTATATTTGTATCATCGTCATCTTCAAAGGAAACTGCCTTCGTTTTCAGCACGACATTTTGCTGCAGGTTGCTTTGAGGATGTTGTTGTTTAGCTTGTTTTTGCGTTTTTTTCTCCTCTTTTTTTATATAAACTCCGTCCAATTTTTTGATCGTTTCTTCTTCTAATGTTGCCATGTGATTTTTTACATCAATATTCATATCTTTTAGTTTTGATATTACGTCTTTGCTTGATATATTATGTTTTTTCGCATATTCATAAACTCTCGTTTTACTCATATTTTCACCCCCGCTAAAATTAATCGAGCAACGTCATCAGTTTTTTCGCAAATCCTTCATCTAAAATGGCTGCGACTACGCGGGCTTCTTTTCCAATTGCTTGACCGAGCATATATCGGTTTTCAACCATTTTATATGGGACGTGATAGGACCCGCATTTATCTGTAATTTTCTTTGCCGTATTGGCTGATGCATCTCTAGCCAATAAAACGAGCTTTGCTTTACCGTTTCTTATTTCCTTAATGGTAAGTTCCTCGCCTGAGATAATTTTACGCGCTCGATTGGCTAAGCCAAGCAATGACATCCATTGATTAGAATTCATCAGGATAGTCGTTTCTCCTTCTCTATAAGCTCTAAGAGCTCATCATATATTGTCTCATCAATTGTTGTTTGTAAATGATTTGCTAAAATATTTTTTTTCTTTGCCAGAAGGATGGCTTCTTTATCTTTAGACAGGTAAGCTCCACGTCCGGATTTTTTCCCTGTTGGATCAATGGATACCACGCCTTCTTTAGAGCGAACGATGCGAACGAGTTCTTTTTTAGGTTTCATTTCACCAGTTGCAACACATTTGCGCATTGGAACTTTTTTTTGTTTGTTCACGATCATTCACCTCATTCCTTAATCGATTGTATATTCTTCTTCGGTATCTTCTTCCTCATCAAACGTCAGCAATTGTTCATTGCGCGGATAAATTCCCGCTTCACGCGCCTCTGATTCAGCCTTAATATCAATTTTCCAGCCAGTCAGCTTAGCAGCAAGACGCGCATTTTGGCCCCGTTTTCCGATTGCAAGCGATAGCTGGTAATCAGGAACGATAACGGTTGTTGCTTTTTCTTCCTCATTTACGATCACATCAAGAACTTTTGAAGGGCTAAGTGCATTTGCAACAAAAACGACCGGATCGTCAGACCATTTGACAATATCGATTTTTTCACCTTTTAATTCGTTTACAACCGCTTGAACACGGCTTCCTTTTGGCCCGACACAAGAACCGACCGGATCTACCTCAGGATTATCGGAATGAACGGAAATTTTTGAACGGTCTCCAGCTTCCCTGGCAACAGACTTGATTTCAACTGTACCGTCGTATATTTCCGGAACCTCGATTTCAAATAATCTTTTTAAAAGTCCCGGATGGGTTCTGGAAACATAAATTTGCGGTCCTTTTGTCGTTTTTTCCACCTTTGTAATGTAAACTTTAATTCGATCATGCGGTTTATATTGTTCATTCGGCATTTGCTCATTTGCCGGTAAAATGGCTTCAATTTTTCCAAGGCTTACATAAATAAATCTTGAATCTTGCCGCTGAACGATTCCCGTCATAATATCTTCTTCACGGTCAATAAATTCAGAATAAATGATTCCTCTTTCAGCTTCGCGGACACGCTGGGTGACAACTTGTTTTGCTGTTTGCGCAGCTATTCGGCCAAACTCCTTTGGCGTAACTTCCAATTCAACAATATCTTCAACTTGATAATTCGGGTTAATTTTCTGCGCTTCTTCCAGAGAAATTTCGAGGCGAGGATCAAATACTTCCTCTACAACCTCTTTCCTTGCAAAAACCCGCATAGAACCATTTTCCAGATTTATATCTATTCGCACGTTTTGTGCCTGATTAAAATTCCTGCGGTAAGCGGAAATAAGAGCTGCCTCTATTGCTTCAATCAAAACTTCACGAGAAATGCCTTTTTCTTTTTCAAGTAAAGTCAGTGCATCTAATAATTCACTTGCCATGAGATCGTTCCCCCTTTAATCTCTAAAAAACTCTTTATTATTTAGAAAAACCATCATTTATGAAAAACTGACAGCCAAACGGGCGCTGGCAATTTTACTAAACGGGATTTCAATCATTTTTTTTCTCGTTTTTATTTTAATCTCTATTTTAACTATTTCTCTGTCAAAATGAGTTAAAATTCCTTCGAAAGTCTTTTCACCATCAATAGGTTCATATGTCTTAATGAAAATATTTTTGCCGACCGCTTTTTCGAAGTCTTTTTCTTTCTTTAAAGGGCGTTCCGCTCCAGGTGAAGAAACTTCAAGAAAGTAGTTATGGGGGATGGGATCAATTGCATCAAGCTTTTCACTTAACTTTTCACTCACAATCCCGCATTCCTCAATATCTACTCCGGTATCTTTATCGATAAACACGCGGAGAAACCATTCTTTTCCTTCTTTAACATATTCAATGTCAACTAGCTCCAAGCCGTTTTCATCTAGGATTGGCGTTACTAATTCTTCAACTATTTCCGATACCTTGCTCAAAATCTAATCCCTCCTTAACTTACATTCTCTTACCGGCAGGAAAAATAAAAACCGGAAAAAGTTCCGATTACATTCTTATGTAAACAAATACGAAAGAGTGGGTCGCCCCACTCTTGTCTGCTAGAGTTTATTCTTAGTATTTCCAAATAAAACTATACCATAAACGAATATTTATTGCAAATGGAATCGCTGTAAACAAGAATTGAAAAGGTTTTTAGAATAATGACAATTGATTTTGTTCAGGAAGCGAATCAAGACATCCATGATTTTCTAAAAATTCCATGATCGTCTTTGAAACTTTCCCTCTCTGTTGAAGGTCTTCTTTTGACAAAAATTCTCCTTCGCTTCTTGCCTTCACAATATTTAATGCGGCGTTTGTTCCTAGTCCAGGAATCGAATTAAAAGGCGGTATAAGGGAATTTCCATCAATAATAAATTCAGTAGCGCTTGACTTGTAAAGATCCACTTTCCCGAAAGAAAAGCCCCTTTCGCACATTTCAAGAGCCAATTCAAGCACTGTTAAAAGGTTCTTTTCCTTAGGAGAAGCATCAAGCCCTTTTGCATTTATTTCTTCAATCCGGGCACGAATCGCTTGTGACCCGCGTGTCATCGCTTCAAGATCAAAGTCTTCAGCACGAACGGTAAAATAAGCTGCATAATAAAGAAGAGGGTGATGCACTTTAAAATAAGCAATACGGACTGCCATTAAAACATAGGCAGCAGCGTGGGCTTTCGGGAACATGTATTTTATCTTTTTACAAGAATCAATATACCATTCCGGCACGTTGTTCTTACGCATTTCCGCTTCCATCTCTTCTGTTAAGCCTTTCCCTTTACGGACGGATTCCATAATCTTAAAGGCAAAAGCTGGTTCGAGCCCCTGATAAATTAGGTAGACCATAATATCATCACGGCACCCGATCACTTCGCTCAGTGTACAAATATTGTTTTGAATGAGCTCTTGGGCATTACCTAGCCACACATCCGTCCCGTGCGATAATCCGGAAATTTGGACAAGTTCAGAGAACGTCGTCGGCTTCGTTTCTTCGAGCATTTGCCGGACAAATCTCGTTCCAAATTCAGGAATACCAAGCGTTCCCGTTTTACACATGATTTGCTCTTCAGTCACTCCAAGCGATTCTGTTCCACTGAAAATTTTCATAACTTCAGGATCATCCGTCGGAATCGTTTTCGGATCGATTCCGCTTAAGTCTTGAAGCATGCGGATGACAGTCGGATCATCGTGTCCTAGAATATCAAGTTTCAACAGATTATCATGAATCGAATGGAAATCAAAATGCGTTGTCCGCCATTCTGACGTTTGATCATCTGCCGGATACTGTATCGGCGAAAAATCATAAATATCCATATAATCCGGAACAACGATAATTCCACCTGGATGCTGTCCTGTCGTTCTTTTAACACCTGTCAGTCCCGAAGCTAAACGGTCGATTTCTGCTCCGCGAAGCTCTAAATTATGATCCTGCTGATATGCTTTTACATATCCATATGCCGTTTTATCTGCAACCGTACCAATCGTTCCGGCACGATACACATTATCTTCACCAAATAATACTTTCGTATAGTTATGGGCTCTTGGCTGGTATTCTCCCGAAAAATTCAAGTCAATATCTGGAACCTTGTCCCCTTTAAAGCCAAGAAACGTTTCAAACGGTATATCGTGCCCATCTTTTTTATATTTGGCGCCGCATTTTGGACAATCTTTATCCGGTAAATCAAAACCCGATCCTACCGAACCGTCATTAAAGAATTCGGAATGTTTGCATTCCGGACATACATAATGAGGAGGCAGCGGATTTACTTCCGTTATTTCTGTCATCGTTGCGACAAGCGATGATCCTACTGACCCGCGGGAACCAACTAGATAACCGTCATCTAACGATTTTTTTACGAGTTTATGAGAAATTAGATAAATAACTGCGAACCCGTGGCCGATAATGCTTTTTAACTCTTTTTCAAGACGCGCCTCAACGATTTCAGGTAGTGGATCGCCGTAAATTTTCTTAGCCATTTCGTAGCTCATTCTTCGTATCTCTTCATCAGCACCTTCAATTTTCGGCGTATATAGATCATCTTTAATCGGTTTAATTGGCTCAATCAGATCGGCAATCTTATTCGTATTTGTAACGACAATTTCCTTTGCTTTTTCTTCTCCTAAGAATGAAAAGGCGTCAAGCATTTCATTTGTCGTACGGAAATAAACATCAGGCAGCTGATGACGGTTTAACGGATTGGCTCCCCCTTGTGAACTGACGAGAATTTTTCGGTAGATTTTATCATGTGGGTTCAAGTAATGGACATTACCTGTAGCAACAACCGGAATGTTTAGCTTATCCCCCAATTTTACAATATTTGCAATGATTTCTTCTAACGCTTTTTCATCACGTACAAGCTCCATTTCAATAAGCGGCGCATACACTTCTTTTGGGTGCACTTCTAAGTAATCATAAAATTGAGCGATCTCTTCAACCTCTTCCGGTGCTTTTTGCATCATGCCTTCAAATACTTCCCCTTTATCACAACCGGATCCAACTAAAATTCCTTCTCGGTGCAATTGAAGCTGAGATCTCGGAATTCGGGGCACTCGATAGAAATAATCAATATGGGAAATCGATACAAGTTTAAACAAGTTTTTCAAGCCTGTTTCATTTTGCGCAAGAAGAGTGCAATGGAACGGACGAGCCCGCTGATACGAATTGCCCTGTCCCATTTTATCATTTAATTGGTCATGGTAAATGATCCCTTTTTCATGGGCATTTTTCAGCATTTTAATTAAAAGGTAGCCGGTTGCTTCCGCGTCATAAATAGCCCGGTGATGCTGAGTGAGCTCGACATCGAATTTTTTTGCCAGCGTGTTCAATCGATGGTTTTTTAATTCAGGATACAAAAATCTGGCTAATTCCAATGTATCTATTACCGGATTGGCAACCTTTCCGATTCCAATGTTTTTATAGCCGGCATTTAAAAATCCAATATCAAACGATGCATTGTGGGCCACTAACACCCCGTCGCCAGCCCAGGAATGGAATCTCTTCAATACATCTTCCACTTCTGGTGCATTTTTGACCATATCATCCGTTATTCCGGTCAATTCAATCGTAGTTGCGGAAAGTGGATGGTGAGGATTTGCAAATGACTCAAAACGGTCGATAATTTCTCCATTTCGGATTTTCACTGCAGCCAGCTCGATAATCGTGTTGTATACTGCGGATAATCCAGTTGTTTCGACGTCAAATACGATAAATGTATCTTCTGCGAGTAACCGGTGGGCACTGTTATAGGCAATTGGAACGCCATCATCAACTAAATTGGCTTCAAGTCCATATAAGATTTTCATATCATTCTTTTTACCGGCCCCATATGCCTCAGGGAAAGATTGAACAACTGCATGGTCTGTGATGGCAATTGCCTTATGCCCCCATTTTTTTGCCTGGGCAACTAACGTGCTTACAGATGTGACGGCATCCATTTGGCTCATCGGCGTATGCAAATGGAGTTCGACTCGTTTTTCCCCTTCAGGTGCGGTGTCTTTTCTTTCAATCGGTTTAATTTCGTTTATATCGTTTCCGATCATTACAAGATCCCTGACAAATGTATCGTTTTGAATACTGCCCCTGACTTTCAGCCACATTCCCTTTTTCACGCGCTGAAACTTTTCTGCATCTTCTTTATCCCTGGAAAACATTTTGACTAAGATCGAGCTTGTATAATCCGTAATTTTGAAGGTTAATAGAGTTCTACCACTTTTTAGCTCTTTCGTTTCCGCCTCAAACACATACCCTTCAATCGCAACTCTGCGCTCTTCTTCAACGATTTCTTCGAGTTTTCTAAAATCGGAATCGTCTTTAATTGTCAAGCCGATCATTAGCGGACCATTTTCAGACTCGATTCCCTTTTCTTTTTCAGCTTCCTTTTTCTGCATTTCAACGAGAGCTTGAAGATTTCTTTCCTGATCTTCTTTTTCTTTGGCAAGCAGAAACTGCTTATATTCTTCATTGGAGGATTCACTAGAAATTTCGATTTCTAGTGTGAGGTTGGGAAATCCGAATGACTGATAAATATTCGTGATAATTCCGGCATATTTCTTTTTAATCGCAAGCCCTTCAGCTTCATTTCTTGCTTGTATAACGATTTTATTTCCTTGAACCTTTGGAATTTGTTCGTTTAGCAGTTTTAAAAGCGGCGGCGATATCCCGTCAATATCTTGAATACAGCTTTTCCAATAATCAATGATGAGCTCGTCTGTAAACTCTTGATTAGCAACTTTTATGGAATATGAAATATTGGCAATATGTGAGAATGCTTTATCCAGCTGAGCGGTAAAACGGCGAAAAACACTGCAGGGGATAATCTTTTCAAACTGAAAATAAAAATGCCACTTTTTGGCTTTCTTTTCAATCGTGACTTTTTCGATTTCAGCATTATAAAAATGCTGTACAACCGCGTCTTCCGTCAACTGCAGCTGCTGGAGCAAGAGTTGGAATCGCTCTTTCTTGCCAGAAGCTTTATCGCTCATCTTTCTCTCTCCTATCAATCAAAATTAAACCTTTTATCTGACTCAATAGGTAATTATAACACAAAGTAAAACTTCCATCAGTGCTGGTAATCTGTATGATTCAGGAAAAAGAGACTGTCTAAAAAGCCTAAGGGTCAGACCCCATATATATTGATAAATACACATGGGGTCAGACCCTTATGAGACAGCCTCTATCATCATAAATTTTTTAATATGTCAGCTAGTGCAGGCAACAAATCATCTTTGTGAATCTCTTGCATTTCGCCTGTTTTGCGCACTTTTACTTCAACGATCCCTTCACTGGCTTTCTTACCGACTGTAACTCGGACAGGAATGCCAATAAGATCTGCATCTGCAAATTTCACGCCAGGTCTTTCATGACGGTCATCTAGTAAAACTTCATAACGATTTCTTTGCAATTCTGTGTAAATTTCCTCTGCAAGTGAAGTTTGTGCTTCATCCTTCATATTTACAGCAATAACATGTACATGAAACGGTGCAATATTTGCAGGCCAAACAAGTCCTTTTTCGTCGTTAAACTGTTCAGCGACAGCTGCCAAAGTCCGAGAAACTCCTATTCCGTAACAACCCATGATCATTGGCTGTGATTTGCCGTTTTCATCTAAATATACGGCATTCATCGCTTCACTGTAACGGGTTCCGAGCTTAAAGACATGTCCAACTTCGATTCCTTTCGCAAAAAGAATCTTTCCTTGTCCATCCGGTGAGGGATCCCCTTCTTGAATAAACCGGAGGTCTGCATACCGTGCCACTTTAAAATCTCGGCCAGGGTTCACATTTATGTAGTGGAAATGTTCTTCATTGGCACCGCATACACCGTTTGTGATCGCTTCAACCGCAAAGTCTGCGACAATTTCAACATTGTTTACATGAATCGGGCCGATTGATCCAACACTTACGCCAAGAATTTTCTTCGTTTCTTCAGCATCAACCAGATCTGCAGTACTTGCTTCAAATAGATTTTTCAGTTTAATATCATTAACTTCGTGGTCACCGCGAACGAGAACGAGCACATATGATTCATCCACTTTGAAAAGCAATGATTTAATGCACTTTTTCTTATCTACATTCAGATAAGCAGATACTTCTTCTATCGTTTTTTGATTTTCTGTTTTTACTTTTTCCAGTTCTTTCATTGGCTCATTGTCTTTTTCATATTTGACAACGACAGGTGCCATTTCAATGTTGGCTGCATAGTCCGAAGTATCAGAGTAAGCAATTGTATCTTCTCCAACATCTGATAACACCATAAACTCATGCGTATCTTTTCCACCCATAGCTCCTGAATCAGCAATAACCGCACGAAAATTAAGTCCGCATCTTCTAAAAATATTTGAATATGCTTGGAATATTTTTTCGTATACTTCGTCAAGGCTTTCCTTTGATGAATGAAAGGAATAGGCATCCTTCATGACAAACTCTCTTCCTCGCAAAAGCCCGAAACGCGGACGCTTTTCATCACGAAACTTCGTTTGAATCTGATAGAGAGTGAGTGGAAGACGTTTATAAGATTTTACTTCATCACGAACAAGGCTTGTAATCACTTCTTCATGTGTTGCACCAAGAGCGAATTCTCTTTCATGGCGATCTTTTAGCCGCATCAATTCCGGCCCATATGTATACCAACGTCCTGATTCTTGCCAAAGTTCCGCTTGCTGCAATGCTGGCATTAACAATTCGACTGCTCCAGCATTATCCATTTCTTCACGAATAATTTCCTCAATTTTTTGCAGAACTTTTCGCCCTAAAGGCAAATAGCTGTAAACACCGCTGGCATTTTGCCGTATAAAACCGGCTCTTAATAATAGCTGATGGCTTTTTATTTCTGCATCTGCAGGTACTTCTCTTAATGTCGGAATTAGCGTCATACTCTGTTTCATATCATACACCCCATTTATTTAAATCCCAATGGGCCTCCGTGCACGATGGCCGGAGGCATTAAGCAAAGTATAAATTTTTTATGAGTTAAAGAAAAAAGCGTTGAATATCGTTCCATGTTACTACGAGCATCAATAGCATAAGCAGTGCAAACCCGATAAAATGAACCATTCCCTCTTTTTGGCGGTCAATCGGTTTCCCCCTGACAGCTTCAACAGCAAAAAACAATAGTCTTCCGCCATCTAAGGCCGGTATTGGAAGCAAATTCATGATCCCAAGGTTTATGCTTAAAATTGATGCCCATTTCATTAAATAATAAATCCCTGATTTTGCAACGGTATCGGTTGAGACATAAATGCCGACCGGTCCAGAAAGGGAATCAATCGAAAACTGCCCTGTCACTAACTTGCCAAGCATTACGAAAATCTCTTTTGTCCAAAAATATGTTTCTTTTGCTCCGTAAGTGAGTGCTTTTAACGGTGATTTTTCAACAGGACTATAAACCCCAATTAAACCGATTTTTTTCCCTTCTGCTTCTTGAACTTTCGGTGTAACTTTTATTTCCATTGTTTTTCCATTGCGTTCAATCGTAAAGTTAAGTTCTTCGCCTGGATTTTTGCGAATGATTTCCACCACATCTGTCCAGGTTGAAATTTCTGAACCATTAATGCTTACAACCTTATCTCCTTCTTTTAAACCTGCCTCATAGGCAGCACCATCCGGAGTCAATTTTCCAAGAACAGGTTCCATAGAAGGTACTCCCTGTAAAAGTGCAATAATAACAAAGACCACAAATGCCAGGATGAAGTTCATCATTGGACCTGCAAATATGGCCATCGCTCTTTGGCCGAGTGTCTTTGAAGCAAACTGACGGTTATATGGAGCAATTTGAGTTTCTGCGCCATTTTCTACGACTGTTGCATCAGGATTGACAGAAAACGTACGAAGAACGTCATCTTCATCATCCGCATATCCTTTAATGACAAGTTCGTGTTCAATGTCTGCATACTCTACTTCTACAATCCTTGCATCAGGATATTTTTCTTTATTATTTAAAATAATTTTGTCTACTTTTTCGGCTTTGTCAAACAGTAAACCAATTCTGTACCCGGGCTTAATTTCCACCATTTCAGGGTCTTCTCCTGCCATCCGGACAAATCCGCCTATTGGCAAAAGCCGTATCGTATAAGTAGTTTCCCCTTTTTTATAGGAAAATACTTTCGGGCCAAAACCGATTGCAAACTCACGGCATAAAATACCCGCTCTTTTAGCAAAAACAAAATGTCCTAATTCATGAAAAAAAACAAGGGCGCCAAATATGATAATAAAGGCTAACACTGTACTCAAACGTATAACCACCTTTTAGACTGTCAGATTTTTTTCGTGTTTTTTGCATCAAATATATTTCTTGGCTAAAGAGTACCAAATATATTGCTTGAAGCCAAGTATGAATCAAGTCCGATTGCACTCTTTATTACATTCTATGTGAAACTAGTCAATATAAACCTTTAACAAAGCTTCTTGTTTCTTTATCAACTGTTTGAATCGTTTCAAGATCAGGATGTGCAATGATTTGATGCTTGCTGATTGCTTTTTCGATTAAATCTTCGATTTGCAGGAAGGAAATTTCCCCTTTTAGAAAAGCTGCCACCGCTTCTTCGTTTGCGGCATTTAAGACTGTCGGCATCGTTCCTCCCGCTTTTCCGGCTTCATATGCAAACTTTAAACAGCGAAAACGGTCAAAATCCATCTCAGCAAAATGGAGCTTGCCAATTTGTGCAAGATTTAGCTTGCTGGCAGATGTAAGCGGCAGTCTGTCCGGGTATGTTAACGCAAATTGAATCGGCACCCTCATATCCGGAGTTCCAAGCTGGGCAATGATGCTGCTGTCATGGAACTCCACCATTGAATGAATAATACTTTCCTTATGTAAAAGCACTTGAATTCGGTCATATGGCATTGAAAAGAGCCAGTGAGCTTCAATCACTTCAAGGCCCTTGTTCATCATTGTTGCTGAATCGATCGTAATTTTCGCTCCCATCGACCAATTAGGATGGTTCAGGGCTTCTTCTACAGTAACATTCATTAGTTCGTCACGGGTTTTGTCCCGAAAACTTCCTCCTGAAGCTGTTAAAATAATTTTTTCAATGTTTTTTTCTTTTTCTCCTTGAAGAGCCTGGAATATAGCTGAATGTTCACTGTCGATCGGGAGAAGTGCTACTTTTTTCCGTCGGGCTGCTTCCATGACGAGATGACCCGCAGTTACTAGCGTCTCTTTATTCGCAATCGCAATTGTTTTCCCTGCTTCAATTGCCTGCAATGTTGGATATAGACCGACACTGCCCATAACAGCATTTACAAGAATATTTGTTTTATCGAATACAGCAACTTCTGTTAACCCTTCTTCTCCATAAGTGAACAAAATTCCGGGAAATTCTGTTCTAAGCATATCTGAACCAGATTGATCCTGGGTTGAAACAAGTTCAGGCTTAAATTCACTAATGATTTTTCTAGCGAGATCAAGATTCCTGCCGACAGACATTGCCGCAAGCTTAAATTGGTCAGGATGTTCCTTTATTATGTCCAATGTTTGTGTACCAATTGAACCGGTTGCCCCTAACAAACTAACATACTTCAAATACATTCAACTCCTGCTAAATCCAAAATTCCAATCAAAAGAAAACGTGGTTTTTTTACAACATGTGAAAGAAATGCAAAAGCGGCCAAACAAATAATAGACTGTCAAATCGGTCTAAAATGCCGCCATGACCGGGAAGAATATTGCCGGAATCTTTCACATCATAATGCCTTTTTAAAGCTGATTCAACAAGATCGCCAATTTGGCCGAAAATAGACAAAAAGACAGTGATGATCATCAATTCGATAATTGATGCATCAATATCTGTAAAAATCACAAATAATACTGCAACGATAACGGCACATACAATACCGCCAATAAATCCCTCTACCGTCTTATTCGGGCTGATTTCCGGCCAAAGCTTGTTTTTTCCCATAGCCCGTCCAATAAAGTAAGCACCTGAATCTGTAGCCCAGACGATAAACAATGAATAAAAAACATATGTCAAGCCCGCTTCGCGCGTTTCAATAAAATAATAAAACCCAATCCCGATATACAAGATTGACATGGTTGAAAAGGCAACATCGTCAAATGAAAACTTGTTCTTTGTCGCAACGGTATAAGTTAGAAAAAGCAAAACAGCCAATAGCGCAACTTCTACCTTGGAATAGTTTAGATCTTCAATTAAATTTAAATACTCATTCGGCAATAAAAATATCCAAAGAAGAGCCAAAGAGATAATTCCTGGAACTGAAAATAGTTTCAGTTTGCGCATCTTCAACAGCTCATATAAGCTGATCGTTGCCAATAAGTAGATCATAGCTAAAAATGGCATATTTCCAAAAAAAACAATCGGCAAAAAAACAGCCGCTGCTGTGATTGCTGTTATGATTCTTTGCTTCATCAATGATTCAACACCTTTATATTCTTCGTCTAAATTTAAGGAAATGGAAGCCCCGCTTGTCCGATTTAAGGAGGATTAAACCCCCCCCCGAAGCGCCTCTGGCGGTTTTGGAAAACTTCTATCGCTTCAATTAAATGTTCCTCGGTAAAATCCGGCCACAATACATCCGTAAACCAAAATTCCGTATACGCAACCTGCCAAAGCATAAAATTGCTCAGCCGAATTTCACCGCTTGTTCTAATTAGGAGATCGGGATCCTCTAGTCCGGAAGTCATTAAGTAATTGGAAAATACATCCTCGTTCAAGTCATTTTCATCCATTATTCCACTTCGGCAATCTTTTAAGACATTCTTTACAGCTTCAATAATCTCAGCTCTGCTCCCATAATTGAGTGCAAAATTTAATATAAGACCATCGTTTTCCTTTGTATCATTGCTCGCTTTTTCAATGGCCCTCAACGTATGTTCCGGAAGATTATGCTTATAACCGATCATATTTACCTTTACATTTTCCTTCACAAGCTCCGGCAAAAAGGTGTCCAGAAACTCTTCAGGCAGCTTCATTAAATATTCGACTTCGTTCTTCGGACGCTTCCAGTTTTCCGTTGAAAATGCGTACAATGTTAAAATCTTAATTCCTAACTGTTTAGCCAGCATTGTTATTTTACGAACGACCTTCATACCCTCATGATGGCCTGCTACTCTTGGCAATGCTCTTTTTTTTGCCCAGCGGCCGTTTCCGTCCATAATGATGGCAATATGAGAAGGTACTTGATGTTCTTTTATATTTTTTATTCGATCTCGGAGATTGGAAGAGGAATTCTGGTTCTTCCAAAGCTTTATTTTGTTAAACATAGTACAGCTCCTCCAAAACAGGTTAATCATAGCCTCCGATAAAAATATGGAAAATGCAGAATTTGTAAAAATTTTTTCAAACTGCACGCTCTTATCATACCAAAAATTCAATCAGATATCTCTAAAAAAATATGAAGGAAAAAGTGAAAGCAAAAGCTTTTTCACAACAATGATCGCTTTTCCTATTTTGAAAAAGAAAGCTCGCCGTACGGCGAGCAATCATTATACTTCCAAAATTTCCTTTTCTTTATCCTTTGTGATTTGATCAATTTTGTTAATATGTTCATCTGTAAGCTTCTGAATATCATCCGAATATCCGCGAAGATCATCTTCTGTTATTTCGCCCGCTTTTTCAAGCTTTTTAAGATCATCATTTGCATCGCGGCGGATGTTTCTGATCGCGACTTTAGCTTCTTCTGATTCTTTTTTCACAACCTTTACAAGCTCTTTGCGGCGCTCCTCAGTGAGCTGCGGAATAGCAATCCGGATAAGGGAACCGTCACTTGTCGGATTTAATCCCAAATCAGATTTTAAGATAGCCTTTTCGATTTCCCCGACAATAGATTTATCATAAGGCTGGATGACAAGCAAGCGAGGTTCAGGAACAGAAATTCCTGCTAATTGATTGACAGGTGTAGGCACTCCATAGTAATCAACGGTTACTCTGTCCAATAAAGAAGCGCTCGCTCTGCCTGCACGAATACTAGCAATTTCGCGTGTATATGCTTGAATTGCTTTCGTCATTTTTTCTTTGGCAGCTGCAATGACTTGTTTTGGCATTAATTTTTCCCCCTTACGATTGTTCCGATTGTTTCGCCCATCACGGCTCGTTTAATATTGCCTTGTTCCATAATAGAGAATACAATTAATGGTATATTGTTGTCCATACATAATGATGATGCGGTTGAATCCATTACCGCGAGTCCCTCTTTTAGAACATCTAAATAAGAAAGTTCATCATATTTTTTTGCATTTTTGTCAACACGTGGATCAGCAGAGTATACCCCATCTACATTGTTTTTCGCCATTAAAATAACTTCGGCTTCGATTTCGGCTGCCCGTAAAGCCGCAGTTGTATCCGTTGAGAAGTATGGGTTTCCAGTACCAGCAGCGAAAATAACCACCCGTTTTTTCTCAAGATGGCGAATTGCACGTCTGCGAATATATGGTTCTGCCACTTGGCGCATTTCGATTGAAGTTTGGACACGAGTTTCAATCCCTAATTGTTCAAGGCTGTCCTGCAATGCAAGGGAATTCATCACAGTTGCCAGCATTCCCATATAATCTGCTGTCGCTCTGTCCATTCCCATCTCACTGCCTATTTTCCCGCGCCAAATATTGCCGCCGCCTACAACGACTGCCACTTCAACACCTAATTCAGCTATTTCTTTCACCTGGTCTGCGACCGATTTAATGACAGCAGGATTTATGCCGAAACCTTGATCACCTGCTAAAGCTTCTCCGCTTAATTTTAATACTACGCGTTTGTACTTAGGGCTGCTCATAAGAACCTCCATATGTAGTTTAAGCCTATCATGCAAGCTTTAAAAACAGGGAACACAAAGTGTTCCCTGAATATAAATCATTTTGTTTAATTCTGGCTTAATGGCTTATTTCTTAACTTGGTTCATAACTTCTTCTGCGAAGTTTTCTTCGCGTTTTTCAATGCCTTCTCCAACTTCGTAACGAACGAATTCACGAATTTTTGCGCCTTTTGATTCTACGAATTGGCGTACTTTTTGGTCAGGATTTTTAACGAAAGCTTGATCAAGAACACAGACTTCTTCGAAAAATTTTCCAAGACGTCCTTCTACCATTTTTGCAACGATGTTCTCCGGTTTTCCTTCATTTAGAGCCTGTTGTGTTAAAACTTGACGTTCACGCTCGACTTCTTCTTGAGAAACTTGGTCGCGAGAAACGTATTTCGGATTTAATGCGGCAATATGCATTGCAACGTCTTTAGCAGCCTCTTCATCAGTAGTCCCTTCTAACACAGTTAGAACACCGATGCGCCCGCCCATATGCAAGTAAGCACCGAAAGCATCATTGTCAGTTTTTGTTTTGATTTCAAAGCGGCGAAGTGTGATTTTCTCACCGATTTTTGCGACAGCGGCATTTATATGTTCTGCAACAGTTGAACCGTTATCCATTTTTTGTTCAGCTGCCTCTTCAACTGTAGCAGGTTTATTTTTAAGAAGATGGTCAGCCAATTCTTTTACAAGTGTTTGGAAGCCTTCGTTTTTAGCAACGAAATCAGTTTCAGAGTTCACTTCAAGAATGACTGCCTCATTGCCTTCAACTTTGATAGATGTAATACCTTCAGCAGCAATACGGTCTGCTTTTTTTGCAGCTTTTGCGATCCCTTTTTCACGAAGAAAATCGATTGCTTTTTCCATATCACCGTTTGTTTCTTGAAGGGCTTTTTTACAATCCATCATGCCGGCGCCAGTTTTTTCGCGAAGTTCTTTTACCATTTGTGCAGTAATTGCCATAATGAGTAATCCTCCTTAATTATATGTTAACTTTGTTTTAAGAATTCTTTAAAAAAAGGTGATAAAGGGTGCTCCCTATTATCACCTTTAACCATTTACCATTACTCAGCGGCAGCTGCCGTTGCTACTTCTTCACCTTGTTTAGCTTCTAAGATTGCATCTGCGATTTTTGAAGTTAAAAGCTTAACAGCGCGAATAGCATCATCGTTTGCAGGGATAACCACATCGATTTCATCGGGATCGCAGTTTGTATCAACAATACCTACGATTGGGATGTTTAATTTGTGCGCTTCTGCGACTGCGATGCGCTCTTTGCGTGGGTCAATGATGAAAAGAGCATCTGGAAGCTGTTTCATTTCTTTAATACCGCCAAGGAATTTTTCTAAACGCTCTTGCTCTTTCTTTAATTGGACAACTTCTTTCTTTGGAAGAACATCGAAAGTGCCGTCTTCAGCCATTCTTTCAATATCTTTTAAGCGTTGTATACGTTTTTGAATTGTTGCAAAGTTTGTTAAAGTTCCGCCTAACCAGCGTTGGTTAACGTAGAACATTCCGCAGCGTTCTGCTTCTTCCTTTACAGAATCTTGAGCTTGTTTTTTTGTACCAACGAAAAGAATGGTTCCCCCATTCGCTGCAAGCTCTTTTACCCAATTATAAGCTTCCTCAACTTTTTTCACTGTTTTTTGAAGGTCGATGATGTAAATGCCGTTGCGTTCAGTGAAGATATATTTCTTCATTTTAGGATTCCAACGGCGAGTTTGGTGACCGAAATGTACACCAGCTTCAAGCAATTGCTTCATAGAAATTACTGACATGCATTTTTCCTCCTAATGGTTTTGTTTTCCTCCGCCCGCATCATTTTTAAACGGAAACTGTCGCTTTGACAGCACCATCCGTTTAAATCAGCAAGCGTGTGTATTCACACCATGTCATAATATAGCACAAGTAAAAATGACAATCAAGTTATTCCTGCTCATTTTGATGATGAAATTTAAGCAAAAGTTCGATTTCCGTCTTTCCTTTATTCAGTTTCTTTGCAATATCTTCAACGCTAAATCCTTGCTGTTGAAGCAAATAAACTTCATTTAACAACAGCTTTAAATCATCGTCTTTCTGTTCGAATTCCATATTTTGAGCTTGGAAATGATCCTCTGAGCCAGCGGATGCATTTTCGGAGCCTGCCTGTTTATCATCCGATAATAGAGAGTTTGATTTCTCAATCGGAAATTTAGAATTGTTGACGTTCTTCTTATAAGCTTTTACCGCCAGAAAGGGAGCGATTTTTCCTATTTTAATTGCACGCTCCGTTTTTGTTGAATCTGAGTGATCATCCGATATATCTGTAGTTGACAACTCGCTTGTTGTATTTAAAACAGTTTCTTTATTTAGACCCAAATGCTTTAGCCGTTTCATAAATATCTCGTTTTCTTCTTTCATTTCAAGCATATAAGACGATAGTACTTCTTCCATTTCCTGAATCATCTTTTCTTGCTTTTTTTCCATCTGACTTAAACGATTCTGTCGCAAATATAAAAGTATGATTGCAAGAAATGCCAATAGATTAAGCAACAAACTTATTATAATGAAAAAAGTAGCCATATAATCCCTCTATCCGATGTAATCGATCATCTTTCCTTTAAATAGATTGTTTTCTGCCGCTGTTTTACATAATTTTTTCCATTGCTTGACGCAATTTGTAAAGTGCTCTCGAATGTATTTGGGAGATTCTCGACGTAGATAGCCCCATTACTTGGCCGATTTCAGTTAATGTTAATTCATCTTTGTAAAACAAACTTAAAACGATCTGCTCTTTTTCATTCAGTTGGGAAATGAGCTCAGCCAATTCCAAAAGCATCTCATCTTTCACGATTTTTTCTTCGGGATTTTCTGCTTTTTCATCCTTGAGGACAAATGATTGCCCGTCTTTGTCATCTTGTTCTATAGGTTGTTCGTCAATTGAAAGAACATTAGCAAAAAAATGTTCATTCATGGTTGAAACGACTTCATCTTCCGACATATTCAGTTCGGCTGCAATTTCTGCTATTGTCGCGTTTCTCATGTACCTCTGTTGAAGCTTTTCAATTGCCGATTCAATCTTTTTAGCTTTATCTCTAGTACTTCTCGGAAGCCAATCTTCTTTTCGCAAACCATCAAGAATTGCCCCGCGAATGCGAAAAGAAGCATATGTATCAAACTTTAATTCCCGCTCAGGGTCAAATTTTTCAAGTGCATCATACAAGCCGATCATTCCAAGGCTATGTAAATCATCTCTTGATACGCTTTTTGGTAGACTGACAGAGATTCTCTGCACATGATAAGTTACTAATGGCATATATTTTTTGACTAGTAGATTTCCAGCATGAGGATCACGATGCCGTACCCATTTTTCCCAATATATTTGCTCATCGGTTGTTAAAACCTTTGTCACGGTAATCCTCCTCAAAACGTTTACCACTTTGTATTGGCGTGGTCTAACCCTTTGCTTATGAGTCAGACTCTATATTATGCTGGTTCCTTTGTTTACCGTACGGATAGATAATTCACAAGTTTTCGGATTGAATTCTATCGTTCTTCCGTTATTTCCTCCAACATCTTCTGCAACAACGCTTATTTTTAATTTAGCAAGCTCTTTCTTTACAGCTTCTACATTTCTCGGTCCGATTCTCATCAGATCGTTCACAGCAGTAAATTGAAACATTTGGGCACCGCCGGCTATTTTTGCTTTTAACGCCATGGGACAAGCACCGCCTTTTACTAATAAGGAAACAAGTTCTTTTACTGCTGTATCAGCATATTTTGCTCTATTAATTGAACCTCCCTTTGCAAGAGAGGAATCAGGAAGCATAACATGAGCTAATCCAGCAATCTCTTTTACCTGATCGTAAATGACTACCCCTACACAAGAGCCGAGTCCGGAAGTCCTGATTAAACCAGGAGCACGCACAATCTTCATATCGGCAATTCCTACTTTAACAACATGCAAATTTTCAGTCATCCTCTGCAACCCCTAATGATTTGAAAATAGTAAGAAAGGAGTCGGGGTCAGGCAAGAGGAAAAAATGGCCTTTCACACCGTCTGAAGCCAGCAAATCATCTTCATTTAATGCCGTTTCAACAACAATTGCATAATCACTGACTTGTGACAATTCAATTAATCCGCAGCTAATGATGGCTCCTACCATATCGATGCTAAGGGCAGGCACGGAAGGATATAGACACAGATTTGTAAAATCTGACAATGATGACAAATAAGAACCAGACAGGATATTACCAAGTTCTTGAAGTGCCGATAAAGCCAGTTCATTATATGGAGGGTTCTCAAATGTGAATTCCAAATCACCAATCATTCGCTTAATAAAGGCAGCTGCCTGTTTTAATGATAGTATAAAAAACATGCTTCCGGGAGCATCTCCTTCAATTCTTAAAAAAACACCGGCAACTACATTTTCTGCACCGCCAGCCATTTCCATCATTTCATCAAACGAAACAATTCGAACATTTGGTACGTTCATTTCTATTTTTTTATTTAATAACGTAGACAACGCCGTTGCCGCATTGCCGGCGCCAATATTGCCGATCTCTTTTAAAATATCGAGGTGCAAACTTGTAATTTTTTCGATAAATAGCATGGGTCTACCCTTCATTTCCTGCAGAAACAGTGATTTCATCCGATTTTAAAACGCGGCCGAGATCAAGCAAAATTAATAATCTTTTATCTATTTTTGCTACGCCCTTAATGTAATCCTCATCCAAGCCCCCGACTACTTCAGGAGGGGGTTCAATTGAATTTGCCGGAATATCTATTACATCATTTGCAGCATCGACGATCAAACCTACTTCTATATCTTCCATTGACACAATAATAACACGTGTGTTTTCATGATAACTTACTTCCGGAAAACCAAATCTCTTCCGAAGATCTATAATTGGTGTAACGACACCCCGCAAATTAATGACACCCTTTACGAAAGATGAAGTGCCGGGAACTCTCGTAATAGGTGGAACCTTTTCAATTGACTGGACTTGGCTGACAGGGATTGCGTATTCTTTATCCATCAATTGGAAGACGATTACTTTTATATCATCCGTTTGGGCCATCGTCATGTTGATTCACTCCCTTTAAATCTCTCATTTTCTTACTTAATTAGGGCATTGCAATCTACGATTAAAGCAACTTGACCGTCACCAAGGATCGTCGCACCGGAAATCGCAAAAACATTTGTTAAGTAATTACCAAGCGATTTTAAAACAACCTCTTGTTGCCCAATAAATGAATCGACAACAAGACCGGCCATTTTATCTCCTTTTCGAACTATGACAACCGAGTGGAATTCATCATCGTCTTCATCTCGTGCAGGAACTTCAAATATATCCTTTAAGAATAAAAGAGGTACAACCTTTCCTCTGAAATCAATCACTTTCTGATTATGAGCATTTAAAATATCTTCTTTTTTCACGATCGTTGTTTCGATTATTGAAGATAATGGGATAGCATATTTCTCTTTTTTGATTTCGACAAGCATGACGGAAATAATGGAAAGAGTTAATGGCAATTGAATGGAAAAGACGGACCCTTCTCCTTCTTTTGAATCAATAGACACTGAGCCTCCGAGTGATTCGATCGTGTTCTTCACAACATCCAATCCGACTCCGCGGCCCGAAATATCAGAAATTTTTTCAGCCGTCGAAAAACCGGAAGCAAAAATCAGCTCGTACACTTGTTTATCTGTTAAGCCGGCGGCAGTTTGTTCATTAATAATTCCTTTATTAATAGCCTTATTAAGTATTTTCTCTTTCTTTATTCCCGCTCCGTCATCTTCAATCTCGATAAATACATGATTACCGCTGTGGTAAGCTCTCAGGACAATCTTTCCCACTTCATTTTTCCCGCTTGCTTTTCGTATTTCAGGAGTTTCAATGCCATGATCAATCGCATTTCGCAACAAGTGTACTAGCGGATCCCCAATTTCATCGATCACCGTTCTGTCCAGTTCGGTTTCCGCACCAATAATTTCTAATTCGATTTTTTTATTTAGATCTCGAGCAAGCTGCCGCACCATCCGCGGAAATCGGTTAAAGACAGTTTCTACAGGAACCATTCGCATATTTAAAATAATATTTTGCAAATCACCTGAAATTCGGGACATTCTTTCTACCGTTTCATGCAATTCCTGATTGTTTAACTCACGTGAAATTTGTTCCAGTCTTCCCCGGTCAATGACCAATTCCTCAAACAAGTTCATTAAAATATCGAGCCTTTCGATATTAACGCGAATCGTCTTGTTGCTTGCGGCAGACTGTTTAGCCGTTGGTTTCTTGCTCATAGCCGCCTCGTTTGATTGGGAATTCTTTCTATGCTGACTGCTTTCTGAGCCTGTAGGATCAGACTGGCTGTTAACAAGAGCTTCACTCCGTTCTTCCGATCTGCGAAAATCTTCAAATGAAAGAGGGACAACTTTTACTTTTTCTACTTCAGAAACTTTCATAATTTTCTTTTCAATATCTTCCCGCTGTTCCTTTGTAATTAAAGTTACTGTAAAATCATGATCAAATTGCTCTTCTTCCAACAGATCTACTGAAGGAATAGCTTTTATAACTTCTCCCATTTTTTCGAGAACTTCAAAAATCATAAATACACGGGCTGCTTTTAGCAAACAGTCTTCTCGTAAAGTCACTGTAATTTCGTAGGATTCAAAGCCTTGTTCTTTTGACTGCTTTAATACCGTTAACTCGAATTCGTCGTATGTACTGATTGTTCCGACAGTAGTTTCTTTAGCTGCAGCAGCGGCAACTTCTGCATGTGATGTTGATTGAATGGGTTTTTCTCCTTTTTCGATGAGTTTTAATTTATGTACAACGTCACTGACATCCCTTTTGCCGTCCCCGCCTTCTGCAATGGATTGAACCATCGCTTCCAAATTATCAACTGCAAGAAAAATAACATCTAAAATTTCAGGTGTAACGGAAATTTTATGATTACGGATCGCGTCTAAAACATTTTCCATTTGGTGGGTCAGACTTGCCAAGTCTTCATACCCCATTGTCGCTGACATCCCTTTCAACGTATGCGCCGAGCGAAAAATTTCATTGACAATTGAAATGTCCTGAGGGCTTTTTTCAAGCTCTAATAACTTTTCATTACAAGCTTGCAAATGCTCTTTGCTTTCTTCAATAAAAACCTCTAAATATTGGTTCATATCCATGTGCCTACACTCCCCGGCATTAAACATATTTCATAATTGTTTCAGCAATATTCTCAACATTTTGGACTTCATCAACCAGTCTTGTCGCAATCGCTGCTCTCGGCATTCCAAACACGATGGATGTTTCTTGTGACTCTGCAATTGCTTTCACAACTCCGTTACTCTTTAGATGAATTAGCCCTTCGGCCCCGTCCGAACCCATTCCAGTCATAATAACAGCGATCTTTAAATAGTCTTTAATCTTGCTCACAGACTCAAACATGACATCGACCGAAGGACGATGCCCATTATAAGGGGAAGACTTGTCAAGTTGAACTACAAGGCTTGTCCCGACTTGCTTTACCTTAAGGTGATAACCGCCAGGTGCTATATACGCTGTTCCTTTCTTTAGTAATTCGCCATCTTCTGCTTCTTTTACGTGAATATAGGATAAAGCATTCAACCTGTCCGCCAAAGATTTTGTAAAACCGGACGGCATATGTTGAACGACTAAAACTGGTGCCGGCAATTCTCGTGGAAGTTGTGTCAGAACATGCTGCAATGCTCTTGGACCGCCTGTTGAAGTACCTATACAAATCAGCTTTTTTTTCGGATAGTTCCATTTTCCAAAGGAAACTTTCGAATGTATTATCGGATTCTGTAGTTCTATTTTACTATGATTTTCAGTTTCTGTAGTTCCAATTAATGAAGTTTTTTCCACTTGTTTAATATTTGCCTTACTTGCAGAAATCACTTTACGAACTAATTCGTCTTTGACCTTATGCAAATCAAGAGAAATTGCCCCGGATGGCTTTTGAACGAAATCAATGGCTCCATATTCCAATGCCAAGACTGTGTTTTCCTCGCCTTCTCGTGTCGTGCTTGATAGCATGATAACGGGGACGGGATTTTCCTGCATAATCGTTTTTAACGCTTCAAGCCCGTTCAATACCGGCATTTCAATATCCAATGTGACAACATCTGGCTTCAATTCCTTAACTTTTTTTACGGCATCTTCACCATTTCTGGCAGTTCCAATGACACTGATTCGTGGATTTTCAGAAAGAAAATCTTGAATCAGTTTTCTCATGAATGCTGAATCATCTACAACTAGTACCTTAATTTTCTCCATACCGGCCCCCTTTCCTTTCAAAGAGAAATTTCTTTAATTTAGCAACAAAATGAAATTTGACCGCGGGTGTTGTTTCAAAAGCTTTCTGTTTCACATATCGATCTGCCATTTCTTTTAATGTCCGGGAAACAGGTGATTTCTCATTCAGATTCACAAAAGGAATTTGCCTTCTGACAGCCGTTTGCACCGTCAAATCATCAGGGAGAATACCAAGGGAAATCAAGCACCTACCTAAAAATTGATTGACAACCTTTGATAATCTTTGCATCGTTTCGGTTCCATCCTTTACGGATCGGGCTTTATTTACAACCACATATAATGGGATTTTTGAATCGAGTATATGGATATACTTTATCATTGCATACGCATCCGTAATTGCAGTCGGCTCAGGTGTTGTAAGGACGAATACTTCATCTACGGACAATATAAAAGGTAATAAATCTTTTCTAATCCCCGCTCCCATATCAAAAATCAAATAATCATAATCCTTAAAACTTGTTTCCAAATCTTCAAAGAACTGGTCCAATTTGGCTTCTTCTAGTTTTACGAACGAAGTAAGACCTGAACCGCCGGCAATATAATGGACTCCGTCAGGTCCAGCCATAATGATTTTTTCAAGCGGTATTTCTTTTTCGAAATAATCAACAATAGTAAAATCAGGGGCGCTTCCCATTAAAATATCCAAATTCCCCATTCCAATATCCATATCAATGACCATTACTTTGCTGCCCAATATTGACAATGCAATAGCAAAGTTTAATGAAAAATTTGATTTTCCTACTCCTCCTTTCCCGCTGACAACAGCGATTGCCTTTTTACCGTTTTTCTTTTCTTTCAATCCAAGTCTTACTCTTAATCTTTCAGCTTGATCGTACATCTGTTTCAACCCCAAATAATAAATTCGATATCACCGTAGGGGTGGCAACCAGCATATCATCGGGAACATTTTGGCCATTCGTCAAATAGGCCACACCAGTCTGGTATTTATCGATGATGTTCAGCATCGCACCAAAGCTGGATGTTTCATCTGCTTTTGTAAAAATCAATCGATCAATGTTAATAAGTGAAAACTGTTCAAAAATTTCTTCCATATCTCTTTGTTTTGAAGTTAATGAAAGGACGAGATAAGTTTCCATATCTCTGTCAAAATCAATTGTTTTTTTCAAGTCATTAACATAACCACGATTCCGAAAGTTTCTGCCAGCTGTATCAATGAAGACAATATCATACTCAGCAAATTGATCTGCTGCTTTCTGGAAATCTTCCATGTTATAGCATACTTCCAATGGGGCATTTAATAATTTTGCATATGTTTTTAACTGGTCGATTGCTGCAATTCGATACGTATCCGTTGTAATAAATGCTGCCTTTTTTTTATACGTGAGCACACAATCTGCGGCAATTTTTGCTAATGTAGTTGTTTTGCCGACTCCCGTTGGGCCAACCACATTTACAAATTGTTTTGTAAAAGTTACACCGCCATATTTGAGATTGGCTATTCGATTTGAAATATAATTCCTAAGCCATGACAGAACTTCATCTTTTGAAGCACAAGCTCCTGTTAAATACCACTTTTCGATTAACTCTTCGAGTACAGCTGTCTGGATTTGTTTATCAATCTCCTGTTTTTCCATTAGTAAGCTTGCTTCTTGAATCGGACCCGGAAGCGCGATTCCATTTTCATTAAAATTGGAATGATTTTTTTTCAACAGCTCTTTTATTTCAGAAATTTCTTTTATCAATTCACTTTTGAACCCTGTTTTGCTTTCCGTACTCTGTTTTTCATATAGGTGATTCTTCGCATTCGGGAGGTATTTTGTTTTTTGTTTTACGATAGGAATTTGTTCATTTTTTGGCATCGGATCGACCGCTGCAATGACTTCAATTTTTTTCTTTTTAAAAAAACCTAGAAATCCGCCACTATGAACCACCTTTGAATTAAGAATGACAGCATCGTTGCCAAGTTCAGCCCTGATCAATTTCATCGCTTCAGGCATAGAAGAAGCGACGTATTTCTTTACTTTCAATCTACGTTCACCACCCCGACACTTTGTACTTCAACATTTGCTTCCAGTTCGTTATAAGATAATATCGGTATTTGCGGAAAATATCTTTCGGTTAATTGGCGGACATACATTCTTACTGCCGGGGAACATAGTACAACCGGAGTCTGATCCATGAGAGACAATTGTTCAATTTGGGAAGCCAGGGACTCCAAAATACCTTGAGAAACTGCAGGATCCAAAGATAAATAATTGCCATGCTCCGTTTGCTGTATTCCTTCAGCAATCTTTTTTTCTACTTTTCCGGAAAGAGTAATTACTTTTAATGTTTTCTCCTGTCCCGCATATTGGTTCGTTATTTGTCTCGCGAGTGCTTGGCGAACATATTCAGTCAGGAGGTCTGTATCCGTTGTAACCTTTCCAAAATCAGCAAGCGTTTCGAAAATAACCGGTAAATTCCGAATCGATACGTTTTCTTTTAACAATTTTGCAAGTACTTTCTGTACTTCACCGACAGAAAGCGGGGTAGGCGTTACTTCTTCAACGAGGATCGGATAGCTTTCTTTTAAATGGTCGATCAATTGTTTCGTTTCTTGTCTTCCTAGTAATTCATGTGCATTTGCTTTAATGACCTCAGTGATATGTGTCGAGACAACTGAAGGGGGATCAACGACTGTATATCCTAAGATTTCTGCCTTCTCCTTCATTTCTTCCGTAATCCATTTGGCTGGAAGCCCAAATGAAGGTTCAATGGTGTCAATTCCCTCAATTGAATCATCGTCTTCTCCCGGGCTCATCGCTAAGTAATGATCGAGAAGCAATTCACCCCTGGCCATTTCATTCCCTTTTATTTTTAGCCGATATTCGTTTGGCTGCAGTTGAATATTATCGCGGATGCGGACAACCGGGATGACTAACCCTAATTCAATAGCCAGCTGGCGACGGATCATGACAATCCGATCCAAAAGATCCCCGCCCTGATTCGTGTCTGCCAGTGGAATAAGTCCATACCCAAATTCGAATTCAATCGGGTCAATGCTTAATAATTGGACAACACTCTCAGGGCTTTTCATTTCATCGGTTTCCATTTCCTCATTTAGTTCTTGCAAATGTTCTTTATCCGGTTCTGGAATCCGGGATAACATATACCCTCCTAAAATCAGTAAACCGGCAATCGGAAGCGTCAATAAATCCGAAATTGGTGTAAATAATCCAAGGAAGAATATTGTACCTCCTGTAATATAAAGCAATTTCGGATAAGTCAGCAGCTGTGAAGTAATATCAGTCCCAAGATTCCCTTCGGAAGCTGCCCTCGTTACGACAATACCGGTTGCGGTTGAAATCAATAATGCGGGAATTTGACTGACAAGACCGTCCCCTACTGTTAATAGAGAATAGTGGGAAGCTGCATCACTGATCGTCATATCTTTTTGCAGCATTCCAATAACAATCCCAAAAATTAAGTTAATGAGTACGATAATGATACCAGCAATTGCGTCACCTTTTACGAATTTGCTGGCACCATCCATTGATCCGTAAAAATCAGCTTCCCTGCCGACTTTTTCCCGGCGCTGCCTTGCTTCTTGCTCTGAGATCATACCTGCATTTAAATCTGCATCAATGCTCATTTGTTTCCCCGGCATTGCATCTAAGGTAAATCGTGCTGCGACCTCTGAAACGCGTTCAGCGCCTTTAGTAATAACGATAAACTGAATAATGACCAAAATAAGGAACACAACAAGACCAACAACTAAGTTGCCTCCAATGACAAAGGTTCCAAACGTTTCAACAACCCCTCCGGCATCTCCATTCGACAAGATCGACCTGGTCGTTGACACATTCAGTCCGAGACGAAATAACGTTAATAACAGTAATAATGACGGAAAAACGGAAAACTGGAGCGGTTCCCTTATATTCATTGAAGTTAACAATACAAGCAGTGCTAAAGAAATGTTGATAATTATTAAAATGCTTAACAGCCATGTTGGGAACGGAATGATAAGCATTGCTACAATTAAGATCACACCTAGCAATGCCGGAAGATCTTTTGCTGACATACCATTTCTCTCCTAACTCGCCCCAAAATAAAACAGGGTATACGCAATGATTTCATTCAAATCTTATTTTTTGTCCGGTAAACGAACGCGAGAATTTCTGCTACCGCTTTAAAAAATTGTTCCGGAATGGTCTCACCGATTTCCGTCTGATCATATAACGCTCTTGCCAATGGACGGTTCTCCACTGTGATGACATCATTTTCTTTCGCTATATACTTGATTTTTTGAGCGACATAATCTACACCTTTAGCTACGACATACGGAGCATCCAATTTTTGTTCATCATACTTTAAAGCAACCGCAAAATGAGTAGGGTTTGTAATAACCACATCCGCTTTCGGCACTTCCTGCATCATTCTTCGCATTGCCATTTCCTTCTGCCTTTGCTTTATTTTTGATTTGATAAGAGGGTCTCCTTCAATATTTTTATACTCATCTTTAATATCTTGCTTTGACATCCTAATGCTTTTTTCAAAATCGTACTTTTGATAAAGATAATCAAGAATCGCCAGAAAGAACAAGGCACCTGATGCAAACAGCCCCATCTGCATTGTTAAACTTGCGATCGAAGCGAGAGCGGCTCCGACAGATTTATGCGAAAGAATAAGAATTTCATCAATCCGCTTCCAAAGTACCGTAAACGTAACAATCCCGACAAAACTGATTTTTAAAATAGATTTCAATAGCTCAACCAGTGCCCTTAAAGAAAAAATCCGTTTGAAACCTTGGATTGGATTTATCTTTTCAAGCTTTAATTGAATGGCTTCTGACGAAAATAAAAATCCGATTTGAAAATAATTTGCCGCCACACTGGCAACAAATGCAACAAGCATAATCGGTCCTAAAATAAAAGTGATTTCCTTCATAATTTCGAGCAAAATTGATTTGAGATTATTTTCCGTCAAATCAACAAGCAAATAATCCTGAAATGAGTGCCTGAATACGCGTAAAATATGATCCAGCAACAACTCGCCGGTGAACATAAGATATAAAAAAACTGCCAGCAAATTAACGGCCGTAATCACATCCTGACTTTTGGCCACCTGCCCTTTTTTTCGTGCATCCTGGCGTTTCTTAGGAGTCGCTTTCTCCGTTTTTTCTCCGGCAAAAAACTGCAAGTCTAAGGTTAAAAATTTCATTCATGATCCTCCAATAAGGCCCATCAAATCGCGCATCGTACTTAGCATTGTCTCAAACAGCTGCGAGACCCCCTGAATCATCACACCCATGACAGCAATCATAACAATAAAGCTGACACCAATTTTCAAAGGAAGACCGACAACAAAAACGTTTAACTGCGGAACCGTTCTTGCCACAATCCCAAGGGCTACATCAACAAGAAAAAGACATCCAACAACTGGAACAGACATTTGAAATGCAATAACAAAGATGGAACTAAATGATTTTATTACATAATTTACTAGGTTTTCATTGCCAAAAGGGATCCATGCATGATCAATTGGGATAAATTTGTAACTATAAAAAATCCCGTCAATTAACAAATAATGGCCATTTACTGACAGCAAAAACAACAACGCGATCGAGTACAAGTATTGGCCCATTAAAGGGCTTTGTGCACCTGTCTGCGGGTCAATGAGATTGGCAATGGAAATGCCCATTTGAAAATCAATAAATCCTCCGGCTATCTGGATGGCAGACATAATCATATAGGCGACAAAGCCGAGAAAAAGCCCAACAAAAGCTTCTTTAATAATCAGGAGGAAAAACTCTCCATTGATTTCAAGAGCGGGTGCATCAATTGAATAATACATAATCCAGGCAAGAAAAAAGCCAAGGCC
Organism: Bacillus methanolicus MGA3; assembly: GCF_000724485.1. Taxonomy (GTDB): domain Bacteria; phylum Bacillota; class Bacilli; order Bacillales; family Cytobacillaceae; genus Bacillus_Z; species Bacillus_Z methanolicus_A. Next base: position 1,211,730 of record NZ_CP007739.1, on the reverse strand, counting down.
GATCTTTATCCTCGCAGGAATTGTCCTGTAAGAAAAGAGCGGCATCATGAGAAAAAAAGACGTTACCCTAACAAAAATAAGCAAAAACACTGGAAATTTCGGAAGCAAATCTAGCATAAAATCATCCTATAAATCTCGTTAAATTCGAAAAAATTTCATTTGCATATGACAGCATATGGCTTAGCATCCATGGTCCAAAAATGACCACACCAAGCAATACGGCAACTATTTTCGGAATAAATGCCAGCGTTTGTTCCTGAATTTGTGTCGTTGCTTGAAAAATACTTATAATCAAACCTACAACTAATGAAAGGAGCAATAATGGACCGCTTATCATCAATACTGTGTAGATGCCCTGTTCGGCAATCGAAATGACAGCTTCAGAAGTCATAACATTCACCCGCTTTAAAAGCTTTGTAAAAGAGATTTAACAACTAAATACCAACCGTCTACCATGATAAATAGTAATATTTTGAATGGGAGCGAAATCATAACAGGCGGAAGCATCATCATTCCCATCGACATTAAAACACTTGACACCACCATATCGATCACTAAAAAAGGAATAAAAATCATAAAACCAATTTGAAAAGCCGTCTTTAATTCAGAAATTGCAAAAGCTGGAACGAGCGTCGTCAACGGTATATCCTGTATAGACTTCGGACGTTCTGCCTTTGAATAATCTAAGAAAAGGGCAAGGTCTTTCTGTCTTGTATGGGCGCTCATAAACTCTTTAAATGGCACACTTGCCCGATCGTAAGCCTCTTCCAAAGTAATTTTATTATTAAACAGAGGAGTCAGCGCCTCTTCGTTTACTTTCTCAAAAGTAGGAGCCATTACAAAAAATGTTAAAAACAGAGACAATCCAATCAGCACTTGAGTTGGCGGCATTTGCTGTGTAGCAAGCGCCGTTCTGACAAAGGAAAGAACAATGACAATTCTTGTAAAGCAGGTCATCAAAATAAGTATGCTGGGAGCTAAAGAGAGAACAGTCAAAAGTAAAAGAAGTTTAACAGAAACAGAAACGTTTTCTGGGGAACTGTTGCTAAAGAATTGTATAAATTCGTTCATCGTTCGTCTTTCCCTTTCTGTTCCATACCTTCAAAAAATTTTTTCCTTTCATTTTTCAACTCATCTAATTGCTTCTTTAGAAGCATTTTGAATTGACTGTGATCCTCTTTAGCAGCAAATGTCTTCCTTGTTCTTTGAATCACCTTTGTCACAAAATCGCTTGGTTGAACAAGCTGTTCCATTTTGTCGTTGTATTCTGTGATGATTTGACGAAACTCATCAGGATCGTCTATTTCTTTTAACAGCTGGATGTTTTCACCTACGCCGACAACCAGAAGCCGGTTTCCCACCTTAACCATTTGAATCGACCGGTTTCCTCCGAGATTCGCACCCCCTATGTTTTCTATTAATTGGGTGCGCTTGTATACCATCGTTTTTTTATTGATCAGCTTGAGAATAAAATAAAGAAGCGCCACTACAAAAAGTGTTGCAAAAATCATTCTGAAGAAATCCCACACATTTAGTCCAACAGGATCTCCGCCTGCTTTTGATTGTTTTTCATGTTTATTAAGCACAGAATTTTCTTCACAGCGATCGGGATGTTCAATACAATCTTTCACACTATTATTTACTTGCTCTGCAAAAGCCCAGCTTCGTGAGCCAAGCAAAGCAAGTAAAACAAGAAGCGCCACTTTACCTATCAATCTTAATTTTTGCAATGCGCTGCACCTCTAATCGCAGTCTTATCCTAAAGTCTTAGAAATTGCTTCTAAAACACGATCGGCCTGAAATGGTTTTACAATAAAATCTTTTGCTCCTGCTTGAATGGCATCGATCACCATTGCTTGCTGTCCCATAGCCGAGCACATGATAACCTTTGCATTCGGGTCTATTTTCTTAATCTCTTTAAGCGCAGTGATCCCATCCATTTCCGGCATCGTAATATCCATCGTTACTAAATCGGGCTGAAGTTCCTTGTATTTTTCGACTGCTTGCAAGCCGTCAGCTGCTTCACCGACAACTTCATACCCGTTTTTCGTTAAAATATCTTTTATCATCATTCGCATGAATGCAGCATCATCAACTATTAAAATTTTTTGTGCCATAACCATTTACCCCCATCTGTTATCTCAGTTTATTAATGCGATCACTCTGGCTGATAATGTCGGTAACCCGGACACCGAAGTTTTCATCGATAACAACAACTTCACCTTTTGCAATCAGACGGTTATTAACTAAAATATCGACTGGCTCTCCTGCCAGTTTATCAAGTTCGATGATGGACCCAGCCGAAATGTCTAATATTTCTTTTACAGATCTTTTCGTTCTTCCAAGTTCAACTGTTATTTGCAACGGAATATCAAGCAGTAAATTTAGATTCTTGGATTCAGTTTCCTGAATCTGATATGGCTCAAAATTTGAAAAAACTGCCGGTTGAACATTTGGCTGATTTCTTGTTGCTTGAAATCCGGATCTGTCATGTACTGGCTCGGTTTGATAATCCATACCCCTTCCCTGAACCGGTGCAGAATATGCATGTTGATTCGGCTGCCAGTTCCCATGCATTTGCTGTCCATGATGCAATGAATGGGATGCATAGCTTTGAGCATGTCCTCCTTGCTGCTTATTGTCATAATGGCCCGAATAATTTTCCTGTCCTTGGTTTTCTTCGGACAGTTCGATAGGAGCTTGTCTGTCTGTTGCACTCGCAATTGTTTTCTGCATTTTTTCTGATGTTTCAATTGATTGTTCTTCCGGATTGAGCAACTCTTTTACCAAATTTTTCGCAAACTCGACTGGGAGAAGCTGCATAATATTTGAATCGATCAGTTCTCCAATTTTAAGGCGGAATGAAACCTTTACAAGCATATCGTCATTAGGGACTCGTTCCGTTCCTTCCTCATTGAGAAAATCTAAGATATCGATGGAAGGGGGTGAAATATCTACCTTTTTGTTGAAAATGGTTGACATGCTTGTCGCAGCCGAACCCATCATCTGATTCATGGCTTCCTGAACAGCACTCATCCGAATTTCATCCATCATTTCAGAAGGATTAAGCCCATCTCCGCCAAGCATTAAATCTGCAATAATTGCTGCATCTGATTGTTTAATGACTAGTAAATTGCTTCCTGAAAAACCTTCTGTATAGTTTACCAAGATTGCAACATATGGGTGTGGAAACTCTTCTGGCAGTTGTCGTCTGTAAACGACGGAAACCTCCGGAGTTGTGATCTCTACTTTTTGATTTAACAAAGTAGATAAAGCAGTAGCGGAGCTTCCAAACGAAATATTTCCAATTTCCCCTAAAGCATCCTTCTCCATTAATGAGAGGTAATCCTCTGCATGTAAATGAGGAGCAGCCGGGTATTCTGTATCATCACTATCAGTGCCTCTTAATAAGGCATCAATTTCATCTTGAGAGAGCATATGATCGCTCATTATCATCGTCTTCCCCCTTCAATGTATCTAACACTTGAACGGCTAATTTTTTATTTACTTTACCTGGCTGCCCTAAAAATTTAGGGATTTCACCGATCTTTATTAAGAGCGGTTGATCAATTGCTTGATTCAATTCAATCACATCCCCAACATCCAACATCAAAAATTCCTGTATCGATATTTCTGAAGTCCCGAGTTCCGCGATCACAGGGACATCGGCATTTTGGATTCGCTTCTCTAGCACAGCAATTTCCACTGGTTCTCTGTCTTTTTTCTCAGTTTGCATCCAGTAATGTACCGAAAGCTTTGGAATGATAGGCTCCAGTACGATGTGTGGAATACAAATATTGATCATTCCGCTCGTTTCCCCAATGGTCGTATTCAATGAGATTACAACGACTGTTTCATTGGGTGATATCATTTGCAAAAACTGGGGATTTACTTCAAACTCAGTCAAAATGGGATCAATATCTGCAACCGATGCCCATGCCTCTTGCAAGTATTCAAATGCGCGTTCAAATGTGGTTGACATGATTTTTTCTTCAATTTCAGTCAAGTTATCAACTTTGTTAAAACTTGTCCCTCTTCCTCCCATCATTCGGTCCATCATCGCGTAAGCGACATTAGGATTCACTTCCATAATGATTCGCCCATCAAGCGGAGGAACTTCAAAAACATTTAAGATTGTCATTTTTGGAATGGAACGAATAAACTCTTCAAAAGGAATCTGGTCGGCTGACGCCACACTAATTTGTACATATGTCCTAAGCTGAGCAGAGAAAAACGTCGTTAGTAATCTTGCAAAATTCTCATGAATGCGGGTTAAACTTCGAATTTGATCTTTTGAAAAGCGCAGTGCCCTCTTAAAATCATAAACCTTCACTTTTTTCTCTGTTTGTTCCTTTTTTAATTCATCCGCATTCATCTCACCTGTAGAAAGAGCAGACAACAGGGCATCAATTTCACTTTGCGATAATATCTCTCCAGACATGTCATCTCACCTCCATTATTTGTTGATTCATTCCTTCTCATATCTTTTTATTGGAGGAGAGATTCGGTGATATATACCCTAACAACCTTTCCTTCCTGCATCAGGCTGTTAATTTTTTCTTTTAAGTCCTCTTCTAGTTTTTGTTTTCCTTCTTTTCCTCGAAGATCTTCCGCTTTTTTCTCGGATAATTCTTGAATAATGATATTTCTCACTTGAAAATCACGTTTCTCTAATTCTTCTTTTGCATCTTTACTATCTGTTTGCATTTTAAATGAAATTCTAATAAAGTCATCGCTGGCAAGATTCGTAACAATATCCTTCACATCAACTGACACAGCAAGCACTTCATCAATTGTCGGCTCTTTATGTTCTTTGTCGCCTGTAAATTTCAATACGGCCACAACCGCAGCAGCCCCTGCAAGGGTGATAGCAACCAGCAAGATGAACATAATTTTTAATAGCTTATTATTCTTCATCCTCAATTTCCTCCAACGGTTGTCCAAGAAGGTTGACAGATTGATAGAATTTCGCAACCAATTCCAAGACGCGGTCTTCTGTCTCCTTCACGACATATTTGCGGCCGTTTGTCAGTGTAATGGTCGTATCAGGAAACGATTCTACCGTTTCTATGTATATGGCATTAATGAGAAAAGGTTTTCCATTCAGTCTTGTCACCTTAATCAATGTATGTATCAGGGCCTAAGGCTTGTCCCCTACAGGCCCTTTCCCTCCTTATTATCAGCGTTTCAAGTTTACAAGTTCTTGCAAAATCTCATCAGATGTTGTAATGATTCGAGTATTTGCCTGGAAACCGCGCTGAGCAGTAATCATTTCCGTGAACTCCTCAGAAAGATCGACATTGGACATTTCTAAAGTGCCGGAAACGATTGTGCCGGCTCCGCTCGAACCCGGGGTTTTTGTTTGCGAAGGATCTCCAGAGTTCGTCGTGCTTTTGTATAAATTATTTCCAACCTTTTCTAATCCCCCGTTATTTTTGAAGCGGACAACCGCAATTTGCGGTCCTGTTTTTAATGTACCGCCTTCGACATATGAAATTACTCCATCTTGTCCTATGCTTAAGCTTTCCACGTCGTTGATAGGGATAGTAATCTTTTTATTGTTAGTATCAAGAACAAATTCTCCGGAGCCTGTAACTAAGTTTCCGTCTTTATCGAAATAAAAATTTCCGGCTCTTGTATAATAAGTCGTTCCATCTTTTTGAACTTGAAAATAGCCGTCTCCTTGAATTCCTAAATCCAACACTCTTCCTGTCGTCTGCAAACTTCCTTGTGTATCAATTGTATCGATAGTTGAAAGCTGTGAACCTAAACCGACTTGCTTCGGGTTCGTTCCACCCATTGAAGTACCGTTAGGGGCGCTTGCGCCTGAAATGGTTTGACTAACCATATCCTTAAACGTCACACGGCCTTTTTTGTAACCATATGTATTTACGTTGGCGATGTTGTTGCCAATGACATCTAATTTTGTTTGGAAGTTTTTCATTCCGCTGATTCCGGAGTACATTGAACGCAGCATAATCAGCTACTCCTTTCGATAATGTATGATTGACGAACGGCTGTTTGGCCATCCAGCAAGATTCCTTTGCTTATTCAATTTTTATAATTTGAGAAGAAGCAATGCTGGAATTTTCGTTGTTATTAAGCTGAAATAATGTTTTCCCATCTTTGAAGGAAACGGATTTAACAACTGCTGTTTTTTCCTCATTATTTGAATCTAAAAAGGTGACGGTTTTCCCAATCAGCATGCTGGCTTGAAGCATATAGTTTTGTTCTTGGGACTTCAAGAAATTTTCGAGCGATTTCTCTATGTTTGTCATTTGTTCAAGCGTGCTGAATTGGGCCATTTGGGCAATAAAATCTTTATCCTGCATCGGATTTAACGGATCCTGATTTTGAAGCTGGGTGATGAGAATCTTCAAAAAATCATCTTTTCCTAAAATGTTAGTACCAGTTTTACGTGTATTTTGCTGATTATTTGACAGCATTAATGAAGTATCAATTGTATTTGTCATTGTTTTCACCTAAACTTCTGTATCGAGAAGTACTTGTTCAAACGATCGAGCAGTCTCTTCTGCCTTTTCGTGTTCTTTATCTTGCTGATTTTTTTCTTGATGCCTTTCTTGACCTTGCTGATGAGGGTCACGATGTAAAAATCGTTCTTGCTGGGTCATCTGCTGGGAAATTTCAATCCGATCAACTTGAATGTTTTGCGAGCTGAACGCTTGTTTTAATCCTTGCAATTGCGATTCTAAGGCCTCTTTTGCTGTTCCGGTAGTTGTCAATATTCGAGCGACAATTGATTGATCTTTTAGAATTAATTCGACTCTTACCGACCCTAAGTGTTCTGGGTAAAGTTTCAGAAAAAGTTTTTGCGTTCCGCCGTTTTTCATAAACTGGCTTTTCGCTAAAATGGATTCAAATTGCTGAATGAATTGCTCTGGCGATGCAGGCTTTCCCATTTTGTCGAGCATCAATACAAGCTGCTCAGCTTTAGACATTTGATTCGGCGAAAAAACTGTTCCAAAAATTCCGCCTTGTTTAATAGAATTGCCCCGGACTTCAGGAGTTTGTTCTGCTCCGCTCATTTTGTTGTTATTTAATTCTGTTGCAAGCCCCGTAAAAATCTTCCGGAGATACTCCATTTTTGTACCATTTTGTTGATGAACGTATGGAATCGATTCAAGTTTATCTGCCACTAGCTTGAAAAGAAGGTTCAAATCGTGCTTTCCATTAAAAGGGTCATGATATTCGGACAACAAATCATAAATTTTTGCCGCTTTAACAATATCTAACATATCTTTCGTTACTGGTTGGTCAGCTGTTGAAAGAATGGAAACAGCCATTGAAAATAAAGGTACAATTTGGTAAGAATCTAACAATTTATCATCTTGGTCAGAAAACGTTGTTTTAATTGCATTGTGTTTTCCTTCAGCATGTGAAACGAATGAGCGGATCCGATCGACGAGTGAGCTCCATTTTTTATCATCCATTCCCAAAAAACCGAGTATAAATTCGAGTAGATTTTCACCGGCTCTTGATTGAACTTGTTCCATTAAATCCAATCCGCCCTCTAACTGAGCCAAATCCGTGGTATTAAGAAAATCAATGAGCTCGGATAATTCCTCTGATGAAAGCCTTGTTTCCGTTTCTTTCACCATTTCATTTTCAGCGGACAAGTCTTTTTTGAATGAGGCAAGAACACCTGCAAAGCTTCCAATGCTTTTTTCCACCGGCGATTGCTTAGGACTTTTCATAACCGCATGAGCAAATCCTAATCCTCCGATTACCACGACATCACCCCCTTTCAAAGCAAGGAATCATTATTCTTGATTTTTTGATAAATTTTCTTTTTCGTTCGTTAAAAGTTCCGTAAATTTTGCTGCGTCTTCAGGAGGCATGTTTTCCATGATACTTGCAAGCGTATCCGCTTTAATATTTGCTAATATTTTTAATGCTTCTTCGTTCTTCATTTTCGTAATAATTGGTGCAGCCTTTTTGGCTGACATTGTTTCATATGTGTGTACGATGTCTTTCATTGCTCGTTTGTTTTCTTCCTGAATGGCCGCTAATTCGTCTATTTGACTTTCAAGCCGCTTTTTTTCAAGCTTTAATCTTTCAATCTCTAGATCCTTGTTTTGCATTTGTGACTCAAGCTGGCTGATTTTTGCTTCCTTATCTTTTATTTCCCCTTCCAACTCAACCATCGATTGTTCGATTTCTGTTATGGATTTCGAATTTTCATCTTTAAAAATAGATGAAACAACTGGTATTTTTTTGCCATAATCTTTTGCTGCATCAAACACATTTATTCCGGCAATCGTCATGACAATGAGGGCAACGACCAGTGCAAATAGCATTGGAATCACTGCGACATAAAGGATCCACTGCAAACGGCCAATTTTTTTTTCTTCTTTTTCTTCTAGTATTTTTTCCATGAAACCACCTAATTTTCCCGATTTAAAAATTGCTGGATCGAGATATCATCCATTTGTTTGCCCTCTGAAATTTTTTCTTCCTCATGATACTGAAGGAAGTCTTTTTCTTTTATTTTTTCAAACTTTTTCACTTCAATATTTTTTTCCAACAGTTTTTCTTGAAAAAAGTACATTCGATTTCTCGCATTCATGACCATTTTTTGATAATATTCAATGCTTTTTTCTAAATTGCTTATAAACTGCTGATGATGCCTTATTTCTTGAACGGAAAGGCCGCTTACAAGCCGTGAAGATTGATAGGCTTCTAAATCTTCTTTCTTTTTCAGAAGTTCATACAGTTTTTCTGCCGCTTCTTCAAACTTTTTTACAGATTCCTGATAAATATTTAAAGCTTCATCTTTTTCTCTTTCTTTCAGAGATAAAATCTTTTCAAACTTATAATGGTACCGCATGAAATTTATTCACCCTCTTGAATTAATTGGAATAAAGCCTCGATACTTTCGTGCATGGTTACTTTTTCATGCGTTGCTTGTTTTAGAAACGTTAAAATCTTAGGATATAAATAAATCGCTTCATCTATTTCCTTCGATGATCCTCGTTTATATGCACCGATATTAATTAAATCTTCTGAATTTATGTAGGTGCTTAATATTTCCCGAAGCCTTTCAGCGGCCCTAATATGGCCTTCAGCTACAATATGATTCATAACCCTGCTTATACTCTTTAATACATTGACGGCAGGGTATTGGCCTTTATTCGCAAGATTTCTGTCTAAAACAAAATGGCCATCCAAAATCCCGCGAACGGTATCTGCGATTGGCTCGTTCATGTCATCTCCATCAACTAGAACAGTATAAAATGAAGTAATTGAACCATTCTCATTTGTTCCTGTCCGTTCAAGCAGCTTTGGCAAAACAGCAAAAACTGACGGGGTATAACCTTTTGTCGTTGGCGGCTCGCCTATTGCAAGCCCAACTTCTCTTTGAGCCATGGCAACTCTTGTTACCGAATCCATCATGAGCATGACATTTAGTCCTTTATCCCTGAAATATTCAGCAATTGCTGTGGCAGTATAAGCCCCCTTAATCCGCATCAATGCAGGCTGGTCTGAAGTTGCAACGACCACAATGGACCGTTTTAGCCCCTCTGGCCCAAGATCGCGTTCGATAAATTCTCTTACTTCACGCCCACGTTCCCCGATAAGGCCGATCACGTTTATATCAGCAGTTGTATTACGGGCAATCATTCCAAGCAGAGTACTCTTTCCAACACCGCTCCCTGCAAATATTCCGACACGCTGCCCATTTCCAACAGTTAAAAGGGCGTCGATCAGCCGAACACCAACTTCAATCGGTTCAGAGATAGGCGGACGGCTCATTGGATTGGGTGGAGCCTGTTCAGTCGGGACAGCTGTTAGTCCTTTAGGAAGGAGAGATCCATCAAGCGGCTGGCCTAAAGAATCAATCACCTTGCCAACTAAGGCGGGTCCAACCTTTACTTCAAGCGGCTTAAAGGTTGCTTCTACAAGACATCCTGCCGAAATATCATTGACAGTTGTATAAGGCATTAAAATAACATTTTCTTCTTTAAAACCAACAACTTCAGCTAATATTTTCCTCTTTTTGTGATTGCCGACATAAATATAGCAAACCTCGCCAATAGAGCTTTGCGGGCCTTGGGATTCGATCATTAACCCAATCACCCTTTTCACTCTTCCATACCTTTTAAAGGTATCAATTTTGTCAATTTGCTTTATTAAGCCGGCAATCTTCATCATTCTTCACTCTCCAACAACTCAAAAAGCTTTTTTTTCACTTGTTCCAGTTGGCTATCGATGCTTGCATCAATTCGTCCGTTCGCTGATTCGATAATGCAGCTTGTTTTCGATAAATCTTCATTTGGATAAATATAAAAATTTGTTTCTCTTGGAAAAATCGATAATAACTCTTCCTTTTGCGACAGCAAAAATCCATAATGGATTGGATGTACATGCAGCTCGATTTCCCGATATTCTCTCGCTTCTTTTAATGCCCTTTTTACGAGGTGAAGAAATTCCTCTTCGTTTCCGTCTATGGTCTTTCCAAGTATTTTTTCAGATACTTTAAGTGCTAAATCCAATATTGCCTTATCTGATGACTCCAGAATCAATCTGTAATCTTTTTTAGCAGAATCAATCACTTTCCTGGCTAACTCGATCGATTCCTTGTATTCTTGAAATCCTTTTTGCCTTCCTTCATCAAAACCAGCTTGATACCCTTCATGTTTCGCTTGTTCTGTCAGAACTTCTTTTTCTTGCTCCCAGGCATGCCTTTCATTTTCAATCTGCCTTCTGATCATTTTTGCGTGGTCGTTTGCCTGTGAAACAATCTGTTCTGCATCTTTGTACGCCTGCTCTAATAAGCTGTTTCTCTCAGAATCTGAAGAAATCATTGCTTGTTTTTCATTATCAAAACCAACCTGGCGCAATACCTTAATCGAAATCACTTTATTGCCTTCTTTTGCCTGGTTTGCCCAGTAGGATTTGATTAATCTAGACAATGATATCATCCCCTCCGCCACGGGCAACAATAATCTCTCCAGCCTCTTCAAGCCTGCGGATGATTGCGACAATTCGTGATTGAGCCTCTTCTACATCACGAAGGCGGACCGGGCCCATCAGTTCCATTTCTTCCTTAAATGTTTCAACCATACGCTGGGACATATTTTTGTAAACGATCTCTCTAACTTCATCGCTAGAAACTTTCAAGGCAAGCATTAAATCTTCGTTTTCACAATCTCGGATCACCCTCTGGATTGCACGATTATCAAGAGTAACAATGTCTTCAAAAACAAACATTCTTTTCTTGATTTCTTCTGCTAATTCCGGATCTTGAATTTCGAGTGCTTCTAAAATTGTCCGTTCTGTAGCCCGATCTACTCCGTTAAGAACTTCCACCACTGCTTCAATGCCGCCTGTTTGCGTATAATCTTGAGTAACCGTAGCTGATAGTTTTCTTTCGAGGATCTGCTCCACTTCATTAATAATTTCAGGAGATGTTCTGTCCATTTCCGCTATCCTTCTCGCAACATCAGCCTGCATTTCCTGAGGAAGCTCAGACAGTATTTGTCCTGCTTGGGCTGCATCAAGATATGACAGTATTAACGCAATGGTTTGCGGATGTTCATTTTGAATAAAATTCAATATTTGTGCCGGGTCGGCCTTTCGTGCAAAGTCAAAAGGCCTAACCTGGAGAGAAGAAGTAAGACGGTTAATGATGACAGACGCCTGTTCCGGTCCAAGTGCTTTTTCCAAAACAGTCTTGGCAAAGCCAATGCCTCCTTGTGAAATATAATCTTGTGCGAGCGCTATATTATGAAACTCTTCTAAAACTTGTTCTTTTGAGTGCGGTTCAACTTTTCTGACTCCTGATATTTCTAATGTTAGCTTTTCGATTTCCTCTTCTGTTAAATGCTTATACACTGACGCAGATACATCGGGGCCGAGAGTAATTAGAAGTATGGCTGCTTTCTGTTTTCCTGTTAATTCCTTTTGTTCTTTTCTTGGCATGAAACCACCTCCTAATCCTCAGCGATCCATGTCCGCAAAAGTTTTGCAAAGTCTTCCGGTTTTTCTTTTGCCAATTTCTCAAGCTGTTTTCTTCTCATACTGCTTTCAGTATCTGGTTCTTCATTTACATCTGGTACGTGAGGCTGTACTGCCTCTTCTTTAGCGAATTCTTCCTCCAATTTTTGATTTTTCTTCTCTCTAATAAATAGAAAGATTAATAATCCAATGATCGCTAATAAAATTCCTCCAATTACATAAGCCCACCAAGGAAGAACAGAAGATTTTTGATCGGAAAATTTCACTTTCCCATTGAATGGCTGAACAGAAACAACCACTTTATCATCAATCATTTGATCCGTTAATTTTGTTCCTGCCTCATTTTTATCAATTGTTGTTCGAACAATTGTCCCTAAGATTTTCTTAATATCGTCCACTCGCTCTTGAGGAAGTGAGGACGGATCGTCAGGTACCGGTGGTTCAACCATTACTTGAATCCCTAAATCACGAATCTTATATGGGCTTTCGGTAATTTTTTTCCGAATCCGGTTTACCTCATTGTTAACCGTTTCTTCAACTTTTTCATAATTCCCATTTGATCCTTTCGTTGCCTCATTATAATTCGTCACATCATTTTTGCCTGTACCAACGATGCCGCCTGCCTGATCAGGATTTCCTGTAAATGTTTCCTTTATTTTTTGAGCACTGATAGCAATGCCTTCCATATTATCTTTATCTACCGGCTCAACGATATTTTCTTCCCTTTTTTCCTGGGTAAAATCGATATCAGCAGTTACAGATACAACAACTTTATCACTGCCCATAAGAGTGCCAAGCATAGTTTGAACTTGGCGCTGAACATCACGTTCAATTTGCTTCTTAATCTCCTGTTGAGATGCAAATGTGGCAGTCGGTGAAGAATTTTCATTTTTTAAGTCAAAATACTCAAAATTCTGGTTCATAATGACGATATTATCAGTAGGAAGATTAGGAACACTTTTTGAAACCAAATGATAAAGTGCTTTTATTTGGTCATCTCGAAACTGATAACCAGGTTCTGTTTCTAAAACGATAGAAGCTGAAGCCTCCTCGGCTTTATCGGACACAAATACCCCGGGTTCAGGAAGGTTAATCATCACTTTCGCATCTTTTATTCCGTCAATGCCTTTAATCAAATTTGCCAGTTCAGTTTGCATGGCATCAAGCTTTAATACGTTGAACTCGTTTTCAGTCATGCCAAGTCCCGCTTTCTGGCTGAAAAACGAATAATCGATATTTCCTGTCTTAGGAATTCCCTCGGCTGCCAGTTCAACTTTTAACTGATCTACATACTCTTTAGGTACTTTTATTGTCGTACCTCCATCAGTAATTTCTGATTTGATTCCTTTTTCATCAAGGCTTTTCTTAATGGAGCCTGTTTCTGCTGGAGACAAGTTGCTGTATAAAGGAACCATTGTCGTTCTCGTAGTAAAAAACACAATGGCAGCTGAAAAAATGACGATAGAAAGAAAAACTGCTAAAATTGTTATCTTTTGCTTTTTTGTTCTCGAAGTCCAATATTCTTTTATTTTGGTCATATATTTCTGAAACGATTGATTCATGTTATTCCCCCGGTTATTCTGTCTATGTATCGGCAGCTAATAACCGCTACTATTATCCTTTCGTAAACGATTAGACTTGCATTCTCATGATTTCTTGATAAGCTTCAATGACTTTATTGCGAATTTCGATTGTTGCCTGTAAAGTGATGTTTGCCTTTTGTGAAGCAATCATTACTTGATGCAAGTCAACATTTTCTCCGCGGGCTAGTTTTTCAGTCATTACATCTGATTGATTTTGAGCTTCATTTATTTTTTCAATTTGTTCTTTAAGTACGGACGCAAATTTCTGTTGTGCTTCGTATGGTGTATATGTATAAGTTGATCCCTTTTTTCCTTCAGGTCTTAATACATGGGCCATTGACGCAAACGAAATGTTTTCCATTTCAATTCACCTTACTTTCCAATTTCTAAAGCTTTCATCATCATCGCTTTAGAAGCGTTGAATACAGTAACGTTGGCTTCATATGATCTTGTCGCACTGATAAGATCAACCATTTCTTTCAGCGGATCAACATTAGGCAAAGCGACATAACCATTTTTATCAGCGTCCGGATGTTCTGGATCGTAAACCATTTTAAAAGGGGTATTATCTTCCACAATACGAGTAACTTTTACGCCGCTTCCAACTGATTCGCTTATGTTCATAGCTTGATTTAAGAAAGATGAAAATCCCCCTTCTGCAGGCTGCATCACGACTATCTTTCTTTTATATGGCTGCCATTGTCCATTAACATATTCCGCTCTGGTAGAATCTACATTTGCCATATTCGAGGAAATGACATCCATTCTTAATCTTTGGGCCGTTAGTGCGGAAGCTGTCGTGTTCATACTTTGAAATATGGTCATCTCTATTTCCCACCTTTAATGACACTTTGAAGTGATGAAAATTTCCCATTTAATCTTTCAATAAGTGCATTGTAATAAATTTGATTTTCAGCTAGATCCACCATTTCCTCATCAATGTCAACACTGTTGCCATTCTGGCTGTAAGAAGCATTTTTTTCCGTAATAACCGCGTTATTTCCGGCAGACAACCCTTCAAAACGAAAATGCCTTTTGTCAGTCCGATAGTTTTCAAATGATGAATGCAGCTCATTTTCAAAAAATGTTTTGAAGCTGACATCTTTTGCTTTGTAATTAGGTGTGTCAACATTTGCTATATTTTGCGAGATGATTTTTTGCTTTAATGATGAATAATTTAGTGCATTTTCCAAAGTGGAAAACGTACCGGAAAATAACTTCAATTCGCTCACCTCAAAAAATTTGTTGAAATTTGATAAAAATTTGCTTATATTGGCGAAATATGTATAATCATAGTTTTTATTGTAATGAAATTGCAATAATCTGTCCATGTACAAAAAGTTAAATTTTATGCTCCAAAATACCTATTTTCCACATATTGCCCTTTAAACTAAAAATGAAACCCTGCTCAAAACTAACAATATTTAGCATATTCCTTAATTCCTTCCTTTCACTTATCATATTTTAACGGTAATCGCATCGGTTTTACTGGGCCAAAAGTCCTTATTCATATTTAATCAATGTAAAAATTTCGTAAATTATATCGAATATGTTGAAACATTGTAAAATAAACGAAAAATACCTCGGAATTTGACATAATTCTATAAATAAAAAGAGGCCGTCTCTAAAACCTTAGGGTCAGACCCTTTAGAGACAGCCTCTTCTTCTTTTTATTAATTTGCTTTTAGTTTTTCTAATTCTACAAGGAACTTATCGTTTAATACTTTAATATATGTTCCTTTCATCCCGAGTGATCTTGATTCAATTACTCCGGCACTCTCCAATTTGCGGAGTGCATTTACAATAACTGAACGGGTGATCCCTACACGGTCAGCAATTTTTGAAGCAACCAGCAATCCTTCATGACCGTTTAGTTCCTCGAAAATGTGTTCAATAGCTTCCAATTCACTGTAAGATAATGAGCTAATTGCCATTTGAACAACTGCTTTGCTGCGAGCTTCTTCTTCAATTTCTTCAGCCTTTTCACGCAAAATCTCCATTCCTACAACGGTCGCACCATATTCGGCAAGAATTAAATCGTCGTCATGGAACTGTTCTTCAAGTCTTGCCAAAATCAAAGTACCTAAGCGTTCACCGCCTCCGATAATCGGAACGATCGTAGTCAATCCATTGCGGAATAAGTCTTTGTTTTCAACTGGGAATGCGGTATATTCACTTTCAACATCAAGGTTTGGAGACGTTTCCTGAATATTGAACAAGTTTTTTGTATATTCTTCAGGAAATTGGCGGTCTTCAAGCATTTTCTTCATGCGTTCATTTTCGATTTGTTGATTAATTGCAAATCCTAACAGTTTCCCGCGGCGGCTGACAACGAAAATATTTGCTTCAATAACGTCACGCAGCGTTTCGGCCATTTCTTTAAAATTAACGGGTTTTCCTGCTGCTTTTTGCAGCATCGCATTAATTTTTCTTGTTTTACTTAATAAATCCATTATTTCTTCCTCCTATTACTTCGACCAATAAAAATTTTTGTGTTTCTTCCTATTATTATTGTTTTCATTTCATTCAATATCTAATTATCTATGCAATCTTTGAAATCTTACATCTTACTATTACAGTATAAACTGGCTTAAATCTTTGTTTCGGGAAATTGCCCCTAATTTTTCTTCCACATACTGAGGAGTGATCGTGATTTTTTCCATCGTAATGTCTGGTGCTTCAAACGATAAATCCTCAAGAAGCTTCTCTAAAATTGTGTGCAATCTCCGTGCTCCGATATTGTCAGTGTTTTGATTCACTTCATAGGCAACTTCAGCAATCTTACGAATAGCATCGTCAGAAAATTCAATTTGTATACCTTCTGTTTCCAATAATGCTTCATATTGTTTAATTAACGCATTATCTGGTTCAATCAATATGCGATAGAAATCATCTACTGTCAGCTTTGTCAGTTCTACCCTGATCGGGAAGCGGCCCTGAAGCTCAGGAATTAAATCTGACGGTTTCGCCATATGAAATGCACCTGCTGCAATAAACAAAATATGATCAGTCTTAACCGGACCATATTTCGTAACAACTGTTGAGCCTTCAACGATTGGAAGGATATCCCTCTGAACTCCCTCGCGCGAAACGTCAGCTGTTGAACCGCCGCTGTTTCTGCTCGCAATTTTATCAATTTCATCAATAAAAATAATACCGTTTTGTTCAGCACGGCTGACGGCATCCTGAATCACTTCATCCATATCAATTAATTTTTGGGCTTCTTCATTAGTTAAAACTTTACGAGCTTCACGGACAGGCAGCTTTCTTTTTTTCCGTCTTTTTGGCAATAGGCTGCTGAGTGCATCCTGCATATTAACTCCCATTTGCTCCATCCCTGAACCTTGAAGCAAATCAAACATTGAAGGCTGCTGTTCTTCTACTTCAACCGTAACAATCTCATCTTCAAGCTGGCCTAGAGCCAATTTTTCTTTGATTACTCTCCTTTTTTCTTGAATGCTTTGATCATCAGATGTGCTTGCTTCTGACTCTGAATGAGAATTTCCTCCACCGAAGAGCATTTCCAAAGGATTTTTATAATTTGAAGATTTTTTGGCTGATGGAACAAGCAGCTCAACCAGTCTGCGATTGGCATGCTCTTCTGCCCGTTCTTTTACACTGTTCATTTTTTCTTCTTTTACTAAACGGACAGATGTTTCGACTAGATCACGAACCATTGATTCAACGTCGCGTCCAACATAGCCAACTTCGGTAAATTTCGTTGCTTCAACTTTAATAAAAGGTGCACCGACAAGCTTAGCCATCCTCCGGGCTATTTCAGTTTTACCAACCCCTGTAGGCCCAATCATTAGAATATTCTTTGGACTAATTTCATCCCGAAGTTTTTCACTTAGCAAGCTTCTGCGGTATCTATTTCGTAAAGCAACAGCAACAGCTTTTTTTGCATCCTTCTGCCCGACAATATACTGATCAAGCCGCTCAACGATTTGCCTTGGTGTTAAATTTGTCGTTTTCACCATGATTCCACTTCCTTCCCGTTATAGCTCCTCGACTATAATATTATGATTCGTGTAGACGCAAATTTCCGCTGCTATTTCAAGCGCTGCTTTGGCAATCTCTCTTGCCGAAAGCTCTTCGCCGGCATATCGCTTTAATGAACGGCCCGCAGAAAGCGCATAATTTCCACCCGAACCAATGGCAAGTATGCCGTCATCCGGCTCAATTACTTCACCCGTTCCTGAAATTAGAAGCATATGGTTTTCATCCATGACAATTAACATTGCTTCTAATTGTCTTAACACCTTGTCGCTGCGCCATTTTTTTGCAAGCTCAACAGCTGCTCTTTTCAAATTGCCGTTAAATTCCTCAAGCTTGCCTTCAAACATTTCAAATAGAGTAAAAGCATCTGCAACTGAACCGGCAAAACCCGCGATTACTTTCCCATTGAACAACTTGCGGACTTTTCTTGCAGTATGCTTCATCACAACTGCATTACCGAACGTAACTTGACCGTCGCCGGCCATTGCACTTTTTCCTTTATGCTGAATGGCAAAGATCGTCGTTGCGTGAAATTGTGACATGTTTCTTCCTCCTTTAGGAGTCTATGCCCTCGGGTGATGGGACATATACGTTTTTCTTAAAAATTCATTTGTAACATGTGTGTATACTTGGGTTGATGATAAGAATGCGTGCCCCAAAAGCTCCTGCACCGTTCTCATATCAGCTCCATTGCTTAACAAATGCGTTGCAAATGTGTGGCGCAGCTTATGTGGGTGGATTTTTCCGTTTAAGGAAGATTTTTCAATCAGTGAATTTAAAATCACACGGATGCCCCTGTCTGTTAAAGGGCCTCCCCGAAAGTTTACAAATAAATAATCATGTGTCTCCTTGCCATCTAATAATTTCTTTCTGCCGTTATTTATGTAGGCTTCCAATGCTTCATGGGCAAAACTGCCAAAAGGAACATACCGTTCTTTATGTCCTTTTCCATGAACAAGTACTGTTGATAAGTACATATCAAGATCGGAGAGCTTTATTTGGCTGCACTCACTGACGCGAATACCGGTAGCATATAGTATTTCTAGAAGAGCCCGGTTCCGCTGGCCAAGAGGTGTATGGTCCTCACAAGCTTTAAACAGTTCAGCCAATTCCTCTTCATAAAAAAAATCGGGAAGCCTTTTCTCTTGTTTAGGCATGGACACAAGAGCAAAAGGATTTTCTTTTACAAGCTTTTCCCTCAGCAAAAATTTATAAAAGCTCCTAAGACTTGATATTTTTCGTGCAACCGATTTTCTTGAAAGTTTTTTCTCATAGAGCTTTGTCAAATACAGGCGCACATCAAAATATTGAACATCATCCAGGCCGCCGATCATTTGCTCAGTCATGAACATAAAAAAATCCTTGATATCATGTCGGTAATGTTCAATTGTATATTGTGAGTAATTTTTCTCTATTTGTAAATATTCAATAAATAACTTTAATGAAACGTTCACATTTGCTTTCATGAACACCACCTCACAAGGACTTCTAAATATTATCATAATTTAATAGTCCTTGCAACAAAATTTACAAATTTTTCACAAAGTTCTGAATTGTTTCCAATGCTCGTTTTGCATATCGTTCATTTCTTTCTTTTTTGCCTTTAATCTTTTCCGGAAGCTCTGGAAACAAACCAAAATTGGCATTCATCGGTTGAAAATTGTCCGGGTTGGCGGTTGTGATATATCTTGCCATACTGCCGATGGCTGTCTCACTAGGAAACTCAATAGGATCCTGTCCATTGATTAGACGGGCAGCATTAACACCGGCAATTAACCCGCTGGCTGCCGACTCTACATACCCTTCTACTCCAGTCATCTGCCCGGCAAAAAATAATTCAGGCCGGTCTTTGAACTGATACGTTGCTTTTAACACTTTCGGTGAATTTATAAACGTATTGCGGTGCATAACGCCGTAACGAACAATTTCTGCATTTTCAAGCCCCGGAATCATGCGGATCACTTCTTTTTGCGGTCCCCATTTCAAATGTGTTTGGAATCCAACAATATTATATAGTGTTCCTGCTGCATCATCTTGACGAAGCTGAACAACCGCAAACGGCCGCTTTCCTGTACGCGGATCTTCCAATCCGACAGGTTTCATTGGCCCGAACAGCAAAGTTTTCTTTCCTCGGGATGCCATAACTTCAATTGGCATGCATCCTTCAAAAAAGATTTCTTTTTCAAATTCCTTTAAAGGCACTGTTTCCGCAGATATAAGCGCATCATAAAAGCGGTTAAATTCCTCTTCTGTCATTGGGCAGTTTAAATAAGCCGCTTCTCCTTTATCATATCTGGATTTTAAATAAACTTTATCCATGTCGATACTATCTTTTTCAATGATAGGAGCCGCTGCATCATAGAAATATAAATAATCTTCACCTGTGAGTTTTCGCAGCTGCTCGGACAGAGCTTCACTTGTTAATGGACCGGTAGCAATGATCGTAGGCCCTTCCGGAATTTCTGTTACTTCCTCATTTATAACCGTCACATTTTCATGGTTCTTCACTCGGTCTGTTACTTTAGCCGAAAATTCATGACGGTCAACAGCCAGTGCACCGCCGGCAGGAACTGAACATTCATCTGCAGAACGGATGATAACAGAATCAAGTATTCTCATTTCTTCTTTTAAAACGCCAACAGCGTTTGTTAATGTATTTGCTCTTAATGAGTTGCTGCAAACGAGCTCAGCAAATTTATCTGTATGATGGGCAGGTGTTTGTTTTACCGGCCTCATTTCATATAACCGGACCTTTACTCCGCGCTTTGCCAATTGCCAAGCGGCTTCACTTCCAGCAAGGCCCGCTCCAATCACATTCACCATTGTTTCATTCATTCTATGTTCCTCCAAATTAGTGAATTAAGCTTTATATCATCTATTTTTTCTTCCTTGCCATTTTACCTACATTTATGCCCAAATTGCATTTTACAATACAAAATTACATGTGAATAGTTCAATAGAAAAGAGTGAGCAAGGAGCTCACCCTTAATTTTGCTGTTCTTCTTTGTAATCACATTCAATGCATTGAACTTGGAAGCCCTTCTTAAGTTTCTTTTCCACAAGCAAACTGTCACATTTAGGGCAACTGCGAGGAACAGGCTTATCCCAAGAAATGAAATCACACTCAGGAAAACGGTCACACCCGAAAAATAAACGGCGCTTTTTACTTTTTCTTTCAATAATATTTCCTTCTTTACATTTCGGACACTTCACGCCAATTTCTTTTACAATTGGTTTTGTATTGCGGCAGTCAGGAAAATCGCTGCAGGCCATGAATTTTCCGAAACGGCCCATTTTATAAACCATTGGGCTGCCGCATACGTCACAATCCACACCCGCAGGTTCATCTTTTATTTCAACTTTTTCCATCTCTTGTTCCGCTTTTTCGAGGTGTGTGGCAAAGTCCCTATAAAATTCGTCAATTATTTTTACCCATTTAACTTTGCCAAGTTCAATATCATCCAAATCCTTTTCCATCTTCGCTGTGAATTCAACATCTAGTATATCTGGGAAAAACTCTAAAATCAAATCTAATACAATTTCTCCAAGCTCCGTTGGCACAAACCGCTTATTTTCAAGGGAAACATAGCCTCGTTTTTGGATCGTATCAAGGGTCGGGGCATATGTTGAAGGCCGACCTATTCCAAGTTCTTCCAGCGTTTTTACCAAGCGGGCTTCCGTATAGCGGGGAGGAGGCTGCGTGAAATGCTGTTTCGGATCAATATCTATTTTAAGCACTTCATCTCCTTCCGCCAAGTCAGGAAGCATATTTTCCTTTTCCTCCGTTTGATCGTCTGTTCCTTCTACATATACTTTCATAAATCCGGAGAATTTAATTTTGGAACCTGTCGCTCTGAAAAGAACATCACCATTTTTTAAATCGACACTCATGGTATCCATTACAGCCGGAGCCATTTGGCTAGCAACAAATCTTTCCCAAATAAGTTTGTACAAACGAAACTGGTCACGTGTCAGAAACTCTTTTACACTTGAAGGGTCGCGAAGTGTGCTCGTTGGCCGGATTGCTTCATGGGCATCTTGGGCATTGGATTGTTTTTTCTCCTTTCGCTTTTCCTCCTGAAGATACTCCTTGCCAAACACATTTTCAATATACTGAGATGCTTCAGATTGAGCGACATCAGACACGCGAATTGAGTCGGTTCTCATGTATGTAATTAAACCGACCGTACCTTCTTTTCCTAGATCAATACCTTCATAAAGCTGCTGCGCTAGCATCATCGTTTTCTTAGCGCGAAAATTTAACTTTCGAGCTGCTTCTTGTTGCAAAGAAGAAGTTGTAAAAGGCGGAGCCGGATTGCGTTTTCTTTCCTTCTTCGTAACAGATGTTACTTTAAATGTATCTCCTTTAATCTGCTTAAGAACGTTCTGAACTTCCTCTTCCGTTCTTAATTCAACCTTTTTCCCCTCGATTCCATAGAAAGACGCTTCAAAAGCCTCTTTCTCTTTTAAAAATTTTGCACCAATTGTCCAATATTCTTCCGGAACAAATTCTTTAATTTCTTTTTCCCTGTCTATAATTAATCTTAATGCAACCGATTGAACACGGCCTGCACTCAATCCTTTTTTCACTTTTTTCCAAAGCAGCGGGCTAATATTATAGCCAACCAATCTATCAAGAACCCGGCGTGCTTGCTGAGCATCAACAAGATCCATGTTGATCGGCCTTGGATGTTTAAATGATTCTTTAATCGCATCTTTTGTTATTTCATTAAAAACAACCCGGCAGTCTGAATTGATATCGATATCAAGACTATGTGCCAGATGCCAGGCGATTGCCTCACCTTCACGATCAGGGTCAGCTGCCAAGAAAATTTTTTTTGCTTTCTTCGCAGCTGTCTTTAAATCCTTTAAAACTGGTCCTTTGCCGCGAATTGTAATATATTTCGGTTCATAATTATGCTCTATATCAACACCCATCTGACTTTTAGGCAAATCACGAACATGCCCCATGGATGCTTTTACTTTATATTTTTTTCCAAGATACCTTTCAATCGTTTTCGCCTTGGCCGGCGATTCCACGATTACAAGAAAATCTGACATCCAGTAGCCTCCTTAAGAGGGATAATAAATTAACTATTATTATTGTGCAATCTATGGTAAATTGTCAAAAAAGATTTTTTCGAGACCTGATAACACTACTGTGTTTTTATTTAACCAACATCCATTAATAGCATCAATCCTCATTTCTAACACCTGTTGCAAAATGTATAACAGTTTAGAAATAATTTCAAGCTTTTTGTTAAAAAATTTTTCTTTGGAGATCTAGTCACTAGTTTTTTTTGTTTATTGATTATATCAATACGGTCAATAAAACATTCCAAAAAGCGGCTAAAATGAAAATTCTTCAAAAATATCTTCAGGGTTTATGACCATTTTTGCTCCTTGTTGTATCAATTCATTCGTTCCTAACGAATAAATGCTAAATATACTGCCAGGCAAAGCAAAAACTTCCCTGCCCTCATTAAGTGCATAGTTAGCCGTAATTAATGAACCGCTTTTCTTTTTTGCTTCTATTACTAATGTGCCTGAGGTAAGGCCGCTAATAATTCTATTTCTTTGTGGAAACTGCCACCTTGTCGGTCTTGTATCCGGAGGATATTCAGAAATAACAAGCTGGGTTCTCATCATTTCAATTGCCATCTTTGCTGTTTCTTTTGGATAAAGGTGATAAAAACCGCCCGCAATGACACCGATCGTCCGGCCATTATTTTCGATGGCATAACGGTGTGCCAAAGCATCGATTCCTTTTGCAAGTCCGCTTACGATGACATAATCCTTTTCAATTAACTTCGGAAACAAGTATTTTATGGCTCTTTCGCCATATGCAGTTGATTCGCGGGATCCAACAACCGCCAATTTTCGAGGAGAATGGAGAAGTGAAAGATCGCCTTTAGCATAAATGACCCATGGCGGTTGATAAATTTCTTTTAAAAGTGCGGGATATTCTTCATCAAATATCGTTATGGCATGGATCTGATTTGAAGGGTATTGGCGGATTTGTTCATGGATGGTATGAGAATTAAGATCTGATAAGCATTCTGGATAACCAGGGGAGTGTTCCTTTAAATAAGGAAATAAATTTGAAAGAGATGTTAGCTGGGGATCTTGCTTCAGAATATGATAAATATTCTTCCAGCTTATTCCTCGGCAATGATGCAAGTGAATAAGCCGGTTTCGAAAATTATCCATTTTTCAACCTCCAATATTATTTTTCGAGATAGATAAGAAAGATGAAGAAATAAGCCCCTCTAAGAAAGAGGGACTATGAAGAAAATTAATGTGTTTTACATTTGTCATAAAGTCCTTTTTCTTTTAAGACTTTAATTAATGTTTCACCCATGACTGCCGGTGTATCAGCAACTTCGATGCCGCACTCATTCATTACACGGATTTTTTCGTCAGCTGTTCCTTTTCCGCCTGAAATAATTGCGCCGGCATGGCCCATCCGTTTTCCCGGTGGCGCTGTGCGTCCGCCAATAAAGCCGACAACCGGTTTTGTCATATTCTCTTTAATCCAATGTGCAGCTTCTTCTTCTGCTGTACCCCCGATTTCGCCGATCATAATTACGGCATATGTTTCAGGGTCTTCATTAAACGCTTTTAACACGTCGATAAAGTTTGTACCATTTACAGGGTCTCCGCCGATGCCGACAGCGGTAGATTGCCCAATACCAGCTTGAGTTAATTGGTGAACCGCTTCATATGTTAATGTTCCAGATCTGGAAACAACGCCGACATGCCCTTTTTTATGAATATAGCCAGGCATGATGCCAATTTTGCACTCTTCCGGAGTAATCACACCAGGACAGTTCGGCCCAATCAGGCGTGTTTTCTTGCCTTCCATGTAACGCTTTACTTTTACCATATCAAGAACTGGAATATGTTCTGTAATGCATATGACGAGATCAAGTTCTGCTTCTACCGCTTCTAATATGGCATCAGCTGCAAATGGAGCCGGTACGTAAATAACAGAGGCGTTGGCACCTGTTGCATCAACAGCTTCTTTTACCGTATTGAATACAGGGACTCCTTCAACAACCATGCCGCCTTTACCAGGAGAAGTTCCTCCTACAATTTGCGTTCCATATTCAAGCATTTGTTTTGTATGGAAAAGGGCAGTTGAACCTGTAATCCCTTGTACGATCACTTTCGTATCTTTATTAATGAAAATGCTCACTTTAAATCCCCTTTCTTCCTTACACTAAAGAAACGATTTTTTGGGCACCGTCAGCCATAGATTCAGCTGCAATAATATTCAATCCGGACTCATTCAAAATCTTTTTGCCTAATTCAACGTTTGTTCCCTCAAGGCGCACTACTAATGGAACGTTTAATCCAACTTGCTTCGCAGCTTCCACTACGCCAGTAGCGATGACATCACATTTCATAATTCCGCCAAAGATATTGACAAAAATACCTTTTACTTTCGGATCAGAAAGGATGATTTTAAATGCTTCCGTGACCTTCTCAGCAGAGGCGCCGCCGCCGACATCAAGGAAATTTGCAGGTTCGCCGCCGTAATATTTAACGATATCCATCGTAGCCATTGCAAGACCTGCTCCGTTAACCATGCAGCCGATATTTCCATCAAGGGAAATGTAGCTTAAATCATATTTGGAAGCTTCAATTTCTTTCGGATCTTCTTCATCTAAATCACGTAATTCTAGAATGTCTTTATGACGGTAAAGAGCATTTGAGTCAAAGTTTAACTTTGCATCCAATGCCATTACTTTCCCGTCTCCTGTAACAACAAGCGGGTTAATTTCCGCGATTGAACAATCTTTTTCAATATATGCTTGATATAAGCCCATCATAAATTTAACAAACTGATTCACTAATTCCTTAGGAATATTAATATTAAAAGCAATCCGGCGAGCCTGGAATGCAGTTAGCCCGACAACAGGGTCAATTTCTTCTTTGAAGATTTTTTCCGGAGTTTTAGCCGCCACTTCTTCAATTTCTGTTCCGCCTTCTTCAGAAGCCATTAAAACGACGCGTGATTTAGCACGGTCAAGCACTAATCCTACATAATATTCTTTTTTAATATCGCAGCCTTCCTCAATAAGTAAGCGCTTTACTTCTTTTCCTTCAGGACCTGTTTGGTGAGTAACTAACGTTTTCCCTAAAATCTCACTAGCGTATGTACGCACTTCTTCTAAACTTTTTGCAACTTTAACACCGCCGGCTTTTCCGCGTCCGCCTGCGTGTATTTGCGCTTTTACAACACAAACATCTGTTCCGAGTTCTTTCGCAGCTTCAACAGCTTCTTCAACCGTAAAAGCCACTTTCCCATTTGGAACCGTTACCCCGTATTTTCTGAGGATTTCTTTCCCTTGATACTCGTGGATATTCATTTCCCATCCTCCAATCAATCTCTTCAAAAAAAATAGACTGCGCTTTCATTTTATATAATGACAAATACATTGTCTACCATAATGCTGAAAATGTTATATTTTTTCATAGAATTTTGAATTCAATTGTCCTCAATTCTTATTCTATTACAGGAATAACTGTGGATCATTTGGCAATAGAAATTTTATTAAAAAAATTTAGTGGTTCTATTTCTTTCGTCTTCCAGCTTCCCGGTCTGTCCTATAAATAAAGGCAAACACTTCTGCAACTGCACTGAATAATTCTTCGGGAATGCTTTCATTAATATTCAGTTCACCAAGCAATTCAACAAGGTTTCGGTCTTCCTGTATTGGAATATTGTTTTCCTTTGCTTTTTTAATTATGTTTTCCGCGATTTTCCCTTGTCCTTTTGCTATCACCTTCGGAGCGTCGTGTATCGTTTGGTCATATCCGAGGGCGATCGCTTCTTTTCGCACAGTCTTGCCCTTTTTGTTCATATCTTCAGATCGACCCCCTGATACTTGTTTGGATCATACACACTCCGAAGTTTTTTATAAGCTGGACTTGGCTTCAGCAGTTGTTCGTGAGGAGTTTCAAAATGAACTGCTGAAAGATGAAAATGAAGAGCGGAAAGCTTTTCTTTAAGCTCATTCAAAAATTTTATGGCTATTTTTTTTAAATCCTGATTCTCATTAATAACAGTGATACGCATAATTCGGTTTTGTACTTGCATATCAATCATTGTTTCCTTTATATGTTCTAAATCCAAATAAAATAGGATTCGGCAAAAGTCCGGATCAATTTTTCCGTTCGGTTTTCTTCTTCCGCTCCATTGCATCGTTAAATCTGTTGTTTTGTTCCAAAAACAAATCGGGATCTGAACGGCAAACTGCATGATGGGCCCAATTTCCTGTGAGAGAACCTGCAGCCCTGTTATTCTGTTCAGCAACTGTTCAGCCGCTTCTTTTTGGAATATTGGCGGATGTTCATTTAAAAACTTAATTAAAAGCGGTTTTACCATTTCTATATAAAAAAACTCGTTCTTTGTCGTATTATTTACGAATTGATGGAGATTATGTTCATAATTAAATCCAAAATGAGAAATTAATTTCTTTAACTGAACTGCGATTAATTGTGACTGGCCCCAGACATTTTCTTTTTCGGCCATCATTAAATCTGACAAAGTGTTTTTAAGAATCGTCCCTGTTTCCGATAGTTCAGTTTCTTTTAATAAAGATAGAAGGTTATTGACAATGGAATGAAGAGGTTCGTTTTTTTGCAATGAAGAGAGAGCGTTAAATATTCCTTTGCTAAATGGGAGATTTTTCACAAACATTTGCTTAATCACTTCAAGCCCTTCTTTTAGTGAGGGAGCTGTTTTAAGCCATTCTGAAGAAAGCTGAATTATTTCTTTTGATATAGGCAGCTCGTTTTGCAAAAATGAGCGGATAATTTCCATATTTTCTTTCGTAACCGGCAATTTTAATAGTGTTAATGCCTGTTCTGCATTGTTGATAGACGCAGGTCCGCCTTCTTGTGCCGAGAGTACTTTTAAATGAATTTTCCCTTCCCCTGGCTGTACTTGAAACAAATAGCGTTCATGAATAAAAAGCGGGGCTTCTAGAAGGGCAATGAACTTTTGGCTGCCCACCTGCACCTCCGCTGTTTGATTCGGAAAAATTTTTGTAACCTTTCCTTGAAAAATCTGACCAGGTCTGAATACCGCGGCTTCACTTTGATAAAGATTATTTTGCTTAAATAGCGGCAATGTCAGCATAACTCGTTCCATGCCTTCACCTTCTGGATTCCATAATTATTTGTTTAATGGGTGCAAAGCTTTTGCGGTGGTGAGGTGTTATTCCAAACCTCTGGATCGCTTCTAGATGTTCTTTTGTTCCATAGCCCATATTTTTTTCAAATCCGTACGATGGGAAAAGCAAGCCAATTTCCTTCATGTAATTGTCTCTGACAACTTTAGCAACAATTGATGCAGCTGCGATCGAAACACTTTTGGCATCGCCTTTAATAATTGATTCGGACGGATATGGCGTATCGAGTTTTATAGC
The DNA here is from genome assembly GCF_000724485.1 of Bacillus methanolicus MGA3. Lineage (GTDB taxonomy): Bacteria > Bacillota > Bacilli > Bacillales > Cytobacillaceae > Bacillus_Z > Bacillus_Z methanolicus_A. The sequence continues at coordinate 1,183,730 of NZ_CP007739.1, read as the reverse complement.
ATCGATCAGTAAGCAATCTGGATGTGTATCCAAATTCGTTATTGCTTCAAGCATTGCTTTCTTAGCTGCTTCAGAAATATTGATGCGGTCGATTTCATCGGAGTCAACCATTCCGATTCCAATTACGGCCCCTGATGATGTGATCATCTCGTATAATTCTTCCCTTTTAGCTTTCGAAAGTTTTTTTGAATCATCAATGCCAGGCAAATAAAATTCAGGAGGGAGAATAACAGCTGCTGCCACTACCGGGCCTGCTAACGGGCCCCTTCCAGCTTCATCGATCCCTGCAATCTTTAAAAAGCCTTGTGAATAAAACTTTTCTTCATATTTCATCATTGCAAAAAACTTTTCTCTTAATTGCTTTTCTTGTTGCATCTGTTTTTTCCATTTTTTTAAAGCTTGTTGAACGCCTTTTCGATCATCGTTTTCAAGTCTGTTAATAAATTCAGCATCAAGCTGTTCAGTGAGAAGCTTTTTTTCAATTTCAGCGATCGTATATTTCCCCATGTCTGTTCTCCTTGAAAAAGCAATCATTTATTATATTATCGGATGGTTCCTAAAAAGAATAAAGACCTCTTTTATAGAGGCCTCTACTTTTTTTATGATCCTGATTCCTCGTTTGCCAGGTCTTTTGGCCTTTCAAATGTGAGAGGACCAAATTTTTCCGTCCGTACTTCTCTGACAACGAGCTCCGCTACTTTATCATAATCAACTTCGCCCCCGCCCATCAAGCATCCGCGGAGTTTTCCGATTTCGTTAAACAGATCTACTATTTTATCTGAAATGATTTCGAGTTGATAGCGCTCTTTCAGCCTGTCGGGATATTCCCTTTCAAGAAAACGCAAGGCATATACAGCAACATCCTGCAAGTTTAAGATTGTATCTTTTATTGCGCCTGTAAGTGCCAGTTTTAACCCGACTTCTTCGTCTTCAAACTTCGGCCAAAGAATTCCTGGAGTATCTAAAAGTTCAAGTTCCTTACCTACTTTGATCCATTGCTGGGCTTTCGTAACACCTGGAGTATTGCCTGTCTTCGCAATATTTTTCCGTGCAAGGCGATTAATCAACGTAGACTTTCCTGAATTTGGAATCCCGACAATCATCGCCCGGATTGCACGAGGTTTTACACCCTTCGCTTTCATCCGATCAAATTTTTCTTTTAAAATTTCTCTTGAAAGAGCAACAATTTCTTTCATGCCCGTTCCCGCCTGGGAATTGATGGCAAGAGCACGGATTCCGTTCATATTGAAATACTGAATCCATTCTTTTGTTTTTGATTGATCTGCCATATCCGACTTATTTAAAAGCAATAGTCTCGGTTTATGTTGGATAATTTCATCAATCATCGGATTTCGTGAAGAATATGGAATTCTTGCATCCACTAATTCAAAAATGATATCAACAAGTTTTAATTTTTCCGAGACTTCACGTCGAGCTTTGGCCATATGCCCCGGAAACCACTGAATAGTCAAACGCGCACCTCCCCTAAAACCTATTTCACGATGCGAATATGCTTAATCGGCCAATAAATAATAGAAGCTTTCCCAATCACTTTATCCATCGGAATCGTTCCAATGTGGCGGCTGTCCTTACTGAAACGTCTGTTATCACCCATAACAAACAGCTGTCCTTTCGGAACTGTTTCCCGTCCAATTTTTTCTTTAAGAGTAAATGGATCCGTTAGGGGCCCGTCTATCACTTGTTTCTTATATTCATCCAAATACGGTTCTTTATAAGCTTTTCCATTAATATACAACGTATCATTTTTATATTCGATCCGATCTCCCGGTAGACCGATCACTCTTTTTATGTAATCTTTATGTTCCGGTGCATGAAAAACAATAATATCAAATCGTTTAGGCTTGCCAATCTTATAACTCAGCTTATTGACAATCATCCTGTCATGGTCTTGAAGTGTCGGCATCATCGACAATCCATCAACAACGATTGGCGCAAATAAAAAGTAACGAATCACTGCTGCCAAAAGAACGGCGATGACTAGTGCCTTCGTCCATTCCCAAAACTCATTTTTGCTTTTCTTCATTTTCTTTCCCACCATTTCAACTTAAAAAATAGTATACATAGGTTATTTTACAACAGTTTTTTTAAATAAACACGATGGGTGCAATTTTTTAAATATCATTTTACAATTCAAAGTATTCATTTTTTAAAAATATTTCTGAAAAGGAGAAAAAGGAGCTTGCATCACAAGCCCCTTTTTCCTTTAATTTTCTAGCAGCAGCGCCAAGGCATTCGAGGCCACAAGCCAAATCACTCCAAAATCCAACGATTCTTTTGTGATTCGCCTTGAGCTTGTCGAGCCTTATCCAGGCGCTTCCACATTTCTTATTATCGAATTTCTTTAATACGAGCTTTTTTACCGCGAAGGTTACGCAAGTAGTAAAGCTTAGCACGGCGGACTTTACCGCGGCGTACTACTTCGATTTTCGCAATTTTTGGTGTGTGTAATGGGAATGTACGCTCTACTCCTACGCCGTAGGAAACTTTACGTACAGTGAAAGTTTCACTTATTCCACCACCACGACGCTTTATCACAACACCTTCAAACACCTGGATCCGTTCACGGGAACCCTCGATAACTTTTACGTGTACACGTACTGTATCTCCAGGGCGAAAATCCGGAATATCAGTGCGAAGTTGTTCTTTTGTGATTTCTTCGATTAATTTTTGCATCGTTTTCAACTCCTCCCACAGATGCTCTTGCATAACTAACTTATTCTGCAGCGGAACATCGTTCTAAAAGACATCAGGCTAACTCTTTTGCCCAGTCACAAAAGATATCATAACATATGACATATTGTGTTGCAATAGCTAGTTGTACTGTTTTTTTATTTCGTTAAGCCATTTTTCTTGTTTAGGAGATAGGCTGATTTTTTCTAATAAATCCGGTCGGCGCAAATAAGTTCTCCGTAAAGACTCTTTTTCTCTCCATTCTTCTATTAACCGATGGTTTCCTGACAGTAAAATATCAGGTACTTTCATGCCGCGAAACACAGCAGGCCTCGTATAATGGGGATGTTCAAGAAGTCCTGTTGAAAAGGAATCCCTTAAATGGGATTCTTCGCTTCCCAAAACACCGGGGAGAAGCCGGACAATACTGTCAATAACCACCATTGCTCCAAGCTCTCCTCCGGTTAAAACATAATCCCCGATTGAAATCTCATCTGTTACTAGATATTCGCGAATTCGTTCATCATAGCCTTCATAGTGGCCGCATATTAAAATCAAATGTTGTTCTTTTGCTAATTCCTCCGCTTTCCGCTGATCATAGCGCTCCCCTTGAGGACAGAGAAGAATCACCCTGGAAGCATTACCGCCATGCTTCTCCTTTAATGATTCAACTGCGTCAAAAATCGGCTGTGGCTTTAGAACCATGCCTGCTCCGCCGCCGTAAGGGTAATCATCGACCGTTTGATGTTTATTGTCAGCAAAATCACGGAAATTCACGATATTATATGATACTGCATTCTTGTCGGCAGCTTTTTTTAGTATGGAGTTTCCCAGCACCCCGCTGAACATTTCAGGAAAAAGGGTGAGAATATCAATTTTCATCATGACAATAATCCTTCCATCGGTTTAATCAGAACTATTTTTTCTTTTACGTCGACCTTTTTCACGACCTCATCAATATAAGGAATTAATATTTCTTTACCATCCTTATCTTTTACCACCCAAACATCGTTGGCTCCAGGAGTAAGAATCTCTTTAATCTTTCCAATTTCTTCACCGAATGTCGTATAAACAAGACAACCGATAATCTCATGAAAATAATATTCTCCTTCTTCCAAGGGCTTAAGCTGGCTTTCGGAAATTTTCAAAATGCCGCCCTTCATCTTTTCAACCTCTTGGATGCTTTCATATCCCTTGAAAGTTAATAAATCGAACGATTTATGAGTGCGATGGCTATTTACAACTAATTCTATCGGCTCTTTTGAATCCGGCATAAATAAATATAAAGTATTGCCGGGTTTATAACGTTCATCGGCAAAATCGGTTATGGAAATCACCCTGACTTCTCCTTTGATTCCGTGTGTATTGACGATTTTACCGACATTGAACCATTTACCCATTGAGTCGATCACCTCTCACGAATTTCTGCTACAATCCCATCTTTAATGATAATCGTCTTTCCATTTACCAGCTCGTCCCAACGGTCGCCTACATTCACATCAATAAGTGCTTGCACTTCTGTTTCCTTTAGTTCGCTTCCTAATGGCAGCATATGTAATTGTTCACATTGAAAATCCAACAGTTTTATTTTTTCCTGCCTCATTTGGATCTCTTTTTCAAAGTGTTTTCTTACATTTTCGGGCTGGAACTTTTTTGATTTCTCGAACTTTCGCAATTCAAAACGCAGCTGGTCTGTTTCTTTTTCAAGCTGCCGTTTTTTTGAACGATATTTTTCCAGCAACTCGTTTCGGCTGTTTTCGGTTAAAATTTGCTTCACCACAACAGTTTGGAGAATTTTCACTTTGGCGCCTCCTTATAACAATTTGTCCGCGCTGCTTAAAAAAGTTTCATTTTATTGAAAAAAAGGAGGGGTCACCCCTCCTTCTTTTTGAACTAGTTGCTAGTGATGATTATAAAGCTGCAACGCCTAATTTAGACGCGAAGCTCTTCCATCTATTCACTGATCTCTAGAAATATCTTCTTTTGTTGTGATGATCCTGCTGCATAGACAACAGTTCGAATCGCCTTTGCAACGCGCCCTTGCTTTCCGATTACTTTCCCCATGTCATTCTTGTTGACAGAAAGCTGATAGGTTACGCGATGATCCTCCTCAAGGACATCCACTTGAACATCTTCCGGAAAATCAACAAGGGGCTTAACAATTGTTTCAATTAATTCCTTCATTTCAACTGCAATTACTTGCTGTTTTTAGCGTTATGGAATTTTTCCATGATTCCTTGTTTAGAGAAAAGATTGCGAACTGTGTCTGATGGTTTTGCACCGTTTTGCAACCATTTAAGAGCCAATTCTTCATTGATTTCGATTTGAGCTGGCTCAGTAACAGGATTGTAAGTACCCACAGTTTCAATGAAACGACCGTCACGAGGAGAACGAGAATCAGCTACTACAATACGATAAAAAGGAGATTTTTTAGCTCCCATACGTTTTAAACGAATTTTTACTGCCATATTAAATAAGCACCTCCGAATAGTTTCACACAAGATATTATAATATCAAACAGAAATACATTTTGTAAAGGTTTTTTTCTTAACACACAACAAATACGAATGAAGCCAAGTTAAAAAGGATTAAACGGCAACTTGAAGCCGCCTTTTCTTTTTCCTTTTTGCTGCATTCCGGTCATTTGTTTCATCATTTTCTTCATTTCCTCAAATTGCTTCAACAGCCGGTTGACTTCCTGAATGGTCGTTCCGCTGCCTTTTGCAATCCGTTTCCGCCTGCTGGCGTTAATGATTTCCGGATGGATCTTTTCTTCCTTTGTCATTGATTTGATGATCGCCTCAACATGTGCGATCTGCTTTTCATCGATCGTTAAATTGTTTAGACCCTTAATCTTATTAGCACCTGGCATCATTTTCAGAAGCTCTTCAAGCGGCCCCATTTTTCGAACTTGGCCGAGCTGTTCAAGAAAATCATCAAGCGTAAATGAAGCTGTTCGAAACTTCTTTTCGAGTTCTTTTGCTTTTTCTTCATCAACGGTAGCTTGGGCTTTTTCAATTAATGTGAGCACATCGCCCATCCCTAGAATTCTTGAAGCCATTCTTTCCGGATGGAACGGCTCAAGAGCATCCATTTTTTCTCCTAAACCGACAAACTTAATGGGAGTTTGAGTAACAGCACGAATGGATAACGCAGCACCGCCCCGTGTATCTCCATCAAGCTTGGTTAAAACGACGCCCGTCAATCCGAGTTGTTCGTTAAAGCTCTGGGCTACGTTTACAGCATCTTGCCCTGTCATTGCATCGACAACGAGAAAAATTTCATCCGGTTTGGCAATTTCTTTCATTTCTTTTAATTCAGCCATTAATGCTTCGTCGACATGCAGACGGCCCGCAGTATCAATTAAAACATAGTCATGATGCTCTTCTTTTGCTTTCGCGATTGCCTGTCTTGCAATTTCCACAGGGCTCACTTGGTCACCGAGTGAAAAAACAGGTATATTCAGCTGTTTGCCCAAGGTCTCAAGCTGTTTTATCGCCGCAGGACGGTAAATATCAGCCGCAACGAGCATTGGCTTTCGGTTATATTTTTTCCGAAGCAAATTGGCCAATTTCCCTGTTGTCGTTGTTTTTCCTGCTCCTTGCAGTCCAACCATCATGATGACGGTGGGCGGGCGGTTTGAAACAGCTATTTTGCTTTGCTCTCCACCCATTAATTCGGTCAGTTCTTCTTTGACGACTTTTATGACTTGCTGGCCCGGTGTTAAGCTTTTCATTACTTCTTGGCCTACGGCGCGTTCACTGACCTTTTTCACAAATTCTTTGACGACTTTAAAGTTTACGTCTGCTTCTAAAAGGGCAAGACGAACTTCGCGCATCATTTCTTTTACATCCGCTTCGGTTACTTTTCCTTTTCCGCGGATCTTTTGAATTGTCTTTTGCAGTCGGTCGGCCAATCCTTCAAATGCCATTCATGCCGCCTCCTAATCTAATTTCTCAAGCTCGGAGATAAGATCCAAAAGAGCACGGTTAGACGAATGATCTTCATTTATCAGCTCTTTCATTTTGGAAATCAGTTTGCTTCGCTCTTGAAATTTTTGAAATAATAACAGCTTTTCCTCATACTCTTCGAGCATTGCTTCAGTCCTTTTGATGTTATCGTACACCGCCTGACGGCTAACATCATATTCTTCGGCAATCTCGCCGAGGGAGTAATCGTCCAAATAATATAAGGACATGTAACTGCGCTGCTTTGGAGTTAACAACGATTGATAAAAATCAAACAAATAATTTATCCGCGTTGTTTTTTCAAGCACCGCTCATCCCCCCTTGTTAAGTGAAAAGCCTTTACAAAAACAGTTTACACAGACCTCTGGATCATGTCAAGGAAATATCTTTACATCAACTTTTGTAAATTAGGATACTTCCCGAATTCAAACGGAATTTCCTATTATTAAACCGTTTCCTTATCAATGAGATTTGCAAATAAACCATAAACATATTTTTCTGCATCAAATACTTGAAGATCATCCATTTTTTCACCGAGGCCGACAAATTTTACCGGAATGTTCAGTTCGTTTCGAATCGCAAGGACTATTCCGCCTTTAGCTGTTCCATCAAGTTTTGTTAAGACAATTCCCGTAACATTTGTAGCCTCTTTGAAAGTTTTGGCCTGGATCATTGCATTTTGTCCTGTCGTAGCATCAACGACAAGCAGAACTTCATGCGGTGCTCCGGGAATTTCCCGTTCTATAACCCGCTTCACTTTTTCTAATTCCTTCATTAAGTTCACTTTATTTTGAAGCCTTCCTGCAGTGTCGCAAAGCAAAATATCAGCTTTTCGAGATTTTGCGGCTCGGATCGCATCATACATCACAGCAGCAGGATCTGAACCTGCTCCCTGTTTAATGACTTCAACACCGACACGCTCTCCCCAAACCTCAAGTTGTTCAATGGCACCGGCTCGGAAAGTGTCCCCTGCTGCCATTAATACTGTTTTTCCTTCCGATTTAAATTTATGGGCAAGCTTTCCAATCGTCGTTGTTTTTCCAACACCATTGACGCCAACAAAAAGAATCACAGTGAGGCCGTCTTCCTGAAGATTTAATTCAGAAGTTCCTTCTTCTTCACCTTTGTAAATATCGACAAGCTTTTCAGAGATGACTGCCTGCATTTCATTCGGGTCCTGAATGTTGCGGCGTTTTACTTCCATTTTTAATTCGTCAATTAATTCCATTACGGTATCAAAACCAACATCGGCTTGAATGAGAATTTCTTCAAGCTCCTCAAAAAACTCTTCATCTACTTTACGGTAGCGTGCAACAAGATCATTTACCTTTCCAGCAAAACTGTCCCGTGTCTTCGCTAATCCTTCTTTAAACTTCTCTGTAACACTGTCTGTTTGTTTCGTGATCTTTTCTTTTAATTTCTTGAAGAAACTCATTTCTTCACTTCCTTTTCTTCGTAATCAATTTCAGCAGTTAACTAGCTAATAAGGGATATCAAGATGTTTGTAGAAAATCGTTCGTTTCCGCAAGCCTTACGGAAACAAGCTTAGAAACTCCGGATTCCTGCATCGTTACACCATAGAGGACATCTGCACCTTCCATCGTGCCTTTTCTATGAGTTATCACAATAAATTGAGTTTCAGAGCTGTATCTTTTTAAATACTGGCTAAAACGGGTTACATTAGCTTCGTCAAGCGCAGCTTCCACTTCATCCAGTATGCAGAATGGAACAGGACGGACTTTAAGTATCGAAAAAAGCAAAGCGATGGCAGTCAACGCCCTTTCTCCGCCAGATAAAAGCCCGAGATTTTGCAATTTTTTCCCTGGCGGCTGGGCCACAATTTCAATTCCGGTATTTAACAGGTCATCCGGATCAGTTAATTTTAAATCGGCTCTTCCTCCACCGAATAAAGCTCTAAATACGGATTCAAAATGAGTGCGAATTCCATTAAAGGTCTGTTCAAAACGTTTTTTCATTTCTTCATCCATTTCATCGATGACCTGTAACAAAGTATCTTTCGCTTCCTGTAAGTCTCTCTTCTGTTCCGACAAAAATTCATAGCGTTCAGAAACCCTTTCATATTCTTCAATTGCACCAAGGTTCACGGTTCCCAATTCCTCTATTTCAAGCTTAAGAAGTTTTACTTTTTTTCGGGCTTCCTCAAGAGGTATTGTTAGAGGAAATTGTTCTTTAGCACCGTCAAAGGTGAGGAGATGCTCTTCCCGAAGATGGGCCAGTCTGTTTTCGAGCTCGACATCAATCCTGTTTAATTTTACTTCTTCATCTTTTAATACAACAACAAGGCCTCTGTGTTGACGTTTAAGTTCTTTTACTTCGATCTCCGCATCTTCCAACTCAGCCTGTAACTTCATTCGTTCTTCACGTCTTGAAGAGATGAGTTTCATTGTTTCATCTTTATCCTGCAATTTACGTTTTGCAGCTTCTTCCAGCTGAACTTCTCCAGAAGAACTGTCTGTCATCTCTGATGAAAGAAGCTCCAAGTCCTCTTGATAGGCTGCAAGCTTTTTTTCGGTTTCTGCTAAATCTGCGACAATTCTCTCAATCTTTTCTTTTGCATGACGGAGCTCTTGTTTTTTTGCAGCAAATTCAGCTTTAAGATCGGAGATTTCAGTTGCAATTGTCTCCTTTGAAACGATTTCATGATTTTTGCGTTCGGTCAATACAGAAATCTCTTTATCCAGATCAGAAATTGAAGAAACATACGAATCAAGCTTCATTAAAAGCTCTTTTTTTCTCGATAGCAGCTTTTCCAACTCTTCTTTATACTGAACCTTATCCATATCGTAAAGGGCCAGCCGTTCATTAATATTCTTTTCGGCCATTTCAACTTCACGCAGTTCAACCTTGTATGACTGTTCCTTAAAGCGGAGCGCCTCTCCTATTTTTCTCATATCTTCAAGCTTGTTTTCAAGTAGCTGAATGTCTTCTTTAAGGCGTTTCACATGAGATTCCAGTTTCTCTGTTTTTAGTTCCATCTCTGTTAACTTTGCCTTTAATTCTTCAAGTTCTCCTTTTCTGCTTAAAAGAGAATTTGTTTTTTGTTTAGCTGCACCTCCTGTCATCGAACCGCCAGGATTTACAATATCGCCTTCCAGCGTGACGATACGGTATCTATATTGTAATAACTTAGCCATTTCATTCGCGCTTTTTAAATCTTTCGCAATAACTACATGTCCTAAAAGATTTAAAATAATATTTTCATACTTGCTGTCATATTGGACTAAATTCGCTGCAACGCCCACAAAAGAAGGATGATTTTCAATAGCCTTCATTTGTGCAGAAGACAGCTGTTTTCCTTTAATGACATTTACCGGAAGGAACGTCGCTCTTCCATAAGAATTCTTTTTTAAAAATTGAATCGCCGCTCTCCCGCTTTGTTCCGAATCAACGACGATATGCTGCATTGCTCCTCCAAGAGCTGTTTCAATCGCAACCTCGTATTCCTTTGGAACGCGGATTAGTTCTGCTACAGCACCTATGATGCCTTGAAGTTTAGACTGGCGGGCTTTTAAAACTTCCTTGACACCTTGAAAAAACCCGGAATACTCTTCTTCCATTTCTTCTAACATATCTTTGCGGGATTTCGCTTGTTGCAAATATTGATATGCTTGATAAAGCGTCTTTTCCTGCTTTTGATAATTATTTTTTAGAGCCTCAAGTTTTTTTTGCTCTTCCATATAGAAATGGACATGATTTTCGAGCCTTTTTTTCGCATCGTTCAGAGAAGACATAACTTCCTTTTTTCTTTCTTGAATTTTCCTTCGTTCATCAAGAAATTTTTCATTCTCATTGTCTATTCTCTTATTTCTTGCATTTTGCTGTTCAAGCTGCTGCTCAATATAGAGAAGTTCGTTTTTGGCGCTAGCCTGTTCATTTAAGAGTTCAATGTAATCACTTTTTAACGATTCTATTTTTTCATCAATGTTTTCAGTAAATAATTTTAATTGCTCTTGTTTTTCAAGCAGTTTTTGTTCTAGCTGCTTTATTTCCTGCGAAAGTCTCGCAGCTGCAGTTTCTTGCTCTCTTTTTTGCTTTTTCAGAATTTCCAGCTTTGCGGTTAATTCTTCCATGTTTTTTTCAAGCTGTTCCTTGTTTTGTGAAGCATTTTTCTTTCTTTCTTTTAATACTTCTTTTCGCCCCTCCAATTTTTCAAGCTCTTCACTCGCATGAAGAAGAACAGTTTGCAGCTCACTGATTGATTCATCAATCGCAGCTATATGATCACGGATCTCTTCGATTTTTGCTTCTTTTACTTGAAGATCTGAAGACAGCTTTAGTTCATCTTTCTGATGTTGTTCCAGCTGTTTCGACAACTGTTCCCATTGTGCATGAAGATCTTCTATTTCATAAACGGTAAGCGCAATTTCAAATTTTTCTAGTTCTTCTTTTTTCTCCAAGTATTCTTTTGCAATGGAAGCCTGAATTTTTAAGGGCTCAATCTGGCTTTCAAGTTCATGCATTATGTCATTTACACGATTTAAGTTTTCCTGCGTTTCTGTTAACTTTGCTTCAGCCTTTTTCTTTCTTGATTTATATTTCAACACACCTGCAGCTTCTTCAAAAATCGTGCGTCTGTCTTCCGCCTTGCTGTTTAAAATTTCTTCGACCTTCCCCTGGCTAATAATGGAGAATGCTTCTCTGCCAAGCCCTGTATCCATAAATAAATCGATAATATCTTTTAAACGGCAAGCTTGTTTGTTAATAAAAAATTCACTTTCTCCGGAACGGTACACTCTTCTTGTTATACTGACTTCATTATATTCGATAGGCAAAAACTGGTCTTCGTTATCAAGTGTTAATGTAACCTCTGCAAAGTTTAGCGGTTTTCTGGAATCGCTGCCCGCAAATATAATATCTTCCATTTTTGCACCGCGGAGGGATTTTGCCGACTGTTCACCTAGCACCCAGCGAATGGCGTCCGTTATATTGCTTTTCCCGCTTCCGTTTGGTCCTACCACAGCTGTCACACCGGGAACGAAATCTACGGCTGTTCGTTCTGCAAACGACTTAAAGCCGACCACATCCAATCGCTTTAGAAACACTTCTTATCCCACCTAATCATATAGTCACTCTTCTAATGAGTTGCCTTCTAAATGTGCTTTAAGCTTTTCCAGTGCCATTTGGGCAGCATGCTGTTCTGCTTCTTTCTTGGACCGGCCTGTTCCTGTCCCTAATTCCACTTTGTTGAGTGTAACAAGGGAAACGAATTCCCGATTATGAGCCGGACCTTTTTCTTGTAAAATCCGATATTCAATCGTCCCTGCACCGTCCCTTTGAACAAGTTCTTGAAGCTGGCTTTTGTAATCCATCACATGAGAAAAAGCACCGGCATTAATTTTAGGAAATACAACCATCTCTAAAAACTTTGTAACTGTTTCAATTCCTTTATCCAGATATAAAGCGCCGATGAAGGCCTCAAAAACATCAGCAAGGAGAGCAGGCCTTTCTCTTCCTCCGGTCATTTCTTCCCCTTTGCCAAGTAAAACCAGCTCTCCAAATGAAAGTTCATTGGCAAAAGAGACCAAAGATGGTTCGCATACGACTGCCGCCCGCAATTTCGTAAGCTCTCCTTCACTCATCATCGGGTATTTTTTAAAAAGAAATTGTGAAACAGTTAACTCTAGTACTGCATCTCCTAAAAATTCAAGCCTTTCATTGTCTTCATATGGCTTTTTGCGATGCTCATTCACATAGGATGAATGGGTAAATGCTTGTTTTAGCAATTTCTCATCTTCAAAATTAATTCCAATTCTTTCTTGAAACTCTTTAAATTGTTTATCTTTTGCGCGTAATGTTCTTTTCTGATTATCTTTATTTTTGCGCATAGTGCCTCCACCTTGCTATTAATTTACACATTGCTTCACTTTATAGAAGAAAGCCCCGCATTACACGGAGCTTTTCTTTGTTCCAACGATTACATTCGGCTTTTTATGTAATTTACAGCGTCACCCACTGTAGCAATTTTTTCAGCATCATCGTCAGAAATTTCCATTTCGAACTCGTCCTCTAATTCCATAACAAGTTCAACTACATCAAGGGAATCGGCACCAAGATCATCTTTAAAAGATGCCTCAAGAGTCACTTGAGATTCATCAACACCAAGGCGATCTACAATGATCTTTGTAACACGTTCTAATACATCTGCCATGCTTGTTCACCTCCCCTCAAGCCATTATATTGCATTTTAAAAAAATAATAAATGCTTCTCTTGTATTTTTGATCATTTTTTTATTACATGACCATACCGCCGTCAACGTGCAGAGTCTGGCCTGTCATGTAACGGCTGTCGTCAGAGGCAAGAAATGCAACTACTTTTGCAACATCACTCGGTTCGCCTAATTTTGCCAGAGGAATTTGTTTCAGCATTTCGGCTTTAATGTCATCAGCCAATTTGTCAGTCATATCAGTCGTTATGAAGCCAGGTGCAACTGCGTTAACCGTGATTCCTCTGGAAGCCAGTTCTTTGGCAGCTGTTTTTGTTAATCCAATGACACCCGATTTTGCCGCCACATAATTTGCCTGCCCGGGATTTCCGCTGACGCCGACTATGGAAGAAATATTTATAATTCTCCCGCTTCGCTGTTTCATCATCTGTCTAGTGACAGCCTTTGTGCAAAGAAAGACACCTTTAAGATTTATATTAATTACTTCATCCCATTCCTCTTCCTTCATCCTCATCAAAAGGTTATCTTTTGTAATTCCTGCGTTATTTACAAGGATGTCCAACTTTCCAAAAGTTTCAATTGTCACTTTCACCATGTTTGAAACAGATTCTGAATCAGCAACATTGCATTGAACAGCAAAAGCATTTCTGCCAAGTGCTTTAATTTCTTCGACTACCTGATTCGCTTTTGCTTCGCTTCCTGAATAATTAACTGCTACATCCGCCCCTTGTCTTGCCAATTCAAGTGCAATCTCACGCCCTATTCCTCTAGAAGCCCCTGTTACAAGGGCCGCTTTTCCTTCTAATTTCATTAGAATTCCTCCTTCATCACTTCGATCACAGCTTTAAAGCTGTCTTCATCAGATACTGCAAATGTTTTAACAGATCGTTCAACTTTTTTTACAAGACCTGTTAATACTTTTCCGGGACCCATTTCAATAAATGTGTCTACACCGAGTTCAATCATTTTACGGACAGAATCTTCCCATAATACTGGAGAATATAATTGTTCAATGAGCTTTTCCTTTATTTCAGAAGCAGCTGTCATTGGGTTAGCTGTTACATTTGAAATAACAGGCACCTTTGCATCCTTGATGCTCATTTCATTGAGCACCGATTGAAATTTTTCAGCAGCAGGTTTCATTAAGACTGAATGGAACGGTCCGCTTACTTCCAATGGAATGACCCTTTTTGCGCCTTTTTCTTTTGCTTTTTGGCCAGCTAATTCAACACCTTGTTTTGAGCCGGAAATCACAATTTGTCCCGGACAATTCAAATTGGCTAGCTGAACAGTATGTCCGGCCGCCGTTACTGAAGCAGTTACTTCTGTTAGGGTTTCGCGGTCTAGACCAAGTACGGCTGCCATTGTTCCTTCTCCGTTTGGAACGGCTTCCTCCATATATTCTCCTCTTTTTCTGACAGCCCGGACGCCTTCTTCAAATGAAAAAGCCCCTGCAGCAACAAGTGCTGAATACTCTCCAAGACTATGTCCGGCAACAAAATCGGGGTTGATTCCGGACTTTTTAAAATATTGAAGAATGGCAATACTCGTTGTTAATAAAGCAGGCTGGGCATTTGTTGTTAATGTTAGTTCTTCCTGCGGGCCTTCAAAAATAATGTTTGATAACTTAAAGTTTAAAGTTTCGTCGGCTCGCTCAAAGATTTCCATAATAGTGCTGTCGGATTCAGCAAGAGCTTTGCCCATACCGACAGTTTGCGAACCTTGTCCTGGAAAAAGAAATGCAATTTTACCCATGAAGAATCCCCTTTCAACGTTCATCTTGGAATTGCGGCAGCTTGAATTCTATTGTTTCTATTATTGTGCCTGTTACATTTTTATTAACCATTTCCCGCGCCTGGCGGATGGCGTGAAAAACTGCATTCGCATCTGAGGAACCATGCGCTTTTATAACCGGTGCCTTCAAGCCAAATAAACCGGCACCGCCATACTCAGAGTAATCCATTTTGCTTTTAAGCTTAACTAAGTCAGGCTTTAGGACTGCTGCTGCCAGCTTGCTTTTTATACTTGCCGTCAAAGCGCTTTTTAGCATTTTAAACAGTGACAATGCAGTTCCTTCAATCGTCTTTAACACCATATTTCCTGTAAATCCATCAGTGACGACAACATCAGCAGCTCCTTCCAATAAGTCGCGTGCTTCTACGTTCCCGATAAAATGAATATCGGCATTATGCAGCAATTCAAAAGATTGCTTTGTTAATTCATTTCCTTTTTTTTCTTCTGTCCCAATATTAAGGAGGCCAACTCTCGGTTTGGAAATTCCTCTTACCTTTTCACTATAGATTGAACCCATGATCGCATATTGAAGAAGGTGCTCAGGCTTAGCGTCAGCGTTGGCGCCGACATCGAGCATTATGAATCCTTCACCGCCAATGGTCGGTAAAGTTGGCGCCAATGCCGGTCGTTCAATTCCTTTAATTCGTCCAACAACAAAAAGTCCAGCTGCCATCAGAGCTCCCGTATTGCCTGCAGAAATGCACGCATCCGCATGTCCATCTGCTACCAGTTTTGCAGCAACCACCATGGAAGCATTCTTTTTTCTTCTTACTGCCCGTACCGGTTCATCAGTACCTAAAATGACTTCATCTGTATGATGAACTTCAATTCTTTCATGATCATTTAAATACTCTCTGATTTTCTGCTCATCACCGACAAGAGTAATATGTATATCATGAAAAGCGTTTACCGCTTTCAATGCTCCAAGCACAATTTCTTTAGGGGCATGGTCGCCTCCCATTGCATCGATTGCCAATTTCATGTAAGTATCATCCTTTTTTATTTTTTGACCGGAACATCTCAAACTGGCCTTTGAACACAAGTTCATTATTGACATAACTATTCACTTCTACAAATGTTCGGCCGCTTTCCTGATCAATTTTTGTTACTTTTGCTTTTGCAATAACCCGCTCGTTTTCTTTAACCGATCTCGTAAACTGAATATTCGCTTTTGCTGTTAAAGCCAATTCATCATTGATAACAGCAACGGCCAGAGAATTGGCCTGAGCAAACAAATGATGTCCTCTCGCGATTTTATTCCTGCTGAATACATGTTCCTTTTTCACATCAAAAATGGAAATGGCGCTTTTATCTAATTCTATATCAATAATCTCACCGATTACTTCTTCAATCGGAAGTGATCTTACTTCATTTTCAAAGCGCTTTTCAGCAACACTTTTTATTCGTTCTCTTAACTCAGGAATCGACAGCTCCAGCCTGTCCAATCGAATGGTCTGGACACTTACAGAAAATTTTTCTGCTAATTCCTCATCTGTTACAAACGGATTTTCCTTAATTGTTTCAGATAACAACTGCTGCCGTTCTTTCTTGCTTCGCCTCATTGTTTACACCATCCGATAGATATTAAGACTAGGTACTAATAGTAGTATATAATTTTAAAATTCATATTGCAATAAGAAATGCGCAAGCGCCTTGGTTAGCCCCGACAAGCGCTGGAGGTCCTGCTGATGAAGTCGCTTTTTGACTTCATCAGCAGGACCGAAGCGACCTCGAGGGGCTAGGCGCTGGAGCTAGACTACTAAATTAATCTAAAAACTTTTTTCTGCTTTAACAAAAATAAACTTTCCTTAAAAAGTAAAAAAAGGAGGCAGCAATAATGACTCCTCCTATCCATGTTAATCAAGTTTTTCGCCTGATAAAGCACCGGATTGATATAGATGGTTTCGTAGGCAGGCATATTCAGGGAACTCCCAAAATTCTTTCATTTGAATCAGTCTTGCAGCATCATTTCTCGCCGTTTCAAGCGCCCTGTAGTCATGGACCATGTCAGCAACTTTAAATTCCGGAAGCCCACTTTGTTTTTTGCCAAAAAAGTCACCCGGTCCGCGAAGTTCAAGGTCTTTTTCGCTGAGCACAAAACCGTCATTTGTTTCTGTCATAATCCGCATTCTTTCTTTTCCAACTTCCGTTTTTGGATCGGCAAGCAAAATACAATAAGATTGTTCACTGCCTCTTCCAACCCTGCCGCGAAGCTGGTGGAGCTGGGCAAGCCCAAAGCGTTCTGCATCATAAATAACCATCACAGTAGCATTCGGAACATTGACGCCAACTTCAATGACAGTTGTTGAAACAAGGATATGAACTTCATTCTTACTGAAAGCTTTCATGACTGCTTCTTTTTCTTCAGAATGCAGCCTGCCATGCATCAGCCCTACTCTATATCGACCTTGAAAATAGCCAGTTAATTGATTGTATACATCAATCGCATTTTGAACATCAAGCTTTTCCGATTCTTCTATTAACGGACAAATCACATAAGCCTGCCGCCCTTTTGAAAGTTCTTTTTCCATAAAAGCGAGGATGCGGTCAAGCATCTCGTGCTTTGCCCAATACGTTTCGATTGTTTTTCTCCCTGCAGGCATTTCATTAATAACTGAAACATCCATCTCTCCAAAGACTGTAATCGCCAAAGTTCTAGGAATCGGGGTAGCTGTCATAAATAGAACATCCGGATTCTCTCCTTTTTCTCTAAGAATCCTTCTTTGTTCAACTCCGAAACGATGCTGTTCATCCGTAATGACGAGTCCAAGCTTATGAAAATGCACTTCATCTTGGATAAGTGCATGCGTTCCGATTAATACATCAATCTCTCCAGCTTGCAATAACTGTAAAATCTCCCGGCGGCGCTTGCCTTTTATGGCACTTGTCAGCAATTCACAACGAATCCCGAACGGCTCTAGCAATCTTGTAATCGATTCAGCATGCTGTTCCGCTAAAATTTCAGTAGGAACCATTAAAGCACCCTGAAACCCTGCCGTAACACATGCAAAAAGAGCAATTGTTGCCACCGCCGTCTTTCCAGAACCGACATCGCCCTGTAGAAGACGATTCATACGGAACGGAGATTTCATGTCAGAAAGAATTTCATTCGTTACCCTTTTTTGGGCTTTTGTCAACGAAAAAGGCAGAGAAGAAATAAATTGTTTTACCTTTTTCAAATCGTATTTTTGAATAACTCCGATCGAGTTTTCCCGTTCAAACTTTCTAAGGGCCTGCATTTTTAATTGAAAATATAAAAATTCTTCATAAACAAATCGGCGTCTTGCCTGCTTAACATCTTCACTCGTCAAAGGAAAATGCATCATCTTAAAAGCATCTCTGCGATTCATAAGTTTGTATTTTTTTAATAAAGAAAGGGGAAGGGTCTCATGAATATATTCTCCAAATTGAGAGAAAGCAAGATTCATAAATCTTCTGAAGCCTTTAACCGTTATTTTTCCTTTCACCGCATAGACAGGTTCAAATTCTTTTGTCTTTGAATAAGGACCCATTTGGATGCTGCTCGCCGTAATCGTTTGCCTGTGTTGGTCCCATTTACCCGTTATAGTAATGGTGTCATTGATGGCAATCTTATTTTTTAAATAAGGCTGATTAAAAAAGATGACCTGTATTAAGTATCTATTAACTAATAACCTGATTGTTAACTTCGATTTTTTTCTGCCATAATAGACAAGAGAAGGCTCGCTATGAACCTTCCCTTCTACTGTTACTCTTTCCTCATGCTTCACTTCAGCTAAATCCCGAAGCCGATAATCTTCATAGCGATATGGAAAATGTTCAAATAGATCGTTAACCGTAAAAATATTCATCTCCGCTAACATTTGAGCAGTTTCTTCACCAATACCTTTTATCGCAGTTACAGATTGATTTAGCTTATCATTCACTTTAATTAAGCGGTATTCCGAAGATCTTCGCTTGAAGCTTCTGACCTGTCGGAGTTGCCGCCAAACCTCCCTGTGCTGTTTCTTTAAGTGCCGTTGGCATCGATTGGCCAATTTTAAACATGGCGTCAATGACCTCATCACACGGAATTCGGCTTTTAATGCCAGCTAAAGCCATATCCGCAGCGACCATCGCATTAGCTGCTCCCATAGCGTTTCGCTTTACACATGGAACTTCAACTAAACCAGCCACCGGGTCACATACTAATCCTAGCATATTTTTTAATGTTATGGCCATTGCTTCTGCACATTGTTCAGGAGTTCCTCCGGCCATTTCTACGATTGCAGCTGCTGCCATTCCTGAAGCAGACCCGACTTCTGCCTGGCATCCGCCAGCAGCACCTGAAATGGAAGCATTGTTTGCAACTACGTACCCAAATGCACCTGCCGTAAAAAGAAATGCAACCATTTGTTCTCTTGTTGGATTTAATTTATTCTTTACAGCAAACAATGTCCCGGGAACTACACCAGCTGAACCGGCAGTCGGAGTTGCGCAAATGGTCCCCATTGCAGCATTTACTTCATTCGTTGCAACAGCTTTGCTTACTGCATCTAGAATCGTTTCCCCTGACAAAAAATTCCCTTTTTCAATATACTTTTGCAATAAAACAGCATCGCCGCCGGTCAAACCTGAATGCGACATAACTCCTTTTAGTCCTTTTTCAACCGCTTGTTCCATTACGGCAAGGTTTTTTTCCATCTGGGCTATAATCTCTTCTCTTGATCGGCCGGTCACTTCCATTTCTTGTTCAATCATGATTTCGGAAATTTTTTTATTTTGACGAACAGCAAGTTCTACCAGTTCAGCTACATTTCGGAACATGAGTGTTTTTCCTCCTTGTTATACCGCTAAAACTAACATTTGTAAGCGCTACCATAATCATGCAACCTTAATCAACAATTTTTGTTACCTTGATAATGTTTGGTAATTTTTCTATTTCTTGGATCACATGTTGGTCAATGTTTTGATCAACCTCTATCGTCATTAATGCAAGCTTCCCTTTTTCCTTTCGAGAAACTTCCATATGGCCTATATTCAATTGATGATTTGCAAGAATGTTTGATACTGCCGCTATTGCTCCGAATCGGTCATTATGAACAACAAGGATTGCCGGGTGATGGCCTGACAGCTTTAACTTAAAACCATTTAATTCAATAATTTCAATTTTTCCTCCGCCAATCGATATCCCGACAAGTTCTAAATCGCCTTGATCATCTCCGATTCTAATTCTTGCTGTATTCGGATGATCGGTAACGGCAGTTTCTTCAATAAACTCAATGTTTATACCTTTCTCTTTTGCAATTTCGAGTGATTTTATAATTCGCTCATCAAAAGTATCAAAATCGAGAAGGCCGCCTACAATCGCAACATCAGTCCCATGGCCTTTATAAGTTTGGGCAAACGAGCCATAAAAAGATATTTTTGCCCATTTCGGTTCGCGGCCAAAAAGACTTCTTGCCACCCGTCCTATTCTTGCTGCCCCGGCAGTGTGGGAACTTGATGGACCAATCATGATAGGGCCGATAATATCAAAAACACTTTTATATTTCATGTTAATTTTCTCCTTTTCTCTTATAACATGGAAATAGAAGGGATAACCCCTTCTATTTCCATCTCATTCAATCGCAAATATGAATGAATAAAGTGGCTGTCCGCCGTCATGAACTTCAATTTCAATATCTTTATACTTACTTTCAATATATTCAACAAGCTTGGCTACTTCTTCTTCTTTAGCATCTTCACCTGTTAAAATTGTCAAGATTTCTGCCTCTTCATCAAGCATATGGTTAAGCAGCTCCTTTGCTGCTTTCACTTTATCTTTGCTCTTAATAACAATTTTTCCATCAGCAATGCCCATAAAATCATCTTTTTCGATTTCTAGACCGTCTATATTTGTATCGCGTACAGCAAACGTGATTTGCCCTGTTTTTACATGTTTCATTGCTTCCATCATGGCCTTTTCATTTTCTTCAAGTTCCACTCCCGGATTAAAAGCGAGCAGCGCTGACATTCCCTGAGGCACTGTTTTGGAAGGGATTACTACTACCTGCTCCTCAGAAACTTCAGCAGCTTGCTGTGCGGCCATTACAATGTTTTTATTGTTTGGAAGGATAATGACTTTCTTTGCATGTACATTTTTAATGGCTTTTACAATATCCTCTGTACTAGGATTCATTGTCTGTCCGCCTTCGATGACGGCATGGGCTCCGATGCTTCGGAATAGTTCGGCGATGCCGGATCCCATTGAAACAGTGACTATTCCATACTCTCTTTTTTCTTTATTCTGTAGCGCCATTTCTGCAACTAATGGTGTTTTTGTTTCACCGACAATGTTGGCATGCTGCTCTCGCATATTTTCGATTTTCATATTGATAAGGCTTCCGTACCTTTGTCCATATGTTAAAACTTCGCCAGGCTGTTCTGAATGAATATGTACCTTCACAAGCTCTTCATCAGCGATGACAAGCAAGGAATCTCCGTATTTACTTAAGTCTTGACGGAAAGTTTCTTCCGAAAATGGATTTTTTTTCAGTTTTTCTTGTTCAAACTTGACCATGAATTCTGTACAGTAGCCATATTTTATATCCTCTGTATTCATATGGCTTTGGGCACTTTTATGGTGTTCGGCGTTTACGAGTTCCTCCATGCTTGGATGTGATGCGGATTCAGGAAGTTTTTCTCCTTTCAATTCTGAAAGAAATCCTTCATAAACAAAAACAAGACCCTGTCCGCCGCTATCAACAACTCCTACCTCTTTCAAAACAGGAAGAAGGTCAGGGGTTCTGTTAAGAGAAGCTTTTGCTTCTTTCACAACTTCGTCCATTATGACAACAAGATCTTTTTCTTTTTTAGCCACTTGAACAGCTTTTTTTGCTGCATCTTTCGCAACAGTTAGGATTGTCCCTTCGACTGGTTTCATAACAGCCTTGTATGCAGTTTCAACTCCTGCTTCTAATGCAGCGGCAAATTCTTTCCCATCTAATTGAGATTTATTTTCAATATATTTTGCAAAGCCACGAAAAAGCTGGGATAATATTACACCGGAATTTCCGCGAGCTCCCATTAACAAACCTCTTGAAAGTGCTGTTCCTACTTTCCCAATATGGTCCTGTACATTATTTTTAACTTCCTTTGCTCCGGAAGTCATGGACAAATTCATGTTTGTTCCCGTATCGCCGTCGGGAACAGGAAAAACGTTTAATGCATCCACTATTTTTGCATTGGCTGCTAAATGATTAGCGCCCTGTATAACCATTTCGGCGAAACGTTTTCCGTCTAAAACTGTTATTGACACAAATCTTTCCTCCTCACTACGGGTTCGTTACACGAACACCTTGAACGTAAATATTTACCGAGTCAACGGCAAGCCCCACTGTTTTATCAAGTGTGTATTTAACCTTAGATTGTACGTTGTGGGCAACCTCGGAAATTTTCGTTCCATAACTAACTATAATATACATGTCAATATGTACTTCATCATTTTCCTGGCGAACGATCACACCGCGGGTAAAATTTTCTTTTCGCAGTATTTCAGTCAAACCATCTTTAATTTGGTTTTTCGAAGCCATTCCGACAATCCCATAGCAGTCAATTGCTGCACCACCAGCAATTGTTGCGATTACTTCATTCGAAATATCTATTTGCCCGTACTTTGTTCTTAGTTCAATGGACATGATACGTTCCCCCTTTGGATTTGCTCCTTGGCTACACACATTTTACTATAAGGATCATTTTTTTAAAAGTCATACTTGCCCTATCTTATTATAAGACATGAATATATCAGCTATGTCAAGGATTTTTTCTTGAAAGCTTTCATGACAACTATTGCATTCAAACAGTTTGTATGATAAATTATTAAAGTGTCTTAATTGAACAGAAAAACTCAAGACAATTGCGTTTTTCTAAATCGGGTCAGATTTATTTCTGGCAATAATTGCAAATAAAAGCATAAACATTCGTTTCAGCTTTGTAAGTTAGGAGGGAAATAGATATGCCGCGTCAATGTGTAATCACTGGTAAGAAAACTCGTTCCGGTAATTCGCGTTCCCACGCTATGAACGCAAGCAAGCGTACATGGGGTCCAAACCTTCAAAAAGTCCGCATTCTTGTAGACGGAAAGCCTAAACGTGTTTGGGTTTCTGCAAGAGCTCTTAAATCCGGAAAAGTACAAAGAGTGTAAGTGTATATCAAGAATTATAGAGGCTGACTATAACCAAAGGGTCAGCCTCTTTTCATTTGAAAAATAAAACAGCACCCCGCTTGAGGGCGCCTAAAAATTATTTCCTTATAAGGTTGTCTGTCCGGGAAACAGAAATGAGTGGATTTCATCTATTTTATAACGTAATTATCCTTTCTTAAAGGCCCCCAACATTGCACGGACAAGACCGCCTAAAAATTTCGGCAGTTTAATCGTATAAAATTTCATACTGTCCCTCCTCACTCTCTCACGCTGTACCTTACATCTCATATACTTTTCATCATATTCAAAATTTGTGGCGTTGCTCATGGCCAAGTGTCTTAATCTTGACTCCTTATCACCATTAATATGCCTTCGCTAAAAGAAAAAGTACCATAATCACTAATAAGTTCATTACTAACACATAGAGTTGATCCCATTGGTATAGAATGATCTTTTAATGGATATTTAAAGCCTTCGAGGGTGAGCCCTTTAACAAAAGGAGACATCGGGATGAATGAAACATATTTTCTATCATTGCGTATTTTCATTTCATAACTGCCAGGTGATTTTATTGAAATATGATTCTTTTTATCAATTATTTCTATATTTAATTCAATATTTCTTAATACTGGCTTCAAAAGAAGCTGTACATTGGCCAAAAAATGATCGAGCCTTCCGCCTGTTGCTCCAAAAAGCCGAATTTTTTCTGGCCGCTGCCTGAGCGCCCAATTTAAAGCCAATTCCATATCGGTTTCATCCTTTTCAGCCTTGAATTTTTTTAAATCGTGCACATGTTTTTCGATTTCCTTTAATTCATCTGCTGTTACAGAATCAAAATCCCCAAATGCCATAAAAGGGGTAATGCCTTTAGATAAAAGTGTATACACTCCCCTGTCTACTCCTACCCATAGATTGCCGTTCTGTTGAAACTCGGACAAATCAGGCAATAACTCTTCAGGCCCTCCACCCAGAATGTTAATCTCCATAATCATCACCTTTGCAAAAATTAAACTGATAATTTTGATCATTTATGAGCCAGTTTTTAAGATTTATGAGCCAGTTTCGGGAATTTATGAGCCAATTCAAGTTTTCCTAAAAAAATACCACAGAATTCAGGCTCTGTGGCAGGATCAATTTTTATAAGTTTTATAAGAAGCCAACCCTTCGACTGACTGACTTTTATAGAAAGTATAAAGATGATGTCCAACTGCTCCCGTGTTATCCTCTTAAAGCAGATATGGCTTTTTTACGGTCTTTTTGCGAAAATACGGCGGATCCTGCTACTAACACGTCTGCTCCGGCTTCAATACAATGTTTTGCTGTTTCGTTATTCACTCCGCCGTCTACTTCAATTTCGACGCTTAAGTTTTTTGAAATTGCCATTTCTTTTACTTGTTTAATCTTTTCAATGACATTTGGAATAAAATTCTGTCCCCCGAAACCAGGATTGACAGACATGAGCAATACCATATCCACATCATCAATAATATGCTTAATTGTTTCAACAGGAGTTGAAGGATTAAGGACGACACCTGCTTTGACACCAAATGACTTTATCAAATGAATGGTGCGATGCAGATGAGGACAAGCCTCCACATGAACGGTTATGTAATCTGCTCCCGCTTTGGCAAATGTTTCAATATATTGATCCGGATGTTGAATCATTAAATGGACGTCGAGCGGCAGCTTCGTAACAGGTCGAATTGCTTCAACAATAAGCTGCCCGAATGTAATATTCGGTACAAAATGACCGTCCATGACATCGACATGTATGTAATCAGCTCCCGCTTGTTCGACATCCTTTATTTCTTCCGCAAGTTTTGAAAAATCTGCTGACAGAATTGAAGGTGCAATCTTTATCATCGCTAGTACCTCGGCTTTCTATCTTTGATTTCTTGAAGAAATTCTTTGTAGTGATCGTAACGATAAGCAGGAATTTTTCCTTCATCAACTGCAGCCTTAACCGCACATTTTGGCTCTGATATATGAAGGCAGCCCCTGAATCTGCATTCTTCACTTAATACAGCAAAATCAGGGAAGCAAGAATTCAAGTCTTCCGGCTCAATATCAATCAATTCAAGAGAACTAAATCCGGGCGTATCAGCAACAAGCCCATTACCAATTTCAATCAATTCGACGTGCCTTGTCGTATGTTTTCCCCTGCCGAGATGGGTTGATATTTGATTCGTTTTCAGCTCAAGCTCAGGCTTAAGCGCATTCAATAAAGATGATTTTCCTACACCTGATTGACCTGCCACAACAGAAATTTTGCCTTCTAAATGTGGAAATAAATCGCCGATTCCAATGGCTTTTTTTGAAGATATTAACAAAACGTCGTAGCCTGCTTTTCGGTATTCAAAAGCATACTTATTGATTTTTTCTTCTTTTTCTTCATCAACTAAATCCATTTTTGTAATACAAATAATTGGCTTAATATTGTTGAACTCAACGAGAACAAGAAACCGGTCCAAAAGTGCAGTGCTAAAATCCGGTTCAACAGCAGAAAAAACTAAGATGGCCTGATCTACATTTGCAATTGGAGGCCTTACAAGTTCATTTTTCCTTTCTTTTATCTCCAAAATATACCCATCGGTTTCGTTCTCAGCTTGATAAACAACATTATCTCCGACTAACGGAGTAATTTTATTTTTCCTAAAAACTCCTCTTCCGCGGCACTGGATGATTCCATCATCGCCCAAAACATAGTAAAAACCACTTAAAGCTTTTATAATTTTGCCTTCTGGCATAGCATCACTCCTTGTTATTGCTCTTCAGGATATGGAATGACTTCATCCATAAGCACACTCTTATCTCTAATTACTTTATATTCGGCTTTTTTTCCAGACTCTATTATCAAATCAAGACTCAATTTTTTTGTTTCTGTAATATACAAAGTTTCATAAGGTTCTGCCATGCTTCGAGTCATATCTTCAACATAAATCTGAACTTCTTGAGGCTGTCCCTCTTGAGTAGGCTCATATGGGATTGTAATTTCTTTAATAACTGTTTTTGGAGGAATTTCTTTCTTTCCTTTCGATAACACAACGGTAATCGTGTCGCCCTTTACCAATTGTGCCCCAGCTTTCGGTACTTGAGAAATGACAAAGCCCTTCGGAATGGTATCATGATATTCTTCCTTCGACATATCGACCTTTAATCCGACAGAATCCGCATAATCCTGGACCCCCTTCGCATTTAGATCCCTTAAATCCTTTAAAATGATAAATTCCGGTCCTTTGCTGACTGTAAATTCCAGTCTTGTCTCTTCTGGAACAACTTCTTCACCATCAGAAAAATTTTGATCAATAATCGTTCCTGGTTCACTATCATCATAAACATCATTTTTTGAAATATCTTTGAAACTTTTATTTTCCAGAATACGGATGACATCATCATATCGGCGTCCTGTATAGTCAGACATTTCGAATTTTTTCTTCCCAATGCTTTGATAAATATCAATCGTTGTTCCTTCTTTCACCATTTTTCCGGCTTGCGGGTCTGTTTTTACAACAAGGCCTTCATCAATTTCATCAGAGGTTATTTTTTTTGTTTCCCCAATGACAAATTTTGCTTCTATCAATTTCGATTTCGCCTTATCTACATCCATTCCTGTCACATCAGGCACTTTTACCTCATCTGGAAAGAGCAGCTTTGGAACAACTGTAACAGTTAACACTCCAGATATCATTAAAAGAATAAATATAGAAACTAATATCCATGGCCATTTCTTTTTCTTCTCTATTTTTATATCGTTTTTTCCTTGTTTATTTTGAAGTGGTTCTACAGAAGAATTTGTATCTTTTCTATGGATAATTGTTTCATCAAAATTATCAAAAGTCCGGTCTTTTGTAATAACTGGAATGGCTTTTGTTGCTTCATCATCATTTGGTATAACAAATTTTTCTTCATTTATTCGGTCAGGATCCAAAGCGGTCCTGATATCTTCTTCCATTTCATCCACACTGTCGTAACGATGGAAAGGATCTTTCGCTGTTGCTTTTAAAACAACATTTTCAACACTTTGCGGAATAGATGAATTCCATCGTTTCAAAGAAGGGGTTTCCGACTGCAAGTGTTTCAATGCGATCGATACGGCTGATTCACCCGAAAAAGGAAGCCTTCCAGTAAGCATTTCAAACATAACAATTCCAAGAGAATAGATGTCTGATTTTTTATTTGCCATACCTCCCCTTGCCTGTTCAGGAGAAAGGTAATGAACGGAGCCGAGCACTGAATTCGTCTGGGTGATGCTTGTCGCACTCAAAGCCATCGCGATCCCAAAATCAGTAACTTTTACATTTCCATTTTTGTCAAGTAAAATATTATGCGGTTTAATGTCACGGTGGACAATATCATTTTGGTGGGCATGTGAGATTGCAGATGTCAGCTGTTGCATGATTTCAAGTGCAGTCTCGGTCGGAATGGGCGAATTTTGCAGTATGTATTGCTTTAACGTTTGGCCGTCGACATATTCCATGACAATATAATAAAGATCGTTCTCTTCACCCACATCATAAATGCTGACAATGTTCGGGTGAGCCAGGCTTGTAGCGGATTGCGCTTCCCGATGAAAACGCCGAATAAATTCTTCATCATTGGCAAAATCAAGGCGGAGCATTTTCACGGCAACATCCCGGTCAAGAATCATATCATGGGCTAAATATACGTTAGCCATTCCGCCCCCGCCAATCATTTTCAAAATCTTATAACGACCACTTATTCTTTTTCCAATCATCCTTGATTCACCAACTCACTGCCGTCCGAGAACTCTACAATGACAAGGGTGATATTATCCTCACCGCCGTAATCATTAGCGAGCTTAATTAATTCAGTTGCTTTATCTTCCAAGCTCCGTTCGCTCTTTAAAACATCTTCCATTTCTGCTTGGCTGACCTTATTGGAAAGACCGTCGGAACAAAGAAGCAAAATGTCTCCTTCTTCAAAGATGATTGTTCTAATGTCCATTTCAACAGATTCCTCGGTTCCAAGTGCCCTTAAAAGGACGTTTTTCCTTGGATGGTGTTCTGCATCTTCTTTTGATATTTGACCGGAACGAAGCAATTCATTAACAAGAGAATGGTCTTCCGTTAACTGCTTAAACCCGCTTTCGTTTAAAATATAACAGCGGCTGTCGCCAATATTGGCTATTGTTGAAAATTTGTCAGTACTAATTGCAGCAACAATCGTTGTTCCCATTCCTTCACATTCCGTATGGCTTTTCGAATGATTAAACAATATTTGGTTGATTTTCTCAATATGCTTCTTCAGCCATTCTTCTGCTTGTTCGGCAGTGGCAATTCTATCAGATTGTTCCCAAAATTCTTTTAAATTAAGCAATGCCATTTCACTTGCTACATCGCCGGCCCTATGACCGCCCATGCCATCAACGACGATGGCAAGGCGCTGGCCTGAACGATTTGTATAAATACCGCCATTATCTTCGTTATGCTGTCGTATTTTTCCGCGGTCTGTCATAAAAACAGCTTTCATCCAATCACCTCGTCTCCTCTTTCCGCTCCTTTGCACGAAGTTGTCCACATGCCGCATCTATGTCATGACCGTGCTCTCTGCGAATTGTTACGTTAATGCCGTGTTCTTTTAATATTTTCTCAAATTTAAAAATCTGATTTCTCGGGGTTCTGACATAATTTCTTTCAGGAACATAATTGACAGGAATCAAGTTTACATGGCACTTGATGCCTTTAATGAGATTTGCAAGTTCTTCGGCATGTTCTGCCTGGTCATTGACCCCTCCAAATAATCCATATTCAAAGCTTACCCTTCTGCCCGTTTTCTCAATATAGTAACGCACAGCTTTCATTAAATCAGGCAGCTTATAAGCTCTATTAATAGGCATCAGCCTGCTTCTTAGTTCTGAATTTGGCGCATGGAGCGAAATCGCAAAATTGATTTGCATGTTTTCATCAGCAAACTGATAAATTTTCGGTATAATTCCGCTCGTTGAAACAGTAATATGGCGTGCACCGATATTTAGCCCTTTTTCATGATTGACGATTTTTAGAAACGATAGCATCTGATCATAATTGTCAAAAGGTTCGCCAATTCCCATGATGACGATTGAGCTTACGCGTTCTCCCGTTTCATCAAGAGCCTGTTGTACCTTTACGACCTGTGCGACAATTTCCCCTGCTTCTAAATTACGCTTTAATCCTCCAAGTGTGGATGCACAAAATGTACAGCCAATTCTGCAGCCGACCTGTGTCGTCACACAAACCGAATTTCCATAATTATGGCGCATTAATACCGTTTCAATCGAAAATCCATCACTCAATTCAAATAAAAATTTGATCGTTCCGTCAAGTGACGTCTGCTTAATAATCGTCTTTAAAGTTGTCAGTGTAAAATGCTCCTTAAGCTTTTCTCTTAATGTTTTTGACAAGTTGCTCATTTCTGCAAAATCAGAAACTCTTTTTTTGTACAGCCAATCAAAAATTTGCTCAGCACGAAAAGCCTTTTCGTTATGCGTTTGTAACCATTCCTTTAATTCGTGAAGCTGTAATGAATAAATGGAAGGTTTCTTCATTTCTTGTACAGTATTTTTCTCAGTTGCTATTGTTTGTTCCAACTGATTACACCTTCTTTCTTAAGCAAGCAATATAAAATCCATCCGACCCAAAATCCTGAGGAAGAATTTGAAGCATAAAATCGTCGACAAGGGGCTTAACAGCTTCCGGCATTCGATCTTTAAGAGTAGCATCACCTTCAAATAAGTTATTTCCCTTTAAAAAACTTTCGACAACTTCATGGTTTTCTTCCCGATCAACAGTACAAGTACTGTAGACAAGAATTCCGCCTTTTTTCAGTAGAGGAGCGACAGATTTAAGCAAATCTTGCTGTACTTGTTTTAATTTGTATACATCCTCTTCCGTCTTTGTATATTTCAAATCAGGTTTTCTCCTCATAACACCTAGTCCTGAACATGGCGCATCAAGAAGTATTCTGTCAAATGATTCAGCGGCAAAATGTTCAGGCGCAAGCCTTGAATCTAAAACTTTCAGTTCAATATTATCAAGCCCTAGCCGTTCAGCAGCTCGGCCAATCAGCTTCACCTTATGTTCATGGAGGTCGAGCGAAATGACTTTACCGGTTTGATTTAGTTTTTCAGCGATATGAGTAGATTTCCCTCCGGGTGCGGCTGCCGCATCAAGAATTGTAAAATTTTCTTCGATATTCAGTGCATAAGCAACAAGCATAGAACTCTCATCCTGAATCGTAATCAAACCATTTTTAAATGCATTGGAAGTTGCCAGATTGCCTTTTAAGCATTTTATCGCTTCAGGAATGATCGAGCTAGCTTCGACACGGAAGCCTTCATTTTCTAGCAGCTGCAAACATTCGTCTCTGCTGATTTTTGTCACGTTGACTCTTGCTGTTTGGAACGGAGGTGTTAAATTTGTTTCACACATTTTTTTTGTTTTTTCAAACCCAAATTGGTCTGTCCACCTCTTGACAAGCCATTCCGGATGACTCGTTTCAATAGCCAACCGCTCAATCGGATCATTAATATTTTCCAATGGAGGAAGGCCTTGCCTTTGTATATTTCTTAATACACCGTTAACCATACTTGCAATCCCTTTATGGCCGCGCTTTTTTGCAATTTCCACAGCTTCATATATCGCTGCCCGGTCAGGGATCTTATCTAAATAGACCATTTGGTACAGTGTAAGCCGTAATAAATGCAAAACCCACCTATCGGGCTTTTTCTTAATAAATGGCTTTAAAAAATAATCGAGAGTCATTTGGCGCTGAAGAGTTCCGTAAGTTAACTCTGTCAAAAGCCCGACATCTTTTTGATCGATTTCATTTCTTTCAATTTTGCTATTTAATAATAAGTTGCTGTAAGATTGGTTCTTTTCAATTGTTTCGAGGAGATCTAAAGCTATTTCACGAATGTTTTTTTTACTCTTCATTCTCTTCTCCTAATTTTGTTCCGATCGTTATTTGAGAGCCGGCCCCACGCAAAAATTGTTCTGCCGTCATCCGCTTTTTCCCCGAAGGCTGAAGTTCTGTAATCTTTATAGCTGTATCATCTCCCGTTGAAACGATAATTCCGTCTTTGGAAATTGCTAAAATTGTCCCGGGTTCAGATGTTTCCTTAACAGGAACCTTTTCACCGCGCCATATTTTTAAAACAGAATGATTCATCGTTGTATAGGCAACTGGCCATGGATTCATTCCGCGAATATGGTTATATATATCTTCACCGTTTTTTGACCAGTCTATTTTTTCTTGTTCTCTTTTGATGTTGTAGGAATATGTCGCTTCCTCTTCATTTTGCGGAATAGGCTTAAGCTCGCCTTTAATGAGCTTCGGTATCGTTTCCGATAACAGTTTTGCACCTGTTTCACTTAATTTGTCATGCAGTGTTCCTACAGTGTCTTCATCTGTGATCATAACTTCCGCTTGAGTCAATATATCTCCTGCATCTAATTTTTCAACCATATACATAATCGTAATCCCCGTTTTTTTCTTGCCCTGCAAAATCGCATAATGGATCGGCGCCCCGCCGCGAAGTTCAGGCAAAAGCGAAGCATGGACATTAATGCAGCCAAACTTCGGGGCTTCGAGTAGTTCCTTTGGCAATATTTGTCCAAAGGCAGCGGTCACAATCAAATCCGGTTTAAGAGCCAAGATTTTTTCAAGCTCTTCTGGATTGCGGATTTTTTCTGGTTGAAATATAGGAATTCCGTGTTTTTCTGCTTCCACTTTCACCGGCGGTGGTGTCAAGATTTTTTTTCTTCCTACCGGCCTGTCGGGCTGGGTAACAACTCCAATTATTTCGTATCCGTCTTGAACCAGCTGCTTCAAGATGGGAACAGAAAAATCAGGCGTCCCCATAAATACAATTTTCGTCATTCCACTTCCAACCCTTCCAACTCATCTTCTTCCAAGTATCTTGTAATTTTTGAAATAAACAGGACACCATGCAAATGATCAATTTCATGCTGGATCGCTCTGGCGAGAAAATCCTCTGCTTCAATAATAAAAGATTTTCCCTTCCGATCCTGTGCTTTCACTTTTACAAAATAGGGACGTGTAACCTCGCCATAAAGTCCCGGAAAGCTTAAACATCCTTCAGGACCTGATTGTTCTCCTGAAGTTTCCATAATTTCCGGGTTTATTAATTCTATCGGGCCGGTTTCATCATCAATATCTACGATAGCAATTTGCTTATTTACTCCTATTTGTGGAGCTGCAAGTCCTACCCCATCATATTCAATCATTGTATCGTACATATTATTAAGGAGTTTTGAAAGCTTTTTATCAAAAACCGTAACCGGCTCGCATTGCTTTTCTAATATTTCAGCTGGGTATGTGACAATTTTCTTTACTGCCAATGCTTATCCTCCATCTATCTTATATCTTCATTTTCTACTAAATTGATCATCTTCATAACCATTACATTAATATATACGGATTAAGATCAATAGAAATTTGTAAACCATCAGAAACAATCTCTTGCTGATAACGGTCCAATACAGCTTTCAAAGCCTTGCCAAGTTCAGGTTCACGTTTGTATTTTATCAAACATTGATAGCGATATCTATTATTGATGCGGGGGATCGGTGATGCAACAGGACCAAGAACAATCGATTCATTTGATAACCTTGACTGTAAAAAGGTTGAAATTTTCTCGGTTACCGACACAACCTTCATCAATTGTTCATGGCTGACCGTTACAAGAGAAATGTAGTAAAAAGGCGGATATTTATGGATCTTTCGTATCATCATTTCCTTTTGATAGAAACGGTCGTAATCCTGTTCGCCTGCGAGCTCCACACTATAATGCTCAGGACTGTATGTCTGGATGACAACTTCCCCTTCTAATTCATGCCTTCCCGCCCTGCCGCTAACCTGGGTTAACAGTTGAAACGTTTTTTCCGAAGACCGAAAATCCGGAAGATGGAGCATTGTATCTGCCGAAAGCACCCCAACCAGTGTAATATTTGGAAAATCCAGGCCTTTGGCAATCATTTGCGTACCAAGTAAAATATCTGCTTTACCTTCCTGAAAATCAGCAAGGAGACGCTCATGTGCTCCTTTTTTGCTTGTCGTATCAACATCCATCCGAATAACTCTTGCTTCAGGCAAAATTTTAGCAAGTTCTTCTTCAACTTTTTGCGTCCCTGTTCCAAAATATCGAATATGATCACTTTGGCATTCAGGACAAAAAACGGGAACGTGCTGTTCATATCCGCAATAATGGCATTTCATTTGCTCGTTAAATCGGTGATAGGTCAATGAAATATCACAATGCGGGCAATTTAAAACGTAACCGCAAGATCGGCACATGACAAACGAAGAGTGTCCGCGTTTATTTAAGAATAAGACAGTCTGTTCTTTTTTTTCTAATCTGTCTTTCAGCTTCTCAAGGAGCGTCCTTGAAAACATCGATCTGTTTCCAGCTCTGAGTTCTTCTCTCATATCGACAATCTCTACGGTCGGCAGCGCCTGATTATTCATCCGATTTGAAAGGGTAAGTAAATGAAAAACACCTTTTTTAGCCCTCGCAAAAGATTCCAGTGATGGTGTTGCACTCCCTAAAACGACCGGACACCCATAGTATTTTGCCCTTTGAATTGCGACATCTCTTGCATGATAACGAGGAGTTTCTTCCTGTTTATAGCTTGTTTCATGTTCTTCATCAATGATGATGATGCCGATGTTCTCAAAGGGTGCAAAAATAGCCGACCTGGCACCGACTGCTACCTTTACTTCCTTCCGCTGAATTTTCCGCCATTCATCATACTTTTCTCCTTGAGACAAACCGCTGTGCAGTACAGCAACTTGGTCTCCAAATCTGCCTTTAAATCTAGTTACCATTTGGGGTGTTAAAGATATTTCCGGAACTAGCACAATCGCTTCTTTTCCTTCTTCAATCACTTTTTGAATGGATTGCAAATAAATTTCTGTTTTTCCGCTGCCTGTAACCCCATAAAGTAGAAATACCTCATGTTCATTGTTTCCAATCGATGATAAAATGGGTTCGATCGCTTTTTTTTGATCCTCTGTTAACGGAAGCGGCTCAGTCTTAACAAATGTTCGATTTTCATAAGGATTCCGATAAACTTCTATCATTTTTTCACCTAATATTCTTTTGTTTATCAATCCTTTAACCGTTCCGGAAGATATTCCTAATTCGGCCGTGAACCGCCGCAATTCTATTGGTTCGGAGTTTTTTATAAAGTAATCAATCGCTTCTTTTTGCTTTGAAGCCTGGGGAGGAAGCTTCTCCTTTTCTATTGCAAGGGTTTCCGGACTTAATAGTGGATAAATGTGTTTTACGAGTTTTTTCTTTACCTTTTCTTTTACCTCATAAATAACCTCTACAGTACCTTTTGCGACTTCTTTTTGAAATTCGGGAACAAGCCCTTTTTTTACAATCTCTTCCCATAGAATAAAATCGCGTTCTGCAAAAAAGGGTTGAAGGTTTTTTGGCAAATCACCAATTACTGTTCCATCAGTTATTCTTAATTTCTTTTGGTATTTTGCTTTTAGCGCCGCAGGAAGCATTGCCTGATATGCAGATATTTTGTAGCAAAGGGCATGCTCTGTCAGCCAATCTCCAAGCATAAGAAGTTCTTTTGTTAATACCGGGGTCAAATCCATTGGTTCCGTAATTTCTTTTAATTTTTTGAAATCGGAAGAACTTTTCATTTCTGTAACAAACCCTTGTATTTGCCGGGAACCGAAAGGAACGCTCACTCTCATTCCCGGCATAATCACATCTTTCCATTTATCTGGTATTAAATAATCAAATGTCTTATCCGTTTGCTTTGCCGGAACATCGACAATCACACTTGCAATTTTCATTTACTTTCACCTTCCAGAAGAAGGAAAACTTCTTTTAAAATCTTTTTTGCTACCTCTTTTTTTGACATCAATGGCAAATGTTCAGTTGTTCCGTCTCGCTTAAAAAAAGTTACGATGTTTGTTTCTGTATCAAAACCGGCTCCTTCAACTTTGACATTATTGGCAACAATTAAATCCGCATTTTTTTTCAATAATTTTTCTCTTGCATATTCCTCAACTTGATCGGTTTCCGCAGCAAACCCAACTAAGATTTGCTTATCCTTTTTCTTCCCAAGCTCAAGCAGGATATCTTTTGTCCGTTCCAACTCCAAAATTTGCCGGCCATCCTGTTTTTTCATTTTTTGATCGGCTGGATACTTTGGCCGATAGTCTGCGACTGCTGCTGTTTTAATGATGACATCGGCCCTGTTAAACCGTTCCATTACTTCCTCATACATGTCGTGTGCACTTTCAACATTGACGAGAGTGACTCCACGTGGTACTGGAAGATTTACCGGACCCGAAACAAGAATCACATCTGCACCGCTTTTTACCGCTTCCTCCGCAATCGCATATCCCATTTTTCCAGATGATCGGTTCGTAATGTAGCGAACAGGGTCAATTTTTTCCCTAGTCGGTCCTGCCGTTACGAGAACGGTCTTTCCTTTTAGAAGCCCTTTTTCTTTATTAAAAAAATCTTCCATGATGGAAACGATTTTTTCAGGCTCTTCCAACCTCCCTTTGCCGACATATCCACACGCCAAATATCCTTCAGAAGGTTCAATAAACCGGTATCCATAATTGTATAATTTCTGAATATTTTTCTGTACAGCAGGATGATTATACATATGAACGTTCATAGCAGGAGCAATCCAAACCGGAGCAGTCGTGGCAAGAAGAGTCGTAGTGACCATATTATCAGCAATTCCGTTTGCAAGCTTCCCTATAACATTTGCAGTAGCAGGTGCTACCAATACAAGGTCCGCCCAATCTGCCAAGTCAATATGGGCAATCACCTTCGGGTTTTTTTCATCAAATATATCTGTATATACGTCGTTTCTAGATAACGCTTGAAACGTTAACGGAGTGACAAACTCTGTTGCTGATTCGCTCATAATTACTTTTACTTCTGCACCTGCCTGTGTCAGTTTGCTTGTAAGGGCAGCAGCTTTATAAACTGCTATTCCCCCCGTAACACAAAGCAATATTTTTTTTCCGTCAAGCATATTATATCCTCCAATAATTAAGCCTATAAAAACAGCTAATTTATGACCAAAACATTTAATACTTCTATTATGCAAAAACGAACTGTTTTTTTCACCTTTTTGACAATTTCACAGTTGAACATAAATAAAATAACAACCTAAAATAGCTAGGTTGTTATTTTTCAGTAAATTAATCTTCTTGTACCTCTTTTTTGGAAGAATCTGTCGTAAAGTGAAGCCGGTCCATGTAAATTTCCTCCAAAGCTTTACCTACAAATTTATGGGATACGTAATGATCCAAACATAGCTTGCCATTTTGCTGTAAATCCCTCGCTCTTTTTGCAGCTACTGTTACGAGCGAGTATTTTGAATCTATTTTTTTCATTAATTCATCGATCGATGGATAAAGCATCATTTTTCTACCTCCAACATTTTCTTATAACGGTGTTCAACTCTCTCCCTGCGGCAATGCTCTGCGATAACAATTGCTTTGATCCGCTCTACAGCAAGTTCAACTCGGTCATTTTCGACAACATAGTCGTATAAGCTCATCATTTCAATTTCTTCCTTCGCCACCGTCAAGCGATTATTAATCACTTCTTCAGTTTCTGTTCCGCGGGTAACAATCCTGTTTTTTAGTTCTGATAAACTTGGCGGCATTAAGAAGATAAATAATCCATCAGGAAATTTTTCCCTTACTTGGCGAGCACCTTGAACTTCAATTTCAAGGAATACATCCTTGCCTGCGTTAAGAGTTTCCTCAACATAATCAATAGGGGTGCCATAATAGTTTCCGACAAATTCGGCGTATTCC
The DNA here is from genome assembly GCF_000724485.1 of Bacillus methanolicus MGA3. Lineage (GTDB taxonomy): Bacteria > Bacillota > Bacilli > Bacillales > Cytobacillaceae > Bacillus_Z > Bacillus_Z methanolicus_A. The sequence goes on along the minus strand of NZ_CP007739.1, from coordinate 1,147,116 downwards.
AGCAGTTTTCCTTGTTTGATCAGTTCTTCAAATTCCTGTCTTGTTTTAAAAAAATAATCGACTCCGTCCACCTCTCCCTCGCGGGGCGGTCTTGTCGTCATTGAAATGGAGTATTCAAATTCAACATCGGGCTGGGAAAAAATCTCCTTGCGAACAGTTCCTTTCCCTACACCGGAAGGACCGGAAAGTACAATGAGCAAACCTTTTTCTTGCATGTAAAAACCTACCCTTCATCTATTATTTCATCTCGGTCATTTATGCGATGGGCAACTGTCTCAGGCTGGACTGCAGATAAAATGACATGGTCACTGTCCATAACAATTACTGCCCGTGTGCGTCTTCCATATGTAGCATCTATTAAGGAACCTCGGTCACGCGCATCTTGAATAATTCTTTTTATCGGTGCAGACTCGGGACTTACAATAGATATAATCCGGTTGGCTGAAACAATGTTTCCAAACCCGATATTAATTAATTTTATGGACATACTGGTCCTCCAATCATTAGTAATTTATTTTGACCGCAAGTCTTCAATTCTAAACGGCACTTACTCGATATTCTGAAGCTGCTCTTTTATTTTTTCAAGCAAGCTTTTCATTTCTACAACTGCATTTGCAATGTTTGAGTCATTTGCTTTGGAGCCGATCGTGTTCACTTCTCTGTTCATTTCTTGAACTAAGAAATCCAATTTTCTGCCGACCGGTTCATGAAGTTTCACCGTCTTATCAAATTGAAGGATATGGCTTTTTAATCTTGCTATTTCTTCACTAATGTCTGCTTTATCAGCAAAGATCGCTGTTTCAGTTAAGATCCTAGCTTCATCAATTTCTCCGGCTTTCAGATCTTCCATGCGCTTTGCAAGCCTTTTTCGATAATGTTCTACGACGATTGGCGCCAGATTTTCCATTGAATGAATCCGGTCATTCAATTTTTTTAAGTGGGTGTACACATCTTTTTCAAGAGCTTCACCTTCTTGTTTACGCATTTTGTTCAAGTCGTTTGCAGCCTCTTCAACAGCTGTTAGAACAAGCTTTTCAAGTTCTTCATTCTCAGCCTCTTCTTCTTCAATTGTTATGATTTCATCCCGCTCAAGCAATGCTTGAATCGGTACATCATTTGATAAATTGTATCGTTCTTTTATTTTTTCTATGTAATGATAATATTCATCAAGCAAGTTCCAGTCAACAATTACCTTGCGTGTAACGATTCCCGTTCCACCGATTGTTATGAAAACTTCGACTCTGCCTCTTTGAATCGTTTCAGCTAACTTTTTTTTAATCTTGTCTTCTATTTTTAATAACTGGCGAGGCATACGGATATGGAATTCACAAAAACGATGGTTGACAGATTTAATCTCTGCTGTCACTGAAAACTCTGATGATTCGGCTTTACCTCTGCCAAAACCTGTCATACTTACGACCATTTCTAACACATCCAATCCATTTAAAAAACGAATAAAGAAAAGGTAATAGAGGCATCTCTATTACCTTTAGGATTATAACACATTTCATTTTGATTTTCTTGTCAAAAATGACCCTGCCAGTAAAAATGTTGGTATCGAAGCTAGACCCACAATCAACAGCCAGTCTTTCAACAAGATTGGAACGGTATGAAATATTGGTTGAAGCGGCGGGTAGTATATGACAACTAGCATTAGAATTAAAGATGAAGCGACTGCCCAATTTAAGTAGTGATTCCCAAAAGGGTTGCGGTTGAAAACAGAACGTTCACTTCTGCAATCAAATACGTGGATAAGCTGAGCAAGCACTAGCGTTGCAAAAGCCACTGTTTGTGCATAGATAAGTTCTTCAGAATTTCGGTAATGTACTGTCATAAAGGCAACCAACGTGACGGCGCCAATTAGGAACCCTCTTGAAATAACCTTCCAGCCGAGTCCCCTTGCAAAAACCCCTTCTTTCGGATTTCGCGGTTTTCTCTTCATTACATTCTCTTCAGGCTGATCAAGACCCAGTGCCATCGCCGGCAAACCATCTGTTACAAGATTAACCCATAATATTTGAATCGGAACTAACGGCAATGGAAGGGCAAGAAGCATTGCAAACAACATAACAAGTATTTCACCTACATTTGAAGCTAGTAAGTACCTGATAAACTTTCTTATGTTCTCGTAAATGTTTCTGCCTTCTTTAATCGCCGATTTTATTGTTGCAAAATTATCATCCAATAGAACGAGCGAAGATGCCTCTTTTGCAACGTCTGTTCCAGTAATTCCCATCGCTACACCAATATCGGCAGTTTTTATTGCAGGTGCATCATTCACGCCGTCGCCAGTCATTGCAACAATGTGGCCCTTATTTTGCAATGCTTTTACGATTTTTAGCTTATGTTCAGGAGATACTCGGGCAAATACGGAGATTTCATCAACGACATCCTCCAATTCGCTGATGGACATTTCGGACAAAGCTTTCCCATCTAATACTCTGCTATTCTTGGAAAATATCCCAAGCTGTTCGGCAATAGCCTTTGCCGTGATGACGTGGTCACCAGTGATCATAACTGTCTTAATCCCGGCTTCCTGGCACTCTTTTACGGCAGTTTTCACTTCTGGCCTTGGCGGATCAATCATTCCTTGCAGCCCTATAAATATTAAGTCTTTTTCAGCTTCTTTTTCATCTAAAATAACTGTTTTTGCCGGAATGGCTTTATAACCAATTGCAATCGTTCGTAATGCCCTTGAGGCAAGATCATTTATGGCATTTTGTGCAATTCCTCTCATCTCTTTTGAAAAATATTGAAGTTTTCCATCCCAAAGAATCGATTCACTTACACCGATCAGAACATCCGGAGCCCCTTTTGTCACAATAAAATTGCGGCCGTACCGGTCCTTAACGATGACACTCATCATTTTCCGTGTAGAATCAAAAGGAAATTCATGAACAATTTCATACTGATTCAAAAGTGTTTCCCTGGAATAACCGGCCTTCATTGCCGAAACAAGCAGAGCTCCTTCTGTCGGATCTCCATCAATAGCGTAATCGTTATCTTTCTTAATAATTTCCGCATGGTTGCAAAGCATCCCAAACATGAGAAGCTGCTGCAGAGCTTTTTTATTTTTTATGTCAATGATGTTTTTATTTCTGTAAAATCTTCCGTTCGGTTCATATCCAACACCATCAACAGTCCAAACGTTGCCTCCGCTCCATAAATGGGTCACTGTCATCTTATTTTGAGTCATTGTTCCAGTTTTATCAGAACAAATAACAGAAGCACAGCCGAGAGTTTCTACTGCTGGAAGTTTGCGGACAATTGCATTTTTCTTAATCATCCGTTGAACACCGAGAGAAAGCGCAACTGTCACTATGGCAGGAAGTCCTTCCGGAATCGCTGCAACGGCTAAGGAAACGCCGGCAAGGAACATCGTATATATATGATGTCCTTGGAGAATACCGACAACTACAACTAGGACCGTTAAGAGAAGCGCAGTGGCTATGAGGATTTTTCCAAGTTGTTCAAGGCGGCGCTGCAACGGTGTTTCCATTATTTCAGCGTTTTGAAGCAAATCGGCTATTTGCCCCATCGCAGTTTTCATTCCCGTTGCAACGACTACACCTATCCCACTACCGCGAGTTACCATCGTTCCCATGAATGCCATATTTTCCATATCGCCAATTCCCATATTCTTTCCGGATAAAAGACCGGTTGATTTCTGGACCGGAACTGATTCCCCGGTTAATGCTGACTCTTCAATTTCCAGACTGTTTACTGTTATTAATCTTACGTCCGCACCTATTCTATCACCACTTGAAAACTTTAATAAATCACCAACAACAACCTCTCTCGAAGGAATCTTTACCCAATTGCCTTCTCTTAAAGCGGTCACTTGCGGGGCGGACAGTTCTTTCAGTGCCTGCAACGATTTCTCTGCTTTTCGTTCCTGAAAAAATCCAAGAAAGCCATTGATAATAACAATTGCAATAATGGCAATCGCATCGATATATTCGCCAAGCAAACCTGAAATCAAAGTGGCTGCTAAAAGTACCAGCACCATAAAATCTTTAAATTGACTAAAAAATAAGAGTAAAGCAGATTGCTTTTCTCCTTCAGCTAACTCATTATAGCCAAACTCTTTTCTCCGTTTCTTAACGTCATCTTCGGTTAAGCCCGCGGAAAAGTCCGTATTTAAGGATTGTTCTACTTCCTTTTCTTTCATTTCATGGAACTTCATGCGGCCATCACACTTCCTCCTTTTGAAATAGACAAGCGTTGTCCTCATCTCCTAAAGAAAGCTTATTCAGCCTTGTCCGAAAAAATGCTATTTGTGCTATGATATAAAGTGAAACTTTATCAATGAAGTGTTTACCCACTGATGCTAATCGAACAAATCGTATTCTAAAAACCCGCCATTCTCACCCTAAAAAATGAGTACCCTACCGTTATTAGAAACGGGGTAAACTAGTAAATAAAGACTAAAGTAAAGGATGTATCCCTCATGTCATTTGATGGTTTATTTACGAGAGCGATGGTTAACGAACTTTCCCAAACGATTAATGGGGGAAGAATAAATAAAATACACCAGCCTTCTAAAAATGAAATAATCATTACCGTACGGGCAAACGGCCGTAATCATAAACTTCTATTATCTGTACATCCGAGCTATGCAAGAGTTCAGCTGACGAATGAACCGTATGAAAATCCAACTGAACCGCCCATGTTTTGCATGCTTCTCAGGAAGCATTTAGAAGGTTTTATCCTCGAAAATATTTATCAGGAAGGCCTCGACCGAATTATTGTATTTGATATTAAAGGAAGGAACGAAATTGGAGATGTATCTTATAAACAGCTCATCGTCGAAATAATGGGCCGTCATAGCAACATCATTTTAATTGATAAAGCTTCAAACACTATTTTAGACAGCATCAAACATGTTTCCTTCGCCGTAAATACACACAGGGCTGTTCTGCCAGGTTACAAATACATTGCGCCTCCGGAACAAAACAAATTTGATCCTTTCTTAGCAGACGAGCAGGAAATTTTGAAACGCCTTGATTTTAATGCCGGCAAACTTGATAAGCAGCTAGTTGATCAATTTTCAGGTATTTCACCCTTGTTAGCAAAGGAAATAGTATTTCAATCTGGAATGGCAAACCGGATTACCCTGCCAAAAACATTTTTAACTTATATGGAAAAAATCAAAAAAAATGAATATATCCCGGCGATTACGTACGGAAGCAGCAAAGAGTCATTTTACCTTTATCCTCTTGAACATATTAAAGGCGAGCATAAAATTTTTTCTTCCTTAAGTGCCATGCTTGACCGCTATTATTTTGGCAAAGCAGAACGCGACAGAGTAAAACAGCAGGCACACGACCTGGAACGGTTTATTTTGAATGAAAAAGAAAAGAACATAAAGAAAATCGAAAAACTTCAATTAGAACTGAAAGAAGCGAAAAATGCCGAGAAGTATCAATTGTATGGAGAATTATTAACAGCAAATTTATATGCTGTCCAAAAAGGGATGAAAGAAATTGAAGTAATGAATTATTATGATGAAAATAGCGGGACGATTGTGATTCCACTTGATCCGCAAAAATCCCCTTCGGAAAACGCCCAAAAGTATTTTACAAAATACCAAAAGGCGAAAAATGCGCTTACGGTCATTCAAAAGCAAATTGAAAAAGCAAAAGTGGAAGTTTCCTATTTCGATTCACTGCTTCAGCAAATAGAAGCGGCATCAACAAAAGATATAATGGAAATAAGAGAGGAATTAATTGAGGGCGGATACTTGCGAGAACGCCATAAACAGCAAAATAAGAAGCAGTTATCTACAAAACCAATTTTGGACAAGTATCTTTCTTCAGATGGAACAGAAATTTTAGTTGGCAAAAACAATAAACAAAATGACTATTTAACAAATAAATTAGCTGCAAGAGATGAAATTTGGCTTCATGCAAAAGATATACCTGGATCTCATGTCGTCATTCGAAGCAAAACTCCGACTGAGAAAACGATATTGGAAGCAGCAAATTTAGCAGCATATTTCAGTAAAGCTCGAAATTCAAGCTCCGTACCGGTAGATTATACACTTGTCCGATATGTCAAAAAACCAAGTGGAGCAAAACCGGGGTTTGTCATTTACGAAAACCAGCAAACTATTTATGTTACACCTGATGAAGAATTAGTTTTGGCATTAAAACAAAACACTGAAAAAGTCTGACCCCTCCAACAATGGCATAGATAGAGACATTTTATTCGAGTTGGTCTATTTTTGTTTTATTGGAGGGGCAGACCCAGCCCTTTTTTTATCTCTGCTCTACATACTTTCTGATTTTTCCTTCCCCCATTTTTCAGGATCTTTTCGCCAATCTGCAAGCGTCTCTATATCTACAGGATCAATATATCCCTTTTCTTTTGCAATTTCGCTCAAGATTGAGAAATCCGTCAACGAATAGGCTGTAACGTTTGCTTCTTTTAGAAGTTTTTTTCCCTTTTCCAGCTCGTAAGTAAAAATTGAAACTGCCCCTAAAACTTGACAGCCGGCTTCTCGCAAAGCTTCAACTGCTGTTATGACACTTCCTCCCGTTGAAATTAAATCTTCGATGACTACAACCTTTTGGCCTTGCAAAACTTTTCCTTCAATTTGATTTCCTTTGCCATGCCCCTTTCGTTTGGAACGAACATAGCACATTGGCAAATCAAGCAATTCACTGACCCATGCTGCATGGGGTATGCCAGCAGTTGCAGTGCCTGCAATCATTTCAACGTCAGGAAATTTTTCCAATATTAAAGTTTTTAGTCCTTTGGCAATTTCTCTTCTTACTTCCGGATAAGAAAGGGTAAGCCGATTATCGCAATAAACCGGGGATCGGAGTCCTGATGCCCATGTGAATGGATCATTTGGTTTTAAAGAAACTGCGCCGATTTCCAATAATTTTTCAGCAATGAATTGTTTCATTGTAGTACCCCTTCCCATTGCTTTTTAATGGTTTGATAGATTTCGAACGGTTCTTTTGCCCTCGTAATCGACCGTCCGACAACAATTGCTGTTGCACCGTTTTTTCTTGCAAATTCCGGTGTAGCAATTCGCTTTTGATCGTGGATATTATCTTCTGTTAACCTGATGCCCGGGGTTACCGTCCAAAAAGAATCACCAATTTGATTTCGAATCATCGCAACTTCATGTGTGGAACAAACAACTCCGTCAAGTCCTGACTCTTTCGCTAACAAAGCATATTGCAATACAGATTCTTCAAGGGAAACACCAATTAACTGCTCTCTTTTCATCTGCTCCTCTGTCGTGCTTGTCAGCTGTGTAACAGCAATACAACCTGGCCTTTTATGCCCTGATATCGTTCCTGCGTCCAGACCCTCAAGAGCTGCCATCATCATTTCTTTTCCACCTGCAGCATGGACATTTACTAGATCGCAGCCAAGGTGGGCAAGGCCCTTCATCGCACTTTTAACAGTGTTAGGAATATCGTGAAGCTTTAAATCAAGAAAAATTTGATGCTCTTTTTCTTTTAATTCGTAAATAATGGGCGGACCTTCTTGATAGAAAAGTTCCATTCCAACTTTTAAAAACAGTTTTTCTCCTTGAAAAAGTTCAAGGAATTTAAAGACGTCTTGTTTATTAGGAAAATCAAGGGCGATAATTAGCGGGTTGTTCACGCTTGTTCCAGCTCCTTCCCGTACACTCACTGATATGATCAATCCCTAGTTCAGTCAGCAATTGGGGTAATTCTTCAATGATTTTCGGACAAACATACGGATCGATAAAATTGGCCGTTCCGACAGCAACGGCGCTTGCCCCGGCATAAAAAAATTCAATGACGTCTTCTGCGCACTGAATTCCTCCCATGCCAATTATCGGAAGTGAAACATGTTGGCTGACTTCAAAAATCATTCGAATAGCAACAGGCTTAATCGCCGGACCGGATAATCCCCCTGTCCCATTTGCTAAAATTGGCTTGCCTGATTTTACATCAATTCTCATCCCAAGAAGAGTGTTGATCATTGTTAAACCATCTGCTCCGCCGTCTTCAACTGCTTTCGCAATTTCGACAATATTTGTGACATTTGGAGAGAGCTTCACATAAACAGGAACCTCTGAAACTTCTTTTACTTGTTTTGTTAAGTTTTTCGCAACCTCAGGAATCGTTCCAAACGCAATTCCGCCGGTTTTTACATTCGGACAAGAAATGTTTAATTCAAGTGCATAAACATTTGGAGCCTTGGAAATTTCTTTTGCAACAGCCACATAATCTTCTTCACTGGAGCCTGCTACGTTAGCGATAATCGGGACATCGTACTGTTCGAGTCTTGGAAGTTCTTCTGTCAACACCTTCTCTAAGCCCGGATTTTGCAAACCAATCGCATTCAGCATACCTGCAGATGTTTCAGCAACACGGGGAGTTGGGTTGCCGAATCTCGGTTCAAGGGTCGTTGCTTTAATCATAATTGCTCCAAGGATGCTCAAATCATAAAACTGACTGTATTCCTTCCCGAAACCAAAACATCCCGATGCCGGCATAACCGGATTTTTTAAGCTTAAACCCGGCAGTTCCACTTTCAATCGATTCATAAAATAACCTCCCCCGCTGCAAAAACAGGCCCGTCATTGCAAATCTTTTTATACGTATATCCGCCCGGATCTTCACCTGTATGGCAAACACAGGCAAAACACGCTCCGATGCCGCAGCCCATTCTTTCTTCGAGCGATAAGTAAACTTTTTTATCGGGATACGCTGTTTCGAGCGCTTTTAACATCGGTGTTGGTCCACAAGCATAAAGCACATCAAATTGGATTTCCCTTTGTTTTATTGCATCGGTAACAAAACCTTTCGTTCCATATGATCCATCTGCTGTCGCTATAAAAGTCGGTCCGAGGCAGGAAAAAGCCTCTTCATAAAAAACAGCTGATTTTGTCTGAAATCCAAGTACATGAACCGTTTTAACTCCTTGACTGACCAATCGTTTCGATAATTCGTATAACGGCGGCACACCGATGCCTCCACCGACAAGGAGAGCTGTTTCACCTTTTTGTAATTCTTTAAGTGGGAAACCATTTCCTAATGGACCTAGTACATCAACCGTATCACCGTATTTTTTTTCAGATAGGGCGGAAGTGCCTCTGCCTTGTTTTCGGTAAATCATTGTAAACTGAAGGTCCTTCTTATTAATGCTTGATATGCTGATCGGCCTTCTTAATAGCGGATCGTTCCCGCCGCCAACTTTTATATGCACAAATTGACCAGGTGAATCCATGTCATTTACAAGCTCACCGCTTAGGGTGAGCTCATAAATGGAGTCTGCAATCTCTTGTTGGGAAACAACAGTACATAATTCATTTTTGATCATGCCAGGACTTCCTCCCTTTTTTTCGCAGGCTGGTCCATAGCTTCAGCAGAGAAAGTCATTGATTCGATCACTCGTAAAATGGCTTCTGCTGTATCTAACGATGTCAAACATGGAATTCCGTTTTCAACAGATTCACGTCGGATTCTAAAACCATCGCGTGCAGGCTGTTTTCCTTTTGTTAATGTGTTAATCACCAACTGGGCTTGACCGTTTCGGATGACATCTAAGAGGTCCGGCCCGTTCGAACCGATCTTGTCTACTACCCTTACATGGATGCCTTCTTGTTCAAGGAATCGGGCAGTTCCGCTTGTAGCCATAAGCTGGTAGCCAATCGCAGCAAAACGCTTGGCAAGCTGAAGTGCTTCTCCCTTATCCTTATCAGCAACAGTCAATAATACTGTTCCGTATTTTTGAATCGTTATTCCAGAGGCGACAAGCCCTTTGTATAGAGCCTTTTCAAGGGTTGTATCTTTCCCCATTACTTCACCGGTCGATTTCATTTCAGGCCCGAGTGTAATATCCACTCTTCTTAATTTCGCAAATGAGAACACCGGCACTTTTACGAATACACCGTTTTTTTCAGGAACAAGCCCGCCAGTGTAGCCTTGATCCGTTAGAGACTGTCCAAGTATCACTTTTGTTGCAATTTTTGCCATCGGAACTTGGGTGATTTTGCTCAGGAACGGAACCGTCCGGCTTGAACGCGGATTCACTTCGAGAACATAAACTTCCCCGTTGGATACTACATATTGGATGTTCAACAGGCCGATAATTCCTAAACCTTTCGCTAACATTTCTGTATATTCAACCAGTTTTTCCTTCACTTTTGAAGACAGGCTTTGCGGCGGATAAACGGCAATGGAGTCCCCGGAATGTACTCCAGCTCTCTCAATATGCTCCATAATTCCAGGAATAAGTACGTGTTCACCGTCACAGATCGCATCAACTTCAATTTCTTTGCCTGTTAAATAACGGTCAATTAAAACAGGATGTTCCGGATTTACTTTAACGGCATTTTGCATATACTGAAGCAGTTCTTCTTCTTTGTAGACAATTTCCATCGCTCTGCCGCCAAGCACATACGACGGCCTTACTAAGACCGGGTAGCCGATCTCTGTCGCGATCCGGACCGCTTCCTCAACTGACATGGCTGTTTTTCCCATTGGCTGCGGGATATTCAACTCAGATAATGCTTGCTCAAACTTGTCCCGGTTTTCTGCCCGATCAAGGTTTTCAAGAGAAGTGCCAAGAATTTTCACTCCCCGTTCCGCAAGGCCGGCAGCTAAATTAATAGCTGTTTGGCCGCCAAACTGCACAACAACGCCGACTGGCTTTTCGAGATCAATAATGTGCATCACATCTTCAATAGTGAGCGGTTCAAAATAAAGCTTGTCGGAAATACTGAAATCCGTTGAAACCGTTTCAGGATTATTGTTTATGATGATAGCTTCGTAGCCTGCTTCTTTGATCGCCCAGACGGAATGGACGGTTGCATAATCAAATTCAATTCCTTGCCCGATGCGGATTGGACCGGAACCTAAAACGACAACGCTCTTTTTATCTGTCACTTCCGATTCATTTTCGTCTTCATACGTGCCATAGTAATATGGCGTTTCAGATTCAAATTCAGCTGCACAAGTATCCACCATTTTATAAACGGGAATGATTCCGTGATCTTTTCTCCAGCTGTACACTTCGTTTTCTGTTGTACCCCATAGTTCAGCCAGTACCTTGTCTGCAAATCCCATTTGTTTTGCTTTTTTTCCAAGCTCGATATCAAAAGGATGGCCGGCAAGTTCTTTTTCAAAACGTACAATTCCTTCCAATTTCTTTAGAAAGAACAGGTCAATTTTGCTCCATTCATGGATTGTTTCAATTGAGAATCCTCGTTTTAGCGCTTCTGCGATATAAAATAAACGTTCATCACCGGCTTTTCTGATTCTCTTTTCTAAAAGAGCGTCGTCCACTTGATCGGCATCATTTAGCTTAAAGTGGTATACATTTGCTTCAAGGGAGCGGATTGCTTTTAAAAGTGATTCTTCAAATGTCCGGCCAATTGCCATCACTTCTCCGGTTGCTTTCATTTGGGTTCCTAAAGAACGGTTTGCTGACTCAAACTTGTCAAACGGCCAGCGAGGAATTTTTGTAACAATATAATCAAGCGCAGGCTCAAAGCATGCATACGTTTTTCCGGTTACAGGGTTCTTCATTTCATCAAGCGTCAAGCCAACGGCAATTTTCGCTGCCAGCTTGGCGATCGGATAGCCTGTCGCTTTTGATGCGAGTGCTGATGAGCGGCTTACCCTTGGATTGACTTCAATGACGTAATATTGAAAGCTGTACGGGTCAAGAGCGAGTTGAACGTTGCAGCCCCCTTCAATTCCCAGGGCACGAATAATTTTTAAAGATGCATTTCGAAGAAGCTGATACTCACGATCACTTAGCGTCTGGCTTGGCGCCACTACAATCGAGTCTCCGGTATGGATTCCAACCGGATCGATGTTTTCCATATTACAAACAACGATGGCATTGTCGTTTGAATCCCGCATCACTTCGTATTCAATTTCTTTGTATCCTGCAATACTCTTTTCGAGAAGGCATTGTGTTACAGGGCTATTTTTCAAACCGCTCGTTACAATTTCCACAAGCTCTTCTTCATTATGGCAAATTCCGCCCCCAGTTCCCCCAAGTGTAAACGCTGGGCGGACAATGACCGGATAGCCTACTTCATTCACAAATTGAAAAGCTTCTTCAAGGGTATGAATGATTTCACTTTCCGGTACAGGTTCGCCAAGTTCATTCATTAAGCTTCTGAACATTTCACGGTCTTCAGCTTTTTCGATCGCGGAAAGCTTCGTTCCTAAGATTTCAACTCCGCACTCATCGAGCACACCTGATTTGGCAAGCTCTACTGCAAGGTTTAAACCCGTTTGACCGCCAAGGGTAGGCAAAATTGCATCTGGGCGTTCTTTTCGGATAATTCTGCTCACAAATTCAACAGTCAACGGCTCAATATAGACGACATCAGCTATTTCCGTATCAGTCATGATGGTTGCCGGGTTCGAATTGACAAGAATCACTTTGTACCCTTCTTCTTTCAGAGCAATGCAAGCCTGTGTTCCGGCATAATCAAACTCTGCTGCTTGGCCAATGACAATAGGACCTGATCCGATGACAAGAATGCTTTTTATATCTGTACGCTTTGGCATAATTTTTCACCTTCCCCTTTTTCCATTTCAATCATTTGTAAAAACTTATCGAAAAGGTTGTTGGCATCTTCGGGTCCCGGGGATGCTTCAGGATGGTATTGAACTGTAAACGCAGGAAAGTCTAAATGTTTCAAGCCTTCAATCGTTCCGTCATTTAATGCGATGTGTGTCACTTCCAGCCTAGTTTCTTTAATTGATTCTTTTTCAACTGTATAGCCATGATTTTGCGATGTAAGAGCTACTTTTCCAGTTTTCAAGTCTTTTACAGGATGATTTGAACCTCGGTGTCCGAACTTCATTTTTACCGTATTTGCTCCAGAAGCAAGCGCAAACAATTGGTGTCCAAGACAAATTCCGAACAATGGAACCTTTCCTAAAATACCACGGATCATCTCGATCGCTTCCGGTACATCTTTTGGATCTCCAGGCCCGTTAGACAGCATGACACCGTCAGGGCTTAAATTCAAAATTTCTTCTGCTGTCGTATGATAAGGTACTACAACAACATCACAATCTCGTTTGTTTAATTCTCTTAAGATGCCATGTTTCATCCCGAAATCCACTAAAACGATGCGTTTTCCTCTTCCAGGGCTTGGGTATGGCGTTTTAGTTGAAACTTGCTTTACTTGATCGTTTCGTAACTGTAAAGCGCGGAGCCTCTCTAGAATTTCATCTGCATCTTCGTTCATGCTGCATATTGCGCCTTTTAAAGTTCCGTATTTCCGGATAATCCTCGTCAACTTTCGGGTATCTATTCCAGCAATTCCCGGGATATTTTTTAATTTTAAAAATTGATCAAGCGATAATTCACTTCTCCAGTTTGAAGGAAATTCAGCTGCTTCTTTTACAACTAAACCGCTGATCGCAGGGCTGATTGACTCGAAGTCATCCCTGTTAATCCCGTAATTACCGATTAAAGGATAGGTGAGTGTGACTATTTGGCCACAATAAGAAGGATCTGAAAGGATTTCCTGATAACCGGTCATACCGGTATTAAACACTACTTCACCAGTTTTGTTTGCATCACTTCCAAATCCTTCACCGATAAAAATCGTTCCATCTTCAAGAATCAGCTGTTTTTTCACACTATAACACCTCTTTTTGTCCAAACAATTTTTCCGTCAACAATTGTCATAACCGGCCACCCCTGGCATTCCCAGCCTGAAAACGGAGTGTTTTTTCCTTTTGAAAGGAATTTATTTGGGTCAATCGTTTCCTTATGGTCTAAGTCGATTAAGACGATGTCAGCAGGAGCGCCAATCTCAAGCTTCCCTGTCTCCAATCCAAATGATTCAGCCGGCTTTACTGTTAAAAAATTGATTAGTTCTCTTAATGAGAAGATTTCTTTTTTCACAAAATGAGTGTATAAAAGTGGAAATGCTGTTTCCAATCCAACAATTCCAAATGGCGCCAGCTTCATTCCTTCAGCTTTTTCTTCTGCTGTATGTGGAGCGTGATCGGTCGCGATAAAATCAATGGTTCCATCCAAAAGCCCTTCAATTAATGCTTTCTGATCTTCTTTTCCTCTCAGTGGAGGATTCATTTTGTAATCGGCATCAAGCCCCGGGATATCCTCATCACATAACAGCAAATGATGGGGTGTGACTTCAGCTGTAACATGAATTCCGGCTCGCTTTGCATCACGGATAACTCTTACGGATTCCTTTGTACTGACATGGCAAACATGGTAGTGGCAGCCGGCAGCTTCTGCGAGCAAAACATCTCTCGCAATATGTACGGATTCACATACCGAAGGAATTCCATTCAATCCGTGTTTTTCTGAAAAAATGCCTTCATGGACATATCCATTGTTAATTAACGAGTTATCCTCACAGTGGGCAACAATCGGCATATTGATTTTGGCAGCTTTTTTCATCGCCTCAAACATAACCTTTGCAGATTGGACACCAACGCCGTCATCGGTAAAAGCAAAAGCACCTGACTCTTTTAACATTTCAAAGTCTGTCAATTCTTCACCGAGTTCCCTTACGGTGATTGAGGCATAAGGAAGCACTTTTACATGTGCCGTTTCTTTTATTCGCTGATTTAACCATTCCATTTGCTCTTTTGAATCCGGAACTGGACGGGTATTCGGCATCGCTGCTACGGTTGTAAATCCCCCTTTAGCCGCAGCCAATGTTCCCGTTTCAATGGTCTCTTTTTTCTCACCGCCCGGTTCCCTTAAGTGGACATGTAGGTCAATAAAACCTGGAGAAACGAAGAGACCTTCTGCATCAATTACTTCATCAGCTTTTTTATATAAAATTTCATTGATTTCATGAATTTTTCCATTTTCAATGTAAATGTCACATATTTGAAAATTTCCATCTTTAGTTAGCAACCGGCCATTTTTGATCATTAAGGACATTTACTTTACCTCCCTCATGATTCTCCAATACACGCTTTAATACTGCCATTCTCACAAAAACCCCATTTTGCATTTGTTTAAAAATTCTTGAACGTTCACATTCAACTAAACTGTCGGCAATTTCAACATTGCGGTTTACCGGAGCCGGATGCATAATAATGCTGCCGAATTTCATTGTTTTTTCTCTTGCTTCTGTTAAACCGAATGCTTGATGATACTCCATAGCTGATCTGAAACCTTTCGCATCGTGACGCTCGTGTTGAATTCTTAAGAGCATGACAACGTCAGATGTACGGATAGCAAAATCGATCTCTTCATAATGGCCATATGCTAACAGACTTTCATCAAACCATTCTTCCGGTCCGGAAAACACAACCTCTGCACCTAAACGTACTAATGCATCCGCATTTGACCTCGCAACACGGCTGTGGCGAATATCCCCGATAATGGCTACCTTAACTCCGTTAAAACCGCCGAATTCTTGCTTTATGGTTAATAAATCAAGCAGCGACTGGGTTGGATGATGGCCGCATCCGTCTCCAGCATTAATAAGTGGGATCTGTATCCGATCCACAAGCTCATCAAAGTATCTGTCTTCATTATGCCGTATGACAACGGCATTCACGCCGATTGATTCAAGTGTCCTTACTGTGTCATAGAGCGTTTCTCCTTTTAAAACACTGGATGTACTCACTTCAAAAGGAATAACTTCAAGTCCGAGCTTTCTTTCAGCTACTTCAAAGCTACATTTTGTCCTTGTACTCGGCTCAAAAAACAGATTTGAAACAAAGGTTTGCTTTTTCGGCCTCCATATTTTTCCTTCCGCAAACCCTTCTGCATCCGATAAAATTTCAAGAATATCGTCAATTGTCAATTCTGTAGTAGTAAGCAATTGTCTCATCCTTAACAGCCTCCCGGTTCGTCTCATAAAAAAACACCCTGACATTTTGTCAGGGTGTTGAAAAACCTAAAACAGGCAAGTTTACGCAAAAAGAACTTTTTATCTTAAGCTTTTTGCAAAAAACCGGCTCGTTCAACACCCTTTTAAGCCTCTCTGGACTTCATTAAAAGGTGAGCTTATGCCACATTGTCATTATTCTCTTCATTTTCTAACTGAAACATATTTTCTTTCATTTCTTCTCTGCCAGGCAGAATCAAATTAAGCAACACGCCGAGAATGGCTGCAAGCGCCATTCCTTGAATTTGGAAATGGTCAGATACTTTAATAAACGCTCCGCCAATTCCAATAACAAGAATCACAGATGAAATGACAAGATTTCGTTTGTCGCCAAAATCCACTTTGCTGTCAACAAGCATTCGCAAACCAGAAGATGCAATGATTCCAAATAAAAGAATGGATACACCGCCCATGACTGGTGTTGGAATGGTGCTGATCAAAGCCGTAACTTTTCCGATGAATCCGAAAATGATGGCAAAAACAGCTGCTCCTGCTAGAACATATACACTATATACACGTGTAATCGCAAGTACACCAATGTTTTCACCATACGTTGTTTTAGGCGGTCCGCCAATCAGAGCAGAAATCATGGTAGCCGTTCCGTCTCCCAAAATGGAACGATGAAGCCCCGGCTTTTTAATAAGATCGCGTCCAACAACTTTGCTCAGTACGAGCTGATGTCCGATATGTTCTGATAATGTCACAATCGCGACAGGAACCATTAGAAGAATGAGATCCGGTGTTACATTTACTTTATAATCCACAAACGGAATGAGAAAATCAGGCATTTCAAAAATGCCGGCTTTTTTTACAGGTGAAAGATCCACCAATCCAACCGCCAATGAGTATAAATAACCAATGATTATTCCACCGAGAATCGGAATCAGACTTAACAGCTTTTTTCCATAGATGGAAAAGATGATTGTTGCCGCAAGCGTCACAAATGCTGCGGAAAAATGCAGTAAACTGTATTCTCCCTTAGGATTATTCATGGCCATTTTAACGGCTGTTCCTGCCAAAGCAAGACCAATTACAATGATGACAGGTCCAACTACAATCGGTGGAAGCAAATTCATAATCCAGCGATATCCGGCTTTCTTAATAACGAGAGCTACTACACCATATACCAAGCCTGCCAGAAAGGTTCCGGCCATAGCAGCCCCTGGTCCCCCTGCTGTCTTTGCCGCGATAATTGGAGCAATAAAAGCAAAGGATGATCCAAGGTAAGCGGGAACTTGCCATTTTGTAATTATCAAAAAGGCAAGCGTGCCAAGACCGCTTGAAATTAAAGCAATTGCCGGACTTAGTCCAACTAAATAAGGAACTAAGATCGTGGCTCCGAACATGGCAAACAAATGCTGTAAACTTAGTGTAATCCACTGAAGCGGCGACGGAACATCTTTAATATCCAATACTGGTTTGCCCATTTTCATTCCTCATTTCATTGATAATTCAAAAAAAATCCTCTTTGCAAGCGTTCGCAAAGAGGATAAGCCAACTAAGCAAAAGACACGTTCCTTTTGCCATATCCCCCTTGCCAGCCTCTCTGGACTGTTTTTAAAAGGGCTATTTTTTTTCATGAATACTGACTTGATCAATATTATCTGATTCTACGAGTTCTACAACAATCTTCTCTGAACTTGAGGTAGGTATGTTTTTCCCTACATAATCAGCCCTGATTGGAAGCTCGCGATGTCCTCTGTCAACCAAGACTGCAAGCTGAATGGCTGCAGGTCTGCCGATATCAACAAGAGCATCCATTGCAGCTCTTACGGTTCTGCCTGTAAACAAAACATCATCGACAAGTATAACTTTTTTGTCGGCAATATTTACCGGGATATCAGACCCTTTCACAAGCGGCTGGCGATCGGTTGTTTTTATTGTTAAATCATCACGGTATAATGTAATATCAAGTTCCCCGACAGGAATGTCCAATCCTTCAATCTGAGTGATGCGCTCTGCTAACCTTCTCGCAATGTAAATGCCTCTAGTGCGGATGCCGACTAACACACAATTATCAACACCTTTATTTTTTTCAATGATTTCATGTGCAATCCGGGTAAGTGCCCTTCTGATAGCCTGACCATCAAGAACCACTGCTTTTTGGGTCATTTGCCTCACCTTTCTTTATGAACATTGGAAACGGAGGTATTTTCATTAAAAAACCCTCTCGCCGCTGCGGCGAGAGGGTACGTGTTCATTGAAGGCATATAGATCTGGGCATAGTACACCCTTTATATGCTCGAATCCGTTTCCTTCTCAGCCTCACGGGACTGTGTTAAAGGACTTATTCAACTACTGTCATGATAAACTGTTTGTAGAGCATTGTCAACGTTTATTTCTAAGAAAAGCTAAAATTGCTTCAAATTCCGAAGGAAGAGGGGCCTCAAACTCTAAATATTCTTTTGTTCTGGGGTGATTAAAGCCAAGTACACCTGCATGCAATGCCTGGCCATCAATATCAAGCGTCTTTTTCGGGCCGTATTTCGGATCGCCGGCAAGCGGATAACCGATATATTTCATATGAACACGAATTTGATGCGTTCTCCCGGTTTCAAGCTGGCATTCAATAAAGGTAAAGTCCTTAAACCGTTCAAGTACATGAAAATGAGTGACGGCATGTTTGCCATTGTCAACGACTGTCATACTCTGGCGGTCTTTCGGATCTCGTCCTATTGGGGCATCAATTGTTCCATAATCGTGTGGAATCTCGCCATGAACGATCGCCTTATATTTTCTCGTAACGGTCTTTTCAACCAATTGATTGACGAGACTTTCATGCGCAAAATCATTTTTGGCTACCATTAATAAGCCTGACGTATCTTTATCAATTCGGTGAACAATTCCCGGCCTTAAAACCCCGTTAATCCCTGATAAATCCTTGCAATGGGCCAATAGTCCATTTACAAGAGTGCCTGTACTGTGTCCGGGAGCCGGATGAACAACCATTCCCCGCGGTTTATTAACAACTATTACATCATGATCTTCATAATATATATCCAGATCCATTTCTTCCGGAAGAACATCAAGCTCTTCCGGATCGGGAATAAAAATCTCTATCTGGTCATTTAGGCTGCACTTATAATTTGTTTTCACTTTTTGCCCGTTCACAAGAACTTGCCCATCTTTAATCCATTGCTGAACTTGGGATCTGGACCACTCTTCATTTATAGATGAAATGAGCTTATCAATGCGTTCACCTGCCTGCTCATCAAGAATGATGTGTTCCATTTTCTCCATAAGATTTCTCCTTTATTTCTCTCTCTTCTCGAAGCATTTGCAGCATAAGCAAAATGACACCGATTACTAAAGCTGAGTCGGCTATATTAAAAATCGGAAAATTATAACTAAAAATATACGTGTGGATAAAGTCGACCACTTCTTTACGGAATACCCTGTCAATAAAGTTTCCGATTGCACCCCCTAGCATTAATCCAAGGGAAACACCTAATAAAAGCTTGCCTTTTGCAGCTTTCTGAATATAGTATACGATTCCAACAATGACAATCACTGTAATCGTATAGAATAACCACATTTGTCCTTGAAGAATTCCCCACGCTGCTCCGCGGTTCCGATGTGAAGTAATATATAAGAAATTTTTAATGATTTCAATGCTTTCTCCATATACCATCTTTTTTACGATCAGCCATTTCGTCAATTGGTCAAGAAGAATAACAAACAATGCGATTATGTAATAAAACACAAAGGGCAACCTCCCTCTCTCAAACAGTTTTCCTTTGCATTTTAGCATATCCAATACGAAAACGACAGTTATTCTCCTTTGATTATGAGTAAAAAGATTTTTTGTAAAAGCGTTCTACCTTTTTTATGTCCTTTGCAGATCTTAATGTAGGTATTGAAGTCAAATAATGAAATGGGATCAATTCACCGGAAATTTCACATTTTCCAAACTCGCCTGTTTCGATTTTTTTTAATGTGTATTCAATATCTTGAATTTCTTCCTGAATAAACTCGTTAATCAATTCGTTTGAAATTTTTCTTTTCGATTTTTCCTCAAGCTCTGCCTTCATTTTACGGAGTTCTGAATATATTTCGTTATGTTGATTTTCCATTTCGATCTGCCTCCGTCTCTTTTTTTTATTATTGCCATTTAAAGTGAACGGACGCATTTTAACTTTTTACAATTAGAACATCAATTTACCGGGTTGGAAAAGTTTTTATGTCATTACAATATAAAATTGAGGCTGACTCAAAATCAGAGTCAGCCCCAACATTCATGTCAGTTTATTATATGGCTGTAATGTTCTTTCACAATTGTTGCACAGCGCGGACAAAGTGTCGGATGTTGTTGATCTTGGCCGACTTCCGGTGTGACAACCCAACAGCGTTCACATGTTTCTCCTTCCGCTTTTGAAACAATGATGGCCGCTGTATCTAATTTCAATGCATGATCAGGCGCTTCGTCATATGAACCGGCTACTTCAAACCCTGAAACGATAAACAGCTGTTTAACGTTTTCTTGTATAGAGTCAAGAAGAGCTTTCGTTTTATCATTCACATATAATGTTACTTTTGCTGTTAATGATTTACCAATTGTTTTTGCATTACGCGCTTCTTCCAGCGCTTTTAGTACATCATCGCGAAGCTTCATGAATGATGTCCATTTCTCTTCAAGTGCTTTTGAATTTGGGAGCTCTTTATATTTAGGAAGATCTGTCAGTTGAACACTTTCTTCCTTCACAAATGGAATATGAGACCAAACTTCATCAGCTGTATGTGAAAGAATTGGAGCGACAAGTTTTGTTAGAGCCAATAAGCTTTCGTACAGAACAGTTTGAATGGATCTGCGCTCTTTATTATCGGCAGCTTCAATGTATAAAATATCTTTTGCAAAATCGAGATAGAATGCACTTAAATCAAGTGTACAGAAATTATTAACAGCATGATAAATGCCGGAAAACTCATAGTTTTCATATGAATCATGAACATATTTAATTAATTTATTTAATTTAACAAGCATAAACTGATCAACTTCACGCAAATTCTCATATGGAACAGCATCTTTTTCCGGGTTAAAATCAGCCAGGTTTCCAAGCAGGAAGCGGAATGTATTTCTGATTTTCCGGTAAACTTCGGCAACTTGTTTCAGAATGGCATCAGATACGCGCACATCTGATTGATAATCAACGGAAGCTACCCAAAGACGCAAGATATCAGCACCAAACTGATCCATTACTTTCGCAGGAACTACTACATTTCCAAGAGATTTACTCATTTTTCTGCCTTCGCCGTCTAAGGCAAATCCGTGGCTCAAAACCCCTTTGTACGGAGCTTTTCCGGTAATGGCAACAGCTGTTGACAGAGATGAGTTAAACCAACCGCGATATTGGTCTGATCCCTCTAAATACAAATCAGCAGGGCGCTGTAAATCTTCTCGCTCTTCTAGAACTGCCTGATGCGAAGATCCTGAATCAAACCAAACATCCATAATATCAGTTTCTTTTGTAAAACGGCCGTTTGGGCTTCCAGGATGTGTAAAGCCTTCAGGAAGCAAATCTTTCGCTTCACGTTCAAACCAAACGTTTGATCCGTATTTACGGAATAATTCGGATACATGATTAATTGTCTCATCTGTAATGATCGGTTCACCATTTTCAGCATAAAAGACCGGAATAGGTACACCCCAAACGCGTTGGCGGGAAATACACCAGTCTCCGCGGTCGCGGATCATGTTATAGAGGCGAGTTTCTCCCCATGCAGGAACCCATTTTGTTTCTTTAACGGCTTCTAGCAACTCGTTTCTGAAATCTTTAATAGATGCAAACCATTGTGACGTAGCACGGAAAATAACCGGTTTTTTCGTTCTCCAGTCATGCGGATAGGAGTGCGTAATAAACGATAATTTTAATAAAGCTCCAACTTCTTCAAGCTTCTGTGTGATAGATTTGTTGGCATCATCGTAAAATAATCCTTCAAATCCCGGTGCTTCATGAGTCATGTAACCTTTCTCGTCTACCGGAGCCAACACATCAAGACCGTATTTTTGGCCAACATTGAAGTCGTCTTCCCCGTGTCCCGGAGCAGTGTGAACACAGCCTGTACCTGCATCAGTCGTGACATGTTCCCCAAGCATAACGAGTGAATCACGATCATACAATGGATGAGATGCGATAATGTATTCAAGCTCTCTTCCTTTGATTTTTTTCATAATAGCAGGATTTTCCCAGCTAAGCTCATTTTTTACTGATTCAAGCAGTTCTTCAGCGATTAAATATTTCTTTCCTTTTTCTTCTACAACAATATAAGTAAGTTCAGGATGCACAGTGATTCCAAGATTTGCCGGAATCGTCCAAGGAGTGGTCGTCCAAATAACGATTTGCGTATCCGTATCTAATATTCCTTTTCCATCCTTCACTTTAAATCCGACATAGATCGACGGAGATCGTTTATCCTTATATTCAATTTCTGCTTCAGCTAGTGCAGATTCGCTTGAAGGAGACCAATAAACCGGTTTAAGGCCTTTATAAATGTACCCCTTTTTGGCCATTTCACCGAATACTTTAATCTGCTGTGCTTCGTATTCCGGCTTTAAGGTAATGTAAGGATTTTCCCAGTCGCCGCGGACGCCAAGGCGCTTAAACTGTGTGCGTTGATTGTCGATTTGCTCATATGCATATTTTTCACACAGTTTCCTGAATTCAGATACAGTCATCTCTTTACGATTTACGCCTTTGTTTGTTAATGCTTGCTCAATCGGCAGTCCGTGTGTATCCCATCCAGGCACATATGGTGCATGGTATCCGCTCATTGATTTATAGCGGACGATGATGTCTTTTAAGATTTTATTTAAGGCGTGGCCCATATGGATATCACCATTCGCATACGGCGGTCCGTCGTGCAGGATAAACATCGGGCGTCCTTTTGTTCTTTCCTGCACTTTTTGATAAATATTCATTTCTTCCCATTTTGCCTGAATCTCTGGTTCTCTTTTCGGAAGATTTCCACGCATTGGAAACTCCGTCTTCGGCATCAACAGTGTTTCTTTATAATCCATTCTTCTTTCCTCCTGTAATACTCACATATCAATCTGATTTTTGATATCAACATATTGCTTCTTAACAAAAATAAAAAACCTTTTCATCCCATAAGGGACGAGAAGGTTTTCCCGCGGTACCACCCTTGTAGACAGAACAAGAAAAATTCTGTCCGCTCAGACATTCGTAACGTGAATGAAACGCCTGAATCTACTGGCAGCGCGTTCGATTCGGAACTCAAGGGTGATCTTCCAATTTCCGCTTATACCGGGCTCCCACCTCCCCCGGTTCGCTGAAACAAGGCATGGAAACTGTACTGTCCCTGTCATCGTCAATATCATGATTTGGTATTTGTTTAGAAATTATATGCGATAATCTTGCAGTTCGTCAAGCCAGTGAGTCTTCTTCTTCTGCTGATGTTGCTTTTAATTCCGTTGCATCAAGTTCGTATTCAAGCAAATGATCCCAATCATCATTATTCAACATGTCCAACTGGGCTTCAACTAACATTTTAAACCTTGTGCGGAAAACTTTCGATTGTTTTTTCAACTCTTCAATTTCAAGAGCGATTTTTCTCGCTTTAGACAGCGCTTCATTAACAATGCGGTCGGCATTCTTTTCTGCTTCCTTAATAATTAGTTTTGCTTCTTTTTGAGCGTTTCTCTTTACTTCTTCTGCTGCTTCCTGCGCTACTAAAATTGATTTATTTAATGTTTCTTCTATATTTGTAAAATGATCAAGCTTTTCTGTCTGTTCATTCAGCTTGTCTTCCAATTCTTTATTCTCGCGAATTAACATTTCAAAATCCTTAATGATTTGATCGAGGAATTCATTCACTTCGTCTTCGTCATATCCACGAAAACTTCTGCTAAACTCCTTGTTATGTATATCCAATGGGGTTAACGGCAATGATGCCACCTCCTAATTCGAGTCACTTGCTAGCATGCATATGTAATATTTCGACAAAATTAGCATGAATCCTGCTAAAAAATTTATTTTTGTCTGCCTGCAATCATACGCCATTTATCTTTTTTTGTTTTTCCTTCAATCGAAAAAATTTTTGATCTTCCATATCCGCGGACGGATATCACGTCACCTTCCCCGCACTCAAACGATTTATTTTCAACAAGAGTCCAATTTACTTTTACAAGCCCGTTCTGAATCAAATTTTGAGATTTTTGCCGAGATAAATTATATAATGCAGAAATTACCGCATCAAGGCGCAATGATGAAACCGTTGATGTTTCCTCTGTCCACGATTCGGTTATTTGAATCGCATTTTCCAAAGGTATCTCATTTATAGTAACAGAAGCTTTGCCGATTGAATCTAATTGCAAACTCACATAATCTGCGATTTCTTTCCCAGCAAAAAATTGAACCTTATCGCCTTCAATCAGGATATCGCCAAATTTCCCCCGTTTTAAGCCAAGAGACATAAGGCTTCCAAGGACTTGACGATGTTCGATCGTTATAAATTTTTTCGGATAATTGATTTCATACAAGCCAATTTGAAAATCTTCTTTTTCAACTTGATAATAATCGGGGCATATTAATGCCCTTTTTCTCTCAACTCCATCCGTTCCGCCAAAAAAATGGCAGTATAATTCTTCATTTTGTCCAACAATTGCTTTTAAAATTTGCTGTTCACGGGGATCCAAAAATTCGGTCAGCCTTGGGGCATATGTAGTTTCAACATATTCTCTCCAATGAATAGCCCTGTCAATAAATTCTCTTTCTTCAGGACGAAAATGCTGATAAATAGACATAAACACGGCTCCTTACGATAAACGGAAATCATTGGGGGCTAAAAACCATCAAGTATTGTAAGAGAAACGCCCTTAAGAAAACCATGTAAATACTTGGACAACGCCGAATCTAGCAAATTTCAACACTAAAAAGGCAACGATTGGCGAAACATCAATCATGCCTATCGGAGGTATTAACCTTCTAAAAGGTTCTAAATACGGTTCACAGATTCTCGCCAAAAATTGGCCAATTGCCGATTCTCTGGCATTTGGGAACCAGGACATTAAAATATAAATGATCAATGCCCAAGAATAAATTTCAAACAATTTTAATATTAAGTCCAGTACTATTTCCATTTAACTTTTACCACCTCTTATCACGATAATCATTCTCTTGCATGAATTCCGAAATATTGCCTGTTACCTCTACATTATCAGGTGTACAAAGGAAAATACTTGTTCCAATTTTTTGAATATCTCCACCAATTGCGTATACAGTCCCGCTTAAAAAATCGACAATTCTTTTTGCTTGGTCATGTTCAATTCTTTGTAAATTAACAACAACTGCTCTGCGGTTTTTTAAATGATCGGCGATATCCTGTGCCTCTGCATAAACCCGAGGTTCGATTAACACAACTTTGGAAGATTTCTGAACGCTTTGCAAACTAACAACATTTTGTTTTTGCGCCGTCTGTTTTTGAGGCTTTATCGGTTCAAAATTTTCTTGTTCCATTTCTTGTTCCTGATCCTCATATTCATCATCTAAGAAAAAAAATGTTTTTATTTTCGATTTAATGCTCATATTTCACACCTCCAATTATTATTCCCCTACGAGAGCAGAGCCAATCCTAATCATCGTTGCTCCTTCTTCGACAGCGATTATGTAGTCATTTGACATTCCCATTGACAGTTCATTGCATGGTGCATGTTCAAGGTTCAAATCTTGGACCATTTTCTGCAGCTCCTTCAATTTTCGAAAACAGGTTCTTATGAAATCATTATCTTTCGTATATGGAGCCATTGTCATTAGACCACAAACAATGATATTCGGATATTCTTCCAGCTGCTTGACAAAATCGGTCACTTCCTCTGGAGAAATCCCATGCTTCGATTCTTCACCGGATACATTGACTTGAACAAAACATTTCATTTTGCGACTGGCCCTTTTATTAATTTCTTTCGCAAGTGAGAGCCTGTCCAAAGAATGAATATATTCTACTTTATCAATGATGTTTTTTACTTTCCGTGATTGCAATGTGCCAATAAAATGAAAAACAGCGTTTTCTTTTAAAACTTCCCATTTAGCCAGTAAACCGTCATCCCTGTTTTCGCCTAGATGAAGAATTCCAGCTTCAAGCGCTTCCTTCGCTCTTTCAACTGTGACATATTTCGTAACAGCAATGATTTTAACTTCTTCAGGCAGGCGATTCGCTCTTTCGCATGCTTGTTCGATATCTGCTTTTATTTTTGCCAGCCTTGATGAAACGTCCATTTTCTGTTAGAAAACCTCCTTCCAACCGATAAATCCCATCATTCTGCCAGTTTTCCCTTTATCACGGCGATGTGAGAAAAATAGGTCTCTATGACAGCTTGTACATAGTTGAGTAACCGCGATATGTTCTTCCAAAACTCCATTTTTGATAAGAATTTGTTTATTTAGTTCTTGTAAATTTAGGCAATATTGATTTTCTTGTATTAAATTATATGGCTTTTTTTCGACAGCTTCTAGTCTATTTTGGACTAATTTAATAACACGATCATCTACAATATAACATTTTTCGCAGATAGAAGGACCGATAACGACCATTAATTCGTCGGGTTTTACTCCTTCGTTTGCCAGGCTTGCGACCATTTCTTCGGCGATTCCATTTACAGACCCTTTCCAGCCAGCATGTGCAATACCCAAACATTGGCTTTTGGATTCAAAAAAATAAATTGGGACACAGTCCGCAAAACACAAAGTTAATAAAATATCCTTTTCAAATGTATAAAAACCATCCGTTCGCTTCAATGAGTCGTCATAAATAACAGAACCTTTTCCTTTATCCTCTTTCGTAACTTTTCTTATAAACACTTCATGGGTTTGCTCTGCACCGACCCAACTGGATAAAGGAAACTCAAGGAGTTCAGACAATTTTTCCTTATTTAAACATACATCTTGCTGATTTTCAGCAACGTGAAAACCTAGATTAAAAGGTGTGTCAGACCATCTTTGATTTCTGGTCGTAAACCCAGCTATCAATCCTTGATTTTCTTCTACCCAATCTTTAATAATTAAAAACTCTTTATTTTCAAGAACGAACGGCTCCATTCTTTATTCCCCTCATTTGTTTTTCATATAGTTTACCATATCAAAAAATGCGGGCACAGTCTAAAAACATGTATTTACACATCTTCTTCCACATGCCTAATTTCCCCTTGATCTTTATAGCGGACAAGGATAACATCTTCCCCGATCTTTAAAATATTTTTCCATGGAATAATGATTTCTTCATCACGTCCAAAAAAACCAAGTACCTTACCGGCTCCTCCGATAATGACCGCTTCTATCTTTCCTGTATTTAGATTTATTTCTATGTCCCCGATGTTCCCAAGCTTTTTTCCATCAGATATGTTCACAACATCTTTTATTTGAAAGTCAGATATTTTTACCATATTTTCTCCACTCCCTGAATTGTTCTCTAATTATGTATATGTTTGAAAGAAGAAAAAAATTGTTTTTTATTAAAAAAGGAAAAGCCGCCTTTTCGGCAGCTTTAGCTTTGTATATTTTTATTCATTTGTCTAATAGCAGCTTTTTCAAGGCGGGAAACTTGTGCTTGAGATATTCCGATTTCTTCGGCAACCTCCATTTGGGTCTTTCCTTGAAAAAACCGTTTTCGCAAAATTAGTTTTTCACGGTCATTTAACCGCCGCATTCCTTCTTTTAATGCTATTTCTTCTACCCAATGTGAATCTTTATTTCGCTCATCACTTAATTGGTCCATAACATAAATCGGATCTCCGCCATCATTATAAATAGGTTCAAATAACGATACCGGATCTTGGATGGCATCTAATGCAAATACAATTTCTTCGTGGGGAACTTCCAGAACTTTTGCAATTTCCTCCGCTGTAGGTTCCCTAGATGTTTCACTCATCAGCCTTTCTCTCACTTGCAGAGCTTTATAAGCAATGTCCCTCAATGAGCGGGAAACCCGAATAGGATTATTATCTCTTAAATAACGCCGAATTTCCCCGATAATCATTGGAACGGCATATGTTGAAAACTTAACATTTTGACTTAAATCAAAATTATCAATGGATTTCATAAGACCGATACAGCCAACCTGGAACAGGTCATCAACAAATTCTCCTCTGTTATTAAATCGCTGAATGACACTCAAGACGAGGCGCAAATTACCGTTTACTAGTTTTTCACGTGCAGTTAAATCACCGTTTTGCATTTGTTTGAACAGTTCCCTCATCACTTCGTTCTTTAATACAGGCAGCTTAGAAGTATCTACACCGCAAATTTCAACTTTATTTCGAGTCAATTCTTTTCCCTCCTCACAGGAGTTGCTGTACAAGTTCAGTATCTCCGTGAGTAGGAAAAATATGCACTCACCGTTTTTTGGCAATGTGCCAAAAACAGGCGATTAAAACGAAGTTTATAATGAAATCAAGTGATTTTTCGGATAAAAATATTTTTTCCTAAACCATTTTGTTGAATTCCTTTCTTAATCTTTTGATAATTCTTTTTTCAAGCCGTGATATGTACGATTGGGAAATTCCTAACATATCTGCTACATCCTTCTGTGTTTTTTCTTCACCGTTTCCAAGGCCAAAACGCAGTTCCATAATTTGTTTTTCCCGATCGGATAATTGGTGTAGTGCTTTTATTAACAATTTACGGTCTACAGTCGCCTCAAGATCTTTCGTAATAATATCATTTTCAGTACCCAACACATCTGACAACAAAAGTTCATTCCCATCCCAATCGATATTCAGCGGTTCATCAAACGATACTTCAGATCGGATCTTATTATTTCTGCGCAAAAACATCAAAATTTCATTTTCAATACAGCGGGATGCATATGTCGCTAATTTGATTTTTTTCTCAGGATTAAATGTATTAACACCTTTAATTAAGCCAATGGTGCCAATGCTGATTAAGTCTTCAATATTAATGCCTGTATTTTCAAATTTACGAGCGATATAAACAACTAGACGCAAGTTTCTTTCAATTAATATAGAGCGGGCAGCTTTATCACCTTTTGGAAGCTTTTTCAACAGCAGTTCTTCTTCTTCCTTGCTTAAAGGAGGAGGCAATGCCTCACTTCCACCAATATAGTATATTTCATCCGTTTTTAATCCGAGTTTTATTAACAATTTATACCAATAGTATAAAAAGCGAAGTCTTATATTTTTCATGAATTGTCCTCCTTCTATCTTGAGTTTTTCTGAGTATATTAATATTGACTAACATTTTTATACTGATCTTCTTTAATTGGGCCGGTGAGCATCTTAGGATGAACGATGCATTGAAACGAGTCATCAGCTGAAAGCTGTTGCATTGTAAACGAAACAAGTCCGCTTTTTGTTTGCCAACAGACCCCATTTCTTTCAATTTCGATATTTTCGGGTTTTAAGCCAATAATAAGCTGGTGTTCTTGTCCGACAACACGGGTTGGAATAATTCGCATGATTTTTTCTAGTTTTGAAGGTATTTCTTTATTTCCAAAAATAACTTCTTCCGGATTTTCGGCAATTTTCAGTATGATATCCGGAACTCTTTCATCTGCTTTCTTTAATGATACAAACATAACAGGCAATTTTGAGATGGGATCATAAAGCTGATTTCCGCTATCAATTAATCCTCTAATAAATATTTCCCTTCCCCATATTGTAATTTTTACATTAACGAGCTGTTCATATTGAAGTTTTACAACCTCGATTGAATCGAAATTACGTTTTGAAAAATGCCATGCAATTGGAAAACCAATCAGTACAAATAACCAGCTTATCGGATCGCCAAATCCTCTCACACTCGACAGCATCACAGAAGATGACAGTTTAAAATCAAATTGAATAAAATAGTGGGCTCCAATGATTGCTCCGCCAGCTAAAAAGGTAGTCATATAAAATGTCATCAATCCGTTAAAAAAATAGCGCCACCTTTTATATCCGAACACAGCAACGATCATTGCGACCGAAAAAAGCAATTTAGATAGTGGATGGGACGAATAAGAATGAAGCGGTGTTACTGACAATAGAATGATAATTGAACCAATGAATCCGCCCAAAAAAACTCTCCATATTTGGCAATTTCTTTTTAGAATTGTCGCAGTTAAATAAAGGAGTAAACTATCAAACAAAAAATTCAGGGCCCAAATTACATCCAAATAGACCGTCATAATTACCTCCTCCTTTTGGAAGCCTCTCATACTGCTTTATTTGATAAAGAGAAAGCACGCCCTGAATGAATCGAATATAAATTGAATCTTTCAATGAATCTTTTCGTTATGAAGAAGTATAACGCACATCCGTTTAAGAAGTGTGTCACTTTCTGTAATCAAAAGAAAAGAAAAATTCTCTTTTCATTGCGGAATTTGTCAGTTTTTTTTTCCACATAATTTAGAAAGAATCCGATAAAAAAAATCCTGATTCCTTTTAAACGGAATCAGGATTTTCTTTTTAACGTCGGCGATTTCTGTTTCTTAAGAAAGTTGGAATATCTAGCGGATCTTCACTTGGAATGGAGGAACTTCTCAAGTTTTCCTGAGGAATTTCATCCCGTTTTAGCTCACGCTTCACACTTGGGATATTTGGTTTTGCCTGAACTCCACCAAATGAAGATCTTGATGATTTTGGTTGAACAGCCTCTTCATTAAAACCGGTTGCAATAACAGTGACAACAATTTCATCTTTCAAGTTTTCATTTATTACGGAACCAAAAATCATATTCACTTCTTGGTCAGAAGCTGAAGCTACGATATCAGCAGCTTCTTGAACCTCATATAAACTTAAATTTGTGCCGCCGGTAATGTTCATCAATACCCCTTGAGCTCCATCAATGGAAGTTTCTAAGAGCGGTGAAGAAATTGCTTTCTTCGCTGCCTCAGCAGCTCTGTTTTCTCCGGATGCAACGCCAATTCCCATTAAAGCGGAACCCTTATTTGACATAATCGTTTTTACATCCGCAAAATCAAGATTAATTAATCCCGGAACAGCAATTAGGTCAGAAATACCTTGAACTCCCTGTCGAAGCACGTTATCTGCTTCCCTGAACGCTTCAAGCATTGGGGTCGATTTATCTACAATTTCCAACAAGCGGTCATTTGGAATGACAATCAGTGTATCAACTGCTTCTTTCATCGCAGCAATTCCGCCTGCAGCCTGATTTGCCCGCTTTCTTCCCTCGAATGTAAATGGACGGGTTACAACCCCAACAGTCAACGCACCTAATTCTTTGGCGATTTGCGCAATAACAGGAGCTGCACCTGTTCCGGTTCCACCGCCCATACCAGCGGTAACAAACACCATATCTGCACCTTTTAACGCTTCTTCAATCTGCTCTTTACTCTCCTCAGCAGCTTTTTTGCCTACTTCCGGATTTGCTCCTGCACCAAGCCCCCTAGTAAGCTTAGCGCCAATTTGCATTTTCACTTCTGCTTTAGAAAGGTTAAGTGCCTGGGCATCAGTATTGACAGAAATAAACTCAACACCTTGTACTCCGTGCTCTATCATACGGTTAACCGCGTTGTTTCCGCCGCCACCAACGCCAATCACTTTTATTGTAGCTAGTTGATCTAAATTTGTATCAAACTCCAACATCACAAATCCTCCTAATTCGTCGTTATTCCTGTTTGATCGGTCTATTCAAAAAAATAGCCTAGGAACTTTTTCACTCTTGATGTCACTTTTTCTTCCGGTTGTTTTTCCGGTTTTAATTTTGGTTGCGGCTGTTTTTGAACGCGTTTTTCTTTTGTTTCTGAAACAGCTGATACCGGTTTTCTTCCTTGCAATCTTGCATTTTTATAAGCAAATTTAATTAGACCGACAGCTGTTGTATATTGAGGTTCCCGAACGCCTATATAGTCTGGTATAGCAATTCGGACCCGATTTTGAAAAACAATTTGTGCTAGTTCCAATACACCTTGCATATTGGCTACACCGCCTGTTAAAACATAACCGCCCGGTAAATCATAAACTCCTAATCTTCTAATTTCATTTTGGATTAATTCAAAAATTTCTTCCATTCTTGCTTCAATAATATCAGAAATTTCAAGCTGATTAAATTGTTGATGTTGGTCGCTTCCAATGATTGGAACACTGAATACTTCATCCTCTGATGCATAATCGTAAAAGGCATGTCCATGTTTTATTTTTATTTTTTCTGCATCTTCAGTAGATGTCCTTAAACCTATTGATAAATCTTTCGTGATATGGTCTCCTCCTACAGGCAATACGGAAGTTGCTTTTAAGTTGCCATTTTCAAATATAGCAATTGTTGTTGACCCGCCGCCTATGTCAACTAAAGCAACTCCAAGGTTTTTTTCATCTTTGGAGAGGGCGAATGACCCGGCTGCCAAAGGCTGTAATGTTATGTCCATAATTTCTAAACCTGCGCGTTCCACACATCGCAGTGTATTATGTAGGATGGTTTTCGAACCTGTAATAATGATGCCTTCCATTTCAAGTCGTACACCAATCATTCCCCTTGGATCAGTAATCTCATCCAATCCATCAACAATAAATTGTTTTGGAATAACATCGATTATTTCTCTCTCAGGCGGAATGGAAACGACTTGGGCTGCATCTATCACTCTTGCAACATCTTGATCAGAAATTTCACGGTTTTCGCTTGATACAGCTACCACACCATGACATGGCTGAAGCATTACATGATTACCGGTAATACCTACAATTACCTGCGTAATGTCCATTCCTATCATTCTCTCTGCCTGCTCAATTGCCCTTTTTATAGAATGAACGGTTTCATCTATGTCAACAATGGAGCCTTTCTTAAGGCCTTCAGATTTCACATTGCCTACACCGATAATATTTAAGGAGTCGTTGACCATTTCACCTATGATAACTTTTACATTGGATGTACCGATGTCAAGACTTACATATATTTCATTGCTGTTCATTCTTTGGCACCTCCTTTTGCAATTCAAAAATTGAACAACAACTTATCGTGAAAAAGTTTATAATTAACGTTTTTCTTCATAAAAATATTCGTCACAATTAAGCTTTTCCCTTTAAAAAAAACTCAAATTTTTTTCTAATTTTCACGGTTCGAAGACCATTTCGTTAACAACAGCCGCCGGATGACTGCAATATTTTGGAAAAGCCTTACACCAAATGCAAAAACAGCTGCTAAATATAAGTCTACACCAAGATGTACCCCTAGAAAAGCTAAACTTGCAGCCAAAATTATATTGAAAAAGAAACCAGAAACAAATACTTTTTCGTCGTAAATATTTTGCAAATGTGCACGAATTCCTCCAAAAAGTGTGTCTAAAGAAGCAAGCACAGCAATTGATAAATAGTTTGAGTACTCTTCCGGAATTTTTATATCGGTCAGTAAGCCGAGAATAACCCCTAGTATAAGGCCTAATAACGGAAGCCACATTATGATTTGCCCCCTTCGTCAGGTCTTACAGCTTTCATATACCTGATGTGGATGGAATCGTTATATGCAGGTATCGTAATTTCTTTTTCAGGTGGAGAAACCACGATCCTTAAGTTGTCAATAAAAAATTCTTCAACAGATTTTGAGACTTTCATACGGTTATAAAGTTTTTCTGCCGTCTTCATATTTTCAGTTATGACAAGAACTTCAATTGGCAGCTTGTTAAGGGAATGTCTATCGATCTTTGTTTCCCTATTTACATCCCGAATAACCGTTGTATTAATGATCCGTTGTCCATCAATAGATATATGAAGTGCATCATTCATATTCAATTCATTGACAAGTCTTTTTAATAATTCCGGTGAAATGGAAGAAACCGTTTTACCAAGCATCAGCTCTTCATATACCGGTTCTATTCTTAATTTAATGCCTGGACCTGTTATTTCCGTCATGCCTGCTTCTCTTTTTAGCTCTTCAAGGGTTTCTCTTAATACTTGTTCTTTGCTCTGATCTCGTTCCGTTTCATACTTATCAAGTTTTTCTTCATTCGAACGGATTTCCTGAATAAGCTTTGATGATAGTTCTTTTTCTTTAAGCAAATCCTCTCGGAGCTGCCAGGTGCCTCTCGTATCGCGGGTTACTGGTTCTTTAACTGTCTGAAATTGAACGGCTAACATAAACCCAATCACCATCATAATTAACGTAAAGTTAATCATCTTTCTCTTGTCCACTTTTTCTCCACCTTCTTATTCACCCAATCAATGTGGACACTTAATTACTTCCGAGAATGGGGTCAAGAATAATCTCGTCCTTTTTCTCAATGCTGAACAAAATATTGTCATTTACTAATTGGTCTTTGACCCCGCCGGTTAAATTAATCGCCGACTCCAGCACATCAGGATCACCGATTGCTGTTATGACGAAAGGAGCTGAATGCTGATATCCGTCCACTGTGATCACAGGCCCATCACATACTATATATGAATTGTGGGACAACCTTTGTCCGTTGATAGCAACGGCTTGAGCCCCTGTTATATACAATTCGTTAATAACTTTAAAAATATGATGTTCATGCACTAGGTAATTATTAACGTTATCTTCATTTGGATTATATTCACCATCATTAAGTGTAATTTGGACACCTTTCCCTTTTACTGCTACTTTTCCTAAATACATCCGATATTTTTCAGCATCTTCTGCAAGATTGTAATAAACCTGAGCTTCTTTTGCGAGGTGCTTTTCAATTTCACGAACCTTTTCTTGTCTTTGATTTAATTCCTTTTGCAGCTCCCGGTTTATTTGTTCCTGCTTGATCAGCTGATTACGAAGGTCTAGCGTCTTTTCCCACTCCACGTCAGTAATTTTTGAAGCTTCCTTTTCCTTTTTTGTTAAATGATAGGAAAAAGCAAGCATGAAACCAAGAACGAGACAAACGAATGAAAGAATGACGTGATTACCCTTTACCTTCATCATCTTATTGTTCTTCAACATTTTCAGCCCCTTTATCATCAAAAGCCTTGAAATAAGAGCCTACTTCCAAATCGATAACACCTTTTTTGTCAGGATCAAGCTGACTGACAATTGAAGGGTAATGAACCATTTTTTCTGCAAAACTTCTCAACGTCGCACTTACCTCAAAACCATCATTCATATAAAGGATAATCCTGTATGAATCTGTTTTCTTTGGTTTATAATGGATTTCAGATATGGAATTTATCACTTCCTCAGGTAACTTTTGAAGACTTGAAATCATTTCTTTCAAAACGTCACCTTCTGAAAACCCAATTAATAAAGGGGCGCTTACAGGTAATTGAGTAGTTTGTCCACGTGTTAAAATTTTTCCGTTTTCAAGAACCGGCAAATAGCTTGACTCTTTTACGATGTAAGCAATACGC
The DNA here is from genome assembly GCF_000724485.1 of Bacillus methanolicus MGA3. Taxonomy (GTDB): domain Bacteria; phylum Bacillota; class Bacilli; order Bacillales; family Cytobacillaceae; genus Bacillus_Z; species Bacillus_Z methanolicus_A. Next base: position 1,112,011 of record NZ_CP007739.1, on the reverse strand, counting down.
CTATATTCCTTTACATTTACAATTACGGTATGAGGAAACTTAATCTTTACATTTGCAGACTTAATCTCGGGCAATTTTTTCAACTTATTCTCTATTGCTTTCTTATCTACCTTCCAAATATTTGTCGATTCTGAAATACCAATCATTTTAAGAAGTTCACCCTTCGGATACACTTCATTCCCGTTAACCTTAACCGTTCTAACATGACTTAATGGTGATTGAAAATAAACAACACAGGCGATCAATAAAAAAAACATTAAGAGAAGCAATATCACTCTTCTATTCGCTTTTCTTCGCCTCTGTTGTTTAAGTTTAGGAATTCTGTCTTCTATTGAGACAACTTTCCCCTTTTCCATCCAATTCACCACCACTAATAAAGTGAAGCTGACTTTTTTCCATTCAAAGAAAAATCCTTTGAGTAAAGTGAAAACAACGGCACGATATACATGCCGTTTTCACAAAAATTCCAATCGGTATTTGCATTGCTAGGCAATTATATCACAAAATTTGTAAGCAGTAAGGATATTCTTGTTACTTTCGGCCAATTATTTCAACTTCTGTTTCCATTTTTATTTGATATAAATTGTAAATCGTATCTTTGATATGCTGAATCAAAGAAAGAACATCATCAGCTTTTGCATTTCCCGTATTTACAATAAAATTACCATGCATTTCAGAGATCATGGCACCGCCGATTGAATGGCCTTTTAATCCCGCGGATTCAATTAATTTCCCGGCATAATGTGGGAGTGGATTTCTAAAAATACTTCCTGCACACGGAAAATTCCAAGGCTGGGTTTCTTTTCGATAATCTTTATTTTTTTGTAATACTGATAATATCTCTTCCTTTTCCCCTTTTTCAAGCTGAAAAACAGCTTCTACAACAATTCCCGGGCGTTTTTTCTGTAAAACTGAAGTTCTGTATGAAAACTCCATTTCATCATTTGTCAGCCATTCCATTGTACCGTCTTCAAAAAGAATATGGGCTTTGACTAATATGTTAGAAATATCTGACCCATGTGCACCCGCATTCATATAAACGGCACCGCCGACAGATCCGGGAATTCCTCCGGCAAATTCCAGCCCGGACAATCCCTTTCTGCTAATCATCGTTGCTAGACTGACAAGAGAGTGGCCTCCCCCGACTTTTACAACAGTATCATTTACTTCTAAGCCATCTAACCCGGGGCCCAGTTTGATAACTGCCCCTTCAATCCCTTTATCGGAAACTAGCAAGTTGGATCCTCTCCCGATTGCTCTCCACTTCACGTTATATTCACGGATTAAATCCATTGTCTTTATTAAGTTATCAATTGATGAAGGCTCGATAAACAAATCGGCCGGCCCGCCAATTTTTATCGTCGTATGGTTTGCTAAAGGTTCATTTTCCTTCACTTTACCAACATTTAATTCTTTAAGTTTTTTTATCAATTCTTTCATATAAACCTTCCTTTCATTTCCTTATTATGTAATTAGTCTATGCGCAAAAGGAAGTCTGGGCTACTTTTGTTTTTTAGTTGCAATCTCTTGAATAACCTGGTAAAGTTTTCTGGCTGCATCAGGCATTCCAAGCCTTCTTGCAGCATTCTTCATTTCAGTTAATTTATCTTTATCTAAAAGAATCTGGTCAATATGTTCAACAAGTTTTGAACCGGTCAAATCTTTTTCAAGCAATACAATGGCTGCGCCATGATCGCTTAATGCTCTTGCATTTTTCTCCTGATGATTATTCGTAACATAAGGACTTGGAATAAGAATGCTCGGAATACCTAAAGAAGTTAATTCCGCTAAAGTAGTTGCTCCAGCTCTTGATACCACTAAATCAATGCCTGCAAGAACCTCGGGCATATTATGAATAAACGGTTTTATGACAACATTATCAGGATTTCCAATTAATTCAACTTCTTTTTTCACTTCCTCATAATGCACATCTCCGGTTACATATAAAATTTGGTACGGTTTTTCCTCAAACTGGGACAATGATTTTAAAACAGCTTCATTTATTGGTCTGGCTCCGCGGCTTCCGCCAAATATCAAAACGGCCGGATCTTTCACTTTAAGGCCTGAAGAAAGCCTTCCTCTTATCCCGTCTTGTCCGACTACCTCTGAAGCGCGGGGATTTCCGGTTAATACAACTTTTTCACTAGGAAAAAAAGCTTTCGCTTCTTCAAAGCAGACGGCAATTTTATCTACATAACGGCTTAAGAATTTATTTGTTAGACCGGGCACGCTATTTTGTTCATGAATGATTGTAGGAATCCCTATTCTTGAAGCTGCATAAACAACCGGTCCACAAACATATCCCCCTGTTCCGATGACGACATCTGGATGAAATTGCTTTAAAATTTTTTTACTGTCTCTCACACCTTTAACGAACCGCAAAACTGTTTTGATATTTTCAAAAGACAATTTGCGTTTAAAACCGGTAATATGTATCGATTTAAAAGGAATTTGTTCACGGGTTACAATATTTTTTTCCAATCCTTTTTCAGTACCAATATATAGAAATTCAGCATTTTTATTCTCTTTTGCAATTTCGCGTATTAGAGCGAGCGCAGGATAGATATGTCCTCCCGTTCCCCCTCCACTGACAACTATTTTCATTTTTCCACCTCACAGGAATAGAGTAAAGGAGCTATAGAACCCCTTTTCTCATTCGTTAAGCAAATTCTTAGATGTTGAAAGAAGCATTCAGTTGCTCTCCCCTATTCTACTATATCGCAAACTTTTAAAAGAAGAATAAAAAAAGATTGTCATCTAATTTTAACATTGATGAAAACATGATTTAATTTTTTATGGTTCTCACCAAAGTTACAACAAAAAGAAACCCTGCAATGCAGGGTATGTTGAAATAAACTGTCTTTTTCTTTTTTTGTCCAGCTGCAGCGTCTAGGCCCTCGGGGTCATAAGCCATCCTCCTGTAGTGGCTCACGAGCTGCCTCCTCGGAGGCTGTCTTATGCCCATCGGGCCTGAGCAAGACGCTTCCGCTTTTCCTAATATCTTGCATATCGGCTTATGTTTAAGAGAACTCCAATTGCCATTAGCATGAGTGTCAACGAAGAACCTCCATAGCTTAAAAATGGCAAGGTGATCCCGGTTACAGGCATTAAACCGGTTACCACACCTATGTTAATCATTACCTGAATGGCTATCATCGCAATGATGCCAACCGCAAGTAAGCTTCCATATAAATCAGGGGCTCCTAATGCGATTCTAATTCCTCTCCATAGAAGAAGGGAAAACAGAAGCAGAACTAAGGACCCTCCAATAAAACCAAGCTCTTCAGCGAGGATCGCAAATATAAAGTCTGTTTGAGGCTCTGGCAAGTAAAAAAACTTTTGCCTGCTCTGTCCAAGTCCAAGTCCAAACAAACCTCCGGGACCAATTGCATAAAGCGATTGAATGATTTGAAACCCGGTGCCAAGCGGATCCTGCCATGGATCAAGAAACGAAGTAATCCTTTTGATCCGGTACGGCGCTGACAGGACTAAGCCGACAAATCCGGCAACCCCGATTAATCCCAATCCGACAAAATGGCTTATTCTAGCTCCGGCAATAAAGATCATAACCAAGCACGTTCCAACCATTACTGTTCCTGTGCCAAGATCGGGCTGGAGCATAATAAGGGCAAATGCTGAAAATACAAGTGCTAACGAGGGGGCTAGACCATACTTAAATGAAGTTATCTTCTTTTGCCGCTCTGATAGAAATTTTGCTAAAAAAGCAATCATCGCCAGCTTCATAAATTCAGAAGGCTGGATCGAAAAAGCTCCTACTCCGATCCAGCTCCGCGAACCGTTCCGTTCATTTCCAATCCCCGGAATTAAAACAAGAAGCAAGAGTACAAAACAAATCAAAAGGAGCACTTTGGCCCAAGTTTTCCATGTCCAATAATCAACATTCATAATGAAAAACATCGCGATTATTCCGACACCCGCGAAAAGCAATTGCCTTTTTGCAAAAAAGAATGAGTCGTTAAATTTATATTCTGCCCATACAGCGCTTGCACTGTAAACCATAATTAGCCCGACTGCAAGAAGTGTAAAAGTAACAATGATTAAGATCATATCGGGAGTCGCTTTTTTTGTCGGCATGCAACACACCTCGAATACAAGTTTTAGGGCAATAGCGATCTGTCCTGAAACGAGTTAAAACACGAGGTTTTTGCACGGATTGTTTCGAAGACAAGCCCTTACTTAAGCTTATGCACCGCTTCGATAAAAATGTCTCCCCTCACTTCAAAAGTTTTATATTGATCCCAGCTCGCACAAGCCGGAGAAAGAAGAATCACATCTCCCTGTTCCGATTGCTTGTAAGCTTGTGGTACGGCGCTTTCCACATTATCGACACGAAGAATGGTTTTTATTCCTGCCATGCGTCCTGCGCGTTCCAGTTTTTCTGCAGTCTGTCCAAATGTTATGAGTACTTTCACGTTTTTTAGTGAAGGAACAAGTTCATCAAATTCATTCCCCCGATCCAATCCACCTGCTAAAAGGATAACCGGTTCTTTAAATGCAGCAAGTGCTTTTGTTGTCGCTAGTATATTTGTTGCCTTTGAATCATTGTAAAACTTTCTTCCATTAAGTTCACATACAAATTGCAGGCGGTGCTTTACACCTTTAAAAGTGTTTAACACACGAAAAATCGCATCGTTATTAACGCCTGCTAATTTTGCTGCGGCAACAGCTGAAAGTATATTTTCTAAATTGTGTTCCCCCGGAAGCGCAATATCACTTGTATGAATAATTTGTTCACCATTAAAGAAAACGGCTCCATCTTTTACATAAATGCCATCGTTTAATACTTGTGCAGTAGAAAACGGAATGGTTTTCGCACGAGTGCTTTCCGCGATTCGAGCAACAATTTCTTGATCAGCATTATATATAAAATAGTCATCTTCCGTTTGATTCTTTGTTATCATTGCTTTCGCGTTTATATACTCTTCTTTTGTTCCATGATAATCAAGATGGGCATCATAAATGTTGGTAAGAATCGCAACTTTCGGCTTGAATGCATCAATGCCCATTAATTGAAATGATGACAACTCAATAACAATCGTATTGTGTTCCCCGGCTTTTTGAGCCACATCAGAAGCTACCGTTCCGATGTTTCCGGCAATCAACGGATTTTTATACCCAGCATTCAGCATTTCATAGATGAGCGTTGTTGTCGTTGTTTTTCCGTTTGTTCCCGTGATTCCTATAAATGGCGCTTCCGATATTTGATAAGCTAGTTCAACTTCTGTTATGACTGGAATCCCTTTTTCGATTGCACCCTTGATCATCGGATTATAATAAGGGATTCCGGGATTTTTTACGATCAACTCAAAGCCTTCATCTAAAAGCTCAATTGGATGATCGCCGCAAATGACTTTAATTCCCTGTTCCAATAATCCTTGAGCTTCAGGGTTTTCAGATAGCGGCTTTTTGTCATTGACAGTAACAAATGCCCCTAATTTATGCAGGAGGGATGCAGCACTCACTCCGCTCTTAGCTAAACCTAAAACGAGAATTTTTTTATGAAGATATCGATTTATATATTTCAATTACAACCACACCTCTAAATAAATTCCTAGTACGGCTAATAGCAAGCCAACCGTCCAAAATGTTACAACTACGCGCCACTCTGACCATCCTGAAAGCTCATAATGATGATGGAGCGGACTCATTTTGAATATTCTTTTCCCCGTTGTTTTAAAAGAAATCACTTGTAGAATAACAGATAATGTCTCGATAACAAAGACTCCGCCAATAATGATTAATAAAATTTCCAATTTAGTCAAAATGGCGACCGCTGCAATTGCTCCCCCGAGGGCAAGCGATCCGGTATCTCCCATAAACACTTTGGCAGGATGAGCATTGAATACTAAAAAACCAAGAACTGCCCCAACAACAGCGACGGAAAATATCGCGACTTCAAACTGGGATTGATTCCAAGCTAAAACGGCAAATGCGCCAAACGCAATAGCTGCCGTCCCGGAAACAAGTCCGTCTAAACCATCTGTCAAATTGACAGCATTAGAAAAACCGACTAGCCAAAAGATAATAAAGAATGCATAAAGCCAGCCGAGATCTAGCGAATAGTCAGTCAATGGAATATGTAAATCTGTTGAAAATTCGTTTGTTTTTAAAACGAAATAAAAAACGGCAGAAATAATTATTTGGCCAAGAAGCTTTTGCTTTGATGTTAAGCCTAAATTTCGCTTCATTACCACTTTAATAAAATCATCCAAAAATCCGAGCAGACCGAATCCAAGTGTTACAAACAACAGCAAATATGTTTTAATTGTCGGCTCGGAGAATTTTCCTGTCATAATAAATGTCGTTGCCACAATTGACAGGAGAATCATGATGCCTCCCATTGTCGGAGTTCCTGATTTTTTTTGATGAGACTTCGGGCCTTCTTCTCGAATGCTTTGTCCAAACTTTAATCTTCTTAAGAAAGGAATAAATATAGGAGACAGGATCACTGTAATTAAAAAAGCCATTAATATAGTAAAAAAAATAACTTGCTCCAGCACTTTATTCCCTCCTAATTAGAGACCGCAACCGAAAATTTATTTAATCTTTCAGCTTTCATAGCTACATCATATGTAACATGATTTTCATTAAGAAGTTTTACGTTATGAAAAAAGATGTTTGCCACATTTTTGACCATAATCATTTTTGGAATAAAATTTTTTATTTGTTTCATTTGTCTTGATACCTTTCATTTAATCATTTGTAAAAAAGTTTGAAAATCCATGGAGTCCTTCTATACTCTCCAATAACTTCTGTTATATCCAATCAAATGGAAATAATTGTTTATCTTTTTTCAATCGCTTCTTTCGCGACAACCCGATCATCAAAATCAAATACTTCACTTCCAATTTGCTGATACGTTTCATGCCCTTTTCCAGCAATCAATATTACATCACCTTTTTGGGCGTTGTTTATCGCATATGTAATTGCTTCTTTTCGGTCTACAATAGACTTGTACTGTTTACCCTTAACTCCTTCTTCCATGTCACGGATAATTTGAAGAGGATCTTCACTACGCGGGTTATCCGAGGTGAAAATTGGATGTGTCGCATACTTGCAAGCAATCTTAGCCATTAACGGACGCTTCGTACGGTCTCTGTCACCCCCGCAGCCAACAACGACATAAATATTTCGTTCAGCAAATTGTTTAACGGTTTTTAATACATTTTCAAGACTGTCTGGTGTATGGGCATAATCAACGATAACCGCAAAATCTTGTCCTGCATTCACTAATTCGAAACGGCCCGGCACTCCTTCCACTTCTTCGATCGATTTGATCATTTGCTTAAGTGGAATGCCAGAGACTAGACATGCGCCAATACTTGCCAGCACATTATAGACACTAAATTTTCCGATGAGCTTCATTGAAATTTTTTCGACTCCGAACGGTGTTATCAAATCAAAAACCGTTCCGTTTGCTGTTATCTTCAAATTTTCCGCTTTAATATCGGCAGGCTGATCAATCCCGTAAGTGATGACATGAGCAGCCGTTGATTGGATATACTCTCGAGAAGCAGGATCATCTGCATTCAGAACAGCAAATTTTGGTTTGTCATGGCAAAAGGTATTTCCGAGCTGGGAGAATAACAAACCTTTTGCCCGGCGGTACTCATCCATTGTTTTATGATAATCAAGATGATCTTGTGTCAAATTTGTAAAAACCGCGACATTGTAATCACAGCCGTGCACCCGGCCATAAACCAATGCATGTGAAGATACTTCCATCACTGCGGTTTCAACACCGCTGTCAATCATTTGCTTGAATGTTTTTTGTAATGTTAAGCTTTCCGGGGTAGTATTTTTCGTTTCAAAAGTCTGGTCACCAATTTTTGTATACATTGTTCCGATTAATCCGGTTTTTTTTCCGGCATCAGAAAAAATTTTTTCAATTAAATGACTCGTTGTCGTCTTACCGTTCGTTCCGGTAATCCCGATTAAATGTAGTTTATGGCTTGGCTGGCCGTAAAATGCGTCAGCGAGTACAGCCATGGCCCGGTATGTATTTTTTACGATGATAACAGGTACATCAAGTTGCAAATCTCTTTCAGCGAGTATCGCTGCAGCTCCTTTTTCAACAGCAGACTGAGCAAAATCATGTCCATCAACTGTATGTCCTTTTATACAAATAAACAGGCTCCCCGGTTCAACTAAGCGATTATCATTATGAATCGCTGTAATTTCAGGATCGTCCCCGTTATAAGGAACAAGAGGGTGCAGAAATTTTAGCAATGTATGTAATTTCATTTGTCTCAATCCTCTCAAAAACCAATGATCATAAAAACGTTTAATAATTGTCCGCCATTTTTTAATTCTTTTCTTTCTAATACGGCGGTTATTATTTTACATGAAAAAAATGAATTAAGCCATTTTTGCAATAGATTTTTATTAGTGGAAAATGAAACCTATGTGCAAATATTAGATTTTTGAATTTCAATAACAGGAAAATGGAAACGGGGCGGCGATATCTTCGATTGCCGCCCATCTCATATAACCAGCCACTTAATTATTGCCAAAATATAGCCTGATCGTTGATCCTTCTTTTAATTTTACTCCCGGCTGCGGAGTTTGCTTTACAACAATATCTCCATCACCACTTGCGTCAATCTTAAAAGTTGAGAAAACTTCCCCTAGCTCCTCTTTTGATAAACCGACTAAATCCGGAACTTCAATCATACGTGGATCCGTAAATGTCCTTTCTTTTTCAATCTGATCTTTACGCGGTTTAACTCCCATAGCTCTTAAACTGTCCCCCATAATGTGGCCTACAATCGGTGCGGACACAACACCTCCAAATTGAACAGTGCCTTTCGGATTATCAACGCCAACATAAACAACAAGCTCCGGATCATCTGCCGGGGCAAACCCGATAAAAGATACAATATGATTATTTTCAAGATATCTACCATTTACCGCTTTTTGCGCGGTACCGGTTTTTCCTCCGACCCGATAGCCATCAACAAACGCTTTTCCACCTGTTCCTTGGGCAACAACACTTTCCAAGGCGTAACGTATCTTCTTTGAGGTTTCCTCGGAAATAACTTTCCGTTTTGCAACAGGAGATTTTTTCATTACAACTTCCCCTGTTCTAGGATCGATCAATTCTTTGGCAATAAAAGGAGTATATAAAGTGCCGCCATTGATGGCCGCAGAAATGGCAGCTACTTGCTGAATGGGAGTTACAGAAACCCCTTGGCCAAAAGCTGTTGTTGCTTGCTCGACCGGTCCGACCTTATCGAGATTAAAAAGTATTCCAGTTCCTTCTCCTTGAAGATCTATGCCAGTCTTTTCACCAAAACCAAACTTTTTTATATAGGAAAAAAGTTTTTCTTTTCCAAGCCTTTGTCCAAGTTCCACGAAACCTGGGTTGCATGAATTTTGCACAACCTCGAGAAAGCTCTGTGAACCATGTCCCCCTCTTTTCCAGCAGCGCAGCGTGGCTCCGCCCACTTTCACAAATCCAGGGTCATGAAAATGGTCTTTTTCTAAGTCTACTTTCCCTTCTTCAAGTGCAGCCGCAAGAGTAATAATTTTGAATGTTGAACCTGGTTCATACGTGCTCCAAACTGGTAAATTCCGATTATAAATCTCTGGTGCTGTATTCTTATAGTTTGCCGGGTCAAAATCAGGCCTTGATGCCATTGCTAAAATTTCACCTGTATTTGGATTCATGGCAATTGCAATAATTCCATCTGGATGATATGTTGCCTGGGCAATGTCTAATTCTCTTTCAACAATTGTTTGGATCTTTGAATCAATCGTCAGTTTTAAATCAAGTCCGTCAATGGGAGGCTGATAATCATCTGCCATGTCATTCATACGCTTGCCTTTTGCATCCGCATAAAATTTAACAGAGCCTTTTTCTCCTCTTAATTCCTTATCATAATAAAGTTCCAAACCCATAAGGCCCTGGTTATCAGCACCTGTAAATCCAAGAACGTGTGACAAATAATTGCCAAAAGGATAATGCCGTTTCGAGTCTTCTCCAATATAAACGCCTTTTAAGCCAAGAGCGCGAATTTCCTTCGCTTTTTCATGGGAAATCTTTCTTCCTTCGGGGATTCTAACAGAAGAAGCTCTTTTCGTAATAAGCTTATATGCTTTTTCCTTTGACATGTTTAAAACTGCCGAAAGCTTTTCCGCTGTTTCAACCGGATTCTCAATTTGCCTCGGAACTGCATAAACAGTCGGTGCACTAATATTCGTAGCTAAAGGAACACCATTTCGGTCCATAATCTCTCCGCGCTTCGGTTCAAACGGGATATTTCTGCTCCAGGAATCCTTTGCACGGTCCGTCAGCATATTTCCGAGAAAAAATTGAACATAGCCTAATCGAAGATCGATAATAAAAAATATCAATATTCCCGCCATTAGTGCTATCATCAGCCTTTTCCTGACGGTCACATTTGATACACGCATAAATGAACGAACCTCCTTTGCACCACTTAAACGGCTCGTTCATTTATATGCTTGTACATATAAGATTAGAACAATCTCAAAACCGCTGGATATTCATTCATTAATCTTTCACAGCATTTTGTTCATCACTTTGCTGGTCAATCACGTTATTAGTTTGCTTTTCTGGAGGTTCTAAATGTACAATTAAGTACTCTCCTTTTTTTAAAAAAACTCCAGGGTTTGGTTTTTGATTGACGACATAACCGCTGCCAGTTATGTTTAACTGAAGTCCTCCTATTTTCGCAAATTTCATGACATCCCTTCTCGACCAGCCAGTCATATCCGGAACGGTTACATCTCCTTCTGTCTTAAGAATAATTTTTTCACCTTCAAGTATCGTTGTGTTTCCTGACGGCAATTGGGCCTCTATTGTTTTCCCCTTTCCTGTTAATACAATATCAAATCCTTTTGCTTGCAAGATTTTCGTTGCTTTCTCTACAGATAAACCTGTTACATCCGGAACAAGATTAGCAACTGCCTTTTCTTGCTGCACTGGTTTAATATTTAAGTACTGCAAACTGCTCTTCATAACTGTGTTAAAAATTTTTGAAACAGGTTTATATCCGTCAGCATAGGTTCCGACTTCGGGCTGTTGAACCGCTACATACATGATGAGTTCCGGATTATCTTTCGGTGCCATTCCCAAAAAAGAAAATAGGTAATCATTACTCCCCCTCAAGTACTTTCCGTTCGGTCCAGGTATATTCGCGGTTCCAGTTTTGCCTGCAACCTCATAGCCCTTAATATTATAACGGTTATAACCAGTTCCTTTTGGAGAGGACACGACCGTTCCAAGAATATCCCTTACTTTTTTCGCTGTCTCTTTTGAAATCGGGGTTCCGGTTACTTCAGGTTTTGTTTCCCTTATTACTTTCCCGGTTTGTGAATCGACAATTTTATCAATAACATGTGGTTTCAACATTTTACCATCATTTGCAATAGCAATAGCTGCCTGGATTAGCTGGATAGGCGTCACAGTAGTCCCTTGGCCATAAGCAGTCGTGATTTTTTCTATCGGCCAATCGTACTTGATTTTTCCGGTTACTTCATTTGGCAAATCAATTCCGGTCGGTTTATCAAAGCCAAATTTGGTCAAATATTCTCTGAATTTTTCAAAACCTAATTTTTCGTTAACAATTTTAGCCACAGCAACGTTCGATGAACGCTGTATACCCTCCAAATATGTAATGGTCCCCCATCCGCTGCCGTTATGGTCACGAATCACAGGTGAGTTTTTCGTTACACGATAGCTGCCTGACTTGTACCATTCATTTGGATTAAATACATTTTCTTGAATCGCTGCAGCCAGCGTAAAAATCTTCATTGTCGAACCTGGTTCAATTGCATTTTCAACAACTTCATTATACCAGCTTTTTCCAAGTCCCTCGCGTGTTTCCGGATTAAATGTCGGGCGCTGTCCCATAGCTAAAATTTCACCTGTTTTTGGATCTGCAACAATTGCAATAATTTTTGCAGGATTGTATTCTTTATCAACTTTGCTTAAGGCATCTTCAAGAAAAGTTTGGATCTTCTTATCGATTGTTAAATAAACATCATCGCCATTTTTAGCGGGTTTAATCTTTTCCTTGCCATCCGGAAGCAAAATGCCCCAAGAATCACTTTCAAATCGAACAGAGCCGGCTTTTCCGGTAAGTTCAGAATTCAATGCTTTTTCAATCCCTATCTTGCCTACCGATTTTACATTCCCTTTCTTATCTTCTTCTTTTTCTACAAAGCCAACAACATGGGAAGCAAATATTCCGTTCGGATAAAAGCGCTTCATTTCCCTTCTGAATGTGATCCCCGGCAGTTTTAATTCTTCGATTTTCTTTTTTGTTTGATACGACAGATCACGGCCGGCTTTTCCAAACTCAACCTGGAATTTGCCTTTTACGGTCAACCTTTTGTAAATTTCGTCCTCGCTTAAATCAATATATTTTGCTAATTTCCGGGCAGTCATTTCCGGATCGACGACATGCTGCGGTTTATTTGGATTTGTCGTCATTGATTTATCAAGAATAGCAACAAGGGTATATGACACACCATCTTCCGCCACTACTTCCCCTTTTCTGTCATAAATCGTTCCTCTCTTAGCCTCTATTTTCATCTCCTTCATGTACTTCTGGTGTGCTTTAGCCGCAAGATTTTGCCCTGCGGCTTCTCCGGTGATTTGGATTGAAATAAACCTGAATAGCAAGACAAAAAAGAGCAGGCTGAATATTATAAATAATACCGCTGCTCCGAGATTCATATTTGGTTGTTTCTTTTGCATCAGTCTTGCACAACCTTAACATTATCTTCATTCAATTGTAATCCGAGTTCCTTCGCCTTTTTCAAAATCCGATCATATGTGCTTAATTCTTTTACTTGCATCTCTAAGTCGCTGTTGACTTTCTTTTGTTCTTGAATATTCTTTTCTGCCATTTGTACGTCTTTATTTATTTCATATATTGCCGCTTGGTTGGAAACGATTTGCACGGCTCCAAAACAAACTGCCGCTGTAAAAACAACTCCTAAAAGAATCTCACCAGGTGAAACCCGAATTTTTTTCACTTTGGCTTTTTTAGGTGCTTGACTTGTACGATTCTGTTGTTCCTGCTGCAGTTTTCTTGCTAGATTTCCCATTTTTTCCCCTCCTGTTTTTTTTCATTTATTTTTTATAATTTTTCTGCAATCCGTAATTTAGCCGATCTTGCCCGGTTGTTTTGCTCTAATTCCCGTTCACTAGGCACAATTGGTTTGCGCGTAATTAGCTTCATGATTGGTTTATATTCTTGCGGAATCACTGGCAAACCCGGGGGTAAATTCGGGGTCTCACTGGCATTTTTAAATACCGTTTTACATATTCGGTCCTCAAGTGAATGGAATGTTATGACACTGATTCGGCCGCCCTTATTTAAAAGGTTTATCGACTTTTGCAAAGATTTTTCAAAAACACCAAGTTCATCATTTACAGCAATTCGCACCGCCTGAAAAATTCTTTTGGCAGGATGACCTCCTTTTCTTCTAGCAGGAGCAGGTATGGCGTCTTTGATTATTTCAACAAGTTCTCCAGTAGTTTCAATGGCTTTTTTAGCCCTGGCAGTCTCTATTTTTCTTGCAATTTGCTTTGAAAACTTTTCTTCGCCGTATTGAAAGAAAATCCTGACTAAATCCTCGTACGGCCAATAGTTAATCACATCAAATGCAGAAAGTTCCGCATCTTTATCCATCCGCATGTCAAGCGGGGCATCATGATGATAGCTAAATCCTCGTTCAGGGTTGTCCAGTTGCGGCGAAGAAACACCGAGATCGTATAAAACTCCATCAACTTTATCGATGCCGAATTTGGACAATTCCTCTTCAATGTAAAGGAAATTGCTTTTAATAATTGTTATTTTCTCTCCATATGGAATAAGCTTTTCTTTTGCATGCGCTATTGCTGTTTCGTCTTGGTCGAATGCAAACAGTTTTCCTCTTCCAGACAAGTGTTTTAAAATCAACTCGCTGTGTCCTGCTCCGCCAAGAGTACAATCAACATATACTCCGTCCGGTTTAATCGCAAGCCCCTCAACAGCTTCTTCCAATAGCACCGTAGTATGTTCAAACAATACATTTCCACCTTTCCAATCGATATAGCAGAAAATTATTTTAACATAATAATTCTGTTGTTATATATCGAATCCAATCATATTTTCTGCAATTTCGGCAAAAGATTCTTCCGATTCATTGAAATATTCTTCCCAAATTGGTTTGCTCCATATTTCAATTCGATTGGAAACTCCTAAGATAACACATTCTTTTTCTAATTTGGCGTATTGAATCAGCGGGGGGGCAATATTAATCCTTCCTTGTTTATCAAGTTCGCATTCAGTGGCGCCTGAAAAGAAAAATCGGGTAAATGCGCGGGCATCTTTTTTGGTGAGTGGAAGCCCTTTTAACTTTTCTTCAATCAGCTTCCATTCAGATAGGGGGTAGCCAAATAAACATTGATCCAATCCGCGGGTTAATATAAACATTTCACCGAGTTGCTCGCGGAATTTTGCCGGAACAATTAAACGCCCTTTATTATCGACGTTATGATGGTACTCGCCCATGAACATGCCCACTAACCCCACTTTCTATTTCAAATGTACCACATACCCCCACTTTTCACCACCTATTTTTTATATTCTTCCCATAGCTAATTTTTTCCTGCCGAAAACAAACATTTGACTTATTTATTTGTCTGACAAAATTTTGAAAACGCTTTAATAAATAATTGCAACATTAAAGGGAAAGCTTTTCATTCAAGCTTTCCCTTTAAATGTTTTCAATTCGATTAAATTTTTATGAGTTTATGTGTCCCGTCAAATTGATAAGGCAAGTTTAAAAGATCATCCAAAAAGCGAAAACCATATCGGTTCAGATAGTATAAGATATTCCAGATTCTTTCTTGAGGAAGACCGTTTGGTTTTAAGGAAGATTCAATCCGTTCAAACTTTCTTAATGTAATTTCGTGTTTAAGCCTATCGAATTCTTCAAATTTTCTTTGCATAAAATCAATTTGTTTTAATATGAAGGTGCGGTTTTTATTTAATAATGGGATTAAACCTTTGTTATGATGCTTTGTTTGTTCTTCAATCTGCTCATATTGATCAATGAGCTGCTTTTTTGTTTCCAAAAACAGCGCTTCAATCGTTTCATTTTTAATAGTGGAAAGGAATAATTCCTTTTGTCTTTGCACCCCCATGCTTAATACTTCTTTTATAT
Source organism: Bacillus methanolicus MGA3 (assembly GCF_000724485.1). GTDB lineage: Bacteria > Bacillota > Bacilli > Bacillales > Cytobacillaceae > Bacillus_Z > Bacillus_Z methanolicus_A. The sequence goes on along the minus strand of NZ_CP007739.1, from coordinate 1,096,804 downwards.
CCATTCCTAATTCGTTTAGATCTGTTTCAATTGACCGCTCTAATAACGTAATATTTAAACGAGGAACAATCACCGGCATCTTTATTTCAAATCTTTCGAAAACAGTTTTTAATTCAGCCCAATAGGCTATTTCACCGGGGCCACCGATAAATGCAAGTGTTGGAAAAAGCCACTCTTGTGTCAACGGCCTTGTCACAACATTATTGCTCAAATTTTCCGGATTCGTTAAAGCGATATTTAATAATTCTTCTTCTGAAAAAGAAACCGTTCCATTTTTACCGAAAAATTTGCCTGCTTTACTGTCGTATTCGAGCAAAATCCGTTCCTGAAAAGAAGGGTCATAATAAAACAAATTTGCCGTTTGTGAAGAAAGTTCGATTGCCGGCTTAAATCCTTGTTTCTTCATCTCGTCTTGCTGACTCAAAACAGATCGGGTAATATCACTGCATCCTTTTATTTGTCTAACAAAAATATCCTTTTCTAGACTGCGTAGTTTCCTGTCGCCAGAATCAACAATCAGTAAGCCCGTTTCCTTAAAAAAAGCCATAATCATATAGGCAAAAAAATCAACAAATGTCTTTGAATGATTTAAAGATTGTTCCAGAAATTCGAGCAAAGAATTTGTATGATTCGTTTCACCATATGTTTCAATGATGCGTTCAATCCATTTTAAACAAACCTCTTTATTAAGAGGAATATCGGATGCCATCTTTTTTTCGATGACCCTTTCGGGATATGTCCATTTTTCAATTTTTTGATTCGCTGAAACGTAAATATGGTTAATTTCTAAGAAATCGTGATCCTCCCCGGCGATCCAAAATACCGGAACAACTGGTATGCCAAATTCCCGTTCTTTTTGCCGGGCTAAAACAACAATGGAAATGATTTTATGAATGGTATAAAGCGGTCCCGTCAATATACCGGCTTGCTGTCCTCCAATCACCACTACACTGTTTTCTTGCCTCAGCTTATCTATAGATCGTTTTACTGCATCAGACGAAGGAAATCGTTCCATAAAGCCCTCAATATAATTGGCTAATTCTTCTCTCTGAAAATTTCTTGCTTGAAGTTCTTTTATACGTTCAAACATTGCGGAAGGATCTTTAAATTTATAATGAAAAAACTTATTCATATAGGATTCTTGATTTATGTAATCCGTTGCAAATCGATTTGCAGACGGGATTGAGAGATTCAAAATCTCCATGTATGGTATACTTCCTTTCTTTTAAACGATTTTCATTCAGTAAAGAGTATAGCATTGACATTATTGAAAAGGAAAAGCTTTGCCTAGACCAGGCAATTTTACGGCATAGACAGTGAAGAGGCAACTTTTTGAATCAGTCCATAAAGAAATAGAACTATGTATGCAGAAAAAAACAATAAAAAATTAATCCTCCAAACCCCTCTGAAAACTTGCGGAAAAATGATATCCTCTTTCGTTTTCCAATGAAAAAAAACAAATATAATCGCTGTTATTAAAATCGTAATAAAAATAATTCCTAAAAATGATTTCTTCCAAATCGCAACCGTTAAATAATGAACCGAAATGATTAACAAGAACGTACTTACGTCTATTGCGAGAAGCACAGACCGGCGATGGTTTCCTGTCAGCTGTTTGCTGATAATAAAGACAACCACATACCCAAGAAAAGGCATCGTAACAAATGTGGCAATAATAGAAGAGAAAATGGATGACATCCTAGTTCACCACCTCCTTATACTCTATTCCTTTAATTAAGCTATAATAATTATGTAATAATGGAGCAAGCCTGTTTTCTTTTCTAGCTTCCTCAAGCAAAAATCCTAAAATGGCATCAACCTCTGTTTTTCTGTTTTCTTCAATGTCTTTTAACATGGAAGATCGATTTTTTCCTGTTTTTTGACAAACATTAATAAGGTGCTGATAGTAGGCGTGTTCATCTTTAAGATGTAAAACGTCACTTATTTCTTTAAAGAGAGCGCGAAAAATTTCTCGATAAAAAGGATTGGCAAGCAATTCACCATTAGGTACACGAAGAATCGCTGTCAGAGGATTAATTACAGCATTGACAACCAGTTTTTTTTTCAGCATTTCGTCATAATTCTCTTCCATCACAAATGGAAAGAAGTCCGATAACGGCTTAATAAAATTGTGTATAAGAGAACGATCCTTTTCAAAATAGACTGCAACCCTATTTACGCCTTCACCGGTATGGCAAACATGACGATCACCAGCTTTGTAGGCGCCATTCTCCACTGAACCGATATATATATTTTCTGCAGAGAGATTGCTGATTTGTTTTAGATGGCCCATTCCATTTTGCAAAAAAAGAAAAGATCCCATACGGTTCGATTTCTCGCGAATTTGAGCGAGCACATCCTCGAGATGATATTGCTTAACTGCTATAACTGTAAGATCTTCATCCCCGTTCCAATTAAAAAAACTTTCCGCTTTGATTTGCACAGTTTCTTGTTTCTTGTTTTTTTCAAACAACAACCCTTTTGCTCCTATCATGCATGCTTGCCGATCTGTTCGTGTGTAAATTGTTGTATCAAAACACTTGTTTAAATAATAGGCAAAAAGCAATCCGATAGAACCGCCGCCGATAATCCCAACTTTCATAAAAACCCCTCAATTGACATCATTTAGTCAATATTTTAACAGATTTAAAGATGAAAAGTTACTTTTGTCTCCAAATTAAAATAAACCTCTTTTTCAACTTATGAAAAGGAGGTTTGAGAGCGAAAAATAGAAGATTAGCTTTATAAAATCTAAACCGGATAGACAGGATGTTTGCGAGTGCTGAATACCATTTCTTTTGTCTCATAATAGGAAAATCTCTGAACAAGGACTTCCCTTAAATCAGCAGGGGAAACGATCTCATCAACTATTAGCTCTGAAGCTAATTTATATATATCGATATGTTCTTTATACTCCTTCTGTTTTTCATGTATGAAAGCCATTCGTTCTTTAGGATCTTCTATTGCATTTATTTTGTTTGAATAAACTGCATTAACAGCCGCTTCCGGCCCCATTACAGCAATTTGCGCAGTCGGCAGTGCAATGCAGCAATCCGGTTCAAAAGCAGGCCCTGCCATAGCATAGAGGCCGGCGCCATACGCCTTCCTGACAATGACAGAAATTTTCGGAACAGTCGCAGAACTCATCGCTGCAATCAATTTTGCTCCATGTCGAATAATTCCGGCACGTTCTACTTTTGTTCCGATCATAAAACCGGGCACATCCGTTAAGAACAACAATGGAATATGGAAAGCGTCGCACAGCTGAATAAATTTAGCTCCCTTATCAGCTGAATCAACAAAAAGAACCCCGCCTTTTACTTTTGGCTGGTTGGCAATAATTCCAACCACCCGGCCATTTATTCTTGCAAGTCCGGTAATCAATTCAGGAGCAAACAGCTTTTTTATTTCAAAAAAACTGCCTTCATCAATTAGAACATTAATGCATTCATACATATCAAATGGCGCATTTTGATTTTGTGGAATGATTTCTTCTAAAGCACGCCCTTCTCTCGGCTGAATGCCTTCAATCAATGGTGGTTTTTCTTTGAAGCTTGGAGGAAAATAAGTTAAATATTTTCTTGCTGATTCAATAGCTTCTTCTTCAGAATAAACAAGCATGTCCCCGCATCCGCTTACCGTACAGTGCATATAAGCACCGCCCATTTCTTCTAGTGTTACTTTTTCCCCTATTACTTTTTCGGCCATACGCGGAGAGCCTAAGTACATGGATGCATTTTGATCAACCATTATCACAATGTCACAAAACGCAGGTATGTAAGCACCTCCCGCAGCAGACGGCCCAAACAAGAGGCAAATTTGCGGTACCATGCCTGAAAGCTTCACTTGATTATAAAAGATTCGCCCTGCACCGCGTCGGTTCGGAAACATCTCAAGCTGGTCTGTTATTCTTGCTCCTGCCGAATCTACTAAATATAAGATCGGAACTTTTAGCTTCTCAGCAGTTTCCTGGATGCGTATAATTTTTTCAACCGTTCTTGCTCCCCATGAACCAGCTTTTACAGTTGAATCATTTGCCATAACACAAACAGTCTGGCCGTTGATTTTGCCAATTCCGGTTACAACGCCGTCTGCAGGCAAATCTCCGGCTATATAATTGGCAAATTTTCCATCTTCCTCATATTTTCCATCATCAAATAATAGCTTAAGACGATCACGGACAAATAATTTATTTTGCACACTTAATTTTTCATGATATTTTGGATGTCCTCCGGATTCAATCGCTTTCTGCTTCTCTTTTAATGCTTCAGAGATCGTTTTTGCAGATGACATTCTATTCCTCCTATACTAGTGTTATTCTATTGGCCCATTACTCTAAGACGATTAATACATCTCCTTCATTCACGAAATCCCCTATTTTCATTTTTATTCCTCTCACTTTTCCGCTTATTTGGCTTTCCACCGGGATTTCCATTTTCATTGATTCGAGAATGATGACTTCTTGACCTATGGAAACATCTTGCCCAACATTCACGAGAATATTTAAAACCGTACCAGCCATCGTCGAAGTAATTTCTTTCATAGTGACCCCCTGCTCCATTGCAAAGTTTTTTCTATTAAGAATTTAGTTGTATATGTCCCATTTTGAAAATCGCTGTCATCAATAATATTTATGAACAATGGAATATTTGTTTTGATTCCTTCAATTTTTATGTTTTGAAAAAATTCTTTCGCCGTTTTTAGGACATCTTCTCTCGCTTTTGAATAAAAAATACATTTTGCAACCATTGGGTCGTAAAATGTGGTTACGAAACATCCTTCTAAATAACCATGATCGATACGGACTCCTTCAAATTCTTTCCATTTAAAACCAGTTATTTTACCAGGAGACGGCATAAACGTATTTGGATCCTCTGCGTAAAGGCGAAATTCCATTGCATGTCCGCTTCGGTTTATTTCATTTTGCAACAGGGGCAGCCTTTCTCCCTTTGCCACTAATATTTGCCATTTAACAAGATCCAGTCCCGTTATCTGTTCCGTGATCGGATGTTCAACTTGCAAGCGGGTGTTCATTTCAAGGAAATAAAAATTTTCTTCCTCATCAACAATAAACTCAATCGTTCCGGCATTTACATAATGAACGACTTCGGCAGCCTTCAATGCCGCAGCATACATTTGTTTTCTCGTATGTTCTGACAAGAATGGGGAAGGTGTTTCTTCTATGACTTTCTGGTGCCTCCTTTGAACAGAACAATCTCTTTCAAATAGATGAACGATATTTCCATAAGCATCGCCAAATATTTGCACTTCAATATGCCGGGCATTCTGAATGTATTTTTCGATAAAAATTTTCTCTGAGCCAAAATACGCTTTCGCCCGTGCTTTCGTTGACTCAAAAAACTTAGTAAGTTCTTTTTGATTTTCACAATGCACCATACCGATTCCGCCTCCGCCGCCGCTTGCCTTTAACATAACTGGGTATCCGATTGATTCGGCAAAATCACACGCTTCTTCAAGCGTCGTTAATCCTTCTCTGCTTCCCGGTATTACAGGTATCCCTGCTTTTTCCATCGTATTGCGTGCGGTGATTTTATCACCCATTCGTTCAATGGTTTCTGGAGATGGCCCAATAAACGTAAGACCTTCTTTCCGCACTTTTCTTGCAAAATCAGCATTCTCAGACAAAAATCCATATCCTGGATGAATACCATCTGCTTTTTCAGATTTGGCAATTTTAAGTAAAAGATCACTATTAAGATATGATTTTTGAACAAGCGGCTCTCCAATGCGGAACGCATATTTTGCCTCTTTCACATATGGCATATCCCTGTCGGCGTCCGAATAAACAGCAATTGTTTCAATTCCAAGTGCATGGCAAGTTCTGATTATTCTCGAAGCAATTTCTCCCCTGTTTGCAATGATTATTTTTTGCACTCTCGTTCCCCTTTCTGCCTCCATTTGACCGCTCATACGAACTACTTCTACAAATATTTAAAAAATCCTCTAAAAAATGAAAACGCTTTCTATAACAGGATCAGAATTTTCTGAATTTTAGTCATTCAGTGAGGCAATTGCATTAAGGGACTGACCCCTTAAGGCCTTACTTTCTTCCTTACGGGGTCAGCCCCATGTTATTTTTCAATTCTTTCTAAGTTCCCATTCTTATCCATTTGAAACTTAACTTTTTGCTGATGATCTTCTTCCTGCAAAACAACCATTTTTCTAGCTCGCTCCATAATTTCAATTAAAGCACGGTAATCTTCTTCAACCGCCTTAAGCTCTTTCGCCAATTTTTCATTTTCTGCGGCCAGATAAAACGTTTTTTTCTCCAATTCTTTTATTTTTTCAGCGTATTTTGTGGTATTTTCTTCCTCACAAGTGTATTTACTGGCTTTATCATAAAGATCTTTTATATAGTTAATGACTGTCTCAAACGAAAGATCTTCTTTTTGCTCAGCAGTCAAAAAGACAGCAGAAATTACATCTTTTTTCTCAATACTCTTATTATTTTTCACTACTAAACTTAAAGCATTATTCTTCTGTTCCTTTCGCTGTTTTTTTGCCAGCTCTATTCCTGATTTATATTGTTTTCTTACAATCGAGTTCCAGCGAAACCCGCATGCTGCAGCCGTTCTTGACAGCCGCTTGCCTACTTCTTCAAAAGCTTGCAATTGGGTCCCTCCGTCCCGAATATAGCGTAATACTACTTCTGCAAGCAATAAATCTTCATCTTGTGTCCAGGCATCCTGTCGAGATGTTGACATCAGTATATCCCCCCTAGCGTTTTTATTCATACATATGCTGCTACTAGAAAAGATAGACTGATATCATATTCCATTTAGAAACAAAAATTAAGATTTTCGTTCTAAAAATTTTGCAACGAGCTCATGGTGCACATCTTTCTCCCACAAAACAGCACATTTTCGAACTTCTTCCTCTATTCTTTGCTGGAGGCCCGATTCTGTCCACTTTCTTATAAGCATATTTTTGTAAGCTGTCAAAACTTCAGTTTCAAGAGAAAGAATCTTTCTTAAGAAAACATCACAAATTTCTTCACGGTCTCCGTCATAAATGTGGTCGATAAAACCAAAGTCAGCTAATTCTTCAACTGAAAAAAGCCGTGATTCCATTAATATTTTCAAAGCATTTCCTGCCAATAGCTTTTCAAATAAAATGGTGCCGCCGCCCCATCCTGTCGTAATTGCTAGACTCCCTTGTATAAACCCTGCTTTTTGCCCTTTTTTTGCAATGCGAAAATCACATGCTGCAGCTAATTCGCAGCCCCCTCCAACTGCCGTTCCATTGATAAGGGCAATTGTTGGTTTCGGAAGAGTCAACAATCGATATAAAATATTTGACATTTTTGAGAGCATGCCATAAGCTTCCTCTTCAGTTTTTAACTGATGAAAAATAGATAGGTCGCCACCCGAACTAAATGCATCTTCACCAGCGCCGGTAATAATGAGAGCTTTCACTCCGGGTTTTTTTGTTCGATTGATCGCTTCACTCAGTCCATCCATCACATCAAAATTTATGGCATTTCTCTTCTCAGGTCTATTTATGGTAAATAGTAAGCATCCCTGTTCCCGTTCTTCTAATAAATAAGGTTTCATGGTTGCCCTCCAAATATAAGATTCCCTTTTATTTTAGAAATTTTCATTGTATTCTTTCAAGTAATATTGCGAAAATTTTGTAAAATGACAAAAGCACAAGGGCTGTCGCTCCTTGTGCTTTTTATCAAACTGGAAATTAGTTGTTAACGACTTCTTTTCCTTTGTATGTTCCACAAGCTTTACATACACGGTGAGCAAGTTTCATTTCACCGCAGTTTGGGCATTCTACCATACCTGGAACTTGTAATTTAAAATGAGTACGGCGCTTTCTTTTCGCAGTTTTAGAAGTTCTTCTAAAAGGTACAGCCATTCTTCCCACCTCCTTAAAGAGATTCAAGAGAGTTATGAAGGCCAGATAAAAAGCTGGTTCTTCACGTTTCATAGTTCTTTTCGGTTATGAATCCGAAGAATCATTCTGTTCAAATAGTTTCGCCAGTCCGGCTAGACGAGGATCAATTTTTTGTTTCCTATCTTCCTCGCGGATCACTTCCCAATCTTTTCCTGATTGCGGAGCACCCTCTTCACTACTATCTTCACAGAATACCTGCATCGGTACTTCAAGCAAAAGGATTTCCCGTACGATGGGCATAAGATCAATAACATCGCCTTTTACTTGATGAACTTCCTCATCGGATTCATAAAAATCTGAATCGTGAATCAGAAAGGTCTCCGTTGTTTCAACATCAATCGGATAATTCACGTCAACTAAAGTACGAGAACAAGGAAGCACAAGATAACCTTTCATTTTTAAGTGAAATGTCACTCTTGCAGAATCAATGTCTGCCCGTCCGGTAATATGCATCGGAGAAACGCTTCGAATCGATGGATCAACATCTTTGATTTCATCCACCCGAACCGTTTCATCAACAGTAAAATCCTTGTTTCGGTATTTTTGCAACTGACTTAATGTCCATTTCAAATTGGATCACCCCAAGGCAACAAAGGTAATTATAGCTTTCTTATAATTATTTGTCAATATTTTTTCTTTACACTATACTGTAGTAAATAACTCATTTATTTAAACGAATTTTATGCAAACGTCATTTTATCATATTCAAATATCAATTTGATAGGGAGCAATGAATGATGAATATTGTTGGCGTTATTGTTGAATACAACCCTTTTCATAACGGACATGCCTATCATTTAAAAAAAGCACGGGAAGAAACCGGTGCAGATCTCGTAATCGCTGTGATGAGCGGAAACTTTCTGCAGCGGGGAGAACCTGCTCTTTTGTCTAAATGGGCCCGTGCTGAAATGGCTTTAAAAGGCGGCGTCGATATCGTATTTGAACTTCCGTACCAGTTTGCTGTGCAAAAAGCGGAAACATTTGCAAAAGGAGCTGTCGAAATTCTATATAAAGCGGGATGCAATAGCATTTGTTTTGGCAGTGAATCCGGAAGTACAGCAAATTTTCACGCGACATTGAGATATATAAAAAAACATAACCAGCTCTTTCAGCAACAAATAAAGCATCATATAGAAAAAGGTGTCAGTTATCCAAAAGCGATGTCCCTCGCCTTTCAAGATTTGCCGTTTGATGAAGAAATCGTTGATTTATCGAAACCAAACAATATTCTCGGGTTTCAATACATGAAAGCTATTGATGACCATGGTTTTGATATGAAAGTCTATACAATAAAACGGAAAAATGCGGATTATCATGATGAACATTTTTCTTCTCAAACGATCGCTAGTGCAACAAGTATCCGAAAAGCATTGTTTTCTGAGAAAAATGAAATGGCGCAAATTAAACAATATGTTCCTGATCATACTTTTCAACTTCTTACTCAATATAAAAACGAATTCGGCCAGCTACACAGCTGGGAGAACTATTGGCCATATCTTCGCTATAAACTTCTGCAAACAAATCAAGAAGAGTTGAAAGCTATTTATGAAGTGGAAGAAGGCCTTGAAAATCGATTGATTTCCTATGCTCTCTATGCAGATAGCTTTAAAGACTTTATGAAAAAAATAAAAACAAAGAGGTATACGTGGACAAGACTGCAAAGAACATGTGTCCATATTTTAACAAATGCAAAAAAATCTGATATGAAGCAACCAAAAGCAAGTTATCTGCGGCTCTTAGGAATGACCGAAAAAGGAAGACACTATTTGAACAAATTTAAACATCAATCAGATATTCCGATTGTTTCTAAATTGTCTCCCTTTTATAATAACCAAATTGAATTAGATATACGCAGTTCGAGGGTTTATTCCCTTGGAGCCGGTCTTGCATTTCAAACAAAACTTTTGCAAACTGAATTTCATCACCCTCCAATTTATCTATCACAAAAACAAACAGACAGCTTCCCCAATTAGGGAAACAGCTGTCTGTTTATCCCGCATTTACTGTCGATAAAATCCCCCAATGATGAAAGTTTAGCTTTTCTTATCTCTTAAATTTTCCAGATAAGAAACCGCCTCATCAAACGTGTCGACAGGAACGATTTTCATATGTGTCCCAATCTCTTTTGCAGTTTTGACCGCCATTTTATAATTTGATCCATTTGCGCCATTTTCATTTGGAGCTAGAAATATATCAGCACCTGCATTATCTGCAGCTACGACTTTCTGCTCAATGCCTCCAATTCTTCCAACTGTTCCGTCCGGAGAAATAGTCCCCGTACCGGCAATATTAAATCCGTGAGTCAAATCACCTTTCGTTAATTGATTATAGATTTCTAAGGCAAACATCAGTCCGGCAGAAGGACCGCCGATATCATCCGTATTGACCTTGACTTTTGGATCAACAATGATATCCTTATCATCCTCGAGAACAATGCCGATCCCAAATTGATCATGATGGCCGGGAAAAGGCATCACTCGAAGCTTTGCGCGATCGGTTTTGCCGTTTCGTACATAAGAGACTTGAATTTCATCTCCTTCCTTCTTTTTGCTGACATACTGCTTGAATTCATCTGAAGACTTGAACGTAAAGTTGTCAATTTTAAAGATCCGATCTCCTGGCTTTAATTTTTTCGAAGCAGGCATATCGGGAAGGACATTCATTACATATACACCTTTATACCGGTATTTAACTGGAATCCCGGCTTTTTTATAGGCAACTTCGATCGCCGATAATTTGGAATCATCCATTGCTCTCAACTGGCGAAGTGTATATTCTTCATCTGTCTCATTTTCATATTTAATCATATCAGCAGGAAAAATTTCCTGATACTTGCTTAGTTTAGCAAGAATATAAGAGTAAATATTAGCTCTTCCCATTCTTACCGTGGTTAACATTAAGCTTCCTTTTTCATCGTATCCGCCATCAACTTTAATAATCGGCTCCAATTCTTTTGCCATGCCAGGCTTTGACACATAGTAAGGCAAATTATAAAAAAAGCTGGCTAACAAAATAATTACAGCAATAATCAAATAGCGTATATAGTTTTTTCTGCTCATTCTATAGGAGGCTCCTTCCACCGGTCAATGATACTTTTAATTTTGCCGATTTGTTTTCGTGCTTCTTCTTCCCCGATCAATATTATTTCATCGATATTAGTAAAAGCCTGCGAACTATACATTTCAACCCGGGGCCGAATCATCACGTCCGAAGCGATTTCACGACTCATCACCAATTCATTTTGCATGATATCGACACTCTGCATAATAACATCAAAAATTGAAGTAATTTCGCTATTAGTTTTCACACGGGAAACATCGACAGCTATTATCAAATCCGCACCCATTTCCTTGACAACCGACACAGGAATTCTGTCAACAACTCCGCCATCAACGAGCAATCTCCCGTTTAATTTTTCCGGAACAAAAATTCCCGGTATGGAGATGCTGGCGCGTACTGCATCCGCAATCGGACCTTGACGAAATACAACTTTTTCCCCTGTCATTAAATCGGTTGCCACTACACCGACTGGGATTTCAAGCTGTTCAATATTTTTGCCATGGGTAAAAATACGAACCAATTCCTTTACCCTTTTGCCTGCAATCAACCCCATTTTCGGAACAGTAAAATCCAAATAATATTTTCTCTTAAATGCCCCGGCTAATTTATATAATCGATCAATATCAAGACCTGCAGCATATAAACATCCAACCATGGCCCCCATGCTGCTGCCGGCCAGAAAATCAATCGGAATCCCTTCTGCTTTTAACACTTTAATAACACCTAGATGGGCAAATCCTCGTGCTCCCCCCGAACCAAGTGCCAATCCTATTTTCGGACGCCGCAACGAGATTTCCTCCTTTACTAACCATTGAATCTATCCATGTTCTAAACTTATGGTCTATTTTCAAGTTCTATGAGTATATTGAGTTATATGGGGACAAGACTCGAAAAGCACAACTGCTCTTTGTATATGCCGGAATTTGACTAATACATATTTTAACATTGTTTAAACAAGTTGCACAGTATGGCAGCTTTGGAGGGAGGCTCCTTAATTGTTTCGTTCAAAATTGAAATCGATTTTCTTGGCGGTTTCGGTTTCATTAATGGCAGTATCCCTTATTTCTTTTCCGCAGGAATCAGTGGATGCATCAATCAGAGGATTAAATATGTGGTGGGAAATTGTCTTCCCCTCCCTTTTACCGTTTTTTATTGTTTCAGAAATGCTAATTGGTTTTGGGGTCGTAAAATTTATCGGGGAATTGCTGGAACCTTTGATGAGGCCATTATTTAAAGTTCCTGGAGTAGGTGGATTTGTTTGGGCTATGGGTATGGCATCCGGTTATCCAGCCGGAGCTAAGCTTACAGCAAGAATGAGACAAGAGGGACAGATAACAAAAATCGAAGCAGAGAGGCTAGTATCTTTTACAAACTCATCGAACCCTTTGTTTATTTTTGGCGCTGTTTCAGTAGGTTTTTTTTATAATGCTCATTTAGGAGTAATTTTAGCACTAGCACATTATCTTGGGAACATCACGGTTGGTTTAATGATGAGGTTCTACGGAAATGAAAAAACCACTGAAAAAGAGATAAGAAAGAAAAAATTTTCAATCCGAACAGCGTTGTCAACTTTGCACCGAACAAGAATGAAAGATAATCGACCGATTGGTAAATTGCTAGGAGATGCAGTTATGTCTTCTATTCAAACATTATTGATGATTGGCGGATTTATCATATTATTTTCAGTCATAAATAAGCTATTATTTCATTTGCACATAACATCGTTTCTCGCAAATATGGTTGCATTTGGGTTAAGAGTCCTGCAATTCCCTGAGTCACTTAGCATTCCATTAATTTCAGGCCTTTTTGAAATAACCTTGGGAAGCCAAATGACAAGCCAGGTTCAAGAAGCAACGGTCTTACAGCAAGTTATGATTACAAGCTTTATCCTTGCGTTCAGCGGTTTTAGTGTTCAGGCCCAAGTAGCAAGCATTTTAGCACAAACCGATATTAGGTTTAAGCCGTTTTTCTTTTCGAGGATTCTTCATGGCATTTTTTCCAGTTTTTTTGCCTTCCTTCTATGGGAGCCTGTTTATGAAAAATTTTACGATAAAGAGCAGCCTTCCAACGCCATCCCAGTTTTGCTATTTGAAGAAAGTTCATTCCTTCGCCATCTTTATATTTGGTTAGTGGAAACCGGTCCTATCATTACGATCTTTGCCCTTCTTATTTATATTTTTATCTATATAAAAAAGAAAATTTTAGTATAAATTTAAAGCGAGCACGTTTTTGTGCTCGTTTCTTTATCAGGAAGTAAACTTTTCTTTCAATGCATTTTCCACAACAGACGGAACGAGTTCCGAAATATTACCGCCGTATTTTGCAACTTCTTTTACAATGCTTGAGCTTAAAAATGAATATTGATTTTTCGTCATCATAAAAAATGTTTCAATATTTTCATTTAAAATCCTGTTCATGGACGTAATTTGCATTTCATATTCAAAATCAGATACTGCCCGAAGCCCCCTGATGATAGCGTTTGCATTTACGCTCTTTGCATAGTCAACGAGCAGTCCCTGATAAAAATCGACTTTCACATTGGCTATATCTTTTGTTACTTCTTTAATTAAATGAATTCTTTCCTCAATAGTAAACAAAGGGGTTTTCGATGAATTATTCAGCACGACGACATATAATTCATCAAATACTTTTGCACCTCTTGTAATAATGTCCAGATGTCCATATGTAATCGGATCAAAACTCCCTGGGCAAACTGCTATGCTCGCCAAATAAATACCTCCTTAATGTTCAGAACCATAAATATAGATGGAAACAGCAATGATGCCATATTGTTCGTACTTTTTGCGAATGAAATTGCCTGCTTTCTCAGGCAAATGTACATCCGCACTATGTTCACAAACGATTGCACCACTTTCAGAAAGTAAATTTTCCTTATCAATGGTTTCCAAAATTTTTGGAATCTGCTGTTTTTTATAGGGAGGATCAAGAAAAATGAAATCGAAAACAAGCCCCCGCTTGATAATTGCTTTTAAAGCTCTCTCTGCACTATTCAGATAGACTTCCGATTGTTCCATCAACCCGCAGGTTTTAATATTTTCATGAATAATCTGTATTGCTTTCTTGTCTTTATCAACAAAAATAACCTTGCTTAATCCTCTGCTTAACGCTTCGATTCCTAATCCACCGCTTCCAGCAAATAAATCCAAGCCGAGCCCGCCATCAAAGTATGGGCCGATCATATTGAAAATTGCTTCTTTTACTTTATCTGTAGTAGGCCTAGTTGAACTCCCTGGAACGGCCTTTAAAATCCTGCCCTTACAGGCACCAGAAATTACTCTCATCGGTGATCACCACTATGTTAGCCCTTATTGTGAAGTTTTCTCCATTATCCTAACACAATTGATTTTTTTAGCCAACTACGTTCACTGTTTAATCGTTCTTAACAACATACTTGAAATAATTATTAAAAAAGTGTATAACCATAAAAATTGTGGAAATACTATTATTAACAACATCTATTCGATGGTGTTGTTGCCAACCGCGGAGAAGACTTACGTTTCCCCATAAGTTCTTCCTCCGGTTTCTCCTCTCCCTTTGCCTTCTGTCCTGTTAAAAGGATATAGAAGGACCCTGCAGGTATTTGCAGGGTTTTTTCTTTTTTCTAAAAAGAAAATATATCGATTTGAAAGTCATTTTCTTTTATATTGATCTTAAACAAGGGCCTAAGCCATTTTTCTTCAATATATATTTTACCGTTAATCAAAAGAAAGGGGTTTTCCAGCAGTCCGTAATCCTCTTTATTAAAAACAAAAATATTGCGATTGGTATAAAAGCGGTATCTGTTATTCCCCTTATTTAAAAGCAATGTTTTTTCGCCAGTACGATATTTTACTTCATATCCAAGACCATTGAGAACTTCTATAAGCGGAAATAATCGCTTTTTATTCTGATATAAAATCTCAATGCCCTTTTTTTCTTCTCCATTTATGTATACTTTTCTCGAATCAAAAAAGGATAATGGAACAAATGAAGCAGTTTCATTTTTGTTCAAAGTAAAAAATTGCGTTTTTAATCCTTTTTGTTTTGATAATTGTTCGTCCAAAACTTTTGCGGATAATGCAGACTTTTCTAGTATAACGGAAGACATGAATTCTTTTAATTCTTGATCAGAAAGCTTAGTAGTCAGCTCTTGTATGATTTTTTCTCCTTTCGTAGAACGGCTTTTTTGTTTTGTAAAATAAGCAGCCAACACATCTGCAAGCCATTTCTCTTCGATTTCCGACTTACTGAACTTAGCTCGGAAGTAATAATCAAAAACTTTTCTAACTAAAATATCTTGCTTTATGTTTTTCTTTACAACAATGATCCCGTTTCCATCTGTTTCCGGATAGCTGTCAGTTAACACAACCGTTAAATAAGGAAAATCAGAAACAAATTTTAGTGAAGATAGATTGACAGGTTCAGATTCTTTCGATTCCACAAAAAAGTTGATTTGCGACAGATTTGTTGCTTGATAGAGAGGTTTTTTCTGCCAATATAAAGAAAAGTTCTTCCTTTTCCCTTCAAATACAAAATAGTCAATAAAGTCAAGTTGCTTATAGCCTTTTAAAGGCAGTCCTGCTGCCCAAGATCCTCCTCTTCTGGCATAATCTATAATTTCTAATTTTGTGGAATAAGTGGAAACATCACGCAATGAGATTGTCCATTCATTAAAAAAAAGAGAAGATAAATGATTATTAAAAGAGATCGAATAAGAAAAAACAATTTTTCCATCTTCCGCCTTGAAAGTATCATGCAATTGGTCTTTAGATATGCAAGGGGTTCCATCTGCCTTCAAGCATTTCCATGTAGACACATTTTTTGGGATAGAAACTCTGTACTCTTTTCCATCAATTAACCCGGTAATTGTCTGTGAAATTTTTAACTCATTAGCTACCGATTCAAGGGTTATTTGCTGGTGTACAGGTTCCGTTTGCAAACGGCCGGTTGCTTCATGCTTTTCTGTATATGCTTTCCATTGCCAAAACAACATACCTCCGATTGCAGCAGATAAAATCATGAAAATGAAAAAAGATGTCCTAAACATCAAATTTCTCCTTAACAAGTATCTTATCTTAACAATATCAAATCAAGGAGCTTCCGTCATACAAATAATGTTAAAAAATAGCGAAATTTGCTGTATTTATTAGAGATAGGCCTTACCATGCTACTTCTATTTTCAAACTGAAAATGATAAAGTATTGATGTTATAGAAGTATCAAATAAAAGGAGGAAGTAGGAGTTGATTCAACGATTCATTGAACTGGGAGAAGGATATTCTGATATATATGAATTAATTGAGCTAGCAAAAGTAAATGAATACCGGCTCAGGCATATGATGGCCATGCATACGGTGATCAATGGCAAAAAAGCAACCTCATTGGTTGTAATTTTAAATCCAGCGGAAAGCGGAAATTTTCAGCCACTCTATATTTGCAGGGAAGGAATTCCGTACCCGCATGAAACTCCGAATAAAAGATATGAATTATTTTCAGAAACTGCTAAAAGCCTTAATAAAGAAATCATTGAATTAGATATAAAGCCATCGACAATGTTTCCGGAAAAAGAACTATTTTATCAGCATTTAATCGGAATATTGCGAATGAACCGATACATTCAGCCCCTTGATTAAAACAATAAAAGGTGAGATGCACTCACCTTTTTTAAATACCCATTTTATAATCATATTCCTTTGCCTTATCCGGCTTTGAGTTTTCAAATTCCATCTTTAAAAAAGGTTTATAGGATGGTTCAACCTTTTTTACAAATGGAAAAGATTGTAATTTCTCCAAGAGCATCTCAGTTTCCTCAAGATTACAATATAAGACAACATATTTTAATCGTTTGGAAACGTAATGTACATTTCCAAATCTTCTTAACATTTTGGCATGTTTGAGTGAATACAGCCAAACAATAATTCCTTGCCGTTGAACAAACATATCATTTTTCCCCTTCAAAAATACAATTGTCTTTAAGCTGAACAGCCACAGCTTCCACCAGTCCCGCAGCCCCCGCTGCAACCGGAAAGGCTATCAAAAAAAGGATTTCCAGTCGGTACTTTTATATGTTTGGAAACGGAATGACCGATAATGACCGCAATTTCATCCAACAAACCTTGAAGTTCATTTTCTGCTTTTTTAAATAAATATACATTTTCATCAAGATCCATTGAACGCTTTGCTTCCCGGATTTCTCCCATCACTTTTTTATAATCGGGATGGTACTTGCCAAACCTTTGTACCTCTTCGTACAATTCTTTCAATTTTACAAAAGCTTGGATCTTTCTTTGAGTTTCCCTATCTGTTTTTAATTTATATAAACGAAAGCGATATTTTTCAGCTGCTTCTGATTGCAACACCATTTTTGCCAGCTCTTCTGCCTCTTCTAATATAATAACTCGTTCACTTGTAGCAAGCAATTTCGCTCACCTCCGTCCTTTATTTTATCATGAAACGGCAGAAAATCGAAACATTCGCTTATGGAATGGTTGCATAAAACTCTTTCGTGAGATCATAAGGCTGATTATTTATTTTTACAATTTCCAATTTGACTTTATGCGTTCCAGGGTTCAAGCCTTTAACAATAAAAGCTGCCGAAGAAATTTCTTTTGTCTTTTTCCCATCAATAAACAAAATCATTTTCCCTTTATTACCAGTATGATTGCTTCGAAAAGATATACCTGAAATCATACATTCAATATAGAGATTCCCATTTCTAACATGATGCCGGACAAAAAATGTCCTGTCCCTTTCATCTTCCAGAACCGATACAGGCGTGTTGGCGGCTGCATCTACATAATCAATTGGCAATATTGATATATTTGTTTCCGGTTTAGGTATATCCTTTCGGCAACCTAACAATAGACTTGATAATATCAATAATTGTAAGGTGATTTTTACAAACCTCAATTCTTTCACTCCTTTTTTAAAGGTATTCTTTGCATTCTGTTGTCTTTTTACTCCATTGAAAGGCTCCGCAATTAAAAAATGGACAAGAGCTAGAGCCGAAAACGCTTGTCCATTTTAATAATGATTTACGGTAAAATGAAAAAATCGCGGTTATCCGAAAATAATCGCGATAATTACAATCTATTTTCATAAAAAAGAGCTCTCTCATTCTAGAGGAAGCTCGTTTTATGAATTTGAATTCATCATTTGGAACATGTGCATCATCATTGAAGCCATTTGGACTCCGTTCGTAAACTTTTCTACCTTATGTGGAATCGTCCTTCTATTGTGATGCATGGATGCAATTTGCATTGTCTGTATTTTTTCAGGGTATCTTGATAACGTCCGGTACCATTGAGGCTGTTCACGGATAAATTGTTTTAGTTCCTGATTGCGATTTATAAAATCAATTATTTCTTTTCGCATTTAGTTTGGCTCCTATTTTCAATCTTTTCTAAATTGGAATGGATGGGGAGGCTGCACCTTTGCAGAAGTACTTTTTGTTTGGGAACCATCTTGAAATTGTCCAATAACTCCTTGAATGGCCCCAAGTGCTTGGCTTATATTATGAATCTGCTGCTCGAATTGATTTACGTCCATCTTTTTAAACAATCCTATTAATTGTGTCTTCCAATCATCCTTTTTTTCCGTTACGGATTCTTTTTGCTCTGTTTCTTCGGATCGGTACATATCCCAGCGAGGGTCCTCTTCACCAAGCAAATACCAATCTTCATATAATTCTTGCCAAGTCGTTTCTCCTTTACGGACTTCTTTAATAATTTTGGGATTTGCTTGGACAAACTCCTTAAATTTTTCGACAGATGGATCAAGCTTTTTCTTAGCCATAATATTCACCTCTTCTCATTACATATGCCTATAAATACGATATGAAAAAACAAAAAAATGGTTCGCCAAAGAAAAACCGGTAGTAAAAAAGGGGCTGACTCAAAACATCGCATTTAAGCGATGTTGAGTCAGCTTTTTTGTATAACTTTGATATTTATTGTTAATTTTATGGTGTATTTTCTTACTATTTACACTAGATCGGGGGATTATTTTATTCCCCTTTGTTGAAGTGCCCTTATTTTTTGCCACTTTTTAAAATTGTGTGCAACGCAAACTAGACCCCATTCCACAGTCGTTTTGGAGAGGCCTCGTAAATGAAAACGTCGAAAGTCTTGATTCTGCTTGATTTGACCGTACACACTTTCCACATCAATCTTTCGACGTCGATATTTTTCTTTTCCATCGTCAGAATGTAATCGTTCTTTTACTTCCTTTCTTTGAATCTGATTCTTTAATGAAATGGTGATGGTGCGATACGTTTTTCCTTTTGCACAAGTACTTTGGAATGGACAACCTTGACACTGATCGCATCGATATCGACGTTTGATTGATAGGTACCCGTGGTCTGATTCCTTCTTTGTTTCATATTGAAAAGTGAAACGTTGTCCATTCGCACAAATGAATTCATCGAATTCCTCATCATATTCCATGTTTTCGACTCGTTCGATCCGTTTTTTCCATGTTCTCTTTTGCTCTTGGTCAAACGTATTGTAAGGAATGTATGCTTTCTTTCCTTGTTCTTCTAAGTATGTATAGTTCTCCTCGCTCCCGTATCCAGAATCGGCAATAATATTTTGAGGGAGGGAAATGTATTGGTTTACATGTTCCAGATGCTCGATGAAACAACGTGTGTCTCCTGCTCGTTGATGAAGAGAATACCCAATGATAAATTGACCTTCCGTTCCCATTTGTACATTATATCCTGGTTTCAATTGTCCATTTTTCATGTGATCTTCTTTCATTCGCATGAAGGTCGCATCATGATCGGTTTTTGAAAAACTGTTTCGTTCTTGGGCAATTTTTCGTTGTTGTTCATATTTTTGCTTCCGTGGGAGAAGGTCTTCACTCAATTGTTTCTTTGCTTTCTTTAGCGTTTTATTAGACGGATCTTTTTTTAAATGCTCATCTACTTTCTTCATGGTTTCTTGAATCTCTTTAGAGGTAACAGGCTTTTGTTCTAATTGCTCGTCTAAATCCAATGACTCTTGTTGGAGTTCTCTCGAGAACCCTTTCAATGTCAAAGGCGATTTTTCGATATTTCTCATTCAGTTTCTCATCATATTTCTTGACAGCCTTTATCCACACAAACGAATATCGATTGGCATTGGCTTCGATTTTGGTTCCATCCAAATAGTAATCTTCGAGTCGAACAAGTCCCTTTTGACGTAGGAGTTCGACTACTGAGAAGAAGACTTCATAGATAATGGGTTTCATACGTTCGGATCGAAATCGATTGATGGTGCGGAAATCCGGTTGTTGGTTCCCGCTTAGCCACATGAAGTAAATGTTTTCTTTCAACTGTTTGGCAATTTTTCGACCAGAATAAATTTTTTCGGCATACGCATACACTAAAATCTTCAACATCATTTTCGGGTGATAACTGCTGCGGCCACCGCCTTTGTAATGAGGGAGAAAAATAGAATCGTCCAGCTGTTCAACCGCTTCATGCACAACACGTGCGAGATGATGTTCAGGGATGAGGATTTCTAAATCTAGTGGTAGAATAAGTTGGTCCATGTTATAATAAATAAAGGAAATATGATCATGTTTCATAAGAGAATCGCTCCTTTGGTGGTTGTTGTTTGGTCACTTCAATTTTACCAAATGGAGCGATTCTCTTTTATATTTTTTTTAAAATAAGAGGGGCGACCTCTTAAAGGAAATTTTTAGTTCCTTTTGGGTCAGCCCCTTTTTCGTTGAATATATTATATATAATGCCAATATTACTTTTTCCATACTTGAATATAATTCTGAGTATAATGTTTTTTGTAAACCCCAACACCTAGGTGTGTAAATTCTTTATTTAATAATGCTTCCCGATGGTCTTTGCTGTTCAGCCATCCTTCAACCACAGCCGGACCATCAACATAATTGGCTGCAATATTTTCTCCTGCAAGCTGATAAAAAACGTCCGCTGCCTTCAATCGATCTGATAAGTCTCCATATTTTTTGGATGTATGGGAAAATTCTCCACTAACATACATATCCTTGCTATGCGAATATGCCGCTTCAGCCGTTTTTTCATCCCATTTCAAAGTTTTCAAATGATGCCGTAAACGAATGATATTGGTAATATCAAATATTTGTTGTTCCGTACTTCGATCTATTTTACCCTCTTCTTCATCAACTGGGCTTGACTCAATTAATTTTCCTCGATAGACAAGTTCATATGGACGAAGTTTAATCAGTGTTTTAGCATCCATAAATCTTACACTTGAAAGAGTACCGGTAAATTTATCGATATAAAGCTGTGCAAAGTGATCGCCTATTTGAACAAGCGGCCACGTATTAATATCCTCTTCGGAAAGTTCAAAACGATAAGAATTTTTTTCGTAGTCCAAGTTTACACTTGATTGTATAAGTACGGAATGATAAATTTGTTCAATTGGCTCCCCAATAGTAAAAGGAGCTACATTCGTTTCAGATCCTATGGCATAAATCGTAACTACCTTATCATTTTCAACGCCAACCTGAACATAAGTTTTCGGATTTTTGTTATAAATCCACCATACATAATCATAATACGAGGGGTCGATCCTATTAGGTTTACCTAGAACTTTCTTTAAAGATTCAGCATCTTTTCCTATTAATGTTGAAAGGCCTTCTTCTGGAGCTTTTATCGTTTGAGAGTCTTTCTTATTTCCTTTAGTTTGAATATGGGGAGAAATGTAATCCGAAGATATTATCCCTTTTTTATTCAAACCTTCATTGTCTTTTTCTTTCGATAAACCAAGATAAATTTTTATCATCAATAACAAAGATACAATAATTAAGATACGAAATAAAACTCGCAGAAGTAAGCCTCCTTTCCATAATCTCTATATTTATATATGTTAAATAGTTAGAAATATTATATCATTTATAACTTACATTTTCTTAGAATGATTATGAATTCAAGGGAAGAACATACAATATTCAATAATTTTGCTGTCTTATAACAATTATTTCCAAAAAAAAAAAAAAAAAAAAAAAGAAGACGCTGTCTCAAAAACCAGAGGGTCAGACCCCATAACACAATATATAGGACATAATGTTGGATAAATGTGCTATATATTGAAAAACGAACATGGGGTCAAACCTTATGAAACAGCCATTTCTTAATGAGGTTGTTGATCTTGCTGTTGAGATATTTCAGAAAGTGCTCTTTTGGCTTGATCATCTGTTAATTCTCTTACAGCAAAATCACCAAGTGCAACAATTCCGGCAAGTTTATCCCCTTCAACTACCGGCAAACGACGAATTTGATTTCTTGCCATTAGCTGAGCTGCCTCTCTAGTAGAAGCATCCGGAGTAACAGTAATCAACTGATGGCTCATAATGTCTTCTACTTTTGATGATGGTGGATATTTTTCCGCAATACATCTAATGACGATATCACGGTCTGTAACCATTCCAACAAGCTTACCATTATCCACAACCGGAATTGCACCTACATTCAACTCTTTCATTTTAACAGCTACTTCATAAACATTGTCTAACAAGGAACAAGTTTCAACATCCGTTGTCATAATATCGCGTATTTTTTCCATTTGTATTCCTCCTTAAAACTTTTTCATACTTAGACAAATGTCCGTACAAACTGCGTTGTACCACTTAAATACCGGCATAAGCTACATTTCGTTCGAGTAAATGTTAAAGCTTGACTTCCGTCATCCAAGCTTTATAATTTCCTCGGCAGTAATGTGCATATCTTCGATATTTTCGTGTACTATTTGGAAAGGAATGCTCATAGCTCCTTAACATTAATGTAGCATTTCCAGAAGAGGGATAATTATTCGCACATTACTCTTATTATGTTGCTTGATTGCTTAATCAAGACAATGAGCGATGATTAAAAGATAATATCCTGTTTCCTTGGTAAGATCATTACAATAATTTTTCTTTTTTTGATTATGATAGCTTTTTATTTGTAAAAGAACTATGTTATCATTTATGTATTCATTGCAACATTTATAATTTTTTACTATTATTAAATTTGAGATTGTCTAAATATACGTTATTGACGGATTGTTTTCTAGGAGGGACATTCATGAAATTTGAAAATACTGGCTTAGAAGGTTTAAAAGCAGATTTAAATTATTTAGATGATTTAATGTCAAATCATGGTTTTGTGCGTGAAGGCCAGTGGGATTATGAACGTGTTACATATGACCGCAAATTTGAGCTTAAAGATGGCACTTTCTACCTTCGCGTATTTGGCTTTGCTGTTGAAGGGGACGTTGGAGCCCATAAAGCAATCATCCAACTAATGACTCCACTTCTTGGCAAACATTATTATCCTCATGGCGTAGAATACGGAGAAGGCGAAAATTTCCCTAAAACACTTGTAAGCCAATGTGAAAAAATACTTGCAGAAATAAAAGCCGACATTGAAAAATTTGCTATTGAATGAGGTTGACTCATAAGGGTCTGACTCCCTCCACCAATGACAATATATAGAATGGTTTATTCGTGTTTGTCTATATGTTGTATTGGAGGGGTCTGACCCTTTGCTTTTGAGGGAGCCTTATTCGAAGTTAAAACAATTTTCCTTTAATATCTCTCATTGTTTTTAATTGTTTAAAATCAGACTGCATACTTTCTTTTAATTGTTACCTAATGTTTACAACATGAATGAAGATTAAAATCTGAAAGGAGTTCTGCCTTGTCCGGATTTGTTAAAAAGCGCAATCTGCTTATCATATTTGGTCTCGTATTTTCTATCATCTTTTTTTATTTTATCATTCCTGTTTCAGTACCGCTTATCACTGCATTTATAACTGCATTGTTTTTAGAACCGATAGTCCGGCTTTTTCAAACGAGATTAAGGTTAAACCGCCGCTTTTCGGTTATTATTGTGTTTCTTCTATTTCTATTTTTTCTTGGAATAAGCGGATATTTTATAATAACCAAAGTTATTACCGAGGCAATAAAAGTCGCAGAAAATGCTCCGTTTTATGTAAATGAAGTAACCAAAGCTTGGCTAAGAGTTGAAGCAAAAATTATTAATGCTGCTCAAGATCTTCCAGATGAAGTTGTGAATGAAATTAGCAAGAGGGTTCAGAACTTTTTGAACAATCTAAAAAACGATCTCTTGGCATATGTAAATATCAATAATATAAAGACATTGCTCACAAATATCCCGAATTTTTTTATCAGCTTTCTAGTATACTTAATAGCACTTTTTCTTTTTTTGATTGATTTGCCTCGATTACGTGAAGGAATCAGTAATCATTTAACTGAAAAAACTGCTGATAAAGTTCACTTTATGACATCTCGCCTTTCCTACGTTGTTTTCGGATTTCTGAAAGCTCAGTTTCTCGTTAGCGTTTTAATTTTTATTATCACACTTCTCGGTTTATCGATTATTAGTCCTAAGATCGCGCTCGTAATGTCATTCGTTATTTGGTTAATTGATTTCATCCCGATTATTGGTTCAATTAGCGTTCTCGGACCATGGGCATTATTTCACATCTTAACCGGTGATTTTGCAATAGGAATAAAACTGGCTGTACTTGCAGGGATTTTACTGATCATCAGACGTATTATAGAGCCAAAGGTAATGGGCAGCCAAATCGGCTTATCATCGTTGGCAACTTTAATATCTATGTATTTAGGATTAAAACTGCTAGGCGTTCTTGGAATGATTATTGGACCTTTTTTACTTATTGCTTTTAATTCCGCAAGAGAAGCTGGGATTATCAAACTTAATTTTAAGATTTAATCCAAAAGATAGGTAAGCATTTCTTTTTTTGTAAGCACAACTCCGCCCCCTTTCCACAATAAAGGCAGGTCAATTCTGACCCGCCTTTTCAACACTATTAGAATCCAAGAATTGCTTTGATGACTGAGGTCGTCTCCCCGCCTTTGTAAAAAACATAAAGCAATAAGTAAACCGCTACCCCAGTGATGGCTGTGAAAAACCATATAATGCTGGTTATTGGTCCCAGTTTTCTATGCTTGGCTAATTTATTGTTATAGCCTGTTAATAGTGTTACAATTCCAAACACAGCTCCAGTTGTTGCCAAAATAATATGAAAAACAAGGAACAATGTATAGTAAATTTTAATATCCTCCGGACCGCCAAAAGAAGTATTTCCAATGAAAATTGTTCTTGCAGCATAAATTAGAAAAAAGAAAAGGGCAAATACTGCTGCCAAAAGCATTGTTTTCTTATGAGCTTCAATTTTCCTCTGCTTTATTTGAATCCATCCGATAGCAATTGCAGCTGCACTTAAAATAATAAACGAAGTGCTTATAGTAGGTAAAATCGGCAATGATCCCATAACGACGTCCTCTCTGTCCTTGTTAAAAATTTATATACCTTTTCATTGTTACGTACAAAGTCGAACAACAGTAATTGTCTTATGGTATACAAAATCATTCTATTAAAACTGATCCTATATTCAATCATCATGGCAGAATTTTAAAAAAATTGTAAAATATCTTACATATTATGGCATCTCACTGTAAAAAAGGGTCAGACCCCTCCAATACAACATATAGACAAGAATGAGTAAAACCATTCTATATATTGCCATTATTGGAGGGAGTCAGACCCTTATGAAGTCAGCCCCCTGTTATTGTTTAATTGGATGTGGGGGTAAATACTCCCCTGGCTCCGGATCAACTTCATCCTCTTCCTTCCGATACCATTCAATGAATGTTTTCGCCAGTACAACACTATAAGAAAGTTCTTGAATAATTTTCATCAGAATGCCGCCAAGCTGCTGATCATTGATCAGAGATAATGAAGTGAACATCTCAGGACCGCTTAATTTCAATCCGGACAATGTTGTTGCCGGTACGCATAATGAAAGTGATTCTGCCCAAGCACGTGGATCTGAAAATGTAGCATACAATGGCTTATCAGAAAAAATGATTAGCGCACATGCCGGCAATATCAACATTCCATCTGCAAAAATATATCCAACTTTTCTTAATCCATTTAGTGTCTGGAAATCATCGAGCTTATTTAACAGCGGCCACCACATAAAAATTGCTAAAACAAACAGCAAAGTATTATATCCAGCATGCAGCCACATATCTGTTTTTACAGCATCAAAAATAATTGGGATATGATAAAAGGAAAATACCCCGTTAAATAAGATTAATGCAACCAACGGCTTCGTAAAAAAGCGAAATAAAGGTTTAATACCTTTAAAGCTTATTATTTTTTTCCAAAGCCATTTAGGCACCCCAACAATTAAAATTGGAGGAATAACCAAATTACAAAAACCCATTTGAATCATGTGTGCAGAAAAGGTAAGATGCCCCATAAGATCAATAGGTGAACCTTTTATAATGTACAATAACACGATCGATAAGACGAATAACGTTCCTTCTTTTTTAGTTAAAGGTTCACTCCCAATAAATCGATCACGATATTTGACTGTTATCAGAAAAAAGGCTACAATAACGAGCGATAATGAAATAAAAAAATATGGGCTCCATAATGCCTCAAAACCAAATATGCTCAATGGCAAGGTAGAATCACCCCGTTCATATGACAAATACAGGTATATTATACTCTTTGAAAATTATTTCCGCAATGAATGAAAAGTTTCCATCGTCATAGTATTCACTTAAAAAGAAAATCGGCTATTTTTAGCCGATTTTCTTTTTTACCACCACACTACAGTCATTAATGCAAGTACAGTCATTGACGCAACTAATACACCAGAGTAAAGGAAAATTGCAGGTGATTCATGACCTTTTTCTTTCATATGCATGAAATAATACAACTGAAATAAAACTTGAACAACTGCTAGAAGAATTAAGAAAGGTATCGTAAACCATCCGGAAAATTTACCGTATGCAACTGCTCCAAATGCAATTAGTGTAAAAAAGATCATCAAAGTGAAAGAAATAATTTGTTCTCTCATCTCTTCTGCACTTTTTTTACGACGATATTCAATGTCTACTCTTGGGTTACCTGATTTGAGTTGTTGGTTCGTCATCAGTTTATCCCACCTTTCCCATTAAATATACTACTGTGAAGATAAATACCCACACAACGTCAATAAAGTGCCAATATAAGCTAGCTACATAAAATTTTGGTGCATTGTATAAGCTTAATCCCCGCTTAGCGTTTCGGATCATTAAAGTAAGGATCCAGCCTAAACCAAATAGAACGTGAGCTCCATGGAAACCGACTAATGTATAGAATGCTGAACCAAATGCACTGCTAGTAAATGTGTGATGAAATTCATGTACATAATGGTTAAATTCATGGACCTCAAGGCCAAGGAAGCCCGCACCTAAAAGAACGGTAACTCCTAGCCAAAGAAGCATTTTTTTGAATTGGAAATTCTTCATATGATACATTGCGTAAACGCTTGTTAATGAGCTGGTTAACAACAGCATTGTCATCGCGAATGTCAGCGGCAATTCAAACATATCTTTCGCTAATGCATGATTACCATTAGGAACCTTATCCTTTAATGCAAGATAAGTAGCGAAGAGAGACGCAAAGAGCACTGTCTCTCCACCTAAGAAAAACCAAAAGCCTAAAAATTTATTTTTTCCTTCGAGGGTAGCCCTTTCAGGCGAAGCAGGCCACGTTTCAACAGTAAATTTTTCTTCAGCTTGCATTATGCCTTAACCCCCTTCTTATCATCTTCAATTAAATCTTCTTTATGAATATGGAATCCGTGATCATCCTTAACCGAACGGAAGAACATTGAGCCAAACGTAACGGCCAAACCGATGATCAACACTGGAAGTCCCCAAGAATAATCAGCATGATACATTGCACCGAAAGCGGCAATAAATAAACCGAACGAAATCATAAATGGAATAAAGGATGAATTTGGCATATGAATATCTCCAAGCGGTTCAGCCGGAATCATGCCTTTTTTCCCTTCCATTTTTTCCAGCCAATAAGCATCCAAACCGCGAACAAGCGGCAATTGTTTAAAGTTATAAAACGGCGGTGGAGAAGGGATCGCCCATTCTAAAGTACGTCCGTCTCCCCATGGGTCGTTGCCGACTTTTTGCTTTTTAAAACTTGAAACAATGACGTTCAATAGGAATACAATTACACCTGCACCCATAAGCGCGGCACCAATTGTACTGATAAAGTTCCCTGTTTCCAATCCTTGGCCAGGCAAATACGTAAATACACGTCGAGGCATTCCCATTAATCCTAGGAAGTGTTGGACAAAGAATGTTAAATGGAATCCGATAAAGAACAAGACGAATGTAATTTTTCCTAAAGCCTCATTTAACATTTTTCCAAACATTTTAGGCCAATAGAAATGTGCTCCAGCAAATAATCCGAATACAACTCCGCCAACAATTACATAGTGGAAGTGGGCAACAACAAAGTAAGTATCGTGATATTGGTAGTCAGCAGCTGCTGAAGCTAGCATTACCCCTGTTACCCCGCCCATTACAAATGACGGAATAAATGCTACAGCCCAAATCATTGGGGTTGTAAATTTAATGCTTCCACCCCACATCGTGAATAGCCAGTTAAAAATCTTAATACCGGTAGGTACAGCAATGGCCATTGTTGCTACAGCGAAGATTGCATTGGCAACCGGCCCCATACCAGTTGTAAACATATGATGGGCCCAAACCATAAATCCTAAAAACCCAATTAGAACTAGCGCAAAAACCATTGATGAATATCCGAATAAACGTTTTCTCGAAAATGTAGAAATAACTTCAGAGAAAATACCAAATGCAGGCAATATTAAAATGTAAACTTCAGGATGTCCAAAAATCCAGAAGAAATGTTCATAGATAATCGTATTCCCACCTGCAGCAGGGTCAAAGAAATTTGAACCGAACAAACGGTCAAACATTAACAAGAATATACCAACTGTTAACGGCGGAAATGCAAATAATATTAATGCAGATGCGACAAATGACGACCAAGTAAACAACGGCATGCGCATGAAAGTCATACCTGGAGCACGCATATTGATAATGGTAACAAGGAAGTTAATCCCACCCATTAAAGTACCAAAACCTGAAATCTGTAAACCTAAAGTATAGAAATCAATTTTGTGTCCTGCAGATGCAAGTGACAAAGAAGCATAAGAAGTCCATCCGGCATCAGGTGCTCCTCCAAGGAACCATGAAAGGTTTAAGAAAAGACCTCCAAAAACAAACAACCAAAAACCTAACGCGTTAACAAATGGGAACGCAACGTCGCGAGCCCCGATTTGTAAAGGCATGATCGCGTTAATAAAAGCAAATACCAGCGGCATAGCTGCCAGGAAAATCATTGTTGTACCGTGCATTGTCATAACTTCATTATATAATCCGGCACTTACAAAGTCGTTATTAGGCACAGCAAGCTGAATGCGGACAATCAATGCTTCAATTCCGCCAAGCAGAAAGAAAAATCCACCAGCTATTAGATAAAGGATTGCAATTTTCTTATGGTCGACAGTTGTCAAATAATCCCATAATACTGCGCCGAATCCTTTTTTCTGAGCATAGGTACTCACAGTTTTACCTCCCTCTCTAACTTTTCCCCATTAGTCCTGTACTTTTAAATTCATTAAGTATTCTGCAAGAGCATCAATTTGATGTTCAGTTAACTGGCCGTATGCACCAGTCATTTTGTTTCCAGGCTTGTAAGCCTCAGGATCTCTAATCCAATTTTTTAATTGTTCTTTATTATGTTCAAGTACTCCCGCAATACGTGAACGTTCACCAAAGTTAGTCAAGTTTGGAGCCCGGCGAGCTGCTTCAGGAGTCGTATTTGCCGGAGTAACAGCATGGCATCCTATGCAGCTTTTGTTAAATATTTGCTGACCTTCTCGGGCTAAGGCAGTCTTTGGTTTTTCAGGCGCTTTTACAGCCTGCATATCTTTGACCCATTTATCAAATTCTGCACGGGAAATTGCTTTTACTTTAAAATCCATCAGAGCATGTGAAGGTCCGCAAAGCTCAGCACATTTTCCGTAAAATAAGTTTCCTGCTTCGTTTGCTTTTTTCGGATCGAATTCTAACCAGAACTTATTGACGTTTTCTGTGTTAGTGTCCATTTTTCCTCCAACAGCAGGAATCCAGAAAGAGTGCTTAACATCAGAAGATTTAAGATTAAAGTATACCTTTTCACCGGTAGGAACAACTAACTCTTGGCTTGTAATAATGCCTTGGTTAGGATATTCAAACTCCCACCAGTATAAATTTGCCCGGACGTTAACAACGAGTGCATCCGTTTTGCCATCCTTATTCTTTTTTTCCATTGCTGATACATCTGCCAGCTTAAATACTGCAGCCACAGTTGGAACTGCAAGGATAAGAATCAAGATAATTGGTATAACAGTCCAAATAATTTCGAGTTTGTGGCTTCCCTCAACTTGTTTAGGTATTCTGTCATCTTTACGACGGAAGCGGATCAATACAATAACGAAAATCAGTGAAACAACGAGAATGACCCCTACCATAATTGAGGTGGCCAAAATCATTAAATTAAATTGCGTTTTCGCAACCTCTCCGGCAGGCTTTAGTGCTGATAAATAAGGTTTACCACAGCCGGCCAGAATCAGCGCCATCATTGCAAATAGTGACAGCAGGTGCCATTTTGCAAGCCTTTTCATAGCTTAATCAAACCCCTCTTTCGTGAAAAATTTCTTTTGAAATGTTTGATCAAAAAATATATGGAAAAATTCTCTCTAAAAAAAAAATTATTTAGAAAGAATTTCCTTACAAAAATAAACTATTTTAGTGTAACTATTACCATAGATACAAACATAATAGTCAAATATTGCAGTGAGTATACAAACATTGAAGTTGCCCATTTTATATTATCTTTTTTCTTATATCCGTAAATCCCTAATGCTAGCCAGCTGATATTCAAAGCTGTTGCAAGAACTAAAAACGGGATTCCAAGTGATTTCAGAAAAAACGGCAACGGCAAAAGTGCAGCAATCCACAACATAATATGTTTTTTCGTAACATCAAAACCTTTGACAACAGGAAGCATTGGAATTCCAGCAGCTCTGTATTCTTCTACCCTTCTCATCGCGAGAGCATAAAAATGAGGAGGCTGCCAAATAAACATGATCAAAAACAAAAACCAAGCGACAGGATGGAGATTCGCATCGATTGCCGCCCAGCCGATCAGTGGCGGAACCGCTCCTGAAATGCTGCCAATAATCGTGTTCGATACATATTGGCGTTTAGACCATATCGTGTATAAATACACATAGCTGAAAACACCTATCAAACCGATAATAGCAGCAGTTAATGTTGTCATTAACAAGAATATTGTCCCAAGACTGATAAGAAAAACTCCGAGAAAAACTGCCTTTGCCGGAGCAACCTTGCCAGTTACGGTTGGTCTTACCTTCGTTCGTTCCATTAAATGATCGATATCGCGGTCTATATAGTTATTAATGGTACAGGAACCAGCGATAATTAATGAAGATCCAATCAGTGTAACCAATACAAGATCAAGATTGATCAAAAAACTTTGGTTCGTAAAATAAAGAGCTAGCCATAGACCAGTAAAGGTCGTGATCATATTAGAATTAACAATTCCAATCTTAATTAATGAAAGGAAATCCCTCCAAGCAGTTGTTTCAGGTATATCAGATTGCAGGCTTCGCTCGCTGGGATCAATTGCAGCTTCACGAAAAGCCTTTGGGTCAGTCATAACTTTTCCTCCTTTTCCCACATCGCAAATATAGCATTTATTCGACACTACCCCTACTATAAATGATTTTCTTACTTATTGCTATATTTGCCATAAAAACTTGGGAAATTTAAAACAACTTGAGAAATTTTAAAAAAAGTTATTTTTACTATTATTATCGTGAATATATTGGTAAATATTTGTTATGGAAAAACAAGCTCGTTTTATGTATATTAAATCACATTTTTGTAGGTTTTTGTGAATCTTTTTCGAATAAATTATGACTAAATTGTGTCAAACTCCTATTTCTATTGTAAAAATATTGTTTTTTCGCCATAAAAAAATAGAAACAAAAAGATAAGTTTCTATCGTTAGAATACGCATCTGCATGTCCAAAATCCCGGAGTTTCTGAAAAAGTAGACTGACCACATATACCCTCATTTAATATTTCTAACAAACTCTCTTTTAATTTTCAACCTTTTTTACTATAATTACAATGATATTTAAAGTTCATTCCGTTGTAGAAATTTGATTTATTATGTAATATCTATGAAGTATATGTTTGTATATGTTTGCTTTCACTTTCATGCTAATTCCAAAAATCATAAATAAAAAATCATTGAATAAATGGCTATAATGAAAAATGCACGAACTTATATAATAAGAAGGTGGAGATACAGTGAGAAAATCCTTTAAGTGGTTCGCCGTTCTAACAACTATAGGAATGCTACTTATTTTGCTGGGCGGCGCCCTTGTGACAAAAACGAACTCAGGCATGGGGTGCGGAAGATCATGGCCGCTCTGCAACGATGAACTTATTCCAAGTAAAATTACGATTGAACTTGTCATCGAACTTGCCCACCGGCTTGTTTCAGGAATTGTAGGCATCATGGTGCTGATCCTGTCCATTTGGTCATGGCGGTCGATCGGGCATATACGGGAAACAAAGTTTTTGTCATTTTTATCAGTTTTTTTTCTTATCCTTCAAGGCTTGATTGGAGCGGCAGCTGTTATATGGGGTCAATCCGATTTTGTACTTGCCCTTCATTTTGGCATATCTCTTATCTCATTTGCAGCAGTATTTCTGTTAACCTTGCTGATCTTCGAGGTCGATTATAAATTTAAAGCAGAGAAACTTGTACTTGATAACAGAATGAAAAAGCATATGATCGGCATAACAGCATACAGTATTATTGTCGTTTATACAGGAGCTCTTGTCAGACATGTGAACGCCAGTCTGGTTTGCAGAGATTGGCCATTTTGCTTGAATACGTCCCTATCATTGCCTGCAAATTTTTATGAATGGGTCCAAATGGGACACAGAGCAGCTGCAGGATTTATTTTTTTATGGATTGGCTATGTCACTTTATTAGCTGTTAAAAATTATAAACACCAAATGGTTGTCTATTGGGGCTGGATTATCTCTTTTATCCTTGTATCTCTCCAAGTTACATGTGGAGCACTTATTGTCTTAACAAGGTTAAATCTTTATATTGCACTGGCACACGCTTTCTTTATTTCATGCTTATTTGGTGTATTAAGTTATTTTATTCTGTTAACTTCAAGAAGCAAAAAGAACGAGATGGAATTGAAAAAAATGCAGACAGAAAAACAGGCGAATCCGGTTTCTGTCTCCCCGTTTTCGGTCGAAATTAAATAAGACCTGCTCCCGATATAATCGGGAAACAGGTCTTTTTCTTTTGTCCTTCTTTTTTATTTATACTCAAGTAAATTTATGATTTTGCCAGTTCAATTAATAAATCTCCGGTTTGAATTGCATCCCCATTGTTGACGAATATATCCTTTACAATCCCGGAAAATGGTGCTTGAACAGTCGTCTCCATTTTCATCGCTTCTGTTATGACGAGATGGTCTCCTCTTTCGACCTTCTCTCCTTTTTTGACTACAACTTTGATAACCGTTCCAGGCATCGTAGCACCGATATGTGATTCATTTTTCGGATCTGCTTTTACCCTTGAAGCAATTGCTGACTTAATGCTTTCATCTTTAATAATAACTTCCCTTGGCTGCCCGTTTAATTCAAAATAGACAACCCTTGTGCCATCTGCCTGTGCTTGTCCAATTGAAACCAGCTTAACAATCAGAGTTTTACCCGTTTCAATTTCAACTTCAATTTCTTCACCTAGCCTCATTCCATATAAGAATGTTGGTGTATCGAGTACAGATACATCACCAAATTTTTCAACAGTCTGAATATATTCCAAAAAGACTTTCGGATATAAGGCATAAGCAATCACATCAAAACTTGTGACCGGTCTTCCAATTTCCTTATATAATTCTTCTTTTAGTGCTTCAAAATCAACATCTTCAAGCAATTCTCCAGGGCGGACAGTGATCGGTTCTTTCCCTTTGAGAATGACTTTCTGGAGGTCTTTCGGGAATCCACCGTGTGGTTGTCCTAAATACCCTTCGAAAAATTCTACCACTGAGTCAGGAAAATCAAGAGATTCTCCTCTGTTTAAAATATCTTCCTCTGTAAGCTCGTTTTGTACCATAAATAACGCCATATCTCCAACTACTTTCGAGGAAGGAGTTACTTTAACAATATCTCCGAACATTTGGTTTACACGTGCATACATTTCTTTCACTTGGTCCCACTTGTCCCCGAGACCGACTGCTTTTGCCTGCTGTTGAAGGTTGCTGTATTGTCCTCCCGGCATTTCATGCTGGTAAACTTCCGTATGCGGAGACATCATTCCGCTTTCAAAGTCATGGTAATATTTCCGAACATCTTCCCAATAATGAGAAAGCTGTTCCAATGCTTCAATATTCACATTTGGTTTTCTTTCGGTGCCTTCTAACGCGTAGTAAAGAGTATTTGCACTAGGCTGAGATGTTAAACCAGCCATTGAACTAAGGGCAACATCTACAATATCAACCCCTGCTTCAATTGCTTTCGCATACATATAAATACCGTTACCGCTCGTATCATGGGTATGAAGGTGAATCGGAATGCTTACTGTTTCTTTTAATTCCGATATTAAGCGGTAGGCAGCCTGCGGTTTTAAAAGTCCTGCCATATCTTTAATTCCTAAAATATGTGCGCCTTGTTTTTCGAGTTCAACTGCCAATTCTTTGTAATAATTTAAATCATACTTTGTTCTTGTTGGGTCTGAAATATCTCCTGTGTAGCAAATTGCTGCTTCAGCGATTTTTCCGGTCTGTCTCACTGCATCAATGGCAACTTCCATTCCTTTAACCCAGTTTAAGCTATCAAAGATTCGAAATACATCAATTCCGGCTTGTGCAGATTTCTCAACAAATTCCCTAATCACATTATCGGGATAGTTTTTATAACCAACAGCATTTGAAGCCCTTAATAACATCTGCAAAAGAACATTCGGAATTTGCTTTCTTAATTTTAACAGCCTTTCCCACGGATCCTCTTTTAAGAACCGATAGGCGACGTCAAAAGTTGCTCCTCCCCACATTTCGAACGAAAAGAGTTCCGGCAGCAGTTTTGCAGTCGGTTCTGCGATATGGCTTATATCTGTTGTTCGTATTCTTGTTGCTAATAAAGATTGATGTGCATCTCGAAATGTTGTATCAGTTAGAAGAACCTCTTTTTGTTCTTTCACCCATTTGACTAAACCGTCCGCCCCAAGCTCATCTAAAATTTGTTTTGTTCCATTTTTGAATTCTGTATCATATTTCAACTTTGGAATTCTAGGTTTATCAAATACCGGTTTTTTCCTTTTTTCAATTCCCGGGAACCCGTTAACTGTCACATTACCAATATAGGTCAACATTTTTGTACCACGGTCTTTACTCTTAGGGAACAAGAAAAGTTCCGGTGTTGTATCGATAAACGATGTATCATATTGTCCAGTGCGGAATTTTTCATGTTTCACAACATTTTCGAGAAAAGGAATATTTGTCTTTATTCCGCGAATTCTAAATTCTCTCAAGTTTCGGACCATTTTGGCCGCAGCTTTTTCAAATGTCATTGCATGAGTCGATAGTTTTACAAGCAATGAGTCATAATATGGAGTAATAACCGCTCCCTGAAACCCGTTTCCAGCATCAAGACGGACACCAAAACCGCCGCCTGAACGATAAGCCATAATTTTTCCGGTATCAGGCATAAAATTATTAAGCGGATCTTCTGTCGTTACACGAGCTTGAATTGCATAGCCATTAATGTGTATATCTTTTTGCTTAGGGATCCCAATTTTTTCCCCATGCAACTCGTGTCCTTCTGCAACAAGAATTTGTGTTTGAACAATATCGACTCCTGTCACCATTTCCGTAATTGTATGTTCTACTTGGATCCGCGGATTCACTTCAATAAAGTAAAATTCATCACCTGACAATAGGAATTCTACTGTTCCTGCATTTACATAATTTACATTTTTCATTAATCTGACGGCAGCTTCACATATTCTTTCTCGAAGCTCACTTGAAATCGAAACACATGGCGCTACTTCGACAACTTTTTGATGGCGGCGCTGAACCGAGCAATCGCGTTCATACAAATGAACGATGTTGCCATGTTCATCACCAATGATTTGAACTTCAATATGCTTCGGTTTTTCAATAAATTTCTCTACATAAACTTGGTCACTGCCAAAAGCTGCCTTTGCCTCAGATTTCGCACGTTCATAAGCCTCTCTAACTTCTTCTAGGCTCCTTACAATTCTCATTCCGCGGCCGCCGCCTCCAAGAGCAGCTTTTATGATGATTGGAAAACCATATGTTTTTCCAAATTGAATCACTTCTTCAAGCCCTTTTACCGGTCCGTCGCTGCCAGGGATGACAGGAATTTCAGCTAGCTGTGCCTGTGTCCTTGCTTTCACTTTGTCTCCAAACATATCAAGATGTTTTGCCTCAGGACCGATAAAAATAATTCCTTCTTCAGCACATCGTTTAGCAAACTCGATATTCTCGGAAAGAAATCCATATCCAGGGTGAATAGCATCGGCTCCGCTAGATTTGGCAATTTCAATAATACCTTCTATATCAAGGTAGGCATCGATCGGTTTTTTTCCTTCTCCTACCAGATACGCTTCATCAGCTTTGTACCTATGATATGAACCGGAGTCTTCTTTCGAATAGATAGCTACTGTTCGAATGTTAAGCTCCGTACAGGCTCTAAACACCCGGATGGCGATTTCACCTCTGTTTGCTACTAAAACCTTGTTAATGCTTCTTTTCATTAGAACACCTCTTCTTTTATGTATTTATATATTCAAAACCATTTAAGGCACGAAAGCCTGTGGAATTGATTGAAAGCAAATATCAATGCCATATCTTTAGGCAACTATCTTTTTTTCATTATTCTTTTTATATTTTTCTTCATAATTCACAAACATAGAGACATTTACTAATATCCCCATCGCAATCGACAATTGCAATAATGATGATCCTCCGTAGCTAATAAATGGCAGAGGAACACCCGTAAGAGGTATCAAACCTGATATCCCGCCAAGATTAATAAAGGACTGGATGCCTATCATGCTCGAGATTCCGATAGCAAGCAAGCTGCCAAAAGGGTCCCTGCATTTAAGGGCAATATAAATACCTCTCAAAACTATATATCCTAAAGATAATATTACAAAGCTAACTCCCCACACTCCCAGCTCTTCTGCAATGACAGCCATAATAAAATCTGTGTGGGATTCCGGCAAATAACCAAGCTTTTGAATGCTTTTTCCTAATCCAAGGCCGTTTATTCCTCCTGAACCGATTGCGAGTAAAGAGTTAGTTAGTTGAAAGCCTGTGTTCTGTTCATCTTTAAATGGATTTTTCACGGCTTCAAATCTTTCCCGCTGTTCTTTTGTAAAAAGATCATCTTTCATGACTAACACAACTGGAGATGCTACCAATATTCCAATCATAATTAATTTTGAAATATTCTTCCAATTCATACCTGAAGATAAAATAATGGCCGCCGCAATTAAAAAAATGATAAGAGCTGTACCAAAATCAGGCTGAATTACTACTAAAATACAAACAAGAACAATGTAAACTAATGGGGGTACAACCCCTTTGTTAAATTCATTAATATATGATTGTTTTTTGGCATAAACTGCAGACAAATATATTATGACAGCTATTTTCGTGAATTCAGACGGCTGAAGGCTCAATCCTCCGATTTTAAACCAGCTTTGTGCGTTGCCTGCAATATGTCCAAAAACAAAGAGAGACATTAAGCCAAATAGCGACATCACTACAATAAAACCAAGTATTTTGTTACTTTTCATCATCTTATAAGGAAACAGGGCAGCACACAAAAACACGATAAAAGCCCCAATTAAAAACATCTTTTGCCTTTGATAAAAAAAGTCGCTTGGCAGGCCATATCTTTGTACAGCCCAAACCATGCTCGCGCTATAAACCATCACTAATCCAAATAAAGATAAAAGTACCATGACAATAATCAAAGAGTAATCATAAGATTTTAACATTTTTTTTAACATTGACTTTCTTCCTTAATTATATTAAGTATTTCCAACGAAATAATTCGATTGATTAACATAAACATTGAAAGGCTACCATCAATGTAACATATTATTTATTGTTTTTCCATAATAATGATATACTATTAATAAAATAATATAACACAATAAAAATGTAAACTCTTTTAAACTAGTAAATATACTTTTTTCGCTTTATTTTGAATGAAATTATAAAAAAACTCAAACAAATTCTAATGAAAATGTTTGAGTTTTTCAATGTTATTTTCTTTGTGATGCCTCATGAAGGATGGAAAGCTCTCTTTCAAGTTTAGCGAGGATCGCTTTTCCTTCTTTTTCATCCACCAAGCCAAGCCGGACAGCAAAGTCTATTTCTCTGGATAATCCAAACATTTGCGTATCCAGCACCTCTTCATAAAGAGGGCATTGAGGCATTGTAAGGTTATCCATTTGCACCTTTATAAGCTTTAAGATTTTATCAGCGTCAGCCTTTAATAGGGCATGTGCTTTTTCTTGATGATTTACCATCATTTCGGACGCCAACATTGATCCCCCCGTTTCCGAGCGATTAACCGATCCTATCTTTAAAGTTTACCGTTTAAAAGACAAAAAAGCAAGAATAATAAGGAATCATTTTTTTCTTTACCAATAAACAATAAGAGATGTTTTTCGCTGAGTTCATCATTGTCCATTTTACCTGATATTGCGTAAATATGACAATTGATGAAAGTCTATGTATACTTTAAGAGAATGAAATTCAGATAGAGGTGAAAGAATGGAAAATATCATCACAATAAAAGGGAAAGTGAAATTCAATATCACAATGGATCCGGGTGTATGGATTTTTGACGATAGGCGTATTGACTTAAATACATACTTTATTTCTCGAAATCAAGAAGAAGATGACCTCGAAGAATATACAAAATCCATCTCAAAGCATTGGGACAGAGAAATAATGGAAGGGGCAGTCTATCCACCCACTTTAAAATCAGAAAAAAAATTTGAGAAAGAAAAAATATTAACCGGCACTTTTGGAATTCCGTTTAAGCCATTTTTAAGAAATGCCGAACCTGCTGAGAACGCTGAGTGGCTTGTCATTGAAACGGATTCATCTGAAGTAAAATTGCCGCTTGAGAAAGGCTTTGAATTAATTCTTGGTTTTTCGAAAGATGGAAAACCCTTGAAAGAGGACGGGCCTGTTCACGTATACTATGGCGACGGTTCAAATAAAGATACACCTATTAAGAATGTTAAGGGATTTACAGTACTGTAAGGAAACCACTCGGTGCTTATGTTTCGTTCATTTTTTTATGATCCCTCGCCCCTTTTCTAGTTCATCATTCAAAAGATGGCTGGAAAGGGGCTCTAGTTTATATTTACAGCAGGTCCGCCGCCAGTTGAGCTAGTCCTGACCTTTCTCCCTTAATAAGCTTTACATGACCAGAAATCGTTTGATCTTTAAATCTTTCAACAACATATGTAAGACCATTATTATACGCATCTAAATAAGGATGATCAATTTGCTCCGGATCCCCCATCAAAACGATTTTGCTTCCTTCACCCACTCTTGTTAAAATGGTCTTTACTTCATGTTTTGTCAAGTTTTGCGCTTCATCAATAATAATATACTGATCTGGTATGCTCCTGCCTCTGATATAAGTTAAAGCTTCCACCTCGATTGAACCCATTCCTGCTAAAATTGCATCCAGCTCACCAGGCTTTTTTGTGTTAAATAAAAATTCGAGATTATCAAAAATAGGCTGCATCCATGGTCTTAGTTTTTCTTGCTTTTCTCCTGGCAAAAATCCCAGATCTTTCCCAACAGGCACGATAGGCCTTGCAACCAGCAGTTTTTTATATTGCTTCAAATCCTCTGTTTGTAATAATCCTGAAGCTAACGCCAGTAAAGTCTTTCCGGTTCCTGCTTTTCCTGTTAAAGTCACAAGAGGCAAATCTTTTCGCAAGAGTAGCTCAATTGCCATCGTCTGTTGTACATTCCTCGGGCGAATTCCCCATATTTGTTCATAATCAAAAACAAGCCTTTTTACTTTTTTTCCTCTTTGATCAACAATCCCAAGTGCAGATGACGAGCTTCCAAGGGAATCTTTCATAATCAAAAACTGATTTGGAAAAAAGGGGTGATTTGCAATTTCCGATAATTGCAATTCTCCATTTTCATAGAATTTAACTAAAAGGGAAGCGTCAATAAACACATTTAAGAAACCCGTATAAAGATGATCATCTTCGACTACCCTGTCACTCAAAAAATCCTCTGCTAAAAGACCGATGGCATCTGCTTTAACTCTGACAAGAGCATCCTTGCTTACTAGGATGACCGTTCTCCCATTTTCTTTCGTCTGTTCTTCAAGAGACAAATTTTTTGCTACAGCTAGTATGCGGTTATCGTTTGTTTTTTCTACAAAGATTTCTTGGAGCTGATGAAAAGAGCGATGATTCAGCTCGATTCTTAAAGTGCCTCCATTTTCAAGGGGAATCTTTTCATAGAGTTTTCCAGTTGCTCTAAAGCTGTCGATCAGTCTTGAAACCTGCCTAGCATTTCTGCCTATCTCATCCATATATCTCTTTTTTGAATCCACTTCTTCAAGAACGACTGCAGGTATAACCACATCGTTATCTTCAAAAGAGAAAATCGAAAACGGGTCTTGTAGCAAGACGTTCGTATCTAACACGTATATTTTACTCAAACTGATGCCTCCCGCTCCTCTAATTCTAAATTAAATTTTTACGGTGGGATTATGCTTTTGTAAAATATATGTTTGCCCGAATAAAGATAGACGAAAAATTACACAATAATTGTTAGTAAATTCTTTAATTAAAGATTGTTTTTGAAAGGTTTTCAAAGAAAATGATTTCCAAGTCTTCAATTCAAATATACACAAAAATAAGTTCTTTTATTAAAGACGGAGGTAATCAGTATGTACAGAGCTATGCTATTAGTCTTATTCCTTTTAACAATTTCAGCTTGTAATCCACAAAACGATGGAGCAGAAAAACAAAATTTAGTTAATGTGAAAAACACTGCAATCGAAGAAGTGAACAGAAAAACTGGACAGGAAATTTCCCGTCGCTTAGTTAAACTGGCTACTAGCATCCCTGATGTAAATGGTGCCACTGCAGTAGTATTTGGAAAGTATGCCATTGTTGGTATTGATGTTGATTCTAATATCGAGCGATCGGAAGTTGGCACAATCAAATATTCCGTCGCTGAAAGCTTGAAACACGATCCCTTTGGCGCAAGAGCAGTTGTAGTTGCTGACCCGGATATGAATGCGCGGCTTAAGGAAATTTCTCAGGATATTCAAAATGGGGAACCAATACAAGGAATCATGAACGAACTTTCTGATATTACCGGACGTCTTATGCCTGAAGTGCCGTCTGACATGATTGAACCAAAGCCAAAAAATGCAACAGAAAAACCGAAGGATAAACTGAAAAAATCACAAAAAAAAGAACTGGATAAAGAACAGCAAAAACAATCCAATTATCAGAAATAATAAGATTTTGAATCTAATTTTTGCTTTGTACTGCAATGAAAAATGCTTAGTCTCTGCGACTAAGCATTTTTCATTGCATCCATAACCTGTTTGTCTAAACGGGCAGCGGCATTTTTGTCATATGTTTTATCATATTCTGGTTCTGTAACAATTTTTGAACCATAAAACATGACATCTCTTACTTCCTTAATCTTTACTTCAATGAGAGCTAATTTAAGTGGAACCCCTTCCATTTTTTCTTGTTTTACACTAGCTTCGCCGCTAATTGAATATGTGGATTCATTCGCAATAATATTGATAACAACTTTGTTGTTATTTTTTATGTTTTGGACTATTCTCGATCTGTTATCAATAGCAAAATAAATCGTTTCATCATCTTTCGCATATATCCAGGAAATGGCATTTACATTTGGACCGCCTGTTTCAAAATCAATCGTCGCAAGAACGACAAAACGTTCTTTTTGCAGTTCATCATATAAAGGCTTTATTAACTTAGGTTCAACTTGATTAGCCATTCTCTCATACCCTCCCCTAAATTTTGCACACATTACTACTATACCTGTAATGAAGAAACTTAAACATCATTATCTAATCAATTTGTCCACTCGAAATGAATCGGCATTCTATAATATAATAAAAAAACCGCGAACACTTTGTCCAGCCCACATCGAAATGCTGCGCATTCGTTTCTTGATTTGTTTCTCCAAGCAATACAGTATGCTACTATTTAAAGTAGATCCAATTGAGGTGTTGAAATGAGAGTAAAATGTGTCTTATGTGATAAGATTGAATCCATTGAAGATGAATCTCCATTAGCAAAACGGCTTAGAAATCGTCCCATTCATACGTACATGTGCAATGAGTGCGATCGGAGAATTGCAGAAAAAACAAGAGCAAGAATCGCTACAGGCAAATTTCGCCTTAATAAGCCGCGATCGCAAGACGATGAATGGTAATAAGAAAAGGAAAGTGCCTTATGTTGTAAGAACAAGGCTGACTCAAAAGGGTTTAACTTCCTCTATATTAGAGGGGGTCTGGCCCTTTGTTTTTGAGTCAGCCTCGTTCCTATTCGGGATAATTCGGAAATTTCTCCGGTTCTTCGTTTATCTGGTTGATCATTACTTCAATAAGTTCACAGGGAAACACTGTTTTTTTCCATTCTTCATCTTTACGATAATGCAAAATGTACATCACACCATCTTTCTTAACTTCAATTTCCTCTATCCCATGATCCTCTTTTAATATTTGTTGAAAAAAGTTCTTAGTTTCTGCTGCTGCCGTATCATCAGGCCGTTCATCGCTTACAATTTTGATGGTCAGCCAATTATATAAAGCATCCTGTAATGATCTCATCATTACTCCCCTAGTTTGTATTCGCTTCCTGCTTTTTTTCCTGACGAAGACGAATTTTATAAATAATCAGGATTAAAGCTGCTACAACAAGCCCTTCAGCTACTGGAAGGAAGGCTCCTAGGAAAGTCAAAATCGTACATCCAAGGATTAAAAAAAGATATATAATGAATGATTTTAAAATAGGAAGTTTTTTAGCAAATCCGAGCTTATACACAATGATGGATAAGACGACAATTGTTAAATATAGCATCCACATACCTTTCTCTGGATTTTCATCCACTTTATATAAGGCAGCAAAAAAGGACAAACGCTCCGTCACATCCATTACTTTTCAACCTCCCCATTAATTTTTGCCCATTTCAGCATACTTCTTTTTCTTAGCCAATCGTTCACGTTCATTTTTATCAAGAATCTTTTTACGTAAACGAATTGATTCCGGGGTTACTTCACAATACTCGTCATCATTCAAGTACTCCAATGCTTCCTCAAGTGTCATAATTCTCGGTTTTTTAATCGTTACCGTCTGGTCTTTCGTTGCAGAACGAATATTGGTCGCCTGCTTAACTTTTGTAATGTTGACCGTTATATCATTCTCACGTGTATGCTCTCCGACAATCATGCCTTCGTAAATCTCCGTACCAGGTTCAACAAAAATGGTTCCACGGTCTTCAACTTGCATAATACCATATGTTGTAGCCTTGCCTGTCTCCATTGAAACGAGCACTCCCTGGCGTCTGCCGCCAACTTGGCCGGGCTGCATAGGTTGATAGCTGTCAAAAGTATGATTTATGATGCCGTAACCGCGTGTCATCGTTAAAAATTCTGTAGTGTAGCCGATCAATCCGCGGGCCGGTACATTAAAAATCAGCCTCACCTGGCCATTTCCATTATTAATCATATCGAGTAATTCCCCTTTGCGGGCGCCGATTGATTCCATTACCGCTCCAGTATGTTCTTCAGGGATATCAATTTGAACACGTTCAATTGGTTCACAAAGAACGCCATCAATTTCTTTTAAGATGACTTCAGGCTTTGATACTTGAAGTTCATAACCTTCACGCCGCATGTTTTCAATTAATATCGATAAATGAAGTTCTCCTCTTCCGGAAACAATCCATTCATCCGGTGAGTCGGTATTCTCAACTCGTAAACTAACATCGGTTTGTAATTGTGCACGAAGTCTTTCTTCAATTTTTCTTGCTGTTAAATATTTACCTTCTCTGCCCGCAAACGGACTGTTGTTTACAAGGAATGTCATTTGTAATGTTGGTTCATCAATCCTTAATATAGG
Organism: Bacillus methanolicus MGA3; assembly: GCF_000724485.1. GTDB lineage: Bacteria > Bacillota > Bacilli > Bacillales > Cytobacillaceae > Bacillus_Z > Bacillus_Z methanolicus_A. The sequence continues at coordinate 1,052,632 of NZ_CP007739.1, read as the reverse complement.
AAGCGCCTCTTGGTGTTCAACCGGACAAACCGTTTCACCGACATTAATTTCTTCCATTCCTGATACAGCGATTAAGTCTCCTGCATATGCTTCCTGAATTTCTTGACGTTTTAATCCAAAGAAACCAAACATTTTCGTCACTCGGAATTGTTTTACAGAACCATCAAGCTTCATTAATGCAACTTGCTGACCCACTTTCATCGTTCCACGGAAAATTCGTCCAATTCCGATTCTTCCGACATAGTCATTGTAATCAAGGAGCGATACTTGAAACTGAAGCGGATCTTCCCGATTATCGACCGGAGCAGGAATATGATCAATGATTGCATCATACAACACTTGCATGTTTTCATCCTGCTTTGTTGGGTCGGTACTTGCAGTTCCGTTTATCGCTGAAGTGTATATTACCGGAAATTCTAACTGTTCTTCACTAGCATCAAGTTCAATGAATAAATCTATCACTTCATCTACTACTTCTGCCGGCCGAGCAAAGGGCCTGTCGATCTTATTCACGACAACAATAGGGGTCAAATTTTGTTCCAACGCCTTTTTTAAAACAAAACGGGTTTGTGGCATACATCCTTCATATGCGTCAACGACTAAAAGGACTCCATCAACCATTTTCATAATCCGTTCTACTTCACCGCCAAAATCGGCATGCCCAGGCGTATCAAGAATATTAATTTTCGTGTTTTTATATTGTATCGCTGTATTCTTTGCAAGAATCGTTATGCCTCTTTCTCTTTCGAGGTCATTTGAATCCATCGCACGCTCTTCAACATGTTCATTTGATCGGAATGTACCAGCTTGCTTTAACAGCTGGTCAACAAGTGTTGTTTTCCCATGGTCAACGTGGGCAATTATAGCAATGTTGCGTATATCTTCTCTTATTTTCAAATAAGGTCACTCCTGCCTCTAATAAAGGAAAATTTAGTGTTAATATTATTATAACTAATGTATTATAACACATATGATCTAGAAACTAAGAATGTTTTTATGTAAAATAAGGTGAAACTCCAAAACAGAAAAGTGGTTTTGTTGTTCTCGGAGGAGGAAATTACGTGAAAGAGATTAAATGGATTTTTTTATTGTTCGCCATTGCTGCTGCTTTTTGCATCATGGGAATTGGGATAGCCATTGCAGAAAGAAGCATAGTTGGGGCCATCGTTTCTATCGTGCTGCTCATGTTTGTCATGGGATTTGGTTTTAAAATGAAACGAAAAATGATGGAAAATGACTAGAATAAATAAATCCACGAAAGAAAGAACATCGTCCTCCCTTTTTTAATCGAGACGATGTTCTTTTACAGCTATCTTCCCCAAAAACCATCGAATCTCCATTCACATAAATCTTTTTATAGTCGCATTGTTCAGAATATTAGAATAAAATAAGTATTGCCTAAAAGATGGGTTTAAGAATATAATTTGCATATGAGAAACATTACTTTTAAATGTACATTTTTTTACTTTAAAATTTGGTCTTAGGAAAAACATATGTATGAGGGAAAATAAAGAAATCTGATTTTTAGGGGGGTAATATATGAATGAGAATACCGTTAGGCAAGAACATGCATCTGTTAGCAGTACAACCATTCACTCTGCACAAGCTTCTTTAAGAGGGCAAACCCGCGGAATTAAAAAAATACTCCCTTTTTTAGGTCCAGCCTTTATTGCAGCTATCGCCTATATTGATCCAGGAAACTTTGCAACAAATATTTCTGCAGGATCACAATATGGATACCTGCTTTTGTGGGTGGTTCTTATTTCCAATTTAATGGCTGTTTTGATTCAATCTATGTCTGCAAAATTAGGGATTGCAACAGGTAAAAACTTGCCTGAAGTCGCTCGCGAAAAATTTCCTAAACCGATTTCTATCGGACTATGGATTCAAGGGAATTGGTCGTCATGGCTACGGATCTCGCAGAATTTATTGGTGCATCTTTAGGGCTTTATTTACTCTTTGGTCTACCATTACTTCCCTCAGCATTGATTGCTGCAGCGGGCTCTTTTGCAATCCTTGAACTTCAGCGCCGGGGGTTCCGTTCTCTTGAAGCAGGTATAACTGGTCTGCTCTTTATTGTTGTATTCGCATTCATTGCACAAATCTTTTTTGCCAAACCTGAAATCAGTCCAATGTTAAACGGATTTTTTGTGCCACAATTTAAGGGGGTAAACAGCATTTTGCTTGCAGCAGGTATTCTCGGTGCAACGGTAATGCCTCATGCCATTTATCTTCATTCAGCTCTAACACAACGAAGAGTAGTTGGAAAAACGGAGGAAGATCGTCAAAAAATTTTTCGCTTTGAATTTATTGATATCTTAATCGCCATGTTCATTGCAGGAGCTGTAAATGCTAGCATGATGATCGTAGCAGCTGCCCTCTTCTACAAAAATGGCTTAAATATTCAAGGGCTGGATGTAGCTTTTCAAGAGTTCGGCCATTTAGTCGGTCCTTTGTCAGCCATTCTCTTTGGCATTAGTCTTCTTGCATCTGGTTTATCAAGTTCATCGGTGGGAACGATGTCTGGCGATATTATTATGCAAGGATTTATAAAGAGAAGAATTCCGGTGTATCTTAGACGTCTTATTACGGTGATCCCTCCACTTGTAATAATTGCTCTTGGCATCAATCCAACACATGCACTGGTCATCAGCCAAGTAGTACTGTCATTTGGGATTGCATTTGCCTTAATCCCTTTAATTATATTTACAAGTGATCGCCGTTTGATGGGGAGCTTGGTTAATCACCGTGTTACAACCATTCTTGCATGGTTTGTGGCAGTGTTAGTCATATCGCTAAATGTGTTTCTTCTTTTTCAGACGTTCTTAGGTTTATAAAATATACAGTAATGAAATAAGAAGAGGCTGTCTCATAAGGGTCTGACCCCATGTTCGTTTATCAATATATAGCACATTTATCCAATATTATGTCCTATATATTGTGTTATGAGGTCTGACCCTCTGGTTTTTGAGACAGCTTCTTTTAATGTGGAAAAGAGGCGGAGCGATGCTAACAAAAATAAAAATGTTAACCTGTCTGAGCAAATTTATCAAAATATCACCAATTGCCGTCCTTCAAATATTTTTTCAAAATCGCGCCATGGAGCCCAGGTTTTGAGACAAATAAAGAGTTTTTTTCCATAATCTTTATTGGTTCCCCTCTCAATGAAGACACTACACCTCCAAGCTCTTCAATGATCACGATACCTGCTGCAAAGTCCCATGGAGCAAGGCGCAAAGAAATATAGGCATCCAATCTGCCAGCAGCAACATATGTAATTTCAAGGGCAGCCGATCCATAGGATCTTGTTCCTCTCACATCTTTAACAAGAGCTGCGAGATAGGTCGGATCAATTCGTTTATTTGGCGTAATCCACGTGGCGTTAATACCAATAATCGCTTCAGAAACAGAAACTTCCTTAAGGGGAGGGAGGGGTTTTCCATTTAAATAAGCACCTTCTCCTTTAAATGCATGGTACAGTTCATCATGGACAACATCGTAAATTAATCCGATTCTACCGATACCATTTTCATAAATTCCAACAGAAATTGCAAAATTTCTTTGTTGATGAACAAAGTTCATCGTTCCGTCTATCGGATCAATAATCCAGACGATTCCCTTTTCATTATGCAGCTTATCGCCAAATCCTTCTTCACCTAATATGTAATGATCAGGATATATTTCTTTTATCTTTGTAATAAAGAATTGTTCTGTTTCCTTATCAATATTTGTAACTAGGTCATTAGGATTTGATTTTGCCTGAACATCTAAAGTTTTCGGAAAAGAGTCCTTAATTCTTTCTCCAGCTTCTTTTATCCATGCTTTTGCATTTTTATCAATTTCTTTCCAATTCGTCATATTAATCCTCCAATAATGAAAACTGTCACATGCTCCCATCTTAAGTATAAACAAGATCGTTTTAGACACATAAATTTACTAAAAGCTTAATGGAAATATTTGAACCTTTCAAGTTTTTTACTTTCTAGCCAACCGAAAATTCCATTGTTTTACTTTCATCATATACTCTATTTTGTTGGAAACAAAAACGAACCCCCACTTATCTTTCAGGAGTTCGTTTTTAACACTTAAGCCACTTATTTTGTTTTCCCATTTTCCCTTAACATGTACTCCTTTTTCAGACAATTTTTACAAAGCCTTAAGTTTGAGCAATTCTTGTCTGATATTTTCCAGATTTTTCTTGCATTCATTCTTCTTTTCTTCATTTTTTTCATTGATGGCTTCAAAAAGTGTTGCCAATTCATAATCCATTTCAAGCCTTAATACAGCTGTTCTTTCCATGTCTTTATTTTTCTTCCTTGTCGAATTTATTAATTGCTTCATTGAAAAAACACCCCTTCCAATTTTAGTAGATCTAATTTTCTGATTATTATTAATATTATATTATGAGCTATCCATTTTAGTTGCAACATTTTTTTTTACTAAAAATATCAAATTTATAATTACTTAAACCCTTTATATACAATGGCGTAAACTATGTTGGAGTATTTTTTCCCATGCATTTGTTTTCAACTTCTCATTTTTATCATATCACCTGAATTCGCCTCTTTGCCGGTTTTTACAGTCTTATATGGGGAATAACCGCTAACTTCTTCAAATTTGCTGCAAAGCTTTTTTTCTTGTGCCTTGCCTGGAACTATTTCTTTAAAACGTCGATAAGCATTAAGCAATTCATCACGGTTAACTCCTTTTTCATATGCTTTCTCGACAGCTTCAAAAAACTTAATGACATCCACAATTTCATCAGTGGACCAATCATAATCAATCGGATACTGATATTCCAATTTCAACACTCCTACTGTCTGACATCTTATATATCTGTTTTTGTATATTTCTCGAAATGTACTTTTTTAAATAGGTTTAATTCCCCACCGTTTACGGATTTCTTCTCCCTCTCGAATCATGCGATCAATTAATGCCTTTACAGAGGGAATATCTTTAATCAGCCCCATAACTTGGCCTGCCCATGCAAATCCTTCATTGATTTTTCCTTCATAAATAAATCGTTTATTTGCTGTTCCACTTATTAGGTCCTTTAACGCCTCATAGCCTCCGTTTTCTTTTTCAAGCTCAAGAATTTTTTCAGCCCATGAATTTAAGATGACTCTTGCGGGAGCACCTAGAGACTTCTTAATAATAACCGTATCATTTTCTGTACCCTCTACAAGCTGCTTTTTATAAATTTCATGTGCATGTACACATTCTTTTGTTGCAATAAATCTTGTGCCCATTTCGATTCCTTCTGCCCCTAGACTTAGAGCTGCCATCAACCCTCTTCCGTCGCCAATTCCCCCCGAAGCAATGACCGGAATTTTAACTGCATCGACAACTTGTGGAACAAGGACCATCGTTCCAATGTCATTTCTACCTAGATGGCCACCCCCTTCTTGTCCTACTACCATAACAGCATCAGCACCCAACTCTTCTGCTTTCTGTGCCTGTCTCTTCGCAGCAACAAGAACTAGTTTTTTTATATTAGTTCCTTCCAATTGTTCAAAAATAGGTGCAGGGTTTCCGCCTGTCATGGAGATAACCGGAACCTGTTCTTGTATCGCAATATCGAGCATATCAGAAAAAGGTCTGCCATGCTGCCCGATTGCAAAATTAACACCAAACGGTTTATCTGTTAAGGCTCTTACTTTTTGAATTTCTTCTTTTAAAGCCTGAGGGCTTCCGAGTGACATGGCTGTAATTTGCCCCAATCCTCCAGCATTTGATACTGCCGCAGCCAACTCTGAATAAGCTAAATATGCCAACCCCCCCTGTATAATTGGATAATGAATATTCAATAATTCAGTAACCCTAGTATTCCAATTCATGTCTGTGCCTCCAAACAGTTGTTATTGAGTTAATTCGCTGTTTCCATGTTATTTTCCTGTCTGTTTCTAAAACTAAAGTAAACTACATTAACGGTGAAAAATTACAGCTGTTTTTACAAATTTCTCCCTTTGCAAAGAAATGGATAGATGCTATAATTCATTTGTTTTATGACTTTTTCTTCATTGATTATTGATAAAGAGGTGTGACAACATTGCATCAATCTCAAACTCCGTTATTTAGCGGTCTAATAAAACATGCCAAAAAAAATCCGGTTCAGTTTCATATTCCAGGTCATAAAAAAGGTGCAGGAATCGACCCGGATTTTCGAAATTTTATTGGTGATAATGCATTATCAATTGATTTAATAAATATCGGTCCTCTTGATGATCTCCATCAGCCGAAAGGAATTATTAAGGAAGCTCAGGATCTTGCCGCTGAAGCTTTTGGAGCTGATCATACTTTTTTCTCTGTTCAAGGAACAAGTGGCGTGATCATGACAATGGTTATGTCTGTTTGCGGACCTGGCGACAAAATTATCGTTCCTAGAAATGTCCATAAATCCGTTATGTCTGCAATTGTTTTCTCAGGGGCTGTCCCGATTTTTATTCACCCGGAAATTGATGAAAATCTCGGAATTTCTCACGGGATTACAACAGAAGCAGTAGCAAAGGCACTCGAACAGCATCCAGATGCGAAAGGTGTTCTTGTTATTAATCCTACTTATTTTGGAATGGTTGCTGATCTAAAAGAGATCGTTTCGATTGCCCATAAATATAATGTTCCTGTTCTTGTCGATGAGGCCCATGGTACTCATATCCATTTTCATGATGACCTTCCTCTCTCGGCTATGCAAGCAGGTGCAGACATGGCAGCGTCGAGCGTTCATAAACTTGGAGGGTCAATGACTCAAAGTTCCATCTTGAACGTTCGTGAAGGTCTTATTTCTCCGAAAAGAGTTCAATCGATTTTAAGCATGTTGACAACTACATCAACTTCTTATTTACTCCTTGCTTCCTTAGATGTAGCGAGAAAGAGGTTGGCCACAGAAGGAAAAGAATTATTAGATAAGACTATTGAACTTGCACAATCGCTGCGAAAAAAAATAAATGAAATTGAACACTTATATTGTGTTGGCGATGAAATCCTCGGTTCAAAAGCAACCTTTGATTATGATCCGACTAAATTAACTATTTCTGTTAAAGATTTAGGGATCACCGGATATGATGCTGAGAAATGGCTGAGGGAAAAATATAATATTGAAGTCGAATTGTCAGACTTATACAATATTCTTTGCATTGTTACTCCTGGTGATACTGAAAAAGAAGCACAAATTCTGCTTGAAGCTTTGAAGAATTTATCAAAAGAATTTCATCATCAAGCAGAAAAAGTAAAGGTTCAAGTCATGCTTCCCGATATTCCGGTATTAGCATTAACTCCAAGAGATGCATTTTATGCAGAAACTGAAGTTGTACCTTTTGAAAAATCGGAAGGACGGATTATTGCTGAATTTGTCATGGTTTATCCGCCAGGAATTCCAATCTTTATCCCAGGAGAAATAATTACAAAAGAAAACCTTCTTTATATTAAGAAGAACATAGAGGCTGGTCTCCCGGTACAAGGCCCTGAAGATTATGAACTAAAAACATTAAGAGTGATAAAAGAACATAAAGCAATCCGTTAAGCATAAAAAAACCTTCCAGTCCATGGAAGGTTTTAATTTTTGTTAGCGCAGCTCCGCTACTTTTCCACACACAAAAAAAAGACACGTGAAATTTTTTCACATGCTCTTAACCTATCTATATATTATTCTTGCTCTTCATTCTCTTTATCGCAACAATTACAGTTTTTTGAATAAAGAACAGTTACTTTCTCAGCTTCAAAATGATCTATCGTTGAGTTACATTTTTGACATACAATCGTACCCATTTTTCAATCTCCCCTTCCTAAAGTTGTATATCAAGTTCTGAAAGCGCTTAAACATCTTTAATAGAATAATAATATAACACATTTAAAAATTCAAGCCTTATTATGTAACATTATTAAAAAAATTTGCGGATTTTTTACTTTTATTTAATTTTTTTTCGATTATTTTTATAATTAGTATAACACATTTATGAAAAACAGGCCTTACAAGGCCTGCTTTTAGGTTTTTAACAATATGAAAAATCTCATTCACTGTGTATGACTTTGAATTTAAATTGGTCAGTCTCCACAAGGAACATTTCGGAACCGATTTATCGCACGAAGAAAAGCGCTAGCTTTTCAAATTGCGCCCAGCCCTGGCTGGGCTAACCAATTCAATCCAGAATCTATTTGCTCTTTGCGTGTTTGGTCTTTTCCTTGTCGGGACTAAATGAGGCACTTTCTCCTTTGTTCTTAGTCATATTGAGGTTCGAAAGGAGTAGAAGGCAAAGCTTCTTGGAAAAATTCCACTAAATCAGCAACCTGTTGTTCATCCTGAATACGGAAAGTCTTCATTAAATAATCAGTATCTTCGAGGTCTCTTGGATCAAGGAGGGCTGAGCGGCCTGTTTGCATGCAGACAAAAAGCGGTTTTCCGAAAAACATACTTGTATACACGATTCCAAAGTCATAACGTGTCTGATCAGTCGCAAACCCAACAAATCGAACTTTCACTTTTTCATATTCATCATAAAGTTTTTCGAAAAATTTCATAACATACCTCCTTTTTTCATAGTTAGAAAATTATTATAATTCAAAACTTTAGTTTTGGCAACCGATTTTTTCTTTTTAATAAGTTGTCAGGTAATTTTTATCAAGCTAGAATATAAATAACAATTAAATTGGGAGAATAAGAGGGGATGAATGATGGCAACGAATGCATATATTAAACTTGTTTCTTCATCGGCCAAAAAGGATATTACATTAGAAGAGGTAAAAGAACTTCTTCTTTATTATAAAAACATTACTTCGAAAACTGGCGACCAGCTTGATTGGAACTATGAAGATGCAGCTTTTCCTTATGAAATTAAAGAAAATGAAGAAGCAAAAGGGAAATGGTTTTATTTGTTTTCTAACCAGGACCGCTATCGTACAATCATAATTGGGGTTGATAAAGAAACAATTGTTAGTGATGATGGAACAGAAATGGAACAAACATACATACAAATTACTCTTCCTGAGAGCTCAACATTTGGAGATAAAGGAAAAGCAAATGAGTTTTGTAAATTCCTTGCTAAGAAGCTGCAAGGAGAACTGCATTTGTTTAATGGACGAATTATGTACTATTATCCAAGAAAGTAAACAACAATAAATAATCCATTGAAATTTCGTTTTCTATGATCATAAGACATACTTTATTTGTTTTATATACTTAACCAAGACATCGTAATTTGAAATGTGCCATACAATGCAAGACTTATTAAAGTAACAAGCATCGTTTTTTTGGTTGAATTCATAAAAAAATTTCCGGCAATGATAGCTAAGTAAAAAAACACTAAAAACATCAAAACATTGTATATCGGGTGATCATGCTTTGATAGCCATTCCAAAAAAGTATATCCACTCCATAGTATCAACTGCACTAAAATAACAGTATATATCTTCATAGAACACCACCGCCATTTATATAACAATATATCCCCTTTACACAGCTAAAAAAGCTTGTATAGGTAATATATGTTGATAAGGTACAAGATATTTTTAAATCTGAACTTGTAAATATTTTGACGTAACTCTTATTATACAGAGGCTAACTCATAAACAAAGGGTCAGACCCCTCCAAATACAACATATAGCCAAACGGTACTAAAACCATGCTATACATTGTCATTGTTGGAGGGAGTCAGACCCTAATAAGTCAGCCCCTTGATTGGCTTTTATTTTAAAATATGGATCGGTGTGCCTAAAGCTACTTCTGCGGCTTCCATCGTAATCTCGCCCAAAGTTGGATGAGCGTGGATTGTCATGGCGAGGTCTTCAGCTGTCATTCCAGCTTCAATCGCAAGACCCAATTCAGCAATCATATCAGAAGCGCTCGGACCGGCAATTTGCGCACCGATTACTAGTCCGTCTTCTTTACGTGTAACCAGCTTCATAAATCCTTCACTGCTGTTCAGTGAAAGCGCACGGCCGTTTGCCCCAAATGGGAATCTCGCTGCAATGACTTCAATTCCTTCTTCTTTCGCTTGACTTTCCGTGTATCCAACAGAAGCTAATTCAGGGTCTGAAAAGACTACTGAAGGAATACCAAGATAATCGATTTCTGAGTTTTGGCCGGCAATCACTTCTGCGGCAATTTTTCCTTCATAAGATGCTTTATGAGCTAAATCAAAACCTTCAACAACATCGCCAATTGCAAAAATATTGCTTACAGAAGTTCGGCATTGTTTATCAGTTTTAATAATGCCTTTTTCATTCACTTCAATTCCCACTTGTTCTAAACCGAGTTCATCTGTATTTGGACGGCGGCCAACCATAACAAATACATAATCAGCCTCGATGCTTTTCTCTTCGCCCTTCACTTCGTATGTGACGACAACACCGTTTTCTTTTTCTTCAACACCTTTTGCCAGTGCTTTAGTAATTATTTCTGCCCCTTTTTTCTTTAGGTTACGCTTAACAAGTGCAGTCATTTGTTTTTCAAAGCCATTTAAAATTTCATCTGCAGCTTCAAGGATTGTGACTTGAGACCCAAAGCTTGCATATGCTCCGCCTAATTCTATTCCAATATATCCACCGCCGATGACGACAATTTTATTTGGAACCTCCTGAAGGCTCAAAGCACCAGTGGAATCAAGTACACGTTTTGAAAATTTAATTGAAGGCAATTCAATTGGACGCGAACCAGTAGCGATAATTGCATTTTTAAATTTATAAGTTTGAGCTGAATTTTCATCCATTACACGGACGGTATTTGCATCTACAAAGTATGCTTCTCCTTGCACAATATCTATTTTATTCCCTTTTAAGAGTCCTTCAACACCGCCAGTCAGCTTTTTGACAACTGAGGCTTTCCATTCTTGAACTTTTGAGAAATCTACTTTCACATTATCAGCAATAATTCCCATTGATTCGGAATTTTTTGCTATTTCATAACGGTGTCCGGCAGAAATTAAAGCTTTTGAAGGAATACATCCAACATTCAGACAAACACCGCCCACTGTTCCTTTCTCAACAATCATTACTTTTTGTCCAAGCTGTGCTGCACGGATTGCAGCTACATACCCGCCTGGGCCTGCACCAATGACAAGAGTTTCTGTTTCAATAGGGAAATCTCCTACAACCATTTTTTTACGCCTCCATTAGCAATAGTTCTGGATCGTTCAATAAACGTTTAATGTGGTTTAATGCATGTTGAGCTGTTGCACCGTCAATCAATCTGTGGTCAAAGCTTAACGATAAAGCCAATACTGGAGCTGCAACAATTTCGCCATCTTTTACTACAGGTTTTTCAGCAATTCGGCCGATTCCGAGGATGGCCACTTCAGGATGGTTAATAACCGGTGTAAACCATTGACCGCCGGCTGACCCGATATTTGTAATTGTACATGAAGCGCCTTTCATTTCATCTGGCGTCAATTTACCTTCACGGGCTTTTGTTGCCAAATCATTGATTTCTTTTGAAATATGGAATATTGATTTGCGGTCAGCATCTTTCACTACCGGAACTAATAAACCTCTGTCTGTATCTGCAGCAATTCCGATATTATAATAATGTTTATAGATAATTTCTTCTGTTGCGTCATCAAGTGAAGTATTTAATACTGGATATTCACGTAAAGCACTTGTTAATGCTTTTACCACATACGGCAGGAATGTAAGCTTAATACCTTTTTCTGCCGCGATTTCTTTGAATTTCTTGCGGTGGGCAACAAGTTTTGTTACATCTACTTCGTCCATAAGTGTAACATGTGGAGCCGTATGTTTAGAGTTTACCATGGCTTTGGCGATTGCCCTGCGAATTCCGCTCATTTTTTCTCGTGTTTCCGGATATTGACCTTGTGGAACAGCTGGTGCCGGTGCTGCATTTGCTTCTATTTGTGGTTTAACTGTTTGATCTTGATCCGCTTTCAGTGTTTCATCTTTAACCTGACCGCCTTTTAAGAATGCATCAATATCTTCTTTTAAGATACGTCCGTTTTTACCGGAACCAGCAACAAGACGAATATCAACACCATTGTCGCGGGCATATTTGCGAACAGAAGGCATTGCGATCACACGACGGTTAGGATCGACCTCTGTCTTAACAGGAGACTCTGCTTTAACTGCACCTTTTGATTCTTCCCTATTTGCATCTTTTTTAACATCCTGTCCGGATTCTGAGCTTGTTTGTGCTTGAGCTTCTGTCTTTTCATTTTTCTTTGGCACTTCTTCTACACTTTCGTCGCCTTTAAATTTCAAATTCTCATAGCCCGGAGCATCGAAAGTGATCAAAACTTGTCCGACAGTAGCCACAGTACCTTCTTCAACTAATATTTTTTCAACCGTACCTGCAACCGGAGAAGGAATTTCTACTACTGCTTTATCATTTTGTACTTCACATAAAACGTCATCTTCCTGAACTTTGTCACCTGGCTTTACAAACCACTTGACGATTTCACCTTCATGAATACCTTCACCAATGTCAGGCAATTTAAATTCAAATGCCACTTGGAATCACTCTCCTATGTTTACGTTGCTTGATTTGCAGCTTCGTTATATTTCGTACACAGGGGCAATCAATTCATGCCCCTTTTCTTTCCATCACAAATAGTTTAATCAAAAAGTCAAAACTTTTTTCGCCGTTTCAATGATGTCTTTATAGTTTGGAAGCCAGACAGATTCCGCTTGAGGGAACGGGTATACTGTATCAGGAGCTGTTACTCGCAATACTGGCGCTTCCAGGCTTAGGATGGCACGGTCATTGATTTCTGCGACAACATTTGCTGCAATACCTGCTTGTTTTTGTGCTTCCTGCACAACGATCGCACGGCCAGTTTTTTCCACTGAAGAAATTATTGTCTCAATATCAAGTGGAACAATTGTACGCAAATCAATCACTTCTGCGGAGTAGCCTTCTTTTTCAAGTTCTTCAGCAGCTTTTAGGGATTCATGCACCATTGCCCCATAAGTAATAATTGATAAATCAGAACCTTCCCGTTTAATATCTGCTTTACCTAAAGGAATTGTGTATTCCTCTTCAGGTACTTCCTGACGGAAAGAACGGTATAATTTCATATGCTCAAGAAAAATAACCGGATCGTTATCACGTATAGCAGAAATTAATAAACCTTTCGCATCATAAGGAGTTGAAGGGATGACAACTTTTAAACCTGGCTGCTGTGCTACTAAGCCTTCTAAGCTATCAGCATGAAGCTCCGGAGTATGCACCCCGCCTCCAAAAGGCGAACGAATAGTAATCGGGGCATTGTACCGGCCTCCGGAACGATAACGCATTCTGGCCATTTGACCGCTAATAGAATCCATTACCTCGTAAACAAAACCGAAAAACTGAATTTCAGGCACCGGACGGAAGCCTTGTAAACTAAGACCAATTGCTAATCCGCCGATTCCGGATTCAGCCAGCGGCGTATCAAACACACGGTCTTCGCCAAATTCTTGCTGAAGGCCTTCTGTTGCACGGAAAACACCGCCGTTTACGCCCACATCTTCACCGAAAACTAATACATTCGGATCATTTCTCATTTCCGTGCGTAACGCATCCGTGATTGCTTGAATCATTGTCATTTGCGCCATGGCTTACTTCGACTCCTTTTCTTTATAGATTTCATATTGTTCTTTTAAATAATAAGGCATTTCTTCATACATAATAGACATTAAATCAGTCACCTTTTGTTTTGGTGCCTCATCCGCTTTTTTGATCGCCTCTTTAATGTCTTCTTTCGCTTTTTCGATAATTTCATTTTCCATTTCTTCGTTCCAAATTCCCTTGTTTTCCAAGAACTTACGGAAACGAACAATCGGATCTTTCTTTTCCCATTCATTGTCTAGATCGGCTGAACGATAACGAGTTGGGTCATCTCCCGCCATTGTGTGCGGACCGTAACGGTATGTTAATGTTTCGATTAAAGTAGGTCCTTCACCATTAATAGCGCGTTTTCGGGCATCGCGTACAGCAACGTAAACTGCCAAAGGATCCATTCCATCAACTTGGATTCCAGGAATTCCAGCTGCAACAGCTTTTTGAGCAATAGTTTTTGCTGCAGATTGCTTTTCAACAGGTGTAGAAATCGCAAAGCGGTTATTTTGCACAATAAAAATAGCTGGAGCTTTAAAAGCACCGGCAAAGTTTATTCCTTCGTAGAAGTCACCCTGTGAAGCTCCGCCGTCACCTGTATAAGTGATCGCAACAGATTTGGCTCCGCGTTTTTTCATGCCCAGTGCAACGCCTGCAGCCTGAACGTATTGGGCACCTATAATAATTTGTGGAGGAATTACATTAACTCCTTCAGGAATTTGTCCTCCTTGAAAATGGCCGCGGGACCATAAGAATGCTTGATATAATGGCAAGCCGTGCCAGATCAATTGCGGCACATCACGATATCCAGGCAAAATAAAGTCTTCTTTTTCTAATGCGAACTGTGATGCAAGCTGAGAAGCTTCCTGGCCTGCTGTAGGCGCATAGAAACCTAATCGTCCCTGGCGGTTTAATGAAATGGAACGTTGGTCGAGAATACGTGTATAAACCATGCGGCGCATTAATTCTTGTAATTGTTCATTACTTAATTCCGGCATTGCCGCTTCATTTACGACTTCCCCATTTTCATTTAGAATTTGAAACGTTTCGAACTGCTGCTCAATTTTTTCAAGCGAATGTTTAACATCCAATAGTTCCTTCTTTGTTTTAGAAGCCATCTTTGCCACCTCTTCCTTTCTTTATAAATAAAATTAAAATGGATAGTAGTAAAAATATAAATATAGGTTACCCAAATGTAAGGCTAAATAGAAACCTGTAATGTCTTTCGGGCCGTTGAATCATGCTGTCAAGCGAAAGAATATCAACAACTTCCTTTTTTTGTAATGAATAACCACACTCTATGCAGTTTTCCACAAGTTTGATATTTAATAACGTTCAATTGTAATTTTCACGATTCTCCCATCCTGTATTAATGAAATTTCAAACAACATTAATACAACAACCCTTTGCATTTTAAGTTTACATATAAAAAAGATGCTCGTCAAATACTAATTATAAGTTTTTATACGTTTTCATATTCGTAATGATATTTAACCAAATTCCAAACTGTATTATTAGAAAATAACAAACTGTACTATAAAACTTCGCTAGATTCTGAATGTGTTATAATAAAGAAAATTCATAGCAACGCATAAAAAAGAACCAGCATTAGATGCTGATTCTTTTAATGGGATTTTTCTCTGATATTTGCTTTTTCTTAAAAATTTCTTTTCGCTTTATTATAATTTTCTGTGAATTTATTGAATTCTTTGACTTTTATGGCTTATCTATTTCCCATTGTATTCCTTATTAAATCAATTATGCCTGGGCACAGGCCTATACAATTTGGTTTTTACACTCATAGGCTATAGTAATCGCCGGTTATATATCATTTCTGGACGATATACTTTTTTAGGGGAGGTTATCCTTATGTACGGTTATGGTGGATACGGTTATGGTTGTTATCCAAGTTCCTGCCACGGATACGGAAAAGGATTTGCGTTAATCGTAGTTTTATTTATTCTCCTCATCATCGTTGGCTGTGCCTGCTGGAACTACTAAAAGCGGAGAGCACGAGGAGTTAGAAATGAGAAGGTGTTTTTAACATCTTCTTTTTTTGTTAACTTTTTTTCCCTTCTTTGTTAGACTAAAATCGTACTTACTAGCAAAGAGCTGCTTATACATGTATTGCAGAGCCATAAGGAGTGTGTAACTATGATTACGATGGAAGACATCATCCGTGACGGGCATCCAACTTTACGAAAAGTTGCTGAAGAAGTTACATTGCCTCCGTCAGATGAGGATAAACGTATATTAAAAAGCTTATTGGAATATGTAAAAAACAGCCAAAACCCGGAAATTTCAGAAAAGTATGGCTTGAGGCCAGGGATTGGTCTTGCCGCACCGCAAATAAATGTTTCAAAGCGTATGATCGCTGTCCATGTCCATGACGAAAAAGGGACTCTTTACAGTTATGCTCTATTCAATCCTAAAATCGTAAGCCATTCTGTTGAGAGGGCTTATTTAACATCTGGAGAAGGATGCCTGTCTGTTGACGAATCCATCCCAGGTTATGTGCCAAGATATGCCCGCGTTACCGTAAAAGGTTTTGATATTGAAGGAAATGAAGTCAAACTGCGATTAAGAGGTTTGCCGGCTATTGTGTTTCAGCATGAAATCGATCATTTGAACGGCATTATGTTTTATGATCATATTGATAAACAAGATCCTTTTAAGCCAATTGAAAACGCAATCCCAATCGAACGATAATAATCTTCTATTTAAGTAAAGAACTGGGATGACCGGTTCTTTAGCACTACGAATATTTACAAATCTTTTCCAGTTTTCCCCATGAAAAAAAGCAATAATTTATCATATAATATAATAAAAAGCGCCCTTATTAAAAAGTATTCTTTTTAAACATTTTCCTTGATTGCTTTACTTTGGACAAGGATTGTTTAAAATAAGTAGTAAGGAGTTGATCCACTATGTTAAAGAAGCTCAGAAAAAAGCTTTTAAAACAGTGGAAAGAATTGCTTCGTAAAAAATCAATTGCCTAAAATGTTTTTTTGAGCCCTTCAAGCTTGCGAAGGGCTCCTTCCTTATTGTAAATTGATAATCAGTTGTTTACATACTTTTCACTTATAATCTAAATTTTTCCTGATTTTAGTGACATACCGGTTAAAAATAATGAAATACACTTTATTTTTATATATAATAAAAAAGTTATTTTGGAGTAAGGAGAGAATTTAAATGATTTTCAAAGTATTCTATCAGGAATCAATGACCCAAGTGCCAGTAAGGGAAAAAACAAAAACTCTTTATATTGAAGCTGAATCAGAAAGAGATGTTCGTTCTAAACTAGCAGACCGGGATATAAACATTGAATTTATACAACCTATTTCGGGAGCTTTTCTAGAATATGAACAACAAAAAGAAGACTTTAAAGTATTGGAGATTGAATAATTTATGAAATTTGTAAAAAATGATCAAACTGCCGTGTTTGCCCTTGGAGGACTTGGGGAGATCGGCAAAAATACGTATGCGGTTCAGTTTCAGGATGAAATCATCCTTATTGATGCTGGGATCAAGTTTCCTGAAGACGAATTACTGGGTATCGATTACGTCATACCTGACTACACATACCTTATTAAGAACGAAGACAAAATTAAAGGCCTTTTCGTTACACATGGACACGAAGACCATATAGGTGGAATTCCATACCTGCTCAGAGAAATAAATATTCCAATTTACGGCGGAAAATTGGCATTAGGCTTAATAAAAAACAAACTGGAAGAACATGGACTTCTTAGAAATGCAAAGCTTTTTGAAATTAAAGAAGATGACGTCATTAAGTTCCGCAAAACTTCGGTTACATTTTTCCGAACGACCCACAGCATACCTGATTCATACGGAATTGTCGTTAAAACGCCTCCAGGTCAAATCGTTCACACAGGCGATTTTAAATTTGATTTTACTCCAGTTGGCGAACCTGCTAATTTAACAAAAATGGCTGAAATCGGTAAAGAGGGAGTCTTGTGCTTGCTCTCTGACAGTACCAATAGTGAAATACCAAATTTCACTATGTCAGAACGTCGCGTCGGAGAAAGCATTCAAGACATCTTCCGAAAAGTAGATGGCCGCATCATTTTTGCGACGTTTG
Source organism: Bacillus methanolicus MGA3 (assembly GCF_000724485.1). Lineage (GTDB taxonomy): Bacteria > Bacillota > Bacilli > Bacillales > Cytobacillaceae > Bacillus_Z > Bacillus_Z methanolicus_A. Next base: position 1,034,993 of record NZ_CP007739.1, on the reverse strand, counting down.
CATCAAACATCCATCGTCTTCAACAAGTAACAGAAGCGGCTGTCATGAATGGCAGGAAAATCGCTGTATTTGGACGAAGCATGGAGGCAGCAATTGAGATCGGCAGAGATTTAGGCTATATCCGTGCGCCTAAAGATACGTTTATCGATGCACAGCACATTAATCGACTTCCTGCGAACCAAGTAACTATTCTTTGTACAGGAAGCCAGGGAGAGCCAATGGCTGCCCTTTCACGAATTGCCAATGGCACACACCGTCAAATACAAATTATTCCGGGAGATACAGTTGTCTTCTCTTCTTCTCCAATCCCGGGGAATACGATAAGCGTTAGCAGAACAATCAACCTTCTTTACCGAGCCGGAGCGGAGGTTATCCATGGTTCGTTAAATGACATTCATACATCAGGCCATGGTGGACAAGAAGAACAAAAATTAATGCTGCGCTTAATGAAGCCTAAATTCTTTATGCCGATCCACGGAGAATACCGGATGCAGAAAATGCATGTAAAACTCGCTGTGGATTGCGGAGTACCTGAGGAAAACTGCTTTATTATGGACAACGGTGAAGTTCTTGCTTTAAGCCAAGACGAAGCAAGAGTAGCTGGAAAAATCCCTTCAGGTTCTGTGTATATTGACGGGAGCGGTGTCGGCGATATAGGAAATATTGTTTTAAGAGATCGCAGAATTTTATCTGAAGAAGGACTGGTTGTTGTTGTTGTCAGCATTAATATGAAAGATTTTAAAATTGCTGCCGGTCCTGATATTATTTCACGCGGTTTCGTCTATATGAGGGAGTCGGGTGACCTTATCAATGATGCCCAAACATTAATTACAAAACATCTTAATAAAGTAATGGAAAGAAAAACAACACTATGGTCAGAAATCAAGAATGAAATTACTGATACACTTGCACCGTTCCTATATGAAAAAACAAAACGTAGGCCAATGATCCTGCCGATTATTATGGAAGTTTAATAAAAAAAGCCAGCATTTGTGCGCTGGCTTTTTTATTTGCTTTTCCTCTTATATTTTTTCACCATCAAATAAACACATACTCCTGCTAACACGATCAACAATAAAATTGGCAAGTTTCCGAATATAAAGACTGTCATTCCGGAAAATGCTGTTAAGAGAAGATTTAAGCTTTCGGCAAATTGTTTTTTTGTTCTTTCCCAAGTATTCAAATCCTCTTTTTTAATTTCAGGAATAACAATTTTGTTCTCATTTAAAGTAATTGAAACTGTAGAAAAAACAGTCTGGTTCTGAAAATATCTTATTTTCCCTGTTAATTGTTCGATTTCCTCCTGAACTTTTGATAAATCAGTAGAGATCTTCAATAAATCATCCGTCTTCTGAGCATTTTTCATAAAAGTAATCAGACGTTCTTCGACCGCTTTTTTTGACCGCAATCTTGACTCCAAATCTACATATTCTTCTGTTACATCTTGGCCGCTGACATGGCGTGACAGAACTTCAACAGCCTCTCTTTCTGCATCTTTCAGAAATGCATCAAACTTATCTTGAGGGATTCTAAGCGTTAACGTACCTTCTACATGTCCTTCTCCGTCACGATAGACATTTGAATCAACGATATAGCCTCCAAATTTTTTAGCCTTTTCTTCAATTGACGCTTGGGCTTTATTAAAATTTTTAACACTTAGATTCAACTCCGCATGATAAATAACCTTACGATCTGTTGCCGCCAAAGTTTGATTGTTGTTTGTTTCTTCACCTATTGTTTCTGCAGTTTCTTCTCCCTTCTCCTTATTGCCAATATCGCGACTTGACATAGTATTGGAACCTGTTGATTCGATATTACTGTTTTCGACACTTTTTCTCTCGACACTTTTGCTGCTGCAGCCGGTGAGTATGAGAATAAGAAAAACAAACAGATAAAAAAACCACCTTAACTTCATTTATCGCCACGTCCCTTCATTCTTTACATACTGAGACGTTGCACCTTATTAAAAGTTACATCAAATGCACAGTATAAAAAAAGATTGGCCAATAGACCAATCTTTACTATGCGCTTTGTTCAGTTTCACTCAAGACACGATTTACACGTTTCTCAAGCATTTTCATTCCGCTTCCGCCAGCTTGATAGTGGCGAAGGTTCCCGTCTTTATCAAATACATAATACGCTGGAACATATTGATTTTCAAATGCATCTGCTAACTTAAGCTCGCTGTCAACGAAAATTGGCTGGGTGATTCCATGCTCCGCTGCTACTTTTTTAATATCTTCAATATCTAGATCATTTTCGGAACGTGGCATATGGACAGCAACAACATTTAGTTTGTCTTTATATTCATCTCGAAATTGATTTACTTGAGGCATTGCTTCTTTGCATAAATGGCAGCTGATTGACCAGAAGTGAATTAGTGTAGGTTTTTCACCTATAAGCTGTTCCCTTGTAACTTCTCCATTTAACCATGCTGTTGCACCGGTCAACTCAGGCATTGGTTCGCGTAATTTCATTTCAATCTTCTCCTTCATGCACAAATCATGAACGATTTAGAAAGCTTCGTTACGATTTATCTAATTAAAAGGCCTAACTGCAATGGTTAGGCCTTTTTAAATTGAAAATGGTATTAAACGTTCAAAGTTGCTTGTCCTGGTCTCCAGTTTGCAGGGCAAAGTCCGCCAGTTTGAAGAGCTTGAAGAACACGCAGCGTTTCATCTACATCGCGGCCGATATTGTTGTGGTTAATAACTGAATACATTAACTCGCCTTCTGGGTTGATAATGAATAGTCCGCGAAGTGCAACGCCTTCTTCTTCAATAAGTACGCCATACTCACGAGAAACAACATGGTTTGTATCAGCTGCTAATGGATATTTGATATCTCCAAGACCATTGTCTTTACGGTCAGTTTTAATCGATGCTAAGTGAGTGTGAATTGTATCTGTAGAAACGCCAATTACTTCAGCATCAAGATCTTCAAACTCATCGTAACGGTCAGATAATGCAATAATTTCAGTCGGGCAAACAAATGTAAAGTCCATTGGATAGAAGAAAAGAACTGTCCATTTACCCTTTTTCATATTTTCCTCAAGGCTTACTTTCCCAAATTCTTTGTTTGGCATGACTGCATCCATTTCAAAACGTGGTGCTTGTTTTCCTACCATACGTTCTGGCATTAATTATCCCTCCATTTATATTTATTAAATGGGCAAACCCTTAAAGGCTTGTCCCATTTACATCCATTCGAATATCATTATAGTACAAGGCTTATTTTTAGTCAATATTAAATTATAATTTATTTAAATAAAGATTAATTATTATTCTAAGAAAATGCCATTAATTGTTTTTCCCTTATCACACATATTTATTCCTTATTAATAATTGTACTGGATCTGTTAATATTTTCTTCTTCTCACGTTTATAGTTTATCACGAAAATTTTTGGGTTCAAAATCATATGCTTTTTCAAAAATGATCGGAAAAAGGGGGCTGAAGGTCAGACCCCTCCAATTCAACATAAAGCTAACATTAAAATGCCAGTCTATATATTGTCATTGTCAAAGCTAGTCAGACCCTTATGAGTCAGCCCCTATCGATTTCCTTTATATTCAATGTATTTTGTGAGAAAAGAAATAGCTTTCTCAATTGCAGCTTCATTTGGATTTAATTTTGAATGATGGAGCCCGTACTCTGACTCAACACCGAGCCAAAACATGAAGCCTGGAATTTCTCTTAACATATAACCAAAATCCTCACCTGTCATCGCTTCTTTACATTCGATGACTTGAATATCCGTATGATTTCTCATATAATCCATAAATTCTTCTGTTAACTTTTCTTCATTATATACTTGATAATACATTGAACCAAAGTCCACGCTTACTTCACATTCGTATCCTATTTCTACACCTTTTATTAAAGACAAGATTCTGTCCTTCACTCTTTTCATGGAGTCAACGGAAAGAGTCCTAATTGTCCCTTCAAGCCTTGCTTTCTCAGCAATAATATTTTGCACCGTTCCACCGGTAATCTTACCGATTGTTATGACAGCACTATCAAGAGGGTCAACATATCTTGCCACAACAGTCTGAAGCTGGGTAACCAGCGAACAAGCTGCAACAATCATATCTTTTGTTTGATGAGGATAGGCCGCATGTCCTCCTTTTCCTTTCAAATCGATGAACAATTCAGAGGTGTTTGCAAACAGAAGTCCCTTTTTAAGTGCGATTGCACCGACAGGATATTCAGGTGCAATATGCAAGGCAAAAATAAGATCCGGTTTCCACTCCTGCATTATTTCTGACTTTAACATTGGTTCAGCACCGCCTGGACCTTCTTCTGCAGGTTGAAAAATAAATAATAGATGGTCATCGATTGGATTTTTTGCAAAATATGTTACGAGCCCCAACGCAATGCTCATATGGAAATCATGGCCGCAAGCATGCATATTTCCTTCATGCAATGATCGATAAGGCAATTCCGTTTCTTCCGTAATCGGCAAACCATCAATATCTGTTCTGTATCCAATTGTTTTGCGTGGATTTTTTCCATTAACCTTTACGAAAAGCCCGGTTTTCCATTTTTTTATTTCTATTGCTTCTTGAGGAAGCGACTGTAGATAGTTTAATAAATATCGCTGTGTTTTAAATTCTTGAAAGCCGAGTTCTGGAATCTGATGCAGATCACGGCGGATTTTTACAAACGGACTTGTCATCGTTTCCAATATTTTACCCCCCTAATAAAAAAGCGCGCGGATAATGATCCACGCTAGTTGTGCTTTTTTCACTTATTATAATTGACGAAGTTCCTGCTTAATTTCTGTTTTAGATTTCGTTTTTTCATCGATTTCTTTAATAACACGTGCAGGTGTGCCTGCCACAACTGTATATGGAGGAACATCTTCAATGACAATTGCTCCTGCAGCAACTACAGCACCCTTGCCTACTGTCACGCCTTCCAATACAACTGCATTCGCTCCAATTACAACGTCATCTTCAACGACTACAGGCTTTGCTGAAGGAGGTTCTATAACTCCGGCCAAAACAGCACCTGCACCAACATGACAATTTTTACCTACCGTAGCACGACCGCCGAGAACAGCGTTCATATCAATCATTGTTCCTTCCCCAACAACAGCACCAATATTAATGACTGCACCCATCATGATCACGGCATTGTCGCCAATTTCAACTTGGTCGCGAATAATCGCACCAGGTTCAATCCGGGCTTTGATATTTTTTATATTCAATAGCGGAATCGCAGAATTCCGGCGGTCATTCTCAATTACATAATCCTCAATTTTGGCTTGGTTGGACTCAAGAACTCGATTAATTTCACTCCATTCGCCAAAAACAACGCCTGTGTTGCCATTAATAAAAGTTTTTGCATTTGGGCCAAAATCAATTTCAGATAATTGACCCTTTACGTAAACTTTAACCGGTGTAGATTTTTTGCTATTTTGAATGAATGAAATAATTTCGTTTGCATCCATCATTTTCATTAGAAAGTCCTCCTCTATGTATATGCTAAAAATACTTTATCAAACAAAAATATTGAAGACAAGAATAATGTGAAAACTATTCTCAAACTTCTTTTTATTTTGTTAAACATTATTCCCTATTAGTTTCTTTAATATGTTCCTTGACTAAATCTACAAAAGCCTGTACCTGCTTTAATTGAAATGCTGATTCATATCCAAGAAGCCATGTATCCCTCTTTATTTGTTTGTTATGTTCATCAAAAAGAGGGATTTTAAAAATGTTTTTCTCTGCTCCATTTAACGTAATTGCAGGTAATATGGCATAACCGATTCCGTTGAAAGTCATCTGTTTGCATGTTTCGATCTGGTCAACAACAATCGTTCGCTTCGGAACAGTCTGAAACTGGCGGTGCCACCAATCTTGAATCTCTTGATAATAATTTGAGTCACTTTTAAATTGAATAAAAGGTCTGTCTGTTTCAAGGACTTGCTCTGGCTTAGTTATTTCTGTATCTACCAGATAAAGGCTGTCTTTAAATAAATGAATTTTAATTCCTTTCCAATCGGGAGTCCCTCTTATAATTCCAATGTGCACTTGATCCTCATATAACGATTTTAATATTTCGCTGCTCCATCCGGTTATGAGCGATATTTTTGCATGCGGGTAGCGGTTGACAAATTTCTTCAGTACTTGCGGAAGCCAATTTTGCCCAACGATTGAAGCAACAGCGATTTTTAACGTACCATGGACTTCTGTATTAAGGGCTTGTATGGACTCGCGTACTTTTTCTTCCTTTGCAAGCACCTCTTTTACAAAAGAAATTACGTACTCTCCTGCCGGTGTAAGTGTCAGTCCTTTTTGAGATCGAAGAAAAAGTTGTGCTCCCCATTCCTTTTCAATGTTTTGCAACCGCTGGGAAAGTGCAGGCTGAGAGACAAATAACCTCTCAGCAGCCTTCCTCATATTCATTTCCTGAGCCAAAACAGACAGCAAATGAAATTCGGAAAGAGACGACATTGCCATACTCCTTTATAAGTTTTTCTTATATTTTCATTTTTTCAATACTTAAATTATTTATGAAACGGAGTTTTCATTATTTTTGGGAAGAAAGAAAATGAGAAGAAAGCTAATCAATGCAAATAACAAAACGGCATAATAAACAAAATGCAAAGAATTTGTTAAACCATCCTGCAGCAATTCCCTTATCTGTTTTGGAAGCCTGCTTCTTTCGGATTGATTTAGTAAACTATTCACTGAATCAACCGTTACATTTCGAGCCAAATTTCCTCCGTTTTCTTGAAAAAATTCTTTCAGTCTCAAGTTCAATATTCCGCCAAGCAAAGCAGCTCCAATTGTGTTTCCAAGATTGCGCATAAACATAATGGCGGCTGTTGCAACCCCTCTTTGTTTCCAGCTTACGGTACTCTGTACCGATACAATGAATGATGTTGATGTTAACCCCATGCCGATTCCAAAGAGAAATGAACCGGCAGCAGCCCATATCGGCCCTGCATTCGGTGATAAAGTAACTAACATGATGCTTCCGAGGGTTAAAAAGATTCCACCGAAAACTGACGTTTTTCTAAAACCAATTTTTAACAATAATCTACCGGCCATTGTTGATGCTATCGGCCATCCGATCGACATCGATGTAAGGGTAAATCCGGCAACAATCGGTGATCGCTCCATAACCCCTTGGACAAAAGCAGGCAAAAAACTCGAGATGCCGATAAGCATAATACCCGTTGTCAATGATGCTATATTAGCGATAAAAATAGGACGTTCTTTCCAAATACTAAAAGGCATCATTGGCTCTTTAGCTCTCTTTTCCTGGTAAATGAAAAAGACAAAGGCAATGATGCTCACAACCAACAAGCTTATTACTTCAAGAGAAGACCACGGCCAATGTGTTCCCCCTTCTACAAGTACAATCATTAAAGCTGATATCGAAACGGTAAGTAAAATGGCTCCTAGATAATCAATCTCCGGCTTTTTCTTTTCAATTTTTTCATGCAAAAAAAACCATAAACCGGCAATCGCCAAAAGTCCGAGCGGTATATTGATCCAAAAGACATATCTCCAGCTGACATATTCAACAAGCATTCCGCCAAGAGCCGGTCCCGTAATCGCAGAAATTCCCCAAACACTTGACAAATATCCTTGGATTCGGGCTCTCTCCTCCTTTGTATAAATATCTCCAACTATCGTTGTTGCAATCGGCATCACTGCACCTGCTCCAAATCCTTGAATAAAGCGAAAAACAATAAGCATTGACATCGATCCTGCAAAGCCGCATAACACAGAACCGATCAGAAAAACAATAATGCCTATAGTCAATATTGGCTTTCGTCCAAATAAATCGGATAACTTTCCATAAATCAGAACCGTAACTGCATTCATCAATAAATATGACGAAAAAACCCAGCTGTATTTCGAAAATCCGCCTAAATCGCCGACAATTGCCGGCATAGCGGTCGATACAATCGTTGCTTCGATCGCTCCCATAAACATAGCAAGCATGACGGATGCAAGAACAAAAGGTCGCTTAATTTTAGGATCTGCATATGAATTTGTTCCTTGTTTATTTACTGCTTCTCCCAATCATATCACCCCTGGAATTAAATCCTCCCATATAATATTTTCTAACTATTAAGGCGGCAGAAAAAAATTCAGCCCCTAAAAGGAGCTATGAATTCTGTGATCTGTAAAGATATTCGTTTAGCAGTTTCAGAACACTTCTTCTCGTTAAGATTCCTTCAAAATATCCCTCATGATCAACAATGCATAAAAACGGATGGTCGACAAGAAGCTCCAACGAAGAATGACTAGAACTATCAATCCTTAAACACGGAATTGATTTATTCATGACTTCTTCAACACGTTTCTTTTCCAATTGTTCAAACTCTATTCGTTCAAGGCCAAGAATTGAATCCAAGATAATCGGTGTGCTGATTAATCCATGAAGCTTATAATGTGGATCAAGAACAGGTATCGCAGTATATCCACTTTTTGTTAAAACTAGCAGTGCATGCTCCAAATTATTGCCAATTTGGACATGAGCAACTCGTTCTGAAGGAATCATCACATCTTTAATACTAAATTTTAAAAAATCCCCGCTGTCCCGACTTATCATCACAAAAAAACCCCTCATTAATTGTTTAGATATATCCCCATTTTAACACAGTTTTTAGACCGTGCACGTTTTAAGTGTGCTTAAAATAAGAAAGGACCCTATTATAGGCCCTATTGTCAGCTATACTACTGAATCAAATCAAAAATTTCGATTGTAATCATATCAATGTTATCAAATTGATATTTCTTTGGTTTTTCTTTATCGTTATATACTTCTAATTCAAACGTTTCAGTCTTTGGATGATAAGTTACCTGGCACTTTCTTTCACCATTCACCTCAAAAAATCTTTGAGCGGGTTCTGAACCGCCAGATTGGTCCTGCAAGTTTTTCAATCTTGTCAAAATACCTTGAAGCTGTGACATGCTCCCTCTCCTTTCAAAAAAACAAACCTGTTACAACTAGGTTACACGATATTCATTTTTATATCCTAGAAGAATGATTTCTGAATATTGCGTTTCTTTTCTTTACATGCCAATATTAACAGAATAAAATAATGAAAGGTATTTGTACAAGAAAAATTTTTAAAGGAAGTGATTTTTTGAAAAGCCCGGTACAAGTTGAAAACAATATTTACTTAATAGATGCAATGGATTTAGGAACGAAAGAACGAACAGGCACATATGTACTAACAGAAAATGATTTAACAATAATCGAAACATCTGCAAGCCCTTCTGTTCCATTTATCTTGGAAGGATTACGAAACTTAGACCTGTCACCAGAAGAAATAAAATACATAATTGTCACACATATACATTTAGATCATGCGGGGGGAGCAGGTTTATTGTTAGAACACTGTCCAAACGCCAAAATTGTCGTTCATGAAAAAGGGGCAAGGCACCTTGTAAATCCTGAAAGACTTATTGCCGGAGCAAAAGCCGTATACGGAGATAAATTTAATGCCTTGTTTGAACCAATTGTACCGGTTCCGGAAAATCGAGTGATCATCAAAAAAGAAAAAGAAACGCTTTCTATCAGCGAAAATTGTGCCCTTACCTTTTTTGATACACCTGGACACGCCAATCACCATTTCAGTATATATCACCCGAAAGTAAATGGAATGTTTACAGGTGATACTGCAGGGGTCTTTTATCAAGAGCTTTTTAAAGACGGGATCGAATTATATTTACCATCAACATCACCTAATCAGTTTCACCCAGAAAAAATGCTAGCTTCACTGCAACTATTTGAAAATTTGGATTTACGCTATATTTTCTTTAGCCATTACGGTGTATCTGAAAAACCGAATGAAGTTTACAAGCAAGTACGATACTGGCTGCCAATATTTCTCGAGGAGGCTAAATCGGCGTTTGAGCAAGAAGAAACAACGGAATTGCAGGTACGGGAAACAGAAACTCGGTTAAGAAAACGAGTCACTGAACATTTGGCCAACAAAAATATCCCTTCAAACCATCCTGTATTTCAAATACTTTCACTTGACTTCGAGGTATGTGCTATGGGATTAATAGATTATCTTGCAAAACAATAACTGGTTTTAGAGACAAATTAATGGAGGAAAAGACTTTGAAAAAGGTAACTGTATATAGCCAGCCCGACTGTCCGCCTTGTACCGTTGTAAAAGCATTTTTGCAGGAATATAAGGTCGAATACGAAGAAAAAGATATAAAAAAAGACAAACGTGCGAGAGATGAGCTAATAAATAAATACCAATCATACTCTACTCCAACAGTTGTTATCGGCGAAGAAATTGTTACCGGGTTTGATTTAGAAAAATTAAGAAAACTTCTCAATTTATAAAAAAATGTCGGCACGTTAACCCTTAGTTCTTTAACATTAAAAAAGGAGCTGTCTCAAAAACCTGAGGGTCAGACCCCATAACCATAACACAATAAATAGGACATAATACTGGATAATTGTGCTATATATTGATAATACACATGGTGTCAGACCCTTTAGAGACAGCCTCTTTTACCATTTGATAGCTAAAGCTGAAAAAATAATCGTAAGAATAAGCAATAGAAAAAAGATCAAATATGTCAGAAAAATTGGATTGCTTATATAAGCGTGTCTTTGTACTGGGCCGGGAATTTCAGAATCCAGTTCTCCTTTTACATTTTTCTGACTCTTTGCTAAGCTCCACGTATACCTAAATGCAAAAACAAGAACCCCGATTGCCGCTACTAAAAGAATTGTCATAAATAAACTCAAAGGAACCCCTCCTTTTTCATGCTGTTAGACTTAAATTGCCACTTTAAAAAGATTTCTATTCTTTTAAAAAGGAGGGAAATATTTTATCAGGAGTTTGGTCCACTACAGCAATCCTTCATGTTCATACAAATAATTGTATGATAAATCAATAAAAAGAAAATCCTGGTTGTTTAAAGGGATAGAAAACGTGCGTATTGTTTCCCCGGTTTCAATGTCACTGTATAAATCAGATAAAATTCCTTTTTTCTCATTCCGCATTCGAATTATATTTTCTAAAAAATAAGGACGCCAGCTCCAATTTTTCTTCAAATATTCATTTTGCAAAATCCAGTTTTTATCTTTTTTAAAAATATTAGGTGATTTTTGAAAACCGTCTTCATCACATACATACATCCTAAAAGCGATTTCATCCAAATATTTAGCAAGGGAATAAAGCAAATCGGTATAATTTTCATATTTTTTAAATTTATGGAGCAAATTTTGAATTTTTTCCTGAAAATTCTCAGATATGTTATATAATGCTTCTAGCTTCCTCTTTTCATATGAAATAAACTTCTGGAATTCCTTTTTTAACCATTCTTTTAGCAGATCCCTTGAAATAAATTCACAATGTGGTTTATGTAAATAAAAACCTTGATAAAAACGCCCCCCATTTTTCCATGCAAATTGCAGCTGATAAACCATTTCGATATTTTCAAAAAGCAATGTTGCACCGATTTTTCTTGCTAAAAATGACAATGAATCCAAAATAGCCTGGTAAGACGGTCCAGTATTTGTTGACTTTAATGCTCCAAGATCTACTTTTAGAATGTCCGGAGACAACTGTCCAATTCGATCAAGATGGCTGCTGTCATTTCCCATTTTATCAATCGCAATTTTTAAACCGAACGTTTTATAATAATTCAAAAGATGGTCTAGATGATTTGGTTTGCCTTCGTAATTTCGTTCTGATATTTCGAGAACGATTCTTTCCAGTGATATTCCTCTTTGCTGATATTCAAGCAACAGCTGAAGAAATTGCTCACCATTATCATGCATTAAGAGTTCTGCATCCCTGTTTACAAACAATAAAACATCATCATCCAGTGAAATTGCTTTTTCCAATGCTTTCGATAATACTGTATTATCTACTTCAAGCTTGTATTCTTCAGGAATTTGATGGTCATGAAAAAAAGGGCCAAGACTAATAATTTCCGACTCACTTTTATATCTTCCTAAAATTTCATAACCAATGACTTTATGTTCATCTGCACTGAATATTGGTTGAAAATAAGGAATCACGTTATCTAAATCTGTTAATATATCCAATGCATCCATTTGCAATTTGCAGCCCTCCATACCTCTTTCAATGACATTATTTTATCATAAAATCATAAGAAATCCTTTTCATTAGAATTGCAAATCATTTCATTAAAGACTAGAAATTCAAGGACATCTTACCTGAAATAGTACTTCATAATGCAAATTTTTAAGTAAAAACTACTGATAAGTCGGGTCAAGGTGGATTGAAATGAAAAAAATTTATATCATTGGAGTCCTTATCCCGTTGCTCGGCTTCAGCAATTTTGAAAATGCAGAAAAACAAAGCATGCCTTTTCCTACGAATTATTTTGTTATAGAGCAGAAAGTTCACGTACAAAACTTAAAAAATAGAGAGCTAAAACAGGCAAATATTTTACAAAAACGATTGCTGAATGTACCTTTAATAAAGCAAAATCCGGAATTAAAATATGGGTGTGAAGTAACCAGTCTTACGATGATGCTGCAATATGCAGGAGTCAAGATAAACAAAATGGAACTGTACAGAAAAATAAAGAAGGATCCCGATCCTCTTGTACGGTCACAAACGGGGGATATTTTACAATGGGGGAACCCGGAAGTTGGCTTTGTTGGTGACATGACTGGCAAAAATGCAGGATATGCGGTGTTTGATAGGCCAATGGTAGATTTAATCAACACTTACCTGCCTGGAAGGGCCAAAAATTTAACCAATCGGCCATTTGAGGAAATCCTTTTACATGTGTCGAAAGGATATCCTGTTGTCGTTTGGACAACCGGAGACTATAATCTTCCGGACATGTGGGAGTCGTGGCACCACGGAAGACAAATCATTAAAACTCCCTTAGATTTACATGTTGTTGTTCTTGTTGGATATGATAGCCAATCTGTCTATTTGAACGATCCTCTATCCGGAAAAAAACAACTAAAGGTAAACAAAAATCGTTTCATTGGTTCATGGAAAGCTCTCAAACAAAGAGCAGTAAGTTATGAATAAGAAATGGGGCTGACTAACATGGGGTCTGGCTCCCTCCAAACAATGACAATATTAGAAAGGTTTTTAATAATGTTGTCTGTATCTTGAATTGGAGGGGTCTGACCCTTTGATTTTTTAAGCCGCATAAAAAGAGTATTGGGATATATGTTAGAATATACTTCTTTTTCGAGTTGGAGTTTGTTAGTATATAAAAGGTATACTTATGGATAGGTTGGAGATTTTATGTCCAAGAAAGTAACTAGAAGAGTATTTCTTAAAAAAATGTTTTCGTCATTTTTTGTTGCAATAGCTTCGGGTGCGGGCGGATATGTTTATGCCCGGGAAGTGGAACCAAAAATGCTTAAAATATACAATTATACGTTTCGTCATCGTTCTATCCCTAGAGGATTCGACGGATTTAAAATTGTTCAGTTCAGTGACACCCATTTAGGTTTCCAGTATAATTTAACCCAGTTTGAGAAATTAATTTCGAAAATAAATTCCCTAAAGCCGGATATTATTTTTTTCACAGGCGATTTAATGGATAACCCAAATAAATTTTCCGAGACTGATAAAATTGCCCCATTATTAAGCCGCCTTACAGCCCCTTTTGGGAAATTTTCTATTTATGGAAACCATGATCATGGCGGGTATGGTTCAGACATCTATATGAAGATCATGGAACAATCAGATTTTACAATCCTTCAAAACCAATCACATGAAATTCGTTTGCTTGATGGCAGCAAAATATATATTGCCGGGATTGATGATGCTATGCTCGGAAAGCCTGACATAAGCAAAGCAGTTAGCAGGATCCCAAAGAATGCTTTTACGATCCTTCTTTCACATGCACCAGACTTGGCAGACGCGGCCTCTTCTTTCAATATCCACCTTCAATTAAGCGGCCACAGCCACGGTGGTCAAGTGCAAATCCCATTTTTTGGAGCACTGATCACACCTCCGTTCGCAGAAAAATATATTGAAGGATTTTACAAAATAGGGAATTCAAAGCAGTTAACACTCTATGTCAATAGAGGCCTTGGTACGACAAGAATGCCTTACCGATTCTTATCCCTGCCCGAACTGACTGTCTTCACTCTTTCAACAGATCTGTAAAAAAGGAAAAAGCAACTTGATTATCAAGATCCGCTGCTTTTTCCTTTTGTTAAAAAACGTTTTTCAACTTCTTCAGCTGACAGCGGCTTAGAGAAATAAAATCCCTGTGCTTTCTCGCAATTTGCCTTTAGTAAAAAATCAGCTTGTTTTTTTTCCTCCACACCTTCAGCAATTACCTCCATCCCAAGACTTTTGCCTAGATGAATTATTGTTGTAATAATTGCAGCATCTTTTTCATTAACGAGTACGTCACGCACAAATGACTGGTCAATTTTCAGAACATCAATCGGTAATTGCTTTAAATAATTTAACGATGAATATCCGGTTCCAAAATCATCGACAGAAATCGTTATTCCTAATTCTTTTAATCGGTTTAGTATCGCAATCGTTTCTTCCTTATCATGCATTGCCCCTTCTGTTATTTCGATCTCAATTGATGAAGGTGGAATCTCGAATTGATCAATCGACCTCTTAATCACTCCAACTAGATTGGGCTGCTGAAATTGCTTCGTTGAAATATTAACAGCAATTCGAATCGGTTTATCACATAATTCTGACCATCTTTTTATTTGCCGGCAAGCTGTCTCAACTACCCAATTCCCGATCGGAATAATCAAACCTGTATCTTCCGCAAGAGGGATAAAATCTCCAGGCGAAATGAAGCCGAGTTCAGAGCTGTTCCATCGTATCAATGCTTCAAAACTGCTAATTTCACCAGTAATTAAGTCCACCTGTGGCTGATATAAAAGTTGCAGTTCATTTCGTTCAATTGCTTTTCGCAAATGGGTTTCGAGCTGAAGTACATTTGTTATCTTAGAATTCATATCAGACCGGTAAAACTGATAATGTGCTTTTCCCTTTTCTTTCACCCGATATAATGCTTCATCCGCGTTCTTTATTAATGTCTCCGCATCATTGCCGTCATTAGGAAATATACTGATTCCAATACTTGGAGAAATATAATACTCCTGTGAATTCAAATAAAAAGAGTCCTTAAACTTCATTAGCAATTTTTGAGCGAAACGGTCTGTCTCTTGCCTTGTTGTATCAAGAAGCAAAATGATAAACTCGTCTCCTCCTTGACGATATACTCTGCAATTGTTTTTTTGGAGTCCAGACAGGCGTTCCGCAACCTTTTTTAAGATTTCATCACCATAAAGGTGGCCTAAAGTATCATTCAAGTATTTAAAACGATCTAAATCAATAGAAAAGAGCGCAAACTCTTTGCTGCCGTTCCTGTACTTTTTTATAGCTGTATCAAGGTCATCTAGTAATGCACGCCTGTTTAACAATCCTGTTAGCTGGTCATGAAAAGCCATATATTTAATGGTCTCCGCGTTTTTTGCTTGTTCCGATATATCCCTGATAATGACATAAATGCCCATAATTTCTGAGTGAATGACCATCGGAACAGTTTTAATATGGCCTGTTAGGTAATGGCCTTTTTTATGTATAAACCTGCAATCCAATGACTCTAATGCATATCCTTCCTGTGTTTTTTCTAATAGTGCTTTAAATACATTAAAATCTTTCTCAGCAACAAAATCAAAAATCGATCGATTTTCCAGCTGATTTTTTGTATGACCAATTAATTTGTATCCTGCAGGATTCACTTCCATTATTTTTCCGCTTAAGTCTATTAAAAATATCCCATCTAGATTATGATCAACAATTGACCGGTATCTCTGCTCGCTAGTTGTTATCTCTTTTTCCATCTCAGTAGTCATTATATTTTGTAATTGCTTTTTCATCTAATCATCCTCGACTAAACCTAGTCTTTTACTCCTATTTTACTAGTATTATAGTCGAAATTTAGAACTTTTTATAAAAAATTATCTTTTTTTAGCAAAATAACATGATCTTTACAATTTATCTATGAATGAAACACGATTTATAATAACCATTTATTATTTGAATCTCGTCTCTTCATCCTGATTACTATCCCCAACAATTAAAAGTCTTTATAAAATAAATAGATACTAAATAGTGGATTTTTTTCAACAAAAATTAAATGTAAACCTGTAAAGGGTATAAAGTGCGGTTCTAAAACAATAATAATGAAACCGTATTCTTTCCAAAAGTACAGAAAATGGTATATAATATGGTTATTCCCTCACAAATTATGAAAGGAGCTTATCATTTGAACAGGAAAAACAGAAGTCATCCTCCATTACATTCAACAGTTGAAAACCTCGCACAAGCCATTTTTACCGTAAACCGTCATGCAAAAACTGCCCCAAACCCAAAATATTTATATAAACTCAAACATGAGGCTTTAAAAAAGATGATATCAGAAGGTAAAGCAAAAAAAGTCGGACTCCATTTTTCACAAAACCCAAAACTGTGTCAACAGCAGTCAGCAGTCCTTGTTGTTTGCGGTAATTATTCCTTTCATATTCCACCGTCCAAAAATGACATGAAATTACTACCACACTTGGGACATTTAAACCAAAACGTCCGCAACCCAAAATCCCGCCTATCTTTAAATCAGGCAAAAAAGCTATTGCAGTCTTATACGGGCTTAAAAGAAATCAATACAGAACCGAATAATAAAACCCGCAGCTATCAAAAACCGGTCTTTAAAAAACTTGGAGAAAGTTATTGAACAAATAGAAAAAAGCCGACAATCGGCTTTTTCACAATACGTATTGATCGATCAATAATACCAGTTCCGCTATATCTGGTTTACTAACTTGTGCATCTGCTCCAACCATTTGTCCCTTATATCGAAGATCTTCTGTAATTAAAGATGAGAAAATGATTACCGGCACCTTTGATAGCTCAGGATGCGTTTTAATCCGTTTTGTCAGGTGATGCCCGTCCATTTGGGGCATTTCAATATCCGTGATAATCAATTGAATTTCCTTGGTAATATCCTTCCCGGACTGAACAAGTTTATCTAAATATTGCAAGGCATCCCGGCCGTTCTCAAAAAACTCAATCATTTCAAAACCGGCTTCTGTTAATGTATCTTGTAGTAATTTCCTTAACATAGGAGAATCTTCTGCTACAAGAAGCCGCTTATTAGAGCGTTCCCTTTTCCCTAACTTCTTAACTTGCTGGACATTGATACCTAATTCCGGATTGATATCTAAAACGATTTTTTCAAAATCAAGCAAAAGAATCATTTCACCATTCAGCTTGATGACTCCAATAATCTGGCTATTAGCCCCTTGGTACATTTCGGACGGCTTTTCAATTTGATCCCAGGATATTCTGTGAATTTGCGTTACGTTATGTACATGGAAAACAATTTTTTGTTTGTTAAATTCAGCAACGATAAACTTATCTTGTTCCGGATGTTCTGAAGGCGGGAAACCGAGGGTTTGTGCTACGTCCACAACAGGCAAAATCTCTCCTCTTAACTCGATAATACCTTCAACATGTTTATGTGCATGGGGCACTGGATTAACTGGCGCCGGTTTTATGATCTCCTTTACTTTAATAACATTTATGCCAAATTTATTCCTTCCGATTCCAAATTCAACAATTTCCAGTTCATTCGTTCCGCTTTCCAATAAAATCCCTTTTTTGTACTCCATTCGTAATTCTACCTTTCATTCCAAAATAAAATAGATTTATACAAATAATATCACATAAATGGAAATTCATTCTTAATCATTTATCTTGCCGAACCATTTACTAGGTTTTTCTTCTTTTGGAATTTTTTTATGGAACCACAAACCGATCATCCTCAAAATCATCAACGAGCCGATGGCCAGCCTGCTAGCTAGGTTGCCAAAATCAGCAAAAATAAGGGTGATCGTTCCGTACAAGAAAGGTCCAATAATGGACGAGACTTTCCCAGAAAAAGCAAATAGCCCGAAAAATTGTCCCCTCTTATCTTCCGGAGTCAATTCAACAATATACGTCCTCGTTGTAACCCACATGGAACCGAGCGCAATCCCAAACATGCTTCCCGAAACCCAAAACATTCCCTCATCTAAAGCAATTGTTGCGATCAATAGTGCTACGAACAAAAGGCTCCCTACATACATAATCGATTTGTTTGCACCTTTCGCTTTCGTTATATAGCCGAAAACAAATGAGCCAATAATACTCGAAACTGTTGAGACTAAGTACAGTAAGATAAACTTTCCAGTCGTAAAGCCTACAATCGCTTTTGCATACACAGCCATAATGGCGATGGCGGTCGCAATGGCATCATTTAAAAAGAAATAGGCAATCATAAAAAGAAAAACAGACTTATATAACCGCATTTCTTTAAATGTATGATAGATTTCCTTATATCCTGACAAAAAAGACTCCTTTTTTTGCTCAGGATAAGGCTTATCTTTTACAAAGAAAAACAGCGGCAGCGAAAACAATAAGAATAAAAGCCCTGTCGGAATAAATGCTTCATGAAAACCATCATCCCCAACGAATGGATAAACAGTCAAACCAACAAGTGTACCAATATACCCGACAGCAACCCCAAATCCGGAAATAAGCGGAATATCCTCTTTCCTTGCTAAATCAGAAATCATCGAATCATAAAAAACAAGGCTCGAATGATAAAAGAATTTTGCAATAACAAAAAACAAAATCACAAGAGAAAATGAAACCGGAAGTCCGAACCATTCCCCTGATAGCTTACCGCCTCCGAATACTCCCATTAATAATGTAGAAGCCACTGCTATTAATGTAAAAATTACGATATATTTCTTCTTTCGTCCGGTTCGATCAATCATAACCCCAAATAAAGGAGAAAAAAGAACTAGAAAAAAGCTTGCAACTGCGTTCGAATATGATACAAAAGTGCTTGCGATTTGATTTAGAATCTCATTTTTACCGATTACTTCCTTCAAATAAAACGGAAAAAAGATTGTATTTATATTCGATGAAAAAATTGTATTGGCAAAGTCATAAAATGCCCACGATAAAACCGGCAAAGAAAAATAGAGGCCCCACTGATTCAAACGTTTTTTTACTTCGTCAGAATATTTTTCAAGCGATCCCACCTGAGTCAACTCCTTTAAAAAACATATATCAATATTTCCATTGTCTGTTAACGAAATCCTTTATTTTTACAAAAATATTACAAATCGAAAACAATGTAAAAAAACAAAAATACTGCACCACAAACCATGAACGGTGCAGTATTTTTAAGCTAAAAACAAAGGTTAGATATAAGTACATTGATTATTGTTTTACAACAATTGTTCGGGCAATTAAATCATGTAGAGCTTGCTTTTTCTCTGTAAAAGCGGCAATTATGTAACCAATCATGAAAATTGATGATAAAAACGTCATTGCTAAATAGCGTCCGAAAGCTCGCCAGAAAGAAATCCTGTTTCCATCCATATCAGTTACTTTTAGACCGAGCAATTTTTTTCCAATCGTCGCCTGCCATTTCGACGCATGCAGACCTGCAAAGTATAAGACAGCTACAGCAAAGTTAACAAAAATGGCAACTAGATAGCCGCCAAAAATAGCAACTGCTTCTGCATCAGTCAAATCCTGTTCCAAATAGTTTGGATCATTCATTGCCGCATCAAATGCGCCGGATGCCCCAAAAAAGATCACAAAAATAATAGTTGATAAAATACCTAGAGGGATCACTACAATAATACTGTCAATCAAATAAGCAGCAAAACGGATCCAAAAACCTCCGTATTCCTTTTTCTCCTCATAATGCTGTTGTTCTAAAATTGAATCCATTCACTGTCCCCCAATCTTCAGTTTTCTTTTTCAGTTACATTATAACATTTTATTTATCAGAAATATTCCAATTTTCTTCAAAAAAATTTTTTAACGCAACCCCTAGAAAACGATTACAAATCGAAAATTTTGTGAACATTAACATGTATATCTGGTTCTTTGAACAAAAGAGGACTAAAATACAGACGTACAAAAAACAAGTGCAGTATTTACAACTTTTTAAAATGAAGGGTGCGATTTAATTATGAAAGGTACGGCAATTCTTTTTCAAGCTGACCAATCAGTGACCTTTATAGAAGATATTGAACACTCTGTTTATGAAGAAATCAAAAGCCAATGCGGCTGTGAGCACTGTAATTGCAAGATTGAAAACAAAATTGTCGACTTTGGAACTGTTTCCCCTGTTTTTTGGCATGAAGATGAGATTGATTGGGACTATGGATATTGATTAATAACTTTATTATATATTCGAGGCTGTCTCAAAAGCCTAAGGGTCAGACCCCATAACACAATATATAGGACATAATATTGGATAAATGTGCTATATATTGATAAATACACATGGGGTCAGACCCTTATGAGACAGCCTTGTTTTTTGTTTACAGTTAAGTCCTTTTGTTATTAAGATTGATCATATAAGATACGAAGAAAAGCCTGGAAAGGATGAACAAGGTGGAACATTTAATAAATGCAAGAGCATCAAACATCGAGATTTCAGGGATTCGAAAATTTTTTAATATGGTTGCCGAAACAGAAGGAATCATTTCTTTAACAATCGGTCAACCTGATTTTCCGACCCCAGAGCACGTGAAAGCTGCCGGAATAAAAGCGATTCATGATGACTTTACAACGTATACTCATAACGCGGGCATGATTGATCTAAGAAAAGCAGCTGCAGAATATTATTTGAAAAAATACGATGTTGATTATGATCCCGATTCCGAGGTGATCATCACTGCAGGAGCAAGTGAGGCCATTGACATTACTTTCAGAACCATATTAGACTGGGACACAGAAGTTATTTTGCCGGGACCTGTTTATCCAGGTTACGAGCCAATTATTCGCCTTTGCGGAGCAAATCCTGTTTACGCCGATACGACGACAAATAATTTCAAAATGACGGCAGATATTATAAATTCATACATAACAAATAAAACACGATGCATCGTATTGCCTTATCCATCCAATCCTACTGGAATCAGCCTATCGGAAAAAGAATTATACGAAATTTCAGAGTTATTGCGTGATAAGGATATTTTTGTCCTTGCTGATGAAATTTACAGTGAACTTGTTTATGAAAGGCCGCATACCTCGATTGCAAAATTCTTAAAAGAAAAAACGATTGTAATTAACGGGTTGTCAAAATCGCACTCCATGACAGGTTGGAGAATTGGGATGCTGTTTGCAACAAATAATATTGCAAAACATATTTTAAAAGTTCACCAATATAATATTACTTGCGCTACTTCTATATCACAAAAAGCTGCATTAGAGGCACTGACTGTGGGTTTTGATGATGCGCTGCCAATGAGAGCCGAGTATAAAAAAAGGCGCGATTACGTTTACAACCGACTTACAAAAATGGGATTTGATGTTGTAAAACCGGAAGGCGCTTTTTATTTCTTTGTGAAAATTCCTGTTTCCGGTATGAAATCTTTTGATTTTGCATTATCGCTTGCACATGAAGCAAAAGTAGCTGTCGTCCCAGGAAGCGCGTTTTCTCATTTAGGAGAAGGGTACTTCCGACTTTCCTTTGCTTATTCAATGGAGATTTTGGAAGAAGGACTTAATAGGATTGAAAACTATTTAATCAGCAAATAATGAGGCTGTCTCAAAAGCCTAAGGGTCAGACCCCATAATGCAATATATAGGACATAATGTTGGATAAATGTACTATATATTTATAAATGCACACGAGGTCAGACCCTTATGAGACAACCTTTTTATTTATACAGTTTCTTCCCCATTATAATACTTATAAAGTGCTTGAGTGCCGCTGTTTTCTTCTCCCTTTTCAGCTAATCGGGAATAAAGCGATTTTGCCAGGGATAAACCCGGTGCTTCAAGGCCGATCTTTTCCGCTTCTTCCAGGGCAATATTCATATCTTTAATAAAATGCTTTATGTAAAAGCCGGGTTCAAAATCTCCTTCAATCATTCTTGGCGCGAGATTAGAAAGAGACCAGCTGCCTGCTGCACCTGAAGCAATGCTTTTTAGCACATTCTTTGGATTCAATCCTGCTTTTTCTGCATATGCCATTGCTTCACATACACCGATCATGTTTGAAGCAATGGCAATTTGATTGCACATTTTTGTGTGTTGACCTGAGCCGGCACTTCCTTGGTATACTATATTAGTTCCAAGAAGGCTCAAAATTGGTTCAACAGCCAAAAAGTCTTCATATTCTCCCCCGACCATGATAGAAAGCTTCCCATCCCTGGCGCCTATATCACCGCCAGATACTGGGGCATCGAGTGCTTTTAATCCTTTCTTTTTCGCTTCATTATAAATTTTCACTGCAAGTGTGGGAGTTGATGTCGTCATATCAATGAGATAGCTTCCTTCTCTTGCATGATGAATGATTCCTTTTTCTCCAAGATAAACTTCTTCCACATCAGACGGGTATCCTACAATCGTTATTATGATATTAGCTTTCTTCGCAACTTCTTTTGGGGAATCAGCCCATTCAGCACCTTTTTCCAAAAGTTCTTCTGCTTTATCCTTTGTTCGTGTATATACCACAAGCGGATAACCGCTCTTTAGAATATGCCCTGCCATACTTTTACCCATGACACCAAGACCAATAAAGCCAACTACAGTATTATCAGAAGTTATCAAATGTTCATTCTCCTCTCTAAATTTGTGCTATTCTTATTCTAGCATTATTCAAATATAATGGATTAAAAAAATTTAGCCGGGCAAATGCCCGGCCAAAATCATTCTCTAATTTCATGCGCATACTTTATATGATCCGTTTACTGAATCGATGAACTCAATTAAAGCTGGCTTGAAAAATTGGTCAAATAAGTCTGGCCCAATACTCCTTCATCATTAAACACTTCGATCAAAACAGCCTTCTCTTGAATAATCTTGTTTTCTATTTCAAAAACATGAAAATCTTTTTTTAGAGGAATGGGATCCATATAAATAACCCGCTCATTTGATTCATTTGCCTCTATGTATTCGCCATTAATAACTTCGTTTTCCCCGTAAACAAAGTGAGTCGCACCAAGAGCCGCTGCCAATTGTTTGTCGTGAATCGATACTCTTACTTTGTACGTTGAATGATCAGCGAATAGATGTTCATTAATTTTAAATCGGAATTGCAATTCATTTCTTTTTGTTAAAAGTACTTCTGCATGACGGTTTGCAATAAGTTGATCGGATCCAAACATACAGCCCGAAAGCAGAAAAATATTTACAAATAATACAGGTAACATGAAAAATTTACTTTTCAGATTGTATTCCTCCTTCCATACGCATACCTTTGCCTATTTTTAATGGCTATAAACGTATGGAAAGAGAAATGGTTTGAATTATTGCCTAAAAACACTAAAAATCCTTAAATCGATTTGACCATCCCGCCGTCCACTAAAAACGAACTGCCCGTTACATATGTATTTGCGTCAGAAGCCAGGAAAACAACAAAATTTGCAAACTCTTGAGGAGTTCCATACCGTTTCAATGGGATTGATTCCTTTATCTTTGCTTCAACTTCTTCCCTCGTAAGACCAAGCTTTTCTGCATTCACCTGGTCGAGGTGCCTTACGCGGTCAGTCGCAATTCTTCCGGGAGCAACTGTATTTATTAAAATGTTATAAGGAGCAAGTTCTTGCGCAAGTGTTTTCGACAGCCCGACAATTGCTGTTCTGAATGTATTAGAGAGTATTAACCCCGGGATCGGCTCTTTTATGGATGATGATGCAATATTAATAATTTTACCGCCATTCGTCTTAAGAGCAGGCAACGCTTCCCTGATCAGCCTGATGTAAGAAAGCAAATTCAATTCAAATGATTTTTGCCAATCTTCATCTGTAATTGTTTCAAACGACCCAGCTGGTGGGCCGCCAGCATTATTGACAAGTATATCAAGTCTTCCGAAAGAATCGGTTGCTGTTTGAACCATTTTTTTAATATCTTCAATATTTGTAACATCTGCTCGCACAAATGCTACTTTTCCCGACCCCTCACGATCGATTTCAGTTACCACTTGTTTCAACTTTGATTCATCACGTCCTGATATAACAATATTCGCTCCTTCTTTTAACAAACCTTCTGCAATAGCCCGTCCCAGTCCTTGGCTTGATGCAGCAATTAAAGCAGTTTTACCAGAAAGGTTAAGATCCATAAAAAGTCCTCCTCTACTCTTTATATTGACATTATACAGAAAATAATGAGAAATCGCTTTCTAAAAATACCAAAAAAAAATAGACCGGCAAAGCCGGTCAAAAAAGAGGGGAAATGAGAATGTACTGCTTACTTCAGTATTACCAAAGTGCTTATTTTCTTTTTACCCCATTTATCGATGAATAAACAATTGAGTTCACATTTTCTATTCAATTTTCGTTACAGACGTAACTGCTTGTACCACTTCTTCTGTTGTTTTCATTTGCAAAACTTTTTCAGCAAGCTTTTCCATGTCGCTCTTTGATAGATGGCGAATTTGTGAGCGTGCTTTTAAGATGGAAGTAGCGCTCATTGAAAATTCATCTAAACCAAGACCAAGCAGAATTGGAATAGCAATTTCATCTCCTGCCATTTCACCGCACATTCCGACCCACTTACCCTCTTTATGTGCAGCATCAATCACCATTTTTACAAGGCGTAAAATAGCCGGGTGATATGGTTGATACAAATAGGAAACACGCTCATTCATACGGTCCGCTGCCATAGTATATTGTATTAAATCGTTTGTTCCAATACTAAAGAAGTCCACTTCTTTTGCAAACTGATCAGCTAGGATTGCAGTGGAAGGAATTTCAACCATGATTCCGATTTCAATATTGTCCGAAACAACTGTTCCATTTAAAACAAGCTTTTCTTTCTCTTCTTCAAAAATAGCTTTTGCTTCACGGAATTCATCGAGCGTAGCAATCATCGGAAACATAATTTTCAGGTTTCCATATTTGCTGGCTTTTAATAAAGCCCTGAGCTGTGTTCGGAACATGTCTTGCTCTTCAAGACAGAGACGAATCGCCCTGAATCCAAGAAAGGGATTCAATTCTTTTGGAAGATTTAAATATGGAAGTTCTTTGTCTCCGCCGATATCAAGCGTTCGAACGACCACCGGTTTTCCTTTCATTCCTTCAAGAACCGCTTTATATGCCTCAAATTGCTCTTCTTCAGTCGGCAGCTGGTCGCGTCCCATGTAAAGAAATTCTGTCCGATAAAGTCCAATACCTTCCCCGCCGTTACAAATAACACCTTCTAAATCATCTGGCGTTCCAATGTTGGCAGCAAGTTCAACGTGATGACCGTCTGCTGAAAATGATTTCTCATTCACCAGCTTAGCCCATTCAGCTTTTTGCGCTTCAAAATCAGCCAGTTCTTTTTTATATTTTTCGATTAATTCTGGTGACGGGTTTATATGGACTTCTCCTTTTAATCCATCAACAATGATTAAGTCACCGTTCTTAATTTCTTTCGTGACAGTTTTTGTTCCGACAACTGCAGGAATTTCCATCGAACGCGCCATGATCGCTGAGTGAGAAGTTCTTCCTCCAATGTCAGTTGTAAAACCTTTTACATATTTACGGTTCAATTGAGCTGTATCTGACGGAGTTAAATCTTCCGCAACAATGATAACTTCCTCGTTAATCATGCTTGGATTTGCAATTTGCACATCGAGCAAGTGAGAAAGTACACGCTTTGTTACATCGCGAATGTCTGCAGCACGTTCCTTCATATATTCATTGTCCATTTGCTCAAACATGGCTATGAACATGTCAGTTGTTTCCTTAAGTGCATACTCTGCATTCACGTTTTCTGTTTTAATTTTATTTTCAATTTGGGTAATTAGTTCAGGATCACTTAAGACTAACAGATGTGCCTCAAAAATTGCCGCTTTATCATCTCCAAGCTCTGTCTTTGCACGGTCGCGAATTTTTTCAAGCTCTGTCTTTGCTTTCGATAAAGCAGACTGAAAACGATCAATTTCCTTGGCTGAATCATCTATCTGCTTCTTTTCAAAAGATAAATCAGGCTCTACTAACCTATAAGCTTGTGCAATTGCAATTCCGCTTGAAGCAGCGATTCCTTTCAAAAAATCCATTACTCAGCCAAACCTTCTTTATTCAAAGTTTCTTCTAAGCTTCTCATTGCTTCTTCTTCATCGCTGCCTTCAGCAATAATTTTGATGTCTGCACCCTTTCCTACACCAAGCGACATAACACCCATAATTGATTTTAAGTTCACTTTTTTCTCTTTGTATTCAAGGGTAATTTCTGAATCAAACTTGCTTGCAGCTTGTACAAGTAAAGTAGCAGGACGAGCATGAATACCTGTGTCAGCGATAACTTTAAATTGTTTTTCGACCATTACAAAATCATACTCCTTTACTGAATAGAATCATTGTTAGTTAAATAAAAACTGCAAGATGGTTGCCTCATTAACTTAAACAATACAATCATTTAAGTCAACCTGCCGACTAAACATTCGCTCATTTCTTTCAATGCTATTTTATTTTCTCCAGCGATCTTTTTATCATGTATGATGCAGGTATTTTGATTATGTTCTTTAAGTCATCAGACAACTAACATCCCAAAAAAAGAATAGCATTTCCTGACCATACAGACAACGGGAAATACCTAATATTCCAATGTTTTTTTAAAACTATATTTGGTTAAGCGCTTTCTTTTTCCAATTTTTTGTTTTTGTTTACATGCTACAGCAAATTAGGCTGACTTAAAGAGTCAGCCCCCATTCTATAATTTAAAATTATGACATTTGATTTTAACAATCAGATGCCATTTCTTTCATGAGTAAATAAGATTTAGAAACATATATTCTCTAGAATTAACTTCTTGGGGTTTCAAGATATCGATAAATCACATCCCCTCCTCGCTGCGCGATCCCTCTAAAATGTTTAAAATCTGGCCGTTTAACAAGAACACTGCGAAATGAAAGAAATTTATCTTTAGAAACATAGTACTCAGAAATTTCGCCGTTTTTTAGCTTATCAAGTACTTCGTTAATCATTTTTTCTTCATTCATTTCCGGATCCCCCTATTTTCTTGATGCAAAATATCTAAACATTATCTTAATCGAATACAAGCTTGATGAATTCACAGGAATGTAATTTCAAATTAGCCATTTTTGTGATAAGCTATCTGTATTTACAGTTTAATGATCATTGTAAATACATTTTCTTTTCAAACAAGTTTTGCTTGTGAAACTGTTTGTATTAAAGATGTAAATTGAAAAAAAGGAGAGAGGCTGGTTGAAAAAAGCTGAAGTGGGAAATGTGATTGAATTTAAAAATGGCTTACAAGGCATCGTAGAAAAGGTCAATGAAAATTCTGTAATTGTTGACTTAACATATATGGAAAATTACCGGGATCTTGAACTAGAACAAAGGACAGTGGTTAATCATAAAAATTATAAAATAATAAGAGAAAAAACCCAATAAGAAATTTAGGAGTAGTATAAAGGAAGCATTTGCTGCTTTTTCATATATTAACATTTAAGTTAGTTATTAAAAATACAAAATGTATGCTCCCTAAGACGAAATCTCAGGGAGCCTTAATTTTTCATTATTTTTTGTTTTGTTCTACTTCTTGAAATGATTTTACTTTGCCGTGTGGATTTTGCTCCTGTTTTCGTATTGTCCATGCCCGCTCTTTTTCTTTTTTAGACTTAGTCAAAATAATTCCCTCCTTTCTTTTTTAGTTTTTCCAAGGGACGTCATGTTATTTTCAGGAATCGAAATAAAATCTTTTCCTTACAATTGTTTATGCTTTTTTGTTACAATAAGGTTTGTTGTCCAAGAATGAAAGGAGAAGAACAGATGAAAAAGTGCGTCTCCGATTTAACACTAATAATCGGAATTGTCCTCGCACATCTTCTGCTTTTTTTTACTTTTGAAGATAAGTCCGTGTTTTGGTATATGTATACTGCGTCCATGCTCTTACACATAAGCTACACAATTGTGAAAGAAGATGTCGATGATCAAACATCTTTTAAAAGCTACCTGTTTTACGGTATTTGTTCCGGGATTATCCTGTTTGGTGTTTTTTGGGCAGGAAACGACTTAATCAATATTCTTCATTTGCCATTCAACAATGACATCAACAAGCTTTACAATCGCTTTTCACCATCTGAAATATGGCATTATATCGTATTAATTTTAGTTATTATTCCCGGTGAAGAAATATTTTGGCGGGGTTTTGTTCAAAAAAGAATTTCGAGGCATCTAAATCATACTTTAAGTATTTTAATTGCTGCTTTATTAAATGCGAGCGTCAATATATATTCCGAATTTATGATTTTGCCGTTTGCTGCATTCGTAAGCGGAATTTTTTGGGGCTGGCTCTACAAATGGAAAAAAAGCATCCCTCTTGTCATTGTGTCTCATTTAATATTTGATCTTTTCTTATTTGTTTTACTGCCTCTAAGATAAAGAGCAGCTCGAAATGGCTGCTCTTTTTACTATAAGACAAATTACCCGGTTCATAATCCGGTTGTTTGTTTGATTTTTCCATGCTATCGTTTATATAGCAATACCACTTTTTTCGATATAACATCTTGTAACGATTTACTATAAAAAACGTCAATTAAGGAAGAACAGTTCATAATATACACAGGGAGGATAAATGTTGAATGAAACTGTACAAAAATATCTTTTTTGCTCTTGCCATCATAACTCTCGCTCTTTCTGGCTGCGGTTCTGCCACAAGCTCAAAAGACAGTGCAAATGGTGACAGCAACCTGCATCAACCAGCAGCAGAAAAAAAGAATCAAAACAAAGATAGTAATTCTCCAAATAAGGATGAAGATACGAATAAAGAAGCCACTGATGACGGGGTTGTCCGTATATTGGAACAAAACATTCAGTACAAAGTTAACGGAGAGACAAAAAAAGAAACGGCTTTTCTAAAATATAACGATACCAAAGATTACTCAATGTACGTACTTCCTGAATATAAACTGACTGCAGAAGAGCCTTCTAAAGATGTGCTATATTTGACTGATAACCCAGAAATTTTTATGCGAATAGAGCTTATCCCGAAAGATACTAATTGGGATGCGATCACTAATACAACAAAAGCACAATTGCAAGCTGTAAGTAATGACATTAAAACTCTTCAAGCACCTAAAGATTCAATGTTTAAAAACAGCATCGTCATGGAAGCGTCCAAAAATGGCGAAACAGTAACAGCCTATTTAATCAATAATCCTGACTTACCACTAAAACTTACGATGTATACAAAAGAGGATGCAGATCATCGCGATGCATTTCTGCAAATGGCAAAAACAATCATGAAAGAAAAGAAAAGCAAGTAGGGGCTGACAAAGCCCCTTTTCACATTTCTTCAAGAGGTTTTATCCATAATAAAATGATAAAAAACAGACTGATATAGCCGAAAATTGGATATAAATAGGAAAGCAATGTACCGTAATCTACAAAACTTATAAGAAAAACAATTACAAAAATCCCTGAAACTATTATGATGGATGGAGCTTTTACATATTTCTTTAATTGCCTTTCCAATCCAAAAATATTTCCAATAATCGATGTAAAGATTTCGCCATAAATAATAAAAACATATATCCAATAAAATCCTGAGGCCAAATTTTTCATCGTGACTGCCATAGGAATTTCATAACTTCTAAAATCAGGCAGCATAATTAATGTCGTATGGCTCGACAGCAGGATGAAAGTTAATGCCAGCCCCCCTAAAATTCCCCCCCACTTGATTGTCCGAACATCCTTTATTTCCTTTGCAACTGGCACTAAGACTGCCTGTGCGAGCGAAAGATTAAACGCAGTATATGAAAACGGGGCAACAACTGATTTCCACCCATCTTCAGCAAAAGGAATCGATAAAAGCTGATCCTGAAAGTGAGGCAATTGAACAGAAATGAACATTAAGTAAAAACTAAAAGTGACCATCATCGGAACGACGAAAATATTAACAGCAAATAGCCCTTTAATTCCTACAATCATTACAAAAATCGATAAAACAATGGTCACAATAATTCCTGAGATCCTCGATATTCCCAGCTGCTCATCAAATACTGCCCCGGCCCCTGACAGCATAACAGCGGAAACGCCAAAAAGCATAACAAGCATTAATATATTTATAAGAGTTCCGAAATGGCGGCCAAATAAATAAAGATTAAAATCTTGATAAGAATCAGCCCCTATCACAGCTGCAATTCTCATTAATTTTGAGCCCAAAAAAATAAAAATATAGCCGCCAATTAATATGCCAATCATCCCAATAAATCCAAAACGCGAAAAAAATTCGACTATTTCTTTTCCGGTTGCAAATCCAGCTCCCACAACGGTTCCAACATAAACAGCAGCAATTTGCAGAGCTTGAGACCAGTTTGTCCTCACTTATGTCTCCCCTCCCTAGTCCATATATATGAATAAGTGGACAAAGAAAGACGAGCTTTTTCAATGTGATGGAATAAATACTATAAGCAAAATACTTGAAAGTCAGAAAAGGTCAAAGTATACTTGTATTACAAATAGTCAAATATAGTCAAAGTCAAAAATAGGAGTATAGCTTCTATCAAATTTGAACAAGGTTTCAAAAACAAAATACTTGAACGTCAAAAAAGGTCAAAGTATAATAAAGATAAATAAAGTCAAATATAGTCAAAGTCAAAGGAGGAATCCAAATGCTTTGCCAAAAATGTCATAACAATCAAGCTGTGATTGAATTGAACATAAATATTAATGGCAACAAACAGCATTATCATCTTTGCGACGAGTGTTACCGTAAAGAAAGATCAAAATTAGGCGCTGCTTTTGGTCCTTCGATGTTCGGTTTTTCAGGCTTTAATCCATCTTCTTTTGAGGACTTATTTAAACAATTTTCAGCCTTTCCAGCTAATGAAATGAGTGGAATGAGTGAAATAAACGGAGCTCAAGTCCAGCAAGGCCACAGGGGCGGCGGTTTTATCGACCAATTTGGCCGTAACTTAACTCAACTGGCCAAAGCCGGACTTATAGATCCAGTAATTGGTCGTGAGGAGGAAGTAGACCGAGTTATTGAAATATTGAATCGCCGAAATAAAAACAATCCGGTTTTAATCGGTGAACCGGGTGTCGGAAAAACAGCTGTAGTTGAAGGCCTTGCATTAAGAATTGCAGAAGGAAAAGTGCCAGCCAAACTTCTTAACAAAGAAGTGTATTTGCTTGATGTCGCATCACTTGTTGCCAATACAGGAATTCGCGGTCAATTCGAAGAGAGAATGAAACGGCTGATTTCCGAATTGCAAGCACGAAAAAATATTATTTTATTTATTGATGAAATCCATCTATTGGTTGGGGCCGGTTCTGCAGAAGGTTCTATGGACGCAGGAAATATTTTAAAACCAGCTCTAGCCCGCGGCGAATTGCAGGTAGTCGGAGCAACAACATTGAAAGAGTACCGCCAAATTGAAAAGGATCCTGCGTTAGAACGCCGATTCCAGCCAGTGCAAGTACTCGAACCATCACTTGAAAAAACTTATGAAATCCTGAAGGGCATTCAGTCAAAATATGAGGATTATCATGAAGTGAAATACACCGATGAAGCAATTAGGGCGTGTGTGAATTTGTCACATCGTTATATCCAAGACCGCTTCCTTCCAGACAAAGCCATTGATTTAATGGACGAAGCCGGTTCAAAGATGAATTTATTATCAGGAAATGCAGATAGAGAACAAATCGAGAAACGCCTAAGTGAAATTTCGAAAGAAAAAGAAGTGGCTATAAGAGAAGAAAACTTCGAAAAAGCTGCTGCTCTTCGCGATGAAGAAGCAAAGCTAGAAAAATTGTTAAATGATCAACATGGAACAAACCGCCCAGAAATTACCGTACAACACATTCAAGAAATTATCGAAAAGAAAACCGGAATTCCTGTCGGAAAACTCCAGGAAGATGAACAAGAAAAGATGAAAAATCTTGAAACAAACCTTGCAGCTAAAGTGATCGGCCAAGAGGAAGCTGTAAGGAAAGTTGCGAAAGCAATCCGCCGCAGCCGTGCAGGTCTCAAGTCAAAAAACCGTCCGATCGGATCCTTCTTGTTTGTTGGCCCGACTGGAGTCGGTAAAACAGAATTGACAAAAGCCTTGGCTGAAGAACTGTTTGGCACAAAAGATGCCATGATTCGCCTTGATATGAGCGAATATATGGAAAAGCACAGTGTATCTAAAATCATCGGCTCTCCGCCTGGATATGTAGGCCATGAAGAAGCTGGACAACTGACAGAAAAAGTGCGCCGCAATCCATACAGCATTATTTTGCTCGATGAAATTGAAAAAGCCCATCCGGATGTTCAACACATGTTTCTGCAAATTCTTGAGGACGGTCGTTTAACAGACAGCCAAGGCAGGACAGTCAGCTTTAAAGATACAGTCATAATTATGACAAGTAATGCCGGCGTTGGTCATAAAACCATTAAAGTGGGATTTGATAAAAGTGATGCTATAAAAGAAACAAGTATCCTGGATTCACTTGGCAGCTTCTTTAAGCCTGAATTCTTAAACCGCTTTGACAGCATTATTGAGTTTAAATCTCTTGAAAAAGAGGATCTTTTAAAAATTGTAGACTTAATGCTCAATGAATTAAATGAAACATTGGAAGAACAAGGCCTCAAACTTGAAATATCACTTGAAGTGAAAGAAAAGCTTGTAGAACTCGGATATGTTCCAGAATTCGGTGCACGCCCGCTTCGCCGTGTCATTCAAGAACAATTAGAAGACAAAATTGCTGATTTTGTATTGGATCAGCCTGATGTCAAAGAATTGAAAGCAGTGCTACAAAATGGCGAGATTGTCGTATCAGCAATCGAGTAGGAGGGGGTGACTAACCCCCGACCTCTCACACCACCGTACGTACCGTTCGGTATACGGCGGTTCAATTAAGTATGACGTAGAAAATGATATCTCTCGAATAGACTTCTTAACCCTTGTTGACTCCAGTAGGAGTTATCGAGGGTTTTGTGTAGAATGGGACTGCAGGCAATCCGCCAGTATTTCTTGCGTGTATTGCCCCACTCGATTGCTTTATGACTTGGAACACCTAATGCTCTAAGTTTCCGAATTCTTGTTTTAGGCGTTTTCCACTCTTTCCATAAACACATTCGAAGTCTTCGTCTTATCCATTCATCAAATTCTTTGAACTTGCTTGGTGTATCTGCCAAGGCAAAATATCCACACCATCCCATTAGGTACATGTTCAGTTTCTCAATTCTTTCCTCCATTCGATACGGTTTGGATCTGGATGTGATTTCACGGATCTTGTTCTTGAATCGTTTCACACTTTCTTTCGCCATCCGTATCTTGGGTGTTTTGTTTGGTGTAAAGCTAAAACCGAGAAACTTCCGTTTCCAAGGACGGTCTACCGCCGATTTCTCTTTATTTACCTTGAGCTTTAATTCCTTCTC
This sequence comes from Bacillus methanolicus MGA3, assembly GCF_000724485.1. Classification (GTDB taxonomy): domain Bacteria; phylum Bacillota; class Bacilli; order Bacillales; family Cytobacillaceae; genus Bacillus_Z; species Bacillus_Z methanolicus_A. Next base: position 1,001,620 of record NZ_CP007739.1, on the reverse strand, counting down.
GATAAAGTTAGTAATGGAGTTCATGACACGAATTCCTGCTTTCTTTGTTTTCACGTAGATATTACAGTCATCCGCGTACCGTACAAATTTATGTCCACGTTTCTCAAGTTCCTTGTCCAACTCGTGAAGCATGATGTTTGATAATAGTGGACTAAGCGGTCCACCTTGTGGCGTTCCCATGTCTGTTTCCATTACCACTCCATTTATCATCACGCCTGATTGAAGATACCGGCGGATTAACTTAAGTAAAATCCGATCTTCGATCGTTTTCGCCAAGATCCCCATCAGTTTGTCGTGGTTCACCTTGTCAAAGAATTTCTCTAAGTCTATATCGACCACCCAGCGATATCCTTCTTTGATATAGCCCTTTGCTTTCCTGACCGCCTCATGTCATCTGCGGCTTGGGCGAAAGCCGTAGCTATGTTCAGAGAAGGTCGGATCGAAGATTCTCGTTAACACTTGGGCGATCGCTTGTTGAATGAAACGATCAGTCACGGTGGGGATACCTAGAAGTCTTACTCCGCCGTTCGGTTTCGGGATTTCAACTCGACGAACGGGTAAGGGTTTGTAGGTTCCCTCTCTTAACGACTGTCGAATGGAGTCCCAGTTTTCATAGAGGTGTCTCCGTAGGTCTTTTGCGGGCATGCCATCTACTCCGTGACTTCCTTTATTCTGTTCAACTCGTTTTAATGCCGTTAGGAGATTTTCCCGTGACAAAATCAGTTCCATCAACATAGATATCCTCTCCACGTGAACGAATCCCTCTATTTGTGCCATCTTCTGCTCCACCCTCTTGAAGTCCCCCGTGGGATTCACCACTTCCTCCTTCAAGTAAGTCCTGCCGGATTGTCTGCTTCAACACAGAAGATGAACGCGTAGTGTTTCGTTCTCCTTAATTGTTCGGTCCTTCCTCTTTCGTCTCGAGCTCGAAAGAGTACTATGACCTCTGCTGACTTCTGACTGCTCAGCTATCTATCGCTAGATAGGTTACCAAGATTACTTGGCGTGCCAGTCAGATCTCCCCGGGTAAGAGTGTAATCTTTCCTTCCATCTATCTGCTTCATTTACTCTGTATCACCTTCGGCAGAAAGGGCTTTGTTTTGTTTTGCAAACTCACCCAGTGATACCTAGCCTTATATGAAGTTCGTATTCCTCAGACCGGAAGTTTGCCGTCCGCTTCCTTCAGATTCCGCGTTACCACGGACACCCTTGCGTTATGCTAACTGCTACTTCTGCCTTCACAGCTCGGGACTTGCACCCTATAGATTACACCCATGCCGGGCGCACAAATAATAAAAAAATCCCGGGCAACCGGGATTTTTTTATAAATATTTATCGTAAATGGAATTAAGCCAATTTTCGATTTCGCCAACGACGGATTGAACACAGCCATCCTCAAATGGTGAAATTAAGTTGGCTCTTTTTACGAGTTCAATAAAAGGAAGGCTTCCTCCCAGTTTACAAAGATTTACATAATCGTGCCAAGCTTCTTCCCGATTTTCCCTAGACCGTTTCCAGAACTGGAATGCACAAATTTGTGCAAGTGTGTAATCAATATAATAAAATGGAGAATTGTAAATATGACCTTGACGCTGCCAAAATCCTCCGTTTTCAAGATACTCATTTCCATCATAATCTTTATGCGGCAAATATTTCTTTTCGATTTCTCTCCAAGCCTGCTTTCTTTCTTTTGGAGTCGCTTCTGGATTTTCATAAACCCAGTGCTGAAATTCGTCAACTGATACCCCGTAAGGAAGGAATAATAATGCTGAACTTAAATGAGCAAACTTATATTTTTCTGTATCTTCTTTAAAAAATAACTCCATCCATGGCCAAGTGAAAAATTCCATGCTCATTGAATGAATTTCCGCAGCTTCGTACGTTGGCCAATAATATTCAGGAATATCAAAGTGTCTGCTTGAATAAACTTGGAAGGCATGACCGGCTTCATGTGTTAATACATTTATATCCCCTGAAGTTCCATTAAAGTTTGAAAAAATAAACGGAGATTTATAATCTTCAATAAATGTACAATAGCCTCCGCCCGCTTTTCCTTTTTTTGCAACAAGATCCATTAAGCCGTTTTCTCGCATATAGCGAAAAAACTCTCCTGTTTCTTTTGAAAGTTCATCATACATCTTTTGACCATTTTCGATGATCCATTCAGGGCTTCCTTTAGGTGTAGGATTTCCGGTCTTAAAGTTAAACCCTTCATCATAATACTTTAGCTTTTCTACTCCAATTCTCTCACGCTGGCGTTCTTTTAGTTTTGTGGCAATTGGAACGATAAACTCTTCAACCTGCTTCCGGAAATTGGCAACCATTTCAGCATTATAATCCGTACGGTACATACGGTAATAGCCGAGTTCTACAAAGTTTTTATACCCGAGTTTTTTGGCAATTTCTGTCCGAACTTTTACAAGATCATCATAGATTCGATCCAACGTTTCCTCATTTTCAGCTAAAAAACCAAACTTGGCTTCACTCGCTTTTTTTCTCATCTTGCGGTCCGTTGATTCCGTAAACGGCTCCAATTGTGCAAGAGTCCGTTCCTCGCCTTCGAAAAAGATTTTGGCAGATGCTAGTAATTTCGTATATTCGGTTGACAGTTTATTCTCTTTTTGCAAAAGAGGAACAATTTCTGGAGAGAAAGTTTTAAGTTGCGCCTCTGCCAATGCAAATAACTGACTTCCCAATTTTTTTTCGAGTTCTTTGCGGAACGGAGATTGAACAAGGGCCTCATAGTATTTCGTTACAAGCCCTTCAACTACAGGTTGAATCTCATCCATGTAATCCTGTTCATTTTTATAAAATTCATCGTTCGTATTAATGGAGTGCCTAATATAGCAAAGGTTAAACATCGTGCTAATATGATTGCGAATTTTATTAATCTCGTTCATTGCTTCTAATTGCTGTTCAACTGATGAAGAGGATTGAAACTTTTCAATTGCAGATTGAAACGATTTCTTTGCTTTTTCAACATCAGGCCGGGTATATATATATTCTTCAAATCTCATTATTTCCTCCCTAAGAAAAAAATTGAAAAAACAAAATAAACAATTCGTCAAGCACTAGCAATTTTCTTTTATTCTTTTAAAATCGGTCATTACCTAAATTCAAATAAAAAAAGTCCAAAATTGGACCGCGCTAATATTTGCGTACGGATAATCCGAGCTTTTTTAACAAATGAATGGCCGTTTCTTTTTCTTCTTCTGTAAGATGGCTCATTAATTGATGGATATTTTGTTCATGTTCCGGAAAAATACTTTCAATAAACGATTTTCCTTTTTCAGTGATTTGAGCATATGTCACTCTTCGATCATCCGGACAGGCGGCGCGAACCAATAGCTCTTTCTGCTCTAATTTGTCAACAACATATGTGATACTCCCGCTTGCCAGCAAAATCTTATTACCAATTTGCTGCAACGGCTGTTTCCCTTTATGATAAAGTAATTCAAGAACGGCAAATTCAGTCGGATTCAATCCATTTGCTTGAATAAATTTACTAACTTGTTCATCAATCGCTTTATAAGCCCTAGAAAGAACAATAAATAATTTTAAGGATTGACTAACACTTTCTGAACTCATTTGAAATCTTCCTTTTTTCATATTCGTATCAATTAATTATAAAGAAACTGAGAATTTTTGTCAATTACGTCATCTGATTGAGTTCTATAATTTAAGTTTAGTCTATTTTTTATCCAAATTGTATGTGTAAACTCTGCTGCTGCAAAATTATGTTATAATAAAGGATGTTTGGAATTTGTATTTGAGGTTATCTTATGGGCAAACTCAAGAACAGTTTTTTCATTTACCTTATTATTGTTATTATTCCTGCACTTGCAGGTTCATTTTATCACATTCATCATCTTCTGGAGGAAGATTTCCAACAAAGAAAAAATCACTCAAAATGGGTCGCCTCCATTCATCAAAAGAGCTGGGACCAATTAATAACTGAAACAGTTACAAGTCTTGAAATTATTTCAATTCTGTTAGAAAATTCTCGGCAATATCCAGAAAATCTTGCAGCCCTTCTTCAGAAAACACAACAAAGAGATCCTCGTTATGGAGGTCTTTATTTGCTTGATCGAACTGGAAAAGTCATCTCAGGGTCAAACGACTTTTTATCCGATGCGGATTTATCTGAGCATGACTACATCAATACCGCTATCGTAACAAAAGATACGATCATTTCTGATCATCCTGAAATTCTCGGCAATGGACAAAAAGTAATAGGATTAGCAATGCCCGTCATGTCTGATAAAAGAGACATTCGTTCAATATTGGTCGCCTATCTCCGCATCGATTATATCCAAAATATTATGAAGGAGCTTACACCGGATACAAAGCTTTACATAGTAAACTCCAATGATAAATCGATAATAAATATTAATGTGACCGATACTTCGACACTGAAAACTAAGCAATGGGTAGTCGTACCGCTCGAGCTTTTGCCATGGAGTATTAAAGTAGAAATTAAGGATTTTCAACTATCTGATTTATTGCCTAAGATGGTCGAATTTTTGATTCGTATTCTTATTTTGTTCCATATTTTATTTTTGCTGATTAAATATGTTTTATTAAAAAGGCGGGTAACAAAGGAAAAAGCGCAAATTGAAGCTCAAAAGCTGGAACTTGTCGGAACTTTGGCTGCTAGCACTGCCCATGAAATCAGAAATCCGCTTACAGGAATAAAAGGACTAATTCAGCTATTGAGTGAAAAATACAAAGACGAAGAAGACCAGTATTTTTTTTCAGTTATTAATAAAGAGATCAAACGGATCAATGAAATCGTCAGTGAATTTCTTATTCTTGGAAAGCCAGCTGCACAAATATTAGAAGTTTTAGATTTGCGAAATATATTTATTGAGCTTAATCCGCTTATTTTATCAGAAGCAAATCTATATAACGTCAAATATTATTGTTTGCTTCCTCCAGAGCCTGTACTAGTAAAATGTACAAATGACCAAATAAAACAGGTTGTACTAAATTTAACAAAAAATGCATTTGAATCGATGCCGGACGGCGGAATCCTAAAAGTTGAATTAAAAAAAGACAATCGATCATGCATAATCGAAGTAACGGATACAGGGACAGGAATTGCAGAGGAAGAGCTCTCAAAGATTTTTGACCCTTTTTATACCTCAAAAGATACTGGAACCGGGTTGGGACTCGTCATATGCAAACGAATTGTTGAATCCTTTGGTGGAACAATTCAGATCATAAGCAATAAACAACAAGGTACTAAAGCGGTCATTTCCTTGCCGCTTGATATTTCAATAGAAAACAAGATTAGCAGGGCACGGCCTACGGTAAAAAAACCGGGTATGATGCTTGGCCGAAAGGAGACAAAATAATGAGCCAATTAACTGCAGCGGCAAGTCCGATTTCAAAGGGGCAAGGTACTACTTCTTTTAAAATATTATTGATTATCGGCTTATGCCATTTGCTGAACGATTCGTTACAGGCCGTCGTACCAGCAATGTTCCCCGTACTTGGAAAATCGATGAGGCTTTCCTATACACAATTAGGTTTCATTGCATTTTCATTAAATATGGTATCTTCCATTATGCAGCCTGTAGTAGGTATGTATACAGATAAAAAACCAAAGCCTTATGCCTTGCCAATAGGATTAACCTTTACATTGTTTGGAATTCTCGGACTTGCTCTTGCCCCAAGATTTGAGATTATTGTTATTTCTGTTTTGCTTATAGGGCTCGGGTCAGCTGTTTTTCATCCTGAAGGATCAAGAGTTGCCTATATGGCAGCCGGGCCACGTCGTGGTTTAGCCCAGTCCATCTATCAGGTTGGCGGGAATTCAGGACAGGCACTCGCACCGCTTATTACAGCAGTGGTCCTTGTCCCACTCGGACAAATTGGAGCTGCTTGGTTTACCCTTGTTGCCGCTGTTGCGGTAGGGTTATTGATTTATATAGCAAACTGGTACTCTTTTAAATTAAAGTTTGAAAAAACCATTTCATCTAAAAAGAAGCCATCTTCTTCAATTGATGGAAGAAAAAGCAGAAGATCTGTCTGGTTTGCTCTTACTTTGATCTTATTTTTGATTTTTGCCCGGTCATGGTACATTGCAAGCATGACTAATTTTTATGCTTTTTATGCAATACACAAATATTCAATCTCGATTAAGATGTCACAGCTGTTTTTATTTGCCTTTCTTATTGCCGGAGCTGCAGGAACATTTTTAGGAGGCCCGCTTTCAGACAGATACGGAAAGAAAACGATTATTCTTCTATCCATGATTGCGGCGGCTCCGCTCTCGATACTAATTCCGCATGTTCCGCCAGTAGCAGCTTTTATATTGCTGACAATAAGCGGTTTTATTTTGATGTCCAGTTTTTCAGTTACAGTCGTATATGCTCAAGAGCTTGTACCCGGAAAAATTGGCACAATGTCGGGATTAACAGTTGGGCTCGCATTTGGAATGGGAGCCCTTGGATCAATTGGGATCGGGTATTTGGCAGACATCATTGGACTTACGAAAACCATAATCCTTATGGGCTATTTGCCTTTGCTAGGCATACTTACTATTTTCCTGCCTTCTGATAAAAGTTTGGCAGAATCGAACTAAATGATTTTGAAAACCAGGATGCACATGCACCTGGTTTTTATTTTAAGAATGATTTATTTTTACTAAATCAATTATTAAATACTTAAGAGCAAATTTTATTTTGTGCATTGACAACTGCATTTGGCAATGCTTTTAGTATTTGTTTTCTGGAGGTCTTTACTTTTTTACCGTATGGTCTACTTTGAAATGTCCTTTGATATTCATTAAGAAGCATGTCCAATTCCTGGCTGCAGCGAATCGTTCTCTCGTTTGTAAGACCATGTTTTTGGGCGCAGTCTATCATTTTTTTCCTTTTATGCTGAATTTCATTCATCATCATTTGTTGTTTAGTACGCAACCTCTGTTACCCCCAATCTTTTCCATTTACTTCATTCGCTTTGAGTGTAAAAAAGATTACTTGAAGCATTATTACAAGAATTTCTATAAATGTAAATAGATTCGCAAAATTAGACATTATTCTTCTAAAAAAATTTTTTTCGACTAAAAGTTTAAAAAAATGCTTTTCTATTCGACAGTTTTTATAAGGATGATGAAAGAGATTTTTGTACGTTTTGTTGGAGAAATTAAAAAAGGGGCTGACTCAAAACATCGCTTTTAAGCGATGTATGAGTCAGCTTTTTTGTATAACCTTGGTATTTATTGTTAATTTTATGGTATTTTTTCAGGTTAATTTCATTTGATTGAGGGGTTTACCTTATTTCCCCTTGTTGAAGTGTCCTTATTTTTTGCCACTTTTTAAAATTGTGTGCAACGCAAACTAGACCCCATTCCACAGTCGTTTTGGAGAGGCCTCGTAAATGAAAACGTCGAAAGTCTAGATTCTGTTTGATTTGACTGTACACACTTTCCACATCAATCCTTCGACGTCGATATTTTTCTTTTCCATCGTCAGAATGTAATAATCGTTCTTTTACTTCTTTTCTTTGAATCTGATTCTTTAATGAAATGGTGATGGTGCGATACGTTTTTCCTTTTGCACAAGTACTTTGGAATGGACAACCTTGACACTGATCGCATCGATATCGACGTTTGATTGATAGGTACCCGTGGTCTGATTCCTTCTTTGTTTCATATTGAAAAGTGAAACGTTGTCCATTCGCACAAATGAATTCATCGAATTCCTCATCATATTCCATGTTTTCGACTCGTTCGATCCGTTTTTTCCATGTTCTCTTTTGCTCTTGGTCAAACGTATTGTAAGGAATGTATGCTTTCTTTCCTTGTTCTTCTAAGTATGTATAGTTCTCCTCGCTCCCGTATCCAGAATCGGCAATAATATTTTGAGGGAGGGAAATGTATAGGTTTACATGTTCCAGAAACAACGTGTGTCTCCTGCTCGTTGATGAAGAGAATACCCAATGATAAATTGACCTTCCGTTCCCATTTGTACATTATATCCTGGTTTCAATTGCCCATTTTTCATGTGATCTTCTTTCATTCGCATGAAGGTCGCATCATGATCGGTTTTTGAAAAACTGTTTCGTTCTTGGGCAATTTTTCGTTGTTGTTCATATTTTTGCTTCCGTGGGAGAAGGTCTTCACTCAATTGTTTCTTTGCTTTCTTTAGCGTTTTATTAGACGGATCTTTTTTTAAATGCTCATCTACTTTCTTCATGGTTTCTTGAATCTCTTTAGAGGTAACGGGCTTTTGTTCTAATTGCTCGTCTAAATCCAATGACTCTTGTTGGAGTTCTCCCTCGAGAACCCGTTCAATGTCAAAGGCGATTTTTCGATATTTCTCATTCAGTTTCTCATCATATTTCTTGACAGCCTTTATCCACACAAACGAATATCGATTGGCATTGGCTTCGATTTTGGTTCCATCCAAATAGTAATCTTCGAGTCGAACAAGTCCCTTTTGACGTAGGAGTTCGACTACTGAGAAGAAGACTTCATAGATAATGGGTTTCATACGTTCGGATCGAAATCGATTGATGGTGCGGAAATCCGGTTGTTGGTTCCCGCTTAGCCACATGAAGTAAATGTTTTCTTTCAACTGTTTGGCAATTTTTCGACCAGAATAAATTTTTTCGGCATACGCATGCACTAAAATCTTCAACATCATTTTCGGGTGATAACTGCTGCGGCCACCGCCTTTGTAATGAGGGAGAAAAATAGAATCGTCCAGCTGTTCAACCGCTTCATGCACAACACGTGCGAGATGATGTTCAGGGATGAGGATTTCTAAATCTAGTGGTAGAATAAGTTGGTCCATGTTATAATAAATAAAGGAAATATGATCATGTTTCATAAGAGAATCGCTCCTTTGGTGGTTGTTGTTTGGTCACTTCAATTTTACCAAATGGAGCGATTCTCTTTTATATTTTTTAAAATAAGAGGGGCGACCTCTTAAAGGAAATTTTTAGTTCCTTTTGGGTCAGCCGCTTTTCGGAACTTATTACTGTTCGACTTATTCTTTTTCGTAAATTGGAACCCAGCCTTCTGTTGTAACAAAAATTCTTACTGCAACCACTTTTCGGTCATCTGAAAGCGTGAAATAGTGGCGGGTATTTTCAGGTACTGAAATTAAATCTCCTGGATTTAAATGTACTTCAAAGAAGTTTCCGTCTTTTCCTTGAATAATAAAAACGCCATGACCGCTGACAATAAAGCGGACTTCATCATCTGTATGATGGTGTTCTTTTTGAAAGTTTTCGAGAAGCTGTTCCAAATTAGGAGTATGCTCTGCCAAGGAAATAACATCCTGAGCTTTATATCCTCTTCGAGCAGAAATATCTTCGATTTCGGTTTTAAAAACATCGAGAATTTGTTCTTTTTCTTCTTCTGTTAATATATATTTTTCCTTCAGATTGGATGGAAGCTTCGAAATATCCCATTGCTCATAAATTACTTCTTGACTTTCCAAAAATGCAGATACTTCCTCTTGATTTTCAATTTTTTCTCCACTGTTTTGCAAAACTATGTACGCCATTTTTCATTCTCCCTTCAATATTTTAAATAACTTTAATCTGTTGGTATGACTTATATTCTAGAAGCCTTAATTGATAGCGGAATAAAAATTCCGACGCTTCAAGAATTTTTTTTGCTTCGAATGCAGTTCTCCCCCAGACAGTGATTCCGTGATTTCGAATTAATACTGCGCCTGTATCCTCTTTCACGTGCTTAGAAAATGTTTTTGCCAATGTTGGAATATGAGCATGATTATGAATAATCGGAAAACAAAGTACAGCATTTTCCTCCCATTTATCAAACGCTTTAATTAGTTCCTGCCCTTGAAATGTCACTTCACCTTTGTCGCCGTAAATTTCAGAAATGACATTATTATCAATTGTATGCACATGCAAACTGCATCCAGCATTCGTCTTTTTGTAAATTTCTACATGTAGCAAGGTTTCAGCTGAAGGCTTTAAGTGAGTATTTTCCACTGGCAGGCCGTTTTCATCAACAAGAAGAAAATCCTCCTCCGTCCTTTTTCGCTTGTCTTTGCCGCTTGCTGTTACAAGAAATTGCAAAGGACTGTCACTTACTTTAATCGCGAGATTTCCGCTTGTCCCCATGAACCAGTCTCTTTCCGCCAATTCTTCTTTGACATCAGCGAGCTCTTTCCATCTCTCCGCCAACAAGCTCATACTTTCACCTCTATCATCTTCTGAATAGATTTGATACAATCAAAAAATGTTTCAAATGACTCAAAGGCAATCCCTAGTTCCTTGCATTTATCCTTTAAAAAATCCCTAGCCAGTACGAAATCAGCCTGTTTCGCTGCTTCCAAGTCGGTAATTGAGTCGCCAATAACAATTTTATAAAAACCCTTTCCTTCCAGTTTTCTCATAACAGATGGTTTACAGCAACCGCAACCATTTGAACAATAATCATCACAGCTGTGTGGCCATAATATCTTAATGTTTTCCCCGCTGAAATCAGCTCCATTGCAATATAAACCAGCAAAAGGACTAAATTTTTCTAGGATTGGCTCAACAAAAAAATCAATTCCGCCGCTAACAATAAATAGTGGTATATCATGTTCATTAAGAAAATCAATCAACTCTTGAAATCCGGGCCGGATCGATGCGTTCTGCACAGCAAAATGGACAATTTCATCTTTTAATCCGCTTCGGAGCAGAGAAAACATTCTCCCTACTCCCTCCTGGATCGAAATTTCCTGAGCCAAAATTTGGTCCTTCACCTTGATCCACTCAAGCGGAGCAAATTTTTGCATGATGGAAAGGATATTATCTTTTTCCGTAATCGTTCCATCAAAATCACAAAATACGGCAAACTTTTTCATTATACATTCACCTCAAAAGAACCCCATAAATCAATTGCTTTTCTAAGTTCTTCAGAGGTCTCCGCACTTTCAGAAAGTAATTTGCCGGAAAGAACAGCATCGATTGCCTGCCTGAACGCAAGTCCTCCTCCCATTGCGCCATCCGGATGCCCGTGAACGCCGCCGCCTGCATTGATAATGCTGTCAATTCCAAAATCCTGTATAAGCAAAGGCACTAAGCCTGGATGAATGCCTGCTGATGGAACTGGAAAACACGGCTTATAATCATCTCCTTCTCTTAAGGCTACAGCCACTGCAAGTGCCTTATCTCTCTCAAGTGCAACCGTCCCATACGGAGAAGGAAATAATGAGAAATCAGCACCCGCATAGCGTGTTAGCTTGCCAAGAAGAAGCGAATGTGACAAACCGTAGTAAGGTGAAGAGGTTATCGCACCGCTAAATGCCGGGTGAGCCATAATCGGGAGGGAGATGTCATCATCTTCCCGAAGCTCTTGAAGAATGTCCAAGCCATAGGAAAACACATTGAACAACAATATATCCGCACCCAATTCTGCAGCTTTTCTAGCCTGGTCGCGAAGCTTTGACGAACGACCGGTTAAATTAACTGCATACAATGTCCGGTGGCCTGTTGTTTCAAAAACCTCACGGAGAACCTTTTTCCCTTCGGTAATTCTTTTTTCAAATGGCGTCAATTCATTTTTAAATAATATTTCGTCATCTTTTACAATATCGACTCCGCCCTTTGCCTGTTCCTTCAACTGGGAAAGCAAATAATCAAGATCCCGGCCAATCAAGCCTTTGAAAATACTCATGACTAGCGGCCTTCCGTAAACATTTAATTTTTCACGGATGCCGGGAATACCAAAACGAGGTCCCGGAAAAGCTTTTTTGAGCTCACTGCTAAACTGTAAATCTAGCAGTTTTATTTTTCCATCCATTGATAATTTTCCAAAAACTGTTGTTAATATAGCAGGAATGTCAAAAGAAAAATTCACTGTCGGATAGGCAATTTTAATCAAAGCTTCCCTTTCTTTTTGAGCGCTTTCAGGCGCCAGTCCTTCAACTGAAACAACTCTCCCCTTATGTTTTTTGAGCTGATTTTTTTCTAGTTCAGGCAAATTGGTCCAGGAACCGACTGTTAGTCCAAGGGCAATTTCCTCCGCTTTTTTCTCAGGGTTATTTTTGGAGTCAAACACTAAGTACGTTGCAATGATTTCACTCAACTTGAATCTTCCTTTCATGGAAACTGGTCGATCAACCGAAAAATGTTTACTCTCGTTCGGCAGGCATTGATAACCTTAAGACTTTCTATAAATTCGAAAACTGGCTGATTACATTCGTTCGTACGCAATAAAAAAACCTCTTCGACAAGAAGAGGTTAGCGCTGCAAACTAAGATCTTCTCATCTTTCAGCTTTTGCTGCAAGAATTAGCACCGTGCTTATAAAATAAGTCGGTTGCCGGGCTTCATTGGGCTCGTCCCTCCGCCTGCTCTTGATAAGAAAACGAAATTTTTTCATATTCAATTTTTTGAAGTGTTAGATTAATTTGGATTATCGCAAGAAAATTTTCATTTGTCAATCCATCATTTTAAAAAATTTTTAGAGCTTCAATTCTTTCTACTGCTTCTTTAAGCCTGTCTTCAGAAGTCAGTAATCCTGCTCTGACATAGCCTTCGCCATGCCTTCCAAAGCCAATACCTGGCGCGACAACGATGTGTGCTTTATTAAGGAGATAATCAGAAAATTGTTCTGATGTGAAGCGCTTAGGCACTTTCAGCCAGGCAAAAAATGATCCTTTTGGAGCTGTTACATTCCAGCCGATTGACCTTAATCCGCTAATCAAAACATTTCTTCTTGATTCGTACATACTGATTAGTTTATCCACACATTCCTGGGATTCTATCAATGCAGCAGCTGCGGCCTCCTGAATGGCTCCAAATAAGCTGACATACAAATGATCCTGTAAAAGATTAATGGCAGAAATTACACTTTCGTTTCCAACTGCAAACCCAACCCGCCATCCAGCCATATTATACGTTTTCGAGAGTGTATAAATTTCAATCCCTACATCTTTTGCGCCTTTAAATTGTAAAAAGCTGAGCGGTTTATGTCCGTCAAAACCGATAGCTCCATATGCAAAGTCATGGACAACACAAATATCATTTTCCTCGGCAAACTTGACAGTCTGTTCAAAAAATTCTTTCGTCGCCGTAGCTCCGGTCGGGTTATTCGGATAATTCAAAAACATTAATTTTGCTTTTTTAATATCTTCTTCCGACAAATCTGCAAAGTTAGGAAGAAAATTGTTTTCTTCACGAAGAGGCATCGTGATCATCTCAGCACGTGCCAATGCAATCCCTGACCAATAATCCGGATATCCCGGATCAGGAACAAAAGCGGCATCTCCCGGGTTTAACAAACATTGCGGTATTTCCACCAGCCCAGCTTTACCGCCGAACAATATGGCCACCTCTTTTTCAGGATCCAGTTCCACTCCGTACTCTCGATTATAAAATAAAGCAGCAGCCTCTTTTAAATATTGGAATCCTTGAAAAGGTGAATATTTATGGTTCACAGGATTTTCAGCAGCAAGCTTCAGTCTTTTCACAATATGTTCAGGAGTCGGCTGGTCAGGGTTTCCCTGGCCGAGATTAATGACATCATAGCCTTGCTCGATATATTGGTTTGCTCTTTTTACTAGCGAAGCAAAAAATTGTTTCGGCAGGCTTTTTAATAAATCAGATTGGGGAAATTGTTTCATCGTTACACCTACAATCGGAAAATATTTTCATTTTATAAAATTGTTGAAATTCTAGTCAAAAATAATATAACGTAAATGATAGCTTGTAAAGAATAAAATTTTTAAACAGGGTGAAGATCATGAAATTAACCGTAGCATGTATTCAGATGGATCTAGCCTTTGGCGATCCGAATAAAAATTATCAATCTGCCGAAAGTCTAATAAGAGAAGCTGCAGCTAAGAATCCAGATATTATACTTCTACCTGAATTATGGACTACCGGATATGATTTGACGCGAATCAATGAAATAGCCGATGAAAATGCAAATGAAACAACCATTTTTCTGCAAAATGCAGCAAGAGAGCACGGGATTCATTTTGTTGGAGGTTCGGTTGCCAACAAAACCACTGAAGGAGTCTTTAACACTATTTTGATTATCGACAAAAATGGTAAAAAAGTACACGAATACAGTAAGCTCCACTTATTCAAGCTGATGGATGAACATCTTTTTTTGTCCCGCGGAAAATCAAAAGGATTATTTCAGCTAGAAAACAGAAAATTTGCAGGGGTGATTTGCTACGATATTCGTTTCCCAGAATGGATTCGAACTCATACAGCTGAAGGTGCAGAAGCATTGTTTGTTGTGGCGGAGTGGCCTCATTCCCGACTTTCTCATTGGCGCAGCCTCTTAATTGCACGCGCAATCGAAAATCAATGTTTTGTCATTGCCTGCAACCGCTCCGGACGAGACCCAAATAATACATTCGCCGGCCATTCCATGGTTATTGACCCATGGGGGGAAATCATAGCAGAAGCCGGGGAGAAGGAAGAAATTCTTGTTGCCGAAATTGATTTGAGCGAGACTAATAAGGTTCGGAAAATGATTCCGATTTTCGAAGACCGGATGCCTGATTTTTATTAAGAAATAAAAAAATATTGACATAGCAATTTTCATATTGTTATTATTTTTATCAAATGAATTTTCAAAAAACAATAAATGTTCTCTTATCAAGAGCAGGCTGAGGGACTTGGCCCAATGAAGCCCAGCAACCGACCGTAATACCATTGCAAAATGGGGCGCAATTGCGCCGGGGTTTTCCCGTATGGCACGGTGCTAATTCCAACAGAAAGGAATCTTTCTGGCAGATAAGAGGTGAGAAGTACATATATCTTCAAGCCTCTTTCAATATGAGAAAGAGGCTTTTCTTATTGTCGAGCCTCTTGAATCAAGGAGGAATATTTAGTATGGCCTTATTGCAACAACAAAACTATGAAACCTTGAATGAAGTTTCAGCAGCAAAATTAGCAAAAAAATTACATTTATTTCATGAAGATGCTGAGTTAACCTCATCAGAAATTGGCGATGGAAATTTAAATCTTGTTTTTCGGGTGAAAGATCAGCTAAGCGGTAAAAGTGTCATTATCAAACAAGCTCTACCCTATGCAAAAGTCGTTGGCGAGTCTTGGCCGCTTACATTAAAACGGGCAAAAATAGAAGCAGACGCGTTAAAGCTTTTTAGAGAACTAGCTCCCGAGTTTGTACCTGAAGTTTATTTCAGTGATGAAACATTTGCAATCACAGTGATGGAAGATCTCTCCCATCTTTCGATTGCGCGGACAGGTCTCATTCAAGGAGAAGAATATCCCTTGATTTCAAAACATCTTGGTAAATATTTAGCGAAAACATTATTCTTAACATCCGATTTTGGATTAGAACCAAGCGATAAGAAAGAGTTGGTCCAAAAATTCATTAACCCAGAACTTTGCAAAATAACTGAAGACCTTGTATTTACTGATCCATTCTTTGATTCAGAGACAAACTCATTTGAGGAAGAATTGATAGACGAAGTGAAAAAGTTATGGTCTGACGAAAAAGTGAAACTTGAAACAGCGCTATTAAAGCAAAGTTTCTTAACTGAGGCAGAAAGCTTGCTTCACGGAGATTTGCATACTGGAAGTATTTTTGCAAGTAAAACTGAAACAAAAGTAATCGACCCGGAATTTGCTTTTTACGGGCCAGCCGGCTTTGACCTCGGCCAAGTGATTGCCAATCTTCTTTTCCAAGCTATTGCGAACGAAGGCAAACAGGAAGGAATCTTTTCACATATTCGAACTTTTTGGAAAACATTTACTGATGAATATAGCAGTTTATGGACAAATTCGAATAAGGAGCCTTTTTCTAAAACAGATGGCTACCTGGAGAAGGTACTCAAAAAATATTTCAAAGACATGATCGGGTTTGCCGGTTGCGAACTTATTCGCCGTACGATTGGCCTAGCCCATGTTGCAGATTTAGATGGGATAGACGATCAGAGCAAACGGATTCATGCAAAAATAAAAACTTTAAATCTTGGAAAAAAACTAATAGTATCAAGAGAACGAATCAGAAACATTGATGAGCTTATTTCCAATATAAAAGATAATTTAAAATAAATAAAATATCAAATTAACTGACTCATAAGGGTCAGACCCATTCCAACATAAACAATACATTCGTGTTTGACTATATGTTGTATTGATGGGTCTGATCCTTTGTTTTTAAAAGTCAGGTCCTTTTTGTTTACTGTATTTATTTAATTTAAATTCAGCTTTTTCGAGTAACAATAATTTTTCCTTAATATCAATCCGGTTTCCCGCATACCCTGTTAACGATTTATTTTTCCCGATCACTCGGTGGCACGGAACGATAATCGGAAACATATTTGCTTTGTTTGCCTGCCCAACAGCTCTTACCGCTTTAGGCCTTCCGATTTTTTCAGCTATGTCTCGATAACTTCTCGTTTCACCAAAAGGTATCTGGCTGAGCTGATTCCATACAGCTATTTGAAAATCAGTCCCAACTTGCTTTAGCGGCAAATCAAAATTTTGCCGCTTTCCTTCGAAATATTCATTGAGTTGGCTAACACACTTTGAAAGAATTGGGTAATCTGGTTCATAAATTAATTCTTCAGACGTTTCATTTGCATAAAAATCGTCTTCACCGATATGAATAGCAGCCAACTTTTCATCTTCAGCCACTATATATAAGTTCCCAATTTTCGATGGGCAGATCGCATATATTCTCATAAACTTTTATTCTTCACTGCCTTTATTGATTGGTAAATAAATATGAAAGGTTGTTCCGATTCCTTCCTTGCTCTGCACTTCAATTATACCATTATGTTCTTCAATGATTTTATAACTGACCATTAAACCAAGCCCTGTTCCCCTTTCTTTTGTTGTAAAAAAAGGTTCTCCAAGTTTTTTAATCTTTTCTTCAGACATGCCAGGTCCTTGGTCCTCAACCGAAATATGTAATTTATTGTCATCCGTTTTTTTCACTGAAACCGTTATAATACCGCCATTTGGCATCACTTCAATTGCATTTTTTATAATATTGATAAACACCTTTTTTAATTGATTTGGCTCACAGAATAACAGGGGCAAATCTTTTTCATAATTAGTTTTGAACTGTACATTATGTAATACGGCCTGAGCATTTAAAAGTTCAACTGTTTCTCTCACAATTTTTTGGAGGTCGCACTCAACATATTTTACAGCTTGCGGCTTTGCCAAAATTAAGAATTCATTAATAATAGAATCCATGCGCTGCAATTCTGTAGAAATGACATGGAAATACATCGAATGATCTTCTTTTATGCTCCCCTGCAGCAATTGAATAAATCCCTTAAGTGCTGTCATCGGATTTCGAATTTCATGAGCAATGCCGGCCGCAAGCTCGCCAATAACATGAAGTGTATCAGATTTCCTGAGTTGTTCCTCCATTTCCAATTTTTCTGTAATATCACGAAAAACTGATAAATTTAAACCGGAGATTAAATTAGATTTTGTTGAAAATTCAAAATGCTTTTGTTTTGTTTCATCCAACTTTATTGAAAGTGTTCCCGTTATCTGTCCGTCTTTTTCAAGTTTTTTCATATACTCTTTAAGATTTTCTTTTTTTGCATTGAATTCACTCAACAATGTTTTTAAAGATTGTCCGACTATATCCTTCTTAGAAAGACCGAGCATTTTAACTCCTGTCTGATTCACATCAACGATTTGGAAATCTTCATTCCATAGAATAATGCCTTCAAAAGAGCCATCAAAAATTTTCCGGAATTTTTGCTCACTCTCTCTAAGCTTCCTTTCCATTTTAAAACGTTCTGTAACATTCCGCAAAATCATAATGTTAAGCCCGTTCCGGTTGATTTTAGCGGTAAATTCAAGCAATTTCTTCTGCCCGTTTGGCATTAGAAAAAGCAATTCATCACGTATCGCTCCGGTTCTATATAATTCTTTGGTAATTTGATAATATTTTTCGTTTTTCTCATAAACAAAGTCAAAAAGTCTCTTCCCTATTAATTCGTTTTGGCTGCATTCAAATATTTTCGCCGCAGAAAGATTTGCCTTTACCACTTTCCCGTTTTCCTGCCAAAATACGATTCCGTCGATGGCTTCTTCAAATAAATCTATGTATAAATCTTCATTTTTATTTGCAAGTTCGTCTTTCAATCTTTTATTTTCTTTTTCTAATGCAGTAATTTTCTCCAGCAAGTTCTGATATTCTTCGTTCGTCATTGCTCCTACCACTGTTTGGCCTCCTCACCGCAATCTGCAATTATTAAAAATAATTCGACAAAATCAGCATAAAATCCTCCATTCAGTAGATGAAAAAATAAGGTCTTACCCAGCACTAGTTTTATTACAATTTAAATTTTCGAATCATGGCATTTAATTGCTCTGCCAATTTTGAAAGCGATTGAGAATTGTTTGATATTTCTTCCAAACTGAAATTTGTTTGTGTAATTGAAGCACTTGCCTCTTCAATGCCGGCAGCAGATTGTTCAGAAACAGACGCGACATTTTCAATCGATCTATTCATTTCAACTGAACTTTTAGCCAATTGCTCCATACTGTTGGATATATCATTTACTTTTTCAGCCATAAGCGATACAGCCTCGTAAATCTTTTGAAAGGTTTGTCCAGTAATTTCGATTTGCCCGGTTCCTTCTTCCACTTGCTTATACCCTGCTTGAAGAGAGGAAACAACATTGTTAGATTCTATTTGAATACCCTTTACAATTTTCGTGATGTCCGATACTGAGAACGAAACTTGCTCTGCCAGCTTCCGAACTTCATCTGCTACAACGGCAAATCCTCTTCCATGTTCTCCGGCACGTGCTGCTTCAATTGCAGCATTTAAAGCAAGGAGGTTTGTTTGATTAGCTATTTCTTGAATAACTTGAACAAGTTTTGAAATTTGTTTCGTCTTTTCGTCTAGCCCCTGAACTTTTTTTACAGACAATTTCATAATCTCGTTGATTCTTTCCATTTGCTGTTGAGATTCTCTCATCAATTGATCCCCGTCTTTTGTCATCAATAACACATCATTTGACGCAGATTGAATCATCATTCCGCTATCACTTGCCTTTTTCACTTTTAACAAATAGTCTTCCATCATTCGAGCCAAACCAGTTGCAGAATTGGCTTGTTCTTCCGCTCCTCCAGCTAGTTCCTGCATGGTCGAAGCAATTTGCTGGCTGGCTGCCCTTACTTCATTTGCTGCTATATTTAATTCACTGCTTTTATCTGATACATCATTGGAAACAACAGAAATTTCCTGAATCATCAACTGAAGTTTTTCCTTCATTGAATTTGTCGCTTTGCTTAATTCTGCAATTTCATCTTTTCCGTTATATTCAATTGGTTTGACATTTAAATTCCCTGACGCAATTTCGTTTGAAACGTTTACGATTTGGGAGAGTTTTGCAGAAATAAATTTTTCAATAACTAAGATGCTTGATATTCCTAAAACAGCAGATACAAAAATTGAAACTACAAGAACTACTAAAGTAGTAATTATGCCTGCTTTTGCAGAAGTAACGGCATTTTGTTGTTCTTTTTTCAAAATTTCATGCAGTTTATCAAGCTTTATAACTGTTTCCGAAATTAAATGATCTGCCTGCAGCTTTCCAAGCCTATACTCGCGTACGTGCTGAAGCTTTACCTCCGGTTTGATCACATTGTTAAACAGTAATGTAATTTTTTTATCATTCTCATCTATTTGTTGAAATAATTTCTTTGTTTCCAATGTTGTAAGGGAAGACTTAATATTTTTCTTTAACTGGTTAAAGTTTTTAGTTAATGCTTCAAAATTTGCTATATGTTTAGGATTTGAATCGATAATATAGTTCCCAATTGTACTTCCTTTTTGATGAAAAATGGCTGCCGCTTCCGTCATATTTATGGCTTTTTCGCCAGTTTCTTTTACTGAATCCATTTTCGAGTTTACTAGAGACAATAAACCGAATGTAATGATCGTTGAAACTGTAAACAGTCCAATGATGATAAATAATGCAGTTCCGTATTTTTGGCCAAGTCTTAAATTTTGCCAAAAATTAAGGCCATCTAAAAATCGGGCCAACTTTTCTCCCTTATTACTATTTGTCGAAGGTTTTTCTTTGTTGTCTAAAACCTTTTTGACCCCTCTCATGTTTTGCCCCCTTCTTTAGAAAAACACCGAGATAAATGCACTCTTAACATGTAGATACAAGATCTTCATAATATATTTTATTATAATAAAAGTATAAGAGGTTTAAAAGAAATACTTGCCAATTAATTAAATAATTACCTGCTGAAAGTGAGAAATGTAATTTAATTTTTTCCTTATACACCGAAAATTTTACAATGAATAACTTGTTTACAGCATGGTAAAGTAGGGAAGGATGTATAAATATAGATAATTACGGGGTCAGAAATTAGGGAGGACACAATGAAACAACGTAATTATTACTTTGATAATGCCAAATTTATCTTAATCTTCTTTGTTGTATTCGGACATTTGTTAAGGTCTTTTATCGAAAATAACGAAACCATCTATACGATCTATAAAGTCATTTATACCTTTCATATGCCTGCTTTTATCGTAGTATCAGGTTTTTTTGCAAAAGGATTTTATCAAAAAGGATATGTAAAAAAAATTGCCAAAAAATTAATTTTACCTTATATGACCTTCCAAATAATCTACTCCATTTTCTATTATTTCTTATATGAACAATCCGAGCTTAAAATGGATCCATTCGATCCTCATTGGTCTTTGTGGTTCCTAATCAGTTTATTTTTCTGGAATATAATGCTCTTGCTTTTTGCAAAATACAAAGCTGCCGTTTCAATTACAGCAGCGCTTATTATTGGTCTTTTGATCGGATACGTCGATTCAGTTTCAAATTATTTAAGCTTATCCAGAACTTTCGTCTTTTTTCCGTTCTTTTTGCTAGGATATTATTTAAGAAAAGAACACATATCCGCCTTATTAAGGGTAAAATTTCGATTATTTTCTCTTGCTGCCTTTATCATCGTATTTATCGGCTTTTATTTATATCCGGAAATGAATTATGAATGGCTGCTCGGTTCAAAACCATATGGGGAATTGGGAGAAGCTTCATTCAATGCAATGTTGACAAGGCTAGGATTGTATATTTTAAGTGTGATCATGGTTTTCAGCTTCTTTGCTTTTGTTCCAAGAAAACAATATTTCTTTACAAGCTTAGGAAAAAATTCATTGTATGTCTATTTGCTTCATGGATTTTTTGTCAGGGCATTTCGCGAAAGTGAAATCCCAAAATTGTTTCATGAACCTGAAAACTTCTTATTGCTTGCGGGAATTTCGTTACTTCTTACGATTGTGTTATCGAGCCAAATTGCAATATCCTTTGCACAGCCTCTTATCGAATTTAAATTATCAAGACTTAAACTGCTGCAGGCATGGTTTATTAGTATTGTAAAATTTTATAGAAAAAAACTTAACAATGAGATATAATAAAAATTTGTTTTTGATTATTTAGTTCCTCTTTAAGGAGTTTGAAATAAATGGTAGTAATTTGTACGACACTGAATGCAAAATACATTCATACAAACTTGGCCATTCGCTATCTAAAAGCTTATGCAGAACCAGAATATCATGTTGAACTAGCAGAATATACAATTAAGGACCCCGCGATGAACATTGTGACAGATCTTTTCCGAAAAAAGCCGGATATCATTGGTTTCAGCTGTTATATTTGGAACATTGAAGAAACGATTAAAGTGATCAAAATAATCAAGAAGATCAATCCTGCCATTAAGATTGTTGTTGGCGGTCCTGAAGTTTCCTATGATGTGATGGAATGGATGGAAAAGGTTCCCGAGTTCGATTTTATTGTGATTGGAGAGGGCGAAGAAACCTTCAAACAGCTTCTTTCAGAATTCGATGGAAATCAGAGATTCGAAAACGTTCACGGGATCGCGTATAGAAACGATGGGAAAGTGAAGATCAATCCTCAGCGCAACAAATTAGACTTAAAAAAGCTTCCTTCCCCGTTTCGATTTAAAGAGGACATTCCTCATCTTTCCAAGCGTATAACATATATTGAAACAAGCCGGGGCTGTCCGTTCAGCTGTCAGTTTTGCCTATCATCTATTGAAGTAGGCGTGCGTTATTTTGACCGTGAAAAAATTAAAGAAGATATTCGCTATTTAATGAAAAATGGTGCAAAAACAATCAAGTTTGTAGACAGGACATTTAACATTAGCAGAAGCTATGCGATGGACATGTTCCAATTCTTAATTGATGAACACGTACCGGGCACCGTTTTTCAGTTTGAAATTACAGCTGATATTATGCGGCCGGAAGTGATAGACTTTTTAAACCGCAATGCACCTCCTGGACTGTTCCGCTTTGAGATAGGGGTTCAGTCAACAAATGATTATACGAATGAACTTGTCATGAGAAAACAAAATTTTGAGAAGTTATCCCGTACTGTCACAATGATAAAGGAAGGCGGTAAAATTGCTCAGCATCTTGACTTAATTGCTGGACTCCCTGAAGAAGACTATACGTCGTTTAAGAAAACATTTAACGATGTTTTTGCATTGCGGCCGGAAGAACTTCAGCTTGGATTTTTAAAGATGTTAAGAGGAACCGGTTTGAGGATTCGCGCAAAAGAACATCAATATATTTATATGGATCATTCGCCTTATGAAATTCTTGGTAATAATGTACTTACCTTTGATGATATTATTAAAATAAAGCAAGTGGAAGATGTACTTGAAAAATATTGGAATGGTCACCGGATGGATCATACGATTGAATATCTTGTGACAAATGCCTTTCCTACCCCTTTTGACTTTTTCCAAGAATTTGGCGCTTATTGGGAGGAGAATGGATGGGAAAGAATCGGTCATCAGCTTGAAGATCTATTTTACCGATTATTGGATTTTTTGCATTCAATCAAGCTGAAAGAACTGCCAATTGTTGAAGGTATCATGAAGTATGACTACCTTATCAATCAAAAATATAAACCAAGAAAACCATGGTGGGAACCAACTTACGATAAGCACGAAAGATCAATATTATATCAAAGGTTCCTTCAAGATCCCAGCATGCTCGGTTCCGAGTTTAAACAATTAAATCTCACTGAAAAATTATTATTCAAGCACACGATGCTCGAAGAAGTTCCTTTTGATTTAGAAAAATACTTGCTGACAGGAAAGATTGAAATGGAACCGACATCGATTCTTGCTTATTTCCCGCCCCATGAAGAAAAAACTGTTATTTACACATGTAAAAAGAAAATCTTAAAGCCGGCCTCTTAATAATTGGTCCGGCTTTTTTATATTAGCAGTCTGTCTTCTGATCAGCCTTTTCTTTGTTCTTTTCGCTCATAAATGGGATCTCGAAAAATTTATTTGCATTCATATCGCCAAACTCAATTCCAAATTCGACATTTGCGCTGTTTGAGCTTTGCTTATCATTTTTCTTTTTCAATTTACGTTCTTCCTTCTCGTCCGTTTTTAGAATTCCTGTTCGCCATTTTCATCGGATCTTCATCTTGACCGAATTCTGCTGAAAACTTGCTTTCCTGCAAGTTCTTTTTCGGTGTTTTACTATATTTTTCTACTGCATTCACTTCCGCTTTTCTCTTAGCCATTTGTTTCCTCCTCCTTAATTTTGAAGCTTAGCTTTATTTTTAACATAACAGTTGAAAACATTCATTCATCCTTTTCCTTATTTTTCAATCCTATTGTGCTAATAAAAGCACGAAAAAAACAAAAAATAATTAAAAAAGGGTGAGATTATGAAATCAAATAAGAAAATGAAAAAGTATGATATCGACGGATCGTTGCCGCATCAAATTCATGCACCAAGCTTTAAAGGAACCGGAATAGAGATTGAGCCTCCATTCGAGAATTCGTTTGGAGTCATCATTGGAGACAGCAAGTACACATCCCCTAATTCTCCTCTTGAAAACTGGAGCGACAAGACCGACCCTGCAATTATGTCAGGGGACGAATGGGTTCACCCGACAAATGATATTGGCTGGAACACTTCCGAAAACAAAGAACTGCTTGAAAGTAAAAAACAACCACAAGGATATCCTTTTATGCATCCGACAAAAGACGTAAACCATGGTAATGACTAAAAAAGGGATTTACCACTTCTAGGCAAGTCCCTTATTTATACCATTACAAACATTTCCACACATGAATTTTTTCTTGTTATCCAAACTACTGTTACAGAGAATGTTTCTCTGTAAAACGGGCAAGGAGTTGAAACAGATGGCTAGAAGCAGTAATAAGTTGCTTGTTCCTGGAATTGAACAATACTTAGATCAGGTAAAATATGAAATCGCTCAAGAGTTCGGAGTCAACTTAGGTTCTGATACGGTATCCCGTTCTAACGGTTCCGTCGGAGGAGAAATTACAAAACGGCTTGTACAACAAGCTCAAGCCCAATTATCAAGACAAAACAACCCATAAAATGTCAAAAAAGTCCGGCTTTACATATCACCGGACTTTTCTTTATGATAATCCCCTTTTTTTCTTTGATTCTTTTCGTCAATGTTATTTTTCTTTTCACCATTACTTTTTACATGACGATCTTTATGTTTTTCATCGTAAGTTTTATTTTTCTTTTCATCAGTTTTAATTTTCACTTTAAGTGAATTTTGTTTCTCTTTACCAAAATAATGTTTCTCATGACCTATATAATTATTCTTTTTTTTATTCTTTTCGCAAAGACTCTGTTTCTCTGTATTTTCATTTAACCTTATTCCGGGATTTCGCTTCTTATTATTTTTATCCCGTTTTTCAGGTTGTTCTTCATGTTTGTTTTCTTGTATTTTATGCTGTTTTGGATGTAATTTCTCCTCGTGTTGCAACACTTGATTTTTTTCTTTCATATTTCTTTCCTGTTTAACTTCTTTATTAAGAGAGTCTTGCGGCGAAGTCTTCTTTACATTGACAGAGTTGTTGTGTTTTCCTACTAACTGTTTCTTGCTGTCATTTGCATTTTCTTTTTTCTTAATTGAAGATGCTTCAAATATTATTTCTTGCTGTTTTTTATATGTACCTGTAGTGATACCTTGTTTGATTGCTTTTTCTCTCTCTTCAGCAGTCCCTTCAACGATTGTCACTTTTAGATCCTGTTTCTTAAAGTCTGATTCGATTTTATTCAATTCTTTCAAAATTTCTTTGTCAGAAGATTTCTCTCTTTTACCTGTATAAACAGTTGAAATGACCAAATCTTTTTTCTCGTTAATGTATCCTTTTTCTTTAATTTTAGCTAAAATCTTTTCTGTAACAACGGAAAAATCCTTTTTTTTCCAACCATGAATTTCCTCAATAATTGCTCTGCCTTCTTTATTATATGGTGTAAGTTCAACTACTTTAAGATTTTCATTGACCCCAAGTTCCAAGCTCGGATTTATGTCAATCGACATATACGCATAAACCTTTTCATTTTGATTAAAGGCAAGAAACAAAATCACTGATAAGAGAATAGCTATAGAGGCCGCTGCAATCGTTTTTCCTTTAATAAAAGCAAATAAGTTCATCCAATGCGGCTTCTTTCTATCTATTGCCGCAACAGGAAAAAAATCAATTTCCTGCCCAATTTGATAATGATTATGCAGCTTCCTTGCTCGCAAAAACTCGCCATCAGGGGTTAACAACGTTAAAAAACCGTCGTGTATTTCCATGATAATCCCCTTTTTCACGTTTCTAACACCCCTTTAATATAATCCTTTAAATATATATAATCCCCTAATAAAATAATTGAAATAGCGATAATATATTTTCGGTTGCGTTCGATTGTTTTTCTGCTGACCTGAACTTTTTTCTCTAAATTCTTAATCGGCAGCCTTTTCTTTTCTAAAAGCAATTCCTTTAGTTCTTCATCTTCTACAAGAGTTTTTGCTATGAACATAGCATTTTTTCTGGCATCTGCATGTTTAGGCGAATGTTCTACTAAATCCTGAAACGTTAAGCCGAAATCTTTTAAAACTTGTTGAAATTGAAAAATTTCTTCTTTGCGAAGTTCTTCTTCGTTTTTCTTTTTAAAGTCTTCGATTGATAGGTCATCCTCAATAGATGTTCTCGGGGTGTCTTCCTCTTCCGAGTCAGAACCAATATAAAGGCTGAGATTCTGGTTTTTCGTTTGTTTTCGGATATAATCAATCACTCTTCTTTTTACAAGAACTTCGGCAAAGCTTAACAAAGAATTCCCTTTTTCCGGAGAATATTTTTGAATCGCTTCATTAAAGGCAATAAGACCAATGCTAAATTCATCATCAGATTCATGAATATATCTCTTGCAAACAGCTGAAACCGTTTTGGCAATAAACGGCTTATATGAATTAATTAACTCATTTTGCAGGTTTGTATTGCCCTGTTGAATTAACGCAACCGTTTCTTCCAATGTTCTCTTTCGTTTTTTCGCCATGAATAATAAGCTTAGCATTGCCTCACCTCTCTACTCAACACATTATACCATATGATGTCATGTATGAATTTTAGGGCAAGGCATTGGAAAAGATAGCCAATACTGATGGCTATCTGTTCTTAATCAATTTTTTTGCAATTTTGTTCCTCTCTTTTTTAAATTTTCTAACCCACCTCTCGGATATATTAAAGCGGCCACTTTCTTAATAAAAGTTTACGTTTTAAATTCAGTTTTTTTTGGGGGTAATGATGAACAATTTAATTAAGGAGTTTTTTCTTGTAAAAGCTGCCAAAAACTCTTATCCTTAAAAATTAAATCCTAATCTTAAGCTTTTGTAACTATTGTTTTTGTTTGTCATGTTTTAAAAGCAAAAATTTTATAAGGAATCCTATAGAAATCCCTGGTATCAAGAACATCATAGGAGTGAAAACGGGACCGAGTAATACTCCAAATAGCTCAAATTTAGGAGAATACATTAAACCGACCGTAACAAAGTATGCACTAAAAACAAATGGCAGATAAGAAAACTTTTCTTCTTTTTGACTTGCTGCTTTATAGGCATCCCACATTGCAAACATATATAAACATGGGTAAAACATAAGCCACTGAAAGTTAGTCACTTCAAAAGCTTTCTGTATTTCCCATTGAAAACTGTACATAATGGCTAGATTAAAATTGCTGAAAAAATTGATAATAAACTCTAACACAACAAACAATAATCCTTTAAGAAATCTGCCGTATAAAAGTTGGCTGAAACCAGGCAATGCAATATTCCATAAGACCGCTTCAAGTCTTGTTATTCTTTTCATTGGACATTCAAAAATATTTAACAATGTTTTTTTCTTAATAATTCCATAATAAAAATTTTGAAAAACAGCGGAAAAACAGCGGTCATAATCATTTTTGGTTTCATTCCAAATCCTCCATCATTTCAACAGTAATGATATTTTGTGCTGTTTTTCATTTTTTATAATTCCAATCCCGAAACTGGAAATAAAAGTGAAAGATCAGACCCTTATGAGTCAATCCCGAGATTTTTTCATTAACTTCAAATAACTTTTCATTATTCCAATCCAATCTCTCTTTTCAGAAAAATAGCTTTTGAAAAAATTCAAATAAAGAGGATACTTCCCTTTATAAGGATACCAATGCACTTCTGATAAACGATTACCCGAATTTTCGACAACTGCTTTTTCATGGCAAAATATTTTCAGTCCCTCTTCTCCGTGATAACGGCCAATACCACTTTGTTTCGCTCCTCCAAACGGAAGATAGTGGTTAACAAAATTAATGATGACATCATTAATAACGACTGAACCTGATATTAGTTTTGATGCGACTCTCCTTGCTTTAGCAAGGTCACGGCTCCAGACACTGCCGTTAAGACCATATTTCGTGTCATTTGCAAGCTTAACAGCTTCATCCTCGCTGTCAAACGGGATAATGGGGAGCAGCGGGCCAAAAGTTTCTTCCTGAATGATTTTCATACTTTGATGTACATTGCTTACAACCGTTAAAGGAAGAAACATTCCGTCATCCCATTCTGAAGGCGGTTTGCCTGTTTCAATAATAGCTCCAGCTGCCAATGCTTCCTCCAATTGCTCTCTAACAATTTCTCTTTGTGCAGGAAATGTCATTGAACCAATATCATCATCTTCCTCGGTCCCGTGGCGCAAAGCTTCAACTTCTTTCTTCACTAATTCAACGAATTTCCGAAAAACCGGTCTCTCGACATAAACCCTTTCTGCGCTCATACACACTTGACCGCTATTTGTAAACGCTGCCCAGACAGCACCTTTTGCAGCTCTTTCAAGATTGGCATCGGCAAATATGATCATTGGGTCTTTCCCGCCGAGTTCCAATGTCGTAGGAATAAGATCTTTGGCTGCTTGTTCTTGAATGATTTTCCCTGTTCTTACCGACCCTGTAAAAAATATATAATCCGGCTTTTCCTTCGTGAGCGCAGCCCCCAATTCCTTGCCTCCATGCGCAACTTGGACAACTCCTTCTGGAAAACCAGCTTTTAAAAATAAATCTTCAATGCATTTTCCAACAAGAGGTGTAACTTCGGAAGGCTTTAAAATCACTGTATTTCCCGAAGCAAGTGCACTGATTACAGGAACCATTGCTAGCTGGAACGGGTAATTCCATGGCGAAATAACAAGAACGACTCCTCTTGGAAAATATTCAATATAAGATTTTTTTCCAAACAACAATAAAGGCGTCTTGACCCGTTTTCGCTTCAAAACTGATTCCGCATGCCTTGAAATATGGTCAATTGCATCAAGCGTAGGCATTAAATCAGCTGTTAAAGCTTCTGTTTTCACTTTCCCGGTACCTTCGGATATAACCGCCGATATATTTTCCAGTTCCTTTAGCATGACTTCTTTTAATTTTTTTAAATAAGTGATCCGTTCCGATATGGATAGATCACTCCAAATTGGAAATACCGCTCTTGCCTGTTCATAAATCTCTGATACTTGGCTCAACGGTGTTTCTTCAATTTCAGCAATCACTTTCCCTGTTGCCGGAGAAATTGCAGTTAATTTTCGATTTACTGAATGCATCTTCATTCACCTGACTTTATTGTATCTGAAGCTGATAGATAGATCGGGGTTATTTTTTAGTTAAGCTGCCTCAAACATATAATCATTTGAACAAAACTGACAACTGAAACGCTTTTCGTAGTATTATGTAATCGTAATAATTGAAAAAAACAGCCGCTTATTGGCTGCTTTTTTACAAATTCCTTTTCTTATGAATTTGAACTGTCCATCGGATTATAAAGTTTAATATGAGGATTCTTATCCTGGAACCAGCGAAGTGCAAAGTCATTTTCAAATAAGAAAACATATCTTTCAAAACGATCATGGACGAGCAGGCTGCGAGAGCTGGAAAGTTTTTCATCCACTTCTTCATTTTCGATCCAGCGGGCAATTTTTGAACCTAGCCCTTCCATTACAACATCAACGTTGTATTCTGCTTTCATTCTATGTTCAAAAACTTCAAACTGCAGCTGTCCAACGGCTCCAAGCAAATATTCATCCGTCTTCACCGTTTTAAACAGCTGGATGGCTCCTTCTTGAACGAGCTGCTGAATCCCTTTATGGAAATGTTTTTGCTTCATAACGTTTTTCGCCGTTACTCTAACAAACAATTCAGAAGTAAATTGTGGGAGACTATCGTAATGAAAAACTTCTTTTCCTGATGTCAATGTATCACCAATTTGATATGTTCCGGGATCATATAACCCAATAATATCCCCGCTTACCGCTTCATCCACTGTACTCCGGTCATCGGCCATAAACCGTGTCGATTGAGAAAGCTTGATTTGCTTCCCTGTTCTGGCCAAGTTTACCGTCATCCCCCGCTCAAATTTTCCTGAGCATACTCTAAGAAATGCAATCCGGTCACGGTGCGCAGGATTCATGTTTGCTTGGATTTTAAAAATAAACCCTGAAAATTGTTCAGAAAGAGGGTCGATTTTCCCGGCAGTTGAATTTCGTGCCTGTGGTGCAGGGGCAAATTTTAGATACGTTTCCAAAAAGGTTTGCACTCCAAAATTCGTTAGCGCACTTCCAAAAAACACAGGAGTAAGTGTCCCTTCTGCCACACGTTCAGCGGAGAAGCTGTTTCCTGCCTCATTTAACAGCAAAACTTCCTCAAGCGTTTGTTCATATAAAGGAGATTCCTTTAATGGGTGTTCCCCGTCAATCTCGCCATCCTCGTTCAATTCAACAAACCGTTCGCCATCCTCAACACGGAATTGCTCGATCCGATTGTAAAAACGGTCATAAATCCCTAAAAATTCTTTTCCCATTCCAATAGGCCAGTTCATAGGATACGACTCAATGCCAAGGACTTCTTCCAGCTCAGCTAAAAGTTCAAGCGGAGCTTTTCCTTGCCGGTCAAGCTTGTTCATAAACGTAAAAATTGGAATGCCTCTCATTCGGCAAACTTTAAAAAGCTTTATTGTTTGCTCTTCTATTCCTTTTGCTGAATCAATAATCATCACTGCGCTGTCAACGGCTGTTAACGTACGGTACGTGTCTTCGCTAAAGTCCTGGTGCCCGGGTGTATCGAGAATGTTTACGCGAAAACCTTGGTAATCAAATTGCATCACACTTGAAGTAACAGAAATCCCACGTTGTTTTTCGATTTCCATCCAGTCGCTTGTTGCAAATTTCCCAGTCTTTTTCGCTTTTACGGTACCTGCATCCCGAATAGCTCCACCGAACAGGAGCAGCTTTTCTGTTAATGTTGTTTTCCCTGCATCGGGATGCGAAATGATTGCAAATGTTCTTCTTGACAGCACTTCGTCTGTAAAATTTTTCACCATAATGTCTTCCTCTCTAAAAGCATATACGCATTCCACTTCATGTGGAGCTAGACAAAGCCCAATAAAAAATTCTCCATAAGCTACATCATATCGCTGACACCCCCACATTGCAATGCTGTCTTTCACACCAACAAAGGAACACCAAATTTCCTTTACATTTCTCTTGTCCAAACGTAAATGCGTTCCACAAGTTCTTCCGCATTCTCATGTAAAGCTTTTGATAATGATTCTTTGAGCCTTTCAACAATCTCTTCCCTAGTTTCGCTGTAAGAAATCAGACATGACCATTCTAGATCAGGAATCGCCACGACAGTATATTCTTCTTTACGATTTTCATACACAAACACTCTTGTATCATTTTGATTTACAATTGTTTTTCGAATCTTCATTTCTGTCACCTCATATTATTTTTCGGGGGGGGGGTATGTCCCTCAATTTAAAGCGCTAAACTTTTTTATACTTTTTATTATAGAGTACCATGTTTTAATCAATGATGTATGTAAACAAAAACAACCCCAACGAGGTTGTTTTTACTTAACTACTTAGCAAAACGGTGATTTCCAATTACAGTTGTTACTGTTCTTGTACGAAGCCATTTGCTGTTCGTTTTTTCAGGATTAAAAAAGAAAAGTGAACCATTATCCTGGCCTTCAAGTGCAATCGCTTCTTTTACTGCCTTTTTAGATTCTTCATTAGCCGGTTGATTAATTGAACCGTTTTCGACCGGCTCAAATTGCCGTTCTTCATATATTACTTCCTGAATGGTATCAGGGAATTTATCGCTTTTAACGCGGTTCAAAACAACTAAGGCAACGGCAATTTTACCGGCATACGGCTCTCCTTTTGCTTCCGCATGAACTAATCTCGCAAGCAGATCTTGTTCATGATCGGTAATCTTTTTTTCAGGAATAATCAGCTTTTCACCAGGCACAATATGATCTGTTTTTTTAAAATTTGCCTGTTTAAGCTCCAATTCAGAAATTCCAGATCTTACAGCAATATTGAAAAGTGTGTCTCCTTTTTCGACCTCGTACACCTTTACATTCTCACGAATTTGCGCATATGATTTCGGTTGATCTATTTGAAAAAATTGTATTGTCATCAAAAAGATCGTTAGCAATAGAACCACTTTATTCAATGAAACTTCCTCCTTCATCATACGATTTAGGCGACATGAATTACCCTAACATAGAATTGAACTTGTCACCACATCTAAATCTTTTCCATGGAATTAAAGGAAATTATAAGCAAAACGGCACCCCTCAATATCAAATCGATCAACAGTAATGATTAACAGTGTCTTTCATCTAAGAAAAATGTCCAATTTAGTTAGGTGTCTATAACACAAATGAAGCAAATTGAATAGGATATATTGACTTAGAAAAAGGAGGTTTTAGATATGTCAGACGGATACGGCGGAGGATTTGCTCTCCTGGTTGTTCTGTTTATTTTATTGATTATTATTGGTGCGTCCTGTTTTTGCGGTGGATTTGGATATTAATAATGAAATTTAAGGAGGTTTCTAAATGTACGGTTACGGCGGATACGGATATGGATGCGGACATGGATATGGCGGCTGCGGCTACGGCGGCACGTTTGCTCTGATCGTAGTATTGTTCATCCTGCTCATTATTGTAGGAGCAGCATGTTTCAGATATTAACTAATAAAAGGATGCTTTCCTATGGAAAGCATCCTTTTTTCATTAAAGCATTGAATACAAACCTCCCTTCCCTTTAAATCATTAAATTAAAGGGTAGGTTTGTTTTTTGCGAACCGTTCTAAAGATGAAAAGTTAAGCCTGCTGTATTGTTCTAATAGATATGCTGTTCTTTTGGCATTCTCTTTTCTGCGGGTATTCAGAGCTTCAACCATTTGTTCGGCAGTACGGATACCAATCCCATGTCCAAAGTATTTGCCATTTCCCAAGGATACCGCGTTTTCTCCCATCCAAATTGGTTGTTGGAAATCTGGGTTATAAAAATAAACGACATCACCCGGAATAAAGTCATCTCCTGGAAGGGTAATGATCTCAAGATCGGGGTCATAGTTCCAGTCCCAAACAAGCAAATTTTGAAATAAGTAATTAAATATACGCCGGTCTATCGATTCAAGCACTGCTTTATAAAAAATAATTACAATCGCTGTTGAACATTCAAATCCATAATATTGACTATTGATAAAAATATCTTCTATCGCATCAGCAGGCTGAACGTCATATCTTAACAAGTATCCTTGATTTCCGCGGATCCAATAAGCAGGGTTAAAGCCTGAGGTCCTGAAAGATGAGAACACAACCTTGCTTTTACTTAGATCTATTGATGCGTTAATAATTTTTTCTCTCACACTTAATTCAAATAATAATTGATTGACTGTATCGTACTCATACATGAAAGGACTGTTTTCAATTGCGTTGTAAATTTCTTTTTGTTTCCCCTGGAGGTTCTTTTTAGTTGGTTGGCTTTGAAAACCAAGCATCCTAATCCTAATCACTATCGTCCCCTCCTCTTCTCATTTAACTATATGTTAAGGTACTCAAAAAAAGATCCTCTTCTGCTTATGTCTGCAATTCTCCCAAATAAAAATAAGACTTGGAGTCATTCACTCCAAGCCTATTGTTTAGCCGCTTCTTTTTTTGTTTAAAATGGTTTGTTTTTCATGAACCATCGAAAGAAATTGAGTTATACTCGAAAACTCTTCATATGAAAAGAGGAGGAGATCTCCTTCTCTTGACAATTCCCATGCTTCTGCAAACGCAGCTAATTCATTTCTAATTATATAAATATTTTCACTCCCGATTCCTTCTTGTATTGCGGCATCCCTCATGATACCGGCAATTTCAAACGGAGCCCTGCCTCTCAGCTCTCTATCCTCCTTAATAACAAGTAAATCCGAATTCTTAGCAGCAATTTTTGCCAGATTTGCGACTTCATTGTTATTTCTATCACCTGGTGCGGAAAGCACGGTGATGATGCGATTTTTTTTTAGTTCCTTAATTGTATCGTAGATAGCCATTAACCCGGCAACGTTATGTGCATAGTCGACAACAATTTCCCGCCCATTTTTGCTTATTTTATTAAATCTTCCTTTAGATTGTTTAAAATCAGGTTCGAACGATAAAACTCTTTCTTTTAACTGACTTATTGAAATGCCTTGAGAATGTGCCGCGGCTAAAGCTTGCAATAAATTGGCAATATTATGTTTAGCTGTACCGTTTATCGTAATTGGAATTTCCTGGGAAGGGAGGAACTTTGTTTTAATGTTTTTCGATACGTGAACAATCCACCCTTTATGATCAAGATACCAGGCGATACCTCCATTAACAGCTGCTTCATTAATATATGGGTTATCAGCGTTTATAGACGTAAAAATAATGTTTCCTTTAGTATAATCAGCCATTTTCACCACTTCAGGGTCATCGGCATTTAAAACACAATAGCCCCCTTCAATCACAACTTCAGGTATTAATCTTTTCAACTTGACAAGCTGCTCAAACGTTTCAATTCCATCCTGTCCAAGATGGTCTTCACTCACATTTGTTACGATTCCAACATCACAATAACGAAATGCAAGACCTTCACGAAGAATTCCACCCCTCGCTGTCTCCAATACTGCTAATTCAACGTTTGGATTGCTTAGAACCATTCTTGCACTTATTGGGCCGCTGCAATCTCCTTCATCAATACATTGACTTCCAATGTAAACCCCATCCGAATTGGCCATTCCAACCGTAAAATTTTCTTTTTCGATTAAATGTTTGATCAATCGGGAAGTAGTCGTTTTCCCATTCGTACCAGTTACAGAAATGATAGGTATACTTGCTTGCTCCCTGTTTTTAAAAAGATATTTAACAATTTCTTTGCCAACATCTCTTTTTTTGCCTTTACTCGGAAAATGGTGCATACGGATTCCCGGTGCCGCATTTACTTCAACGACCACTGCTTCTTTGTGATTTAACGGTTTTGTTATGTCCTTACAGATAAAATCAATTCCCGCAACATCAAGTCCAATGGCCTTCGCAGCCGTGATAGCCATCTCTTTTATTGAAGGGTGGACATCGTCCGTTACATCAATTGCTTGTCCCCCAGTAGATAAATTAGCATTTCCGACCACCTGCACGATCTGGCCTTTATCCGGAACAGAATCAAGTGTTAAATCAAATTTTTCAAGATAACATGATACTGTAAAATCAAGCGGAATTTTTGACATCGGTTTTTCATGCCCATCTCCGCGCTTAGGATTTTCATTTTCAAGTTCAATTAATCTCCGAATCGTATCCTGTCCGTTTCCAATCACAAATGGCGGGGTCCGAAGGCTTGCTGCTGCGAATTTATTATTAATAACTAAAAGCCTGTAATCATTTCCGTCATAATAACGCTCAATAATAAATTCTTTCACATGTTTATCTAAACAATTTACAACATTGAATAGCTCATCTTTATTTCTAATATTTGTAATAACTCCTTGCCCTTGTCTCCCTTTAAGAGGTTTTATAACAAGCGGAAAACCGATTCTTTCAGAGGCCTTAAAGATTTCAGTCAACGAAGTGACAACTTCCCCTTTAGGGACAGGAACACCACAACTTGAAAGAATCATCTTCGTCACCTGCTTATCACAAGCTCTCTCTACAGCAAGAACGGAAGTCTGACTTGTAATCGTGGCTTGGACAAATTTTTGCTTTGATCCAGTTCCAAGCCTGAGCAAACTGTCGGTTCCTATTCTTTCTACAGGAATTTTCGAATTCATTGCCGCATCAAAAATTGCCTGCGTACTCGGTCCAAGTTTGTTATTAGAATAAAGGTCTGAAATTTGTGAAATGTACTTTTGGATTGGAATTAAACGTTGACCCTTTAATATTTTTTCTATAATTTCCATTGCTGATTTAAAGGCATGGAATCCGGATTTTGGCTCTTGATAATCATAAGTGATATAATAGATGCCTTTTTTATTGCTTGTAATCGTTTTACCTCGTTTTGCATCAATGCCGGCAAGAACTTGAAGTTCGATTGCCACATGCTCGAGTATATGTCCCATCCAGGTGCCTTCTCTTAACCGATCAATAAAGCCGCCTTGATACCCGAGCGAGCACGTATGTGTTTTTAGGCTTGGGATAAGTTCTAAAAGTCTGTCTGTAAATCCGGGAATAGCATTTGAAGGGAGTAATTCAAGTTCCTCTATATCCAGTTCAATCCAAATAGCAGGCCTTAAACTGAAATAATTTGGGCCTTTCAAATACCTTACTCGGTTGATCTTCATTCGTTTAATCCTCTTTTCTATGAATTAGTTGTCTCGTAGTCAGATCAAAGCTAAAGCCATTTGTAAGCGTATGCAATTTAAAATTGGATATTGTCAGCTCTTCCCCTCCGCTTTCAGATATGGCCAAATCAACTAAATTTCCTTCTTTACCGTCGATGACAAATACTTGGTGTTCGCCATAAACTTTGAACTTATCGTTTTCTACAAGAATCGCTGTGTTTTCATCAATGCCGATCCCAATTAAATTCTGGTTTTCTGCTATGGCTCCGAGCAGCCTTCCAAACCGCGCTCTCTGGGAAAAATGCTGGTCAATTAAAACATCAAGAAAACCAAATCCATCCTCCATTTCAATCTTTAAACCTTTATCAGACTCTTTTGTTTTCGCGGAAGCAATCATGCTTTTTCCCATTATGGATGCCCCGGCACTTGTACCGGCGATAACCATTCCGTTTTTCCACCGTTCAAAGATCGCGTCGTACAATTTTGTTTTGCCAATGATCTCCGCTAAACGGCTCTGGTCTCCGCCTGTAATAAACAAGGCTGATATTTGTGACATCGTATCCGAAAAATCCTCTTCATTTGCTTCATTTCTGGAATGTATATTAAACACTTTGATTTCTTCTGCATTTAGTTTGCGAAATACGTTGATATAATCAGCACTCACCTCATCGGGAATTTCGGAGGCAGTTGGCAAAATGCCAATTGGACCTTTATTTCTTTTTGCCAACTCCATAAATTTTCGCAGAATCTCTTCTCCGTTATACTTTTCTTCATGTCCACCGATAATCAATAATTCTCCATTCATCATTGACCACCTTAGAATAAATTTTGTAAAACAAATTCAAACAAAAAAATCCCCCATAAGATGGGAATTTTATTAAAAATAAGCAATGCCTTAAGTATTTTTTCCAATCATGCAAAAGAGATACATAAAAAAATTAAAAAAGACCGAGGCTGACTCAAAAGTCAGCCTCGGCCCCGCTACAGATCATTATTGTCCTGATTCTTCTGTTTTTGTATTATCAGCATCTTGATTTTGTTGTGTATTTGTTCCATCTGTTTTCTTGTCATTATTGGAGCAACCTGTGGCAATACCTGCTACCATAAAAACTGCCATTAAAGCTAATAACCATTGTTTAAGACCTTTCATTTCATTTGCCTCCTTGAAATCTTACAATTTTTATTACAGTCCTATCATACAAAAAGTACGAAAAAAAAGAATGTAATTTTGAAAAAATTTACAATATTTTATTTTATCTTAATATCGTGTATTTTTCTTAACTAACTTTTTAAACGTAAACAGCCTTTTCTCTCTTTACAATAATGATTAATAAGACTTGTTGCCTAATTGAAAAATCCCGGCGGCCGCCGGGATTATCGCATTGCTATTTTTCCTTAATAAGGGTTTGCAGTGCCTGTAATTTAATTCTTTCATATTCCATCGCCCCTGCCAATTCATCCACAAGCATCGGGGTTTTTCTCACAAATCTTTCACGGGCAATATCATACAACTCATATGGGAAAAGCATATCAATGAACATAATTTGCTTTTGTTCATGCGTTAAAGGAGATACAGATTCATAAGCACGAA
This sequence comes from Bacillus methanolicus MGA3, assembly GCF_000724485.1. Lineage (GTDB taxonomy): Bacteria > Bacillota > Bacilli > Bacillales > Cytobacillaceae > Bacillus_Z > Bacillus_Z methanolicus_A. Next base: position 964,114 of record NZ_CP007739.1, on the reverse strand, counting down.
TCATAATATCAAATGTTTCCTGATCCCATACTCCTGTTGTATCAAGTAAGGGGATGATCATTTTTCTGAGATCCCGTATTGGCAAATCAAATGATACCGTATCAAGATCAATAATCCAAATTTGACCGTCGGTTCCTAGGAGCGAGTTTCCTGTTCCGTAGTCCTGATGGCATAAGTTTGGCGACTTTTTCACTGTATTTACCCACGAAGGATATTCTGATTCCAACAACATTTTTAACGTATCATTCCCGTTACGGATAAACTCATCAATGTCCGCTAAATACAATTCGGAAAAAGGGTCGTCTTGGAGTTTTCTTGCAGAAATCTTCCATGTTTCCATATGCTGGCATCTTTTCATGTAGTGATATGGCCAGCGCCCCAATTTTGTAAAAATTGGAATTCCCTCTGGAGGCTTATACCCGATGGACGCAGTGTGAAATTCTGCCAATCCCTTCATGATAAATTCCAAATCTTCTTTAACTGTCAACTCAAACGGCCTTCCTTCTATCCAATCATATACAACAAATAAAAATGGCCCATATTTTGTATAGAGCTCCCTATTTTTATTTGGAATAATTCCTGGAACACGGAATCCTTTTGTCGCAAGAAAATTTTGTGCGTTTATGGAAAACAATGCTTTCTTTTCGGGCCTGTGAATTCGTTTGAGGCAGATAGGTCCTTCTGAAGTGTTGATTTTCCAAACTAACGCCATTTGTCCGCCTTGAATCACTTCAATAGAAGTAATGGACACATCCCAATATTGGATAATGGATTCTGCCAGCCTAGTCAATTTTGCTTCCTCTTCCGGAGTCAATAGGAATTCTCCGGCCTCATCTTTTTCAATTACTTTTTTTGCGTGTTCTTCCGCCAAAATGTTCACCATCCTCATACCTTCTTGTAATCAATGTATGGAAATACACCCAACCTTGCCCTTGTTTTCCGGTTCATTTAACCAAATTGGGTTTTTCTCCTGTGACATATGCCCTTTTTTAAAAACAGGAATGGGATAACTCACCATGTCCCGACTTAACTCGTATCATAAAGAAACAGGAATATTTTTTTCTTTTCATCTGTAACGTGAATGGAGGAAACATCTATGAAAATTGCACTTGCAGCTACAGAAAAGCTTCCTGTGCCGGCAATTCGCGGCGGAGCCATTCAAATATATCTCGATTCAGTCGCTTCAATTATTGGGAAAACCGCGGATGTTTCAGTTATTTCAATTAAAGATCCAGAATTGAAAGAATCAGAAGAAAGAAACAATGTCAAATATTTGCGGTTTGACGAAGACAGTTACTTGGAACAACTGACAACGCATGTAAAAAATGCTAAGTACGATGTCGTCCATATTTGCAACCGGCCGACTTGGATCAAAACTCTTGCTGAGGCTTCACCAGAAACAAAGTTTGTACTTAGCGTTCATAACGATATGTTCGCGCCTGATAAAATATCAGATCAGGAAGGAATGGATTGTATTTCCCTGGTTGCAAAAATCATTACCGTCAGCGACTATATCGGCAATACCATTACTTCCCGCTTTCCTGATGCACAATCGAAAACAAAGACTGTCTATTCCGGTGTCGACTTGGAGGATTATCATCCGCAGTGGACAGCAGAAGGATCCCGAATCCGCAGAAGAATTAGGGATGAATTAGGACTTGAAGGAAGAAAAGTTGTTCTTTTTGTAGGGAGATTGAGCAAGGTCAAAGGACCGCATGTGCTGTTGCAAGCAATGCCAAAAATTATTGAAGAGCATCCAGATATCATGATGGTTTTCGTAGGATCAAAGTGGTTTGGAGATGACAATGTAAATAATTATGTAAAGCATCTTTATACATTTGGATCTCTTTATCTGGAAAATGTAACTTTCATTAAATTCGTTAAACCGCGCGACATTCCAGGACTCTATACGATGTCCGATCTTTTTGTCTGTTCTTCGCAATGGCAGGAGCCCCTTGCCCGTGTACATTATGAAGCAATGGCAGCCGGACTTCCGATTATTACCAGCAACCGGGGAGGTAATCCAGAAGTTATCGAGGAAGAAAAAAACGGGTTCATTATTTATGATTTTGAGAACCCCGATGCCTATGCAATACGGATTAATCAACTTTTAAGTAATACAAACCTTTGCCAGCGACTTGGAAAATACGGACGCGCAAAAGTTGAAAGAGATTTCGGATGGGAGACTGTATCAAAAAATCTCATAAGTGTTTATAAAGAAGCAATGAGATATTCCTTAGGCAGAAAGGATGAGTGATGTGGAAGAACCAAGCAAAATTAACCATGATTATCTTGAAGGAATTCTTGACTATTATCCTTTCGATGTTAAGGATATCACCCTTTTTTCTAATAAAAGCGGACGAAAAACATGGGAGATTCAAACGAGTGACGGCGTAAAAATTTTAAAGCAGGCTATGATGAAACCTAGAAGAATGCTTTTTATTGCAAATGCCCATTTGCACCTGCTTGAAAAAGGTCTGCCAATCGCTCCCATTCATTTGACAAAGAATGGTTCCTTATGTCTCGGTTTAGGAGACTTAGCATTTGTTATGTATGATAAAGTCTCCGGTAATGAAATGACATATTACAGTAAAGATCATCTTGGAAAAACACTCGAATTTGCAGCCCAATTTTATCAGGCTTCAAAAGGATACCAACCGATGAAAGAGAGCAAAAAACGGGCTCGTCTTAACAAATGGCAAAAATTATACAGGTGGAAGCTTCAAGAACTTGAAGGCCATAAAAAAATTGCTGAATCTTTGCCAAACGATCCATTCTCAATCCTGTTTTTGGAGTATGCCGAAAAAATGCTTCAAAGAGGCAGAGACGCATTGCAAAACTTAGACGAATCTTATTACAAGCAATGTACGATTGATGTATTAAATGAAGGTGGTTTCTGCCAGCAAGATTTTACTCTTGCCAGATTAATTGAAGTGGATGGATCAGCTTTTATGAAAGAGCTTCATTCCATTACGCAAGACTTACCTTCAAGAGACCTTCGAATTCTCCTAAACAAAGTGATGAAAAAAATGTCTGTATGGGACCATGATCTTGCGATTCATATGCTGCGTTCTTATGATTCTGTCCATCCTTTATCAAAAAACCATTACCGCATCCTTTGGACAGATTTAACCTTCCCACATCTATTCTGTTCCATTATTCATAAATATTATCTTGGACAAAAGCGATCCTGGTCTGACGAAAAATACATGTGGGCGCTGCAAAACATTGTAGCCGTTGAAAATTCAAAAGATGAATTCTTGAGCAGTTTTTCAGATATTTATCTTGAAATAAAGCAGCAGAGCGGAGGGAAGAAGGATGTCTGAAAAAAATGACAAAAACTTTATTCCAAAGCTGGAACTTGAAAAATTCACATTTTCTCCTCCTGGTCCGATGGGCTGGAGTTTTTCAGAGTACGAAAAAATCCTTGACGATCCTGAAGCTATTCAAGATAAACAAACTACCGGATTAGACAATCTTAAAGAGATATCCAATGTTCAAATAATTGAATTTCCCACAACTTCTAACCTTTCACAATCATATAATATTAAGGAAAATAAAATTACATCCGTTGAACACGATGAAAAATCTTTGAACTTAATCAAGGAAGAAGAGGGGCTAGAGTTAACAAAAGAAGTTGCTGATCATGAAGAAAGCTCTGAAGAATTTTTGGATGAAAATCTTAATGACGAAGAGTCTGCCATTGAGGAAATTCCTCTGCCAAGGGTAAAAATCATTATTGAAGAAAGATCAAAAACTACACCATTTCTTACACATGTAATAAATAAAAATTAAGAGTAAGAGTGTAATGTTTCATTTTAGAAAAGCATAATTTATGGATAAAACAAAAAATTTTCAGGAGGAATATAATAATGGAATTTATCAACTATGAATTTGAGGAAAGTACTGAACTTGAATATGACTTTGAAGGGGAAGAATCATCTGAATCATCCAATGAGGAAGAGTCGTATGAATCAAGCAGCGAGGATGAAGAATCAGTGACTTCAGAAGAAGACGAGTCTCAGGAATCAAGTGAGTCTTATGAGGGTTCCGAAGAAAACGAGTCCAGCGATGGTTACGAATCTGATGAAGAATCTGAAGATAACGAGTCTAGCGATGGTTACGAATCCGACGAAGAATCTGAAGATAACGAGTCTAGCGATGGTTACGAATCCGATGAGGAATCTGAAGAAAACGAGTCCAGCGATGGATACGAATCCGACGAGGAATCTGAAGATAACGAGTCTAGCGATGGTTACGAATCCGACGAGGAATCTGAAGAAGACTAGTCAAGTGATGAAAACAAAGCAGAAGAATTAAACGATGATACATCCGAGGAATTCAGTAGTCTGAAGCACCAGACCATTAATATCTTAAAATGAATTCCCTAAAAAAGGAATCATGGATCCGAAAATTACAATTAAGGAATTGGTTCATCATAATCGAGTAGGAGGGGGTGACTAACCCCCGTCCTCTCACACCACCGTACGTACCGTTCGGTATACGGCGGTTCAATTAAGTATGACGTAGAAAATGATATCTCTCGAATAGACTTCTTAACCCTTGTTGACTCCAGTAGGAGTTATCGAGGGTTTTGTGTAGAATGGGACTGCAGGCAATCCGCCAGTATTTCTTGCGTGTATTGCCCCACTCGATTGCTTTATGACTTGGAACACCTAATGCTCTAAGTTTCCGAATTCTTGTTTTCGGCGTTTTCCACTCTTTCCATAAACACATTCGAAGTCTTCGTCTTATCCATTCATCAAATTCTTTGAACTTGCTTGGTGTATCTGCCAAGGCAAAATATCCACACCATCCCATTAGGTACATGTTCAGTTTCTCAATTCTTTCCTCCATTCGATACGGTTTGGATCTGGATGTGATTTCACGGATCTTGTTCTTGAATCGTTTCACACTTTCTTTCGCCATCCGTATCTTGGGTGTTTTGTTTGGTGTAAAGCTAAAACCGAGAAACTTCCGTTTCCAAGGACGGTCTACCGCCGATTTCTCTTTATTTACCTTGAGCTTTAATTCCTTCTCGATAAAGTTAGTAATGGAGTTCATGACACGAATTCCTGCTTTCTTTGTTTTCACGTAGATATTACAGTCATCCGCGTACCGTACAAATTTATGTCCACGTTTCTCAAGTTCCTTGTCCAACTCGTGAAGCATGATGTTTGATAATAGTGGACTAAGCGGTCCACCTTGTGGCGTTCCCATGTCTGTTTCCATTACCACTCCATTTATCATCACGCCTGATTGAAGATACCGGCGGATTAACTTAAGTAAAATCCGATCTTCGATCGTTTTCGCCAAGATCCCCATCAGTTTGTCGTGGTTCACCTTGTCAAAGAATTTCTCTAAGTCTATATCGACCACCCAGCGATATCCTTCTTTGATATAGCCCTTTGCTTTCCTGACCGCGTCATGTCCTCTGCGGCTTGGGCGAAAGCCGTAGCTATGTTCAGAGAAGGTCGGATCGAAGATTCTCGTTAACACTTGGGCGATCGCTTGTTGAATGAAACGATCAGTCGCGGTGGGGATACCTAGAAGTCTTACTCCGCCGTTCGGTTTCGGGATTTCGACTCGACGAACGGGTAAGGGTTTGTAGGTTCCCTCTCTTAACGACTGTCGAATGGAGTCCCAGTTTTCATAGAGGTGTCTCCGTAGGTCTTTTGCGGGCATGCCATCTACTCCGTGACTTCCTTTATTCTGTTCAACTCGTTTTAATGCCGATAGGAGATTTTCCCGTGACAAAATCAGTTCCATCAACATAGATATCCTCTCCACGTAAACGAATCCCTCTATTTGTGCCATCTTCTGCTCCACCCTCTTGAAGTCCCCCGTGGGATTCACCACTTCCTCCTTCAAGTAAGTCCTGCCGGATTGTCTGCTTCAACACAGAAGATGAACGCGTAGTGTTTCGTTCTCCTTAATTGTTCGGTCCTTCCTCTTTCGTCTCGAGCTCGAAAGAGTACTATGACCTCTGCTGACTTCTGACTGCTCAGCTATCTATCGCTAGATAGGTTACCAAGATTACTTGGCGTGCCAGTCAGATCTCCCCGGGTAAGAGTGTAATCTTTCCTTCCATCTATCTGCTTCATTTACTCTGTATCACCTTCGGCAGAAAGGGCTTTGTTTTGTTTTGCAAACTCACCCAGTGATACCTAGCCTTATATGAAGTTCGTATTCCTCAGACCGGAAGTTTGCCGTCCGCTTCCTTCAGATTCCGCGTTACCACGGACACCCTTGCGTTATGCTAACTGCTACTTCTGCCTTCACAGCTCGGGACTTGCACCCTATAGATTACACCCATGCCGGGCGCACAAAGATGAAAGGCAGCCCGCAAAAAATGGGCTGCCCTTCTTCTTTCTATTCTTCTTTCAACGCTTGATTATACACTTTTTCAAGGCGCTCATACACATGTTGAAAACAAAAATTCAGTTCAATCAGTTTTCTGCCGGTTTGTGCCATTAATTGCGCATGCCCCTGATTCGAAAAAATATAATCAACCGCTTTTGCAAAATGATTTGGGTTTTGATAATGATTGATCAAAAAGCCATTAAAGCCATGTATGACCACTTCTGCATTTCCCCCACGGTTTGTTGTAATAACGGGAATGCCTGCTGCCATTGCTTCATAATGAACTCGGGCAAGCGGTTCATTCCATTGGGAACTGCAAATAAAAACATCAGCCATTAAAAACATATCCGGTATGTCAGATGAAGGAATATACTTTGTAAAAATAATATGGTCCTCTAATGGCTTAGCAAGGTCATATAGCATATTTACATAACCATTTATCCGATTATCGCTGAACCACTTCCCTCCCACAATAACAAGAACTGCATCATTATGTTTTCCAGCAAGTTCTTCCATTGCCTGAATTAAAAGGTGAGGCCCCTTTGTTTTGCTTAATCTTCCTACAAAAAGAATGACTTTTTTATCTTGGATTCCATATTTATCCCTTAATTCTTTCCTTTTGCTTTCTCCTTCTTCTGTCCAAACCGGTTTAAAACTTTCCAGATCAACACCTGAATAAAGAACACTTAATTTGCTTTCTGCCCGAGGAAAGCGATTAACAACAGTTTTTTTAATATAGTCGCTTACTGCTGTAATTTGTGCTGCTTGCTCAATCGCTTCTTCCCCATCAATCCTTGAAATCTTCTTTTCTGAGAACATATCATTATGAAGACTTAAAACTATCTTGCTGTGCGGAGATGACATTTTATACAAGTTTACATTTTTAGGACGATTAAAGACATGAATGATATCGAATTGATGGTTCCTTAATTCTTCTGCAACCATCAATCGGTAATTTGTTCTCGGAAAGCGAATGTACTCAACATTATCCATTCTTTCACGATCGGGAAGCTCCGGATCCGATATGGAGAACACTGTTAAAGAATGATTCTTTGCAAAAAAAGGAACCAGTCCGTCAATCATCATCTGAATGGCTCCTCCTTTTATGGCCGGTGATGGAAGCTTTTCCGTACAAATAAAGGCTATATTCATTTCGCATCATCTCTATAAAATTTAATTAAATATAGGCACTCCTGCTTTAAACCTTCCTTTAATCCTGTAACGGGATTATAATCAAGAAGTTTCTTCGCTTTTGATATGGAGGCCCATGTATGTTTCGGTTCACCAGCCGGCTGTTCTAAAAATATTCGCTTTGCTTTTAAGTCTGTTATCTCCTCAAGAACATCAAGAACTTCCAGTACGGAAGCCCGCTCTTTTCCTCCTATATTAATCGTTTGGCCAACTGCCTTGTCACTATTTAAAACCGAAGCAGTTGCCCTTGCGCAATCACTTATAAAAGTAAAGTCTCTCGATTGTTTTCCATCACCAAATATCGTAACAGGCTCATTTTTTAGTAATTGGCGAATAAATCGATGAAAAGCCATATCCGGCCTCTGGCGCGGGCCATAGACAGTAAAAAATCGGAGAATGACGACTGGAAGGCCAAAATACTTTTCGTATACTCTGCATAAATGTTCCCCAGCAAGTTTTGTAATTCCGTAAGGCGACAAGGGCTCAGGCAATTGGTCTTCTGAAACAGCTCCATATTTTTCACCATATATAGATGAGGTAGAAGCATAGATAAATTTCTTGATGTTCAAATTTTTACAAGCCTCCAACAACCGCTGAGTCGCTAATATGTTATAATCAATATAGTGTTTAAAATCGTCTCCCCAGCTTGAACGAACTCCGGGAATAGCAGCAAGGTGGTAGACAGCATCTACCCTTGAAATTATATTTTCAAGCGGCATTGTCAATAAATTATCTCTGATAAATTCAAACTTCGGATTTTCCGAAACGTGTAATAAAAAATCTTTTTTCATTTTAGGTGGAGTTGGTCCGATAAAAAAATCAATTCCAACTACTTTTTCCACATCTTTGTTTCGGAGCAATTCTTCACACAAATGTGAACCGATGAAACCCGCCGCTCCTGTTACTAAAACTTTCATCCGCGACCAACTCCAATGTATTCAAATCCCAGCGCTTTCATCTTATCAGGTTCAAGACAATTTCTGCCGTCGACAATGATATTACCTTTCATTTTTTCTTTTACATATTGCCAATCAAGTTGAATGAATTCATCCCATTCTGTAGCAAGAATCAGACAATCAGCCTGATCAATAGACTCTTCCAAGGTTTCTGCCTGTGTTGCTTTTTCAAGAACATGTTCCGGCAGCCGGGCTTTCGGGTCATAAGCAAAAAGCCGGCAATCTTGATTCATTAATTTTTCGATTAATGCGATCGCTCTTGAATATCTAGTATCGTCTGTATTCGGTTTGAATGAGATTCCAAGGACGGTTATTTTTTTACCCCGCAAATCATGCATCACAGCGAACAGTTTTTTCATATAAAAATCAATCTGTGTTTCATTAACAGATTGGACGGCTTGTAAAATTTGTGCAGTAACATTTTTTGAAACTGCGGCATAATACAATGCTTGCAAATCTTTAGGAAAACAAGAGCCCCCGTAACCGAGGCCGGCTTGGAGAAATTGTGGACCGATTCGAGGATCTGCACCAATTCCTTTTGAAATCTCCGTTATATCAACACCATATGCTTCACATATTCTTGACATTTCATTGATAAATGATATTTTTGTTGCGAGAAAGGCATTATTTGCATACTTTATCAGCTCTGCTCCAGTCAGACTCGTGACTATAAAAGGCGCTTTGATGCCATTATATATTTCCCTCATAACAGGAAGCGACCTGGAATCATTCTTTTTTAGGCCGATAACGGTCTTATCTCCATGAAGCATATCATATACTGCCGAACCTTCTCTGAGAAATTCCGGATTTGAAACGATATCAAAATATTTCCGTTTAACACCTTTCTTCATTAACAATAGTTCAATCATTTCGTTTGTCCCCGGAGGGACGGTGCTTTTTGTAATAACTGTCTTATAAGAAATAATTGTTTTTGATAAATCTTCAATTACAGAAAGCACATATGTTAAGTCAGGTTTTCCATCTTGGTCGGAAGGTGTTCCAACTGCAATAAAAATTGCATCAGATTTTAGGATTCCTTTATAGCTATCCGTGCAGAATGTAATACGTTGCGAATTATTTTCTATAAGCTCACGAAGCCCCGGCTCATAAATAGGGATCTTTTTTTGCCGAAGCTGTTTTATTTTATCTGGATCTTTATCGATGCATATAACGTCATGCCCTAATTCCGCAAGTACAGCTGTTGTCGTCAGCCCTACATACCCCGCTCCTAGTACACATATGTTCATGAAGTATCTCCTTCCTCTACGGTTCAAGCTTATATATTGTATTAATGGACAAGTTGGTGTTGTGACACATATAAAGCCCAAAAGCTTGACAATCGCACATATTGCGCACATTTTACATGGACAAAGTTACCTAATAAAACTGTCCGAATAGAATAGGAGCAACAATGTTTTTAAGGGGAGATATTCTTGATAAGAAAAGCGATCATACCTGCAGCCGGATATGGAACACGCAGTCTTCCGATTACGAAAGTTATTCCAAAAGAAATGTTCCCAGTGGGAGTCAAACCAGCGATCCATTATATTGTTGAAGAAGCTCTTGATTCGGGAATTGAACAAATATTAATCGTTGTTTCAAAACGAAAAGGACTGATCCTCGATTATTTTGATGATTCTCTTGGGTTAGAAGTTTTTCTGGAACGGGAAAATAAACAGCACTTATTGAAACAGCATAAAATCCCGGATGCAGAAATGTACTATACCCGCCAGTCTTATCCAAAAGGGTTGGGTGATGCCGTCCGGCTCGGAAAACATTTTATTGGAAACGAACCTTTCGCCGTTCTTCTTCCTGATGATATTGTTCTTTCGAAAAAAACTCCCGGGTTAAAACAACTTATTGAAGACTATACGAAGCATCAGAAGAGTGTGATCGGATTAAATGTTGTCAAACCCGCATTCCTTAAGAATTATGGGGTTATTAAAGGGGCTGAAATCAAACCCGGAACGTTCCAGCTTGATGATATCGTTGAAAAACCGAAAGAAAATCCTCCTTCGAATCTTGCGGTTATTGGAAGATATATATTTACCCCGCAAATTTTTTCCCATCTTGAAAATCTTAAACCAGGTGCCGGCGGTGAAATTCAGCTGACAGATGCAATCAAAACAATGCTCCAAACAGATAAATGCTTTGGAAAAATTATTGAAGGCAATCGATTTGATATCGGCTCTACAAACGATTATGTTAATCTTCTCCAAACCATCAGTAAAATGGACTGACTTTATAGAAGCAGTCCATTTTTGTGTAGAAAAGGGGCGGAGCTGCGCTATTAAAAATTGAGTTAACAAGATACATATTTTTGCTTTGTAATGTTTTAGAATGGAAAACGCTCATCTAACATATGTATATTGTGAAACAATCTTCGTTTTTTTAAGTAGTTCCATGTTTGAAAAATCGCTGCATTTCTCCATCATCTATTATTATTTTAATCTATTTATTTTGTTAAAATAATTATAAAATAGTATTTATTTTTATTAATAAGTATTATCTTTATAATTATCAATAATCAATTTATCTGAGGTGATCTAATCGTGACCACAAATAAGAAAAAACTTACTACAAGCTGGGGTGCTCCTGTTGGCGATAACCAAAATTCAATGACTGCCGGACAGCGCGGTCCTACTTTGATACAAGACGTATATCTTTTGGAAAAGCTTGCGCATTTTAACCGTGAACGTATACCTGAACGTGTTGTCCATGCGAAAGGTGCAGGGGCGCACGGCTACTTCGAAGTCACAAATGACGTAACGAAGTATACAAAAGCAAAATTCTTATCCGAAATTGGAAAACGCACACCTGTATTTATCCGTTTCTCAACTGTAGCCGGAGAAGCTGGTTCTGCTGATACAGTCCGTGACCCTCGCGGATTTGCTGTCAAATTCTATACAGAAGACGGGAACTACGATTTAGTTGGCAACAACACACCTATTTTCTTTATTCGCGATGCGATCAAATTCCCTGATTTCATTCATTCACAAAAAAGAGATCCGAAAACTCATTTAAAAAACCCAACAGCCGTATGGGATTTTTGGTCTCTCTCACCAGAATCACTTCATCAAGTAACCATTTTAATGTCTGACCGCGGTATTCCAGCTACATTCCGCCACATGCATGGATTTGGCAGCCATACATTCAAATGGGTGAATGCTGAAGGGAAGGGCGTATGGGTGAAATATCACTTTAAGACTGAGCAAGGTATCAAAAATTTGGCCCCTGATATTGCCGCAAAGATTGCCGGGGAAAATCCTGATTATCATACAGAAGATTTATTCAATGCGATTGAAAAAGGCGATTATCCAGCTTGGAAACTCTTTGTGCAGATCATGCCATTAGAAGATGCAAATACTTATCGATGGGATCCATTCGATGTCACGAAAGTTTGGTCTCAAAAAGACTATCCTTTAATCGAAGTTGGCCGGATGGTGCTTAACAGAAACCCGGAAAATTATTTTGCAGAAGTTGAACAAGCTGCATTTTCACCTGGCCAAATGGTGCCTGGCATCGAACCTTCTCCAGATAAAATGCTTCAAGGCCGCTTGTTTGCATACTCTGATGCAGCCCGTTACCGCGTAGGTCCAAATCATAACTTGCTTCCAATCAACAGCCCAAAAGTGGAAGCAAATAACTACCAGCGTGATGGCGCAATGCGTTTTGACAAAAATGGCGGAGGATCTGTTTATTATGAACCTAACAGCTTTGACGGACCAACAGAATCAAAAGAAAACAAAACAACCTCTTATTCTGTATCCGGTATAGCTGACAGCGTTTCATATAATCATGATGACCATTACACACAAGCAGGCGATCTTTACCGTTTGATAAGCGCGGAAGAACAAGCACGTCTCGTTGAAAACATAGTTAATTCAATGAAGTCTGTTGAAAAAGAAGAAATTAAACTTCGCCAAATTGCGCACTTCTATAAAGCAGATCCAGAATACGGAATACGGGTTGCAAAAGGTCTAGGTTTACCTGTACAAAAGAAAGTTTAATTGGGGGTCTTGCCCTCATCTTTAATGATGCAAAAAAGCGACGGGGGCTATGTCCTCGTCGCCTTTTATAAATTATTTATAAGCCAATTCATAGTTTCTTCTTCATCAATTCCATCTACGGTTACACGAATCGTTTGCCCTTGTTTAATCGAAGCTGTCATCATGCTTAAAACGCTTTTCGGATTAATTTTCTTTTCTCCATCATAAAAAAAGACTGTACTTTTGAACTGGTTTAGTTTTTTTACAAGTTCTGCGGCCGGTCTTGCATGGAGACCATTTTCTATTGAAATCGAAATTTGTCTTTCTATCATAATGTTCACCTCATTGGTAAGCCTATCAATGGACCTTTTGTAAATTTTTTGCTGCCTCCGCTGCAGCGACAACCTCCTCCAAAGTGCTGCCAATTCCAGCTTCGACCACTGCTGCATATGCTCCCTCCACAAGAGGAGCATCAGCAATTTTTATATTTGGATGATTTTCGAGCATTTCAATCGCCATTTCAGCATTAATGAGAGCACTTCCTAAATCAAACAGGATAACAACTCCCTTTTCTGAATAAACGGATTCTATTGCTTGCTTAATTTTAAACACATCTGTACCGATCTCATTGTCATCCGTACCGCCAGCAACCGCTAGAGGAACATTTTCCTGAATTTGTTTTAACAGAGACTCCAATCCCTTTACTATTTCCGGACTATGAGAAATTAAAACAATGCCTACATGATTCATAATTGTACTCCTTTGCAAACTTTTGCTAATTCTGTAAAGAAGAAATGAGAAGATGCAGCCCCGGGATCAATATGTCCGACCGAGCGTGGACCCAGATAAGAAGCTCTTCCTTTTTTTGCCTCTAATTCCTTTGTTTCTTTCATTTTTTTATTGGATAATTCCATTAAGTCATCCCAATTCAGATCCTCGCCATAAGACTTTAAGAAGTCCACTACTGGTATCCAGACATCGATCATTGTCTTTTCATGATAGCTGGCTTTACCTCTTGTTTTTATTCCTTCCAATGCCTCCGTTAACGCTTCCGTTAATTCTGTTATGGTAATTTCTTTCTTATCTTTTAATGATGCAGCTGCTTTTATAAAAGCAGTTCCATACAAAGGGCCTGATGCACCGCCTACTTTTGAAAGTAAAATCATCCCTGTTTCCTTAAATAGAGTACCTAAATCATCATAAGAAGTATTTTCGATTTTTTGAATCACCTCGTTAAAGCCTCTGGCCATATTAATTCCGTGATCCCCATCACCTATAGCCTGGTCTAATTCTGTCAAATACATTTTTTGCTGCTGGTAAACCTCATTCAATTGTTTTAACCACAATTTAGCTTCTTCCACACCAAAACTCATAAAAATACTCCTTTCTGTTTATTTCTTAAAAGCGATTGTATCAGCACTAGCATCTAACAGCTCTATCAGTTGATCATCAAGGCGAAGAAGGGTAATCGAACAACCTGCCATTTCCAGAGATGTCATATATTCTCCTATAAAAGTCTCATAGACAATAATATTTTTCTCCTTCAAAATTTTTGATACTTTATTATTTACAATATACAGCTCCATCAATGGAGTTGCTCCAAGTCCGTTAATCATAACGGCAACTTTGTCGTTTTCACTTAATTGCAGCTGATCAAGCACTTTGTTAAGAAGAATTTCTGCCACTTCATCAGCTGTTTTCATCTCACTTCTTTCAATTCCAGGTTCCCCATGGATGCCCATTCCAATTTCCATTTCTGATTCTCCAATAGTAAAGCTAGGTTTTCCTGCAGCAGGCACAGTACAAGGCGTTAACGCCATCCCCATTGAACTTAGATTCTCAACTACCTTGTTTGCCACGGCTGTTACTTCTTCCAAAGAAGCTCCCTTTTCAGCTAAAGCACCAGAAATTTTATGGACAAAAACCGTCCCAGCAATTCCTCTTCTGCCGACTGTATATGTAGAATTTTCTACTGCTACATCATCATTTACGATCACTTTTGATACTTGAATTCCTTCTGCTTCCGCTAGTTCCGCAGCCATCTCAAAATTCATTACATCGCCGGTGTAGTTTTTAATGATAAGGAGAACACCCTTGCCGCCATCAACAGCTTTGATCGCTTCCAAAACTTGGTCAGGGGTAGGTGAAGTAAAAACTTCGCCGACAACCGCTCCATCCAGCATTCCTTTACCAACATACCCTCCGTGTGCAGGTTCATGACCGCTCCCTCCTCCACTAACAATTCCAACCTTTCCTTGAACAGGTGCATCGGCACGAACAATTACATTCGTGTTAGGAACTTGCTTTAATCGATTTGGATATGCAGCCACAAAACCCTCTATCATTTCTTGCACAACATTTTCTGGTTGATTAATTAATTTTTTCATCTTTTATCCCCCTTACACTTTTACATAAAAATATTTATTTTAAAAACATGCAAACTCAATAATCTTAAATGTGAAAGTGCTCTCAGTTGATAGATTCGAATTTATCATAATAATATAATATTATATCAAATTTAGAAATTTTTCGTTTTTTCTTTATGCAAAAAAGCAGGGCTGATTCAAAAGCAATAGGCCAGCCCCGTTTATGAAATCAGATATCGACTTATCCAAATACAATATCAACAGTTTGAATTTTTACTTAAAGGCCATCGCAGCTTTTACGGCTTTCTTCCATCCACTGTAAAGCTGGTCACGGACTTCATCAGACATTTGCGGTTCAAATGAGCGGTCGATCGCCCATTGAGCCGCAATTTCTTCTTGACTATCCCAGTACCCTACCGCTAAACCTGCTAGATATGCAGCTCCTAAAGCAGTTGTTTCGTTTACTACAGGTCTTTCGACTGGAACATTTAATATATCACTCTGGAATTCCATTAAAAAATTGTTCATGACTGCACCGCCATCAACACGGAGCGTTTTCAGCTTAATTCCTGAATCCGCTTCCATTGCAGACAATACATCTTTTGTTTGGTAAGCAAGAGACTCCAATGTTGCACGAATAAAATGTTCTTTGCTAGTTCCTCGGGTGAGACCAAAAACCGCACCTCTTACATCGCTATCCCAATAAGGAGTACCTAAACCGACAAAGGCTGGTACTACGTAAACACCTTCAGTTGATTCAACTTTTACTGCATAGTCTTCACTATCTTTCGCATTTTTCAACATTCTCAAACCGTCACGGAGCCATTGAATAACCGAACCAGCAACAAAAATACTGCCTTCAAGCGCGTATTCTACCTTATCACTTAACCCCCAGGCAATGGTTGTTAAAAGTCCATGTTCTGAACGTACAGCTTTCTCTCCTGTGTTCATTAGCATAAAGCAGCCGGTTCCATACGTATTTTTCGCCATTCCTTCTTCAAAGCAAGCTTGGCCGAAAAGGGCTGCCTGCTGGTCGCCGGCTGCTCCAGCAATGGGTACTTCTTTTCCAAAGAAGTGATAATCGATTGTGTTTGCGTAGATTTCTGAAGAAGGTCTTACTTCAGGCAGCATCGATTTCGGAATACAAAGAATATCCAACAATTCTTCGTCCCATTTCAATTCGTGAATATTGAACATTAGTGTGCGGGATGCATTACTGTAGTCAGTTACATGAGCTCGGCCTCCGGAGAGCTTCCAAATTAGCCATGTATCAATCGTGCCGAACAATAATTTTCCCTGTTCTGCTTTCTCTCTAGCACCCGCTACATGATCAAGGATCCATTTAACTTTTGTTCCTGAGAAATATGCGTCGATCAACAACCCAGTTTTTTCCCGAAAAATATGATCGTACCCTTTTTCTTTCAACTCCTCACAAATACTGTTTGTTTGTCTCGATTGCCAAACAATAGCATTATAAACAGGGTTACCTGTTTCTTTATCCCAAACAACTGTTGTTTCACGCTGGTTGGTGATTCCTATTGCTGCTATCTGGCCAGGTTTTACACCTGATTCTGATAAAACACCTGCAATGACAGCTAAAATTGAACCCCAAATTTCATTAGCATTATGTTCAACCCAGCCCGGCTTTGGGAAATATTGTGTGAATTCTTTTTGAGAAACGTGAACAATCTTTCCGTTTTTATTAAAAAGAATTGCTCGAGAACTTGTTGTACCCTGATCTAATGATAAAACATACTTTTCCATGAAATTCCCTTCCCTTCTATCAAGTATTTTATACTGGCACTTTTGATTAATTTATGCCAACCAATTGAAATAAAGCCGTGTGAGCGGAGCCAGGCACAAAATATTTTCAATACCAAACAAGGTTTTTGTTCAAGCGATTAACATTTCTATTTTTATTGGCGAAGCTCCGCCCCTTTACCACAGAAAAATGTGCTAAATTATTGCTTTAATTATCGTTAAGAAAATCCCGATAATAAAACCGCAAACGGCTCCATTCACCCGAATCCACTGCAAGTCTTTTCCAATGTTATTTTCCATCATATGTATAAGCGTTTCATCATCTAACTTATCAAGATTCTCCTGCACAAGCATACCAATTTTTGAATGATTCTCTTCAAGAAGGTTGGAGAATTGCTTTTGTATCCAGTTTTCAATGGTTGTGATTTTTTCTTGATCTTCCTTTAGATTATTCAGTAATCGAGTTAAAAATGGCAGGAGATACATCTCTAAAAACTTGCTGTCTTTAACAAAGGCCAATGCTTTCTGCTGTGTTTTTTGCAAAACTTCAGTTATTTCTTCAGCAGGCTCCCAATCAGCAATAAGCTTGTCCTTCCATTTTTTAATTTCTTCCAGTAACTTCATATCATCTTGTATGTTTTTCAATTCCGTACGAATATGTAGAAGCAAAGACTTCCTGTTCGTATCATCTAACTTGCGCAAACTGCTTACTACACTAAGAAGCAGGTTTTGTAATATGCTGCCGAGTTTTTCTTCATTTAATAAATGCTGAAAAGATTTCAGCGCAAACTGCAGAAAACCGTCTAACTCTAAATTGTCAAGAGTACGAATTGCCAGCTTGCCGAGTTGATTCTTCGTTTCACCTTTTTTTATCCATTCCTCTGACTTGCCTAGAAGATAATCTAACGCCTTCTCATCATATCCACGATTTAGCACTTGGTTGATGGCAGACTGAAGGATAGTGCTCACTTCAATTGAATCGAAAGTAGACTTTATTTCTTTTTCAATTAAGGGAGTAACTTTTTCAAGATTAATTTGACTTATAAGTTGTTCGGCAAGTGACACAGCACTCTTTTTGACTGAAACTGAATGAATCTCTCTCTCAAGGACTGACAAAATTTTCTCTGTAAAATTAATTTGTTTAATTTTATTCCTAATGCTTTCTTTTGAAAGCCAGTCATTTTCAAGTGTCGAGACAAGCGTTTTTGTTATTCTTTGCCGATTTTTAGGCAAAAGAGCCGTATGGGGAATGGGCAACCCCATTGGATGTCGGAATAAGGCAGTAACTGCGAACCAATCAGCTAATCCCCCCACAAGCCCCGCTTCAAAGCCACCTTGCAGTAATTCTCCTAGAAACGAGCCTTGAAAAGGAATTGTTGCGACAAAACCAGTCCCCATAACAGCAAGCGAAAAACTAGCTAAGCGCTTTGATTTCTTTGGTTGTTTTGACTTTTTAGACATTATGCTTCCCTCATCCTCTAAGATTTAACTTTACTATAACCAAATGATAAGTTAATTCTCAATTATTTAGTTATTGTAATAAATTATTTAACATAATTAATACTATTAACATAATGAAATTTGGAAGACCAATTAAAAAAATTTTGAAGCCCATTTCCTATTGCTTTCCCTGTCTTCTTTTGTTTCGGAATAAAAGTTTCCTCTCATTCTATCTCCACTTACAAATGCACCGATTAAAATACCAGATATCATAAAGGGAATGAGAACAGCTAAGGCCGTTATATTAAATAGTAAGTTCCAATTATGAAAGTTTACTCCCAGGAATAAGTTAATAATCGTAAGGACTAATCCAATAAAAAAATATTTATACATAAGTTTCAGCCTATTAGTTTTTAATACGTGTTTAAGGTTGATAACTCTTATTTATTTTGAGCTTCCCGGAAAAAGTAATGGTTTTTCCGGGAATAATATAAATTTTCCGAAAAATTAATTCGAATTTTCATAGAATCGATAATGAACTAAGCGCCTGATTCAAATCTTGCCAAATATCTTCCCATGCCTCAAGGCCAACGGATAAGCGAATGAGTTGATCGCTTATGCCCATGTTCTTTCTTACCTCTTCTGGTACAACAGCATGAGTCATCGTGGCTGGATGTTGAATGAGTGTTTCCGTATCACCCAAACTCACCGCGATTTTAATGAGTTGAAGGCGGTTTAAAAAACGTTGAACATCTTGTTTCGTACCTTTGATTTCAAAAGAAACAAGACCACCACCATATTTCATTTGTTTTTGGCTAATTGTATAATCTGATTTGTCTGGATCGTGAGGATAGTAGACTTTATATACGAGAGGATGTTCTTTTAGAAGATTGGCAATTGTTTCGGCATTTTCGCAGTGACGATCCATTCTCACAGGCAATGTTTTAAGACCTCTTAATAATAACCAAGCATCAAATGGGGAAATAATGCAACCGATATCTTTTTGTGTTGTCTTTGCCACTTCTTTCATAAATTCCTTACTTCCAACAGCAATTCCGGCAACGGAGTCACCGTGGCCGCCTATATATTTTGTCGCACTATGAACGACAACGTCACAGCCGAAGAGCAGCGGTTTTTGCAAGTATGGCGAACAAAACGTATTATCCACAACTACTTTAATCCCATGCTCTTTCGCTATCTTCACGACCATTTCTAAATCAACAAGTTTCATCGTTGGATTTATCGGTGTTTCTACATAAATACAAACCGTTTCTGGACGTATGAGTCGATCAATCTCTTCTTCTGTTTGCATCGAACAAAAATCGTGCGAAATGTTAAATTTCTTCTTGAATAACTGCAATAATCCGAACGTGCAGCCGTATACTCCTTGCGAACAAATAATATGGTCATTAGCTTTCGTTAGTGCAATCAGTACAGCTGACACGGCCGCCATCCCTGAACCAAATGCCAAAGCTGCCTCGCCGCCTTCTAAACATGCCATTTTCTCTTCAAGTGCCCTTACGGTTGGATTGGCAAGCCTTGAATAAACATAGCCTTCCTCTCTTCCTGCAAAACGAGCTTCTCCCTGTTCCGCCGTATCAAAAGTAAACGTTGACGTTTGATAAATTGGCACCGACAAACTTCCGAGGTGTTCCTTTGAATCATAGCCATGATGAATGACCAACGTTTGGAATTGTCTTTCTAAATTTTCCATCCTCATCCCCCTCGTATTGAAAAAAATACTCCTATACTTAGTATACGATCGGAAAATAGATTATGTAAGCGCTTTCCAAAAAATCTTTACTTATATTCGAGAAATACTAAAATAATCGCTTACGATCTTGTTATCTTATTTACTTAACCTTTTATGTGCATTTAGAACGATGTATATACTATTTGCCTTTCTTAAAAGAAACCCCCACCTTAAAGAGGAAGGGAGTCTTTACTTTGATATCTCTTTCTTATTCTCATAGTAAAAATGATTGATGTGATACCGAAAATAGCGAGTACAAGTTCGACAATCCAAATATTTGTAACAACTCCTGTTTGGTAAAGTGCCGGAATTACGTCTATCAATGCGTGTAAAAGAACTGCGTTAATGACAAAGATAAAACGATTTTCACGAATACCAAGTAAAACTAATAATGATAGCGCAATATGAAAAGCGATTGCAAAAACGCGTTCAAGGCCTCCCAATACATATTCCCAAAATTGTGTACCAATAATCCTTTCTTTTAACATCGCAACTTGGTCTGCGGGCAAACTTTTGGCGATCGTTTGGTCAAACACTCCAGAGTTAATTAAAGTTCCCAATACTAACGCGTTTATGGCACTAAACATCCCTATTAAAATCGCTTCAATGCCTCCGTGACCTAATCCATACGACACCCCATCTTTATACTCCCGATGCTTTTTCAACATCCATTTAAATCCGAAATATCGGCCTAATTCTTCAAAAATTCCTGCCGACAATGCAGCATACAATACGAAAAAAAATTTACTGTCCGACCATTTGAGCGAAGTTCCGCTAGAATCAATCATGAAAATATGCAAAGCTTTTTCAAGAATTTGTGAAAATAAAATAAAAATAAGAATCCCTACACCTAACGGCTTCCACGAAAACAATTGTTTTTTACGCAAATAAATCAATAAACCAACCGGAAATAACAGTGAAATAAGAAGTTGAATCACCATGCCCGACATTGTAAACGTGCTAATCATTCGTATGCAGCTCCTTAAAAAATTCTCTTTTAAATATATTCTCGCTTTGCCATTTATTTTCCTTTGTTGTCTTGTTCCATTTTAAACGGAAGTGGATATTATTTAATAAGTGGAAGT
The DNA here is from genome assembly GCF_000724485.1 of Bacillus methanolicus MGA3. Classification (GTDB taxonomy): domain Bacteria; phylum Bacillota; class Bacilli; order Bacillales; family Cytobacillaceae; genus Bacillus_Z; species Bacillus_Z methanolicus_A. The sequence continues at coordinate 943,210 of NZ_CP007739.1, read as the reverse complement.
AATTTGGATAAGAAATGATGATTACCCAACGAACCATTTCCAAATATAGTTGCCTCGTTTTACCCACTTTAAAAATTAAATATCTAAGTAGATTAATAAATTACAATGTGATAAGTTTATTGGTAAATAAATATTGTCTATCTTTATTAAATATAGTTAATTTTTATTTACATAACCTTAAGCATATTCCGCTAATTTATGCGAAATTATATAAAATACAACTTATTTTTCGAATATATAATAAAAGTTTATTTACTAATTTTTAATTTGTTTTTGAAGATTAGGAAAGGGGATGTATGGTATTGACTTCGAACACTAAGCAAATCTCAGAGAGTTTTATCCGGCTTATTCCACTGTTTTACAGCAAATTGAACAAGTCTGTTACAAAGAATACCCCTATTCCAAAACCGTCGGGTTTGACCCATTTGCAATTTCATATTTTGGAAGAACTGTTCTATACCAAGGATGGAGTCTCATTGACTCAGTTGGCACAAAACATTAGCATTTCCAAACAACAATTGACTCCTCTGATTAAAAAATTGGAAGAAAAGGATTACGTAATAAAAGTGCAAGACACCAACGATAAGCGGTTCGTCAAAATAATGTTAACCGAAAAAGGAAAAAACACCGTGATTAAACGTTTGGATGAATTCCATCACTTATTCTGTAACTGGATAAGCAAACTTAATGAGGATGATTTATTTGACTTGGACTACGCTATCAACAAAATCATTCGAATCTTAGAAAAACTCGATTAAACCAACACACATCGGTTAAATAATATTACAATACATTGGCCTTGTTGAACAGAAGGTTCCGTTTCTCTTCACAGCATTCTTGCTCTTATAATTTTTTCTTGCAAAAGACACTTGAAAGCCTTTATTATAACTTTATTAATTATTTTGATTAATAATAAAATTATGCCAATTTAGGAGGTGTTCTGTTAGTGCGATTAAAAGATAAGAAAATTGTTAGCCTTGTTCATCATGAGTTTGAGGATTTGGAGCTTTGGTATCCTATTCTTCGTTTGCGTGAAGAAGGTGCGGTTATCCATCTTGCTGGGGAGAAGGCAAAAGAAACGTATATCGGCAAATATGGGGTTCCAGCAGAATCTCATTTTGCATTCGGTGATATCAATCCTGACGAATATGATGCACTTCTTGTGCCAGGCGGCTGGGCACCGGATAAACTGCGCCGTTTTCCGGAAGTTATTGCGTTAGTACAGCATATGGAAGAAAATAAAAAGCCGATTGGTCAAATCTGTCATGCTGGTTGGGTGCTAATTTCTGCGAAAATCTTGCAAGGAAAAAAGGTAACAAGCACACCTGGCATCCGTGATGATATGGAGAATGCAGGAGCATACTGGCTGGATGAGCCGGTGGTGGTAGATGGACATCTAGTTTCAAGCCGCCGTCCACCAGATTTGCCCGAGTATGTAAAAGCTTTTGTCGAAGTATTAGCTGGCAACAATAAATAAAAAAAAGAAACTTTCTTCTTGAAAATATTACTCAATAACTCAAGGATTCCTTAAAGGAATCCTTTTTTATTTTCTATAAATAAAAGGGGGCTGACTCAAAACATCGCTTTTAAGCGATGTATGAGTCAGCTTTTTTGTATAACCTTGGTATTTATTGTTAATTTTATGGTATTTTTTCAGGTTAATTTCATTTGATTGAGGGGTTTACCTTATTTCCCCTTGTTGAAGTGTCCTTATTTTTTGCCACTTTTTAAAATTGTGTGCAACGCAAACTAGACCCCATTCCACAGTCGTTTTGGAGAGGCCTCGTAAATGAAAACGTCGAAAGTCTAGATTCTGTTTGATTTGACCGTACACACTTTCCACATCAATCTTTCGACGTCGATATTTTTCTTTTCCATCGTCAGAATGTAATCGTTCTTTTACTTCCTTTCTTTGAATCTGATTCTTTAATGAAATGGTGATGGTGCGATACGTTTTTCCTTTTGCACAAGTACTTTGGAATGGACAACCTTGACACTGATCGCATCGATATCGACGTTTGATTGATAGGTACCCGTGGTCTGATTCCTTCTTTGTTTCATATTGAAAAGTGAAACGTTGTCCATTCGCACAAATGAATTCATCGAATTCCTCATCATATTCCATGTTTTCGACTCGTTCGATCCGTTTTTTCCATGTTCTCTTTTGCTCTTGGTCAAACGTATTGTAAGGAATGTATGCTTTCTTTCCTTGTTCTTCTAAGTATTCACACCCTTTCATCTCCCTTTATTTTACTATTTTATATACAACAGCTGGAAAATAAAATCCGCGCCTCCATTAACCGTTTCTAAAAAAGCAGAACAAGATAAAAAGGACACCTTGTCAAGTTATTCACTCTTTTTTAGATGTGTTGCGAGATTGCACCATTTCCAGGAAAATAAGAAAGCACCCTTAAAAATAGGGTGCTAAATAATGTAATCATTTATGTTTTCAATTTCGTCTGTTCGACCATAAAGAAACGCTTCATAATCCTTGCATTCTTTTAAACTAATTATTAATTGATTAAAGTAGTCCTCATTGTACGTTCCTTGAGATTGAATCATATTAATAAAATTTTCAGCAGCTGAACGGAAAGTTTTAGTAAATTCTACAGCTTTATATTTTGTCTCAACATACGATTGTGAATTTCTAATCCAATCCATTATTTTTTCATAATTACTTTTATTAAGATTATTTTTTAATTCTTCGCCTTCTTGAATTAATTTTTTAATTTCCATATTAACACCGTCCCTTCTTTCTATTAATTTCGACACAGTGAGGGGGATTTCCTCTTTAATCTTAAAAATAAAAAAACATTGTTAAGGTTGTCTTTTTTAGTAACTAAGACATAAAACTTAAAACCATTAACCCACCACCGAATAATAGGATTAAAAGCTTAACGATATACCAAGGTAAAAGGCCTAAAATACTATATGTAAGTTCTAACAAAATCCCCTCTAAAAGTATATTAAATCTTCATCATTTTCTTTAAAACCTTCTTCGGTAACTTCAATAATCGTACTCGAAGTATCCAATACTTTTAGTGTAATCGCAACAATTTGTCCATTCCCCCACTGGAACACTATTTTAAATCGTAATACATCCCGTTAAAATTCTGATCTTTTTAATCTGTATTCAGATCAATTAGATCAAAGTAGCGTAAAAACAACACTGGACACTTATTCAAATGTTTTACCTAACATACAAAAAGAAGCGTCTAATCGCCTTGCTAGTCAACTGTTTAATAACTATTCTACTGCATTTGTGACCAATGTAATAAGTAAAATTGTGTATAAAAAACAAAAAGCTTGAAACCCTTGATATACAAGGACTTCAAGCTTCTCGTTTTGATGATTCCGACTGGGCTCGAACCAGCGACCTCTACCCTGTCAAAATAGAAAGGGGAAAAACAAGTGAGTTAAATACGTAAAATGAGTTAAATCGAATTAAAATGTGTCTTGAAAATACGCGATATTTCAAAGGTTTTTTGTTCAAATGAGTTAATAAAGAATAAATAAATTAATTATGTTAAAGTACCTCTTGTGCAAATTTTGTGCAGATTTTTTTCTAGTGTGTAGTATGTGGTTCACCGTAGTGATTTAAGAGACAAAAAATAGCACTAATTTTTATTTCCAGTGCTATTTTTGTTTACTAATTCCACATGCGTCGTATTAGATATGAATTTTCATAATCTTTCATATTGATATAAGACAAGGAAATTACCATGTTTTTATAAGTTATCGGAACTTTTTGTTTTTTCAACATTAATATTTAATGAAGTCTTAAGTAGTCAAAATCCGGATCGGCTAGGGAGATTAGACTTGTTAAAGTGAAGGTTGTTTTAAAACATCTAGAATTTGTGGAGTATATTTTGAACTTGGTCCATCATAGAATGTCAATGCAATAACTTTTTCTTTGGTTGGTACTTCCCAAATCGCTTTTCCTGGTTCTTCATAAAAACTTCGTCCTTTATTATTGTTTGCTGTTACAGGTAAAATACAAATAAACAATAGAACAACAGAACAACCTATAATAAGGATTAACCATTTAAAAAACTTATTATTTATCATCAAGCACCGACACTTTCAGTATGAATTCATTGTTTGTGTTGGAATCCTTCTAAAAGTGATCCTTTCTCATTTTTTATTTTTGACAGTCATTATTTTTTTTTGATAGTATTCTTTTCAGTACCAGTTAGCAACACATTTACCTTTCGTAACCCGATGGAAACACAGGGGATAAAGATGTGTTGATTGGTGATATGTAAAACTGAATAATAAAATAAATGGTAAAGAAGTTCTTGTAGTCTTTCCGGTTCCCCTCGCTTATATCTCCGCTTCCTGGTATAACGAAGCAATTATTTTAAGAAGCTAATATTAGAAACGTGGATAAATTGTGGATATTTTAAAAAATAAGTGCCATAACGAAAATAAAAGCCCCGATAAATAATACATCTTTTTCCCAATCCGAAAAATATTTTGTTTTAACTTAATAAGTTCCATTCTATATATTGTCATTGTTGGTGAAGAGTCAAACCTTTGTAAAAAAGAAGCTAGTTTAAAGATATTTCGGCTATACATAAAAGGGTTTTCTTATCATACCATTGAATTATTGAAATAAAATCAATTTCATAAACTTTGGCATGAGGAGGAATTAAGCATGAACCGTACAGAGAAGTTAGTTCGTTATTTTTTAGCTCACCGCAGCGTTACGATCGAACTCATTAACAAAATTGAAAAAGAGCATTATGACTACAAACCAACGCCAACATCCATGTCCGCAAAACAGTTAGTCACTCATATTTTACTTTCATTCTATCGATTTGCAAAAACAGCCAAAAGTGGAGATCAAATGTTGTTCAGAGAAAAAATCGAGGAGACAGAAACGGATCTTCGCAAGTTAGCAGAAAATTATACAGAAAAGACAAGAAGTTTGCTAGAGTCCCTTACAGACGAAGATTTCGAGCGCACGATTGACCTAACGAAAATTTTTGGATCACAAATGTCTGTAGCAAAATTTCTTCAGGGTGCTATGGACCACGAAATCCATCATAAAGGGCAGCTTTTCGTGTATGTTCGTGAAATGGGACATACGGAACTCCCTTTTTTTATTAAACGTAGTTAAAAACGAGCTGAAAGAAGCGGCTGACCCAAACAACCATGTCCTAAAAGACACCGCGATAGATAAGTCTTCTAGAAAAGTGTTCATTATTGATAAAAAACATGCTGCAATGATAAATCATGATTTAGTATCAATTAGATTTTAAGCAACGTACAAGAAATATCGCATTTTTGATTAATGATGAGAATAATATAGAAGTATATGGTAATGTTTAAGAAATGTTTAAAAGCCTATTTTTTATTGCACTAAAAGACAATTGGAACTAATTATCAATTAAAACAGAAAGGAAGTGATTTTATAAAAGGGATTGTTGAGCGGTTTATAGGAGATATTGTGGTAGTCGAAATAAATGGAAAAACCAGAGAATTATCCAAAAGTTTATTTCCTCCAGAAATTGAAATTGGTAACGTAGTGGAGATTGTTGGAAATAAAATAATCGTACTTAAAGAAGAAACTGAGAAAACTTCGTAAGGAAATATAAGACTTGATGTAGGAAGTTTGGAAGATTAAAACCTCTCTTGAATGAGAAGGGCCCTCTTACTCTACCAATTTAAAAATGGGCATTAATATTGAAAATCATGATTTTTGGATGTGAAAATAATGAAAGATGAATGGCAAAAACTAATTGAGGAACTGAAAAGGCAAGGGTTAACACCTAAAGAAATTAGACGGATTATCACCGTGTACAAAATAGCTAAGAAAGTCGATAAAGAACTAGAGGAAGAATTCGATGAATCTAACTAACCTTTCATTTTGATATCAAATGTAATGGTATCCCAAGTTGAATTAAAAATTCAGCTTGGGATGTTTTTGAAATCAACAATTTAACTTAAGACTTCGTTAAAAATTAATGTTGATATTTTCCAAAAAGGAAAGGCTAATTTTTTTCTTTTTGTATGTCTTATTTAACTAACGCACCCTTTTGTTGAATAGTTTATTTAAACACGATTTAAATGTGTCTTTATTTTCCCTCAAATGGTTCATAACTTGTATTCTTATTTTCCTCAAAAGAAACTGTTTTTCAGGTTCCGGTATGCCTTCAACTAGTCTTGCATCCATTACAGGCAAAAGCCATTTATCTATGCTTTCTGTGGTAGTTTTGGTTAACTTTATGTAAGAGTTCAAATAAAATCTCGCAAACGCTTTTCTTACGGTCTGAATTAATAATTTTGTTGCTTTTAGCATGTCCGGTGGGAGATAAGAATACCGCATAACAATTAGAGTTCTTGCGACATCACCGCATGGATTCCCTGAAGTGGCGGTCATCCAATCAAGTACCTTCGCTTCACCATTCATCAGAATAATATTGTCGCTATGATAATCACCATGACAAACTTTGTTACCGTCTGGTAACTGCATTAAATAATTCAAAATCAGTTTCTTTTCTTCCTTACTTAATAGGTTGGTTCCGGAGATGTTCCGAGAAAGGTATTCTTTTTGAGAAGGCAGTTTATCCGTTCTCTTTCCGTGAAACGAAGCTTGTAAATTCGCGAAAAAACGAGCATTTTTTTTTAAGTAATAACGGCTTTGAGGATAAGACTTGCGTAAAACTTCTGCCGATTATTTTTTCAAAAATGATGCCCCATTTATTGTCCAGTTCCGTAAGTTCTCTTACATTAGGAGAGGGGATGCCTAATTGATTTATCACTCTGCTTGTTTCGTATTCTTTTTCAATATATTCAAAAGGTATCTTTTCATAAAACAGCTTTAATACTTCTTTATTACTCAATTCAAATACTTCAGCTGTATTACCTTTGCCAATTAGTTTACCTAATGACATTCACTCACCGTGCCCTCTTTTTTGTAACTGTATTTACCATATATTAACACGTTATTAATCACTATGAAAGTAAAAATTAAATACAAATACAATTGTAATATTTACTGAACATTTCTGCCTTTTAGTTAAAAAATTAGCATTGTACTTAACAGAGACAAATTGCGGTCCGGAGACTTTGCAACTCGATGGGAAAAGATATTTTAGGAATCGCTTATGAATGGATTTAGTAGATCAAGAGGGAGACAGGGTACAGGCCAACCCGTATAGAGAAGGTGATTATTGACAGTGAGAAGGATATTACGGAGAAGTCAGGAGATCGATGAGGCACCTATTCCGGACATAGAATTTTGGTGATATATTGCTTAATATAAACATAATATTATATTAGGAACACCTCTAGATTTTTTTGTCAACCCTTTCCGTATTGGAAGGGTTATTTTTTTTGCGGAAAAAATTTTTAACCAGTAAAAAGTGGTTTAGCCCCTCTCGAATGAGAGGGGCCAATTGATTATAATGCGTGAGCGTGTTTCAAATTGTATATTTTATTTAAGAGCATATTTAATTGTTTACGTTGGTTTGGTAATAATTCTAAAAATTCCACTCCATAACCTACATATTTATTCTCTATATGATCTTCCCTTCGTACGATTTTTCCTTTCATTGTAAATACATAATCTTCAAGCTTAAATGAGATGGTAATTCTAATATCGGACCTTACTGGGAGTTCATAATCGCTAACTATCTTTAATCCAGATAAACTGATATTTTCAATATAGCCATTTATTGTTCTATTCTTAAGTTTATTAAGTTTAGAATTCGCAAAATCAATGAATTTGATGATACAGTAAATATTATCAACTTCAACACGGAAACATTTACGCCTATTTTTTCCCGTATAAATCTGTGTTTTATTAACAAACTTGTCTTCAGCCTGAATAATTTCACTTGAAACACTTCCTGCTTTTTTTCTTTTTTCCTTGCTAAGGAAGGTAAATCCAAGAGAAACAAGGCTCATTACCATTGTTATGAATGATATAACTAAGATACTAAGTAAATTATCCAACTTACCCACCCCTATAGTTAAGAAAGCAATGCAGGTCTTCCAAGTAGAAAACCTTGTGCATACTGAACGCCAAGACTTTTTAAGATGGCTAAACTTTCGTTGTCTTCAACCCCTTCAGCAATTAATTTGGAGTTGAATTTGTGACAAAAGTGGAGTAGGTAGCGTATAAGATCTTTTTTTTGCTCAGAGTTTCTCAAATCTTCTATAAAAAATCTATCTAACTTTATGAAATCAGGTTGTAATTCAACAATTGATTTTATGGAAGAATATCCTTTTCCAAAATCATCGATGGCAATAAGGAAGCCAAGATTCTTAAGATGAGAAATTGATTTTTTTAAAATGTCAAATTTAACGTCTTCATTTTCATTAATTTCAAAAATTAGTTGTTGACTTTTGAATTCGTTATCATTAATAATTTGATCTATAAAGGTATGGAATTTTGGATTTGTAATTGTCGATGGGAAGACATTTAAAAACAAATTCCGATACCTATCTGAATAACCTGCTTTCAAGTAGGTTAAGGAAGCTTTATGGATAGACCGCGAATCTAATTCATAAAGCTTCTTTTTTCTTTTAGCAATATCGAAAGTTATTTCAGGCGTAGAGAGTCCCTCTGTGCGAAAAAGACCTTCATACCCTACTACTTTCCAATTCTGAATATCATAAATTGGCTGATAATGATGAAAAAATTCATCATTCCTAATTATACTGTTAATAGGCAAGTATCCATTTCACCTCCTTATGGAAAATAAAAAACGCACAATTCCAGAAAATGGGATTGCGCGTTTTGTTTATAGCCTCCCCACTTCCTTCGGTAGCTCAGCCACCATAGCTTTTTGCTTTAGGTCTGTAGCTTTGCGTCCTTACCTTTCGATAAGTTTGCCTTTATCGTTTTCAAGTGAGATTTTGATTATTTTTTCTAAAGTAATTTATAACAAACAAAATGACAAAAGTCTACAAATATATACAAATTTTCGCATTTAATTCTCAAAAAATTAAAATTTATAGGTATTTATAACTATTTATAGGTTTTTGAGATATATATTGATAGGTTTAAATTATCAGGAAATAAAAAACCCCTCTCGAATGAGAAGAGCTTTTCTATTTAAAAAAAGGATATTTCAGGAGCATTTTTCTGAACGTGCCAGTCAAGTCCTTAATATTGTGTAAAATACTGATTACAAGGTTTTAGCCTAATTTTGCTTTTAGTATTCATTTAATTTGATTGGAAGGGGGTACCCCCTTCCAATCAAATTAAATTTCGCGCTCGCGCGGGACATTCTCGTTATTCGTAAAAAGGGTTTTTTCTTGGCTTGTTCTTCATCATAATCCATTAAGACAGCTCCAATCAGCCGATAGGCAGACTGCGTATTGGGAAATATGCGGATCACCCTTTCACGACGGCGAACTTCCTGATTTAATCGTTCCAGAGTGTTGGTGCTACGGATTAAGCGATGCCATTTTGCGGGCTGACTCAAATATTGGATGGCGTCTTCAAAGCCCTCATTTAATTTCTCCAGTGCCTTTTCAAGTTTCGGATTCTCTTCATAGCGCTTAAAGAACACATTGCGAAAGAATCGGGCATCTTCTACCGTTACGGCTTCGAATATCCTTTTTAAATCGACAATGACCTCTTCCATGCCTTTCTTAGGCAATGCTTCGATGATATTTCGTTTGAAATGAACGGTACAACGCTGCCATTATGTTCCGATAAATTCCTTTTCTATCGCTTTCTTTAATCCTTTATGGGCATCTGAAATCACCAGCTTGGGGGATTGTAACCCCCTTGACTTTAACTCACTCAAGAATTCCCGCCATGCTTCATAGCTTTCTTTATGATCGATTTTAAAACCAATTACTTCCCTTTTTTGGTTCTGGTTAATACCGGTCGCAATATACACCGCTTTAGAAACGACTTTATGGTGCTCACGCACTTTTATATACATAGTATCTACAAAAATATAAGAGTAATATTGGACATTTAACGGCCGGTTTGCCCATTGTTTGACAACTGGATCCAGCTTTTCTGTCAGGGATGAAACAAAGGATTTAGAAACTTTTTCCCCGCATAATTGTTCTACAACATTCGTCACTTTGCGTGTAGACACACCATTCACAACCATCTCGAGCATGGATAATACAAAAGCTTGATCCACACGCGCATAGCGTTCAAAAACAGATGGTGCAAAGTACCATTACGTGTACGGGGAACTCTTAATTTAATCTTTCCAATACTTACAATAAAGTCACGATCATAGTAGCCATTTCGGTAGTCTTGGCGTTCGGAAGTGTGCTCATAAGCCTTAGTCTGTAAATACTCATCACGCTCTTTTTCCATGTACTCATTTAAGACTAAAACTATGGTTGATTTGACTACCGCATCAATATTTGAATTCATGACCGAATCTTTTAAAAGATCCAGATTTAGGGTAAACTGTAATTGGGTCATAATTAAATCTCCTTTTCCAATGTTTTATGTAGGCATTAAAACATTGTAACCAAAAGGGATTAATTTGACCCTTTTCTTTTTACACAATTATACGGACTTAATCAACGTGCCCTTGTCCTTTATGGGAATTTGGGGATCTAAGTGCTTAAAATGGCACTTTTGATGGATGATGGTATTCATCTGGTCCAAAAAAACTTTATCATCTATTTCAACTACCTCTGAACAAATGCCGCACCGCAGTTTACCTAAGACTTTAAACATATGCCCTACCTCCTCAATTTTATTTTGTGAAATAAAACTGATTTAACTGAGTTAATTGATTTTAATAAAGCTTGATTTATCAAGGTTTTTAAGGATTCCAAAATGAACTCAGTTAAATAAATTCAGATCTGGTAAATAAGTACGTTAGCAAATGTGTTAGCAAGTTAGTGAGCAGGTGGTCTGTTATAGTTATTTTAAATAAAACAGTATCATACAGTTGTTAATTTTTGAATCAATAAATGTTGTAATACGCAACATGTGTTGACTATACAGTAAAAACAATTTGCTTATTATTTACCCGTTTACATATACATTGATCTTACCAATGTTTTCAGCGCATATACTAATAACAACATTCTTAAATTTAAAAGACTTTATAAAATCCTTATCAAATGAATTCCACTTATTCATATCTTCATCAATTCCTACCCCTAGATACTTTACATATGCCTCTTTCCTTGTCCATATTTCAGAAAATTTCACCCCCTGTTTCATCCGTTCTTTTTCCTCATCATGTAAAATCCAACCATACGCCTCTTCTTGATAGCCTATACCTAACGACTCAATATCCACACCAACAGGTCCTTCTCTACTAACTGCTAATACCCAATACTCTTCATTATGAGACCAATTTACAAATCGTTCATCATTAACTAATAAAGGTTTTCCCCTTTCATCTCTCCAAATTTCCACTTCTCCTAAGACAGACTTTACTAAAAGTAAAGAAAGTATGGATTCTCTACCATTTCCATACTTCTTTATATACATCTTTTCTTTATCGGTGATGATGCTCTCATTTATTTCATTTTTGCAAAACTTCCAGTCTTGAAATATATATACATCCACCATCCCACATACCACCATAAAAAAGAAGTATCAGCATTACACTAATACTTCTTCTACTATTTTATTAGCCTTAATAAATCCAACTTCGAAAGCATGTTCTAATAACTTTTTCATATATTCTTTATTGATTTCAGGAATATTTTTTATTCCCAAAGAAGTCATCGTATCCCTGCTATCAAAGACCGCTTCAGAATCTTTCGCACCATCACCGTCTAATTGGGCAACCAATAAATTTCTAGCTTCCTCAGAAGTTAGATTTAATACAAATTCTTCATATTCTATCTTATCCATCAATTCTACCTTATAACCCACTTCATTCAATAAATCTATAAATTTACGATAATGAATAGGTTCTGGATGATTAACATGATAGACCCGTCTAGCATGTTGAGTTTTCAGTACAGAAGTCGTTACAACTGCACTAGCAAAATCAATAGGTGTAAAATCAACCATCCAATTTACATCAGGAGCTTTTCCAACTAATATCATCAATTTCATCATCCGATAAAATGCATTACTATCAATGTTCTCCTGAAATACTCCATCAGATGCTCTTCCCGTTAAATTTCCCATTCTATAAATAAATGTTTGATAGCCTTCTTTGACTTTATCTAAAACCAATCTCTCAGCTTTTAATTTCGTGTCTGTATACACATTATTTAATTGCAAATCCTCCGGAATTTTGTTTTTTCCTTGAAACTCCATCCACTTTCCTTCTAATAGTAAATCTTCCACAGTTCCTACCGTTGAAATATGATGGAATACCAGATCAGGATTCACATCCAATAATTCTAACACATGTTTCGTACCTTCTACATTGACTTTCTCAAAATGCTCCCGCTCACCAAAATGTCGAACATCCGCAGCACTATGTATAACAGCATCAACTTTGAAAGCTAGCTCCTTAAACTCATCTACAGACAACCCAAAAAATCTCTGTGTTAAATTTCCATTCACCACGTGAATATACTCATTCATCTCCATGTGAAAATATTTATTCAACTTTTTTTTCAATCGCTCTTCAGGTTGGTTTCCTCGCACAATCGCATACGTATGGATTTTCATATCGGCCAATCTTTTCAATAAATGACTACCGAGGAATCCGGTTGCCCCTGTTAATACCACACTCTTTACTTTTGGTAAGATCTTATCTACTTTCAAAACAGGATATTCTTTTAATTGTACAAATGTTGTTTCTTTCACTTGAACCTCTTTTTTGTACTCTTTTATTGCTTTTGCGGCTAATTTTTCTACTGTGCGCAATTCAAAGAAATCCTTGATGAATAGTCCTCTATACTTTTTCTTTATCTCCGCTAATACTTCAATAATTTTTAAAGAATGTCCACCAACTTCAAAGAAATCTTCTTTTACTCCAATTCCTTCAATGTTTAATACCCTTTTCCACGCATTTAAAATGTCTTCCTCTACCTGATTTCTAGGATTTACAATTTCATCGGTTACTAATATTACTCGATCAGCTTCAATCATCTTTAATTTCTTTCTATCTACTTTTCCTGTAGGAGCAAAAGGCAACTCTTCAATTCTTTTCATTTTAGAAGGAATCATGTAACTCGGCAAATTCTTTTTTAACTCGTTGATAATAAAAGCATGACTCAACTCATCCGTAGAAATGTAAAAAGCTTTTAATATTTTCTCGGCGTTGTCTTCCTCTACGACTACTACTGCGTCAAGAATTCCTTCAATCTGACACATCCGATTCTCAATTTCAGCAATCTCAATACGATGTCCTCGAATTTTTACTTGAGTATCTTTTCTATCAATAAACACCAAGTTCCCATCTTCTAATTCTTTTACTAGATCTCCAGATTTGTATACCATTCCTTCAAAAATATCCTCAAAAGGATTCTTAATAAACACTTCTGCTGTTTTCTCTGGTTGATTCAAATAACCCAAAGATATACCTACAGATGCAATCCATAATTCACCAATCTCGCCTACTTTACATCTCTCTCCTTTTTCATTAACTACATATAACTTAGTACCATCAATTGCTTTTCCAATTGGAACACTATACATATTTTCATCGATTTCATCAGGTACCTCATAATACGAAGCCGCTACCGTCGTTTCCGTTGGGCCATATAAATTAAATAATGTCGTTTCATTTCCAAACTGCCTTTTAAAGTTTCTTGCAACCTCACCAGTTAGCAATTCTCCTGCTACTCCTACAGCCCTTACCTTTCCAAATTTCCGTTTACCATGTGTTTTAGCATATTTCGATAACTGGTTACAAAATACAGTCGGTATAGCAGGAATGACAGTAATTCCTTCTCTATCGATTGTCTTAAGAAAATGTTCAGCAGACATTCTTTCCTCATCATCAATTAAATACAAAATTGAACCATTGAATAAGGAAACAAATGTTTCTGGTACAGAAGCATCAAAACTAAACGTAGCAAACTGTAAAACTCGATCTTCCGATCTAATATTGAACACTCTCTGTTTCCAAGAAACTAAATTTAATACCCCGACATGTCTCAATAAAGTACCTTTAGGATTGCCGGTAGTACCTGATGTATAAATCACATAAGCTAAGTCATTTTCTTGAATGTCTACCGATACATCTTCATCATTGTCATCTAAACGATCCAACAATATATTTTTAGAACTTACATTTAGTTTTTTAATTTTTTCTAGCCAATCTGATTTCGTTATCAAAAATGGTGATTGAGTATCTTCGATAATATATCGATTTCTTTCTTCAGGATGTGCTGGATCTAATGGTACATATACTCCACCAGCTTTTAAGATGCCTAAAATGGACACTACGGTATCAACGCTTCTTTTAAGAAAAATGCTTACAAACTGTCCTTTTTTTAGTCCGTTTTTTACTAATTCCACAGCTACACGTGACGATTCTTTATCTAGTTCTTTATATGTTAAATATCGATTCTTATCTTTAATCGCTATATGATCCGGAAATTTTTTTACAGATAATTCAAATCCTTCTACAATATTTTTCATTTAATGCCCTCCATTCTTGTAGAATATCTTGTTGAATAACACCTATTAGAGGTTTCAATTATATGTTAAATTGATCACTAAGCGTTTTTAATTCTTTTGATGTTTCTGTTAAGTAACTCACTGTCTCTTTTATATTTTCAAACGAAGCTTCTTGTTCTTGGATATTTTCTACAATATCATCATATTTTTTAGTAATATTTTCAGCGTTACTTGACAATTCAACAATCGTAGCAGACGATTCTTCAACTCCTGCAGAAATTTGTTCAGAGGAAGAAGAGACTACTTGCAATTTATTAGCTACTTCCAATATAGATTCATAAATCTTCCCAAATACTTCATTTGTACTTTCTGCAATTTCAATACCTTCACTCACATCATTTTTTATGATTTCCATAGAATCTACTACTTTATTTACTTGTTCTTTTACTTTATCAATCAATTTTTGTATGCTCTCTACCGAGTTTGCAGATTGCTCCGATAATTTTTTCACTTCATTTGCTACTACAGCAAATCCTTTCCCATGCTCACCTGCTCTTGCAGCCTCAATCGAAGCATTTAATGCCAATAAATTTGTATCATTTGAAATACTGGTTATTACTTGTAATATTTCTTGAATTTCATCCGACACAGTAACAAGCTCGCTTATTGTTTTATCGGAATTTTCTACATTATGATTAATCTTCTCCATCTGCTCTACAACTTTATCAGTAGACTTTTTCCCATTTTCAGAAAGCTTTGTTACCTCTTCAGAAAGCTCATAAACTTCATTCGTATAATTGGCAATGCTAATTATTTCTTTAGAAATCTGCTCCACCGAAACTGAAGACTCATTAATAGATTGAGCTTGTTGTTCTAATAATTCTTGTACCATTTCTACCGAGTTTGTAATATTGTTAGCTGCTTTATAACTTGTTTCAAACGATGTATAAAGTCTTTCCGAATTCTCGGCAATCTCTTTCGAAGTATGTAGTATTCTACTTACCGTACCTTTTATTACATTGATCATTCCATTAAACTTTTGATTAACTTGGCCTAATTCATCTTTCCCTTCTTTCACTGAAATATTCAAATTTCCTTTACTTGCTTCTTCAATACCTTGCATTAAATTGGTTAACGGCTTTAATGAAACTTTTAATAATAAGTATTGCCCTACAATTAGTAACATTAAAATAACAATTAACGAGATTCCTGATTTGAACAATAAATCTTTTTGACCTTCCGCTATGTTTGAAGCATCTATGTCAACTCCAAAATAAGCAAATACCTCACCTTTACTATTTATAATCGGATGTAAAATTGTCATCCAAGTACCCAAATCATCTTTATAAATTTTAGTAAATTGAACTTTCTTTTCTTTCTTTAATTTCTTAATTGCTTCCACTACTACATCAGGCTGAGTATACATATCCCCTACTTTTAATCCTGATTCTCGCAACATCTCCCATATTTTGGTGGGGTTCGCCACTATAGATGTTTCATTTCCATTCTTCCCCGCCAATTCAGTACCAAATATGTATCCTTGAGCAATATTTGGGTTATATTCACTTAACTGATCTAATAAAGTCGTTAACTCTTGATGTTCTTTACTTTTTATATCATCCGTTTTAGAAGCTTTTTCTACTTTATCAGCATCTATCTTCTTCATCCAAGATTTTGTAATTTCTTCCGATTGCTGTTTTAACTGATTTTCTAACAAATTACCTTGGATAATATAACCCATCCCAACAAGTGATACTCCTACAATTACAACACTCACTATCGAAAACAGCATATTCTTGGTGAAAAAATTCATGTTTTTTAACACATTTTATTCCTCCTCATATGAAGTAGCATTTTTTTATGTAAATGCTTGTTCGCTACTTGAATTTATATAAACACAGATTGATTTTCAGACATATGTATAAAACATTTGGACTATTCTTTTACTTCATTTGATCATCTTACTTATGTCTATTTTTCAATCTGAACTTATATAAAAAAACTGCCCTCTATAGTCTAGTAAACTAAAGAGGGCAGGTGCTTGGACTAGATCATCTTAATAAAAAACTTCGTAAAGAATCAAAATGAAACTTAAGACGAAGTGCAACTGGCTGGCATATCTTTTATAAATAGATGTAGCCCCTTTAGCTTTGCGTCCTACTCTTTCGAGTAGTTTGCCAAATAAATATGAAAATTTAAAACCTAGGACCAAAAGAGAGCCTTTTACTTTATATATCGACAAAATGTAGGAGATTTTTACCTTGTTCAAAAATATTCACAAATTGTCACAAATCGTTCTTAATTATTTGTGAATATTTTAAGAACGTATGAAAAATTAACCCCGTATTTAGAAATTAGTAACTGAATAACATCCAAACAGGGAATTATCAATCCAGAAAGTGGTTCATAATCTCGGAATTGGTTTATAAACAAAGAAAGTGCAGCCCGCCAAATCATAATGGGCTGCACTAATACTCATCCTTCATTTTGAGCTTACAAACGACAGAGTTACTTTAATTTCAGCTTTTGACCGACAAGTTAGTACGGAAAAAATAAAAGTGACTGCTAACGCGCAGGCACTTAAAACTAGCGATATATTTTCTTTAGTGTCTTGTCTTGGTGAAACTAAAATCATTAATCCTTTTTCACCGTAATCCCACATTTTGATCCAAGGATATGTACCTTCTGGTAATACAAACAGCCTTTCTTCTAGTGGTTCAATTGGTGCGTCACTGGCACTACAACCGTGAATAAATGTTGCGGGGTGAATGTTTACTATTCTGTTCGTATCATTGAATTATACGAATTTCACTATATACATCCTTTCTAATTTAATTTAACTCAATCACCTAATTTTCCTTTTTCGTAATAAGCATACCATTAGTTTAACTAATGTGAGCTAGCAAAGAACAACATAAATAAGAATATAAAGATTAACAGATTCAATTTTCCAAAAAAATCAATAAAATAATTCTTTATATTCCCCTTCACACTTCCACTTTTTATTGATTGAAACAGTCAATCACTTATTAAAAACTCAAATATTCCCCCCTCTATTCCACTTTTCGATTCAGATCTTCATAACCATATGAGCAAAAACGATTCACCACGTTTTTTTAACTGTTCATATTATATGGTTAAGCTATACTGTATCTTATTTAGTTATATGATGCGGATTGTATGGCTTTCCAAAATCTAAATATTTATTTTTTCAAGATCATGATGTTCTCCTTTTTAATAATGTAACGCTTTTCTAAAAATTATTATTTTGATAATATTTACCTAACCACATACTACACACTATTCCAGCATCCAACTAGGAATGGGGTGTAATGATGAACTTTGACAAGTTAATTAAAGAAAAGAAAAAAGGATTTTATTTTCGAATCGATGTTGGAAAAGACTCGGCCACCGGTAAGAGAAAGCAAGCAAGTTTCGGACCGTTCCGAACAAAGACTGAAGCAAAGAAAGAACTTCTAAAAATCAAAAGACAAGTCGATGAGGGAAGTTATTTTAAAGAAAGTACAGAAGATTTTCCTGTATTCATGGAAAGGTGGTTTAATACCTCTTACAAAAAAACCGTAGAAATAACGACTGCAAAAAGTAGGGAATATATCATCAAGAACCATATTATAAAGCATTTTCAACATAGTAAGGTTAATGAAATTACAACATTTGATATTGATTGTTTTTATGTGGACAAATTAGACGCTGGGTATTCAGGTGCATATATACGACATATGCATAATTTGCTCAATCAAGCATTTGATCAGGCTGTAAGATGGTCAATGGTTAAAGTGAATCCTGTAAAGAATGCTAAACCACCCAAAGTGAAAAGTGCAGAAAAAACGGCATGGACAGTAGATGAGGTAAATCGATTTCTAAATTTGATTAAAAATCGTTCTATTGAGATACCTTACTTTCTTGCAATTTTTACAGGGATGCGACGCGGAGAAGTTTTAGGACTAAAAGGAATGACGTAGATCTTGAAAATAAAAAGATCCGAATCTAACGCAGCCTCTGTTTTGTATCGGATCAAGGTTTAATTTTTAAAGAACCTAAGACACAAAAATCCAAAAGACAAATTTCAATTTCTCAGCATGTTGTAAATGTGTTAAAGAAACATAAGCAAAAACAAGATTTTCAGAAAGAGAAATTGTGGATGCAATACGAAGACAATAATTTAGTTGTCTGCACTGATGATGGAAAACCTCTTGATCCGAGCAACTTATTACGACAATTTTATCGTTTGATCGAAGAAGCAAATGTACCACGCATTAGCTTTCACGATTTACGGCACACACATGCAACAATCCTAATGCAACAAGGCGAAAATCCGAAAGTGGTTAGCGAGCGGTTGGGGCATTCCCGGGTCGATATAACTTTAGATTTATACTCACATGTCAGTGATGATTTACAAGAGCAAGCGGCAGAGAAATTTGAAAATGCCCTTTTAAAACAGAGTCAAAATCCTTTAGTTAACTAAAGGTGCAAGTTTTGTGCAAATTTTTAAATCATGGAGGTTTTAACACAACCGCTAATAAAACGAAAAAGCTCGAAACCCTTGATACACAAGGACTTCAAGCTTCTCGTTTTGATGATTCCGACTGGGCTCGAACCAGCGACCTCTACCCTGTCAAGGTAGCTAAATGGTGTCATAACGGTGATAAAACCTTAATCTATAGCATTTTATCAGTTTTTAATTAAATGACATAGAAACGTTTAATTTAAGTTCACAAGTATCCTTTCTTAACAGAAGATTTTCAATTATCCGATTGAGCATCTCTCTTTTCATAGCAAAATTACCCTTACGAAAATTCTCTTCCCATATCGGCAATTCTTCTTTAAGCACCGTTAATTCTTTCAACTTTAATGTGCAGTCTTTATAGTGTTTCTCACGTTTTTCTAAATCATTATTAAGATTTTCTATGTCCTTTTCAATTTCGGATAGGTTACAATTATTTTTTCTTGCTGCAAAAAGTAATAAATATTTTTCTTGAAGTTTTTGTTTTAGAAAATTAATTTGTGCTAAGCATTCCTTTCTTTGACTTATTAAGCTATTTTCATTCTTGATTTTTATTTCTTTGTTATTAATTAATTGTATAATTTGGGATATCACCAATCTTTCATATTTATCAGCACCAAAATCCCTTTGTCCGTGAAATTCTAATTTGTTTTTTGCATGTTCACATACATATCGCCTGTAAATTCTTTTAAATTTCTCCCCAGTTATTGGACAATAATAAGAGTTATAGTTATTTTCAGCTTTTAATTTTCGTCCGCAATATCCGCAGGTTGCTATTCCGTTTAGCAAAAACTCTTCCTTGACCGAATTATTACTTGTCTTTAATAAGGCTTTTCTTTTATCCAATAATTGTTGCACACCATAAAAAACATTATCTGGAATAATGACTAATTCCAATTTCTTAGGTTTTAGCTTCCACTGGTCCCTCTCAATTTTTCGTCCTCTATCATCGGTTTTGTTATATGCTTGTTGCCCGATGTAAATAGGATTTCGGAGTAACCTGGATATAGTACTATAAATCCACATTTTCTTAGATCTTGTTTTAATTTCTTTTTGATTGAGGATTTGAGCAATTTTACTACAGCCATAACGATTTTCGTAAGCTAAATTAAAAATTTCCTTTACTATTTGTGACTCTTCAGGATTAATTGCCAAAACAGTTTTGCCATTTTTCTTTTCTAGTCGGTATCCAAATGGAGGAGTTCCTCCTGTAAAACTTCCTTCTTTATTTAATTGCTCAGTTCTAATTTTCACTCTTGTTGAAATTTTCTCGACTTCTTTAAAACTTTGTTGGAAATAAAAGAATTCATTCAAATGAAAATTTTTTATTTCACCCTCAACTACGGACCAAATCTCTATGCCATGTTCACGTAGAATATTATAGAATTTCTTCATATCTTCTACTTTTCTTCCTAACCGGTCAAGCATAAAAACAACTAATACATCAAACTCTTTACTTTTAGCTCCTCTTACGATCCTTTTCAAATATTCACGAGAATAAATATCCCTTTTATACCCGGAGACGGCAAGTTCTTTAAATTCCCTACAAAGCATCCATTCAGGATTATGTTCAATAAACGACAAACAGGCCATTCTTTGAAGTTTAATATCATGGTGAAATGCCTGAGTTCTGGTAGAAACACGATAAAAAGCCCAGACTCTTTTCACCTGAATCCTCCTCGTAAATTTATAGTAAGAGCTCTTTCTAGAAGAATTTCCAATTGATCCAGATCCTCTAAAATCGCCTAGATCCCTCTTGTATATTTATAAGTATCCTTTTTTGCTTCCTCATTTATAATTTTTTTACCAACAATACATGAACATGTGCTTTGTAACTAATTTTTTAGAGATTTGACAACTTGCACCATAATAACTTTTAATTTTTAATAAGTTACATATTACCGTTGAAAAATTATTTTTATGAACATATAATAGCACATATGTTCGCATTAATACACAAAAAAAGTCCTGACATCAAATTGAATGTCAGGAATTCTTGTGATGATCTGTGACGGGCTCGAACCGCCGACCCCAACCCTGTCAAGGTTGTGCTCTCCCAGCTGAGCTAACAGATCATATTAAAATTGTCTATAAATGGCTACAAACCCTTTCATATCTAATTCTTTTACAGCCACGTATTTAATTATATTCATTATATGTAGAAAGTCAAGACTCTTTTAATAAAATTAGTATTTTGTTTTAAGTGGGGAAAAACATTCATTCCCCCATAATTTATGAATTTTAATGATTTTGAAAGTACATCCTGCCTTCTGATTTTCACATTTGTAAGAAACAAATACTCGTATGTAAAAGAACCACATAACGCCTCGTGGAAGAATAATATGGATGGTTATTCAAACAGGCAATCGAAGGGTCATTAGAAATGATTTATTTTTCGATGCACAATCTAAAGAAAAATAAAAATTTACAAAACGAAAGAGAATTACGCCGTCTGCTTGTTTCCTTAGGAAACATGATAGCCTTTTCACTTGCATAAAATCAAAAAACAGTATTAATGGAATGGTTTGACGATTTCCGGCGTACTCGTTTATAATTTTAATATATTAAAATTTTTCTGAATAAATTGATTTTAGTAATTATTCTAATTTTTATAAATAGTTTTTGTAAGAGGAGAAAAAGATGATAGTCTTTGATAATGTAAACAAATATTACGGAGATTTTCATGTTTTAAAAAATATTAATCTAAAAATCAGCAAAGGAGAAGTTGTTGTCGTAATCGGACCTTCCGGATCGGGAAAGAGTACGATGCTTCGCTGCATTAACGGGCTTGAAACGATCTCAAGCGGAACTTTAACGGTTAATGGTATTTCCGTTAATGATAAGAAAACTGACATTAATAAATTAAGGCGCAATATTGGAATGGTTTTTCAACATTTTCATTTATACCCTCATAAAAAGGTGATTGAAAACATCACTCTTGCGCCAATAAAGGTGCTGGGAAAATCTGAAAAAGAGGCAATAGAAACAGCAGAATTTTATTTAAAGAAGGTTGGAATACCTGATAAAGCAAATTCCTATCCCTCCCAACTTTCCGGAGGGCAGCAGCAAAGGGTTGCGATTGCAAGAGGTCTTGCGATGAAGCCAGAGATCATGCTTTTTGATGAACCAACCTCTGCTCTCGATCCTGAAATGATTGGAGAAGTGCTCGATGTGATGAAAACACTCGCAAAAGAAGGCATGACAATGGTAGTTGTCAC
Source organism: Bacillus methanolicus MGA3 (assembly GCF_000724485.1). GTDB lineage: Bacteria > Bacillota > Bacilli > Bacillales > Cytobacillaceae > Bacillus_Z > Bacillus_Z methanolicus_A. Next base: position 920,985 of record NZ_CP007739.1, on the reverse strand, counting down.
TCACGAGATGGGATTTGCAAAAGAAGTAGCTGACAGAATTGTTTTTATGGACCATGGACAGATTCTTGAAGAAGCAACACCGGCTGAGTTTTTTTCCAACCCGAAAGAAGAAAGGGCGAAAATTTTTCTCAGCCGTATATTATATCATTAATTTTAGGAGGAATAACCATGGCTAAATCAAAGAAGTTTCTAAAACTGGCATTCATTTCGTTGTTAGCAGTTGCAATGCTGGCAGCCTGTGGCACCAATGCGGAGAAGACGAACGGTGGTGGAAATGAGGGTGCCAAAAACGCACTCGAAACCATCAAAAAACGCGATAAAATCATTTTTGGTGTTAAGAACGATACTAGATTGTTCGGGCTAAAAAATCCAAGCACCGGAGAAGTAGAAGGATTTGATATAGATATTGCCAAGGCGCTGGCGAAGCAGATCCTCGGGGATGAGTCAAAAGTAGAATTTAAAGAGGTTACTTCAAAAACAAGGATTCCTTTGCTTCAAAAAGGTGATATTGATGCGATTATTGCAACAATGACAATTACAGAAGAACGCAAAAAAGAAGTCGATTTCACTGATGTATACTTTAAAGCAGGCCAATCGCTCCTTGTTAAAAAGGACAGTCCGATTAAGGGATTAAAAGACCTTAAAAAAGGAACGACAGTATTAGCAGTAAAAGGTTCCACATCTTCCCAAAACATCCGTGAAAAAGCCCCGGAGGCAAAAGTATTGGAGTTTGAAAACTATGCAGAAGCCTTTACAGCTCTAAAATCAGGGCAAGGTGACGCTCTCACGACTGATAACGCCATTCTCTATGGGATGGCTGATGAGGATCCTTCCTACCATATTGTCGGAGGAACATTTACCGATGAACCATACGGAATCGCGGTGAGAAAAGGAGAAAAAGAACTTCTTGATGCACTTAACAAAGCACTAAAAACAATCAAGTCTAATGGTGAGTATGACAAGATTTACAAAAAATGGATTAAGAAAGATTTTTCAAAATAAAGGAATCTTCTAGAAGAGGCTGCCCTATAAGTTCCTGGCACCCGTGTGCAGTTACTAAATATTGCAGAAACATTGATCATGGTTTCAATATTTATCTGCGAAGGATGCTTGGCTCTTATTTTTGGGTCAGCCTCTAGCTGAAAGAGGTGTTTTACATGCTGGATTTCTCAATATTGACAGAAAATATTGATATGTATCTGGAGGGATTTAAAAACACGGTCCTTGCTAGCGTCATTGCGCTAGCGGCGAGCTTCATGCTCGGGACGATTATTGCAATTATGAGGATTTCACCGATTAAACCTTTGAACTGGATCGGCACTGCATACGTTGAATTTATTCGAAATATTCCTCTGTTAATTATTACCTTTTTCTTCTTTATCGGAACTCCAGTAATTGGTTTCACATTTAGCGGGTTTACAGCCGGAACGATCGCCCTTTCCATTTATACGGCAGCTTTTATTGCCGAAGCCATTCGCGCAGGCATCCAGGCTGTACCAAAAGGTCAAATGGAAGCGGCAAGATCCTCAGGTTTAACATACAATCAGGCAATGAGATTTATTATTTTGCCTCAAGCCATTAAAATTGTTATACCTCCAATAGGAAACCAATTCATTAATCTAGTTAAAAACTCTTCCATATTAGCAGTGGTGGCAGGGCTGGATCTTATGTATTATGCAGACCTTGTTTCTTCTAAAACATTAGTTGTTTTTGATGTTTATATATTTGTCGCATTGTTTTATTTAATCCTTACTGTTCCATTAAGCCTTGGTGTCGGATATCTCGAAAGACGCCTGTCAAAGAACAATTGAAGGAGGCGACGGAATGGATTTTATTGGTGCATACTCACCCGACCATCTAAAATTTCTGCTTGAAGGCTTTTATGTGACGCTCAAAGTAGCCTTTTTTTCAATCATCTTAAGTTTTCTAATCGGAGGATTGATAGGAACGTTAAGATATGCGAAAATACCTGTTGTTTCTAAATTACTCGCCGTAATCGTTGAAACAATCAGAAATTTGCCGCTCCTATTGATTATTTTCTTTACATATTTTGCATTACAGGACATTGGTATTATACTTAGCATCACTGTATCCGCAATAACAGCTTTAACAATTTTCGAATCAGCCATGCTATCGGAAATTATTCGAAGCGGTTTAAATTCGATCGATAAGGGGCAAATAGAGGCGGCCCGTTCATCAGGGCTTACCTATTTCCAGACACTTATGTACATTATTATGCCTCAAGCGCTTCGAAGAATGGTACCGCCAATTGTCAGCCAGTTTATTTCGCTGTTAAAAGACACATCACTTGCCGTCATTATCGCACTTCCGGAACTCACCCATAATGCACAAATTATTAACGGCCAAAAAACTTCATACATCATTCCAATCTTTCTTTTGGTGGCATTCATGTACTTTTTAGTTAACTACACACTTTCAATTATTGCACGAAGACTAGAAGCTAAAAGTATTTAAATAAACCCGGCTCTTTTTTAAAAGGCGGGTTCTCTTCGTTTTATATAAATCCGCATTTCTTATATCATGATCACTTGAATAGTATTTTAAATAGCGCAAAAGCAATGTTTGACCTATTATTACCTAATTTTTAATACAGTTATCGTGTGCTTTTTCATAAAAGGATGAGTATAATATCTGTAGATATTCCAAAAATTTGTTATAATATCATTTATATTTTAATTTTCTCTTATTAGGTGGCTGTTTGTATTTTTAGTTAAAAATCTTGTTTGCATAGATCCTAAAATTGGAGGTATTGGTATGAAATTCGGTATTGCTATTTTCCCGTCAAAAAAACTTCAAGATTTCGCTAACTCGTATCGCAAACGGTATGATCCGCACTATGCTCTGATTCCTCCACATTTGACATTAAAAAGCGCCTTTGAAGCAACGGAAGAACAAGCGAAAGAAATGTCTCAAAGGCTAAGTAAAATTGCTGAAAAAAACAGCCCTTTTCGTTTGCGGGTATTAAAGATCAGTTCTTTTTATCCAGTAAACAATGTCATTTATTTAAAAGTAGAGAAAACAAAAGAGCTTGAAAATTTATACAATGATCTTCACACTGAGTTTATTAATGAAAAACCGGAGTATTCTTTTGTGCCGCATATTACAATCGGCCAAGAATTATCAAATGACGAGTATTCTGATGTTTATGGCTCATTGAGAATGCAATCAGTCGATCATGAGGAGACGGTTGACCGTTTTCACCTTTTGTATCAACTTGAAAATGGTTCATGGACTGTTTATGAAACATTTCGCCTAGGAAAGGAAAATTAAGACGTGCACGTAAAAGTTGTTGAAACAGATGAAGAGCTTATGGATGCATTTTCTGTTCGCAAAAAGGTTTTTATTGACGAACAAAATGTTTCTGAAGAAGAAGAAATTGATCAATTCGAATCATCATCAACCCACTTTGTTGCTTATGAAAATGGGCAGCCGATTGGTGCCGGGCGTTTTCGTGAATTGGACGGTTATGGAAAAGTAGAACGGATTTGTGTATTAAAAGAATACCGGAAAAGTGGGGCCGGAAAGGCGATTATGGAAAAAATCGAATCCTTTGCAAAAGAAAAGGGTTTTACAACCTTAAAATTAAATGCGCAAACGCACGCCATCCCTTTTTATACGCGCTTAAACTATGAAGTAATTTCCGACGAATTTTTGGATGCGGGAATTCCGCACAGAACAATGAAAAAATCTTTATGAAGTTTTCCAAAAAAAATTCACAATGAAAAAACGGTAATCCGACCTAGCCAAATGAAAGACTTTTTGGCTGGGTTTTTTCATTTCATTACGTCATTAATACTCCCTTCCCTTCTCATTTGGTTAAAATATTTCGCAAAAATGTTTTCCTATCCCTGTTACTTCGGCGTACGTCTTTTCAATCGTTTTTCTGCTGATCGTATACTTATTTCCTGAAGCAATTTCCTTTTCTGCAAAAATTCGTTTATCCGCATTGAGAGCCTGGAATGGAATTAATCCGTTTCCTTCTCTGTTTATCCTTGCAACCGGCAAAAATCGAAAAGACCGGTTCTTATTTCCTAGTTCACGCACTGCATATTGATGATATTGATCATAACCTGATGGAAAAATATATCCCATGATCCATCACCCCTCTTTATTAACATGCCATTTTTTTCTATACCATCTGATATTTTTCTATCCCCTTTTTCAGTGTTTGTTAAACTATGTAATAGGGGTGAGCCACTTTCCGATTTACACGATAAATCAGAAAAAGGCTGACCCGTAAGGTTCTGTTACTTCTTGTCATTAATCATTTTTGATATGGAGTTAAAATCAAGTTTTTTGCCATCTTTAATTATTGATTGAACTATTTTTTCTTCCATTTCCTTCGAAACAGGTTTTTTTGCAATTTGGGAAACTCTTCGGATAACGCCTCTTATCGTTTTTTCGTCATTAAAGTTTGCGTTTTGCAAAGAATTTGCTAAATCCAAAATATCTTTCATGTTTACGCCGGTTTTCTTTTCAACATTTTTAAAAAATCCATTATCCATTATGAAACACCACGCTTCCTTTTTACTACTTTTATAGTATGAATGGAGGCAGAAAAGGTGTGTTTTTTATTAAAAATAAGAATGCCGCCTCTTTTTGAGACGGCATCTTTTTCTTTATCCGTAAAAGCTAGTTCCTACAATAATTAACAAAATGAATAATACGACGATTAACACGAACGTGGAGCCATAACCACCGCCGTAGCCATAACCTCTGTAGCCGTATCCGCCGCATCCGCATCCGCCACCGTAGCCGTAAAAACCCATGTCTGTCACCTCACTTTGATTTTAGTCTTTATTAACATATGTGAGACAACTATAATGTGTATAGGCGGCTGAATAGGAAATTTCGGCAGCTTTCAAAATGTCAAGAAGGTCATTTGCTTAATCTTCATTTTATTTTTCAAAGAACGGCGCTTTTCCCCCTAAAAAAAATACTTTTGCAAACAGGATATAATCATTTTATATTTACATTACGCTTGAACCTCTCTTGAATACATCCATGCATAACAAAAATCTCTTTATGATTACCTGTCTGTTCTGACTGTTCTTTACCCTTTTGGCTTAAACAAAAGAGCTCCAATAAAACCGAAAACAATTGCAGCTGAGATTCCTGAACTTGTTACTTCGAACATGCCCGTAAGCACCCCGACTATGCCGTGCTGTTCTGCTTCCTGAAGAGCCCCGTGGACTAAAGAATTTCCGAAGCTTGTTATAGGCACGGTCGCGCCAGCTCCTGCAAAATCAACCAATGGCTCATACAAGCCAAGACCATCCAAAATAGCTCCAATCACAACAAGCAAACTCAATGTATGACCTGGAGTTAATTTCGCGACATCAAATAACAACTGTCCAAAAACACAAATCAAACCTCCTACTACAAATGCCCAAAAAAACATCGCAAGCATTGTAAACTCCCTCCTTTATACTTGCATTTCAATTGAGACTGCATGAGCAATACATGGAATTGATTCTTTTTGCTGAAATGACAATGGTGACAATAACGCGCCCGTTGCTACAAGAAGGATTCGTTTGAATTTTCCGCTTTTCATTTGGTTGTATAAATGCCCATATAAAACGGTCGCCGAACAGCCGGCTCCGCTTCCTCCAGACTGGACTGGCTGATCATCTTTATAAATCATTAAACCGCAATCTTGAAACTGTTCTTTCTTTATTTCCAAACCGCTTTTCGCCAATAATTCATACGCAGTTCCCTGCCCGATTTTGCCAAGGTCTCCAGTTGCAATCAAATCATAATAAGAAGGATCAAGCTGCAAATCTTTAAAATGGGCAATAATTGTATCGGCTGCTGCAGGAGCCATCGCGCCGCCCATATTAAAAGGGTCTGTTAACCCCATGTCAATCACCTTGCCAATTGTCGCTGATGTCGTGACCGGTACAGGTTCCTGTTGATTAGAATTAGCAGTTATTAGCCCTACACCTGCTCCAGTGACCGTCCATTGAGCGGTCGGAGGCTTTTGGCCGCCATATTCTGTCGGATAGCGAAATTGCTTTTCCACCGCAGCGTTATGGCTGGAGGCTCCGGTAATCACATATTCTGCTCCTCCGTAATTGACAATAAATGAAGCTAAAGCCAATCCTTCCATGGAAGTGGAACAAGCACCAAACATCCCTAAATACGGGATTTGCATTGTTCTCGCTGCAAAACTTGATGGGGTAATTTGATTAATAAGATCGCCTGCGAGCAAAAAATGAATTTTATCTTTCTCTAAGTTTTTCTTTTTCAGCGCTGTTTCGATTGCCTCTTCTAGCAAAACGCTGTGCGCCTTTTCGTAAGAATCTTTTCCCATCCACAAGTCTTCATGGAGGATATCAAAATCTTCAGCAAGCTTGCCGTTTGCTTCAAATGGGCCCCCGGACACACCTGTCGACGCGATTGCAGGCCGATTTGAAAATACCCACGATTGTTTTCCCGCAAGCATTATAAAGCCCCCCACATCATTAATAATGTTTTTATTAAAGCAACTAGAAAAGCAGCAAACACTCCGAAAAGAATAACCGAGCCAGCCAATTTAAACATATTTCCGCCTACTCCAAAAACAAAACCTTCTGTCCGATGTTCGATGGCAGCTGAAATAACGGCATTTCCAAATCCTGTTACCGGTACAGCACTTCCTGCTCCTCCGAATTGCCCGAGTCTATCATAGACGCCAAATCCTGTTAGCAGCATAGAAAGGAATATCAATGTAGCAGTAGTTGGATTTCCTGCCGTTTGTTCTGTAAAATTGAAAAAGTAAATATAAAAATAAGTAATTGCTTGGCCAATTGCACAAATAATGCCGCCGACAAAAAACGCTTTTATACAATTTTTCAGCACAGGACGCTTCAGCTCATGTTTTTGTTCAAGCTGCTGGTACTGCTGTTGCTGAGGTGTCATTTTTTGCATTTTCTTGTTCCCCATTCACTTATCCCCTTCCTATGTTAATTCTTTCTTTAAGCTGATAATTCGTTTTAGCCTCTTTTCGGCATCCTTCTCTGAATAGTCCGGATCCTTCATTTTTTCCTTTAATTGAACAGCTTCAAGAAAAATTTTATAATCGCTTGAAACTGTAAAATTTTCGTCTGAATATTTCTTCTCAAGAATCTTGTTAATGTTTTTTTCAATTTTTTTCATTCTGAATCGATGCAAATGCTTCACTTTGTATACAACGAGAATATCTTTTTTCCCTTTCACAACAGCTACATCATAAATTTCTTTATATGACATAACATCTTTTTTTACTTTTTCTGCAACGTCTTTATCCTTTTGTTTGCTTCCAATCACTTGCGGAGATGGATTGGTTGTCTTTATAAGAGCCAGACTGCTCTTTTTTCCCACTTCATTACCCTCGCATCCAGCCCCAAATAAACATACAATCGTAATCATTATTAGCATGAAAAACGTAACTATTCGTCTTCTCTTCATTCGTTTCCCTTCCTATGTAAGAAATGAAATTTGTGTTATCACTTGCGCTTCTTATTGTTTGCATGATTGTTTTTTTTATGAAGGTAAATTATTGTTGATCGTCTTCATTTCTCCAATAAAAAACTGTCTCTGAAAGAATTGAGACAGTTAGTTAATGAGTTTTCTTTTGCCGCAACTGCAATACGAAGTTTTGCGCGCAGAAATAATTTATAAAATTTTCCATTAATTCCAATATTTTAATTGCCTAAAAGTTTGCTTATGAAGACTTCAATAATTGATCCAATTGCCGAAACAGCCATAACTAAAATAACTATTTCTCCATAAAAGGGTGCAAGAAAATAAAGAAGTATAACGAACATGCTTACCCAGATCCCAGTACACCAATAGCAGCTTAATAATTCTCCCATCCATTTTTTGAAGCCATGCTGTTTTGGCGCTAAATAAACTTCCTCCTCTCCGTTTGGATTGACTTCCGTAATCTCTTCAAAGAAAGGTTTTCTGAAAAAAAACGTGATTTGATCAAACACAATCAGTCTTGTGAGGCGAAAAGAAGCTAACCCCATCATAATAACGTTCCAAATAGTCACTTCTAAAACCATTCTTCACACCTCCTCAACTGGTTGTTCCTCTAATTGGGACTCTTCTTTATTTTCTGTTCTGTTGTTTGATGTCTCCATACTTTCAACATTTTCAAACCATGGCGTCAATAGAACCTGCTTTACCTCTTCATTAAACTTGTCTCCTAGCATTTTTCTAAGCTTTTGCACAACTTCATCCGTATTCAAGTTTGCTGAAAAATATTCTTCGTTCAAGGCCGTTTCGGCATCCTCGCCTCTTTTTTCTTCGGCGGATTCTATTTCGTCCTCTAATGTTTTGTGAAATGTTTCCTGCATATGAAATTTGAGCTGGAATTGATATAATAATGGCCTGCTTGAATCCTTTTTCTCCATCCATATCCCCCTTCCTAAAGAAATGGTGATACATCATTATATGTATGTAATGAATGATTGTAGGTTGATTATTCGTTTCCATGAAATTTTGAACAGTTTTATTCGCCGAACTTTATGCATTTATGAACTAGTTTTAAAGTTTTATGAGCCAATTTTCGTTTTTTATGAGCGAATTTTAAGATTTATAATCCACTTATTAAATTTTATAAGCCACTTTTCAATTTTTATGAGCCACTTTTTAAGATTTATAAGCCACTTTTCACTTTTTATAAGCCACTTTTTAAGATTTATGAGCCAATTAAAAAAACAAATACTCAGTTTTTCTCAAAAAAATCAGCCCGCTTCAATCTGAAGCGGGCCTCATTTTAGAGATTATCCAAGAATGTGATAGCCTGAATCAACATGAATATTTTCGCCAGTTATTCCGCGGGAGAGTTCGCTAAATAAGAAGAGAGCTGCATCTCCGATTTCTTCCTGTGTCGTTGTTCTTCTGAGCGGAGCCTTTTCCTCAATTTCTTTCAAAATGGAATTGAAGTCGCTGATTCCTTTTGCAGACAAAGTTCTGATTGGACCTGCTGAAATCGAATTCACACGAATCCCGTCTTTTCCTAAATCAGCAGCTAAATATCGTACACTTGCATCTAAAGATGCTTTTGCAACACCCATTACATTGTAGTTTTGAATAACACGCTCACCGCCTAAATAAGTTAAAGTGACAATGCTCCCCCCCTCTGTCATTAATCCTCTTGCTTCTTTTGCAACAGCTGTTAAAGAATATGAGCTAATATTGTGGGCAAGCAAGAAACCTTCTCTTGTTGTATTCAAATATTCGCCTTGAAGCTCTTCTTTATTAGCAAAAGCAATGCAGTGTGCAACACCATGAATCGTTCCAACTTTTTCTTTGATTTCTGCAAAGCATTTTGCTACATCTTCATCGCTTGTGACGTCACATGGTAAAATAAGTGATTCAGCACCTTCTAATGTTTCTACGAGTTCGCGAACACTCTTTTCTAATCTTTCTCCTGCATATGTAAATATTAAGCGGGCACCGGCATTATGAAGGGAACGAGCAATCCCCCAAGCAATACTGCGTTTATTAGCTACTCCCATTACTACAATTGTTTTTCCAGCTAAAGAAAGAGTCATTAATTATATCCTCCTATTTATTACATGTTATTAATACCTAGTACTAATCTTAATACATTTTTCGCAAAATGAAAAGAATTCCTCTAAAGTATTTTCACTACCTCACTAATATTGAAGATAACAATTTGTGTAAATCCCTTAAAAAAGAGTATTTTTAATAAAGATTCATTTTTTTAAACAAGCGAAAAAATGCAAGGAAGGGTGCTCGAATATGAAACTTGATATAATTGGTGACATTCATGGCTGTTTTAATGAATTCGTTCATTTAACAAAGAAACTCGGATATGATTGGTCAGAAGGGGTTCCTTTGCATAAAAGCGATAGAAAACTTGCATTTGTTGGTGATTTAACGGATCGCGGCCCAGAAAGTTTAAGAGTGGTCGAAACCGTGTGGGAATTAGCTTTAAAGAGAAAACTGTCTTTTTATGTTCCAGGAAATCACTGCAATAAACTTTACCGCTTTTTTTTAGGAAATAAAGTACAAATTACGCACGGTCTGGAAACAACTGTTGCTGAATACAATTCATTATCATCACTTGAACAAAAAAACATCAGAAAAAAATTTATCGACTTATATGAAAATGCTCCACTTTATCAGGTACTTGATAATGGAAAATTAGTGATCGCCCATGCCGGAATCAGGGAAGATTTAATTGGAAAAAACAATTCAAAAGTTAAGACATTTGTATTGTATGGTGATATAACCGGGCAGACGAATCCTGACGGAACGCCTGTTCGAAGAGATTGGGCAAAATCATATAACGGTAAAGCGTATATTGTCTATGGCCATACCCCTGTTAAGGAAGTAAGGGTCATAAACAAAACGTATAATATTGACACTGGTGCTGTGTTTGGCGGTAAGCTTTCCGCGCTAAGGTATCCGGAGATGGAAATTGTATCTGTTCCATCATCAATGCCTTATATAGCGGAAAAATTCAGGAGTTTTAATTAAGTGTTTGAAATAGAAAAAGAGGCTGTCCCGGTAGATGAATGGTTTTCATCTTCCGGATAGCCCCTTTTCACTCTTTAATAACAATTTTCTCATGTCCTCCGGCATCTCAGAACGAAATTCCATGTCTTTTTTTTGAAACGGATGAAAGAAAACTAGCTTACAGCAATGTAATGCCTGCCTTTTCATTATTGATGTGTCTCCTCCGTAGAGATTATCGCCAAGAAGCGGATGTCCAAGATATGAAAGATGGACGCGGATTTGGTGGGTCCGACCTGTTTCCAGCTGCAATTGAACATGCGAAAAAGATGAATATTCCTTGATCACTTTGTAGTATGTACAAGCATATTGCCCGTTAGGATTTACTTCTCTTTCAATAATACTGTTTGATTTTCTTGCAATCGGTTCTTCAATTTTTCCCTGGCGTTGCATAAAAAAACCTTCTGCAAACGCTTCATATGTTCTTTTTACGAGCCCGCTCTTTTGTTGTTTGCTGAACAGGTGGTGAATATGGCGGTATTTTGCAACCAAAACAATACCGGATGTATCCCGGTCAAGACGGGTTACAATATGAGAAGTCGATATAAGACCTATTTTGTTATAATATCCGACTAAAGCGTTCGCCAGACTACCTGAAGGGTGTTCCCGAGAAGGTATGGTGTTCATGCCGGAAGGCTTATTGATAACAAGCAGGTACTCATCCTCGTAAAGGATTTCCAGAGGAATTTCTTCCCCAGCAACCCCTTCACTTGGCTTCTCTTCCGGAAAAATAACTTTTAAAATATCTCCTTCCGAAAGTTTATAACGTACGGTAACTTCTTTTTCATTAACGATTATTTTTCCGCCATGAAATTTAATATCAGTTAAAGCTGTTTTCGAAATATTCTGCTCCTTTAAAAACTCTCTGACTAAGATCCCTTCTTCATTACTGTCGATTTTCCAAGTAAGAGTAAAACAGTTTGTTCTCATAAATCAGCCCTGTTTTCAATTAATTTTTATCTGATATAAATGAATCGCGTACCCTTTTCCAAAAAGGAAAAGGCCTGAATCGCGCAAACCGGATTTTCTCATCAGCCACTCTATATTGGATTGACTTAACATCTTTATGAAGAAGCGTCAAATGGTCAATGGTAATTTGGAAATCCGGTTCATTGACCGGCTTCAGCATACATGTATGGTGGGAAGGCAATATGAGCGGAGAACCGACTGTCCTAAAAATCCGATTGTTGATCGACGCCATTTCCGTTACCTGAATTGCTGAGATAGAAGGATGAAGAATGGCCCCTCCCAGCGCCTTATTATATGCTGTACTTCCTGACGGTGTGGAAATGCAAAGCCCATCACCGCGAAACCGTTCAAAATGATCTCCGCGGATTTCAACATCCATGACAAGTGTGCCTTCAACAGCTCTAACAGTGGATTCATTTAATGCCAAATATCGTGTTTCTTTTCCTCCGTGCTGGTAGCGGATAATGACTTCTAATAGAGGATACTCAATCACTTGATAAGGAGTTTTCGCAATGGCAATCACTAGCTTTTCGATTTCATCAGGCACCCAGTCAGCATAGAAACCAAGGTGCCCCGTATGAACACCGACAAACGCAGTTTTGTCAAGACGGCTGCTGTACCGGTGAAAAGCATATAATAATGTACCGTCTCCTCCGACAGAAATAACAATATCCGGCTGATCTTCATCGTAAATAAGATCAAATTCCAATAATTGAGATCTCATTTTATGCATAAGAGTGTTCGATTTTGGATCCCCTTTAGTCGTAAACGCAAATTTCATTGAACAAAAACTCCTCTTTTTATTAATAATCAAAGCGGAATAACGTTACATGTCTCCATCTTGCTGCAATTCTTTCTTCCGTGTAAAAAATGCCTGGGCTTCTTGGATTTCTCCCCTAATTTGCGACATTTCCTCATCAAGGAGAAAAGCCGCTTCGGCTGCTCTTTGCAATCGAATCCGTATATCTTCAGGAAATTGTCCTTTATATTTATAATTCAGAGAATGTTCAATGGTTGCCCAGAAATTCATCGCAAGTGTCCGAATTTGAATTTCCGCTAAGATTTTCTTTTCTCCTTCTATTGTTTGAACAGGATAACGGATCACGACATGATAAGATCTGTATCCGCTTGCTTTTTTATGTGAAATATAATCTCTCTCTTCAACAATCTCAAAATCATTTCTGTTTCTTAAAAGCTCGACAACCCGCATAATATCGTCAACAAACTGGCACATCATGCGCAGACCGGCAATATCCTGCATTTCTTCTAATCTGTCAAGAGGAATGCCTTTTTGGTTTGCTTTATCTAAAATACTGGCAATAGGTTTCACTCTTCCCGTAACAAATTCAATTGGCGAGTGAGTCGAATGCAGTTCAAATTGGCTTCTCATACCTTTAAGTTTTACCTTAAGTTCTTCCACAGCTTGTTTGTATGGTGCTAAAAACAAATCCCAATGCTTCACTAATAAAATCACCTCATCCGGTTATCGTAAATCATTAAACATTGTGAACGGATGTTTTTTGAACAAATTTAAAAAGTGTTTTCCACTTTTTCAACCATTTCCTCTCCGTAGTTACTATTCCCCTTTATATTTTCGATCAAGTACCTTAACTCATTATGAAAATTTATTAATTCAAGTGTTTCACCTTGGCCGACTAAATAAGCAGGAATCTCAGTATCAAGCGCCTCCCTTAATTGTGCCCAGCATGACTCAGAAAGTACAATATATGTATAATCATCCTTATTTTCTGTTAGATAAATAAAAGAAAAATTATCAGAATCAACTAGGATCTGGCCGACAGCTTTTAAATCAGAAATGGGCGATTCTGTCTCCAGAAGTAATTGATTTTCCTTTATTTGCGCACTTTGAATATGAATTTTTTGTTTCATGTTATCATCAACCTCCATGCTCTTTCCTATTTTATCATATAGAATTCATTTCTCCCAAAATTGAAACATTAAAGCAATTATTTTCCTGATTTTTTGATATTATAATAGTGAATGAAATCGTGAGGAGAGAACAAAATTGTCTCAGCAAATTGAAATTGAATTTAAAAACCTGCTTACGAAAGACGAATTTCAACGTATTCAGAAAGTTTTTCATATAAAAAGCACAAATTTTTCCAAACAAATCAATCATTATTTTGATACTGATCTATTTTCATTAAAGGAACTGGGTTCGGCTTTGCGGATAAGAGAAAAAAACGGCTTTTTTGAATTGACATTAAAGCAGCCTGTAGATGGAGGGCTGCTTGAAACGAATCAGAAAATCAATTCCTATGAAGCAGAAAAAATGCTTCGTCACCTAACATTTCCTGAAGGGAAAATTAGGACAATACTACAGAATTTAAACATAAACCTTTCAGATTTAGAATACCTTGGCTCTTTAACAACCTTAAGAGCAGAACAAAAATATAAAGGAGGTTTGCTTGTTTTTGACCACAGTTACTATTTAAATAAGGAAGATTTTGAGATAGAATATGAGGTAACTAATAGAGAAGAAGGTCAAAAAATTTTTATGGATTTGCTCAATGAACTGAATATTCCGTTACGAAATACTGAAAACAAAATAAAACGGTTTTTCAAAGCAAAAAACAACTTATAATTTCGTAAGGAGAACTTGTTTGATGAATGTGGAAATGTTAAAAGCAATGCTTGAATTACAAGCTCTTCAGTATTTCAACCAGCCTTTGCAAACTTCAAATAATTCTTCACTATTTCAAGAGCTGTTAACTGATTTTATTGAGGAAGAAGAACTTTCATCACTTTCAAATCCACAAAAAGGATTGTCGGCATCGGCACAAACGGCAGATTCAGCCGTTCCCGTGTTCAATGGTCCTAATCTGCCGCCAATCCAGCTAACAAAATTGTCAGGCTGCAAAACCAATTATGACAGCCTGATCGAAAAGGCAGCAAGCATCTACGAGCTTCCGGCCAAGCTTATTAAAGCAGTTATTAAGCAGGAATCGAATTTCAATCCAAATGCTGTCAGTCGTGCAGGTGCTTCAGGACTTATGCAGCTTATGCCTGAAACTGCACGGGAATTAGGTGTTCAAAACATTTTTGATCCTGAAGAAAACATTCTCGCTGGAAGCAAGTATTTAAAGAAACTGTTTGACAAATATAACGGAAATATTGAGCTTACATTAGCAGCCTATAACGCCGGACCAGGAAACGTTGATAAATATAGAGGAATCCCTCCTTTTAAAGAAACACAAAATTATGTAAAAAAAGTTACCAGCTTATTCTATGCTTAATATTTGTTAATCGACAATCCCGCTTTGTTACTCATAACAAGCGGGATTGTCCTTGAAATTGGACATAATGAAGGTGCAAGGCTATTTGTTTGAGATAAGAATTTCCGGCTGATACAATAAAGAAAAACACAAGAACAAAAAATGATTATTTCCGCAAAGAGCGATCTTATGATCTCGAGGCCCTGGCGAATGAAGCTTGCCAAATAAAACATAAGTTAAAGGAGTCGTTATTATGGTCGAGAGAATGCATCCACCATTCGATGCCATCGGCAAAGAAACGCTTCACCGGCTTGTTGTGGCGTTTTATCGCCGTGTTGGACAGCATCCGGATCTCACTCCGATTTTTCCAGAAGCCTAACTGAAACTGCCAGAAAACAAGAGCAGTTTCTAACTCAATATTTGGGCGGCCCTCCTTTATACACAAATGAACATGGACACCCAATGCTCAGGGCCCGCCATCAGCCATTTGAAATCACCCCTGCCCGTGCAAAAGCATGGCTTGCATGTATGAATGAAGCAATGGATGAAGTTGGTCTGGAGGGAGAAATTAGAAAAGATTTTTTCTCAAGGCTTGTATTAACTGCCCAGCACATGATTAACACACCAGATAAAAATGAAGTTCAAGGTGAAAGTAAGTGAGAGAACAAAAGCAAACATACAATAACAGGGCTTCCTCACATCATTGCCACGGAATAGAGAATAAACCGATCGAACTCTATATGTTCGTGGACCCGCTTTGTCCAAAATGCTGGGCTTTAGAA
This sequence comes from Bacillus methanolicus MGA3, assembly GCF_000724485.1. GTDB lineage: Bacteria > Bacillota > Bacilli > Bacillales > Cytobacillaceae > Bacillus_Z > Bacillus_Z methanolicus_A. Next base: position 905,465 of record NZ_CP007739.1, on the reverse strand, counting down.
CCCGTAATAAAAAAGCTCCAAATTGAGTATGGCCGCTATTTTTCAATAAAACATATTTTAAGCGTCCGACTAACTTCCTTGAATTTAGGAAGTAAGAAAAATTACGAATCGGTAGCTGAGCTTTGGGAAAAGACTGCAAGTCGCTCAGGAATGTCCTGTGACGGCAGCCTATGGCTTGAAAACCCGATTTCTTCCCCATATCTTGCATCAATGGCAATTAAAGCTGCTGAGCTTCAAGGTAGAAGAGCCGGCATCCGCTTTTTGCGAAAAATTCAGGAAATAATATTTTTAGAAAAGCAAAATGTTTCCGATGTTGCTGTGCTAAAGGAATGTGCCAAAAGCGTCGGTCTTGATGTTGAAGAATTTTTAGCAGATATTCATTCGAACAGTGCAGCTAAGGCTTTTCAGTGTGATTTAAAAATCACTTCAGAAATGGAGATTAATGAAATTCCTGCTCTTGTTTTTTTCAATCAGCGCATCGAAGAAGAAGGAATCAAAATAACGGGTTGTTATCCTTATGAAATTTACGTACAAATTCTTGAAGAAATGCTGCAAGAAAAGCCGGAACGAGCTGAACCTCCTTCTTTAGAAGTTTTTCTAAAGCATTTTAAGCTTGTCGCTTCAAAGGAAGTGGCAGTCGTATATAACTTATCGATCAATGAAGTTGAGAAGGAAATGAAGAAGCTTTTATTAAAGCAGAAAGTTGAACAAATCCCTGCAAAACACGGAACATTTTGGAGATATAAAGAAGAAGAATAAGAAAAAGACCATTCAGCGGCCTCGCTGCATGGTCTTTTTCTTTATATAATACGAACAAAGGGGATGGGAGAAATTTTTCACGGTCAAACAAAGGGGTATTTGTTTGCTTGTGATCAACTTCACATCTGTAATATATCATGAAAAAAATGATCATGACAATAAGTTTGTGTTTTATTTCACAATATTGTCAAAATCACTGCATGATTAATTGGACATGGGCATACAATGTTGTTATAGAAAAGTTCATGTTCGGTGGTTTGAAATTCTTATTTGGCAGTTATAAGTCGATTTTTCGTCGCAATAATCACTAATCCACACTTTGAACCCGAATATTCGCCGTTGCGGGAGGGGAACGATATTGCAAAATCTTATTTTGATTTTAATGATCTTGTTTATCCTTTTCTCTTTTGTTCTTCATCTATTTGGTTTAATGAAGCTTATTTCCGTCTTTTTTACCGGACCGATTTTGTTTTTCTCCTTATTTTTTTTCGTATATTATATAAACAACCGCAATCGGTTTAGAGGTTTTTAGATGCTGATTTATAAAGGTCTGACTCCCGCCAACAGAGTCAGACCTTTTTTTCATATTATGAAAGCAAACTTTCCATTTCATTTAATTTTTCTTCAAAAACTTTACATGCTTCTTCAATCGGTTTTGGACTCGTCATATCAACTCCTGCTTTTTTGAGCACCTCAATCGGATAATCGGAACTGCCAGCTTTTAAAAATTCAATATAACGGCTTACCGCCGGCTCGCCTTCTTCAAGAATTTGTTTGCTTAATGCTGTTGCAGCACTGAAGCCGGTTGCATATTGGTACACATAATAATTGTAATAAAAATGAGGTATTCTGGCCCACTCGAGTCCAATTTCTTCATCAATTTCAATATCTTCCAAACCAAAATATTTCTTATTTAGTTCATAATATTCTTTCGTTAACGTATCAGCTGTCAATGGCTCATGATTTTGTGCTTTTTGATGAATGAGATGTTCAAATTCTGCAAACATCGTTTGGCGAAACACCGTTCCTCTGAACCCTTCCAAATAATGATTCAGCAAATAAAGACGTTTTTTCTCATCATCAATTGTTTTTAAAAGATAATCATTCAACAGTGCTTCATTGCATGTTGAAGCAACCTCAGCGACAAATATTGAATAGTTGCCATAAGGGTAAGGCTGATTTTTGCGTGTAAAGTAACTGTGAACAGAATGGCCAAATTCGTGGGCTAGTGTAAATAAATTATTTACATTGTCCTGCCAATTCATTAAGATATATGGATTTGTTCCATATGCTCCTGAAGAGTAGGCCCCGCTTCGCTTGCCCTTATTTTCACGTACGTCAACCCAGCGGTTCTCAAAACCTTCTTTTAGCACATTTACGTAATCTTCTCCCAACGGGGCCAGGCCCTTTACAATGATCTCCTTTGCCTCTTCATAAGTAATTTCCATTTTCACGTCTTTAACAAGTGGAGTGTATAAATCATACATATGAAGTTTATCTAAACCAAGAACTTTTTTTCGCAGCTTGACGTAACGGTGCAATAAATGAAGATTATCATTTATTGTATTTACAAGATTATCGTATACACTTTCTGGAATGTTATTTGCTGCCAATGCAGCATGGCGGGCCGAGTTGTATTTACGAACTCGTGCGTTAAAATTATCCTTTTTCACCGTACCGCTTAAAGTGCTGGCAAATGTATTCCGGTACTTCCCATAAGTGCTGTAAACTGCCATAAATGCATCTTTTCGAACCCTGCGGTCGCTGCTTTCAAGGAATCGGATGTACCGTCCATGAGTTACTTCTACTTCTTCTCCGTTCTCATCTTTAATGCTCGGAAACACAAGATCTGCATTATTTAACATTCCGAATGTATTGCTTGATGCATTCATGACCTCAGCTGCTTCTGCCAAAAGTGCCTCCTGCTCGGCAGAAAGGACATGAGGCCTTTGTAAATTGATTTCTTCTAATGCGTGTTTATACAACCTCAATTCTTCTTTTTCTTCTAAGAAGGCGGCAACCTTTTGTTCTTCAATTGACAATATTTCAGGAACAATAAAAGCAAGAGCGCTCGCTGCTTGTGAATAAAGGTTTTTTATTCTGTCATCCATTCCTTGGTAAAAAGAATTGGTTGTATCTTGGTCATAACGCATATGCGCGTATGTATACAGTTTTCCAAGGCGTTCTAATAGTTGGTCCTGAAATGTTAGCGCATTATATAACTCATCTGCATTTTCTCCGAGCTTCCCTTTATAACGATTAATACCAGGAATTAACTTCTTTACTTCTTCAAATTCTTTTTCCCATTCATCATCAGTTGCAAAAATATCCTCTAGCCTCCAAGTTTCTTCAACTGGAATTTCATTTCTAGCTGGCAATTTTTTCACTGCTTTATTATTTGACATAACCATCCTCCGTTCAACTTTTCGAATAATGAAATAAATTCAACCTTCGCCTGAAAAATCCTTCCTAAATAATGAGTGATTTATCCACTCCCTATTGTATGTTCTATAGTCCCAAACATACAAAAATCAAAGGTTTTGTTCAATGATTTTGCTATATTGTTGATAAAAGCTTTCCTCCAGATTTGTTTTTTGAAATGAATTTTCAGGCATGGACATTGTGGAAACACGGTATGATTTTTGACTTGTTTTTGTTAATACTCCTGTTTTTGAAAGCAAAGATAAATACTCCCAAACAGCAAAAGAAGGATGTCCCTTTTCAATTAATGGAAAATCACGAACTTTTATGTGCTTTCTTTTTACCCTGGAGACAAAAGATGAATAAACTTGATCAAACGTGATCATATCACCGGATCGGCAGTTTTTAAAAATATCAATCCAAATATAGCCTTGCCAAATGATTGGAGAAGTTTCGATATAAGGACTATGAAAGACAGGAAGTCCGATACACGGAGGAAAAAGTGAGATATTTAAATAATGCTTATAGATCTCTTTAAGAAACGGATTAGAGTAAGCTCTCGATCCCCTGACGAGCTGCCGCTTAAAATTTTCGATTCCTTTTCTCCAATCAATACATGAAAAATTGTTTTTCAATCTTGGATAAATAAGGTCATTTAGAGAGGAAGATGCGAGAGGAGTTAAAGACATTGATACGATCGCATTCCTTATGGATAGTGGAATAATTGAGTGAAGAAATATGAATTGGCAAGTATTGGGGCAAAAAAACGGAATGAACGTAGTACGACCCATTTTTCGTAAGAAAAGATAATGAAAGCTTGAGATAGAGGCAGAATTTTTGCCTTTGCGATTTAGTTGATTTTCTCCTATTATCCATATAGGAATGAAGCCATTAACAATGTAGCTTTCCGTTCGTTTTCTGATAATTTCCTCCGGAATAACCGAACATTGAAATTCAATCACGTATTTTTTATTGTCATGAAGAAACAAAATATCAGGTCTTTGCCTTATTTCAGGCAGAAATGGCTCAAGAGCTGGTTTTGCCCCTTCCTTTTTTAACCACTCATATAACTTCAGCTTGCCTGCTAAGTGGTAATCGGATTCTCGTTCATAATGATCCCAACTGCAGGACTGTTCCTTTTGATGTGCAAAATGAGCGATCTTTTTGGACCCAATTTTTAAAATTACCTTTTGGCGGCATACCGGGCAATAAAATTCCTCCTTTTTATAATGCTTGCGGAGCAATTCTCGATTCTGGAAATCTCCCAAAGAAAATAACTCGCCGTTTTTTCTCCTTGCTGTAAGCAATTAAAAAACCTCCTTTCATATGAAGGAGTTCGCTATTTATTTAGAAAATCCTTCAAAAAAAGAAGGGTCTGACCCTTTGCACTTGAGCCAGCCCTTTCTTTAAAGTAAAGGCGACAAAAGCCTTGATGTCGATTCTAAGAGGCGATATCCTATATGGCGTTTATTAAATGTTTCTGGGTCAATCTGCGTCGAGTGTTCTAAATCATTTAAGTACTCCCTCACCAATGCTTGAGTGCTTCGAGTCCTATACAAAAATGCATTTACTTCAAAATTCAAATGAAAACTGCGCATGTCCATATTAGACGTTCCAATTGAAGCAAGCTCATGGTCGACAATAATAATTTTACTGTGCATAAATCCTTTTTCATATTGATAAATTTTTACTCCAGCTTCAAGAAGCTCAGGAAAATAAGAACGCGACGCATGAAATACAATTCGTTTATCTGGCTTTTTCGGAACAAGCAATCGAACATCAAGGCCGCTTAAGGCTGTAATTTTAATAGCAGAGAAAATATCTTCATCCGGGATAAAATATGGTGAAGCAATCCATACAGATTCTTTAGCTGATGTAATCATTGAAAAGAAAATATTTTTCAAAACACTCCATTCATTATCCGGTCCCCCGGCAATCAGCTGAACACCCCCATGAATATTTTCCTTCAGTTGAGGCGACAAATACTCAGCAGTCAAAAAGCTGTGATTGGTCATATAGTACCAATCCTGCAAGAAAATTAGCTGCAGTGACCTGACAGCTTCACCCTCGACCATTAAATGTGTATCGCGCCAAAAACCAAAATTCTCATCACGCCCTAAGTATTCGTCTCCGATATTCAATCCACCTACAAAACCGATCGTACCGTCAATGACAATGATCTTCCGGTGGTTTCGGAAATTAAATTTACTATTTAAAAATGGAAGCTTAACAGGTCCGAATGCAACCATTTCAACACCGGCGTTTCTTAATTCTTTTATGTATTTTTTCGAAAGCTGCCACGATCCTACAGCGTCATATAAAAATCGGACCTTAACTCCTTCTTTTGCTTTACGTATCAGGATATTCTTAATTTTCTGACCAATATCATCATGACGGACAATATAATATTCAAGATGAATATGATGTGTCGCCTGATCGAGCGCTTTTAGAATATGGTCAAAAGTTTCATGCCCGTTCGTTAATACTTTTGTTGCAGTTGCAAATGAAATAGGACTATTTCCAAGTTTTTGCGCCAACCGAAAGAGCCTTTTCTGGTGATCACCCATTTGTTTAATCTTTTCTTCGCTTTTCGGGTCTGTTTCCCCTTCAATTTGAAGAAAGGCCTGTTTATCAAGAAAATATTTTTTGCGGAACATTCTTTCTTTGCGATAGTTCTGCCCAAATAGTAAATAAAATATAAATCCGACTAAAGGAAAACTGCCAAGTACAACCAGCCATGTAAGCGTTTGGGTTGGATGGCGGTTTTCCAGGAAAATAACAAATCCGATAAAAATGACAGAGAGAGTAATCAATATACTTAAGTAACCTAATAGTCCCCCAGAAATTTTTTCTTGGAAGAAATAATATACACCGCTTAAAATAATGAAATATATTATGATTCTTACCGTATTTTTCAACATTACTCACCGCCATTTTTCTGCAAAAATAAATCAAAATATTCATGAAAAAATACCGATTTCATTGCCGAAATCGGTAAAATTTTAAGTAAAATATTGTCTGATTGTACGGAATACATCATGAGTGATAATCTGTTTTCCATACTCTTCAACACGGTGAATTGTTGTATATGCCTCTGTTCCAAATTCCAAAAGAAAACTTAGAACATTATCTATCTCATCTTCTTCATACTCTTCTTCAGGAAATTCAATATATAAATAATATTTCCCTTCGAATGAAAAGAGTTTTGTTTCCAAAGAATCAAGTTCGGTATTACGAGAGAGAGAAATTAAGTCCTCAAAATCAGTAAACGTAAGCAGAAAATCAAGGTTGCCATCGTCTATTCCATCGTTAACTTCTTCAATCTTTGGATGAAAATGTTGATCAAGGAGATCTTCAATTCGCTCATCAACAGGCTGATCCCTAAATTTTTCATCAGGTATCGGTAATTCAAATTTTTGTCCGTCTTTCGATAGCTGAGCTTTCGTGACAAGGATTTCAAGTCCTTTTTCAAGCGCTTGAACTTGAATCCAAAGCGGGCCTTCCACTGCGAAATCTTCTTCCTGATGAATTTCCTCCATCATTTCCCAAAAAAGTTCCTCGCTCCGCTCTCGATTATACCAAATCTCTTCTCGATCAAAGCCTCTTTCTTCTATATCAACATAAGAGATATAAAACTTAACTGTATTCTCATTTATTCGTTCAATTTCCATTTAAAAACTCTCCCTTCCGATAAATAGATTGAAGGGACTAAATACCCCCATACAGACATGTTGTTCTTTTCTTTATAATCCTAATCCCAAAAGCTAATCACTTTAGAAATAGTTAGCACTAGAAAAATAGTACCTTGTACTCCTATTTTATGATAAAAAGTGCAATAAGGGAAACAAAATGTAGTTGTATAAATAAAATTAGTCATTTAACTATTGCAGATGAAAATATATTATTATATATTACCAAAAATATATGCTGTATTCAATAATAATCTGTATAAATAAAAAACCTTCATTTTCATGAAATTGAAAATGAAGGCTTATCTATTAATTTACAAGGCGCTGTGCTTCACGAAGCTGGTAAGTGCGTACCTTTCGTGGAAGAAATCTGCGGATTTCATCCTCATTGTAGCCCACTTGCAAGCGTTTTTCATCCATAATGATCGGGCGTCTTAACAAGCCTGGGTTATTCTTTATCAGCTCAAACAATTCCTGTAATGGCATTGTATCTAAATTAACATCAAGTTTTTGGAACGTCTTTGACCTAGTCGAAATTATTTCATCTGTTCCATCTTCAGTCATTCGAAGGATTTCTTTAATTTCTTCGATTGATAAAGGTTCAGCGAAAATATTTCTTTCTCTATAAGGTATATCGTGTTCTTCAAGCCATTGTTTGGCTTTTCTGCATGATGTACAACTTGGTGAAGTGTATAATGTGACCATCTCCAAATCACACTCCCTTTAAAATAATATATATACTAAACAATCTAGGTTAAAGCAAAATACTGGAAGTTAATTAAAACTGATTAAAAATTAAAATTACTTTAATGAAGTAATTTATATCGTTTATTATACACCACAGGCTGTACGATTTGTATCTTTTTTTATAAAAATGATATAAGTCTTATGCAGGGTTTTTTTATTTTTATGTAAACCATACTATAAGACGAAAAACTCATTAAAAAGTTTCATATTTACTGCTTATATTTACTTTTTTTATTATTATTCGTCCAATTAAAAAAAATTTTGTACATTTCTGGAGAATTAAAATAAAAACAGGCTTAATCATTTACTACCCAGATATTTTAATTCTAAACTTATTTCTCAATTAGTTCTTGAAAATGAAAATTAGGTTTCAAATTTCCAATACTGGGTATTATTAGAATTTCATGCAGATCCCACTCTTTTAATGCATCCAAATTTCTATTAAAATATTAGTAACAAAAATTTTCTTTATTCCAAACAACCTAAATTGCGATAATGAAAATGGAGGTTTATAATGGTTGGATTCCTAACAGATTTTACAATGTTCGCTTTACTTGTCATCGGGATTACGGCAATAATGGGCGTATTCACAAATGGAATCGGTGAAAAACTTTTTGGCGTCAAACGTAAGTCCGAATTTGTAGATCAGTCTTTAAGAGTACAAAACGGTTGGAAAACCGTTGGAGGAAAAAAAGGCTAATTTAAGTAGTTCAAAACCATTAACAACTAAGAAGGTGCATAAACAGGGCTGACTCAAACCAGATGCCAGCAACCCCTAGTTGCTAAATATTGACATGTTTAGTAACTGCATACGGGAGCCTGGCACTTATGGGTCAGCCATTTTTTGTTTGTTGTTATTAATACAACTCGTATTCATCTAAAATAAAAAGAGTGAAAATTTATAATAGTATTTTTTATCAAATTGTTGTATGATTAATGCAAACGTAAATACATTAACGTATAAAAGAGTATAGTGTATTTCTATTTCAAAAAGATCATAATGATTTGGGGTCGTTTTATCTGCTGTTTGAAAGGATTTAGCTAAACCTGCCAAGAAATTTATGCAAAAGGAAACGATCTCAAATATGAGATCGTTTCTTATTACCTATTTCTTTATTTTTTGATTTGTTCTTTATATTGCGCAAATTCTTTTTCAGAGCAGTAAACAAAATGGCCCGGACTTATTTCGCGCATTTCGAGCTGTTCACCTTCAGCATAATTATGCACTCTTGGATCATATGGTATTCTTCTGCGCGTTCTTTCAGTTTCCGGATCTGGAAGAGGGATCGCAGATAATAGTGACTTCGTGTATGGGTGCATCGGATTTTTATAAAGGTCATCTGCCGGTGCAAGTTCCACTAACTTTCCAAAGTACATAACACCAATGCGATCACTTATATATTTTACCATAGACAGATCGTGGGCAATAAATAAGTATGTTAATCCTTTTTCACGCTGAAGCTTTTTCAACAAGTTAACAACCTGTGCTTGAATTGAAACGTCCAGCGCAGAAATCGGCTCATCTGCAATAATAAATTCCGGTTCCACAGCAAGAGCACGTGCAATTCCAATACGCTGCCTTTGTCCTCCCGAAAATTCATGCGGATAGCGGTTTGCATGTTCTTTGTTTAAACCAACTGTTTCAAGCAATTCATAAACTCTTTGCATCCGCTCTTGTTTGTTTTTTGCAAGACCATGGATGTCAATGCCTTCAGCAATGATATCCGCAACCGTCATCCTTGGATTCAAGGAAGCATACGGATCCTGAAAAATCATTTGCATTTTGCGGTTAAATTTTTTCAATTCTTTCTTTGATTTTTTTCCGTGTACATTTTCACCTTTAAAAAGGACTTCTCCGTCTGTAGCATCATAAAGTCGTATTATAGTCCGGCCAGTTGTTGACTTGCCACAGCCTGATTCGCCAACAAGGCCAAGAGTTTCACCTTTATAAATATCAAAGGTGACTCCATCAACCGCTTTTACCATATTTGGTTTTCCAACATTAAAATATTGTTTTAGATTTTTAATCTCAAGAAGTTTTTCAGGCATATTACTTACCCTCCTTCACTAATATCGGCTTTTCAAAAGCGGAGGATATCTTGCGCATACGCTTCTTAACTGCTTCAGGCGGTTCAACTTTAGGTGCATCCGGATGAAGAAGCCATGTTTTTGCAAAATGAGTTTCTGAAATTTGGAATAATGGCGGTTCTTCTTCGTAATCGATCGCCAGTGCATACTTATTCCTTGCTGCGAAAGCGTCTCCTTTAGGAGGGTTTGTTAAATCAGGAGGTGTTCCCGGAATAGCAGCAAGCTCTGCCTTATCATCATTTTCAAGACTTGGCATTGATGCAAGCAAGCCCCATGTATATGGATGGCGCGGATCATAAAAAATCTCATCAACAGTACCCATTTCGACAATTTGGCCTGCATACATAACGGCTACACGATCAGCCATATTGGCTACAACACCAAGATCATGGGTAATAAATATAATCGATGTGCCCATTTTTTGCTGAAGGTCTTTCATGAGCTCTAAAATTTGCGCTTGAATGGTAACATCAAGTGCGGTTGTTGGTTCGTCAGCAATTAACAGCTTAGGATTTGCTGCAAGTGCAATCGCAATCATCGCACGTTGTCTCATTCCACCGGAAAATTCATGCGGATATTGGTTAACGCGTTTTTCCGGCATTGGAATACCAACTAAACGAAGCAATTCAATTGCACGTTCTTTCGCTTGGGCAGTCGGCATATTTTGATGTTTGATGAGAACTTCCATAATCTGACGACCGACTTTCATTGTTGGATTCAACGATGTCATAGGATCTTGGAAAATCATGCTGATTTCTTTTCCGCGAATTTTTTCCATTTGTTTATCTGTTTTATGAACAAGATCTTCACCATTAAACAAAATTTGCCCGCCTGTAATTTTGCCAGGTGGCATCGGAATTAATTTCATAATCGTTTGCGATGTTACACTTTTTCCTGACCCTGATTCGCCAACGATTGCAAGAGTCTCGCCCTTATGAAGGTCAAAACTGACTCCGCGAACAGCTTTCACTTCTCCTCCATAAGTTTGGAATGAGACTTCTAAATTTTTAACTTCTAGTATTTTTTCCATTTTCTCACTCCCTTATTTGCGTAATCTTGGGTCTAATGCATCGCGCAGTCCATCCCCGATCACGTTAAATGCGAAGATTGTTAAGCTAATAAACGTTGCAGGGAAGAATAAACGCCATGGATAGTATCTTAATGCCGGAAGACCTTCTGACGCCATCGTACCCCAACTGGCTAACGGAGGTGTTAAACCAAGTCCTAGAAAGCTAAGGAATGATTCAACAAAGATAGCTGAAGGAATTGTCAATGTCATTGTTACAAGAATTTGACCCATTGTATTCGGAATTAAGTGGCGAATCATAATGCGCGATGTGCTTGCTCCTAACGTTTTGGCTGCAAGTACATATTCCTGGTTTTTTAATGACAATACTTGTCCGCGTACGATCCGTGCCATATTAATCCAGCCAGTTATCGTCATGGCAAGTATCATTGTTCCTAAACCTTGTCCTAACACAACCATTAATATAATAACTAAGAGCAAGTAAGGAACACCGTACAAGATATCGGCAATACGCATCATAATTTCATCAGTGCGTCCGCCTTTATAACCGGAAATACCTCCCCAGAGAACACCGATAAAAAAGTCAACAAGTGCCGCTACCACTCCGATAAAAATGGAAATTCGCGCACCTTGCCATGTCCGAGCAAAAATGTCACGGCCGAGATCATCTGTACCAAACCAATGCTCAGATGAAGGCGGCTTATTGGTATTTGTTAGATCGTTTGTTGCATAATCAAATTTTGTCATGTATGGTCCAAAGATCGCCATGATAATAAGTAATATCAAAAGTACAACACCAAACATGGCAAGTTTGTTTTTTCTAAAACGGATAGACACGTCTTTCCAGAAAGAAAGACTAGGTTTTGAGATTTTTTCTGCGTCTGATGTTTTTGGTCCAACAATTTGAAACTTTTCTTTTGATATCTGCTGCATTGTTACTCTCCTTTCTTCCTGCCTGCCAATTTGATGCGTGGGTCAATTAAACCATACGCAATGTCGACAAGGAGAATAGACGCTAAAAGTAAAATACTATAGAAGACTGTTACACCCATGATGACGGTGTAATCGCGATTGGTGATGCTAGTGACAAAGTGGCTGCCCAAACCTGGAATACCAAAAATCTTTTCTATTACGAAACTTCCAGTAATGATCCCTGCAGAAAGCGGTCCCAAATAGGAAACAACAGGTAAGAGAGCATTTCGGATCGTATGTTTCATCGTGATAACACCCTGGCTTAGACCTTTTGCTTTTGCAGTTCTAATATAGTCATTACTTAACACTTCGAGCATGCTTGAACGTGTTAAACGAGCAATAAACGCCATTGGCGTTGAAGCAAGCGCCAAAGCCGGCAAAACAGTATGCATAAATGATTCCCAGCGTGCAACTGGGAAAATACCCCACTTAATAGCCAAGAAGTATTGCAAGAACGTTGCCATGATAAATGACGGAACTGAAATTCCTGCAACAGCAATAACCATAGCTGAATAGTCTTGCCATTTATTATGTTTAAGTGCTGCAATGACTCCTAATAAAATACCAAATGCAACTGCAATTAAGATTGCTTCAATTCCCAGTGCCAGTGAAACTGGAAAGCCTTCGTTAATTAAATCATTAACGGTGCGTGCTTTATATTTAAATGAAGGACCTAAATCCCATTCAACAATTCTTTTTAGATAATCCCCGTACTGGGCATACCATGGCTTGTTAAGACCGTAATGCTCATTAAGGCTCGCCTCAATTTCAGGAGGCAATTTTTTTTCAGATGTAAAAGGGTTTCCTGGTGCTAATCTCATTAAGAAAAACGTCACTGTAATAATTAACCATAAGGATATTCCCATATACAGCAAACGTTTTGCAATGTATTTTGCCAACAGACACACCTCCATTATTTTCTAATAAAGTGCTTTATTCAGAAACGAAGGTATATGGACAGAAAGCCCATATACCTTTGGATATTTTTCATTCAATTTTACGGCTTATTCAAGATATGCCCACTTTAATTGTACGTCTCCCAAACCAGATACAACCGCACCTTTCAAGTTGTCTTTTTGCAGCCAAGTGTTAGTGTAGAAATAAATTGGCGCAACAGGCATGTCTTCGATAAAGATTTTTTCAGCGTCTTTTAGCATTTGCGTACGTTTTTCAGGATCGCTTTCTTTTTGTGAATCGATTAAGAGTTTCTTAAATTGAGGATTTTCCCATCTTGTATCGTTGTTACCGCCATTTTTATCGCGGTACAGTTCAAGGAAGTTGATCGGATCGTTAAAGTCACCAAGCCAGCCCATACGGCCGATCATATAATCACCAGAGTGAAGCTTGTCTATATAAACGTTCCACTCAGAATTGTCAAGTTTTACGTTAATGCCAAGATCTTTTTTCCACATATCTTGAACTGCCTGTGCAATTTTTTGGTGCCCTTCATCTGTATTATAAGAAAGAGTGATTGTCGGCAATTGAGAAACATCTTTTAAACCTAGTTCTTTTAAACCTTTAGCCAAGAACTCTTTTGCTTTTTTAACATCATGATCCTTGAAATATCCTTTTTCGTTTTCTTTAAACATTGAAGGAGGAACAGCCGCCATCGCAGGAATCTCTCCGCCTTGAGAGATATTTTCAACGATAGCCTTACGGTTGATTGCATAAGCTAACGCTTTACGAATGTTTTTGTTGTTTAAAGGCGGTTTTTCAGTTTGGAACTTATACCAGTAAGTACCTGCAATTGGCTTAACATGAAGTTTACCTTCATCCTTCAATTGCGGAAGAACGTCAGTTGGAAGTTCTCCAAATGGCTTACCTGCCCAATCCAATTCCCCGTTATCAAACATAGAAAGCTCAGTGTTTGGATCGTTGATCATATACATTTCAACTTTTTTAAGTTTTACAGCATCTGCATCCCAGTAATTTTCGTTCTTTTCAAGAACGATTTTGTCACTGTGCGACCATTGAACCATTTTGAAAGGTCCGTTAGAAGTATAATTTGCACCTGCATCGGTATACCATTTTGGATTTTTTTGAGCAATTTTGCTGTTTACAGGGAAATAAGTATAGAACGCTGTTAACTCCAGGAAGTATGGAGTTGGATTTTCAAGCGTAACTTCCAAAGTTTTATCATCGATAGCTTTAACGCCTACATCGTCAAGGGAACCTTTGCCTTCGTTAGCAGCTTGTGCACCTTTAATATAATAAAGCTGGTAGGCATATTGAGATTTGTTTTTAGGATCAAGAGCCCACTTCCAAGCATATACAAAGTCTTGGGCAGTTACAGGGTCTCCGTTTGTCCATTTTGCATCTTTGCGAATTTTAAATGTGTACTTTGTTAAATCATCGGACTTAGTAATTTTTTCTGCCATAGCAGGCTGAGGCTCGCCATTTTTGTCTATGCGAGTCAGACCTTCAAAAGTTTGATATAATACGTTGGCGGAAACTGAATCATTTGCCAATCCTGGATTTAATGAGAACGGCTCAGTTTTAATGTTTACACGTAATTCTTGCGGCACGTCCGATTTTTTTCCGCCGTCTCCTCCTTTGTCACTGTCAGCATTGTTTTTGCCTCCACATGCAGCAAGAAACATGCTTAAAACAAGCAACATGCTAAAAAAGATTGATAATCTTTTTTTCACGGTTTTACCCCCCTATAAAAAATTCCGCAAACGTTCCTACGAAATGTCCTTCCTTCTATAAACAACTGTACGCCTCAGGTATATTTCTTAAATAATCTGTCAATTTAAATAATATAAATCTCCAAACTATTTAAAGTACATAAAAAAATTAAAGTACATAAAAAAAACAAGTTTATAAGTTTCTTAATATCATTCTCTTTATTCTGAAAATTTCGAAGAGTTAAAAGAATGATCGTGAATTATAAACTTTGTAATCCCCTGAGTTTTACAGTTTTTTGAAGGATTTGTAACAATTTCGTAATGAAAGCGTTTGTTAGGTTTATTATAAATAGTTAAAAAAATTATTGCAAGTAGGTTTTCATTGCAGAAAATAATATTTGAACAAAGAAATTAGCAAAAATATCTTGAAATCAAGAATTTTTTCGATAAATTTTTTTAAAAACATTTTTAAAAAATTTGATTTTTATGGTCTTTTTGCAGCAAAAAAAGGTAAATATCCCTTGTGAATCATATTTCTCTTGCTCCCCTTGATTTTTTTACTTATTTAGGATATTTTATTTATTACTTAAGACTAATAATTACAGAGCGGCAATGATAAAGAGTAGTACGTTCGTCCATCGGTTTTCAGAGAGTTTGTGGCAGGTGGAAACAAACAACCAGGCGAACGGAATGGACTTTTGAGCCCCGGGAAGAATATTATCCTACGATAAAGTAATTTCCGGCGCGTTCCTTGCGTTAAAAGGGACGAGGCTGTCTCAAAAGCCTAAGGGTCAGACCCCATAACACAATATATAGGACATAATAATTGGATAAATGTGCTATATATTGATAAATACACATGAGTTCAGACCCATATGAGACAGCCTCAATGAGTGACTCTTAGGAGTAATTAGGGTGGCAACGCGGACCATTCGTCCCTATTTTTTAGGAACGAATGGTCTCTTTTATTTCGTTTCCATCTTGATCTACTTTCAGTTTTTGCTGCTCAAGCCAGCAATCTGGATTTTAAAGGAGGAAATTTAATGAAAACGATTTTTTCAGGTATTCAGCCGAGCGGCACGATCACAATTGGCAACTACATAGGCGCTATGAAGCAATTCGTTGAACTGCAGCATGAATACAATTGTTATTTTTGCATTGTGGATCAGCATGCAATAACCGTTCCGCAAGACAGGCTCGAATTAAGAAAAAATATTAGAAGTCTGGCAGCTCTTTATTTAGCTGTTGGAATTGATCCTAATAAAGCAACTTTATTTATTCAATCGGAAGTGCCAGCACATGCCCAGGCCGGATGGATGCTGCAATGTATCTCCTATATCGGTGAATTAGAGCGAATGACCCAATTTAAAGATAAATCAGCAGGGAAAGAAGCGGTTTCTGCAGGATTATTAACTTATCCGCCTTTAATGGCAGCGGATATTTTACTATACAATACAGATTTAGTTCCGGTTGGAGAAGACCAAAAACAGCATTTGGAACTTACACGCGATTTAGCTGAAAGATTCAACAAAAAATACAATAACATTTTTACGATTCCTGAAGTGCGAATACCGAAAGTAGGAGCACGGATTATGTCTCTCCAAGATCCTACTAAAAAAATGAGCAAATCCGACCCGAATCAAAAAGCTTTTATCACTCTCTTAGATGACCCTAAACAAATCGAAAAGAAAATAAAAAGCGCCGTGACCGATTCAGAAGGAATCATCAAATTTGACAAAGACAATAAGCCTGGAATTTCCAATCTGCTTACCATTTATTCGATTTTAACCAATAAGCCGATTGCGGAAATTGAAGAGAAATATGAGGGAAAAGGATATGGAGAATTCAAAGCTGACCTTGCACAAGTAGTTATAAATACATTAACACCTATCCAGCAAAAATATTATGAATTGATGGAATCAAGCGAGCTAGATGAAATTTTAGATCAAGGTGCAGAAAAAGCGAATTATGTTGCAAATAAAATGCTTAAAAAAATGGAAAATGCCATGGGTCTAGGAAGAAAAAGGAAATAACACACAAAAAAGGAGCTGTTTTGTCAGCTCCTTTTAATTTACTTTTGGACCATGTTCCATTTCCCACAACTTCTCAAAAAACGGTTGGCCTTTTATGATATTTTCACAAAATTGTTCATGCTTGTTTGACCATCCAATTTTTGTTGCCTCAAATAGCATCTTCCAAACATCATCGAATTGCAATTGTTGAATTTCTAGGTACTTTTCAGGACACCATTCAGTATACCAGTAGCGGACTTCCGCGACATTTTGTGAAGATTTCAATTGATCAAGCGCCATAAACAACAATTGTTTTAATTGTCTTTCTTTCCTCGTCAATCCTCTCATTAATTCAGGTTCAGGCGACAAAATATGGAAATTTTTCAATGATGATAGGTCATGAAAACTATAAAAGAGGGTTTCTTGGTTTTCAAGCATTTCATATACAAGCTGTTCTTGTCTTGGAATTAACCTGCTTTTTCGGATTGGGATATTATAACCAATTGTGTCAATGGCCATAATGCCTGTCCCATCTGATACTACACAACAATAATCAAGTTGGATTCTTTCGTGGTTTTTCCGTAAAAACGCTTTTTGGAAGATATCATTCAAAAGCTGTTGAGGCAATTCTGAGAGATCGTTCTCAATATAATTAAATAAGATGGCATCAATTTTTAGAAGCGGTACTTGGTCTAATAATTCTATTCTGTCATCTTTTCGCCATTCATAAAATTGGCAGACATTATATCCGTTCTCTTCCCCTTCAAACCAGTTCACCCAAACATCATGAAGATACAACATGATCATAACCCCTCACTTCAAGTAACTGTTTGTCATTAAGTATGGACAGAGGCGGAAAAAATTATTCCAAATTATTCTTTTTCTGCCAACATTTTTTATATTTTTTTGAACTTATTGAATGGTGATGAATATATGCTAAGTGAAATAAGAATTAAGCCAAAGGGAAGAAAATAACATTCAATGCGGGTGCTAATAAATTGTAAATAATTTATTAATCCATGACCAGTTGCCAACAAATTTAAATAGGCGACTATGCTGATTCCACCGGAGACTGCCAGACTAAATCCAAGCAAAAAGAAAAATAATCTAACTATCATATTCCCACTCTTCAAGTACTTGTACCATGCAACAATCACCCCTTATCTTGTCCTATTCCCTACTATACATATGCATGTCAGCCTTTATTTCTTACTTTTACACTTTTAAAAACAAAAAAACCCATTGTTCTGGGCTTTATAGTGTTTTAGCAGTTTGTTAATAGTCATTTTTAATTATGAATTTTTCCGAAGGCAAAAGAAAAGAAATTTTATCTGAATAATTTTTCTGTTTGCTTTTATATTGCGAGATCATATAAAATCCAAACGCATACCCAAGTAGCTTTGGGTACCTTCCACGACCATATAATAA
The DNA here is from genome assembly GCF_000724485.1 of Bacillus methanolicus MGA3. Taxonomy (GTDB): domain Bacteria; phylum Bacillota; class Bacilli; order Bacillales; family Cytobacillaceae; genus Bacillus_Z; species Bacillus_Z methanolicus_A. The sequence goes on along the minus strand of NZ_CP007739.1, from coordinate 887,695 downwards.
ATGGTCATGTATGTTTTCGTTTCGTTTCACAGAAAGATGATCAGACAAAAATTTTTTCCAAAAAAAAGAAAGCTCATTTTTTGTATAGTAATTGCACCATGGACCTAAATATTCCTTTCCGCAGTATTCCAGAACAGCATGCTCAGCCAATCCCTCGAGAACGATCGAATCAAGCAATGTATAATTTTCAGTATCTTTTTTTTGCCTGTTCATTCTGCATACATGATGATATTCATGAACAATTATTGATTCTAATTCTTTTTCTTTTTTTAAGGGTGTTAAGAAGAGAAACATTTTGTCTTTAAATGAAACTCCAGATTTTCCTGCGCTATTTTCACCAAAAATCTTTCTCCTTTCATTGATCGGAAAAATATAAACAGGAATGTCTGGTCCGTTCCATTTTGTTTTATATCGTTGAAAAATGCCTTCTGCTTTCTTCCAAATATCGTCCATTTTCAGTTCTTCAAAGCATCTTCGGCTGCGCGGATTCGGACGGTACATTCCAAACCCCTGCAAATACTCATAGATGCTTCGAGGATTCTGTTCAGAAAATTCCCCCAATAATTTGCTGCATATATCCACAGGTCGTTCAAAATCCTTTTCCAGCCATTCGTCAGTGCGGAGGATTCCCAGATCACTTCACTCCCCTGCTGCAGTTGTTTATGCTAGTTTATGGTGAATTCGGGTTTTGCGTTCATGTGTGAAAATGTGTCAAAAAGTTTTAAAAAAAAGAACGGGAGAAACCCCCGTTCAATTTCAGTCCCTGTATTTCTTAAACACAATGGTCGCATTATGGCCGCCAAATCCAAACGAGTTGCTGATAGCTGCGTCGATTTCCTGCTTTCGCGCCTCGTTTGGAACATAATCAAGATCACATTCCGGATCAGGTGTTTCCAAATTGATCGTTGGTGGCAATATACTTTCTTTTAATGCTAAAACAGTAAAGATCGCTTCAATTCCACCGGCAGCTCCCAATAAATGGCCTGTCATTGATTTAGTCGAGCTTATCGCCAATTTGTAAGCATGATCCCCAAACACTTCTTTTATTGCCAGCGTTTCATATTTATCGTTATATTCGGTACTTGTGCCATGCGCGTTAATATATTGAATTTCCTCAGGTCTTAAACCCGCGTCTTTAATGGCAATTTTCATGGCACGTGCTCCACCTTCACCAGCAGGAGCTGGAGCTGTAATGTGATAAGCATCACCTGTCGCACCATAGCCAACTATTTCAGCATAAATCTTTGCTCCACGTGCTTTCGCATGCTCAAGTTCTTCAAGAACAATAATTCCTGCGCCCTCTCCCATAACAAAACCATCACGGTTTTTGTCGAATGGTCGGCTCGCAGTTTTTGGATCTGGATTCGTTGATAAAGCAGTATTAGCACAGAAGCCTGCAACCGCCATTTTTGTAATCGGTGCTTCAGTCCCTCCTGTGATCATTGCGTCTGCATCTCCGCGCTGAATGACTTTAAATGCATCGCCAATCGAGTTTGTGCCGGTAGCACAAGCTGTTACCGTACAAGAATTAAATCCTTTTGCCCCGAGGATGATCGATACTTGTCCGGTTGCCATATCAGGAATCATCATTGGCACAAAAAACGGGCTGACCCTTCTGTAGCCGCGGTTTAAAAACGTTTCAAACTGCTGTTCAAAGGTTTCCATACCGCCGATTCCCGATCCGATCCAAACACCTATTCGATTTGCATTTTCTTCATTTATAACAAGCCCTGCATCTTCAACTGCCATTAAAGAGGCAGCTACAGCATATTGAGTGAACCGATCCATTTTTCTTGCGTCTTTTTTATCAATAAAGGTTTCAGGGTTAAAATCTTTTACTTCTGCAGCAACTTTAGCAGGGTATTCATCCCGGTTTACTCTCGTCATAAGATCGATTCCCGAGACGCCTGCAATTATGTTGTTCCAAGTAGTATCAACGTCATTGCCGAGAGGTGTTACAGCACCTATTCCAGTTACAACAACTCTACGTTTTTCCATTTGTTTTGCATCTCCTTTTACGCTCTTTTCCAAAATTTTTTTCTTTTAGAAACCATAAAGGCGCGCACCAGCCATCGAGCCCAAAATTCTTTTTTAAGTAAATTTTTGCTTTTAGAAAACCTATGAGTTGCTTGATGCCAGAACCCGCATCAAACGCACCGTTTATTCGCAGGCAAATTGGAAACCCTATAGATTTTTATTATAGAATGACATTTACAATCTTAACAATAACAACATAGTCTGCGAAAAGAGCAATCAAAAATTTAAGTGATTAAAGTCCCCAGCGCATTGCAATGGCACCCCATGTCAAGCCGCCGCCAAAACCTACCATTACAATGAGATCATCGTCTTTTATTTTGCCAGCTTCAACTTCTTCAACGATTGAAATGGGAATCGATGCTGCTGAAGTGTTCCCATATTTACGAACTGTTTTTGACATTTTTTCTTCAGGAAGCTCAAAACGCTGGCGGGCAGACTCCATAATTCGTATATTTGCTTGATGTGGAATCAAGAAGTCGACATCTTCTTTTGATAATCCGGCTTTTTCTAGTACATTTATGCTGCTTTCTCCCATTTGCCTAACAGCAAATTTAAATACTTCCCGGCCATTCATAATCACATATTCATCCTGATAAAGGTGTTTTCCTCCTGTACCATCAGCCCCCAGTTCAAATGATAAAATGCCCCTTCCTTCCGAAACAGGCCCCATAACAGCTGCACCTGCTCCATCTCCAAATAATACAGCGGTATTTCTATCTTCCCAATTAACAACTTTCGATAGTTTTTCCGCGCCGACTACGAGAACATATTTATAAGTCCCGGTCTCAATGAACTGCTTTGCCGTTACCATTCCATACATAAAGCCTGCACACGCAGCACTGATGTCCATGGCAGCAGCCTTTTTTGCCCCCAATTTTTCCTGAAGCATACAGGCTACTGATGGAAATGGCTGATCTGGAGTTACTGTTGCTACTAAAATAAGATCGATTTCTTCAGCGGATATGTTTGCATTTTCAATTGCTTTTACAGCTGCTTCGTATGCCATATCCGATGTATCTGTTTGGTCATCGGCAATCCTGCGCTCTTCAATTCCTGTTCTTGTCCGAATCCATTCATCTGACGTATCCATTATCTTTTCCAAATCAAAGTTTGTTACTATTTTTTCAGGCAAGCTTCTGCCTATTCCAATTATTCCTGCGTTCATGGAGACAACTCCTTTACCTTTTTCATTTTAAACATGATTAACAATACAGGTTATTATCAATTATTATGACTTGGTACTAATTTTATCAAATGTTTTATGTGTGATGCAATATATTAAATGCTGACTCTATTCGCTATTATAAACAATTGTCTATACCGAACTGCAGATAATTACATAATGTACTAACAAGGAATTATTTTAAGGGAGGTTAAGAAAATGGAAGATGCACAAAAAGAAGATCAAGAGGTTAAAACGATGGAAAATGCATCAAAATCAAAAGATATACCAAATGTTGATAAGATGCAAGAGGATCCTTTTAGAAGGTTCATGTTCGGCCCGAGAAGACAGCTACCAGAAAGCAAAGCTCAGGACTTTCGATCAAATAATGACGGAGATCAAATTGATTATATGCTGCTTATGGAAAATATCGATATGTTGTTGGATTCTGCCAAACAATTAAAGCCAATTTTAAATAAGATTACTCCAATTATTAATCAGTTTATAAAAAAGAATAAGTAAAGCTGCCATAAATAAGTGGCAGCTTTACAATTATTAATGTTTTTCTAATATTGTATGCCTACTCATTTGGAAGTTTTCCGGTTTTTTTATAATCTTCAATATACGAATTTATTTCAGCTTTAAATTCATCATCTATCAGTGGACTGAACTCCCCGAGAGAAATGACTCCATCTTTAAAATCAAAATGTAGATTTCCGGATTTGAGTTTACCGTTGTTATATTGTTCTGCTACTAATTCGTAAAGCTTATCAACATGCTGAATTGTACTTGTCAAAACTGTTGATTTGCCAAGGTCGGATTCATCAGATATATAGCCGATTGCAAAAAGTCCCTGCTCTTTGGCTTTTTCAATAACCGGAACGTTATAGCCATCACCGGCAGGATAAACGACATCCACACCAGCCTTAATCATATTGTCTAAAATTGTCATTGCTGTCTGGTCATCATCCCATTGGCCAACATATTGGATATTTACGTCCACTTGTTTATTTTCAAATTTCGCACCTTCGTAAAAACCTTCAACTTCAGGCTGCCATTCATAAGCTGCAATGATTCCTACCTTGTTCTTTTTTGTCATATGAGAAGCTACCATCCCACCAAAAAAACCCATCGCATAGGCTTGGAAATTTAAACTTGTTGTATTTTTATTTTTAGCGTCGCCATTAAAACTAACGAAATGAATATTCGGATAATTTTTTGAAATTTTATTAAAATACTCAGCGTATTCATTCCCGTGCCCGAAAATTAAATTGACTCCTTTTTGGTCAAATTCTTTTACGGCTCGTTCTACTCTTAATTCAGAATTCATCCCTTCTTTAATATAAACATCTACGTTAAAACGAGATTGGATTTTCAGCATTCCTTTATATCCTTTTGTTCCCCAAACCTGGTCGTTTACTGTATCAGGCACAAGCAAACCTACTTTTTTTAATTTACCAGTTTTGGTCGGCTGCTCACATCCAGCCAATACAAGAAGACATAAAAGAATGACTCCGAAACGTTTTAACATCCATTGCATCTCCTTCACTCAGCCTCTCCCGATAAAGAAAAGATGGAAATAAGCAAAGCTTTTTCCAGATAGTTAAAAACTGAGACAATCGTCCCGATATAGACAGTTATCTCTTTCATTCTACCTTCAACAAAATGAAATGAAAAGTTCTTTCCTTTATTACAATATTATTCCAACCACATGTTATTAAAAGATAAAATGCGTTCTAAATGGTCTTTTTGTTTCTTAAGTCCATCTAAAAGTTCTCCGCTTGCCTCGACACTTTCAGCCGGGACTTTGCTATCAATAAAAAGGTCTTCTTTTTCAGTTCCTCTGACTTCATTCGTTTCAATCGCAAGTGATTTTGCGCATTTCAGCCAGCTGTCATTAACTGTATTCTTTAAGTAACAGCTTTTAATGCTCTTTTTTTCAAAAATATCAAAAATTTTATTTACAGAATCTTCGATATAAATTGCATCAAAAATCCACTCGTGATTTTTCAAAACAGGCTTTACATTATTGCCAAGCCGGTGAAGAAAAGTTTGCTGAAAAATAAATTGTTGGGGTTGGCACGGACCAAATAAAGTGGGAATATAAACGGATGTTAGTGATGGATGATCTGTGAATTTTTCAAATAAATCATGAAGTACGTCCAATTCATGTTCTTCTCTTATTTCTTCATTATTTTTTACTAACAATTGAATTGGCAATAGCATCAAAATTTTTGATTTAATAAACCGAGGATAAGATGTGTTCCAAAACTGCTTGTCTTTTAATAGCGCACGGATTTTATTTTTTACAAAATAATCATAAACTGAAATAATGATTAATACCGAATCGCTCTCTCTAAAGTTTTGTTGTTTCCAGTCTTCCAATGACAATTCGTTAAAATTTGCATTTCTGCCTACTTCCATCCGCTTTTCTTCAAGAAAAAAATCTTCCTCTTCAAGGTCTAAATGAATCCCGTTAACTTGATATCCTTTCTCAAGCAAACTTTTACAAAGACTAAAACCTAAAAACTCGTATGTTCCAATGATCACTGCCTTGTCCATATTAATGCCTCCCTGAAACACATTCCCTTTATTTTATGCTCGGTTTATATGATTTATTTCTTTTCAGGGAGTCCATGGAATTAAAGAATTTTCTCATGTTTATTCATAAACCGTACAATTTGATTAGCAAGCTGTTGCTGTTTTTCCGGGATTAGGTAGGTTTTCGATACAGATGAATACTCATTTTCCCATTTTGTGGATAAATCATCGATAAGGTTTCTTTGGGAAAAATTTTGATTTCTTGTCAAAATGTAAATAATTTTCACAGGATGCCCAGAATGAAACACCGGCAAATCTTTTTTCGAAAGTATGATTTTCTCCACTTCTTTTGGTTCTAATTCATAAGCTATGGAAAGCTCTTTCAGCAGCTTTTTGTAAAAAAACTTGCGTTCCTTTTCATATTCCAAATGATGCGATAACGATAGGATAGGATTTAGCAGAATAACCGATCTGATATTTTCTTTCATTTCCATCATTAATTTTATAGCGGTTAATGCTCCCATTCCTTCAGCTAAAAGATGGATTCTACTATTAATAATTTCCGTTCTCATAATATGGTTGTATAGTCGTTTCGCCAGATTTACCGCTTTTTTACTTCCCCAATTCTTCCCATAAAAATTTGAATAAAATACTGTATAGCCTTCCCGCTTCAATGTTCGAAGCAAAGCCTTTTTTCCTTCATTTTGAAGCCAAAAACTGCTTTCCTCATCGACAAAATTCCGATCATCTCCAATAATTAGGATACCGAAACCTTTAGGTCTTTCGGGATAATGGATGATACTCCATTCGGTATCCAATTGAAAGTTCCGGTGCTCCATGTCAAACACTCCTTTAACAGACTTGTTCATATTAATGTATGAAGATTCACTGTTGATGATAGGGTAGATGGCCCAATTTGGAAAAAGAAGTGTGTAAAAAACATATTTATGCCCATGAAGTGAAAATAATAAAATGGCGTTTAATATTTAATAGTGGTATGGTAATATTAAAATGGACTTTAATACATAAGAGGTGAATAAGGTGCGATATTTCTGGACATTTTTCTGGACTTTTCTTCTTATCCAAATGTTGGCTTATGTAACTGGTTCAATGATCGGTACTAAGTATGATTTAACAACCGGTTCCATTTTAGCAGTCGCTGCAACGATCTTCATTTATATTGTTCCGCTGATTTTGCCGAACGATCCTGTTGAAAAGCATTAAAAAGGCTGTCTCATAAGGGTCTGACCTCATGTGCATTTATCAATGTATAGCACATTTATCCAACATTATGTCCCATTTATTGTGTTATGGGGTCTGACCCTTAGGCTTTTGAGACAGCCTCTTTATCCCTTCATTAACGAACAGTGAGGTCTCCACTGATGGAAGTTTCATTTTGTCTCAGTTTTAATGTGATTTCTCCATTTTCAATTCCAATTTCCACTACGGCTTGTTCCCTAATGCTTCCTTTGACAATTTCTCTTGCCAGTTTTGTTTCAACATGACGCTGAATGAATCGTTTAAGCGGTCTTGCTCCATAAATGGGATCAAAACCATTTTCGGCAATGTATTCTTGTGCTTCATTTGTAATTACTAAGCGGATCTCCTGATCGTTAAGTCTTTTCTGTAAGTCAGAAATCAGTTTTGCTACAATTTGTTTTATTTCTTCAAATGATAACGGTTTAAATAAAATGATTTCATCAACACGGTTAAGAAATTCCGGACGGAAATGACCACGCAATTGAGATAACACCTTATCTTTTGTTTCATCTGTAATCTCTCCATCTTTATTCGTTCCTTCAAGCAGAATAGATGATCCAATATTTGATGTCATAATGATTACCGTATTCTTAAAATCAACAGTCCTTCCTTGAGAATCAGTAATCCGACCGTCATCAAGCATTTGCAACAAAATATTAAACACTTCCGGATGCGCTTTTTCAATCTCATCTAACAGGATAACTGAATATGGATTTCTTCTTACAGCTTCTGTTAATTGTCCTCCTTCTTCATACCCTACATATCCCGGCGGAGCTCCAATTAACCGTGATACGGCATGTTTCTCCATATATTCAGACATATCAATTCGAATAATATGGTCTTCCGAATCAAATAATGACTGGGCAAGAGCTTTAGCAAGCTCTGTTTTCCCTACACCAGTTGGGCCTAAAAAAATAAACGATCCGATCGGACGGTTTGGATCTTTAATCCCTGCTCTTGCACGTAAAACAGCATCTGATACAAGGTTTACTGCTTCATCTTGTCCAACTACTCGTTCATGTAAAATACTCTCTAGACGTAGAAGTTTCTCTCTTTCTCCTTCAACAAGCTTTGAGATTGGAATACCCGTCCAACGTGAAACAATTTCAGCAATTTCTTCTTCGGTAACTTCTTCTCTAAGCAATCGGCTTCCCTGTTTTTCTTTCTCTTCATTCTCTAGCTCTTTTAATTCTTTTTCCAAAGCAGGAATTTTCCCATGTCTCAGTTCGGCTGCTTTGTTTAAATCATAATTATTTTCAGCTTCCTCAAGCTCTCTGCGAAGTCTTTCAAGTGTTTCACGTTTTTCCCTAACTCTTTGAATCGCTTCTTTTTCTAACATCCACTTCACTTTCATAGAATTTGCCTTTTCTTTCATATCCGCTAATTCTTTTTGAAGAGCTTCCAGCCGCTCTTTACTTGCTTCATCAGTTTCCTTTCTTAATGCAGCCTCTTCAATTTCTAGTTGCATCACTTTTCGCGTTACTTCGTCCAGTTCGGAAGGCATCGAGTCAATTTCCGTCCTGATCATGGCACATGCTTCGTCCACCAAATCAATTGCCTTATCGGGAAGAAAACGGTCCGTAATATAACGATCTGAAAGAGTAGCAGCAGCAACGAGCGCCCGATCATGAATATTGACTCCATGATGAATTTCAAATCTCTCTCTTAAACCTCTTAATATTGAAATCGTATCTTCAACATTTGGTTCCTGAACGAGCACTGGCTGGAACCTTCGCTCCAGTGCCGGATCCTTTTCAATATATTTCCGATGTTCATCAAGGGTTGTCGCTCCGATACAATGCAATTCTCCTCTGGCAAGCATCGGTTTCAGCATATTTCCTGCATCCATAGCCCCTTCTGTTTTCCCGGCTCCAACAATCGTATGAAGCTCGTCAATAAACAAAAGGATGCGCCCTTCACTTCTCTTTATTTCATTTAATACAGCTTTCAATCTTTCTTCAAATTCACCCCGGAATTTGGCCCCTGCGATTAATGAGCTTATATCAAGAGCAAAAATGGTTTTATCCTTCAGTCCCTCTGGAACATCCTTTCGTACAATTCTCTGTGCGAGGCCTTCAACAATCGCAGTTTTTCCTACTCCCGGTTCACCGATTAAGACGGGGTTGTTTTTCGTTTTTCTTGAAAGGATCCGAATGACATTTCTAATTTCACTGTCTCTACCGATAACTGGGTCAATTTTTCCTTCCTTTACTTCCGCCACTAAATCTCTTCCGTATTTTTTTAATGCTTCATAGGTAGATTCCGGGTTTTGTGTTGTCACTCTCTGATTCCCCCTAATTTCTTTAATTGCCTCTAATGCCGATTGAATTGTGACCCGAAAATTTTTTAACACTTGACCTGCTGCTGACTGTTCTGTATTAATAGCTGCAAGCAGGATATGTTCAACAGACAAATATTCATCATTAAAAAGCTTCATCTGGGTTTCAGCTTCTGCTAACACCTTTTGTAAAACAGGAGTGATATAAACTTTTCCTTGTTCAACACCGCTCCCTATGACTTGCGGTTTCTTAGCTAACAAATTTTCGAGTTTATTCTTAAAATCGTTTGAAGAAAGTTGAAGTTTTTCCAAAATAGAATGAACTAGGCTATTCTCATCTTCCAAAAGAGCTAAAAATATATGTACATCATCAATTTCCTGATGCTGATTTTGAGTCGCCAATGTTTGTGCCCTTAAAAAGGCTTGCTGCAACCGTTCTGTCATTCGATTAATGTCCATTGCTGCACCTCCCGTCTGACCTTTTTTGACCTTTAGCTATATTATAAAAGCAATTTTTTGCATATGTAAAGCCACCCGCATTGGATGGCTGAAGAAAAATTATTAAGGTTTTCGTTGATATGTCCAAATACGATTATGGTTTGACGTTTCCGGAAACTTATCTCCGGCTTTTAGTTTTAATTGCTGCGGATTTTTTACATTGCTCCCTGTTTCACCGATTTCAATATATATTCCATTATTGGGAGCTTTTTGGCCTGGGCGGAAATGACGGTTTTGTCCCATTGCTTTAAACCTCCTTTTGCCTTTCTCTTGCTTATTATTCTCCTTCCTTTCCAAGTTCATTCCCTTGTCTGTTTTTCCTTTATAAAAGAAAATAGGCCTCCTCTAGTAAAGAGAAGACCTTGTTGTTATTTTAAAATTTCTGCTAAAAGCGCCTTTTGAACATGAAGCCTGTTGCCGGCTTGTTGAAAGACAGCAGAATGGCTGCCATCAATAATTTCTGCGGTAACTTCCTCTCCCCTATGTGCCGGCAGACAATGTAAAAACAGAAAATCGTCCTTTGCGTTTTTTACAAGACGCTCGTTCACTTGAAAATCTTTAAAAACCTTTAATCTTTGCTGATTTTCCTGTTCCTGTCCCATACTGGTCCAAACATCAGAATATATAATGTCCGCTCCAATAACAGCTTCGAACGGATCATTTAAAATATGAACCTGAGAGCCAGTTTCAGATGCTGCAGCCTTCGCGAGAGAAACAACCTCTGAATTTGGTTCATAACCAGGCGGACTAGCAACTGTAACATCAATGCCCATTTTCGAGGCACCGATCAATAATGAGTGGGCAACATTATTTCCGTCTCCAATATAAACAAGTTTTAATCCTTTAAAAGTTCCTTTAACCTCTTGAATTGTTAACAAATCAGCTAAAACCTGACATGGGTGTGACAAATCTGTAAGGCCATTGATAACAGGAATATCAGCATGATATGCCAATTCTTCCACAATCGAATGTGAAAAAGTTCGGATCATAATGGCATCTATATATTGGGATAAAACTTTGGCTGTATCTGCAATCGTTTCTCCTCTGCCAAGCTGCAAATCATTGCTATTTAGATACAATGCATGCCCCCCCAGCTGCAGCATCCCGGCTTCGAAAGAAACGCGTGTTCTTGTCGACGGTTTTTCAAATATCATCCCAAGTATTTTCCCCTTCAATAAAGAAGAAAATTGTTCCGGTGCGTTTTTCATTTGTTTTGCTTTTTTAAGCAGAGCTTCGATTGTGCCTGCAGAATGATCAGCTAAAGATAAAAAATCCTTTCCCTTTAAATCCGACTTAATAGCATTTGCTTGAATTGACATCATACTACTGTCACATCCTTTACTCTGTTTTCGTGCCATTCTTCAATTGGAGTTACTTGTAAATTCGTTGCATTCATTGCTGAGAAAAAGGCCATCAATGTTTCTTTTTCACTAAAGGTTGGAATCCTGTTTTTTGTTCCAATTTCTCTCAGTTTTTGATCTTCATTCGATTCATTCGTACTATAATACGCGAGTACATCGGATTGTAATTCGTCTTTCTTTAAATCGGATGCTTTCTTAAGTTCAATTCCTAGGCGCTCAGCATATGGGCGGAGTTCAGAAAGCTTTTCCCCATTCCCGCAAATAATTCGGTTTTTCTTCGTTCTGTCTTTTAAAACCGGATGAAACACTTTTCTTAATGCTTCTTCAAAATTTTGAGCAAGGCATATTCCCTCTCCCGTAGATTTCATTTCAGGCCCTACTTTCGGGTCCAATCCGTTTAAAGCGAAATTTGAAAAAACCGGATATTTAATGCAATGGAAAGAAGCTGTTTCCATACAATGTTTCGATTCCGACAAAATGTATTTCCCAAGCAATATTTTTGTCGCAATTTGGATCAATGGAACCCCTGTAACTTTGCTGACAATCGGAACCGTTCTGCTAGCGCGCGGATTAACCTCCAGGACGTAAACATCATTACCGTCAATAATATATTGAATATTCATGACTCCTTTATATTGAAGCTCCTGCACAATTGTTTTTGCATACTTCAACATCTTCTCTTTTGCAATGGCTGAGAGATTTTTCGCGGGAAGGACAGACATACTATCTCCGGAGTGGACGCCGGTTTTTTCAATATGTTCCATAATGGTCGGCACCAATATGTTTACTCCGTCTGCTGCTAAATCAATTTCTGCTTCTTTTGCATGCAAAAACTGATCGACCAATATAGGGAAAGAAATATCCGTTCTTTGCAGGAACAATCTCAAATCGTAGTCATTTCTAATAATTTCCATTCCTTTGCCGCCGATTACGTAAGATGGACGCAGCAGGACAGGATAACCGATTTCTTTTACTTTCTCCGGCAATTCTTCTAGGCTATAGGCAATATCCCCTTTGATATGTGGAATCTTTACTCGATCAAGCAACTCATAAAAGCGTTCCCTGTCTTCCAATACATCAATCGTATCAGAATTTGTACCGAGAAGTTCTACACCATATTCTTCAAGCTCGTTTGCTACGTTTAGGGCAGTTTGCCCCCCGAATTGGACAATAACTTCAGTAATACCTTCGGATTCAATAATGTTTAAAATATCTTCCAGAGTCAATGGCTCAAAATAAAGGCGATCAGCTGTTGCAAAATCAGTACTGACTGTTTCCGGGTTATTATTTACCATAATTGTTTCAATATTTTCCTGCTTTAAAGCATAAACGCCATGAACAGAACAATAATCGAATTCAACCCCCTGACCGATGCGGATCGGACCGCTCCCAATAATAAGGACTTTTCTTTTAATAGAAGGTAATTGCTCATTTTCACCAAAATAGGTTGAATAAAAGTAGTTTGAATTGGCTTTAAATTCAGCTGCGCACGTATCAACCATTTTATAAACAGGCAATATTCCAAATTCTTTTCGTTTTTGCCTGATCTCTTTCTCCGTTACGTTCCATTCAGTTGCTAAAAACCTGTCGCTAAAACCTTTTTCTTTAAAGAAAGCAAGTTGTTCCTTTGAAACTGTCTCAAAAGTTAATGACTTGATTTGTTTTTCAATGTTGATCAACCGTTCAAAACATTGTAAGAAAAATAAGTCAATTTTTGTTGCTTTATGGATTTGTTCCAATGTAAAGCCTCTGCGAATGCATTCCAAAACAACGAAAAACCGTTCATCTGTTTGTCCGCTTAAAATTTCTGCCAATTGCTCTTCTGACTTAAGTTCCAGTCCCGGAAGCTTTAAGTCGCAATTGTTTATTTCAAGAGAATGAAGGGCTTTTAATAAAGCACGTTCCAGATTTCTGTCGATTCCCATTACCTCTCCTGTTGCTTTCATCTGTGTCCCGAGTTTTCTGTTTATGTTCGGGAACTTGTCAAACGGCCATTTTGGAAATTTGACAACTACATAATCAAGAGCTGGTTCAAAGCTTGCATATGTGTCACCGGTTACCGGATTAATCAATTCAGATAATGTATAGCCGACCGCAAGCTTTGCTGCCATTCTAGCAATCGGATACCCTGTCGCCTTTGAAGCGAGAGCTGAAGAACGGCTCACACGAGGGTTGACTTCAATTAAATAATATTGCTTGCTGTTTGGATCAAGAGCAAATTGGATATTACATCCTCCGATTATTTCAAGTGCCGAAATAATTTTGATCGCTGTTGACCGCAGCATTTGATACTCGTCATCCGTTAATGTTTGGGACGGAGCAACGACGATTGAATCACCTGTATGAATGCCAACCGGATCAATATTTTCCATATTGCAAATCGTTATGCATGTGCCGCTCTTGTCCCTCATCACTTCATATTCAATTTCTTTGTATCCGGCAATACTTTTTTCAACGAGGCATTGTCCGATTGGGCTTTCATTGAGGCCTCTTGTTATGAGAGCGGAAAGCTCCTCCATATTATTGGCTATTCCACCCCCTGAACCTCCGAGTGTATAGGCCGGACGGACGATAATAGGAAATCCGATTTCTTCCGCAAACTGGAAAGCTTCCTCAGCCTTATGGACGATTTTGCTTTCCGGCACAGGCTCCCCAAGGTCTTTCATTAATTGCCTAAAGGCATCTCTGTCTTCGCCTTTTTTTATTGACTCAATTGAGGTGCCAAGTAATTTCACTTGATATTTATCAAGAACTCCATTTTCACTCAACTGGAAGGCTAAATTTAATCCAGTTTGTCCTCCAAGCGTCGCAAGGAGTCCATCCGGACGTTCTTTTTCAATGATTTTTTCCAATACATCTGCCGTAAGCGGTTCAAAATAAATCGAATCAGCAAAAGTATGATCGGTCATAATGGTTGCAGGATTATTGTTCACAAGTATTACCCGGTAGCCCTCCTCTTTAAGGGCAAGGCATGCTTGTGTACCTGCATAATCAAATTCAGCGGCCTGGCCGATGACAATCGGGCCGGACCCGATTACGAGAATTGATTTTATAGTTTGATCTTTAGGCATATGCTATTTCTCTCCCATTGTAAGCCTTAACCATTTCAATAAAATCGTCAAAAAGATAATCAGCATCGTTCGGGCCTGGATTGGCTTCCGGATGGAATTGCACGGTTTGAACCGGCAAATTCTCATGAACAAGGCCTTCAATCGACTGATCATGTAAATTGTAAAACCGAACTTTATAGCCGGTTCCTGTTAAACTTTTTTCATCTACAACATAACTGTGGTTTTGTGAAGACATAAAGACAGTCTTTTGTTTGATATCCATGATCGGATGGTTGGCACCGCGGTGCCCGAAAGGAAGTTTTTTTGTATCTGCTCCAAGAGCAAGTGCCGCTAACTGGTGGCCAAGACATATTCCGAAAACAGGATATTCCTTTAAGATTTTTTTTAATGTTGGCAATATAGCAGATAAATCTTTTGGATCGCCTGGTCCGTTTGATAAAAGAATGCCATTTGGCTCTAATTCTTTAATCGTCTCAAAAGATGTATCATATGGCACAGTTGTTACTCGGCAATTTCTTTTTAATAATGAAGCGAGAATTGATCTTTTATATCCAAAGTCAATCAGAACAATATGAATATCGCCCTTTCCATAAGAGCAAATTTTCGGTTCCGATACTTTGCACACTTTTTGGCTTGTACTTAAGAAAAATTTCAGTTGTGTTGGTTCCTTTTTTAATGACATAACAGCAGGCATTGTTCCGAAGTCGCGAATTTTCTTTACAACTGCCCTTGTATCAATATGCCCAAGCATAGGTATGCTCCATTTTTGCAAATATTGCTTAAGGGAATATTTCGCTTCATAATGTCCTGTTGCATCATTTGATTCATATACAATTACACCCGCAACATGAGGCTGTTTGCTTTCAAAATCTTGTTCATTTATACCGTAATTGCCGATCAGCGGGTAAGTAAAAACGATTATTTGATCTTTATATGAAGGGTCTGTCAATACTTCCTGATAGCCAGTCATCCCGGTATAGAAGACAATTTCTCCTTCGATATCTTTTTGCGGACATTCAGTAAGCCAAATGCCTTTAAATGTTTCTCCGTTTTTCAAATGCAGGTATCCGTCCATTTAGCGCACCTCATGTTTGAATATTTATAATTAAAAAGTAATTTTTATGCATTAATAACCTAAAAAATTACGCCTTTACAGTTTTGTTCATAAATTGTTGAATGGTTGCTTCAATGATTACTGCAGCTTCATCAATCTCCTCCACTGTTACTGTTAATGGCGGCAAGAGCCTTAATACATTGCTGCCTGCCGGTAGTGCAATCAACCCGTTTTTTCTCAATTCTGACAATAATCGCTGAACATCGGTCTTTAACTCAATCCCGATCATTAATCCCATCCCTCTTATTTCTGAAACGATGGGGGATTTACCGAGAACTGTTTTTAATTTCCCAATTAAGTATTTCCCTTTTTCAACAGTATTTTTCAAAAATTCCTCTTGAAAAATGGTTTCCATAGTGGCAATTGCGGCAGCAACAGATACCGGATTTCCTCCAAACGTAGATCCATGGCTTCCGGGACCAAACGCTGATTCTAACTCTATTTTACCGATTACAGCACCAATTGGCAAACCGCTGCCCAAACCTTTTGCAACTGTAACTATATCAGGTTTAAGACCGAAATGCTGAAAAGCAAACGGTTTTCCGGTACGTCCAATACCTGTTTGAATTTCATCGATAATTAATAATGCACCATACTCTTTACAAAGCTTTTCAGTTTCTTTTAAAAATTCTTCATTGGCAATATGAATTCCGCCTTCGCCCTGAACAATTTCTAGCATAACCGCAGCAACACTTTCGTCCATAGCATTTTTTAACATTTCCGTGTTATTGAAAGGCACATAAACAAAGCTTTCGAGCATCGGACCGAATCCTTGTTTAATTTTTTCTTGACCGGTAGCTGCCATTGTCGCAAAAGTACGGCCGTGAAATGATTGTTCAAATGTTACAATTTTATGTTTGCCTGTATATTTTCTTGCTAGTTTAATAGCTCCTTCGTTCGCTTCAGCACCGCTGTTTGCAAAGAAAACTAAATCCATTTCGGCATTCTTCGCAAGAAGTTTTGCAGCTTTTTCCTGTTCTTTTATGTGAAAAAGATTGGACACATGCCAATATTTTTTCAGTTGTGTTTCAATGGCTTCTTCAACTGCTTTTGGCCTGTGGCCTAAATTGCAAACCCCGATTCCTGACGAAAAATCCAAATATTCCTTTCCATTTGCATCAATTAATTTGCACCCATTGGCAGAAACAGGTTCGATCTCCCACTTTTGATAGGTCGGAAATAAATAGCTCATTGCAAAATCCCCGCTTTACCTTGTATTTTTGTACCCATCCAGTTCCGTCCGTCAAAAAATGCCTTTTTGCCGGATACAATCATTACTCTTTCAAGACCTTTTTCGATTGCTGCAAGAGCAGATTTCACTTTAGGAATCATTCCTCCGGTAATTTTCCCCTCGGTTATATACGTATGGATGTCTTCTTCGCTCACATTAGAAACCAAGTTTCCATCAATATAAATCCCGTCAACATCAGTGACAAATAAACAATAATGACAGTTCAGCTCTCGAGCTACAGCAGCTGCTGCATGGTCCGCATTCACATTTAACTTTTCGCCGGTTTTAGAAATGCCTATTGGTGTAATAACCGTAATGATATTTTCCCTTAACAGCATTAAGATTACTTCCTGATTGACTGCCTCAATTTCTCCTACCAATCCGAGCTGTTCTTTATTGATGTACTTTGCTTGAAGGCATTTGCCGTCGCTGCCGTTTAATCCGAAAGCATTAAGTCCGTGTACTTCAAGGAGGTGAACGAGTTTTCGGTTCGTATGACCGGACAGTACCATTTCAACTACTTTCATTGTTTGTTCAGTTGTTTTTCTTAAGCCGTTATGAAATTCCGGCTTAACATGATACAGATTCAACATTTCGTTTATATCAGGTCCGCCGCCATGGACAAAAATTAACTGATAGTTTTGAGAGATCAATTTTTGCAAACTTGAAAAAAACTCCGGAGTTAATGAATCGATGACGCTTCCTCCACATTTAATCAAGACTCTTCTCATTTCCACTCTCCCCTATGTCCGATAGCTGGCATTGATTTTGACATAATCATAGGTTAAATCGCATCCCCAAGCCCGGCCTGTTCCATTCCCGATTTGAAGATCGACAGAAATTTTCACCGTTTCGTTTTTCAAATATTCAGTTGCTTCTTCTTCAGAGAAAGCTTGAGGTTCGCCGTTATGAAGCATGACAATATTTCCAATTGAGACATTGATTTTTTCAGGAACAACTTTTGCATCGCTCTGGCCAACAGCCACAATAATTCTTCCCCAGTTTGCATCCGCGCCGTAAATCGCTGTTTTGACGAGATTAGATCCGACAATTTGCTTTGCAATTTTGTTAGCATCCTCATCTGTTTCAGCACCGGAAACTTCTACTTCAATCAATTTTGTTGCCCCTTCACCGTCTCTTGCAATTTGCTTTGCTAAGTTTTCGCAAGTGGCTGTTAATAGTTGCACGAAAATTGGCCAATCAGGGTGGCTTTGGTTCAATGGGCTGTTTCCTGCTTTTCCATTCGCCATAACTAAAACCATATCATTTGTGGAAGTATCCCCGTCCACAGTTATTTGGTTAAATGATTTGTTTGTTGCTTCCTTTAGAGCTAAACGCAAATCATTTGATTCGACCGCAGCGTCTGTTGTAATAAAAGCAAGCATTGTTGCCATATTTGGATGTATCATTCCGGAACCTTTTGCTGCGCCTCCCATGTAAATGGTTTTTCCGTCAATCGTGGCAGAATAGCAGCATGCTTTCTGGACTAGATCGGTTGTTAAAATCGCTGTTTGAAAAGCTTCTGCATGTTGATCGTCATTTCCCGGCGACAATAATTGAATCCCTTGCTCGATTTTGTCCATCGGCAAAAACTCTCCAATTACCCCGGTGGAGGCAACTGCGACATAATGTTCCTTCAAATGAAATTTTTTTGCGGTTAATTCTCTCATTTTATTGGAATCTTTTAATCCTCTTTCCCCTGTACATGCATTGGCACAAGCGCTATTTACGACAACAGCTTGAAGAAGTCCTTCCTTTGCAATACTGTCTTTCGTTGTTATTAACGGAGCAGCCTGGAAATGACTTGTTGTGTATACAGCTGCACAATTAGCAGGAGTTTCACTTACAATTACACCAATGTCTTTCTTTGAGTATCTAAGTCCTGCATGCACTCCGTCGGCTTTAAATCCTTTTGGAGTTAAAATATTGCCTCCAGTAATGAACTTGATTGCTTCGTTTTCTGTTAAAGTTTGCATGTGGAACAATCCCCCCTCTTTACGGATACAAAGGAACAAAACCAAGTCCTGCTTTTTCATCGATTCCATTCATAATATTGGCATTTTGCACTGCCTGGCCGGCTGCTCCTTTCATTAAATTATCAATAACAGCCACGATCGTAACCCTGCCTGTTCTCTGATCTGCATGAAGCCCAATGTCACAGAAATTTGAACCGCTGACCTCTTTTATCGATGGATATTGGCCTTCAGCCTTGACTCGAATAAAAGGGCTGTTCGCGTATGTCTCTCGATATAATTCGAGAATTTCCCCGGTGCTTTTTTCTTCTAAAAGCTGAACATACATGGTTGCCATAATCCCTCTTGTAATAGGAAGCAAATGTGTACTGAAGGTGATTTGCTTAACTTTTGAACTCCATTTTTTTAACTGCTGCTCAATTTCCGGAATATGCTGGTGCTCATTCACTTTATAAATCTTTAAGTTTTCATTTACTTCAGAAAAATTTATGTTTTTGGAACCAGCTCTTCCCGCTCCGGAAGCACCAGATTTTGCATCGATAATGATGCTGCTTGGATCAATAAGCTCTTCTTTTACGAGCGGTGCAAGCCCTAAGAGTGCAGCGGTTGGATAACATCCGGGATTAGCCACAATCTTCGCAGAAGCAATCTTAGCTCGATTCCATTCACTTAATCCATAAACAGCTGTTTGCAGAAGATCCTCTTTCACAGGTTCTTCTTTATACCAAATTCGATATTCATTCGGATCTGTTAAACGTAAATCTCCTGATAGATCAACGATTTGTATATCGGTTTCTGAAAAAGCTTCAGCCAATTTTCCCGACACCCTTGATGGCGTTGCCAGAAACACTAAATCACTTTCTTTAGCAATTTTATATGGATCAATTTTTTCCAGCTTTTGTTCGAAAATTCCGTTCAAGTGCGGGTATTCCTCATTTATCGTCAATTCTTCTCTCGTTGAATGAATAGATTGTATACTATATACAGGATGGTGATGCAAAATCCTCAGGAGTTCACCGCCTCCATATCCTGTTGTCCCAATAATAGAAACTTTCATCACTTTCACCCTTCAGTCTTGTTGTATATTTAATCAATTATTTTTATATTTATGTATGATTGTTTCTCTTATTATAAAAAGTTAGGAAACTAAAATCAATCATTATTTTGAAATTTATAATATTTTTAAATTTGAAAGTCTGCCTGCAGTAATCCAACTTATTTTTTATTTTTCACTTGATTTCCTGTTTTCAATTATGCGGGATTTCAAATAATTCAAAAGCCAGTTTAAACCGCTGTCATCTTGCAAAGAAAAAACCGGTATATTTTGCTTCTCCGAAAGCATGTAAGAGAGTTGCAAATCTCTGCAAAGGATCAGTTTTAAATTTACCAGCTCCTCGATGATCGGGAGGTCAGCATCGTCTCTAAGGATAACAGCCTTTTCAAACTCTGCTTTTTTATGCCCTTCAATTAAAATAACATCAGGATTAAAAAAAGAAAGAAGGGCAATTTGTTCCTGTAGATTCAAACACATATTATCTGCCTGAAGAAGTATGCTGCCTTCCCCTTCGACAAGCGTTGCTTCCGCTCCTGCAGCTGCATGCATACTGGAATCTTTATTTGCGAGAACAGCTGGTTTGCCGCCGTGCCCGTGGTGTTTAATCGTTGCAACACGCTGTTTTTCAATTGACAACGCTTTAATGAGCTTTATCATGAATGTGGTTTTGCCGCTGTTTTGATACCCGGCAATCTGAAAGACAACTGGGCTTACCAAGGCCATTCGCTCCCTGTTTCATCTTCAAGCATTAAAACGTCAACTTCAGTTCCTCTTTGATATCCCCTTGTACCTCCGGGCAGAATTGTTAATGAATTAGCTGTTGCAAGACTCGTCACTATATTTGATTTATCAAGCCCGCTTGGAGAAACAACAAGTTTTCCGTCCCTTATCGTTAATGTACTTCTAACAAATCGGGTAAATGGATTTGCTTTTGGAAAATCTGCCGCAAGAATTGCTTTTTCCTTTCTCAAATGCGGTTTTTCCGAGAAAAGCATCGTTTTAATGATAGGCCTTGCAAATAGTTCAAATCCAACATAGCAGGCAGATGGATTTCCTGACAATCCAAACAACAATTTTCTTCCAAACTGTGCAACAGTTGTTACACTTCCCGGACGCATCGCGACTTTATTAAACAATCTTTCCGCACCGAGTTTTTCGTAAATAGCAGGCAGATAATCATAATCACCAACTGAGACTCCGCCAGTCGTAATCAACAAATCTACTTCATTTATCGCTTTCCGGACTGCTTCAAAGCATGTTTCAAAATCATCATGGAGTTTGCCTAAGTAACGCACTTCCGCTCCGGCCCGGTCAATTTGAGCAGCAATCATATGAGCATTACTATTTCGGATTTTTCCCGGTTTTAACGGTTCATCAACTTCCAGAAGTTCTGTTCCGGTTGCAAACACCCCGATGACAGGTTTTTTTGCAACAGGCACTTTAGAATACCCAAAAGTAGCCAATACCGCTTGTATTCCCGGATTTATTTTCGTCCCTTTCTTTATAAGGACTTGTCCTTCTATTGCGTCCTCTCCTCGAAACGAAACATTATCCCCTTTCTTAAAAGGCCGCTTAATTGATATGAATTTTTTTCCATCTTTATTGGCTTCTTTTGCAAGTTCCAGCATGACTACCGCATCACTCCCATTTGGCATTTGAGCACCGGTCATAATTCTCACCGCCTGAAATGGACCGACCGTTTTTGAAGAAACCATTCCTGCTCCAATATGGTCAATCACTTCCAATTCAACCGGATTGGTTGGAGATGCTTCCTTTGTGTCATTCGCCCTTATCGCAAACCCGTCGTACGGGGACCGGTCAAAATGGGGTACATCATGTGTTGCTTTTATATCCTCTGCCAGAAATCGGCCATGGCTGTCGTCAATAGAAATTAGCTCTGTTTCGCCTTTTCTTGCGAACTCCATCACTTTTTTTACAGCTTCCCCGATAGGAATAGGGGTTCTTTTTTCAACCATCAACATCAGCTCCTAAAAACAAGTTAATTTTTTTTCGGGATTACTTTAAAAAAACCTCCCTTTATAAGGAGGTTAACCGCCAATAAAAGACATCTCAATTTTTTTACGCAGCGCAGCTGTTTCTTCAGTGCGTTCATCAGAATACCGGTCCTTTCGGTTATTCCATATATTAACAATCCTTTCCTGCAATTGTTCGTCAGTAGCGCCGTTTCTTATAAAATCCCTTATATCATATCCGTTTCCGTTAAATAAACATGTATACAGCTTGCCATTTGCGGACAACCTCGCACGCGTGCAACTTTTGCAGAATGATTCCGAAACAGACGTAATAAAACCAACAAGTATGTCTGTTCCTTTATATCTGTATTTCTTGGCGACTTCACCGAAATAAGCCGGTTCCATTGCTTCAAGGTCATATTTTTCTTTTAAGATATCATAAATTTGTTTTTTCGTTATTACATCATCCATTCTCCAGCCGTTTGTATGGCCAACATCCATAAATTCGATAAATCGCAATTCCAATCCTTCCTGCTTGCAAAAGTCTGCCATTGAAAGAATTTCCGCATCATTTAATCCCTTTTTTACAACCATATTGATTTTTATGCCTAACCCGGATTTTCTTGCCGCTTCGATACCTTTAAGAACCGGTTTCACTTTAACATTGCGTCCGTTAATGATTCCAAATACCTTGTCATTCAAGCTGTCAAGACTTATGTTTACCCTTTTTAGTCCGGCATCTTTTAACCTGTGAGCGAGTTTTGGAAGGAGCACTCCGTTGGTTGTAAGGGCAATATCTTTCAAGCCCTCAATTGTTGAAAGCATTTTAACAAGTTCAGGCAAATCTGCACGAAGGAGTGGCTCTCCGCCAGTAAGCCGGATTTTTTCAACCCCTAATTTCACAAAAATGTTTGCTACACGAAAAATTTCTTCAAATGTCAGTAGTTCACTTTTCGGTAAAAACGCAAAATCGGGGCCAAATATTTCAGCCGGCATGCAATATTGACAGCGGAAATTACATCGATCAATAACAGAAATGCGCAAATCTCTGAGCGGTCTATTTAACTGGTCTTTAATCATTGTTTTTTTCATAACATTCCACTCCATTAATTACAAATTTCCATTCTAAATAGGAAGGAAAGTAGTACCGCCCGCTAAAATGGGATATAAAAGTTATTACTATCTTAACAGTGTTTTCATGGATTGCCTATATTTATTTTCATAATTTTCAAAATATGACAACATAACAAAAAATCTGACATGATTTCTTCTTCCAGGCATAAAAAAACAGCAGAAATTCTGCTGTTTTTTATTAAGAGATGATGATGTCTTCTTAATTAGATAATCGTTTTAGGTGCAATAAAAGATTATTACTGGATGCCTAAAGCAATTTTTGCATATCTTGACATTCTGTCTTTCGTCCATGGCGGGTTAAAAACAATATTAACATCAACATCTTTAATTTCTGGAATATCGGCAAGAGCGCGCTTAACCTGGTCTACGATCGTTCCGGCAAGCGGGCATCCCATTGCTGTCAGTGTCATTGTTACTGTTAATTTTCCCTCTTCATTCATCTCCAAATCATAAACCAATCCTAAATTAACTATGTCTATCCCAAGTTCCGGGTCTATAACAAGCTCAAGAGCACCCATAATGCTGTCTTTAAGATCCTGATCCATGTAGATCACTCTCCTTTTTATTTTAATTCACACTATGACTATTATAACGTGTTAAGTGCTTTTCAAACCATAAAACAGTATTAGCAATTCCCTCTTTACTTACTTCATGACCGGCGTTTTCATCAAGAATAAACATGAGGCGATCGGGATCATAGTCTTTTTTAATTCTTTCATAAAACTCTAAGGAATAATGAAATGGTACAGCTTGATCCTTTTTTCCGTGCCAGAATAGAACAGGTCTGTTTCTCAGTTTTTCCGGCTGAAGAGTTAAATCATATTTTCGGACTTTTTCAAGCAAGCTGTCAACCTCATCCTGGCTTACATTGAGGTCAATTCCGTATTTTTTCATATTTTGCAACTGCCATTTTGCAAACTCTTCATAAGATGGGCTTCCCATCAAAACGACAGCTGCATGAATCCAATCATACTTAGATAATGCACCAAGTGTCACGATGCCTCCCATCGAAGTACCTGCAAGCCCGATTCTTCCTGTATCAATAGTCCCTTTCGCCTCAAAATAATCTTTTATTATCGGTATTTCCTCAATCGTATTTAATACAATTTCCCAAAAATGAAAATTCAAATCCTTTCCGTTTATATTTTCGCTTCTTTCTCCATGAAAGAGCGCTTCTGGCAATACAACTCGAAATCCTTTTTCAGCAAGCAAATAAGCATAATGAAGGTTTTTTTCTTTTATACTTGTAAACCCATGTACAAAAATGACAAGCGGTATTTTTGTTGAAAAATTATTTTGTTTTACAATATGAAGAAAAGGAATATTGTGGATCCGATCTTTCTCAATTGTAATCATTTCATTTCACCACCAAAAAAGCGATAGGGTAAATTTTTTTACAAAATTCATACCGTATTGCTAACATAAGATTCATGGAAGGAATTAAGAGTCAAAACGGAAAATATATATAGATATCTCCTCTTCGTTTAGTTTAGCACGTAAACCAATTTTTTCATAAGAGGATACACTTTTTTTAAAAATTGTTTTTAAAAAGGAGCGTTTATGGCTGAGAAACATTTAATTGTACTTGATTTGGACGGAACTGTGTTAAAAGATGATAAAACAATATCCCATAGAACGAAGAAAGTTATTCTAAAAGCGAAGGAACAGGGGCATAAGGTCATGATTGCCACCGGAAGGCCATTTCGATCAAGTGAAATGTACTACCGTGAATTGCAATTGGATACTCCAATTGTGAACTTTAATGGGGCATTTATCCACCATCCATTAGATAAAAAATGGGGAGTTTACCATTCGCCTTTAGACATGAAAGTAGCAAAAGACATTGTCGATGCATTGGACTCATTCCACTTTCATAATATTATCGCAGAAGTCATCGATGATGTATTCTTACATTATCACGATGAAAAATTATTGGATGTGTTTGGAATAGGGAAACCGAATATTACAACAGGAGATTTGAGAAAATTTTTGAAACATTCCCCAACAAGTATGTTGATACATACTGATGAAGAAAACATCAAAAAAATACGTGCCCATTTATCAGAAGTTCATGCCGAAGTAATCAATCATCGCAGCTGGGCAGCGCCGTGGTATGTCATTGAGATTGTAAAATATGGCCTTAATAAAGCTATAGGTGTAAAAAAAGTTGCTGATTATTTTCAAATTCCTAAAGAAAGAATCATTGCTTTTGGCGACGAAGACAATGATCTAGAAATGCTTGAATTCGCCGGCATTGGCATTGCAATGGAAAACGCCGTTGACGAGCTTAAGAATATTGCTAATGACGTTACACTTTCAAATGAAGATGACGGTGTTGCCATTTATTTAAATGACCTGTTAAACTTAAAAGCAATTTAATTTTTGGTAATCGTTTATCCTGCAATTCTTTTCTCCTACTTAAGCACATACTACAAATGAAACAGCGAGTCTGTTTCGCAAGCTCAAGTACAAATTTTGGAGGGATTTACATGGGTAAACGTAACAAATCAAAGCGCTTTGTACAGCAAAGTGTTGATACAGTATCAAAGCATGATGAACGTATCCCTTATCACATGACATATGCCGAAGCTGAAGCGATGAAAATGGCTAATGTGAAAGAATCCTCACTTGGAGGTGCATAGGATGGGCAACAGGCTGTTCCAGGAAGCGCGAAAGTATGTAAATCTCGCAAAAAATGGAGACACTTCCGGAAAGCAGGAAGCCTTATCCAGAGCAAAAAACGCGATTAGCTCAGCTTATGCCAACTCCACAGTTGCTGAGCAGCGGCAGCTCCAAGAATTACAAAATGAGCTTGATAATTAAAAAAGCGTAAATATTCTTTCAAAACAAGTTTTGCTTAATCCAATTGGAAGCTGGCACAATTTTTCTGTGTCAGCTTTCTTGCGGATAAAACTGTTCTAAAAGAACCGGATAAGAATGGATGATGCTTTTGTCTTTTTTGCTTCGCTCATACAGATTTAAAATCAAGCTTGCATTTACTGGGAGCTTACTTTTATCTATATCAATAGAAATGCTGAATGGAGCCCACTTAGGAAATTTTGTTTTATGCGCCCTTACCGTTTCGGAAATGAACTCATTATGACCGTCTTCCACTGAGTAATAAAACAAGCCCTTAATTGGTCTTGCTTCTCCGCTCACTTTGTAATGCCCTTTTTCACCGCTAACTTTTACATTTCGGAAAACAGGGTTATCTGCAACATTTTGACTTTCCATTGCATACATTTTCCCAGGTAAAAACAACAGTAACAGCAAGCCTAATAATAGAAATAATCGCTTCACAAATACCCCTCCAACACAAATTTAGTCTTTCCGGAAGAGCCCCAAAATTTCAGTCGTCTGTACAATGTTTGTAAATGCCTTAGGATCCACTTCATTTATGATTCTTTCAAGATCGAACAGTTCGTAACGGGTTATCACAATAATCATCATTTCCTTTTTTTCGTTTGTATATGCTCCTTTAGCAGGCACTCTTGTAATTCCCCGCACCAATTTCTTATGAATCGCTTTTTTCAATTCATCCGGTTTCTTTGTAATTATCATCGCTGTAAGCTTTTCATGCCTCGTGTGGATCGCATCAATCACCCTTGTTGATGCATATAAGGTTACAAGGGTGTAAAGTGCCTTTTCCCAGCCATACAAGTATCCTGCTGTGATTATAATAACGGCATTTAATGTAAAAAAATATATACCGACCGGTCTATCTTTCTTTCTAGAAAGCACCATTGCCACAATATCAAGCCCGCCGGTTGAGGCTCCCCATTTAAGTGTAATACCGACCCCGATAGCTGCAATAACTCCTCCAAAAACAGCATTTAGTAAAATGTCATTTGATAATTGTTTTACAGGAACTGCTTCAAGGAAAAACGACATAGATAAAACACTAATAAAACTAAATAAAGTAAAGGATTTCCCTACCTTTTTCCATCCTAAAATCGTTACAGGAATATTAAGCAAAAATAAAAGGATACCTGTTGATATAGAAAATGGCGTATATTCACCCACGATTTTTGAGACTAACTGGGCTACTCCGGCAAAACCGCTGGCATATACATTGGCAGGAATCAAAAAAAAGTTCATTCCTATAGCATTTAATAATGCACCAAATAGCACGACAATTGCTTTTTTCGTTTGCAGCCAGACCATTATGATTCCCCTATTCCTTTAGTGTATGAACTTAGACTTTTATGCACGATAAATTGATTAGCCATATAGAACCCTTATTATTCTTTACCCAAATCAGCTATTTTTTATTTATTTGTCTTTTTCTGATGAAATCGATAAACTTAAAACGTAATTTAAGGAAAGAAAGAAGGTGAAAAAATGCCAGTAAAAATAGTGGCAGACAGTGCATGCGATTTACCTTTAGAATTTTACAACGAGCATCAGGCTGTATTGATTCCTCTGAAAGTACATCTAAATGGACAAGAATATGAAGATCTCAAAACGATTAAACCAAAAATGGTTTACGATGCAATAAGAGAAGGAAAAGTTCCAAAAACCTCACAAGCATCACCACACGGTCTTGAGGAACTTTTCACAAAAATGGCCGAAGCTAACGAAGACGGAATATACATCGCTTTTTCATCCGAACTTTCAGGAACATATCAAACTGCTGTGATGGTCCTTCAACAAGTAAAGGAACAGCATCCCGATTTTAATTTAACGATTGTTGATTCAAAATGCGCATCCCTTGGTCTGGGTCTTGTCGTAATGGAAGCAGCCCGGTTAGCAAAAAATGGCGCTGCAAAAGAAGAAATCCTCAATGATATCCGATTCCGCTGTCAACATATGGAACACCTATTTACAGTTGAAGACCTTGAGTATTTAGCAAAAGGAGGCCGGGTTTCCAAAGCATCCGCTTTTTTAGGGGGATTGCTTAACATTAAACCACTCTTAAATGTTGAAGACGGCAAGCTGATTCCTATTGAAAAAATTCGCGGGAAAAAGAAATTGCTGCGCCGCATCGTTGAATTGATGAAAGAGCGTGGAACCGAATGGAGCAATCAGGTGGTTGGAATCAGCCACGCTGATGACGAAGAGACAGCTCTAGAAATGAAAAACATGATTGAACAGGAATTTAAGCCTAAACATATTGAAATAACCTCGATTGGTGCAGCGATCGGAGCTCATACAGGCCCGGGAACGATTGCGGTCTTTTTCCTAAATCAATTGCCATAATTCTTTTCTCATACATACTCCTGTCAGTAATGTAAACAATAATGTCGCAGTCACCTAATTTTACTGAAAGGGGTATTTTTATGCCGCATACTTCTGATAATGATAAAAAGGCTCAAGACAACCAAGCACTAAGGCATGAAAAAAACATGCTTCGCGAGAAAAACCGGAAAGCCGGAAAGAACCAATACTCAAAAAACACGGACCATCTATGATAAGAATAGAGGCTGTCTCATAAGGGTCTGACCCCATGTTCGTTTATCAATATATAGCACATTTATGCAACATTATGTCCTATATATTGTGTTATGGGGTCTGACCCTCTGGCTTTTGAGACAGCCTCTTCTTTTATGATTCTAAAATGGTGCTTATATCTATTTCTTAAGATATGTCCAGCCTTCCTCCTGATAGATTTTACCGTCTTTCATTAACCGTCCGAGAGCCCTTTTAAATGCACTTTTGCTCAAATTAAACCGTTCCATAATGTCTTCAGGCAAGCTTTTATCGGAATAAGGCATCGCACCGTTCCGGGATTGAAGAAAAGCAAAAATCCGTTCTGCATCATCATCCAAAGTCTCCTGCTTTCTCCCCAGCAATGATACATTTATGCTCCCGTCAATTTTGACATCGATAATTCGCCCTTCTACTTTTTCACCGAGCCTTGGCTCTTTTTCTCTCTGTGATTCGTGAATAAACCCTTTAAAGCCTTCAGTTGTATAAACCCAGCTGCCAACCTTTGCCGTACGATAAATATGGCCCTGAACATTTTTATTAAAATCCTTTTTCGTTGCTTTTACAGCAATCTCTTCGATCACTTTATCGGTTGCCAGTCGCGCATACATCCGATTATTGCGGCTAATCCGGATTGTAGTAAAAAGCATATCTCCCTTAATAGGCCAAACAGATTTATGTGCAGGCAAATCTTCTTCACCCAATAACAGTTCTTTTTTAATACCGATATTTAAAAAAATACCTATTCCCGGTTTCACATCTGCAGCCTGTGCCCATCCATAATGATTGACAGTAATAAACGGAATTGTATCAGTTGCGGCAATTCTGCCTTTTGCATCAGGATAAAGGAATACCTCTACATCCTCTTCTTCTGTATATTCACGCTTTGCTTCATTTTTATGCAGCATCACGTCTTCGCAGCCATCTGTTAAAAAATAGCCAAATTCTGTAATACGTGCTACTTTTAAATTGACCACTTGGCCCAATCGTGCAGTCAAGGACACCTTAATCCCTCCAATTGTTTGTTTCATTTTATATCTACTATAGCGCTTGTCATGGCTGAGCATGGCACTTCCGCTTTTCATATAAAGTTGTTTGAATTGCTAAATTTTACTATAATGGTGCCATAATTAAAAATGATTACGGAGGTTAATATGGCAAAAGAAAGTTCATTTGATATTGTATCCAAAGTCGATCTGTCTGAAGTAACAAACGCGATTAATATGGCGATGAAAGAAATTCAAACTCGCTACGACTTTAAAGGGAGCAAAAGTGATATTAATCTAGAAAAGGAAGAACTAGTTCTTATTTCTGATGATGAGTACAAACTCGGACAATTAAAAGATGTTTTAATCGGGAAATTAATTAAAAGAGGTGTCCCTATTAAAAATCTTGATTACGGCAAAATTGAAAATGCTTCCGGAGGTACAGTAAGACAAAGAGCAAAACTTATTCAAGGTATTGATAAAGAAAACGCAAAAAAAATCAACACCATTATTAAAAACAGCGGCTTAAAAGTGAAAAGCCAAATACAGGATGACCAAATTCGCGTATCCGGAAAGAGCAGGGATGATTTGCAAAAAATCATTGCGGCTATACGAGAAGCCGATCTGTCTATTGAGGTTCAATTTATTAATTACCGATAAATGTGGCGGGGCTTGCTCCTCAATATGGAGCCAGCCCCCTTGCATTTTGGTAAATGAGAACGTGCTTTCCACACTGTTTAGCATTATGAGCCACTTTCGAGTATTTATGAGCCACTTTTTAAGATTTATAAGCCAATCAACAAATAACTGTTCGCCAATTATTTTCTTTTTTCTGCAAGGATTTTTCTTGTCCATTTATAATTAATGCGAAATTTTCAGGGGCTCCATGCACAATCAGTTCTATTTCTTTCCATTCAGGCTTATAGCTGCCTTCATCAGAAATGGTCAAGGAAATTTCATCCTTTGTGCATTTTACATGAAAAATCTTTCGTAAATAGTTTCCTTGCTCATATTCAAATGTACTTCCGTCATCTTCATACAATTTAAAAGAAGATGATGTGCTTTTACCATAATACAGATGGAGAGTAAGCTTTTCGTCTTTTATTGCCGTTGATCGTTTTACCGATCCGTGAACAAGGATAGAGCCTTGTTTAATAAAAATCGGCAGCTTATTTAAATCTGCTTTTACAAGATGGTGTTTTCCGCCTTCAAATACTTCTTCCGTCCAGTAATCCACCCAGTTCCCTTCAGGAAGATAAACAACGCGATGTTGAACGGAAGGTTGCATAATTGGTGCAATAATGACATTATCGCCAACCATAAATTGGTCAGAAAGATTATACGTATTTTCATCTTTTGGGTATTCCATCATTAACGGGCGCATAACTGGAGTCCCAGTATGGTGGGCTTCAGCAAAGAGCGAATATAAATGCGGAAGCCATTGGTAACGCAATTCAATATATTTCTTTATGGCTTTTTCATATTTTTCTCCGAATGACCATGGTTCTTGGCGCGCAAAACCAAGGGCGCTATGATTGCGGAAAAATGGTATAAATGCCCCAACCTGAGTCCAGCGTACAAGCAGCTCTCCATTTGAATCATGTGCAAATCCGCCAACGTCGGCCCCGGCAAACGGAATGCCTGATAAGCCTAGGTTCATCACCATTGGAATGGACATTTGTAAATGCTCCCAGAAGCTTCGGTTATCCCCTGTCCATACGGCTGCGTATCGTTGAATTCCTGAGTAACCTGCACGGGTTAACAAGAAAGGCCTCTTGCCGTTTAGCTGCTTTTTCATTCCGCTGTAAGTTGATTCTCCCATCATCAATCCGTAAATATTGTGAAGTTCCCGATGGGTGCGAGGATCACCGTCATTATCATGCATGACTTTGACATCCATCGTTTTCGTTTCGTTGAACACTGCAGGCTCATTCATATCATTCCAAATGCCTTCAATGCCTAAATCACTATAAAACCTATGTTTCTCTCCCCACCATTTCCTTACTTTTGAACTTGTAAAATCAGGGAAGGCGCTGTTACCCGGCCAAACGTCGCCAAAATAAATATTCCCTTCAATATATTTGCAGAAATGATCTCCGCGGATGCCCTCCTGGTAGATATAATATTCAGGATCTTCCTTTACACCGGGATCAACAATTGGAACAATCCGGATTCCTTGTTCCTTTAAATCTTTAATAAGCTGCTTCGGATTCGGAAATCTCTCTTTATCAAATGTAAAAACTCTGTAGCCGTCCATATAATGAATATCCAAGTAAATCACATCAAGCGGTATTCCTTTTTCAATAAAAGTTTTTGCTAATTCACGAACTTCCTGCTCTGTTTCATAGCTGTAACGGGATTGGTGGTAACCGATTGCCCATTTTGGCGGAATCGGCATTCTTCCCGTTAAAAATGTGTATTGTTCCAGTACATCTTTCGGAGTTGGACCGGCCAGGACGTAGTAATTAATTTGTCCGCCTTCTGCTGAAAAAGAATAATTTGTTTCCTCTGAGCGAAAGTCAAACGTTGTCTTAAACGTATTATCAAAAAAGATCCCGTGTGCGAACCCGTTTCTTAACGTCATAAAATATGGAATCGATTGATATAAAGAATCCGTTTCAGGGTTGTGCGGTGCGTAAACATCACTGTTCCACATCGTCATTTTTTCACCGCGTTTATCCAAAAATCCTGTTTTTTCCCCAAATCCGTAAAAATGATCTTCCGGTTCCATTTCCTTATAGCAGATAATCTCTTTTGATTCCTTAAATCCCATCCCTTTTGCACCTTCTTTTACAAGCACGCGGCCATCTGGATCGGCTATCGTAATACGCAATGGGGATTTCTCTAAATAAACTTGTAATTTTGCAGAAGATAAAAGAATTTGCCCGTTTTTTTCACATACGGTTACTTCCGTTTTCTCACCATCCGTAATTAGAGCAGGGCTGCTGCATAAAGTTGTCTCACCAAATGGATTTAACACAAAACGCACAATATCATCGCGGTAGAATTTAATGAATAATGTTCCGGATTCTGTATTTACTGATGCGCCGCTTTCTGTTTTTACAACCTTTAATACATTCCCGATTTCCTTGTAGTCTGGAGTCTGCATTTGCTTTTTTTGTCCTGGATGAATAGCAAAGCTCGAATCCTCTAACATGCCGTAATCCTCCTTTTAGTCCCAATCAATAAATATCAGCGGGGATAAACCCCACTGATTTCACTATATACTAGGAGATTTTTTTTCTTCCTTTCTTCCAAGCTAAAACAAGAAATAGAATAAAGGACGTAATAACTGCCGCCATGATGACAAAAAAAGAAATGTTTAGCCCTGTTTTTTCTGCCAAAAAGTAAATCTCTGCTTGATCACGGTCAAGAAACAGGTTGTATTCTCCGTTTTGGCTTCGGACAAGGTCTCCATTCAGTAATCCTCTCAGTTCTTTGCCATCCTCAATATCTTTCTTTGTTAATGTCACCTTCTGTGACTTCGTTGTATTATTTATGGCAATAACAGAGGTTTCATTCCCATACACTCGTTTATAAACTGCCATACCCTTTTTCTCGTGTAAAAGTTCCATTGTCCCTTTTGTTAAAGAAGGATGCTTATCTCGCAATTCTCCTATTTTTGAAATATAATCGATCAATTCTTTGTCTGTCTGAAAGTCCATAATCCGACGGTTGTCAGGTGCTTCACCCCCGTCAAGGGCAATTTCACTTCCGTAATAAACAATCGGTATACCAGGTGTAGTATATAAATAAGTTAGCGCCAACTTCCATCTCGGGCCCGGATGCAGATTGTTATTAATTGCTTCCCGCGTAAAACGGACGGTATCGTGATTGTCCATAAACGTCCCCATTAAAAATGGATTTTTATATATTTTTTTATTTCTTTCCCATACGGTAAAAAGCCCCTTTAATGATTGGTCAGGCTTGGCAAATGCAGTTCGCAAATAGTCATTTAACGGGTAGTCAACAAACCCGTCTATACCTGCCTTTACATATCGGGCTATGTAAGTTGGATCGTTTGACCGGACCACACCTAACAGATAAAAATCTTTTTTCTCTTTTTTTATTTCTTTTGCAAAATCCACCCAAAAACTGACAGGGACATGATTTACCGCATCAAGTAGATATCCGTCAATATCGGTCTGTTTAATCCACCATTTAGCCGCATCCAGCAAATATTTCTTAACTTCGGGATTTTCTTGGGCAAGATCGGGAAGACCGTAAAGCCAGCCATTCTCAAGTTCTTTCTGGTCATTCCAATTGACAATCTCCTTTTTCTCATGAAACCAATCTTGTTTTTCAGGGTCATTCACCCATTTATGATGAGGTCCGACATTATTTGCAACAAAATCAAGAATTACTTTCATGTTCCGCTTATGTGCTTCCTTGACCAATTCTTTAAATTTATCAATAGAGCCAAAATGCTCTTCTGTTTTATAAAAATCTTTTATCCAATAACCAGGATAACCTTTTTCCTCATTATCAAAGATCGGTGTCAGGCAAATTGCCGTAAACCCCATATCTTTTATATAATCTAGCTTGTCAATAATCCCTTGAAAATCTCCTCCTTGATATGCATTCGGATCATTGACATCAACTTTAAAATTATTGGTTGTATCCCCATCATTAAAACGGTCAACCATTAAAAAATAAATAGTTTCATCTTGCCATTTCCGTTCTTCTTTTTCTGCTGCCTCTATTGGGGCGGAGTAAAAAAGAAGAAACGGGATTAAGATGAAAGTAAGAAAAAATTTTTTCATCCCCTGTTCCTCCTTGAGTATCTTTACGCTTTAAGATTAGCCTTTGTTCCCCATCCCGTCAAACCTGAGTTGAAGAATTTTTGGAATGAGAGGAACAGTATGGAAATGGAATCATTTTGACATAATTGATCTAATTTGTTTCTTTCTTAATTCATATTGTAATTTATTTAATTAGAAGTAAAATTAATGCAAACGTTTGCATTATCTGAGGTGATTTTCATGATTGAGTATTCTTCTGTTTTTCATCGGCCGACTGATAATTTTGCCTATCCATTTGGGGAAGTATCGTTGCATATACGAATAAAAACGAAAAAGAATAACATTTTAAAAGCAGAACTTTTATACGGAGATCAATATGAATGGAAAAACACGAGCTGGATTTATTTTAAGCAAGAATTACAAAAAATAGGCTCCGATTTTTTATTCGACTACTGGCAGATTGAAATAATACCGCCTTATCAACGGTTGAGATACGGTTTTATTTTGCATAGTGGAAACGAACAAACAACTTATACTGAAAAAGGATTTTTTCAAGAGCCGCCTCAAGATCCCAGTTTTTACTTTTGTTTCCCATATTTACACAGGAGTGAAATATTCCGGGCGCCTGAATGGGTAAAGAATACGGTCTGGTATCAGATTTTTCCGGAAAGATTTGCAAATGGAGATGAATCAATTAATCCTCCAAATACGTTAAGATGGGGTTCGAAACCTCCTGCTCCTGATAACTTTTTTGGCGGTGATTTTCAAGGAGTAATGGATCATCTCGATTACTTGAGAGAATTAGGAATAAGCGGCATTTATTTTACACCGATTTTTAAAGCATATTCAAATCATAAATACGATACGATCAATTACTTTGAAATTGACCCTCAATTCGGAAGCAAGGAAGTTTTTAAACAACTCGTGGAAAAATGCCATGAAAACGGAATAAAAGTTATGCTCGATGCGGTATTTAACCATAGCGGATATTTTTTTGAGCCTTTTCAGGACGTTTTAAGAAACGGGGAAAATTCTCGCTACCGACATTGGTTTCATATAAATGAATTTCCCTTAAAAGGGGGAAAACTGCCGAATTATTCAACCTTTGCGTTTGTCGAGTCGATGCCAAAATTAAATACACAAAATCCTGAAGTAAAAGAGTATCTTCTGGAAGTGGGGAAATATTGGGTCAGGGAATTTGATATTGACGGATGGAGGCTTGATGTAGCGAACGAAATTGACCATCAATTTTGGCGAGATTTTAGAAGTGAAGTAAAAAAGATTAAACCCGACTTATATATTTTAGGAGAGGTATGGCATGATGCAATGCCGTGGCTGCGTGGAGACCAATTTGATGCGGTCATGAATTATCCATTTCTGACAAACGTAATAAACTTTTTTGCAAAAGAAACAATTTCATCAAAAGAATTTACTGAAAAAATGACGTCCGTCCTTTTCCAATACCCGGCTACTGTAAATGAAGCCATATTTAATCTTATTGGAAGCCATGATACACCGAGAATCATGACAGAATGCGGTGAAAATGTAGACAAGGTAAAATTAATCTTTACTTTCTTGCTTACATTTATTGGAACACCTTGCATCTATTACGGAGATGAGATCGGATTAACGGGAGATATGGACCCAGGATGCCGAAAATGCATGCCATGGGAAGAGGAAAACCAAAATAAGGATTTGTTCCGGCATATCCAGCGCCTCATTAAGCTTCGTGCCAAAGAAAAATTGCTCAGTAATGAGGGACACATTGAATTTTTAACACCGGCTGAGAATAGCAGCTGTGTATCGTTCATAAAGTCAAATGGAAAGGAAAATGTATTTGTAGTGCTAAATTCATCCGGCAAAGAAGCAAAATTTTCGGTCCCATTTAATTTAAAAGGAAAAAAAGTCACAAATCTGATAGATGGAACGGAATTTGCATCGGAAGCAGAACATCATTATATCTCCTTAAAAGCGTATGAACACGCTATTTTTAAATTTTAATTAAAATTGAGGCGGACTCAATATGGACCGCCTCTTATTGTTTTTATAAAAACATAAGTGAATGAGTCAATTTCGATTAATCAACAATATTAATTTTGTAATCTTTAAACCAAATATGAACTTGGGCCAGATAGGCCAATAACTGAGGACCTGTCATTAGTTGCCCGAACCATGGAATTTTAAAAGCCGTACCTTCCGTTTCAATAATTTCCTTTAGCTGTTTTTGGTCAAAAAATTCATATAGAGCGGAATTTTTGTCTTTTAAACTATCCTCTAATAATTTCTTCACTGCCATTAAATATTTCGGATGGTGTGTTTTTGGATAAGGGCTCTTTTTCCGGTAAAGAACTTCTTCTGGGAGAATTCCTTCTAAAGCTTTTCTTAAGATTCCTTTTTCCCGATTGCCGTACATTTTCATTTCCCAAGGAATGTTCCACACGTATTCTACGAGTCGGTGGTCTGCAAAAGGAACCCTCACTTCGAGGCTTGCTCCCATGCTCATCCTGTCTTTTCTGTCTAAAAGGGTTGTCATAAACCAGATCTTATTTAAATAAAATAATTCCCTTCGTTTAACATCTTCCGTACCTTCCCCATCAAGCCGGGGTGTTTCTGATATTGTTTCCTGATACATTGCCAATGTGTAATCCCGAAGGTTCAATTTGCTTCTCCAGTGCTCTTTCAAAAGGCTTTCCCTCGCCTCCGTAGACCTCATCCATGGAAAGCCTGAACGATTTAGATCTTCTGTTCGATGAAACCACGGGTATCCCCCAAATATTTCATCTGCACATTCTCCTGATAAGCTGACAACAAAATCTTTCTTAATTTCACGGCAAAACCAAAGTAGTGAGGAGTCTATATCAGCCATGCCGGGCAGATCTCTTGCAAGGACAGCTTCAATAAGAGAGTCTGCAAGCTGTTCTTGTGAAATTATACAGCGATGATGGACCGTTTCAAAAGATTTTGACATTTTTTGAATCCAAGGCTCATCTGAATTCGGCTGAAATTCATTTGCTTGAAAATATTGGTCATTTCCTTCGTATTCGATGGAATATGTGTGCAATCTCCCTTTCCCATCATTTCTAAATTCATTTGCTGCAATCGCAGTTATCGCGCTTGAATCAACTCCACCCGATAAAAATGTACACAATGGAACATCTGAAACGAGCTGTCTTTTGACTGAATCTGTTACTAAGTACCTAACTTTTTCCACTGTTTCTTCTAAACTATCTGTATGATATTCACTCTTAACGTTCCAATAACGATATGTCTTTAAACCGTTTCTTGAAAATATGAGTGCATGTGCGGGTCTTAGCTCTTTTATCCCTTTGAACACACCTTGCCCCGGTGAACGGGAAGGCCCCAGCCCAAATATTTCAGCTAATCCTTCTCTGTCCAGTTCAGGTTTAATGTGAGGATGAGCCAGCAAACTCTTTAGCTCCGACCCAAAAAGAAGTCCTTTTCTATGTTCAACAAAAAATAATGGTTTAACCCCTAACCGATCCCTTCCGATAAAAAGCTGTTCTTTTCTTTCATCCCAAACCGCAAAAGCAAAAATGCCGTTTAAATGATCAACACATTTTTCCTCCCATTCCATATATGCTGTCAATAGGACCTCAGTATCAGAATGGCCATGAAATGAATATCCTTTAATAAGCAGTTCTTTTCTTATATCTTCCGTGTTGTAAAGTTCACCGTTGTAACTAATGATATAGTTTTGACCATTTTTTTCTTTAATCATCGGTTGCTTGCCCCCGGAAGGGTCAACCACAACGAGCCGTTTATGGCCAAAGCCTACATGCAGCCCGGTCCATACATTTGTTTCATCCGGACCGCGCTTCGACAAAGTTTCCGCCATTAATTCAATTACAGCTTTCTCTTTTTGAATATTTTTTTCAAAATCAACCCAACCGGTTATCCCGCACATTTCCCTCATCCTTTCTTAGCGGAACAAATTGCATGCTTTTATTTTATGCAGTGCTTATAAAATGGTTAATTGTCCTAATTATGCCGATATACAGTTATAAATTTCACGAAAACTGTCTACAAAGGATGGTGAGGCAATTTTCATGGAGGTTAGTCATGAATCGACATCAACGATTAAAGCTTTTTGAACATCAAATGAGGGCTTTTAATGAAGGAACCGTAGAATATATTAACGGACAATGGGTTTTCTTTGACAGAGAAACTGAAGAAGCATCAATATTGGATGATCTTCTTCATCGAGAAATTGAAGTTTTCCGGTATAACCGGTGGAAAAAAGGAATTTTATTTGAAGATGGAAAAATAGGATTGAAAGATGAAATCCATTATTTAAAAGATCAGGATTTAATTAGAATTCGAAAAAATTTAATTTTTGCGTTAGATCAATTATTGAATGAAATAAATGATGAAGCGTTTATTCAGTTTGTTACATCGCTCAATTCGTTGCAGTTTTCAATCTATGATTGTATTTATTGCTATAACCATCTTGATTTTTTGGGGGATCTTGCACGAAAAAGCGGTGTCAATTTTATGGTTTTTGATAATCAGGATCAAATTTGCGCCGTACAGCACCATTTTTTTTATTACGAGAAAATGAATGACCGTTTTGAATTTACTTTGAACACCGGAAAGCGGATGGTTATTGAAAAATATCTTCCTGACACAAAAGGCTGACCTTTAAGGTTCTGACTCCCTTCAACAGTGGCAATATATTCATTCATTTTTGTCTAAATGTAATATTGGAGGGGTCCGACCCTTTGCATTTAAGTCAGCCTTTTATTCATGTTCCTAAACATGTCTTCGTTCAATTAGCCTTATTCCAATACCCATCATAACGACACCCATTAATAACAAAATACCGATTGGATATAATAGTTCTTGCAGCGAAGACTTGGAAATGACAGCACCTTTTAATAGTTCCATGCCATACGTTACCGGTATTACTTTCGAAATGGCCAGAAGCCATTTCGAACTTACAATTTCAAGCGGCCAATACGCTCCCCCGAGCATCGCAAAACTTACACCGACCAAAGGCAGGAGCGCATTAAACTGTCCCGTCGTTTTTACTAAACCTGTCAGCAATATCGTTAACGCGACAATAGAAAATAGATAAGGAATAATAATGAGAAGCGCTTTTCCGAAAGCTCCATGAAAATCAACTCCGGCACCAAAGCGAAACACCAGGAAGATAAATACCACTTGCACATATCCGATTAGAAAACTGTATATCAAGTTAGCCGTATAAACCGCAACTTTTGAAGTAGGTGAAATAATAATCCGATCCCATATTCCCATCTGTTTTTCATTTAATATATCGACAACATTAAAACCTATTGTGTAGATGACAAAAAATAAAGTAAATCCAAATAATGATTGAAGAGTCTGGTTATAAGACGGCTTTTCTTCGTTAGCAAAATAGGATGTTTTCAAACTGAACATTTCAGGCCATTCCACTTCGTTTCTGTCGATATCAGTTGATTTCCTGGCGATACCTTCCATTGCCTTTTGTTTTTCATTTCGTTCGTAAAAGCTTTTTACATATTGCTCAAGCAAAGGAATATTTTTCGTATTTCCTGCGACATAAATCGTATACTTGCTTTTCTCAAGATGAACGCCTGCTTCAACTTTCCCCTCGGAAACCCTTTCTTTTACATCCTCTTCTGTTGATTGCTTAAAATGAAAGACATCCCCCTTGTTTAGTTGATTAATATATAATTTAAGTTCATCTGCTTCCATCGAACTGTAAACGGGAATTTCCACTTTATCAAATCCCGCTTTACCAACCATAAACGCAAATAACATGCAAATAAGAGTCGTGGCGATTAATGCACCCGGTTTTCGCACAAGCAGCCTAAACTTTCCAATCATAATCCCTATCATACCGCTTCACCTCTTTTTGGCTGAAGAATTAGAGCAAATGTAATAAGAATCATTGCCAAAATCACGATTGCCAGCAGTTCAGTATATATTTTTCCAATTGGATACCCCTGCATTGCCTTTAAGTAAGCAGAGACTCCTGCGCCGACCGGCGTGTAGCTGCTGAATTTTTCGAACGATTTTCCCAACTGCGAGACAGGAAAGAAACCGCCTCCTACAAAAGTTAAAATTGGTACCAGAAATGATGAGAAGATATTGGAAGTCTTTTTATAATTGCTGCGATAGCTTAAAGAAGATAAAAATACGGCAAAACCTCCAATCATAAGTGACAGCGCAACAGTAATCGCCAAATAATTGATGAAATTAG
The DNA here is from genome assembly GCF_000724485.1 of Bacillus methanolicus MGA3. GTDB lineage: Bacteria > Bacillota > Bacilli > Bacillales > Cytobacillaceae > Bacillus_Z > Bacillus_Z methanolicus_A. The sequence goes on along the minus strand of NZ_CP007739.1, from coordinate 847,627 downwards.
GCCAGTGCACCTTGAAAATGACCGCGGCAAGGCCATAAAGAATGTTCAGCTGACAAAAGGCGACTATTGTTGCAGAAACAAAAATTCCTAAGAAAAAGATAAATACAGGTACATTTGCAAGTATGATTCGATTAAAAACAAGACTTTCTTTTTGTTCATAAGCATAAGTGGCAACCGTTGAAGCTACGTAAAAGATAAACATGACACTCATTCCGACTGCATAATAGGCAACAGAACTAATAGGTTCTTTGGCAGTAATCGTTTCTATTGAGCCTAAACTTCGATGCGTTTGCTTCAGCAAATCCATGCTTTCTGGATGAAACCCATCTGAATTTGCAGCAGCAATCAACGACATGTCTTGCTGAAAGGTTGAAAGAATATCCCGAAGCACTCCAGCTTCAAGTCCTTCGGATTCATTTAATTGAACTTTTAACTGCGGTTCTTTTTTTTCGTGAAATATAGCTTTCCGATAAAAATCATACGTAAAATTTTCCGGGATTTCGATAATGCCGCTATATTGTTTTTTATTTTTTTCTGCTTCCTGTTCAGAGATTTGCTCCACTTTGATAATGTCTTTTAATTCATTGCTTTTAAAAATTTCTTCGGTTAGGACAGCGATCGGATGAAACTTGCTGATTCCATTTTTTATTTGATTTTTTTGCTCTCCCGGTATAGGCAGATTGTTCAAGTCCTCCATGATCTGCTCAATTCCTTTTTCGGGATGGTCCTTTTGAATAACCCCAACCTTCACGCTTATATCAGGAATCTCCCCATTGTTAACAGCCGAAAGAGCATTGCCGAGAATACAGATCAAAACAAATGGCATTAGAAGAAGCACAATCAATTCGCGGGGACGCCGCCAAAACATTAATAAATCTTTTTTTACCATTTGAAGCAGCATGCGATCTCCTCCTAATCCCTTAATTGCCTGCCTGTTAAGTGCAGAAAGACATCTTCTAATGTCGGGGTTTCAATATTAACAGAAACAATATTCGTTTCGGTTTCTTCAGCAGCTTTAAATATATCTTTTAAAATATGAACCTGCTTAGGAACAATGATCGTTACATACGGTTCTTTGGCAGAAATGTTTTTAATTCCCGGAATTTGTTCCAAAGCTTCCAGAAAAGTCCCTTTCAGCATTTCAACTTTAATTAAAATGGACTGTTCTTGGGATAAAATGCTTTTAATATCCTCTTTTGTCCCGGATGCAATGATGCGGCCACTATCCATAATGTAAATACGGTCACATAAATATTCCACTTCCTCCATGTAATGGCTCGTGTATAAAACCGTCATTTTTTTCTCTTTATTCAGCCGTTTTACCGTTTCGAGGATATAATTTCGTGACTGCGGGTCAATCCCGACAGTAGGTTCATCCATAATGACAATTTCAGGATTATGGAGAAGCGCTGCCCCGATATTCAACCTCCTCTTCATTCCACCGGAAAATGTTTTGACAAGCTCTTTCTCTCTGTCTTTTAAACCAATAATCTCCAAAACTTCTTCGATCCGCTTTCTTAACTCTTGTTTCGGTATTTGATGAATAGCGCCAAAAAATTCTAAATTTTCACGGGCCGTTAGTTCCATATACAGGGCCACTTCTTGAGGTACAACTCCTAATATTTTCCTAAGTTTTTGAGGCGTTTTTAAAATGCTGTTATTCCCCAGTCTTATATCTCCTTCTGTAGGACGGATTAGCGAAGAAATCATCGAAATGGTGGTAGACTTTCCTGCTCCGTTTGGTCCAAGCAATCCAACCGTTTCTCCCTTTTCCAAATACAAATTTACACTGTTTACTGCCTTTTTATTTTTAAAATGCTTTGAAAGATTGACAACCTCTAACATTCAATCTCCTCCTTCTCAATTAAATGATAAATCGTTTAAGAATACACTCACACTATCTTGCGTCATGAAATAATGAGAAAACCATGACTCCGGTCATGGTTTTTGCTAAAAAATTTTATATGATATTATTCTTTACTGCAAAAATAGCAAGTTGGGTTCGATCGCGCAGTTCCAATTTATCCAGAATTTGCGTCAGATGGTTTTTAACGGTTCCAATTGACAAATACAGTTCGGCTGAAATTTCTTTATTCGTTTTGCCTTGACCGACCATTTTTGTGATTTCTAATTCCCTAGGTGTTAATGGAAGGTTTGCAGGAGGTGCTGCCGGCTTTTGCAAAAGCTTTGGCATCACTTTTGCTGCTACTTGTTCATGTATCGAGATCCCACCGTTTATGGAGCTTCTAATGGAATGGATTAATTTTGGCCCATCAGCGGTTTTTAATAAAAATCCGCTTACCCCGTCCTTGAATGCCTGTAAAGCATATTCTTCATCGTTAAAGGTCGTCAGAATGATGATTTTAATTTCCGGCCATCTTTGTTTAATTTTATGGGCCGCTTCGAGACCGTTCATGACAGGCATACGAACATCCATCAAAACAACATCGACTGCATGATTTTCAAGGAAAGCAATAGCTTCTCTTCCGTTTTCCGCTTCTCCTATTACAGAGAATTCTTCATCTTGTTCGATAATCATCTTAAGTCCTTGACGAACCATACTCTGATCCTCAACCAACAAAATTCGAATCATGATTCTCACCTTCTCTCGGCATTGTTCCTTGAATAATAAAATGATTGTCTGTTTGAAAAATAGTAATGTTACCGCCGATTTCAATCATCCGCTCCTTTATATTCCTCAACCCAAAACCTTCATGGAAAGGTTTATGCGAATGGATTTTATTTTTTATTTCAAGTGTTAACTGTCCAATAGGTGAGACGCCAAGGGTAACATACACTTCTTTGGAAAATGCATGCTTCATTGCGTTTGTTAATGCTTCCTGAATCACCCTGTACAATACAACACTATGTTGGTTTGATAAAGAAACACCAAGAACTCCCTGCTTTGTTGTAAAATGTACTCTTAAATGGCTCTCGGCCTCCAGTTTCCGTATTAAATGGATCACCGAAGAAATTCCTTCGATCTCATCCGTTTCAAGGGCACGTACTGCCCTTCTTGTTTCTTTAAGGCTGTCTTCAACGATTTCCTTCATTTGCAAAAGCAAATCTGTTTTATTCTCTGTCAGCATCATCCCAATCTGCATATTTAATACCGTAAGCTTATGTCCAACGGAATCATGCATCTCTCTTGCAATTCGCGTCCGCTCTTCAAGCCTGGCGGTCCGTTCATTTTCAAGAGCAAGTCTTTTTAGCTTTCGATATTCATCAAGAAGTTGATCATACAAGTCACGCTGATAAAAGAGTTCATTTTGGAAGCTGTTGCAATAAAAAAGAACCATGAAGATATTTAACGAAATTCCTATGTAAATGCTCCAATAAAAAAATGAATAATGAAAATAAAATATTGCTCCTATGAATATAAAAATTGAAATCAAAAGTACCCGAAAGTTTGCAGGCATTAAATCCCGGCCCGCTTCAAAAACATAAAAAAATGCAATCGCAACAAAAATCCAAAAAGGCATGTCTTCTGTTAACAAGAGGGTAGCGGCTGAAGAAAAAGATAAGATCCAGTATGGAATCCATTTCTTTTTGATAATTGGAATCATAAAGTATAAGGCAAGTGATGAGGTACAAAAGAATAGGAATATCGACATATGGGAAGTATGCAGAAAGAAGCAAAAAGCTCCGCCCCATAAAAGCAATAGATACAATAAACGAATGTAAACTTGCAGAGGGAAATCCTCCTTCCCCATTCCATTATACTATATTTTAATTTTTATAAATTTCATAATATTCGTCAATATTAAATTAAACATAGAAAGCAGACTTGAAATCTTTCTATAGTTAAAAAAACGAGAAAAGCAGAAAAAAAGCCGCCAATTTGGCAGCTTTTTGTGAATCATATCTTTTTATAAGTTTTATAGGAAATGAAATCCTAACGGAAGCTTAAATCCTAAATACAAGACAAGCAAAAAAGCAACGACAAATTGGATCCATAAAGTCGAAGTTCTTTGTTGTTTGGCCGTCCGGATTAAAATCAATTCAAGCATGGCAATTACCCATAGCCCGACTGCAGACTTTAAGATATAGAGCAAACTGATAGTGGAAATACTTGTTAACATCCATACACCGGTAGCTACAATTAGTATGTAAAATACTCTCAGAATCATCTGTACTACTCTAAATCCTTTTGCTTTTCCGCTTTTATGAAGGCCCAGCGCAATGAAAAATAGAACAAGTGCTAAAAACCAGGCAGTAATATGGGCGTGTGTCATTGACATTGCCTCCTTATGTATCATTCTTTATCATCATATCATATTGTCATGAAAAAAACTAAACAAATGGGGTAAATTACCGTTCATTATTCATCGGCAATTTGGTTGGTTAATGTTCCTATTTTTTCGATGGAGACCTCAATGACATCACCCGGATTTAAAAACCTTGGCGGCTTAAAGCCTTTCCCTACCCCTGCAGGTGTTCCGGTTGCAATAATGTCGCCAGGTTCAAGCGTCATTCCGGCAGAAAGAACAGAAATAATTTCCTCTACAGGGAAGATAAAGTGTTTTGTATTGGAGTTTTGTCTCATTTCCCCATTCACTTTTGTTTGAATATTTAATTGATTAGGATTTTCAATTACTGATTTATGGACGATCCAAGGTCCCATTGGACAAGTTGCATCAAGGCTTTTCCCAATGAAAAACTGTTTGTGGCGGCTTTGGAGATCTCTAGCTGTAATATCATTGATAATCGTATAGCCGAATACATAATCAAGCGCCTCTTCTTTCTTGATTGCTTTTCCCGCTTTTCCAATAACAACTGCCAATTCTCCTTCATAATCAAGCTCTTTTGTCACTTTTAGATGGTTAAGAACCTTTTGTTGATGACCAATGACTGTAGTGGGAGCTTTCGTAAATACCATTACATGTTCGGGAATATCATCCTTGCTTCCCATTTCAATTGCATGTTCAGCATAATTTTTGCCTACACAAAATATATTTTTTGCCGGCCTAGGAATGGGAGCAAGCAGTTCCACTTTCTCTAAGGGAACATATAATTCTTTTCCTCCTTCACTGTTATTGACCCATTCTATCAGGTTTTCTACTTTTTTAATAAAATCATCTCCGAGAGCAATGCATTCTATCATCGTCACTGGAAAATGTAGTTCACCTGAACGACGTTCTTCTGCCTTTCTAATCGGAAGCACACTGTTGTTTTCTTCATTTACAATCCCAACAAACACTCCATTTTTATCTTTTGCTGTTACAAATTTCATGAGCCCACCCCTTTTTACAAGAATATTCTAATCTATTGATTTTATTGTGAAAAACGTTTCCACTTCGGCAGCGATAAATAAGTAAAACTGCGCCATAACCATTCCATTGGACCATAATAAAAATGTTTCATCCAAATGTAGCTTACAGCTGCTTGAACAACGAATATGGCTAATGCAAGAATCGTGCCTTCAAATAAAGATATCTTCCCATAATATCCAAGCCCGTAACTATAAAAAATAAAAGTAGAACAGATCGATTGGAATAAATAATTGCTTAATGACATTCTTCCAACTGCTGCTATTGAAGAAAGAAACAAAGCCGCCCTTTTTCGATTAACAAGTAAAGCTATACTGAGAGCATAAGCAATGGATAATAACGGGCCTCCAAATGTATCTTGTATATAGTCAATTGCGATATTTGTGCCAAATAAGTAAGGAAGGCCTTTAAGAATCAGCCCTGTAATTCCTGCTGCAGCCATTATGAAAAGCAGCCATTTTTTATGCCGTTCAGGGTTTTCCAGCCATTTTAATTTAGCTGTTCCGGCTCCAAGCATAAACAATGGAAGGATGGCTGTAAGCATCATAAAGAATGATTCAAGGTTATTTACCATATACCAATCCCTCACTCTTTGTTCTGTTATCTCAGTATAGCTTCCATGACTGTACACCTCGATTGAAGCAGCTGCAGAATGTTCATCGTGTCGATTCCATTCTTCCCTAGGCGCAAACAGCATTCCGATTGATATAAACAAAGTTAAAAAAATATTGGGGATAACATATAGCAATGTTCCTGTAATCATTAACGATCTTGGAGGTAATTTTAGAAACAATAACATAATAAAACCGAGTATAGCATAATTAATCAAAATATCCCCATGCCAGATAAAAAAAGCGTGGATCACACCAATCAAAAACAGTAAAAACAGCCTTCTGACAACAATCACATAAAAATTTACCCGCTTTTTCTGTGACCGTTCCATCATAATAACAAGTCCGTATCCAAAAAGCATCGAAAACAGCGGGTAAAAACTTGCCTGTGCAAAGATATCTATAAACATATAGACTGCTTTACTGAGAGAATCTCTCCACCATTTCAATGGATCGATATAAAGAATCGGAGAATGAAAAGAAATCATATTCACTAAAAAAATTCCTAGAATCGCAAATCCTCTAATTATATCAAGTGAAAGGATTCGCTCTTGATTCAAATTTGCTTTATTCACATCAGGCATCATTTGTCCCCTTATCAGAAAAATCTGCAAAATCTATTATACACGATTGACATGTAGAATAACTAGTATGATTCCTCTCTGTAAAATGAATAATTCAGAGCTAATTTGGCCGCAACATATGGAAATCCTAAAAATAATGGAAGTCAGTACCTCAACGAGAGTAAAAACCAGCTGAACGGGAGTAAATGCATCTTGAACGGAGTAAACGTCTGCTGAATGACAGTAAATGATTATCCTCTGCTGGCCCAAGGGCCGCAACCATACCTCGAATAAGTGATGGCTTAACTATCCGTTTCTCTATAATCCCAGGCGGCTCCCAGTAATTTCTAACTGCAAATATCACTTTTTTCAATATATAACGGGCTTGTTGTATTAGAATTCATGGGCATTTTAATCACACTCAATTATTTGTCACATACGATATAAGAGAATTTATGAAAAGGGTGTAGTCGATGCCAGCGATTGTCGGAGTTGTGCAAGTAATTACAATTGGGAGCAGTTCGATTTTTAACATTGGAGATGTTTATAAAGTGATGCCAGTATCAACAGCAAAGACCTTTTCAGGAGCTGGTTCCTTTAATACAGGAGACGGTTTATACGTTTACAATCAACAAAGTTCCACAAACACATATGATACTGATCTACTTGATCAAGGAAATTTTTTTAACGCCTAAAATAGCAGGTGATCGAAATGAATTTTTATATACAACAATCGATCCAAATCAATTTGATAAAAATTGAGGGGATTACCAATTCTTCTGTTTTTCAGATCGGGAGCGCCGGAATCATTAAGCCGGTTTCTCATTTATCCAACACCGGTGGCTTTATTGGTCCGGCTCCGCAACCAAGGCCTCCCGGTGCGGGAACCCTCCAGGAAGCACCCGCAGTTCCTTTAGTGCCGCCGACTTGAGAATAAATTCGAGGTGATTTGTTTGAATCAAGAGTTTTATCAATACATTCAAAAAATGCACCTGTTTATTCAAGCGCAAGAAAGGAAAATCCGCCAGCTGGAAAAAACAATTGAATCAATTCAAAATCAATTAACGGAACTAAAAGAAAGACCGGGTATTAGAGTTGATAAAATTGAATATAAATTTGACCAGTTAAAAGTAGAAACTCTTGAAGGAACATTAAATATTGGATTAAATCCTTCTGACCTCCAGGGAATCGAAGACTTTTCTGTCGATAATCAACAATTGAGCACTTCATTATCTCCGAAAGACCGTATGCAAACAGTGATGGAACTCGAAAATAACTTGTATCATTACTTAGAAACAGAAATAGAACCTTTAATCAAGCAAACTCAAGAAAAATTAAATGTAAAGATTGATGAGTCATATACTGATTTCATTAAAGAAGATATAAAGAAACAAATTCCAACCCGAATTGAATTTTATTTAAGACAAAATCCCCAAATAGAACGATCAACAGAAGATTGGAAGGAAAAAATTATTACTCAAATGAAAAAAGAAATTGAGAATGGAGTATTTGTCTTTATTAGAAATTTGCCAGACAATGTGAAAGGAATGATGAAAGAATGAATTTTCAAGTTCATAATCGGGAGATTTGTGTAGGAAGTATAAGAGTGATCGGGGTCTCCAGTTCTTCTTTATTAATGGTAGGAGACACTCAAACGATTCAATTGGCATCTGCTTTTGATACACCTCCTGAATCATTAATTATTGGTCCATTTGTACCGCTGACACCGGATGCATCCTAACATGTTTCAACGTACTTCATATGTGGATCAAATTCAAATTAATACGATCTCCTTTTCCTCTTCTTTGCAAATCGGTGATTCAAGTATTATTAACGGATTTTCCCGAGCTTTAGCTGTTCAGAGGGAAACTGAAATTTTTTATAGCAATGAAGGAAACTTTTTTGAATACAAGGTGTTCTCTCGTCCAATACCCTTTTTACCAGTTCAAGAACAATTTTCCTGTGAAACATTTAACCATCATCCCATTATTAAAGTTGGCAAAATCGATATTATCGGAATTTCTTCATCTTCTCTTCTCCATGTGGGAAACAGTAAAAATATTTCAATGGAAGCGAGAGTGAAGCATATCCGTCAGCTATTGCCTCGTGAAGATGAACAGATTGGTGGGTAAAAGCATATGTTAAAAAAAATCACACAAAAGTAAATAACATTCGATTAAAGAAAAGGATGTTTTTCATGCCAGCTTTTATCGGTCCCGTTCAGATCCTTAATATTGCGGGTTCAGGAATTGTCCAATTTGGCGACGCTCTCTTTATCTCTCCAAAAAGCAATACAAAATCGCATTCCGGCTCCGGAGCAAGCAATACTGGAGGAATTCTGGTTACAATTAATGGAATTAGTATTACAAATGTGATTGATTCCAACTTAATTGACCAGCCTACGGTAGATAATAACTAAGACAAACCGGCAAGGACACTCGTCTCTTGCCGGTTTTCCAACTTAATTATTTTCTAGCTTTAATAAATGTCCCCCGTCAAAGAAGAACAAATATCTCTCATAGACAGGCTTTCTTACTATTTGTTCAAGTGCACGGGCATAAAGGTTTATTTGAAGGCTGTACCTCGATTCAAGAATTGGTTTTGCTTCTTCAAATCCCCCTTTATAACGATCCGTAATACGATCTGTTTTATAGTCAAGGAGTATAATTCCTTCCTCTTCTTCAAAGAAACAGTCAATCACACCTTGTATAAGGACTTGTTCATCTCCACCAGTCCAATCGGTATACGTTTCTTTTGCCGGAATTGATAGACTGAAAGGAACCTCGCGCATAACCTTTTCTGCACGCAGCATCCTTTGCCCAAGATCGCTCTTAAAAAATTTCAAAACAAGTTCAGGATCGATTCCTTCTCTTTGCTCCGCGGTAAGGAGTTCTTTCTGTACCATGGCATCTACCTGATGACGGATCGATTCTTCCGTTAAAGGAATCGACAGATCAATCTGCTGCATTACCATATGCATTGCCGTTCCTTTTTCTGCTGGTGTTAACGTTTTTTCTTGCATAAATCTTGGCCGCTTTAAAAGAGGCTTTCTTATTTTCCGAAGCAGTTCCGTACTGCTCTCTTCACCGGCAAGATCATACTGCCTCTTAATCTCGGAAACAGATTGCTTGGATCGGAACACAGAAGCACTATGAAATTCATATTTCCATGAAAGCTGTTCGTTTACCCGTTCTGCATATTTAGAAATAATTGGAACCTGTTTGCCTTCAGCTACTTTTTCCAACAATTCTTCTCTTTCGTTTCTTTTATCTTCAATCAATGCTCCAGCTTCTTCACTATGAATCATTTCAACATGCCAGCATGAAGGGTGGTCTAATAGTTTTATTTTTTCCTGATTAATGCCAGCTCGCAAAACTACACAATCCTTATGTCTAATAAGCGCAGGGCCGATCCAATCCAAATAGCTATTTGCACTCGCCCGCTCATAATCATTTAATAGCCAGTTTTCGGTGGCAGCTGCCGAGAGCCATCTGTCCAATGATTTTTCAGCATTTTTTACCGATCCTATCAAAAACAGCTTCTCTTTTGCACGGGTTAAAGCAACATATAACACTCTCATTTCCTCTGCCAGCATTTCCATTTTCTTTTTACGCTTAAATGAAAGCTGCGCAAGCGTTGGGTATGATATCCGTTTTTCAGCATTTACATACCTGGCAGCGAATCCAAATTCCTTATCCAGCATGAATGTTTTTTTCAGATCCATTGTATTGAATTTTCGCGCTAAACCGGCAATAAAAACGACAGGGAATTCAAGACCTTTACTGCTGTGAATCGTCATAATTCTTACAACATCTTCTTGTTCTCCCAGTGCACGGGCTGCTCCCAGGTCATCGCCACGGTCGATCATTCGCTCTATAAACCGGAGAAAGCGAAACAAACCTCTAAATGATGTCGATTCATATTGCCGTGCCCTGTCATATAACGCTCTAAGGTTGGCCTGTCGCTGTTTTCCGCCTGGCATCCCTCCGACAAAATCATAAAATTTCGTTTCCCTAAATAAATCCCAAATCAATTCAGATAATGATCCTTGACGGGCTTTTGTTCTCCAATATTGAAGCTGCTCTGTGAACGGCCTGACTTTTTCATAGAGTGCTTCTTGATCTGCTTCCGGCTTTGCCTGACAAAAAGACATCAGAGCCTCATAGAACGATCCCCACTTATTTGAAATACGTATTTGCGACAATTCTTCTTCGTTTAATCCTACAATCGGAGAGCGTAAAACGGCTGCAAGCGGAATATCTTGATAAGGATTGTCAATGACTTTTAACAAAGACATCATAATTGATACTTCTGTTGCTTCAAAATATCCAGTTGATAAATTTGCATAAACCGGTATACCTTGGTGTTTAAACTCTTCCATGATCTCTGGGGCCCAAGTCATGGACCTGAGAAGAATTACAATGTCTCTGTAAGTAACTGGCCTTGAGCTTTTTGTTTTTGTGTTATATACTTCAGTCCGATTTTCAATGAGCTCTTTGATTTTTTTTGCTATTACCCTTGCTTCAAGCTGCGACTGCTGCAATTCCTCCCGGCTGAAATCTCCTATGTTGTCCGCTTCAGGCAATTCATCAGCATCGCTTTCGTCATCCTCTCCGGCTTGGTCGATCAAGATGACGGAAACAGGGTTTGATGTTTCTTCAGGATACGGAGCGCCTTTTTTTAACTCTGCAGCTTCATCATAATCGATTTCTCCAACCTTAACTCCCATAAACTGCTTAAACAGAAAATTCGTTCCGTCGAGCACTTCTTTCCGGCTTCGGAAATTCCGGGCTAAATCGATTCTCAAGCCTGAATCCGCACCAGTCGGCTTAAAACGGTTGTACTTGCTTAAAAATAAATTTGGCTCTGCCAGCCTGAACCGGTAGATCGATTGCTTGACGTCCCCTACCATAAAGAGGTTTCCTGTCTGTTCTTCTTCATTCGTGACGAGCTGCAATATGGCTTCCTGCACCATGTTTGTATCTTGGTACTCATCGACGAGAACTTCTTTAAAAAGACGGCGGTAAGAAAGTGCTGCTTCGGAAGGAATTCTTCTTCCGTCTTCATCAATGCTTCCGGTTAGAATATCAAGACAGTAATGCTCTAAATCAGCAAAATCAACTAATCCCTTTTCTCTTTTCACTTGTTCAAATCGGTCCGAAAAAGATTTCACAAGTGAAATGAGAGTTTCAATATGTCCTTTCATTTCTCGCATATCTTTTAAAAACGATTCAGGCCTTCTTGAGAAAAGTTCGGACTGTAAATCCTGCAAAACTTTTTTCGCCCTTTCTCTCAATTTTTGGGCTTTTTCGACCAGATCACCGTCATATTCGTCTCCTCGAACTGTTTTAGCACGTGAAAAGGACAGGTTTTGCATTGCGTTATACAATGTTGACCATGAATCGTTTTTTGCGCTAATGAGCGTATCAACAATATGCAAGTCATCGATAAAATTTTCTGCTCTAGGTGCAGGTCCTCCGGGAAGCTTCGTCAGCTCCAGCCCTTCAAGCAGCATTTGCTTTGCCCCTTCAAGCTGCATCTCTATGTCATCTAAAAGAGCATCCATAAATGGAAGATCTTCTAATTTCCCATTCTCATCAACATCATACATTTCGATAATCGATTTCAAATAACGGTCAGGAGAAGGATTAGAACGGGCAAAATCATAAAGTTCCCTGATAATATCTTGCAGGGCTTCATCGCTCCGGTCATTCGTAAACGTATCAACAAGTGAAAAGAATGCTTCATTATCACTTTTACCGTATTCTTCTTCAAATAATTCATCCAAAACCTCGTCACGCATAAGTTGAGCTTCCGTCTCATCGGCAATCCGGAACCCTGGATCAATATCAATTAAATAATAGTATTTTTTTATCACTTCCAAGCAAAAGGAATGGAGCGTTGAAATCGATGCTTTATTCAACAGACTCAATTGTTTACGCAAATGCGCAGAGGTTGGGTTTTGATTAATCTCTTTTTCTAATGCTTCACCAATTCGATGTCTCATTTCAGCAGCTGAAGCATTCGTAAAAGTAACGACTAGCAGCTGGTCAACATCAATCGGGTCATGCAAGGAAGTAATTCTTCGAATGATTCTCTCAACGAGAACGGCCGTTTTTCCCGAACCGGCAGCCGCCGCAACAAGGATGTCCCGGTCTTTTGCCATTATTGCTTTCCATTGGTCATCGGTCCATGTCACATTTTCAGGCTTTGGCGGAATTATCACCGAATTTGTCAAGATCATCTACCTCCTTTCGAATTAAATCCAAAACATCATCTTTTTTGTATGGCGTTAAAATACGAAACTCATTGCTTTCTAGTGATTGATCGAACTGGCACACCGCTTTATACGGACAAAACGTGCACGGAGTTTTGTTCTTCATTTTATAAGGAGAAAGATCGACTATTCCCTCTGTAATGGCATTGCCTGTTTTCTCATACATTTTCCGGACATAACGCCTTAATGCTTCGAACTCTTCTCTTGTCGCCACTTTCGAAGACTTTTTCAACGTTCCATCCTTTTTCATTCCGGCGGAGACAATTTGCGAGTCTCCGGATTCCAGCGTTTTGTCCATTAATTGAATTACATTTTGCTCCCCGAGAAGAAGCCCTTTCATTCGAAAGCTTTTCATAATCTCTTTTTCAATTTCATCAAGTGTCAGCACTTTTGAAGAATGGATGATCGGATTATGAACATGGAAATATAGGACTCCCGCAGGGTCTGCTTTCGTACCAATTAAATTATCCGAATGAGTAATGATAATATCAAGGTACGTAAGCATTTGCAGTGCAAGACCGTAGTAAACTTCCCCAATATTTAAATCTTTTTCGCTCGACTTGTAATCTATAACTCTTAAAAATACGCCGCTCGTGTCTTCTGCTTTATCAACCCGGTCAATCCGGCCAACCAATTCCATTTTCGTTCCATTTTTTAAAGAGAATGATAGAGGCGGCAGTTTTTCCTTCGGACCGAAAGCCACTTCCAAGCCTATCGGGGAAAAACCGCTTGCCTTTGCATGTTCACTTAATACAAACGAAGCCCTGCTAATAATTTTTTCAAGTTTTCTTTTAATGTATTGATGGCGATTTGTACTCAACAGGATTTCATTTTGCAATTTGGGAGCCAGTTTTTCAACCGCTTCTCTCGCAAGAATTTCACATTGATCCTTTGTCATGTTTGCCCAGGACAAATTTTTTTGCGTCACTGTTTCTGCGATATACTTTAATGCAGCATGGAATAATTTACCGATATCAGGTGCTTCAAGACGAAATACCTGCCGTTCCGCCAGTTTTAAACCATGTCGAGCAAAATGGGAGAACGGACAGCTGTGAAAGAGCTCCATCCTTGACACGCTTGCTTGAATATGATCTCCGTATAATTTTTTAGTTACCTGTTCTGATAACTTTTTCGTCCGGTTTTCATAGAATAAGCCAGACAGAGCTTTAATTGCAGCCGGCCTTAATCTGTCACTATTTATATAATAGTTATAAACATCCCACCATAAATCATAAACCGGATAATTGCGTTTTTTCAGTTGGAGTTGTCCGGTCAAATAAGACAGGGCAGTCGTTTCATTTGAAATAAATTCAAGCTGCTCTTCTTCCGATAACTCTGATGGATCGGCAACAAAAAAATGCATGCGTGCATTTGGAAACAGATCCGTTATTCTTTTAATATATGAAGACGGCATCAATGCTTTCCCTTCTTCATTTGCCAAAGGATAACTTACATAAAGGTGCTCGGAAGGAGTAACAAATGCTTTATAGGCGAGAAAGTTTTCATCCAAAAGGCGCGTACGGCTTCCAGGCGCTATTTTCAATCCCTTTGACAGCAAAATCTCACGGTCTTCGTCAGCTAGAATTCCTTCCTCACCCATTTTTGCAGGAAAAACCCCTTCATTTAAACCGATGACAAAAGCTGCTTTAATATCTGACAGCCTTGATCTCTCCAAATCTGCAACTAAAACTTGGTCGATAGCAGGAGGAACAAGTGAAAATCGCAATGACTCCATCCCGGCATCAAGAATAGATGCAAACTGCTTAAGTGTAATTTTTTCCTCACCAAGCATTTCAACAAACTGATCCAACAACTCCATTACGGCGTTCCAGGCTTGATCATGCTCCCGGGCTTTTACTAGCTCGCCATTTACTTCAGCAGCAAGCTTCCATTGTTCAAGTTTTGCGGGGATATCTAATTCTTCCAAAAATAAATAGACAGCTTCGCATAAATCTCTTCCAGTTTCAGCTTTTTTAAGACGGCGGGCCATCCGAAGAAGCGGGGCAGTTACCATAGCCCTGAGCTCATTTAGTTCTTGTTCAATGTTCTTTTCTGCATCGGTCTTTGCAACTGCTTCAAACTCAAGCCCTCTTATTCTACGGTAGATCCAGCGCTCTTTTTTTGTCCATTTATCTCCTTGAATTCCGTAAGCGAGAACGTAATTTTCAAGCCTGTCCATCTGCTGGCGCAACTTAAAAACATTGGATTTTACAGGAAACATTAGCTCTGTTTTTATGGCGCGAAATACCGGTTCATAACGCCAATGGCCATTAATGACTTCCAGACTGGAGCGTATTAACTCAATGAGCGGATGGTTCAACATTGTTCGTTTCTGATCAATAAAATATGGTATTTCATGATCATCAAAAATTGTCTCTAAAATATCGTAATAATCACTTCCATTCCTTACCAACAACGCGATATCCCGGAACCGGTATCCTTTTTCTCTCACTAAATACTTGATCTTTCGGGCAACTCCTTCTATTTCCGCCCGCCTGTTAACCGCTTGGCAAATCGAAATCTCAGGTGTGCCCTGATAAGGTACGGCAGGCCTTGTATCAAATTCTGATTCTAAATGGCGCAATGAAGCGTTTGTCCACCTCAGCTGCTCCTCAAGATGAACTTCTTCTAATTCGATCCCATTTGTTTTGATGATTTCATAAATCGTCAAGCTCGTTTCACCGGCCAATCTAAAAAGATGAAGCTCATCAGGAGCGTTTTCTTTATACAATTTGTCACTTGTTAAAGTAATCGTAACCCGCTTGCAATGCTTTATAAATTTTTCGATAATCATATACTCCTGCGGGGTGTAAGTGTAAAAACCATCGATATAAATATCTGCTTCTTTTAAATACTTGGATGAAGCGATTTTTTCAGAAAGAAGCCTGAGGTAATCCTCGGAATCTACATATTTCCCAAACAGTTCATCCTCAAATCGGCTGTAAATTAATTCAAGATCGTGAAGCTTATCCTTTAGATCCTTGTAATTTTGTTCCTCATCCGGCCAAAACGCGGATTGTTTCTCCAAAAGTTCTCCTGGTGTTACACAATATCGCTTAAATTCCGTCAGTATTTGTTCCATTTGCTGGATAAATCCGGATTTATCAGCTGCCCGTTGGAAGATTTTCAACTCATCCTTCTGATCTTCAATAATTTTTCTGATGAGCATGTTAATCCCAACACTGTTTAGATGATAACGGCTGATCCCGCCTGTTTCCTGAAGAATTCTCCAGGCCAAACGGGTAAAACTGAATACTTGGGCACGAATCATGCCGCCCAGATTAGGGGTAGTGACAAGTTTGTATTCAGATAAAAATGTCATCTGCTCAGGAACGAGATAAATAATCGGGTTTCCTTTCGGATTCTGCTGCAGTTTCTCCCGTATTTCCTTTAAACAATATTCAGTTTTGCCGCTTCCTGATCTCCCTGTTATGAGTCTTACAGCCATTCCCTTTCCCCCTTTTACCACGGACTTATTCTTCTTTCAATAATAATAGCACAGAAGGCAATTATAGTTTTGCATAGGTTTCGGCCAAATAAGAAAATGCGCATTATATCATAATTTTAGAAAAATTTACGTTAATTTTAGAAAAATATCATGCAATTTTGCAAAAAACGAAAATAATTTTGTGGAAATTTTATATAATCTTGGAAATTCAGCATACCATTTTGGAAAACGCGGATTAAGAAAAAAAATACCACAGTTGTTAAAACTGCGGCAGACCCTCTCATTAAAAAGACACATCAATTTCGTTTAATGGCCAATACCTTAAATTCACTTTTCCGACGACCTGATTGACCGAGATAAATCCAAATTGGCGACTGTCCCAGCTGCCAAGGCGGTTATCTCCGAGAACAAAAAGCTTGCCTGGAGGCACCTTTTCTTCGCCGGTAATTTCTTTCAGCGTGAAATCACCAGTTAATCTTCCCCCGGGTATCTGTTTTCGATAAATATCTAAATATGGCTCATCAATTTTTTTGTCATTGACGTATAATTGATCATTGCGGTATTCGATCTTATCTCCAGGGAGGCCGATAATTCTTTTAACAAAATCCTCTTTCTTATTTGCATGGAACACGATGACATCAAACCTCTGCAACTTGCCAAACTGGTAACCGATCTTATTTACCACTAGCTTGTTGCCGTCTTGAAGAGTCGGCATCATCGATTCACCTTTCACAATATAATTTGAAAAGAAAAAAGTACGAATAAAAGCAAATATAATTATTCCAATGACAAAAGCTTTCAACCATTCCAAACCTTCTTTTTTTATATCTTCTTTCATTTCATTTCCTCCGTGCTTTTTGTCCGTACTAATTTCATTACGCTCTCTTTTTTTCAACGCTCATATTCATTTTTAATTCGATTTTTTTGCCCGCGTACCAAAGAATAAAGATTACAACTATAACAACTGCCGTTCTAATCGGCTGGTGAATCAACGAAGAGATATCATACCCTATAAAACTAATTGTAAAAATCATTACCATTTTGCTAGTAAGAACTGCCAGCAAGTATTGCGCAATACTGACTCTAGATAGCCCTGCCACGATATTGACAATAGCTGAGGGCGTAAAAGGGAAACAAAGCATCAAGAAAAGCGGTCCAAATCCATGACGCTCAACCCAGTTCATCAGCTTTTTCACATGTGAATGCTTTTTCAAAAAACGGAGGATCTTTTGCTGGCCATATTTTCGTACGAGCAAAAAAACAAGCAACGCACCTCCTACTGCACCAATCCATGAAAATAAAAATCCAAACCATAATCCGAATGCATTTGCATTAGCCATGACAAACACAAATAAAGGAAGAAACGGCAAGAAAGCCTCAAGCATTGGGAGCATTATTCCTGGAAGCGGTCCTAATGCGCGATATTCTTTTATTAATTCTAAAATTTTATCTAGTGTGAACCATTCTCGTAACAAATCAAAATCCATTAAAAATCTCCTTGCTAAGTATCGAACTATTTGTTCTGCAAATTTGTTTGTTGTCGCTTCTTTTTATTTTACACGTTCTATTTGCAAATAAGAACTCTGACTGCTCAGGTTTATTTTTTCAGAAACTCTTTCAATGCGGCTCTGTTTTCTTTTAGGTTTATTACTAAAACATCTCCTGCATCGCTCACTCGTTGATTTTCAAAAGAACCGTCTACCGGTATACGAAGAGTTTCGAAATCTCGATTCTTTTTACTTAAAAAATCTTTGCCCATGAACAGTATTGTCGTCGGCTTCATGTTTGTATTAATGTAAGGTGAAACCACACCGACTAATTTTGGAAGTTTAGGAATTGTTTTAAGACTTGTCAATTCCTTTGCTAAGATTTTTAAAACCTTCTGCTGGCGTTTAACCCGTCCAAAATCTCCGACCGCATCATGGCGGAATCTTACATAACCAAGCAAATGTTTGCCGTCAAGCTTTTGAACACCGGGTTCAAGTGTCACTCCAATATTCGCGGACATTCTTTTTTCAACATTTACTTTTATCCCATCAGGGAAAGCTTCATCAATCAATTGGACAAAACCTTCAAAATCAACAATTGAATAATATTGCAGATCAATGTCAAAATTTTCTTTAATTGTTTTCCGGAGCAGTTCAGGTCCTCCATAGGCAAAAGCTGCATTAATTTTATTTTTCCCATATCCCGGAATATCAACATACGTATCCCTCATGATAGATGTCAGCTTATATTCACCTTTTTCCTTATTATAATGGGCAATCATAATTGTATCGGCCCGTGAATGTTTTTCTCCGCGGCTATCACTCCCAATCAACAGAATATTTGTCCAGCCATTCTTATCTTTTTTCCCATTGAACTCATAATCCACTTTTTCAGTGCCAGTCTTTTGTAAGGATTGAGTTATACCTGCTTTAAATAGGAAATATGAATAAGCAAACACTCCTGCTGACAATAATAGCAGGATAAGAAGTAACTTTCTCCATCTGCGTTTCTTTTTCTTTTTATATTGCTTTCTTTCATATCTCATCGTTAAAACCCTTCCATTTTTCTTGTAATTCCGACCCATTATATTAAGACTTCTTTTTTGCTGAAAAAGTTTCTTTTAATCATGCTGGTAATTATTATAATCCCACCATTAAAAAAGAAAAACCGCAATTATGCAGTTTTTCTTCCCAGTTTACTATTATACATATCGTTTGAAATAATCCAAAAAATAATGCAGCCGTTTGATTCAAAAAAATTCAAAATTTTTTTCTGGAAAACAAAATTGACTGTAAAAATTTCCTCTTGTTTTTGAACATTTTTTTAAGTACTATATTAATACGAACATACGTTCTTTATTTAGGGTGTAAGGAGCATGGCGATTATGACAAGAATTCCTGAGGAAGATCGAAATATGATGGAACAGGCTATCTATTTACCGATGGTATTAACTGTTTTAAGCCGAGATCTTACGATCGTCGAAAACAGTCCTTTTAAATTAAGAAAACCATACATTGAATTAATTGAAGAAACAATGAAGGTCATTCAAAAAGAACTGGCAGAGGTTAAGCGGTATATGAAAAAGAACAGATTGAAAGTTGAGCAATTAAAGCGGGATGATGCTTTTACAATGTACATATTTTTATATAAAGGATATGAAGAGCATCACAGCTACTTTAACCCGCGGATACGGAACAAAGTGCAAGAACTGATGGAATATTATTTATTCAAGCGCCACTTTTTCAAAAATGAAAACAAAATGGAAGGAGTTGATCCTAGACAGTCATCCACAAATGCGGAGCGCCTCAAGCCGTAACATTCCAAAACGGCAAGGCGCCGGAAAAAAGTTAATTTTTGCGGTTTATGTACCGGCCATATTCACCTTTTCTCTCTGACGACTCCAAATAGCGCGGTCCATGAAAATAATACATCGCTTTTCTCTCAGTCTCCTCCATTCTTTGCATCGTTTTCGTTTTAAGGAGCGCCGTCCTTAATAGCTGGTTTTCAAATGAATTGAAGGAAACAGGAAGTGTATAAATATTTTTATTGCTAAAAGTGACGTTTGTGTGTTTGGAATCGGCTCTTTCATGAAAAACAACATGTTCGTATGAAATCCACATGCACGCGGGGTTATTCGGTGAAGTCGTTGGAAAAAAATTAATGAAATTATGTGAGGAAATGGCTATTGGAACTTTATGAGTAATCCCTATCAGTCTCTTAGTCGCTTCTTTTCTCCCTTCATAGCTTGCCCCAAAATAAATGCAGCTCTTTTTAATAATCTCGATCGGCTTAAAAGGGGATATATATTCGTCATCAATTTCAAAAATTCGCGAATAGATTTTGCTGCCATATTCGATGGGCATAATCATCATCGTACATGGATTAATTTCATATTCTTCTATAAGCGGTTTCCTCGGCATGATCATATTTTCATCTCCTTTTACGTCTTTCCCATATCATACCATAAATTTTCCAATTTTTTCACATATTTTATAAATATTTTTATTTTTTTAATTATTTTAACACTAAGAATAACTTATTTAAAAATTTAAAAAATTCCGTTGATTAAATCTTAATTATTCCATATAATATTAAAAAGCAGCAGAGGTGATTTTTCATGAACGAAAAGTCCTACACAGAACTTATGAAACTCGGTGCAATGAACCGTAAAAAGGAGAAAGAAATGTTTATTCAAGACCTGTACATTGAAATGCTTCTTTCGGAAGTATTGTTGCAGGCAGAAAAAGAAAAGCTGTTAAAGCTTATTGACGAGGCCATTGATAACAGAGACCGTCCTGCATTCCTCCAATTGTCCGAGCAATTAAAAGAGTTAAACAAACGCTTCGGTACTTGATTTCCGCTCTAAGTGAACTTTTATTAATTTCCCCCTCCATTTTCCGAAGGGGGCTTGCTTTGCGCCTTTCTTCTAAATTAAACGATAACCTCACTGAAAAGTTCTTCTCACATTCCGCAAGTATATTAATTTTTAGTGTCTTCTTTTGCAAATCTTTTTTCCAAAAAAACTAAAAAAAGAAGGCCTTTTTAAGGACCTTCCCCATTTGATTTGCTTTTTTGCTGAATTTCATAGTCTTCAATGGTTGAAATACGGTCAAGCATCGTTGGGTGGTCATATCGGAAGATTTTTACCAGAAGCGGAGGGTTGACTTGGCTAAGCCCTGCCCGCGTTAACTCCTGAAAAGTGCTAATCGCATCGGCTGGATCTTTTGTCATTTTAATGGCGTATTGATCCGCCTGGTTTTCCTGATAGCGCGACACAACGTTGGATAGTGGACTGGATGCAAACATCAACATGGATAAAATCATTAAAAATAACGGCAGCGACGTGATATCGTTTACATGTGGAATTTTTAAATCTTTTCCCCATCGTGCTATTGCCCAGTTCATTGCTTTAGCAGCAATGTACAGCCCTGCCAAGGAAAGAAGCAAATAACCGGCAATACCAAAATACAGGTGCTTTTTCACATAGTGGCCCATTTCATGAGCCATAATAAATAATATTTGCTTTTCATTCAGCCGCTTTAATGTCGTATCCCAAAGAACTATCCTCGAATTGGAGCCAATTCCTGTTACATAAGCATTAAGGGCCGTTGTTTTTTTAGCCATATTAACTTCGAATACGTGCTCCGCAGGGATATTTGCTTTATCTGCAAGGGAAAGAATCTTCGTTTCAAGAGCTTTATTTTTTAACGGATAAAAATCATTATAGAGCGGGTCAATCATGACAGGTTGAAGATACATCATAAACAAAGTAAACGGAACGGATAAAAGCCACGAATACAGCCACCATCTTTTGGGGCTCTTATGAATGAGCCAATACAATACCGTTACGATGATTAGCATAGTGCCGTAATTAATCCAAAAATCGATTAGTTCATCCTTGATCCAAGACGCGAAAGTCTGAACAGATATATGATAACTTTTTGACAAAGAATAGCTAATAAACTTGAGCGGGAAAGTTGCAATAAAAGCAAATAAAGATAGCCAAAACAAATAGATGGCCGTCTGGACAAATTTAATTTTCGTTGACTGTAAAGCCCAGCGCTTAAAAGCTTTTGACAAGCCTAATACTAAAATTAAAATGTAGAACAGCCATTCAAGAGGCGAGGACAGAAAAAAAAGCAGATTCCTTACTTTCGAATACTCCTCCGTTAACATAAGTTCCCGTCCGTTTAAAAAAGTTGCCGGGTCAGCCTTGGAACCCTCATATTCAAACGGCAGACTCGTATCGGCAAAATAAAACAAATACCAATAAAAAAACAAGCCATATACCACATATGCCAAAACAGCATAAAAGCCGATTTTTCTTGCCAACTAAAATCCCTCCTTTAAGTACAACCCTATCAATATTTAGTTTAGTTAAATATTCGCTAATTAGAACTAAATCTTATCACATGTAAGAGGCTGTCTCAAAAACCTAAGGGTCAGACCCCATAAAACAATATATAGGACATAATATTGGATAAATGTGCTATATATTGATAAATGCTCATGAGGTCAGACCCTTATGAGACAGTCTCTTTCCTTTTATTAAATAAAGTACGAATAAACGGTTAGAACGGCAATCGATCCAAGAACAACTACAATCACATTTGCACCAAGGAATGCTGCAATACAAGCAGCTGCAGCACCAACTACGCCGTACCACATATCATCTTGAATAAATAAGATTCCCGGAAAAATAAGCGCACCAAGAGTAGCATAAGGGACGTTTTTTAATACCCCCTGTACAAATGCAGGGAGCTCTTTTCCTTTAAATAAGACAAACGGAAGCATTCGCGGGATATATGTGACAATTCCCATTCCGATGATCATCCAAACGATTTCAATTTTCAATAAAATTCCTCCTCTGTTTGCCTCTCCATGTATCAATTGCCTCGATTATGACAGCTGATAAAAGAGTAGCCAAAACAATCGCCCATCCCGATGAAAGAATTTGTGTAAATGCAAAGATACTGTTAAAGATCGCTGAAAAGGCTGCTAAAAAAATTACTTTGACACTCTTTTTCATTGATGGTACAAGAAGTCCGATAAACATCGCATAAAGAGCGATCGACATGCTCTCCTGCAAAGTTTGCGGAAGGCTCGCTCCAATCACATGGCCAATTCCCGAATTAATGACCCAACTTGCATAAGAGATTGAAAACAAACCGAACAAATAACCCGTCGTTACAGTACCCTCTTTTGTTGCCGCGACAGAAAATGTTTCATCTGTAATACCAAAGGAATAAATCATTTTATTTAGTATATGGTCGTCCTCACTTTTTTCATTCAACGAAGCCGCCATGAGAAAATGCCTGATATTCACAATAAATGTTGTCAACACAATTTCAAATATTCCCGTTCCCATTGATAAAAGGCTTAATGACATATATTGAGAGGCACCGGCATACACAAGCAGGCTCATCATGATGGTTTCACCTACTGTCAAACCGTTAGTTTTGGCAAGAAGTCCAAACGTCAAGGCAATTGGAAAGTATCCAATTGCAATGCTGATGCCCGCTTGAATTCCCTTCCTGAATTCAGATGATTGCTTGCTTAATGTTATTTCCGCCATTTCCTCACCGCCTAAAAAATAGTAAACTATAATAAACAACAAATAAAATATCTAATAATTATAAATTATCAAATATTATTTGTGTATTTTATTATACATATGTTCGTTATAGTATACAACGCTTTACGGAGGGGAAAATGGAAAACATTCAAAAAATTATTGCGAAAAACTTAAAAATGATTCGAAAAACCCGGGGAATAAGCCTTGATCGCGCAGCAGAAGCAACCGGAGTGAGCAAAGCAATGCTTAGCCAAATTGAGCGTGGCGAATCAAACCCAACTGTTACGACTCTCTGGAAAATTGCCACCGGCCTTCAGGTTTCTTTTTCCTCGATTATTCGGGAAGAGCCATCAGAAGTCGTTTTTGTTTCAATGCAAGATGTTGATCCAGTCATTGAGAATAATGGCGAGTACCGGGTTTACTCTATTTTTCCTTTCGACCCGCGAAAAAAGTTCGAGATTTATATTATTGAACTTGATCCAGGATGCTGTCATGTTTCAGACCCGCATAATGAAGGGATTGAAGAATATATTACCGTCATGTCTGGCTGCCTTAAAATGAAAATTAACAGTGAAACATTTCTCGTAAATGCGGGGAGTTCAATCCGTTTTACAGCCAACAAACCACATACATATTCCAATCCAGGAGCCGATATCGTACGATATCAGTTAGTCATGTACTATCCGTAAAGCTCCGCCCCTTTTCCACAGCAAAAAACCTTGTCATTGATTTATCTGACAAGGTTTTTCTTCATTAATTAAATTAAATTAAAACAGCTTTGTCGCTCGCCATCTTTTCACCGCGGATCCGCTGGAACTCTAATAAAAGCTTTTCAACGGTCAAAGATTGTTTTTCTTCTGAACTTGCTTCGAAAATAATCTGGCCTTTATCCATCATGATCAAACGATTTCCGAGTTCAAGTGCCTGCTGCATATTATGCGTCACCATAATCGTTGTCAAATTGTATTCTTTCACAATCTGCTTTGTTAATTCTGTAATAAGTTCTGCACGCGCCGGATCAAGAGCGGCCGTGTGTTCATCAAGGAGGAGAATTTTAGGTTCGGTAAAGGTCGCCATTAATAATGACAGCGCCTGCCTTTCCCCTCCTGATAACAGACCTGCTTTCGCCTGAAGCCTGTTTTCCAGTCCAAGATGAAGGCTTTCAAGCTTTTCTTTGAAGAATTCCCGGCGTTTTTTTGAAACGCCTCTTCCAAGCCCGCGTGTTGCCGTTCTTGCATATGCGATGGCAAGGTTTTCTTCAATTGTCATCGATGGTGCAGTACCGGCCATTGGATCCTGGAATACCCGGCCGATCCATTTTGCCCGTTTGTGCTCTTTTTCAAAGGTAATGTCTTTCCCATCAATCCAAACTTCCCCTAAATCGGGAATAAGCTTGCCGGAAATAACATTCATTAAAGTAGATTTGCCAGCCCCGTTGCTGCCGATTACCGTCACAAAATCCCCAGGTGACAAATTCAAATTCACCATATTAAGAGCAATTTTTTCGTCCGGTGTTCCTTCATTAAAGACTTTATATATCTGTTTTAATTGCAGCAAAATCTTCACCACGCTTTTTTGTCGCATATGCTTCTTTTTGCCTTGCTTCAAGCTGTCTTCTTTTCTTGCGCTGATTTTCTTTTTGCTGTGCCCATATTTTCGGAACAATTAATGCTGTTATTACAATTAAAGCGGTAATTAATTTCATATCGCCTGTTTCGAGAAATTCCACTCTTAATGCAAGTGTGACAATAATCCGATAGAGGATTGCGCCTCCAATGACAGATAAAGTGGCTCTTGCTACATTTTTGGCACCGAACACCGCTTCACCGATAATGACAGAAGCAAGCCCAATCACAATCATGCCAATTCCCATGCCAACATCGCTAAATCCGTTGTACTGAGCGATTAACGCACCGGAAAATGCAACTAGCGCATTGGATAAACCGAGCCCGAGCACTTTTAAAAAGTCAGTATTTGCTGCAAAACTGCGAATCATTGTTTCATTGTCACCTGTTGCTCTAAGAGCGAGTCCAAGATCTGTTTTTAAAAACAGATCAATTAAGAATTTTACAATGAAAGCAAGAATCAGCATGACGATAAGAATACCCCACGTTTTAGGCGCGAAACCTATTCCATTCAACGCTTCATCAATTCCAAGTTTCTTCCAGAAATCTGTAATTATTGTCATGACAGTGTCTTTTGCAAGAAGCGGCACATTAGATTTCCCCATTATTCGAAGATTGATAGAATAAAGGGCTATCATCATTAAAATACCTGAAAGCAGGGCGTTAATTTTCCCCTTTGTGTGGAGAAGGCCTGTCAAGCAGCCGGCAAGAAAGCCAACTAACAATGCAACAGCTGTTGCAAGAAAAGGATTTACACCGTCAACAATTAAAACCGCCGCTACAGACGCACCGGTGACAAAGCTTCCGTCAACCGTTAAATCAGGAAAATCCAAAATTCTAAATGAGAGGTAAACCCCTAGAGCCATCAGTGCGTACATGGCACCCGCTTCTACAGCACCGAAAATTGCGGTAGGCATATATTACTCTTCCTTTCTATGACTGCATTTTCTACAGTCTATTCTGTGAATTCAGCGATGTTTTTCCATTCATCTTTGATTTTAATGTTCATTTCTTTTGCTGCTTTTTTATTGATTAATAGTTTCAGCTTTTGCGGATATTGAACAGGCAGTTCGCTAGGTTTTTTCTCTCCTTTCAATATTTTTGCCGCCATCTCGCCAGCTTCATATCCGATATCAAAATAATCAAATCCGTAAGCGGCAAAACCGCCTCGTTTCACTGAATCAAGCTCACCTACAAATAACGGAATATCATTGTCATTTGCTACTTTAATAACGGATTCCAAAGCGGAAACAACCGTATTGTCGGTAATAATATAAATGACGCCCGCTTTTCCTACGAGTGATTCGGCTGCTTGCTTAACCTCAGAAGAAGTGGAAACGGTAGCTTCAACGAGTTTCACATTTGTTTTCTTTAATGCATTTTTTACAATTTTAATTTGTGATACGGAGTTCTGTTCACCGGCATTATAGATAACCCCGATATTTTTTCCTTTGAAGTTTTCAGTGATGAATTTGACTGTATTCGGAATGGCATCAGGATGTGTATCAGTGGTCCCGGTAATATTTCCACCTGGTTTATCCATTGATTTTACAAGGCCTGCTCCAACCGGATCTGTCACTGAAGTAAATACAATCGGAATTTCTTTCGTTGCATTTAATGCCCCTTGCGCACTTGGAGTAGAATTTGCAAAAATTAAATCAACGCCGTCACTGACAAAATTATTGGCAATCGTCTGGTTATTGTTTTGGTCTCCTTGGGCAATTTGAACATCGTATTCGACCTTTAGCCCCTTATCTTTCAATGCTTTCTTAAAACCTTGATATGCGGCGTCAAGCGAAGGATGTTCGACAATTTGAGTTACCCCGACCTTGAATGTTTTATCATTTTTCCCTTTATCTTTGCCGTCTCCATTTGCACTTTCACTCTTTCCGCAAGCGCTTAAAATGAGAGTGCTAATGAGTCCCGCTGCGGCAATCGCTTTTAAACCTCTCTTCATTTATATCCCCCTCATACCATGACTTTTTTGTTGTGTTTTGTCGCTTTTACGCTTTTTAGCTTTTATGCACTAAATTATATAGGTAACACAAACTACTTTACAAGCCCTTTTTTAATAATTTTTAGAATTTTATTGCAAATTAGTCCGAACTTTGTTGTTTTTATTGCAAAAAGAAAACACGGCATGCACCGTGTTTCAAATTATTTTCCTTTGAAATTTGGTTTTCTTTTTTCACTGAATGCCTGCAGAGCTTCGAGTCTATCTTCTGTCGGGATCGTTGTTTCGTATGCTTTTCTTTCAATTTGCAAACCGGTTTGCAAGTCAGCGTTCATCCCGTTTTTTATTGCGAATTTCGCCTGCATTATAGCTACCGGCCCATTTGCAAGCATTAATTCCGCAAGTTTTCTGCATTCCGACATCAGCGATTCTTTTTCTGTTACTTTATATAAGAGGCCGTATTCATTCGCTTCATCTGCAGTAAGACGCTTTGCAGTGAGAATCAGCTCAAGTGCTTTTGATTGGCCAATTAAGCGAGGAAGCCTTTGCGTTCCTCCCGCTCCTGGGATGATGGCAAGGCTGGTTTCAGTCAATCCCATTGAAATCCCTTTCGCCGCAATTCGGAAATCACATGCCAAAGCTAACTCCATGCCTCCGCCAAAAGCATATCCGTTAATGGCCGCAATGGTTGGCTGCGGAAGCTGGTCAATCATGTTAAAAACTTCATTTATTTTATAGATATTTCGTTTAACCGCGGCATCTGACAGTGTTTTTCTTTCTTTTAAATCAGCTCCGACGCTGAATGCTTTTTCTCCGGAACCGGTAAAAATAACCACTCGCACTTCTGGATCATTCCGCAATTGCTCCACAATGTCTTGAAGTTCAATAAGAGTTTCATAGTTAAATGCATTTAGCGCATCAGCACGATTAATCGTCACCGTCGCAACAAAATTGCTAACCTCCGCCAAAACAGCAGCCATTCCGTCTCCCTCCATTTATAAGGCCAGACCCTTTTTCATTTCAGTATATTAATTTGTTGAACTACTCACTGCTTAACGACCGTACGGTCTGTTTGAAGCGAGAGATTCCTACGAACACCGAAGTAACCTTCAGTTATCTTAGTAGGCTAGCCCCGTCGCACCAACGGTTAGAGGCCTTATAGCTTCATTTTTAAGATTTAAGCTTGCGTTAATATCTCGATCATGATGGGTTTTACAAGAAGGACAGTCCCATACACGCAATCCCAGATTTTTAACGTCTTTGTTTTGATAGCCACAATTTGAACAAAGCTGACTGGAAGGAAAGTTTTTCGCAACAGTTGCTACTTGTTTTCCATACTATTTTGCTTTATATTCATCATGCTTTTAAATTGTGACCATGATACTTCGTTAATAGCTTTTGCAAGATGACGATTCTTTAACATATTGGATATAGACAAGTCTTCCATGCCGATCATATCGTGGTTTTTGACTATTTCGGTTGAAACCTTGTCTAAAAAATCTTTTCTTGCATCGGCTATTTTTTCGTGTATGCGGGCGACTTTCTTTTTAGCTTTGTACCAATTTGCACCGCCAACGGTCCGTCTACTCATAATCCATTGTGCCTTTGCTAATTTTTCTTCTAAAGAGCGGAAAAATTTTGGATTGGAGTAAGTTGTTCCGTCTGAAAGGATTGCGAAATCTTTAATTCCTACGTCAACCCCAATAGCTGAACGGGTTTTTGGCCATTCAGATACTTCTGCCTCCGTTCCCAGCGAAACAAAGTATTTGCCCGAAGGATTACGCCGTATTGTTGCATTTAGGATACGTCCTTCTACTTCACGGCTTTTGGCAAAACGAACAAGTCCAAGTTTAGGAAGTTTCATATAGTTACCTTTAACAGTAATATTTCCATTTACAAGTTTCGTTGTGTAGGATTGAACTGGATTCTTTTTAGACTTAAATCGAGGTTGTTTGTTTTGTTTGTTGTAGTATCGATCATAGGAGTCAGCAAGATTTTCAACTGATTTCTGCAAAGCAATACTATCCACTTCCTTTAAAAATTCATATTGCTTTTTCAGTTCAGGAAGTGCTTTTATGGTTTCTTTCTTATCGAGGTATTTATCCTTCCAGTTATTCGCTGGAAGTTGACCGTCTTGGACCATTTTTTCACAAATATACCAAAAGGCGTCCTTTTCCTTCTGTTTAGCAAGAAAAAGTTGAACACGAATCTTGAACAGCCAATCGTTTTGTTAATGAGTTCCATTTGTTTTTTGTTTGGATAGATGCGAAATTTATATGCTTAGTGGACGATTATGACGGCCACCTCATCTCCATATAGAACATTAGTTCTTATCATATCATAATGAGGAAGGTTTTGGCTATTGCCAACCGACATTCATCTCCCACTTACTCATTGAGCTTCGCCCTTCCCATTCCTTGAAGTGGGAGTCTTCTGTCGGGAAACGATAAAACTAAAATTCAAATTCCCTAAATCGTGGTAAACGGCTCCGCCGCCTGATAGCCTTCTTACAACATGAATACCGTTCCGCTCAACATACTCTGTATTAATTTCTTCAATTGTATTCTGGTTCTTCCCTATTATGATAGAAGGTTCATTTATATAAAAATAATAAATATGATTGATTAATATCAAAGTTTTTTAAAGCATACTCTTCAATTGCCAAATTCATTCGCGGATCTGTTATTCCTTTATTATCAATAGACACCATCTTCCAATGCACTTCAATTTTATAAAGTAATGGTTAAGCCTTCGCTCGCTAGGCTGATACTGCCTGGAAAGATTTCAGCAGCTTCTTCTTTTAGACGTTCGATCTCTCCATAGTGTGGAAGGTGAGTTAGAATCAGGTTTTTGACATCAGTTAATTTTGCCAGTGTTCCGGCATCATGACTGTTCATATGCCCGGCATTTTTTCCATTCTGGTCTTTATAAAAATTGCACTCGCAAAGAAGTACATCTGCCCCTTTTGTAAATGGAACAAATTCTTCTTTATAGGAAGTATCTGCAGTGTAGACAATCGATTTTCCATCTGCCTCAATCCGCATGGCATAGCATGGTACGGGGTGATCTGTTAGTAAAAAATGTATGGTAAACGGTCCAACCGTAAGCGTTTCTTCAGGATCATAAGCAATTCCTTTTGTAATATTTTTATACGTTAATTTTTGAAACTCCTGCTGATCTAATGAATGTGCATAGATTGGCAAGTTGTCCATATTCTTGCCTAGTAATCCCTGGATGAGCCTTGCATGCTGAAGAACCCCGATATCGGCAATATGGTCGGGATGATAATGAGATAAGATAACCGCATTGATCTTTTCCGGTTCAATCATGGTTTGCAATTTGGACAACACACCGCTTCCGCAATCAATAAGCAAATGAAAACCATTATGTTCAAGCAAATAGCCGGTGCTTGCTTCATTTGCTTTGGGATAGCCGCCCCAGCAGCCTATAACTGTTAATTTCACACGTTTTCCTCCTCTGCAACAGATTGATTGCTCCAACTTCAACTATAATCGATTATTCTCTTTTTTTCATTTGTTGAAAAATTTGTTTTAAAACAGTTATTGACTATTATAATCTGTTATAATACAATTGCATTAACAAGTAACAACTCGAAAAATTCATCTCAACGATTGGGAGGACTGCTACATGATTGAAAACATCTTGGAATTTTTTAAAAATTTGCCGTCAAAAAAGTGTACTGAATGTGGAGAGACGATTGAAGAACAGCATGAATGTTACGGAAATAAATGTGATAAGTGTTTAGGTTTATTAGATATGTAATCTGCTAATCTTATATTATTCGTATTTTGTAAATCCAGTTTCACATGGAACGAGTGATATCTCCCTCAATTTCACTCCTTCCATACTCCCTTCTATACAATCATAATTAAAGGAGGCGACTTTTTGTTTTTAAGTCAGCCTCCTTCTTCTTAAGATATTCACTATAAGCAGAGCGGCCCTGTCCTTGGTTACTCCATAGCGCTATAGCGGCGCTTATAGATGATATGAAAGTATCCCATTGTACCTGTAATAAATACAAGTGCAAAAATAAGCAGCATCATAATGTTTTCCCACATAAAGCTGAAATTTCCGCTTGAGATGACTGCCCTAAATCCTGCTACTGAATATGTCATAGGCAGGAAATTATGAAATGGCTGCAAGAATTCCGGAATCAATTCAAGCGGGAACGTTCCGGCACTTGTTGTTAATTGAAGAATAAGAATAATAATTGCGATGAATCGTCCAGGATCGCCAAACAATGTAACAAAAAACTGAATAAGTGTTACAAATGCAAGGCTTGTAATAATAGAAAAGAGCACAAATAACGGAACGCTTTTCACTTCAAGCCCTAAAACACCAAGCAAAATAGAATCTGAAATAAGGGCTTGGATAATTCCGGCTGCGGCCATTACTCCAAACTTTCCAAAAAACCAGCCAATTCCATTTCGTGGAACGACTACAGGGTCCCTTAATGGATAGACAATTGTTAACATTAGTGCACCAACGAATAAACCAAGTGATAAAAAATATGGAGCAATACCTGTACCATAGTTCGGTACTTTATTTAATTTTTCATTTTTTACTTTCACCGGTTCTGCCATCATATTATAAGTTTTTTCATCAGCATTGATTGATGAAGCTTTTTTTGCGCCCTCTGCCAGTTTTCCAGCCAGTTCGCTGTTGCCTTTATAAATCTTTGTATTACCATTGGCAATTTTCTGTGCTCCTTTTTCCAGCATTCCGGAACCGCTGGCCAATTGGCTCGATCCGTCAGTTAGCTGATTCATCCCTCCGGCCAATTTGGATGCACCTTGTGCTAACCGTACAGCCCCATCTTTTGCCTCAGAGAATTTATTTCCAAATGTTATCATTCCTAACGCAAACTTTTTCTGGCCGGCTGCAATCTTGTTGGCGCCTGTTTCTAGCTCAGTCCCAGCCTTAGCAAGTTGCGACATTCCCGATTGCAGCTGCTGCTGGCCTGATTTTAATGTTCCAAGCTGCTGTGACAATGTATCAGCACCTGTTGCCAGCTGTCCAGCGGAGTTCGCAAGCTGGCCAGTGCCATTAGCTAATTCAGTACTTCCTTGTTTTAAACTGTTCAATGCTGCTTCCAAAGACTTTTTCTTCTCTGGAGGCAGCATTGGCAAGATCGCCTTTAAATTACTTTCTAATAACACTGTTCCATCATTTAATTGCTTAGCACCTCGAGCTGCACTTTCAGCTCCGGTTTGCCATTGCTTTAATGAAGACGATAAAGTTTTTGCACCTGTTTGAAGCTTTTCTGTCCCATTTACCAATTGTGGAATGCTCTGTTCTGCCTTTTGAATCCCTTTGTTTGCTTGACTCATCCCTGAAGCGAGCGATTCAGAACCGGTTTTCAGTTCATTTGCTGCATTTTCCAGTTTATGATGCCCTTCCAACAGCTGAGATAGACCAGATGATAAAGAAGCAGCTCCATCTGCAACTTCTTTAGACCCTTTATTTGCTTCATTCATTCCATTATTAAACTGAATTGATTTTTCAGCTAATGTAACAAGACTTTCATGAAGTGTTTTAGAACCACTGCTTAACTCTTTAGCACCATCACTTAATTTTACTGCACCTTTGCTAGCTGCCTTCATTCCATCTGAAAGCTTAGCGACTTTATCAAACATTGTCTCTGCATACGTTTTGGTTATCTCTTTTGATATGGAACTCTTTATTCGCTCTATGGCAGATTTGCCCATCTGAGCAGATAAAAAGTTATAGCTTTCATTAGGAACATAAATGAGATCCAATTTTTTTGGATTTTCATCCATTAAAGTAGTTGCGTTCTCCGAAAAGTCTTTAGGAATTTCAATAAGCATGTAAAATTCCTGATCTTTAAGTTTCTTATAACCTTCCTCTTTTCCAACAAAGATAAAGTTAAAATCTTTTCTGTCCTTAAGTTTAGATACTAACTTATCACCAAGCTTTAATTGTTCCCCTTCAAACATTGCCCCTTTGTCTTCGTTGACAACGGCCACAGGAAGTTTGTCTAAATGTCCGTATGGGTCCCAAAAGGCCCATAAAAACATGCCGCTGTATATAATGGGAATAAATAAGACAGCAAGTATTGGAATCAGAAGTTTTTTGTCCTTAATAATAGCCCATAACTCTTCTTTTAATAAAAAATTTTTCATATCTTATTAGCCTCCGAATAATAATTGACTATTTTGTTCATTTAGTCATTTTTAGTCTAAAAATAAGGACTACCTAATTCGATAATCCTTTAAAAATATATTGCTCAAACAGCTCTGCGATTTCTTCCTTCTCCAACGGCTTATGTTTCTTTTCCCAATCAAAGATTAACGCGATGTACAATTTAAACATGACAAAAGCTGTTAACTCAGGATCGCATTTCTTTATTTCCCCTGATTCAATGGCTGTAGCAACCTTTTCTTTAATATAATTTAAAATAGCGGTCTCCATTTTTTCCATTACATCCATAACCGCGGGTGTTCCCATCTCTTTTTCTTCTTCAAAAAGTTTGATCGTTAGCTGATGCTTTCGTCGAAATTCGAGAATTTTAAAAAGGGCACGATGAACATTTTCATGAAACGAAAGGGACGAATCAAACGAACTCTCTGCAGCATTTTTCATTTCCTTAATTAATGTGCTAATAATTTCATCAAACAGTTCCTCTTTATTTTTGAAAAATGTGTAAATCGTTCCTTTTCCAACATTGGCAAGTTTTGCAACCTGATCCATCGTTGTTGCTTTATAACCAAACAAAGAAAATGATTTGGTCGCCGCTTCAATAATTAACTGCTTTCGATCCATTATTTATCCTCCTGAAAAAATGACTAAATGAACATTTTAGTCATTTAGTACGAATAAAGAGTAACATGTTTTCTATGAAAAATCAAATATATTTTTAAAAATAGAAGGTTAAAGCGTTCCGTTTTGCACCGCAATCATATGACGAATCACGAAGTGGTCGAACATTGGAGCGATTTGGCTAGATCAGCCGGAGGATGGCATTCTGTAAGTTAAAAACGGCCGCCTTTATTTGACAGCCGTTTTCGTTTTTTCATGTAAATTAAAATAGGATAATACTTTTTCAACCGCCGCCTCTCCTTGATCGATACAATCAGGGAGGCCAAGCCCTTCAAATGAACTGCCTGCAATAAACACACCAGGAAGTTCTTCTGCTACATGACGTTTAATGGTATCTATCCTTTGTTTGTGACCTACCGTATATTGAGGCATAGAATCTTTCCAGCGTGAAATAACAGCAAACTCTGGCTCTGCGGTAATATTCATGATCTTATTTAAGTCATCAAGGACAATTTTGATAATCTGATCATCAGAAAGATCAACTACTGTTTCATCACCGGCTCTGCCAACGTAACAGCGCAGAAGCACTTTTCCTTCAGGAGTTGTATGAGGCCACTTCTTATGTGTCCATGTACATGCCGTTATTGTGTAGTCACTTTTTCGGGAAACTACAAATCCGGTTCCATCAATATCTTTTTCAATTGCTTCTTTTGGAAATGCAAGGGCGACTGTTGCTACCGAGGTAGACGGCATTTCCTTAAGGATGTCAAAAAATTCATATTGCGAAAAAACCGAAGGCAGCACCTGATGTGGAGCAGCTGAAACGATGCTGTCTGCAAAAATTAATTGGCCATTATTCAGCTTAAGTTCATACCCTTTGTCTTTTTTTGTTACCAATTCAACTTTAATACCTTTTAATACAGAGCCAGGCTCTAATTTCGTTTCAATGGCTTCGGCAAAAGATTGCAAACCTGTTGTAAAGGTTAAAAAGATCCCTTTAGATTTTCCGTTTTGCCCAGTGTTTTTAGGCTGAGCCGGCGTCACTTTCTTCATGCCAAGAATAAGGCTTCGATATTTTTGTTCCACCTCGTAAAATTGAGGGAATGTTGCCATCAAACTTAGTTGATCAATATCACCCGCATAGATTCCTGATAAAAGCGGCTCAATCAAGTTTTCGACTACTTCATCGCCCAATCTGCGCCGGAAAAATTGCCCTAACGATTGATCCTTTGCCGGATTCGAGCGTGGCAGTACAAAGTCAGCCGCTGCTCTTACCTTTCCTATGGCAGAAAACAAGCCAGTTGTAATAAACGGGGCAATTTGGGTTGGTATCCCCATAATAGAACCGCCAGGCATAGGATGCAGCCTATTTTTTGCCAAAACAAAAGATTTTCCTGTGGAATTGTTTACTAGCTTATCTTCCATTCCAACCTCTTTTGCCAGCCGCCTTGCACTTTGTTTACGCGCGAGAAATGAGTCAGGCCCTCTCTCAATAATGTAGCCATCCCTTACAACGGTCTGCATTTTGCCTCCCAGTCTGTGTGAAGCTTCGATGATTTTTACATCAAGTGGAAGACCTTTTTCTCTTGCTTCCTTTTGTAGATAATACGCAGCTGTTAATCCCGTAATGCCTCCGCCTATTATGACAACTTTGCGTTTTTCATCCATCACGGTTTCATCGCCTTCTTTACATATAGGTTTCATTCATGTAAGTTAAGATGTTTCATAACCACCGATGCAAGCGCATCGATAAATTCAGGCTGGGCATTCGGCATTTCAGGCCGGTAATAACTTGCTCCAACCTCATCAGTAACATTTTTACATTCAATGTCGTTGTCATACAAAACTTCGAGATGTTCTGATACAAATCCGACTGGAATATAAACAAATGCACGATACCCTTTTTTATCATAAAGATCCCGGGTCAAATCTTGAACATCCGGTCCTAGCCACGGTTCCGGCGTATTGCCCGCACTTTGCCAACCAATTGCATAATTTTTAACATCTGCTTGACTTGCAATTAAATCTGCTGTTTCCTTAAGCTGATTTGGGTATGGATCGCCAATGTCTAGAATTTTTTCAGGTAAACTATGGGCTGAAACGATAAGGCATGCATTGTCTTTTTCAGTGTTCGGCATCTTTTCAAACGTTTCCTTCACTTTCGATGCCCAATATTGAATAAACTTTGGTTCATTGTACCAGCTTTCAATTGATGTAATGTTTGGACCGCCAAACTTTTTTGCTTCTTCTTTTGCTCTCTCGTTGTAAGATTTGACACTGAAAGTCGAAAAATGGGGGGCCAAAACGATACTTACCGCTTCTTGAATTCCATCATCGTGCATTTGTTTGACTGCATCCTCAACAAAAGGCTCAATATGCTTTAATCCAAGGTACATTTTAAACTCATACTTCGATTGAATCTGGTTTAAATGCTTTTCTAGTTCTTCCGCCTGCTGCCTAGTGATTTTAGCAAGTGGAGATATGCCTCCGATAGCTTTGTATCGGCTTCTTAACTCTTCAATCATTTCCTGCGAAGGCTTTCTGCCACGGCGGATATGTGTATAATAACGTTCTAAATCTTCTTCCTTGTAAGGCGTACCATATGCCATAACAAGAAGTCCCATTTTTTTCTTCATTTGTCAGCACCTTTTCTTACGATCTTTAATTATCTTTTTCCCAAAAACCCATTTATCGTCTTCAGTATAAGAAAGTGGTATTTATTTACTTAAGTTTGTCCTTGAATATTCATGTATAAACGCAGTCAAGCGCTTCAGGGTTTCAGGGTTAACTGACGGGAAAACACCGTGTCCCAAGTTAAAAATATAGCCAGGCTGCATCATACCCTGATCTAAAATAGCTCTCGCCCTTTCTTCAATTACTTCCCATGGAGCTAAAAGAACTGCAGGGTCTAAATTGCCTTGTATTGTTTTCGTTATTCCCATTTTCCGTGCATTATTTATAGGTAAACGCCAGTCCAGGCCAACGACATCAAGGGGAAGGTCGTTCCATTCCATTGCCAGGTGGCTCGCTCCAACACCGAACATGATAAGAGGAACATTTTCTTCTCTTAAAGCCGAAAAAATCCTCTTCATGACAGGCTTTATAAAATGGCGGTAGTCCTCTGCATTTAAAGCTCCCACCCAGGAATCAAAAATCTGGATGGCTTTTGCTCCGGCTTTAATTTGGGATTTAACGTATGTAATTGTCATTTCTCCCAATTTGTCCATTAAAGCAAACCAAGCTTCAGGCTCAGCGTACATAAATGCTTTTGTTTTATTGTAATTTTTGGATGGTCCGCCTTCAATCATGTAACTGGCAAGCGTAAACGGAGCACCTGCAAAACCAATCAGCGGAACTGACAACTGCTCTTGTGTCAGAATCTTAATTGTTTCAAGAACATAAGGAATATCTTCTTCCGGAATGATTTCACCAAGTTTTTCAACATCGGCAAGTGAACGGATTGGATTCGAAATCACCGGACCAACACCTGATTTGATTTCGACATCAACTCCAATAGCAGGAAGCGGTGTCATAATATCTTTATATAAAATTGCAGCATCAACATTGTATTGTTCAACAGGAAGCCTTGTTACATAAGCACATAATTCAGGCTGATGAGTAATTTCAAATAATGAATATTTTTCTTTTAAAGCCCTGTATTCAGGCTGGGACCGTCCTGCTTGACGCATGTACCAAACAGGCACATAATCAGTTTTTTCTCCTCTCGCCGCTTTTAAAAATGTATCATTGAAATGAATCGTCATCAGGGTAATCCACCTTTCAAAAACTGTCTGTTATATATTGTAATATATAACAGGAGGAATAAAAAATTTTTTAAATACGAACATATATTGAACTGTTTTCACTATAGCCTTTTCTACTATGTTTGTATAGATAACATAGTAAAATGTCAATAATTTGACGATTTTCGTTCCGGTTATAGTTTAATTTGTGGAATATAAAGATAATCATAAAAAAGCATTAGAACAATATCTATCAATAGGAGTTCACACAACAAAGCTCCCTCAATCTACAAGGGAGCATTCCTGAATAATATGCCGATAATTTCAAATCAAAATGGACAAGATTGGAATTATTAGCGAGATAAAAACTGCAGATATCGTCATACCTATACTTCCTATTGCACCCGCTTCTTCTCCCCATTCAAATGACTTGTGTACACCGAGAGCTTGTGCGCACGTACCCATAGTCAAACCTTTTGCAAATTTGCTTTTAATGTTGAGCTTCTCTAAAAAACCGGGACCAAAAATGAGGGAAAAAAGTGCAGAGGCTAAAACAAATAATACCGTTAAAGAAGGAATTCCCCCAAGCGATTTTGAAACAGACAAAGCAACTGGCAATGTAACGGATTTTGGGATGAGAGATGCAACAACTTCTGTCTTCAACCCGAAAACTTTTGCAAATAACGAGACAAATAACACACCTAGCATGCTTCCTAACATGATACTTGCAAATATTTTACGAAGATACTTTTTTAAGAGAGTCCATTGTGAGTATAGCGGAACAGCCATTGATACGACTGCTGTTCCTTGAAGAAGTGAAAAAAAGCCAGTACCATTTAAATAAATTTCATAGTCAACCTTCATTATAGCCATCAGCAGGAAAAGCATAATAGTCGTTGAGTACAAAGGGTTTAACCAAAACAAATTAAATTTCTTAAATAGTTTTAAACTGAGCGCATATCCCAACCACGTAAAAAATGTGCTGAAAAAAGTAGATCCGACATTTGAGATGATCATTAACCTTCCTCCTTCTTAGACTTTTCATAAATTTCAGCTGTATACCCGGTTCCAACCAATCCAAGCAGGCTGCTGATGATTAAAACAACAATAATTTTCCAGCTTTGACCTTGTAGGATACTCAAGCTAAAGAAAATTCCGATAATTGATGGGATAAATAACAAGACCATATGTTTTAAATGGAGATTAGCGACGTCAGAAACCCAATTCATTTTAATTACTCCACTCCTAAGAAAGATTAGAAGGAGAACCATTCCAATAATGCTTCCGGGAACAGGCAAATGAAAAAAGTTAGTGATCGAATTTCCAATAAGGAGCAAGGCCAGAATAATGATAAACTGTACAACCAATCTTAACAATCAATCTCACCGCCCTGTTTGGTTGTTTAAGATCGTCTGTATCTTCAGTGTATAATAGATAAGTCAGTTAATCTCAATTTATGTAAAGAAATCTAACATACTTTTTGGTATTGTCGAAAATTATATGTCAGATAAATTCACAAATAAGGGAAAAAGAGTTTTTAGCGATGTTGAACTGTTGAGGAAACCGGAGAGAACGATGTGGGAAAGAGGGCAACCATTTGAAATAGAAAAAATGATAAAGTAAGTTTTATTTCTCAGTGCTAAATGTATAATAAAAGAACATGATTATTCAAAGAGGTGACAATAATTGAACCTTTATATTACTTCTGGAACATATGAATATTTAAAAGCTCTGAAAGAAAAATATCCCTCTGAAAATATGATTCTTATGCAAAATCCCGAGAATTTCTTGCTTATACATGAGACTGAAGGAATAAGTATATTCAAAGAACCCCGCAAATATGAAGCAATCGATTCATCCGGTACAATGAATCATGCAGGCTTTGCCGTCTTAAATCATATTCCTGTCACTGATGAAGGCAGACCGGTATTTGAGTACCGTTTTAAGAACAGATCGAGAACGATCGAAAATCAGCCGGGATTTGCTGCCATACGGGTATTGCGCCCTCTGTCTTCGAATACGTATATCATTCTGACTCTTTGGGAAAATGAACAAGGATTTGAAAGATGGCAAAAATCAAAGGCTTTTGAAAAAGCCCATGATAAGAAGGAAACAGATGCCGGGGTGGACAAGCAGAAAATATTTTCCGGTCCTTCTTATATTACGAAATATGTCATCCCTAAAGAAAAATAAAAATAGGGGATTCCGCTCGTTTTCAAAATGGGGATTGTGACAACTTTGGCTGCTTTTTATTTTTTGAAAAGAGATATGAAAAACGGAACATTAACTGTTCAATCTGATTTTAACAACACAAAGCATACAAATGAAGATTTTGCCTCGAAAGATACGCTCCTAAGCATGAATCAAAAACTATTTTTTGCCATCTTCATTCCTCTTCTATTTGCTCTCGATGTTGCCGCTATGTTCACTTTAAATTTGCAAGGCAGCGATGCAACTGCATTAATTGGTGGAATTTCAATTTTTATTCTTATTTTGATCACAATAGCAAGCCACAAGAACAAAGTACTAGAAAAAACAACAAGTTATTTAATTGAAGGCTTCCAATTCGGTTTTAAAATGTTTGGTCCTGTTATCCCTATCGCTGCTTTCTTTTACTTAGGAGACGCGGGATTTTCAAAAATTATCGGGGATTTTCTTCCGAAAGGATCGCACGGAATTGTCAATGCTCTTGGAGCCTTGCATCAGTAGTGCCATTAAACAAAGAAATCGGCGCGGTTACCCTTACTATTGTCGGAGCAATTACAGGTCTTGACGGCTCCGGTTTTTCAGGAATTTCACTGGCCGGTTCCATTGCACATCTTTTTGGAACTGCAATTGGCGCCGGTGCAGCTACTTTAACAGCACTCGGCCAAGTGGCAGCAATCTGGGTAGGCGGTGGAACTCTTATCCCTTAGGCGCTTATTCCTGCCGCTGCAATTTGCAATGTAGATCCTTTTGAACTCGCAAGAAGAAACCTTTTGCCTGTAACGATTGGTTTTATCGTTACAACCATTGTTGCAATGTTTCTCATGTGATCGTTTTCTTTCCTGGCAATAACAAGGCTGCCAATGTTATAAGTTGGCTGCCTTGTTAAAAATGAGTTCCTATTACGGTTTTTCGGCTATGGTTCTTTTTTATAATCTTTCGCTTTATCAATGTTATAATTATCAAAAAACAGCAACTGTTTTATGAATTATTGGAGGAATTCCTGATGAAAGAAAAATTATATGAAAAACTGGAAAGTTCTTATGAAGAGATGGTTTCTATTCGAAGATATTTACACCAGCATCCAGAATTATCTTTTCAAGAAGAAAATACTGCCCGCTACATAAAAACTTATTATGAAAAGCTCGAAATTGAAGTAAAAGGTAACGTTGGCGGGAACGGAGTCGTTGCGAAGATATATGGTAGAAAGCCGGGGAAAACTGTTGCTGTTAGAGCAGATTTTGATGCCCTTCCAATTCAAGACGAAAAAGACGTTCCTTATAAATCACTCGTTCCAGGTGTTATGCACGCTTGCGGACATGATGGACATACAG
Source organism: Bacillus methanolicus MGA3 (assembly GCF_000724485.1). Lineage (GTDB taxonomy): Bacteria > Bacillota > Bacilli > Bacillales > Cytobacillaceae > Bacillus_Z > Bacillus_Z methanolicus_A. Next base: position 806,733 of record NZ_CP007739.1, on the reverse strand, counting down.
CGACTCTCCTTGTGCTAGCAAAATGCTTGCATGAATTGCGTGAAGAATTAGAAGGAAATTATGTGATGATTCATCAACATGCTGAAGAGTATGCACCAGGTGGAGCAATCAAAATGATTGAAGATGGCTGCCTGGAAGGAGTTGACGTTATTTTCGGAACCCACCTATGGGCAACTGAACCAACCGGTACGATTCAATACCGAGTAGGACCTATTATGGCAGCAGCAGACCGGTTTGAAATCGTCATTCTAGGACAAGGCGGACACGGAGCACAACCACATAAAACGAAAGATGCGATTGTGACCGCTTCGCAGCTAGTATTAAATCTGCAACAAATTATCAGCCGCAAGGTGAATCCGATCGACTCTGCCGTCATAACTGTCGGGTCGTTTGTCGCTGAAAATGCCTTTAACGTCATTGCAGATAAAGCTAAATTAATCGGAACCGTACGCACATTTAACGAAGAAGTTCGGAGCTTTATTGAAGCTGAAATTGAAAGAGTCGTAAAAGGAACGTGCTATACTACTAACAGTTCATACGAGTATACTTACGAACGAGGCTACCCTGCAGTAGTCAACCATCCGGATGAAACTCGATTGTTGATTGACTGCGCTAAACAGGTCCCTGAAGTCAAGGAAATTACGGAAACGGAAGCGCAAATGAGCGGCGAAGATTTCGCGTATTATCTGCAGCATGTAAAAGGAACCTTCTTTTTCACAGGTGCCAAACCTTCGAATGCAATAGAAACATACCCACACCACCATCCAAAGTTTGATATTGATGAAAAAGCAATGCTAATTGCAGCAAAAACACTTGGGACTGCTGCAATTGATTACCAATCAATACAAAAAAACAGTGAACCTGCTATCGAAAAAACTGTCTAGTGACAACGCCCCCAACTAATAAGTAGGGGGCGTTTTTAATAATCTTAACCGGTAGGCATTCATGGCCACTTCCCCCAAATGATCAAGCAAGTTGTAATTGGCATATGCGCCTACAATCGCTCCAACCCCGGGAACAAGCTGAAGCATTTTTGCAAAATCAATATAATCTCGGTATTCCTGCTGGAACTCGCGCCAATCCATGTCCGACAATTCTTTCTTCCGTTCCTCCCATTCTTCAATCAGCACAAGTGTTTCCTGTTTCGTTTCATCACTTGAAAAAGCTAATTGAAAGACATGCAAGAGAAATAAGCGCTCTTCATAAAGACTAGTATCATATCCATAAATGGAAGCAACCTCAAATAAAAATTTCATTTTAATCGACAACAATAGTGGGAAATCAGCTAATCCGAGAAAAATGCCGCCCGCTCCCGTTCCGGCCCCTTCGATCGCTGCTGTTTTCCGATAAACCTCTAATTTCTTTCTTAGAAGCTGATCTTTCTCAGCCAGGGACAACCCTCTCGCCTGCTGCTTTTTTGTTAAAAGATGAGAACCTGTTAATGTTGCTTTCACCATTTTCTTAATAGCGTCGGTCATCATTTGGTGCACTTTCTCAGGTATCATTTCATTTATTTTATTCTGGGCTTTTTTTGAAATTCGGTTCATTAGTCCGGATTTCTTTTGCATTTTTCTTTTCCAATCTTCTACTTCCTCATATACCTTCATTTCGTATTCATTCATTAAAATCCTTCCCTCTCTGTTTCACTTACCTGATATACGTACTTTTACCTTATAGGTTTCGTAAAAAAATGGGCTGACTCAAAACATCGCTTTTAAGCGATGTATGAGTCAGCTTTTTTGTATAACCTTGGTATTTATTGTTAATTTTATGGTATTTTTTCAGGTTAATTTCATTTGATTGAGGGGTTTACCTTATTTCCCCTTGTTGAAGTGTCCTTATTTTTTGCCACTTTTTAAAATTGTGTGCAACGCAAACTAGACCCCATTCCACAGTCGTTTTGGAGAGGCCTCGTAAATGAAAACGTCGAAAGTCTAGATTCTGTTTGATTTGACCGTACACACTTTCCACATCAATCTTTCGACGTCGATATTTTTCTTTTCCATCGTCAGAATGTAATCGTTCTTTTACTTCTTTTCTTTGAATCTGATTCTTTAATGAAATGGTGATGGTGCGATACGTTTTTCCTTTTGCACAAGTACTTTGGAATGGACAACCTTGACACTGATCGCATCGATATCGACGTTTGATTGATAGGTACCCGTGGTCTGATTCCTTCTTTGTTTCATATTGAAAAGTGAAACGTTGTCCATTCGCACAAATGAATTCATCGAATTCCTCATCATATTCCATGTTTTCGACTCGTTCGATCCGTTTTTTCCATGTTCTCTTTTGCTCTTGGTCAAACGTATTGTAAGGAATGTATGCTTTCTTTCCTTGTTCTTCTAAGTATGTATAGTTCTCCTCGCTCCCGTATCCAGAATCGGCAATAATATTTTGAGGGAGGGAAATGTATTGGTTTACATGTTCCAGATGCTCGATGAAACAACGTGTGTCTCCTGCTCGTTGATGAAGAGAATACCCAATGATAAATTGACCTTCCGTTCCCATTTGTACATTATATCCTGGTTTCAATTGCCCATTTTTCATGTGATCTTCTTTCATTCGCATGAAGGTCGCATCATGATCGGTTTTTGAAAAACTGTTTCGTTCTTGGGCAATTTTTCGTTGTTGTTCATATTTTTGCTTCCGTGGGAGAAGGTCTTCACTCAATTGTTTCTTTGCTTTCTTTAGCGTTTTATTAGACGGATCTTTTTTTAAATGCTCATCTACTTTCTTCATGGTTTCTTGAATCTCTTTAGAGGTAACGGGCTTTTGTTCTAATTGCTCGTCTAAATCCAATGACTCTTGTTGGAGTTCTCCCTCGAGAACCCGTTCAATGTCAAAGGCGATTTTTCGATATTTCTCATTCAGTTTCTCATCATATTTCTTGACAGCCTTTATCCACACAAACGAATATCGATTGGCATTGGCTTCGATTTTGGTTCCATCCAAATAGTAATCTTCGAGTCGAACAAGTCCCTTTTGACGTAGGAGTTCGACTACTGAGAAGAAGACTTCATAGATAATGGGTTTCATACGTTCGGATCGAAATCGATTGATGGTGCGGAAATCCGGTTGTTGGTTCCCGCTTAGCCACATGAAGTAAATGTTTTCTTTCAACTGTTTGGCAATTTTTCGACCAGAATAAATTTTTTCGGCATACGCATGCACTAAAATCTTCAACATCATTTTCGGGTGATAACTGCTGCGGCCACCGCCTTTGTAATGAGGGAGAAAAATAGAATCGTCGAGCTGTTCAACCGCTTCATGCACAACACGTGCGAGATGATGTTCAGGGATGAGGACTTCTAAATCTAGTGGTAGAATAAGTTGGTCTATGTTATAATAAATGAAGGAAATATGATCATGTTTCATAAGAGAATCGCTCCTTTGTTGGTTGTTGTTTAGTCACTTCAATTTTACCAAATGGAGCGATTCTCTTTTATATTTTTTAAAATAAGAGGGACGACCTCTTAAAGGAAATTTTTAGTTCCTTTTGGGTCAGCCCCTCCATCTTTCTAGAACTTTAAGCGTTTCTTGCTAAAAATGAAAACAAAGTAATAATTGAAGGCAGTTCCCGCAGCAAGTGCAGCTAATGCCTCGGCCCATTCCCCTTTCAAAAAAAGGATGAGAGAAAAGACCATATTCTGGATCATGAGAATCATCAGCAGCAAACGGTTAAAAGACTTCATCTTAAAATCGACTTTTACAGGATATAAGTCCACCCATAATATATTTTGGTAGTGATTCCATAACGGCAGGAGTTGAAACCCTGTCAAATATAAAAACATTAAAACAAGCAAGACCTGTCCAAAACCAAATGAAATTAAGTAAAAACTGCCGGCACCGATCAGAGTTAAACGGATGAACAGGCCAAAATAATCTCCTGATCGAAAGAACGTTCTTACATAGAGATGGGTATATGTCTGCGAATGATGGAATTCAACCCGGTTTACTAGCCAATCAAGCCATTTCCGTCTCTTAATTCGATCTTTAATCTTCGGAACATCGGTAAATAAATTCGCAATCCGATAAAAAGAAGTCATTCGTCTTCCTTCAAGGCTGATTAAATATTCCCATTTTAATCCTTTGTTTTTTGTTTGAAAACGGAAATATAAGTAAAGAATGCCCATAACCGCAAATATCAATACGAGAAACAAAAGGCTTGCATTTGAAAAAAGCAAATACAAGAACACAGCATTAATGCAATATCGAATACATGAATCAATGAAGTGAACATTCGTCTCCACATAATATTGAATGCGCCATCTCAATGCTAAATTCCAGCCTTTAACGATAAAGAGCATCATAAGAAAGTAAAAAAAGGTTTGAAACCGACCGTTATTTACCTGAACATACAGCGGCATAAAAACAGCCAATACGAGAATTAAAAGATAAGCCTGAATAACAAAACTAACCATAATAGAGCGCTTAAAATATCCGGAAAGCTTATCCTCAAGAGGGAGCAGGAAAATCCGGTCTGCTTCCAGCAAAAATGTATAAATAGGACTATACGTTAAAAAGATGCCAATCATTATCGCCATCAAAAAAGCTGCAGGGAAGCCAGGCGTTAGTGATTTAATCCATTCCTGATAATAAAAAGCTGCCGTTCCAAGCAGAAAAAGAAAAACAATGACAAGATGGCCGTTAAAAATATAACGAAGATATCGCCTTAACTCTTTGCTTGTTCGTGCAGCTCTCTCTTTCCAAAGCTTTTCTGCATTAAACATAGTCTTCTTCCTTTGTCAATTGAATATATAAGTCATCCAAAGTTGCTTCCGGCATTGAAAATTGATCTCGAAGATCCTCAAGTGTCCCTATTGCTCTAATTCTTCCTTCATGCAAAATTACAAAGCGGTCGCAATATCTTTCCGCTGTAGCCAATATATGAGTGGACATCAAAATACCCGCTCCGCCTTCTTTCATTTTTGTCATTAGATCTAAAAAAGATTGAATTCCAAGAGGATCAAGTCCGACAAAGGGTTCATCAACAATGTACAAAGAAGGCTGGACTAAAAAAGCACACATGATCATTACTTTTTGCTTCATCCCTTTTGAAAAATGAGCAGGAAACCATTTCAACCTTTTTTTCATGCGAAACTCATCTAATAATGTTTCCATTCTTTTCTTGTATGTATGTTCATCAATTCCATAAGCCATAGCAGTTATTTTTAAATGCTCTTCAAGTGTCAGCTCATCATATAAAATTGGCGTTTCCGGCACAAATGTAAACTGTTTCCGGTATGCTTCTTTATCGTGCTCAAATGCGAGGCCATTAATTGTGATTTGGCCGCTATAAGGTTCCATTAAGCCGATAACGTGCTTAATGGTCGTGCTTTTTCCCGCACCGTTAAGACCAATAAGCCCGACAATTTCGCCTGAATGAACATCAAATGAAACATCTTTTAACACGGGGTTTTTCGTATAGCCGCCTGTCACATTCCTAATTTCTAATAAAGCCATATAAAACGCCTCCCAATTTTCTTATTCCTATTTTATCAAAATGGATTTTAAATCAGTAGCAAAGTCATTTTGTCCTGAAAAAAATCGTGTATAAACCTTTTCTATCTGGACAATCTAATATCGAAGGGGAAACAACAATGTTTGATGATGAAAATCATCATAACTTGAAATGAGGTGTCTGTTAAAGACAATATCTTTCAATAAAAGCTTCAATTCGTTCCTAATCAAAGGGATCATTATGATGCACATAAAAGTGCTGATCAACCATAAGCGTTCATAACCCGCTATGCGGCACCACATGATTGGAATGAGGTGTTTGTTAAAGATCATCAACCGCTTTATAAGTTGTGAAACATATAAAGAAATAAGGGGATGGTCACCTTGAACGAAAAAATCCTAATAGACACTAATCAATTGTAAATGAGGTGTTTATCGAAGGCTTACTAAAGCTGGCTAGATAGTGAACGTATAAAATGAAGCGTTTCTCCTTCGCGGCAGGATTCTACATGAATCCTGCCTTATTTCTTTATTTCCAAAATGAAAATATGGTAAAATACCAGGAAAAGGCAAGGATTCCAAGCCTATATAAATAAAAAAGCATTGGAAGGATGTTGTATATGAGCGATTGTATTTTTTGCAAGATCGTCAATGGCGAAATTCCGTCCGCAAAAGTTTTTGAAAATGAGCATGTCCTTGCATTTCTTGACATCAGCCAGGTGACTAAAGGCCATACGCTGGTAATTCCAAAAATACATAAAGAAAACGTTTACGAACTTACTCCGGAAATTGCACGTAACCTGTTTGAAGTTGTTCCAGAAATTGCAAATGCTATAAAAAAAGAATTTAACCCTGTCGGTATGAATTTAATTAATAATAATGGCAAAGAAGCCGGCCAAACCGTATTCCATTACCACATGCACATCATTCCCCGCTATGGAAAAGGCGATGGATTCGGAGCTGTCTGGAAAACCCATACAAGTGACTATACACCTGAAGATCTGAAGAAAATAGCTGAAAACATCAGCAATCATTTATAAAACATTTTCAGGAATAACTCTAAAGGCCTGACTCCCTCCAAAAATAACAAAATATAAAAAGATATTATTAGAGTGGTCTGACCTTTACTTGTGAGTCAGTCCCTTCTTACGATTAGTCAAGAGGTTTATCAATAGTTATTTGAAATAATTAATTTTTTTTTGGAGGAAGGGGTACCCCTTCCTCCAAAAAAAGATTTTCGCATGCCAAATAGAAAGCGTCGTTGGCGAATCATATTTTGAATCGTAAAGTAATGGATTTTGTGCAGGTGACTGTTGCCACGCTTATTGATTCTATCTTTGTAAAACAATATGCCTGATTGAAAACACCTTATATCAATTCCTGCATAGGCATTGAGTTGCTTATGATTTTCAATGCGTGTAATGTCCGCCTATTTCTCCAATCAAACGAACGGCTGTATTTTCCCCTATGCCAGGAATACTGATTAATATTCGATATTCATTTCGTTCTTTTGAAAGATCAACCATCTGCTGAATTAGTTCCTCACGTTTTCTTAAAATGGCTAAAGAACGTATGGCATAATCTTTTAGCTGTTCACAGCGAATGTCGTCTTGATCCACTGCTGGATATGAATCCTGTGCTGCATCTATTAACTGAAGGCTTTTTTCTCCGCCGTTTTAGGCGCTAATTTCTTATCTGTGTTGGCAAGTAGCCGGTTGCGTACAACCGTCTTTGAAAGATTTTTAACGCAATCAGGATGTGGGAATAGCTGTAGAATATTCAAAAATAGCTCGGATTTTTGTGTGAACAGCGATTCCATTTCTGGGAAAGTCAGTTGTAGTAAAGTGTGCATTCGACTTCGAAGCACCGCTAGTTCTTCGTCTAATTCATGATAGTATCGGGAAAGCGCACGCATTTGGTCGAAGTAGTTATCCTGCAGTTTTTTCAAGCGCCGTTCGGTTGTGAAGTGAGTTTGGGCCAAACGATGGGCATCACTTTTATCGGTTTAATGAATGCGCATAGTAGCCGTTTGAATCTTTGATTCAAGGGGATTTAACAGACAGTTCTTAGTATGTTTTATTTTTTTCAAAAAACATTTCAAATTCCCATCTGTTATTTTTCGAAATTTTTGATAGGATAGAATTATCTTTTTTTCGTGCATGATAGGAAATCAATTTGATGCGGAGGGAACATTCATGAATCGTGCATTTAACTTTAATGCCGGGCCGGCTGCGCTCCCGGAGGCAGTTTTGCAAAAAGCAGCAAAAGAATGTTTCAATTATAATGGTACGGGTATGTCAGTAATGGAATTAAGCCACCGAAGCAAAGACTATGAAGAAATTCACTTTGAAGCTGTTTCCCTGCTCCGGAAACTTCTGCAAATACCGGATGATTATGAAGTTCTCTTGCTTCAAGGGGGAGCCAGTTTACAATTTTCGATGGTGCCGATGAACTTGCTTAAACGTAAAAAAACGGGCTACTATGTTTTAACCGGTTCCTGGTCTGAAAAAGCATTAAAGGAAGCAAAAAAAATTGGGCAAACTTCAATCCTTGCTTCTGGAAAAGAAAACAATTATAAATCAATTCCCGATCTATCCGGTATACAGGTGCAAAATGATGCTGCTTATGTTCATATCACAAGCAACGAAACAATACACGGCACTCAGTGGCATAAGTTCCCAAAACACTTAAGTGCCCCACTCGTTGCAGATATGTCCAGTGATATATTAAGCAAACCTATTAACGTTCAAGATTTTGGCTTAATCTATGCCGGGGCACAAAAAAACCTTGGCCCATCCGGATTAACGGTTGTTATTATAAAAAAAGAATTATTGTCTCTATCCGAGGATGAACTTCCAACCATGTTAAATTACCGTACCCATGCGGAAAATAATTCACTTTATAACACCCCTCCTACTCTAGCTATATACTTATTCAAGCTCGTTCTTGAATGGGTTGATTCGATTGGCGGAATAGAGAAAATTTCTAAACTGAATCAAGAAAAAGCAAAAATATTGTATGACGTCATTGATAACAGCGATGGTTTTTATATAGGACATGCTGATCCAGATAGCCGTTCACATATGAATGTTACATTCCGGCTAAAATCAGAAGAAACTACTGCTGCCTTCCTGACACAAGCCAAGGAAAATGGTTTTATCGGCTTAAACGGACACCGTTCGATTGGCGGATGCCGGGCTTCTATCTATAATGCTGTCCCGCTTGAGCATGTTATAAAACTTGCTGATTTTATGAAAAGCTTCAAATCCCAATATTAGTACTTTTATTGTGAAATATTGTATGATATAATTATAGAAACCTTTTCGCTGCAGGCAAAGAGAGCACTGCAGGAAAAGATTACTTTTTAGAAGAGCAGAGGAGAGTTGAGAAATGAATACGAGAAATCTTGTAGTCTTGTCCTTATTAGTTGGTATAGGTGCAGTTTTGCATGCGGTTATGCCCGGATTTTTCCTAGGGATGAAACCGGACATGATGTTAATGATGATGTTTTTAGGAATCATCTTGTTTCCTGAAAAAAAGAACGTCCTCTTATTAGGTGCAGTTACCGGATTAATTTCAGGTTTAACAACTACGTTCCCTGGAGGCTTATTGCCAAACATTATTGATAAACTTGCAACCTCATTTATTTTCTTTGGGTTATTTCTTGCACTTAAAAAATACAGATCGTCGATTATTAGTGTTGCAGTTTTAACTGCTGTTGGCACGATCATTTCAGGAATTGTCTTTTTAGGATCGGCATATTTCATTGTAGGTCTTCCTGGACCATTTATTGCATTATTTGGAACAGTTGTGCTTCCTGCATCAGCGGTCAATACGATCGCGATGGTTATTCTTTATCCGGTGGCAAATGGAATTATGAAAAGGACAAAAATTACACAGCAGCAAACCAAGACAATTATTAATTAAATTAAATATAACTCTAAAATGATACTGTCTTATGACCTCTTGCACAGAGAGGCATAGCTAGATATAAAAAGAACCCTCAAAGGGTTCTTTTTTGCTAAGTATCCATACATTATACAGCTCATTATCGAAAAGAAAGAAGCAATATGCCAAGAAATAAAACGGCTATTCCTCCTGCAGCAAGTATACCTGCTCTTTTCTTTAATATATACTTTGGAGGATAAATACCTGGCTTTTTTGTCGCAATTAGATTAAGGACCGTGCCAATTAATAAAACGGCACTAAGGACAAAAAAGCCGAAAATGATCCCATCCATGTTCCCACTCCTTTCACATAGCCGGATGATGAGACAACATACAATATTAATATTTATGCCAGTCTTCAAATTGCTATGTAAAATCCTATTGGTTTAATTTCGCTTAACCGTGATTGAAGATATGTATACCGATTTAATCTACTAATGAAGGTTATAAAGAATTTATGTATAAAACAATGTAAAAGAGGTGTTTAATATGAAAATAAAATCTTTGCTCCTTGGTATTTTGGTTGGAGGGGTTGCTGCCGGTATCGGCACTCTGTTGACTGCCCCTGCTTCCGGATATAGAACGAGGCAAAATTTGATGGAGAGTAAAGATCATTGGATGAATCAGCTATCAGTTCTAAAAAGGAATCTTGCTGAATTAAAGGATGTAGCTGTATTTGCTTCAAAAGAAGGAAAAGAAGCACTTACCACTTTTGCCTCCGATGTAAGGTCTTCCATTGATCATTGGAAAAATGATATCCGGCCACATCAGCAACAATTTAAAAAAGAAATTCAAGAAATTGAAAAGAAGCTCAATGACCTTGAACAAATATTAAATGCAAAACAATAATTACATAATCCTTCTTTTCCTTAAGCTTATTGGTAAGGAGTAGAAGGAAATTTTTCTATTTCGGACGAAAAGAAATATATTATAAAAATTGTTCACTTCTACATCAAAATGTTGTTTAAGCTAGGGATAATTCCAAGCAGATTTTTATCAACAAGTGCCACAATTGTTTTCTTAAAATTTAGTAAATTTACATCTTTATTAATTTTTGTTTTATTGGCATAATGAAAATAGATAAAAAAAAGTAGGTGAATTGGAGATGACAGAGAAAACATATTCTATGAAAGAAGCATTTATGTTTAGCCAGAGAATCGCACAATTAAGCAAAGCACTTTGGAAATCGGTTGAAAAAGATTGGCAGCAATGGATTAAGCCTTATGATTTAAACATTAATGAGCATCATATTTTATGGATTGCTTATCATTTGAACGGGGCGTCCATATCCGACGTTGCCAAATTTGGGGTCATGCATGTGTCAACAGCTTTTAACTTTTCGAAAAAGCTTGAAGAAAGAGGATTGCTCCAATTTTCAAAAAAGGAAAACGACAAACGAAACACCTACGTACAATTAACTGAAAAAGGAGAAAGAGTATTATTAAGTTTAATGGAATCGTATCGGCCTGATAAAAACGCTGCTTTTACAGGTGCATTGCCGTTAAGGGAACTATATGGCAAATTTCCGGAAATCATCGAGATAATGGCCATCTTAAGAAATATTTACGGTGATGATTTTATGGAAATATTCGAGAAATCCTTTCATAATATCGAGACGGAATTTATTGAAGTTGACGGTCGTCTTAAGAAAAAAGAATTAAGCAAACAGGAATACGTTTAATCAAATAGAATTTCGAGTCATCGATGATTATGGGGAAAACTTAATCACGAAGCAATATAGATGGCTTTTCAACTTCAATTGTACGCTAATTTTGTCATAAAATTTTTCAAAAATGACTCGGAATTTCCTATTGATTTTTTTGATCTTTCATCGTACAGTATCTAAGTGAGTTTTTAACACTTTTTTAAACTATATTTTTCAATGATTTTTGTGTCATTAAATTGTCTTTAGTATGCTTTCCAGAAAGAGGGAATCATAGATGATCTCTGTTTTTATTATTTTTTCCATTTTTATTGTTTTTTATATTAACAAATTGACAAATAGCCTTTGTATACAAAAGGAAATTCCAGAAGACCGTCAACCAAAAGTGTTTAGAACTATAAATATCTTAATTTTAATTTTACTGACGTCTTCCTATTTAGAAATTTTATTTACGTAAAGTACATAATAAAGCGGTGAGGAATACTCACCGCTTTTGCTTTAGGCTTTCGCATTGCTTACAGCCATGATGCTCCGATAATGATTAAAAGGATAAAGAGGACTACTATAAGTGCAAATCCTCCGCCGTAATAGCCTGGTCCACCGGACATATTTTTTCCTCCTTTCAGCAATGCATAAGACAAATTGCCTTAACGCCGTCTATGTCTTCTTAGACTTAAAACCATGATGCACCAACAATTACTAATAAGATAAACAACACAACAATTAACGCAAAGCCGCCACCAAATCCTCCACTCATAGTAACACCTCCTTCATGGGTTGCTATCTTATACTATTCAAGTCGCCCTTATTTCGAATAGGCATGTATCTTGACTAACCCAATTTTTCGGAATCATAAAAAGCATTGAATTTCTTTATGTTCTTACTTCTTTTGTGTTATAGTAATGGATGTGTATTGAAAATTTATCCACCAAATTTTTTATAGGAGTGTTTAAAAATGAAAAAATGGATCATATCCCTATTCTTAACTGCTGGGGTTATCGGTTTAAGCGCATGTAATACACAAGGAGGGGGCTCAGAGGCAGTAGCAGAAACGAAAGCTGGCAATATTACAAAGGACGAGCTTTATAATGCGATGAAAGAAAAATATGGAAAGCAAACACTTCAAGAGCTTATTTACGAAAAAGTCCTTTCCAAAAAATATAAAGTGACAGACAAAGAATTAAATGCAAAGGTTGATGAATTAAAAAGCCAGCTTGGCGACAGTTTTAATATGGCCCTCGCTCAATATGGATATAAAAGTGAAGAAGACTTAAAGAAAGCATTAAAACTCAGCCTTCTTCAAGAAAAAGCAGCAGTTAAAGAAGTTAAGGTTACAGAAGATGAATTGAAGAAGTATTACGAAAATTACAAACCTGAAATTAGAGCCCGCCATATTTTAGTGGCAGATGAAAAAACAGCAAAAGAAATTAAGAAAAAACTTGATAACGGAGCAAAATTTGAAGATCTTGCAAAAAAATATTCTACAGACACACTTTCAGCTAAAAAAGGCGGAGACTTGGGATGGTTTGGTGCAGGCGAAATGGTTCCAGAGTTTGAAAAAGCAGCTTATGCCCTTAAAGTGAATGAAATAAGCGATCCGGTTAAAACAGAACATGGATGGCACATTATTCAAGTAACAGATAAAAAGGAAAAAAAACCGTTTGATAAAATGAAAAATGAACTTGAGTATAAATTAAAGGTCTCCAAACTTGATCAAGATATCGTTCAAAAAGCAATGAACCGAGAATTGAAAGATGCCGATGTTAAAATCAAAGATAAAGATTTAGAAGATATACTTAATCAGTCAGAGAAATAAATAGAGGCTGACATATAAGGCTCTGACTCCTCCAACAATGACAATACATAAAATGGTTTTAATCGTATTTGTGTATTTATTTTATTGGAGGAGTCTGAAATTCAGTTCATATATTTTGAATGAAAGCTCATAAATGTGATCGACGGCTCAAAAAAAACGGGTTCCAGCAAGGACCCGTTTTTAATTGATTAACTTTCTAAAGACTTCTGTTTTTCAACTTTTTTCTTTCTTTCTTGTTCAAGACGCTCCATATAAATAGATCCCTCAAGCTCGATGCTCTCCATTTCTTGCTGTCGCTCTTCTCTCCCCGCCTTTACGGCCATATAAGCACTGATCATAATTCCCCCTACAACTAAATAAACCCAAAAAGGGACAAGCATTGTATTTTCCTCCCCTGACACTATACTTAGTACAAGCTTATGTAAGAAAAAAGAAAATATGTCCCTTTCTACAGAACAGGCGGGCCTGATTTCTTCTCTATCAACTCATAAACGTAAAAAAGCCTCGTTTGAGAGGCTTCTGCTTTCATTTATGAAACGTAGGTTTATAGAATGACCTGTTATCGAGGGCAAAGATCCGTTCGGTAAATTCACCAGGTTTCACTCTGGCGAGAGCACGATCAAGCATGTTCATTTTTGCATCAAGATTATCGATAAGATGAAGAATTTCCGCTTCTTTTATAAGCGGCGGTTTTGGGCTTCCCCACTCTGCTTTCCCGTGATGTGAAAGGACTAAATGCTGAAGCATCAATACTTCCTCTCCTGAAATCCCCAATTCATCTGCTGCTTTCCCAATCTCATTTACCATTATTGTAATATGCCCGAGCAAGTTCCCTACAACCGTATAAGACGTTGAAACCGGTCCTGATAATTCAATTACTTTCCCTAAATCATGAAGAATAACCCCGGCATAAAGCAAATCTTTATCAAGGCTAGGATACAGGTCTGCAATTGCTTTAGATAAATCAAGCATACTTGTTACATGATAAGCAAGGCCTGAAACAAATTCATGGTGATTTTTTGTTGCAGCTGGGTATTCTAAGAAAGACTCTTGATGTTTCTTAAGCAAATGCCTCGTAATACGTTGAATATTTGGGTTCTTCATTTCAAATATAAATTGAGTTATCTTGCTGATCATTTCATCTTTCGAAACAGGAGCAGTTTCAAGGAAATCGGAAAGATTAACGGGATCTTCCGGAGACGCCGGACGAATATGGCGGATGCGAAGCTGGTTTCGTCCACGGTAATTTTGGATATCCCCAAGTACTTTCACGATTTTTTGCGGTGCATAATTTTTTTCATCATCATTAGAAGCATCCCATAATTTTGCTTCTATTTCTCCGCTTTGATCTTGCAAAATCAGAGTGAGAAAAGGCTTTCCATTGCTGGCAATTCCTTTTGTGGCGTTTTTTATTAATAAAAATAACTCAATTTGTTCTCCTACATCATAATACTGAATTCCTTTAGTCATGGATTTTCCGACCGCTCCCTTCTATAAAAATAGTATATCACAACAGCCGCAATTACCGGATTGGCACTTCTTCCTCTGCTCCTAACTTTTTAATTTGATCACTTTCAAAATAATGAAGTAAATGCTTATGACATGTAAATAATAAAATTTGCTGACCGATAAGACTTTTTAGAAGTGTGATAATCTTTTTCGTCCGGTTTTCATCAAAATTGACAAAGCCGTCATCAATCATAATTGGAAAATGAAAATGTTTGTAAAGTGTTACAGCGAGTGCCAGCCTTAAGGAAACGTACACTTGCTCAGCAGTTGCCTGGCTGAGTTCAATTGCCTCGAATAAAATGTGATCTTTATTTTCGATCAGAAATCCGCTTCCATGTTCCTGAGGGTGAATACGGATATAGTTTCCTTCCGTTAAATAAAACAAAAATTCCTCAGCCTTCGCAATCATTTTAGGCAAATGTTTCTTTTTAAAGCTATCAACCGTTTTTACAAGCAAATCTTTTGCAATGGCAAATCGAGCCCATTCTTTCGCATCTTCTTCAAATTCAGATTTTAATAGTGAAAATTTATGCAAAAGATCGGAATACGTTCCCCCATTTTCAAGAACAGAAATTTCAAATTTCACTTCTGCAAGCTGCTCCCGCAATCTTAGCAATTCAGAATGAATATATTCCAGTTTTTTTGAACATTCATCGATAAGTTCATCAGGGTCAGCATTCGAAAATTCTGTTCTCTGTTCAAGAGGAATAGACATAAACTGCAGCTGCCTTTCAATTTCTCCCAACCGATCAGTAATTCTATCCCGCTTTTCTGCTCTTTTGCCGATTTCCCGAAACTGCTCTGCCGTTTTTGCATTTGCCAAAGAAAACAGCTTATCTGCTTCTTTTCGAAAATGCATTCGCTCAACAGAAAGTTTGTGGAGTTCTTCTTTTAGTTCTACAAGTTTGGCCTGTTTCTCATTATATTGAATTTGTTTGCCAAGTTCATGTTTTAATAAATTTTTTAGCCTAAAGGCACTTTCCTGGATGCTTAACTGGTTTTCTCCCAAAAAGGTATCTGCAAAATTGAAGATTTGCCTTTCTATATCTTTGAGTCCCTTTTCTAGATTTGTCAGCCGTTCAGTCAAGTACAATTTCTCTCTGAAGTTTGCTTTTAATTTTTCAATCAGCTGAAATGCTTCGTAAATGTTCTGTGGATCAATGGATCCCGGCAACTGCAATTCTTTCTTTAATTCAATTGTTTTTCGCTCAAGTTCCCGCGATTCTTGTTCCCATTTTTCAAAAGCAGCAATAATCTTTTCATATTGTGCATTTTGCTGCTGCCACTTAATTTGCATTATTTGATGCTGCTCCCGAAGCTGTTCATCTCTGTCCAGTTTTTCCTTTATATCAGAAAGATCATTTTCTTTCGGCAAATGTATGGACGCCAAAACATCCTTTTCCCGATCCTTTAATGCCTGAATTTCAGCCAAAATCTCCGGAACTGTATTGGATTTCCATGCCTTAACCAGCATCAGAATTTGAAAGATTAGACACGCACCGCCTATGGCTGCAACAATCCACTGCTTGCTATAGATTCCCCATCCTAGCATAACCAAAAACAATATCGAGAAGAAAAGCTTCTGAAGCAATGCTTGTTCCTTCTGCTTTTTTTCTTTTTGCATTGCACGATTGAAAAAAGATATCTTCTCTTTTATATCCTGAAGTTCTTTTTCAAAAGAACGTTTATCAGCGGCGATAGAGAGCTGTTCCATTAATGCTAATCTCTCATTCTCAGGTAAAAGCTCGCTTTGAATCGTTTTCATCGTTTCTTCAATTTTTTCCAGTGCATTTTTCTCTTCCGAAAATCGCAAATCCAATTCGTGCTGCCTTTCTTTCAGCCTTTGATGTTTTATATGTAAGTCTGCGGCTTTTTCTTTCATAAAAACACTCGTATTTATTTTTTCAAGCCATTTTTCATCAACCGGGGCATGCAGCTGATCCTTTAAAATGGAAATATCCTCGTTCACTTTCGCGAGCTTCATCTTAATCTGATTTTCTTCTGCTTTAAGCTGTTCATAAAGAGGGATGTTTTCAACTGCTGTAAAAATTTCTGTTTCACATTCAATGAGACGTACTTGCGGAAGTAAATCAGCCAATTCTTTTTCCAGCGATTGTATTCTTTGTTCTAAACTTTTAATACGGCTGTCAAGAGGGTGTATATTTTGCTCAAGCCAGTCCAGCCTTTTCATACCGTCGATTGGAAAAACTATATCGTCATACTGCTTAAGCTCTTCACTCAAAAAAGCCCGTTCCTTAATGAGGGGAAGCATCCTCTTCCATTCGTCAAGCAGGCTCAACTTCTTTTTTAAAAGTTCTGCTTCATTCTCCAATAAAGCAATATTTTTTTCATGATCGGCTTTTTGTTGAAGAAGGTTCCAATATTGTCCATTTTGCTGTTCTGCTCTTTTCAATTCCCCGTGCAATTGCCGCAGTTCTTTCAGTTTTTCATTTAAAGAAGGCTTCTTGCCGCTCGGTTTAAAACGGGCATCCAGCTCTCTTTGAAGCTCATTTTCCACAGTCATCAATCGGTCTGAACCTAACGTTCCAGCTGAGAATAAGAACTTTCCCAGGTCCTCACTCTTTAGCCGATGGACATTTTGCAAGCCATGGAGATTAAAAGAAAAAATAGACTGAAATAAACCTTTATCGATATGTAAAAGCAACTTTTTCAGCAGATCTTCTCCGCCTCGGGTTCCATCATCTAGCAAAACACTCACGTCACCGGTTGCTTTTCCTTTTACCCGTTCAATCATTGCTTTCTTTCCATCGTTTAAGATGACGGTAAGCTGGCCGCCATATTTTGCTGAATTTTTTGGTTCGTACCTCTGTTCCAATTGCTGTTTTGTCGGAAAACCAAATAAAATACTGTGAATAAACGACATGATCGTTGATTTCCCTGCTTCGTTTTCACCGAAAAATACCTGGAATTCGCCCAAATTTGAGATTTTCACATTTTCAAATTTTCCATAACCGTAAATATGGATATCAACAATTTTCATTCAAACGCCTCCTTTCGTAATAAGCTTCTAATAAGCAAATCCTCGGCTTCTTTTTTCAACCTTGCACTCTCATATTCATCTAAAGCATTTAAATATTTTCGTGCATTCGGATGTTGATATAACGGAGAAAGGCATTCCTCTATATCTCTGTACTCGTCAATGGCCTCGAATAGCTCGCGATAAAAGTCCGCCTCCAAAGTCAATTTGCTCCGTTCCCAATTGACCTTTTCCTCCACTTCTATCTTTACAGGCCATACAAATGAGCTTTCATCTTTCTCTTCTTCCTGAAAAAGTTCCAGCCATTCAGACAATTGTGTATGCATCCCGTCAATCTTGACGTTAGTTAAAGAAAGATGTAAAAGGGTACCGATCCCTTCCCGGCGATATTCCTCCATTGTTTTCCTGCAAAATTCATAAAGTTCATGAACCGAATCAATATGCTCTGCATCCGTTTTTACATCTTCCCAAATCACATCAGAGGTTTCAACAAATCGCAAACTCGCGTCATGTTCAGTTAATGAAACAAAATAGCACCCTTTTATACCTGTTTCTTTTTTATTCCGGCCTTGAATGTTTCCGGGATACAAAACAGGTGGAAATTCTGATAAAATAGATCTCTTATGGATGTGGCCAAGTGCCCAATAATCAAACTGCTTCTCAAGCAGCTCTTTTAGATGAAAAGGAGCATATTTGCCGTGATTACTGCTTCCTTCATGATATCCGTGAAGAATTCCAATATGAAAATCGGCGCCTTCTTCTCTTTTATATTGAGTAATCATTCGATCAAACACATGACGGTCGGGATAACTGAATCCGTACAGGCGGACAGTCGTTCCATCGCTTTTTTGAAAATCTTTCGATTCAACATGCTCTTTAAAAATATGTACATTGTCTGGCATTTGAAAATGCGGCCACATACCTCCTAAATGGTCATGATTGCCATGAACAATATAGACAGGAATATTTCGCTCTAGCAACCGCTCCATTTCTTTCCGAAAACGGGTTTGAGCACGTAGACTGCGGTTTTCTCCATCATATAAGTCACCTGCTAGAATGACAAAATCAACATTAAACGTTAAGGCGGCATCAATTAGCCTTCTGAAAGCGTGAAACGTGCTTTCCTGCAGCCTTTGAAAAATTTGCTTCGGCAAATGCTTTAAACCTGTCATCGGACTGTCTAAATGAAGGTCGGCAGCATGAATGAATGTTACTTCTTTCATTACAAGTTTCCTCTCGTCCGTTTTTATTTCATTGTAGCATTTACAAAAAGCGAATGCACGTTCTACCTCGATTTTCGATCAATTTTTAAAAAAGAAGCTTGCCGGTATGGCAAGCTTCAAGATTTGAATTCTTCTACATACAATTTAATCATTTTTTGATATTTGCAATGCTTTTTTAATATCTTTAAATGAATTTGATTTGCCGTACATCAAAACTCCTCCTTTATAGACACGTGCCCCAAAAATAGCTAACACGATAATCGTAATGAGAAGTATAACAATTCCAAGCATTGGCTCCCAAACAGGAAGCGTCAGCATTCCGACTCTCATAAACATAAGCATCGGGGTGAAAAATGGAATATAGGATGTAACTGTTATAAATGGCGTTTCCGGCCTGTTTAAGCCGAACATGGCGATCATAAAACCAGCAACGACAATCATCGTCATCGGAGTGATAAATTGCTGGATATCTTCAATTCTGCTGACAAGAGAACCCAGAAATGCCGCTAGGGTTGCATACAGAAAGTATCCTAAAATAAAAAATACGACTGCATAAAAAATTGTTGAAGGCTGGATGTCTTCAAATCCGAAAAATTCGAAGAAGCCCCCTTTCATCGATTTTAGATTTTCCTTGATTGAAAAATATCCGACAATAAGAAGCATGGAAAGCTGGGTTAAACTGACTAATGCAACACCAAGAATCTTCGCAAACATTTGCTTAATCGGAGAAACGCTAGAAATAAGAATTTCCATCACTCTTGAAGTCTTTTCAGTGGCTACTTCCATTGCAATCATATTGGAGTACATAATGACGGCAAAATAAATGACGAATAAAAGAACATAGACGAGTCCTCTCGCTTGAGTCAATTCTTCTTCAGTTTTTGCGTTTTCTTCAAGCGCTGTTTTTTTAAACGATGGAGGCTCGTAAAGTTTGCTAAGCTGTTCCGGCGATAATTTCATTTGCGATGACACTAACATTGTCTTTAATTGCTGCAGCCCGTTTTCGAGATCTCCCGAAAGAGCAGTATCAGAAATACTTTTTGTATGATAATTTGCAGCCGGAAGTTTGTTTTTATCGAAAGAAAGGACAAGAAGGCCTTTGTACTTGTCATTTTTAACGTCCTCTATCGCCTTATCTTTGGTCGTTTCTATTTTTGACAGCTTAATATCTTTGTTGATTGCATTCATTTTTTGTTTATAAGCTTCAAACAGCTGGCCTGTTTCATCTAGTACGGCTACCTTTTCCTTTCCGCCGTCTTTATCGAAAAACGTGATAATATTGTTCATATTTGTCAGACCAATAACAATTAATAGTGTAAGGATGGTTGTAACGACAAACGACTTTGATTTCAATTTGCTAATAAATGTATGAAATAGGATAATCCAAAAATTATTCATATGAAGCACCTACTTTCTCGATAAAAATATCATTTAAAGAAGGTTCTTCTAATTCAAATTTGCGGATAAACCCTTTTCCGACAATTTCCTTTAAAATCTGTTCCGCAACTTCTTCCCCTTCAATTTGAAGATGGATACCCTCAGGAGTTTCTTTCGCTCTAGTTACACCTTGATAGTTTTTTAGAAAGTCCATTCTAAAATCAGAATGAATCACAAGATTTTTCTTCCCAAATGAACGTTTTATTTCCTTTAATGCGCCATGTAGAACCGGACGTCCTCGATGCATAATGCACAAATGCTCGCACATTTCTTCCACATGCTCCATCCTGTGGCTTGAAAAGACTATTGTTGTTCCATTTTCCTTCAAGTCCATAACAGCTTCCTTCAGCTGTTCAACATTAACAGGATCAAGACCGCTGAAAGGTTCATCCAAAATCAAAAGCTTAGGCTTATGTATGACCGCTGCGATAAATTGAATTTTTTGCTGGTTTCCTTTTGATAGCTCCTCGACTTTTTTATCAGCATATTCAGGCACCTTGAATCGCTCAAGCCAAATATTCAGTTCCCTAAGTGCGTCCTGCTTCTTCATCCCTCTTAATCTTGCAAGATAGACAATTTGTTCTTTTACTTTTAATTTAGGATAAAGTCCCCTTTCTTCGGGCAGATAGCCAATCAAATGGCTCGCAGAATAATTGATCGGCTTCCCATCCCAAGTAATTTCGCCATCGCTAGGCTCAAGCAATCCTAAAATCATCCGGAAAGTAGTCGTTTTTCCAGCGCCATTAGCCCCCAGAAACCCGAACATTTCTTTTTCTGGTATCGTTAAAGTTAGATCATCCACAGCAGTAAACTGCCCAAAACGTTTTGTGACATGGCTAATCTGCAGGACCATAATTTTTCCTCCTTTCATGAAATTATACGAATTATGTCATAAAAATGTTTCAATTTTCCATTTTTTTTGCGAAAAAAAAGAAATTATGAAAGAATAATAGTAAACAATCAGAAAATTATAATTCAAAGGAGTTAAGAAACATGAAGACTTATAAAATAACTGCATTTAAACCTAACGGCGAAAAACTGTTAGATGAATCTTTTCAAGCTAGCAATGATGACGAAGCAAAATTGCTCGGAAAAAAAATTCTTGAAGAAAAAGGCCTTATTGAAAAAACCCACCGCTGCACATCTCCAACAGGAAAATTGTTACTATTTCATCCATAAGAAATTTATAAGAGTCAAAAAAAGCAAAGGATTGTCCTTTGCTTTTTTGTGGAAAAGGGGCGGAGCTGCGCTTACAAAAATAAAAATGTTAATCTGCTTAAGCAAGAACCTTGTTTAGTGTTGTAAATAGTTAATGCCTGGCTCCGCTCACACCGCCTAATTATGTTGACTTTGTTTTAAAATGAACCCTATTTCCATGTTAGGGTTGGGAGTTTAAAACTTACGCACGTTTTTCGTTTTATTAGTTCCCTTTGAAATTCGGCTTCCGTTTTTCAATGAAGGCTTTGATTCCCTCTTGATGGTCCTCTGTTTGCCTCATTTTATATTGTCCATGTTTTTCCAATTCTAAAATTTTGAGCAAGTCCGGACGGTTTCTTTCCGCCATGATTTTCTTTGTTCTGATCATTGCCTGTATAGGCTTTTGAAGCCAATCGTTTAATTTTCGCTGTAAAGCATCGTCTATATTTTCCTGGGCAATTTCTGAAATAAGCCCCACTTGATATGCTTCATCAGCGGTCATTGGCTTCCCTTCCCAAATCACTTGTTTTGCCTTTGCCTCCCCTAATCTTTTTTCTAAAAAGAAGTGTGCCCCACCATCCGGGATTAAACCGATGCTGATAAAGTTCATCGCAATTTTACTTGCTCGGTCGGCAATAATATAGTCTGTAGCCAATGCAAGACTTAGGCCAAGACCGGCTGCTGCACCTGAAATCGCACTGATTGTAAGTTTAGAGATGCTGTATAATGTTACGACTAATTCATTTATTCTATCCATTATAACAGAGAAATCGCTTTCATTTATTTCTAAAAGCATTGCCTTTATATCTCCGCCGGAAGAAAAAGCCCTGTCACTTCCCTTTAATACAATAATGTCAATTTCATCATTATAACTGAGATCTTTCAGTTTTGAAGTTAATTCTTTAATCATTTCGCAGTTTAGAGCGTTCAGTGATTCCGGCCTGTTCAGCTCCAATGTTGCCACTCGTCCATCTATATGAACAAGAACTGTATTTGATGCAGAGTCAATAGACAACAAGAACCCCTCCTTTAATTTATCATACATATTATAAAGGTTATCAACTTATTTTAAAATACTGCCATATTTTTTTTGAATGTTTTAAACTTCCTTAAAAAATAAAGCTAACTCAAAAGAAAAGGGTCTGATCTCTCCAATACAATATATTTTATATCATCATTGCTGGAGGGATCAGACCCTTATGAGTTAGCTTCTTTATTATTTAATTTTTTTGCAGATAATCTTTTGAACCTGCTCACGCAGTTCCCGTTTTAAAAATTTCCCTACCGATGTTTTCGGAATTTCCTCAAGGAATATAATGTCATCAGGAAGCCACCATTTTGCAAATTGCGGCTGTAAATAGTTATACAATTCCTCCTTCGCTGTTTTCCCTTTAAATGCATCTTTTAGGACTACACAAGCTACCGGACGTTCCTGCCATCGTTCATGAGGAACAGCAACTACGGCTGCTTCAAATACCGCTTCATGAGCCATTAACGCATTTTCAAGATCTACGGAAGATATCCATTCTCCCCCGCTTTTAATCAAATCTTTTGTTCTGTCAACAATTTTCACGAAACCTTCTTCATCGATCGTGACTACGTCGCCCGTATACAACCATCCATCCCGGAAAGCTTCATTTGTCCACTCATCTTTGTAATATTCAGAGGCGATCCATGGACCGCGTACAGCAAGTTCACCCATTTCTTTTCCATCCCGTTTAACCTCGCCGTTTTGACCGACCACCTTCATCTCCAATCCTGGAACTAAAATTCCTTGTTTGGCTTTAAGATCCAATTTTTCTTCATATGAAAGCTCTTCTTGATAGCTTTTCAATGTTGAAATGACGACAATAGGACTTGTTTCTGTCATCCCATATGCATGCATAAACGGAATTCCATGTTTTTGTTCAAATGCACTGATCATTCCTTTCGGAGCTGCTGCCCCGCCGCATAATACCGCCCGCAAGCTGCTCATATCATAATTTCCTTCATCAAGCTCTTTTAGAAGACCGAGCCAGATTGTCGGCACTCCAGCCGTAATCGTTACCTTCTCCTGTTCGATCAGTTCTGCAAGAAGCTTAGGAGTAAAATATGGACCAGGCATCACAAGTGTCGTTCCGAACCAAACAGCAGCAAACGGCAATCCCCAGGCATTAACATGGAACATTGGCACAACAGGCATAGCGATATCTTTTTCACTTACACCTGTCGTGTCAGAAAGCCCAAGTGCCATACTATGTAAAACAATGCCTCGATGTGAGTAAACAACACCTTTCGGATTTCCGGTTGTTGCGGACGTGTAGCACATTCCCGCAGGGGCATTTTCATCTAAATCATCCGGATATTCATAATTAGCATCAGCATCAAGCAACAGTTTTTCATAATGGTAGACAGGTGAAAGAGTTGTTTCTGGAAGCTCTTTTTCATCTGTCATAATAATATAAGCTTGAACTGTCTTTAATTCTGCTTGGACTTTTTCAATTAAAGGAACTAAATCAGAATCAATAAGCAGAACTTTGTCTTCTGCATGATTTATAATAAAGGAAATATGATGTGGCGAAAGACGAATGTTAATGGTGTGAAGGACAGCTCCACTGCATGGAATGGCAAAATAGGCTTCTAAATGGCGGTGATGGTTCCAGGCCAAAGTTCCTACTTTGTCTCCCCGTTTCACACCAAGCTTTTGAAGGCTGTCTGCAAGCTTTCTTGTCCTTAAGGCAATCTCTTTATATGTAAATCGCTGAATTCCTTTGCTTGTTCTTGAGATCACCTGTTTTTTCGGAAAAAACTTTTCGGCTCTTTTTATCATCTGCGGCATTGTCAAAGGTGTTTGCATCATAGTAAATCCCCCCTAACTTTAGTAAGCGTTTTCAACACTCATTTCGAACCATTCTATGAGGGTCTTCACTTAAAATATTCTACTTTCCTACTAAATTTCCTTGTTTTATTTTCTGAATTTTTTAATAATAAAATCAACTCTCTTGCACTTTACGCAAGAGAGCTTTCCTGTAAAAATAGCTCTGTTAAAATTTTGAGTTTTTCTTCCGTATATTTTTCATAGCTTTCATTATAGGACTTCGGATCCTTAGGATTGGCAAAATGTGTGATTTGTCCGGTAATAGGATGAACAAACTTGCTTGATGCCCCGCAGCCGAGACCGATAATCGTTTGCTGCTCTTCCATAATCATGATATTATAGATGCTTTCCTGGCCCGGAAGCGAGTAACCAACATTTTCGAGGTTGCCGAGAATATTTTTTTGCCGGTACAAATAATACGGAACATACCCATGGTTCTTCGTCCATTGTTCCGCCATGTACATCATTCTTTCAACTTCGGTACGGTCTGCAACTTTGTACTTTTCTTTATTCTTCGTCATTTCGGAAGCACGCTTGAAAGAAAGTGTATGAACAGTTAGAGATTCAGGCATCAGCTTTTCCGTTTCATTTAATGTATGGCTGAATTCTTTTACTCCTTCACCTGGCAAACCGATGATTAAATCCATATTAATATTGTTCATGCCCATTGATCTTGCTAGATGATATTTTTCTACTGTTTCTTCAACTGTATGGTGGCGGCCAATCGCCTTTAATGTTTCTTGGATGTATGATTGCGGATTAATGCTGATCCGGTTAATCTTCCATTTTTTTAATACGTCCAGCTTTTCTGGTGTTATGGTATCAGGCCGGCCTGCTTCTACTGTAATTTCTCGGATATTTTTCACATCAGGAAAAGACGTGTACATTTCTTCATAGAGCATATCCATTTCTTCAGCAGTAATGCTTGTCGGAGTTCCTCCGCCATAATAAACAGTTGTGATTCGAATTCCATTTTCCTTCAGCCATTTGCCGATTTTTCTCATTTCATAATGTAGTCCGCCTAGAAATGAGTTTACTGATCCTTGTCTTCCGTTAATGGCATAGGCAGGGAATGTACAATATGCACATTTTGTCGGGCAAAATGGAATACCAATATAAATACTGACTTCATTTTTCAACTCGTACAAATCCGGTACAACCGAAAGCTGACGGTCGACGATTTGCTGCATTAAGGAAATTTTTTCATCCGAAATCAAATAGTCCTCTTTTAATTGCTGATGGGCAATGTCTTTTGGTACTCCTTCTTGGATCTTCCTGTGCAGCAATTTTGTTGGCCTGACGCCGGTAAGAATTCCCCATTTTTGGGTAATGCCTGTTTTCTCTTGGAGCACTGTTAAATAAACATGTGAAACGGCATTCTTTATTTGTTTAAATCGGTCTTTTTCAGTAAGGTTTTCCGAAAGACTTCTTTCAAATGAAGCTGAATGCTCATTACCTTTCCTATCTGACAGCACAGCCCTGACTTTGACAAATTCTGTTGTCTCTAAATCGAACTGAATTTTAATATCCCATAGGTCATTTTCATTCATAACTATTTCAGTTTCTTCAAAAAACAAATTAGCAATTAATTGCAGCGGCCGGTGAAACCGATAATCATCTAATCCTTTAATATTAATTTGCAAAGCCAATCACCTTTCAAAATAAACTTCCTATAGTGTACTGAATCGGAAACCCGAGGTCAATACAATGGAAAACCTTACATTCGCAATAATAAAAGCGGAAGCGAATTCAGCAGCCCAAATTCCATCTATTTAAAATGCCAATTGACCGCAAACGGCTACATATTATCTTATTTTTTTATAATATTCATTTTTCGCAAAAACTCAATTGGATGCTGTTTTCTGAAATGTTCTTTAACCATATAGGCGACACCGTGCTCATTGTTGCTCCGCGTTACCCAATCCGCTTCTTTCTTAACTTCAGCGGGAGCGTTCCACATTGCAACGCCAAGACCAGCAGCTTTAATCATTTCCAAATCATCTATTCCATCGCCTATAACAACCATTTCCTTCCTTGGAATTCCTAAATGCTCCCCTAAATAGATTAGGCCGTTTAGCTTTGAAGCACCTGCAGGCACAATATCCATACGTGAAGAATTTACCTGAAGCGGTTCAGCTTCCGTAAATGTCTGGCTTATTGCCTCCATAGCATCCTTCAAATCGTTTTCTCTTTCAAAATGTACTTCCATTTTAGGAGGTGATACTTTTTGTTCTATTAATGTATCACTTAAGGATTCTACAAATTGCTGTGAATAAAAAACAGGATCTCCCGATGTAAATATCGTTTTTGCCAGCATGTTATGATTCAGCTTTGCTTTATTGGCTAGAGAAAAACTCTCGTGAACGAGCCTAATCTGACTCGGGAAACTTTCAAGAAAACGAACAATCTCATATGTGATATCTTCGGGAATTCTTTTTACATATAAAGGTTTGTCTGTTAAACCGGAAATATACGAACCGCTGTGTGTTACGAGCAATGCTTTTATTTTCAGTGCTTTTGCAACTTTTTTAGCTGACGGAAAACTGCGGGAAGTCACAAGCGTCACGTAAATTCCTTTTTGCTGTACGTATTGGACCGCTTCTTTAACGGATTTATGAAGTTTTCCGTTCGATTGAAGAAGCGTACCGTCAATGTTTAAAGCTAACAGCCGGTATATCATCCCTTCATGCCCCCTCACTCTTAGATGTAAGTCCTTATATCAAATTTATGTAAAACAAAAGGGAAATAGAACATGCACATATAGCAAGCAAAGGAGATGGTAATAAAAGGAAAAAGGAGCTGCAGTCAGCCCCTTTTCGTACATTATTGATTGTTTGGATATCCATACAACTCTTCAAGAGGTTTCATAATGATTTCATTCAATTGAGCTATAACCATGCTCATCCTCTGTTCGGCATCCATTAATTTTGAGATTTTATCATTTTGTCGAGCAAGTGCCGCAGCTTTTTGAGCATAAACTACTTCTTCTTGAGTAATTTCCTGACCCATCATTTGCTTTTCCTGCAATTTTAATTGAATATTACGGAAATTTTCGAACATTCTCCTTGTAGACACATCTTCATTGATTTCGTTATAAATCTTTCTTAAAAGGACATATTCTTCGCTCTGGCGAATCGCATTCTCCATTGCATATGCAGAATCATATAAATTTACTGCCAATTTACCCACTCCTTTTCCTTAACAACTCCACTTCACTATACCAAACTATGAAAGGAATTGCGAAGACGTTCACTTATTAAATAACTAACATGTAAGAGCACAATCCGCCCATTTATTTCATACGATGATATATCAGCTTTTGCCCATTCTAAAATTTTTTATTATCAACAATGACAAGCAAATGAGGAACTGTTATGACTTTTACCCTTTATTCAATTAAAGTAAAGCCTTTGACAACCTTTGAAAATGAAGATGATTCTATCTATGCAAACAATAAGCTTTTGCAAAAATTAGGCATAAAAAACAGCACGATTCTAAATCTTTGTTTTGGAAGAAAATCTATAAATGTTAAAGCAATCGAATCGGATTGTCCGCCAAATGAACTTATTATTCCCGAAGGTTTGATGGAAAAAATTTTACTTCCTAAAGGTACATTTTGCATTCATTATTGTCCACAAAATTTTACCATTATACTCGGGCCGGTCATCGCCTTGCTGACAGAGATAAGCGAAAACAAAGACAGCTCTCCCGATTTCCGTTCTGTTCACGCATTTTGCGAAGAGATTCACCATGGACTTTCTGAAATCGGCGGATTGTTTTATGTTTTCACATTAAAAGACTTCAGTAAGGAAAGTATAACAGGTTATTGCTTTGAAAAAGAATGCTGGACGAAAAGAAACCTTCCGCTTCCGGATGTCATTTATAATCGGATCCATTCGCGAAGGCTTGAATATGGAGCATTATTTCAACAATTGTACCGGTATGTTCAGGAGCATAATATATCCTTTTTTAATTACCGATTCCTCTCAAAATGGGAGGTTCATAATATGTTGTTATTGGAAGAACATATGCATCCCTATTTGCCGAAAACATCTCTGTATTCAAAGGAAAGTTTAGAAAAAATGCTCGATGAACATTATTCAGTATTTCTTAAGCCAATCCATGGCAGCCAGGGCAGGAATATTTTCCGATTAAGTAAACAAAGAAATGAATTCTTCCTAAAAACATCGGTAGAATCCATTGATGATTCAACAAGATTGCATTCATTGACACAGTTACTTGAAACCCTTGAAAAACAGACAAAAAAGAGACTCTATTTAATACAGGAAGAAATCCCATTGATTACGTACGATGAAAGGAAACTTGATTTCCGGATCTTGTGTCATAAAAACAAACAGGAATCATGGATCGTCACTTCTTCCGTAGCAAGAATTTCTGCTCTACAACAATTTGTCTCAAATATTGCCATGGGCGGAGAAATAATAAAACCAATAAAAGCTCTTTCTAATTGCTTTGATCGAGCAGTTGCTTTACAAATATTTGCATTGATGAAAGAGATTGCTGTTGAGTGTGCAGCAATTATTGAACAGCAATCGGACGGAGTAACTGGAGAGTTGGGAATTGATATGGGAGTTGATCCATCAGGTCATGTCTGGATTATCGAGGTAAATTCAAAGCCTTCTAAAAAATTTGAAGAACCCGGTAAAAAAATTCGGCCTTCTGCAAGAGCAATTGTATATTACAGCACGTCGCTTGCTTTTAAATACTTACAGAAAAAGGAGGAAAAATCATAATGCACCTTGGAATTATGTCCTTACACTTGACGAGTGAAAAAGGCTATTTTACCGAAATTGCCAGACGTGCAGAACAGTATGGAATCAGTTGCTGCCACTTTGTTCCAACTGCCATAAACCCGTCAACCATGCTTGTAACAGGGGAAATATTTGATTCCGAAAATGATCGCTGGACCACACTTGAGTTTCCTATGCCTTCCGTTGTCTATGACCGCTGTTTTTATAACGATGATAGCCATTCAAAACAATGTATGCCGATTGTATCCTGGCTGAAAGACAGAGATGACATCCAATTTCTCGGTTACGGTCTACCTAATAAACTTGAATTATACGATACCCTCAAACATTCTAATATATCTGCCTACCTTCCCCACTCCCAACTGGCATCTTCTCCGACAGATATCCTCAAAGAATTATGGAAACGGGGAAAAATTATAATAAAACCTGCTAACGGTTCTCAAGGCAACGGAATATTTTATCTTGAAAAAACCGGCAATCACATACTGGTGAAAACAGAGAAACTAAGACAGCAGATTGTTCGCTCTTTTACAAATAAGGAAATGGCAATAAAATGGCTGACTCAATTGATAAAGAAAAAAAAGTACATGATTCAACCTTATCTGGAGTTAACGAATCACGAGGGCTGTCCTTTTGACATAAGAGTGCTGCTTCAAAAAAATGAACTTGGATACTGGCTTGAAAGAGGAAGAGGAATTCGTACCGGAAAAAAAGGCGGTATAATTTCGAATTTAAGTGCGGGTGGTACTGTTACAAACTTTAAGAACTGGATCAACTCCTTTCCATTTACATTTCAGGAATATATTCAACATGAATTGGATGAGATTTTAGCCAATATTCCTAAAATTCTTGAAGAATCTTTTTTACCTTTATTTGAATTGGGAATAGACATTGGAATTGATAAAAACGGTGCCATCTGGATTTTAGACATCAATTCAAAACCTGGAAGAAAAGTGATTTTAGCTACCAGACCGGAAATTTCAGAGGAATTGTTTGGCGCACCGCTTTGTTATGCTTCATTCATTAGCCAATCTGAACAGAAAGAGAGGAAACGGTACAATGAAAAAACGTTATCCCATTGAAATTGTCGATGATTGTACAAAGACTGTCTTTTTTCCAAAAGATCTGTCCATTTCGTCTGAATTACAAATAATCGCTTTTGGGAATAAAACCGTTCATGCTAATTTTATTCCCCATCCAGCTAACAAAATTTTTATCAGCAAGGATATTCAAACAGAATTAAAAATCCCGGATTTAAAGATGCCGCTCCATGTTTTCATTGAAAATGATATTTTTTTTATCGGACCACTTGTCGGTATTTTTACAGCAGGGTTTACCCCTTTCCTTCTAAGGCCAATCGGTGAACGGACATTCTTCTTTGCAAAGCTCCTTTCGGTTCAAAATAAAGTTGGCGCACTAGCATTTGTCTTTGGCGAACAACATATTGACTGGGATCAGGGCATTATCAAAGGTTACTTCTATCATCAAAAAGGATGGGAAATGATCGAGGTTCCCTTTCCGAATGTTGTTTATGACAGGCTGCCGAATCGCAAGACGGAAAGACTTTCAGAACTAAGAAAGATAAAAGAACGCATGCAAAACGATTATTTAATTCCATGGTACAATCCAGGATTCTTCAATAAATTGGATGTATATGACCGGCTTGTTCAGGATAATTCCGTCAGTTGCTATCTCCCTGAAACACACCCTTTCATCTCCTTTTCATTAATGGAATCGATGCTTGGAAAATACGGACATATTTTTGTAAAACCGATAAACGGCAGCCTCGGGATGGGGATTCACCAAATACTTTATGATAAAAAAGATGGAAATTATTATTGCCGCTTCCGTAATAACGCAGGCGAAAATAAATTAGTAAAATCAGGAAGCCTTGAAGGACTTTTCCGCCGAGTATTCACTACCCGAAAACTTGGAAATTTCCTTATTCAGCAAGGAATTCATCTAATTAGAATAGATAAACGTCAGGTCGATTTTCGGATTCATACGAATAAAGATGATCATGGCACATGGAGAATTAGCGCCATTGCAGCCAAAGTAGCAGGCTCAGGCAGTGTAACTACTCATATTAATAATGGCGGCACCATCAAGACGCTTGAAGAGATTTTTCCTAACAAAGAAGAAAAAGAAATTTACATTTATAAATTAACAAATGCCGCTCTTGCTTTGAGCCAATCGCTGGAAAAAATGATGGAAGGTATCATCGGTGAAATCGGGTTTGATATGGGAATTGACAGAAATGGCGATGTCTGGTTGTTTGAAGCAAATTCCAAGCCAGGAAGATCTATTTTTAAACATCCGCAATTAAAAAAATTTGACCTGCTGACCCGTACATGTTCATTGGCATTTGCTGTTTTTCTTATGGAAAAGACAATAAAAAACCCTGAGGAAATATTTAAATGATCTTTTATCACACTGAAAATAAAAAATGGTTTCATAACGATAAAGACACAGCAATTACATTCGGAAAAAATAAAATACATGTTCCCTTTGCAGAACAAATGAATGAACCATTATGTTTCTCTTTCTATTTAAAACAAAAAAATCATAATGCCGGCCCGTTAATTGGGATTATGACCGCCGAAAGAAATGACGGCAGTTTAGCAGGCAACGGCCCCCTATTCACTTCAATTCAAACAGAAATCATTCAAAAAGGGGGCCTATCTTTTGTTTTTACTTCCGAAACGTTAAAAGATAATGGCGCGGATGGTTATTTATATATACCGTTCGAAAAAAAATGGATTTCAGCATCATTCCCACTCCCCCACCTTGTATACAACCGGATTCCATTCCGCAAATCGGAAAATTCATTAAATACAATGAATGCATTTAAAAAACTAAAGGAAAATAAGATTCCCTTTTTCAATCCAGGTTTTATCGATAAATATGACTTATACTGTGCGGCGTTAACCCATCCTGAAATTTCATTTTATTTTCCTGAAACAATTCTCATTGATCATATGTCGCTACGCACGTTTTTTGAAAAACATAATAACCTTTATCTTAAACCTTGCATTTCCTCGAAAGGCAGCGGTATTTTTCGCTTAAGAAAAATCGGAAAAGGAAACATTCTGTTTGAAGAAAAAAACAAGAAAACTGTTTATTCCAACTTCGAAAGCTTCTGGAAAGAGTGGAACCAGGTTTTTATGAAAAAAAAGTATTTAGCTCAAAAAGAAATTATCCCCTTTTCAAATAATGGCAAACGATTTGATTTTCGAATACTTGCTCACAGCGACGCCAAAAATTATCAAGTAACAGGAGTGGGAGTGCGCCAAACAAAACTTGATCAATTAACTACGCACCTTCTAAATGGCGGAGAACTGATTCCATATGAGCAAGTTCGAAATACATGCCATGATCAATTTATTAAAGACATTGTAAATCTAAGTGGAAATCTCCTGTCAGAGAAATTTGGCTTCTTTGGGGAATTTTCGATTGACGCGGGAATTTCAGCCACGAAGCAATACTACGTTTACGAAATCAATTCAAAACCAATGAAATTTGATGAGGAAGAAATTGAATCAAAACGCGTCGAAAATCTGTGCAGTCTCTTCTTTCAGCTTTCAGGGTTTCATTAATCGAATTGATTTCCATTAATTTTATGAATAAGACATCATACCTCCTCAAAAAATAAAGAAAACCATTGCTTGGAGGGCAAAAATGAAAAAACACGGACACAATTTTTTAGATGATATTTTATACGAAGGCCGGGACTCAGTTCATTTAGATGTTGACCGCATGATAAATGAAGGCATGGCAGGAGGACAGGTGCATCGGCTTAACACCACTCCAAATATTGAAGAAGCTAGAGATCTCGTTCAAGAAAGCCCGCCACATGAGACAAAATAAGAGCAATAAGAAGTACCTTATCCTGAAATGGATTTGGTGCTTCTTTTTTATACTAGAGAAACCACGTTTGTTATAATGAAAAAAAATCTGCGTTTCAACTAAATGATATGGGGTTATGTTATGTTCAATCGATTATTGAGTTTTTACCCACATGCGTTTATTACCGACTCCGTTTACGGGCAATTAATCGAAGAATACCACTGTTTTTTCGATGGGAATGGCCATTGGCTTTGTATTCCTAAAAAAGATATGAGTGAAAAAGAATTGGAACTATTACGAACGCTTTTTCCGGAAAACTCTCATTCCTCTAACTGCTCACAGTTGAATACACAATCAAAAAAATGGCAAGATTTTCTGTTCCAGAATGGCGGCATTCCAGCTGACGAAGATAAAGTATTCAGAGTGATCTGCTTTCAATATTCAGGAACGAAAACAGATAATCAGGAATTTGAGGCCGCAATCAGAGGATTTTTTTCCGATGATGTTATTGTCATCTGGCTTGAGGAAACAAGAGGAGTTATTGTGGAAGAAAAAAAAGGCCACTTTTTGACTGAGGAAGATTTTGTCTCAATGGTAAATACATTCGAGAGTGATTTTTTTATAAAAATCTATCTTTACCCTGGAAAATTCAGGTCACTTTCTGAACAGTTCGCAAAAATCTTTCAACAAGACTTACAGTTTTTCATAAAGGGAATAAAGCTTTTGCCAAAAGAACGGATCATTACTTTTGAAAAAGTGTTTCCGGTTTTGCTTGCAGAAAAATTGGATGCCCAATTAAAAGAAATTCTGACTGGTTCGCTTTTACCCATTTTAGAAGATGACCGTGAACTTCTTACTACCGTGAAGCTTTTTATTGAAAATAATCTAAACACATCACTTACTGCCAAAAAATTGTATATTCACCGCAATACCCTCCAATATAGGCTTGAAAAGTTTATTGAAAAAACTGGAATAAAATTAAAGGATATTCATGGGGCCTTTACTGTTTATTTAGCATGTTTGCTGACAGAGGTTAGTGATAGTTAAGCAAAATGCATAAAAAAGACATTAAAAATTTATTTTTTGCACATTGCCTAAAAATTGCTGAACGAATTTTGTGCAAAATGTCCATTCAGAATATATCCTCATTTTTTAAATTAATAATAAAGCGATTTCATTTCATAAGAGGGGGAAATAACATGGCAGAATTAAGATTAGAACATATCTACAAAGTCTATGATAATAAAGTCACCGCTGTTCATGATTTCAACCTGCATATTAAAGATAAAGAATTTATTGTTTTTGTTGGACCGTCTGGTTGCGGCAAATCAACGACACTTCGAATGATTGCTGGTCTTGAGGAAATTACAAAAGGGGATTTATATATTGATGGGAAGCGTGTAAACAATGTACCGCCAAAAGACCGTGATATCGCGATGGTGTTCCAAAACTATGCACTATATCCGCATATGAGCGTATATGAAAACATGGCATTTGGCTTAAAACTACGTAAATTTCCTAAAGATGAAATTGACCGCCGTGTTAAAGAAGCAGCAAAAATTCTTGGTTTGGAACCGTATCTTGATCGAAAACCAAAAGCTTTATCAGGCGGACAGCGACAGCGTGTTGCCCTCGGACGTGCGATTGTCCGTGATGCAAAAGTCTTCTTAATGGATGAACCTCTTTCAAACCTTGACGCAAAACTTCGCGTCCAAATGCGGGCAGAAATTGCAAAATTGCATCAACGTTTACAAACAACAACCATCTACGTAACGCACGACCAAACAGAAGCAATGACAATGGCAACACGGTTAGTAGTTATGAAAGATGGTGTTATTCAGCAGGTCGGTGCGCCTAGAGATGTTTATGAAAAGCCGGAGAATGTATTTGTCGGCGGCTTTATCGGTTCCCCTGCTATGAACTTCTTTAACGGTAAACTTGAAGAAGGTAAATTTGTCATTGGCAATATATCTATCGCAGTTCCTGAAGGAAAGATGAAAGTTCTTCGCGATCAAGGTTATGTCGGCAAAAATATCATCTTAGGGATCAGGCCAGAAGATATTCATGATGAACCGGTATTTATTGATGCCACACAAGAATCAAAAATTCTGGCTCATATTGAAGTGTCAGAATTAACAGGTGCAGAAACAATGATTTATTCAAACATAGAATCCCAAGAATTTGTTGCCCGTATTAATTCCCGGACAGATATCCATCCGGGTGATAAATTAGAGCTTGCGTTTGATATGAATAAAGCCCATTTCTTTGACACAGAAACAGAAATGAGAATCCGCTCAAAAAACGAAGAAACAGTTCATGCGTAAATATTCATCACTTTCCAAGACCTCGTGAAATTAAACGAGGTCTTGTTCTTTAATCAGCTCGATGTCACTAAATTCACATTTCGGACAATAGAAGAAATGCGGACATTCATGATTTGAATATGTTGTTGGATAACCGTCTTCCAATTTCAAATGATCAATCATCATATACGGGCTGTAATCATCATAATAGTCCATGATCCTGCCGCTTTCCTCAAGTTCACTGTTGCATTTCGGACATTTTAAATGAAGAGTTTTGAATCCGTTGCAAATTGGACATATCGGCATATCCCCCAAACCCTTTCTAACCGATTTAATTAATGCTAGTTTACGTTATTTCTAACCGTATATGTAATCGAAAACTTGCCAAAACAAATGGAAGTAATCCCCTAACCGTTTATCTGAATAAACTTTCAAAAATCAAACAAAATAAACTGTAAACAAAGCAATAAAGTTTATTCCACCGATGGGTTAAACCAAACAAAGGTAACAGTCACACTGTTTGCCGGTGCAAATCCGGCTAACCCAACCATAAAAAACAACAATGAATTACAGAAGGAGGAAATATTCATGGCTGCAAATAATAACTCTAATCAATTGTTAGTTCCTGGTGTTGAACAAGCATTAGAACAAATGAAATATGAAATTGCTACAGAATTCGGCGTAAATCTCGGAGCAGAAACTACTTCACGTGCCAACGGTTCTGTTGGGGGAGAAATAACAAAACGCCTTGTACAAATGGCTCAACAACAACTAAGCGGAAGACAATTTTAATAAATAAATTGAATAAAAATGGCATTGGGGCTGACTCTCAAACAAAGGGTCAGCCCATTTTGATTAGATGATTAGATCATATTTTCCGGCCTTACCCATTGATTATATTGTTCTTCAGTTATATATCCTGTTTTCAATGCCGCTTCTTTTAGCGTGATATTCTCTTTAAAAGCTAATTTGGCAATTTCCGCAGCTTTTTCATAGCCAATATGAGGATTGAGAGCTGTAGCGAGCATTAGTGATCTTTCTAAATGAGCCTCGATGACTTCTTTATTTGCTTCAATTCCAACCGCACATTTTTCATTAAAAGATTGCATTCCTTCGGAAAGCAGCCGAATGCTCTGGAGAAGATTAAAAATAATCATTGGCTTGAATACATTCAATTCAAAATTTCCTTGGCTAGCTGCGAAACCAATCGCAGCATCGTTTCCAAAAACTTGGCACGCGACCATAGTCAATGCTTCGCTTTGTGTCGGATTTACTTTTCCCGGCATAATGGAACTTCCCGGTTCATTCGCCGGTATCGTTATTTCCCCTATCCCGCTTCTCGGACCGCTCGCAAGCCAGCGCACATCATTGGCGATTTTCATTAAATCAGCTGCGAGTGCCTTTAAAGCGCCATGAACATAAACAATTTCATCGTGGCTTGTTAGAGCTTGAAATTTGTTTTTCGCTGATCGGAATTGATGTCCGACAGCTTTTGAAATTTCCAAAGCTACTTCTTCCCCAAATGAAGGGTCTGCATTTATGCCGGTGCCAACAGCCGTTCCTCCTATCGCCAAATCCTGCAAATAGTTTACTGCCTCGGTAATCATCTTCTCATCTTTTTCCAGCATCGCTCGCCAACCACTGATTTCTTGCCCCAATGTTAAAGGAGTAGCATCTTGAAGATGCGTTCTTCCAATTTTAATCACATCTTTAAAGGCCGTTTCTTTTAATTTGAAGGTTTTTATCAATTCCTTTAGTGAGGGGAGAAGATTTTCCGTTATTGCGATGTATGCTGCAATATGCATGGCGGTCGGAAATGTATCATTCGAGCTTTGGGACATATTTACATCATCATTGGGATGAATGGTTTCATTTCCATCTTCGTTGTTCATTATTTCCGTCGCTCTTCTTGCCACGACTTCATTCACATTCATATTTGTTTGAGTCCCGCTTCCTGTTTGCCAGACAACTAGCGGAAAATGGTCATCAAAAGAGCCAGAAAGAATTTCAGAACATGCTTTTGTAATCGCATTCTTTTTCGCTTCTGAAAGCTTACCTAGTTTGTGATTGACAATTGCAGCTGCTTTTTTTATGTGAACAAGTGCATAAATAACCTCAATCAGCATTTTTTCTGTACCAATTTTAAAATTTTCTCTGCTTCGTTGAGTTTGGGCTCCCCAATACTTGTCAGCCGGAACCTTTACTTCACCTAAAGTATCTTTTTCAATTCGATATTCCTCCATGTTTACACTCTCCTCGTATTTTCATTTATATTCTTTTCCCTATTTTGGATGCTTTCCCTATATTTATCCATAAAAAAACCGCCTGGCATTTTCACCGGGCGGATTAAGAAGCTTTAATAATCGAATAACCAATATAATAACCGAGCACCATAATGCTAGCGATGGCTAGGGTAATTGAAAACTCTTGCATAGTTGATAACCTCCTAATATGGTCTTTTTGTCAGAATATCACGTAAGGAGGATGAATTTGTATGATAAATCTCACAATTCTATGGCAAGAATGTGAACATTTAATGAACATATTTTATCAGGCAAATATCCTTTTTTCCAATTGACCGAACAATTCATATCTCCAATATCGGCCTGAGCTTTTTCAACCCTATCTTTTAAGCGCATTTAATTTATTCAAACGTTCCTTTTACTACTGCTTCTCCATGCTCAACCATCACTTTCCCTAACGCAATGACTGTATCTATTTGATAATCTTCCTTTGTTAAAAGAACAAGGTCTGCATCTTTCCCTTCTTCTATGGCGCCTTTTTGCTCGAGTTTTAAAATGCAGGCTGGATTTCTTGTGATAACCTGAATGGCTGTTTCAACCGGAATCCCTTCTTCAAGAATCGCATCACGAACTTCTTTAAATAAAGTCGCAACTTTTCCGATTCTCAGTCCGGTCATTTCACCATACTCATTAAATTCTGGCAAACTTGCCTGCCCGTCTGAAGTAAAGGTAATTTGTGAAATATCTACTCCTGCTTCAAGCATTCGTTTTAAACCTCTGCTGCATTGTATCTCCCCATGGTCTCCATAATTTGGGATGGAACTTGTCGTAAAATCTACATAGCCGCCTTTTTTTGCATATTCAATTGCGGCTTCAAACAAATGCGGATTCCGGTTGATATGGGTAGGATAAAATTGGCGAATCGGGAT
Source organism: Bacillus methanolicus MGA3 (assembly GCF_000724485.1). Taxonomy (GTDB): domain Bacteria; phylum Bacillota; class Bacilli; order Bacillales; family Cytobacillaceae; genus Bacillus_Z; species Bacillus_Z methanolicus_A. Next base: position 768,530 of record NZ_CP007739.1, on the reverse strand, counting down.
TTCTGTTGTATCCACCACTTCTTCAAGCAGCTTAAAATGATCGCAGCTGTCTCCTACATGGACGTTGACAATCCCCGCTTTCCCTGAAAGAAGTCCGCCTATTCTCGCTGCCGAAGCAATCTTTGCCATTTCTTCCACCGTTGGCTGCGAAGAACGGTGATCTGCGATGGCAATTTCGCCTGCACCGATCACACGGTCAATGAGAATAATGTCGTCTTCAATCTTTCCTGTCAGTGTCTTAACGGGCACCTGGTATGAACCGGTATGTACGTAACATGTAATACCTTCTTCCTCTAATCCTCGGGCTTTGGCGATCAAACTTGCCATTGTCCGAGTCGTTCCATCTGTTCCAATTACCCCGATTAACGTAGTAATGCCGGACAATGTTGCATCTGTCAACATCAGTTCAGGAGTACGCGTTTTGTAGCCTCCTTCGCCGCCTCCTCCAATTATATGGACGTGGGAATCAATAAATCCCGGTAAAACAATTTTTCCTTTTGCATCTATTATTTTTATATCTACAAAGCCCTGCGGTTTATTAATTTGATCCTTGATAAAGCCAATTTTGCTGCCAATCAGTAATATGTCTTTTTTCCCTAAATATTCGGGAGCGTATAATTCTCCGTTTTGGATTAGCGTTAACACCGCAGATTTATCCCCTTCCGTGCTGGACTTATTTTCGTTCTTAAGCATACATCTTGCAAGTTGCAGATGCAATTTTTTAAACAATGATTGATGTTAAATATTTAGTTTTCACATCTAATTGTGTTTTTTCTCTTTTCCTTTATCTTTCCACTTTTTCTCCCATTTTTCTTTCTCTTTTTCAACTTTCTTTTTCCATTTTTCTGCTTCTTTTTTTATCGTTTCATCGAATTCACTTTTTTTTCTTTCCCACTCCTCCTGTTTTCTTTTTTCCATGTAAGATGAAATGTGAGGAACATGAAAAGAAGACGGTTCTGAATCTTTCAAGGCATCTTCCATTATTTCCTTAAAGATAAGAGCTGCTCCTTCACTGCTCGTCGTCGTTAAATAATGGTTTTCATCTGTTTTATCATACCCTACCCAAACAGCTCCTACCAATTCCGGAGTGTAACCTACAAACCATTGATCCTTTACCCCGTTTATCCCGTCAATTGGTACTTGAGTTGAACCAGTCTTTCCGGCAACTTCCCTACCTGGAATCTGTGCTCCTTTTCCTGTTCCTTGTTCCACAACTCCAAGAAGCATTGTTGTCATTTTGTCAGAAACTGCTTTTGTAGTAACTTTCGTCTTTTTTTCCTTCCATTTGGCCACTGTATTTCCGTCCATATCAACAATTTTTGTAATGGCATGGGCTTGAATCCGTTCTCCTTCATTTGGAAAAACAGAAAATGCTTCCGCCATCGTTAAAGGCGATACTCCTTTTTCCAATCCCCCAAGTGCAAGGCCAAGATTGCGGTCTCCTTTTTCCAGATGAATGCCAAAACGCTTTACTGCGTTCATTCCTTTTTCAATTCCAATCTCATTTAACAACCAAACTGCTGGAACATTTAAGGAATCTTTTACAGCTTCATACATAGGGACCATTCCCTTGTATTGATGATTGTAATTAGTAGGTTCATAGTCTCCGAATGACATTTTTTCATCCTTTAATTCATCATTAGGCTCCCATCCTTCCTCAAGAGCAGGCGTATATACCGCAAGCGGCTTCATTGTCGAACCCGGCTGTGCTTTCAGCTGCGTTGCCCGGTTATAGCCCCGGAAAACATGTTTTCCTCTTCCCCCAACAAGTGCACGGATTGCACCTGTATGAGGATCCAATAATACCGCACCACTTTGCACAATCTGATCTTTGGTTCCTACTGGAAAAAGCTTGTCATTTTTAAAAGTGGTTTCCATTGCGGTTTGCATATCGGGATCAAGCTCAGTATATATTTGGTATCCGCCGGTCAGTAGATCATCTTGAGTCAGACCGTACTCCTGAATGGCTTCTTCAATAACATGATCCACATAGTACGGATATTTGTCACGAAACGGGTCTCCTCCTTTGTCATTGAGGACCAGTTTTTCATTTACCGCTTTCTCATATTCGGAAGCAGAAATAAATTTATATTTTCTCATTTGCTCAAGAACAACGTTTCTCCGTTCAATTGCTTTATCATAGTCTGCATACGGATTTATTTCAGATGGAGCTTTGATAAGGCCAGCAAGCAAAGCAGATTCACTAAGAGTTAAATCTTTGACATCTTTGCCGAAATATTTAAGGGCTGCACGTTTTATGCCCCATGCGCCTTCACCAAAATAGATCTGGTTTAAATACAATTCAAGAATTTCATCTTTTGTATACTCTTTTTCAATTTCACGTGCGAGAAAAAGCTCCTCTATTTTCCGCTTATACGTTTTTTCTGGAGAAAGCAAGGCATTTTTCGTCAGCTGCTGGGTGATTGTACTTCCCCCTTCAACTACTTCCCCGGCTTTGAAATTCCGAAAAAAGGCACGAATTATTCCTAATAAATCGATCCCGTTATGGTCATAAAATCGATGGTCTTCAATTGCCACAACAGCGTTTTTCATATGGTCCGGCACCTGTTCGATTGGAACTGCCTCATTTTTGTTTGCTGAAATTTTACTGGCAACCTCCCCGTTCTGATCACAAATGATTGTTGACTGTGCCAAACCAGCTTTCAATGAGCGAATATCTGCATCTTTTGAAAAATAATAAAAAAAGCTTAAAGCACCAAGAAACAATGTTGATAGACTTAAAACAACAATTTGGGTTAGATGTTTTTGTTTCCAGAATTTACAAAACGAAGTCCAAACTGAGTGAAGTTTGTTCATGTAGTACCACAACCTTTATAATGTTCATCTCTATAAATTTAATAGATTAAGACAACTACTTTTATCATAAATAACTGGAATTAATGCCAAAAATATATATAAATTGATTTTTTTTACTATTAAAGGATACCAACGTTCTATTAAAAAGAAAAAGATGGGAAGTAAATCCCACCTTTTTCATATTATAATTCATTTGCCACTTACAATCCTTCCTTTACTAATTCATAAAATCTTTCCTTTGCCGCCCCCTCTTCGAAACTACTATAAATGCGGAAATGGTCCTCATCTAATATACGAAAGTGCTGGCTAATAATATTTTGCTGCAAAATAAAGCCATTCTCTCTTAATATTTCCCTCCACCATATTTTTCCTCCAAGAGTTTTTTCTTTTCGATAGTCAATCCCTTCACGGGCAATGGTTTCCAGCACTTCAAGCGGTTCATCTCCTAATAAAAATTTTACTGTTTCCGTCTCGCGAAAAAGTGCACATACGGTTACAACTGTGGACCACCCTGCGAATGCACGGCCTTTTTCAATTTGTACAAGAGTCTTCTTGGAAACACCAATAATTTCCGCCATTTTATCCTGGGTATATCCGGCTTCTGTCCGAATAAGGCGCATTTTTTCTGACACTTTTAGAATCACTTCATCTCTTGTCACGATCAATTCATTCCTTTTTTGGCTTTTAGTGTAATATTACACCAATCTAAGCAACATTAAAACTGATTTTTCTAAAAGATTTAAAATAAAAAAGGGAAAAGGCAGAGCCCTTCCCTAGTTTGGGTTAATCCGTCCTTAATCTCGGCTTCCACACGACACTGAGCACGACTTTTTCAAGCTGCAGGCTGCACATTTCCCCTGCTTGGATTTTTTTACAAAACGATAAAAAGCCCATCCTGCATATCCAAAAATTGCACTGCCAATGACGATATTACCAATCATTTTATCACCTCATTAAGTTAAGATAGACCGAATAACCTTCCTCCTTGATAAATGATGAAAGCCAACACATATGCTATTGTGAGAGCATAACCCATTGAAAAAACAGTCCATTTTTTTGAGCCCGTTTCTTTATAAATCGTCGCTGTTGTAGCTAAACAAGGGATATATAATAGTATAAAAACCATAAAACTATAGGCTGACAACGGGGAAAAATGTTTACTTAAAATCCCTTGAAGACTAGCTTCATCTGGAACGAAAAAGATAATATTCATCGTAGAAATAATTGATTCCTTGGCCAGGAATCCAGTCAACAATGAAGCCCCTGCTTGCCAACTGCCAAATCCGATTGGCTTTAACAAAGGTGCAAAAATCCCTCCAATAGCAGCTAAAAAACTTTTGTCCATATCCACATTTACTCCTGCCGGGCCAATGTAGGACAACAGCCAGATCAAAACAGAACCTGCAAAGATAAAGGTACCTGCTTTTTTCACAAAGCCTTTTCCTTTATCCCAGGTGCTTCTCCACAAAGCTTTCATTTGCGGAAGGCGATAAGGAGGAAGTTCGATCACAAAGAAAGAAGTTTCTCCCTTAAGGATTGTCGACGAAAAAATTTTCGCCAACAAAAGTGCAATGACAATACCCATTACATATAAAGAAAGAACAATTATTGCCTTATGATGAACGAAAAACGCTCCGATAAATAATGCGTATACCGGAAGTCTTGCAGAGCATGACATTAATGGTGTTAATAAAACTGTTAACAGCCTTTCTTTGGGAGTCTCAATGGTCCTGGCTGCCATAATACCAGGAACATTACAGCCAAATCCAATGATCATCGGAATAAAGGCTTTACCGTTCAAGCCTGCCGCCTCCATGAATCGGTCCATAACAAGAGCAACTCTTGCCATATAACCTGAATCTTCAAGAAAAGAAATAAAGAAGAATAATATAAAAATTTGCGGAACAAAAACGAGAACACCGCCGACACCTGCTACAATTCCCTCAAGCACTAATGCTCGAATAAACTCGGAACCACCTATGATTGATAAAAGATAGCTAATAGCATTTGTAAGTGGTCCTGAAATAAAACCATCCAGTAGATCAGACAATCGAAAACCAAGCCAATCAAACGTCAGCATAAACACAAAATACATAAAAAACAGAAAAATCGGTATCCCTAAGAATTTGTTGGTTACAATTCTATCAATCCGTTCAGAGAGAGGCGGATTGTGAACAGTCTTAATGAATGCAGATTCTTTTATAATCTTTTCAATTGCATTCTTTCTTTTTTTATAAATGAATTGTTCAAGCGAATTTACTTGATATTTTTCTTTTACTGATTTTTCAACTTCCGAAACAAACTGTTCTATTTGTTGAATATCTATAAAACCCATCAAATAATCTTTCACATATGGATTGCCCTCCAATAATTGCAAAGTGAGCCACCTGGAAGAATGGTTGGTTTTCCCTTTCAATTTTGCATCGAGCTTTAATACGGCATCTTCAATTTCTTTATCATAGTAAACAAGCTCGTTATTCACAGTGGAAATCGAATTGGAAACAGTAATTTCCGCCAGTTCTTCACAACCCTTTCCACTTCTTGCTACAACAGGTACAACTGGTACTCCTAATGCAGCTGACAATTGATTCCGATCAATCTGAATCCCCCGATTTGCCGCTACATCAATCATATTTAAACCTACAATTAGCGGCTTGCCATATTCGAGCAACTGAATCGTCAGATGCATATTTCTTTCCAACTGTGATGCATCCAGAATATTAAGGATCTTATCAAAAGAACCAGTTAACAAAAAATTTGTCACAATTCCTTCATCTTTTGAAAGAGGGTTAAGAGTGTAAATTCCCGGCAGGTCAATTAATTTGTTTTTCTTATCTTTTAATAGGCCGACTTTCTTTTCAACGGTAACTCCACTCCAGTTGCCTACGTATTCATATGATCCTGTAAGATTATTAAATAAAGAGGTTTTTCCTGTATTTGGATTTCCAAGGAGCGCAATATTCATTTAGATCTCTCCACTTCTATTCTGTCTGCTTCTTTTCGACGGATACCTACACATTGTCCACCAGATTCCACCATTACAGGTCCTCCAAACGGCAAAATTCTCTTAATACAAATCTCTGAGCCTTCAGTAATTCCAAGATCAAGCAATCTCCGCTGAACTAAATAATCGGCCTTGGAAATGTCCTTGATCGTCCCTTTTTCACCAACTCTTAGTCTAAGCATTATTATCACCATAATTTCTAATTAAGAATGATTATCTTTATTATATCAATTTTACCTTCAGATGCAGAGTGAAAATTTACATTTTCAATTTTTTGTTAGAATTTAATCTCTTAATAAGAGGCTTTTGCGGGAAACTCACAAAAATAAACAAGGAAATCTTTGATTCTGTATAACCATCAATTATTTTGCCTAAAGCAAATTATTTTAATATATTCAATAGAACTGCCTTTCTCCGACATTGTTTCTATAGACTCACATACCTTTCTTTTGGTATGGTTTAAGTTGGTCATATGATTCATTGGGGGTTTGTCATGGAACGAAACGACCAATTAAGATTAGGTGAAAAAGGCGCCTGGTTAAGCATCATTGCATATATCATTTTGGCGTCCATCAAATTGTTAATTGCCAAAATCGGCCACTCCGAAGGACTTGGAGCAGACGGCTTAAACAATTTAACTGATGTAATCGCTTCGGTAGCGGTTTTAATTGGACTACGAATTTCAAGAAAACCTGCTGATCATAATCATTTATACGGACATTCACGAGCGGAATCAGTCGCATCTTTAGTGGCTGCTTTTATTATGATCTCTGTCGGAATTCAAGTGATCATTGGGGGCATTCAAAATTTCTTCAAGGATAATATTGAAACCCCAAATTGGCTTACGGCATGGACTGCCTTGGGAAGTGCATTGGCCATGTATGGCGTCTATCGATACAACTTAAAACTTGGAGAAAAAATCAACAGTTCTTCTATCAAAGCTGTTGCTTATGACAACCGTTCAGATGCATTAGTCAGCATTGGGGCATTTATAGGAATAGCCGGAACACAATTTGGCATTGCCCTCCTTGATGTTTTAACGGCACTTGCCGTTGGAGTTCTAATTTGCAAAACAGCAGTGGGGATCTTTTCTGAAGCTTCCCACTCATTAACAGATGGCTTTAATGAGGAAATGCTTGCGGAGATTGTAACAACTATTCGTAAAACACCAGGAGTAGAGTCCATTAAAGAAGTGAAAGCACGGATGAACGGAAACCAAGTTTTAGTAGAAGCAACGGTTTTAGTAAAACCTTCTTTAAATGTTGTAGAAAGTCATAACATTACTGAAAATATTGAGAAGAATCTCCGTCATATGCATATGATTGAAAGTGCAATCATCCATATAGAACCGCTTCTGAATGGAGATTAGAGAACGGCAAGTGCCGTTCTTTTTCATTTCGTTCAAAAATTACAGGTAAATTGCCAGTAATATACGTAAATATCGATTTTTCGCCATTATTCCTCATTATTTTGTAAAATACGATAAAGGAATTTGCTATTTCCCATCGAATACTATTAATACACAAAATAAAGTGGAACAGGAGGAAAACATGTTAGCCACTACAAAAAGGAGATTAACCGACTTTTTGGAAAGCCAAAAAAAGGTCATATTAGATGAGTGGGAAAAAATGATAATGGAATCTGATAAAGATCCGTTTAAGGACCACATAAAACAAAATGGGGAAGCAATTTTTGATATTGTAAAAAGTATCTTAACAAGACCTGAAGAAAAAATTGAAACATATATAAAAAAACTGGCATATGTTGTCGGTGATGAAAGGGTTAAAGCAGATATTAATATTGGTGAATTTGTATATAATATTAATCTTGGCAGATCCATTATTAATAAATATCTGAATAAAATGGATATGGACTGGACAGAACTCCAAAAGTCAATCGATAACATTAACTATTGCTTCGATAAATTCCTTTACTATACAGTTTCTTACTACACAGAAGCGAAAAATAAAATTATCGAAGAGAAGTCAAAGTTTATCGATTCCACCCATAAAGACAGACTTACCCTTCTCGGCCAGATGACTTCAAGCTTTATTCATGAATTCCGCAACCCGTTAACATCTATCCAAGGTTTCATTCAATTATTAAAAGCAGATTATCCTTCAATGAACTATTTAGATATTATCTCAAATGAATTAGAACAATTAAATTTTCGAATTTCACAGTTTCTACTTCTTTCAAAAAAAGAACTAATTGGTAAAGACAAAAGCATTTTTTCGTTAAAATCGTTAATTGATGAAGTTCTGACCTTTTTATATCCGAGTATTTTAGATTGCAAAGTCAGAATTATTAATGAAATTGTTAATGACATAAAGCTTTATGGGTATTCTGATGAAATCCGCCAAGTCCTGATTAACATTATCTTTAATGCCATCGATGTCCTAAGCCAATATCGCAGTGACCCGCTAATAGAAATTAAAGGATATTATACAAATGAAAAAAAAGAATATATCAAGCTTGAAATAGCTAATAACGGCCCTATGATATCAAAAGAAATGTTGCAAACGATTTTCGAACCATTTGTCACGACAAAAAAACTAGGAACCGGTCTTGGACTATTTGTTTGCAAAGAAATCATCGAAAAACATAAAGGGGTCTTATCTTGCAAATCAAACGAAGAGAAAACAGTATTCACAATTATTTTGCCTTCCGCAGACACCTCAATGAAAGAATGAGAAAAAGCGGTTTTAAACACTGCTTTTTCTTATGAACGAACAATAATATAAGGCCGGTGTGAGCGAAGCCAAGCTCTAACTATTTACAATCCTAGACAAGGTTTTTGCTCTAGCAGACGCAGCAGTTCCGCTCCTTTTCCCAAAAAATCTGTGTACATTTTTCCAATTTCTCTATATGCTTATTAAAAAAGGGGAAATAGGAATGTTTACCTTAAAAGTAGATGAAGAAATTGAACTTCAACTGTTTCAGCTCCATCATTCTCACGAGCTGTTCAATCTTGTTGATTCAAATCGCATCCATTTGAGGGAATGGCTTCCATGGGTTGACAGCATCTATTCATCTTCACAATACCATACGATTATTTCGATTTGGCTGAAACAATTTGCAGACAACAATGGCTTTCAAACTGGCATCCGCTATAAAGGAAAATTAGTAGGATCCATCGGGTTCCACCATATTGATTGGAACAACAGACAAACGAGCATCGGCTATTGGCTTGCTAAAGAAGCTGAAGGACATGGAATTATGACGAGAGCAGTTCAGGCACTTATTAACTATGCATTTTTTGACCTCTTGCTAAACCGGATTGAAATCCGCTGCGGCACAAAAAATTTTAAAAGCCGTGCCATCCCTGAACGGCTTGGCTTTGTTCAGGAAGGCCTTATCCGTGACGGTGAATATCTAAATGACCACTACCATGATCTGATCATCTACGGCCTTTTAGCTAGAGAATGGAAAAAATGATGAAAAGCTGTCCAAAAAGGCAGCTTTTTTTCGTTTCGTTTTCGGCAGGAAACTTATGTACGACTAGAACGGGATAAATATGGGAAAAGTACATGTATCAAATTATGCAAAAAAGGGGGAGGTGAACGCCTTACGAAAATGTGAGGCTCGTACATGATAGGAGCAAATTTATTTTTAGTTGCTTTCTTGATTGCATTGACTGCTTTTTTTGTTGCATCGGAATTTGCAATCGTAAAAGTCCGTACATCTAGAATCGACCAGCTGATACTGGAGGGGAATAACAAAGCTGAAGCAGCCAAAAAGGTCATTTCAAATCTGGACGGCTATTTATCTGCATGCCAGCTAGGGATTACGATTACTGCACTTGGCCTCGGGTGGCTTGGAGAACCGACTGTGGAAGGAATTCTTCGACCGTTATTTGGAAAACTAGGCATTCAAGAATCAATTAGCCAAATACTCTCCTTTTTGATTGCCTTTTCCGTCATTACTTTTCTGCATGTTGTAATTGGAGAATTAGCACCAAAAACAATTGCAATCCACAAAGCAGAGAGCATCACCCTTTCGTTGGCTCTGCCCCTGATTTGGTTTTATAAGGTGATGTATCCGTTTATCTGGGCATTAAATAGCTCAGCAAGATTTGTCGCAGGTTTGTTTGGGCTGAAATCTGCTTCAGAACATGAACTCGCGCTTTCCGAAGAAGAACTTCGCATCATTCTTTCAGAGAGCCTTAAAAGTGGTGAAATTAACCAGTCTGAATATAAATATGTCAACAAAATCTTTGAATTTGACAATCGTGTTGCAAAAGAAATAATGGTGCCAAGGACGGAAATCATCAGCTTTCCGGAGTATGCAACCCTAGAAGAGATATTAACGGTTGTAAAAGAGGAAAAATTTACACGTTATCCGGTAACCACCGACGGTGACAAAGATAATATTATCGGGATAGTTAACATAAAAGAAATTTTGACAGACTGTATACAAAAGAAATGTGAAGGCGAATATCCCTTGCGCCCCTATATAAAACCTGTGATACGGGTTATTGAAACGATTCCAATACAAGATTTACTCGTTAAAATGCAGCGAGAAAGATCACATTTGGCAATCCTTTTTGACGAATATGGCGGAACTGCAGGATTAGTTACGGTTGAAGACATCCTTGAAGAAATTGTAGGAGAGATAAGAGATGAATTTGACATTGACGAGGTCCCTCTTATTCGTAAAACCGAAAATGGCTATATTCTTGACGCTAAACTCTTGATTTCGGAGGTAAATGATCTCCTTGGAACTTCTTTGGAAGAAGAGGAAGTCGATACGATTGGCGGCTGGTTCCTGACACATAAATTTGATGTGCAAGAAGGAGATTTTCTTGAACAGGAAGATCATATATTCAAAATTAAAGAAATAGAAGGACATCACATATTATATATAGAAGTATGTAAAAAACAGGAAAATGTTTAAAAAATATTGAGGCTGTCTCAAAAACCTAAGGGTCAGACCCTTATGAGACAGCCTTTCACACAATCATAATTATCAGAAAATTCATCATTTAATTTATTTATTGCGGCCACTAATCATATAATAGTATAACTACATTTTAATGAAACTGTAACGTTTGACTGTACGGTTTAAAAACTCTATAATTATTATAATTTAAAATAACAGAGGTGATATGATGGGGCAGTCTATCGTATCGGCGAGTTAGCCAATTTGTCCGGAGTTTCAAAAAGAACAATTGATTATTATACAAGCTTGGGACTGCTTAAAGCTGACCGCTCTAAATCAAACTATCGGATCTATTCTGAAGAAGCTTTAATCGATCTTAAATTTATTGAAGAATGCAAATCAATGCACTTTCCCCTTGAAGAGATTAAAAGAAAACTAGAAATCAAAAAATCGAAGCAAATTCGAGAATCAGAAGTTGAAAAGCATGTAAGTAATGTAACTAATCAAATGAGACAGCTGCACAATGAATTAGCAGTAATTTTGCCACTTATTAAAAACCTTGACGGACCGCAAAAAGAAGATTTGGCCAATAAGCTTTCCAGGGAAGGTTCCGCCTTGATGCAGTCGCTTTTGATTCTGACGAGTTAATTTTTTAATAAATCAGGAGGTGACTCCTTACTCGTTATTGTTACGAGCTAAGGAAATTTATTTGGACATATTTAACTTGGTTTTAATAGCCATTTTAATTGCTTTAACGGCATTTTTTGTCGCGTCGGAGTTTGCCATTATAAGAGTGCGAAGTTCAAGAATCGATCAGTTGATTGAAGAAGGCAGCAAAAGCGCAATTGCAGCTAAACAAATAATTTCAAACCTTGATGAATATTTATCTGCCTGCCAGCTTGGAATCACTCTTACTGCACTAGGACTAGGATGGCTCGGGGAACCGACGATTGAACGGATTTTGCGCCCGCTGTTCCATGAATTATACTTGCCAAGTTCCCTGTCGCATATACTGACATTCGGAATAGCTTTCGCCTTTATTACCTTTTTGCACGTAGTAGTTGGTGAATTGGCACCGAAAACGTTGGCGATTCAAAAGGCGGAAATTGTAAGTTTAATTGCGGCACGTCCGCTTATCTGGTTCTATAAATTGCTTTATCCGTTTATTTGGACTTTAAACGGTTCTGCACGTCTTGTAGCAAACCTGTTCGGATTAAAGCCTGCTTCCGAACATGAACTGGCTCACTCAGAGGAAGAACTTCGCATTATTTTGTCCGAAAGCTATAAAAGTGGCGAAATTAACCAATCAGAGTTTAAGTATGTAAACAAAATTTTTGAATTTGACAACCGGATTGCAAAAGAAATCATGGTCCCAAGGACAGAGATTGTGTCTTTGTCGAAAGATGACACCCTTGAAACTTTTCTGCAGATTGTCAAAAAAGAAAAATTCACCCGATACCCTATTATAGATGGTGATAAAGACCATATTATCGGGCTAGTAAACATAAAAGAACTGTTGACTGATTTTATTTCAAAACAAGGAATCGGAACGAAAACGCTTGAATCGTATATCCGGCCGATTATTCGAGTGATTGATACAATTCCAATTCACGATCTGCTCGTTAAGATGCAAAAAGAACGGATTCACATGGCAATCTTAATGGATGAATATGGCGGAACTTCAGGACTTGTAACTGTTGAGGACATTCTCGAAGAAATTGTTGGTGAAATTCAGGATGAATTTGACATGGATGAAGTTCCGATGGTGCGAAAAATAAAAGACGGACATTTTATTATTGATTCTAAAGTGCTTGTCAGTGAGGTTAACGACTTGTTAGGCACTGAAATTGATGATGAAGATGTTGATACAATCGGCGGCTGGATTCTGACAGAAAATTATGAAGCAAAAGAAGGCGACATCATTAGCCTGGAATCTTATGATTTCAAAATTTTAGAAATGGAAGACCACCATATCAAATATATTGAAGTAACAAAAAATTATAATACAGAACAACAGCTTCAGTCTATTCCGTTAAGGAAATCAGAGGTAATTTCATAGAGGTTGACTCTTAGGGGTCTGACACCTTCCTCAAACGACAATGTATAGAATGAGTTAATTAATAATTTGTCTATATGTTGTAATGGAGGGGTCAGGCCCCTTTGCATTTAATCTAATAAAAAAGCTGTTGAGAGAACTCAACAGCTAATTAGTGATCTGAAGCATCTTCATTGATTTTTTCATGATGATTGTAATCATATTTAGAGCGGTCTACAGGCTTAAAACCTTTAGGTGTATAGAATCGTAACAAGTCACCATTTACTACCCGGTCTGAAAGATCTAATTTCAGTTTCACTTTTTCCTCTAATCTTGCAATCTCCGGATTTTTTTCAATTTGATTTCCGGCATGGTCATAATACTTTCCATTTATAGCATTTACAGTTGGGCTTACGAAATTACCATTTCGGAAAGGAACAACCTGGTCATGCTGTTTAGATAATAAGTCAGTGCCTAATTGAACATAATTCTTTGTATCAATTCCAAGCAAGTGCAGAAGTGTTGGGAGAAGGTCGATTTGTCCACCATATTGGTGCATAACGCCTCCTTTCATCCCAGGGACACGGATAAATAATGGCACCCTCTGTAATTGAGCATTCTCGAAATCAGTCACTTCTTTGCCGAGAACTTGCTCCATCGCTTTATTATGATTTTCAGAAATACCATAATGGTCACCATACAAAATAATAACAGAGTGATCAAGCAAGCCTGATTCCTTTAGATATTGAAAGAATTCTTTCACGGCTTCATCTAAATAACGGGCTGTCCTGAAATAATTGTCAACAGAAGGATCTCCGGTCGTATTTCCTTCAATCGTTGCATCTTCTTCATCAATCAGATAAGGAAAATGATTGGACAATGTAATAAATTTTACATAAAAAGGCTGCCGCAACGATTTTAACAATGGCATTGATTCAGTGAAAAACGGTTTATCTTTTAATCCATAATTAATGACGTCCTTTGGATTCATATCGTAATAGCTTGAATCAAAGAATTTGTCATAACCAAATGATTTATAAATCTCATCTCGGTTCCAAAATGTTTTGTTGTTACCATGAAAAACCGCGGATGTATATCCATGTTGGCCTAAAATTGCCGGCGCAGCCTGATACGTATTTAAGCCTTTTGTTGAAAAAGCCGATCCTTGAGGTAGACCAAACAAAGAATTTTCCAATAAAAATTCCGCATCAGCAGTTTTTCCTTGTGCCGTTTGATGGAAAAAGTTATCAAAGTATAACGTATTTGGATCCTTTGTTAACGAATTTAAAAATGGAGTAACTTCTTCGCCGTGTAACTTGTAGTGAATGATAAAGTTTTGCAGCGACTCCAAATGAATATAAATAACATTCATACCTTTTGCTATTCCAAAATATTTCGGATTTGGTTTCGCATAATTTGATTTTGTATAGTTAACAACTTCTGTAATATCATTGCTGTTGGCTAATACCCGCTGAGCGGACGATTTTGTACTTTGGATCGCATCATAAATCGTAAAGTTGTACATGCCTAAATATTTAACAATATAATTTCTGTCAAATGTCCTTGTTAATAATTGAGGACGGTCGATTTCAGCCAATGAAATATTTGCACATATTATAGCAATCGCTGAAAGAAATAAAAAATTAATTTTTCGACGCGAAACCTTAGCTTGCTCAGGTTTCAACTTCCAAACAGCCAATAAAAGCACCAAAATGAAAATGTCAACGAAATATAAAGGATCATATGGCTCTAACAATGCAAGAATATTTCCACTGACATCTCCAAAGTTTTTAGACTGCGTTAAAGTTGGAAGTGTAATAAAATCGTTGAAAAAGCGATAATAAAGCACATTCGCGTATAAAAGAAAAGTTAAAATAAAGTCAATTGCAATAATCCAATAATAGCGTGATCTACCTTTTGCATAAAGTGCAAATCCAAGAAAAAAAAGGATCGATCCGATCGGGTTTATAAAAAGCAAAAACTGTTGCATGGAATTATCGATCCCTAAATTAAACTCAAATTTCTGTACCAAATAAGTTTTTATCCATAACAGGATGGCAGCTAATAAGAAAAAGCTAGTATGTTTATTGAAAATATTTGATCCTTTCACCGTTAAACGTTTCATATTTGTCACCTTCCTGATTTCTATATCGCATTGTGTTAATCATTTGGATTCACTATTTTTGGGCGACATTTATATGATATCATAACTGTCAAGTATGAATAAAATATGAACAATTCATGAATACAGTTTAAAAGTCTATACGAATCAAAACATTAAAATATTTTAAAACTTTTTTTATAATACTTCCTGCCTACTGTTCATTAAATTGTTCGATCAATTCATTTGTATTTTACCATTTTTCCTTTTCTACTTACCACGAATATACCAAGGAACATGGAATTACATTTCTGCAAATATAGGAAAGCGGATGACAAACTTTGTCCCTTTGCCTTTTTCACTTGTTACTTCAATTTTTCCATTATGGAGATTGACTAATTGCTTTACAATTGAAAGCCCGAGGCCAAATTCACCGTATGGATTGGACGTTCTTGATAAGTCGGCTTTATAAAAGCGATGCCAGATTTTTTCGATTTCTGCTGGATCGATCCCGATCCCTGTATCTTCTATCTCAATAATCGTTTCTTTATCACTAGCTTTTCCTCTTAACCAGATTGTTCCATTTTCAGTGAATTGAATGCTGTTTTTAGTAATATTGAGCAATATTTGCATTAGGCGGTCATAATCTGCATATACAAATAAATCTTCATCGACTTCTACAATGATTCTGTTATTCTTTTCGTCTGCAAGAATATCTAATTGATCTTTAATAATTTCTAATACTTCAATCAGCTGAATATCTTCTTTCATAAGCTTAACTTGATTCGACCTGATTTTTTCATAATCGAGGTTTTCATTTACGAGCCGAATTAACCTTTTTGTTTCCTGGCTGACTAATTGCAGTCCTCTGTCTTTCTCCTCCTCCGGTATCATATCGTTTCGAAGTCCTTCGATCACACCGCTGATTGTCGTTAAAGGAGTCCTGAGTTCATGGGAAACATCTGCCATAAACTGGCGTCTTCTGTTTTCAAGACTTTCGATCTCTTCCTTCGAGGCTTTTAATTTTTGCACCATTTTGTTGAAATCCTCTGCCAATTCACCGATTTCATCAAAATTGGAAGATGGGATATTTACCGAATAATCACCAGCTGAAACCATTGAAGTAGCCTCTTGGATCCGTTTAATACGATTCACATGGATTTTTGACAAGATCCAGCTAAGAAATAATGACACAACCAGTGCAATTAATACGGTATAAAATAAATATTGGTTGATTTTTGTAATCATTTCTCTTGAACCGCTAATCGGAGAAGTAAGTAAAATGCCTCCTAAAAAAGTGCCATTTTGAAAATAAGGCAGTAAAACAAACGTCACTGCCTTATCGAACCGCTTAATGTCGTTTTTGACGACAATTGGATCCCCTTTTAAAATTTTGTTCCATTCTTCTTTTGATAATGTAATTTCAGCACGGTGTCCTCCTATTGAGGTTTTCAAATTTTCATCAAATAAACTGAATTGAATGTTCCTCCCTGCTAAAACATGCTCGTACTCATCTAATATTTGCTCTGATCCAATTCTGCTTTGTTCCAAATCCATAAGAATATTTTCGCCGTACGTAATCAATTCCTCTGCTTTGTTGTTATAAACTAGCGACTCAACATAATGGGCAAACAATAAACTCAATATTAAAAAAGCAACAATGATGGTGCTAATATGGCTAATAAATTGCTGATAAAAATATTTAATCTTCATTTACATCCACCGGCGTCTCATCAAACTTATAACCTACGCCCCACACTGTATAGAAAAATGGCTGGTTCGGCGTGCCAACTTTTTTCCGAAGCCGTTTAATATGAACGTCAACTGTCCTTTCATCCCCGTAAAATTGATAACCCCATACCCGTTCAAGCAATTGTTCTCGTGAAAACACTTGTTTTGGATGTTGAACAAAATAATATAAAAGATCAAATTCTTTCGGAGTTAAATTTGTAATCGGTTCGCCATTAAGATAAACTTCTCTTGTTTCTTTACTGATTTTAAAATATTTTGTTTGCAAGACCCCTTTTTCGGTGGTTTCATTTTTTTGATTGTTGTATCGCCGGGTCACGGCTTTAATTCTCGCCATAAGAGCAAGCGGACTGAAAGGCTTTGTTACATAATCATCCGCTCCCATCTCAAGACCTAGCACTTGATCCGATTCGCTGTCTTTTGCTGTCAGCATGATAATCGGCACCGAACTGCCCTCTTCTCTAATCTTACGGCAGATTGTCACTCCATCCATCCCGGGAAGCATCCAATCGATAATCAATGCGTCCCAGCTGTCTTCTTTATATCGGTTATAGCCTTCTAACCCATCCTTTACAAACTCTCCCTTGATTCCTTCTTTTAAAAAAAACATCTCAATCATGGAAGAGACACTTTCATTATCTTCTATTACTAAAACTTTCATCAGACTGCATCTCCTATTTAAAAAACTCTAATTAATTTTTTTCAAATTAAAACGAATTTCATCATTTATCACTATGTTCTATATACCACAATGATTATTAAACAATGCGAAATAATTTATGATAATTTATTCAAATTTGTTAAATAAGCTTGTCATTGTAAATCTCGAACAGGAAGATCGTTGTAGCTAATGATCTCCGCCCACAAAAAATAAATAAAAGGAAAAGGAAAAGTAAAAATAAATTTTTGAAACGTGTTCTATTAAGGAGTATACGAAAAAAGAAATGTCCAAAGCAAACTGTTTACTTGCTGAAAATTAAATAGAAGGTTCCTTCCAATGGGGCAGCAAATAGAAAAAAATCCACCGAGCCTTAACTCAAAGGTGGATTTTTTTGTAATTGGAGGGGCCAGGCCCTTTACATTTAGTCGATAATTTTGTTTAATATGTCATATTTTTACTTGTTAAAGTTAATTCGACCGTCTTAAGTTTTCCTTGCCTGTAAAGCTTGAGCGTTATCTTATCGCCAATTTTCATCTTCGTATACAAATATTTTCGTAAATCATTTGAATTTTTTACGTCTGTACCGTTAATGGACACTATTACGTCTTGTATTTGAAGGCCCGCTTTTGCTGCGGAAGAATTTGGATCAACGTAGGTTACCATTGCTCCGCCGTCAACGCTTTTAGGAAGGTTCTGCAAAAAATATTGCGGAATTTCATCAAGGCTTGCTAAACTGACTCCAATATAAGGCCGCTCTACATGACCTTTTTCAATAATTTCATTTACAATCGGCACAACGTCATTGCTTGGAATGGCAAATCCCAATCCTTCAACGCCACTTTCGGAAATTTTTAAACTATTAATGCCAATAACCTGGCCTTGCGTGTTAATTAAAGCTCCTCCGCTGTTTCCGGGATTAATTGCGGCATCCGTTTGGATAACATTTAGATCCCATTCACCTGCTGAAGTGGAAACGGTTATCTTCCGATTAACAGCACTGACAATTCCCTGTGTCACAGTCCGGGATAAATCAAGACCAAGCGGGTTTCCAATCGCAAGGACCTGGTCGCCAGGCCTGATCGAATTTGAATCTCCAAACTCCAGAGTTGAAGGCGCATATTTCGAATCAATTCTCAATACAGCAAGGTCGGTTAAGGCATCTGCACCGATTAATTCAGCCCTCGTTTTTTTCCCGTTTGGAAGCGAGATTTCAATACCTTGTGCCCCTTCAATTACGTGGTTATTTGTAACGATAAAAGCATTGTTGCCGTCTTTTTTAAAAATAACACCTGAACCCGAACCGGTTTCAACACTCTCGGTACTTTGATTAAAGAAGTCATTCCGATTTTGAAGATTTACAATGCCGACAATCGCTTTTGACGCTTTTGCGACGATGTCCGCAATTGAATTTGTTTGATTTGTTGAAGTCGGATGAACGGATACAGTCTTTGCAAAACTTCTTCCAGAAGAACCATTATTTCCATCAGCTAGCCTTGAATGATCTGCAAATTTTTTCTCAAATGAAGAAAATAGGTCCTGTAAATAATCGATATGCGGGGCAATTGCCAAAGTCAAGACAGAACCAACGATACCGGCAATGACTGTTGAAAGAAAGCCTTTTAATTTTGATCCGACTGACTTTCTTTGTTTTTTTGATTCAACTATTGGATTTTGTACATTTTCATTGGAATCTGTCATTTATTCCTCCCCCTTACTCTCTCTTTTTTATAGTATCGCTGTCCTTATCGTATCTAGAAGTTATGACGAAACTATTAACAAATTTTTAATACTCCTAGAAAAAATTTTTAAGAAAATCAAGTAAAATTCCTTTTCTCATTGCAATTAGGAAAAATTAAGATATATGGTGATTGAAAATAGGTTTAAAAATTGATGGATGCATATGTTTCGGGGATTTTAATTTAATGTTTAATTTAGAGGTACATAAATAAGCAATTTTCTTGACTCAAAAATAAATCTTCCTCATTCTTTAGTTAAACATATAAACTTTTTGATAAAAAAATTATTTCCAATCGATTCGAATCATAGAGTTATGCTATTATAATGAAATTAATGTTTTCTTATTCAGCGCATTGGAGGCATAAATGTGATTTCACAATCATTTTTACAGCTCAATTCTATTTTTATTAGTATTTTAATAGAAGCTTTTCCATTTGTACTTATTGGCGTACTTATTTCCGGTTTAATCCAAATGTTTATCACAGAAGAAATGATCGCAAAAATTATACCGAAAAACCGCTTTCTTGCTGTTTTGCTTGCCTCAACAGCTGGAATATTTTTTCCAGGATGTGAGTGCGGGATCGTTCCGATAACTCGGAGGCTTATATTAAAAGGAGTGCCCCTGCATGCAGCAATTGCCTTTATGTTAACGGGGCCTGTAATTAACCCGATTGTGTTATTTTCTACTTATATCGCGTTCGGAAATAATTGGGAAATGATGATATATCGTGGTGGATTAGCTATACTAGTTTCCTTCCTCATTGGTGTCATTTTATCTTTTCAATATAAAGATAATCAGCTTTTAGAGAAGATAATGACAAATGGCCATCATCATGGCCATAATCATCAAAATCAATCGTTTTTAAGAAAACTGACAGGAACATTGCGACATGCAGTTGATGAGTTTTTTTCGGTTGGCAAATATTTAATAATAGGCGCCTTTATTGCTGCTGCTATGCAGACATATATTAAAACATCAACTCTATTAGCTATTGGCCAAAACGACATTTCCTCTTCACTTGTCATGATGGGATTGGCATTTGTTCTATCCCTTTGTTCTGAAGCAGATGCTTTTATTGCATCTTCATTTAGTAGTTTATTTTCAACCGGATCATTATTAGCTTTCCTTGTATTTGGACCGATGGTTGATATAAAAAACATGTTAATGATGCTTGGAGTCTTTAAAAAACGTTTTGTTTTTATATTAATTGCTTATATTGCAATTTTAGTCCTTATTGGATCCCTATTTTTCCAAAAAGGCGGGATAACTCATGTTTAGAACACTCATTTTGATGTTTTTTACTTTTTTCTTTTTTCACCTTCATGCTACTGGAAATATTACGAAATATATTAATATGAAATATTCGTATTTATCATATATTGCCATTTTTATCTTTGCCATTTTGACTATTGTACAAGCTTATGTTTACTTGAAGGAACTCAATGAAAATGAATCTGAATCACATACTTGTTGTGATCACGATCATAATCATGATCACGATCATGAAAATGACAAACCCTTTTTCAAAAGAATCTTTATTTATACCATTTTTTCTTTTCCATTAATCTCGGGATTATTTTTTCCAATTGCAACCTTGGATTCAAATATTGTGAAATCAAAAGGTTTTTCTTTTAAAAGTATTGAAACGAAAGATCCATACGCACAAACTCAATATCTCCGGCCAGATTCAAGTGTTTACTACGGGAAAGAAGGATATTATGAATTAATGCAAAAAGAGTTGAAAAAATATTCATCAAAAAAAGTAATAGCTTTAAAAGACAATGATTATTTAAGAGGAATGGAGACAATTTATAATTATCCAGGTGAATTTCTTGGTGATACGATCAGTTTTAACGGATTCGCATTTAAAGGAGAAGCGGTTAACAAAAGGCAAATGTTCGTTCTTAGGTTTGGGGTTATTCATTGTATTGCGGATTCAGGTGTTTTCGGGATGCTGGTCGAATTTCCAGAGGATGTTCATTTGAAAGATGATCAGTGGCTTCATGTAAAAGGTACGTTGTCATCAATGTACTATCAGCCTTTCAAATCAACTATTCCTGTTTTAAAAGTTAAGGAATGGTACAAAATTGAACAGCCTAAAGATCCCTATGTTTATCGTAATTAAGCTTTCATATAAAAAATCATGAGTTTTTACTCTCAACTCTAATATGGAAATAGGTCTCATATAAAAACATAAACCAACAAAATAAGGCGGTGTGAAGCGGAGCCAAGCACAAAATATTTAAAAAGCTAAAACATGTATCTTTCATTTCTATTTTTGTTGGCGCAGCTCCGCCCCTTTTCCACAGAAAAATAGAGCTGACTTATAAAGGCCTGACTCCCTCATCAATGACAATAATTGATTGTTTTAATTTAAGTTTGACTATATGTTGTTTCGGAGGGGTCAGGCCCTTTTTTAATGATCCTTTGAAATGCATTAATTATAATAATCCTAATAATTCGAGCCCGTGAGCAATCCCGTCTTCTGTAACATCTTTTGTTATATGTTTGGCGACTTTTTTTACGGATTCATGTGCATTTCCCATTGCAACACTGTTTTTTACAAAACGGAGCATTTCAATATCATTTAATCCGTCTCCGAAAGCATAAACCTGGTCATCTGGAATTCCTAAATGGCGGATCGCAATTTCTATACCTTTTGCTTTCGAGCCGCCTGCAGGTAAAACATCTGTTGAAACCGGGTGCCAGCGGATAAAGTCAAACTGTTTAAACTCTTCCATATAGTCCTTTTCTTCTCCCTCAACACAAAATAGCAGAGATTGATAGATTTCACGGTCTTCAAAGTATTCCGGATCATAGGACGGGTGGCTAAATTTCAATGTTTCAATACTCTCTTGTATGTGTGGATGATACTCTATGTTTGATTTCATTTCTTCATGGGATAAATATACGAGCGGATGTTGTTTTTTCGAGGAATACTCCGCCAGTTTCCTTAAAGATTCTAAGTGAAGCGGATTTTTATAAACAACTTCATTTTTTACAACTACATACTGGCCATTAAAAGAAACATAAGTGTCAATATCGAGCTCTTTCGCCAGATCTTTAAACATAAACGGCGCCCGTCCTGTCGCAATGCCGACTTCATACCCTTTTTCTTTTAATGCATGGATCGCTTGCTTCGTTGAATTAGGCAGCTGTTTATCATGGTCAAGCAAAGTTCCGTCAATATCAAAAAAAATCATTGTTTGGCTCATAATATCCCCTCACTTTGGCTGAAAATATATTCTCTCTGAACGAACATTAATATATTTTTATCTCATTCTGTTTAGAATGGGTTTATATTCGTAAAGTTAAACTGAATTTAGATGATTCTTAACTCATGCCATTATAACAAAAATACTAATTATGTGCATTTCATAGACTTTGCAAAACAAAGTGTTTTGTCTTAGTTCCTTTGGTCAAATACGAGAATATAAAATAAACGAGCCATGGGAGCATTCCCCATGACTTATCTTTCAAAGTTACTTCATATCAGATTCTTATAAGCTTGTTTCTTTTCCTGGTATGCCTGTTTTGCCAACAAAAGTGCACCAACGATGCCGGCATTCTCTTTCAATCCCGGAGGTACGATATAATCATTAATACTTGTTGAAAGCTCGGGATACACAATGTAATTATTTAATAATTGTTGGATATATTTATAAATATAAGAGAAAATTTGTTTTTGCTTCATAACCCCTCCTCCAAGAATGATCTTCTTTGGCGAAAGAATAAGAACATATTGCATGAGTGCCTGTGCAAGATAAAAGCCTTCCAAATCCCAAACTTCTTGCCTTTCTTGCAGCTCTTCACCTTTAATATTCCATCGTTCTTCAATCGCTGGACCAGCTGCAAGACCCTCTAGGCAATCTTGATGATACGGGCAATTTCCTTTGTAATGATCATTTGGATGCCGCCTGACAAGAATATGCCCCATTTCAGGGTGGGAAAATCCCTGAAGAAGCTTCCCCTGAACGATGGCACCAGCTCCGATTCCGGTACCAACGGTTATATATAAACAACTGTCCAGTCCTTTAGCGGCTCCTAATTTAGACTCCGCTAAAGCGGCAGCATTAACGTCAGTATTAAATCCGATAGGTACGTTAAATTCTTCTTTAATCGTCTGAACGAAAGGAAAGTTATCCCATGCTTTTTTGGGGGTTGTTGTTATGTAACCATATGTTGGACTTTCCTGATTAACGTCAATCGGTCCAAAAGAGCCAATCCCTATTGCATTCAATTCAAATTCTTTAAAGAAACCAATCACCTTTTCAAAAGTTTCTTCTGGGACTGTTGTCGGGATTTCAATTCTTTTTAAAATAATTCCGTCCCCATATCCGACAGCACAAACAAATTTGGTGCCCCCTGCTTCAATACCGCCAAGCAACATAAAATACCTCCATTTATATGGTAACTTTCTTCTAATATTGACGATGAAATATATAAAATCATCACCTATCTTTATTAAAAGGTCAACAGTTTTAAACCATTTTCTTGTCTATCAGGAAATATTTAACTAGAACCTGTTTTTGGCAAGTAAAAAATGTATCAAATGGCAATTAAAAATGTACCACTTGCCACTCCCGTCTTATTTATTTTGTAAGATTGAATCTCTTAACCGACGGCTATCACCGTTAAAGAACAATAAATGTGAATGGTGAACCGATCTATAACAGCTTCTGTCAAGATTGGATCGCCAAACACGTGATTCCACTGCCCGAATTGTAGGTTGGTGGTCACAATCAAACTTCTGGTTTAATAACAAATTGAAATAATCTGAAACAACAATTCTGCACCTTGCTTATGCAGAGAATCCATATCAAGTTGCTAAACACTACGTCCTGCTTGACAACTTCATGCTAGAAGAGCCAACTCTTCTTGAAATGGAACGAACATTCTCTAAACATTTAAAATTAACTCAACTTTCACAGTTTCTTCTCTCAACCGTAAACAAAAAGGAAAGGTAAACATTATTCACCTCCCCTATCGAAGCCATTTGCAGAAAATAACCACTCTATCTGCAAAATCACGCCTATTAAATTTCACCTGTGTTTCAAATTCCGGTATTCATCAAAAATGAAGCTTTCTCATCAACCAATGGAATCATCAACATTGCAATAAAATTCTATGCTTTTTGAAATTGTATAAGTTACTCCATTATACGAATATTTTCCTGATACAGTAATAACATAAGTACGACCACCATCAATTAGCTCTGCACTATACCCTGTTAGTGTCCAATTTCCACTACCAGATGCATCCGAAGCTATAGATTTAACTCCCGCAAACATTTGTCTCTTATGAATATCACTATATTGTGTTTCAAAAGTTCCTGTTAGAAAATGAAACTGATTTAGAAATTGTCAGTACAATTTCCGATGCAGCTAATTTAGATGAGGAAATAATTAAGAATAATCCTGATGTGATCGTCATGGATATAAGAATGAAAAATAATAATGGTATTAAGCTGACTAAGAAAATAACCGAATAATATCCTGAGAGTAAGGTTGTCATTTTATCTGGTTATCACTATGATGAATACATAGATGCCGCTTCTGATGCCGGTGCATTTGCTTTTGTCTCAAAAGAGGAGTCTGCCATCAAATTAGCCAATGCAATAAGACAAAGTCATATAGGGGTCAAATTATTTCCTAACAAAAGTTTAGTACATGATAAGAACTCTCTACCAAAAGCTGAACTCGAAATTCTAAAATTAATTTCAGAGGATAAGAAAAACACCTAAATCAGTGAGTTATTGATGATTAGTAGAAGAACGGTCGAACATCATATTTCTTCGATTATTCGAAAACTAGAAGTCGATTCAAGAGTTGGGGCAGCCGTAAAAGCTGTCAAGCTTGGATTGTTGGATTATTGAACAAACGAACTATAATGCAATAACTCTTGTCTTGACGATAGAGACCACCATAAATGCTTATTAATATAGGCAGCAGTGAACCCTTGTTCTTTCATTTCAATTGCCTTCAATTTTAATTCCAGAGATTACGTTTAGAGTTTTTGTACTTTTTTAGCCATAATAAATCACTCCTTAATGTAGTGTTGCCCAAAAAAGGTTTTTTCAACATCTACCTTAAGGGGTACATGCTAACTGCCCGTCAAGACTATTTATTTGGTCAGAAAAAATCGCAAAAAGGTTGTACTTCATTCTTCACACTTGCTAATTCCAACGTTTCATAGTATTTTATTCAACACGCTGGTTCTGCTTTTACGATAGCTAAAGGAAATCCATAACTTCATAAATACGAGATTCATCAGAAGTTGTGCTGTACGGCCATTTCCATCAGAAAATGGATGAATAGAAACGAATTTAAATGAAACATAGCAGCAAGTTCAACTGGAAGCAGCTGATCCTATTATTCCCCTTTATTTCTTTATGTCTTCTAGAGGTAATGGACAATAATGATTGAAGTTCTTGTATTAATGCTGTAACTTACTTAAGCTTTTTAATGTTTTTACCAACGTATCTATATTTTTCGTAAGCGTCAAATAATCCCCACCTACATGTAGATGGGGATTTAGTTTTGATTTAAGTATAGTATTCTTTTTAAACACACGACAAACTAATGGGATCGTTGATGACCAAGGCATTAATTGATCCAAGGCATCATTATCTTGGGTATCCATGTTTGGTAGTTATCAAAAAGATAGGTGAGATAGGCAAATGGATTTAAGTTATTCTCTTTAGCTGTCTCAATAATACTGTAAATTGTTGCACTGGCCCCAGCACCCCGTGTGGTGTTGGCAAACAGCCAATTTTTGCGGCCAATGACAAATGGCTTGATCGAACTTCGCTACGGGTTTAGCAGAGGAAACGGATGGATTGCTGCGTTATGTGCCGCAATGCCCATTGGTTTGTTAGTTTCAGAAGGCTATTCGTATTTTTATATGTTTGCAATAACTCTTGGATTTGATATTTTATCTGCTATCATACTATTTCTAATTTTATCAATGAATAAAAAACAATGGTTTCGAATTTTTACATTGGCATTTCTCATAGTGTTTATACTTAGAAATTCAAATGCTCTATCATACCTATTTAGCGATCTATGAATATATCTTTACAAAATGAGCAAAATCTGTAGTTTTGGTTAGTCATATTCTTCTTTAATTGCTATAAACAGGAAAATAGCCGTCATCTTATTGAATTTCTTCTAAATGATTTATTACGATCTCTTGGCTTTTCAGGATTACCACTTAACCAAAAACATTTTTAAACGAGAGTAAACTCCTTCCAAACCAGAGTAAACGCCCCTCGAACGGGAGTAAATACTTCTTCCAACGGGAGTAAATCCCTGCCGAACGGGAGTAAAAAGCCAAAAAAATAATCCACCCTTGCGGCTCAGGTGGATTATTCCCCTTAACAGCTGATCCCCTATCGAGGGAACCGTCTATTGCATGATCTTTTGATGTTGCTAGCACCAGCGGTCTTTTTTCCTGTATGCTATTTTCTAATTTTATTATTCCTGACAATGCAGGAAATGAACACATTCTACCTAAAATAACAAGTCCTATTTGTACTATCTATTCATGTAAAACGGACGATCCAGTGCATATAAACGGCGATATCTTTCCTCTTTTTCCAGTAGTTGTTGATGACTGCCATCCATGGTGATTTTTCCTTTTTCAAGGAAAAGGATGCGATCCATTTTCTCCACGCCTATCAAATGGTGCGTTACCCAGATGATAGTTTTACCCTTCAGTGTATCGAAGATGTCAGCCAATAGGTTCGCTTCTGTGATTGGATCGAGTCCAACTGTCGGTTCATCCATGATGACTATCGGAGTTTTTTGCAATAATATCCGTGCCACTGCGATTCTTTGCCGTTCACCACCGGAAAAGCGCTGTCCTGTTTCATGCATGTACGTCTCATACCCTTTAGGCAATTGCATAATCATCTGATGCAATTGAACCATCTTGGCTGCTTCGTATACTTCTTCATCCGTTGCTTCCGGGTTGCCAAGGCGGATATTATTCATGACAGTTGTATTAAATAAGTAAGGCTTTTGGTTGAGGACAGACATTAATTTTGGAATAGTCGAAGCCAATTCATTTACATTCAATCCATTTATTCGCACTTCGCCGCTAGTCGGTACAAGTACTCCCTGAATTAATTTCAGCAGCGTCGATTTTCCAGCTCCGCTGCGCCCGATAATGGCGATTTTCTCCCCTTGTTCAATTTTTAAACTAAAATCGTCCAGCAATGGTGTTTCAGACAATTGTCCAAATGATAAATGGTTTATTTCAATCGTTGCTTGAGATATGACCGGCAAATCTTTCAAATTCTCTGATTCTATCCAAGGTAGAGCTTCTGCTTGTATGTCATCAAGGCGCTTTAATGAATCTTGATAGGTTGTTGTTTCACTGACTGCCCCTGCAATCGGTAAAAAGGATTCCAACAAGGACAGTGCTGCGAGACCACAAGCAGCAATGAACGTAGGAGAGAATTCTCCTCTTAGTGTTTGCTCATTGGCCCAATAGATAGCAAATACCACAATGCCACCAAGCACCATCTGATTCAAAACGTCTCGCCAGTTCACAAAGGTTTGTTTCTTCGTTTCAATTGCAAGCAGTTGATATTCTTGTTCTTCATATCGCTGAATAAAAGTCTCGTATTTCCCACTAAAAATCCAGTCGCTGATGCCAAAAATCGTATCGGTCAACTGTTGATAAAGTTGGTGTCTTCCCCTTTTCAATTGTTCATTTTTTGTTTTCGTATAAATAAATGAAAGAATTGGACCAACAAAAATCAACAACCCGATAAATACAGCCAAGAGAATTGCGAATGATATCGAGAAAAGTCCAGCACAAATGATAATCAATGTGTAAATGAATAATGAAATAATCGAAGGAAACAGTGTTTTTAAGTAAAAATCCTGCAGATGTTCAATATCATTGGCAAGTACTCCAAGAATGTCGCCCGTGCGTAAGCGTGAACGCAGAAACAAGGCTTGCGGCTCGATGATTTTATATAAGCGGACGCGCATGTCGGAAAGTATTTTCAAAATAAATTGGTGCCCTGTCAACCTCTCCACATAGCTAAGCACAGCTCGGCCAATTCCGAATGCACGGACACCAACAATCGGCACATAAACCATTAAAATTGATTCTGGTTGAGTTGCCGCTTTAGAAATTAAATAACCAGAAGAAAACATCAATGCTCCGCCAAAGAGAATAGTAAGCGAACCAAGTAGAATAGCCAACGCAAACAAGCCGCTATATTGACGCAAATACGGGAAAATCCAATTCTCCTTGTTCATTAGATGCCCTCCATTTGTGTTTTAACAAGCTGATAATAAGTAGAATTCTTCCCTATTAACTCTTCGTGTGTTCCGATTTCAACAATTTTTCCTTGATCAAGGACGATGATTAGATCCATATCAAGCATCCAATGCAAGCGATGTGTAGCAAAAAATACAAGCTTTCCGTTAAACAATTGCAACATCGTCTCTTTTAATTCGTATTCTGTTTCAATGTCAAGATGGGCAGTTGGCTCATCAAGCATGATGACAGGACGATTGCCCAAGAATGCGCGTGCAAGGGCTATCCGTTGTTCTTGTCCACCGCTAAGGGTCCGTCCACCCTCCCCTATGATCGTCTCGAATCCCTGGGGCAGCGATTGAATCACTTCAGTTAGGCCTGCTCTCTCTGCAGCCTCCTCTACTTCTTTTTCTGTTGCCTCCGGATAATAAAAGCGAATATTGTTTAAAACGGTATCGTGAAATAGATAAGGATGTTGGGGTATATATGTAATTTGTCTTTGCCAATGTACTTGAGATAAAGTTGTTAACTTCTTGCCATTCACCTGAAATTCACCTGACGAAGGTGTTAAAAATCCACTTAATAAATCAATCAATGTAGATTTTCCTGCACCACTGGCTCCAATAATCCCAATTTTTTTTGAGCCTGAGACAGAAAATTGGATGTTTTGCAAAGCTGGACGATCACTGTCTGATAAATGAATACTTATTCCTTTAACAGAAAATGTACTAGTTGGTTTCCAAAGGGGGATAGTCTCTTGTTTTTGCTGCAGCGATTCTTTGTCGATGATTTCCTGAACCTTTTTGCCTGCTTCTTTTCCGTCAAGTGTCGCATGGTAATCTGCACCAACCTCCCTAATTGGGAGGAAATATTCCGGTGCAAGGATAAGAATGGTCAATGCTTTATGCAACTCCATTGTGCCGTTAATTAATCCTATTCCAAGAAAAACAGCAACAGTCGCTATTGACAGCATTGTAATAAAATCCAATGCAAACGAAGATAAAAAGGCTATACGCAAAGTTCCCATTGTAGCCCGTCGATATCTTTCGCTTACTATTATAATTTTGTTGATATGCTGCTTGCTTAATCCCAAGTATTTGAGTGTTTCCAATCCTCTCAACGAATCAACAAAATGATTTGACAGCATTTGATAAGATTCATATTGGCGGTCAGCCTTACTTTTTGCCGCCAATCCTAGGAGAATCATAAAGACAATAAGTATCGGAAAAGACAGGATTAAAATAACAGAAGAACGGATATCTTTTAAAAAAATAAAGATGCAAATCATGACAGGTATAATTGCCGAATTCATAAATTTCGGAAGAACAAGCTCTAAATAGCGGCGAAACTTCATAATGCCTTCAATGACCAAGGTGACTGTCTGCCCGGAACCTTCTTCTTTTACAAAACGAGGGCCGAGCTGAAACAACTTTTGCAACAACGACTTCCGGAACTCTTCACTCGTTCTGGCAGCAAAACGGTACGCCATATTTTTTTTCAATATATTAATCAGTTGTCGTACGACTATTGCAATAAAGAAAATGGCTAACTTTTTAAAGACAATAGCAAACAAATCTCCCCCAAAAAGGGAGGAGATTGCGTCTGCCAAAAAATAAGCCTGAATAATAATGATAATACTTTGAATAGCCGTTAATATCGCAAGTCCAGCCAGGACCGGCTTAATCCCTTTGTACGAGAGCAGCGTTTTATCCATCAGTATGTTAAATGCTCCTTGTCAGATACTCGTTTGCGGAAAATATAGTAGCTCCAAATAGTATACCCTAATACAAATGGTAATATAGTTGCAGCCACAATTGTCATTACTTTTAGAGAGTATGCCCCGCTGGATGCGTTGTAAACCGTTAAATGAAAAGCTTTATTCAAAGAGCTGACCATCACTCTTGGGAACAGTCCAACGAAAATTGATGATACCGTTAACACGATTCCAAGCCCCGTCATAGTGAATGCCATTCCTTCGCGCTTTTTGATAATGAAATAGTATGATAAACCACATGCCAGCACAATCAATGCGACAATTATTATCTCTGGAATACGGCGTACTTCAAAAATATCTGTCATAAACCAAGAGAGTCCTGCAAAGACGACAAGCGATCCAAAAACGGCCAAAAACACTTTTTTAGCCAATGCAGCCGACCGTTGTCTGATCTCTCCTTCTGTTTTTAGAGATAGGAAAGTCAAACCATGCAATAAACACAGTAATGTAATCGTTAAACCGCCCCAAATTGAATAAATATTCATAACATCCGAAAAACCGGCGTCCATATTCATATCTTTATGGATCGGCACACCCTTAAGCATACTTGTAAACAGGACACCTAGTAGAAACGGCGGCAGCAAGCTTCCAAAAAAGATTACCCAGTCCCACATATTCGTCCAGCGTGGGTCTGCAACTTTGCGGCGAAATTCAAAAGAAACACCGCGACCAATTAGGCTTAGCAAAACTGCCAGCATCAGTAAGTAATAGCCGCTGAACATAGTTGCATACCAATGTGGAAAGGCTGCAAAAATGGCGCCCGCTCCAGCTATAAGCCATACTTCATTCGCGTCCCAAAAAGGACCGATTGTATTCACCATTACGGTCCTCTCTTTTTGATCACGAGCAAGGAAACGAGTCGACATTCCTACGCCAAAATCAAAACCTTCAAGA
Organism: Bacillus methanolicus MGA3; assembly: GCF_000724485.1. GTDB lineage: Bacteria > Bacillota > Bacilli > Bacillales > Cytobacillaceae > Bacillus_Z > Bacillus_Z methanolicus_A. The sequence continues at coordinate 737,600 of NZ_CP007739.1, read as the reverse complement.
AAGAAGAATCCAATAAAGAGTACGGAGATTAAAACAAACCAAAGTTCACTCAATTCCATTTTAAACACCTGCCTTATTGAATGGATCTGTTAATACAGTAGATTTTACACCTTGATGCTCCGGTCCTCGTTTAATTTCTCGAACCATTAAATAAACCATGACACTTGCAAGAATCGTGAAAATCAGCATGTACATAATAATAGAAAATAAAATTGTCCCTGAAGAAACATTCGGTGAAACAGCGTCAGCTGTTGTCATCAATCCAAATACCGTCCATGGCTGACGTCCAACTTCAGTCATGACCCATCCGAAAGTGTTTGCCAAAAACGGAAATGAGATTGAAAGAACTAGGATTTTCAAAAACATGTTGCTTTGTTCAAGGCGTCCCTTTTTCCAAAGATACAGACCAAGCATCGATAATAATATCATCGCTGCACCAAATCCTACCATTAAACGGAAGCTCCAATACGTCGTCTTGACTGGAGGAATATAATTCGTACCTTCGCCAACGACTCGATCATATTTTTTCGCATATTCGGCTTGTAGAGTTTTCATTCCTTTTAAACTGCCTTCAAATTTAGAATAAGATAAATAGCTTAATGCATAAGGAATATTTATTTCAAACTTATTTTCCTGATTTTTTGTATCAATCAAAGCAAATACTGACCAAGGTGCAGGATCGGGCGTATCTTCCCAAATGCCCTCTGCAGCTGCCATTTTCATTGGCTGTGTTTTCACAAGATATTGCGCTTGATCGTGTCCGCTGAAGGCTGCACCCAAACTGCCAATTAAACCAATGATTAAGGCGATATTCATCGATTTCTTGTAAAATTCGATATGTTTCTTTTTTAATAAGTTATAGGCACTAACACCTGCAACAAAGAATGCTCCGGTACACAATGCACCTGTGATAACATGTGGAAACTCCACCCATAATTGTCCATTGGATATAAGCGCTAGAAAGTCAACCATTTCCGCCCTGCCATTTCTCATTTCATAACCAACAGGCACTTGCATAAAGGCGTTTGCCGTTAAAATCCAAAAACCGGAAAGCATGGACCCGATAGATACCAGCCAAATGCTTGCCAAGTGCACTTTTTTAGGTAAACGATCCCAGCCAAAAATCCAAAGGCCGATAAAAGTTGATTCCATAAAAAAGGCAAGCAATGCTTCAATGGCCAGAGGCGCCCCGAAAACGTCACCGACAAATCTAGAATAATCTGACCAGTTCATTCCAAATTGGAATTCCTGAATAATTCCTGTTACAACCCCTACAGCAAAGTTAATCAGGAACAAATGTCCCCAGAATTTTGCCATTTTTTTATAAATCTCTTTTTTCTTCACAACGTATAATGTTTGCATCAGAGCAATAATAAATGCAAGGCCAATGGTAAGCGGCACGAAGAAGAAGTGGTAGATTGTAGTTAAAGCAAACTGTATTCTTGCCAACATTACTGGATCCATAGTAGTTCCTCCTTTAAGAATTTCGCCCATATGTGACCTAGGTTATATCATGTTCACAATTTCACATAACTATATGTTCATTATTTCACATAACTACGTACATTGATCAATAGTTTTTCCTCCCTTAAGATGTTCATCAGAATTTGTCATGACATGATATCATGTTCATAATTTCACATAACTATGCACCTTGATCAATGGCATTTCCTCCCTTAAGATATTCAACAGAATTTATCCTGAGGTGATAACATGTTCATGATTTCACATAAATACATGTTCATAATTTCACAATATTAAACATCATTATTAATGTGGCAAACATGAAAACTCCTCAAAAATAAACTTGCCACTTATTGGGTGACAAAAAAAATTTTTTATTTAAGTTCTCTATTGAATGTGGAATATTACTAAATACTATAACAAAAAAACAATCATAATTTCTTTGACAGTTTGACAAATATGTTACAAATCTACGACGAAATTCGTAAAAGATCTTATTCATTTAATCAAAAATCACCAAAAGTAGCAGTTGTCAGCAAACTGGGTAATTAGTACAAGTAAATGATTTTTTTTATAGCTATGTGTAAAATCATATATGGGACTAACGTTTGTATTAATTACATCGAATGGAAAACAAATAGTCATGAAGAAAGATGTGAGAAAACATGAAACGGTTACAGCCATTCTGGGAAGAAATTGTACGCTTTTGGAAAAAGAAGCATATTACACAAATATTGTTATTAATTTTGTTAATGTTTCTATTACTGACGATTCTCTTTTTTGCTTTTATGGCTAGCCGGGCAAATGTACAGTCGTTAAAAGACGGTTTAAAACAAAGTACTGTGATTTATGATAAAGACGGCGATGTTGCAACAAAAGTATCAACAAACCGGACAGAAGGCGTAAAAATTAACGAACTTCCCGATTATGTAAAAAATGCTGTTATTGCGATCGAAGATGAGCGGTTTTATGAACACAGCGGCTTCGATATAAAAGGAATTGCCAGGGCTTTTTTCAAAAATCTGCTTGCTGGCAGAATAACTGGAGGCGGCAGTACAATCACCCAGCAGCTAACAAAAAATGCTTTGCTTTCCCCTGAACAAACGTACAAACGCAAAATAGAAGAGTTATTTTTAGCCGTAGAAATTGAAAAAAATTATTCAAAAGACGAAATTTTAGAGATGTATTTAAATCAGGTTTATTTTGGCAGCGGTGCCTGGGGAATCGAAAGTGCCGCCAAAAAATACTTTAATAAAGACATTAAAAAAGTCACAATTAGTGAAGCTGCAATGCTCGCAGGCCTTTTGCAGGCACCGTCTGCTTATGACCCATATTATTATTATGATCGAGCAATCAAGCGAAGGAACGTCGTTTTAAGCAAAATGAAAGAACTCGGCATGATTTCCGCTGAAGAATATAAAACTGCCAAAAAAGAAAAAATCAAATTGGAGGATGGCGGCGGAAGCTTCGTTGATCGAAAATATCCATATTATGTCGATGCAGTTCTTGACGAAGCTATCTCAAAATACGGATTGACACAAGATGAAATCTTAACAAGAGGATATCGCATATACACAGAAATGGATCAAAACTTACAATCTTCACTTGAACACGTATATGAACGCAATTATCTTTTTCCATATGGTAGAGGCGGTACCCTTGTACAAAGCGGTGCTGTCTTGCTCGATCCTGCAACAGGCGGAGTACGCGCCCTTGTAGGCGGCCGGGGTGAGCATGTATTTCGCGGGTATAACCGGGCTACACAATTAAAGGCACAGCCGGGATCAACATTAAAGCCACTTGCAGTATACACTCCAGCGCTTGAAGAAGGTTACGATGTAATGTCCAAGCTGAAGGATGAACCAATGTCATTTGACGGCTACAAACCGGAAAATTTTTCAAAAACATATCAAGGCGAGGTTCCAATGTATGAAGCCGTTGAAAAATCCCTAAACGTTCCGACGGTTTGGCTATTACATGAAATTGGGCTGGAGAAAGGCCTGGATGCACTTAAGCGATTTGGCATCCCGCTTGAAAAAGAAGATAAAAACCTTGGGATCGCCCTTGGAGGAATGCATAAAGGCATTTCTCCACTTCAATTAGCTGAGGCCTATTCCGTTTTTCCAAATGAGGGAAAGAGGATGGACAGCCACCTGATTACAAAAATTGTCGGGCCGACGGGCAACGTCATTGCAGAACATAAACAAAAAACAACTAAGGTTACATCAAAATCAGTTGCAAACAAAATGACTTCCATGCTGCTGAATGTCGTTGAAAGCGGAACTGGAAAAGGAACAAACATTCCCGGCGTCCAGCTTGCGGGCAAAACAGGAACAACCCAGCTCCCATATAAAGATATTGACGGCACGAAAGATCAATGGTTTGTCGGTTATACGCCGAATCTTGTCGGAGCCGTATGGCTTGGCTATGACAAAACGGACAGGGAGCATTATTTATCGAACTCTAGCTCTGAAAATGTTGTTCCGATTTTCAAAGCAATTATGGAAGAAATTCTTCCTTATATCAAACCAGCCAAATTTGACGTGCAATCTGTAAATGCAATGCTAGCTGGAGAAGATAATATAGATACCGAAAAAATGATTAAAGAAAAAGCAGAACATATGAAAGAACAAGCGAAAAAACTTGAAGAAGCGCTAAAAGAGGAAGCTCCGAAATGGAAGCAAACAATAGATCAAACAATAAAAGATCTCGAATATATAGGAGAAAAGTTAAAAGAAAAGCTGAGAAATTACAGGTAATTAATTTTTATGAATACAATCTCCTGCTTTTAAAGTATAAAAGCTTCGGACTGTGTCCGAAGCTTTCTTTTAGCTCGCTCCCCTATTATCTATAGTATTTGTCACAAATATTTCCTATGCACTCCTTTACCGTCATATGAATAAAGCATGTTCCGCCCTTCCACAATTGTTTCAACATATACGTTTCTGCCCCAAAGCTGCTGGATATACGGCAATACTTTTTCCAAATATTTAATATCAAGCTCGATGCCTTCATACCAGTGCTTTATATAAAGCTCTCCGTTTTTCTGATAGTCTCCGTCCATTACTGTCAAATAAGGAAAGCCTCCATTTACTCGCATATTTACGAGCTGGTCGCGAACATTCTCCCATTGCTTATCGACAATTTTGTAATCCTTGCCCTGTTTCTGGAACAAATACATATCTTCACGCATGATAAGATCCTTTGTTAAATAATTGCGAAGGAAAGAAATATCTCCCTCTATTTCCCTGACTTCAAATATTTTCTCACGGCCTGAACCAGGACGGACACCCAGTTCTTTCATTTCCTCAGTCGGGTTATCATAGCGTTCTTCAATATCTTCAAAAATTTTCAGTCCAAGGTAATACGGATTTATTCCTGTTCGAGATGGCTGCACTACCCCTGCATTAAGCTTTGCAAACTCAATCGCTTCACCCGAAGTCAGGTCCATTTCACGCAAAATTCTTTGGTGCCAATATGACGCCCAGCCTTCGTTCATGATTTTTGTTTCAAGCTGTGGCCAAAAATAAAGCATTTCTTCCCGCATCATGGTGAGAATATCCCTTTGCCAGTCAGCAAGTTCGCGGCTGTATGACTCAATAAATAAAAGCAAATCTTTTTCCGGCTGAGGAGGGAATTTCTTTTTCTCCTTTTTCGGTTCCTGATTTGGTTTATCTTTATCGTCCAAACCCCATAAATCATCGTATGGGCTTGTATATCTTTTTTCCTCTTCATCAAAATCATCTTCAATTGACCAGTGCAGCTTTGGACGCATGAGTGAAGGATCAATATGTTCTTGAATGGCAAGGACAGCATCCAAGAACATTTCTACCTCATGTTTTCCATGCTCAATTTCGTACTTGCGGATTCTCTCAGCCGTGGCTGCCATGCTTTCAACCATGTCACGCTTTGTATTTTGAAAGCGGGTATTATTTTTAAAGAAATCACAGTGGGCTAAAACATGAGCTACAATTAATTTGTTCTGGATTAGGGAATTGGAATCCAGCAAGAAAGCATAGCATGGATTTGAATTAATAACCAATTCATATATTTTTGAGAGCCCTAAATCATAATGTATTTTCATTTTGTGAAACTGCTTTCCAAAACTCCAGTGAGAAAATCTCGTCGGCATGCCGTAAGCTCCAAATGTATAAATGATATCAGCCGGACAGATCTCATAACGCATCGGGTAAAAGTCGAGCCCAAATCCTTTCGCAATTTCCGTTATTTCCTCAATTGCATATTCGAGGGCTTTAAGATCATCTTCCTTCATCAGTCTCTCCCCCTTTTTCTTCTTACAACAATGTATGAGGAAAAGTCGAGAATGATGAAGTTTGTTTCTTTTTTTCTTAAAAAAAAACGAAGAAAACATACAGAATGTTTCTTCGTTTACCTTTATCTTAACGCCCCTGGTCTTGAGCTTGTGGTTTCTTTTCAACTGTCAGAGACAAAAGCTTATTTTCTTTAATATTATGGAAAATATTCACAACAAGTGTAGCCGGCTTCCCTTTTTCTGTTACTTGAAACTCAAAAGAATCCACTACATCGGTTTCTGATATTTTCTTTCTTCCTAAATATATGTACTCTTTAACCTCATCTCCAGGAAAATCTTCTTTTATAACGGCAATTGCAATTCTTCCGTATTTTTCATAATCAGGCTGCTGCGCTTTTGCTTTGTATGGAAGAAAAGCGCCAAATAGAATGGTTAGTGACATGCAGGTTAGGAACATTTTCTTTTTCATCATTGATCCTCCAAAACTCATGTTATTATTATTGTTAGCATTTTCTAAAATCCTGATTTTTATGTACAAAATACATATATATTTATTCGTTCTTTTTATACATGCAGAATATGCTATATGTGTATTATCAACAAGACCAACATTTGCTGAGAGAAAAAAGAAGATTCATTCATAAACTAAATTCAACTCCTTAACAAGGAGGAGATAAATTTGAATAAAATGGATTATGATCGGGCGCTGTTTTATACACACCGGTCCGAGTGGGACAATTTACTAATCCTGATGGTAAGGACAAAGGATCATTTTTTATCAAAAAAAATCGAATATTTTTTGCACGCCTACCACTTTGAAAAAGATTATTCGGTTGTAGAGAAACATTTGTATTCTTTGCTTCGCTACATCGACCATGCAAATGAAGCTGCAGAGAATGAATATCAAGAAATTCCAATATAATGGACAAGACTTTCCACCAAAAAAACACGGCTTTGAAAAAAGCCGTGTTTTAGAATTATCTATTTTCGTTCATGATCTGCTCCACAAGATTCATGAAGTCTTTTTCAATTGCTGCAAGCTTTTGCTTGCTTTCACTCATTGACTCGCTGTGTACCCCAAAATAAAATTTAATTTTAGGCTCCGTGCCGGAAGGACGCAAACAAATCCATGACCCGTCGTGGAAATGATATTTAAGGACATTCGATTTTGGAAGATCAATCCTCTCTTCACGCCCCTCTGCATCTGTCCGAATTCCATGTAAATAATCTTCCGTCACATTAACTTTTAACTTCCCGAGACTTCTTAAAGGATTTGAGCGGAAGTAATCAAGCGTTTTCCGGATAGTTTCAGCTCCGTCCTTTCCTTTCAACGTTAAAGAACGAAGCCCTTCTAGATAATAACCATATTTTCCAAAGACTGAAAGCAATGCTTCGTAAAGAGACATTCCCTTCTTTTTATAAAAAGCGCAGACTTCTGCAGCAAGAAGAGCTGCCTGCACAGCATCTTTGTCACGAGTGAATTCCCCAATCAAATAGCCATAGCTTTCTTCATAACCAAAAAGAAATGAGTGTTCACCTGACTGCTCGAATTCTTTAATTTTTTCCGCAATAAATTTAAATCCTGTCAAAACATCAATCGTTTTCAACCCGTAAGAGGAAGCAATTTTTCTGCCAAGTTCCGAGGTTACAATTGTTTTGAGAACAACCCCGTTTTCAGGAAGCGTGCCTTTTTGTTTTTTTTGCGACAATATATAATCAAGCAGTAATGCTCCTGTTTGATTTCCAGTTAACACAACATATTCTCCATGCTCATTTTTAACGGCGATCCCTAAGCGATCGGCATCAGGATCGGTCGCGATCAGAATATCTGCGTTTGCTTTCTTTCCGTCCCTAATAGCTAGTTCAAATGCAGCATGTTCTTCCGGATTCGGGCTTTTCACTGTTGAAAAGTTTGGATCGGGAAGTTCCTGCTCTTTCACAATTTGTACGTTTTGAAAGTGAAACGCTTTTAAAGCTTTTTCGACAGGATGCCTTGCTGTTCCATGAAGAGGAGTAAAAATAATTTTAATTTCGGATTCTTTAGCAAGTCCCGGGTTTTCTGAAATCGTTAACAGTTTTTTCAAGTATGCTTGATCAACTTCTTCACCAATTATTTTAATCAAACCTTTTTCAATTAATGCTTGTTCATCCATCACATCAATTAAGAGCTCATCTTTAACCTCATTAACCTTGGCAATGACTTTATCAGCACTTTCCGGCGTAAGCTGGCCGCCATCTGGACCATATACTTTATACCCATTATATTCGGGCGGATTATGGCTAGCAGTAATAACAATACCAGCGAATGCATTCAAGAACCTTACGGCGAAAGAAAGCTCAGGTGTTGGCCTTAATTCATGAAAAACATATGTTTGAATGCCTTTTGTTGCTAATGTTTTGGCAGCTTCCATGGCAAATTCTTTTGATTTATGTCGCGAATCAAAAGCAATTGCTACTCCTCGTTTCTTTGCTTCTTGTCCATGTGATTCTATGTAAGCCGCGAGACCGGCAGAAGCTTTTCTTACAGTATAAATATTCATTCTGTTGGTGCCTGCACCAATTTCTCCACGCATTCCGCCGGTACCGAATTCTAAATCTTTATAAAAAGCTTCTTCGAGTGCTTGTTCATTACCGGCAAGCTTATGTAATTCTTCCTTTAATTCAGGTTCCATTTTTTTAAACTGAAGCCATTTTTCAGCTTTTATTTTCCAATCCATCGTCAAGCCCTCCTGTAAATTTCGGTCTTCATTTATCATTTCAATGTTTAAGGAAAGTCTCCTTTAAAAAAAGGACCCGAAATTATGACAAAAATCGTTCTCTCCTCCCAATTTTATCATGAGAGCCAATAAAAGTTGATTTACAAGTAAAAATTTAAAAAATATAATGGGTTTGTAATTAAAACTTAAGGGAGATTGTTTATGCAGCCAAAAAAAGATATCCGTGAAACGTTATTATTCGTCGCTTGGGCAACCTCAGTAATTGCCATGTTCGGCAGTTTGTATTTCTCTGAAATTCTCCAATTTGAACCTTGTGAATTATGCTGGTATCAGCGGATTTTAATGTATCCCCTTGTTATTATTTTAGGAATTGCCGTTATAAAAAAGGACTACCGTATTGCGTTCTACTCCATGATTATGTCAGGCATCGGCTTTTTTACTTCCCTTTACCATTACTCGCTCCAAAAGGTCCCTTTTATGGCTGATCACGCAATTTCATGCGGAAGAGTGCCCTGCACAAGTCAATACATAAATTGGTTCGGATTTATTACAATTCCTTTTTTAGCTCTTACAGCGTTCACGATTATTTTTATCATTAGCTATTTCATTTGCAAAAGAAATAAGGAGGCAGAGTAGCATGAAGAAAGTGATCATTTTTTTGGCCATTATTATTGTTCTTTTTGCCGGAGTCGCAATTTTAAATAATATTCAGCAAAAAGAAAAAATTTCTAGAAACAATCCTTACGGCAAAGACAATCTTCATCCTGAAACGGTTAAACAATTAGACGATCCGAATTATCAAAATATCATTCTTCCTGAAGAGCTTAAGAAAAAATTAAAAGCTAAAGAAGATGTAACAGTATATTTTTTCAGTCCAACCTGCCCACATTGCCAGAGAACAACACCTATTGTAGTACCGTTGTCTAAAAAAATGGGAATAAATCTTGTTCTGTTTAACCTGCTTGAATTTGAAAATGGCTGGGATGATTTCGGCATTACTGAAACTCCAACAATCGTACAATATAAGCACGGAAAAGAAATATCCAGGATTACTGGATATAATGAGAAATCCGTATTTGAGAAATGGTTTAATAAATATTCAAAATAACAAGACGCCTGCATTTGCAGGCGTTTGTAATTTCCAAAATTTTTAATGAACAAAATTATTTGCTTCTTTTACATAAGAATTAAATAAACTGCCTCTCAAGTTTCTTGTTTCGGAAAATTGGGAAAATGTAAAGGGAAAATAAATATCGAATTCTTCTAAAATGCTTGCATTTTTCACAAACAATGAGTAATATTTTTCCTTACTTTGAGAGGTTTCCAAAATTGAAATTAATGTTTGCAAGCTTGCAATCACCTGATATGCTTCTTTTAATGTACCAAAATATTCAAAATGCCGAGTCGAAGTATGTAACACTTTTAGCCGATTAAATTCCATTATATCTTCATCAGAAAAATAAATTGGAAAAACATTGGAATAAAAATAATCCACAAGTTCCTTGATCTTTTGTTCCTGTTCAGGAGTTGACGCATACACAACCTTCACGAAAAACCCACCTTTTGTAAGCCTTGTAATCACTTCGTAACATATATAATAAGAATAACACAAAAAATTACAGGCAAAGGGCGGAAAATATACCCATGTAAAAGGTAATTATTTACATATCAGAAGATTGTTATTCAATAGGCTATAGGTAAAATTAAAAAAGCAGAAACCCTTAAATGGCTCTGACAAGCTTAGATCCCCTTACCTAACAAATCGTGTCTAAGTTTATTTGTTGATAGCAAAACTAAATTTTTATTTTTTACAAAGGAGCAAAATATGTTGAAAACAAACCGGAAAGGCTATTGGTTTGAAATCATTATCCCTTCAGAATGGGCCGGCATTTCCATCGACCATTTATTTCGCAGCAAATGGAAAGCTTCAAAAAAACAAATTCACTCATTGAGAATGGAAAAAGCTGTTTTGCTTAACAGAAAACAATCTGACTGGTCTTCACCTCTTCGTAAAGGAGACCTGCTTCAAATCAAACTTTTTGAACCAACTGAAGATTATGGATATATTCCTGCATACTTTGATGTTCAAGTTCTTTATGAAGATGAACATTTGATAATTTTTAACAAACCTGCAGGAATGGATACACATCCAAACGAAGCCGGACAGACAAATACACTTGCCAATGCAGCAGCGTTTTATTTGCAAGCTAAAGGGGAGGCTGTAAAAATAAAGCATATACATCGGCTTGACCGGGATACGACTGGTGCAGTACTATTTGCAAAACATTCTTTAGCCGGTTCGATTTTAGACCGCATGCTTGAAGAACGGTTAATAAAACGCACCTACTTGGCAATAACAGAAGGCTTTTTTCAAAAACAATCCGGTATCATTAATCTTCCTATCGGCAGGGACCGCCATCACCCGACAAGGCGAAGAGTCTCTGCCACAGGACAGACAGCGGTCACAAAGTATAACGTTGTACACATCTTAAAAGAAGATAAATTATCCATTGTCAAATGCCAACTTGATACCGGAAGAACCCATCAAATTCGCGTCCATTTAAGCTCCATTGGACATCCTCTTGCAGGTGATGTGTTATATGGCGGAAAACCGATTTTTAAACGGCCGGCATTGCATGCGGCAAAACTAGAATTTACACATCCGTTTACGAGAGAGAATGTTGTTTGTCATGCGCCATTCATCGATGAGCCGCCAATTTTCAAAGATGTAGATCCTTTTACGATCTAAAATGACTTCATCCAGATAAAAGGGTCAGACCCCTCCAATACAACATATAGAAAAAGAATAAAAATTTCTATATATTGTTATTTTTGGAGGAGTCAGACCCTTATTGAATCAGCCCCATTTATTTCATGTTTATTTCTACGAAAACTTTGCGATTAATCTCTGGCCTTTCTCATGCTTTTAATTACCAAGCTTACAATGAAGACTAGGACAACTGCACCTATTAAAGCAGGAATAATGGCAAAGTTAGCCACATGAGGGCCCCAGTTACCTAATATTGCAGATCCAATCCATGCACCGATAAAACCAGCAATAATATTGCCAATAACGCCTCCTGGAATATCTTTACCTACAATCATACCGGCAATCCATCCGATAATACCTCCAATAATTAACGACCATATAAAGCTAAACATATTAACACTCCTTTTTTTAATCAAATTAATTTTTATAGAAACAGGTAATGCATAACAGTTTCTGTATTTCAGGATTGTTCATTCTTAAAACTGTTACACACTTTAATACTAATACCATTGCTTTTAGTATTCCCCGGAAAAGCTTTTTTATCATTCTCTAACGATTTTCTCTTTCTTTTATCTTTCTTAATGATTGTTCAGCTACATTTCTATTTTGAGTACTTATTAAAAAAACAATACAAAAAATATTTGATTTATTTCTTTCTTTAATTAAGTTTTTTTGCCACAATAAAGGATGGACACAAAAAACAGGGGGATTTTTATGAAGATTATTGTGTTAAACGGAAGTACAAGAGATAACGGAAATACCGAATTCCTAGCGAGATTGGCGGTAGAGGGAAAAGAAGCAAAAATTGTTAATCTCAAAGATATGCAAATTTTTCCGATTTCTGACAAAAGGCATGATCCACAAGGATTCCAGCCTTTACATGATGATTATGAAACCCTTATTAAAACTGTATTAGAGTACGATGCCATTCTATTTGCCACACCCATTTACTGGTATGGCATGTCAGGTATCATGAAAAATTTCATTGACAGGTGGTCACAAAGCCTCCGCGACAAGGAACTTAACTTTAAAGAAAAAATGAAAAATAAAAAAGCGTATGTTGTAGCTTGCGGGGGCGACGAAGCAAAAATAAAAGGTCTTCCGCTCATTTTGCAATTTAAACATATATTTGAGTTCATGAATATGGATTTTTGCGGTTATGTCATCGGCAATGGTAATTCACCAGGAGAAGTTAAAAATGACCATGCTGCCTGCAACGAGGCCCGTGTGCTATTGGAGGCCAATCCCGCTCAGCATTAAAGGTAGAAACAAAGCGGGACTTGCCCCTAAAAGGAATTTTTTAAGAACCTTATTTATTAATCAAGGAATTTCGTATAAAATATTTAACGTTTGGACAATTCCTTGGATAACTAATTGGAGGTAAACATATGGTTTTCAAAAAGAAGGACAAGTTTGCTGTTCTTTTGAGCAACATAGCAAATAACTTAAAGGATGCTACAAATTATTTTGCGGATTACAAGCTAAAAAATGTGAGCGATTTAAAGATTTTTTCAGAAAAAATGAAGGAGTATGAATCCAAAGGAGATTCGTTTGTACATGAAGTCATTAAAGAATTGAATAATACGTTCATCACCCCAATTGAACGTGAAGATATCCTTCATTTGGCAATGAGCATGGATGATGTATTAGACGGATTGGAACACTGCGCTGCTTTATTTGAAATGTATTCGATCACAAATGCAGATGATTACATGGTCAAATTCGTAGATGCGCTAAGAAACTGTTCTATTGAGATTGAACAAGCTGTTGATTTGCTATCGACTAAGAAATTGCTTAAGATTCGAGACCATGCGATAAAAATCAAGGATTATGAATCAAAATGCGATAACATTCAGCGCCAGTCTATTAAGTATTTGTTTTCAATCGAAAAAGATCCTATTCGGCTCATTAAATATAAGGAAATTTACGAAAACCTTGAAGATATTGCAGATAGCTGTCAAGGAGTAGCCAATACTCTTGAAACCATTATTATGAAAAACGCATAAGGAGCCTTAAACATGGACGGAATATTCATTTTAACCATATTAATTGTCATTGGTGCCCTTGCGTTTGATTTTATTAACGGCTTTCATGATACAGCCAACGCAATCGCTACTTCGGTTTCTACAAAAGCTTTAAAGCCACGTCAGGCAATCTTTCTTGCCTCTGTCATGAACTTTTTGGGTGCCATGACTTTTACAGGTGTAGCAAAAACCATTACGAAAGATATAGTGGACCCTTTTACATTGGAAAACGGATCGGTCGTTATACTGGCCGCACTGATTGCAGCAATTTTCTGGAATTTAATTACTTGGTACTATGGAATTCCTAGCAGTTCCTCTCATGCCATAATCGGTTCAGTTGCAGGAGCCGCGATTGCTGCGGCTGGATTTAATTCATTAAATTACGCAGGGTTTATAAAGATTATCGAGGCATTAATACTTTCGCCGATTCTTGCCTTTGCTGTGGGATTTATTGTTTACAGTATTTTTAAAATTGCTTTTAAGAATCTTAATTTAACAAAGACAAATAGAAACTTTCGTATCTTTCAAATCTTTACTGCTTCATTGCAAGCCTATACCCACGGTACGAATGATGCCCAAAAAGCTATGGGAATTATCACAATGGCCCTTATTGCGAATAATTATGTATCATCTGCAGAAATACCATTATGGGTTCAATTTTCCTGTGCATTAGCAATGGGGCTTGGAACATCCGTTGGTGGTTGGAAAATCATTAAAACTGTCGGTGGTAAAATAATGAAGATCCGCCCTGTAAATGGGGTTGCTGCTGATTTAACAGGTGCCATGATTATTTTTGGAGCAACGTATATTCATTTGCCTGTCAGTACGACCCATGTGATTTCATCTTCCATTCTCGGCGTTGGTGCAGCCCACCGTTTGAAAGGCGTTAAGTGGGATACAGCGCAAAGAATGCTTGTTACGTGGATCATTACTTTGCCAATTTCAGCCCTTCTGGCCAGCATTACGTACTTTATATTGAATATCTTTTTTTAAGAAGAGCCTGACCCAGGCTCTAACTTTCTTCAAAGCTCGCCTTTTCGGCGAGTTTTTTTATTTTAAGTTAGTTCTTATGTGACTTTTTTAATGACTACAGTCACTTCTTTAGACCTACCTAATTTATTACAATTCTTTTTAACAGGGGCCAGACCCCTAAGTCTCAAGTCTGAGTTAAAAATAAAGCTCAGGCTTGTTATTGAAAGAAATTTGCAAAAGTAAGATGAAAACGTAGGAGGAGGAAGCGAGCAGAAGGCGTGATATCTATTTCATTCAAAAACATGGGACGGTTCATTATTTTTTCTAAATTTTTCTATTAAAGGAGTGTTTTTAATGACTTGGTTTACAAAATGGTCTTTTAACAACAAGGCTGCTGTCACTATTATGTCAATTCTTATTTTATGTTTGGGGGTTATCAGTTATTTTACTCTTCCTATGGAATTTCTCCCTCCTGCCGACCAGCCTCAAGTATCTATTGTAGTAATGGGTCAGGGTACCGACTCAAATACAATGGAAAAACAAGTAACTTCTCCGATCGAAAACGCTGTTATCGGAGTAAAGGGGAAAAGCAATATTTTTTCCACAACCGGAGATGGTTATTCGAAAGTCGATATTTTATTTGAATCAAAAACAGATATGAAAGAAGCAAAACAAGAAGTTCAAGAAGCTTTAAGCTCGTTAACCTTACCTCAAAATGTATCAAAACCAATGGTCGTTCAGTTAAACACATCAATGATTCCAATTGCGCACGTGGCTGTGACTTTTAAAGAGGGTGTAACTCCAGATAACTTGGAGTTTGCAAAGAAAAAGATCGAACCCTACTTTAAGGATATTAAGGGCGTTGCAAGCGTGCAAATGTACGGAGTTGTCAATTCATATGTATCCGTTAAGCTTGATAACAAATTAATGGCTCAAAAACATGTATCTCTCCCAAATGTTATGAAAGTTCTTCAGGGGCAAAACACGGCCTTAGCTGTTGGTGAAAAAGTCATTGACGGCAAATCGAGCAATATTAAAGTGGTAGGAAATATTGACAATCTTCAAAAAGTAAAAGATTTATCGGTAGGGCCGAACGTAACACTGGGTGATATTGCAAAAATTACAGTTGCTAAACCAGAAGATACCATGACACGAATTAACGGGAATGATGGCTTATTATTCATTGTAACAAAAGATAGCACCTCTAATGCAGTAAGCATCAGTAAAAAAGTAAAAAAAGCTGCTGATCAAATTAATAAAAAGTATGAGAATACGGAAGCAAAGGTTATATTTACTACAGCTGAAATGGTTGAAACGTCCGTGCATTCGATGATTAAAGAGGTCTTGCTAGGTGCACTGTTTGCAACGATCGTCATTATGCTTTTCTTGCGGAATGTCCGCGCCACTTTTATAACGATCGTATCGATTCCATTATCGTTAGCCTTTACTTTGTTCTTGCTTAACAGGTCGGGGGTAACACTAAATATTCTAACGCTTGGAGGTGTCGCTGTTGCCGTAGGGCGGCTTGTTGATGACAGTATTGTTGTCATAGAGAATATTTTCCGGAAAATGCAGCAAGAAAAATTTTCTGTACAAATGGTCATCGATGCTACAAAGGAAATGGGATCAGCAATAACTTCTTCAACTTTAACAACAGTTGCAGTATTTTTGCCAATCGGTTTGGTTGGTGGCGGCCTGCAAGATTTCTTGCTGCCATTTGCCTTAACGGTCACTTACTCCCTTCTTTCTTCATTAGTGATTGCCTTAACGGTCGTTCCACTAATGAGTGCCGGTTTATTAAAAAATACAAAGCTTCCGGAGCACAAAAATCCTGTTAGATTTAAAAAACTTGTTATTTGGTCCCTAAACCATAAGTGGGTTGTTTTATCTTTAGCATTCTTGCTATTCGCAGGTTCAATCGCTGCCTACTTTATTATGCCAAAAGGAGCAGTCGACAATTCGAATGCTGAATTTATTGAAGCAACCCTAAGTTATCCGAATGATACGCCAATAGAAAAAGTAAAAGAGAAAAGCCTCAAGCTTGAGAAATATATACTGGCAAAAGATGAAATTAAATATTTGTTTTTGCACATGGGTAACAGTGCTGATGCTGCAAAATATGGCGAAATTGGTTCTCCAACTGAATCAAGTTTTATGATTGTTTTAAAAGATAAAAATGATACCGACAAAGTCATAAAAGAACTTAAGAATATAAAAAATGAGTTTTCTGATGCTGATTTCAAAGTAGGCGCAGGCTCTTTAATGGACAATTCAAAAACAACAATTACAGTGGATGTAGTCGGAGAAAATCTTGGAGACCTTGAAAAAACTGCGAACAAAATAAAAGATTCTATAAAAGATATCAATGGAGTTGAAACGGTATCAACCAACCAGGACGAGAAAAAGACTGTCTACTCTCTAAATGTTAATCCTGCCAGGGCAAATACTGAACAAGTTGCCCAACAATTGGGAGTGATGATGAATCGCACCCCTCTTGGTACAATGGAATTAGAAAAACAGAATACAAACGTATTTCTTGAACCGGTTTTAGATCCAAAAACACCAAAGGATCTAAAAAATGTACAGATTATGACGGATTCTGGCATCGTTCCAATCACACAAGTTGCCACTCTGAAAAAAGAGGAAAAACCAACCAATATATTCCATAAAGATGGAGATACGTATATCCGTGTTTCCGCTGCTGTTGATCCAGCTAAGTTATCAGAGATCACAAAAGAAATGAACTTGAAAATTTTTGGCGACAAGAAAAAAGATGGAATAGATATTCCAAATGGAGTTGACGTGTATATAGGAGGAGCGAGTACTCAACAAGCAGACGACTTTTCAGATCTATTTATAACAATGCTCGTATCGGTCGGAATTGTCTTCTTAATCATGGTCATTACCTTTAAAACGATTCGTGCTCCGATTTCCATTTTATTCTCCTTGCCGCTTGCGGCAATCGGTGCCATTTTAGGTCTGCTCATCAGCCGAATTTCCGTCGATGTAACTGCATTACTTGGCGCCTTAATGCTAATTGGAATCGTCGTCACAAACGCAATTGTATTATTAGATAGAGTGAAACAAAATGAAAAAACAATGATCATGCGCGATGCCATTGTTGAAGCATCTGTAGTAAGAATGCGTCCAATCATGATGACTGCCGTAGCCACAATCTGTGCCATGCTTCCGCTTTTATTCAAAAAAGCAGAAGCAGGAAGCCTGGTTTCTCAAAGCCTTGCCATTGTAGTTATCGGCGGCTTAGCTGTTGCAACATTGTTAACACTCATTGTCATTCCTGTCGTTTATGAATTGCTTCACTTTAAGAAATCAAAAAAACAGCGGCAAAGAATAGAAACTCCCGCTGAAAACCTAAGTCTTTAAGTTTAAACAAAAACGGGCCTTTGCCCGTTTTTGTTATTATTATACAAACTGCCAAACACATTTTTCTGCGATGTCATAACCGATAGGAGCAAGACAGTCACCTATATCTTAAATTTCATTTTAATTATATTGGCTCTTTTTAATGTATCAAAAACGATCACGAGTGCAGGCCCAAGGATTACACCGACGACCCCTAGCAGCTTAAAACCTATATAAAGACTAATAAGCGCTGCAAGCGGAGAAATTCCAAGGCTTGTTGAATATACTTTTGGTTCAATAATTCTTCGGACTACGGTAATAACCAAAAACAATACGATTAAACCAATTCCGAGAAATTGGTTGTTTTGCAGGATCGCAATGACTGCCCATGGGACAAGAACGGAACCTGTTCCAAGTATTGGCAATATATCGACAATTACGATCAACAAAGCTAACAAAGCAGTATATGGCACTCTTAATATGGACAAGCCAATAAAAGCCATAAAAAATGTAAGCAAACTTAATATAATCTGAGCTTTAATAAACCCAATTCCGGCTCTGTATAACTGGTTGGCAACTAAATATACTCTCCGCTTCGTTTGTTCTTTTAGATGTATTTCCACTTTTGCTTTCAAACGAGGCAATTCGAGGCTGATTAAAAATAAAGCAATTAAATAAATTAAAAACTCAATTAAAAAACCCGGAATCGCTGTTAACAGGTTAACCGTATTTTGAATAACCCCATGTAAAAATGTATCAAGTGAATTGATGCTGTTTTCTAAAGTTTTTTCTATTGAAACGATAACGTCTTTGGGCAAATTTTTTGAGTAGAACTCCCATTTCCGTATTAGAGGCCGGATGACAGAAACATAAAAGCCCTTCATAAAATTTGGCGTTTTTCCTGACAAAGCAACAGTCTGCTGGGCAATAATCGATATTAAGTAATAGCCGATAACAGAAATTAACAGGACATAGCTCATAAAAACAATAATCACAGACTGTAATCTGTTAAAACGTAATTTGGTCATTTGCCACTGTACAAGTCCCTCAAGCATGACAGCGGTAATAAAAGCAAAAATTAACGGCAGACTGTAAGGGACTAAAAACAGACCGATAAGAACAATAATAGAAATCCATAACCATTTTTTCCACATAACCAAAATCTCTCCGCTCCTGGATAATCATAGAGTAAATGTATCAAAAAAATATGTGAAAGTCACCTTTGAGCAAGTAATCATTGTATAAAACTCACGATCTGCAGGAGGTTTCTAAAAATGAGTCATATTTTAAAAGGAGAACTAATAAGACCATTACAAATAAAAGCTAGCCCTTTGGAAAGACAGTTTTATGATATCCCCACTTTGGAACTTGCAAAATCTTTGCTTGGCTGTCTTTTAATAAAAGAAACCGAGGAGGGAGTTGCTTCCGGCTTTATAGTTGAAACCGAAGCGTATCTTGGTCCTGAGGACCGCGCGGCACACACCTATAATAACCAAAGAACAAAACGGACAGATGTTATGTTTCGGGAATCAGGACTTGTCTATACTTATGTCATGCATACCCACTGTCTTGTCAATATCGTCAGCGGCGGTCCGGAAAAACCTGAAGCTGTTCTCATCAGGGCGATAGAACCTTTTACAGGAATAGATTTGATGAAAAAAAGACGGGGTATGGCAGATATCAAAAAGCTCACGAACGGCCCTGGAAAACTGACAAAAGCGCTAGGCATCTCTATGGAAGATTACGGCCATTGTATTGCTGAACCTCCTCTGTTTATTTCAAAGGGTTTTCAGCCCGAAGAAATATCTCAGGGTAAAAGAATTGGAATCGACAATTCGGGCGAAGCAAAAGATTACCCATGGAGATTCTGGATTACCGAAAACCCTTTTGTCTCAAGAAAAAACAACAGGTGACTATCACCTGTCGTTTTATAATTATGCATAAACCTTATTTTCTTCATTATTAAAAAAGCTTCTCATTGCGTGGAATACATCTGCTTTTTGCTTTAGGATATAATAGCGGAATTTTTCGTTTTTAATGTTTTTATATGCAGACATTAAAGTAGAATGGCGATTGTACTGATTCACTTCACCGTATCCAAAAATGTTGGATACTTTCATTAAATCTTCTACTAATTTCACACAGCGGGCGTTATCTGAAGTTAAATTGTCACCGTCAGAAAAATGAAAAGGATAAATATTATACCGTCTTGGATTGTATTTCTCGTCAATCAATTCGAGCGATTTGCGATATACTGATGAACAAATTGTACCGCCACTCTCTCCTTTCGTGAAGAAATCTTCTTCGGAAACGACCTTTGCTTCTGTATGATGTGCAATAAACTCAATTTCAACAGTTTCATATTTTGTTCGCAAAAATCTTGTCATCCAGAAGAAAAAGCTTCTGGCCATATACTTTTCCCAAATTCCCATCGAACCGCTAGTGTCCATCATGGCAAGCACAACTGCCTTAGAATCGGGTTTAACCACTTCATTCCAAGTTTTAAACTTCAGATCCTCGCGATAAATCGGATGAAATGCCGGTTTTCCGGTCATCGCATTTCTCTTAAAAGCAGTCATCATTGTTCTTTTTTTGTCAATGTTTCCCATTAAACCAGTTTTTCGAATGTCGTTAAATTCAATGTTATCAACTAAATGTTCATCCTGCTCCTTTTTTTGCAAGTTTGGAAGTTCTAATTGCTTAAACAATGCTTCTTCAAGTTCCATTAAAGAAACTTCAGCTTCAAAATAATCTTCTCCAGGCTGATCGCCGGCTCCTTGCCCTTTACCAGGGCCTTTTTGATCACTGGAACCGTCACGGGCTACTACGTCACCAATTTGACTGTCTCCATCTCCTTGGCCAACATGTTTATTTTTATCATAGTTATACCTGATTTTGTATTCATCCAAAGAACGAATTGGAATTTTTACCACATCTTGACCATTTGACATAATTATGCTTTCTTCTGTAATGAGATCTGGAAGATTATTACGGATCGCTTCCTGGACTTTTTCCTGATGCCTCTGTTGGTCATCGTGACCTTTTCGATGGAGGGACCAGTCTTCTTTTGAAATCACAAACGGATGGTTATTTGCATAGGTCATTTAAAACCCCTCCTATTAAAATACTCAATTTCTTGCACACACAAACTCATCCATGCATACAATATCGCGAGTGTCGAATGAAAGATGGGAAACGTTTATTACTTTATCCTATGCAGTTCAACGAAATAATTTACAAATTATTTCGTTAATAAGACAATCGCCCAAAAATATCAAACAAGCCTATTTTCATTGTGTTATCATTCCTGAAAATAATCGATATTTCTCTGCACTCATTCAATATCAACTTTTTGGTCCACAACTGAGATTCACAGTCATTTTTCACCTATTAACATCTTAAAATTTTACATAAAAAGAGCTGACGCATCTTGTCAGCTCTCTACTTTTTATCTGTTCAGCAAACTTCCAACATAGCGCAGCAATTCATTTGCAGATGTAGAGTTGTAGCCATATTCGTCAATAAGCCGTGCGACCACCTCATTGACTTTCTTCAATTGCTGTTCATCCGGCGTTTTCGTTGAAGTCGTAATTTTAACAACATCCTTCAAATCCGCAAATAATTTTTTCTGAATCGCTTCGCGCAAACGATCATGTGAATTATAGTCAAACCGTTTCCCTTTTCGGGCATAAGCAGAAATTCTGATCAATATTTCTTCTCTAAATGCTTTTTTGGCATTCTCAGAAATTCCGATTTGCTCTTCAATCGATCTCATCAATTTTTCATCCGGATTAATTTCTTCCCCAGTTAATGGATCACGAAGTTTCACCTTATTACAGTAAGCTTCCACATTATCAAGATAATTATCCATCAGCGTTTTGGCTGATTCTTCATAAGAATAAACAAATGCTTTTTGAACTTCTTTTTTGGCAATTTCGTCATATTCCTTTCGTGCCAATGAAATGAAATTTAAATAGCGTTCTTTTAATTCAGCAGTTATAGATGGGTGCTGATCCAATCCCTCTTTAAGCGATCTTAAAACGTCAAGCGCATTAATAGACGGAATCTCTTTGCGAATAATCGTCGACGAAATCCGGTTGATGACATAACGCGGATCAATTCCACTCATTCCTTCATCCTGATATTCTTTTTTCAACTCTTCAACATCCGCTGTGTTGAACCCTTCGACACTTTCTCCGTCATACAGGCGCATCTTTTTGACTAAATCGATATCACCTTTTTTCGGCTCTTTTAACCGAGTTAAAATTGTAAACATCGCCGCTACCTTCAACGTATGCGGAGCAATATGAACATTGGACACATCACTTTCGCGTATCAATTTCTCGTAAATTTTCTCTTCTTGTGAAACTTTAAGATTGTAAGGGATCGGCATCACAATAATCCGTGAATGGAGCGCTTCGTTTTTCTTATTTGAAATGAACGAGCGGTATTCCGTTTCATTTGTGTGAGCTACGATAAGCTCATCAGCTGAAATTAACGCAAATCGTCCAGCTTTAAAATTTCCTTCTTGGGTTAACGAGAGCAAATGCCATAAGAACTTTTCATCACATTTCAGCATCTCCTGGAATTCCATCATTCCTCGGTTTGCTTTGTTCAACTCCCCGTCAAAACGGTATGCACGTGGATCAGATTCTGAACCATATTCCGCAATTGTTGAAAAATCAATGCTTCCAGTTAGATCTGCAATATCCTGGGATTTCGGATCAGACGGGCTGAACGTCCCAATTCCGACCCGTCTATCTTCGGAAAAGAAAATTCTCTCAACTAATACATCTTCAATTCTTCCACCATATTCTTTTTCAAGTCGCATCAAATTAAGCGGCGATAAATTACCTTCGATCCGGATCCCGTATTCTTCGCTAAAATCCTGACGGAGATGATGTGGAATGAGATGCAGCGGATCTTCGTGCATCGGACAGCCTTTAATCGCATATATGGCTCCTCTGTCAGTACGGGAGTATGCCTCCAGACCTCTTTTTAACGCAGTAACTAATGTAGATTTTCCGCCACTGACCGGGCCCATTAATAACAAAATCCGTTTTCTGACATCAAGGCGCTTTGCAGCCGGATGAAAATATTCTTCTACAAGCCTTTCTAGCGCTTCTTCGAGACCGAAAAGTTGATTAGAAAAGAACTGATACTTCTTTTTCCCTCCAATTTCTTCGACTCCTGCATCTTTGATCATATTATATACCCTTGAATGTGCTGACTGGGCTACCCATGGCTTCTTTTTAACAATTTGTAAATAATCTGCAAATGTCCCTTCCCACTTTAACTTTTCATCTACTTCTCGAAGCATTTCAATTTTTCTTAAAATATCCATAAGGACCTCCCCCTGTATTTAATCAGAGACGATTAATATACTGTATGCACTTGGACAATTGAACATGCCTAAACTGTGAGAAATGTTGTGTATATCTTTTAAAAATCTACACAGTTTAGATTCACAGCCCTTTCATTTTGGGCTATAATAATTCTATGTAGCATTTAAAGAATATGAACTTTTCTACTGAAAAAAAGGAGGCTTACATAGATGGGTACAGTTTTAATTATAGGTGTAATCGTGGCTTTCCTTGCTGCGATCTTTACAGCTGGATACAATGATAAACCGGGGATAAATAAATAAAAAAACCGAAGAGCTCTACTAAAAAAGCTGCTGGTTCAGATTTGCCAGCAGCTTTTTCCTTTTCATCGAAGGTTCATTTTTTTACTTTGAACAAAATCTTTCATATACATTCTAGATTGTCTTTCAAGCATATTAGCTATTTGGCCGGTCCAAGTATCTTTTCGTTTGCCCATTGTTCTTTCCTGATAATAACTAGAAACTACTTGATCATAACTTTCTAATTGCTTCATATAAATTTCTGCATCCTGACAATATTCATTTTCATGGTATACATGTTCAAACGGAAGCCGCGGCTTCTTGGTTGTTTCTTTGTTTGGATACCCAACAGCAAGGCCGAAAAGTGGGATGACACGGTCTGGAGTTTTTAAAATTTTGCAAACTTGTTCAAGATTATTTCTAATGCCCCCTATGTAACAAATCCCTAATCCCATTGACTCTGCAGCCAAAGCTGCGTTTTGTGCCGCAAGCGCTGTATCAATTAAAGCAACCATAAATTTCTCCGTACTCTCGATCGAAGAGATGACATCTTTCCCAGTCATTTTCCCAACAACTTCATGACGGTAAAGATCTGCGCAAAAAACGAAAAAATGTCCGTTTAATTCAACATATGATTGGTTTCCGGCCAGTTCTGCCAATTTCTTTTTCTTTTTCTTATCCGTCACGCCAATGATGGAATATGCTTGAATATAGCTTGATGTTGAAGCAGACTGGGCACTGGAAATAATAATCTTGATTTGTTCTTCGGTCAATGGCTCATCTTTAAAGCTTCGTACAGATCTGTGGTTCAAAATCGTTTCGATCATTTCATTCATTATTGTTCTCTCCCCCTTAAAAATTAAAATAAAAGACCCGGTTTCACTCGGGTCTACTTTAATCCAGGATAATTTTGCTGGCGAAGTGCTTCATAAATCAAAATAGCCGCTGTGTTTGATAAATTTAGAGACCTGACATTCTCGTTCATCGGAATGCGAAGACTTCGGTCCTTATTCTGTTCAATAAGGTCTTTCGGCAAACCGGTCGTTTCCCTGCCAAAAATAAAGTAGTAATCTTTGTCCATACTGCTATAATCGAAAGTAGTATGAGGTTGTATACCAAATTTTGTCAAATAGAAGAATTCTCCACCTTTATTCTTTTCGAAAAACTCCTCTAATGAATCATAATAAATCACTTTTACAAATTCCCAATAATCAAGTCCCGCGCGCTTCAACATCTTGTCATCAGTAGAAAAGCCGAGCGGGCGAATTAAATGCAATGTTGTATCAGTTGCTGCGCAAGTCCTGGCGATATTCCCAGTATTGGCCGGTATTTCTGGTTGATATAAAACTACGTGCAGTGCCACATTTTTCACCTCATATTTTAACTCTAAGAGTTATTATACCACTCTTCAGTTCCCATACAAGAACGCAAATCTCAACCGGGATTTCCGGGCAATTTTATGGGTATAAATGCTTTATCAGTCATCAGCGATCGAATAAAATTTATATTTAATATTTGGAGTATACGCTGTGGAATCTTCGTACGCCCAGTAGCGCATCCTGCAGTTATAAGTATGAGCATTAACGAGCGGCATCCCATTGACATCTTTTCCTGTCACCATTGTATTATGGTCAAAACGTCCATCACCCTGAAAATCATAACAGATAACATCTCCCAAAAGCAGTTGGTCCGGACTTTTGACTTCCTTTGCTCTGAGTCCCGTTTTGGCCCGTGACAAATACAGGCGAAGGGAATTAGCGACAGTCCAGCTATAGCTCCAATTATTATTTCTCATCCACCAACCGTTTGACCTGTTAGGAAATCCTGTCATTGGAGCTCCGCCTGCATGAAGACACTGGGAAATGAAATTGGTACAATCAACCTCAAATTTTTTATATGCGGGATTATAATCATTCCACCATCTTTCCGCATATTGAACAGCTTTCAGACGGTCATACTGATATGACATTCGATCAGAACTGTTTGCCTGATCAGTTGGAAGCAAGTCTTCTTCCGGTACAGAAGGTATTTGAATATCAAAAGGATTGATCTCATGGTCTTCTACTAAAATACCTTTATAAAAATTGGCATTCCTTTGTTCAATTTCTTCTTCTAGAAAAAACGTATCTTTTTGTTTCGTCAAGTATTTAAAATGTACTTTATATAAGACTTTCGTCATATCATTTGCTTCATTTCTTGAAATTATTTTGCCTCTTGCTTTCGCTTTTACGATCTCCGCTCCTCTTTTTAAAAGTGTTTCTTTTTTCTTTTCAATCTTTAGACATTTATTTTTGCCATTCTTATGTGAAACACATTGCTGAACCCGCATTTCTAATAAATTTTGCAACTGTTCCCGCACTTTTTTCACTCCTCTCATAATCATTTTTATGAAGAAGAGTGCAATATAAGTAAGTTTTTAAAAAAGAAAACAGGAATGACACCATTCCTGTTTCAACTACATAATTCTATCCCCTTTTCGATCTCGTTTAAAACTTCTAAATCAGCTTCGGTTTCCTTAGCCTTCAAAAGAGCATTTTTAGCATTTTCTCCACCAATTTTTCCAAGTGCCCATGCTGCTGTTCCGCGGATTACCGGACGAGGATCTTCATTTAAAACTTTTATGAGATCATTTACAGCCGTCTCATCTTTAAAATGAGCCAGTGCAATAATCGCGTTTCGTTGGATCGGTTTTTTTCCTCGCCAAGAACCTGACACATGACCATATCTCTCTTTAAATTCTCGGTTACTTATGTGGAGCAAAGGCTTTAATAAAGGTTTTGCAATCTCGGGATCTGGTTCCATTTCAGGATGAAAGTGAAAATCCTTACCTTTGTTCTCCGGACATACAGTTTGGCACGTATCACAGCCATATAGACGGTTCCCAAGTTTTTCACGAAACTCTTCTGGTAAAAAACCTTTTGTTTGGGTCAAAAATGCAATACAGCGCTTTGCATTTAACTGTCCTCCCTGAACAAGCGCTCCAGTCGGACACGCTTCCACACATTTATTGCATGAACCGCAACGGTCTTCCATCGGTGTATCCGGTTCAAAACGAATATTAGTAATCATTTCTCCAAGGTATACATAAGAACCAAATTCAGGTGTGATTATTGAACAGTTTTTTCCGCTCCATCCAATTCCGGCTCTTTGTGCAACAGCCCTGTCTACTAATTCTCCCGTATCAACCATTGATTTAAATTGTGCTCCCGGTACCTTTTCGGCAATAAATTCCTCAAGCTTTTTTAAACGATCCTTCAAAATGATATGGTAATCTGTTCCCCATGAAGCTCGGCAAAAAATTCCTCTTCGTTCTCCCTTTTTGCCGATCACACGTTCTTTCATTTTTGAAGGATATGCCAGAGCAATCGAAATGATGGATTGTGGGGAATCCATTAAGAGAGAAGGGGTGACCCGTTTTTCAATATCCTGCTCTTCAAAGCCAGACTGATAATTCAGTTCCTGTTGGATCCTCAGGCGATTTTTCATTTCAGTAAATGGACTGGCACTGGTAAAGCCGATCTTATCGATACCTATCGTCTTGCTGTATTCGATGATTTCTTTTTTTAATAAACGGACATCCATGATTGTCCCTCCTTTCCTTCTTAAAGTTGATCTATCATAAAAATCATGATTATTCATGCAATGCTTAATATGTTAAACTATTTTTAAGAAAATTTGGAGGTGGAACGTTTGGAAATTCATGTCTCACCAGAGCTCTGCGCTTTAGTCCCCGATTTTAAAGTCGGTGTTATCTATTACCATGGGATTGAAGTCGGGCCTTCCCCGCAAATGGTAAAAGGCAGACTTCAACTCTTTCAAGAATCAATATTTTTTGAACTGGAATCAAAAAACATAACTGAATTGGACGGAATTAAAGAATGGAGGCAAATCTTCAAGAAAACAGGCAAAGATCCAAATCGCTACAGGCATTCGGCTGAAGCCCTTTACCGAAGAATTAAGAAACAAAATTATTTACAATCTGTACATAGCGCTATTGATATTAATAACTTCTTTTCTCTTCAATATCAAGTTCCAATTGGAATTTATGATACAGATAAATTGTCTGGAGATATTACCATACGACTTGGACAAGGAAATGAGGAATATACCGGCCTGAATGGAAGGAAGAATTCATTGCACAATTTGATTATTTCTGCAGACAATATAGGGCCGTTTGGCAGCCCTTTTGTAGACTCAGAACGGACGGCTGTTGATATTCATACAAAAAATGCTATTCAAATTATTTATTTACAGCCTTCTATTGATGATTCCAGCAAACATAAATTAACAGAGTCTCTTATGAAAATGTTCGTCCAGATTCATGGTGGTGAATCACATTATAAAATTGTTGGATGCTAATCAGCGTCCTTTTTAATTGCAAAAGAAAAAACGCAACGCCTCGTTCTTTTTGAAACGAAACACTGCGTTGATACCTATGTATGGAGCGGGTGATGGGAATCGAACCCACGACATCAGCTTGGAAGGCTGAGGTTTTACCACTAAACTACACCCGCGCAGCAAAATATGAAAGAATTTGTCGAATGAATTCTCAAAATAAAAACAGGCAGGACCTGAGAATTAATTGTATATCATTGAACTGACTTTTATATAATACACATTTTTTTTATAATCGTCAAGGAGTTTTTGTCGAATTTTTTTGTCCTCAAAATAGTAATAATCATGCGGCGCTAACTCAAAAACAAAAGGTCAGACCCCCCAACATAACATATGGAAAAGCACGAATAATACAATTCTAAATATTTTCATTGTTGAGGAAGTCAGCCCTTTTTTTCATTTATACGCTTAAAAAATGACGTTCAAAATGTTTTCATGCCATTCTTGGCTCTGATCATATGCTTAAGTTTTCTCTTCGGAAAGTTCATTTTATGAATTCTTACAGCAAACATGAGGTATTTACAAAAACTACTTTCTTCTCAATAAAATTTTTCGTTTAAATCGAAATTCCCTCCACCATACCGGAATTCTAAAAAAGGTGCTCATTAATAAAATAATACATACTAACACAGCTGCTGACTTTTCAGCAATTTCCTTTGCATCGGGGACCAATGCTTCGGATTGTACATACCATAAATA
Organism: Bacillus methanolicus MGA3; assembly: GCF_000724485.1. Classification (GTDB taxonomy): domain Bacteria; phylum Bacillota; class Bacilli; order Bacillales; family Cytobacillaceae; genus Bacillus_Z; species Bacillus_Z methanolicus_A. The sequence continues at coordinate 709,300 of NZ_CP007739.1, read as the reverse complement.
GACGGGAAGATTTCCTCCTGGTGACAGTAAATTGAAATCCCACATTTCTCCAGAAGTTCCGGTTCCGCCTGCGAGCAAAATAACTGCCGATTCTCCGAATGCTCTGCAAGCTGCCAAACTGATACCTGTTACAATCGCGGATAAAGCAGCTGGAATAACAGCTTTGATAATCGTTTGTGATTTCGTTGCTCCAAGAGCATAAGATGCTTCTCTCACATCAACCGGTACCGCACGTAATGCTTCCTCTGTCACACGCGTTAATACCGGCAAATTAAGCAGTGATAATGCAACGGATGCTCCAAGAATTGTCAATCCAATTTGGAACACATCAACAAATAACACATACCCGAATAATCCAAACACAATGGACGGTACAGATGCCAAACTTTCCACACATGCCCTTATGACTTCCGTTAACCGATTATCAGACGCATATTCAGCCAAATAGATCCCAGATCCTATACCAATTGGCAATGAAATAATTTATGAAAACAAGTATGGTGCGGCTATTTTTATTATTGGAACCTTCTCTTTAACTGGGTTGACGATGCTGTTTTCTGTTCCAATATCGTTAGCTTTCGCTATTTTCATTTCCGAGATTGCACCAGAATGGGTTAAAAAAATAGTAAGATCGATGTTGGAGTTGTTAGTGGGAATTCCCTCTGTTATATATGGCTATCTTGGATTGACCATTTTAATTCCTTTTTTAAGAGACGTGACAGAGGCATTAATGGGAGATGGATTGCTAGCTGCATCACTTGTATTGACCCTCATGGTACTCCCGACTATCACTAGGATAAGTGATGACGCCATTTCAACGGTGCCTGAATATCTAAAGGAAGGTAGTTATGCTCTTGGGGCAACTCGCTTTCAAACCATATTTCGAATCATTCTTCCGGCTGCTAAAACAGGAATTTTAACTGCTTCGATTTTAGAAAAATTCTTTTGCGGGTACATCTTTAAAAACAAGTAATCCAGTTTTTCCGATAAAAACTGTAATAGCCAATAGTACTATTCCGAGTAATAAAGCACTTGAAAAACAAATTATTTTAAATAAATGATTTTTCAAATAATTACGTTTTAATTGTTTCTTTAATAAATCACCTGCTTTAATTGACGGCGGGTGAAATTCTTGTTCTATTTTTGCCATAATTCCTCCATATAGTATGAAAAGGAGGGTAACTATAAGTGGTCTGAACCATTATGAGTCACCCTCAATTTCAATTTCTTTTTTCCCTGCAAGAGGTTGCTTATTTCACTTTGTAAATAGGTATAAATTTTAATTTCTTTAGTGATCCATTTTGGAATTTACTGCTTTGGATATATTTAATAAACTCAGCATCTGCCCCTTTAGGAGTTCCTTTTGTCAATAAGTATCCATAGCCCCAAACCGGATATTTACCCTTGATCACGTTTTCAGTAGTAGCAGCTACGCCGTTATAACTAACCGCTTTAACATTTCCTTTTACATATGCTAAGTCGATGTAGCCGATCGCGTTAGGATTTGATTCTACAGCAGCAAGCATTTCACCGCTTTTCCCGACTTCTTTGTAATTTTCTCCTTTTGTCATAAACTTTGCATTCTTTAAAGCTTTCATCTGATAATTAACACGTGTACCTGAACCGAACTTTCTATTCACTACAACAATTTTTTCATTTTTTCCGCCTACTTGTTTCCAGTTCGTGATTTTTCCAGAGAAGATACCTTGTAATTGAGCTGTTGTTAAATTTTTGACTGGATTTGATTTATTAACAATAGTTGCGAATGGAATTACTGCAATTTTATGGGCTTTTAATCCTTTAAAAGCACTGAAACCTTCAACTGGTTTTGTAGCATCCCAGTCACACGCACCGATTGTAGCAGCACCATTCAATACAGACTGTGGTCCGGCAATAGAGGACGAACCTGAGACAACCACCGATACCTTTGGATGGGTTTTCCTAAATTCTTTTGCTGCTTGCTGTGTTAATGGAAGCAATGCAGTAGATCCGGCAATCACTACTTTTCCTGATACTCTCGATGAAGCCTCTGCAGAATGAGTAAAGCTTGAAAATGAGAATCCAAAAATTGTTACAAAAGCTAAAATTGTCAAAGCAAGTCGTTTAATCAAATTCATGGTAAATCTCTCCTTTATTTTTTAGTTATTTTGTTACTGCTTCAAAATATCCATTTTTGATGATGAATACTTTTGTACCTTCTTGACCAGGTGCTGTTACGGCAATCAATTTTCCGTCCTTGGAAACTGAAATTGACTGAAGTTCCATTTTTGTATGGGCCAGTTTTGTCAGTTTCTTACTATCCCGATCCATCTCATACAGAACATAATTGCCGTCTGTTTCAGCAACTAAAAGCATTATTTTTCCTTGCGCAGTCACTGTACTAGCGATAATCTCTTTGTTTGAAAGCAATGAAGTTGTTTTTCGTGCTGTATCGATCATGGTAAGTACAGGAGATTTATGTCCTTCCACATCATAAGCAACATATACTACATTGCCATTTTCTAAATATGCTGGAAAAACTTTATTTTCGGCTGTTGCAGTCAACTGTTCAGGCTTAATTTCTTTCTGTTTCAAATTCAGTTCAAATAATTGAACTTCAGTATCCTTTACATCAATGTCTTTCACATCAGAATTATCATCTGTAAATTCGGTTTTTCCTTCTTTTCCAACTGCGTAAAGGATCTTTGTACCATCAAAAGAAAGGTGCAAATCATTTTTATAAGCCAGTCCATCTTTATAAACCTCTGTAATTGTGCCGTCTTTGACGTTCAGTGAGGAAATCTTATCGCTTTTATCTCCTTGAATAAAATATACCTTTTCTCCATCTGGCGCCCAAACAAACTCAAATTTCGGGGAGTCATCCTGATCATTTATCTTCTTCACTTTATGAGTAACAAGATCAACAATATAGACAACACCAGTTTCATCAGAATAGATTGCTTGTTTCCCATCTGGAGACACAGAAAGGTCCGTACCATTTATTTTGGCAATAGCCTTTTTACTATTAACGTCTACTAAATAAGAAAGTGCTCCTGTTTCCGTTTCATTTGATACTAAAAGTGTTGACTTGTCAATCCATACTAGATTAAATGTTTCCCCACTTATTAGTCCTGATATCGAAACAAAGAGGCCGTTTTGTACAGGTATCACGTCTCCGCCAAGTACCAGCACTAAATCATATATATCGGCATAGGCTTGGTTCTTTAAAATAATAGGAAAAGAACGTAGTTTTACGGTTTTTCCTTTCAAGATTGCCGAACTTTGAGAAAGTTTCAATTGAATAGTTTTTCCGTTTTTTTTAATTAGAATTTGCTGATCCTTTGACATGCTTGTAGAAGCTGAAAACAGTTTTGCAATGTATTTAACAGAATATAATAATTTTCCATTCACTTTTAAGACTGGCACTTTCTGTTGTTTTCCTTCTACATTTAAAGCACCCGTTTCAAATTTAATAGATCCATTTGTTGAAATAAGAAGATTCTTATCAACAATCGAATCTCCGCCCAACAATTGGATGATAGGCTTAGCATCTACGAATAACGATTTTCCAACCAATTTCGAAGAAGCTCCAAGCTTTATGCTCATAGTAAACCGAAATTCAGAGAAAGAACTTAAATTTTGACAATTGGAACCTGTAATTAGCGGTAGAAATTTTGAGTTGATAACTATTAACTGGCAGGAAAAAACAGTCTTCAAAATCAAAATAAAACGAGTGGTCTTATTTATTGGCTGTATTAAAAACACGATATTGATTATTCCCTTTCTTGTTAGGGAAAGAATAATGGAAAACGGATAAGGAGAAAATGTATTAAGATTTTTTCCGACATGTTGGGATTTCCTTATTAACATCTTTACTAAGATTGGGTGGCAATTATGTGGTTTCTATATGTTTCAATTGTCGTATTTAATTTGACGGCTTTTTTGGTAAAAAAAAATTTACGTCCAATTGAATTTTATGCAAGTATTTTATGGGGTTTATTTTGTTCTGAGATAGTCGATAGAATTACTGATAAATATGATATGTATGGATTTTTCGAACCTTATTTTATAGAGCCAAAGACTTTTTTGTTTGTTTTTGGAATATACCCTGCTGCAACTATTCTTATTATCAATTGGTATCCCTTTAATCGTTCATTCATTATTAAGTTTTTTTACATTATGGCTTGGTCTGTCTTTTCAACCTTTTACGAATGGCTAACGTTAAAAATGGGATACCTTTACCATCACCATTGGAATATATGGATTTCTGCTGTTTCATATCCTTTTTTATATGCTGCGTTATTAGGACACCTGAAATTTTTTCGCTGGTTAGAGCATAAATAGACGAGAAATAAGGTCACCTGGGCATACACCTGCCCATGAAGCGAGGTGTTTAGCTAATTTGAATACAGAGATATCGACACCCATCTCGGCAATAAAAGTGGCGGCTGCTAGTTAATTGACGCCCGGAATTGTATCTAAAGTGCTATTTCTTTTCGATAAGGAATCAATTGTCTTTCCAGGTAAATCATTTGGTTCCAATGGTAACGAAGCATATCCTCGATGATTAATCCGGTCGTTTATGGCTTGTCATTAGTACAACAACCGCCAGCTCACCGTGATCTGCCACATTATTGAAAAACTACTACAGTATTATTTCGGCTTGCGGACAGTGTTTGCTAAGAATTTTCATGAATTCATCTCTATCTTTTGGAGAAATGAGTACCATGTTATTTTGACTGTATACAATCTCAAGTCGTTTTAATGACAAGGCAGGGCTTGATAATGGATTCATCGATTTTTTAACCGATTTAATCGTGTTTAATGGAATAATTTTTTTAAATGGCCCATACTTGATAACCAAGTTGCTTTCGTCTAATACATAATATGTCGTCAGCCACATCCACAACAAAAAGACAGGAAGCATAACAGTAAAAATTAATACAAACACAAAATCAATAAGATTAGACTCTTCAAAAATGAGTGCGTAAACACCGCTTCCTATAGCAAATAGCATCGCTCCCCAAATGATAATGGTTAACCACCAATCTTTTTTAGAAGGGAACTTCATGATTTCACCTCCAAATTTGCTCGTTATTTTGTTATAACAGAGCTTATATTTTTAAATTTTTTAAGAAGAAATAATCATGAAAGTTCCATATATTACCTTTCGCTTTCTTTAACAAAACATTCTTCATTACATCAAAATAGAAGCGAAGGGCTCCAAACAACTCACTTTTTTAATAGAGTTTGGATGGTAACATATTTCACTAAATAAACAAATAAAAAAGAGATCATTTCGCAATTAGAAATGATAATTTAAATATGTACACAAATGCTTGAATAATATTGTACAAAATTGACTTCAGATTTCATACTAATCATGAGGTGGTTAGTATGTACATATCGATTAATGTCGAATCTGATTTTGAGTTTAAGAGTCTTGAAGACTTACCAAAATTAAAACAACTAATAGAGCATTTGAAGATGAAAATTAATAAAAATCAATTAGCTAGAGATCTAGGTGTAGATCGTAGAACCATTGATAAATATTTAAATGGATTTATTCCTAAACGTACACGAAAGAAGCATTCCAAATTGATGAATACTATGAAATATTGCGGCACTACTTTCGGAAGATGCTAAGCAGAAGTTTTATTATCGACGTGTGCTATGGCAGTATTTAAAGGATAATCATGGACTGGATTGTGCAGCATCGACGTTTCGAGCGTATATTGCAAAAACGCCCGAATTTAATGCTTACTTTGAAGAGGATAAACGGATTTCTTCTCCTAAAGGCACAGTACGTTTTGAAACGCCTATAGGAAAACAAGCACAATTGGATTGGAAAGAGAGTATTCCTTTTGAAACAAAGGATGGTCAGAACGTTGAAATCAATGTTGCAATACTGATTTTATCTCATTCACGTTTCAGAACCTTCCTAATGAGTATTTCTAAATCACAAAGTGTCCTGTTTTCCTTCTTAACAGAAACATTCGAAGCTCTTGGAGGGGTGCCGGCTGAAATAATCACGGATAATATGAAAACCGTTATGGATGAGGCAAGAACAGAACATTCTCCAGGAAGAGTGAATGCCAAGTTTGCGCAATTCGCTAAGGATTTTGGTTTTGAGGTGAAGCCATGCATTGCTGGACGTCCACGGACAAAAGGAAAAGTCGAAACCACAATGAAAATATTAGATGAAATTCATGCTTATCAAGGTCAGTTGACCTTGGAAGAATTACATCAATTTGTGCAAGACTTATCTCATCGGGTGAACCATGAGGTCCACCAAGGAACTGGAAAAATTCCTGCGATAGAATTCAAAAAAGAAAGGAATCACCTACTCCAGTTACCAGCCGAGAAAGTAAGAGATTCCTATCGGATCAAACATACGCTTGTAAAAGTCAATGCATCCAACATGATTTCCTACAAATCAAACCAATACTCGGTACCAGCACAATACCAAGGAAAGAAAGTAGGCTTACAAGTGTATGATAATCAATTATGGATTTATTATAACACGGAACTGATTGCGCAACACCCTATAAGTAACAAGAAATTAAATTATCAGGAAGCACATTATCAAGAAGCCTTGGGCGTTTCCATGCCCAATTATCCGGATATTGATGATCTAGCAAAACGGAATTTAGCAACGATTGGGGAAGTGTATAAATAATGAATCCTACAACAAACTATCAACAACTCATACAAAACTTGGATTATTTGAAGCTCAAGCAAATGTCCTTGCATTTAAATGAAGTCTTAGACTTCAGCGTTAACCATCAATTGTCACTGGTAGATACGCCAGTGAAACTGACGAATTACGAAATTGATGTACGTGAACAAAATATGATTCAATCGATGGTGAAGGTTGCGGCTTTTCCGCATTTGAAAGAAATAATAAAGGATTTTGATTTTAGTTTTCAACCGTCAATAAATCAAAAACAAATTTTAGATTTTTTAACGCTTCGATTTATCGAAGCAAATGAAAACATAGTTTTTCTAGGGCCAAGTGGCGTAGGAAAAACACATTTAGCCACTTCCATTGGGATTGAGGCAGCGAAGAAACGTACAAGCACTTATTTCATTAAGTGCCATGATTTAATTCAAAATCTGAAGAAAGCACGTTTAGAAAATCGGTTAGAGAGCAGATTAAAACACTATACAAAATATAAACTATTAATTATTGATGAGATCGGTTATTTACCGATTGATGCCGAGGACGCAAAGCTTTTCTTCCAACTCATCGATATGCGTTATGAGAAGCGTAGTACGATTCTTACAACGAATGTGAATTTTAAAGCATGGGATGAAATCTTTCAAGAACCCAAGCTGGCCAATGCGATTTTAGACCGCATTTTACATCACGCAACCGTTGTCTCTATCATTGGAGATTCTTATCGTTTAAAGGACCATTTGGCGAAAGAAAACGAGTGATTTTGTACATCCTTAAACAAGCAAAAGTGTACATATTTGTGTTGACATTTATACGCAATAAAAATCATGTCCTTATTCATCCAGTTGCAAAATACATAATTCTTCCGTATTTTAGTACTTTTTTTAGAATTAATTTTAATAGTAAAAACTGCAATTATGTTAAAAGATTTATATTAATTTCAACATGAAAATAAAAGTTAATTAAACGATAAATAATATATTCTGTTTCAATTTTTAAAATAAAACAGCTTTTTAAATCAATGTTTATTCTCCGAAACAATAAACCCCTTTACAAAATGACCAAGAAGAACCACGCTCGTTTTTTACAAATTCAATTAAATCATCAAGGTTTTCCGAACACACATTTTCATATGTAGTAGTTCTTTTCCCTTCATCAGCTTTTCTCCAAAGAAAAGGACAAACCACCTTATGTATTTTGTTCATATCAGCTCTGTCTAATGTTCCACCATAATAGTTAAAAACAAATCCACTTTGATTTTCCTTGCACCAGCTTTCATATTCTTTATCCTGATTATAAAAGCGATAAATCATTGAATTTATCACTCCTTTAGTAATTTAAAAAATTCTTCCATTACAGTGGCTTGATTAGTAAAGCAGCCCCTCTTTTTTCATTGTTTCGTACTTAGGCTGTAAAATATCGATTAGTTCTTTTTTAATACGTCTTTGCTCTTCTTTTGTTTCAATTATTGCCCATAAAATGTTTATATTCCCTTGATGTTGAGTGAAGAACTTTATGTGCTTTTCACATCCCCTACCTGAATATTTACCAAACGATTCATAATAATGAAATCTAACTCGTTCCGCTAACTTTCTCAATCTCTCTAACGTACTCAACCCTATTTCCACTGTAAAGCGGAAGAAAGGTACTAAATTTTGCTCATAAAAACGGATTGTCAATTCGGATAAGTTTTTTCCTCTGTTTTCTAGCTGAAAACCATCGTAAAGTTATTGCAAAGTTTTTTCTAATTCCACCCTTTTCATAGCACGTATTTTTGCCAAATTTTCTCCCCCTTTAAGATTAACATAATCCTAAAGGCATCCAATTAAGCGGTGGGCGTGTAGTCATGTTGTGTACACGATTAGCCTTTAGCTTTAATTCTTTAAAAAACAAAAAAGCCAATGCTCTAAATTAATCAAAGCATTGACTTTACAGGCTTTTTGTTATATATGGTACCGGTGGTCGGGGTCGAACCGACACGGGATAAACCCACACGATTTTGAGTCGTGCGCGTCTGCCAATTCCGCCACACCGGCATATTAATAATTTTTTGGCAGTGCCGAGGACCGGAATCGAACCGGTACGGTAGTCACCTACCGCAGGATTTTAAGTCCTGTGCGTCTGCCAGTTCCGCCACCCCGGCGTATTCCACATTAAGACCTGTCCACTAATTATATAAAATAAGAAATGGAGGCGGCAACCGGATTCGAACCGGTGATAAAGGTTTTGCAGACCTCTGCCTTACCACTTGGCTATGCCGCCGTATAAATTGGAGCGGAAGACGGGACTCGAACCCGCGACCCCCACCATGGCAAGGTGGTGTTCTACCACTGAACTACTTCCGCATAATGGCTGGGCTAGCTGGATTCGAACCAACGCATGACGGAGTCAAAGTCCGTTGCCTTACCGCTTGGCTATAGCCCATTAATAACAAATTATACATATCATATGGGGCGACTAGTGGGAATCGAACCCACGAATGTCGGAGCCACAATCCGATGCGTTAACCACTTCGCCATAGCCGCCATAAAGATTGGCAGGGGTAGTAGGAATCGAACCCACACCGGAGGTTTTGGAGACCTCTGTTCTACCGTTAAACTATACCCCTATTACAATGGTGGAGGGGGACGGATTCGAACCGCCGAACCCTGAGGGAGCGGATTTACAGTCCGCCGCGTTTAGCCACTTCGCTACCCCTCCAAGAGATTATGATTATAACATGAACATTTAATTAGATCAATAAATTTTAGCGATGCCGGCGAGAGGAATCGAACCCCCAACCTACTGATTACAAGTCAGTTGCTCTGCCAATTGAGCTACACCGGCTAAAATGGTGGCTCGGGACGGAATCGAACCGCCGACACAAGGATTTTCAGTCCTTTGCTCTACCGACTGAGCTACCGAGCCTAATTTTTTTATAATTCGTTAAAAATCTATAATTATGTATATGATGGGATGGCGGTCCCGACGGGAATCGAACCCGCGATCTCCTGCGTGACAGGCAGGCATGTTAACCGCTACACTACGGGACCAGATTGCGGGGGCAGGATTTGAACCTGCGACCTTCGGGTTATGAGCCCGACGAGCTACCGGACTGCTCCACCCCGCGACGATAATATTACATTTAGTATTTCCATTCGATTTTTCTTTTGGATGGTGGAGGATGACGGGATCGAACCGCCGACCCCCTGCTTGTAAGGCAGGTGCTCTCCCAGCTGAGCTAATCCTCCAAAATAAGAAGTGGTGACCCGTACGGGATTCGAACCCGTGTTACCGCCGTGAAAGGGCGGTGTCTTAACCACTTGACCAACGGGCCATAGAAAAATTATTGATGACGGAGAGCAAGGGATTCGAACCCTTGAGACAGCGTTAACCGTCTACACGATTTCCAATCGTGCTCCTTCGACCACTCGGACAGCTCTCCCAATGGCTCCGCAGGTAGGATTCGAACCTACGACCGTTCGGTTAACAGCCGAATGCTCTACCACTGAGCTACTGCGGAATAGTTAGTATTACTTACTAATCCTTGTCTAGCTAAGCCGAATGTCCCCATCTCGGTAAGCTTAGTCAAGATGCGGCTCGATGGGTACAACTCGCAGCTTATTCATTGAAGCTTTGCTCGTTGCTCTACCACTGAGCTACTGCGGAATAATTTTATTATTCAGCCTGGCAGCGTCCTACTCTCGCAGGGGCAATGTCCCAACTACCATCGGCGCTGAGAAGCTTAACTTCCGTGTTCGGTATGGAAACGGGTGTGACCTTCTCGCCATCGCCACCAGACTAGTGACCAAAGACATATATTATTATAATGCCTTTTTTGATTTTTTCAAGAGGAAATTTCATTCTCTCAAAACTAGATAATGCATGAAGAAGTGAAGAACAATGAGTATCATTTGCGGACTTCTTCCGCTTTTTAATTTGGTTAAGTCCTCGATCGATTAGTATCTGTCAGCTCCACGTGTCGCCACGCTTCCACCTCAGACCTATCAACCTGATCATCTTTCAGGGATCTTACTAGCTTGACGCTATGGGAAATCTCATCTTGAGGGGGGCTTCATGCTTAGATGCTTTCAGCACTTATCCCGTCCGCACATAGCTACCCAGCTATGCCTTTGGCAAGACAACTGGTACACCAGCGGTGCGTCCATCCCGGTCCTCTCGTACTAAGGACAGCTCCTCTCAAATTTCCTGCGCCCGCGACGGATAGGGACCGAACTGTCTCACGACGTTCTGAACCCAGCTCGCGTACCGCTTTAATGGGCGAACAGCCCAACCCTTGGGACCGACTACAGCCCCAGGATGCGATGAGCCGACATCGAGGTGCCAAACCTCCCCGTCGATGTGGACTCTTGGGGGAGATAAGCCTGTTATCCCCGGGGTAGCTTTTATCCGTTGAGCGATGGCCCTTCCATGCGGAACCACCGGATCACTAAGCCCGACTTTCGTCCCTGCTCGACTTGTAGGTCTCGCAGTCAAGCTCCCTTATGCCTTTACACTCTGCGAATGATTTCCAACCATTCTGAGGGAACCTTTGGGCGCCTCCGTTACTTTTTAGGAGGCGACCGCCCCAGTCAAACTGCCCACCTGACACTGTCTCCCGCCCCGATCAGGGGCGCGGGTTAGAATTTCAATACAGCCAGGGTAGTATCCCACCGACGCCTCCACCGAAGCTGGCGCTCCGGCTTCTCAGGCTCCTACCTATCCTGTACAAGCTGTACCAAAATTCAATATCAGGCTGCAGTAAAGCTCCACGGGGTCTTTCCGTCCTGTCGCGGGTAACCTGCATCTTCACAGGTACTATAATTTCACCGAGTCTCTCGTTGAGACAGTGCCCAGATCGTTACGCCTTTCGTGCGGGTCGGAACTTACCCGACAAGGAATTTCGCTACCTTAGGACCGTTATAGTTACGGCCGCCGTTTACTGGGGCTTCGATTCAGAGCTTCGCTTTTAGCTAACCCCTCCTCTTAACCTTCCAGCACCGGGCAGGCGTCAGCCCCTATACTTCGCCTTGCGGCTTCGCAGAGACCTGTGTTTTTGCTAAACAGTCGCCTGGGCCTATTCACTGCGGCTTTTCCGGGCTATGCACCCAGAAAAGCACCCCTTCTCCCGAAGTTACGGGGTCATTTTGCCGAGTTCCTTAACGAGAGTTCTCTCGCTCACCTTAGGATTCTCTCCTCGCCTACCTGTGTCGGTTTGCGGTACGGGCACCTTTTTCCTCGCTAGAGGCTTTTCTTGGCAGTGTGGAATCAGGAACTTCGGTACTACATTTCCCTCGCCGTCACAGCTCCGCCTTCTGCTAACGGGATTTGCCTCGTTAGCGGCCTAACTGCTTGGACGCGCTAATCCAGCAGCGCGCTTGCCCTATCCTCCTGCGTCCCCCCATCGCTCAAACGGAAAAGAGGTGGTACAGGAATATCAACCTGTTGTCCATCGCCTACGCCTTTCGGCCTCGGCTTAGGTCCCGACTAACCCTGAGCGGACGAGCCTTCCTCAGGAAACCTTAGGCATTCGGTGGATGGGATTCTCACCCATCTTTCGCTACTCATACCGGCATTCTCACTTCTAAGCGCTCCACCAGTCCTTCCGGTCTAGCTTCAACGCCCTTAGAACGCTCTCCTACCGCGGACACCAAACGGTGTCCACCCACAGCTTCGGTGATACGTTTAGCCCCGGTACATTTTCGGCGCAGAGTCACTCGACCAGTGAGCTATTACGCACTCTTTAAATGGTGGCTGCTTCTAAGCCAACATCCTGGTTGTCTAAGCAACTCCACATCCTTTTCCACTTAACGTATACTTTGGGACCTTAGCTGGTGGTCTGGGCTGTTTCCCTTTTGACTACGGATCTTATCACTCGTAGTCTGACTCCCAAGGATAAGTCTTTGGCATTCGGAGTTTGTCTGAATTCGGTAACCCGATGAGGGCCCCTAGTCCAAACAGTGCTCTACCTCCAAGACTCTCACACTTGAGGCTAGCCCTAAAGCTATTTCGGAGAGAACCAGCTATCTCCAAGTTCGATTGGAATTTCTCCGCTACCCACACCTCATCCCCGCACTTTTCAACGTGCGTGGGTTCGGGCCTCCATCCAGTGTTACCTGGACTTCACCCTGGACATGGGTAGATCACCTGGTTTCGGGTCTACGACCACATACTCATTCGCCCTATTCAGACTCGCTTTCGCTGCGGCTCCGTCTCTTCGACTTAACCTTGCATGTGATCGTAACTCGCCGGTTCATTCTACAAAAGGCACGCCATCACCCATGAATGGGCTCTGACTACTTGTAGGCACACGGTTTCAGGTTCTCTTTCACTCCCCTCCCGGGGTGCTTTTCACCTTTCCCTCACGGTACTGGTTCACTATCGGTCACTAGGGAGTATTTAGCCTTGGGAGATGGTCCTCCCTGCTTCCGACGGGATTTCACGTGTCCCGCCGTACTCAGGATCCACTCAGGAGGGAACGAAGTTTCGACTACAGGGTTATTACCTTCTCTGACGGGCCTTTCCAGACCTCTTCGTCTACTCCGTTCCTTTGTAACTCCATGTTGAGTGTCCTACAACCCCAGGAGGCAAGCCTCCTGGTTTGGGCTGTTCCCGTTTCGCTCGCCGCTACTCAGGGAATCGCGTTTGCTTTCTCTTCCTCCGGGTACTTAGATGTTTCAGTTCCCCGGGTCTGCCCTCCTAACCCTATGGATTCAGGCTAGGATCCTATCCCATTACGGATAGGGGGTTTCCCCATTCGGAAATCTCCGGATCAACGCTTACTTACAGCTCCCCGAAGCATATCGGTGTTAGTCCCGTCCTTCATCGGCTCCTAGTGCCAAGGCATCCACCGTGCGCCCTTTCTAACTTAACCTTCAAGGTTTGAAACCTAAAATGGCGATACTCGGTTCTTCTTTTGCCTTCTTCACATTATCTAGTTTTCAAAGAACGAAGTTCTGAGGAATTGCTCCCTCAAAACTAAACAAACAAAAGCGATCAACTATTCTGTTGTAATGTCTAGCTACGGGCCTAGCCTCTCGAGTCGCTTCGCTTCTTCTGTCAAAGTCTTTTGGACTTTTCCGCCAGAAGCTCCAGCGCTTGTCGAGGCTGACCAGTCGCCTTTGCTTTTCGAATAATCCTTAGAAAGGAGGTGATCCAGCCGCACCTTCCGATACGGCTACCTTGTTACGACTTCACCCCAATCATCTGTCCCACCTTAGGCGGCTGGCTCCTTGCGGTTACCTCACCGACTTCGGGTGTTACAGACTCTCGTGGTGTGACGGGCGGTGTGTACAAGGCCCGGGAACGTATTCACCGCGGCATGCTGATCCGCGATTACTAGCGATTCCGGCTTCATGCAGGCGAGTTGCAGCCTGCAATCCGAACTGAGAATGGTTTTTTGGGATTGGCTCAGCCTCGCGGCATCGCAGCCCTTTGTACCATCCATTGTAGCACGTGTGTAGCCCAGGTCATAAGGGGCATGATGATTTGACGTCATCCCCACCTTCCTCCGGTTTGTCACCGGCAGTCACCTTAGAGTGCCCAACTGAATGCTGGCAACTAAGGTCAAGGGTTGCGCTCGTTGCGGGACTTAACCCAACATCTCACGACACGAGCTGACGACAACCATGCACCACCTGTCACTCTGTCCCCCGAAGGGGAACGTCCTGTCTCCAGGATTGTCAGAGGATGTCAAGACCTGGTAAGGTTCTTCGCGTTGCTTCGAATTAAACCACATGCTCCACCGCTTGTGCGGGCCCCCGTCAATTCCTTTGAGTTTCAGCCTTGCGGCCGTACTCCCCAGGCGGAGTGCTTAATGCGTTAGCTGCAGCACTAAAGGGCGGAAACCCTCTAACACTTAGCACTCATCGTTTACGGCGTGGACTACCAGGGTATCTAATCCTGTTCGCTCCCCACGCTTTCGCGCCTCAGCGTCAGTTACAGACCAGAGAGCCGCCTTCGCCACTGGTGTTCCTCCACATCTCTACGCATTTCACCGCTACACGTGGAATTCCGCTCTCCTCTTCTGCACTCAAGTTCCCCAGTTTCCAATGACCCTCCACGGTTGAGCCGTGGGCTTTCACATCAGACTTAAGGAACCGCCTGCGCGCGCTTTACGCCCAATAATTCCGGACAACGCTTGCCACCTACGTATTACCGCGGCTGCTGGCACGTAGTTAGCCGTGGCTTTCTGGTCAGGTACCGTCAAGGCACCGCCCTATTCGAACGGTACTTGTTCTTCCCTGACAACAGAGCTTTACGACCCGAAGGCCTTCTTCGCTCACGCGGCGTTGCTCCGTCAGACTTTCGTCCATTGCGGAAGATTCCCTACTGCTGCCTCCCGTAGGAGTCTGGGCCGTGTCTCAGTCCCAGTGTGGCCGATCACCCTCTCAGGTCGGCTACGCATCGTCGCCTTGGTGAGCCGTTACCTCACCAACTAGCTAATGCGCCGCGGGCCCATCTGTAAGTGATAGCCGAAGCCATCTTTCAGCTCTTTCCCATGCGGGAAAGAGGATTATCCGGTATTAGCTCCGGTTTCCCGAAGTTATCCCAGTCTTACAGGCAGGTTGCCCACGTGTTACTCACCCGTCCGCCGCTGACTTCAGGGAGCAAGCTCCCATCGGTCCGCTCGACTTGCATGTATTAGGCACGCCGCCAGCGTTCGTCCTGAGCCAGGATCAAACTCTCCAAAAAAGAGTAAGATATGCTCATAAATAATAGAATTAACGTTGACGCTTTTGTTTGTTCAGTTTTCAAGGAACATTTTAGCAAGTCACTTAGAAGCGACTTTTTTAATATATCATGCGGTGTTTAGTAAGTCAACACCTTTTTTAAGAATAAATCCGTCACCAGCAAAAGAGTTTTTGTTTCTTTTGCAGCGACGGATATTAATATAGCAAGTATTTTTAAAAAGGTCAACAGTTTTTTTGTTTTTTTACAATAATTTTTCTGCTACCTTGTAATATCTATGGAATATCCCTTGGCCTTTTGTTTCCTTATTAACTACTTCAATTATATTCTTCTCGATAAGATATTCTAAAAGAACTCCAAGATCTACCGAATAGCCAGCAAGCTCTTGATGTTCCATAATATCGCTGAACGACCAATATGTTTTTTCTCTTAAAATCTCCAATAAGTGGGAAGTTCCAAGATTTGTTTTTGAATAAATTAAGAAATCACTTGCTAAAAACAGCAACTCCAAACGCTTTTCGAGTGTTTCTTCACTATTTACTAGTTCCTCGTAAAGTTTAAAAATTTCAGGATCAATTTGTTTGACCTGGTTCCAAACGGTAACTTCCGGGTGAAATCCATTCTCTATCACCGCAAGCCGGGCAAGATGATGAAGTGAATGTACAACATGATTATAGGCATCTAAATAATGCTGGTTATTAAAAAACGACTTTCCATCCATGTATCTTCTAATTAATTTTGCAAATTCTAATCCCATTTTTATTTTCCTGCCAGAGAAAGGAAATTCTCTAAGCTCATTTTTTAAGTTATGAATGTATTCATTTCGGTCAAAAAGAACTTTTCCGTCAAAAATCCATTCAACCACTTTTCGGTTTGATCCCAATAACAGCCACTCATTTAATTGTTTTTGAGTCACAATGTGCATTGCCGCTTTTTTCTCTTCAAACGTGTAATGTTTTATAAAAACGGGCATATCCGCACTTTTAACAATTATTAGTAAAACCTTATCAAATGTATCAGTTGTCGGAATTGCCTTTTGTTTTTTTTCAATCATTAATACACCAAGTGTATCCTTATGGCTTGCACGTTCCTGGTAGATAGGCCGAAGGGCGTCTTCCATAATCATTCCTCCAAAAAAATTGTTAGCGTATAAATTCGACATCTCAAAAAATATCTCCTTCTAAAATAAAAGACCATTTTACCAACTTGAAACAATAACATTTATTCAATCACAAATGATATGATATAGTTAATCTTTAGGAGGGACAATGCATGGCAAAATATACAAGTAAAATAAATAAAATTCGCACTTTTGCATTAAGTTTAATTTTTATTGGCTTTGTAGTTATGTATGTTGGGATTTACTTCAGAAATCATCCTCTGATCATGACTATATTTATGATTCTAGGTTTGCTCTTTATTATTGCTAGTACAATTGTTTATTTCTGGATTGGCATGTTATCAACTAAAACTGTTCAAGTCATTTGTCCTAATTGCAATAAACCAACAAAAATGCTCGGCAGAGTGGATATGTGTATGTACTGCCGGGAACCTTTAACTCTTGATCCCGAGCTTGAGGGAAAAGAATTTGATGAAAAATACAATAGGAAGAAGTAAAAAACGGCCTTCTCATTCTTTGAGAGGCCATTTTTTCAAATTTTAAACACATAAAAAACCGAATAGCAAATGCTACCGGCTTCAATAACGAATTAATGGTTTTCTTTACTTGAACATTCAGGACAAGTACCGTAAATTTCCATACGATGGTGACTAACTTTAAATCCAGTCACATGGGAAGCGAGCTGTTCAACCTCATTAAGGCCAGGGTAATGAAAATCAACGATTTTTCCACAACTCTCACAAATTACATGGTAATGATGAGTTGTGACAAAATCGAATCTGCTTGATGCATCGCCATAAGTCAACTCTTTAACGAGGCCAACTTCACGAAATACCCTTAAATTATTGTAAACTGTTGCCACACTCATATTCGGGAACTTCCCTTCTAAAGCTTTATATATTTCATCAGCTGTCGGGTGTGACATTGAGTTTATTAAATATTCAAGTATCGCATGACGTTGTGGAGTTATACGAACTCCCGTTTCTTTTAAGGTTTCCAGCGCTTCTTTTAACTGCTTGTGTTCCATCGCCATGCACCTCTTTTCTAACAAAAATTCTTACTTTATAATCTTTATAATATAATTAGTGTACTAAGAATTAACTACTTTTGTCAATATTCCGAAGCTGTATAAATAATTTTCATTTACTTTTGGTGAACAATTTGTTCTTAAACTTCCATATAATTGTTTACATAACGGCCCGTCACACAAAAAAGCGGACCCATATGGATCCGCAATAAACTTATCTGAGGAGGTATGCCCTAATACAATGATATTCAAAACTCGGTTTCATGAATGGACAAAAGCCTCGTTATTAAAAAATAGGCTTTATTGTTATGACGTTAAATTCTCACGGACATATTGCAATGTTTCTTCAACATGGCCCTTTACTTTAACATTTCTCCATTCCTTCACTATTTTCCCGTCTTTATCAATGATAAATGTTGACCTTTCAATACCCATATATTCTTTGCCGAAATTTTTCTTTAACTTCCAAACACCAAATGCTTCTGCTAGTTTATGATCTTCATCAGCTAATAAAAGGAAAGGAAGACCGTGTTTTTCAATAAACTTTTCATGCCTGTTAATTGGATCAGGGCTTACTCCTAAAATCACTGTATTAGCATTGGAGAATTCTTGATACGCATCCCTAAAATCACAAGCTTCTGTCGTGCAGCCAGGGGTCATATCCTTCGGATAAAAATAGAGGACAATATTTTTACCGCGAAAATCTGACAGTTTGACTTTTTTTCCATTGCTGGCAGGAAGATCAATATCCGGGGCAAGTTCTCCAGTAGAAACTGGCATTACGATCCCTCCAAATCTCAAAATTAGTTCTAATCATAAGCCTATCCAATATATCTGTGAAATACAACTATACTAATTGAAATTTCACTTTATTTTTCACCATCCAGAACCGCTTTCGCAACAAAAGCAGCCGGAATTGTATACCCTACCAACGCCTCAAGAACAACCACTGTTCTTCCGATACCCACGGGGACGATATCTCCGTACCCAACAGAGAAAAGTGTGATGGTGCTGAAATATATAGAAGTTTCCAATTTTTTAAAAAAGTCGCCTTGTAAAATTCTTCCGTTTTCCAGGATGACAGCATTTCCGTTGAACTCAAACAAAATATAAATTAAGCCAAATCCGATCATGATCGTGGCATAGAGAAATGCCAAAAATAAAAAATTTTCCAATGAAACAAGCTTGCCCTTTAATGTATTTGGTAAAAACAAAGTACGCAGACTCATTGCAATACAGAAAATTACACTTGATAACAATATGTAAAACACCATTTTATTCCCTCTTTTCTGCATCACTTATTTCATCTATACGCGAACAGAGAATTCCTTATGCAAGCTTGTTTACTATATAGAAAGCGGAGCTGGACAATAAGAAAAAAGCCAGATGGATTGACCTGGCTTAGTTCCCTGCACCCCTGTACCGTTTTACACCCGCATTCCATAACAGCACTGATAAAATGAAGAAAACTGCCCCAATGATAGGAGTCAAAAAGGAATATGCATACCATTCTGTTTTCTTAAGAAAATAAGCAGCCGGATAAACACCGACAAAAGCAAACGGGAGTATCCATGTTAAAATAAAACGGATAGCGCGATTATATATATCAACTGGATACCTGCCATAATTTCCGATATTGTACATCATCGGCATAATCGATGTGTTTGCATCAGCGAAAAAACTTATACATGCAATCATGATAAAAGTTCCTGCATAAACAAGCACACCGCCGGCAACAAACAGGACAAATAAAAATGGATCATACCAGCTGATTTGTAAATCCATCCTTGCTCCTGCATAAAACATTACGATTAGACCGGTTACGGCTCCGAATAAAGATTCAAGTTCAATTCTTTCCAAAATGACCTGGAACAAGCTATGAATGGGGCGAGTTAAAACTCTGTCAAATTCACCCTTCACTATGTACCTCTCATTAAAATCCCATATATTAAAGAACGCTGAAAAAATAGCGTAAGGTACTAGAAAAAAACCATAGATAAAGATAATTTCATCTCTACTCCATCCGTTTAATAAATCGGTATGTCCGAAAACCACTAAAATAAAAATTAGATTCACAGCTTGAAGCAATAAGTCGGATATCAACTCAACAAATACATCCACACGGTATTGCAGTCTTGTCTTCATATATTGGGCAACATATTGAAAAAATATCGAAACATAAAACATTTGTCATCCCCCTTGAATGATCAATTGTTTTTTCGCAGCCATCCAGAGAATCTGAATTGGAAAAATAAGGACAATCACCCAAATACCTTGAAAAATTAATGCATCGATTGCTTCACTTCTTGAAAACCCTTCCGTGAAAATCATGCTCGGTATATAGCTGATTCCTTGAAAAGGAAGAAACTTCATTATATCTTGCGCCCATGCCGGAAAAAAACTGATCGGCAAAAGCAGTCCAGAAAACAAATCTATAATGACCCGTTTTGCCCGAATTAATCCAATATTATTGTATAAGAAAAAAGTAGTAATTCCTGTTAGCAAATTGATTTGTGTATTAATAAAAAAACTTAATAAAATAGAAACTGCGAATAGCATCCATACTGATAAGTCAGCAGAAAATCTAAGCGAAAAAATAATTGATACAATTACCATCCCAGGGATTGAAAAAAAGAACAGCCGAAAAATCCCTTCCCCAAGTCCCTGCATAGTTTTCATGCCGAGGTAATAGTAAGGGCGGATCAATTCAATTGCTACATTCCCTTCTTTAATTTCCATCGCCATTTCACGGTCAATATTGTTGAAATAAAAAGCTCTGGCCATCCAGGCAACTGCGACGTAAGTTGTCATCTGAGCAGCCGATAAACCTTCTATATTGCTTTTTCCGCCATATATCGAATTCCAAATGAAATAATAAACTCCAATATTAATTGTATAAATTAGAATTCCACTATAATAATTCGTTCGATAGGCCAGCATCATTAAAAATCGAATCCGTATCATTTCCAAATATTTTTCCATTAACCTCTCCTCACAAAATGCCTTTTTCATAGATATTACGAATGATTTCTTCCGTTGATATTTCATTTACTTTGACATCTTTAATTTTGTAGGAAGAAACTACAATAGAAATTAAGCGCGAAACTTTATCATCGTTGTCTTCCATATGTGCAGTAAAGATTTGGTCTTTCTCGCCTTTATTCCACTTAACTCCCAAGCTGGAAGTCAGCCTTTCTAAATCAGAAATTTTTGCTTCTTCAATAAATTGGAATTGAATCTCCTTTCCCTCTCCCCACTGATCTTTTAGTTTCCTTAATGAGCCATCATAAATGATTTGACCTCCATCCAGCATAATAACCCGCTCGCACAAGGCTTCTATGTCAGAAAGATCGTGGGTTGTGAGCAAAATAGTAGTATTATATTTTTTATTTATTTCTTTTAAGAATTCGCGAATCTTTAATTTTACAAGTACATCCAGCCCAATTGTCGGTTCATCCAAAAATAATAGCCGGGGATTATGGATTAAGGCAGCCGCCAATTCACAACGCATTCTTTGCCCTAGGGACAGCTTGCGAACAGGTTTGTCCAATAACGGTTCGATTTCCAATGATTTTATCACATGGTCCATATGTTCGTTATATTGTGCATCGGAAACTTTATAAACTTTTTTTAAAAGCCGGAACGATTCCTGAACAGCAATATCCCACCATAATTGTGATCGCTGACCAAATACAACACCAATTGTTTGAACGAATTTTTCCCTCTCTTTATGCGGGTCCATTCCATTTACAGAAACCAGTCCCGATGTCGGAGTTAAGATTCCGGTAAGAATCTTAATTGTCGTTGATTTACCTGCCCCGTTTTCCCCGATGTAACCAACCATTTCTCCCTGCTTCACATGAAAGCTGATATCATTAACAGCTGGAACAATTTTGTAATTCCTTGTAAAAAGGTCGCGAAAAGCACCCTTCAGTCCGCTCCGGCTTGAGTATACTTTAAATTCTTTACGCAAATTACGGACGACAATCGCATCTCCCATTGTTTCTCCTCCTGCCTTCAAAGTTCTTAAAAAACTTTCATGAGTTTTTACTCCCAACCATGACATGGAAATAGGTCTCATTTAAAAACAAAACCAACATAATAAGGCGGTGTGAGCGAAGTCAAGCTCTATCTATTTACAAAACTAAACGAGGATTCTTGCTCAAGCAGATTTACATTTTTAATTTTGTTCGCGCAGCTCCGCCCCTTTTCCACAAAAAAAGTTTACTCATTCAAGCTAATTAAGACAAATTACATGCATCATCCTTTAAGGTTAATAAAATCTTTAATTTAGAAAAAACATGATAAAATAGATTTGCAGCAATCTTTAAGGAGGCAACTTATGCAATTTACTAGATCTGAACAATTACATAAAGAAGCTTTAGAACATATTGTTGGAGGTGTTAACAGTCCTTCACGTTCTTACAAAGCAGTTGGCGGCGGTGCACCTGTCGTCATGGAACGAGCCAAAGGCGCTTATTTCTGGGACGTTGACGGAAACAAGTACATTGATTATCTGGCAGCATACGGTCCGATAATTGCCGGTCATGCCCATCCGCATATTACCGAAGCAATAAAAAAAGCAGCGGAAACTGGCGTTCTTTATGGCACACCTACACCACATGAAGTAAAATTCGCTAAAATGCTTAAAGAAGCGATCCCCGGGCTGGAAAAAGTCCGCTTTGTCAATTCAGGTACGGAAGCAGTTATGACTACCATTCGCGTGGCAAGAGCCTATACCGGGAGAGATAAAATTATTAAATTTGCCGGATGTTATCACGGCCACTCTGACCTTGTACTTGTTGCGGCAGGTTCAGGACCTTCCACATTAGGCACTCCCGACTCAGCAGGAGTTCCAAAAAGCATTGCCCAGGAAGTGATCACTGTACCATATAATGACATTGAACCATTCAAACAGGCGCTGGAAAAATGGGGTGATCAGGTTGCCGCAGTACTAGTGGAGCCGATTGTCGGCAACTTTGGAATTGTCGAGCCTAAACCAGGATTTCTTGAGAAGGTAAATGAACTAACACATCAAGCGGGTGCACTTGTCATTTATGATGAGGTGATCACAGCTTTCCGCTTCATCTATGGAGGTGCACAAGATATGTTAGGCATTAAACCTGATTTAACCGCACTCGGAAAAATTATCGGTGGAGGGCTTCCGATCGGCGCATATGGCGGTAAAAAAGAAATCATGGAAAAAGTTGCTCCACTAGGACCTGCCTATCAAGCCGGAACAATGGCTGGCAACCCGGCATCCATTTTAGCGGGTATTGCTTGTCTTGAAGTATTGCAAAAGGAAGGCGTGTATGAACATTTGGACCGTCTTGGAGCTATGCTTGAAGAAGGGATCTTATCTGCAGCAGAAGAGCACGGAATTCCGATCACAATTAATCGCCTTAAAGGAGCATTAACGGTTTATTTTACAAACGAAAAAGTTGAAAACTATGAACAAGCCGAAAACACTGATGGTGAAATGTTTGCAAAGTTCTTCAAGTTGATGCTTAAACAAGGCATAAACCTTGCACCCTCAAAATATGAGGCATGGTTTATTACACTCGCTCACACTGAAGAAGATATTAAAACAACGATTCATGCAGTCCAGAATGCTTTTAACTCATTAGCAAACAAATAATTATTCATTTTTTATACATCACGGAGGACAGTTTGTCCTCCAGTTTTTTTCATTTTTATTAATGAAAACGATTTCATTTCTATATTTACAGAACTATTTCCCAATTCTTCAAACAATTTTCCTATCCAACTTTATGCATAATTATGTTGATTTCTGAAAATTAATATGATAATATTAAAAAATATAATTTTGAAAATTCGTTTCTTTAGCGCATTTCGATATTGCTATTTTTCCATCCGATAATTTCCCGCTCTGATCTCAATCTTCTTTTTTGAGGATTTGAATATTTTTTTTCTTAGGAGGTGAACCGGCTTTAAGGAGTTATCCTCCGCAACAACAAAGCCGACAATCTATGACCAAGCAATGGAGTCCTTCTGTATTTAAAGATTTTCACCGCCAGGAATATGATGCCTGCGGTATTGTAGCATGCATGGAAAAAAAGAGAATTCCTACGAGGGAAAATATTTACAATTGTATTAATGCTCTCCTTACAATGAACCACCGTGCGGGGTTTATTAATGGCGAAGGAGATGGGGTTGGAATTCATATCGACATCCCTCGAAAACTATGGAAGGAAAAATTGCGATCTGCTGGAGCGGACCCTGAACAAGCTGAAAAAGATAATTTTGTCGTCGGACATGTGTTTATTAATAGATATACAGATGCAGCGTTTATAAAAAAGGAGCTTTCTACTAAGCTAGAAGCCTTAAATTTTAACATTCTATATCAAACAGATGAAGTTACGGACTCCTCTGCACTTGGTCCAATTGCGATTCAGGAAAACCCGGTGTTTTGGCAGTTCGCCTGCTCATCTGACCTTACCGGCCAGGAATTGTCGAAAACATTGTTTGAGTTGATTGTTGAATTTGAATTAAATGAGAATGTCCACGTTGCTTCTTTAAGCCAACATCATGCTGTTTACAAAGTAATGGGAGCAGGCGACATCCTTCCTAAATACTATAAAGATCTAGCGAGCCCTCTTATTGCTTCAACTATGACTTTAGGCCACAACCGCTATTCTACAAATACACTATCAAGTTTTTTCCGTGTTCAGCCGTTCAGTGTACTCGGTCATAACGGAGAAATAAACACCATTGCAAAGCTTCGTGATGAAGCAAAAATGATTGGTGTTCCGCTTGTAAAAGATGGAAGTGACTCACAGGACTTAAGCAGGACGATCGAAACACTCATTTGCCGTGATGGCTATTCTCTTTTTGAAGCTATGGACATAATGTTTCCTCCGATTATTAATGAAATAAAGGTGTACCCAGAGCATCTTCAGGATTTGTACACATATATCCGAGAAGCGTGGGGCCATTTTGCCCAAGGACCTGCGGGTATCATTTCCCGTTTTGGTGATGAAGCTGTTTTCAGCGTAGATGCATTAGGACTCCGTCCATTATGGATGATCGAAACAGAATCATCCTATCTGTTTTCATCAGAGCCGGGGATTATTCCTTCAAGTGAATATGTGAATAACCCTAAACCACTCGCTCCCGGAGAAAAAGTCGGGCTAAAGTGGAAGGTTGACAGTTTGCAAGTTTTTGAGCAAGAACAATATCAATTAGAAGTATACCGACGTTTTTCCAAAAGAATAAATGTAGCCGATACTCGCAAGAGACTCGTGCCACCACTTTTAGAAAAAACAATTACAATGAATTATCCGGATAAAATTCATAATGGACAATATAAAGCATTTGGCTGGGAACGTGACCATGTCCAGCTAATTGAGCAAATGGCAGAAAAAGGTGTCGAGCCAATTCGTTCCCTTGGACACGATGCGCCTCTTGCTGCCCTTAATCCTGAACGGAAAAATATCGCTGATTTTATTAAAGAAAGTGTAGCAGTCGTTACAAACCCTGCCATTGACAGGGATCGGGAAATGGAACATTTTTCTACCCGAACTGTTATTGGCCGTCGCCCGGACCTTTTCAAAAAACAAGAAACATCAACCGTTATAGAACTGACAACTCCTTTATTGATTGAGGGAAAAGCTGGCTACGAGTGTTCAAAAGAGCTTCAACAGCCTAGCTATGATCAGGTTGTTCATTATTTTCAAAAACAACAGTTGGCAGTCTATTTACCTATGACATTTAAAGCAGAAGAAACGATTGAAAATGCGCTTGTTCGCCTTTCCGAAGCGGCTGTTACCGCTGTTAAAGATGGAAAGACATTGCTGATATTGGATGATGCGAATGCACATCTTGATAACGCTCTTTGGATTGATCCGCACCTTGTAACATCTGCCATCGACCAAGCACTCGTAAAAGCAGATCTTAGAAGAGAATGTTCTTTGCTTCTAAGGTCTGCATCCATCCGCTCTTTACACGACATTGTTGTGGCATACGGCTTGGGTGCAGATTTAATCAGCCCTTACTATATGTTTATGACCGTTTTTGACGAGTCAATAAAACCATTAACAAATCTTTACAATGCTTTAACAAAAGGACTTGAAAAAGTCATCTCTACGTTAGGAATCCATGAACTTCGGGGATATGGACGATTATTTTCCGCAATCGGCTTAAATGAACAAGTTGCGGAATACTTGAACATCGTCAATTTCTTCGGTTCAAAAGAGCTTTCCTACAACTTTGAAACCATGAAACAAGATGCTATTCAGAGAGCAAAGGATTATCACAATGAAAAGGAGAGAATCGGGAAATCATTCCATTTATTCCCTAGAATATGGAAGGCAATCGGAGAAGTGGCAGCAACTGGAGATTACAGCGTCTATCGTGAAAAAATCAGCGAGCAGGAGGAACAAAATCCAACCACCATTCGCCATTTAACTGGATTAAAGAAAGCTTCTACTCCTCTTTCACCGAATGAAGTAGATATAAATGTGGGAGAACACAACTTGCCGTTTGTCATTTCTTCGATGTCATTTGGATCGCAAAATGAAATAGCCTTCCGTGCTTATGCTGAAGGAGCAGAACGGCTAAATATGGTCAGCTTAAACGGTGAAGGCGGAGAAATCAAAGATATGCTCGGAAAATATCCAAGAACTCGCGGACAGCAAGTTGCATCTGGACGATTCGGGGTTAATGCTGAACTATTAAATTCTTCAAACTTGCTTGAGATTAAAATCGGGCAAGGGGCAAAACCAGGCGAAGGCGGTCATCTGCCAGGTTCAAAAGTTACAGCAAAAATTGCAGAAGCAAGGAATGCCACAATCGGTTCTGATTTAATCTCTCCTTCAAATAATCATGATATTTATTCAATAGAAGATCTCGCACAAATGATTCACGAACTAAAAACGGCCAATGATAAAGCAAAAGTAGCCGTTAAAGTTCCAGTTGTTCCAAATATCGGAACAATCGCAGTCGGGATTGCCAAAGCCGGTGCAGATATCATTACTTTAAGTGGCTTTGACGGTGGGACAGGTGCAGCCAGAATCCACGCTCTTGAACATGTCGGCCTGCCTGTTGAAATCGGGGTAAAAGCAGCACATAACGCACTACTTGAAGCCGGTCTGCGTGATAAAGTGGAATTATGGGCAGACGGCGGGATCAAAAGTGCACTAGATGTCTTAAAAGTGATGTTACTTGGAGCTAATCGGATCGGATTTGGTACACTTTCAATGCTTGCCATCGGCTGTACTACATGCCGCGGCTGTCATTTAGATACATGCCATGTTGGTATAGCAACACAAATTGAATCAGAGGCCCAAGCAAAAGAACACGGCCTTCGCCGCTTTGTTCCTCGCCAATTTGATTCAGCTGTTCAAGGAATTGTAAATTTATTTACGGCCTTTGGAAATGAACTGAAAGCTCTCGCTGCTTCGATTGGAATTAAAAAATTGCAAGATGCAGTCGGAAGATCAGATCTGCTTGAACAAATAAAAGGAAAAGACCAACTAGATTTAACATATTTGTTAAAAACACTTGAAATTGGACAGATTGCACAATATGAAGCAGCTTCCTCTCTCGAAACGAAGCAGCTTCAAGTTGCGGCAGGTGCAGAATATCTTGATGCTGTTGAAGAAGAATTGCATCAGTCCCGCGAGTTCATAAGCATCACATCAGAACAGCGGATTCTTGGAAGCCGTGTCTCTTGTCATCGAGTTCGCGGACGCCTTGATGGATCGTATAAATACCTCCCTCCTGTCCATCTGAAATACCGCAGATCCATTTTAGGAAATGGGCTTGGTGCCTACAATAGCGAAGGTATTCATATAGAAGTTGACGGCGGAGGGCAAGATGGAGTGGGTAAAACGTCCATCGGTGGAACCATTCTTATCTTTAAATCAAAAGGAAAGGACGGCCGTTATTACAACGGTTCAGTCGGAAAAGGTTTTGGCTACGGCGCACAAAAAGGATTGCTTGTAGCGCAAGGAAATGCTGATGCCCGCGCTGGAATCCGCCTTTCCGGTGCAGATATAATTATTGGCGGGCAGCTAAAACAGCCAATTCCAAAAATAGAGATGGGAAATATCGGTGCGAAAGCAAATATAAAAGGATTTGCATTTGAATACATGACGAATGGAAGAGGGCTTGTACTTGGTGATCCTGGTCCATGGATTTGCGCAGGTATGACGGGAGGTGTCGTTTATTTACGCCATCAGCCGGAAATGGGCTTAACAGTTGAAGCGATTCAAAGACGTATTGCGAAAGGAGCGAAAGTTTCCATAACACCACTTTCAGAAAGAGGAAAACAGGATGTGGTAGAGCTTCTAGGAAAATATGTTCTAATGCTTGAACAGCAAGGCCAGGAAACGGAAGCAAAAGCACTTGCCCTTCTTTTAGAAAATCCGGAAAATCACTTTTTACAAATTATCCCTGTTAAAGAACAAGCAGATCCGTCTGTTTCAACAGAATAAATAGAAAAAATATAAAGTCATCAAGGGACTGAATCCTGGGGGCTTTTTCCTCAACATTCAGTCCCTTTTGCAATGTTTAAGCAAAGCAGAAAAAAACTGTGAAATTTAATAAATTTCCTAAATATGTTCCTTGAACTTCCTTGCCTTTCATTGTATAGTACATTTGTTTGGTTCAGAAACGAATAGTTGTTAGTATATAATTACATAATAGAAAAATTAGCTTACATGGATTATTCACTATTACGTAAGAAAGGAATCAATATTTCATGAAGCTTGGTGCCCGCATATTTAAGACGGGAATCGCAATCATTTTGGCCTTGTTTCTGGCTAAGATGTTCGGACTAAAATCCCCCGTTTTTGCAGGGATTGCAGCCATATTTGCTGTTCAACCTACCATCTATCGGTCATATTTATCTATTATAGAACAAATTCAAGGGAACATAATCGGAGCTATAACTGCTGTCTTTTTTGTTCTACTTTTAGGCAACGATTTCTTAATTGTTGGGTTAGCGGCGATAATTGTTATAACCATCAATCTAAAATTGAAAATTGAAAACACCATTTCTCTTTCGCTCGTTACATTAATCGCAATTATGGAAAATCCCGGAGGAGATTTTATTGAGTTTGCTCTATTGCGTTTTTCAACCATTATGCTTGGTATTTTGTCCGCTTTTATAGTAAACCTTGTTTTCTTGCCGCCTAAATATGAGAACAAACTATATTATAAAATCACTAAAATTACAGAAGAAATCACTAAATGGATTCGGCTAAGGCATGCCTCAGAGTATACATTACTAAAAAATGGTATCGAAAAAATAAAAGAAGATATGATTAAGCTTGACCAGCTTTATTTGATGTACAAAGAGGAAAGGAATTATTTTAAGAGAAATGATCTAGCCAAATCGAGAAAGCTTGTCATCTACCGGCAAATGATTTCGGCCGTTAAAAAATCGCTCGAAACATTAAAAAAATTACATCGATTCGAAAATGAATTTTTCGAAATGCCGACGTCATTTCAGGAAGTCATTCAAGAGCAGCTAGACTGCTTGATAAACCATCATGAACAGCTCCTCCTTAAATTTATCGGAAAAACCCGTCTCCATGGAGAAAATGAAGACCCAAAGGTTTGTTTAAATAAAAAAGAGCTGTTAGAATTATTTTTAGCTCTACAAAAAGAATCTAACGATCCTGAAGATGCGATGTTTTTTCACATGATGCAAGTTGTTTCAACTATTATTGAATACGGAGAACAATTGGAACACCTTGATTTACTCATTCATAGCTTTCAATCCTATCACAAAAGGGATAATGAAGTTGAAATTGAAAAAGTTGAAGAGTAAAGTGATCAGTCCCCTATTTCAAATTCCGTGTCACTACGGACACTAATTACTGCTGCTTCTGCCTTCGCAGCTCTGAACTTCACCTTTTAGATTACACCCATGCCAATTACACTAAGAAAAAGTCTGCCCATTATTTACAGGGCAGACTTTTTCTTATCATTTATCTATTTTTTCTTTGTTGTGTTTTTGGCTGTTTCTTTAATTCTTCCTGCAGCTTTTTAATATTCGGTAATCCATGAATATAACCGACTGCACCAGCTTGATCAATTCCATATGTTGCGTCAACAGCTTTTTTCACATCCTCAATTTTTACCGCTGTCGGCGCAAAATTGTCTAATTCGTCTCCTGGATGCTGGAAGTTGCTCATTAGGTAGCTAAATCCATTTCTGTTATCGACCGCTTGAAGTCCAGTTGCCTCTGCACCAGCCGGAATGGATAAAACGCGAGATAACTTTTTCGTATCAACGTTATACGCCCATACAAAATTGTTAATATGTTGGCTGCTATCTTCCCCGATAAACAATGTGCGATAATCCTCAGAGAAGCTTAAGTTGTCCGGACCAGCAATTTTATTCACGTTCGCTTTATTCCCATAAGCGTCCGGCTGCGCTAAATCTTCGCCAACAAGAAGCGCCTTCATTGTAGAAGCTACATATCCGCTGCTAATCGGCTCACCAGTTATATTCTTCTGTCCTGGCTTTAAGCTCAGCTCATAAACCGCACCAGCTTTCACTTTTGCAAACTGAATGTGATCCGTAGGGTCTTGGTCGTTTTTCTCCATACCTTTCCCAATATCAGAAATCGCTACATATACTTTTTTGTCTTTCGCATTCACCGCTAAGCCTTCCATTTTATTAAACTCGCTTGTTGCTCCCAACATCGCCGCGTAACGGCGCGTTTCTAGGAATGCCGCAGCTTTTTCCATCCCAGGCTTCAGTTTTAAATATTCTATTTTACCATAATTGGCACTCTGGCCTGAGTATTGCTTAACAGGGATAAAACCTTCCTTCGGTACATCAGACACTTCAAAAATATCGCTGAATTTAATACCTTTATCAATCATACGTTTAATTTCACTATCTCTTGCATGTCCAAGTTTAATCCATTCTAAATTGCCTGCTCCGCCGTTTTCCGCACTTGTTTGCGTAAATTTCGCCGCATATAATGTCCCTGCTGACAAATCACGCGGTTTATCAGCAACGTACATAAACAGCGTTGTATATTCTCCGTCGTCACCAAAATAAGCAGTACGCTCATCCGGCATAACAACCATCAATTCATTGGAACGGCGTCCAGTACTATAATGTTTTACGACACGCGTCATACCGTCAGAACTGACAAATACTTCAGGAATAAAGCCGTAATTATAAGGGTTTGCTTTTTTCTCATCATCAAAATATAGCTTTGCAAAATCTTTTAAATGAGCTGTTGATTGACTGAGCTTATCTGGTGTGTCAAATTCAAATGAGCGGGCATCAGGCTCATATTCTTCTGAACCTAAGTGGGTATTCCAAGGTGTTAATGAACCGTTGCACGGCACCCATAAACCGTTAACTGCTGAAAAGTCAATTTTGTCAACTGTTGAAACTTTTAGCTCTCCTGTTTTCATGTTTTGATACAGCTTCGTTAACGTCATCGAAGCCGGTACGCGGCGCCAAGCCGGGTTGCCTGCGTTGTCCAGCGAATCATATTCATAATGAGAAACAAGGTACAAAGAACCGTCTTTCATTGGTCGAAGCAGACTGTTTGCATCTGGTGCGTCAGATACATAATGAACAGGTTTTCCATCCACCGATTTGTCCGTAATGGGGTCGCCATAATAATCCGTCGGAGTACCAGCTTGGAAAACTTCTCCATTTGACATTTTAAATTTATCTGTTGTTTTAAATAGCTCTTTATATGTAAGCGGGAATTTTTTTGTTTTTCCATTCGAATACTTTACGACAACTGAAGCTGTTGTAAACGGTTTGCTCATTTCTTCAACGGTAGCTGGCACTCTCGAACCGTTAAATGTGACCGATTCAATCTTTACTTCTTTTGTCGCGGCTTTAACTGGATGCAATGTTGGTGCCAAAATCCCAAGAGCCAAAGCAATGGCAATTCCTTTCTTTTTCATCATCTTCCTCCTTGAGATAGAATAAATTTCCTAACTCTATTTAACAGAAGTATTGTTAAAATATTTTTATAGATTAGTAAAATGAATGTTAATATTTACATGAAAATTTAGGTAAAAAAAAGCCGACACTATTAATGGTCGATCTGCTGCACTTGAAATAGTTTATAGTAACCGCCTTGTTTCTTCATCAATTCTTCATGGGTTCCTTGTTCGGATATTTCCCCATTTTCAATTAAGACAATTCTGTCAGCATGGGTAATAGTCGATAGCCGGTGTGCGACAATAAATGTGGTTCGGTCCTTTGCTAATTTTTCTAAAGCCTCCTGAATCAAATGTTCACTTTCCAAATCGAGGGCTGAGGTTGCTTCATCCAAAATCAGTATTGGCGGATTCTTAAGAAAAACTCTGGCGATCGCGATTCTCTGTTTTTGGCCTCCGGACAATTTGACACCTCTTTCTCCTATTGTTGTGTCATAACCATCAGGCAAATTCATAATAAATTCATGGGCATTTGCAGCTTTTGCCGCTTCAATGATTTCTTCATCGGAAGCATCAGGCTTGCCGAGCAGGATATTCAATTTAACAGACTCACTAAACAAAATATTGTCCTGCAGAACCATCCCGATTTTATCTCTGAGACTCCTTACTTTAAAAGTTCTTATATCCTTCCCGTCCAACAAGATTCTACCTGATGTCACATCATAAAATCTTGGAATCAAACTTACTAGAGATGATTTTCCTCCGCCGCTCATGCCGACAAAGGCAACTGTTTCTCCCTTTTTCACCTCAAGGTTTATATTTCTTAAAACAGTTTCTTCTTCTGAAGAATAGGAGAAGCTTATATTTTCAAAAGTAATATCCCCATGAACTTCCTTACATTCGATTGCACCAGGGGAGTCTTCAATATCATATTTTTCATCCATTAACTCAAAAACCCTGTCCATCGAAGCGAATGATTGCGTTAAAGATGTTGAAGAATTGACTAGCCGCCTTAACGGATTGTAAAGCCTGTCAATGTAAGCAATAAATGCAACCATTGTTCCCAATGATAAATTTTCCTGGATCACCTGATAACCTGAATAGCCAATGACAATTAGTGGTGCAATATCGGTTATCGTATTAACAACGGCAAAAGCTTTTGCATTCCAGCGTGTATGGTTTAAAGCTTTTGCTAAAAAGTGTCTGTTTTGCTTATCAAATTGAGTTTGTTCAAAATCTTCAATCGCAAAGCTTTTAATAACAGCCATTCCTTGTACTCTCTCATGCAAATAGCTCTGAACTTCTGCAAGAGCTTGCGAACGAACCCTCGTAAGCTTCCGCAAATTTCCAAAAAAATAATTAACAGAGAAAGCATAAAACGGTAATAATATCAATGAAACAATCGTTAAAGAAACATCCATCGTAAACATAATGGCTATGGAAATAACAATCGTAGCCGTATCCAGCCATAAATTCATTAAACCGCTAATGACAAAAGTCTTTGTCTGCTCAACATCGTTAATAACCCTGGATATTACTTCTCCCGCCCTTGTATTTGCATAATATTTAAAGCTTAATTTTTGAAGATGCGTAAAAAGACGGTCCCGAATATCGTATAATATTTTGTTTGCAGTCCACTGGGCAAAATATTGGCGGTAATATTCGATCGGAGGGCGAAGTACGACAAACACGATGAGCATCAAGCTCATTATCCAATACAATTTATTAATTTTATCCTCTTTTGTAAGAACATCATTTGAAACGATATCATCAACGACATATTTAATTATCAGTGGAATTAACAGGGGAATGGCAAATTTGATTACTCCAATAATGATCGTCCCAATAATTTGCAAACGATACGGTTTAACAAAGTGTAAATACCTTCGAATACTGTCCAAGCCTTCTCCCCCTCCGGTACAGTAAATCTTTCTCTTTTTTCTAGTTCAAACATATAAAAAACCTGTTGAATCGGTATCAACAGGCTGCGGGTCAGGACTTACATCCAAAAATTAGCGTCTGTATGTCAAATAGCGTTCATACCAAATATCAATAAAATCAGGTGAAAATGGACCCTTACGCTGACGGATCCACCGGATCAGTTTGGCAACATTTCTTTTCAAAATTTGGTCGATCACATCTGGGTAATTCATTTCTTTTCTGTGTCGCTCATACTCATCTTCGTCCAATATATTAAATGTCATATCAGGAAATACCTTTATATCCAAATCATAATCGATATATTTTAACGCTTCATTATCATATATAAAAGGTGAACTTAAGTTACAGTAATAATAAACTCCGTCTTCCCGGATCATTCCAATAATATTGAACCAGTACTGTGAATGGAAATAACAAATAGCAGGCTCCCTTGTAATCCAGGTCCTTCCATCTGCTTCTGTAACCATTGAACGGTCATTTCCGCCAATAACAAGATTTTGCGTCCCTTTTAATACAGTCGTTTCTTCCCAGACGCGATGGATGTGCCCATTATGCTTATAACTATGAATTTGAATTGATTCACCTTCGATGGGTACGCCCATTTTTCACCCCTACTTTCATCCCGGACGCTTTGCAACATATACAAGTAATTACATCCAGCCACCTGATTGTGAAAATTTGGCTGATGACAAATTCCGATTGGTCTTCCCTCTAAAGAAGATTGTTTCCATGTTTGAGACTCTTTTATACAGAGATAACAATCGAGAAAAGACAACAAGGAAAGAAGCCTATTCTATATTATTATAACGGTTAAAAAAAGAATTTAAAACAAAAGAGCCATTTTTTATGACTCTTTAGAGAAAATCTTGATTTTCGGCAAAAGATCTGCTTAAGACATTCAAAGACAATGACTAACATTAACATGTAATTTTTGAAGCCTGATAAATCCGAATAACCTCTTCTGTCTGCAGTCCAAATATTCTATGTATTTCCTTCAGTTCCTCTTTCATTTTTGCAATTTCCAACTGGATGCTTTCAAGCTCAGCTTCTTCCTGCAGAATTATTAATTCACGTTCAATTTCTTGGCAACGTTCTAGTTCACTCTGTAAATACAACAGCTTCTCCATTGTTTTCATCTGTTCATTTACTAAGCGGTTAAACATCTGCATATCAATCACCGTCCCATTTGTTTCTTTAATATATTTATTCGTGGATGGCTTCTAAACTCCTTTATCTACTTATGTTGATGGAGAGGAAGTTTTGTCGAATGGTTTATTAACGATTATCGTTTGAAGTAGTGGAAATGATTTTAAAAAAATATCAAATTTCTTCAAAAAGGAGATCCAATATTTAGGAAATAAAAAAGCACTCTTACGAATAAGAGTGCCAAAACTTATGCTATTAATTGCTTTGTCCGGATTGGCCGGAATTTTGTGCCTTTTTCGCTTCAGCTTGTTGGTTTTGTTGTCTTACTTCTTGAGCATTAGTTTCACTTGCAAACTCAGTACCAAATTGACCTTGACCAGCTGCCTGACTTTGAGCTGACTGAGCGTTTTGTTGTCTTACTTCTTGAATGTTAGTACCAGCTTGCGATTTATTTGGCTGTTGATTGTTTGCCATCGTAATCACCTCCACGAACAATAATTTATCCATTCGCGGAAGAAATTATCCAGCATTTTTATACCAAAATAAACCAATTAAATTTATACTAACAGAGAGATTCCTCCATCTACAATGATTGTTTGCCCTCTAATCATGCTTGCTTCATCTGAAATTAAGAACATAATCGTATTCACTATGTCTTCGATTTCCACCATTCTGCCCGCAGGCGTTTTTGCTTTTGCTTCCCGAAGAAGTTCCTCCCGATTTGGAAAATGTTTTAATGCATCCGTATCAATCGCTCCCCCGGATACAGCATTAACAACAATATTTTTTGGCGCTAATTCGACCGCCAAATATCTTGTTAAAGCTTCTAAAGCAGCTTTTGAAACACCGACAGTTGTATAATTTTCCAAATAGCGAATGGATCCTAACGAGCTTATGCTGACAATTTTACCGCCGCCGCTTCTTTCCATTAATTTGGCCGCTTCCTTTGCACAGAACAATAATGCCTTGCTGTTAATATTCATTGTCCAATCCCAATGGGACTCTTCAATCTCCAACGCCGGCCGAAGAACTCCGGAAGCTGCATTATTGATAAAAACATCAAGTCTGCCGAATTCGTTGTTAATTTGTTCAAACATATTTTTAATTTTCTCAACGTCACCAACGTTTGCTTTTACAACGAGCGCTTTCCTGCCTAATTGCTCTATTTCTCCTGCAGTTTCAAGTGCTGCTGATTTGCTTCTTGCATAATTAATAACGATATCATACCCTTTTTTGGCTAACCGCAATGCTGTTGCTTTGCCAATTCCTCTGCTGCTGCCTGTTACGAGTGCTACTTTTTGACTCATAGCAAAAATCCTTTCTTTTCTCGTTTTATTTATATTTTAACTTTTCCATGTATAGAAAACAATGTTAGAAAAAAACTAGGTTTAGATCATATAAATGTGGTGAAAGGGTGTTTGTGATGTATGTTGGCCGTGATATGACCGAGCTTTCAATGTTGCCGAAAACAGAATGGGAAAAAAGTGAACTGGCCTTTTTTCATCATTCACTTCAGCAGATGGTTCCTTATTTAAATGCAGAAGGGCAGACAATCCATCGTGAAATTATAAAAGAAATTGAACGGCGCGGGGGACTTGAACGCACAGAAGCAAATTATTCTCATGGAACGAAAACCTCATTCGATTGAGTGTACATCGAAATGGAGAACGCTTAAGTTAAAGCGTTTTCCTGTTTGACTCTAAATATTGAGTAAACATTTTCTGATGAGAGACAGGAAATGCAAATTCTTTGAGATTTTTAGGCGAAACAAATCTTATATGATCGTTTTCTTTTATTTTATTTAATATAGTCCCTTTATACACGTTAATATTCCACACTACATGCGAAAAAACATGTTCAATTTGGCCTATTGCTTCCCCTATAATGGCATCTGCTCCGTATTCGCGTTTAAGAAACTGCGATAACTGCTCCTTATCATTTTTTATTGTTAGATTGATTTCCGTATTTGGAAATTCCCAAAGATTAGCGAGCAAGCCAGAGCTTGGCCGTTTATGAATAAGAATGTTTCCATCCTGATCTGAAAGCACAGCTGCAGCAAGCTGCACATTTTTTGGCTTCTTCTTTTTCGTTTTTACCGGCAAGTTTTCTTGAACGCCTTCGTGAAAGGCCTGGCAATGTTCTCTAACCGGGCATAATAAACAGGATGGAGAAGTAGGAGTGCAGATAATCGCCCCCAGTTCCATTAGAGCTTGATTAAAGTAGGAAGGATTTTCATAAGAAATCAGCTTTCTGACGGCTTCTTCGAATATTTTTCGGGTTGCCTGCCTTGCAATATCTTCCCAAATCGTTAAAATTCTTGATAATACCCTCATTACATTGCCATCAACTGCCGGTTCCGGCAGACCATACGCTATACTAAGAATGGCACCGGCTGTATACGGCCCTACACCTTTAAGAGAAGCAATCTTTTCACGTGAATCCGGCACTTTTCCGCCGTAAACTTCCTTAACTTCTCTAACAGCTTCCTGCAAGTTTCTAGCCCTGGAATAGTATCCAAGCCCTTCCCACGCTTTTAATACTTTTTCTTCATCTGCTTCTGCAAGGGCATCAATCGTTGGGAATTGTTCTATAAAACGATTATAATAAGGAATCACTGTTTCTACTCTCGTCTGTTGAAGCATAATTTCGGAAACCCAGATTTTATACGGGTCCCGATCTTTTCTCCAAGGAAGAATCCGCTGTTCTCTTTCGAACCAGCTGATTAAATCTTGCTGAAAGGATTGAATATCCATTTTCTCAATCGTTTCTAAATGTGTTTTCGACACTTTTGTTCCTCCAAGATGTTAAACTTTACTGAAAGATGGACATATTATATTACAGTTCCTTTTTTAATGCACAACACTCGACTTGCTGAAGCCCTCCGGAAATGAATTGGTCAAGGCAGCCGAAAACAGTATGATTTTTCGATTTTCTCAATTTTTTCAAAGCAAAATAGTGTGATTCAGTGGGAAGGAGGAAAGATTCGACTACACGATAAGGCTTTGAATCAATCTGCCTCCACTTAATATCTTCCGCTCCGAATAAGGGCAGCAAAGCAACTATATGATCCATCGCTTTTTTATATTGAGAAAAAAATGAATCTTTAACCTCATAATAGACAATCATTTGGAGCTGTTTTTTCAATTTTCACATCTCCTTTGATGCAAGTTTTATTAATTTGACGTTCATGCAACTATGACTAATTTTAAAAGGAGGCGCTTTCCTCTTGGACACCGGCACTCACGTAGTTATGGGACTGGCACTTGGCGGACTGGCTACTCTTGACCCTGCTGTCATGGAAAGCTCGGCAACAGCAAGCAGTGTGTTAATAGCCACCATCATCGGTTCACAGGCACCTGATATAGATACATTATTAAAGCTTAAAAACAATGCTGTTTATATCCGAAATCACAGGGGAATTACACATTCAATACCAGCCGTACTCATATGGCCTTTTGCCATTGTCGCACTTATTTATCCGTTTTTCCCTGAAGCTAATTTGCCTCATTTATGGATTTGGACATTTGTGGCTGTTTTCCTTCATGTTTTTGTCGACATATTTAATGCCTACGGCACGCAGGCTTTGCGTCCATTTTCGTCGAAATGGGTCGCACTGGGGGTTATAAATACCTTCGATCCGTTTATTTTCTCAATTCATGTAATGGGTTTATTTCTCTGGGCGTTAGGTGCACATCCAGGTTATACGTTTCTTGCCATCTATTCAGTAATTATTGTGTACTATATCATCCGTTTCCAGTACAAACGAATAATACTAAAAGCTGTAAAAAAAGTGATACCTGATGCATCGGAAATTATCATTGCGCCAACGATAAAATTCCATCAGTGGCGGATTGCTGTCACCAATAAACACCAATTTTTTGTAGGCAGAGCTTATAAAAAACATGTACGCATCCTTGACCAGTTCAATCGGGTCCCCATTCCTAAATCACCTGTTTTGGAGGTTGCAAAAAAAGATAAAAACCTCTCCGCTTTTCTATCGTTTTCACCAGTTTACCGCTGGGAACTAGATGAATATGACAATTATTATGAGGTTCGCTTTATCGACTTACGCTACCGCAGCAACGGATATTACCCTTTTGTTGCTGTCGTACAACTCGACAAGAATTTGAATATTCTCCGTTCCTATACAGGTTGGATTTTCAGTGAGGAAAAGCTCAGGAAAAAGCTAGATATTATTCCCGGATAAATGAAAAAGATCGAAGACTGGCCATCAACACTTTAAAACTTTAACACAGTGAGGGACTGGAATTTATAAGAAGGGACCAGGTATTTTCACCATCACCTGGCCCCAGTTTTTTAATGAACATCTTTTTGCCCCAACTCAAGCAAATGCTTATATTTTGGATTTCTTGCAACAAATTCATGAAGCTTATCACCATAATTTTCGATCCACTGCCGGACAATTCTTTCGGTCATCTCGCTTCCCTTATATTCCCTCCCGGCTTTTGCATAAGTGGTCTCAAAATCATCCCAAAGAAGCTCAACCCATGTTAAAGCCTGTGTGTATGATAAATGCTGATTTTTTTCAGCTAATATTTCTGCAAGCCTTTCTTGATAATCCTTCAAATGAACCACCCCATTACCATTTATTTAACGTTTAGTTGTCCCTTCTTAATCAAATACTATTGATAACGTGAACTGCAAATGAATGAATGATTTGCATCACGTTGCAAACTGTCTTTGGGAGGGTTTCAAATGCGGAATAAAGCAAGAAATTACCCAACTCCAAAAACCATCAAATTAGAGGGTGAACCTCGAGCGAAAGCTGAATATGCCTCAACAAGAGCAGATGGAACAATTAATACACATCCGCAAGAACGGATGAAGGCATCATCTGATCGAAGCAAAGACACAACCGAATTGTCTTAAAAGGTGAGGTGGATATAAAATGGGTAATATAAAAAAATATTTTGATAATAATCCTAATTCCAGTTCGTTTACCGCTCCGTGGTATAATCCAAAACATGCCCATTCTCAAGTAAACGGAGAAACCCAACTAACGCAAGACCTTATTATTTTAAAAAAACAAACAAGAAAACAATCGTAATAATATTGGAGGGGACCAAACCCCTCCAAAACAATCATATTGTCATTGTTGGAGGGAATCAGATCCTTATGATCCAGTCTCTTCTAACTTTTTTAACATCGAAATAGGAAGGGCTTCATCTTTTCCATTTCCATTTAACCTGTATCCCCAAGCAAAAACACCGTTTAGATAGTAAATCTTGAAATACGCGCCAGGATCGCCCTCAATTTGATATATATCTCCAGGCTTAAAATCTTCAGGATTTAACAAATATGATTTCGCCATGGCAGCTTTTCTTTCTAACACGGCAAATTCATTGACCATCCCCATTTGTTCCGCTTTACGTGCTTTTTCATGAAGTTTTGCAATCTCCTGTTGAAGTTCATATTCAGTCATTTCACTATAACGTTTTTGCTGCATTTTTTCACTCCTAAACTTGCCGATGCACTTGTTATTGTTTTTTCCAATTTCAGTATAGTGAAATTTTCACGTAAAATAAAGAAACATACATAACTTAGCTTTTTTATTTATTGTCCTGTTTTGATTCACGCAAATATGTTTCGATCAGTTCAATAGAAAAACCTTTCCTGTATAACGCCTGCTTCATTTTTTGTTCAAACTCATATCGTGTAAATTGATTATATTTTCGTTTTAGTTTTTCGCCATGATGCCGTATCGCATCCATTTCCTCTTCATCTTTTTTTTCGAAATTGGCATCACGCAGAACAGCTTGAATCACATCAAAAGAAAAGCCTTTTCTTTTGAGGAGATGTTCAAGCTTTAATTTTAACGTTCTTTCCGATTCAAAGCGGTTTTTTGAAAGGTATTTTTCACTTACTTTAATAGCTGTTTCCATTTGCTCTTCGATAGAGTACTCATTAAGAGCCTCCTCAATCAAATTTTCGTCTATCCATTTTTCTTTTAATTCTTTGCGAATAAGCTCGGTCCCTTTGTCAGTAGTTTTCTTCTGAGTTCTAACATATGCCTTCGCATACTCTCGGTCATCTAAAAAATTGTATTCATATAGTTTTAAAATAACTTCTTTTATAATCGGCTCATCAATCTCTTTTTCAGTCAGGTAATTTCGGACTTCTCCTTCAGACCTCATTCTTTTCGCTAAATAATTTACTGCGAGGTTATATCCTTTTCGAATATCGTCTTGATATTGAATCTCTGTCAAAAGATACGAATCCACTTCAAGCCCTTTTTTCAACTTAAATTTTATTAATGTGTCTTCATCAACACTGAATGCATATTCTTCCCCTTTGCCAAAATCCATAAAAATGTTGTAGCGTTCCTGATTTTTTTGCTGGGCAGTTATTTTCGTAATCACAGCCACAAAAATCACCTCTACATTAAATGTACCATATGAAAAAAGGTTTTCTTTAGCCAAGCATCGTAAATCTAAAGATAAAGAAAATAAAGGTGGCGGATTAAATGAAAATCACAATAACAGGCGGTACCGGTTTTGTCGGAAAAGCTTTAGCGGCTGATTTAGCAAAAAAAGGACATGAGATAATTGTCCTTACTCGCAACGCTGATCGAATAAATAATAATAACAACTGCCGCTTTATCAAATGGCTCAGTGAAGGAGACAACCCTCAAAAAATCGTAGAAGGAACAGATATTATCATTAACCTTGCAGGCGAGTCGATTAATAACGGAAGATGGACGGCTAAACAGAAAATGAAGATAAAAAATAGCCGAATGCATGTTACAGAAAGCATACTCAAAATAATCAGCCAATTAAACAAAAAACCAACTGCCCTTATTAATGCTAGTGCAGTAGGCATTTACGGGACCTCCAATCTAAAAACCTTCACAGAGGACTCAAAAGAAACTGGTAATGATTTTTTGGCAGAAACGGTACATGCATGGGAAAATACGGCCATGAAAGCCGATTCCGATTTTGGTATCCGGACTGTTTTATGCCGATTTGGCATAATTCTGGATAAATATGACGGCGCCTTGCCAAGAATGGCTCTTCCATATCAATTATTTGCCGGGGGAACAGTCGGGTCCGGAGATCAATGGGTATCTTGGGTTCATCTTAAAGATGTAATAAGAGGAATACAATTTTGTATAGAAAATGAACGACTTAGTGGACCTGTCAATTTTACGGCTCCATATCCTGTAACAATGAAAGAATTCGGAAAAACGCTTGGTAGTGTTCTTCATCGTCCCCATTGGCTGCCGGTTCCCGAAATTGCACTAAAACTAATTTTAGGAGAAATGAGCATTCTCGTACTGGAAGGCCAGAAAGTTTTGCCAGCAAAACTTGAAGAAAACGGTTTTACTTTTCTCTTTCCGGATTTAAAAAGTGCATTAAAGGATATTTATCAATAATGTGTATGAATCTTTTCGAGTAAGGAAAAACTAGGAAAAGAATTTAGCACAATGAAAGGAATGTGAAAATGGACAAGAAGAAAAGAGACAAAATGAAAAGTACATTATCAAGCGCTCAAGAGGTTACATACAGACGAGAATTTAAAATAGCAGATCGTGCTGGCGGCTATACTGAAAGAAGATCCAGACATTAAGCATTTACCAATAATACATGCCCCTAATAAAGCAAATGATATAAGTACGGAAAGCTTTTGTTTTCCGTACTTTTTGTTCGAAAGGGGTTTTTTAAAATGGGTCGAGGACGTGGACAAAAATCAAGAGATAAAAACAAAGCATCACTTCCACAAGTTCCAAAAAACCTTAAATCAGATGGTATAGACGAGGAATTTTCAACCGAACTGGCCGATCAGGAGGACATGGAAGCTCTTGCTAGGGCAAATGCAGCAAACCAACGTGTAAAACAAAGAACAAAAAGAAAATAAGAAAAGAAGCAGGGGCATTTCCCTGCTTCTTTAAAATTCAATTATTAAACACTTAATGACTCTTCATTTATCCACAAGGATGTGTATAAAGTGGATAAATTTTGGGAGCACTTTTCAACACTTTATAATTAAGGCTTGTGAAAAATATGGGAATAGCCCTTAAAATTGTGGATAATGTGAATAAACTTGTGGAGTAGTGCCATAATCAATTTTTTGTTGTGGATAAGTATCTGAATAAGTAAAAAAGCAAATTCAGCAGGAACTACTGTCAACGAAAACTCTTAAAAATGCCATTCTTAAATGAGGGCGGAAATTGGTTTCTTCAAATAAAATTATGAGAATGTGAAACTGCCTTTAACTTTTTCTAAGCTTTAATCCCGTCAAGAAGGAAAGCATCGCATGGACAGCTGTTTTGACAGTAATCTCTCCGTTGTCTTTGTAAGGATCGAGACAAACGATGTCCATCGCTTTCACCTTCGGGCACCTTCCAGCGAGGTAAACAGCATCAAACAGTTCGTCATTTCTCATACCGCCGGGAGTTGAAGCTGGAACACCAGGACTGTAACTCATATCAAGAACATCCATATCGATAGTGAAATAAATTGTATCAACTTTTTCGCTAAGCTGTTCTAATGCTTCGGTTATTGTAATTTCTATCCCTTTTTTCCGCGCTTCCCTCATCGTAATATAGTTCACACCTTTTTTGTCCGCGTATGCTTTTAACGACCGGGTGTTAAAAAAACCGTGAAGACCGATATTGTACACATCTTCACCTTTGATCACACCGCTTTCGATCAAATTTCGGATCGGAGTGCCGTTACTTGGTCCGTTATCGGACAAATCTCGTAAATCAAAATGCGTGTCAAGCTGCAAGATTCCGATTCGCTCGTTAGAATGTACCTCTTTCCAGCCCTTCACGAGCATTGCAGTTATGGAGTGATCGCCGCCCATGACAACAGGCATGACTTTAGGGTGATTGGTGCGCATGCTGATCATTGCTTCTTTTATATTCGTGTGACAAATTTCGATGTTCGTTACATGCTGGCGAACGTCGCCAAGATCAACAACATTAAGCTCAGAAAGATCTTCATCATAATCCAGGTTATAAGTCGTAAAATATTTCCACGTCCGTCGTAATGCATCCGGGGTTTCACTTGCTGCTGAAGCCGAAATCGATGAACGTGACAACGGAACGCCAAGGATAGCAACATCAAAGTTGGACCAATTGATTTTCTCATTATCAGTTGCATCGAGCGTTTGAATCCATTCGTTTACTTTCGGTTCATCGGTTTTTGTACTTCTGTCCCATGTAAAGGCGGGCGATTTTAGCTGTGGATACGGGTATTGGCGCAAACTAATCTCCCTCCATCAACAACCACTTCACCGCTTTTTATAAC
Organism: Bacillus methanolicus MGA3; assembly: GCF_000724485.1. Lineage (GTDB taxonomy): Bacteria > Bacillota > Bacilli > Bacillales > Cytobacillaceae > Bacillus_Z > Bacillus_Z methanolicus_A. The sequence continues at coordinate 665,574 of NZ_CP007739.1, read as the reverse complement.
AGTGTGTACATGGTTGATGCCGTAACGGTATTGAAGAACCATATAGTTCGGTACATCAAAAATGACAATGTCCGCTTTCTTGTCTTTCTCGATGCTGCCGATTTCTTTTCCTCTGTTAATCGCATGAGCAGCATTGATCGTAGCGGCTGTAAGAACTTCCGCCGGTGTCATCCCCATTTTCAGGCAGCCAAGATTCATGATGAGCGGCATCGAAACGGTTGGTGATGAGCCAGGATTACAGTCGGTAGAAAGAGCTACCGGCACTCCTGCGTCAATCATTTTCCTTGCGTTCGCAGACTCTGCCATCAAGAAAAATGCCGTGCCCGGTAAAAGAACGGCAATAACACCTTTTTCCGCAAGCGCTGCGATTCCCTTATCCGATGCTTTTAATAGGTGTTCAGCCGATACAGCACCAATTTCTGCCGCTAATTCTGCACCTTCATATGGCTCAATTTCATCTGCATGGATTTTTGGAAGGAGCCCGTGTTGAAGTCCGGATTCAAGAATGCGTTTTGACTGATCAGGTGTAAAAACTCCTCGTTCACAAAAAACATCATTAAATTCTGCAAGCTTGCGACGTGCCACTTCAGGAATCATGTCATGAATGATATAGTCTACAAACTCATCCGGGTTTTCCTTATATTCAAAAGGAACCGCATGTGCCCCCATGAACGTCTGAACGATATCAACCGGATGTTGCTCATGAAGCTTTCTCGCCACTTCCAACTGCTTGATTTCATGTTCGAGTGAAAGACCGTATCCGCTTTTTGCTTCAACTGTCGTAACACCATGCAACAAGAATTGGTCGAGACGTTTTTTGCTTTCTTCAAAAAGTGTTTGGTGGGTTGCTTTCCTTGTTGCAGAAGTCGTTGCATGGATCCCGCCGCCGTTATTCATAATTTCCATATAGGTGGCGCCTTCCAGACGCATATTAAATTCGTTTTCCCGGCTACCCGCAAAAACTAAATGGGTATGTGGATCAACTAAACCCGGAGTAACAAGCTTACCAGTTGCATCGATAATTTCTGCTTCATTTAAACGATCCTTATAGATTTGAGCCACTTCTTCGTCTTTTCCGACAAACTGGATTACACCATCTTCGAGCCAAACACTTCCGTTTTCTATAATTTGGAGTTGTTCCATCTGTTTGCCGGTCAGAGGAGCATCACTGCTTCCTGCAAGTGTCACCATTTGGCTTGCATTCCGAATCAATAATGGTTTCTTGTTCATGATGTCTCTCCTTCTTTTTGTTTTAGCTGGAATTGGTAGACATCCAATCCTTCATTTCGCGTTTTTCCTCTACTTTAGCATTGGAATGTTGAGGCCTTTTTCTTTTGCTTTTTGAATCGCAAGCTTATAACCGGCATCGACATGACGAACGATCCCCATTCCGGGATCTGTTGTAAGAACCCGCTCAAGGCGTTTTTCTGCTTCCTTCGATCCGTCAGCGACAATGACCATGCCGGCATGAAGCGAATACCCCATCCCTACTCCGCCGCCATGATGAACGGATACCCAGCTTGCCCCGCCTACCGCGTTAACAAGAGCATTCAAGATTGGCCAGTCTGCAACAGCATCACTACCGTCTTTCATTGCTTCTGTTTCACGGTTTGGAGAAGCAACAGAGCCGGAATCTAAATGATCGCGGCCAATAACGATCGACGCCTTCAATTCCCCACGGGCTACCATATCGTTTATGATTTTTCCAAATTTCGCCCGTTCTCCGTAGCCTAACCAGCAAATGCGAGCTGGAAGCCCTTGAAACGTAATTCGCTTCTGCGCCATTTTAATCCAGTTGCAAAGATGGGTATTGTAACTGAACTCGCGTAAAATGACTTCATCTGTTCTGTAAATGTCCTCTGGATCACCGGAAAGTGCTACCCAGCGGAACGGTCCTTTTCCTTCACAAAATTGCGGTCGAATGTAAGCCGGTACGAAGCCAGGGAAGTTAAACGCGTTTTCTACGCCTTCGTCTTTCGCCACTTGGCGGATGTTGTTGCCATAATCAAACGTAATGGCTCCTAGCTCCTGCATTTTCAGCATCGCACGGACATGTTCGGCAATACTTGCCTTTGATTTTGCTTCATATCCTTTTGGATCTTTCGTGCGGACCTCTTTCGCTTCTTCCAGGCTCATGCCCATCGGTATATAACCGTTGATTGAGTCGTGAGAAGACGTTTGGTCTGTTAACACATCAGGGATAAATCCTTTTGCAAGCATAGCGTTTAACACTTCCGGTGCATTGCCAAGAAGCCCAATCGAAAGTCCTATTTTATTGCGCTTCGCTTCCATCGCTAAGTTAATCGCTTCATTCAGGTTATCCGTCATTATATCAAGGTATTTTGTATCACGGCGACGCTGAATGCGACTTTTGTCAACTTCGATGTTGATGCTGACACCACCATTAAGTGACACTGCAAGAGGCTGAGCGCCTCCCATTCCGCCAAGACCAGCAGTTACCGTAATCGTTCCTTCAAGAGTGCCGTTGAAATGCTGGCGGGCACACTCTGCAAATGTTTCATATGTTCCTTGCACAATGCCTTGAGTGCCGATGTAAATCCAGCTTCCCGCGGTCATTTGCCCGTACATCATTAACCCTTTTTTATCAAGCTCGTGAAAATGATCCCAGTTTGCCCATGCCGGCACGAGATTCGAGTTGGCAATCAAAACTCTTGGGGCATCAGCGTGTGTTTTGAACACGGCAACCGGTTTACCTGACTGAACGAGCAACGTTTCATCGTTTTCAAGATTTTTTAATGTTTCAACTATCGCGTCAAAGCATTCCCAGTTGCGGGCGGCTTTTCCTATGCCACCATAAACAACAAGATCTTCCGGACGCTCTGCCACATCAGGATTCAAGTTATTAAACAGCATTCGCAATGCCGCTTCCTGAATCCATCCCTTTGTATGGAGTTTCGAACCTGCATAATTTTCAATGACTCTTCTTATTTTATTGAAAGTCATATCTTCACCTGCTTTTTAAATATTCTTACTATTTAAGGTTTTAAAAATGAAAGTCGGCAAGAATAGAGGTGTAAATCGGTAGAAGATAAGCATTTACACTTTAATTCTATAATTATTTTAGATTTCTACATTTTATTACGATTGCGAATCGAACGTTGGCTGCACCCATTTTTTATTTGATTTCATCCTATGCTTCTTACGGTGCCTAATGTATACCTTACTGAATTTTTTTGCGCTAAAGACCGTTCTTTAATAGCTGTTGAGTAATCTATATCAATCTGTTAAAATATTCCCAATTATTGTTTTATATAGTTAAAGAACATGAAATCAGTGATTTTAGAGGTGCTCTATATGCTAAATAATAATATTGATAGCGATAATTGGAATGCTCATTTGTACGATAGTAAACATTCATTTGTGTCAAAATTTGGAGAAGATTTAATTGAGTTGTTAGCACCGAAGAAAGGTGAGTATATCCTTGACCTTGGTTGTGGAACAGGAGATTTAGCTTATAAACTTAACAAACTTGGAGTAAATGTTATTGGTATTGATAAATCAGAAAATATGGTAGATCAAGCCAAAAAGAAATACCCACATATAAAATTTGAAGTACAAGATGCTTTAAATCTTGATTATCATTGTGAATTTGATGCTGTTTTCTCGAACGCCACACTTCACTGGGTAAAACCTCCAAAGCAGGCTTTAATTTGCATTTATAAAGCTTTAAAACAAGATGGCAGATTTGTTGCAGAATTTGGCGGTAAAGGGAATGTTAAAATAATAACTGATGAAATCCTTAACCAATTCGAAAAATTAGGAATTGAATTTAAAGCAGAGCTATTTCCTTGGTATTTTCCAAGTATAGGCGAATATTCAACGTTAATGGAGGAAGTGGGCTTTAGAGTTATTTTTGCTCAACATTTTGATAGACTTACGCCATTAGATGGAGATCATGGAATTAGAAATTGGATTCAAATGTTCGGTAATAGTATGTTCGAAGGGCTAACCGAGGAAACAAAGGATTTCATAATAACTAAAGTGGAAAACAACTTGAAAGGAGTCTTATTTCAAAACGGCGGATGGTTCGCAGATTATAAACGAATACGTGTAATTGGAATAAAAGAATAAGAAAAGGGACCAAATTGGTTCCTTCTTTTACTATCCTGCTTTCTGGCTCTGTTAAGATCAAAACTATTACTTTCTCCATACTAATTAGAAGTGTGAGCATTTGGGAGATGTTATTATGGAATTTAAAGGAAATATATGATAAAATATAATGTTGGAAATAATGAAACGGGTACGTAAAAACACGGTTCGGTTGGTAGTCCGAACGCATGGTCATAACTTTGTCCATGTCAGTAACCTTCCCCCCTCGGGATGTCCATCGTTACCCGTAATACTTTTAGAGGGGGAATATTTATGAAACTGACTGTTTACTATGACGGTCAATTTTGGGTAGGTGTTGTAGAGGTAAATGATAATGGCAAGTTAAAAGCTGGCAGGTATTTATTTGGTTCTGAACCAAAGGATAGTGAAATTCTGGAATTCATCCACGAAAATATTGATGAAGTGACCAACAAATTATCGCAAGAGGTGGATATTAAAACCTCTAGTGACCGAAGGGCTAATCCAAAGCGGTTATCCAGGCTAGTGGCTCGAGAACTAAAAATGAAAGGAATTTCTTCTTATGCTCAAGAGGCTTTGAAATTGGAGCATGAAAAGAGAAAAAAAGAGAGACAAGTATTCACTCGTCAGCAAAGAGAAGAGATGAAAAAACGAAAACAAGAAATTAGACGTCAAAAAGCTAAAGCTAAGCATCGTGGTAAATAATTAGAATAATATTTTTTATTAAAGGGCGCGGGATATCATCAACTATTTTTTTAATTGATGACTAGTCCCGCTTTTTTTGTTAAAATCACTGCTCCTTTCCATTATTGAAGGGAATAGGAATTTCTTGTTCATTTTCAACATTAATGCCACCTTGTGTTATGTATTTTGTAATTAATAATTTCTAAATGCAAACCAATCGTTTTTCGAAAAGAATTGTTAACATATTATTCATATATTTTTAAAAAAGATATATTAGAATATTAACTTGGTTGTTCGGGCAAAAGCACTCTGGCTTCAGATTCAAAGAAAGTTGAGTTTGTGGCTATGAATTAAGCTCGAACAACTGCCAAAAAGAATCTTTCATTTTTATAAAGGAAATATAGTTCCAATTTTTGGGCTTTCACCTATTAGTTCTTACAGCTCATCAAAAATTTCAATATAATTCCTTATGCTAAGATCATACCTGTAATCATTGTTATCTGCTAAAGCACCTGTTAGATGAAAAACAAACAAATTATTTCTCTAATAAAATCCTGTCGCCTCTACTATTAGGTTAGGATATTACTAGAAATTCCACATCTACATTAGATTCATTAATCATTTGACGAGAAATCAAAAGCCACCTTATATTTGATAAGGTAGCGTTTTTTGTTTTTTTATTCAACGATCAAACCCCGATAGAAAAATAAACACTCATTAACCATTTTGATAAACCTAACCCGCGAAAAGGCTTTAGAACGAAAACATCAGCTAAATATGCAAACGTGGATAAATCTGAAATAACTCTTCCAAAGCCAACTAGCTGTGCTGGACCATTTGTTGGGTCTCCTTTATAAATTCCAAAACATAGAGGAGTATTTTTAATTGATTCCATAACAATTTCAATGGGGATTCCATTTGCCCAATATGATTCCTTATTCAAGAAATTAAATATTACATCCATGTCCAAATAACTCTTTTCAGTAGAAATTGAAAATTCATCTTTTTTCCATAAAGTAGGGACAAGATCCACTTTCTCCACCACTTTCCTTTTTAAGACGATTTTATCATGTGAATAAATTTTCAGTAAAATCATTCTCTCTGAAGTTTTAGCTAATTATTTCAAACTGTCCCCCTTAGCCAACCATAAGCGAAACTGCACCATGGATTAAGAAACCGGATTTTTCTGCCTAAACTGTTTCCATAATTCACTCAATTAGTATATGAATAGCCTTGATAAATAATGAAAGAAAAACGCTTGGATAACTGCGATCCAAGCGTCATTGAAGTATTACTCTAAAATGGATTTTTTTAATGCCTCTAGGTTTTTTTTCATAACACCTATATAGTCAAGTCCTTTATCTTGCTCTTCTTTAGTTAATCCTTCTAATGGATTTAAAACTTCTGTTTTAGCACCTATTTCATTGGCTAAGGTTTGAGCCACTTTAGAAGAAGTAAGTCCCTCAAAATAGATTACCTTTATATTTTTCTTCTTTGTTAATTCCGCTAATTCAGCCAATTTATCAAGACTTGGTTCTACGTCAGGGGATAATCCTGCTATCGGGATTTGAGTTAATCCATATTGTTTCGCCAAGTAGCCAAATGCAGCGTGTTGTGTAACAAATTCTTTTTTTCTCGCCTTATTAATCGTTTCTTTATATAAGCTATCCAAATCATCAAGTTGAGATTTAAAAGCTGCGGCATTTTTTTCATATTGCTCTTTATTTTTCGGGTCTTTCTGCTCTAAAGCCTGAGCAATATTGTCAACCTCTTGTTTAGCTAACACAGGAGAAAGCCATACATGAGGGTCTTTAGAAGAATGATCTTTGATTTGATGATTTCCATCTTCCTCTGAGTCTGCATCTATTAATTCAATATTTTTGGAAGCCTCAACAATTTTTAAGTTGGATTGATTAATATTTTTCAATACTTTTTCAGTCCATGTCTCAAAGTAACGGCTATTGTAGATAAATACATCTGCATTTTGAATTTTAGCCATATCCTTTGTGGTTGGTTCCCAATCATGTGGTTCCACACCATTCGGTATTAAAAGGTCAACATTTGCGGATCTGCCAGCAACTTTTTGAGCAAAATAATACATAGGATAAAAAGTGGTGACAATTTGTAATTTTTTAGTTCCCTCATTAGCTTTTTTATCTTTCGTTTGAATAGCATTAGCGCAGCCGCTTAAAAATACAAGAACAATAATAAATGTACATATTAGTCTTTTCATTTTACCCCTTCCCTCCATTATTGTTTTTAATTAGTAATTATTACGATTTAAAACGAATAGTTATGTGTATAATCAGAGTTTATTAGAATTTCACAAACCGTAACTATTACGAATTGTATCTTATACTCATTATTTATTTATGTCAATCTGTTTTTATGAATTAACTCCCTAGAGCTGCATAACATAATGATAGAACTGCTAGATATAGGAGGTAGATTTTGTTGTGAACTATTTAAAAAAGTTGCTAATAGATTGGTTAATTTTTCTATTATTTTGTTTATTCATGTTTCTCTTTCTTTTTGCAGAGGAAATTAAAAACATCTCCATTTTTAGTAGAATTCCAACTTCTTTTTTTAATGTTAATACAATTTTCCTGAGCATTATTTTAGAAGCCATTCCTTTTATTTTATTAGGCGTATTTGTATCGGCCATTATTCAATCGTTTGTTTCTGAGAATGCAATTCGAAGGCTATTGCCTCGTAATGCTTATTTAGCCATAATACCTGCAGCACTTCTAGGAATTGTCTTTCCTATTTGTGAGTGTGCAATTATTCCCGTTATTCGTAGGTTAATAAAGAAAGGCATGCCTTCGCATGTTGGAGTTGTCTTTATGCTTAGTGCTCCTATCATAAACCCTGTCGTCTATGCTTCTACCTATTTTGCATTTAAGAGTACACCCTATATTGCAAATGCAAGAATGGTTGTTGGGTTTTTTAGTTCAATAATTATTGGATTAATCATTTACCAATTATTTAAGAGGGAAAATATCTTAAAAGATAGAATAAACAGGCATCATAATCATAATCACCACCATACAAAAGGAAATAGACTTTTAGAAACGTTCTATCATGCAAGTGATGAATTATTTGATACAGGTAAATATTTATTCATAGGTGCTTTCATTGCAAGTCTGTTTCAGGCATTCTTGGACCGCAATGTTCTGTTATCAATAGGGACGAACACTATCTTAGCACCAGGGGTTATGATGGGTTTTGCCTATGTCCTATCAGTATGTTCCTCAGCAGATGCCTTTGTAGCTTCCTCATTCGGTTCTACTTTTACGGAAGGAGCACTACTTGCTTTCTTAGTTTTTGGACCAATGATTGACATAAAAAATACCTTTATGTTATTCGCTTATTTTAAAAAGAAGTTTGTTCTTTATTTATTACTAGCAACACCAATTATCGTCTATTTAACTATTTTTATTTTCCAGTTGATTTTTTTATAGGAGGTGCTCTATGAAGAAGGAAAATGAAGAAGCTAATTCCTTTCATCATCTTATAAGGGGAATCATCCTTATAGGGTTTATGTTGCTCTTTTTTAAATTACTCCTTACAAACAACATTACGCTCTTGATTGCACCAAAAATGATTCGTTTCATTTATTTTACTCTTTTTATTTTTCTTATTTTAGGCGTTCTATTAATACTTAGAGGAACTTCGAATCAAAAACATAGATATTATTGTGATTGTGACGGGGAACATTTTTATCCGACATCAATAGTTAAAAGTCTGTTTCTTTATTCATTGTTTATAATCCCAATAACAACTGGATTTCTTTTTGCAAACAACGTGCTTGATAGCTCAATAGCAATGAACCGAACCATTAAACTTGGAACGAATTCACAAGACACAAATCCCAGCAAGACTGTTAAAAACAATTCCAATACAAAATCAGAAAAAATTAATTCCACACCAAATACCAATAATATACTCGATAATCAACCTGAACCATTAACTAAAACGGAATACTCCACATTAAAAAAGAAAATTTTAATGGCCAAAAATATTAACATAAATGATGAGCTTTATGTTCCAAAGATGAATATCATTCAAGATAATTTATCGAGTTTAATTGGTAAAACCGTTACCACGAAAGGATTTGTTTATAGGGAAAATAATTTCATGCAAAATCAAATCATCGTAGCTCGATTTGGAATCACCTGTTGTATTGCAGATGCCTCCGTATATGGAATTATGGCAAAAGGAAATGTAGCAACCTTGCCAAAAGATAAATGGATACAAGTAACAGGTACGATTGATCAAACCCATTATGATGGATATCAGATCCCAATCATAAAAATAAAAAAGATTTCAAAAATTACTGCTCCAAAGCAGCCTTATGTGTTTGATGTAGGAGTGAAGATTGAGTAATCATTTATTCCTAAACATATGTATCTTGCTAAAGATAAGTTGGCATTTCTATTTTTGTCAGCATAGCTCCGCCCATTTTTCACAGGAAAAAGGCTGTCCCACAATGTGGGACAGCCCCTCCGTTTTGTCGTATTACATAGCATTTTTAATAATTTGGATGACTTCTTCTAACTTAGGTTTACGAGGATTTGTTAATGCACATGCATCATTCATCGCATTTTTAGCTAAAGTCTCAATATCTTCTTCTTTAGCACCTAGTTCTTTAAAGCCTTTTGGAATGTTAAGGTCTCTAGCCATTCTTTCGATCGCTTTAATAGCTTTTTCAGCTGCTTCGTAGGTGCTTAGGCCGTCGACATTTTCACCAAGAAAAGCAGCGATTTCTGCATAACGTTCCACTTTAGAAATTAAGTTGAAACGACAAACATGCGGCAGAAGGATCGCATTGCAAACGCCATGAGGGAAGTTGTAGAATCCTCCTAATTGGTGTGCAATCGCATGAACATAGCCTAAACCCGCGTTATTGAATGCCATGCCAGCTAATGATTGTGCGAAGGCCATTTGTTCACGTGCTTCAATGTCTTTTCCATTTGCAACTGCACGCGGCAAGTATTTAGAAATAATTTTGATCGCCTGAATTGCAAGTGCATCTGTAATTGGAGTAGCACCAGTTGAAACATATGCTTCAATCGCATGAGTTAATGCATCTAATCCAGTAGCAGCTGTTAAGGACGGAGGCATTCCAACCATTAGCTCTGGGTCATTGATTGAAAGTGTAGGTGTTACATGTTTATCAACAATGGCCATTTTCACTTTGCGTTCAGTATCTGTGATGATTGTGAATTTAGTTAATTCACTGCCTGTACCAGCTGTTGTATTAATCGCAATTAGAGGGACCATTGGTTTTTTTGATACATCGACACCTTCATAATCGTGAATTGTTCCACCGTTAGCAGCTACTAATGCAATGGCTTTTCCAGCATCATGTGAGCTTCCGCCGCCAAGAGTGACAATGCTGTCACAGTTTTCAGCGTTATACGCTTCTAAACCTTCTGCGACGTTTTTATCAGTTGGATTTGGTTCGGCTTTTGGAAAAATAGCTACTTCCACACCAGCTTCACGAATGATACCGGCAATTTTTTCAGAAAGGCCTAAACTGTGAAGACCAGCATCTGTAACTAATAAAGCTTTTTTCACACCAAGACCAGCTAATCGAGTTCCAACCTCATTAACAGAGCCTGCACCAAATAGATTGACTGAAGGCATGTAAAATGCACTTTGAGTGTTTTTCATACATACATCCCCTTTGTTTGGATAGTCTAATCATAGAAGCAATTAACAACATTCTCTCTCTATGAATGCGCATTCACGAACAAATAGTATATTAGCATAATAAATCTATTATAGTCAATTAAAATAAGCTAACAACCATTGATAAATTGTTAAATGAAAAAAATTGATTAAAACAGGATCTAAACATAAAAGGCTCTGTTAAAGATTATTGCTAATTAATTTATTTATGTTAATAAGTTCTAATGTTCAATAAGTGCGAACCGACTTCAACAGCATTTGATCTTCAACAATTGGACGCAATTGTTAAGTAAATAAATCCTAATTTCACATTTATGACACTTAGAGATTGGGATTTTAATACTCTGGAATATTTTAAACGTTGTAAATCCGTATTTTCTTTACGCTGCCCCATTCAGGCTATAAAAGTGTAAGAATCGGAAAATGATCAGAAAATTTTGTAACAAACGGCATTGTTTAACAATAGGAAAAATAGTAAATCTAGTATATATTGACTCTATTGAACTAAATAGAAGCATTTTGCCTGAAATTGCGTGTGGTTGGTTGGAAAAGGAGAGTTGAGGTTTTAGAGAGAGTGAAAGAAGAATTGGTTCATTTTGACTTTTACCAATTTTATCTGCCGAAATGTCTAACCTGCTGCTCCTTCCCAAAACTTTTTCCGTTCAGGCCCAATCGATAAAACATTGCTTATTCTGAAAATTCTTGGTTGTCGTCTTGTAAAGCAATAGGCTCGAAAAGTGTTTGATGAAATATCAACTACTTTGATTTTTCGTTGGCTCAATTGGTTTTTGTTGGACAGATAAATCATTTCCAATATTTCTCCCGATTCCAAAGATCTTTTTAATAAGCCGTTCATCGATCAGACCTCCTTTTTTACAACCATTATATACGAACATTAGTTCCTTTTCTACCACATTTACGAACATTGTTTGTAAAATAAATTGTAAGGAGGATATATGATTAAATGAGGATTAATCTTACCATACACTTGGATATTGAAGGCCAAAAGCTATCACAGTCCAGATCCTTCCCAGTCCAAAAAGAAGAGTGTATTCCGACAATTGCTTATAAATGGATCCGGCAGATCAAGAGGAAAACAGGGTACAGGGATACTCGTATTGATAAGGTAGTTTACAACGGTGAACAGGATATAACGGAGAAGGTTCTGACATTAGTGAGGCGCCAATCCCAGGTATAGATATTTGGTGAATTTTTGCTAAAATAAACAATCAAAGATGTTTATGCTCATGTGACAGATTCAATGTAATAAAAATCTGTCGAATTATTTAAAAAATTATATCAAAATAAGTAATTTACAAGGTATGTGGTCAAAATGTGGTCAATGACAACATACCTTGCTTATAAACCTTGTTATTTCAAGGTTAGTTTTGCTATCGCCTCCACATGCGCTGTTTGCGGGAACATATCAACCGGCTGGATATATTCAACATGGTATTTACTGCTTAGTGTCTGAATGTCTTTAGTCAATGTCGATGGGTTGCAGGATACATACACAAATGTCTGTGGCTTAACTTTTAATACGGTTTGAAGAAAACGGTCGTCACAGCCTGTTCTAGGCGGATCGACGACGACTACATCTGGTTTCCAGCCATTTTTCAGCCATTTTGGAAGCCATTCTTCTGCTTTTCCTGTCACGTATGTTGCATGGTTTACACCGTGGCGGGCAGCATTTTTCTTTGCATCAGCAATCGATTCTTCAATCACGTCCATGCCGCGAATCTCCGAAGCACCGTCCGCAAGCCACAACCCGATGGTTCCAACACCGCAATAAGCGTCAACAACTTTTTCTTGGCCAGTTAGAGCAGCCGCCTTCTTCACTTCATTGTAAAGTTTGACTGTTTGCTCAGGGTTTAATTGAAAAAATGTTCGTGCTGATAACTCAAAGGAAAGGTCGCCCAGTGTTTCTTGAATAAAATCTTTTCCTTCCAGTGTTTCTGTTTCGTTTCCAAAGATCAGCGATGTTTTTTGGCCATTAATGTTTTGAACAATCGACTTAACTTCAGGCAAACGCTTTTTGATTTCTTGAATAATCAGCTCTTTTTTTGGCAGCTCTTTTACAGACGTTATCAAAACAATTTGCAGCTCTCCTGTCGCCACTCCTGCCCTCGCAACAATCGTCCTTACAATTCCTTTTCTTGATCTTTCATTATAAATAGGAATTTTTAGATCTTGCAAAATACTTTTCACCGTCTCCGTTGCCTTGCTGGTTAATGGGTGCTGAACGGCACACTTTTCGATGTTGATCAAGCGGTGGGAATTTAACCCGTACAAACCGGCTAGAACTTTCCCATCTTTTGTTCCAACCTGAAATTGGCTTTTATTCCGGTATCCCCACGGATTTTCCATCCCAATCGTTTCTCTGATTTCAATTTGATCCACTTGCAGTTTTGTGTGGCGTTCTAATGACTGGATAATGATATCGCGTTTTTCTTTTAATTGTTGATCATAGCGCAAGTGCTGAAGCTGGCATCCGCCGCACTCTTCATAAATCGGACATAAAGGCTTCACGCGATACTTTGATATTTTACGGATTTTCTTTATTTTTGCTTCAGCATATTTTGGATGAACATTTGTAACCTCTGCGACGATTTCTTCTCCCGGCAAGGCTCCGGGTACAAATACTACCTGTTTTTTGAAGTATCCTACCCCTTCACCGTTTATGCCGAGCCTTTTAATTGTCAAAGGAAAAGTTTGTTTTACATTTATTTTCAATGTTTGATCATTTTTCAAGGTGTTTCACTCCATTATTGTCAGCAGACTCCAAGCACTTACGGAAACTCTTAAAAAACAGCGGGTCTCTGTTTCCGATTCTCATTCAATGCTTCTCCATAAATACAGTGATGCGTAGCTTAAATAAGGAGCCCAGCTTTTTTTATATTCATTGATCTCTTCAATAGTCGGTTTTCTTTCTAAATTATACAGCTTCTTTAAAGCATTTTGGATTCCAATATCAGCCGTTGGAAATTGGTTTGGACGGCCCAGCCCAAAAATTAAAAAGTTTTGGACAGTCCATGGACCGACACCTCGGAGTCTTATTAATTCCTCCATAATTTCTTCATCTGATTTCATATCCAGCTCGTCAAATCGAAGCCTTCCTTCTGCGGCTTCTTTAGCAATTCCGATCACATACTCACTCTTTCGTCCGCTGAATTGAAGTTGGCGAAGCTGTTCTACTGTTAACGAAGCAATTTTTTCAGGGGGAGGGTAAAACCAAACCCCTTTTTCCTGAAAACCGAAAGTCTTCACAAAACGTTCTGTTAAAGTATGGGCGAAGGCAAGATTTAATTGCTGATGGATGATGCATTTGAGCAAACAGCTATATGGATCAAAATCGAGAACAAGCGGTGTCCCGTAGTGCTCGTCAAAGATCTTTTTTAATGCGGTGTTTTGAAAATGAGCATGAATTTTCTCAAGAGGTACATGCCATTGGAATATATGAGTCAGCCTTTTCATAGCTTTTTTCTTGTAAGGATCCTCTAATCCGGAAATATTAAATTCCGGCTTCTCTGTCGTTCCTGTCGCCGTTACTTCTGCTGCGATTGGCTGTCCGTCAATTAATAGAGGAACTTTCACACTGCGGTTCAGTTTGTCGACAGCATTCAAGGGATCAAGCGAAAGCCTGTCCAATACTAGATCAAAATTGTAAGGACCTTTAATTTGAAGCTTTTCCAAAACGGCATCCGTCCTTTATCATTTTCCCGTATTATAGCATTTTTCAAATCAGAACGGGACAGAACCGCACTTATTTTAATACATTAACGCGGTACCGTAAGAAGGGGGCCTGGCCCCTCAATATAGAAACCCAAATTCGCAAGGAATTTGGGTTGGCAGGTTAATAAAGCATTCTTTCTTTTAACGTGTTGTCCATCATGAGTTCGTTAAGGTTTTTAAATTGGTAGCCCTGTTTTTTTAGGTCCTTTATGACCTTTTCAAGAGCTTCAGCATTGTCCCTTGAGACGGTATGAAGAAGGAGAATTGCTCCCGGATGGATTTGCTTCATAATCGAATCATAAGAATACTTCCATCCCTTTTGCTGATCGATGCGCCAATCCATAAAAGCCAGTGACCAGAATACATGTGTATAGCCTTGTTGTTTCGCGATATCAAGAGTCCTTTCACTGAAAATTCCTCTTGGCGGACGTAGATATGCCATTTGTTTTTGGCCAGTTAGTTTCTCGGTTTCGGTCCGGACTCTCTCCAGTTCGTTTTTTAGCCTTTCATCACTTACTTTCGTTAAATCGGGATGAAACCATGAATGATTCCCGATAATATGGCCTTCTTTAGCCATCCGCTTTACCAGCCCAGGTTCCCTTTCTAAATAATGCCCTGTAATAAAAAAGGCTGCAGGTACTTGCTCTTTTTTTAAGACATCTAAAATTTTAGCTGTAAAGCCATTTTCATAGCCATTATCAAACGTTAAGTAAATATCTTTTTTATTTGGATCCCCTTTATAAACTGCTCCATATTTTTCAAGCAAATCATCTAAAGTTTTCCCTGCCTCGGCTGGCTTTCCATTTTCGCCTTTTTTAAATCCCCAATGGATGGCCGAGCTAGCAGGTCTTGCATAAGTAGTTCCTAAAAAAAACAAAAACAAGGAAATGAAAGTAATCAGAACGCGGCAAGCTTTTTTCATCCGCTGCTCCTCCTTTTTTCACGCATTTCCCATAGTTTTTGCTAGACAGAAAAAATCATTCGAACAAAATAAAAGCAAAAAAAGGGAAAGATCAAAACATCTCTCCCTCGTGCAAGTACGTTAACGCTTTAAAGTATAATAAGGGCCTGGCCCCTTCGATTTACTTAAAAACCGGTTCTTTAAATTGAGCAAGTTTTTCCAATGAAGATTTTTCTACATCTTGGTGAAGGCTGTTTCCGTGCGAGTCCATTGTAACAACTGCTGTAAAGCCTTCTACTCTTAAATGCCACATTGCCTCCGGAATTCCGAATTCCATGAGATCTACGCCTTCAACGGATTTAATACAATTTGCATAATATTGGGCTGCACCACCGATGGCATTTAAGTATACCCCTCCGTGTTCTTGCAATGCTGCAAGCGTTTTTGCACCCATTCCGCCTTTTCCGATCACAGCACGAATACCAAACTTTTTCATAATGTCACCTTGGTATGGCTCCTCACGGATACTTGTTGTCGGCCCAGCAGCTTTTACATGCCATTTGCCTTCTTTATCTTTTAACATAACCGGGCCGCAGTGGTAAATAATTTGTCCGTTTAAATCGACCGGTGCATCATGGTCCATTAAATATTTATGAATGGCATCACGGCCCGTGTATATCATGCCGTTAATACGGACAACATCTCCGACCTTAAGAGAGCGGATTTGTTCCTCTGTAATTGGCGCCTGTAAAGTGATAACTTCAGAAGACGCTTCTGCAGCTATGGCTGTTTCCTGAGAGGCAGGTGATTCTGCAAAATCCACCAATTCTCCGTCTTGATACATCCATTCCTTAATCTCTCCCGTTTGAGGATCAACAGTAACACCAAGGCGGCGGAACGCCCAACAATTATAAGCTACAGACACGAAGAAACTAGCAGGAATCCTGTTCATTACACCGATTTTACAGCCAAGCAAAGTTGTTTCTCCGCCAAATCCCATTGTACCAATTCCAAGCTTGTTGGCATTTTCCATAATGTACTCTTCAAGCTTGCGAAGGTCTTCATTTGGATTCACGTCATCAACTGAACGAAAAAGCTGCTCTTTTGCAAGATCGTAGCCGGAAGAACGGTCTCCGCCGATTCCTACACCGATAAAGCCTGCGCTGCACCCCTGACCCTGGGCCTGATAAACAGCGTGAAGAATGCATTTCCGAATTCCATCAAGATCACGCCCAGCACGGCCCAATCCTTCCAATTCACATGGAAGGCTGTACTGGATATTTTTGTTCTCACAACCTCCCCCTTTTAAAATCAGCCGAACATCAATATAATCTTTTTCCCATTGTTCGAATTTAATGACAGGTGTACCTTCTCCAAGATTATCCCCGCTGTTGTCTCCGGTTAATGAATCAACCGAATTCGGCCGCAGTTTTCCATTTTTTGTAGCTAGGGCAATTGCATTTTGAATTGCTTTTTTCATTTCAATTTGATTAACCCCGACAGGAGTTTTAATTTTAAAAGTAGGTAACCCTGTATCTTGGCAAATAGGTGAAGCGTTTTCATCTGCCATTTTAATGTTGCTAGTTATCGTAGCAAGGCTCATGGCTGCACGTGTACCGGCATTTTCACGTTCTTTCGCTGCTTTTATGGCACGGCGAACATCTTTAGGAAGTTTTGTTGAAGTTTCAACGATCAGCTTGTACATACTCTCCTGGAACTTTTCAATGTTCACTTTTGTTTCCCCTTTCCCTTAGCTGCCTATTTTTCGTCACATCATTTATAAATTTTAAAAAATTTGATCCTCCTTATTATATTCCTTAAACGATTCGAAAAAAAGAGGGACTATCCCTTACCTTTAAAGCATTAAAGTGTATTGACCCTTAAGAAACATATTTATCCGTTGTTTTTAATAGGATATGATTAAACTCCCGATTTGCTGATTCCCACATAATGACCATTTTTTTTAGATTCCAAGAATAAAGGAATTGACAATTTTGATTCTACCTTTAATAATGACTTATGATTCGACAAGAAGGAGCTAATAAGTTATGTTTACTGAAAAAAGCTTGGAAATTACGCCCAATTATGACCCATGGGAAGCTTATTTGGACATTGATCAATATGGAAAGCTGGTTTTATCCAATATAGAATTCACAACAACAACGCTTTGCAATATGCGCTGTGAGCATTGCGCAGTTGGATTCACACTTCAAACAAAAGACCCTGATGCTCTTCCGATTGGCCTTCTCTTTAAAAGGCTTGATGAAATTCCTGCGTTGAGGTCATTGAGCATTACCGGCGGAGAGCCTATGCTGTCAAAAACATCTGTTGAGAATTATGTATTGCCTCTTTTAAAATATGCCCATGAAAGAGGAGTTCGCACCCAGTTAAATTCAAATTTAACCCTTGACATAAGCCGTTATGAAAAAATCATTCCTTACATAGATGTCTTGCATATTTCCCATAACTGGGGGACACCTAAAGATTTTATTGAAGGCGGCTTTGCGATGATGGATCGAAAACCAAGCATAAAGCAGAGGGAAGCGCTGTTTGAACGAATGATTGAAAATAGTCGTATTCTTGCCGAAAGCGGAGTGCTTGTATCGGCGGAAACTATGCTGAATAAACGTACATTGCCGCATATTGAAAAAATTCACAAACAGATTACAGAAGAAATGAAATGCAAAAGACATGAAGTCCACCCAATGTATCCTTCTGATTTTGCTTCATTCCTTGAAACGTTGTCATTAGATGAAATTAGGTGTGCAATCCATCGTCTGCTTGATATCCGTAATAAAGATGTATGGATGCTGTTCGGAACTTTGCCGTTCTATGCCTGCAGCAGCAATCCGGAAGATTTAGAGCTTTTAAAGAGGCTTCATTCTGAAAAAAATGTAACAGTCCGCAATGATCCTGACGGCCGATCACGGTTAAATGTAAATATTTTTACAGGGGATGTAATTGTTACAGATTTCGGAGATACTCCTCCACTCGGAAATATCAAAACCGATCGATTAGAGGATATTTATCAGGCATGGCTGAAAACGGAACTGGCTTCCTCCTTGAACTGCCATTGTCCTGAAGTACGTTGTCTGGGGCCAAATGTTCTCGTAAAAAACAGCTATTATAAAGACGTAGACTTTAAAACCCGCAAAGCAAACATAAAGTAAAAACTTCCATTAGTGATGTGCTTCTTCCCTCACTTAGACTTCTTCTCATAAATATTGGGGCTGACTCAAACTTCCAGGCATAAAGCCTCCACAATAGATAAGACACCGTATAAAAAGCAAAGGGTCAGACCCTCCAATATTTAATAAAATCATTCTAGATTTTATTATTGTTGGAAAAAGTCAGACCCTTATGGGTCAACCCCAAATTTATATTATTAACGCGCTCTTTCTGAAGCGACGAAACCGAAGGAAACATGATCCTGAACAGGGATCCATGCACCAATTCCTTGCGAGGTTATGTTTTTGATCACGATCATTTTTTTATTGCCTTTTAGCATAATATAAACTTCCCCATATGTTACCTTCCCTTTTTCATTTACAGCTGGTGCATATGCATATAAATATCCAAGCCTTTTCGGCGGAATGTTGTAATAGTGGTCTTTCTTCGTTCCTCCTCCGATAATCGTTTCAAATGACAGAGGCAGTTTTGTTTTTTCCATCGCTTTCAGCAGCATCATTTTTTTCACATCTTCAGCATTCGGTATTTTTGCTGTTAAACCGCCGCGGACTAGTTTTTGCAATTCTTGAACATAGTGAATTTTATAAGGTGAGTTTCCACCGCGATTATCAAAATAATTCGTATTTATCTTTTGATACTCCCAATTTGGAGATGTTTCTGTTGAATCATAACGTAACGGCCATTGTCCTAAATAAATAATGGCCCTGTACCCAAATGCAAAAGGTGTACTATTGATACTTGTTTCATTTAGCATACGAATTAAATCTGGATTCTCAATTTTTACCCGGGATGAATGAATCAGCTGCTTTGTCAGCTCGCTTGGCTGCAAAAGCGGCATGTCCTGCACCGGGTTTGGATAAGTATTTTCTTTTGTTATGTTTAGAACAGAACTTGGCACTTTATATTGGCTTGCAGATTTGGGATTTTTATTCTTTTCAGCTCCCTGCTTAGCAAAAGCAGAAGGTAAGAAAAGCAACAAAAAGACTAGACTGACCATACCAAAAGATAACCATTTCTTCATGGTTCGAACTCCTTTCAGATCATCCAACATTTTTTGGTTTGTTAATAGTTTTTTCGGAGTCCGCAATTATTATCCATTCCTTCAAAAATGATGGCACATCTTTTTTGGCGCAAAGAACTATGGTATTTAGCAAAAAATAAATTTTTAAAAATCAGAATATTTACAAAATATAAATATCAATATATAATATACCTACTTACAGAAAAGGGGGCTGTTAATCAATCGCTTTAAAAGGAAGTAATTACACCTGCAAAAAGTTTGTCGACGATGAAAAGACATTCATGAAAGTTGGTGATGATGACTAGAAAAAAGCAAAGATTGATTAGTAACCCAATATAGTTAATGAACTTGCTGCATTTGGTAATAAAAGACTCTGCGAAAACCGCAGAGTCTTTTTTGGCTCTATAATAAATAAAATCCAATCCCCATAATGAAATAGGCAGCAAGCAATGTCAATCCTTCAAACCAGTTGGTTTCTCCGTCGTTTGAAAGGATGATCATCAAGAGCACCGCAGATGCCATTGCAATCAACTCAGGAAGTGAAAAAACAAGCGACATGGATACAGGAAAGAATAATGAAACTAGCACAAGTACAGGTGCTACGAACATCGCCACTTGCAAAGTAGAACCAACTGCAATTTCAACAGCAATATCCATCTTATTTTTATAAGCCATAATAATCGCAGATGCATGCTCAGCTGCGTTTCCGACAATCGCGACGATAATAACCCCGATAAACAATTCGGTCCATCCAAACGATTTGGCAACTGTTTCGAAAGTATGTACAAGGTTCTCTGAAACGTAAGCAACAGCTATAGTTGAGATTGCTAAAATGAATAGTGCCTTATTTTTTCCCCACTCAGGTTCTTCCTCATCATGGCTTTCACCCTCATTCCCCGGTTGATAAACCCCCCGATGGGTAACGAGCTTGAAAAATAAAGCGGCCAAATAAAGAGCAATTAAAATGATGGCAATCCCTACACTTAATGATAATGTTTTTGTTTCATTCATTGATATTGAGAAAACTTCCGGAATGACAAACGCAACAATAATAGCGAACATTAAAAGTCCTGAATTGTGTCTTGCATCAAACACGTTGAATTTCTGCCTTTTGAACTTTATCCCGCCAACGAAAAAAGATAGACCGGCAACAAGCAAAAGGTTTCCAAGAACAGAACCTGTCAAAGAAGCAAGAACGACTTCGATCAAGCCAGCTTTTAATGCAAAAATGGAAATGATTAATTCTACGGCATTTCCAAAAGTCGCATTTAATAACCCGCCGATCCTCGGACCTGCAACAATTGCCAGGCTTTCGGTCGCCCTCCCCATATAACTAGCCAGCGCGATAATCGTTATACAATATAAAACGAACATGAGTGTGCTGGGCCAATGCAGCAAGCTTCCAATAACAGATATCGGAACGCCTGCAAAGGCAAGAATCATAAAAATTTTATTTGTCATTTAAACTCCTCCATTTAGAAATTTTGATCCTATGAAAAAATAATCTCAAATGTTTCTCAGGCTGCATTAACTCTTTTTATAAATGGCATTGCGGACTAATTCTTCCAAGTTAACCCTATTGTTTTTCTATATAGAGATTACAATATTTTTCCCCGTAATAAAACAAGAAAAAACATTTCTTTTTCTTGCAAAACTGTTTTTTCCCCGTTACCATCAATTAGTGAATATATTTTCCGGGAGATTGTAAACATGAAATATTCACAAAATTTACGGTTTTGGATATTAATAGGAATTGTAGCCATCTCCGGATTTTCACAGGGAATGCTCCTTCCACTCATTGCAATCATTTTTGAGAAGGACGGCATTTCTTCTTACTTCAACGGCATTCATGCTTCCGCCTTATATATAGGCATTCTATTTGCCTCGCCTTTAATGGAAGCCCCATTGCGAAAATTTGGCTTCAAACCAATCATTTTATTTGGTGGGCTTGCTGTAGCTGTTTCCTTAGGACTGTTTCCTGTTTGGAAGTCTTTTTGGTTCTGGTTTATCCTGAGACTGTTAATCGGGATTGGGGATCATATGCTTCATTTTGGAACGCAAACATGGATTACAACCTTTTCGCCTGAAAAAAAACGCGGCCGGAATATTTCACTTTACGGCTTATTTTTTGGGTTAGGATTTGCAGCCGGACCAGTCATGACAAGGTTTATAGAAATTAATGAATCCCTTCCATTTGTCATTTCAGCCGCTATTAGTTTAGTTGCTTGGTTTACCATTTTACTTTTAAAAAATGAATATCCTGAACAAGGTTTAGAAACGAATTCTTTTTTTGGAACAATGAAACGCTTTGGCCAAGTATGGAAATATGCATGGGCCGCTTTACTTCCCCCATTCGGGTATGGGTTTCTTGAAGCTTCGCTAAACGGAAATTTCCCTGTATATGCGCTCAGAACAGGAATTGATATAAATGCTGTATCTTTTATTTTGCCTGCTTTTGCAATTGGAGGTATTGTATTTCAATTGCCTTTAGGAATATTAAGTGACAAATACGGAAGAAAAAATATATTGATTTCCATAATGCTGTCAGGATTTATTTGTTTTACGGCAGCTGGACTTCTCAAAGAATCAGCCATTGGCCTTGTTGTATGTTTTTTTCTTGCAGGCATGCTTGTCGGTTCTACTTTTTCTCTCGGAATCAGTTATATGGCTGATCTTCTTCCAAAACAGCTTTTACCGGCGGGAAATTTAATGTGCGGAATCTTTTTCAGCTTTGGAAGCATCAGCGGTCCGTTTATCGGCGGCCTTGTCATCGAGTACTTGAAAGGAGCAAGCTTTTTTTATGTCATTAGTTTCATGCTTCTTTTGATATTCATCGCGCTGGCTGTTTATCAGCCAAAAAACGCTATCGAAAGCAAACCCCGGTCAGTTTAGGTTTGATCGGGTTTATTTTTTTACCTTGATTTCAGTTTTACGCAAATAATTGGCGCATATTTCTTTCCACATTCATATGCTGTATGGTAATATAATTAAAAAAATATATAACATGCATTTCGAAGTTTTTCGCTGTCATCGCTAAAGATGGCAGCTTTCGTCATTTAATGAAGATATTGAATCTGATTATTTTTCTCATTAAGAATGAAAGGCGCTTTTTTAAAAGCGGATGAGGAGGACAAACCATGAATGCTGAAGCAAAAATACTAACATCCAGCCAAACAGGTAATCATGAGAGTGTTATTGAAAAAATAAAACCCCATGCCGAGTTAATTGCAGCCCTTTTTTGCGGGATTTTGATTGCGGCCGGATGGATTCTTGAAAAAAAAGGGATGGAAAACGCTTCGATAGCAGCATTTTTGCTTGCTTTTCTAATCGGCGGATTTGCTAAAGCAAAAGAAGGAATTGAAGAAACCATTGAAAATAAAGAGTTAAATGTGGAAATGTTAATGATTTTTGCCGCTATCGGTTCTTCGATAATTGGTTATTGGACAGAGGGTGCCATTTTGATTTTTATCTTTGCGGTAAGTGGTGCTCTCGAAACATATACTCTTAATAAAAGCCGGAAAGAAATTTCCTCCTTAATGCAGCTTCAACCTGAAGAAGCGTTAAGAATCAATAACGGGATGGAAGAAAAAGTCCATGTCTCACAGTTAAAAATCGGCGATATCATCCTCGTCAAACCCGGTGAAAGAGTTCCTTCAGACGGACGAATTTCAAAAGGACAGACAACCATTGATGAAGCTGCGATTACCGGAGAATCCATTCCGGTTTCAAAATCAGAAGGCGACAATGTTTTTGCCGGAACTGTCAATTTAAACGGCTCAATTACAATTGAAATCACAAAACCGAACAGCGAAACTCTGTTTCAAAAAATCATTCAGCTTGTTCAGAATGCCCAGAGTGAAAAATCCCCTTCACAGCTTTTCATAGAAAAGTTTGAAGGAACATATGTAAAAATCGTGTTAGCTGTCGTTTTCTTAATGATGTTTTTACCCCATTATGTGTTAGGCTGGAACTGGAATGAAACATTTTATCGCGCCATGATCCTTCTTGTCGTGGCCTCACCTTGTGCACTTGTTGCTTCAATCATGCCTGCAACATTATCCGCAATTTCAAATGGTGCCAGGCACGGAATTTTGTTTAAAGGCGGAATCCATCTTGAAAACTTAAGCCATTTAAAAGCAATAGCGTTTGATAAAACCGGAACCTTAACAAAAGGAAAACCAGAATTAACAAACATGATAACGAAAGATGGCATAAGCAGAAATGATATTTTATTAGCAGCCGGGGCGATTGAAAAGCATTCCAACCACCCCCTCGCCCATGCAATTGTAAACTATGTCAAAAACCAGCTTAACGAGAAATTTCCAGAACCTGAAAAAATTGAAGACGTTCCAGGCTGGGGAATCAAAGCGTTTATGAACGGCATGGAATGGAAAATCGGGAAAGCAGAATTTGTCGGGAAAGATTTTGCAGATGAGTTTGCTGATAGAGCTGCCAGTGCTCTTGCTGATGAAGGAAAAACAATTGTATTTGTTCAAAGAGGAAAGGAAATTGTTGCCATATTTGCTTTTAAAGACGTAGTCAGAGAGGAAACAAAATCAGCCATTGACAGCTTAAAAGCAAAAGGTATTTATACAATAATGCTGACAGGAGACAGTAAAAAAACAGCAAATGTAATTGCTAAAGAAAGTCATGTTAATGACTTTATCGCAGAATGTTTGCCGGAAAAAAAAGTAGAAGAGCTCAAAAAATTAAAGAAACAGTTTGGCAATGTTGCCATGGTGGGAGATGGTATCAATGATGCTCCCGCACTTGCAACAGCTAACGTCGGAATTGCAATGGGGGAAGGAACCGATGTAGCGCTTGAAACAGCTGATATTGTTTTAATGAAAAATGATCTCCCGAAAATCGCTGAGGCAATAAACCTTTCCCAAAGGATGAACCGTATTGTGAAACAAAATATTGTATTCTCAATTAGTGTTATCATGCTTTTAATTGCGTCTAACTTTTTGCAGCTTGTGGATCTTCCTTTCGGTGTAATCGGCCATGAAGGAAGCACGATTTTAGTCATTTTAAACAGCTTAAGACTATTAAAATAGAATGAAACTTCCATCAGCCTGCTAATAATACGAGATAAAAGGAGGCTGTCTCTAAAGGGTCTGACCCCATGTGTATTTTCAATATATAGCACTTTTATCCAAAATTATGTCCTATATATTGTGTTATGGGGTCTGACCCTCAGGTTTTTGAGACGGCCTCCTTTTTTATATTAATGATAACCGTTTTGTCCGTTAGCAGATCCAGATGTTTTTTGCTTCGGTCGGCTTTTCCCTTTTTGTTTTGTTCCGCCGTCTTTCTTTGATTGCTTTGCCATTTGAAAGCCTCCTTTTATTGCTTTGATACCCCCGTTTACTATTGTGGGCAATTCTCCGCATTTCAATAAGGAAAGTTAAGCCAATAACCGCTTGTTAACAGCCTTCTTTTTGCCTGCTGAATATGGCATTAATCTCTCCGCCAATGATGATTATAAAGCCTGTTAAATAAAACCATACCATTAAGACTATGACCGCTCCAATACTTCCATAGGCGGCTGAATAATTCCCAAAATTTCCTACATAAAAAGAAAAAGCAAGTGATGTCAAAATCCATCCTACAGTCGCAAACAAGGCACCCGGAACCGCACTAATACATGTTAATTTTTTGTTAGGGGCAATCCAGTAAAGTACAGTAAAGATTACAAAAAGGATGATCGAGCTGACGAACCACCGAATCGCATTCCAGGTTACAAGAAACTCACTTGATAAACCAAATTCAGAAAATAAGAACAAACCGATTTGTCTGCCAAACACTGGCAAAAGCAATGCAACAATAAAAACGATGATCATTCCAACTGTCAATAAAATGGCCATTCCTCTCGCAACAAAAAATGGCCGGCTTTCCTTCACTTCATATGCTTGATTAAATGCTCTAACGATAATATTCAGTCCATTGGATGCGGACCAGAAAGCGGCAATAATTCCAAAAGAAAGAAGTTTTTCATTCTTACTCATGATTTGATTTATATTTGATTCAATAAACGCCATCGTTTGTCGGGGAGCAAAATCTTCTATTAACCTTAGCAAATCGTCCTCTGTGATCGGCAAATACGGCAAAAGGGTTACAAGGAAAATCAAGAGCGGAAATAAAGAGAGCAAGAAAAAATATGCCAGCTGTGCTGCCAGCCCTGGAACATCATTACACTGAATTCTCATCCATAATTGTTTAATAAATGCCGCATTTATTTGTCCCATTCCGCACCTCAATTTACTCTCCGCTTTTAATGGATTGGCAACTAATCGTTATGATTGGCCATTTTTATTGAAAGTTTCTTTCGTATCTTTTACCATTCCGGCTACTTGCGGAGTTACTTCTCTAAGTTCTGCAACTTTTTCAGTTATGTAAGAAACGTCCTCGCTTACTTCCTCTACAGTAGCGCGGACCTTATTTGAAACTTGTCTTAATTGATCAACAACTTCATCAGGGTGTTTGACAATATAGGAGATATTTTTAGCTGTTTTTTTGCAATCATTCATTACCGCATGGCGCGTTTCTCTATTTAGGAGGCTTAAAGCTCCCCCGGCAATAGCACCGAATAAAACGCTTTTCCAAAAAAATTTTGAATTTCCCATAAATTGTTCTCCTTCCTACATTCCTGCTTTGTATTTATTTCCCACCTAAGAGGGATTCAAAACAGTTCTCTCTACATTTTCTTTCATATTCACACTTCCATGCAAGAGGTTAAGTTTTCATCATTCAATCTGCAGCCAAAACGCAATTGACAATTTACACAATACATGAAAAGATGAGAGAAAAAACGGAGAGGATGAACAAAGTGGACCTGTCACAAAAATCAGTTGAAAACGTCGAATATATGATTGAAAAAATAAAGGAAAAATTGAAAGTATTAAATTTTGGGGCGATTAAACCATCTCATTTTGATGAAGAAATGTACGAGGAATTAAAAGAAATTTACGAAATGGTCATGAAAAAAAAGACTTTTAGCCCGAGTGAAATGCAGGCTCTTGCTGAGGAATTAGGGAATTTGCGAAAAAAATAAAAAAGCTGCGATATCCGCTGCCTTCATTTGACAGCGGATTTTCCAATATAAAAAACTTGTATTTTTTCACCTACAGTTTAAGAAAGCGAGTCTTGGTCAGTTAAAATTATTGGCCCATCTTTTGTAATGGCTATCGTGTGTTCATATTGTGCAGAGTTTTTCCCGTCTATTGTACGTGCTGTCCAACCATTGTCATCCATTTGTGTATGGTAGGTTCCTTCATTCACCATCGGTTCAATCGTGAAAACCATTCCCTCCTTTATGCGCGGTCCTTTTCCCGGCAATCCAAAATGAGGAACATCAGGTTTTTCATGAATGACTGAACCAATCCCATGGCCAATAAAATCACGGACAACAGAAAAGCCTTCACTTTCTACATATGTTTGAATAGCATGGCCGATGTCACCAATCCGATTTCCAATTTTCGCTTGTTCTATTCCTTTATATAGGGCTTCTTTCGTAACTTCCAAAAGCTTTTCTGTTTTCGTTGAAACGTTCCCCACAGCATACGTCCATGCTGAATCAGCTAGTGCTCCATTATAGTTTACAACCATGTCAACAGTGACAATATCCCCTTCTTTTAAAGGATCTTTTCTGGGAAATCCATGGCAAACTTCATCGTTAATGCTTGCGCATGTTGCATATTGGTATCCCTTATATCCTTTTTGTTCCGGTACGGCACCATGTTCTTTTAAAAATTGATCAACAAAATTTTCAATTTCCCATGTAGTTATACCAGGTTTTATTATTTTTGCTAATTCCTTATGACAAGCGGCGAGAATTTCTCCCGACTTTTTCATCATTTCGATTTCCCGCGGTGATTTTAAGACAATCATCCAGTATCCTGCCTTTCAGAGGTAATAATCATTTAAAAATAATATTTCTTCCATCTTCATTATATTACCGTTGAAAAAAACGTTTATCAAAAAATTTCGTCCAAACGTTACAGTAAAAATAATTTAACATTGTTTTCCGATTACCCTTTTAATCAAGCAAATTCAATGCTTTTCTAATACTTGATTTTCATTCCATCACCATAAACACAAATTAAATTCATTTTGGTTCTTATTTTAGCTGTTTTTTTACATTTTTGAAAATGGACCCTTAGTTTTAGGGAATTAACAAAAAATATCAGTAATAACAATGATTGTTATTAAAGGATTCATGAGAAAACTATTAATGTTCTTCCAATAGCGAAATTTCCCGGGAAATGGCGGATGAGGCAATAAATATTTCGATTAAAATGACAAGAATCTCCTTTAGAGACAACAAAAATCTACCGCGGATAATTCGATCTCTATTCCTCATGCTCCGACAATTTGTGCAAAGCAGCTGACTTTCTTAAAAAATTTAACCTCCCAACATGTTATTTCTACTTTTAAAAAAAGGTTAAGCATTAAAACTTAACCTCCTGTTCGCGGCAATATTAAAATTTCCACACGCCTGTTTTTCGCCCTTCCCTCTTTTGTTGCATTCGAAGCCACCGGCTTATATTCTCCATAGCCTTTTGCACTGAACCAGCGAGGATCGAGTTTATCATTTTCTAGAATGATCTTCATAAAATTAACAGCACGCATAACACTCAATTCCCAGTTAGATTCAAATTTAGCTGTATGAATTGGTACATTGTCAGTATGACCACTGATAATGATATTCCTTGGCGGGTCAATTACAAGAAGGTCGGAGATTTCTTTTGCTATTTTCACATCTTCCTTTCTAACTTCTGCACTTCCAGAATCAAATAATACGTTGTCACGAATGGTTACTAGCAGTCCTTCATCGGTTAATGAAGTATTGAGTTTGTCCGTTAGATGTGTTTCCTTAATATAAGCAGTTATTTTATTTTGAATTTTCTGCAGTTCTTGTTTATCTACATTTTGTGCACTTTGATTCTCAGCTTTTTCCTTGTCTTTTTTTCGTTCATCTGGTGATTCCATTTGCCCTTCAGGCATAGGACTCTGAAACTCGGTAACTCCCGTACCTCCGGTAAAAATATCATTGAATGCCTTGGAAAATATCCGAAATTTTTGGGCATCAACAGAGCTCATTGAAAACAAAACAATAAACAAAGCCAATAATAATGTGAGGAGATCGGAATAAGGAATAAGCCAGGTTTCATCAATGTGATCTTCTTGATCATACTTCTTTTTACGCTTACTCATCCTTTGTCACGCTGCTTTCCTCAAGAAATGCCTTCCGTTCTCCAGCTGGAAGGTAAGATGCAAGTTTTTGCTCAATAACTCTTGGCGCCTCTCCTTCAAGAATGGATAAGATACCTTCAATCATCATGTATTTTATTCTTGCTTCTTGCTTTGATTTTCGTCTCAGCTTATTGGCAAAAGGATGCCATAAAACATATCCTGTAAAAATTCCCAAAAGAGTAGCGACGAAAGCAGCGCTAATTGCATGGCCCAATTCATCCGTTTTATCCATATTGCTTAAAGCTGCGATTAGCCCGACAACTGCCCCTAATACTCCAAGTGTAGGAGCGTACGTTCCCGCCTGTGTAAAAATAGCTGCGCCGGTAAGGTGCCTTTCTTCCATTGCCTCAATTTCTTCCGTGAGCACATCCCGGATATAGTCTGCACTTTGTCCGTCCACTGCAAGTGAGAGGCCATTCTTTAAAAATGGATCTTCGATTTCATTTGTCTTTACCTCCAAAGCCAGCAACCCTTCTTTCCGGGCAATCTGGGCCCAGTCAGAGAACATCATAATGAGTTCGGATGGCTTCATATGCTGCTGTTCTTTAAAAAGAATGCCAAACAGTTTCGGCACTCTTTTTATCTCACTGCTTGGAAAAGCGATTGTTACAGCCCCCGCCGTTCCGCCAATAATAATTAAAATTGCTGCAGGATTAATAAGTGCATTAGGGCTTACACCTTTTAAAACAATCCCAATTCCAACAGCAACGACTCCTAATATCAATCCAATTAATGTAGTTTTATCCATGTAGCTCACCTGTCTTATCTCATACTTTATGAATCTATCGTATTTACCTTTTTAATTGATAGCAATCAACAAGCTTTTTACTAATTGTGCCTGTAAAATATGCTTCTCTATTAATTTCGACAATTTTTTTCGTTTATTTAGATTGTGCATATATAAAAATCAAAAAAACATCCGGTTGTTCGGATGTTTTTTGATTAGCTGAATTTGCTATTAATTTTACTGCCGTAATTTTTAAAGACGCTTGAATTTGTTTTTACTCTCCGTTTTGACATTAAGCTGTTGAAACGAAGGATTTTTTCATTTAGTTTCTTTTGAAGCCTTTCTTTTTCCACAAGGTCATCACAGCTTTTCATCAAGTCTTCGATTGTCATCATTTCTTGTTTTAACTGGTTTTCCTCAGGAGAATAGCCTGCATTTTTCAAGAGCCGATAAGCCATGCGCAACTCTTCAGGCACTGACGATAAATCATCAAGCTTAAGAGGTTTTCCGTATCCGGGCAAGTTATCAAATTCGCCATTCTCATAAGCCTTACGGATCTTTTCTTCTGACAAAATAACTGAAAAATCTATTTTAATCCCCTCCTAGTGTAAACGTCATTTTATCCCTTTCATTATATATTTTTTTTGAACGAACAAAAAATAGGCGTCTTTCTAAGAAGTGTTAAATATTTCTTGAACTTCTGGGAATGATACATCTGAAAGGAGTGAACAAAATGGCAAGAGGGAAAGAATTAAATCATAAGAAAAAAGGTCATCCTGGCAATTTTCCCGAAAACAGCATTTCGGAAAAACACACGAAAGAACGAATCGAAGACGAAGAACTAATCGTTACCCAGGAAGCATTTAAAAATCGAGTTGAAAGTGACTAATTATAAATAAAGGCTGACCCATAAGTCCCTGGCTCCCTTTTGCAGTTACAAATACTGCAGAAACATTGATTTTAAATCATATTTATTTACTAAGGATGCCTGATTCTTAATTTTGGGTCAGTCTCTTGTTCTTACACCGCAAGCTCACTAAGCCATTTGGCAGCACGTTCAATGTCTTTTGAAAAGATCCGGTCTTTATCAATGGCAGGTACAATTTGTCTTCCTTGAAAATAAAACTCCTTCGTAAACTCTGCCATTTTATCAATTCCTCTGTGCTTTACTGCTTCCATCGCACAAATTAATTCGATGGCAAGCACTCTTCTTACGTTTTGTACAATTTGGTACGCATGTCTGGCAGCGATTGTTCCCATACTGACATGATCTTCTTGGTTGGCAGAAGATGGGATAGAATCTACACTAGCCGGATGGGCGAGTGTTTTATTTTCAGACACGAGAGAAGCTGCACAATATTGCATAATCATTGCCCCGGATTGAAGACCGGGCTCAGGACTAAGGAACGGCGGCAAATCATTTAACTGCGGATTAACCAGCCTTTCAATTCGCCGTTCTGATATATTGGCAAACTCTGCGACAGCAATTTTCATAAAATCCATCGCAAATGCAATCGGCTGTCCATGAAAATTCCCCCCGGAAATAACTTTATCACCGTCTTCAAATATTAGCGGGTTATCGGTTGCCGCGTTCATTTCAGTCTCAAGCTTTTCTTTTACATAATCAAGAGCTTGCCATGATGCCCCGTGAACCTGGGGAATACATCGAATAGAGTAAGCATCCTGGACACGAAGTTCACCTTGTTTTGTAGTCAACTTGCTTCCTTTTAAATATTTCCTTATTCTCCTAGCGGTTTCAATTTGCTGTTGATAGCCGCGCACAAGATGAACTTTTTCCTCAAAGGCGTCAATTATGCCATTTAAGCCTTCAATTGTCATCGAAGCAATGATTTCACTTAAACGGGCAAGCTGCTCAGCCTCTAAATAAGCAATAACTCCCATAGCTGTCATCGCCTGCGTGCCATTGATCAATGCCAGCCCTTCTTTCGCTTCTAGGGTCAGTGGTTCTAATCCTTCATTTGCCATTGCTTCGCTTGCCTCCACTCTTTTTCCCTTATAAAACACTTCTCCCTCCCCAATGACTGCAAGACCAAGATGCGCCAGCGGAGCCAAATCACCGCTCGCCCCTAGAGATCCTTGCTGTGGAATAACCGGATGTATTTCTTTATTAACCAGTTCTATTAAACGGTTCACAACCACCGGCCTTATTCCCGAGTAGCCTTTTAACAGAGCATTTGCGCGCAGAAGCAGCATTGCTCTTGAAACATTTTCATGAAACGGCTCTCCTACTCCGCAGGCATGGGATCTAATTAAGTTTAACTGCAGTTCTTTTACATCGGATTCATTGATCAACACATCGCTGAACTTTCCAAATCCAGTGTTTATTCCATAGACAGTTCTTCCTTGTTGAACAATTTTGTTTACTGCAAGATGACTTTTCTCTGTCTTTGCTAAACTTTCAGTGGAAGCATAAGCCTTTTCCCGTTGAAAAATAATTCTTTTTATATCGTTTAAAGTCAAATCATTCCCTGTTAAAATAACCATTAGATTCACCCTCTACCACTTTATCAGCATAAAGAAAGAGGCTGTTCTTAAAGAACAGCCTCTTTCTGCTTTAAATTTATTTATATAAAAGTTATTTTTACGATGTCTCATAACAATCATCCATCCTAGATTGAAATATTCCCACTGTCGATTTTATTTTCATTTAGATTGTCCTGTCAATATTTTTCTGAATTTTTTGTGTATTTAAACAGAAACACTGCAGTAAGAGATACTTCAATAAATATATGCAATGAATGAAACTAAGATGTTGTGTAAAACGTAAGAAATGGCATAAAGATAAAGGAGGATAAAAAAATGATTCTTACAAAATTGAAAAAGAGCATTATGACTACAAACCAACGCCAACATCCATGTCCGCAAAAACAGTTAGTCACTCATATTTTACTTTCATTCTATCGATTTGCAAGAACAGCTAAAAGTGGAGATCAAATGATGTTCAGAGAAAAAATCGAGGAGACAGAAACGGATCTTCGCAAGTTAGCAGAAAATTATACAGAAAAGACAAGAAGTTTGCTAGAGTCCGTGCAATAAACCATTTGCAAAAAATTAAATGTGGATTTTTTTTATTTCACAGCAGTTGATCTTTCTCTATAAAAAAGGCCCATAGGCCCATGGAAACACTGTTTAAATTATTTGCTTAATTAGAATCTGCGTCTTCTTCTTCTCTCTATTTCGAATATTTCAAAGGGGAAAAACCGTCTTCTTCTAAAGGGGAAAAACCGTCTTCTTCTAAAGTCGTCACGAAAAAACAAGTCTCTTCGATCGAATCCGAAAAATGGCATTTAATTCATCCTCCTTTCATTTCTGAAGTCTATATGACAAAAGGACAGATTAACCCAACCTGCCCTGTACAATTTAATAGATACCCATACAAGAACATCCTACAATGATAAGTAAGACGAATAAGACAACAACTAAGGCAAAAGCAGTCATAATAACACCTCCAATTTGAATTAATGATAATTTTTTAAACTGTGGTATATTGTAAGAAAACTTTTAGGCATCGCCTTCATAACCACTCCAAATAACTGAACCCACAATGATCAATAGAATAAACAATACGACGATTAACGCAAAATTACTGCCGATACCACCGTAACCAGCACCGTCGTAACCATAACCACCGTAGCCAGCACCGCAAGATCCCCAACACATAACATTTCACCTCCTTTTGTGATGATTAAGGAAGGCTTTATCAGCAACCTCACTATAAAATATGTTTCAAGAAAGAATTCGATTAGACAAAGGTCACAAGAATAAAAGAATCCACATTTGCCTGAAATAATCCCATTAAATCACTTTTCTAACTAGAATTTTTTTGAAATAATTAGCCAAACAATTATAAATAGAAGAGGCTGTCTCATAAGGGTCTGACCCCATGTTCGTTTATCAATATATAGCACATTTATGCAACATTATGTCCTATATATTGTGTTATGGGGTCTGACCCTCTGGCTTTTGAGACAGCCTCTTCTACCAATGAAGAGGTGAGACTGCTGCATGGGCGGCGGATACATGCAGCTGAGTTTTATAGAGAGTCTTCTATCCCTCATATTATTAAGATATGAAAAAAGAATAAAAAGGTATGGACAGGTGTTGATTTAACTATGATATTTTAAGAAAATGGACGAACCAGGTGTAATAAGACAGATCATTTTCTTATTATTGTCGATCGTAAAGAAATGGAAGAAAATGATAATACGAAACAAAACCACCCTTTCAGGTGATTAAGGAAATTGGACATTTTTATAGTGGAAGGCAATAAACGTATGCAGTCTGGATCCTTCACAGTCAAGAAAGTAGAGAACATTCCTAGTATTGCCCATAAATGATTCCGGCAGATCAAGAGGGAAATGAGGTATCGAGATACTCATACCGTTAAGATGGTTTACAACGGGGATCAGGATATAACGGAGAAGGTCCGAGCACTAGATGAGGCCCCTATCCCGGACATAGATTTTTGGTGATACGTTGCTATGTATAAACAATTTTTTGGCAAAACCCTTTCCGTATGGAAGGGTTATTTTTTTGTATAAAATTTAAAAAATTTTCAAAAAAGGGTTTACATAATTCATGAAACACTCGGAACGACTATCAAGAAAGTACAGAAACATTCGCAAAGTGATGTTTGCCATATCTTGAATTACCAATCGCAAAAGGAAATACCGAAAATCCTTGAATTTTTAGGACTAACATATTTGAAGTCCCACTCGAGTGAGAAGGGCTTTCCTATTTTGGGTATCGCCATCAAGCTAACGGAACAGACTACACCCAAAACAATAAAATGAGCTTCATTACTATAAAAGATACAAAATTTTCGTTCTGGGGAGCATCATGAAATTTTAACTTGATGGCTATGTGGCGGTACACATTCTTATAAAAATTTTTATAAAAGGGCTTGGGATAGATGTCTAATCTTTAGAGGTTATCCTACATAAGATAAAAGCAGTACTTATGGTGATATACCATTGGAAAAAGCTCTGCTTATCATTTGTAGAGCATTTAAATCATGAATAATTAACACCAACCTCAGTATCCGTAACCTCCATATCCATATGGGAATCCATATCCATATCCTCCGTATCCATATGGCGAAAGTAATGTACCAGCTAATAAACCACCTGCTAATCCACCAAAGAAAGGTCCACCGAATCCAAATCCACCAAACGGTCCGCCAAAACCAAATGGTCCGCCAAAACCAAATGGTCCGCCAAAACCAAATGGTCTGCCAAAACCAAATGGTCCGCCAAAACCAAATGGTCTACCAAAACCAAATGGTCTACCAAAACCAAATGGTCTACCAAAACCAAATGGTCTGCCAAAACCAAATGGTCTGCCAAAACCAAATGGTCTGCCAAAAATTCTTTCATCTGGATTGCCTACTTGATTTTCCTGAGAGTATTCATTGGGTAAAAAATGCATTTCTGAATTCATTAAGAAACCTCCATTTTCATTTTCTTCTCCAATAAAGAATATGCATTTACCCATCTACTTTCTTGGGTGAATATCTTTGGTTGATAAAAAAAGAAGTGAAAGTAATATATGGTGTACGGAATGGATCCGGCAGATCAAGAGGGAGACAGGATACAGACCCAACTCGTATTGAGAAGGTTTTTCTGAACAGTGAGAAGGATATTTCGGAAGAAGTTCGGGAGATTGAAGAAGCACCTATACCGGACATAGATATTTGGTGATACGTTGCTGAATATAAATAAAATATGATATATATTAGGGACCCCCTCTTTATATTTTTTGGCCAGCCCTTTCAGTATTGGAAGGGTTATTTTTTTCGGGAAAAATTTAAAAAATAAAAGTGGTTTAGTCCCTCCCGAATCAGAGGGGCTTATTTTATTTAGCTCTCTTAAACATTAATGTTGATATTTTCTAAAAAGAAAGAACTAATTTTTTGTTCTTTTTGTATGTCTTATTTAACTAGCGTACCCCTGTTTGTTCAAGAACTTCTTTTGTTATTCTTTAAACTCCAGTAAATTACAAGAACTGATGTGATAATAAGCGGAATAACAATAAGAAATGTGAATGTCCAAGCTGTATTCCAAAGAAATCACGAAATCACTACAGCCCTGCATATCACCGCAGTTTTCCTAAGATTTTAAACATTGGCCCCATCTCCCTAGTATTGTTTATTCCTTACTCAAAATGAAATTCCTTCCAAATTAAAAATAAAAATCTTCAGCCTAACGGTAGGGGTTCTAACTTGTCTACAAATTTGACAAGCTAAGCTCCGATTTAACTAAATTTGATCTTTTTTAGTAATGCAATTAAACAGTATATATTAGTTAAATGTGGAATTTTCCTATCAGTTGAGGAGTTTGGCCAGTCCAACCATTTCTTAAGAACATAGCTTATAATTAGGAATCGCATATTTAGCCATTCCCTAATACTCAATAGAAGGGAGGTAACCAAGTATGTGCTTTGGTTCTTGCGGTTATGGTTATACAGCTCCTGCAGCTCCTAGCTATGGCGTCAATTTTGCATTAATTGTTGTCTTATTCATTCTACTAATTATCGTATTAATGGCAATATCGTAAGCTGTGCATGACCAGGGGGTATAAGTGATTATGTTAACTAATACAATCGACATTATAAGTTAGTAACAAAACCGTTTTTCTTATAAAAAATTGATTATTCACTATGAATGGGAGGTGTTTATATATGAGCCCTTTTACCTTAATTATTGTCTTATTCGTCTTACTTATCATTGTAGGATGTTCTTGTACAGGCATCTATTAAGTTCCTGCAAGGTAAAAATTTGAATCCCCTTTCCTCGATTCGCAAACTGAATAAATAATTAATAAATATCATCTTTAAAGAGCCTATATGTTCTCTTATAGCTTATTAATTTTGTCGACAAGTTAAAACCCTGCCAAACGGGAGGGAATAATTACAGGATGACAGCTGGAGACATGAAGGAACTTGAGGAATGGATCAAACATCAATATTAATAAAGCATAGTTTAGTAATACAACAAATAAATTTTCAGGAGGAAAAAACAGATGGAATTCAACTACGAATTAGAAGAAAGTACTGAGCTTGAATATGACTATGAAGAGGGAGAATCAGCTAAATCAAGCAACAAGGATGAAGAATCAGTAACTGCAGAAGAAAACGAGTCTCAGGAATCAAGTGAGTCTTATGAGGAATCCGAAGATAACGAGTCAAGCGATGAATATGAATCTGATGAGGAATCCGAAGATAACGAGTCAAGCGATGAATATGAATCTGATGAGGAATCTGAAGATAACGAGTCAAGCGATGAATATGAATCCGATGAGGAATCTGAAGATAACGAGTCAAGCGATGAATATGAATCTAATGAGGAATCTGAAGATAACGAGTCAAGCGATGAATATGAATCTAATGAGGAATCTGAAGAAGAATAGTCAAGTGATAAAAGCGACACGAAAGAATCAAGCAATAATGAATCCGTGGAATCAAGAAGCGAATCCGAAGAATCAGACAATTAGTAACTGAATGACATCCTTAAACAAGGAATCATCATTCCAGAAAGTTGTTCATAATCTCGGAATTGGTTCATAAAAAAAGAAAGTGCAGCCCGCCAAATCATAATGGGCTGCCCTAATTCTCTTCCTTCATTCAGCTCTTACAAACGACAGTGTTACTTTAATTTCAGCTTTTGACCGACAAGAATCCGGTCAGGGTTTTTGATTCCGTTTAGTTGTTGAAGTTCTTGCACCGTTGTTTGATATTTGACCGCAATCTGGCTTAATGTATCGCCTGGTTTTACAATATATATTGTTCACCTTTTGTTGCCGTCGGCACTTTTACAGGCTTTTTATTCACGACTTTATCATATTTATGAAGATCATACTTTTCGATGATATTAATTAGCTTTGCCGCATAATTCGGATCAGTGCAATATCCGCACTCCTGGACCTTTTTACAAGCCATAACATAGTTGGTTTCACCAATAATTGGCTTGTATTTATTGCGATCCCAAGAAACGCCGTTTGTATAGAGTCTAGCAAGGTCTTCTAAGCTTTCGTAATAAGAAGGATATTTTCGGAAAGCTGCATTGATCAAATGCTTTTTCAACAAAAAGTGAAGCTTCCTCCGACAATTTTATTTCTTGATTAGTTAAACTCTCATTTAACAAAGGTTCATATCTCTTTTCATCCTTGAATAGTAATAAAGATTTTTCGTTTAATGTTTTATCAGAAATATATTTTCTTATGGAAAAAGCATAACTAACAGCATTCGATGCTTCAATTAAATATTTATAAAGCATTGGATAAATCTCATGCCTTTTACCTGAATATAATCCAAAGTCATGAAGTTTCCTTTGAAAATCCAATTTTTTCTCCTCTGACATTACGTTTAAATCTGTTTCGAAACGTTTTAACTTTTTATTAAAATAGTGGCTTATACCGCCTTTGATAATGCTATTAATTATTAGGGTTACTATTCCAGAAGTAAGAATCGATGTTATTATTACATTCCATTCCATAATTCCAATCTCCCCCCCAGAATATACTTCGATAAAAATACTGCAAATCCTATATTTAGTTAGTAAAAATAAAAATACACCTACACAGATACCTCTTCTTTGTACACTTCAATTCGCAATATAAACGCTAGCTTATAAAAAGCCCGTGCTTTCAACCGATAGTATTTGCTCTCACTTATTCCCATCTCATTATAGAGCTCGTAATCGTACATCTCTTCCTCGCTTAAATAACGCTTGATGATTAGCTCCCGTTCTCTCGGACTAAGCTGATCCACGCCACGTCTAATCCATTCCATGTATTCATCGCGCTCTCGTTCAAAATCCACTTTGTCAATCACAGCTGTTTCTATAGATGATTGAAAAGTGTTGGTGTGAGCAGGAGGAACAAGTGAGTATATCGATGTAACCTTTGGCAATTGTTCTTCTGAAACCGTAAGGAGATAAAACCGATATTTCTCCAGTGCAGCTTCTACTCGTTTTTTGTCTCATCACGATCGATTTCAGGTAACTGGAATGTCATTTGTTTCATCTTGCTACCTCCTTAAAAATAATTAAAAAAGGACACCAAACAAACGCTTAATGCGTTCATTCAGTGTCATCCAGAGGGCTGGTAGAACAATTAATAGTAATCCTGAATCTTATATTTTTTTTCTACTTCTTTTAAGTATTTGGCGTTATTATCATTGAATCTTCTAATAATATCATTAGCACCTTTAAGGTGCTTTACCAGTAGATTGAAATTGTTTTCATTTGGATTATCTATCGCTCGGTCAAATGCATGTGATATATACTTAAATTGATTTATTAAAGTAAAATATCTGGTTATAAATTCATACGGAATGTAATCTTTTTCATTTTCTAAGAAATCAAGAATATCCTTGTTCATTTTTTTAGGCTCTTGAAGTAGTTTTCTAAGATCATCTTCTTTTGCCAACTGAGACATTTTAATTTTTTCATTTGTTATTTTCTCAATTTCATAAAAAAGGATTAACTTAGCTGCTAATATTTTCATTGTTCCATATGAACGAAAAACCTGCTCCTTTTTTCTTGAATAGGTTTCATACCACAAGATGCCTATAGCTGTTAAACCAGTTAATAATGATCCGACTAAAGCTCCCAAAAAACCTGGGTCTAATAACAACTCACATAACCATTTCAAAACTCTTCCCTCTCATCAAACTTAACCCTTTTCACCTTGCCTTGATGAGTGATAATCTTTGTCTCGCCGAAAGACGGTAACTCCGTTAACTTTGCCCGACCATCACATACCACAATGGCAAAGCTTCCTTTTTGTTCCATTATATCAATTTCTAGTTTCATAGTACTAGGATTAATTTCGATGTCTTTTAACCTCATAGGATCGCCCCCCATATGGTATAATTTATTTGGGCATGCCGGGAGAGATCCTGGCTTTTTTATTTTTCTGAAACTCAACTTTCATTTTTCATTAACTTTTATTTCTTAAATACCCACTCCTTTTTAAACTCCATTTCATACAGTATAATAAAAAACGAAAAGGAGATTTACTGTGGAAATACCTGTTTCTGGATTCATGTATCATTCAGATGATTCAGATCCCATGCATTCCCATCACCTTTATATAACTTCATGGGATGGAAGACCTGTCTCTGTCCATGTCCACGAATTTAAAGGAGTCACCTCTTATGATGTAGGACATAAACACAGATATGCCGGAACTACTGAACCTGCTCGAAGTGGAGTCCAACATACCCACAGATACTTTACTTTTACTTCTTTTGATGATGGACATAAACATCAAATCCGTGGGGTTACTGGTCCTGCTATTCCCCTTCCTGGAGGCGGTCATTATCACGAATTTAGTGGTGTTACCACTATAGAGGGAACTACCCCTCATAGACATAGGTATAGTGGAAAAACAAGTTTATAATTTTGCTTTCATAACTCACCAAAAGAGGTGAGTTTTTATATTGATAAACATACTTATCATTTTGTTTCTTAACCTATATAATAATTTTTTTGATACATAACTTAAATTATGAATATTTTTTCTCCTGTATTTTTGGGTCATACACAGGTTTTTCCTAAAAACCTTACAAAATTGCTCCTTCCTATATTTAATAGGGGAGCATTTTTTGTCCTAAATATTTCTCTAAACCAAAATTACTATTGTGTTTCGTATAATCTTCGAAATGTGTAATTTACTTAATATACTTTTTTGTAATATTTACTTATCAACTTTTTAAAGCTATTATGTAAGGAGGTTTTTCTTTTGGACAATAACACCTTTATCACAATCATTACTGCTTTTCTTGGTGCTTTAGCAGTTGGGACAGCTGTGAATTTCAAAAAGAAGAAAAATAATTCCTAGAGAGGCTTTTTAAGCATCTCTTTTTTATTTTGATGCATATTATGTGTCCTAATGCACTTAATACCCTAATAGCCCGCATTTGATTTTAAAGCTCACCCGCTGATATTCTTAAATTTGGGCTTCCATCCCGAACCTAGGAGTGATGTTTTGGTATTAGTTAGAGGAAGCAAAGTAAAATTTGAATCAGAAATATATGTGATTTTTTGGATTTACAACAGTGGTTATTGCGAAATAAAGAAAGATCATGATAGTAAGTTAGTTACACTGTCTGATCTTACACCTCTAGATAATACAAACATTAAGTAGATTGCTCGGTTTTGGAGCCCTATTAAGCACTCATTTCTAATCGAATAGGTGCTTCTTTTTTGGCATCTTGTGTAATTTGCGAAACTCTCTGCTTATTTAGTTTCCTTATAACTAGCCTTCTTGGGATATAGACAAGCATGTCGCGGCATATTTTTTATTAAAGCCCAAAGAAGGAGGTCATTAAGTAATGACAACAATTGAATTTTCTGGATGGACATTATCAACAATCTTAGGGATTAGCTTTTTTATTTCTTTAGTAGCTCTATCAAGAAAACCAAGGAACATTCCTAAAAAGGAACGGAAAATGACGCAATCCTTTGATTAGAAAAAGATAGCCAACCAAATTTTGAGGAATTTTTTTAAGGAAAAACTTTACCCGAGCAAGGCAACCATCCCAAGTCTAAATTAGCTCCATGTTATTGCCTTGCTCGTCCCCTTTTTGGTTAGCTCTAAAAACCATTCTTTATCCTTTGTGTCTAAAGCCAGATCTATTAAAAAGTTCAATTGTGCTAGGCTATATTTAATCTTTATGGAGTTATCAACTTTTGTTTCGGTTTTAGGGAAATTGTTTTCTGTCTTAACTTCCCCTCTTTGATACATTCCTGTGTATTTTTCATGAGCATCTTCCATCCGTTTTACTTTTCCGTAAATGCAAGAGCAATATTCCCCCAAAAATAAACCTGAGCACCTGCAATATTTACACATTTTCACCCCTCCTAGTTTTTCTTTTTCATTTATCAGTTTCACCTGTCTCCAAGGAATGTTATACCCCTCCATCAGGAAAAATTGTTTCATTCTTCTCTTCAAAACCTCTGTAAGAAAAACTCCCGAATCTTCCATGCTGTCTTTTGCCCATGCCTAGGATTTCTTCGAGATCTTCAAGAATCTATTCGTACTGCGGCATTATTAATAACAACACAATTAAACATATAAGTACTTCTCCTATAATTTTAGGTATACAACTAGTACAACCATGCCTCATTTTTCATATACTGCTACTGTCTTAAGAAATCCAAAACGGAGGTATTAAAATGTATAGTACAAATAGAAATTTGCGTAGTGGATATTGTGGCTGTAGTATGCCTCACTATGGGGAATGTCCACCAAAAACGTTTCCTACTCACTATGATCCACCACAAGTTTCACCGAGTAAGAATTTTGTGAACACCAACATCTTTCCGCATGTAGTGCCGCACATCCATCCGTCTCATACTATAAACGTAAATAAACAAATATTTACTCACAAGCACTACTTCCCGCACACTGAATCTGTTGTAAATGAATGCTACGAGCAACATATAATGTGCGGAGTACCACATAATCCTTGTTGTCCATCAAGCCCATTCGGATTTTAACTTCTAACAGCCCTTTTAGGGGCTGTTTCATATTTCCCAATTTACCCTCTATTGCACACAATGGGTCGAGGAACACCATACAAATTTTGTTTCACTCTTGACTTTTAAAACTCTGCATGAAAAACCCCCTCATCTTCCACGCTGTCTTTTCTCCGATGCCCGGGATTTCTTCAAGATCTTCCAGGATCTTCACCAAATGCTCGATGTCTGATTTCCTTTGTTCTTTGGCTCCAGCATCAAAACCACGATTCCAGGCTTGCATGATTTGATCAGCCGCTTTTCCATTTTGGCGGACAGGAAAAGCAATCGTTTCCCTGCCGCGTTTTAGTTTTCGAAGTGTGCTGCCCATTGGATCACCTGCATCATTCAGATTTTCTTCGAACCGTGTAGTAAAATCGCCTTTTTTTCATTAATCATTAATCCCGCCTAAAAACTAAAGAGACAAACTCCTGTAATTTCTTTAAGCCATAAAATATAAAAAATCTTAAGAAAGTTGGTATCTTATGCCTATTATTATTACCGGCACGGATGGAGTGATTTATCAGTTCACACATTCCCTGCGACGCATAACACGATCTTTTTTCGGTCGGCTGTCTACGACTTTCGTTTGAGCAGCGCATATCGGACATTTCATATCTAGCTAATCTCCTTTTCCTTCACAGGCACTCTGTTTTTGAATCGGTAACCCATACGCTCAAGTTTTCCTCGTACACCCAGGGCGCTTTTGTTAATCCTAGAAGCGATATCCTCGAGACAATGCCCTTTATCTATGAGCTCCTCAATCAGCTTTACTTTTTCAGGAGTATACTTCACGTGATTGTTTCTGCGGACAGGACGGGCTTTTAAACCTAATTCTTGGATTCTTCTTTTGATCGCACCCTCGCTACGGTTCAAGCGTTGCGAGATTTCAGGATACGTATATTTGTAGGCGTTCAACATGCCCTTTAAAATGTTGTCCTCTTCTTCTGTCCAAGGGTCATAATTACTCTTTTTGATTTTTCGACGCTTAATAAAATCAGCGTCTCTTTTCACCTTCACCCAATCTGGTTCAGGTCCTAAAATGTTCGGCTCAATCCGGGAAAAATCAATCATCTGTTTATTTTCTTCCGCCCACTTCCAAAAGTTTTCGTATCTGACAACACGGACCTTTGCTTCCGAAACAAAAACTTTCCATTTTGCCGGAAAACCATAGTACTTGATCCATCGCCTTATTTGACTGTGCGAAACGTTGATAGCTTGAGCTAGCTGGTTTATAGTGATCCCGTCGAACGATAGACACGGATCGATTAACCCTAATCTTTGAGCCCTGTTTTTGACGGAAGGAATAGATCGACCTAAACGCGCAGCTATGTTTTTAATACTCATTGATCCCCAACGAACCTCAAGGAAGTTGACTTCCTCATCTGTCCATTTCCTTCTGGCCGTCATGGCTAATTACGCCCCCTTACTCTCAAGCTGTGTTTCAACGATCTCAATCCGTCTTTGGAGCTCATCCATCCGGGCCCGGAATTGTTCTTTCGGCTCAGGTCCGCATTCCGGGCATGTAGTGAAGCCGATAGAAAAACTATTAATCTCATGCACTACATGAGTGCCGCCGCAAAGATTACACATTCTCTTTCACCTTTTTTAAAAATTGTTTTTTTCTAAAATCCGTTCCGTTCATGATAATCGGCTCTGCATTCATCATCATTCGAGAGAATATCCGTTACAGATCCTTTGATGCTTCAAACTCGATTGAGCTTAGATTTGTGGTGTAAATGTTGTGTTTTCCTGCACGTTGATCAATTACTTCAAACAGCTTCTGCATTCCCCAGCCCGATATTTCTCCTTCTGCTCCGATGTCGTCAAAAACCACTAAATCTGCATCCGCTATTGCGTTTATTATTTGTTCTTCGCTGATTCCACTCTCTTTGTTGTATGTATTCCGTATTTTGGTTAGCAGCTTAGGAGTGGAAATGAATATTGTTGTGTACCCCTTTTCCGTCAAAGCTTTCGCAATAGACATTGACAAGTGACTTTTACCAGTACCAAATGAGCCTTGGAAAAACAAATTCTTAGG
Source organism: Bacillus methanolicus MGA3 (assembly GCF_000724485.1). Lineage (GTDB taxonomy): Bacteria > Bacillota > Bacilli > Bacillales > Cytobacillaceae > Bacillus_Z > Bacillus_Z methanolicus_A. The sequence goes on along the minus strand of NZ_CP007739.1, from coordinate 621,700 downwards.
ATTCTTTAAGTCAAATTCCTCAACATAGCGTTTTGCTTTTTGTAAAGCTTGTCTAAATTCATTTGACTCAAAGTTTTCAAAAGTCGCTTCTTTTAGAGACGGATTGATAAAGCTATTCTCCTCAAAAATTCGCTTTAGCCTAGCTTTTTTCGCTTCCTGTTGCTCTTCTTTGACGATTTTCAATGCCTCGCAATCACAGCCTCTTTTTACTTGGGCATCTTTTCCTTTCAACGGTCCGAAAGGAATAACCATTTTGACGATGCAAAATGCCAAGCATTCAAGAAAGCCGTATTGCAGATGAAGTATTAAAGTCTTTTCACAAGCTAGTTTTTGGATGGATTCAGCCAAAAAGCGTCATTCAAAAAGATGAAGCTCAATCAAGAGATGAATGGACCCAGGAATTAAAAAATGTGCAGCGTACAATGGAAAAATATAAATTGATGTTTGTAAATGACTTGATTGATTTTGATGAATTAAACGAGAAAATGCATGTTCTTCAGGAAAAAGAAAAAGAATTGAAATTTAATCTTTCTAAAGAACACTCCTCTCCCACTTCTTCTTATACTCAGGAAAAACTTGAAATGTTAGTCGAGGAATTCCCGAGACTTTGGGAAGTATCTACAGATGAAGAACGAAAAATCCTCTTGTCTGAAATTTTCAGAGAAATTATTATTGATGCCGATGAAAACGCAAAAATAAGTCCTGGCAACTCTAAACCGTTTTGGATAGTCAGTGCAAAATAGCAGGTATATAACCCTATACCTGCTTTTTAATATGCTCGGGGAAGCGATTATGGGAGCCAACGTAGTCCGTGACTTTCTGGCAAGTGTTACTGACATCATTGGCGGAAGAAGCAGTGCTTACGAGAACAAGCTAGCAGAAGGACGTGAAGTTGCCATCAAGGAAATGGAAGAAAAAGCGCGCCGGATGGGAGCTAATGCTGTCGTTAGAGTCGATCTCCGTTTTTGAAACACTCCGGGACGGCATGATGATGTGTGTTGCAACTGGGACATCTGTTTTCGTTAAGGACCACTCTTAATGATAAAGGGACTGGCTCATAAAGGGTCTGACACTTCCTCCGGCAATGCAATATTTTAAATGGTTTTTTTAGTGTTTAATTATATGATGCATTAGTGGGGTCTGGCCCATTGCTTATGAGCCAGCCCCTTTTGATTGCCTCACTATTTTCTTGAGAAAAAAACAGGCATGAGGTCCTTCCTTCCTTACAGGAATATATTTCTCTTTTAATGTAAAATTCCCTCTATATTCGTTATACTTATAAAGCAAACCTTTATTAAGAGGAAGGAGAAACTATGAAATCTCTCGTTCTTGCTGAAAAACCGAGTGTCGCCCGTGAAATTGCCCGGGTACTCGGCTGCAAACAACAGCATAAACATTACTTTGAAGGAAATAAATATATCGTTACATGGGCTCTCGGCCATTTAATCGAATTAAAAATGCCGGAGCATTATGATACAAAATATAAAACATGGCGGCTTGAAGATTTGCCGATTATCCCTGATAAGATGGGCTTGAAAGTAATCAAACAAACCAGCCACCAGTTCAGAGGAATTGAAAACCTGGCAAAACGACCGGACATTAAGGATTGCATTATCGCGACCGATGCCGGGCGGGAAGGCGAACTTGTTGCCCGCTGGATTCTAAAAAAAATTCATTGGAAAAAGCCGATCCTTCGCTTATGGATTTCTTCTCAGACGGACAAAGCGATCCGCGACGGCTTCAACCATTTAAAGCCGGGGAAACAATTTGATGCGTTATATGAATCTGCCGTCTGCCGGGCGGAAGCCGACTGGCTGATCGGGCTAAACGTAACTAGAGCGCTTACGACCAAATATAATGATCCGCTATCAGCAGGCCGTGTTCAAACCCCTACGCTTGCCATGATTATAGACCGGGAAAAAGAAATCCAAAAATTTGTTCCGAAAGAATATTGGACAATCAAAGCACAGATCGGCTCTCTCTTTGCATCATGGGAACGAAACGGCGAAAAGCGGATTTTTTCAAAAGAGACTGCTGAAAAAATTCACAAAAAGCTTGAAGGCAATATAGCAGTTGTTGTCTCGATTGACCGCAAGAAAAAAAGTGAACAGCAGCCTCTTCCCTATGACTTAACGGAACTTCAGCGGGATGCCAATAAACGTTTCGGCTTTTCAGCAAAGAAAACATCGTCTGTTTTGCAAAGGCTGTATGAGCAGTATAAGCTTGTGACTTATCCTCGAACAGACTCCCGCTATTTAACAACGGACATGGAAGCTACTATGCTTGACCGCCTTGAGGCAATGTCATCAGGATACAAAGAAGAAGTTCGCTCGCTGCTTGCCAACAAGGGCAGAGTCATCGCTAAACGGGTGTTTAATAATGAAAAAGTTACAGATCACCATGCCATTATCCCTACGGAAGAACGCTTGAATATAAGCGATCTTTCAGCAGATGAACGAAAACTTTATGATCTGATTGCCCGCCGCTTTTTGGCGCTGTTTTATCCTTCATACCAATATGAAACCATCCACGCGGTTTTTGACGTTAACGGAGAGATACTTTCTGCCCGTGAAACCGTTGTTGTCGATCCCGGGTTTAAAAGAGTTCTTGGCAAAAGTAACGATGAGTTGGACAACCAACAGCTCGGAGACCTTACAATAAGCCAATCTTTTAAGGTTAAAAATGTGGAAATGAAGAAAAAGCTGACCGATCCCCCGCTTCGCTATTCGGAAGCCGATATTCTTTCACAGATGGAAAAGTTCGGCCTCGGCACACCGGCAACCAGAGCAGACATTATTGAACGGCTTGTCGAAACAGAGGTGGTTGAACGCCAAAATGGAAGGTTTTATCCGACAAAGAAAGGGAAACAACTGATTGAACTTGTTAACGAAGAATTAAAATCTCCGGAGTTGACAGCCCGCTGGGAAAAGGAGCTTGAAGCGATAGCCCGCGGCAAAGGAAACCCGAAAACATTCCTGCATAATATACGGAAACAAACAGAGCATCTTGTTTCTGAAATTAAGAAAAGCGATCGTTCCTACCGAGCCCATAATCTGACCGGTTCAAAATGTCCGGAATGCGGTTCGTTCTTAAAAGAACGGACGACAAAAGAAGGACGAATTTTAGTATGTTCGAATATGGAGTGCCGCTTCCGTAAACATAAAGATCCGAAACTTTCAAAACGTCGCTGTCCACAATGCAAAAAGCGGATGGAAATTCACGAAGGCAAAGCCGGAGTCTATTTCCAATGCCGCCCATGCAATGTCGTCGAGAAAGCAGAAGAAAAGAAAAAAGCCGTGACAAAGCGGGAAGAACGGCAGTTGATTCAGAAATACAGCCAAAAAAATGAGGCATTTGGCATAAGTTTAGGAGATTTATTAAAACAGGCATTGGAAGACAAAGAATAAATGATGAATCGGATTTTGGGTTATGAGCTCGTAATCTGACTTATGAGCCGTCATTCTCGTTTATGAGCCTTTACTCAATAAACCAGGCGAATTTTCGCTTGGTTCTTTTTTGCCTTTATAAGTATTCATAGCAATTTCTTATTTTTGAATCAGCCGTATTTCCTCAATCGGGTCGTCTTTTGATGCAGAAGCTCCTTCGAGCCATAATTCTTTTCCTCCGGCAATCATATACATTTGAAAATAATTGCCGTCCATTTCATTTATTCCCTCAGCATCAGGAAACCCCATGATTTTTTCTGCATCCTTCATATAAAGCTTTTCTTTTTTTGGAAAGTAGCTAATAAAATTAATTACTGGCTGTTCTGATTCTAAATAGCCATAAGCATGTTCACTATAGCCAAAAACAAGCGATCCGTTCCTAAATTCCTCAAAATCAGGTGCTCCGTTCTCATTTTTAATCAGTTTAACCGGTGTGCCGATTGGATATGGGTCCCCTTTCAGTCTCCCTTTTTTTATTTCATCTGCAAAAGAGTGATCAAAATATACGGATGCTGCGGCCTGTTTTTCTAGTTCGGTTATCAGTTGAATCGTAATCTTTACAACTTGCTTTCCATTTCCGTAGTCAAAAATGATCTCACGGTTATGATCCCCTTCCGTAACAATATATTGTCCTTCAACATCACCCTCCATTAAATCTTGGCGAATTTGTACATCTCCTTTGACAAGCCCGGATTGCCTGATTCCAATTGTATCGCCTGGCTTTACTCTTATCGTATGATCTGATACGCCTTTTACAAGCAGTGTTCCGCCTGAAGTCTCATATTCTAATAAAACATCGCTTTTATCTTTTAAGTGATTCCGTGCATTTAAATATTGCGGACTGCCTTTAAAATTTTCATTTTCCCAGTGAAATGTCTCTTGTTGTTCTTTACCTTTAAATACAAGTAAATTATCTTCAATGTTCACCTCTCCGGATTGAACATATTCACTTCTTAATTCTTGAAGCTTTTGGAATGAATGTTGTCCATAACCGTACAACCAGGCTGCTGTTTGTGTTGTTGAGCCTGCTTTCAGCTGGCATTCAACAACAAGTCTTGTTTCCCGTTTACCCTTTTGATCAATGGTAAGCGGTCCTGCTATAGTAAAACGGACTGCATTTGGAACTTCATCCTTAAAAAAGATTTCCCATTTGTTTTTTTCCTCATTGTATTTTTTTGCAATTAAAATACCTTTTTGCATGTGATTATCCATTCTTGTGTAGGATGCTAATATTTCCGGCGATTTTCGCCCAGACAAATGAAGCACTTCAAACATTGGTTTTTCAGTCGTATCTATATCATCCTGAATTCCGCTTTCGCGGATCCAGTCTTCCTTCGTAAATGTTTGTTGTATTTCAGCTTTTGGAATTTCATATTCTTTGTTTTTTTTCTCATTTGAACAAGCTGTTAAAATTGCTAAACCTAAAAGTACCAAAAAAACCTTCTTCAAAATATCTTTCTCCCTTCCAAATAAGGATAACATGCTTTTAGTCTGAAATGGCCTCTTTCTTATCAATTTATTGGAGGTGCTGACATTTTTGTTGATTCAAGTTTCACACAGTTTCTATTTCAGGCAAGAATCGAGTACAATAAAAATAAGATTCTGAAAAGGAGAATAAAAAGATGAATGATTTTCAAACGAAATTAGAAAAATACGCTGAACTGGCAGTCAAAGTCGGCGTCAATATTCAAAAAGGGCAGACACTCGTAGTTAACGCTGCCATCGATGCTGCACAATTAGTAAGGCTCATTGTCAAAAAAGCTTACGAAACGGGTGCGGATAATGTGGTCGTTAATTGGTCCGACGATATTGTCACAAGAATCAAATATGATTTGGCTCCTGATGAAGCTTTTCTTACATATCCTAAGTGGCGGGCAAAGGAAACCGAAGAATTAGCGGAAAATGGTGCAGCCTTTATGTCAATCGTATCTTCCAGCCCTGATTTATTAAAAGGAGTAGATCCAGAGCGCATTTCCAATTTTCAAAAGACAGCAGGCAAAGCACTCGCAAACTACCGCAAATATGTCCTATCCGATAAAATCAGCTGGACTGTCATTGCTGCTTCATCAGCCGCATGGGCGGAAAAAGTATTCCCTCATGAACCTGTGGAAACAAGGGTCCAAAAGCTTTGGGATGCTATTTTTAAAGCGACACGCACTGATTTGGATAACCCTGTTGACGCATGGAAAAAACATAATGAAACCCTTCACGAAAAAGTTCAATATTTAAACAACAAACGGTATAAAAAATTGCATTACAAAGCACCCGGTACGGATTTAACAATCGAATTGCCGGAAAAACATCTTTGGGTAGGAGCAGGCAGCGTAAATGAAAAAGGCATTAATTTTATGGCCAATATGCCAACGGAAGAAGTATTCACTGTTCCGCACAGAGATGGAGTTAATGGCTATGTTTCAAGCACAAAACCTTTGAGCTACGGCGGTAACATTATCAATAACTTTACGCTTACCTTTGAAAACGGAAGAATTGTCAAAGTAAAAGCTGAGGAAGGAGAAGAAATATTAAAACGTCTTATCGAAACGGACGAAGGCTCCCACTACCTTGGTGAAGTTGCTCTTGTTCCGCATAACTCGCCGATCTCCCAATCAAACATATTATTCTATAATACACTGTTTGATGAAAACGCCTCTAACCACCTTGCAATCGGAAGTGGATACGCATTTTGTCTAGAAGGCGGAAAAACATTGTCATCAGACAAATTAAAAGCTAATGGTGTAAATGAAAGCATAACACACGTTGATTTTATGATCGGTTCAGCGGAAATGGATATTGACGGAATAACGGCTGACGGAAAATCAGAGCCTGTATTCAGGAGCGGCGACTGGGCATTTTAAATAAGACCTTTGAAAAGATCATGCAACTCTTTTTGGCATGATCTTTTTTTCAATAAGCCCTTTACTGTGTGACAAATGTCATTGCAACTTTCCTGTAATTATGGGACGATAATAGCTACTCTCTCTTTTCTAACTTTTTTATATCCGTATTTTTAAATTCGGAGGGAAATGTTATGGTGCAACAATTACGGATAATTGTTTCGGGAAAAGTTCAAGGAGTGGGCTTTCGGTATTTTACACAAATGAAGGCTAATACGTATGGTATAACAGGATGGGTGCGAAATCAACCAAACGGCAATGTAGAAATCATCGCAGAAGGAAATAAGGATGACTTAGCATTGTTTCTGGCCAGCATCAAGGAAGGAAACCCTTTTTCAAGAGTAAGCCATATGGAAATAGAAGAAGTGAACGAAATCAGCGGTTTTACTTCATTTACGATAAAATATTAAAAGAGGATGACTTATGAGGTTCTGACCCCCTCCACAAATAACAATAATATAGAATTGTTTTATTTGTGTTAGCCTATTTGTTGTATTGGAGGGGTCTGGCCCTTTGCTTATGAGTCAACCTCTTTTCATCTTTTAGCGATTATCAATTTTTTCCGGGTAAAGATCGTGGTTCATCAGGCGATATTCTGCCATTTTTTCATATTTTGTTCCCGGTCTGCCGTAGTTTGTGTATGGGTCAATGGAGATGCCGCCTCTTGGGGTAAATTTGCCCCACACTTCTATATATTTCGGATCCATTAAGTCAATCAAATCATTCATAATAATGTTTACACAGTCTTCATGGAAATCACCATGGTTCCGGAAACTGAACAAATATAGTTTTAAAGATTTGCTTTCAACCATTTTTTTATCAGGAATATAACTAATATAAATGGTTGCAAAATCAGGCTGGCCAGTTTTCGGGCACAGGCTCGTAAACTCCGGACAATTAAATTTTACAAAATAATCACGATTCGGATGTTTATTATCAAACGCTTCTAGAACTTCCGGAGTATACTCGAACAAATATTTAGTCCCTTGATTCCCAAGCAAAGTTAAATCTTTCAATTCTTCTTCTTTTCTTCCAGACATAAAAATGCCTCCCTTTTATGAGTCCGTGTCATAAAGGAGAGGTTTAGACAATGCACTTTCAATAAAAGAAAAACCATATCTCCTCAAGATATGGTTGATTTTCATCAAAGCCATAGTTTTTTATAGAGGGTTAGTGCTATGAACCTCTCCCGTCAGCACGGGATATCTTTTAATAGAATTATCAGTAGTAACTATAGAAAAAAAAAGGTTCACTGTCAACTGGAAAAAACGATAGCATTACGGAGCTTTTTCTCAAATAATTGCCGTACACCTCTCTGAATGGCGGGGTGCGTATTACAGACATGATCTATTCTTATTTGAGATGATTAAATTTTTCTTGGAAATGTTCTCAATCTCCACGAAATGCCGATCTTCTTACATATTGTTAAATAATGCATCAGCGCTAACAATACAGCCCCTGCATTCATTCCGATAATAATTCCGCCCATTTGAAAATCATACATAGAGCCAAGAAAGTACATAAGCGCAAAGGAAATAACGGTAGACCATATGGAATGAATAAAGGTATCTTTAATCAGACCGAGGCCGATTAAATACGCCTGCATCGGAATGACAAAAAAGTGAAATAAAAAGTATGGCCAGAGCATTTGCAAATATACTGCTGCAGTTTCGGAATGGAAAAACAAACTTGTAAGAGGTCCGGCAAAAAAAGAAATAATGGCTACAGCAAGAACCCCATATGTGAATGTTAAAACCATCACTTGTTGCAACAGTTTTTGTAGACGATGAGTTTCTTTTTTAGCATACGCATTTGAAACGGTTGGAATTAGCATAATAAGGAGCGAGTGAGCAATAAATGCCGGAAAAAAACCAATCGTCATTGCTACTCCTGCTAACATTCCAAAATGTTCTGTTGCCAGATTTTCACTGAAGCCTGCCCGAACTAATGCTGCCTTAATCAAAAACGGCTGAATGGCATGGGTGAAAGCATGAAAAATCCGCATAGCTGTAGTCGGGATCGAAACTGACATCAAGTTTTGCAAAACATTTTTTTTGCTAAGGATATTTTGTGGGTCCTGCTTCAAGTGATGAAACTGAACGATAAACATATGGATTAAATACACAAAAACAATAAATTCACTTCCAACCAATGTGCAAAATGCAACGAGTAGCGCGGTTTGCATTTCAAAATGAAAAAGTTGATAAACCAATACGAGAATGCCGAGCTGAACCAATTTTCGCAAAAAATTTGAAACAGCTATTTTCCCCATTTGTTGTTTTCCCATAAAATATCCTCTTGCAATTGAGGAAAATGAGATAACTGGAATAAGAAAAATGACAAGCCATTTCAAAAACGGATGGTAATGTTGAAAGACTGGAATTTTTGGTAAAAGGACAGCTGTTGTAATCAACAAACATGCAGTAAAAATGATTGTTAGGCGGATCGCATGCTGAAGCATACTTTTATGGTATTTACCATCCCGTTCGGCTATGAATTTTGAGATCGAAATCGGCAATTCTAAACTTGCAAGCAATACGAAAAAAAAGATGGAAGGAAGAATGGACATATACAGCCCCATCCCCCGTTCCCCCAGTTCATTTGCAAGGACCAAATTGACAAGAAATTCGATACACTCACTAAAAAAAGCTGCTGCTGCTAACAGCAACGTTCCTTTAAAAAAAGAATTCATGAAGTCTCTCCTTAATTAAGATCGATTCTTTATAAAGATATGAGACAAGTATCAAGATTATTTTAAAAATTGTAATTAAAGATGAAATGATAATAATAATTTATTACTTTTTTACACAAATTAATAATGACAGAAATAAGAAAAGTATTTTTTTTGGAATTTATTGTTATATTGAAATAATATTTTGACAATACAATTTTATTAATAGTATTATGGAATAGTTGAATAAGGGAGGTTGTATGGATGTCAACGAAGAACAAAGACAAAATTATTGAAAGCGTTCCCCAAAAAGGTTTTTTTGGGCATCCTAAAGGATTATCCACACTATTTTTCACAGAGTTTTGGGAACGTTTTTCATATTATGGTATGAGAGCGATTCTTCTCTACTATATGTATTATGAAATCTCTAAAGGCGGATTAGGGATGGATGAAGCAACCGCAGCGTCTATAATGGCCATCTACGGTTCTCTTGTTTACATGTCCGGCATTATCGGAGGCTGGGTAGCTGACCGCCTGCTTGGTACAACGAAGACCGTTTTTTACGGCGGTATACTCATCATGTTTGGGCATATTGTCTTATCTTTACCAGGCAGCATCACTGCTTTATTTATCTCAATGGGCTTAATTATCATTGGTACCGGACTTTTAAAGCCAAATGTTTCCACTGTAGTAGGGGAATTATATAGCGATAAAGACCCTCGCAGAGATTCTGGTTTCAGTATTTTTTATATGGGCATTAACCTTGGTGCATTTCTTTCTCCGCTGATTGTTGGTACCGTTGGACAAAAATATAATTTCCATCTCGGATTTAGCCTTGCAGCAATCGGTATGTTCTTAGGACTTATCGTATTTGTTTTAACGAAAAAGAAAAACCTTGGACTTGCAGGCACATATGTTCCAAATCCTTTAACAAAAGAAGAAAGAAAAAGCGTATTTGCCAAAATTGGTATCGGCGCTTTCATGATCGTCATTTTAGGTGCAATTACTATTCCAACTGGCTTTTTAACCATTGACAGATTTACACTGCTTGTCAGTATCCTTGGGATAGTCATTCCGACTTTGTATTTTATTTTTATGTACCGCAGTCCAAAAACAACAGAAGTGGAACGTTCACGGCTGATTGCCTATATTCCATTATTTATTGCGTCCATCATTTTCTGGGCTGTTCAGGAGCAGGGATCTATTATTTTGGCGACATATGCAGACAAGCGTACACAGCTGCATTTTGCCGGCTTAGAAATTCAATCGTCTTGGTTCCAATCATTAAATCCGCTTTTTATCATTTTCCTCGCACCTGTTTTTGCTTGGATATGGGTTAAAATGGGAAAACGTCAGCCAACAACTACACAAAAGTTTGCTTTTGGATTACTTTTTGCTGGATTATCCTTCCTTGTCATGATCATTCCGGCATATGTAAACGGAACGGAAACATTAGTCAATCCGCTATGGCTTGTACTTAGCTTTTTCTTAGTTGTTCTTGGGGAGCTATGCTTATCTCCTGTCGGACTATCAACAACAACAAAACTTGCACCAGCAGCTTTCTCTGCCCAAACAATGAGCTTATGGTTCTTGTCAAGTGCGTCTGCCCAAGCAATTAACGCACAAATCGTCCGCCTTTATTCTCCGGAAACAGAAATTGTTTACTTTGGAGTCATTGGTGCAGTATCAGTCATTTTAGGTGTTATTTTATTTATGATTTCACCGATTATGAAACGTTATATGAATGGTATCCATTAATACAAACGCACACTGAAATTTCTCATAATTTTAAAAATGAAAAACTGCCTGTCGTTCTCCTTACAAAAGACAGGCAGTTTAGTTTTTTAGTTAAAAACATGCCACGTTTTCTATTTTACGAGCGAATGCTTAAATGCATAAATAACTGCTTGGGTTCGATCCTGAACCTGGAGCTTACTTAAAATATTGCTTACGTGGGTTTTTACTGTCTTTAACGCAATAAAAAGCTCATCAGCAATTTCCTGGTTAGTTTTTCCTTCAGCCATCAAAAGCAAAATTTCCATTTCACGACTTGTTAATTCGTCATGAAGTTCACGTGATTTTTTTTGCCTCATTTTCAGCATCATTTTTCCTGTTACTTCCGGTTCGAGTACAGATTGGCCGTGGTATGTAGCCCGAATTGCATTAGCGATTTCACTAGCCTTCGAAGTTTTCAGCATATAACTTGTCGCACCTGCTTCCAAAGCAGGATACACTTTTTCGTCGTCCAAAAAGCTTGTTACAATGATGATTTTGGCCTCGGGCCAGCTCTCAATTATTTTTCTCGTTGCTTCGATTCCATCCATTTCTTTCATCACAAGGTCCATTAAAATAATATCCGGACGCAGTGATAAAGCCATTTCGACTGCCGTTTTTCCGTTATCTGCTTCTCCAATGACTTCAATGTCAGGCTGAGCGGACAGGTAAGAGGAGACCCCGATCCTCACCATTTCATGATCATCTACAAACAACACTTTAATCATCTGTATCACCTTCAATCATCATAGGAACTTTTACTTCAAGACGTGTACCTTTCTGTTTAACACTGACAATTTTTAACGTGCCGCCAATCTCAATCGCCCGTTCATACATATTTTGGAGACCGTAAGAGCCTGCTTTTGTTTCTTCTACGTCGAATCCGACACCATCATCAGTGACTCTGAGTATTATAAAATCATCCCGCTGAATGAGTAACACATCAAAATTCTTCGCCTTTGAGTGGCGGAGGGTATTTGAGACAGATTCCTGCAAAATACGGAACAAATGATCTTCAACACCTTTATCCATTGGGAACTCCTCAAGCTTCCAGTGAATTTTCATTGATACTTTTTGGGATAATTCGATTAATAATTCTTCTATTCCTTCTTTAAGGGTTTTACCTTTTAACGCAATAGGACGCAAGTGAAGAAGTAGTGCCCGCATTTCAAGCTGAGACTGATGAATCATTTCCTCAACCATTTTTAATTGCTTTGTTTCACGATCATCTGATAAAGGCTTTCCCTCATTAATTGCAGACATGAGCATGGACGCCGCAAACAGCTGCTGGCTGACCGAATCATGCAGCTCCCGGGCCAATCGGTTTCGTTCTTGTGAAATAATTTCCTGAATTCTGTTTTCTTGATTCTCAGCTTTTTCCGTGGCAAGCCGCTGTGAAAGCTTTGTTTGTTCAGCAATATGTTTTTGGATTTTTTGAATTCTTTGAGTAATTATTTCGAGTTCAACTAATGAGCCTTGTTCAATCCCCTCTATTGGCCTTCCTTCTTCTATCTGATGCAAGCAAGAATCAACGATCTGAATTTGTTTGCGCCAATATAATCCTGATATAAGCCCAAAGATGATACCAATAACAATACTGACACTCGGCAAAAAAACGATAAAGGGAATGTTCATTAATTCACGATCCCATAATTGCGACCAATCTGGCAATGGGTATGCAGTAATCATTGCAGCTGTAATAAAAATGAAAATGATGATCGACAAACCTGCTCCTAAAATAATATGGCGCTGTACAATACTCATACCCGCTTCACCTCTAATTCTCCTACAATGAATGAGGTAAAGATTTTCACCTTTTGTTCCTGGTTGTCATACTCCGGTGTCTGGATATGCAGGTTCTGATTGAATATCTTTTCTTCTTTATGATCAAAGATGGTCGCTGAACCGGCTAAACTTGAGTGATTTACACTCACTTCCAAATCATACGGCACGAGCACTTGAACATTACCGATCATATTTCTGATCACAATCACCGTTTCGCCTTTTGGCAATACCGTATAGCTTAAATCAATGATTGTATCTCCGATTCCTGCTTGAATATTGATATCGTTCCATTCATATACACGTTCAGGCGTCCTTTGCTGTCCGAAAAAAATATTTTCAAGAACAGGCTTTCTTTTTATTATTGTTTTGTCCCCTTGCGAAGGTTTTTCGTTCACTTTTATGACGGGGATTATTTTTTCCGGATGGCGCTTGGACTGCGAAAACTGAATAATGAAATGAATCAAGATGGCGAGAAGAAAGAAGCGAAATGTTATCATCCCAAGTATACTTGCAGCGAAAAAAATTAAACCTGCCCAGAATAGAAGGGTTCCAAAAGTTTTCGGCATCATTTTTCGTCCAAAATAGATCATTCCACTTGCCACAAGAAGAGAGAAAATAATTCCCTTATTGAAAAAAGAGATTTCGAGAAAAAGCATTACGAGACCAATAAGCAGAATCCAGCTGATATAATCACTTTTAAGTTTGTTCATCATGTTAGTTTCCTCCCTTCTTCTGGCATGAGGATAATTATTGTTAACGTAAAAAGGCGCAGAGGTCTACGCCTTTTTAGGATACCAGTTTCTATTTCGATTGAGAATGCGTTTCTTCGCTTTTCATTTCTTTTTCCAACTGGGCGATGCGGGCATCAATTGTGCTTCGGTAATAGGAGCTGTTTACTTGGTGCTCCAAATGATCAAGATAGGATTCAATTTCATGGAAACGTGAATAAGCTTTATTTGAATAAGCATTGTTTTCAAGGACTTTATTCATTCGATGAAAAGCACGGGTTACGTTTTCTCGTCCCATAAGCTCCATTCTTCTAATGTGCATGTCTTTTAATTTGTGTTTCATTTCTTCGTATTTGCGTTCAAGATCACTAAGCTGCTGTAATGCGTTTTGCAGCGCTTCTTTTAGTCTTACCGCGCGTTCCTCATATTGATGTTGTTCGCGGGAAGCAAATTCATAAAGCTCGGGTTCTTCTGCTTTTGATGCAATTTCCGCCTGGCGTTTGCGTTTTTCTGCTAATTCAAGGGCATGATGATATTCACGTGTAAACTCTTCTTTTAATATATATTGTCTTTCCAACAATTTGCGAACTTTTTCAGTTTCTCGTTCACACTCACGTAAATACTGATTAAGCAATGCTATTGGATTTTTTTGCTCCTTTTGATCCAATACCTCATGAAGGTCTGCCATAATCGTGTTTTTAATACGTGTAATTAAATTGGTCATTTTGAATCCTCCATATCCATTAATTTCGATTTAATTCAGCCCACTGTTTTTCAAAGTTGACAAAAGGATCGTTTTCTTCTTTTACCACTATTTTGTCTTCGTTCCATTTTTTGTAGACAACGTATAATACATAAGCTGCAGCGACTCCAAGAATAGCCGGAACATTTGATGCGGAAGCCATCAGCGCAGCAAATCCGACAATCCCCCAGCCGATTTTTCCTAGTGTTGATTCCGTTTTTAGAAATTGTTTTAAAACTAAATACAGTATTAGTAAGCTGGCAGCCAAACCGATCATCGGGCCAAGTTGTGCAATCAGTACCATTGCTGCGATCCCGCCTACTGCTATCAAACCAAATTTTTTCATTTTCTGTTTCCTCCTTTCTATGATTTCATCTTACCTTTGGAAACAACATTCAATAACGATCCCGAGCTTTATTTTCAACTAAGACCTAAGTCTTAAAGGGATTCAGGCACTCTCTGCTTTTAACGCTTTAACATGGAGCGGGCCAGGCCCTCTTCAAAAAAAAAGTAAGAACAGAAAGTCAAAGCTTCTGTTCTTACTTTTTTGGAAACAAATTTTTTAAAATAACTTTTTGTTTGAAACAATCACACCATCTTCATCTGCGTACGCAAATTTTCTAGGTGTCCATTCTACTTCCCCAAAAATTACTGGAACGTTTCTTTCCCCTTTTCCCTCCTTTTTGCTTTTTAATGGGTTGCTGCCAATTGCTAGAATTCCAACATGTAAGTCTTTCAGTTCAGCAGTGTCGCGTACACATCCATTAATAATGACACCGGCTAAACCCCGTCTTTCAGCGATCTCACCAAGACGGTCTCCAAGAAGTGCACAGCGTTTCGATCCTCCTCCATCGACGACAAGTACACTCCCTGCAGGTACATCCTCTAAAGCTTCCTTTACAAGGACATTATCTTCAAAAACTTTTACGGTATAAAGTGGGCCGTAAAAGGATGTCTTTTTCCCATAGGACTTAAATTCCAGAGTGCAAACTTCCAATTCATTTGAAAAATCATCACACAAATCAGCTGTTTTAAAGTTCATTTTTTATTTCTCCTTTCGTAAATTGTGAATGATATCTTGCAGCATAGTCATCAGAGAAATTTGTTCAGTCACCCTTTCCTTACATTCTATCTATATAATTTCTTTACAATTTCCCAATAACCCTTTTTTAATGCAATCACATGGAAAAAAGATGCGAAACTTCGCATATCTTTCTAACAAAGGGAGGGATTTTTATAGCTATTTTATGGATTACTACAATTGGATTTGTCATTTGCTTAGGTATGGTCGGCGGAGTCCATTTTCATTTTGTGCGGCAAGCATTAAACGTCGAGGATTCAATTAAAGTGGACCGTGTACCTGAAGGGGAAGATCACACCTGGAACACAGATTAATAAAGATGGAGAAGGTATATTTAATCCTTGGCATGTTTACTCAAAAAATATTTTTAAAGGGGCTGTCTAGTCAGCCCCCCAATTTGTTTATGAACCTGTAATGGAATGTGCCGACGGAAAACGGCTTTCCTCCGTACCAGAAAAAGTAAAATCCCCTAACAGTTGATAAACTGTAATGCCTTTTATTTTATTTGAAAGATTTTCGATGCTTTCTTCCTTTGCCAAAACTAACAAGGCTTTCGCATTTATTTTCCCTATTATTTCAATTGACTCAGGGATTTCAAGATTTTTCACTTCCCCATACAATACCCAGGTAAGCAGAGGCTCATGCGCGAAGCTTGCGTGGTCTGCTCCCTCATCAGGCCGTGCACGTTCAGTTTCTAATTGAATCAAATCTTCTACAATGGCGCTTGCTGTCGGAAACATCCCTGCACCGGGACCTTGCAAACTGATATTCCCGACAATGTCTGCATCGATGGAAACAGCATTTTGAACATCTTCGACATGAAATAATGGATGGCTGGATGAAACGAGGACAGGTTTGACTGAACAATGAATCCCTTTTGTCGTTTTTTCTAGTGATGCAACATGTTTAAACCTCAACCCAAATTTAGAAAAAAGCTCAATTTGCTCAAGAGTGATGCTTGAAATCCCTTGTTTCCGCACCTTTTCCCAATCCGGCTGTTTCCCATATACCACTTCACTCAATATCATTGCTTTGTAAAAAGCGTCAAAGCCTTCCACATCGTTTGTCGGATCTGCTTCTGCATACCCTTTTTCCTGAGCGAGCGAAAGAGCATCAGAAAACGAGCAGCCTTCCTCCCGCATTTTTGTTAAAATAAAATTTGAAGTCCCATTTAATATTCCATGAACTTTTTTGATATGATTTACGCTCAAAAGCTTCCTTAACGTTTGAATAACAGGAATTCCTCCGGCAACCGTCGCTTCAAATCCTACTGAAACACCGTGTTTTTCCGCCAGCGAAAGAAGTTCCCTTCCATAATGTGCAAACATTTGCTTATTTGCCGTAATAATGTGGCAGCCTCTTTTAATTGCTTGCGAAAGATACGAAAACCCCGGCTGCTTGCCTACGATCGCATCAATGACGACATCAAGCTTAGGAAGACTAATAATATCCTCAAATTTGTTTGTTAATATCACATCCGGATCAGGCAATTGGTGCTTTTCAAGATTTTTGACAAGAACAGCCTCAATCTTCACTTCTTTCCCTAGTATTGCTTTGAATCGCTTTTGATGTGTTTTAATGGTCTGATAAACTCCCTTTCCGACTGTTCCGTAACCTAAGAGTGCAATATGAATGGTTGACATTCCTTCATCTCCCTTGTATTCTGTTTACCATGATGTTTGGATCAATTCATTATTAAAATCGGCCAGGAACCGCTAATGATGGATCTCACTCTGTCTATCACCATTTGTTTGTGAAGTGAAGACAATTTTTATGTTGATCAGCGCTGGCTGATTTTTTGCAGCTCTCTTGCTTTCAATTCCCTTCTTAAAATTTTTCCACTGATTTTTGTCTTCGGGAGTTCCTCGACAATTTCGATCTCACGAGGAGCTGCATGGGCTGAAAGATTCTGTTTTACAAATTTGATAATTTCTTCAAGCAACTGATTCTCTGCTTGATACCCTTTCCTGAGTACAATAAATGCTTTTACAATTTCCCCGCGCAGAGGATCAGGCTTTCCAATCACTGCTGCTTCAGCAATTGCCGGATGTTCGATTAGCTTGCTTTCAACTTCAAACGGACCGATCCTCTCGCCGGAAGAATTGATCATATCATCGCTTCGACCTTGGAAGAAAATATAACCATCTTCATCTATAACAGCAAGATCTCCTGAAACATACCAGCCCGGAAACGGAAAATAGGATTTGTACTTTTGTTCATTTTTCCAAACTTCCTTCATAATGGAAGGCCATGGTGTTTTTATTGCAAGGTGGCCAACTTCACCGGGAGGAAGCGGTGCTCCATTGTCATCTAAAACTGCTACTTCAATTCCAGGTAATGGTCGTCCCATCGAACCCGGCTTTATCGTTTCCGATGGCAGGTTAACTATTAACTGTGCACCAGTCTCTGTCATCCACCATGTATCATGAATCCGCAATCCCAAAGTTTCTTTACCCCAATAAATAACTTCAGGATTCAATGGTTCGCCAACACTTAAAATATGGCGGAGTGAACTCAAATCGTATTGTTTCTGAACATCTTCTCCCTCGGCCATCAACATCCGAAAAGCGGTCGGTGCGCTGTACCAAACTGTTACTTTCGCTTTTTCAATTGTTCTATACCATGAGTGAGCCTGAAATCTTCCTCCATTCACTACAATTGTTGCTCGATTAAGCCATGGAGAAAAAATTCCATAAACGGTGCCTGTCACCCATCCGGGATGAGCAGTACACCAATAAATGTCATCTTCCTTTAGGTCAAGCACCCATTTGCCAGTTTGATATTGTTGAATCATCGCGCGGTGGGCATGCACAATTCCCTTTGGCTTCCCAGTAGATCCACTTGTATAATGGATGTTTAATCCTGCTTCTAAATTAACCCATTCAATGATATTTTCCTCACAAACTGTATTTTCCAGTTCCGCTTGCAGGGAGATTTCGCCTTCGCTGCAATGTTCCGGTCCGCCTGTAATAAAAATTTTTTCTAAAGAAGGAAGCTTATGTTTTGGAACCCGTTTCCCAAGAATATGGTCTGTTATTAAAAATTTGCCTTCGCAATCGGAAATTCTGTCCTTCACTGCTTCTTCCATAAAAGCCTCAAATAACGGACCTGCAATCGCCCCGATTTTAATGGCAGCAATCATTGCCAAATAGCAGTCCGGGTGTTTAGGTAGAAAAATAAAAACAATGTCACCCTTTTTCACCCCGTGCTTTTTTAAAACAGTTGCCAGATGGTCTGTTTTTTCCTTCACTTCACGAAAAGTAAGCTTATACTCTTCATTGCCATTCAAATAATAAAGTGCGGTTTTTTCTCCATAACCTTCGTCAACATGCCTGTCGATGCATTCATAAGCCATATTAACAAGTCCTGTTTTTTTCCAGCTGAAGTGTTTTTCTGCTTCTGACCAATCAAAATGACTATATATTTTTTGATAGTTTTTAAGGTTGTAGTCCCCTTTTTCAGGGGGCAAATGGTAGCGATTTAAAACATTCATGGGAAAAACTCCTTTATGAAATCGTAGATAAATCTAAAAGATTAATAATTTTTTCTTTTAATTGGCCTAAATAAGCGTCTCCTCTTGTGCGGGGCCGTTTCTGTTCAATCGTTAACATGTGGCAGACTTCACCCGGCTGTCCTCGAAGAATGATAATTCGGTCACATAAATAAAGAGCCTCATCCACATCATGAGTGACAAGCAACATCGTGGATTGGTACTTCTCCCAGATTGACAGGAGTAAATCCTGAAGCTGCATTTTTGTAAAAGCGTCCAATGCACTAAATGGCTCATCAAGCAATAATATTTCCGGTGCGGTGACAAGGGCTCGTGCAATGGCTACCCGCTGGGCCATTCCGCCGGAAAGATCTTTCGGATAGTGATTTTCAAAGCCTGCTAAGCCTACAGAAGAGAGATACTTTTTCGCTATTTCATTCTTTTGATCATTATTTTTTAGACCGAATGCGACATTATCAATGACATTCAGCCACGGAAGAAGCCTTGGTTCCTGAAAGATAATTCCAATCTTTTCATGGACAGAACGGACTATATTGCCATCAATTTTAATAGTGCCTGTATATCCTTCATCAAGACCTGCCAATACACGCAGCAGCGTGCTTTTTCCGCAGCCGCTCGTTCCGAGGATTCCGATAATCTCTCCCTTTTGCACGGTTAAATTTATATTTTTAAAGCCTGTTTCACCATTTGAAAACGTCCTGGAAACATTTTCAATAGCCAACATATTTTTCATTCCTTTACGCTTTTTTCGTAAATGTATCTTGCCAGTGAAGCGTTTTTACTTCCAATCTTTTTAACAGAGAGTCTGACAGTTTTCCTAAAATCGCAAACAGGACAATGCTTGAAATAATAAGTTCCGGCGAATATGAATTCTGCCCGTATACGAGCAAATACCCGATCCCTTTACTTGCTCCCATTAACTCAGCGGCGACAACAAACATCCATCCCAGTCCAAGACCGCTGCGGATTCCGACTAAAAATGAAGGCAGTGAAGCAGGCAAAATGATTTTGCGGATTAATTGCCACGAGTTGAAATTATAAACCTTGCCGACTTCAATCAGTTTCCGGTCAACACCTTGAATGCCGGAAACAATATTTAAATAAACAGGGAAAAATACTCCTACTGCGATCAAAACAATTTTTGAAGACTCGCCGATTCCCATCCACAATATAAACAGCGGCACCCACGCTAAAGATGGAATAGAGCGGAAAGCCTGAATCAACGGATCTATCAAACTTTCTACCGTTTTAAAATAACCAGCGGCCGCACCAAGCAATACCGCGGCAGCGACACCTATTAGAAATCCAAATATCAGTCGATATAATGTAATTCCGAGGTGCCCCCATAAAGTTCCATCCTGAAACATTCCTGCAATTGTATCAAGAATAGTGGTTGGAGCAGGAAGTAAATGCTGCGGGAAAACCCCGGTTTTACTTAAATACTCCCAGGCAATCACTAATCCTAGAGGGACAATGGTTCCATAAACGGCCGCTTTTATTTTTGGCTGAATCGATAATTTTTTTTTCACTTTTACTGGAATATGGGTCGTTACGGTTGTGTGCTTGCTGCTCATTTGAATGTTCCCCCTTTCTAAAAGGGCCGCTTTGAGAGCGGCACCATGAATTACTTTATTTAATTACTTCTTTAGCAAACTTCGGATTAATGAGTTCGTCGACAAGCGAATTAATTTTTGCGTCTTTATTGATGATGCCATCCTTTTGCAATACGGTTCCTGCCGATTTTAGTGCCTGCTTTTGCTCCTCGCCCGGCACCGGGTTAGAAAAATCATTGCGCTCAAGCTGTTTTTTTGCCACATCAAGGCTGATATGCGCTTCTTTTGACAGGATTTCCGCAGTTTTTTCAGGGTTTTCAAGCACCCACTTTCTAGCTTTCTCATAAACTTCAATTACTTTCTTGACATATTCAGGATATTTTTTGGCAAAATCACTGCGGACATTTAATGTTCCGTAAGTATTAAAATTTTTGTTCCTATAAAAGAGCTTTGCATTTGCTTCAAGTTCCAGTTTTGCCATATGAGGGTCAAGCCCTGCCCAAGCGTCCACCTGCTTTGTCGTCAAAGCATTTGCGCCGTCACTGTGCTGGAGATTTACGATTTGCACATCTGAAGCAGAAAGTCCCGCTTCATCCAATGCCCTTAAAAGAAAAATGTATGGGTCTGTACCAACAGTAGCGGCTACTTTCTTTCCCTTTAAATCACTAACCGAATGAATTGAAGAATCCTTATTTGTGACAAGCGCCGTCCATTCAGGCTTGGAAAAAATATAAACCGATTCGATTGGAGCGCCTTTAGCTTTTGCCATTAAGGCTGCTGCCCCTGCTGTTGAACCGAAATCCACGCTTTTGCTGTTTAAAAACTCAAGCGCCTTATTGCTGCCCTGGCTGAGAACATATTCCACTTTTATGCCATCTTTTTTAAAGGCTTCTTCGGCCCACCCAAATTTTTTTAACACAATACTTGTTGGGGAATAGTAAGCATAATCAAGAACAATTTTTTCAGGCTTATCTTTTTTTGCATTCGTGCTGTTCGAGCATCCGGCAATCCCGATCAACAGCAAGATCCCTGCCAATATTCCAAACCATTTCCTCATCTATCTAGTCTCCTCTCTTCTCTCCTAATCTTTAAATCTCGCATGCATAAGTGACAATTGTTCCGCGGAGGCGCTGCGCTTCTTTATACGTACAGCGGTTATGTACAACTTCGAGTCCTGCTTCTTTTGCGACTTCCACTGCTTTTGGCGAAATGACACCTTCCTGGAGCCAGAAAACTTTCGGCTGAACTTCTGCCGCTTCTTTTGCAATCTCAATCGCTGCCTCAGGACTGCGGAAGACTTGCACAATGTCAATCTTAAATGGAACTGATTTCAAATCAGGATATGCCTGTTCTCCAAGTACTTCTGTTTCTCTCGGATTTACCGGAACAATTTTATATCCAAGGCGCTGCATTTTCCGTGCCAAACGATTGCTCGGACGCCCTGGGTTGCTGCTTAGACCGACAATAGCCAGCGTTTTTGGCCGCTGTATTTCTTTCCCATCAACAACTTCCCGGACAAATGGCGATTGGAGCGCCCAGCGGATAACCCCCTCGTCATTTACTGCTGTATCTCCTTTTTCAAACCCCTTTGAAGAAATACCGGTCGCTTGATAAAAAGCCTGATCTAAATCATTTTTCAAGTCACGAACCGATTCTAGCCCTACAGACAAACGAATCAATTCTTCACTGACGCCGGTTTTCTTTAGATCTTCAGCACTTAACTGCTGATGTGTTGTTGATGCCGGATGTATGATGAGTGACTTTGCATCCCCGACATTAGCAACATGGGACCATAGCGCAATATGGTCGATTACTTTTTTACCAGCTTCCCGGCCGCCTTTAATTCCGAAGTTCACTATTGAACCAAAGCCGTTTCTCAAATATTTTTTCGCAAGCTCGTGAGCAGGATGGTCTTCAAGGCCAGGATATGAAACCCACTCGACTGCCGGATGAGATTTCAAAAATTGAGCAACCTTTAATGCATTTTCTGTATGTTTTTCCATCCGCAGGTGGAGGGTTTCAAGCCCTTGCAGCAACAGGAATGCGTTTTGCGGACTTAAGCATGAACCAAAGTCCCTTAACAGCTGAACTCTCAATTTTGTACTAAAGGCTAACGTTCCAAAGTCATTTGCATATCTGATGCCGTTGTAGCTTGGATCTGGTTCAGTGAATCCAGGAAAATTTCCGTTGCTCCAGTTGAAGCGCCCCCCATCAATAACAAGACCACCTATTGCTGTTCCGTGGCCGCCAATCCATTTGGTTGCCGAGTGTACTACAATATCTGCTCCCCATTGAATCGGTTTGCAAAGGTATGGTGTGGCAAACGTATTGTCAATAATAAGTGGAATCCCGTTTTCATGCGCTATCACAGATACCGCTTCAATATCTAAAACATGAAGGCTCGGATTTCCGATAATTTCTCCATAAAGAGCTTTCGTTTTTGGAGTAATCGCTTTACGGAAATTTTCCGGATCTTTCGGATCAACAAAATGAACCTTAATCCCGTATTTCGGAAGGGTCACTGCAAATAAATTGTAAGTTCCGCCATATAGATTGGTTGCTGCGACAATTTCATCACCAGCCTGTGCTATATTCATAATCGATAAAGCAATAGCCGCCATTCCTGATGAAGTAGCAACTGCTGCTACTCCGTCTTCAAGCAGAGCGATTCGCTTCTCAAGGACATCAACAGTTGGATTTCCAATTCTTGAATAAATGTTTCCCGGTTCATCAAGTGAAAACAAGCTCTGAGCATGATCGGTGTTATGGAATACATAAGAGGTCGTTTGGTAAATCGGAACAGCCCGAGAACCAGTTGTTGGATCAGGCGATTGACCTCCATGTAAAAGAATCGTCTCTACGTCATACGTTTCATATTGTTTCGTCATTGCTCTTTCCTCCTAAATATGATTAATTTTATTGGTTTAGTTGGTTTAATGCTTATGAATTGTTTGCACTTTTTCACTTTTCCGAAATCTCTTTATAAAAAAACCCCCTCTTCATAAGAAGAGGGGGCTCCTCCTCTTATCTTTCAGACAATGAATTGTCTGCAGGAATTGGCACCTTTTCAAGCATTGCTTGAAGGTTGCCGGACTTCATCGGGCCTGATCCCTCCGTCACTCTGGATAAGAGTTTACTGGTATTTTTATTTTATTCAATTAAATTATTATTACGTTAACTTTATAAAGGATTATAATTTAGTTTAAGAATCAAGTCAAACATAATTTTCTATTGAACAGAATTTTCAATCGCTTTTTCAAACACTTCAATGATGTCTTCCGGATGCTCAATACCTACTGATATGCGGACAACTTCTTTCGTAATTCCTAATGCTTCTCTTGCTTCAGGAGGCAGTGCACGGTGGGAAGTTGACAGCGGGTGTGAAACAGTCGTTTCAACTCCGGCTAGCGTCGGAATAATTTTCACCCAAGAAAGTGCACGTAAAAATTTATTAACATCCACATTTTTTGATAACTCGATGGTAACGATCGCTCCAAAGCCTTCTTCTGAATACTCAAAAGGATAGTATACTTTTGCCACATTATCATTTGTCTTTAGAGCTTCAGCAAGCTTCCTTGCATTCAGCGATTGGCTTTTCATTCTTAATGCGAGAGTTTTCAATCCACGGCACGTAAGCCATGCTTCAAACGGACTGACATTCGCACCGAGGTTTACTACTTTTTTCTTTGCCCTGGCAACTAACTCTGTTTTGCCCACAACAACACCGGCCGTAATATCACTATGTCCGCCAATATATTTTGTCGCACTATGAATAACTAAATCTACTCCTCGTTTATAAGGATTGCAGTGATAAGGGGTAGCGAATGTGTTATCAACAATCGTAACAAGATTGTGCTTTTTGGCAAGATCCACAACAGCATCAAGATTTTCGACTCTTAACAGCGGATTCGTAATTGACTCTGTGTAAAGAAGCTTTGTATTAGATTGAATCGCCTGTTCAACCTGATGAATGTCTGAGAAGGATACAAAAGTAGTCTCAATTCCAAGCTGTTTCAGTTCATTATTTAATAAATGAAAGCTTCCTCCATACAGATCATCTGCTGCAACAATGTGATCACCGCTTTCAATTGTAGCAAGCACTCCAGCAAGAATCGCTGAAATCCCTGAAGATGTCGCAACACCTGCAGGAGCGCCTTCGATAGCTGCAACCGCTTCACCGAGCTCATCCGTATTCGGATTGCCTGAACGGGTATATAAATAATTGCCCTCTCCCTTGTAATATCGTTCAAGTTCATCAAGATCATCAAACGTAAACGCGGAAGTTTGATAAATCGGGGTAACTTTACTTTTGATCGGAAGTTTTTGTTTTTTTACACTATGCAATAATTTCGTTTCAAACCTCTCCGTCAACATTTCCACCTTCTTCAAATTAAGTAAAACTATATCAGCAGGAAATTTTCCCATACTGAAATAAGTCGAACCAAACACCTGTTACCTCCCGCCAATAGACGTGAGGAAATTACAGACGATTAGAACGCGAAAAATGAAAAACCTCTTCATTAAAAGAAGAGGCGTACTTATTATTTGTCCTCCTCTTATCTTCCAGATCTTCTGTCTGCAGGATTTGGCACCTTTACAATAAATATTGCAGGTTGCCGGGCTTCACAGGGCCTGTCCCTCCGCCTCTCTGGATAAGAGTAATTTTTTTAAAATTAATAATATTATTTGAATTGTACCAAAAAAAGGGTGATTTGTCAATTGAATTTTAAGATTTGAAATACAAATCATTATATAGTTTCAGTTGCGAATATATTGTGATAAAAAACTTAAAATGAATAAAGAGGCTCGTTTGGACAAAGCCTCTTTTGGTGCCCCGAATTAATCCTGAGGATTGTTTTGATTCTTTTTGTTTTTTGGTGAAGTAAATTCAACCAACTCTTCACTCGTATTGTTTCCCTTTTTCACATTGTTATTTCTTTGTGCGTTGGCATTTGCTGGTTTAGTACGCCCCATTGCAGCTCGACTCCTTTAATCATTTTTCAATGATAGTATTGGTTGATCATTTATTTTATATTCTCTGCTATTTTA
Organism: Bacillus methanolicus MGA3; assembly: GCF_000724485.1. Lineage (GTDB taxonomy): Bacteria > Bacillota > Bacilli > Bacillales > Cytobacillaceae > Bacillus_Z > Bacillus_Z methanolicus_A. The sequence goes on along the minus strand of NZ_CP007739.1, from coordinate 596,467 downwards.
CCGCGATAATTCGGATATTACCGCGATTTCATCAAAATTTCTGCGATAAACTACATCAAAAAAACTTGGCGCCTGGCTGCCTAGCTTTTCATATGATTTTTCATTCGATCATCGGTTATTTCGCCTTTATAAAAAACTTTTTTATGAACTGATATTTTCAATTCTTTAGCGATTTTTTTTAATTCCCTCTCTTCCCTGTCTGTCACAAACGAAATGACAGTCCCGGTTGCGCCAAATCTTCCTGTTCTGCCGGAACGGTGCACATACTGGTTCATGTCTTTCGGAAAGTCGAAATGGATTACATGTGTAATCCCATTAATATCAAGACCTCTCGCAGCGACATCCGTAGCAAGAAGTATATTGGTTTCTCCTGTCCGAAAATTTCTTAAGGCATGTTGGCGTTCAATTTTACTCATCTCACTGTGGAGAGCCTCTGTCTGAAATTCTTTGTAGGAAAGTTTTTCTGCAAGAATCTGTAGGCGGCCAATATCATTCACAAAAACAAGTGCTTTTATCCCTTTTAGCCGGGCTGCTTTCTCCAACAAATTGATTTTATCACGCTGCTCAGAAACAAAATAAATATGATCAACTTTCGAGAAGCTCATTGCTTCATCCTTTTTAACTCGAATGACTTCCGGTTCGTTCGCAAGACCTTTAGCCACTTCTTCTGTTTTGAATGCAAGTGTTGCCGAAAAAAGTACGATTTGCCTGTCACTCAACGTTGTTTTTATAATATTTTTAACGGTATCGACATGTTCGGAATTGAGAAGCTGGTCGCCTTCATCTAGAACAACAGTCTTTACTTCATGCATTTTCAGCTTTTTCTGTTTGATTAGTTCAAATGTACGCCCCGGTGTACCAATTACAACATGAGGGTTTTTCTTTAATTTTTCAAGTTGCCGCTTCAGATTTGCTCCCCCTATAAAGGAAGCGCCTCTTATTCCGCTTCCCTCTGACCACTTTTGGAATTCGCCCAATATTTGCATTACAAGTTCCTGTGAGGGAGCCAAAATCACAACTTGTACGCTTTTTTTACTTTGATCAATTTTATGTAAAAGTGGCAGTAAATAACTTAGCGTTTTTCCCGTTCCAGTCGGGGATTCCGCGACAACATCTTTCCCTTGTAAAATCAGTGGAATCGTCTGCTTTTGGATTGATGTTAGATTTTCAAAGCCTGATTTATTCCATGCTTCTTGTATAAACGGTTGTAATGATTTGATGATTGATTGTTTTTCTGACATGCAGGATCTCCTTATGAATATTTTATAAAGAGTATTATTCCACATCTTTTTAAATATCGAAAGAAAGAGTTAAATAAAGAGTGCCTCTTAAAAGCACTCTTTCCTTAAGATTTGATAATCACTTTTGTAACCCCGCTAAAGCAACTACTGCTTGTTTAATTTGTTTTGTGCTTTCAAGAGGAGAGGGTGCCATGCTGATGGCAGATATAACAGAAACGCCATCTGCTCCGGCTTCAACAACTTGTGCAGCATTATTGGCATTTATACCGCCAATCCCGACTGCCGGGATGTCAATTCGCTTCTCACGAAGTATTCGAAACAGTGCTGTTCCCTGTACTTCTTTAGCATCTTTTTTAGTTGCTGTCGGGAATACAGGGCCTATACCTACATAATCAGCGCCTGCTTGAATTGCAGCCTCCACTTCTTTGAGACTGTGAGCGGAAACGCCGAGAATTTTATTGCCGATTTTTTTTCTTACAGAATAGGCGGATTCATCCTCCTGGCCTATATGGACCCCATCTGCATCCAGCTCAATTGCCAAGTCGACATCATCATTAACAATAAATGGAACACCGTATTCTTTGCAAATGCTTTGAACTTTCCTTGCAAAATCCTTTTTCTGTTCTCCGGTCAAAGCACCATTTCCTTTTTCGCGGAACTGAAACAAGGTCGCTCCTCCCTGCAAGGCTTCCGTTATAACTTCAAGAGGATCTTTAAGACTATTGTTGCTCCCCATTATAAAATAAACTTTTAAAAGCTCCTGCATTTTTTCTTTTGAAATTCCAGCCATGAAATCACCTTTTTTCAGATACTAATTTTTGCCGGTAAGCCCAGTGATTTGTCGGTCCGTGTCCATGTCCGATTCCCAGTTGATTTTCAATTGCGGCTGCGATAAAATTTTTTGCTGTTTGGACTGCATTTTGTACCGTATTTCCTTTAGCCAGTTCAGCAGCAATTGCAGCAGCAAACGTACAGCCCGTTCCATGCGTGTTCTTTGTTTCGATTTTTTTGCTTTTAAAATAGTAAAACTCGCGGCCGTCATATAACACATCAACCGCTTCACTTGCGATTTCGTGTCCGCCTTTAATGACAACATTTCTAGCTCCCAGTTCAAAAATATGCTTCGCTGACTCAAAGCGGTCCTCTATGGTTTCAATTTTGATTCCAGTTAATGCTTCAGCTTCTGGAATATTTGGGGTAACTACTTCCGCAAGCGGAAGTAAGTGTTTTTTCAAAGCGCTGATTGCATCATTTTGTAATAACGGTGCTCCGCCTTTTGCTATCATAACCGGATCGACAACAACATTTTTCCAGCCAAATTTTTTGATTTTACCTGCAACAGCATAAATGATTTCACTGTTGAACAGCATGCCAGTTTTCACCGCATCAGCTCCAAGGTCAGTTCCAATTGATTCGATCTGTTGTTCAACAGCCTGAACAGAAAGCGGGTATACACCTTGAACACCTAAAGTATTCTGCGCCGTAACTGCTGTTATTGCAGACATGCCAAAAACTTCTAGTTCCTGAAAAGTTTTTAAATCGGCTTGAATTCCGGCGCCGCCGCCGCTGTCCGAACCGGCAATCGTTAAAGCTTTGTATACTTGTTTCATAGACTGTGGCCTCCTTTACACTCGCCGATGCTAGGTTTCTTTTATCATTAGATGAAAGTTTGGCTAACTGGTTTAAGAATTCAATTTGAAAGCTGCCGTTCGCAGTAAAGTTTGCAACGACAATATTCGTAATGTTAGTAAGAGCGGATTCTCTTTTCTCGCTCTCTCAAGTAATGCTGAATATTTTCAGTATTCATCTTGATTATACATCATTTCCAGTATATTAAGAGAAGATCTCCTGATGATCTGCCAGCAAAAAATATGGAAAATCCGTTTCGAGTATTTAAGTTTCTTATGTTGCTTTTCTCTGTTCGTTTTGCACTTCCAAAATTTCTTCCAATAGCAAAAAAGACACTCTGCGTAAGCAAAGTGTCTCTAAATAGACTGATAGGTTCATATAAAAAATACAGCCGAAAATTTCCTCAGCACTTTTCCCTACGCTGGCATTATCCAACAGGTTCAAACGGTCTGCGACGGAATAGACGCACTCTCAGCCTGCTTCCGCAGGCTCCCGGTAAACTATTCAATTTTAATCTAAGTCTACTCCTACACCCTCAAAAAAGCAAGAAGAAAGAGGCGAAAAGAGGGGGACTGAGAGGGATGAAAAGGGGAACCTACGTAAATACTTTAACACAGTGAAGGAATGAGATTTGTCACGCTATGTATTCGCTGTAAAGTAGTATGAAACTGTCTCGGTCTAGCCGACGCTGCGATTATGCGCTAAAATTGTTATTGACCTAACCGGCCTAAAATTGATACTATTTTTATTATTAGCTTAATATAGCGGACGATGAAGGTTGTGGATAAAACTATAACTGGAGCAGCTTCTGGAGAGACCGCATAATTGCGGCGCCGAAGGATTCACAATCTCAGGCAAAAGGACAGAAGAGTGGAAAACTGCACTCTTCTTATTTGTTGGGATTGGATGAATCATCCAATCTTTTTTTGTTATTACAAGAATTGAAGAGGTGGACTTTATGGAAAAAAGACGTGCAGTTGTTAGTGTGATTGGGAAAGACCAGGTTGGAATTATTGCGAAAGTAACGACGATTCTTGCCGCGAATAGCATTAATATTCTCGATATAAGTCAAACGATTCTTCAGGATTTTTTTACAATGATGATGATTGTTGATGTTTCTGGAATCGAAAATTTAGATACATTGCGCACGCAATTCAATGAACTTGGAGATGAAATGGGATTAAAAATAAATATTCAACTTGAAGAAATTTTTCAGGCAATGCACCGGATATAATGTAAGGAGTGATACAAATGACGATTGCAATGGATGAAATGCTCCAAACGATCCGAATGGTTCAAATGGAAAACCTCGATATTCGGACCGTTACAATGGGAATCAGCCTTCGTGACTGTACGGATTCTAATTTCGAAAAAATGAATCAACGAGTCTATGAAAAAATCATGAGTTTTGCCGAGAATTTGAAGTCAACCGCTGAGGAAGTGGAAAAAGAATTCGGCATTCCGATTATTAATAAGCGAATTTCCATTACTCCAATTGCAGAAATTCTTGGAAATGCTTCAGTTGAACAGGCGGTTGAACTTGCAAAAACGCTTGACCTGGCCGCTCAAAACCTAGGCATTGATTTTATTGGAGGATTTTCGGCCCTTGTACATAAAGGTTTTTCGAAAGGAGACCAAACATTGCTCTCTGCCCTTCCCGAAGCATTGAGTGCAACAGAACGGGTCTGTGCTTCCGTATCCGTCGCGACCACCAGAACGGGCATTAATATGGATGCAGTGCGACAGCTTGGATTGATAATTAAGGAAGCCGCTGAAAAAACAAGCGATCGAAACGGGATCGCCTGCGCAAAACTTGTAGTCTTTTGCAATCCTGTTGAGGATAATCCGTTTATGGCCGGAGCTTTCCATGGCGCAGGTGAAGGAGAAGCCGTAATAAATGTGGGTGTCAGCGGACCAGGTGTTGTATTAAATGCATTGAAACGCCATCCTGAAGCTGATCTTGGCCAGGTATCTGAAATCATAAAGAAAACTGCCTTTAAAATCACGAGAGCAGGAGAGTTAATTGGCCGGGTCGTCGCTGAACGCCTCGGTGTCCCTTTTGGCATTATGGACTTGTCCCTTGCACCAACAAATGCAATGAATGACAGTGTCGCTGAAATTTTAGAAGAAATTGGCCTTGAACGAGTTGGTACACATGGAACGATTGCAGCACTGGCACTCATGAATGATGCAGTGAAAAAAGGAGGGGCAATGGCAAGCTCATACGTTGGCGGATTAAGCGGAGCATTTATTCCAGTCAGTGAAGATAATGGGATGATCCGTGGAATTCTTGATGGAGCATTAACTTTGTCAAAGCTTGAAGCGATGACTTGCGTTTGCTCTGTCGGCCTTGACATGATTGCGCTGACAGGAGATGTAACACCATCCACCCTATCGGCAATTATTGCTGATGAAATGGCAATCGGAATGATAAACAAAAAGACAACAGCAGTCAGAGTCATCCCTGTTCCTGGTAAACGCGAAGGAGACATTGTCGAATTTGGCGGACTTCTCGGCCGTGCCCCGGTAATAGGCGTAAATCCTTTTCAATCAGAAAAACTTATTCAGCGCGGCGGAAGAATTCCAGCTCCACTCCAATCTCTAATCAATTAACGAATTAACTTTACGAGGGCTGCCTGTCCCTTGTTATCTTAACTCGTTACATCAATGAGGGGCGGGTCACCTTATAAAAAAGAAAAGGCTTGCAGAAATGTTTCCTGCAAGCTTTTTCTGTGGAGTAATAACTCATGAAAGTTTTTTATTTAGCTGACTTTTCTTTCTTGGATCTCAATGTTGTTTAGCGTGCTATGTTTACTACCATATACAAAATAGATTACTAAACCGATTACAAGCCATGAAACGAAGCTGATCCATGTTGTAGACGGCAATTGAAGGGTAAGGTATCCACAGAACAAAAATGCCAGAATAGGAATCCACGGAACAAATGGCACTTTGAATCCTTTCCTCGAAGAGATATTCGCTTTACGAAGATACAAAATACCAACTGACACAGTCATAAATGCGAATAATGTTCCTATGTTTGTTAATTCAGCGAGTTTACTTAATGGAATAACACCTGCAAAAAATGATACAACAAGGCATGTTAACCATGAATTAATAACCGGTGTTTGTTTCTTTTTATCAATACGAGAAAATACTTTTGGCAGTAAACCATCACGACTGATCGCATAAAACAAGCGGGTTTGGCCATACATCATTACAAGCAGTACTGTAGTAATCCCTGCAATAGCACCTACAGAAATAAAACCGGCAACCCAGTCCTGGTTAATATAATTAAGCGCGAATGCAACCGGGTTTTTTACAGCAAGCTGTTTATAAGGAACGATACCCGTTAGAATTAAGGAAACGATAATATACAGTGACGTACAAATTGCTAATGAAGCAATAATTCCAATTGGCATATTCCGCTGCGGGTTACGTACTTCTTCAGCTGCCGTTGATACCGCATCAAATCCTATATAAGCAAAGAATACAGTCGCAGCGCCTGCAGTGACCCCGGAAAAACCGAACGGCATAAAAGGAACCCAGTTTTCCGGTTTTACATACCAAACACCGACACCGATAAACAACAAGACTACAGCGACTTTAATAATAACCATAATCGCATTAAAGCGTGCTGACTTTTTGACACCCTGTGTTAACAAAAATGTGATGAAAAAGACAATCAAGATTGCGGGAACATCAATAAATGTTCCTTTTGCCGGGTCATAAGCACTCGTCAGTGCTTTTGGAAGCTCTAAACCAAATCCAGCCAGCAGTCCCTGAAAATATCCTGACCACCCGCTGGCAACGGCTGAAGAAGCAAGACCATATTCTAAAATTAGATCCCATCCCAATACCCATGCTATTAATTCACCAAATGTTGCATAACTGTACGTATAGGCACTTCCCGAGACCGGAACTGTTGAAGCAAATTCAGCGTAACAAAGAGCAGCAAATACACATGCCAATCCGGATAATATAAAAGAAAGAACAAGAGCAGGTCCTGCATGCTCTGCAGCAGCCACCCCGGTCAGAACAAAAATACCTGTACCGATAATAGCGCCGACCCCAAGCATTGTGAGATCAAAAGCACCTAAATCTTTTTTCAAAGAAACTTCCTTTTGGTCAGTTTCTTTTAAAAGGACATCAATCGATTTTTTTCTAAATGGGTTCATAAAAAGACCTCCGAGAATGTGTCGTAATTTTCTGAAAACATAATTCGACATTTTTCGCAATTGCCTATATTGAAATAATAATAATTTTTTTGTAAAAAATCAATAATTTTTTAAAAAGTTCAAATTATAGTCAATATTTTCAAAAATAATATGTTATTACTAACATTTATTTATTATTTATATATAAAAAACAGGTGCATGAAGCACCTGTTGCTTAAGATTTATTTTTCTATTTATATTACGCGATTTTTGCTTCCAATCGAGCTTGCGGCGAATTCCAAATTTCAATCCATTTCTTCACCGCAGTTATCATGATGATAACACCAAGAACAAGCATTATAATGGACAATATGCCGTTTAGCACACTATATCCAGCTGCAGCCGGATTTAAGTATACATTCCTTATCATCCAATACCCTGCATAGTTTACAGTAACGAATAAATAAGCTAACGGAACGAAGCATGTAAGCATATATCTGCGTTTATCAACAATTTTCAAAATAACAGTAGCTCCTACAATTAAACCAATTGATGCCATCAGCTGGTTTGAAACCCCGAACAGTGCCCATACGGATCCAATGTCTCCTGAATACAAAAGGTATCCCCACAAAAAGCAAGCCAATGCACTGGCAAAAATGGAACCGGGAACCCAATCGACTTTTTTCAACGGCTTATATAACTCACCGAAGAAATCCTGAATTAAATAACGAGCAACACGTGTTCCAGCATCAATTGCTGTTAAAATGAACACCGCTTCAAACATAACGACAAACTGGAAGAAATAAGAAGCAAGATGACTGAACCATGGTATTTTCGTAAAAATATACGTCATCCCGACGGCCAATGTTACAGCACCGCCAGTTCTACCTTCAAGATCCAAACCAATTTCTTTGCTTAATTCCGGTAAATGAGCAACATTCATTCCAAGTGACTTAAATACTTCCGGAGTTGAGTTAATTGCAAAGTAATCAGCAGGCTGAAGCGCTGTAGCAGCGACTAATGCCATGATCCCGACAAGACATTCAACAAGCATTGCGCCAAATCCAACAACTTTAATGTCGGTCCAACGGTCAAGCATTTTCGGTGTTGTACCGGAACCAACGAAGGCATGGAATCCGGAAATTGCACCGCACGCAATTGTTATCGAAATGAACGGCCAGACCGGACCGGCCAAAATAGGACCGCCACCGTTAATAAATTTAGTAAAAGCAGGCATTTCAATCGATGGATTAATAATGAACACACCAACAATTAAAGCTATAAATACACCAATTTTCATAAAACTGCTTAAATAATCACGCGGGGCAAGCAATAACCACACAGGCAGAGCTGCTGCGAAGAAAGCATAAATAGGAAGAATAAGGGCTAAAGTTTTTGAATCAAGAGTCAGCATTTCTCCAAGAGAAGTTTCTTGAATGGATGGACCCATGAAGACTCCAACCATAAGAAGAATAAATCCTACTGTAGAAGCAAGTTTTAAATTGCCTGTTTTTTTATAAAATAACCCTACTCCCATTGCGATCGGAATTGTAATTCCAACTGCGAAAGTCCCCCAAGGGTTATTTTCAAGAGCGTGAATGACAACCATTGAAAGGCCGGCCATAGTAATTGTGATGATAAACAACATAGCAAGACCTGTACAAAAACCAGCGACAGGGCCTAGTTCTTCTTTTGCAACCTCAGATAGTGATTGCCCTTTTTTCCGCATTGATGCGAATAAAACTACAACATCATGAACAGCTCCCCCAATTACTGCGCCGATTAAAAGCCAGACGAGTCCAGGCAAATATCCGAATTGCGCTGCTAGAATCGGACCTACAAGCGGACCTGCTGCAGCAATGGCAGCAAAGTGATGCCCAAAAGTAACCCATTTGTTTGTTGGAACATAATCCTTTCCATCATTTAACTCATGAGCCGGAGTGGCTTTTGAATCATCCAGCTTCATTACTTTCGCTGCCATAAATGTTCCATATAGACGATACGCAATCATCAAAATACATATAGAACCGATAACGATTGTAACCGCATTCATTAAATTTCAAACCTCCCCTTTGTTGTTCACTTTCATCATACATTATGAAAACGTTTACAAATGATTTTCATGGCAAAATGCTAAAAAGGAAGGATGAAAAGCAAGAATGCTAGATTGAAATGCAAAATAGAATCTCCAGAAACAAAACTCTTAACTAGTAGTGAGATTGTGTCCTGTAAAAGCCCTACATAATTAAAAACCAAGAAGCTCCTTTAGTTCTTTTGTATATGTCCTGCTGACTGGAACTTTTGCACCATCTTGCATGATCAAGTTATAAGTGGAATGAAACCACGGCTCAATTTCCGTAATGGCATTAAGGTTGACAAGATAAGCCCTGTGGACACGAATTATCGGGTTGTTTTGAAGCTTCCGCTCAAATGTGACAAGAGGTTCTGCAACCTGATATTTTTTGTCATTTGTTTTTATCACTGTTTTTCCTTCAATGCTGCATAAATACAAAATATCTTTTATGTTGATCAAAACAATTTTATTATCAACGTTTACCGCAAGTTTATTAGTAAGATCCACATTAAACACTTTCGCTTTATTCTGAAACTCCTGCTCTCCTTCCCTTTTTTTAAAAAGCTTGTTCAATTTTTCTATTGTTTGTTGAACCCGAATTTCATCAAAAGGCTTTAAAATATAATCAGCCGCATTTAAATCAAATGCTTTTAAAGCATAGTCGTCATAAGCAGTTGCAAAAACAATTTCAGGCCGGTGATCAAGTTCAATCAGCTTTTGGGCAATTTCCATACCGCTTTCGTCAGCGAGCTGTATATCAAGAAAAATAACATCTGCCTCTATCGATTTGATTTGTTCCAAAGCTGATGCGACATTGTCTGCCTCACCAACGATGTCAGCTTCTTTTGTCCTTCGAAGTAAATATGCCAGCTCATCCCTTGCCAGCGGTTCATCATCAACGATAAAAACCTTTAGCATAATTCTCACTCTCCTTATTTTGTACAAGTGGAAGGGTAATTGTCACCTTTGTGCCCGCTTCAGGTTCGCTTTCTATCATAAAAGCCCCTTCCTGCCCAAAAATTTCTTCGATCCGCTTTTTTATATTCCATAATGCTGTCCCAGTTCCCTCAGCAGAATTTATCGTTGTATTTCCAAGTGAACTTAGCATCTCTGGAGAAACTCCCTTTCCATTGTCTTCCGTAGTCAGAACCATTTTTCCATTTTCAGACCAGCCCCGTATGGTAACTTCGCCCTTTTTGCTTTTTGAAAAAGCATAGCGGATGGCATTTTCAACTAATGGCTGCAGTGTAAATGGCGGAATGTATAATTTTTTTAAAGATGGATCAATTTCAATCCTGACTGTGTACTTGTCCGGAAAACGAGCTTGTTCTAATGACAAATAAGCTTCTACATGTTCAAGTTCCTTTTCCAAAGGGATAAGTATATGTCTGGCCCCTTGAAGATTACTTCGAAAAAAAACACTTAATTGAATTAATAGCTTTCTTGCCTTATTTGCATCTGTTCGGATAAGGCTGGAAATCGTATTAATTGCATTAAACAGGAAGTGTGGATGGACCTGTGCCTGCAGCGCTTTTATTTCTGCGTCTTTTAACAACTTACGCTGCAGTTCGGCTTCAGCAAGCTCCAATTGAGTTGAAAAAAGTCTGCTTAACCCTTCCGCAAGCTCCTGCTCTGCCTGATCGAGTTTGTTTGGATGAGCATAATATAGTTTTAGTGTTCCTACCGTTTGGTTATGGGCTTTGAGCGGCATGACTAAGGCAGCATGCAAAGGGCAATCCTTTTTTATACACTGGATTTCTTCACGCGTTTTAGCTTTTATGATCCTGCCCTGCTCCAATACTTTTTTCGTTAATTGGGTTCTCAAGCTTTCCATTGGTTTATGATGGTCAGATGCAATGCCGACATGAGCTAGAACTAAATGTTCATTCGTAATCGAGATCGCATCAGCGTTCGTACATTTTAAAATAATTTCTGCTGCTTCCCGGCAAGACTCAACATTCAGTCCCTTTCGAAAAAACGGAAGGGTTTGCTGGGCAATATTCAATGCTTTATGAGTTTGCAATGCACGGGTTTTTTCCTCTTCGGAAAGAATTGTTTGAATGATTAAAATAAAGACTAGCGTGCCAAAACCATTGATCGTAATCATAGGAAAGGCAATAACTTCAACAAGACGATATGCTGATTCAAAAGGTTTTGCGATGAGAAGGATGATCCCCATTTGAATGCATTCCATCATCACTCCAATCGACATGGCCCACCATTGTGATTTTTCTTTTTGAATATTATAGCGCCTGCCAATCAGACCGGTTACAATTCCAGCAAAAATCGTTGATATCGAACATGCAGCAGCTGTAAAGCCTCCAAGTGTCAGGCGATGCAAACCGGCTATAAGCCCGGTGCCCAAGCCGACAAGAGGCCCTCCGAGCAATCCACCGATAGCGACACCCATGATTCTTGTGTTGGCAAGAGCTCCGTCGTAACCGACATCCGTCTGCCACGACTGGGAAATAATCAATCCTTTCTCAATTTCAACTCCCGTATAGTTGCTAATTACGCCAAACGTACCGAAAATGGCAATCAAGATCATTTTTTCTTTAATCCCATGTTCATTATGAACGATCTGTCGAAAAGATTTCATCCTCGAAAGCAAAAACGCCAAAATAATCAATATACCAACCCGCTCAAACATCAAAAACAAAAGTTCAATCACATTATCAATTCCTTTCAGGGGGTCTGGCCCCTAAATCATTGAAACTAGTTTTTTTAGGAAGAAGGATTTCTAGATTAATTGAAGAAATAGTATAATACTGCAAATATTTGAAAGGAAGGTGGACTTAAGGAAGAAATACGCAGTAAACACCCCTTTATTCTCCACTCTCACTGTCTAATGCCCAAATCTCCAGTTAGAAACAAAAGAAACCCCTTTAAGTGTAACTATGAGAATTTTAAATGGCCGATACGCTATTTATTTTAACAAGAAGTATGAATTAATTGGACATGTCTTTAAAGACAGATATTGGTGAAATTATTTCTTGACGATTGGTATATGTTGGGAACAAGTAAAATTTAACAAAATTAAAAGGGCTGATCAAACATGTCTGTTGTTATAAAAAGTCTTGGACTGAAAGGAATGGATGGATATCTTGTTAATGTTGAAATAAAAGTTTTTGATGGTCCGCATTCTTTTAAGATCGTTGGGTTGCCGGATGCTTCGGTTAAAGAATCGAAACAGAGGGTGCTGGCAGCTATACTTTCATCTTTCTCGGAAGGATTATTTGAAAAAAAGATCATTGTGAACCTTTCACCATCTGAACAGAAGAAAATGGCCCCTTCTTTGATTTGGCCATTGCAATCGGAATATTAAAAAGCATTCATTTTATAAATGAAGATATCCCGGAAAATTGTGCTTTTTTGGGTTCATTATCGTTAGATGGCACCGTTCAGCCAGTTAGGGGGATTTTACCTGCAATTATTGGGGCAAAGAAACAAGGTATTAAGAGAATATTCTGCCCATTGGATAACTCAATCCCGTTTGAAAAATTGAATGGAGTGGAATTAATTTTTATCAATTCATTGGAAGAAACTATACTTTATCTTCAAGGACTAAAACCTCGAGAACTTCCAAGAAAAACGGTTCCTCTTCCTTCCACCCGAGCGATGAATTCATACAACAAAAATTTTTTCAGTATTTATGGACATTTAGAGGCAAAACGTGCTTTAGAAATTGCAGCCGCAGGCCAACATAATATTCTGCTAATTGGACCTCCCGGCTGCGGTAAAAGTATGCTGGCTGAAGCATTTCCTACTATTTTACCGCCACTTACAGAGGAAGAAAGTCTTGAAGTAATGAGTTTATATCAATTGTCAGGACAACAGTACCCTTTTATACATGACCCACCGTTTCGAAATCCCTACCATTCAGCTTCCTCTGTTTCTATTATTGGCGGAGGCTCTATACCTCGTCCCGGTGAAATTTCTTTGGCTCATAATGGTGTTTTATTCTTAGATGAAATGGCCGAGTTTTCTAAGAAAACACTTGATATGCTTCGGCAGCCACTGGAAACCGGGGAAGTAACAATAAGTAGAGTCCAATCAACCGTTTCTTATCCGGCAAAGTTTATTCTTGTAGGTGCTATGAACCCTTGTCCCTGCGGTTATTTGAATTCTAACATTCAATACTGTGTATGTTCCCCCAGACAAATTTCTTCATATCAAAGAAGAATTTCCGGTCCAATTAAAGACCGGATGGACATACTATTAACCATAAAATCAATCAAAATAGAAGAAGACAGCGAAAGGTTCAACGAAGACTCCGCCTCAATCCAGCGAAGAGTTGCGATTGCGAGAAGACTTCAATATGCAAGATATGGATCACCAGTCAGCAATGCCAGAGTCCCTATTGATTTACTCTTAGAACGATCCCCACTCTCGACGTATCAAAAAAAATTCTTAAATCGAATTTCAAACAAAGCAAATTTAAGTACAAGGCACCAAATTAAGGTCATTCGTCTTGCCAGAACCATTTCTGATCTAAGCGAAGAAACTGAAATCACAGATCAAGCATTAGAAGAAGCTATATTACTCAAACAAGACCCTTTTGAAAAAACATCAAAAGGAATACCCTCACCACTTTAACACTATAAAGCATTGAGGGTCTGGCAGTTCTGCGTTATCGCGTTAAAGCATTGAGAGGATGGCCACCCAATAAAACCGTTACTTTTGTGCCGCAATTGAGTTTGCTCTCAACGTGTATGGCGCCACTGTGGACTTCGATAATTTGTTTGGCAATGGCTAGGCCAAGGCCGGAGCCTTTGTGGGCTTCACCTGTATTCGTTCCGCGATAATATCGGTCAAACAACCTGTCGAGTTCCTTTGGCTCAATCCCTTTTCCATTATCCTCAATTTCGATAATAACCTGTTCTTCCTTCTTAACTCTTACCGTTATTTCTGTTCCTTTCGGGTTATGGACAAGCGCATTATAAATAAGATTGGATATTGCCCGTTTCAAAAGCCGTTGATCCCCTATAAATAATATCTCCTCTGCTTCTGCTTCAAACAATATTGGCGCTTCTTCATAATGCGGATGATTTAAAATATCAATAATCGTGTCTCTTACCACCTCTACAATATTCTCGCGGTTTCGGTTTAGCGGAAAAAGTTCATTTTTGAGTTGATAAGTAAGCTTCAAATCATCCACAAGATTTTCCATATATTTTGACTTGCTTAGAATAATACTTGCGTATTTAGTTATCTCCTCCATAGCCAAATCATACTTAGGATCGACAAGCACTTCAGAATACCCTTTAATCGAAGCAAGAGGCGTATTCAAATCATGGGTAATGTTTGTAATCCATTCTTCCCTCATTTTTTCCGTTCTACGCCTTTCCATTTCATTTTGCTCCAAAGTCTCTGATAAGTAGTTCAAACTCTTATGGACATCCTTATAAATCCCTTTCGGAACCACTTTTTTTACATATTTCCCATCGGCCAAAGCCTGAATGTCGCTAATAATCTTTAAAATAGGTTTTGCTAACTGGGTACTAAACAAAAAACCGACAACCGATGAAATCAATATAATCACAACTGTTGTTCCTGTGAAAAAAAGAAGCATATCCCTCATTATTGACTTAGGGCTGAAATAAAATGAAGCCTTCGCAACGGTTTCAACCGGAAATCCCATAATATAACTGAGGTTACGCCCATCAACATCTAAAATTCCTACAAAAATCGTATATCCCTTAATTGCGCCTGAATACTTATGATAAAAAATCAGCTTGCCCGGTGTATAATGGTTTGGTGCATTGGCTGGCTTATATTTTTGATAAATTTCATTCCCGTCCTCGTCAAGAACCTGAATCCAGCTTTGATATGATTTCAATTCCCGAAGTTTATCTTCCGGTATGTAAATTTTCCCATCTCGGTACTCTATATTTTCGCCAAACTCTAATGTGATCGAAGAAGCATTTACGCTTAATAGTTTTTCCGGATCTTTCGGACCCTTATAAAATAGCATTATGTATAAAAACATAATGCAAAATAAAGAGATAATGATTGTAATAATAATTGCAGCAAGGAATCTGCTTGTTATCTTCCACTTCACTCTATTCGCTCCTTGCAACTAACTTATATCCAAGCCCTTTTACAGTCTTAATATAAACCGGATTTCCCGGGTCATCCTCAAGTTTTTCTCTTAAATGGCGAATGTGGACCATAATCGTATTATCATAGCCAAGATAGTCTTCTCCCCACACCCGTTCGTAAATCCTGCGCTTGCTTAATATTTGATTCTGATTTTCAGCCATAAACAATAGAAGTTGATATTCCTTAGCTGTTAAAATCACAGACTTGCCGTTCTTTTTCACTTCGCCTAGTTTTGGATCAATTTCAATATCCCCAAACACATATTTCTTATTTTCTTTTTCGTCTTCCAGACCATCATACTGCTTTCTCCTGAAGTAAACTTTAATTCGAAACGCAACTTCCTTAGGACTAAAAGGTTTTGTCACATAATCATCCCCTCCAATCCCGAGACCAAGAAGCTTGTCAAGGTCATCTGACCTGGCAGACAGAAAAATAATTGGTACAAATGAAAATTCCCGAATCCTCCTGCAAACTTCAAAACCATCAATATCAGGCAGCATAATATCAAGAACAATAATATCTGGCTTTAAATCTTTGCAGAGTTGAATGCCTTCCCCGCCTGTTGTGGCCTTATAAATATGCTGAAAACCTTCTTTAATTAGTACTGTTTCAAGAAGATTCAGTATATCCTCTTCATCATCAATCAAGAGTATTTTCCGATCAGCAATTCCCTCAACCTTCATTAAATTTCACCCTAAAATATATCTTTTTTTCTAAACTGATGAAAACCAAACAATATGAGCACAAAAAACGATACAAAACAAACTGCATACATGATCGGCCCTTTTCCGTCTGTTCCAAATATCTCGGTCAATCCGCTTACAATCGGATAGGTCCATGGGTAAAAAATCCAATACTTTTCTGAGTTGGCAATCAGCATCGAAGGCAAACTCATTCCTATCCCTGCTACAAGCGGAATTCCAAAATGAGAGAAGCGATAGCTTAAATAAAATTGCAGCGAAATAATAGGAAGTGAAGCAATAGCAGATATAAGCGGCCTTTTAACAATCATTTCAATTGGTACTGGCCCGTTTGCCCTGATTGAAATTCCAGCTAAAACCATTCCCGCTATCAAAACGAAGATACTATAAAAAATAATTATTAGACAGATGATTAATTTTGACAAATAGACAGATTCTCTTTTTACAGGCAAAGATAAAAGCTGTTTCCAGTTGTTATTGCTGTGTTCCATTCTTGCCATAATCGCGATAACAACGGTAATAAGGATTGGAAAAAGAAGCCATGTATATTGGGACATAGTTCCTATGTACATCGTCCCCCATAAGTTTGGTTCAGTTCCTTCCTTAGATAAAGCAAATAACCTGCCTTGAAAAACGGCTAGAAGCGGAAGAAATGTTGCCGTAAGAATTAACTTTGTTCGCCTTAATTTATACCATTCTATTTTAAGTACTTTTAACATGTTTCTTCCTCCTCATAAAATATCCCTTCTTCTAAATTCAAAAATTCCTATTGATAAAAAGACGGCACAAGACAAAACTCCGCCAACGATAGCTGCAGCTTGCTCATTTCCCTCTAGCGAATAAGCAAAATAGGGATAAAGATAAGGTGAAAATCCCTTCAATTTAGGGGCTTGATATAATAGAATGGTTGAAATGATCATACCGAGAAATCCGATCAAAATAGCATGGATTTGATTTTTCAACAGTAAACTTAACCAATTATGAATGGCTGCTGCACCGAGAATACCGGCAAATTGGTAAAAAACATATTTCATGTACAGATCGGCTGCAAACGGCTCCGGAAAATCAATGATTTTTCCAACAAGAAAAAGACCAAGCGAATTCAAAATTATCAATAGGCAGCCGAAAAAAACAATGACCAAAAATTTTGAGAGAAACGCTGATGTTCTGGAAACCGGCAAACTTAATAGACTCTTCCAGGCGCCTTGTTTTGTTTCTGTATAATGGATAATAGCACTGATTACAGCTACGAACACTGGCAAAAACAGCCCCCAATTTAAGACTAAATGATTTTCGAGGAGAAGCATTTCCCACGATGAAATCCCTTTTTCCTGCGCCCGGAAATATAGGTAATCATCGTATCTGATGTACATATCCAAAAACATGGCAGAAGTCGTTCCGAGCGGAATCACGGATAAAAACAACCAAATGAGCCCTCTTTTTTGCTTGAGAAAGTCAGTTGTTACCAGATTTAAGAACCTCATCTCCCGTCCTCCTTTCCAGTAATATTCAAAAAAATTTGCTCGAGCGTCTCTTTCTTTTCGCTCAGGTAATAAACATCGAATTTACTAAGAACAAGTTCTCTGTTAATTTGTGCAGGATTGACGGAATGATTTTCCACAATAATTTCTGTCTCTCTCACCTTTATGGAATATCCTCCTTCTTTCAAAAAATTTGCAGCCTCGTGGATCGGACTTGCTCCGACAATAATATGCGACTCTCCTCTTGCACGAAGTTCATCAATTGTTCCCTGAAAGATTAGTTTTCCTTTATGGATAATTCCAACATGATTCGCAATCAGCTCGATTTCACTTAAGATATGGCTTGACACCAATACTGTCATTCCCGTTTTTTCTGGCAAAGTTTTAATTAAATGGCGTATCTCTTGAATTCCTGCCGGATCAAGGCCGTTTGTCGGTTCGTCCAGAATCAGCAGTTCAGGCTTTCCAAGAAGAGCCTGGGCAATACCAAGACGCTGCTTCATTCCTAACGAATATTTTTTTACCAGCTTATTTTTAACATCTGAGAGTTTCACAATGTCTAAAACTCTATCAATCTCTTTTTTATCAACCTCAAGAATTTTTCTTGTAATCTCAAGGTTTTCATATGCCGTTAAATGACCGTAATAAGAAGGGGTTTCCACCAAAGATCCAACTTTTTTGAGAATCTCCATTCTGTTCGTGTCAATTGGTTTACCGAACAAGTGGACACTGCCCTTTGACGGCTTGATTAAACCAAGAAGCATTCGAATGGTTGTGGACTTTCCGGCTCCATTCGGACCAAGAAAACCGTAAATTTTGCCCTTAGGTACACTTAAATCAATATTGTCTACTGCCGTAAAACTTCCAAACTTCTTTGAAAGATTCCTTGTTTCAATAATCAAATTCTTCATTACAACCTTCCTCCTTCACTCTCTACAAAATGAATATAATCGCTTTACCTTAACCCCTCGTTCAGCCAACCTTAAATTCATCTTAATTTTCAAAAAGCTCCTTTTTCAGAATTTGTTCACAAACATAAAAGTGTTAAGAGTTTTGGGGAGATATTCATCATATTGCGTAAATCTTGTTATAATTTGTTTATGAATTCTCTTTTATTGCGGGGGAAAATATGCGATACGAAGAAAGACGGCCAGATGTAAAATTGCAGCCTTTTGTTAAGTGGTTTTGGTATTTAGAGCGGACTTATGCAGAGCCCGATTCAAGGGAGATTATCTGGCCTGACGGCTGCCATGAGATGATTTTTCATTTTGGACTATGCCCATTTCCTAAAAAATCCCAAACATTAAATTAGCTTAACTCCTATTGAATACAAAAAGTGGATTTTGAGAATATTTGAAAGTATGGGGAAATCAAAGGATGTCGTTTCTTTACAAGACAGGAATTCACCAATATGATAAAGTTCATATGTCAAAACTTTATAGGGAGGAAAAACCATGATAACAAAAATAGCAACTGCCGCAGTTTATGTGGAAGACCAGCAAAAAGCAAAAGCATTTTGGACGGAAAAAGTCGGATTTGAAGTATTTCGCGAAACTCCAATGGGCCCGGGCGGCAGCTGGCTCGAAGTAGGACCAAAAGGAGCCGAAACAGCACTTGTCCTCTACCCGAAAGCAATGATGAAAGGCTGGGAGCAAATGAAGCCATCGATCGTTTTTGTGTGTGATGATATACAGTCCACTTATGAAAAAATGAAGGCAAATGGAGTCCAATTCGAAGGAGAACCGAAGCAAATGCAATGGGGAACTTTTGTGACATTTCTCGATGAGGACGGAAACACATTTGTATTAAAAGGATAAAGGCGGTTACGCTCATTGTGGGACAATAATTTTATGAACCTATAACAGTGAGTTGAAAATCTTCATATAAGAATCCCAGGGAACTGGCCAAGCCTGTTCCCTTTTATTTGTTAATTTAAAAAACGTTGGTTATGATGAAATATTTTTCCACGCTTGTCGCCAGCATATTTTTCTCTATCAGGAAAAACTAACTGTAAAGGAGGGATCTATTTGGCAAAGAAAAACAAAATTCTCGTTCCGGAAGCAAGAGAAGGACTCGATCAGCTAAAAGCAAAAATCAGCGGGGCAAAAAATCCCGATGAAGCAAAGTTTGAAATTGCAGAAGAGGCTGGAATACCTCTTGAAAAAGGATATAATGGCAACCTGACTGCCCAGCAAGCAGGAAAAATTGGAGGAAATATTGGTGGCAGCATGGTTCGCGAACTTATAAAAATGGCTGAGCAAAGCTTAGTAAATAAGCAGAAAGAATAGTTCAAAAAGTTTATTCGAGAATGAAGACTGGCCTGACGCCGGACAATTTTCAAAATCCAGAATTGAAACAATAAAAAAAGGGTCCCGTTTTTCAGGGACTCATTTCAATTGATAAACTCTAATTTTTCATTGGCAGATCCCTTTATGAGTGCATTTCTAATACCTTAATGTGGCTACTGATTTGCTGACAGTAATTTCATCCAAATTGTAGCCTTTATTTCTCAAATAATATTCAACACCATTTTTAGCAATCCCAATATTATTTTTCGGCCCGATGGTAACATGTCGAACAGGAAGTTTTTCAGCAAAATAAATCTGAATATAAGGAATAATAATTCCATTTCTTGCTCTAAAAAGTACTTCGGTTTCGTGTTTCCTTTCTCTTCTTCTTGTCAAAGCAATCCGATACTCCTCTTCATTTCGAAACGATTCGTGCTTAAAAAAGATCGAAAAAGACACGATAACCGAAAAAAAATGATGATGCAAATTTTCAGCCAATTCTTCAAAACGAAAACGGTCTTTAAATTGATAAATACAATCAAATGAACGGATTAATGATTCTATTAACATTTTTTCCTGTTGATCATTATCATAAATAACTTTTCCATAAAAAAGGTTGAATTCATGTTCAATTCTTTTTTTCACCGCATTCATCTTATCAATCAATGCATCTGTCGAAAAGCCAATATTATAGCCGTCTCCTTTAGAATAATGGTACCAGAGAGTCAATGAATCCTGATTTTGCGTTAAAGAGAGTACATAAACTTCAAAGTCATCAATGGTTATATCATGAATAAATTTTTCGATTGCAACCCTTAATTGCTTCAGAAAATCGATTCTTAGCAAAGCTTCAGATTCGCTGTTTCCATACTTTTCGATAATCCGGTCCTCGAGCTTTTTTATCGTATCATTAGCAATTTTTTCAATATAAATAAGTTCGCTTGAATCATTAAGAAAATTTCCTTTGGACATCCAGAGGTTATTGTTTTCGATCATTCCCATAAAGCGATCCAGGCTTGTATAGTGGTAAAGCACCTTCTTTGTCTGGTTGGTATCTCGAATTATTTCCCCCATGAACTCCCAGAACTGCTTGGATAACTTCTCGTCAATCTCTTTTATAACAGACATCCGCTTTCCTCCATTTTTGGTTTTGCCTATCCCGGCTCCTATAATCAATATATGAACCTATGGAGAAGGTTAAAAACGTATATTTTATCATGCCCTAAAAAAGCGGATATCAACCGTAAAGTAAAACCAGAAATTATTTCAATTCTTTTTGAATACCAAACCTTGCGTTTATTTGCCCTCGCAGCATTTGATCACGCACCTTTCTGTCCACTTCTTTTCTCTTTTCTTTTGCTTTTAGCATTTCCTGCCTGATTTCATATGTTTGAATACCCTCTTCCCGTTTATTAGCAATTTCTATAAGCTGTTCTACATCAGCAAAGGAATATTTTCTGTTGCCTCCTTCCGTTCGTTCTGGAAAAATAAGTTTTCTTTCCTCATAGTATCGAATTTGCCGTTCTGATAATCCTGTCAGTTCACTGACGATCCCTATCGTGATTACTTTTCTTGTTTTATATGAAAGATCATTCGCCATAGTCATTTCACACCTTTCACACCTCTATCGTAATCACTATCTTTTTTTAAATTATACATATAACAACTGGATATTAATATAATTATGTAAGAAAATCTGACACAGAATCAAAAATGTGATAGAAATTCTAACATCATTACTGAATCCATATTTAAATTCTTATAAAATCCAAATAACTTTGCGAAAGACCATCCATAAAAAATTAATTTTTCATGAACATCGCTTCATTTACCGATTGAAGGAGATGTGTGAAGTATAGATTTTTGATCTTAAATCATCATTGATGTTTCACCTTTTGAAGCAACTAATCGAGTAGGAGGGGGTGACTAACCCCCGACCTCTCACACCACCGTACGTACCGTTCGGTATACGGCGGTTCAATTAAGTATGACGTAGAAAATGATATCTCTCGAATAGACTTCTTAACCCTTGTTGACTCCAGTAGGAGTTATCGAGGGTTTTGTGTAGAATGGGACTGCAGGCAATCCGCCAGTATTTCTTGCGTGTATTGCCCCACTCGATTGCTTTATGACTTGGAACACCTAATGCTCTAAGTTTCCGAATTCTTGTTTTCGGCGTTTTCCACTCTTTCCATAAACACATTCGAAGTCTTCGTCTTATCCATTCATCAAATTCTTTGAACTTGCTTGGTGTATCTGCCAAGGCAAAATATCCACACCATCCCATTAGGTACATGTTCAGTTTCTCAATTCTTTCCTCCATTCGATACGGTTTGGATCTGGATGTGATTTCACGGATCTTGTTCTTGAATCGTTTCACACTTTCTTTCGCCATCCGTATCTTGGGTGTTTTGTTTGGTGTAAAGCTAAAACCGAGAAACTTCCGTTTCCAAGGACGGTCTACCGCCGATTTCTCTTTATTTACCTTGAGCTTTAATTCCTTCTCGATAAAGTTAGTAATGGAGTTCATGACACGAATTCCTGCTTTCTTTGTTTTCACGTAGATATTACAGTCATCCGCGTACCGTACAAATTTATGTCCACGTTTCTCAAGTTCCTTGTCCAACTCGTGAAGCATGATGTTTGATAATAGTGGACTAAGCGGTCCACCTTGTGGCGTTCCCATGTCTGTTTCCATTACCACTCCATTTATCATCACGCCTGATTGAAGATACCGGCGGATTAACTTAAGTAAAATCCGATCTTCGATCGTTTTCGCCAAGATCCCCATCAGTTTGTCGTGGTTCACCTTGTCAAAGAATTTCTCTAAGTCTATATCGACCACCCAGCGATATCCTTCTTTGATATAGCCCTTTGCTTTCCTGACCGCGTCATGTCCTCTGCGGCTTGGGCGAAAGCCGTAGCTATGTTCAGAGAAGGTCGGATCGAAGATTCTCGTTAACACTTGGGCCATCGCTTGTTGAATGAAACGATCAGTCACGGTGGGGATACCTAGAAGTCTTACTCCGCCGTTCGGTTTCGGGATTTCGACTCGACGAACGGGTAAGGGTTTGTAGGTTCCCTCTCTTAACGACTGTCGAATGGAGTCCCAGTTTTCATAGAGGTGTCTCCGTAGGTCTTTTGCGGGCATGCCATCTACTCCGTGACTTCCTTTATTCTGTTCAACTCGTTTTAATGCCGTTAGGAGATTTTCCCGTGACAAAATCAGTTCCATCAACATAGATATCCTCTCCACGTGAACGAATCCCTCTATTTGTGCCATCTTCTGCTCCACCCTCTTGAAGTCCCCCGTGGGATTCACCACTTCCTCCTTCAAGTAAGTCCTGCCGGATTGTCTGCTTCAACACAGAAGATGAACGCGTAGTGTTTCGTTCTCCTTAATTGTTCGGTCCTTCCTCTTTCGTCTCGAGCTCGAAAGAGTACTATGACCTCTGCTGACTTCTGACTGCTCAGCTATCTATCGCTAGATAGGTTACCAAGATTACTTGGCGTGCCAGTCAGATCTCCCCGGGTAAGAGTGTAATCTTTCCTTCCATCTATCTGCTTCATTTACTCTGTATCACCTTCGGCAGAAAGGGCTTTGTTTTGTTTTGCAAACTCACCCAGTGATACCTAGCCTTATATGAAGTTCGTATTCCTCAGACCGGAAGTTTGCCGTCCGCTTCCTTCAGATTCCGCGTTACCACGGACACCCTTGCGTTATGCTAACTGCTACTTCTGCCTTCACAGCTCGGGACTTGCACCCTATAGATTACACCCATGCCGGGCGCACAAAAGAGAGCACAATAATCTTATAATTACTGTGCTCTCTCCTACATACAATAATATTTTATGTTATTCAGCTTATTTTAAATGAATCTTATCTTTTTTATGTTTTTTTGCTTACGCACTTTAACGTTACCTGTAAAGTAATTATGAAGTTTTGCAGCTGCGAATCTGGCTATGATATTAAACAATAATACCATAACAATAAGAACTGCAGCTGATTTAGTAGCGATTAATTTGGCATCAGGGACAATGCCCTCTGAATTTAATTTCCAAATATGGACTGCCAATGTCTCTGCAGGACGAAATATATTAAATGGGTTCACTGGACTAGAAAGACTGGCACTTGTGTTTAAAAATGGAGTTGTTAAGCCTGCTGTGTAAATGAGAGCAGCTGCTTCTCCAAAAATTCTCCCTGCAGCCAAAATTATACCCGTAATAATTTGAGGTAAAGCTGAAGGAATTACAATTTTGACAAGCGTTTGCCATCTAGTCGCTCCCAATCCGAGACTAGCTTCTTTTACATTAGCAGGAACATCTGAAATAGCATTTTCGCATACACGAGTCAAACCTGGAAGATTCAAAATAGTGATGACTAGGGCTCCTCCCAATACTGTGTAACCCCAGCCTGTCATTGTTACAAATACAAGTAAACCAAACAAACCGACTACAATAGATGGAAGAGAAGCCATTGTTTCAATACATAATCGTACAAAATTTAAAAATGGACCTTTTTTTGCATACTCAGCCAAATAAATGCCTGCTCCCAATCCTAAAGGAACTGAAATCAATAATGTCAGAATAAGCATATAAAATGAGTTGAATAATTGTGGTCCAATCCCGCCGCCTGCTTGTGTATTGCTAGGTCTTCCAAATAAAAAATTAAAATCCCAAAAACCCCAGCCTTTAATGATAATTTCTGATACTAAAAATAGCAGCAGCGCTATTACAGATACGGCAATAGCATAAAGTATACCTGTCCATATATTATTAACAGTCCTTGCTTTCATTACATGGCTCCTCCTCTTCTTGAGATTAAGCGAATGAGTAATATAAATAGGAAAGAAATTAATAATAAAATCATGGCCAATGTCCATAGTGCGTTGTTCCAGGCGGTTCCATTCAACGTATTAGACATGTCCATTGTTAAGATGCCTGTTAACGTAGCAGTTGGACTGTATATTCCGGACGGTAATTTATTCGTATTCCCTATTACCATTTGTACAGCTAATGCCTCACCAAAAGCTCTGGCCAATCCAAGGACAATTCCAGTTAATATACCGTTTTTGGCAGCAGGCACAACAACTCTGCTGATCGCTTGCCACTTCGTCGATCCTAATCCATAAGAAGCTTCTAAATATTCATGAGGAACACTTCGAATCGCGTCAGATGCGATGCTTGTAATGGTTGGTAAAATCATAATACTTAGTACAACAATACCGGCTAATAAACTAAACCCAACTCCCCCAAATGTATCTCGTAGTAAAGGAACTAGGATAGTTACGCCTAACAAACCATAGACAACAGATGGAATCCCAATCAATACTTCTAGCACGGGTTGAAGAACCTTAGAACCGAATTTAGGTGATATTAAATTCATAAAAATAGCTAATGCAACTGCAAGGGGTGTACTAATAACTATTGAGCCCAGTGAAACAAGTGTAGATCCAACAATAAATATAAGTGCTCCATAGGATGGATTGCTGCTATTAGGATTCCATTTTGTTGATGTGATCATTTGAAAAAAAGATATTTTACTTTGTGTAAATGATTGTATTCCTTTTCCACAGATAAAAATAATAATTGATAATGTAACTATTACAATTAATAATCCGCAGCATGTAACAAGTGTTCTGCCGATAAATTCGCTTTTCCAATAATTTATAGATTTGTTCCCCTTCATCCTTAAATCTAACTCCTTGCCATATGGTATTGAAATGAACAAGACTGGCTACAAGTAGCCAGCCTATGCTCTTTTGTTATTTTAATTCTGAAATTGGGATATAGCCCATTTCTTCTACTTTCTTTGCAAATTCATCACTCTTTACGAAGTCAATAAACCCTTTTACTGCATCTTTTGCTTCGCCTTTTGTAATCATATATTCATAAGACCAAAACTTATATTTACCATCAGCGATATTTTGTGCAGTTGGTTCTACACCATCAATTTTCAATGTTTTTAGGCTGTCCTTTTTGTCTCCAACCAAGTAAGACAATGCAAGATAACTAATAGAACCTGGCGTAGAGTTAATTGCTTGTTCTACCGCACCGTTAGAATCTTGGGTAGTACCGATTCCGTCGTTAACTTTTACATCTTTCATAATTGTTTTTTCAAATGTTGCGCGAGTACCTGAAGAAGCTGGACGGTTGACTACATTGATCTTTTCATCTTTTCCGCCTACTTCTTTCCAGTTTTTAATTTTACCAGAAAAGATATCTTGAATTTGTTTTGTAGTTAAGGAATCTACATTTACATCTTTATTTACAACTAAGGCAAAACCGATACCTGCTACTTTGTTATCAACAAGTTCTTTAGCTTTCTCAGCATCTATTTTATCAGCTGCTGGAACGTCAGAGTTGCCAATTTGTACAGCACCTGACGCTACTTGATTAATACCTGTACCGCTTCCTCCGCCTTGAACGGTGATTGATACGTCTGGATTGTTACCCATAAATTCATTTGCAGCTTCTTCAGCCAACGGTTGTAATGCAGTAGATCCTGCCGCAGTAATTGTTCCAGAGTAAGTTTCTTGTTTTGATTCAGTTTTCTTTGTTTCTGCTGCATTATCTCCTTTTGCATTATCCGCATTTCCACATCCTGCAAGAGCCGCTGTTAATAATAGTGCTGCAATTGATAGAGTAAATCCTTTTTTCGCCATTTTATTGCCCCCCAAGTCATTTTTTCGAAGGATTGTGATTGTACATTCTCTCATGCACAAGCTTTATTTTAAAGAAGAATTGTTGTGGAATTATTAATCGAATTTTAAGATTATGTAAATTAAACTTCTGTATTTATATCCTGTTTTCATTATTCATAACATAAACAGAAACATTGATTATTAAGGAATTAACATTCATTTGTTTTAGTTATTGATCAAGTCTTTTGTAAATAAAACATTTATTATTTAAATTAACTTAATAAATATTTTAATAATATTATTTACCCAAAGTTATTTGTCTATGTATGGATTTGCAGCACATACTTTTAAGTAAGCAAGAACCTACAGAAATTTTAAGATTAATAGATTAATGTCAAAGACTCGCCAGTTTTTCTAAATTTTTTTCTGTCAAACTCTGCCTGGAACACATATGATAAGATGAAAAGAAATTGGAGGTGTTGTAGTGGCAGTTGTAAAGGCAACGGAATCAGACATAAGTCTTTTAGCGAGATTGTTAAGAGCAGAGGCTGAAGGAGAGGGAACAAAAGGAATGCTTCTGGTCGGCAATGTTGGAATTAATCGCATCAGAGCAAACTGTTCCGATTTCAAAGGGATACGGACAATCCCGCAGATGGTTTTTCAGCCACATGCTTTTGAAGCCATAACGAAAGGTTATTTTTATCAGAGGGCAAGGAATAGTGAAAAACGATTAGCCCGCCGTTCTATTAACGGAGAAAGGCATTGGCCGGGCAAGTTCAGCTTATGGTATTTCAGACCACCGGGTGACTGTCCTCCTACGTGGTACAATCAACCTCATGTGGGGCGTTACAAACTTCACTGTTTTTATGAACCAACACCCGAAACATGTGAAAATGTTTATAATACTTTTTAATGGCGCTGAATGGGCGCCTTTTTGTTATATACTTAATCAAAAAATCAGCCGTCTTAAAGAGTAACTCTGTCTTGTTTCTTTTTGTGGAGCCACATTAAAAAAATAAGCACCCGGAGACTTTCTCCAAATGCTTATTAAGTTAAATTCTTGTTATAAATTTCTAGTATATTTTCAAAAGATAGTTCAGCGGTGCTGCTGAAAACAAGATCAGCTTCAGGAAAGTTCTCTTTAGCACCGATTGCTACCGCAAACATCCCTGCGCGTTTAATCGATTCTACTCCTGCAGATGCATCTTCAATTCCGATGCATTCATCTGGTTCGACATGCAAAAGCTTTCCTGCCGCTAAAAAGATTTCCGGATCAGGTTTGCCCTTTTTTATTTCTCTGGCATCAACAATCGCATCAAATTGATCCTTAATCCCAAGTAACTCCATGACCTGAAAGGCATTTTTGCTTGCAGACGCCAACCCAAGCTTTATTCCTCTTGTTTTCAAATCCGAAATGAACTCTTTTACTCCCGGCAAAATGTCGGAAGGAGTTATATTTTTTATAAGCGTTAAATAATGGCGGTTTTTTTGATCTGCAAGCTTTTCTTTTTCTTCATTCGAAAAATCTTGCTGTTTTCCGCCGCGGGCGAGGATTTTTTCAAGCGAATCCATTCGGGAGACCCCTTTTAATTCCTCGTTAAATTCTCTCGTAAATGAAATACCGAGATCTTCAGCCAGAGCCTTCCATGCTAAGTAGTGGTATTCAGCAGTATCCGTAATAACCCCGTCCAAATCAAAAATAACAGCTCGCAGCAGTTTCACCATTGCCTACACCTTCTTTCTATTTCATGTCTGCAGTTTATTACCAGTTCACATTTTACAACTGTAGAAATATTGAAGAAATACTGACCCTCTGGAAACTTAAGAGCAAACGCTTTTAGAGCTTTCCCACTATTGTTGGGAATCCATATGTTCTTTTTGCAACAAAAGTTCCGTTTCAAAAACCTGACCAGAGTGAAGTGTAATTTCATTCCCATACAGTTTTATACTTAAGTCGTCGCCTTTAACTAAATGAAGGCGGATTCCCTTCTTACCAATTTCTGCTTTAATCTTTCTTCCCTGATACTGGATGCTAAATGCATAATGGTTCCAGGTGTCAGGTATATCAGGCCTCATCGATAATCCTGTCTCCTTTATTCTAACACCGGCAAAACCATAAATAATGGACATCCACGTTCCGCCCATATTGGCCATATGAAGACCATCTTTTGTATTTCCATGTGTATTATCAAGATCTAACCGAGCAGTTTTAATGAAGTAATCGTAAGCTTTCTTCCGATAGCCTACCCTTGATGCCATAATACTGAAAATACACGATGACAACGAAGAATCATGAGTTGTGATTTTTTCATAATAGTCATAAGAATTTTTGATCGTATCAAAATCCTGCTCATCTTCAAGTAAAAAGTGAGCTAGCACCGTATCCGCCTGTTTGCAAACTTGATAACGATATAGAGTTAAAGGATGGTAGTGCAAAAGAAGAGGATAATGTTCTTTCGGTGTATTTTCAAAATCCCAGATTTCTTTCTGCAAAAAAGTATCATCCTGCGGATTAATTTTTAATTTCTCATCATACGGTAAATACATGTTATCAGATGCATTTTTCCACTGGTAAACTTCTTCTTCCGTAATTTCTAACCTTTCAGCTAATTCTTGCAGCTGCTTCAAATCAAACTGACGCAACCGTTCATAAACTTTTGCAGCCCAATCGAGATTATATTTTGCCATTATATTCGTATAGTAGTTGTTATTTACGATACATGTATATTCATCAGGGCCGGTCACTGCATCTATCTTAAATTTCCCATCGTGATAATGGCCTACTTCCATCCATAAGCGAGCCGTTTCAAATAACACCTCGGCTCCATACTTTTGTAAAAAACGATCATCATTGGTAGCGAGGTAATACTGAATATAACTGTAAGCGACATCAGCACTTATATGATATTGCGCAGTTCCTGCAGGGAAAAACGATGAACATTCCCTTCCGGAAATCGTCCGCCAAGGATACACGCTCCTTTCGAATGCCCCAATTCTTTCGCCCGATTTCTAGCATCATCAAGTATTGAGTAGCGATAAATAAGGAGCTGGCGGGCAAGTTCAGGCTTAACCATTAGAAATACTGGAAAAATGTAGATTTCCGTGTCCCAGAAATAATGGCCTTCATATCCTTCCCCTGACAAGCCTTTTGCGGAGATATTGCTGAATCGATCTTTGCCGACGGACTGCAGCAAATGATATAAATTAAAGCGAATTCCTTCCTGAAGCTTTTCATCACCGCTAATCGTTATATCCGCACTGTCCCAATAATCATCCAAATATTCTTTTTGCAGTTGCAATAAGCCTTCAAAATCCATAGTCAATGTTTGATGAATGTGAATGGCTTTTTGGACCAAGTTTTCCTCGTGGCGAAGTGTATCTGTATACACATTCCATTTCGTCAGCTGAACAGCATCTGTTAACTGAAAGACCATCACGGTTTCAACAAATTTTTCTGTTTTCCTTATGTCGGTTTTATAAGCTGTTCCCTTCAAACTATGTGTAGAAACACACGCTGTTTGCAGTTTGGAAACTTGCGCTTCATTTAAAACATATTGATAAACTCCGTCAAAACCGGTTTTTTTCACATGAAGACGTTTTGTATGTCCTGAAGCGACTCGTGGATCATTTGCATCACTATAATTGGAAACATCCCCATTTACAGTTGAAACAACTTTAACGATACCGTGAAAGTTAACTGGCTCTATTCGAATATCAATCGCAAACACTTCTCTTTTTACAAAAGAAACTACACGGCGAAACGTAAGCTTTACCTCTTTGCCTTTAGGTGACCGCCAATGAATGATCCTCTCTGAAAAGCCGCCATCAAAATGAAGCTTTCGCTCAAAAGAAAGGACCTCACCATGAAAAAGGGAAAAGTATTCTTGATCTTCTCCAAAGTAAATGTGAATGGTTTGGGCATCAATCACATTGAGAAGTTTTTGTTGTGTTTCCGGAAAAGCATAAAGTTTCTCCCCATAAGAAATATCAACAATATCGTGAAAGGCATTTAGGTACGTTCCCCGTATCGATTTCATGCCTTCTCTATAGCCTTCCTCAAAATTCCCGCGCACGCCAAGATAGCCGTTTCCTAATGAAAATAAGCTTTCTGATATCAATAGATCTTGCTCTGTTAATTGATTGTCAGTCAAAGTCCAGGTCATAAGCTACACTCCAAATGATTATTCTTTTACCCCTCCGGAAGTTAAGCCGGAAACAATTTGTTTCTGGAAGAAAAGGACGATTAACAAGGTAGGAATCGTTACAATCGTAGTTGCAGCCGCTACTTCTCCCCACAAAATTTCAAATTGTGTTCTTAAAAAAGAAATCGCAACCGGAACTGTATGATAACTTTTGTTCGAGTTTATCGTTATGGTCAGCAGGAACTCATTCCAGGCTGATATAAATACGATGATTGCCGTTGTAAAAACACCTGGGGCAGCGAGCGGAAAAACGATCTTAAATAACGTCTGGAATGAAGTGGCTCCGTCCATTTTCGCTGATTCCTCCAGTGAAAGAGGAATTTGATTAAAATGAGTGACCAAAATCCAAACGGCCATAGGCAATGTAATGGTTGAATATGGAAAAATGATCGCATAACTGTTCGTCAATCCTAAGTCTAAAAATAAATTGTAAACCGGACCAACCACAATCATTTGCGGAAACATGGAAACTGCGAGAATCAATCCAAGTAAAATTTTTTTTCCTTTAAAATCAAAACGAGAAATGGCATAGGCAGCGAAAGTCGCGACAATGACAATGTAAATAGTTGTTGTTGAAGAAACAATGAAACTCGTTTTAACCGCATTAAGAATCCCTTTTTCCATAATGACTTTCACAAAGTTGCCGAGCGTCGGATGTTCCGGAATAATCCGAAAAGCCCCTTCTCCGAAAATTTCGCCGGAGGTTTTAAAGGAGGTTATGAAAACCCATAGAAATGGAAAAAACATTGCGAACAGAAACATCGCAATTAAGAGTCCAATCGCCACTTTTAGCTTCCTGTCTCGTGTATCCATAGAGCAGCCTCCTTAATTCTTCTCCATTAAATTTGCTCCAAGTATTTTGACATATATGGCCGCAATGATCGCAACACTTACAAACATAACCATGACTATGACCGAACCGTACCCGAAGTTCGTTTGTGCGAACATTGTTTTATAGCCATAAATGGACAACGTTTCTGTTGCTCCACCAGGCCCTCCTCCAGTTAACACATAAATCAAATCAAACACACGGAAAGCATCGAGTGTACGGAATAATAAAGCGACTAAGATAGAAGGCTTTAAAAGTGGCAACGTAATTCGAAAGAACTTTTGAACCGCATTCGCCCCATCAATATCAGCTGCTTCGTACGTTGACCGGGAAATATTCTGCAATCCAGCAAGTAATAATAGCGCCATGTAAGGAGTTGTTTTCCATACATCTGCCAAAATAGCCGATGCCATTGCCCCTGTTTCTGACATCAAAAGTTCAAGGGAATTTTCTACAAGTCCGATCTTTTCAAAGATATTTGCGATAATCCCGCTGCTTCCATCGTACAAATAGCTCCACATCAGCGCAGCTACGGCCGTTGGAATAGCCCATGGAATTAAAGAAGTTGTTCGGATCAACCCTTGGCCTTTTATCGCTTTGTTCATGATTAATGCAAGTACCAATCCAAGAATCAATTCCAAAAATACGGATATAAAAGTGAAAACAGTTGTATTCCAAAGCGCCATTCCAAGTCGAGCATCGGTTAACGCTTTTTTATATCCATTCAAGCCGATAAAATTGGAAGGGATTATACTCTTTTCAA
Source organism: Bacillus methanolicus MGA3 (assembly GCF_000724485.1). GTDB lineage: Bacteria > Bacillota > Bacilli > Bacillales > Cytobacillaceae > Bacillus_Z > Bacillus_Z methanolicus_A. The sequence goes on along the minus strand of NZ_CP007739.1, from coordinate 564,356 downwards.
TATCACCCACTATCAAAGGGAGATTCTTTTCATTTGTCGTATCAAATTTATCTGACATTTCTTTTACGACTTGTTTTGCTTCTTTCGATAAAGCAAGAAGGCTTTCTTTTTCTTCTTTGCTAATCTTCTGAACGCCTTTTTTCCCTTCAAATTTTTTTGCTTTTTTTTCAATTTTATGAATCAGATTATCAATCTTTTGCTTAAGGGCGGGATCTGTAATCTGCTCTTTATCTTCCTTAAGAAACATTGTTAAATAAGCTTGAGTTTCATTAAACAAATCAACATTAAACCGTTCACTTATATATAAGCCGGCCTTTTGCTGATCATTCAGCCGATAATCAAAAAATGTGTACGTAAACGATTGAAAAACCGGCCAGAGAGAAAATATTGCGATTAAGAGAACTGCAGGAAGAATAAATAAGTATTCTTTTAAGCCCAACTTTTTCATCTGTTGAACACCTCTTTTCATGAATACGAAACCCTGTCCATGTATATACAAGACTACGTAAGGAAAAAAGGCCCTAACCAAAATTAGAGCCTTTGCCCAGAGTCACTTATCCATTTTATTTACTTATTGCAGCCTGAATCTCTTGTACAGCTTTGTCAAGGCCTTCACCTGTGCTCAAATATTTATGGGCCTGAATTTGAATTGTATCAGAAACTTTTGAGTACTCAGGAGATACTGGACGTGCAATTGTATTTGCAAGTGCATTTTTAAAACCTTTATAAGAGAGCATATCGTTTGCAGCGATTACATCTTTGTCTTCTAGAAGCGCATTATATCCTGGAAGATAACCTCCCACTGTTGACATAATTTTCTGTCCTTCTTTACCAGCAACAAACTTAACAAACTCCCAAGCTCCTTCTACATTTTTAGATTTTTTGTTGATCCCTAACAACCATCCGCCGACACAGCCGCCATTAGGTAGCGGAGCAATTCCTACTTGGTCGACTTTAATTTTCACGCCTTCTTCTTGGCCTTTGATACGGCCGAATTGATATGGCCAGTTACGTGCAAAAACGGCATTTCCTTGTTCAAAGTTTGTATGGGTTTCCCCTTCGGTAAAATTAAGAATATCCTTTGGAGCCCATGGTGCTTTTGTAAAAGCATACATTTGTTGTAATCCGCCTTTGAGATCTTTAAAAGACTTGGAAAACTCTGTTACGTTTACTGTTAATCCTTCATATTGTTTGGATTGGTAAACAAAACCAAATTTTGTACCGCCTTTGCCTGTATATTTTTCAGCCATAGCCCCTAAATCGGCATACGTATAATTGCCGCTCTCTAATTTTGCAGCATCCTCAGGGCTTACAATGTCTTTGCGGTAGTAAAGCAATCCAAGGTCAGGGAAGAAAGGAAGCGTATACTGCTTTCCTTCGTAGTTTCCGGAAGCCATAGAACCTTTGTTAAAATCGTCTTTCGAAAGGCCTGCTTCTTTCATACGAACATCAATTGGTTCAAGATATCCTGCACCCGCAAATTCACCTGCCCATACAACGTCAAGGGATAGGATGTCATACTCATCAGACCCACTCGAAAGAGAGGTTAACAACTGGTCATGCATTTGTGCAGAGTCATTTGTCATTTCAACCCATTCAACTTTATATTTATTTTGGCTTTTGTTAAACTCATCAATTACTTTCTTTGTCGCTGGGGTATTATCATTTTGCGCAGCAAATTTTAATACGATTTTTTTTCCTTCAGTATCTTTCTTAGATTCAGAGGATGAATTATTGCTGCATCCTGCCATAATTCCTGCAATAAGTGACAACACTAGCAATATGGAAAACCATTTTTTCATTAAAATTCCCCCTTTATAAATTTATTGGAATTACTTGCATTATAAAACGGAAGCGCTTACTATTATATTAAAATTATTAAGTATTTATCAATTTTTTAATATACAGAGGGGATTTCATGAAACCTTCAATTAATCCTGCAATTATAAAACAATTTTTGTTATCAAGAGTGCAAAACCAAGAAAGGAACTATTTTCATCCCCCATTCAATCTGGAGCAGCAGCTAATGGATGCAATCGCTCGAGCGGATGAAAAAAGAGCACAAGAAATTTTATTAGAAATTAATAAGCTAGAAGGGGCAACATTAGCGACAGATCCCGTTCGATCGAGAAAAAATTCTTTAATAGCCATGTGCACCCTTTTCACTAGAGCCATTATTAAAGGCGGCATTGATCCGGAAACAGCTTTTCACTTAAGTGATACTTATATAATGGAACTTGAAAAGCATAACAATATAGAAATATTAAATGAACTTGAATATGAAATGCTCTATCACTTTATTAAAACAGTAAAAGACAAAGGTGCTGGTATTAATTACAGCCGCACAGTACGCATGGCTATCTCATATATATACGAAAACATTTTACAGGAGCTGTCCCTTAACATTATTGCTCAACATGTTTTCGTTCATCCAAGTTATCTTTCAAGCCAATTTAAGAAAGAAGTCGGCATTTCCATTACAAACTTCATTAACAAAAAACGAATCGAAGAATCCAAATATTTTTTAATTCATACCGATACATCCATATCCGATATCGCTCTATTATTTAAGTTTTGTAATCAGAGCTATTACACATCCCTTTTTAAAAAGTATAACGGCATGACACCAAAGGAGTTCAGGGAGCTAAAGCAGGAGTTATAAAAGGAAGATGCTTTATACAAGGTAAAAAGCAGGAATCGTTTTGATTCCTGCTTCACTCTGTTCTTGCATAAACCACTCTTAATCATATTTCAGCTTCAATTTCCTTATCAACTGGTTTATTACTTCGGAAAACATAAGCCCCATAGCAATTGAACCGGAAATCATCGTAGCCTTTGCAACGAGAGTGATGGCAGTATTATAATCATTTTCAACGAAATTTCTCATTGCATCATATGCCATTCCACCAGGTACTAATGGAATAATTCCGGCTACACTGAAAATAATGATCGGTGTCTTATAAATTTTTGCGAAAACCTGGCTGATCACCGCAATGAAAAACGATGCGGCCAAAGTTGCTGCTGCCGGATCAAAACCACTGGCTTCTATTAAAAAATAAATGATCCAACCACTCATACCGATAAGGCCACATTTTACAAGAGATCGTTTTGGAGCATTAAAGATAATTCCAAAGCCCGCAGAAGCAATAAAACTAGTAACTAGCTGTTCGATAATAACCATTTTGCCTCCTCTCCATTTCTACATAAATGATAAAACAACCGCTATTCCTGACCCTATTGCAAAAGCGGTTAAAAACGCTTCGGCTCCTTTTGACAAGCCGGAAACTAAGTGGCCTGCCATTAAATCTCTGACAGCATTCGTGATCAAAAGACCCGGAACGAGAGGCATGACTGAACCAATAATAATTTTATCAAGCTGAAATCCAAACCCCATTTTTATAAACAGAAAAGACAGCAAACCGATAATAAATGCAGCGAGAAATTCAGCGAAAAATTTAATCGGTACAATTCGATGAAAATATGTGACACTTATCAAACCAAAGCCGCCGGCAAACATAGCAGGAATAAAGTCCCGCCATTCTCCTTTAAACATAATTAAAAAACAGCCGCTTGCAACAGCGGCAGCGACTACTTGCATCCAAAAAGGATAATAATGGCTGGAGAATTCAATTTTTTTCAGAGATTCATATGCCTCATCAAGCGTTAATTCCTCGCTGCTAATTTTTCTTGATATGCTATTAACCTTGGCTACTTTTACCAAGTCAGTCGTTCTTTCAGTCACTCTAATGAGTTTTGTTTTTGGCGGTTCCCCTTCAATTGAAAAAATAATCCCTGTCGGTGTTACGTAACTGTGGGATTCTTGAATGCCAAAAGAAGAAGCAATTCTCATCATTGTATCTTCAACCCGATACGTTTCTGCTCCGCTCTGAAGCATAATTTTTCCAGCCAAAAGACAAAGCTCCATTACTTTATATTGATTTCTCGTTTGATTTTCCATTCTAAATTCGCTCCAACTATATAAGCCTTTATGCAATACAGTTTAATGAAATTTGCCAGTGTTAGCAATGTAACTGATATGTTTCATCGTTTTAAAACATTTTCATATCAAAAAAAATCGGCCTCATTGGACCGATTCGTCTTCTAATAATTCTCTTTAGACTTGAAGAACTCCTTTTGCGGAAATCATGATCCACTCATATTGGCGGAGTTTTACTTCAAAAAGTGTTAAAGGATCGCGGTACGTTTCCGGATTGGCTCTCATTTTCTCCAGCTCTTCTTCTTTTTCCTTGATTTCCTTTTGGGTTTCTTCTACCAGTTGATTCAATACGGCAAACGGGTTTCTGAAGAAAATCGAAATATCCCGTTCCAGTGATTTTTCAAACAATTCAAATTGCATAAGCAACTTGCTTATAATTGATTTGGTAACATCAAAATAATCCTCATTTTCAACAAACTGCTTGTATTTGTTATACAATATCGCATTGTTTTGCGGAAATGCTCCCAACAACCTGCCTGCACCTTTTAATAATATTTGATACGGGGTGCGGCGGAGAAAAATATTCACCTTATCAATTTGTACACCGCTTGTCATCCGGTCTGCATCCCGGCGCCAGTCATCAAGCACTTTAAAATCGCAATTCAGCTTAAGCCGTTCTTCCCCGTACATCGCATTAAACCCTTCGCTTATTTCATCCAGAAAAGATTGGCAGTAATTTAATTCATCATTTGCCGTTAATATCCATTCCTGAAGTGAACGGTAAAACTTAGGCAAGACTTTATCATTTACATAAGCATGCACTCTCCGGTTCATCTCATCATTCAATTCAAGATGAATTTTACGGAAATCACTGTCTTCTTTAATCATATCCGAACTGTCTCGTAAAATTTTTGGAATATTTTCCATTAGATCTGAACTGATTTCCTCCATAACTTTACGGAACGTTCTCGTAATAATTCGTGCTTTCTCTTTTTCCAAATCAGTTAATTGATTGATTGCTCCACTTAGTTTTGTGGCCATTTCTTCATTCCATTTAATCGATTCAGCTAGGCTGTTTTCCATTTCTGCCCGTTTATCCAATAAATGACTGATTAATTTCCGAATAAAAATTAACATTTTTTCAATTCGATCATCTTCTGTAATTTGTCGGTTCAAATTTTTCAAAAACTCTGCCAGGTCATTTTGTTGTTTTCTGCTTCTTAATTGGGATGAATAAGCAAACACATGAGCCTGCGGAAGAAATGCCCGAACTCTCGAACGAGTGTCATCAACAATCCTGGAGGCTTCATGTTCATCATAAATTTCATCGATTTTATTGATTAGAAAATGAATTGGAAGATTAGGTGCGTATTCCCTAATTTGCATTAAGATTTCTTGTTCTTTTTCGGTAAAAGGATCGTTTGCATCAAGAACAAATAATAAACTGTCGGCGAAATGCAGATATTTCAACGCTTCACTTTCAATCCGATTGCGACCGTTAAATCCCGGCGTATCAATAAGAGCAAGCCTGTTTTCCTGCAAAATTGGCGACGGAAGGGAAAACTCGAAAATCGCATTGTCAAAAGCTTTATTTTGTCGTCTCTCAACTAACTCCTGAAACTCATGGAAACTTGAAACAGCCGTTAATACTGTATCAGATATTTTTCTAATCTCTGTCTCGTCATGGCCCTTAAATACAATGACGGATGATGTCGGAGCAGTTAGGATATTTTCTCCGAGGACCGAATTGATAAAAGCAGACTTTCCATTTCCAGAAGATCCTGCTACAAATAAATGATGTGTTTGAAAATCAAGCAATTCTCGGATGATCCATTTGAAGCGGTGACCTGGTTCTACATGTTGCGCTTCTGCCCATTTTACGATGGAATCGAATAAAGTGAGGCTATATTCCAAACCGTCAGTCTCATTACGGGAATGGAAAATAAGATTTTCAGCATCATTAATAACTTCTGTACTCATACTGGATGGAAACTTCTCACTCCAAGCCAATACCGCTGCAGAAGCAAATAAAGCATAAGAACGATCGGCAATTTTGATCCAATTTGTTAAAAGGTTTGGTATAATCTCCGCCAGTTCTCTCATTAAGTACTTTCCATCAATCAATTCAAAATAAGTTTCCTGATAAAGTGCTGACAGCTCTTTCCAAGATTGCTCCCGGTTTGCATCCAGATTTAAGAAAAGGTGATTAAATTCCCTAAGCCATGAAAAATATGAACTCTCCGTTCTGTAACTATTCCATAATGCCAAAACCATCTGTTCAAATCTTGCCTTATCCACTTCATATAAAACGACTAAGCATTTTGAAAAATAATGAGGCGCAAAAGTTTTTGTTAATCCTTGTTCTGCATAAGTTTTTAAAATATCAAACCAGTGATGAGACTCGGTTCGGATCGCTTCATTTACGGCCAGTTCAATTGCGCTCTTCCAATCCTTGTGTTTTTCGAAAAAGGCACGGGCAATGTCAGTAACATTCGGATAGTCCGGATTAAAGGAAACTGCTTTTTTAATTACTTGATCAGCTTTTTCAAGCCTGCCTTGGTCTATATAAAGTGAAAATAATTGCAGTATAGCTTCAGATTGTAGAACACTGCTTTCCGTATCAATCGATTTATAAATTTCTTCAGCTGTCGATAATTGCCCAAGTTCATAATAACAATCCGCAATATTTTTCTTTGCCCACGGTTCTAAATCATTATGAGTGTTTTCCCATTTGAAAATAGCTGCTTCATAATCTTTGTTATGAAAATATACTTCCCCTTGGGCAAAACGGATCGCAGAAAGATCCACTGTCTCATCTTTATGCCCGGCAAGGAAAGCTTCTCCGAGCACACGAACTGGATTTTTTTCATCCGCTTCCATAAATGTTTCATAAAATGTTTTATTGATCAGTTGATTCTCTAACGTCATGTTTATCCCCCGACCTATATATTTAATCAATATCTCTTACATATCGTATTCTATTAATATTTTAACTTTCCTGTATCTATCCATATTATTCTAGCAGACATACTTTTGCAAAAAGTTTCAAGTTGCTTTCATTTATAATACAAATTTTTGTCATGGTGTAAAATTTCAGCTAAAATATGTAATTGATTGATTTAAAATGTAAAAAAACTGCACAATCTCTGAGATTTGTGCAGCTTCAAATCGTGCCGAAATCGGTCAATCACGAATTCTTTCGTTTAACTTCGATTGCTTTTCATTTTACTTTAATTGTTTTTCTTTAACGCGATTTTTTGATTTAACCGCGATAACTTCTTTATTTCTAAATCGATTATCATAAATTTTTCACTCGAACTATTCTGTAGCCAACCTTCTTTCAAGAAGACTTAACAAGAAGCTTAAAGTTAGTGTCAACACCAAATATATTAGTGCTGCAGTAAGCAAAGGTTCCCACACACGATAATACTGTCCTTGCATGGCACGAGCCCAGTACATTAGTTCCGGAGCTGCAACAATGGCCGCAAGGGAAGATTCTTTAATAAGGACAACAAACTCGTTTCCAAGCGGTGGGATCATTCGTTTAAATGCCTGAGGTAAAATAGCAAATCTCATTGCTTGAACATGGCTCATTCCTAAGGAACGGGCCGCTTCCATTTGCCCCTTGTCAATGGATTGGATTCCAGCCCGGAATATTTCAGCAATATAGGCTGCAGAATTTAATGAAAGGGCGATAATAGTAGCAATAATTCCGTTCGTTTCTCCATTAAACAGCGGAACAACACCAAAATGAATAATCAAAATTTGAACAAAAAGAGGCGTGCCCCGAAAAAACGTAATATAGCATTCAAACGGAAAAGCTATAAACTTATTTCTAACCATTTTTCCTAGTCCAATAAGTAATCCTAAAACCGTTCCAATCAATATCCCTGCTATCGACAAGCCAATTGTCAGCAACGTCCCCTTCCAAAAAAAGGGAGCATAATCAATTAAAATATCTAGTCGAAAATCCATTGATGAATCCCCCTATTAAACCGAAAATTGCGTAACACTATTCAAACGATGGTTACGCAATTTTTCAGTTAGAAATTATTGCTGCTGTTTTTTCAAAGTTTCTATATCAGGCTCTGTACCAAACCATTTTTTATAAATTTTTGCATAAGTACCATTTTCAAAGATTTTGTTAATTGCAGCATCAAATTCGGCTTTGAGTTTGCTGCCTTTCGGGAACATTAGACCGTAATATTCTTTTGCAAAACTGTTTTCATCTTCTATTACGACCAGCTTTTTGTCAGGGTTATTTTTCGCATATTCTTCTACTACTGTATTATCAGCCACCACTGCATCAGCTCCGCCGCTAGTCAATTCCATGATTGCCAGATTGTTATTTTCAAATTTCTTGATATTTTTGTTATTTTTACCAAGAAGCTTTTCTATCGCTTCCTGTCCTGTCGTGCCGTTTTGAACAGCTACTACTTTATCTTTCAAATCAGCTGCACTTTTAATATCACTGCCTTTAGGAACTAAAATCTTGTTGGTCGATAAAAAGTAAGGAACAGAAAAATCATACGTTTGTTTACGTTCATCATTAATGGTAATAGCAGACATCCCTAAGTCAGAGATTTTGTCCTTAATTTCAACAAATAAAGGATCCCATCCTACGTTCACAATATCAACATCATATCCTGCTTCTTTTGCCACCGCCTTTACAAAATCAACATCAAAACCGACAATTTCACCTTTATCCATATATTCAAAAGGTGCATAGTTCGCATCAGTGGCAACTTTCAATTTTTTCTTTTCATTTCCCGAACTGCTGGTGGTATTTTTTTCCTTGTCAGACTGGCTTGTACCGCAAGCTGATAAAATAAGAGAAAGAATTAAAAAGAACGTAAGAATCGAAAACTTTTTCATCTTTTGACCCCCTTTTAATTTAAATAAATTTTAACGAAAAAAGAATTCCATGTTTTAAATTTTCCGCATATTTTGACATGAAATAATTATACCTTTGAAAGGGTATTCATGCAATATGACGAAAGAAAAAACTTTATAGAACGATAATTTTAAAGCGTAAATTTCCCTTTAAAAAAATAGGAAAATTCTTAAAAATGAATAATAATTAAGATAATAAAATTATACATTCCAAAAAAAACCTAAACTCTATTAAGATGAATAGAGTTTAAGTTTTTCTATCGTTAGGGCTTGGACTGTGAATTGGACGATATACTCTTTTAATAAATTTACCGATTAACAATGGAAGAATTTTATACCGCCTGAAATTTAGAGTTTTTATTAATTCACATTTTTCTTCATCCGATATATTCCAATCATTAGGTACAAACGAAAGGATTTCTTCAAGAAGCTGCGTGGGAATTGATTGGATTATTTTGACTTGTTGCTTTAGTTCTTTTTCATCCGTGATATATTTAGCCATCATTTCATGGGTTGCACTTTTTATAATTTTTTGGGGAAGATGCTCGAGATCATTCGTCGTCCAGCAAAATGAACTGAGAATTTCTGCATGATCGATTACCCATAGATAATAGCTCCCAGGTGTTTTTTCTTGCAACAGCACATTTTTCCTTGTTCGATCTGTATTGCATAACCAATAATCAAATACGATGATTTTTGCAAGGTCGCAATGATTGATAATATTTTGGATGTTTGCTTCATGTGCATTTACACTATCATTTATATATTTGCTAGCGAATTGCATGGATGTGTATTGAAGATCCTTAATATTCGGTATCGTTTCAATGAACATTTCAGGCATTTCTACCAAATATGAATACGGAACCGGCAGCCCCATAAAACGGGCAATACAGTAAGCAAACCATTCATTAATCAGAGCTTTATCTTCTTTTGCTTTATAAAGCTTTACAACATAATCCACACCATTATCAAAAGTAATCAAATGAGCATTGTTTGTTTTGCTTTCAAAAAGATGAATGTAATTAACAGGGTTCATGTGTCATCCCCTTTCGTGACTTCCCGAAGCAGCTCTATATATTTTTCGGCGCAAGCAGAAAGGGAGAACATTTTTTTGACACGATTTCTAGCAGCCCTTGACAGTTTCCCGTAAACTTGTGGACGATCAATGATCTCATAAATTTGATTAGCCGCACCTCTTACATGCCCTTCACGATACAAGTAGCCTGTTTTACCGTGCACTACAATTTCAGGTATAGATGAAACGTCCGGTGCAATGACCGGCACTCCACATGCCATCGCCTCAATAAATGTATTTCCAAATGATTCTGCTCTAGTGGTCGCGATAGTGCAGCCTCCTGATTCCTTAATTTTTGCATAAACATTTGGCATTTCCTGATAAGGGATGGTCGGAAACCATTTTATAATATCTGTTAGCTCCTGTTTCTTCCATTCCTCTTCGAAAAGATCCCGGTCTACACTGTTGGCTCCCCCTATAATCCAAAATTCGATATCCTCTCTTTCCATCTTTACAAGATTAGCGATTTTCAGAAGCATTCGCCAATTTTTTCGGGCATCCAATCTCCCGATATATGCCACTATTTTTTTATTGGCCGGAATTGAAGAAACTGAATCAAGTTTGATTTCATTTATTGCTTTTGGCCGAAAAAAAGATGTATCTACACCATTGTAAATCACTTCAATAGGGGTTGGCTGATCAACTAAGATAGATAAAACTCTCTTTTGGTATTTGGAAGGAACAATGAATTTTTGTGGTGTAATCCTTTCCTTCCCTTTCAAGTTCCGCTTTAATTTCACAATTTCCGGAGTGCGCGCTTCAATAATAATTGGACCTTCAAAATCAGCCTCATCCAGCCATTTATAGGCCTGGCTTGTATCGACAACGATAATTGCGTCATAATGGTTTTCTTTAATAATGCGGTGAATTTCCTTTTTGTCTTTCGTCAAATATACAGGCGCAATATCCTTTACCATATGCATTCCGCCAAGGTCCTTACAGTAAAGGAATTCTGTCGTGATTCCATGCTTTTTAAAATAGACGGCCCGGTTTCTCCAGCCGGCATTCACTCCGCCAACTGTCAACAGTCGCCAAATAACTAAAATCTTCATCTTCCACTTTACTTCCTTTCTGACTAGTTCTTTTCTCGATCATTTTTTGTTGTATATCCGGGCGTAATTGGAATGTTCTTTCACACTATCTTCTATATAGATTTTCACTCTTTCTTTTTTTTCCTTTGGCTTCTGATTTGTTTCAAAACTTTTATCTTCCCGAGTTTCAGTTAGGTCTTTCTCATGATTTTTCATTTTTCGTTCTTTTCTTTCCTTTTTCATTTTTTGTTCTTTTTTATCATATTTCAGTTTTAGTTCATTGCTGTTTTTTTGTAATTTCATCCTCTCTCTCACCCTTTCTTCTTTCACGACCTTACGTACCAAACCAAGAAGCTTTTTGTAATGCAACTTGGAATCTGATGTTGTTAAAAGGGTTTCTGTTTGTTTTCTTAGTGTATCAAAATCAATTTTTTGTTTTTCTTGAAGTTTTTGATATACCTGCCTTGAGATCTCTTCTAAATGCATATAATGCTGCCATTCATCATACAGCTCCGGTGCTAATTCCTTGACATGTTCCAAAAACAAGGCTTTATATTCCGTTCCGAGACTTTGCAATAATTTTCTTGGATACGGATATGTCCGATTGCGCCAAACAGTTCTTCCAACATCAATTACTTTTAAAGAACCGTCTTCCTGAAGATAAATTTGCCTCTTATGATGATCAATCCGTTCATAGCCGATCTTTTGAAAAGTAATAAGCATTTGAATCAATTTATAAGACAGTTCCTTTGTTAGCGGATTTGACTGCAAATACTCCCTCAGGTCCACTCCATATACCATTTCCATCACAATAAAATTTTTCCCTTTGCAGTACACTTTTGGCAGAAGGTCGGTATTCTTTCCTAAAGAAAGTGCGTAATATTCACGGGCGCAATCTTCAACCTCGCCGTACACTTTCATACATGCCTGTTCATTGATTTTAAAAACGGCCCCCTGCCTCCCTTTTCCAATCATCTCAAGTAAAGATGTATTTTCAACTTCAACATCCTTATCCTCAAACTTCCGGACACGAATTTTCTTTACTTCTCGCGCAATTTCTTTGCACTTTATTTCCATTTGTTCCAACTCCTATTTGATTTTTCAAAAATATCGCTCGCCTGACAAATAGGTCTCCCCCAAAATTTTCACAGTCGAAAACTTCACGAACTGGCTCTTTCGTTAAATTCGTCTATTTATATAGATGTAAATTCTGTTAAATCTGAAACGGTGTTTGTCCATATTTCATAAATTTTTTTACAATCCATAGGCTAATAAAGTGCTTTTTCCTTCAAATTTCAAAAAATTTTGTTATCCTTATATTTAGGTAATCGAAATAATTTATTGGAACAAGAAAGAAGTGTTGGTTCAAATGGATCTACATAGTGCTGCAAGACGCAATTTGATAATCATGTGGTTTGCCAATTTTTTTGTCGGCGGCAGCATGACGATGGTGCTCCCGTTTATTTCCTTATATATAGAAACGTTCGGGAACTTTTCTGAAAAGTATGTGCAGCATTGGTCAGGATTAACGTTTGGAATCACGTTTGTGACTGCTTTTATTTTTTCTCCGGTTTGGGGAAGAATTGGCGACCGGATTGGACGTAAGAAGATCCTTGTTTTCTCAGGATTGGGAATGGCTTTGTCTATTTTCCTCATGGGATTTGCAGACTCTGTTTTGGAATTGTTTATCTTGCGTTTGTTTATGGGGATTTTTACAGGATTTGTTTCGATGTCACAGGCTTTCATTTCAACACAAACACCGAAAGAGATTGCTGGCAAAGTCCTTGGAACGCTGCAAACCGGAAGCATTACCGGCTCGCTGTTAGGACCTTTGCTAGGCGGGGTATTGGCTGATTCATTTGGTTACGCTACAACTTTCAAATGGATGTCTGTTTCTATTTTTATCTCTGCTTTGCTCGTTCTTGCTGCTAAGGAGTACAAGATCGATATCAAAGAAGGAACAAAAACGGATTATTCTAGTAAGGAAGTAATCCTCCAGATCGTCCGGAATCCGGTCTTATTAACAGTTTTGCTAATCTCGGCGCTTGTCCAGATTGCCCATTTCAGTATTCAGCCGATTTTATCGTTATATGTTAAAGGGCTGCACGGCAGCACCAACGTCGCTTTCTTTTCCGGCATTGCTTTCTCGGCGGCAGGTCTTGGAAACTTAATGATGGCAAGAAAATGGGGATCAATTGCTGACCGTTATGGCTATATAAAAATTCTTGTCATTCTCCTGTTTATGGGTGCGATTATATATTTTCCAGGGGCGTTTGTCACAAGTCTATGGCAGCTTGTCATGATTCGGTTTGCTCTTGGGGTTGCAATCGGAGGAATTATCCCGGTCAGAATCGCCTATATTCGCCAAGAGGTCCCGGTTGCCATTCAAGGTGAAGTACTTGGCTATAATACGAGCCTCAGATTCCTCGGGAATATCATCGGGCCGTCGATGGGCGGATTTATTTCAGGATTCTTCGGATTTTCTTCGGTATTTTTTACAACAAGTTTGCTTCTTTTAATAAGCGGAGTTATTCTTTTAGCCGCCATGCATCGTCATCCAGGAGTAGTGAAAAATTCTTTCTAATTTTCATTCTGCTTCTTCCCTATTATTTTAAAGAAATCTTTTTACGATTCCTATTCAGCACGGTGGAAAATTATTTTCGAATTAATTAAAATAAAAGATAAACGCTTCATACGAAAAAAAGAAAGGCTGAGATAGATTGGATCATAATTCAAACTTTATCCGAACCATTATGAAAGAGGATCTCGAGACAGGTAAGCATAAGGAAATTATTACCCGTTTCCCTCCGGAGCCAAATGGATACCTCCATATCGGACATGCCAAGTCCATTGTTATCAACTTTGGGCTAGCAGATGAATTCAACGGAAAAACAAACTTGCGTTTTGATGATACAAACCCATTGAAAGAAGACCAAGAGTATGTAGATGCCATCAAAGAAGATGTCAAATGGCTTGGCTACGAATGGGATGAGCTGCGATTTGCGTCTGACTACTTTGAGGAAATGTACAACCGGGCAGTGCTTTTGATTAAAAAAGGAAAAGCGTATGTCGATGACTTAACACCTGAACAAATCCGCGAATACCGCGGAACGCTGACTGAGCCTGGAAAAGAAAGCCCGTACCGCAACCGATCTGTAGAAGAAAACCTTGATTTGTTCGAACGAATGCGGAACGGTGAATTTGAAGACGGGAGCAAAGTACTTCGTGCAAAAATTGACATGGCTTCCCCAAATATTAACATGCGCGATCCTGTTTTATACCGAATTTACCATGCTACACACCACAACACAGGTGACAAATGGTGCATTTATCCGATGTACGACTTCGCTCACCCGATTGAAGATGCAATCGAAGGAGTTACCCACTCCCTGTGCACGACAGAATTTGAGGACCACCGGCCTCTTTATGAATGGGTGATCAGAGAGTGCGAAATGGAAAACCAGCCGCAGCAAATTGAGTTCGGCCGTTTAAACATTTCTAACACAGTCATGAGTAAACGCAAATTGAAACAACTTGTAGAAGAAGGGTATGTTGATGGCTGGGACGACCCTCGCATGCCGACTATTTCTGGTCTTAGAAGAAGAGGCTATACACCTGAGGCAATCCGCGAGTTTGTAAAAGAAACCGGTGTTTCAAAAAGTTCAGGAATCGTGGATGCAGCCATGCTTGAACACTTTGTAAGAGAAGACTTAAAATTAAAAGCTCCGCGGACAATGGCAGTACTGCGGCCGTTAAAAGTCGTGATTACAAATTATCCTGAAGATCAAGTAGAGATGCTCGATGCGGAAATAAATCCGGAAAATCCGGAAATGGGCATACGCCAAATTCCTTTTTCGAGAGAGATCTATATTGAACGGGACGACTTTATGGAAAACCCGCCAAAAAAATATTTCCGACTGTTTCCTGGCAATGAAGTCCGTTTAAAACACGCGTACTTCATTAAGTGTGAAGAAGTCATTAAAGACGAAAACGGCGAAGTCATTGAACTTCGGTGCACATATGATCCAGAAACCAAAAGCGGATCCGGCTTTACCGGGCGGAAAGTAAAAGGCACCATTCACTGGGTTGATGCAAAACATGCCATTCCGGCTGAATTCAGGTTATATGAGCCGCTCATTAACGATGCAGATGAAAACGAAAAAGAAAATGAGGAAAAAACATTTCTTGATTGCGTAAATCCAAACTCATTGGAAATTGTTCAAGGCTTTATTGAACCAAATATGAAGGATGTAAAGCCATATGACAAATTCCAATTCTTCCGACATGGCTATTTCAGTGTAGATCCAAAACTCTCAACAAAAGAAAAACCTGTGTTTAACCGAATTGTTTCCTTAAAGAGCTCATTTAAACTGTAATAAGAAATCCGTAAGCGGCTTGTTCAACTCTGACAGACGCTTAAACTAGGCAAATAAAAAAACCTAAACCTTTTCACGATAAAGGTTTAGGTTTTTTTATAGACAATCCATTATACATGCAAGAACTTAACACATACAGGATCTGGCACTTTGACGTCAGACTGCAATAGTTTGAGCTTTCCTGTTGACTCGTCTCGTAAAAATAACACAAGATTTCCGGACTCCTGGTTAGAAGCAATTACAAATTTTTCAGTAGGATCAAGGACAAAATCACGCGGCCAAGATCCTTCAGTCGAGGTATGTTCAACAAAACTAAGCTCACCTGTGTCTTGATTCACATTGAAAACAGCAATACTGTCATGTCCCCGATTTCCCGCGTATACAAAACGGCCATCTGAAGAAATATGAATTGCACTGCCCTGATTATTTTCGCTAAAGTCTTCCGGAATTGTCGATATATATTGAAGCTCAGTAAAGCTGCCATCTTCCTCATGATATGCCAAAGCAATGACTTCTGAACTCAATTCTGTCATCACATAAGCATATTTGCCGTTTGGATGAAAGGCTATGTGTCTTGGTCCGCTTCCCGGCTTTACTGACAAGGAATTCTTTTCTTTTAACTCACCATTCCTTATTTCATATGTAAAAAGTTTATCAATTCCTAAATCCACTGCTATGACATAATTTTCATCAGGAGTAAATCCTGCGAAATGTGTATGAGGTTTTTCCTGTCTTTCTTTATTTGGACCTGAGCCTTCATGTTGAATTGTTGATAAAACTGGGTTTAGTGAACCATTTTCTTTATTGATTTGAAATGATTCAACAGTTCCTTTGTGGTAATTTGCTGTGACTACTATACTTTTTTCACTGTCAACACTTATATGGCAAGGCGGCGCTCCTTTCGATACCTGGCTGTTTAATTTTGTAAGTTCCCCAGTCTTACTATTTATAGTAAATGCCGCTGCACCTCCTGACTCCCCTTCCTTGGCAACGGAGTAAAGATATTGATTATCTTTACTAATGGTTAAATACGTAGGATTTTCTAAATTTGCCGCTACTTTTACGTTGCTGAGTTTTGCATTTTCCGTATCCAATGTAAAAGAATAAATCCCTTTGCTTTCCCCTTTTGTATAAGTACCAACATAACCGATAAACGTACGATTGTGCGACATTGTCTTACCTCCTTTTTTATAAAATAATTTATGGTTTTATTGTATCATTTATTGGAAAAAAACAAAGAATTCATTGTTGAGATTACTGGTTTAAACGGAAGAATTACAAAAGATAAATCATAACACATACCGGCTTTAATATAAAAAAGAAAACGATCCAATCGATCTTTAACCTTTAATAAATATTGATATTTCCGCTTGATACTTTTAAATTCACTTGGTGTTCTCCATTTCCGTGAATTCCATTTATATTACTTTTATCCCTCTTCTTGTCTTTCAGTGGAAAATCGCATGAAATATTACCGCTTCTTACCTTTCCATGTAAAGTAAATCCAGCATTATCTGGAAGATCAAGATTAACCTCACCGGAACCTACTTCTATATCCATAAAATCTGTTAATTTATCCATTTGGGCTTCAAGATATCCAGATGATATCTCAGCTCCAAGACCTCCATTATAGTCTTTTACAAGCAAACTTCCCGAACTGATATCAATAGAGCCTGACTGGACTGCAAGTGAATAAATCTCGCCATTACCTGACGCTCCATCATATCTAAAGTCTTTGATATCTAAATTCTTAAGTTTCATGTTTCCAGAACCTAGGTCCAGTGATAAATTTCTTAATTTCATTCGTTCGGTTTTTGAGCCTCCGGAGAATTCTAAATTCCCAGAACCTACATCGATATCCATTTTTCGCTCATAATCTTTAGGGATATAAATATTTAGATTTGTTTTGTCATGAAATAAAAACCTGCCAAACCCAATCTTTTTCACCGTCACCTCTACTTCTTCCCCGCTGCGCTTAACACTTAATTTTGCTTTTCCGTTTAAATCCGCTTTTAAATCTTTTCGGTTTTCCGGAATAATTTTAGTGCTGACATCATTTACCACAATTTTAATCTTCTCAATTTTATTCGTTATCTCTACTTGATTGGCATGATTCATAAAAGGAAACAATTGGAAGAAAGCAGGATCAAAAAATAGAAGATAAATGCTAAAAATAATAAAAAAAATAATTAAAATTCGTTTCATCCTTTTTCCTCTTTTCGATAAATTGTTATGTTATACAAAAGTGGATTGATCTTTTAACGACTTGTTTTTCTAAATCTAACTTTACATTAAGTCCAAATATTTCAAAATAGGCCCTGAAATGTATTTATAAATAAGACCTGAAACTTATACTTAAGGATTCTGCTGATTCTCCGGTATAGCTTGCCAACTAGCAAGAGTTTGTACAGACCATATTATTACAAGGAGCAATATTCAAAAATTTTCTTAAAATGTATTATAAATTGCATTAAATTGGAAACTTTAATTAACGAAATTACACAAGGAGTACGTCATGAATATTGAACAAAAAGCCAAAATTGAACATTTAAAACAAATACAACTCGATCAAACAAACGCATGGTTAGATTATTGGCATCAATATTCTAGCTTTGGACACTGGCAATTTTGGGTAAACCTCGGTTTTTTAATCATTCCTTTAATCGTGCTTTATTTTCTGATAGACAAAAGAAAAGCATTGTTGTTAGGTTTTTATGGTTTTAATATACATGTATGGATTAATTATATGGATCTCTTGGGAGTTTCCAAAGTGTTATGGTTTTATCCATATAAAATTTTTCCATTTTTTCCAACAGGTATGGTTATCGATATTTCATTAATACCGGTTGCATACATGTTGGTTTACCAATGGACTCTAAATCATAAACGAAATTATTACTTATACATTATCGTGCTTTGTTTTGTCTTTTCATTTGTTTACGTACCATTAATGGCTGCATTAGGACTGTTGCAATTGGGCAAAGGAACAAATTATTTTCAAATCCTCTTAGTTTATTTAATAGCAGCATTGGTTTCTAAATTTATTGCAAATATTTTTATTTATTTTGAAGAAAGATCAAAAGCAGTATGACAGCATTTGCCTATTATGAGCCAAATACAAATGTGAGCAGATGATCAGCGAGCAATATCAAAAACCTGGATTCCTATATGGAACCAGGTTTTTATATTAGAAAAGGATAATTCATTATTAAACCAAAAAATTTGTCAGATTATCTAACAAATTAATGGCATAAAATTCAATCGCATGTAACAATATCTATAACAATTAATGTAACAAAACTTTACATAAATGTGAAAGGAGCGAAATGATGAATACTGCATTTCTAATGAACAGTCTTTGGGTAATGGTAGGTGCTGTTCTCGTCATTTTAATGATTGGGGGGTTTATCCTGCTAGAAACCGGCTCGACACGAATGAAAAATGCAGGCCATATTGCCGGGAAAACCATACTTACATTTAGTATTGGATCACTCGTCTTTTGGGCTGTCGGTTACGGATTAATCTTTGGTAAAGGAAACGCACTTATTGGGTTCTCAGATTTCTTTTATTCTGGATATGATGTAAAAAGCTTATCACTTTCCGGCGCCGTATTCTTTTTATTCCAGCTGGCCTTTGCGGGAATCTCACTAACAATTGCTTTTGGAGGGTTCGCTGAACGGGCAAAATTATCTGCATATCTCGTTTTCTCAGTATTATTTTCAATCTTTGTTTATCCTCCAATTGCTCACTGGATTTGGGGCGGCGGATGGCTGGCAGAGCATGGCAAACAGGATTTTGCAGGTTCAACAGTTGTACACTTAACAGGAGCCATGGCAGCACTTGCAGCAACGATTTTATTAAAACCACGGATTGGAAAATTCAATAAAGACGGCTCCGCTAATAATCTTGAAGGCCACAACCAGGTATTTACAGCATTAAGTGTTCTGCTTTTATGGGTAGGCTGGTTTGGATTTAATGCCGGTAGTACGTTATCAGTCGACAAAGCATTCTTCGGTTTTGTAGCAGTTAATACAAACCTTGCAGCCGCTGCAGGAACCGTCGCAGCTATGATCATCTCATGGATTGTAAATGGTAAAGCAGACGTGCCAATGATGCTAAACGGCGCATTAGCTGGTTTAGTTGCAATCACCGCTTCTTGTGCTTTTGTCGAAACATGGGCAGCCGTTGTCATTGGTTTTGTGGCTGGTATTCTCGTTTTCTACAGTATTCGATTCTTTGAAAGAAGACAAATTGATGACCCGATTTTCGCTCTGTCAGTCCATGGGACGGCCGGTGTTTGGGGAACGCTATCGACAGGATTTTTTGCAACCAAAGAATTAGCAACAGTCGGAAAACCAGGACTGTTTTATGGCGGAGGATTAGAACAGCTCGGGGTTCAAGCACTGGGAGTTTTTACATCAGGCGCCTATGCATTCTTTGTTTCCTTTGCTATTTTATTCGTAATGAAAGTCGTGATGAAAGGGCTTCGAGTAACCGAAGAAGAAGAAATTATCGGCTTAGATATGAGTGAACACGGAAGCTACGGATATCCTGAATTACTTCGTCCTGGACAAAAGCTTAATGCATAACTAACTATCTTTACGGATGAAAAGTATGTATTAAATTTCCTTAAGGCGGTTCGGAGCTGGCTGTAAAGTAAAGGGGCCGGCCCCTCCAAATAATATATAGACAAACAGTAATAAAACAATTCTATATATTTTCATTTTTGGAGGAAGTCAGACCCTTCTGAGTCAGCTTTGATGACCGTTTTTTAGATTTTAGCTAAAGAAGGGGGCCGAGCAACCATGAGTAACGATTGCTACTCTGAGATAAGAGACATCCTGAATCAACAAAAAAGAAATGTATCTCACGACCATTTTGAGCTAAATCACCTCCATGATTACATCATGCATCAGGTTGTAAAGATATCGATTAGCCGTGTAAATAAAATGCTCGGGCCCACCCCTTCTCCATTTTCATTTTTTGTTATGGGAAGCGCAGGCCGCTTCGAACAGGGCATTTGGAGTGATCAGGATCATGGGATCATCTACGATGAAAACACCCAAAAAGCAAAAGAATTCTTCTTAACGTTAGGAAAAGAGATATCGGAAGGACTTTTTCAAGCCGGTTATGCTTATTGTGACGGAGACGTGATGGCAAGCAATCCTTTATGGTGTAAATCTCTACTGGAATGGAAGCAGCAATTAACGGACTGGATCGCTGAATCATCATGGGAATCGATCCGCCATTTATTAATTTTTATTGATGGCCGATCCTTATACGGCGTGCGTACATATATTGACCAGCTAAGAAAAGTCATCTATTACTCAAGTCAAAAAGACAATCTATTAACTAGAATGCTTAATAACACAATGCATCTAAAAAGAGGCATAGGAGTTTTTGGACAATTTTTAGTAGAGACTCACGGAATATATTCCGGAATGCTAAATTTGAAAGAAACAGCCTTAATTCCTTATGTAAATTCAATACGCCTTTTAGCCATAAAAGAAAACATTATGGCAACATCGACACTCTCCAGGCTGCACAATCTTTCCGAAATCGTACTTCCCAACAAGAAAATATATGAAGAACAGTTTATAAAATTATTACACTATCGCCTGAAATTTTGTAATCATTCCGACTATAAATCCAGTCATTTTCTAGCGGTTGAAAAGCTGTCAAAGGAACAAAAGAGAGAAATGAAAAATATCATCAAAATTGGTACCCAACTTTATCAAGAGATGAGAAAGTTGGCAGGGAAGGAAGTTTGAAATGGGCTTTAACGATATGATTCAATTTTTCAGGCAAATGTCCGGAAAACTCGGTTCAAATATTTATGCAGGCGTTCAAGGACAATCAAATCCGCATCACATTTCTTTCATAAGACAGCTTCAAAAAGAAATGAAAGAAAAAAACTACATGGACTCTCCTCTTAAAGATTTAGAAGTTGTCGTATTTGATCTTGAAACAACTGGATTTTTTCCTGATAAAGGAGATCAAATTATCTCAATTGGGGCTGTAAAAATGACCGGCTCCAAAATCGAAGATGAACAAACTTTTTATTCTCTTGTAAAATCCAATATTCCCCTTTCAAAAAAAATATCTTCCTTAACCAAAATTACAGATGAGCAACTAAGTGAGGCACCGGCCGCTTCCGAAGTTCTTATTCAATTTTTTAGATTTATTAACAGCCGAATACTTGTTGCTCATCATGCAAAACATGAAAAGTCTTTTATGCAGAAATTAACCAGAGATTTAATGCGTACAAATTTTGAACACCGTATTATTGATACATCCTTTTTAATCCGCCTTACAAATCCGTTGATCAAATCGCTGCCATTGGAAGAAATTTGTCTGCATTGTGGCGTAGAAGTTAAAAATCGCCACAATGCCCTCGGAGATGCACAAATGACCGCACAGATCTGGAGTTACTATCTAAAAAAGGCGCAAATAATGGGCTTTAAGAATTTACGTGAAGTGTATGAGCATCTCGCAATATTAAAGTAATGGAGGGGCAATTTTCTTATTTCTACTATAATATTCAAGCTATTGCTCGCTCTATTCAGTTTGTGGATTCCTCTGCGGACCGGTTAATTATACCGAATTATTTAAACTATCAAAAAATATTGACATTTCAGTTTTCCCCTGCTAAATTATTTTTAAATAATAAAAATCAATGACGAGAAGAGTAAGATAAGATCCCTGTTCTACAGAGAGTCGGTATTTGGTGAAAGCCGGCGTCCAGGTCTTGTCCGAAGGTCATCTCTGAGATTCAAAGCTGAAATTCAGTAAGCTTTGACGGATTGTCCGCCGTTATGATGGACCACGTATAATTTTACGTTGACTGAGAGCTGCAGGTTAGTTTTGAAAGCTGCGGAATTAGGGTGGTAACGCGAGCGCAAACTCGTCCCTACATTTTGGGACGGGTTTTTTATTTTAAACAATGAGGAGAGATTACTATGAAAAAGTTAACACCTTATTCATCGGATTAATTTATTTTTAAAAACGAAAAATATACAAAATTCAGAATAATTAGATATAATATTTTTAAACCATAGAAAGGGGAAATCTTAATTGAAAGCATTAAAATCGATCATCATCTGGGGGCTAGTTTCAGCTTTAGGTGCAGCAGGCTTTGCAGTTATGGCATTAAATAAAGGTGAAAGTGTGAATGCGATTTGGCTGATAACTGCTGCCGTCTGCGTCTACGCAATTGCTTACCGCTTTTACAGTCGATTTATGGCTAGAAAAGTTTTCGAGCTCGATGATTCACGTATGACACCTGCCGAGATTAATAACGATGGAAAAGATTATGTGCCGACAAACAAATGGGTTTTGTTCGGGCATCACTTTGCGGCAATTGCGGGGGCCGGTCCGCTCGTAGGACCGATTCTTGCTGCTCAAATGGGATATTTGCCGGGAACCATCTGGATTGTCGTCGGAGTCGTCTTTGCAGGAGCTGTTCAGGATTTTATCATTTTATTCGGTTCAATGCGCCGAAACGGAAAATCGCTTGGAGAAATGATTAAAGAAGAGATCGGTCCTGTCACAGGATTGATAGCCATGGTTGGAATTTTAGGAATCATGATTATTTTATTAGCCGTATTAGCGTTAGTTGTCGTGAAAGCACTGTCTGGAAGCCCGTGGGGAATGTTTACAATTGCAGCTACAATCCCAATCGCCATTTTAATGGGAGTTTATATGCGTTATATACGGCCAGGGCGTGTTGGGGAAGGATCTATAATAGGAATCGTCTTATTGCTTCTTTCAATCTATCTAGGACAATCTATTGCTGAAAATCCATCTTTAGCCAGTATGTTTACTTTTAAAGGCGAAACTATCGCCATTATGATGATGATTTACGGATTTGTTGCTTCCGTTTTACCGGTATGGCTTCTTCTTGCACCGCGCGATTATTTAAGTACTTTTTTGAAAGTGGGAACCATTGTCGCGCTTGCAGTAGGAATTGTCATTGTAGCACCTGACTTGCAAATGCCGGGTATTACACAGTTTGTGGATGGAACAGGTCCAGTATTTTCCGGAAATCTTTTTCCTTTCTTATTTATTACTATTGCCTGTGGAGCCGTCTCAGGTTTCCATTCTCTTATCGCCTCAGGTACAACGCCTAAAATGATTGAGCGCGAATCACATGCACAGCCAATTGGCTATGGAGCAATGCTAACTGAATCGTTTGTTGCTGTTATGGCGATGATTGCTGCATGTGTACTTACACCGGGAATTTACTTTGCAATTAACAGTCCGACTGCCGTCATTGGAACAGACGCTGTTCAGGCTGCCCATACGGTTTCCAACTGGGGATTCACGGTTACCCCTGATGAATTGACACGCCTCGCTAATGACGTTGGAGAAAAGACAATCCTGTCCCGAACCGGAGGAGCACCTACTCTTGCGATCGGAATGGCTGTGATTTTCTCAAAAGTAATCGGTGGAAAAACTTTAATGGCATTCTGGTACCATTTTGCAATTCTGTTTGAAGCCTTGTTTATTTTAACAACGATTGACGCAGGAACACGTGTCGGACGTTTTATGATTCAGGATATTATCGGAACAGCATATAAACCATTTGCAAAAACAGAAGCCCTGCTTCCGAATATCATTGCCACTGCTTTATGTGTTGGTGCATGGGGTTACTTTTTATATCAAGGAGTTATCGATCCACTTGGTGGAATTAATACCTTATGGCCGCTATTCGGAATTGCCAACCAAATGCTCGCAGGAATTGCCCTGCTCTTAGGGACGACTATTTTATTCAAAATGGGCAAAAAAAGATATGTATGGGTCACCCTTATTCCGACAACTTGGATTTTAATTGTAACGATGACAGCCGGCTGGCAAAAGCTGTTCCATGAAAACCCGAAAATCAGCTTTTTATCTCATGCTAAATTATTTAAAGGGGCAATGAATGAAGGAAAAGTACTGGCACCAGCTGCGAATGCTGCACAAATGAAGCAAGTTCTCATCAATGACTATGTAGATGCTACCCTTTGCGCGATCTTCATGATTGTCGTTATTACCGTTTTGATCTCGGCCCTCATTATTTGGTATAAAGTTTTAACAAACAAAAAGGTTACCTTGCATGAATCACCTTTAGTGACTCGCAGCAGCAAAGGAGATGTAAGAACATATGCTTAAAAAACTGCAAGAAATCATGAAATACAGAAAACAGTTCATCAGCCTGCTAGTTGGCGTTCCAAGTTATGAAAAATACATCGAACATATGAAAACGCATCATCCAGGCGAACCAATAAAATCAAGAAAAGAATTTTTCTGCGAAGCACAGGAATCTCGCTTCAACAGTAAAGACGGAAAAATTTCAAGATGTTGTTAAATATAATAAAAAAATTAAGCAATAAATCCGCCTGCGGCCATTTTGTTCGCAGGCTTTGCTTTTGATGTGGGCTTATAAAGCTTAAATTCTTTTATTAACTATTGCAACACCCGTTGGTATAGAAATGTTTGTATTGACTAAGAACCTTGTCCAATCATTTATTTCAAAAAGTAATATATTATGATAAAAGATGTCTTTATAGAGGGATAATTATGTTAGCTGATAAAATTATATCAACAGGTTTTAATTTCATTGGTACACCTTATGTTTTTAATGCTCCTTCTTTTCAAACAGATCGATTTGATTGCAGTTCTTTTATTCAACATATTTTTAAAGTAAATGGGATCTCTCTTCCCAGAAATTCACGCCAACAATTTCAAGTTGGAAAAAGCATTTCTTATCATGCAATAAAAAAGGGAGACTTACTATTTTTTACTACTAAAAAGCGAAAAAAAAGAAGTGGCCTATCTAAAATTGGACATGTTGCACTGTATATCGATAACAACAAAATCCTTCATACCTATCGGGAAGGAAAAAAAGTGACCATTTCAGAATTAGATCCTTACTGGAAAACAGTATTTATTGGAGCAAAAAGAGTTTTCGATCAAATGTAAACCTTCAACTGAATAAGTTCGGTTATATCCCTTACACTGTTTACTACCAAGAGTCTTGCGCAAATTCAGGCCAGCTTCCCATCAATATGTTAAAATAATACAAATAGGTGAAGGTTGGAGGGACATTATGCAAAAAAGAAAATTGGTGATCACTCATAATCTTGATGAGTGCCTTACCCAAAAAATAAAAGAGACGGTAACGGAATGGGACGTTGTCATTGGAAAAGACCGTACAATATGGCAAAATCATTTAAAAGATGCCGAAATCATCGCCGGCTGGAAAAAAGAAATGGAGGAAAGCATTGAGATAAATTCTAATCTTCGCTGGCTGCAGAGCTGGAGTGCGGGTGTTGATGACCTTCCGTTAGAAAAATTAGCAGAAAGAAAAATTTTACTAACTAGTGCCAACGGAGTGCACGCATATCCTATTTCTGAGACCATACTTGCTCTAATGCTTGCATTAACGAGAAAAATTCACACCTATATAAAAAATCAGCAATCGAAAACGTGGCACCATTCCGGTCTAAAACTTGAAATGCATCAAAAAACGGTCGGAATTATCGGAGTGGGTGCGATCGGGAAAGAAACAGCAAAAATTGCAAAAGCATTTGGTATGACTGTTTTAGGTGTGCGCCGCTCAGGCAGGCCTGAAGAATTTGTCGATGAAATGTTCACAACAGACCATCTCAATTCTATTCTCCCAAAATGTGATTACGTTGTCGTAACATTGCCTCTTACAAAAGATACACGCCATTTATTTGGAAAAGAGCAATTTGTGCTGATGAAACCTTCGGCATTTTTTATTAATATCGGGCGCGGTGAAGTTGTAAATGAAGCGGAACTTATTCAGGCGCTACAAGACGGGCAAATTGCTGGTGCCGGGCTGGACGTCTTTGAAACAGAACCACTAGGTGAAAATAGTCCTTTATGGGATATGGAAAATGTCATCATTACACCACATACTGCCGGTTCTACCGAACATTATAATAAACGGGTAATCGAAGATATTTTTATCCCTAACTTAAAAAACTATCTCGAGGGAAAAACTCCAACTATTAACTTAGTGGACTATGAAAAGGGATATTAATAGACCCCTTTTCGATTCAATACATAGTGGATTTTTCTATAGAAAGGCACGATTGCTTCAAAATTTTCAAAATCAATTAGGCCATAATCTTAGCGGAAGGATTATGGCCTTCTATTATTTCTTTATCAGTTTTTAGTACTTAAATTCATACCCAAATCACTTCACAGAGTTGCGGTTTTTCAGAAATTGAACCAAGTCTTTAGAATCATGGGTCCGATAAACTTCACCCTTGTAATTAAAGACGATGTAAGTCGGAATCCGCTCGATATTTAAATCCGGGTATCCACGTCTAACTGTTTCAAGATCTGTATAACCAGTGACAGGACCCACATGAGGATATTTTTCTTCATAGGATAGTTCTTTGAACGCATTATCATCCGATGATTCAAGAACTGCTAAAACAGAAAGCCCTTCTTTGCTTTCTGGTAATAGATCCTTATACGATGCACCCGTATCAGACTGAAGAAACTGAATAAGTTCTTCATACTTTTCTGTTTTTAAAACCACCTTCTCATGGTCAAAAAGCACGAATGTAGGCGCTGATTTAATTTCAAGTTCCGGATATCTTTCTCGTGTACCCTCCAGATCATCGGTTCCTTCTATCCGATTTAAGTTGACCGGAATATCCAAAGATAACCCAGAACCACCCACAGGCTCGAGGACAAACAGTGAATAAAACCCTTCTTCTGATGCCAACAATCGTTAATAGGAAACTTTTTCTTTAAACATAAGCTCTACAATATATTTTGCTTTCCCTTTCCTCTCCCATTCTGCGTTTATTTCTAGAGTATGAGAACCCGGATAGTTAGGGAGAGTGAATCGATTGGGTTCGACTGAATTCCGATAGGCTTCTGGAGGATTCGTTTGAATGGTCATGTTATCAGGCTTTTCTCCTTCATTGAAAGTCACAGTAAGTTCAGCTAAAGGATCTACTTCCGTAAGTAATTGATCTTTACTTCCTTTGATTGTTCCGGTGTTGCCCTTCCACGAGTAAGATTTAAGATCTGCTTTAATTATCTCTTCTCCGACTTTTACTGTTGGCAGTGGTGGCTTCTCTTCTTTTTTTACTTTTTGGAAGTCAAGGAAAATCATAATGGAAAAAATCGGAATTAAACCAATTCCCCCCATCCATATTTTTTTCTTCATTATTAAACACTCCGTAAAGTATGTATTTTTACTTATGGTTAATTTCCTAAGACCGATTTTCTATATTAAACTATGATTTCCTTTATCTTTCAATCCTTTTCCATTGTCTTCCTCTAAATGCTCGAATTTCACTGTAATCAGTTTCCTAATTCTATGCTACTATGTAAAATAGGAAGATACTATTCATTTTCGACTTTGGTTTAGTTAACATAGAATAAAATACTTTTATATATTCATATAAAAGAACAGGGGTAAAGTATGAACAAGAAAAAACTATTATGGTTATACATTTTCTCCAGCATCGTTTGGATTTTTGGAACAAACTATCTTCTTGATCAGTTTGAACCCTTCCCTTTGATTCATTTTCTTGAACGGATCAAAGAGGTCTTATATGTTTTCATCACCGGATGGCTCTTCTATTTTTGCCTGAACAAAAAGGAAGAATTGAACGTATCAAAAGAAGAAGAAAAACGTCTGTCAACACTTATTAATTCGATGGTTGACTTTGTTAATTTTAAAGATGGTGAAGGAAGATGGATTGAAGCCAATGAATTCGGATTAAAGTTGTTTCAGCTTGAAAATGTCGATTATAAAGGAAAGAAAGACTCTGAATTAGCAGAGTATACGGAGTTTTATGGGGATGCACTAAGATATTGTGAAGTTTCGGATGAGATGGCATGGGAAAATGGGGATATTACACGCATTGAAGAAGTAATTCCTTTACCAGATGGCACAACAAAAACCTTTGACACGATCAAAGTTCCTCTTTATCATTCCGATGGAAGTCGAAAGGGTTTAGTGATTATTGGAAGAGACATTACAGAAAGAAAACATGTAGAAACTTTACTAGAAGAAAGCAAGCAACAGTACAAATCATTATTTGAATACAATCCGGATATAGTTTACATGATTGATCTGGAAGGAAATATCACAAATTTAAACCCTCAGTTTAAAGTATCCACCGGTTTTGACGCAGAAGAATTCATTGGAAAAAATGTAAAAGACATATTGCCGAATGACCAAAAAGAACAAATATTAAAGCTAATTTCAAATGTCATTTTCGATCAGAAACCTCAATCATTTGAACTTGATGTCCTTCATAAAAGTGGAGATTCGATAACCTTGCAATGCACGGCACTTCCAATCATTGTTAATAAGAAAATTGCGGGAATCATCGGATACGGAAAAGATATAACCGAAATGCGGAAAACCGAGGAGCGGCTGAGAAGAGCAGAAAAACTATCTGTTGTGGGCGAATTATCTGCCAGTGTTGCCCACGAAATCAGAAATCCCCTTACATCTTTAAAAGGATTTGTACAGCTTCTTCAAATGGAAGATGAAAAACATCAATATTACTATCAAATTATGCTTGACGAATTAAATCGTATTAATCATATTGTCGGTGAGCTCTTGCTTTTGGCAAAGCCTCAACAAATAAAGTTTACAAAAGCTGATCTCCGAAATATTTTGTTCGACGTAATTTCATTACTAAAAACAGAAGCAGCCTTACACAACATTGAAATTGATTTCATATTTCAGGACAATGAGTATATGATTGAATGTGAGCCTAATCAATTGAAGCAATTATTTATAAATATCATCAAAAATGCCATTGAAGCATCAACAAGCGGTGACACCGTATCCGTTTTCTTGAACAAGGAAGAAAATGAAAAAATTTCAATTACGGTAAAAGATAACGGTTGCGGTATTTCAAAGGAACGGTTGAAAAAACTCGGGGAACCTTTTTATTCTTCAAAAGAAAAGGGGACTGGCCTTGGCCTAACCGTAAGCTATAAGATTGTCCAGTCTCACAATGGAACAATACAATTTGATAGCGAGAAAAATAAAGGAACGGAAGTAAATATTGTATTGCCGACCGGGATTGAAAATACAGTTGAACCGACGCCTGAAGTAATAAAGGAGATTGGAGCTTGACTCAAGCATAATGAATTGCCGTATTTATAGCAAAAACGCTTAACCCATCAACATTGGGTTAAGCGTTTTTGCTTACGAGTAAAACTAGTTTATATTAATTGAAGTGAAATATATTTAATTTCAAGAAATTCATCTAACCCGTAGTGGCTTCCTTCTCTTCCGAGGCCACTTTCTTTCATTCCGCCAAAAGGTGCTTGTGCAACAGAAGGGGCTCCATCATTGATCCCTACAATGCCGTATTCCAGATTTTCTGAAAACCAAACAGCCTTTTGTAAAGATTGAGTGTAAACATAGGCAGCTAAACCAAACGGAGTATTATTCGCACGTTGAATGACTTCTTCATCGTCTGAATATGTGCTGACCGGTGCGATCGGTCCAAATGTTTCTTCCTGCATACATAACATATCATCTGTTACATCAGAGATTACAACCGGATTCAAAAAATACCCTTTATCCATATTTACCGAAGGTCCTTTATGGAGAGTAGCTCCTTTTGCAACAGCATCTTCTAATTGGTGTTTCACTTTCTTGACTGCCTCTTCGTCAATAAGCGGACCGATGTCAACTTTTTCATCAAGGCCATTGCCTACTCGGAGTGATAATACAGCTTCATGAAACGCTGCTAAAAAAGGTTCCTTAATTGACTCATGCACAAAAATCCGATTGGCACAAATACAGGTTTGGCCGGCATTCCTGAATTTTGATTGCACAACCCCCTTTACAGCTTCTTTAATATTAGCATCCTCTGTGACGATAAAAGGTGCAAGACCGCCAAGTTCAAGAGATACTTTTTTTACGGTATCTGCTGCTTTCTTCATTAATAATTTTCCGATTGGAGTAGAACCGGTAAATGTAACTTTCTTAACACGTGAATCTTCCATCCAAACATCTACCACTTCCGCTGGATTTTGAGTGGTTACGACATTAATAACACCCGCCGGAAATCCCGCTTCTTGAGCACATTCTGCTAATAATAGCGCTGTAAGAGGTGTTTGTTCAGCCGGTTTTATGACGACTGTACAACCCGCTGCAAGTGCCGGAGCTACTTTCCGGGTGATCATCGCCGCCGGGAAGTTCCAGGGGGTTATAGCAGCAACGACCCCAACGGGTTGTTTTTGAACTATGATTCTCTTGGAACCAACGGAAGCCGGTATCGTTTCTCCATAAATTCGTTTCGCTTCTTCTGCAAACCATTTTACAAAGCTGTTGGCATACTCTATTTCACCTTTTGCTTCAAACAAAGGCTTTCCCTGCTCTAATGTCATAGTAAAAGCTAAATCATCTAACCGATCTTTAATTATTTGGTGCCATTTTTCCAATAAATCTGCCCGTTCGTAAGCCGTGATTTTTGACCATGTAAGAAAAGCTTCATATGCAGCATCGACAGCAAGCTTTGCTTCTTTTGCAGTCCCATTAGGAACATAAC
The DNA here is from genome assembly GCF_000724485.1 of Bacillus methanolicus MGA3. Lineage (GTDB taxonomy): Bacteria > Bacillota > Bacilli > Bacillales > Cytobacillaceae > Bacillus_Z > Bacillus_Z methanolicus_A. The sequence continues at coordinate 533,487 of NZ_CP007739.1, read as the reverse complement.
CTACAGGTTCAAACGTAGCAGGATTTTGAACCATGAAACAATTTTCCATTAAAATCTGCTGCCCATTAATATACATCCCTCGGGTCAATCCTTGTTTCTTCAAACCGCTGTTCTCTCCTCTCGTTTCTTTATCTTCATTCGATGTGTAAATATTTAGTTATTTTCCCCACACAAAAAGTCCCTGCCATACAACAGAATTTATTAAAAGAAATGCCTAGTAACCATCAAATTAATTGTTATATTTTTTGATGATCTACTTTCATTGAATATTATTAAAAAAAACGAGGATAAATCCCTCGTTTTTAAAGTACTTTGCTTAAAAAGGCTTTTGTGCGTTCATGCTGCGGGTTGCTGAATAGTTCCTTTGGTTCATTTTCCTCAACAATGTATCCGCCGTCCATAAATAGGACTCGATCTCCTACTTCACGGGCGAAGCCCATTTCGTGAGTGACAACAACCATTGTCATCCCTTCTTTTGCTAATTGTTTCATAACTTCCAATACATCCCCGACCATTTCCGGATCAAGTGCTGAAGTTGGTTCGTCAAAAAGCATGATTTTCGGATTCATGGCTAACGCTCTAGCAATGGCCACCCGCTGTTTTTGTCCACCTGATAATTCTCCGGGATAGCTTTGTGCTTTCGCGCGCAGTCCAACTTTATCGAGCAGCTCAAGCGCTTTTTTTTCTGCCTCTTCTTTTGATATTTTCTTCACTTTTATAGGTGCGAGCGTAATATTTTCTAAAACTGTTTTATGAGGAAAAAGATTAAATTGCTGGAATACCATCCCGACCTCTTGTCTCACTTTGTTAATGTCAATCTTTGGATCGGTAATGTCATAACCATTCACGATTACATGACCGCCAGTTATTTCCTCAAGCCGATTTAAGCAACGAAGGAATGTACTCTTTCCTGAACCGGACGGACCAATGACACAAACAACCTCTTTTTCCTTAATCTCTGTATTAATATCTTTTAATACCTCTAAATTTCCAAATGATTTTTTTAAGTTTTTTACTTGAATTATACTCATCGCAGCACAAACCTCCGTTCTAGGAAATTAGAGAGTAAAGATAGTAAATAAATAATAACGAAATACATAACACCAACTGTCAGCCATATTTTAAATGCTTCAAATGTAGCTGCAGTTTGAATTTGTCCCTGTTGCGTCAAGTCTGCAATTCCAATAATGGAAAGAAGGGAAGTATCCTTTAAGCTAATAATTGATTGATTCGTAATTGTAGGTAGCATTCTTCGAAAAGCTTGTGGAAGAATGATATAACGCATATTCTGAACACCGGTCAGACCAAGTGATCGCGCTGCCTCCGTTTGTCCTTTATCAATTGACTGAATACCGGCTCGGATAATCTCAGCAAAATATGCCCCTGCATTAATCCCAACCGTTATTATACCTGCCGTTGTATTGTTAAACGAAATCCAATTCAGTGAATTTATACCAAAATAAATAAAATACAATTGAACTAGGAATGGTGTTCCCCGGATGGCATCAACAAATATTTTCGCAATCCAATTTAAGATTTTAATCGGCGCTAATCGGAATAATGCCATAATTAATCCGATCATAAAACCCAAAATAATCGCAATAACGAATATATGGAGAGTTACTTGGAGGCCTTTCAATAAATAAGGAAAGGCTGCTGTAATAATATCCATTTATTCATCTCCTTTCAATAAGAAAGCGCGCCAGCTGCGCGCCTTTTTACGTCAAAACGGCTTATTTCTTCAAATATTTCTTTAGTATTTCATCATATTTTCCATTTTTCTTAAGCTCTGCAAGACCTTTATTAATTTTTTCTAACAGATCTTGATTTTTTCCTTTTAATACAGCAATTCCGTATTTATCACCATTGAGGCGATCCCCAACAATTTTTAAGCCAAGATCTTTTTGGGCTATTGCGTATGCAATGACAGGATAATCTTCAATAAGAACATCCGCGTTTCCATTTGCTACTTCCTGGAACATGGAAGGGCTATCATTAAATTGAACAACTTTGAAGCCTAGTTCATTCGCCTTTTGTTGTGCAAAAGTTGCACCAGTTGTTCCTTTTTTAACAGCAACTGTTTTACCCTTTAGGTCATCAACTGAACTAATATCTTTATTGTCTTTCTTAACAACTAATGTTAATCCCGCATCAAAGTATGGTTCAGAGAAATCAACAATCTTTTTTCTTTCGTCAGTAATGCTCATGCCAGCAATCGCAACGTCAAGTTGCCCGGCTTGCAAGGCAGGTATGATTCCACCAAAATCCATAGGAGATAATTCAATTTTAAAGCCCTGGTTTTTTGCTATTGCATTAATTAAATCAATATCAATTCCTTTATATTTATCTCCCTCTTTAAATTCAAATGGCGGATAAGTAGTATCTATTCCCACTTTATATACCTTTTCTCCATTGCTATTTTTGCCGTTGTCATTTGCATTGTTATCTTTGCCCGTGCCGCATGCGGCCAATAAAAGTATAAAAATAAAAAATATGCTTACGAAACGTAATTTTTTCATGAAAATCCCCCTTTTTCTGAGTATTATTAATTTTCTAAATCCGCTGTAAAAATTTCATAAGCTATCACCATTTTATACAAGGTATTGTAGATCATCAAGAAAAAAAAGATTCCAAATAACGAAATCGCCCCATACCATGAAAAGACAAAGGACTTAGTTTTGACGGAAGTACGGTTGTAGTCTCAGGATCAGGAAATGTCGCAATCTATGCGATGGAAAAAGCTGCACAATTAGGCGCAAAAGTAGTTGCTTGCAGTGATTCTAACGGCTTTGTTTATGATCAAAACGGAATCAACCTTGAATCATTAAAAGACTGAAAGAAGTTGAAAGAAAAAGAATTAGTGAATATGTGAATGTTCATCCAAAAGCAGAGTACTATGAAGGTTCCGCTGGAATCTGGTCCATCCCTTGTGATATTGCTCTCCCATGCGCCACTCAAAATGAAATCGATGAAAAAGCCGCAAATATTTTAGTTTCAAATGGGGTAAAAGCAATTGGTGAAGGTGCAAACATGCCGTGTACACTTGAAGCTATTGACGTGTTCCTAAAGAATGATGTTCTTTTTGCACCTGCAAAAGCAGCCAATTCTCCCCTAGGTATTTTTTCGTTTAAAAGTTTCCTCATATCCATTGACGGCATACATTAGTGATATGACCTAATTTGAGGAGGTACTTATGATTATTCATGTTATACAAAGAGGGGAGACGTTATGGCAGGTAGCCAATCGTTATGGCGTAAGTATTTCACAAATTGTGACAGCTAATGAACTACCCAATGCTGACCGATTAGTTATTGGTCAGGCGCTTGTGATACCTGTTGCCGCTCGTCAACACACTGTTCGAACGGGGGAAACGTTATGGCAAATTGCGCAAAGATATGGGATTCCAATCAGATCCATTCTTCAGGCAAATCAAATTAGTGACCCTTCGGTCCTCTATCCGGGAATGGTTTTATTCATACCCGCTAGGACGCATACCATTCAACCTGGAGAGAGCTTACGGCAAATTGCACTGCGTTACGGCACAACCGTTCAAGAAATTATCAGAACAAATCAAATCCAAAATCCAAATCTTATTTATCCAGGAATAGTGTTAACGATTCCTTTTACCAAACGAGTTATTGATGTAAATGCATTTACCATCAACATGGGAGAGGAAGGCGGGAGAAATGTTCGTGATGTCGGTAAACATTTAACCTTCACATCCACTTTTGCTTACATCATGAGAGCAGACGGCGGACTAGATCCTATTGATGACACACCGATTATTCAAGCTTCCATAGCCGAACAAGCTGTTCCAATGATGTGTATCACAAATTTTACCTTTAGAGATCCCGGGTCACGATTAGCTCATACAATTCTTTCAAGTACAGAACTGCAGAATCGGTTATTAACAAATGTTGTAAATACAATGAAAAACAAAGGTTACCGCGGATTAAACATAGACTTTGAGAATGTATATCCAGCTGATCGAGAGCTCTATAATCAATTTTTGCAGCGTGCAGTTGACCGTTTGCATCAAGAAAGATATTTTGTTTCGACCTCTCTTGCACCTAAAACAAGTTCCGAACAAAAAGGCCTTTTATATGAAGCACACGACTATGCCGCTCATGGCAGAATTGCTGACTTTGTCATTTTAATGACATACGAATGGGGATATAGATTAGGGCCTCCGCAGTCGATATCTCCGCTTAATCAAATCAGACGTGTTTTAGATTACGCGGTAACTGTCATTCCAAGAAATAAAATTTTTATGGGCTTCCAGTTGTATGCTCGCGACTGGCTCCTTCCCCATGTTCAAGGCCAGGAAGCAGAAACATTTGATATGCAAGAAGCTATTCGCCGGGCAATAAAATACGGTGCTGTGATTCACTATGATCAAACATCCCAAACTCCTTTTTATCGGTATGAAGATGAACAAGGACGTACTCATGAAGTTTGGTTTGAAGATGCACGCAGTGCCCAAGCAAAATTTGACACGGTGAAGGATTACGGCCTCCGCGGTATTAGTTATTGGGTACTCGGTTATCCATTCCCGCAAAATTGGATCTTACTTGAAGACAATTTTCGAGTGCGAAAATTAAGCTGAAATAATCAAAGCACAATAAAAAAAGGATCGGCCCTTTATATTTAATGCTTTACCATGATGAGGGCCTGTCCCTCACTGATTTGTCTTTCATCAATTTTAACTTGTTCTTGTTTAGAAACAGAAATGCTTTAATCATAAAAAATGTGACTTCCTCTGGGAGCTGCTCTTTGATTGGCTTCAGCCTGTCACTGCCGGCCTCCTCTATTGCCCTTTTTAGTAATGGCATGTATTCGGCAGGGATGAGAGCCTCAAAGTCGACATCCAGCCCTTGCTCTGCACAGAGCAACAAATGATTCTCAACTGTAGCAAGTGCAAGTTCCCTCTTCCCGGAAATTTCCTTCAACGATAAACCGTTCAAAAACATTTCGTACGTCACAAGGTGTGAGTCCCGTTCTGCTTTTTTTGTTTTCTTTTTAAAAGAACGTTCTGTTGCCTTTTTGAGCAGGCGCTCTGGATGTTCATCACAATATGAGATTATGGCACTGATGAAAACCTCTCCGTATTTTTTCAGCTTATTCTCTCCTACCCCATTTACCTGTAAGAACTCTTCGTCGGACTGAGGCAGTTTTATACACATATCCTTTAAAGTTGTATCTGAAAAAATAACGAACGGCGGCACCTTTTCCATTTCCGCAATACTTCTTCTAATTATTCTTAAGCGATCAAATAAAGGATCATCATTAGCTACTTGCTTTGTTAGCACAGCTTCTTTTTTGCGAACTACTTGCTTTCCAAGCAATACATTCTTGCCTTTTTCCGTGACAAAAATCGTTGGGAATGAACCATGGTTCACTCCAATCATTTCCTGTGAAATTAGGAATTCGATAAAGTCACTTACTTCTTTTGCGCTTTTTTCCTTCATGATTCCGTATGTGGAAAGTTTATGAAAGTGGAGCTCTGTAATTTTCTTATTTTTCGATCCGGTTAAAACCTGAGCTGTGATCGTCTTGCCGAACTTCTGCCCCATTCGGACAATACATGACAACACCATTTGTGCTTCTTTTGTGACATCAACACTTGCACGGGAATCAGTACAATTGCCACAACGTCCACATGACTCTGTCTCTCTTTCGCCAAAATACTGTAATATATAAGCCTGCAAACAATTTTCTGTATGGCAATAATCCACCATCAATTGGAGCTTTTCAAGTTCCTGTGATATCCGGTTCCTTTCACTCGACTGGTCAATCAAAAATCGCTGAACTTGCACATCCTGCGGAGAATAAAGAACGATACATTCACTAGCAAGCCCGTCCCTGCCAGCACGGCCCGCCTCTTGATAGTAGGATTCCATGTTTTTAGGAAGCTGGAAATGAATAACATAACGAATATTTGATTTATCTATTCCCATACCAAAGGCAGATGTAGCAACCATTACAGTCGTTTTTTCTGCTAGGAATTGATCCTGCTCTCTCATCCTGTCCAAATCGCTCATACCGGCATGATAACGACCGACATTCATATTTTCTTTTTTCAGCCTTTCATAAAGCTGGTCAACCATTTTCCTCGTGGCCGCATAGATAATGCCAGATTCTTTATTGTTCTTTTTCAGAAAATCTTTTAAAAAGAGAAGTCGATCCTGTCCTTTAATGACGGAAAAGGATAAGTTTTCCCTTTCAAAACCCGTCATAACCGTATTTTTTTCATCAATATCAAGAGATTTACAAATATCCTCTCGTACCATGGGCGTGGCAGTGGCTGTTAAAGCAAGAACAATTGGTTTTTTCTTCAGATTGTTTACCATTCTGCGAATATGGCGGTAGCTTGGCCTAAAGTCATGCCCCCACTGGGAAATACAGTGTGCTTCATCTACAGCAACGAAAGGAATCTCCATGCTTTTCAGATTTTCCTTAAACTCTCGGGATTCCAATCTCTCCGGAGCAATATATAAAAGCTTATATCGTCCTTGTTTGGCTTCCATCATCCGCTCGTTTGCTTCACTCAAACTGATTGAGCTGTTAATATACGTTGCCGAAATGCCCAACTGCAATAGAGCATCAACTTGATCTTTCATCAGCGAAATAAGCGGAGAAACAACGATTGTAGTTCCTGGCATTACCAAAGAAGGAATTTGATAACAAATAGATTTTCCACCGCCCGTCGGCATCACGCAAAGTGAGTTTTTACCCTCTAATACAAAGCGTATTGCCTGTTCCTGGCCTTTTCGAAAAGAGGGAAAACCAAAATAGGATTGCAACAATTGCTGTGCTTTCTCAAACAAATAGCTGGTCTCCTTTCTTTCACTTTCATTACGTTTATAGATAGAATCATTATATCTAAATTTCGTCATTTTAATTAAGAATTCATAGATTTTACGTAGTGTTTAGTCTATTTTTGTAGAAATTTTTGTTGTTTTACTTTAAAAAATTTGCGGTAAAACGTAATAAAATATTCATTGAAAAATACCAATAAAGTAAAGCTGTCCTTAAGCAGTGTAAAGTTTTGAAATGAGTTTTCAAGAGAGGAGGGATTTTTCATGAAAATCAAAGTGAGGAGTTGGAGAATGCTGACATTACAAGATAAATTATTTATTTTAAAAGCAATTAGCCAGCGCTCAAGATTGAAAAACAGTGCTTAAAATGATTGACATGTTAAATTATACCACATAATCAAAAACCATGATACCTTCTATTATTAATTTGCTCCATCAACATATAGTCAGGGGCTGACTCATAAGAGTCTGACTCCCTCCAACAATGACAATATATAGAATGGTTTTATTAATGGTTGTCAATCTGTGTAATGGAGGAGTCTGACCCTTTACTTTCGAGTCAGCCTCTTTCTTTCAAGCACGGCGTATACCAAGTTTCCTTACTCGTTCTCTAATAGTTGAAATTACAATTGAACTAGCAAGCCATAATACTAGTCCTGCGAATATACTCAAAATCCAGTTGTGGCTAGCCTTCAATACTGCGAGTACAGTCGAAACGCAAACAACTCCACCAATCATTCCATAAATTGATCCTTGAGCAATTTTAGCTGCCTTCTTTGAGCCTGAAGAAACACCCACCATTAAGACAGCTGTAAGCATGACAGCCGGAAATGCCGCAAAGATTCCGGCAAGTATTTTCCACGGGGATATAACTGTCACTATATAGCTAAGCATGACAGCTGTACCGCCAAGTAAAAAGCGAATAAGTAAATCTTGTATATTCATAGGTGCTCACCTTTTCTTTAATAGTGCGAAGTGATCATGGCAACGAACATTGAAACTACAAACCATATAACCATTGAATGAATTAAACCTCGTATCCATCCCTCTTTCGGTAAAAGGTAACCTGCAATCATAGCAAATAGTATATTAATGGCCATTCCGATTATGGCTCCTTTGGATAGCAAAATCGAATGAGCAATAAGCTCATCGCCGGCAAAATCGAGACGGACAGTTAATAATGCAGCCAGATAGACGGCCGGAAATGCCGCAAAGATTCCACCTGCTTTTTCCCCTAACTTTCTAGCAATAATTGTAGATACAAGTACTGCTGATCCTCCTAAAAGAAATCGGATAATTAAAGCACTGACAAACATTACCTTTCGCCTCTCTAAGTTGTTAAACAAGTTTTTTAAAATACTTTCATCTTGATTTCCATGTCATGCGATTGCATTTTACAAGTTACATTATTATACCTAATGCAAAAACAATTGTGAAAAAATTCACAAATAATTCTATGTCTATTATTGTACCGCAATTTTTAATAATCCCCTGTGAACATTTTATTAACGTTTTTAAAGCGTTATCATAGTTCGTTCCATTCCTATGTTTTTAATGTTCCTTTCTTGCATCTGACGAACATTTTTGGCACTTTTTATTATTTATACATGGCTGTCTCTAGGTTTCTGCCCTGTCACTCCGCATATAACTACATATTTTATAAATGAACTATATCGACTTTTAATAAGGAGAGCTGCCCGAATGAATCCATATGGGTATTATCTCCCTCAACAAACAGACTATTTCCCGCAGAATCATTACAATTTGTATCTCCCTCAAGAACAACAAGACCCTTACAGACAACCCCTCAAGTCCAGGCACTTGAAAGAAGAGTAAATGCGCTCGAAAGACAAAATGAGCAGCAAGCAAGAGAGCTGGACAGACAAAACAGAGAAATCAATCGACAAAATCAAGAAATTATTCGTATAAACAGAGAAATAAACCGGATTAACCAGGAAATCAATCGATTGAACCAAAACCATGAACGGCATACACGCCGACTAAGAAGATTAAACCAACGGCTTCGTACAGTGGAAAACAGACTAAATATACCATTTACTCAAGTTGAAGACGAGTTTTAAAGTGGGCCCTTTCATAACAGAATCAAGATAACCTTTCACAAGGCTACCCCTTATTATGATTCATCAATGTTCTGTAGTCGGCTAAAACGGCATAATTCTATTATTATTTTTCTATATGTTTCTTTATTAGGATATATCCTTTCAAATAGAATTATATGAACTATCTTAATATATTGACATTTTAATTTTCCTTTGTTAAATTATATTTAAATAATAAAAATCAATGACGAGAAGAGTAAGATAAGATCCCTGTTCTACAGAGAGTCGGTAGTTGGTGAAAGCCGATGTCCAGGCCTTGTCCGAAGATCATCTCTGAGATGCAAAGCTGAAATCTAGTAAGCTTTGACGGGTTGTCCGCCGTTACAATGGACCACGTATGATTGTACGTTGACTGAGAGCCGTAAGCTTAATTTCATAGGCTGCGGAATTAGGGTGGTAACGCGAGCACAAACTCGTCCCTATTTTTTGGGACGAGTTTTTTATTTTAAACAATGAGGAGAGATAAGTTTGAAAAAATTTGACATCTTAGTTATTGGTTTGATGTTATTTTCAATGTTTTTTGGAGCAGGAAATTTGATCTTCCCCCCTTTCTTAGGAGCACAGTCCGGCACTTCCTATTGGCCGGCTATGTTAGGATTTATCATTACCGGTGTTGGCCTGCCATTTGCAGTGCTATTAGCCGTTTCACTAGTAAAAGGCGGTTTTCAAACCATCGGGAATCGTGTACATCCTGTATTCAGCAAAGTCTTTATGGTTATCGTTTATCTAAGCATTGGACCATTTCTGGCCATCCCGAGAAATGCAAATGTTGCGTATGAGATGAGTATTAAACCTTTCCTTGGCGAATCGTTGAACTCAACATTGTTCTTATTTTTATATACAGTTGTTTTCTTTTTCCTTGTCTATGTAATAAGCTTAAACCCAGCTAAAATGGAAAAATACATGGGCCGTTGGATCACTCCAATCTTGCTTTTATCAATGATCATCTTGTGTGCAGTCGGATTTGTAAAGATGGATGCACCCCTTCAATCACCATCAGGGGCATATCAAACGGGAGCTTTTTCTAAAGGCTTCATCGAAGGATATAACACAATGGATGCCTTGGCTGCATTGGCCTTTGGAATTGTCATCCTCAACTCCATTCAACAAAGAGGAGTGCAAGATAGTAAGAAGTTAACAGAGTATACTTTGAAAGCCGGTATGATTGCAGGGGCTTTGCTTGCACTGGTGTATGTCAATCTGGGAATGATTGGAGGAAAAATGGCTTCAAACGAATCTTTTGAAAACGGCGCGGACATCTTGTCTTCTGCTTCAACGCTTTTATTGGGACAAAGTGGCACAGCTTTACTTGGTTTAATTTTTACGTTAGCTTGTTTCACAACAGTGGTGGGATTAACTACAGCTTGCGGCCAATATTTTTCAAATCTCATTCCAAAAGCAAGCTATAAATCAGTTGTATTAGTGGTTACTTTTGTAGGATTCATGTTATCAAACCTGGGATTAAACCAAATACTTAAAGTATCAATTCCGTTCCTTGTCACGGCATATCCATTAACAATTGTGTTAATCATACTTACCTTTTTTAACAAATTCTTTAGGGATTCGAAAAAAGTACACAGAAGCGCCATGTTATTTACTGGAATATTTGCCGTGATTAGCGGCTTAAATGCATTTGGTTTGGATTTGGGCCCGATTCAAAAAATGAAAGATATTCTTCCGCTTTCCTCCGTTGGGTTAGAATGGATCGTGCCAGCGCTCGTAGGTACTTTTATAGGTATGGTTTTAAGTAAATTCAGCAAGAAACCGGCCATGGTAGAACAAATTGATGTGAAACCTTCATAAATAATTATAATGGGTCTGTCCCGATCACATTAAATCGTTAATGCGCTGCGGGACTGGCCCACTCTAGAAAGAATTTGATTTATTTCACTGGAAAAAGCTTCCCGATTGGAAAGCTCCACTGCAATTATTTATATTAAAATTAACTATATAAAATTCAGAAAATTATTGCAAATAAACTTCTTTTTCATTCTACACACCACAAATGAACGTAAATTCTTTTGAAGAATAATTTTAATTCTAGAATTTACCTCTTTTATTAACGGTATTTACAAATAATTAGACAGGAGGTGCAACAAAAACAGTGGAATACCGATTACATCCGTTAGGTGATAATGCAGTCATTATCGAACTGGGGGAAGATATAAACTTAGAAACACAACAAAAAGTGAAAATGATTACCTCTTTTTTGGATAAAACTCCTCCCGAGTGGATGATCGAATACATACCTTCATTTACAACTGTAACTATTTTTTATGATCCTGTTAAAATATCATATCAACATAATTGTGATAATCTTCCTTATGACTTTGTATGTAGTCAATTGCAACAATTATTAGCAGAATTAAAGGACGATAAAACAATCACTCCTCGGCTTGTTGAGATTCCGGTATGCTATGGCGGTGAATTCGGACCGGATTTAGAGTATGTTGCAGCCTTTAACGGATTAACTACTGAAGAAGTCATTCATATTCATTCAAGCGGTGATTATTTAGTGTATATGATCGGTTTTGCTCCCGGTTTTCCGTACATTGGCGGCATGTCTGAAAAAATTGCTACACCGAGAAGAGAAACTCCCAGGTTAAAAATACCTTCAGGATCAGTTGGAATTGCAGGAAAGCAAACAGGTGTATATCCAATCGAAACACCTGGAGGATGGCAGCTTATCGGCCGGACTCCACTAAAGCTGTTTCGTCCTGATGAAGAGCCGCCAAGCCTCTTAATGGCGGGAGATAAAATAAAATTTGTACCGATTAGCTATAATGATTACAAAGAAATGGAGGAAGACAAAGGATGATTACAGTCATCAAGCCGGGCCTCCTTACAAGTGTTCAAGATTTAGGAAGATTTGGTTTTCAAAAATATGGAGTTATCGTAAGCGGTGTGATGGATCCACTCGCCCATCGAATCTCGAATTTATTAGTAGGAAATGAAGAAAATGAACCAACCTTGGAGTTGACATTGCTAGGGCCTATGATTGAATTCAAGGAAAATGCACTTATATCCATTTGCGGTGGTGATTTATCCCCTTCGGTCAATGGAAAACCTGTACGATTATGGCGTTCAGTTTTTGTAAAGAAAGGAAGCTTGCTGCAGTTTGGGCCATGCAAAATTGGCTGCCGGGCCTATCTTGCTGTTGCTGGAGGCTTTAATGTTCCAACGATCATGAATAGTTCATCCACTTACTTAAGGGCAGAAATTGGCGGATTTAACGGCCGTGCTTTAAAAGCAGGCGATCAGCTGAAATTCGGCTCCCCTAGCAACCTTTCAACTCGAATCATTAAACATCTGGTTAAAGGCTTAGGGAATCAGCAATTTGTGGAAATGGAATGGTCCGTAGCCACTGATTTAATTCCAATCCATCGAAACAATCCCGCGATACGTGTAATGAGGGGAAAACAATTTCACTTATTTACGAAAGAAAGCCAATTTAATTTTTTTCATAAACCATTTGAGGTTACCACTCAATCCGATCGTATGGGCTATCGTTTAAAAGGACCCAAACTAAAATTAGAAAATGCTGAAGAGATGATATCGGAAGCAGTTAACTTTGGAACAATCCAAGTTCCATCTGATGGAGATCCAATTGTTCTATTAGCAGATCGGCAAACGACAGGCGGTTACCCAAAAATCGCTCAAATCGCATCAGTTGATTTGCCATTGATGGCACAGGCGAAACCCGGAGATTCAATAAATTTCACAGAAATTTCTCACGATGAAGCCCAACACCTTTTATTAGAAAGAGAGAGAAAAATACAGCAATTTAAACAAGGAATAATTCTTAAATTTCGATAGGGGGAATGAATCATGCATATTGTCGACTTAAACTGTGATATAGGAGAGAGCTTTGGTGCTTACAAAATTGGGAAAGATGAAGAGATTCTCGATTATGTAACCTCCGCAAATATAGCATGCGGGTTTCACGCAGGAGACCCGACAACAATGCGGAAAACCGTCCGGTTAGCACTCGAAAAAAATGTAGCGATTGGGGCTCACCCCGGACTTCAGGATTTAGCAGGATTTGGGAGAAGAAATATAGATATTTCTCCGCAGGAAGCTTACGATCTAGTTGTCTATCAAATTGGCGCTTTATGTGCATTTGTAAAATCTGAAGGCGGAAAGCTTCAACATGTAAAGCCCCATGGAGCACTATATAATATGGCCACTAAAAGTACTCCCCTATCTGAAGCGATTGCCGAGGCCGTTTACAAGGTTGATCCTGAATTGATCCTCTTTGGGTTGGCAGGAGGAGAACTTGTCAAAGCTGGGAAAAAAATCGGGCTTCGTACTGCCAATGAAGTATTTTCCGATCGCACTTACCAAAAAGATGGTTCTTTAACTCCGAGACGTGAATTGAATGCTCTCATAAATGATCATGAATTGGCTATTATCCAAGTAATCCGCATGGTGAAAGAAGGGAAAGTACAATCACTCGAAGGAACAGATGTTTCAATTCAAGCAGATACAATTTGTATCCATGGAGATGGAGAGAATGCGATAGACTTTGCAAAATACATCTCTTCTGCATTAAAGAAAGCGGATATTAAAGTCGCTAAAATTGGTGATTTTTGTAATGAAAGTAATAGCTCGATATAAGAATATATTACTAGTTATTTGCATAAAAGATAAAGAAAAAAATTTAGGCGTTCGCTGAAGTTCAGTGAACGCCCTTAAGATTTTAGAATACTAAAGAAAAAATAACATCGCAAAAAGAAAAAATACGGAATTTGCAATTTCTAATACACCGAGCTTCATCACGGATATAGATTTTCCATAAAAATATATTGCTCTTATCAAACTTGGAATATACGCAATTACTAATAATGGATATCCCATTAGGAATAATCCAATGATTAACAGTAAATGAAACCCCCAAGATGCCCATTTATACACCGAATTCTTTTTTTCGCGGATCATTGTTTTTACATAAAAAGAACTTCCTGTAAAGAACAGAAAACAAAAACTAAAGATTTCTGCCGCTCTTAGATTTAGCTCCCTCTCTCCTACATAAAAACTAGCGAGCCCTCCTATACAAAATTCAGCAACGGCCGCTAGATCGTTAAACAAAGCCCGTTCATTTTTCTTTTTTGCATAATATATATTAATAAGAAAAAACGGAAACATGGAAAAGCCAAAATATAAAAGATTAAAATTATTTACAAGCGGAATGAGCAACAAAACCACAGCTGGAAGAGAGTAGGCTAAAAACCATTTCATATAATATTGTCTTCTTTTTTTATTTTTAATGGCCATAAAAAACGGATAAGTTGCTAAATATAACAATAACCACCCAAGAAACAGCGGAAAATGAAGCCAAGAAAATCCCCCATAATATGCCCCTAATAAAAACGGGATGATCAGCATCGCCCAGGCACCGTGTTGTTTCGGTAAAAGCGGTTTCATGATTGACACCTCACCAAATTAACTTCTAATTTTATTATACGAGAGTCAAGATAAAGAGATTGTGAGATAAATCACATATATAATTTTTATCTAAAAAAGCATTATAGAGATTCTCGTAAAGTCGTATGCTACACTTTCATTTTATCTAAAATAAAAATAGAAAAGTTATGATTTTTATCACACTTTTAAGATGATAACAGAAACAGACACAAAATTCTCATATATGTTCAATTATGTGATGTCAGTCACAACATTATAAAGTAAATGAAGTTATGCTTAAATTGTTAATAGTAAGTTAGAGGAGGGTTCTCAATGAAAGAAATGTTTACAGAGCAATCCATCATTGGCGAAATTGTGACTGTTTTCCCAAAAGCCAGCGATTTACTTAAAACATATAAAATTGATTTTTGCTGCGGAGGAAACCGACCTTTAGGAGAAGCACTAAAGGAAAGAAACTTAGCAGCAGAAGAAATACTGGAACAATTAAATTACTGTATAAGCAATCTTCTGATAAAACAGTGAAAAATTGGACTCAAGCCACTTATACGGAGATAATTGACCATATCGTCCAAAAACATCATCGCTATTTGGCGGAAGAGTTGCCACAGCTTAGCCCTTATGTGACAAAAGTATTAAGGGGACACGGTGCCCAACACCCGCATTTGTCAAAAGTCCATACATTATATAATCAATTAAAAACAGAATTAGAGCAGCATATTATTAAAGAAGAAACAGAGTCTTTCCCGCTTATTTTACAAGGACTGACTCATTCCTCTTGAGTCAGTCTGCATTTTTATAGGATCGTTCATCGCATTACCCACCGATATAAGGCATTTCAATCCCAATGACTTCACTCTGAAAAAATCAGAAAAAAACTGGCTCTTATAAACGAGCCAGCCTAAAAGCACATCAAAGTTTTCTTATGTCGTAGGAAGTGTCTTTCTTTCCTTTCTTAATGCCTTTGGAATGTACACACAAAACGGTTCGCTTTCTAAATAATCTCCCGTTACTGAATATGCTCGTGAACGTGAGCCGCCACATACGAATCGGAACTCACAGACACCGCATTTTCCTTTATACTTGTCCGGGTTTCTCAAGTCTTGGAAAATAGGTGAATGACGGTAAATATCCGCCAGAGGTGTTTCGCGCACATTACCTGCTTTTACAGGCAGCAATCCACTTGGATACACATCGCCAATATGTGAGATAAAAAGGAAACCATTTCCATCATTTACTCCTTTTGGCGCCCGTCCAAGACCGTCCACTTGTCCGGTCAACCCTTTCATAAGCACATCTTCATAACGGATCTTTTCGTCCGTCGTTTTCTTCTCACGCATTTTTTCCTGCAGCACAACGCGGCGATAATGCTGCCCTGCCGTTGTTTTTATATCAAATGGTACTCGTTTGCTTGTTTCATATAACCATCTAAATACTTTTTCATGTTCTACAGGTGAAATCATATCCGTTTCTTTGCCTCGTCCCGTTGGTACAAGGAAAAACACACTCCAAAGCACGCATTTCAATTTTTCAACAAGAGCAACCATTTCATCCAATACGTGGACATTGTACCGGGATATAACCGTATTAATTTGCACAGGGATTTCTAGTTCATGCAAATATTTAATCGCCTTTATGGTTAAGTCGAATGAACCGCTTGTGCCGCGAAAATGATCGTGAATTTCTGCATTCGGTCCGTCTAAACTAAACGCCCATCGCGCTAAACCGACTTCTTTTGCTTTCTTAATCGCTTCTTTCGTCACATTCGGTGTCGCACTTGGAGTCATCGAAACACGCAATCCTTTATCAATCGCATATTTTGCTATATCATACACATCAGGACGCATCAATGGATCCCCACCAGTAAACACTAGAAGCGGCTGATCCATTTCGTAAATTTGGTCAATTAGTTTTTTTCCCTCTTCAAATGTTAATTCGCGCGGATCGCGATGATATTGAGCTTCTGCACGACAATGAAGACATTTCAACTGGCACGCCCGCGTTAGTTCCCATATAACAATAAACGGATTTTCATGAAAGTCTCTCAAGAATTCTCCCTCCTCGTTTTCATTGTAAAATATAAGGAGAAAAGTTATTGTGACTCACATCACAATATCTATCATTTCATTAAATTGTCATATCTGTCCTTATTTATATTTCGAAAAACAATTTTATCTTCCAAAAACAAACAACTCGACAATCGTCCCCAGTAACAACCAACATATATCCTGTCATCGTCTTTCAATTACCGATCAATATGTTACTTCTGTTGATCTTCGAATTCATCATTTTTGTTTCATTGCAGCAGTAAACAAAACAAAAAAGATTCCCACCTATTAAGCAGGAATCTCTCCATCCTTATCATTTTTTCCCAATAGCCACTCTCCAGATTTCTGGACCTTCTTCTAAATACTCCCATGTAAATTGATTTTCACGTTCCATCATAAATTGATAATGAAGTGGACGTGGGTCATGGTCATTTGTTAGTTCCATTATTTCTCCCGGTTTTAAACTATCAAATAAGCGGAAAATTGCTGGATGTCGATCACGAGGTTCATAATCTGGCGCATTAATTCTTGCTGCGAATTGGCTCACAAAAAAAACCTCCTTTAAATTAAAATATTTACTATATTTACATCATACAATCCTTGCTTAAATGTTATAGTGATATACATCACAACGCATCGTGAAAATTCTCAACACACTCGAAAGGAAGATGAAAATTGGAAGAGTTCGTTGGATTTTGTTCGAAATGCGACAAACAAATCTTTCTTTTGGTCAGCCCATTTTGGTCTTATCGAACTGGACGATGAAGGATTTATCTTAATTGATAAAGAGCGGTTAAAAAATGAGATTTTTTAGTAATCTATGATAAAAATCACAACAATTGAGATTGAAATTCACTATATAAAAAGGAAAAGAAGATGAGGACATGGGAAAAATTATTGAGTTAGATGTTCGCGAAGACCGCTTTTCTTGAAAAAATACTCTATTTATGGAACAAAAAAAGAGGTTGGCTCAAAAGGTCGCTGAATCGACCTTTTGAGCCAACCTCTTTTTTAAAAACTGGTGAAGTTCAATAGACTTCTTTCCATATCCGAATCATCCTTTTGAAGCTCCACAGATAGGACAATTCTGAAGTGAAAGAGGTAATTCCAAACCACAGCTATCTAGCAATTCCACATTGGATAAAATCTCCTCTGTAGTTCCATCTGCAGCTATTTCACCTTTCTTTATCACAATAATTCTTTTACAGGTTTCAAACACCATGTCCAAATCGTGGCTGGTAATTATCTTTGTATGTTCAAAGCTTTTTAACAAATCAATTACTCTTCGTCTTGATTTTGGGTCCAGACCTGAAGTTGGCTCATCCATTATCAATACATCAGGTTGCATTGATAAAACGGATGCAATTGCGGCAGACCGCTTTTCTCCACCTGATAGTTTATAGGGTGCCCGGTCTTTCAAATGAGGTATTCCAACCATCTCCAATGCCTGCGTCACCCGTCTATCCACATCTTCCTCCTCCAGCTTATAATTTCGTGGTCCAAAGGCAACGTCATCATAAACAGTAGTCATGAACAATTGATCGTCAGGGTCCTGAAAAACCATGCCCAATCTCTGGCGTATCATCGGTAATGTCTTTTTTGTTGCACTAACATCTCCTACCAGTACTTCTCCACCATCCGGAAAAAGAACCCCCATCAACAGCATCAGCAGCGTAGACTTCCCAGCACCATTCGCACCAATGATTCCCACAGATTCACCATGATAAATGGAAAAAGACATATTTTTAATTGCTTCATGTCCATCCGGATACGAAAAATGCAAATTTCTTACTTCAATTTTATGATGACTCATCTATCGAATCACTCCTGTAAACAATGACCCTATCAATACAGGTATATTGTAAATTTTTGCAATAACAAAAAACAGACTCCATGCTGCAAAATAGGCAAGATCTTTAAAGCTTAATTTTGAAATATCTCCGGTATGATACTCTCCTGTAAAGCCTCTTAAACTCATTGCCTGATATACCCGCTCTGCTCTCTCAAAAGTCCTTAGCAATATTTGTCCGGCAAAAGAACCCCAAACACTCCACTTTATTCCCTTTTGTCCCGGTGCCCTAAGGGAATACGCCCGCATCATCCTGGAAACCTCTTCGATCAGTACCGATATATATCGGTATGTTAATAAAAGCTGTAAGACAAAAATCTTAGGGATTTTGAGCATCCGCAAGGCTGCGGCCAATCGATCCATACCTGTGGTTGCAATAAGTAAAATGCTGGCTGTCACTGTTAAACTGCATTTTATAATAATGCATAAAAAAGTAACCCATCCTCTTGAAACAGCAATTCCACCAACCACCACTTTATAATGATCAAACAATGGATTTAATATTCCAATTCCGATGATTAAAGGCTCAATAAGCAATATCATTTTTAGAATTGGCGCAACTGGTATCTCTGCAAAGGCAAAAATTAGTATAGGAAAAAAAATAAAAGGCAAAAGACCGCTTATTTCATACTTTTCAAATGACACAACCACAGTCAAATAAACGACTGTGGTTAAGAGCTTAATTAATGGATGAATTCTGTGTATAAAGGTCTCTTTCCGCGCCAGGTCATCCAGAAGCCTCATATTAGATAATGAATTTATCATGTTCGCCATTTAAATCAATTCCTCTTAAAAACTAAAGGTAGTTTTTACACCGTCATAAAAATAATTAATCAATTAAGTGGTAATTTTTCTCTTTTTCCTTTTAACCACAATGATTATCCACCCTGTAAATACGGCCAGTGCAAGGGTCAATGCTCCACCTACTATACCCGAAACACTTGTTCCGGCACTAACAGCAGGCCACGTATTTTCAGCTTGTGCAGCTGTTTTTTCTTTATTTTCACTTTCATTTGTCTTAAAGTTATAATCAGGTAATATTGCTGTTTTGCTTTGAATTTCTGAGAGTATTTTATGAATGCCATCAGGAGCTTTCAGTTCTGTCGTACCTGCTATTTTTTCGATAGACCATTCCAGGCCGTCAGGATTTGCGGAAGCAAACCAAGAAAGCAAACCGCCAACCATAACTACTGCGATTGAAAGACCTGTCAATACTTTCTTCATAGATATATTGCCAAGGGCTTCCCCATTCGCTGCTTTTTCCAAAATTTCAGGTCTGGCTCTCAATACGAAAGTAACAATTGCTGCGGTTACCAGCCCTTCAACTATCCCAATCGCAAGATGTATCGGCTGCATCAGAAGTACGAATTTCCCAAAGGGCAATTCGGTCTTACCTGATAAAAGAGTCTCAAGGACAACGCTAAAAGCACCCAATTGGAGAGCAACCAGCGCTGAAGCCATTGAACCTGCCAAAATCCTTTTGGAAGTAACCCCTTTACGTATAAACCATTTATATATTAAAGGGTATGCTATAAAGCAGGTATAAAAACCAAGATTAAATACGTTGCAGCCATAAGTAAGCAATCCGCCGTCACCAAAGAACAATGCCTGTATCAACAAAATCGAAGCCATCGTCAAAAATCCCGCATAAGGGCCCAATAATATTGCAAGCAGCATTCCTCCTCCGAGGTGTCCGCTTGAACCAGTACCTGGTATTGAAAAATTAATCATTTGTGCTGCAAAAACAAATGCCCCCATAACTCCCATTAAAGGAATTTTCTTTTCATCCATTTCATTCTGGAGTTTTTTGATTGAATAAGCTGCAACTCCAGCAGTGACTACCAGCATAGTTCCACCAACAGCTGGTGAGATCAAGGCATCAGCCATGTGCATAATATTCACCCCTCGTATAGTATTTTTAGAATCCGCTTTCAAGATAATTTCCAGTTAGATTTTTGTTCTTTGATAACTTCATAAGATTCGTTCAGATAGTGTGGGCTAGCCCCCACTATCTGAAAAATTTCGTCTTTTGGGGCGGACTTTTCGTGATGTCTCTAGATAATGGTCTTAGTATCATTTGTGGAAATCCTCATCCCTCCTGTAGCTTTGACTACTATGAAAGTATGTTTCCCCAGCTCTTGTTTGAACTTCTAACCAGCAGACTGTTCCCTCTGGCAACCCTTGCTAAAAGCGGCAGCTTCCTGGCAGCTCATGGTGGTGATTGATCAACAAGCGCGCTGGGGACATAAATTTTACTAGTTTTCTTAAGTATTGCCTTTTTTAGAACTTTTGCGGATTAGAATTTCCAGTTCCTTTGATTTTGGTACTTGACATATTACCGAGGGACTTTACAAAAAAATTAACATAACCCTATTGTTGCAGAAGCATTCATGGTTTCGTTTACAAGTCGAGCGTATCACGGCTCATCAAAAATGTTCAAGTGAACGTTATGTTACAAAAACCTTTTCCGATCATCGATGTCACAGAACTTGGATCATGGGTTCAGGCATTAGCAGCACCAAATGCTAACTTAAGAACTGACATTCCAAAGCGGTTAAAAAATGAGATTTTTTAGTAATCTGTAATAAAAATCAAAACAATTAAGATTGAAATTCACTATCATAAAAAGGAATAGGAGATGAGGACAATGGGAAAAATTATCGAATTAGATGTTCGCGAAGATTTACAAAAGAAGATCGAGCCTTTCCAAAAAATTATGAATGCTATTCATCCGCTCGAAGCGGGGGATACATTTATTTTACATGCTCCGTTTAAACCCGTACCCCTCTTTGCGGTTATGAAGGGAAAAGGATTTACCTACGAAACAGTACAGCTCGATAAAAAATACTGGAAAGTGACGTTTGTGAAACGGGCGCTGGCAGACGTTGAGGGGATTAAAGATGTCGATGTACAAATCACGTAGAATCCGCCTTGGACACCGGAGCGAATGAGTGAGGAAGCATTTCGGCAATTAGGCTGCCGTTAAGAATCGAATATGAAGGAGACTAATCTCCAACTACTTACTCCAACGACGTACCGAAACCAAGCATTTTGAATAGGTCAAAAAATGAGGCTGACCCAAACGAAGAGCCAGAAACCTACGGGTCAACCTCATTAATTATTACGGTCCTTTTTTTTATTTCGTTAGTGCATGTTCTTTTTGCGAAACTTCGTCCTGTTTTGGCATCTCGCGGATCGCATACGCCACACGTTTAATATTGATCATATGTTTTGCCCCAATATTATCAGACGAAATGTTATTACCAATCGCGCCGCATCCCAGTGTTAAAGATGGGAATATTGCCGTAGTGGCGCCTATTCCTCCAAACGTCGTACCCCCATTTACAACAATACGTGAAACCGGTTTATCTAAGGTAAATTCTTCTACTACCTTATCGTCATTACAGTGAATACCTAATGTATGGCCCAATCCGCCAAATGCGAGTATTTGTCCGCAAAGACCACTTGCTTCTTCCTTATCCTTCACCGTATAAAATGCAAGAACCGGGGACAATTTTTCAATGGAAACTGGATATTCTTTGCCCACATTCGTCTCTTCTGCTACGAGCACCTTCGCGTCGGAAGGAACCTCTATACCGGCTATTTCCCCAATCTTCTGAGGAGATCTTCCTACCTGATTGGCGTTGAGCCTTCCGTTTACCATGATAACAGAAACTACCTTTTGTTTTTCATTCTCATCCAAAAAGTAAGCACCTTGCTTCTTTAACTCGAAAATGAACTTTTCTTTAATGGATTGATCAACGACAAGAGCTTGTTCGGAAGCACAAATCGTTCCATAATCAAAATTTTTGCTTTCTACGATAAGTCTAGCGGCTTTTTCTAAATCCGCACTTTCATGAATATATGATGGTACGTTTCCTGGACCTACGCCGTATGCTGGTTTCCCGGAACTATATGCCGCTAACACCATCGCGCTGCCACCAGTGGCAAGAATTACTTTTGTAAATTTATGTTTCATTAACTCATTCGTTGCAGGCAATGTCGGCTGTGTAATACAAGAGATTAGCCCTTTTGGAGCCCCCGCACGCTCAGCTGCTTCTTGCATGATTTTAACCGCTTCAGCCGTGCATTTTGCAGCCGACGGGTGAGGGCTAAAAATGATTGCATTTCTTCCTTTGACTGCGATCAACGATTTAAAAATAGCTGTCGAAGTGGGATTTGTTGATGGGACGATTCCCGCGACGATTCCTACAGGTTGAGCGATTTCCCAAACACGATTTTGTTCGTCCCGATTTATGATCCCTACGGTTTTCATATCTTTAATTGCGTTGTATACATCATTAGCGGCGAACAGATTTTTCACAACTTTATCAGCCACTTTACCAAAACCCGTCTCTTCTACTGCCATTGTCGCCAATCGTTCCGCTTCGTCTCTTCCCGCATTCGCCATGCTCTCAACAATTTGGTCGATCTCGCTTTGTGACATCTTTCCGACGATATCTTGGGCTGATTTAGCTTGTTCAAGGTAGTCTCTTACTTCCTGAATGGATTGCAAATCTTTATCCCTTATCAAAATGAACGCCACCTCTCACTTTTTTCTGTATGCTTAATTCTTATCTATTCAGTCATTTTTGCTGATAAATCTTTATCATTATTAATAAACGATTCATCAGCTAACTGAGTGGGAAGGATCTGTTAATTAAGATCACCCTCCCACATGTTTAACGTAACCACTCGATAAAGCCGTTATCCACTTTTTCTGAAATGCATATTCTCCCAAAAAATTGCAAAAATGTCCGATTTGCGTTCATAAATCTTTATGATAAGGAGAAAATATAATGAATAAATCTGATGGAGAGAAAATATCGCGGCATTTACAGGTCATGAGGTAGTTAAGCCTGCACCACTTTAAAACATTAATTCGTTGAGGGACTCTCGCACTATGTGTATTGAGGGGTTAGACCGACATAAATAAAAAACCACAAACCCGATTTAACACCGGGTTTGTGGTACAATTATTGTTTTTTGCTTTCTTATTTTGTTAGAGCTGGTTCTTTTTGAGCGCTTTCATCTTTTTTTGGCATTTCGCGGACGCCAAATGCAACACGTTTAATGTTGAATAAATGTGTTACTGTAACATTGTCAGATGTAACGTTGTTACCCATAGCACCGCATCCAAGAGTCAAGGATGGTTTTACATTCACAGTTGCACCAATTCCACCAAATGTTGTACCAGCATTTACAATAATACGTCCAGCAGGTTTATTGATTGTGTACGCTTCAATTACTTTTTCGTCTTGGGCGTGAATTCCAACTGTGTGGCCTAGACCGCCTTTTTCAAGCATTTCTTGAGCAAGAGCGCTTGCTTCTTCCATACCTTTCACTGTATAGAATGCTAGAGTTGGAGATAATTTTTCGATTGAGAATGGATATTCTTTACCCACTCCTGTTTCTTCCGCAACAAGAACTCTTACGTCAGACGGAACCTCAATTCCAGCCATTTCCGCAATCACTTGTGGAGTTTTACCAACGATTTTAGCGTTTAATGCACCGTTTACCATGATGACGGATTCAACTTTACGTTTCTCATCTTCATTTAAGAAGTAAGCACCTTGTTGTTTTAATTCGGCAACAACTTTTTCTTTAATAGATTCATCAACTAAAAGAGCTTGTTCGGAAGCGCAAATTGTTCCGTAGTCAAAAGTCTTACTTTCAATGATTAGTTCAATAGCTTTTGCAATGTCTGCACTTTCATGAATGTAGACAGGTACGTTGCCAGGTCCTACGCCGTATGCTGGTTTTCCAGAGCTGTATGCCGCTTTCACCATACCAGGACCGCCAGTTGCAAGAATTACGCCTGTTAATTTATGTTTCATAAGCTCATTTGTTGCAGCTAATGTTGGTTGAGTGATGCAAGAAATTAAACCTTTAGGAGCTCCTGCGCGCTCAGCTGCTTCTTGCATGAGTTTTGCAGCTTCTAGTGAACTTTTTGCAGCACCTGGATGCGGGCTGAATACAATTGCATTTCCAGCTTTAACTGCAATTAATGATTTAAAAATAATTGTTGAAGTTGGGTTTGTAGATGGCACGATTCCTGCAACGATCCCTACAGGTTGAGCCACTTCCCAAATTTTATTTTCTTCATCCCGATTAATAATTCCGACTGTTTTCACATCTTTGATAGAGTTGTAAACATCAACTGAAGCAAACAAATTTTTTGTAATTTTATCAGGAACGTTACCAAAACCTGTTTCTTCTACTGCCATGGCAGCCAATCGTTCTGCTGCTTCTCTTCCCGCATTCGACATGCTTTCAACGATTTTGTCAATCTCTTCTTGTGTCATTTTTGCAACGATTTCTTGCGCTGATTTTGCTTCTTCAAGATAGTTTCTTACTTCCTGGATAGATTGCAAATCTTTATCTCGTAACACGTTTAAGCACCTCTCTGTTGATATTAGTTAAATTTTTGTTTACACGGGCTTCAGTGACTAATAGAACGATTTCGCCATGACGACGGTCGGAAGACTTTTAATTTAACAAAGGATGAATCAGTTTAGATACCACACTCATTATAGTTTGCTAGCCTTGAAAGCGATTTAATATTATTAAAGCGCTAACATTTGCTAGCTACATTTGTGATTATATGTTTTATTAATTTAGATGTCAAATAGTTTATCTTCAAAAATTCTCAATTCAAAATAAATCAAGTTTTGTATGTAAGCTACTTCCTCTAATTACAATGATAAACCGATGTCTTCATTTTGTAACATAATTAGTAATTCATTGAAACATTACTGTTATATTTTCTTGTTATTCTATGTTTACGAAAAAAAACATAGATTTAACAAAGGGGTTTTAGTAAGTTGAAGAAACTACTATTATATATTACTTCATCAATCTTTCTAGTTTTTGGATTTTCAGGAGTAGCTTCGGCAGCAGGTACATATCAAGTAAAAAACGGTGACACTCTTTGGGACATAGCTAAAAAATATAAAGTGACTGTCAGCCAGTTAAAAAGCTGGAATCATCTTAAGAGCGATGTAATCAAGCCAAAGCAGATTTTAAAAATTTCAGGAACAGCGAATGCTGCCGCTAGAACTACCGCAAAAGTCGCATCAGCTAAAACAGCAGTGTATAAAACAATCACTGTTAAAGCGTCTGCTTATACAGCAACTTGCAAAGGCTGCAACGGAATAACGGCTACAGGCTTAAATTTAAAGAAAAATTCTTCGATAAAAGTAGTTGCCGTTGATCCAAAAATAATTCCACTAGGTTCAAAGGTTTATGTGGAAGGTTACGGCTATGCGATTGCAGCTGATAAAGGAGGAAGAATCAGAGGCAATAGAATTGATGTATTCATGCCTTCACATTCAAAAGCTATCCAATGGGGTGTCAAAACTGTAAAAGTAATAGTGTACAAATAATCAAAAAGCTGGCAAAATGCCAGCTTTTTTTCATATAAAAATAAAAAACCTGAGCCCGGATGTGGACTCAGATTGCTCAATTATCACTTTGGATGTTCGAACCTTTTACTAGGTTATTTTTGTTTACATTGATTAGTTTTTTGGCAGAGAAAATTATAGCTGTTCCCCATAATAATAAAATAATACTGTAAATAAGAGAATAATATTCAGAAGAATTCGGCAGCCAGGCTGATAGTAAAGTTCGGGCATTCACCAAAATGATAAATCCTCCCACCAAAACTCCCATCATCTGTGCTGGCATGATCTTAACAAGCCAAGCTGCAATGGGTGCAGCAACAACTCCTCCAAGCATCAAAGCACATACCCATATCCAATTCACTGTGTTCCATCCAAGAGAAAGGATAAAACCTAAAGAGGCTGATATAGCAACAGCAAACTCTGTTGTATCTACTGTTCCAACAACTTTACGAGCTGTCATTCCTTTTTTAGATAAAAGAATGGGCGTTGCAATCGGTCCCCAGCCACCACCTCCAGTAGCATCAGCAAACCCGGCAATCAGTCCTAAAAGGATGGACTGTTTATACGGCAACGGCGGAGACTCCTTTTCTTCAGCCGGTTTAAACAAAAACAAAAACCGGAAAATGATATAGACACCAAGAATTAAAAGAAATGTTGAAACATATGGTTTTACAATTTCTCCAGGCAAATTGCTTAAAAAACAGGCTCCGACAAAGGCCCCGATAGAACCTGGAATAGTTAGGCGAAACACCATTTTTCGATCCACATTTCCGAACTTAATATGTGAAATCCCCGATGCTGCTGTCGTTACAACTTCGGATAAGTGAACAGAAGCCGATGCCACAGCCGGAGCGATTCCAAAGACCAGAAGAAGTGATGAGGAAGTAACTCCATAAGCCATTCCTAATGATCCATCAATTAACTGTGCAACAAATCCAACGAAAGCTAAAACAAGTAATTTTTTCATAAAAACCTCCTATTCCGATCTTTTTAGTATAATTTATAGTCAAAAGAGGATGATGATCCTTTCTGTTTTTAAAAAGGTCTTTTATAAAACCGATAAACTTGATAATACTTAACAATTTTTTTAATCAACTAAAAATTCTTGCATCCAAGTCATAAATCTGTTTCTTTCTTTCTCGGAATCTTTAAATTTTTCCTCTGCCAATTTGAGTAACAGATTTGATTTCTCCGTCTCTGATAAACGGCTGTTCTTGATTTTCTTGCGGACTTCCCACAAGAAATCAAGATAACCTTCATAGGATTCATCAAATTGATCAAGTAAATCATTTCTTATTTTTTTCGCAAGAGCCGGACTTGCCCCGCCAGTTGAAACACTTATCACCAATCGTCCTCTTACTGCGGAAGCAGGTATGTGGAAATTCCCCATTTCTTGATCGCTAACGATATTAACCAGCTGATTTTCCGTTGTATTTTTATAAATTTGTTCATTTATTTCTTTCGAATTTGTAGCCGCAATGATCATAAAAGCATGTTCATAGTCAGCCTTTTCTACTTCTTTTAAAAACACTTTTACCTTCTGTTCAGTCCAGAGCTTATTTATCTCGTCACATATTTCCGGACTTACGATATGGATGTTTGCTCCTGCTTTGAGTAATGGAACCACTTTTCGATAAGCAATTTTCCCACCGCCAATGATAACACATAGCTTATTGGTCATATCAAGCATAATGGGATACACGGTCGCTGCCTCCCAAAAGTTCGTTATAACGTTCCCGCAATATGTTTCCAATCAACGGGTGGTATCCAAGATAATTGCATAATACATATTCCTTTTCTCCATCAGCGAAGCCTGCCTTAATGGTTTTTTTAATGGTATTCATCAAAATTCCTGTAAAAAGCAGATATGGGATGATAAATATTTTCCTATAGCTGCTCTGCTTTGCAGTAAAAAGAGCCTCTTCCAAACCAGGTTTTGCTGCTGTTAAATAACATGTGTCAACCCTTTTTAATCCTGCTTTCCTTTTTAGCAGCTGTGCGATTTCGGTTAAGTCACGCTTTACGTCCGGGTCGCTGCTCCCTCTACCGATTAAGAGAACCATGGAATCTTCACTAAGCTCTTCCCTTGTTTCAAGGAGACGTTCAATCAAGATATCAATCATATGGTGGTGGACGCCAATTGGTCTCCCATATACCATTTCCACGTTCGGGAATCGTTTTCGGATTCGTTCAAGTTCGTTTGGTATATCTTCTTTTGCATGGACAGCAGTCAAGAGCAAAACAGGAAGAACAACAATCTTAGTAGCGCCTCTTTGGACGCACTTTTCATATGCTTCTTCGATCGTGGGAGCCGCCAATTCAAGAAAGCAATACTCTTGAATAGAAACAGGGTTTTGGGCCATGCATTTTTTTATAAATTCAATGGCCTGCTCACACGCTTTTTTCACCCTGCTTCCATGACAGATATAGAGAATAGCTTCCATTATATTCCCTCGCTTACAAGCAGTCTTTCATCGATATTCATCTGCTCGAACCAGCTGATTTTCTCACGCATCTTGACAACCTCTCCAATAATGATTAGAGTAGGATTTTCTATTTTTTCCTTTGCGGCGGTTTCTGCAGCAAATTCAAGAGTGCTTACGACCGTTTTTTGTGCGCGGAACGTTCCCCAATGAATGAATGCTACCGGTGTATTTGGGTTTTTCCCATGTTCAAGAAGCTTTTGCTGGATGTAAGGAAGATTTTTTACTCCCATATAGATGGCAAGAGTATCGATCCCTCTTGCAAGTGCATCCCACTTGTGGCTGTCTTCTTCACCGTTTTTTCGGTGGCCTGTAATGAAGGCAAATGATGAACCGTACTCCCGGTGTGTTACGGGAATGCCGGCATATGCCGGCGCCGCTATTCCCGCTGTAATACCCGGTACGATTTCAAACTGTATCCCATGTTTAACAAGAGCTTCTGCTTCCTCTCCGCCCCTTCCAAAAACGAATGGGTCCCCGCCTTTCAATCTCGTTACAACATTTCCTTTTTTTGCGTACTTCACAAGAAAATGGTTGATTGTCTCTTGCTGCAGTAAATGAAAACCTGGCAGCTTGCCGCAGTATATCAATTCCGCATTCGGTTTGGCATAGTTTAGCAATTCATTATTAATTAATCGATCGTATAATATAACATCTGCTTCTTGGATACATCTCAATCCTTTTAATGTAATAAGCTCAGGATCACCAGGTCCTGCACCAACCAAGTAAACTTTCCCCATTTTCTACATCCTTCCCGCTTGCTTAAGCTGTTTCTAGACGCGATAACACAAACCCATTCCCTTTTCGAATTTTCTTCTTTTCGTATAATGAAATATCCTGGATTTCAGGTAGTTTCAAAAAATGCTTTTCAATCTCTACATCGACAAGGCGAAATGCATCTTCATCGTTTTCGGCTGCGATGACAACGTGAATGACCTCATTACCCTTAAGCGTGACTTCAAACCGGTACAAATTCATAAGCCGATCACCTTTCAATGTATTAAACTGCTACACTGCTTAATAGCAAATCCAATTTTTCCTGTAACGAAGACGTTCCAACCCTTTCAACATAATCATAGAATGTCTCACCTGGCAGCTTCGTTTCATTAAAATACAACAGAAGCTCTTTCAAAATATACTCAAGCTGATGCGCTTCAACTTTGCCCTTTAGCCTTTCATTGTATTTTCCGCCATTATTCAGCGTACCGCCAATAAAAATTTCAAACGCCTCAACCATGACCTTGTCTTTGTTTTTCATCTTAATTCCTTGCAACCCGATATCTGCGATTTGCCGCTGGCCGCAAGAGTTCGGACAGCCGACCATGTGAATGCGTACAGGGACGTCAAGATCCACTTCCTTATCTAAATTCTCGGCAATTCTTTTCATTCTTTCTTTTGTTTCCACCAGCGCCAAGTTGCAATACTCGATTCCGGTGCATGAAACGGAATAGCCGACCACTTTATTCGGGGAAATAGGGAATTTTTTAAATAAATCTTCCTTTAGCAACGCGTCAACATTTTCATCAGGTATGTTCGAAATAATCAGATTTTGAGAATTACAGTTTCTAAGTTCCCCATTCCCATAAATTTTTGATAAACGAGCAAATTCGAGTACATCATCAGGAGTTAAACGTCCGACAGGAATATTGACTCCCACAAAATTCAATCCATCCTGTTTTTGTTTGTGAACCCCATAATAGTATCCGGCGGACCATCCTTTCACCGCATCTTCACCTTTTTCAGGAAGTGGGCCAGTATATTCCAATAACTTTTCCTTGAATTTTTCAGGACCCCAATCTGCGACAAGAAATTTCATACGCGCACGGTGGCGCTTTTCACGATAGCCGTAATCACGGAATATAGTAGTGACCGCTATAGCTACTTTTAATGTTTGATCCGGAGTTATAAATACATCCAGCGTCTCTGCCAGCTTCGGTACGGAAGACAAGCCGCCGCCGACTTTCACGTGAAAGCCCGCTACTCTTTCGCCATTTATTTCTTTATAAGCAGGAACAAATGATAAGTCATGAATTTCCGCATTGGAAGAATTATACACATTTGCGCTGATAGAAATTTTGTATTTACGCGGAAGATTTGAAAAATCCTCATTAAATTGGAAGTACTCGTAAACTTCCCTTACTATATCTCTAGTATCGAACAGTTCATTTGGATCAATGCCTGCTAGAGGATTTCCGACAATGTTTCTTGTTATATCCCCGCAAGCACCTGCCGTAGACAAGCCCACTTTTTTTAGGCGATCAAAAATATCGGGAATTTGTTCAATCGTCAGCCAGTGAAATTGTACTGCCTGTCTTGTTGTAATATCATAGACTCCCCGGCCGTAATCTTTAGCGATATTCGCCAGTGTAACTGCCTGCTCATTCGTTAAAATGCCCGATGGAATGGTAACACGCATCATAAAATAGCCGTCTTCTTTCGGCCTCTGTAAATACAGACCCGCCCACTTGAACATATCCCATTCTTCCTTCGGTATCGAGCTGAAACCGTTCTTCGCATAGTACGGAATATCATCAAAGATCTTTAGGCCGTCTTTTTGAAGCTTTTTAATCTCTGTTTTATTAAGGTTTGGATTATCTCTCCAAATTTTTTCGTATGCCATGTTTTTACCCCCTTATACTTAAATAAAATTTCTTTTCGTTAAGTAGCTGATTAGCTGCTCGACACATTCTTCAATTGAAAAACGATCAGTTTCAAGTACAATCTCTGGATTTTCAGGTTCCTCATACGGAGAGTCAATGCCGGTAAAGTTCTTTATCAATCCATTTCGCGCTTTCTGATAAAGACCTTTGGGATCGCGGTTTTCACATACTTCTATTGGGCATTTAACGTAAACCTCGATAAATTCATCTTCTTCTAGAAGATTTCGGACGAGATTACGATCCTCTTTAAATGGTGAAATAAACGCCGTTAAAACAACTTGGCCGCTGTCTACAAATAATTTTGCCACTTCCCCGATCCTGCGGATATTTTCTTTTCTGTCTTCCTCCGAAAAACCAAGATCTTTGTTTAAACCATGGCGGATATTATCGCCATCAAGCACATAGTTGCTGATTCCGTTTTTATAAAGCTCCTTTGCCAATTCGTTCGCCACTGTCGATTTTCCAGAGCCTGACAGTCCCGTAAACCAAATAACAAAACTATGATGGGCATTTTGCACCCTTCGAAACTCTTTTGTAATAGATAATTCATGCCATGTAACATTTGAGCTTGCAGCCAATATGAGTCCTCCTTTTTCCGTTATACTTGTACCGCCGTTTTCTTCATTCCTTTAATCAACACTTCTATCACTTCTTTCCGGCTGAAAGTGCTTGGCGGGATTTCCCCATTGCGCAGCATCTCTCTGACTTTTGTTCCGGATAAAATAACATGATGTTCTTTATCATGCGGACATGTTTTCGTTGATGCCATGTTTTCGCATTTATTGCAATAAAAGCTATGTTCATAGAATAAAAGAGTGATTCCGAGTTCTTCCTCCGTGAAGTTACTGAAAATCTTTTGGGCATCATACGTTCCATAAAAGTTTCCTACACCCGCATGATCCCGGCCTACAATGAAATGGGTACAACCGTAATTTTTTCTTACAAGTGCGTGGAATACAGCTTCCCTTGGTCCGGCATATCTCATGGCAGCTGGAAATACTGATAGAAATACTCGGTTTTTAGGGTAATAATGGTCAAGTAAAACCTGATAGCTTTCCATCCTTATATCAGCCGGGATATCATCGGACTTCGTTTCACCAACAAGCGGATTCAGCAATAACCCATCTACAATTTCAAGTGCCGATTTTTGGATATATTCATGGGCCCTGTGAACCGGATTCCTTGTTTGAAAGCCGACAACTGTATTCCATCCCTTTTCTTGAAAAACCTTTCTCGTATCTTTAGGATCCAGATAAAATTCCTGAAACTTTTCGCGTTCGATTCTTTTTACTAGCTGGATTTCTCCCCCAATGTAAACGTTGCCTCTGCTGTACAGTTTTTGAACGCCTGGATGCTCATCACTTTCAGTTCGATATACAGCCAGTGCTTCCTTCCTTTTGTCAGGTTCATAAATATCGGAAACCTTTATCACTCCGTACGAAATCCCATTGTTCACCAGCCTTACTTCTTCACCGATTGATATGTTTTTAGCCTTGTCCTCTGTCACCGGAAGTGTAATCGGAATGCTCCATACAACGCCGCTTGAAAGACGCATTTCATCCACAACTGAGTCATAATCCTTTTGTGTCAAAAACCCTTCTATCGGGCTATAGCCTCCTGTAGCAATCAACTCCAGATCACTTAATGCAATCCCGTCCAATTCAATCTCTTTATCAATATGGTAGATATTGTAATCGGGGTTCCAACGGTTGATCAATTTTCCCCCATGCGGTTTGCTTAATGTCATTGTTATTCCTCCCAATTGTGTTTATTTCTGGAATGAATGAAATATTTATATTTACTTCAGCCTCATGTATGCAGTCCGCATTCGGTTTTCCCTGTCCCGCTCCAGCGCCCCGACCTTAAATCACCTTCATTTATTGCCGGCTGTGTGCATTTTTCACACCCAATGCTCGGGTATCCTTGATCATGCAAAATGTTATAAGGCAGGCCTTGTTTATGGGCATAGCGCCAGACATCCTTCCATGTCCAATGGATAAGCGGGCAAATTTTTATTGATTTGAATTTATTGTCTTTATTAATAAATTGTGTGTTCTTTCTTGTTTCAGACTGCTCTCTTCTTAAGCCCGATAGCCAGGCGGCGACCCCCGAGAGGACGTCATTAAGCGGGATTACTTTTCTTATTTCACAGCATTTGTTCGGCTCTCTCTCCCATAATTTGTCTCCGTACTGCAAGGCCTGTTCTTCAAGTGTAAGTGCCGGCTTCTTTATCTCTATCCGCAATCGTGGATACCGTTTCTTTACCTTTTCTATTAATTCATACGTCTCTTTGAAATGAAGATCAGTATCTAAGAAAACTACCCTTGCCTGCTCATAAACTTTTGAAATTAAATCAATCATAACAATTCCTTCTATCCCAAAGCTGCAGGCATATACCAAATCATCTCCATAGTGGGAATAGGCCCACTCCAAAACCTCCAAAGCCCCTTTTGTTTCATTATCAATTGAAAAATCAACAGTGGTAAATGTTTCAAAATTTTCGTATACCAATAAATTACTCATTTTAACTGCCTCCAATAAAAAAGGCAGTATTAACAATAGATCATCGTTGATCATCGTTAATACCGCCTCTAGTTTGTCTAGTCAGCTTAGTATTTCTTATTTAATTATGATATTAAGAAAAGTTCAAGCTCCTTTGTTTGTCTGGGCAAATACTTACGAGCTTGCCTGTGAAGCCGTTTTTGTCTTCCTTAGCAGGATCGACGCGACTCGCGAGCTGCCAAAGCACCACTTTATTAAATCATGCTTTTCGCAAGATACTCGAGTAAGTCTTTTCAAGGATGAAAACTGGCTGGGCACTGATGATAGAAAGCGTGTAAAAGCCAATAATGTTTATCTACTTTAAACAATATAAAACTTTAAAATATAAAAAATCTTTCCATTTTGGAAAGAATCATCAGGTAAATTATTGACATATACCTTATCTTCCAAAATGATTTACATTTTGTTGGAATTAGCACCTTGCTGAATTTGCAGGTTGCCGGGTTTCATAGGGCCAATTCCCTCCACCGCTCTCGATAAGTCTGATTATTTAAAATAATATCATAATTCTTCATGATGTCAATAAAGTTTTCATATAAATTTTATCGGAAATGTATTTTTTATTAACGCTTTAATGTGATGATGGGGCCAGACCCCTTTTTTCATGATAATACTGAGCTAGAGCTATGATTGCACTTCCCATTCGTTCATATTCAGGAACGACTATCCGTTCAATACCTTCTTCTTTTAAAGCTTGAGCTGTCACTCTTCCTACCGCAACAGCAATAACATTATCAGCGAAAGCCTTCAGAATGTCTTGCTCGACACCTTTTTCCCGGACATAACTCATGAAAAACCTAGCCTGCGGTCTACTTGTAAAATTAACGGCATCAATATCCCCGTTTAATATTTCAGTAATTAATTGTTCCATCACTTCAGGATTCGGAGGCACATGTTTATAAGGAAGAATCTCCCTATAATCACAACCTTGCTCATCCAGCCATTGAATAAGCATTGGAGCAGGATCTCCATGTAATTGCAAAGCTACTCTGCATCCTTTCAAATCATGAACAGCAAGTTGCCTTAATAACCCGGCTGTACTTCCATCATCATCGCGGACAACCGGTGTAATCCCTAGTCTTTTTAGAAAATTAACAGTCTTATAACCCCTAGCTGCGACATTTACTTTCCTTAAAACTTCAATAAATTC
Organism: Bacillus methanolicus MGA3; assembly: GCF_000724485.1. Classification (GTDB taxonomy): domain Bacteria; phylum Bacillota; class Bacilli; order Bacillales; family Cytobacillaceae; genus Bacillus_Z; species Bacillus_Z methanolicus_A. Next base: position 498,973 of record NZ_CP007739.1, on the reverse strand, counting down.
TTGCTCATACCCCATTTTCCCTGCAATGTTATAAAGTGTATCCATACCTATACCTGTCGTACAGATCATCCAATCAAAGCTGCCTGTTACTAAAGCTTTTAAGTCTGATTCAATATTCGAATCATCAAGAATAACGGTTCCTTGGGCAGGACGAATAAGCGGGATCCCTCCAAGATTTTCAATAATTTTACTTAATTCTTCATTTTTACGCTGCCCTACTAAAGCAATTCTTTTTCCGGCTAATTTTTTCAAAATAAATCTCCCATCCTTATCGATATTTTGGTTTGATCTATTAAATATTTTCCCAAATTTTTAAAGGGCTTAACTTTCTCTTTGTATATCTTGTGCAAACTTATCAGCTTAATAGATTTTAAGATGCTCAGTATCATCTTTCTTCATACGCTCACCCTTTTCTGAAAATTATTTATATTCATTTTAATAAAAAAGTATTTCGATTTAAAGGGTTAGCATCAAAAAGGGTCAAAAAAAGGAGATGCACTATCAATAAACATTAGCCTCTGATAGGTGCCTGGCGCCTTTTTTAGGAAAAATGAATCAAAGCAGCATAATTATTCGTAATATCAGGTGATAATGTAATTTTTTACCAACAGACAAGGATGCTACTTAAAATTAAGATATAAAGGAGGCCTCTTTATGTGGATTCTTATCGGTGTTCAACTTTTTATCGTATTGCTGTTATTCACGCTGGGTTGGGCGATTCGAAAAATGGAAGCCAATTGGCTGATCCCCGGGTTTTCCACACGATCAGAGGAAGAACAGCAGCAATTAATTGAAAATGGCTACCCGCAAAAAATCGGGACATTATTAATCGCAACCGCTGCTGGCATGGCAATTCTGCTCCCCTTGAATTTCACACCATTCAAATACGTAATGGAAGTCCAATTTGGCTTTATGTTTATTTTTTTGCTCGGAGGATTTATTTATCCTATTCCGACAAAAGACCCCCACTTCAAGGAAAGTGAAGGGCAAAGCCCAATGAGTAAGTGGGAGATGAATGTCGGTTGGCGATAGCCAAGACCTTCCTCATTATGATATAATAAGAACATATGTACTCCACGGAAGTGAGGTAAGCGTCATGATCTTCCACAAAGCCTATAAATTTCGTATCTATCCAAACAAAAAACAAATGGAACTCATTAACAAAACGATTGGCTGTTCTAGATTCGTGTTCAACTTCTTTCTTACTAAGATAACCGAAGGTTACTTCGGTGTTCGTAGGAATCTCCCGATTCAAACAACCCGTCAGGGTGTTAAGCGGTGAGTAGTTCAAGGAGATGAATGGAAATATCAGGACATTCAGCGGATTGAATTAATGAAAAAAATGCCTAAGGTGACTTGGAAACAAGACGGTTAAGGGCTATCAACTATGGCAAAAGGCAAATTCATGGTTGAAGGATACGGAAGCAGCCTGCTATTTATCCGGAAAGATTCTTCTCCTTACTTGTATATCGAATTGGAAAACAATAAGATTTTCATCAATGGACACAATTCGAAAGAGACGCGAAGCTGGTATCAGAAGTTAATCCAAAAAATGGGGTCAATTAAAAAACAATCAAATTCCTAATAGCACCTAGAAAAAATGCAGCCACCAAACGATATTAAAAAGTAAATATTCTAAATTTTTGTTATAATAAAAATAAAGGAGGTCCGTCTAATGAATGTATTTGTCCTTTTGTTAATACTCGGAACGGCTCTAATTTTATTCGGATTTATTATAGATAAACTGTATAAAAGAAAAGGCATCACGACAGATCCAAAAGAAAACGAACGAAATATCAGTTCTTCAGAACGAATTTATACAGAAACAATGTTAAACCAAGTAAAGGTTCAAAATAATAATCACCCGAATCTGTAAATAAATTAAAAAAAGCTGTCAGTCACCCACCATTCTTAGAAGTGCCTGGCAGCTTTCTTATTTTTCGTCCAATTTCTTTTATTTCACCTGCGGAAGCGGGCGATTTAACCATTCACTATAAAATGTATCAATATCCGGCTCAAAATCTTTTATTACTGGATACCACGGGGCTACCGCTTCTACCTCTAACTGGGTCGCACAGTTAGGACAGTAATATTCACGAATGACCTGCCATTCCGGATCTGGTGCAAGCAGTTTCGGATAAAGTTCGGTCATTTTTTCCTCATCATCGCGAACATATATAAGCGCGTGCAATTTCCAATTGTCGCTCGCATTACAAAATTCATGCCCGCAATCACATTTTACGATCCGATCACCATTTTTCTTTTGAACAATATACAGGTGCAGTCCTGCCGGAAGCAAAATGGGATCATCCCACGGGACGCGTTCTTGAAGAATACTTATATACTTCTCGAAACGGTCGGCATCTTTAAAATTGGAAAGCATTTGTTTTAATTTATGAAAATCAATTGTCCCATCAATTAACTCTTCAATTGTTTTTCGATCGTACGTTGTCATATCCTCATCCTCACCTCTATCAAATCGATTTATTAGCGTTTAATTTTTGCACCGAACACCGGAACCCCCAACTCGTCTTCTGTCAGTTCCCAATTTTCCGGAAGGCTCCAGAATTGTTTAAATTCGTTTGTAAACGTTTCACTTAGTGCGAAGCTTCCGGCATACATGTGACGAACTTGAACAGCTGCATCTTTATTGATAATTTTCTCTCTTTCATTCTTCATCCACTCTTTCGTTTTCACACCACGCTTAAGCCGTTCTTTTCTAATTTCCTTGCGGCGTTTTTCAGTCTCTTTTTCATCAACGATATAGTTGCCGTGATCATCTTGGCTAATTACAGCACCATACACCTTTTCCGCATAACGAGGCAAAATGTGTCCGTTATTTAAGTCATCTTGAATCATTTTCGGTTTTCGCTCAAGCGGATCACCGAATCCTGGACCCCCACGAAGATAATTCAAATACAGATCGTAATTTTCAAAAATCGTTTCCGTCGTAATTGATTGCTTATGTCGGATAATTTCTTTCGCTTCGATTAACTTGTCGTATTCAGGATTATCAGGATCAGGATCTCCTCCTGTAGGGATCGGCAGTTTTTTATCGATCAATTCCTTTATGTTCGTGCCATGAGCTTCAAATCGATAGCCTGATGCTGCCGGATATCCTCCCATTAAGCCGCAATCGCTAGACATATAGCCGTTGCCCATAAAGAACATGGTCCAATCTTTCGCACCCCACACCAGCCTTAGAGTTTCATACCCGCTTCCGCCGCGGTATTTTCCATAACCGGCCGTGTTCGGCTTAATGCTTCGACCAAGGTAAAGCAGCGGTTCCGCAAGTTCCCAAATCTCCATATCTCCCATATCGCCTTCAGGGTTCCAGATCGCCGCTGCGTGGCTTATACCGTCTCTTACCGCACTGGCTCCGACACCTTCAGCAGCTGATTCAAAACTATTGACGGCGTGATTCTCATTAAACTGGTTATATCCCCCGCCCTGCAGCCAGTTCGAGGTATTCGCATTTCCGGCATTCACTTCTTCCAAATATCCGCGAGCAAAATAGTTTCGGCTTAGCGCACGCCATAACGGGCTCCACGCAGAAACGAGGAAATGCCATGCATAGCTGTGTGCCGTTCTGATATCGTCAGGATTCAGCCATGATCCATATGGCAAATCAAATTTACTAGCATAGAGTGCACCGTCGTTTACTCTGTCGTTTGGAATCAATGTCTGGGACATCATTACCCAAATTCCACTCGTAATCGAAACCGGTGTGGCATTATAACTGTGCCATCCCCAACGGTTTACTCCTTCAAAATTAATCTGAAATTTACCGTCTTTATGAACAGTTAGCTCAGTCGGTGCGTGCATGATCGTATTTATTCGCGCATATGGCGGGACATCAAGATTTTCATATGGAACATCAACAAACGACACTTGGCGATACTTACCCGGTATTAGCAATGTCTTGATCTGATTTACAAATCCGCGGCGTCCGTCTTCAATGACTTCACGAATAAATTGTTTATAAGTGTCAACACCCTCTTCTTTTACGAGATCAAGGACAAGATCCCTAATCATATGGCAGCCGGCTATACGAGTGCGCTCATCCAAAAGCCAGTACTTCGTTGTACGGACGGACCGCTGACTCTCAATTAGCCAGTCTTTTGATAATGTATCGTTTCTCCCGATTTTGCGGCAGGCGACCTGGTAGCCATCATCGTATCGAGTAACAGGACCAACCGTCATACTTCCCGGAGCAGTTGCCCCTACGTCAATAACGTGTGTTACACCGCCTACCCAGCCAATAAGCTCACCTTCATGGAAAATTGGAACAATCGTATGGACATCACAAGGGTGAACATTTCCGATTTGACAGTCGTTATTACAGAAAATATCGCCGTCTTCAATACCCGGATTCGCCTCATAATCATTTTTGATCATATATTTGATTGCAGCACCCATCGTACCCACGTGAATAATAATGCCTGTGGATGTTACAACCGAATCGGCTTCAGGCGTATATAGGGTAAAACATAATTCACCTTCTTGCTCAACAATTGGAGAGGCTGCTACTTTTTTTGCTGTTTCCCTTGCATGAACGACGCCACCACGCAGTTTTGCAAAAATTTTCTCATAGCGGATCGGGTCAGATTCCTTCAAGGGCAATTTTTTCAAACCGGCATAGTGGCCTGTTGCACGGCTGAGTTCATCGACTTCCTGGCGCATTTCTTTAAGCGTTTTTCCATCCCAACCAATCGTATTACGGCGTTTTTGACCCTTTGCTAAGATCGTATCCATACGGTAATACCCTCCTTTATAAATTAGAGTTCTTTCAAATGGAAGATGCGGTGTTGATCTAGGAACGTTTCAAACCCCGGCGGAATGACAAACGTTGTTGCCGGAGATTCAAGAATCGCAAATGAGTTGATTTTGTTTCCTGGCTTAAGCTTTTCCATTTCCCAAATATCAGCGACAATCCACTCGCCCTTCCAGTACACATTACGCATGCCGAGGAATGCTTCTTTTGGCGGTGTCTCGCTTGAAAGGGGCTCTTCAGGAATTCTCGGCTTTGCCACTTCAACAATTCCACGAACGATTGCACCGGTAATGCTGTAACCAAGTTCAGGGGATCGCGCCGCTTTTGCGTACACTCGTGTATATGTGTCGTCAAACGCCGTGACAAGTGCATCCCAATCATCCAATCCTTTAAATGATGCGATCGGCGCTTCAATTTCCAGGTCATTTAGCTGCCCTTGGTACTGCATGCGGAAATATAACCGGAAATCGACATCTTTTCTCTTAAACTGGTTTTTCTCAAATTCGGCCGCCACCTTTTCCATAAGCTCATCCCAAGCTCCTTGCAGCTCTTTTCCTGCTTTGAATTTCACTTCATCCCGGGCACCGTCATTAACATTGATATCAAGTGTTTTATCATAACGGTATTCAAAATCCGCAGCACCGCAGCCAAATGCAGAAAATCCTGCAGCCCACGCTGGAACAAGAACATCTTCAAAACCAAGCCCCTTCGTATACCCGGCCGTATGTAACGGACCGCCGCCGCCATAAGAGAAGCATACATATTGTGAAGGTGAATACCCTTTTCCAAGAATCATTGATTCTAAATAATTGCGCAGCTGTGACTCCAAGAGATCTATCACACCGTAAGCGGCATCTTCGACAGACAAGCCAAGCGGTTCGGCAACTTGCTTTTTCACCGCTTCATAAGCGCGTTCCGGATACAATTTCACTTCCCCGCCAAGGAAATTGTCAGGATTAATCAGCCCAAGAACGACGTGACAGTCTGAAACTGTTACCGTCTCGACACCGCCTTCTGGATAACAAACTCCTACTCTGGAACCTGCACTGTCCGGTCCAAGTGTGAGTGACTTGAAGTTCGGATCAATTCTTACATAACTTCCGGCGCCTGCTCCAACCGTATCCATCGCAACAAGCGGAAGCGAAAGAACAAGACGGGCCATATCCGGACTAGTATTAATACTTAAATCTCCCTGTGTAATAAGTGCCATGTCAAAACTCGTGCCGCCGATATCAGAACAGGCAATATTCGGAATACCAAGTTTCTCGCCGAGGTATTTGGCTCCAATTACCCCTCCGATCGGACCAGAGACTAGTGTTCGAGCCAATTCATTAGCTTGAGTGCTAATTGTACCGCCGTGGCTCGCCATCACGCGCAAATCAAATTTGGAACCATGATCTTTTAAACGACTGTCGATTTTTTGAAGTGTTTCGCGCGAAGGATCGGCAGCATATGCTTCAATGATTGTGGTGTTGGTGCGGTGGGACTCCTTTCTGACCGGATAGTAATCAACAGAAGCGAAGACAGGGACTTCTTTGCCGAGTCGTTTCATCGTTTCTTTTACTATGTCCCGCACTTTCCTCTCATGGGCAGGATATTTATATGAATGAAGCAAGCTGATGACAATCGCTTCCACATCCCGTTCTAACAGATCCTCAACAACTGGCGCTACTTCATGTTCATACAGCGGAATGACGACATTTCCGAATAAATCTACCCTCTCCGTCACTCCCCTTGTCAATTCACGCGGTACAAGCGGCGGATCATAGCGGTGTGTATTTAAATGCAGACGATCGGAGTAAGAATATCCGAGATAAGCCTGGATCGCTCTTCCCATTCTGTGGAAGTCTTCCATCCCTTTGTTAACAATTAAGCCTACTCTCCGCCCTTTTCTTGACACAAGCCGGTTTAACATCGCTGTTCCAGAATAAACCCCGGCAAGCAATTTTGGAAATTCCTCTTCGACGGTCGTATTCCAATACGTAAGTGCATCTCTTGCAGAGTTAAGAAGACCTACTGATTCGTCTTCCGGAGTAGATTGCGCCTTTCCAACAACAAAATCTCCGTTTTCATCAATGATGAACGTGTCTGTCATTGTTCCTCCCGCATCAATAGCGAGTATTTGTGCGTTTTTTGTTGCCACTGTTTTCATTACTTCCTCCCCTTTCTTAGCTTAGAAATGGTTTTTACATTGCAATGGCTTTCATTTTTTATGAAATATTAAGAATACAATGTTCTTTTATTACTGCCTCTCCTTTCTCATTTTCAAAGTGTATATTGTAGCCACTTTCTTATATTGCAATTTCTGTGCCAATTTTCTAAATATTCATAATACTAAGGTTTATTTTCTTTTTTCATAAAAAGTTATGCAGCAAATTGTAGCGATTTAATACACCTGTTGCGATACACATATAAAAATCGAACACTAACTTGCAAGAAAAATAATTAAACCATTAGAAAGTTAATCATTTTCTTCTACAAGAAAAAGTGTTAAAATATTATGAATAATCAAAATATAAAGGGGTGAAGTCATGATAGCGATCTTCTCTATTCAAAACTTGCCCGACAGAACAAAGGAGTTAGAAACTTTATGGGAATGGTTTGTAACAAAATCAAAAGAAGAGGAGGTTATAAATAAGATTCGAAAAAACATTCTTGATTCTTGGAAACGATGCCAGGCTGCAGGGGTAGATCCAAAACAGCTGCAAACCAAGCCCGCATTATCCGATCTTCAACTCAATAACTTATTAGAGGAATCCGAACTCTTCCAGGTCGCAAAGCCAATTATTGACGATTTATATCCTAAAATGACTGGCACCGGCTATCTGATCACTTTGAACGATCAATATGGACGGATGATTTACTTAAAGGGTGAATCTCATATTATGAAGCTCGCCGAAAAAATGAATTTTGCCCCCGGTATGGACTGGAGTGAACAAGCTGCCGGAACAAACGCGATTGGAACAAGTATTGTAACAAAGAGTCCGATTCAAATTTTGTCAGCCGAACATTTTTGTCAAGGATGTCATCCATGGACATGTTCATCAGCCCCGATTTTTCATCCCCTTACAAAGCAAGTGATCGGTGCAATTGATATTACAGGTCTATGGCATAATGCCCAGCCACACACACTTGGTTTTGCCGTTTCAATTGCCCAAATGATTGAAAAACAGCTTGAATATGCTTACATGCAAGTGAACAGCTTTTTAACAGAATACTATTACCAATCGGTTAAAAAATGGAAATCTCATCACGTACTTGTTCTGACTCACGACTTTCAGGTCTTCAAAAATGATGGAGCATTATTCGACTCTCTTAACCTTTCACCTCTGACCAAATTAAAAGAAAAACCTCTTTTCCGCTCCTTAGTAAATGAACTTACAACGATGGCGAATTTCCCAAGGCAAATCTACTATGACAAACAATTGTATGTTCAAGATTTCGAAGTGATCTATCTTGAGCCAATCCTCTTTAATCGGGAAATTGCCGGATACATGATCGTTTTTAAAGAATATAAAATAGCAACACCTATTCCATCTGCGTCGATTGACAAAGACCCATGGAACAACATCATAGGAAGGTCGGAGATCTTTATAAATTCGTTATCTAAATGCCGGAAAGCTGCACTGGCCAATGTTCCTATTCTCTTGATGGGGGAAAGCGGGACAGGAAAAGAAGTAATTGCTCAAACGATACATGAAGCAAGTCATCGGAAGAATCAACCTTTTATTGCAATTAACTGTGGCGCCATTCAAAAAGAGCTAATCGGAAGTGAACTATTCGGATATGAAAGAGGATCTTTTACAGGAGCCAGAAAAGATGGAAAAAAGGGAAAATTTGAAGAAGCAAACGGGGGGACTTTGTTTTTAGATGAAATTGGGGAAATGCCTATAGATTTACAGGTTCATTTATTAAGAGTGCTTCAGGAAAAAGAAGTTACTAGAATCGGATCGTCAAAACCAATCCCTGTTAATGTCCGAATCATTGCAGCGACAAATAAGGACTTACATAAACTGATTCAACAAGGGCAATTTCGCGACGATCTGTTTTTCAGATTGAATGTTGTAACGGTTAACTTTCCGCCGCTCCGAGAAAGAAAGGAAGACATTCCTCTGCTTGCTGATTATTTTTTAAAACAGTTTGCTGAAAAGTACGAAAAACAGTCACTTTCTTTTGCAAAAGAGACACTAGAATTTCTAAATAACTATAGGTGGCCGGGCAACATTCGGGAGCTGCAAAATGCACTAGAGCATGCCGTAATTTTCAGTGATACTTCTATTATTAATCTAGTAAATTTACCATCTTACTTATTGGAAAATCGCGTTGAAGAAGCCCTATCCGAACAAGATGACGAATTTTCATTAATCGAACAAGAAGAAAAAAAAATCCTGCTTCAACTATTAAACGAGACCAACTGGAACGTGTCTGCGGTCGCCAAAAGAATGAACATAGCCCGCTCCACCCTTTATCGGAAACTTAAAAAATATGAGATTTCCAGTTAAGTCAGCTTACAAGGTTCGTTGATAACTACAAAATTTTGATAATAATGGAAAATTTGTTATTTTCATTTTAGTGGAATCATTAAATTTTATCAAAATCTTTATTTTCTGCATTTCTAAATATTTTTGCTAAAAAAATAAAATGTCGTCGATCCCCTAGGATTTTTGCATGATTGAGGGTCGACGACATTCCAAAAATGGAATTTTTACTTATTTAAAAGATTCATACTTTTGGTTTAGAAGGCCACAATAAGCCTGCTTCTTGTGATGATTGTATTTAAATCTTACTCCATTTTGAATCAACTTTAACACCGGCATCAAGCAAAAGATTCATTACAGGACATCTTCTCTCAACTTCATTTTTCAGTTGCTCAATTCTCTCTTCACTTTCTTCTGTTTGTATATTCACTCGGAAACGAATCTTTTGGAAATGCGGAGAAACTCCTTCTTCCCCCATTAGTCCCCGGATATCAACAATGCCAGTTGTTTCAAAATCAATTCCCGAGAAAGAAAAGTCTAATTCTTTGGCAACTAATGGAATCATTACTCCATTACAACCATTCAAAGCTGCACATACATATTCCATTGGATTTGGCGCTGTATCACTTCCACCTAATTCTGTTGGTTCATCCGTAGAAAAAGCAGGAAAATTTCGAACAGTGATATTCGTCTTAACGCCGGAATCCCATTTACCTTTAGCGGACACTTTAATCAATGAAGAAATTTGAGCCATGCTCTTAACCTCCTAGAAGAAAAAGTCTTAGTCTATCCATCTTCTATGTTACACCTTGTTTCTACAAATTATATATCTAGTATTTGAAACTTTTAAGTCAATTTAGTGAAGCTATTGTGATGTTTTTTCCTTTTCATTGCCAAAGAGAGGATATCTTTCTTATTTTTAAATAATGAAAAATGACCTCTTCTAAGGAAATTTTTAGTTTCCTTAGAAGAGGGCCATCCTCTGTGTTTAATAATTTTGCCTAAACTGTAACTAATTTTTTCTCTGGTTTTTGCCAATATTGTTCATTTCCAGGCAAGTCATCAAACCAAGCAGCATCTTTTGGACAATCCAAAACCATAAATTTTCCATATTGTTCATCATCTCTTGACTGATGATATTTCAGATAGGCTTTGCCATTTTCGATTGCCAATATTTCAATTTTTCCTGAGGAATGGCTCATAACGAGGCGAACACGTTTCCCTAATCCTGATGTTTTTGCTTTTGCTTGTTCAACTATTTGATATACTTTTTCCAACGGTAATACAAAATCGCTGTTGCCTGCTACCGGTCTATTAACAAAGAAATAATATGGTGTTACTCCTGCCCATGAAAGTTTATTTAACAATTCACCTAACACTTCGGGATCATCATTTATTCCTTTTAAGATAGGCGTTTGATTCACAACGATAACTCCGGCATCGTGAAGAGCTTTAAAGGCTTTGCGTGCTTCTTCTGTAATTTCACGCGGATGATTAACATGTGCCATCACATAAATGCGTTTTTCTGGTGTGGAATATTCTCTAAACAAATCAAGCAGCTCTTGATCTTCATAAATTCTCATAGGATTAAAAACAGGCAATTTTGAACCGAAACGAATAATTTTAACATGGTCAATCGCCCGCAGTCTTTCTACAATTTGTCTAATTTTTTTTGTTGCCAAAATAAGAGAGTCTCCGCCAGTCAATAAAACGTTATTTATTTCAGGTGTTTGTGCAATATATTCTATTCCAGGTGTTACATCTGACATTGCTTCTTTCACATCGCTGCGAAACAAACGCTTTCGGAAACAAAATCTACAATATGCTCCACAAACCTCTGAAACTACGAGTAATGCAGTCGTTTTATACTTGTGTTGGCACCCTGGCACTACATAGTTGGCCCCCTCATCGGAAGCATCCCAGCTGCCATATTCGTTTAATTCTCTTTCATTCGGTATAACCAATTTCCGTATAGGGTCGTTCGGATCATCCCAGTTAATTAGGTTAAGATAATATTCATTTACTCTAAATACATATTTGTTAGTGATTTCTTTTAATTTTGCTCGTTCTTCCTTAGGAATTTGAGTGATTTTTTCAATATTTGTAATATACTTCGGTTGTGCCATCATACCACCCTCCTAAAAAATGCTTCTAAATTAAGGTTATCAAAAGTATGGAAGAGATGCAAAATTTAAGGCCATTTTACACATACGAGCTCACGAACTAAATAACTCGATTGTATTTTTATACAAAATTATAATTTTGATATACTAAAATACTAGAGCCGGCGGCTGGCTTTCCCGCCGGCACAATAGACTAGCTCAATTTGGCCATCGGTAAAATACACCTTGCGGTCTTCAACTGCTCCTCTTTTTCTTCTCTTGCTGCAGATCCGTGAATCTTACAATCAAGTGAACAGACCGGGAAGAAGCGTCCAGATCATATAAATACCAAAAAACAAACTGACGAAACCTGCAGCCGTCCGAATACCTGCATGGACGGTACCACGTTTAGAAACCAATTTAAGGGCAGGTGCAGCGATTAAAAGCGTCATGAGAAACATCCCAAGGACTGTGCCCAAGCCGAAAAGCAGGAGCCAAAAAATCGCCATCTTCAAGCTTGGCGAAGCCTGCATGGCTAGCACTGCGACACCGCCGCTTCCCGCAAGACCGTGCACCAAACCGAACCCAAAAGTAATCCATTGTCGGCGTTCTAGCTTCACCGTCGGATGACGATGACCGGGACGATGAAAATGTCCGTGAACGGTGCTATTATGGGAATGGACATCAAAATGAACGCGTTCTTTGATCACACGCCAGATCGTAACCAAGCCCAGTAAAACGAGAAGAATACCTACTCCTAAGTCTGATGTTAAATCCCCTTTCGTTTTTGAATTATTTACTGACTGCTTGCTTGACGCAATTAGACATGATGGTAATATGCCGGCTCACACACCTTTTGATGACATCATGAAGTTTCCACAAGGTGCTCGCAGATCATAATGACCAATATCGTTTGTTTTATGAAGGCTTGCAGTAGCCTATATTTTCCATTTTTAATAAAAGTTTTATCGATTTGATAACCGATTACGAGGAACTAACCGCTTTTTCAAAAGCTTCTTTGTCAGCCTCTAATCGGGATATCCACTCGTTAATCCCTTCTCCTGTACGGACTGAAACTTCAAGAAAGGGGATACCTGGTAGATGTTTATATAAGCTATCTTAGAGCAAAAATTGATTTAGAGGATCATGATTCTTATATTCAAACAGTGAGAGGTTCAGGATACGTATTAAGAAAGTAAAGGTGAGCGATTCCTAATTTTTCTTTTATATTCTTTGATTTTTTCATCAATACTTTCAAAATAACATTGTCGTCGATCCCTAGGAGTTTTTGCACGATTGGGGGTCGACGACATATTGCACCTTTTTAATAGTTGTTTAATAGTCTGTATTTTATGTACTTTTTACTCTATTCTTTTTCACTCTTATAAACAAACTCCTAAATCCGTCTTTAAAATGAACTCCTTTGAATTATCTTATAATTTTACTGAACCTTTAACGTGCCCTCAAACCACTTGCAGAGCTTGCAAAATATCCGCTTTCAAATCATCAATATGCTCAATTCCAACTGAAAAGCGTACGAAATTGGACGGAATCCCAGCTGTCCGCATTTGCTCCTCATTCATCACGCCTTCCCACATTGCCGCTGTATGTACCACTAGTGAATCTACTCCGCCCAGACTGACTGCATTTAGCGACAGTTTCAGTGCTGAAACGAAGCGCTGAGTCTTTTCATAACCGCCTTTGATTGCAAAGGCTATCATCCCACCGAAACCTCTCATCTGGCGTTTTGCCAACTCGTGTTGCGGATGGCTGGCAAGGCCAGGATAATACACCCGCTCAATCTGCGGCTGCTCCTCCAAAAACTTGGCCAGGGCGAGAGCGTTTGCGTTGATGCGTTCGACCCGAATCGGAAGGGTACGCAAACCACGCAATAGCAACCATGCATCCATTGGAGATAGGACCGAGCCGATTGAGATATGCGTGTGCCAAATACGCTCTGCTAACTCCTCACTTGTACAGATCACACCCGCTGTCAAATCATGGTGGCCGCCTAAATACTTCGTTGCGCTATGTACGACCACATCGACGCCCAAATCATGAGGTCGCTGATTGATAGGCGACGCGAATGTGTTGTCCGCCACAACAATGATGCCTCTCGGGCGGGCCAATTCCACCACGGCGGCTATATCTGTTATTACCATTGTTGGATTAGCTGGAGACTCTAACATGATTAACTTTGTATTAGGTCGAATAGCTTCGGCAAAGGCAGACACGTCGGCTTGCTCGACCAAGGTCACTTCAACACCAAATCGCGGCAGCATCTCGTCCATAATTTTGGCAGTACTCATATAATGCCGCGTCTGTGCAATCACATGGTCGCCTGCACTAACCAGCGCTAAAATTGTCGTAGCAATTGCCCCCATCCCTGAGCCAGTTACCAATGCTGTTTCTGTGCCTTCAAGCTCGGCCATTACCTTCTTTACCCGCTCGTGCACTGGATTGCCGTATCGTGTGTAATACTGAGGATGACGAGGAGTTCCCGCCATTTCCGCGAATTCGGCGGCATTATCTGCACGGAACGTTGCTGAGTAATAAATTGCAGGAGCCAGTGTCCGATCGTTTGTCACCCAATCATCGGCATGTACTACCAAGGTTTCATTTTGGAGTTCATCGAGATTAAGCTCTTTATGATTATTGCGTTTGTTCAAACTTCTCTCTCCTTTTCTTTAATTCACTCTCTTTTATCATTACTATCCTAAAAAAATTTTCTATTAAATACAGAATATAATATATATACGATAAATTCTACATTTTTGAAATGATCCTAAAAAATATCTGAGAAATTGTCTTAAGTAGATGAGGATGGAACAGTAAGAGGTTTTTGGATTTTTAGCCAACAAAAAATAAAATCACTTACAGATTCCTGGAATAATGTTAGCGTCGACTTAACATAACAGGAGATTCTATAAGTGTTTTCCGTATCATTAGATTTGCCAGAATTTGAAGTTGTTAAACAAGTATTTCTTGAAGATTGCAATTTGTTACATGTTGAGAAAAATTCGACGAAAGAACGTTGTCCTTACTGTGCTTTTCTTACAAGTAATGTCCACGACTTGCAGACAATAAAAGTCCTAGAGAAAAACGTTAAAGACTATGTTTGAAGTTAAAGCAAGATTAAGATGGAATATTTATAACCTTTGATACGCAACATAAAAGAGTCGTAAAAAAATCAGTACAAGGAGTGAGTTGTTTTGAGTGAAACCACAGAAAAAATTCATCCAAAAGTGCAAGATTTTTTGAATAAAGCACCACGAAAACTTTTCATTGGTGGTCAATTTATCGAATCGAGCTCCGGTAAAACATTCAAAAGCGTGAACCCAGCTACTGGTGACGATCTTTGCGAAGTGTACGAGGCCGATGAACGAGACATTGATCGTGCCGTCGAAGCAGCAGAAAAAGCATTTCATGGCCCTTGGTCGAAAATGTCCGCCAGTGAAAGAAGTCGTTTAATCTGGAAGTTAGCGGATTTAATTGAAGAGAATCTTGAACCTATGGCACAATTAGAAACACTTGATAACGGAAAACCCATTAGGGAAACAAAAAACGCTGATGTACCGTTAGTTATTGATCATTTCCGCTATTATGCGGGATGGGTAAACAAGTTTAGTGGAGAAGTGGTCAACAATTCCATGCATCCAAACATTTTTACCTATACACGTCGCGAACCTATTGGAGTTTGTGGACAAATCATTCCTTGGAATTTTCCTTTACTCATGGCAGCATGGAAACTGGGAGCTGCGCTTGCTACAGGAAATGTTGTTGTCTTAAAAAGCGCTCAAGATACTCCTCTGTCCGCCCTGTACCTAGCTGAGTTAATTCAGGAAGCAGGGTTTCCGGATGGAGTTGTCAATATTATATCGGGTTCTGGACGTATTGTAGGTACAGCAATGACAAAACATCCAAAAATTCGAAAAATTGCTTTTACCGGGTCAACTGAGGTTGGAAAGACCATTATGCGCGATGCTTCTTATGATCTAAAGCGCGTAACCTTGGAGTTAGGAGGAAAATCACCGAACATAGTTTTCCCAGATGCTGATTTCAGCAAGGCAATACCGGGAGCGCTTCATAGTATCTTTTTCAATCAGGGTCAAGTTTGCTCTGCTGGTTCTCGTCTGTTTGTTCATAAAAAGATTTATGATAATTTCCTTTCAGATATGGCTAACGAGGCATCTAAGTTGAAAGTTGGCCCTGGGCTGGAGGAGGAAACGCAAGTCGGTCCACTGGTTTCCGCCAAACAATTCGAAACGGTAAGAGGATATTTGGAAAAGGGAAAAGAGGAAGGTGCAAAACCATTAACAGGAGGCGTTCCCAAGGAAGGTCCCGGATATTTTATTCCGCCTACCATTTTTGCTGATGCAAATGAGCACATGACGATCGTCCGGGAAGAAATTTTTGGACCAGTTGTCGCCGCAATGCCGTTTGATGATGATGAGCAAATAGCCGATGTAGTTAGACGGGCAAATGATAGCGAATATGGATTAGGAGCCGGAGTTTGGACTACAGATGTCCGAAAAGCCCATAAGGTTGCCCACGCATTGGAGTCAGGAACGGTGTGGGTGAATTGCTATAATCTCTTTGATGCCGCAATGCCTTTCGGTGGATTTAAGCAGTCAGGATTTGGGCGTGAAATGGGGAAATATGCTCTTGAAATGTATACGGAAGTTAAATCCGTTTGGGTAAACTTACATTGAACGGTCCCTCCACCTACGCTAACGCTTAGAGGTGGGGATTCTTGGGTAATCCTCGGTAGCCCAAGGAAGTTGACCAAGCTCAAACCGTAGTCCCTACGGCGATGAGTCTTAAACCTTCTTGCAAAATGTTCTTGGCTGCGTTAATGTCCCTATCATGATGCACGTTGCACTTTGGGCATGTCCATTCTCTTAATTTGAGTTCCTTCACTTCTTTATTTTTGAACCCACAACTGTAACAAAGTTGACTGTATTAGAAGTTTTTTCCAACCTTCACAATGGTTCTTCCATACCATTCTGTTTTGTATTCCAACATGGACACAAACTCAGAAGTAATTAAAAACAAAGCGACTAGAACCAATGAACTTGTTAATGAGAATGACTTGCTCTTTGTTTGGATACAAACGAAACTTGAATGCCTTGTGCATTTTTTCACCTCACTTGGTGCCTTGGTTTTCAATGTAGTGTTTCACCACATGGATTGGACACCACCTGTCGTGAGCAGGCAGAAACTTCTTGACCAGAAATACTCTTTCCACAACTGCTTTCTCACATGAGGAAACTCTGTTTTGATGATACGAGAACTTGCACTTTTGTATGCATTGATGAACTTAGAAAGTTCTGTTTTTGGGATGTGCTTTGAACAACGCATGAACATGGTCTTGATCGTGACTCCATTCTAGCAATGTGATATTGTATTTCTCACCAATATCCATAAACATCTGCTTGGCTTTTTCAGATACAGCCGTGTTGATTACCTTACGACGATACTTAATCACTAGCGCAAGATGATCATTCAGACTGAACACCGAATGATTATTACTGTCTAATTTCACATGAAATCAATCCTTTTAACTATTAAGACTGATTATACAACAAGAAACAAAAAAGACAAATGTTTAGAACAAATCCTTTCGGCTAACGCCGAAACGAAATTCACCACCCACTTAGCTGACGCTTGAAGTAGGAGTACTCTTTCGAAAGACTGATAGAACCTCTGAGCGTAAATGAAATTAAAAATAATAGCACATTATTTCAGATTTTAGGCTGGATTTATTAAAAATCCAATGCCTGCCTGAAATAATGTGCTAATTTACACCATTTATACAGAAATTTCTCATCCAAAGCTGCTTCTTCTTGAGGCCGTTTCGTAATTTATTTTCTCCTACGCAGATTGTTTAAGGCTTTTTTTACGACGGAAAACAAACCATTTTTGGCCAATATAATTTAAAACAGTATATAAACCTGTACTAAATAAAACCGCTATGTCAGTTTTAACACTTGATTTCAAGAACATACTATGACCTAGCAACCATTCTACTAAATTCTTACCAATACTATACGATATAAAATAACAGAACAAAATTACTGATATAAACCGAATCATGCTGCTTAATACAGCATTTTGGCTTCTAAAAGTAAAACTCCGATTCAAAAAGAAGCTCACACACGCCCCAACGGAATTTCCAAGAAAGGTAGCCATCCAGTAGGATAGGCCTGCCGCATGCAAAAGAAGATACATCACTGATAAACCAACAATTGTATTAGCAATCCCTACAATGATAAAGCGAACAAACATATATCCCATTATCTCCCTTTATTGAGGACAGCTTCTTTCTGATGATTTCCTGATTCATTACTTGAGAAAATGTCCATTTCAATAGCATATCTTGGGCGCCTCTTTACCTCACTGTATATTTTACCGATATACTCTCCAATAATTCCAATTCCCATCAGTTGTAGCCCCCCTACAAACCAGATGGATACCATTAGTGAGGTCCACCCTGATTCAGTATGCCCTAATATCTCTTGAATTAAGGCATAGCCTCCTGCAATCGCACTAAAAATGACGGATAGAAATCCTAAAAATGTAACAAATCTAATGGGGGCGACACTAAAGGAAGTAATTCCATCAAATGCAAAAGCAAGCATTTTTTTTAATGGATATTTAGATTCCCCGGCAAACCTTTCTTTTCTGTCATAGTAAACCTTGGTTGATGGAAAGCCCAATAGAGGAACAAGCCCTCTAAGGAATAAATTGGTCTCCTTATATTTTAATAGTTCATCCAATGCTCGTTTGCTCATAAGCCGAAAATCAGCATGGTTTGGAACTAGTTTAATCCCTATTTTCTCCATGAAACGATAGAACCCCAAAGCAGTGGTCCGTTTAAAGAAAGTATCTGTTTCACGGCTATCTCTCACGCCATAAACGATATCAAAACCTTCCCAATATTTCTCAACAAATGTACGAATAACATTTATATCATCCTGTAAATCAGCATCAATGGATATAACACAATCCGATTGCTTGCTGGCTGTTTCAAGACCTGCAATGAGTGCGTTCTGATGTCCCACATTTCTTGCCAGTTTTATACCTTTCACGAAGGGATTTTTTTCACTTTCTTTCTCGATCAATTCCCATGTTCGGTCCTTGCTGCCGTCATCCACGAATAGTATTTTGCTTTCCTTCGAAATCAGGAAGTCACTGATCAACTCATTTAACACTCCGGATAATTGAGATGCGGTCTCTATCAATACTTCTTGCTCATTGTAACAAGGAACAACAATCGTTAAAACCGGTTTATTCATATGGAACTTCCCCCTTAACAACTGACATCTGTTACTTTACTTCGTAAAGGTATATTCTCCATGCAGAATCTTTATTATCGAAGACTTTCTTTAGTGAAAGGCCATTCTCTTTGGCATTGAGAATCGGAACTGCTGAGAAGATATATCGTCCTCCCATTTGTTTAAATACTTCCGTATTTAGTTCTAAGTGTCGGATCTTAACATGAGAGTCCTTCTTATAATCATATTTTTTTCCTAATTCATCGACGAAAATATAGCATCTGTTTCCCCAATGATCAAAATATGTTTTTAGTTTGAGGTTCTTTTCCAACTCTTTTGCAATTATTTTCCTAAATTGATGCTTATACTTTAATGGATAAAAATTATTATAGGTATCAAGTGTATAAAACCCATTATATTGAGCTATTGCAGGATGAATCCCAATACTTGCTACCCGATAGCTGCTTTTAGGTTTCCCTATATATTTTGCGATTTCTTTAAATTGTTCTGTTGCATAAAATTGTTTAAAAGATGGTTTCCCTTCCATTCTATATACGATTTCATCATTTGCCGCAAACAGGATGATTATTTGAGCAATAAGGCACAACTTTACAAACTTCCGCCAATTCTTACCCAAGCCCCAAAGCAGGTAGCACCCCACTGCAAACATGACATAAATAATTAAAGGCCTTAAAAAATGGAATCTTGCAAAGTTGAATGTATTTAAAAAGTGAAAGCGTTCTTTAATAGGTCCCCAACCTTTAAAGAACCAAAAAGCATACCAAACAGATAAGACAAAATTTAAAATAAATAGATAAAGGTATCGTTTTTGAAGCGAACCTCTTTCTTTCCCCTTCAATGTCCATAATGCAATAAACGATAGAGGCACAATGACAAATGTATGCAGTGTCATCACATGAGTATGTCCCAACAAATAATTTTTAAAGACCAAACGGACAGTGTGCCAGAAACCAAGAGTAGAACTTACAAATTCATCCCTGCTCGTCGGCTCTTCATGAATTACTAAGGAGTAAACAAGTCGATATTCAATTAACAAATAGATTGCCGTCATAAATACTATACTGCCAAGGAAAACCCAATTACATTTCCTCTTAAACAGCAAATCTCTTAACCACAGTAATCCCATGGCAACTAAAAAGAAGAAAAATCCTAATACAAAGCTAGAATAAAAGGGCAGCAGAAATAGGGTTAACCATTCTTTCCACGAATGCTTCCCTTCTCTAATATTCAAAAAGGCCCATAATGCAAGCGGCATACCCAAAGTGCTTAGCATACCGGATGGCCAGAATGGAGTTAAAGCAAAAGCTAGTGATACCCAAACTCGAATAAGGTAACCATCCTTGGATGTAATAAAGTGTCTCCTTAAAAGGATGTACATCCCCAAAAACGCAAATACTCTCGTTATAGCTTGGCTTATAGCATATGCTAACATAGAAGGAAATATGTTATGCAGCCACTCTATACCGCTGAATTCTGTACCATACGCATTTCGCGGTAGACCGTTTATAACTTGCGGTATTACTGAATTGATATCCCCAAATAATTGACCGCTATTTTTTAGCGTCTTATACCAAGCGATATTCGAATCCAAGTTATCATGAACCCTTATATGCGCGTTTTCCCCCAAAATAAATAATGGAGAAAGATATAAAATTAGAAAAATGAATGCTACGAATAGATGCCTTTTCTCCCTGCTCCATGTTATCCAAAAATTCATAAGTTATACACCACACAAAACTCGCTACATTTATAGCGTTTTATTTTTCTGTTCGTTTTCAGTGATGATTAATATTCTTATGCTGAGTGAATTTGTAAAATAAACAACTCATTTTTTAGTCAATTACTTTATTACTCTGTGTCTACTTTCTTAATCTAACATCAGATAACTGTTTATTGCAAAAAAAAAGTATATAGTTTTGCAATTAATACAGATCAACGAAAATTAGCTTCGAATGTAAAAACAGCCCCAACTATCTTCCACTGGCTATATTAATCTTACACCAAATACACAGTATTAAAAGCAAATTCAAAAAAGGCCAGTCCCTCATCACTGCAACGCAATGGAGACCGACCCTTATATTGGATGATATCTCATATGGAGAAGTAAGCGATCCTTGTTAATCAAGAGAATAATTGGATGAATTAATTAATTTTAAATATTCCATTTTTATTATTTGAATACGAATCTCGCAATACTGTTTTTAATATCTTCCCGGAAGGATTTCGCGGGAGTTCATCGACAAAGTCTACTGATTTTGGTTTTTTATACCCGGCCAATTTTCCTTCACAGAACTCAATGATCGTTTCTTCTGTGAGATTTGCCCCTTCTCTTGGCACAACAATGGCTTTTACCGATTCTCCCCACACAGGGTCGGGCACACCGATTACTGCAACATCGAGAACCCCTGGATGGGAATAGAGCACTTCCTCAATTTCACGCGGATAAATATTGACGCCTCCGCTGATCAACATGTCTTTTTTTCTATCTACAATATAGAAAAAGCCGTCTTCATCCTGCATCGCCATATCTCCCACGGTAAAATAACCGTTATAAAACGAAGCGGCGTCAGCATCCGGATTATTATAATAGCCGTCCAATAGGTACGGTGCTTTAAAGTACAGCTCTCCTACTTCCCCTTTAGCAACCGGCTGCTTCTCTTCATTTAAAATTAAACATTCCACTAAAGGAAATGGATGCCCCACACTGCGTTCCTTACGGCGAATGTCACTCGGCTTAATGTTAAGCGTGATCGCACTTTCTGTTGAACCGTAAAATTCATGCAAATCGACATCTTTGAAAAAGTCCAGAATATCCAATTTTGTCTGTGTCGGCAGCGGTGAACCTGCCGAAATAAGCACACGCATAGAAGAAATATCTTGTTTTGTTTTAATTTCTTCTTTTGTATTAATTAAGAAATTGTACATTGTAGGGGCCATGAATGTGTTTGTTATCTTATATCTTTCTATGTCTTTAAGTACTTGTTCTGGATTAAATGATTCGTGAATAACAAGGGTGCCGCCGACAATTAGCTGCATGACAAGAAAAATCCATGGTGCAGCATGATAAATTGGTCCAGCGACAAGATGAACATCTGACTCGCCAATTTTGAATTCATAAGCTGCCGCCATTCCAGTCAATATTCGAGAACGATGAGAAATGATCACACCTTTTGGCTTGCCGGTCGTACCGGAAGTATAGCCTAAATAGAAAGTGTCTTTCTCATCGACAACAATGTCTGGTTCAGTTTCGTTACCTGAAGCTAGAAACGATTCATAGTCCGCCATATGTTCATTTGAAGCATCATTAACTAGCAAAATAGTGTCTAATTGAGGGAGTCGTGAAAGCACTGTTCGCACGATATTCTCATATTCGGTTGAAATGATAAATCCTCGACTTTCTGAGTTTTGGAGAATATATTCAACTTCAGGTCCAACCAGCCGATAGTTGATGGGTACAATAACTACACCTATTTTAGACAAACCTGCCATAACTTCGACAAAAGCAGCATGATTCTTCAACATGACTGCTACTTTATCCCCTTTTTGATAACCACGGTTCAAGAAAGCGTTTGCAATTTTATTTGCACGAATATTAAGTTCGTCATATGTCTTTATTGAATCTTGAAAAATAACAGCAGGCTTATTTTTATATTTAATTGCATTTTGCTTGATGACCGCACCAAATGTCAGCATGTTCTTTATCAGTCCTTTTGAAATGAAATAATTTTGAGAAAATTATATCATTTCAAAAGGATTAGCAAAACTACTTTTTTAATATAACATTAATTTGTTTAAATTTGAATTTTATTCCATACCATTTGTTATTTCCATACAGAATCGCTCCTAAAAGCTTGGTACTTCTTCATATATTCATACGTTTGATCGTGTATATGAGATTCAAGCTTCTTTAAAATCAATTCATAGCAATCTAACGGAGGATTTTGTCCGTTCTCATCGATCTTATATCATTAATAAGAACCATATCTTAGAGATAAAATTTTTAAACCAATCTTGTTGTGAAGTTATTTATAGTGAAAATAAAAAAGCTCTTTTAAAGAAAATGACATTTAACAAATTATTCCTTGAAAGGATGAAGTGAATGAAATGTTATCACTACACCTGGAGAACAACATATTCTACCAAACCATCGGAGATATTTAATGAAAACAACGAGATCTTAGGAACCATTAATAAATACTATCCAAACGTATTTTGTAGAATTATAGATGCATTATGTTTTGAAGGTAAATACTTTGTAGAGTATCGAATACATTCCTCAGATAAATTGATTTTTAAAGCCAAGGCAAATCTTAATCCATTTAAGAAACGTCAATATAAAATTGATTATTATGGTAATAATAAACACGATGAATTGCTCTTAGTTGATAAAAAACTTTTCGATATAGTTGAGGTAACAGATTTTGAATTTGAAGGTAAAACTTATCATTTAAAAAAAGCTCCATTACAATGGGCAAAGCTAACTGTCAACAATCAATTAATTGCAGAATGGCACATTCCAATAAAGCCCCCCTTTAAATGCAGATTGAAATTACATGATTTAAATTACGAGAGTAAGGTTCTTTTCCTAATTGGAATTTTCCATACATACTTAGAAGGCGTTTAGTAAATGGAGGATACTATGGAGAATATTGCTTTAGAGGTAAAAAATGTAGTTAAACAAGTACGAGAAAAAATTATTATTAATGATATCTCTTTTAATGTAAAAAAAGGAGAAATATTTGGCTTATTAGGCCCAAATGGTTCAGGTAAAACTACTTTGATTAGAATGATTGCTGGTCTTATCTCTAAAACTATTGGAAAAATAATTATTAACGGTACTGATATTGATAGAAATCATGCTCAAGCGATGATGGAAATAGGCATAATAGTTGAAAATCCGATATGTATAAATATATGTCTGGAATGAAAAATTTAATTCACTTTGCACGAATGTCAAAAAAAGAATTCACATTAGAGCAAATTTACGATGTAGTTAAAAAAGTAAATTTAGAATCTTCCATCCACAAGAAAGTAAAAACTTACTCATTGGGAATGCGTCAACGGTTAGGTATTGCTCAGGCAATCTTGCATAACCCTTCTCTTCTTATATTAGATGAGCCGACTAACGGATTAGATCCTAAAGGAATACTTGAATTAAGAAGCTATTTGAAATCCCTTAAAAATGAAGGAAAATCCATTATAATTTCTAGTCATTTGTTATCAGAAATGCAGTTAATATGTGATAGAGCTGCAATCATTGAGGAAGGAAAATTAGTTGACGTCATTTCCTTAAAAGATAAGAAATTCTCTTCGCAAAAGGAATTTGATGTTAGTAATTCCCATGACGCAGCAAGAATACTTAGAAACAATTCCTATAATGTTGAGATAATAAGCAAATCAAAAATCAGAGTTTCTACTATGAAAGAAGAGATACCGATTATTATAGATATTTTAATTAGGAATAATATAAAAGTCTATTATATTAAGGAATCAGAAGTATTATTAGAGAATCACTTTTTAAATCTAACAAAAGCTGAGGGACAATAATGAGAGGGCTTCATTTACTTATTCAAAATGAATTAATGAAAATTTATTCCAAAAAGAGAACGTGGTTTTTTCTAGTTAGTTTGATCATATTCGTTAGTATAGCTGTTTTCATTAATTATAAAGCAGAACCAAATGGTAACTGGAAGGAAAAAGCAGCATCTGAAATACAAATGTTAAAATATGAAAGGAACGGACGCGCCTTATTTCTACAAAGAGATTACAGAAAAGTTGGCTATTGGAGACAGCACTTTACGAAAATTTGTTCCTAGCGTTAGAAGAACAGAATTATAACTTTATTTGTGGATGAATTAAACAAACGATTGTTTAAAGAAAAAGATTTGTTTGTGCTAGGTAAATTTAAAATCTTAGTCTAGGACAAAAACTTATCTATCGCAAACGCTTCCACAGTAATAACAGCAAAATATAAACAACAATGTGTTCTCAAACGGACGGAAATCGAATGATGAAAGAACTGAAAGCAGAAATCGAACAGCTAAAAGAGATAAATAGATTGCTTTTGTAACGTCTGAACGAACAGCACAAATACATAGAAAAACTTTATTTTCCCTCAAATGGTTCATAACTTGTATCTTATTTTCCTCAAAAGAAACTGTTTTTTAGGTTCCGGAATGCCTTCAACCAGTCTTGCAGCCATCGCAGGCAAAAGCCACTTATCTATGCTTTCTGTGGAAGTTTTAGTTAACTGTATGTAAGAGTTCAAATAAAATCTCGCAAACGCTTTTCTTACGGTCTGAATTAATAATTTTGTTGCTTTTAGCATGTCCGGTGGGAGATAAGAATACCGCATAACAATTAGAGTTCTTGCGACATCACCGCATGGATTCCCCGAAGTGGCGGTCATCCAATCAAGTACCTTCGCATCACCATTCATCAGAATAATATGTCGCTATGATAATCACCATGACAAACTTTGTTACCGTCTGGCAACTGCATTAAATAATTCAAAATCAGTTCCTTTTCTTCCTTACTTAATAGGTTGGTTCCGGAGATGTTCCGAGAATGGTATTCTTTTTGAGAAGGCAGTTTATCCGTTCTCTTTCCGTGAAATGAAGCTTGTAAATTCGCGAAAAAACGAGCATTTTTTTTTAAGTAATAACGGCTTTGAGGATAAAACTTGCGTAAAACTTCTGCCGATTATTTTTTCATAAATGATGCCCCATTTATTGTCCAGTTCCGTAAGTTCTCTTACATTAGGAGAGGGGATGCCTAGTTGATTTATCACTCTGCTTGTTTCGTATTCTTTTTCAATATATTCAAAAGGTATCTTTTCATAAAACAGCTTTAATACTTCTTTATTACTAAATTCAAATACTTCAGCTGTATTACCTCTGCCAATTAGTTTACCTAATGACATTCACTCACCGTGCCCTCTTTTTTGTACGTGTATTCAACCTATGTTAACACGTTTACTAAGATTCTTCCAACATCAAAATATTTTAAACAATATATTATTACGCTGAATATGGTTTACCCCTTATGATATATTAGCAATATCTAATATGATAAGAGGTGACAAGAATGAAATATAAGGGATTTTTTGTTTTACTTCTGCTCACTTTGATCATTTCAGCTTGCAGTTCAAATAAAGAACAATTACATCAAGAGCATTCATCCAATGGAGATTTGCAAGAAAAAACTGCTTCTGCCGATGTTTTACCGACCTTTTTGAAAGGTCAAAGTGAAGAGATCCGCTTGGTGTATCAAGCTGCTGGCAAATCAACAGAGTTGTTACAATGGATTCCTTGTTATTGCGGTTGTGCTGAGAGTGCTGGACATAAAAGTAATATGAATTGCTTTGTCAAAAAAATCAATGAAGATGGTTCTGTTGTATGGGATGACCACGGTACTCGTTGTGGAGTTTGCTTAGAAATTGCAGCTGAATCCATGAAAATGAAACAAGAAGGTAAATCTATAAAGGAAATTCGCAATTACATTGATGAAAAGTACAAAGAAGGTTACGCAAAACCAACTAAAACTCCAATTCCTTTATAATAAACAAACCTCACTTTTCTGAAAACGAAAGGTGAGGTTTTCATTTTGCCTATTTTGACCAATGTATTTTATAACTTAAACGAACTTTTCTTTATAACAAAATATCAATTATATCAAATTTGACTTATTTTATTTCTGCACTACAATATGTAGTGAACACTATAATGTGTGGTTTATAGGTGGAGAGGATGAGGAACAATTGAAAATCAATAACTTTAAAATCAATGAAGAGGGATTGAATCGTTTCTTTGGAGCCTTGGAAGCAAAAATAATGAATTATATCTGGTCATCAGGGCAAGTCACCATTAGGGAAGTCCAACAGCATATCAATAATGAAAAACCAATTTCTTTTAATGCTGTTATGACTGTAATGAATAGGCTTGTTGATAAAGGACATCTACACAAAGAAACGAGAGGACGAATCACTTACTTTAAAGCCGTTCAAACCAAGGAGCAATTTTTATCTGAGCAAACCAAATCCATAGCTTATGGACTTATTGAGGATTTTGGAGGATTAGCTGTAACTAATATGGTTGATGCCATTCAGGATGTGGATCCATCCTTGCTTAAACAGCTAGAAGAAAAATTAAATGAAGCCAAAAGAAGGAATGAACAATGACTTCAAGGATGAAATCTGAATTGGTTTTTGCAATAATCCTCTTATTTGGAGGATTTACGCTGTTAGAAATGGCAATATTCTTATACCACCATTTCGGTAGGAGTCTGCAATATTGGTTAATGCCTCAACATTCAACGACAATGAGTAAAGGATATTCTATACTTGGATTAACGATTAGCCTATTTTTTATCATTGTATTTGTAAGAATAACTTGGAAAATCATACAGCAACTTAAACTTTCTGACAAGTGGTATACAAAATTTTTGCTTACTCAAAATTGGTCCAAAACTAGGTATATAAACGCTCAATATCCGGAGTTTTTAAATCAAATCTTGGTCATAGAAAATCACCAGTTTGTTGCTTTAACCACTGGGTTTATAAAACCGAAAATCGTGATATCGACCTTTGTAATGGATCATTTTTCGGAAGAAGAGCTTCGAGCCATCCTGCTTCACGAACAATTTCACTCCATACATCGAGACCCATTTAGACTAATGCTTATAAAGGTTGTGACAGAAGGATTATCTTATATTCCTATGCTGAAGAGTCTGGTTCAATATTACAACACTTGGAGAGAATTGCTCGCTGACCAGTATGCCTTTAAAAAGATGAAGAGCAGTAATCCACTTGGTTCAGTATTGTTGAAGGTTTCAAAAATTCAAGCAAATACGTCATTTGGTGAGGCTGTGATGCATTTCGCTGATGTGGCGATGAATTATCGAATTATGCAGATCATAGAACCTAAAAAACATATTCCTATCCCCATTATCGTTAACAAAAAATCTCTTATCGTATCGGTAACTCTTCTACTTATCAATGTCCTCATTTTTGCAATATGTGTAGAAAGCCAAATCTTTTGTCATAAATTCTTAATCTAGAAAGGATGACAAATCAAAATGAAAAAAATAATGGTATCCACTCTAATCTCCGCTTTATTGATTGCAAGTGGATGTGGCAAATCCGACAATACAAATGAAAATCAACATATGAATCACGAAAATATGCAACAAGGTGAAAATCACGAAGGAATGAATCATGAAATGAACCAGTCCCAAGAGGATACTACTCAGGCTGTTTGGAAGTTTTCAAAAGAAACTCCAAAAAGCAATGAAATGGTTGATTTAACAATTCAAATTAACGATAAAGACGGAAAAACTGTTAAAGACTTTGATATTCAGCACGAAAAGCTAATGCATCTGATTGTGGTAAGTAAAGATTTATCTTATTTTGACCATTTGCATCCTGAATACATTGGTGACGGACTATTTACGGTTTCCTTAAACTTCCCTGTTGGAGGAGAATATAAATTATATGCCGATTATGTTCCAAAAGGGGCATCAAAAGTTGTAAAAAATCACATTGTTAGGGTTGAGGGAAAAAAAGCAAAAACAACTACACTCAATACAGACAAAAATCTAACTAAAGTTGTAGAAGGCAAGGAAATTACATTATCTTTTGACGAACTCAAAGCTGAAAAAGACGTTACATTGAACTTTAACATTAAAGACCACAGGACAGGTCGACCAATTACTAATTTACAACCATACTTAGGTGCAGTTGGACACGTTGTAATCATCAGTGAAGACACAGAGGACTACTTACACGTACATCCAATGGACGAAAAGGCAAAAGGACCAGACGCCAAATTTATGACCAAGTTCCCTAAGAGTGGAATCTATAAAATTTGGGGTCAGTTCCAACACGAAGGCAAGGTCATTACCGTTCCTTTCGTAGTCAAAGTCTCATAACAACTGAAAATCCTCCTAAAGGTGGAGGATTTTATTGTTACTTGTTCAACTAACCTACTCCGTTTATGAGATGCGATTTACTTTCTAATATTTCCTTCTCTTATTCCATTAAATGGCCCTTTAATGGAATAACATAACTGGCGTTTTTAAACAACTTTATTGTCATTCAACAAGAAAAAACGGTAATTTTTCCTCAATGAAATATCCCTCTAATTCTGTATTTTCTAAGCCATTCTATAAATTAAAATAATCTTTCTAACTTCATTGGGTGTTAGCCCTTTCTCTTTTAGTTCCTTGATTGGTTCCCACAATTCTTCTACGAATAAGCTTTCAAAAGGTTGCTTCAGCAACCATCAAGCAGGCTCGATGCCTGCTTTTTCAATCAAAGAAAAAACAGATGTTTTTTCTTCCATGCGTAGAGCCGTCACCAGCTCGCGATCCGGCTTCGGTTCACTAATGGTTTCATTCTTGTTCATGTCGCCTTTCTCCTTTCAAACAAAGGGGCAAAAGCCCCTTTGCTTCTTTCCTTTTAAAGATAACCTTTTTCTTTTAGACTGACATAATTTCCGGTATAGCTCACAATTACATGGTCAAGAACTTCTATTCCGATTATCCTTCCGGCTTCTGCAAGTCGCTTTGTAACCTCTATATCTTCTCGGCTTGGTGTCGTGTCTCCACATGGGTGCTGATGACTGACGATAATAGAAGCCGCATTGTTAAGGATTGCCGCTTTCATCACTTCGCGTGGATGAACAATACTTGCGTTTAAGCTTCCGACATGCGCTCTGTGAAGCCCAACCACTTCATTTTTGTATTGAGCATCATCACAAGAAAAACCTCTCTGTCCTCGTCTGCGATGTATGCTGTCGCTAATTCTGCCACATTTTTTTGATTGTAAATTTTATGAACAACAAACGATGCTGAAACTTCTCTGATTTCCTGCTTAATACGAAGCACTTCAAAAATCGGTTGCATCAAATAACTCCTCCTTTGATTTTTCTCCTTGCCTTCCGAAGCAATTTAGTTCCCCAAAGGGGGATTATTTTGCCCTTTGGCATGGAGAACGAAAAACACGCATAGACAGACAGTCAAGGGATTAAGCACAAAAAGTTTTTTGCCCCTTGAACGGCCTGGCTCGACGACTTAGCTTCCAGTAGGTTGAGGGCGCAGCCTAGGAGGCTCGACCTGCTGGAAGGTTAGTCGGCTTTGTGATGTTTTACGATTCGGAAGGCAAAGGGCAAAGTTTAATCGTAGGAACACAGCAAGCGACCCGAATTCCTGGCGTTAGCCGGGAATTTTCCTTTTTCCTTCCTTGTATGAGCTTTAAAAGGTCTTCCACGTCATCGTTCGGGCGTTAAGAAATCGACAGGAACCTACGGAATGTAGGCGAAACAAAAGCCGTACAGTCCGTGGTTATCGGTGATTTTAGACCGAAGCGAGATGCTTACGAGCTGTTCGCGACAATAGGAACTTACAGATCGTTAGCAGACCCTTGCGGTGACCCCAAAGATTATGAAACTTAAAAAACAATAAAAAAAGGAAGGAATAATCTCCTTCCTAAAAAACATGTTTATGAAATGCGCTAGAACGAAGCGAAATGCTATTTCCTTTGCTTTCCGATCAGTCCGTAGTGCTGACGCCCAAAGAAAAATATTTTTGTACTTTTTTGTATTTTTATAGAAAATTTCGTAAAAAAGTATTTAGAATATTCAAAATTTTTGTATAATATTATAAAGAACGATTTTATTGCACTAAATGGTTAAAAAATAATGGATGATTAGGGGAATTTGTATGATGTTTAGTACTTCAACCAACGAATTAGAAGAAAGAATTAATCAGCTTAAAAAAGAATTGATCCAGATCTCTGAAGAAACCGGCTTAAATAGCTATGACACCCTTTATTGCAGTCAGAAATTAGACCAACTAATCACGATGTACCAAAAACAATTACAACTTTCTCATAAAAAATAAAGATAGAAAAATGAAAAAGTCCTTCCAATTTTATTCAAGCGTTACAAAAGAGATCATTCCGTCCAGCTGCATAGCAGCTGATGGAACGAAGAGTACTGTATCATTGAGCAGCTTTGATACTGTCTCCTTTTTGGGGTTGTTTTAGCTAACGGATGTCAATAAAGGTATTGTTATTATTCCTTCCTATTCCACTTATCTAACCAATCCTGAATAGATTCTGATATATTGCTCGCCCCAATCTTTAACTCGTCAAAAAGAAAAGAAAGCAACGCACTCCATGAAATCTCTTCCTCATAAGGATTATTTGTATTAATGAATTTCATTACTTTTTTTAGTTCTCTCATACGGCCATCATCAAGATGCTGTTTCAGATAGTCACGAACATACTCATTAATGAAATCCGAATTCCGGATACTTGCATCCAAAAGTAATGCGGTTGCACGAGAAGGTGTAACATCAAGCGCATAAGCAAGGGCGGTTAAATTCTCATAAGTTCCTTGAGGTAAGCGTATTGTAATACGCTCGACACTGGCCAGCTGAAGATCACTTTCGTAAAGAAGGGCGGTCCAGGTCTCCCATGTATAAAGTATTCTTCAATCGGACAGGTCTTCGGAAATGCTGCGATAAATAATCCATCACTTTCCTTGAAACAAGCCCGGCCTCACAAATGGTCTCGGCCACATCTTTAACCGGCGTATTTGTTATATAAGATATCCTGTAAATGCATTCTTTAAGTTGAATGGTGATTGTCGGTTTCACATCTCGTTTTTTATCTGATCGGGTACGTCTCTCCTTCTCTTTTTTCATCGTTTCCCTCATTAGCTTTAGGACACTGTCTTTTTGTCCCTGGTTTACTACATGTATATGGGGAAGGATCGGGGAGAATGTATATTTTTTCCATTCCTGGTGAAGATGGATAAAAAGAAAACTGGATCAACCTGAAAGGAGAAAAACAGATGAAGAAACAAGAGGCTGCCGCATTGGCTAAGAAAATGATTGATAACGCAAACAAATATGGACTTCCACTTAAAAAGAAGAAGAAAAAATAACGCCTAAACTAGGCGTTATTTTATTTTTAAAGTTTATTCCAATAATAGAAATAGGTGTAAATTCCCAATCTGTTCATTAGCATAATTACGAAATATAAGGACCATAAGAATGAAAAATAAGTCTGGGACACTTAGAAACTGTCCTAGACTTAAACTCAAATCTCCTGTAAGAAAAACCCCTTTCAACTATCTACACTTCCTCATACCATGCAAACAAACTTTCATCTGTTTGCTTATGCCTGCTTTAACCAAAAAACGAAAGATAAATATAAATAAGACATAATTTGTGTCTTTATATATAGTTACATTTATATATAAGTTTCTAAAGGGGCTGACTCAAAACATCGCTTTTAAGCGATGTATGAGTCAGCCCCTTCTGAGAGGTAACTATCATGGACCTGGCTACGGGAAGATAATATTATCTCTTGTACAAAATATGCACAAAGGAGAAAAAAGAATAGACGAGTGTTGAGGTAAACATAAAATCTCTAAAAAGAAAAAGGGGTCTAGACCTCATACATTCGTTTATCTTTGATCTTCTTCATCGATTGAAACATCGTTTGTATATCGTTGTGACGTGAATCAGTCATGATATTCCTCTCCGTCCGTTGTATTGCATTTTATTTTTCGACAAAGAGGTGTTGTAGACCTTTAATTCAACTTCCGTGTTTTTAAGGCAGGGATTGCCCCCTACCTTTTTATAATGGAGAAACAAAGAATAAATTTCCTGATATGTCTGAAATAACTCTCTAATTCATTGGTGGAATGACCAAAAATAATTAAAATTATCCTTAACGAAAATCGGAATGGAAATGAAAAACAACTTTTACACATATGTGTCTAGGAGTTATAAGCATGATTATGTTTCACGTCTTCCAAAACATTGGGATGACAATCGGACTTTTGCCGATTACCGGAATACCGCTACCGTTTATCAGCTACGGAGGAAGCTCATTAATGGTTAACATGCTTGCGATCGGGTTAATATTTTTCAATGGTATAACTATGTGAAAAAACTATGCCGACAACCGTTG
Organism: Bacillus methanolicus MGA3; assembly: GCF_000724485.1. Classification (GTDB taxonomy): domain Bacteria; phylum Bacillota; class Bacilli; order Bacillales; family Cytobacillaceae; genus Bacillus_Z; species Bacillus_Z methanolicus_A. The sequence goes on along the minus strand of NZ_CP007739.1, from coordinate 466,340 downwards.
GAAAGGAGCAGCAAGTTAGAAGTACCCTGGTAATAGGTTTGCCCCCCCTTCCTAGAAGGAAAAAGATAGTCGTCGTCCTCCATATCTGCCGTATATAGAGCAATTTCGTTTTGTAAGGTAGCGTTTATATTTATCTGTTTTGCCTTCCTTAATCCGATATATTCTTTCCCACGAACATCCTTGACCTTTAACTGCAGCATATCACTAATACGCAACCCGCAGTTAATTCCCATGACAAAAAGAAAATAGTCTCGTTTAGACTGATCTTTTAAAATCTGCTTTATTTCTTCCACTTTCTCCCTACTTCTGATCGGCTGAACAGTCATACTTTTGTAGCCACTCATTTTTCCTCCTCCTATGTAACATTTTTATACAAAACGATACATTTAAAAGTAATAAAATTTACTAATTACCCAGAAAAACATTGATATAACGGATTTTTACGTCGTTTTTCACATTCGGTTATTTTCTAGGACTAAAATTGCAGAAGCGTGGTACAATCATAGAGTTACAGAGAGAGGGGGAAAACACATGCCAGAATCAGACGCTATAAAGTTTGAACGCAAGCGAATCCGTAAGTTTGAGAAAGAAATGGCGCTTCGCGCATGGTCAAAGGAGAAAGACGAATTAGCAAAAGGCTGGATTGATGATGAAGCCAAACAAAAAGCACGTAAACTTAAGCAAGGCGCTATCTACCTGTGTAAACTAGGAGAGAATATCGGTTCAGAAATGAACACAGATGAAGGAGGACTACGTCCTGTCCTTGTTGTTTCTAACGATACCATTAACAATACAGCCGATAACGTAGCTATCGTACCACTATCTAAGCAATTAAAGTACTATCTGAATCGTAAGAAGCAAAAAATGCCGCGATATAACAGCCATTATTTTCTTTTCAAAAAGCATTATCCGTTCTTAAACTACGATTCTGCTGTTAAGTGTGAAGAAATCCGCAGCGTTAGCAAAATTCGTATAGACAGAAAACTTGGTAACGTGGAGCCTAAAGTGCTGCAGAAAATATTAACCTGTATAAACTGGGTTACAACTGGAAAAAAATAATCCTACAGGGTTCAATTAGGCCGGACAGGCCTTGACAGTTAAACGCCACAACTTGTATACTTAAGTTACAAATTTATTTCGTCCACCTAGTTGTGGACCCGCACGATATATTTTAATTCGTGATTAGATTCTTGCGAGGGAGTAATTGAAAAATTGCTCCCTTCGTTTATATTTGCCTCTTTCGGGTATAGTTTTTACATAACACGAATAAACTATCTTTACTTCACCTGCAAATGCAGGTAATCCACTGCTCATAGAAGCAGAACCTGTTCGCCTACCTTAGCGTAGGCCCGACCCTCAGTCTTTGACTGGGGGTTTTACTTTGCCACTAAAAACAAAAAAAGACAAGTGCATTCGGTTACACTCATCTTACATACTCCAAAAGTCATGCTGTTTTACGTTAGGATCAATCTCCTTTAACGCTTTTATTATCTTCTTATCATTCTTAAGTGTTGGTTCTCTTTCATCGTCGTTGACCAACTGGCTGATAACGGCTTACCCCGCTTTTCTCTGCGATCCACTCCTGCTTTAAACCTTTTCGTCTATCCACTTACCGAATTTCGAACGTCTCTTTCCCAGTCCGAACATGTTCCTCACTCTCCTTTACTACCGTTCTGGCCAAAAATCAACTACTTATACATTTTTTCAATTAATTAAATTTTTCTTCAAAAAACTAGAATAATGGACAAGCAAAAGTGACGTAGGCTTTAGCAGACAACAAATTCCGAACTATTTACCGCAATAAGACCCTTTAGCAGTTCCGGCTTTTTTAAAAAAGGCGTACCGAATGGCTGGCCGTAATACCGTACCGATTATTTATCCTGGTAGGAATTCAGAAAGGAACTAAAAAACACAGTAGTTGCAACATTTAAGCCGTTTTTATTCTTTCCGTTTGCATAGCTTTCATTAGACGCTGATCGCGATCGTTTAAGCGTTCTTCAATGTATTTTTGCTGTCTATCCAACCTTTCAAGCAATTCTCGGTTAAATTGTTCCTGTCTTTCGATATGATCCAAAAGGGATTGAATGATTTCATCAGAACGCATTAAATCACGCGCTTCTTCTTTCGTTTCCGTAAGAACGGCTGGCGTTATCGATTTGGACGGCCCGCCTGTATACTTTGATGTTACAATCTTTGCGGCGTTATCTAGTGTAAAATTCTCTTTATCCGGTACTACTTCTTTACCAATTCTGAATTTGCTAAATTTAAATTGTTTTGAATGAATAATCAAACTATTATTGTTTCTATTTCTTCCAAACATTCCTAGAATATTTTGATTCCTTCTTCCACCTCTTAATAAAGAAAGCATTTGAAAATAATTCATTCATACCCCTCATACAAAATTGTTTTAAAGAAGAGATAAAATATAGATGATAATTTTTTGACGACATTCTTCGAAATATAGGAATAAGTTTATGAATAAAACTTAAATAAATTTTATTGTATTAACGACAAAAGCCAATCCTTAATATCTAAAGTACGTAAGTGATTGGGGGTTGAATTAGTGCCAGTAATAATCAGTGACACTAGAGAATCTTGTTTGTGTAACCCTCCATGACTAGCACCACCAACATGTGTAGGAGAGCCCTCACCTATGAATTCATGACCAGGTTTTGCACTTACAATAATGTATTTACCTTCATGTGAGAAAAATGGAGCATATAACCTTGCCAATGCATCAGGGTAATCACCATATTTGATTCTTTTATTCATAATTTCGAGATCTAATATCTCATTATTCCCCTCTATATACCAAGATTGTCCATACTCATCAACAAAATCCCCTTCAGGATGAAAATGGAAATAACCACCATGAATCCCAGATGTTACTGTTATCGTTTTTTCCCTTTTTAATGCAATAACATCAATTCGATTATCTGTTTGCAGTATCCTTGCTATATCGTCTAAAGGCACCTTTTGGGTGTCAAGAGAATAGATAAAAGACATTCTCTCGTTAACACTTAGAACAATTTCATCTTGTGGAGTAATCCCCTTGTTTAACTTTACTATTTGATATGGGCTTAAAAGCTTTCTTAAATCTATTAAAGCTTTATTACGATTTTTATCGATCCACGCTTGACCATTATCACCAAGAATAATCCAGATGTTGTTGGCAAGAGCATCATCCCATGACTGATACTGATTTAGGACTTTTTGTAATTCTTTATCTACCTTTTGAATTCCTTTTATATCAGTTCTCCCATTTTTATGTATACTTTGATCTAAATCAGGAAAATAAGCGATCGTAAAAGCAGGTAGTTTGTTTTGACTTATAAGATATTTTAGTTCATTTGCTGAAAATTTATCGTTGAATCCATACTTTTGCCAAAAAAGAGAATTCTTTTTTAAAGGGTTTAGTCTATGCATTGCTCCATATGAGAATAAATCCGGTGAATACGACTTTACCTTCCTATTTAACCCTGTAAACAACGATAAGAGAAAAGGTATTTTCAATTCGCTAGGGTTACTTCCCCTATATAAAAGGGCATTTATTGAAGCAGTTTGAATTCCCTTATCTTTTAAAATTTCATGAATTGTTTTATGCTGCTTGCTTAAATGTTCATGATTTATATTATAGAATATGTCTTCCATGAATTGCTTTAATCCCAGTTTAATGAGTTCTCTAACATGGCTTCCGTAATTAACAATTCTTTTTTCTTTTTGGTTATACCAAACTAAGCCTGGAACTTTGTGTTTATCACAGGATACACCCGTTAATAACGTACTATCGACATTGACTGACATTGTCGGAAACGGACTAACAAGATTAGAAAAATAACGGCCATTTTCAATAAAAAATTGTAAGGCAGGAGCTTTTCCACTCTTTATCGCAGCTTGTAAGGAGGAATCCATTAATGTGTCAATAATAAGCATGATAATTCTTTTTTCCTGAGAATGGGTTGATATCATCATTCATTCTCCTTTCCATAAAAAACTTAACTTATTTGTTTTATTATTGAATATTTTACAAACAATTATAATTGTCATATTGAAAATATTCTTTTCTTTTATAAATTTTTCTGAACTTATTAGCTAGAAGAAAGTGTTGCTTTTAACGGTAAGTGGTCAGTTTCTTTTGGTATTTTTGTTACAACTTCTGCTTCAATAACCCATATATTGGAACTGACAAATATATAGTCCAATCTTAAACTTGATCAAAGCGATGGATAAGTATATCCTTCTCCATTGCCTGCAAGGTGCTAAACGTCTTGATACTCATTGGTTATTTTCCTCCACCCTCTTGATCTGGGCCTCATATTACAATCTCCATGATTATCATTGGATGAGAATAGTAGAAAAATGTCTATCAACTTCGTTAAGACCAATGATGTCTGCATCACTTTTTGCAATCACTTCAGCAATTCTGTAAAGATCCATTCATTTATCAATTCACCTGTCATGATGAATGTTGTAGGTCATGATCTTAATTTCCAAAAAATCCTCACCTCTAAGTAGAATAGTAAATCTTTTCAAAAAACAAACTAATTCTAAATCAACAACGGAAAAAGGGTGTACACCGTGAATAAAAAAGTAATTATTTTATCTGAATGTATTGGGAATGGCCATACAAAAGCTGCAGAAGCGTTGATGCAAGGAATTTCTCATCTTGCTCCTTCTATACATACACAAATATTAGAGGCAGGACAGGTACTTCATCCTATTACTACAAAACTTTTAGTAGGTTCTTATCTTAAAATGAACTCACTGTCACCATCATTATGGAGAAAAATGTATCATTATAAACACAACGTTCCTCTATCCAATTGGAAGAAATTTATCATTTATCTAATGTTTCATAGACAAATTGAAGATCTTCTTGAACAAGAAAAACCTAACCTTATCATCTGTACACATCCATTTACTACCTCATCTATATCGCGACTAAAGAGACTAGGGTATCCGTTTACTCTTTGTACGGTGTTAACAGATTTTCATGTTCACGGGGCATGGGTTCATTCTGAGGTAGATGTTTATTTAGTATCGAGTGAGGATGCGTATAATCAATTAATCAATATGGGAGTTCCAAAAAATCATATTGCAGTTACAGGCATGCCTATAAGATCTAATTTTTGGATTAAGAAAAATAAACAAGAAATGCGAAAAAAATTAAGGTTGAAAAATATTCCTTCAGTTATGGTCATGGGAGGAGGTTTAGGATTAGGAGGAATCAAAGAACTTTCCCATGCCCTTTTAAAATGGAAAGAAAATATTCAGATAATAATTTGTACTGGGAATAATGAAACATTAAGAAGAACTTTATCAAGAAATGAAAAATTTCATCATCCCCATGTCCGGATTTTAGGGTTTGTTGATCTCATTGATGAGTGGATGGAAGCAACTGATTTACTTATTACAAAAGCAGGTGGATTGACCTGTTTTGAAGCAATGTCAAAGGGCCTTCCAATGTATATTTATCAACCATTCCCAGGTCATGAGGAAAAAAATTGTGAGTTTTTAGTAAATAATCATCTAGCTATAAAAATTGATGACATAACTAATCTCGATAAAGTGATTGAAAAATTACTTTTCTCTCCCGAAGAGATGAAATCTTTATATGATCGAATGAGGAAATTTCAACTTAAAATAGATCCGTTGGCAAGTGCAGAATTTATTGTTAACCAGTTCCTATGATAACCAGTTCCTATGACTATTTATTTTTATCCACAATTTTTATTTCTTCTCTTTATAACTTTTAGGAATTGAGGGTAAATTATTGTAACAAGTGAAAATTTCGATATAGGAACTTACATACGATCTGGAGGAATATCTAATAATGAAATTACAAAATAGGAATCATCAAAGAATACATCCTAGCAAATGCCAAAACTGTTTATGGAGATCAGGATCAGTTTGCCTTTTCCAAACATGTATAAAAGATAAAAGTGTAGACTTAATGTATATTGAGATCTTACAAAAAGAACAAAGGGCTAAGTTGTCCGCAGACACCTTCGATGTCGGATAGTTTGCCAGTAGCAATGATGTGGCTCATGAATAATGGTCACCCGAAAGCGCTTCTGTACTCAAAACAGGACTACATAAAGAACAGTCTAAAGATCGTGGATACAAAATCAAAAAAAGAACTGACTGCCAGAGTGGAACAAAAAGAAAAGAATTCCTTTTCTCGACTATTTTGGAAAGTAACTATGGTCTAAGATAAAACCACACTTTTTTACATCTCTAGGGCGCTAAGCGCGCTCAAACGTAGATTGATCAACAATGTATAAAATCCTGCATAAAGGAAAAACGGATAAAGTGAACCCCCATGGGCACCAAATTTTTTTGTATAGATAAGTTCCTAGAAAAATCATTAAGTTACTGATACTGCTAAAAATTATAAATAAGTGTGTTCAAGAAAGGTATTCACTTTATAAAAGCTAAATGACTGTATTAAAATAAAAATGTTTGCTAAAAAATTAAATATATTGTAAAAAATGATTTCACAAAGAAACACCTCCTTCAATCATAATTAACACTATGATCGAATAGAGGTGTTTCCTTACTTAAGATTTTCTTATCAAAAAAGCTTTTAGTTACATGTGTTCATTCTTAAATTTTTAATATCTGATTTTAGAAAGTCTGTTGTTGCTGTAATTGTTGGGCACATTGTTGAGCAAGTTGTTGAATTTGTTGCAACTGTTGAGCGGCATTTTGTTCTCTTTGTGCAAAGTTCTGTAATTGCATGCCCATTTGAGTTTCATTTTGTCCTTGAGCTTGTTGTGCCTGTTGAGCATTTTGTTGCTCATTTTGTTGTAATTGTTGAGCAATTTGTTGGATTTGTTGAAGTGCCTGTTGTGCCTGTTGTGCAGCTTGTTGAATTCTTTGTGGCATATTCTTCACTCCTTATATGTATTAGATTACAAAATATATGGTTTCCTTTTTAATACATAAATATGTAAAAAAAATTGGGATTTGATGAAATTACTAGGCAAAATATCTAGCCCTAGGACATTCGTGGAAGTTCTATACTTTTGTCACTTGATAAAAAAAGAGAAGTTCCTTTTTTTATGGAGATGTATGCTAAAATTAGCTTTCTAACGAAATGAAACAATCTTTTGTATACACTCCATCATTCACTGCAAAATCCAACGCCATAACTTTTAAAACTGGCAAAGCTTATAATGTATTCTCCATTTTATCAAAAAAGCATCTGCTCGTTGGCAGATGCATATTTTTTGACGTGTTTCTTCCTATTACATATATTAATTCATCAACGTTTTTTCACATTTTTTGATTAGCTTCTAAAATGGAATTTATGAAACTAACAACATTTAAGAGCAATTACAGATCGACATATGGATTGAATCCGTTTCTTATGTGACCTTATTTGTGGCTCCTTGCTGTAATTAGTTTTTATTGGGCGAGTTGTCAAGTTGAGATATCCCTGCTTGGTAAAATTTTGTATTACCGAGCTTCTCTTTCTCTTCTTCTAAGACCAAACAAACCTAATAACCCTAATAAACCGAGCCACTCCCAATTGGTATCGTTATCATTTGTGTCTGTTGCTGTAGTTACATTCCGTGTCGTAACTTCATTATTGTTATTAGCTCTATTCATATTATTATTATCTTCAGCATGGGCAGGTATGCCTAAAGCCATAGTTAAAGTCAAAGTACATAATATAGAGGATAATTTTTTCTTCATGATTTCCCTCCTTTCTTAATAAATAATCTCCCCAGCTTCATTTGACACTATTCGTTATAAAACCACTCATGTAAAAATACTATATATTCCTTTAATAACCATCATTATAAATGACGAATAGCGTCATTCTTTTTAGGGATTATAAAAATGTGACCAAACATTGAGAAAGGAAGGTCGCTCAATGAAAATTTTTCAACTAGGGAGGACAATTATGGGAATTTTAAGTGATAATCCACAAAATGAACCGATGCACTATGGTGAAGTTTTTGGTGTTTGGAGTTATCTAGCTGGTACAAAAGGTTATTTAGCTGGGTACCAAACATTCATTAACCATGCTGGTGATACTGACCTTAAAAAGTTTCTTGAGGATACTATTCAAACTATGAAGCAAGAAATAGAACAGATTGAAAATTTGTTAAAAGTCAATGGTATTGGTCTACCACCTTCCCCACCTGAAAGACCATCAGCGTCATTAGAAAGTATTCCTGTTGGGGCTAGATTTAGTGACCCTGAAATTGCTGCGTCTGTATCTAAAGATATAGCAGCTGGACTAGTTGCATGCAGTCAAATTATGGGTCAGTCGATAAGAGAAGACATTGGTATAATGTTTGGACAATTCCATATCACAAAAGCACAATATGGAGTAAGATTATTACGGATAAATAAAGAAAAAGGGTGGTTAATTCCTCCACCTCTTCACGTACAAATACCTGAACCTACACACGTATAAAAAGTTTTCATTTAGCCTCCTCAAATCAGGGGGCTTTTTCGTTTTATATGGAAGGTAGAAAGCCTTGCTGAAAATCCCATATATACAGATTATTGTTTTTTTAAAACAAATTTTAACCATTTATGCAAAACTCGAACTGCTTATTAAAATGTTGCACCGTCTCTTATTACTAACAGCCCACTTAATTGATTTAATTACACGAAAAATCATACTTAGAAATATCTCAATAGACATGTCTAGGTCTATAATTCACACGTAATAAAATATTGAACTGATTGCAGGAACATAAAACACCTTTTATGGAGATTATCTTAATTTGATAAAATTTCTTTTACAATGATAAACCCATATTGGAATGGGGTTTTTAGCTTATTACAATTGTATTTGAAACACTCGATTAACACTACGTTTGTAAGCTATATGTATATTGTGGTCTTTATATAGTTAACATCTATTAAAGAATTTGTATTCTACAAGTTCTTTTAATTCCACATATTGACTACAAAACTAGCAATCTAGTACGTGAATTTATAAATGATAAGGAGGCGTAGGATTATGGAAGAGCAATTTTTTAAAATTAGTGATTTTGCAGCAAAAATAGGCAAGCACATTAACACAGTTGACGGGTGGTTTAAAAAGCTTGAGGAACAACACATTCATTATGTAAACAGGATAAACAATGAAAAAGTTTATGATCAACTGGATCTAAAGATTGCCTTATTCATTAAACAAAGACGGGAGCAAAAATGGTCCCTCGATGCCATCTTTGAGGATTTGGAGAATCATTTTGATTTACGTCCGTTTCCGATAGAGGAAGAACCGAAAAATGATGTTCTTGATCTAAATATAATAAAGCGCCAGATTGTAGAAGAAGTGAGAAAGGGGATAGAAGAAGTAGCTGGAGCATAGCTAAAGGAAATTAAAGATGAGTACGATAAATTAATTATGCAATATATGGTTCAAGTAGAAGAACAATATAAAAACATCATGAAACATTTACCTGATCCAGAAGAATCTCAAAAAAGAAGACAACAACAAATTTCTGATTTAATCACTAGAAGGCGAGTAGAATCGATTTTAAAACAAGAAGCACTAAAGCAATGGGAACAAAAACCTGAATCAGAACGACTTAAGAGGGTAGGGCTGTTTAGTAAAATTGAAGATGTTAACAAAAGGGATCGTTTTATCGAAGAATACATTGATCAACACTTTGAAGAATATATGAAGAAAGAATTTGGAATCAAATGAATCGTTAAAAACATTTTATTTTAGGTTATGGTGCAAAAATTTCAAGACAATTGAATTAATCTCTAAATCTTGGACATACTGATAATATAAAAAAGGGGTATGATCGGTATCGAAGCGAAAAATTTGTTCAAATGGAAACATTAACATCCCAATACGATTATGTTAACCGTTTGATGAAAGGAAGGTATCAATGGTCTCTGTCCTTGTATTGAAATTTGTTTAAAATTTGTATGAAATACAATTTCGTTTACATAATTTTTTTAACTATAGATTATTAATAAAGAAGGATGGTTTTTGTAAAATGCATAAAATCTATTAAATGATTATCAAGAATCTTTTGTAATATAGCTAAATTAAGTTCTTGATAATCATGGACGGCTATATTCCTAAATCCGACCATAGCTTTCATTTTATGAGACAGAGAAGGGGAGATAATACCTTCTTCTTCTAAAATGGTAAACGCATCTCGACTACTTTGTGGGAGTCCCAGTTTTTTCTCCGCTATAATATGCATCGCAAGGTCAATACAAGCTTCACATGCTCGTTGAAGGTTTAGTACAATTGAGTCTTGTTTGGTATAGTTTTCTAAATTCTTGGGGTTATCAGCATATTCTTCATTGATACGCTTAATACATCGCTCAATAATACTGATTTTATTTAAGATAACATCATTTTTCATAAATAGACCCACTTTCATCTATATTTTTCAATATAGGAGAGCGCTCTTCGTTCAATTTTGCGTACATTTTTAAAGCTTTTAGTTCGAACGCAGCTTTTTTCCGTTCATCAGTACAATATATTATTTTACCTGTTGAAACAATTTGAGCCTGTAATACCGTACTCGCTTGATTTAGGTCAATTAAATCAACATCTCGGTTTAGTTTGGATGCTAACTCTTGTGCGATCATAAATATTTCGTATTTGTCTAATTCTTTTTCATCACTAAGAAATGCAATATCGATATCGCTACCTTTATGAGTAAATTCTTTGACAGTTGACCCAAACAAAAATACTAAAGATGGTGATAGTCTTTCATTTAAAATATCCATAATGATCTGTTCTATATTTTTACTCAATGTTTAAAAACCTCCATATATATTCTTATATTATAACAAACATTTGTTTTGTTCACTATATTTTCGTAAAATTAGAATTTAACGCAAACTTTGGATGAAGTGAAAAGGAATCTCTTCTGACTGTCGTGAAAGGATAATTATCGTGAAAGAACGGATAAACGAACTTAAGGAAAACGTTTGCAAAAAAAAAACAAACCAGAAGGAATTTTAACGATCCTTCTTGGGAATTTTAAACCGGCGATTTTGAGGAAATTATTATCGGCCTTGACACTCCCTTCTTTCATTTGGTAATTACTTTATTTTACATCTATAAACAAAACCTATTCCTTTAGTTTTAGTCTCGTATTACTACTGTCAAAAAGCCAATGGCACCTATGAGAAAAATTCCAATAAACCAAACGTTTCTCAGTTTTTGAAGCCAATCCGTATTATTCAAAATATCACCTTTAAGCTGTTGCTTTTTTTACAACATAATTCGAATGCTTTACAACAGTTTTATTGGTTTCATAACCCAATTCTTGGGCAGCATCTTGGGATATTTCGATTATCACGCTATTCTCTCTTACAATTTCAACAATACCTTCGATAATTTGGTCTTTCCTTTGAAATAAAATGTGATCACCAATTTTAGCTTTAGTCCTAGCCACCTTTTTCACTCCTGCTCATTTTTTAATCAACAAAAAATATGTATTTTAATTTCCACATAAAAAACAATCCACAAATAGGAAGGCATTCAACCTTCATACTTGCGGCTGTCCCATTGTTCAAATTCAAATATCACTGTTAATGTATATCCCATCGAAGCGTTGAGTTACACTTTCTTCTACTAAAGATTTTTCCATTGGAATTACTGTTTGGGATTTAACCGTTGCTTCTTCAGTCCATTTTGAACGAAAAATTAGCTAATCAGCGTTTCTTAAAATGGTTATCTGTCATTGCCGGAATAGTCTTAGTTGGGTTTGGTATGAATTTTGGTTATCGAGCAATCAAAAGCTTACTACTTATTATAAAATAGTTAATATAATGAGCCGACTTCAGCTGAAAATCACTTTGATGGTTTAAATGCATAGAACAAATGCCAAATAGATACTGTGAAAACCATTTTAAATGAGTACAACAGACTCAATACTAAGCCTTCCCGTATCCTCGATCCCCATTCAAATGGATCATAAGGTCTGGATTATCGGTAATCATGGGAACAGAAAAGGTCAGCATCAATTTAGAGGAAACTGACACTCTATGTTCGTTTTTGCACCAGAGCCTAATTGTCAGTATTTATTTGGCGAATACATGGTTTCCAATAATGGCTGTTACTTGTCGTGTTTTCTGCCAATCATTGTTTGCGATTCGTGGGTTGTAAAAATAAAGAGCATCAATTGTATGATTTTGACTGGCTAGTGCTTCATTCACCGCCCGTTTTGAATCATCAGATGCAGGCTGATTAATGGCTCCATTTGCTACAGGTGTAAATTGATATTCACCGTTTTCTAACTTCTGATAGATGACATCATGAATAGAATTTGGGAACTCTGGAGAAGCAACACGATTTAATACAACCATCGCTACTGCTACTTTTCCTTCATGCGGCTCACCTTTCGCTTCTGCCTCTACTAATCTGGACAATAAGTCTTTATCTTCAGCTGAAATATTCAAAGACTGAGATGGAGCTGGCGGCTTATTTACTGCCGGTTCAGCAGGCTGAGCCATTTGTGCTTCAGCGGAAGACGAACCATTTCCAATAGTTAAAGTTTGTCCAATATAAATAGTGTCATTTTGTAAATGATTCACTACTTTTAGTCCTTCCACTGTTACTCCATATTGTTTAGCAAGCTCCCATAAAGTATCTCCTTTCACCACTTTATGTACAGTAGAACTGCTTGATTGGGCTACTGTATGATTAGGAATAGTTAATGTTTCGCCAGCGTATATCATATCATTTTGACGATTATTCACTTTTTTTAATTCATCAACTGTTATCCCATTTTGTTTAGCAAGCTCCCATAAAGTATCTCCTTTCACCACTTTATGTACAGTAGAACTGCTTGATTGAGCTACTGTATGATTAGGAATAGTTAATGTTTCGCCAACGTATATCATATCATTTTGACGATTATTCGCATTTTTTAATTCATCAACTGTTATCCCATTTTGTTTAGCAAGCTCCCATAAAGTATCTCCTTTCACCACTTTATGTGGAGCTGCTGCATCTACTGTTCCTTGTGCTGCAAGAATTGATAAAGATGCTGCAGAAGCAAATAACCACTTCTTCATGCTTGCCTTTCCCATAAAAAATACCTCCTGAAAAACTGGCTTGGCATTATATTAACATAGAGAAGAGGGAATTCATTGAAAGAATGGGTAACATTTATGCTAATTCTATTAAGATTCTTACATGGGTAGATAATAATGTTACAACATTTAAAGCAACCTCAAAAAAACTTAATAAACATGGCGATTGTATTGCAAAAGGACATCGGAAATTCCATAAGTTGGTATTAGATAGCGAAAACAAACGAAACTATGCATTGGTTACTCTTTTGGCTTATGCGGGATTGCGAATTTCTGAAGCGTTGAACCTAAAAAGAAATGCCGTAAATCATGCGGGGTAATTTCTTTGCCGATAGGTTCCGAATATTCTTCTAAAATGATGTCTCGTTTAACAAGTTTAGCCCATATAACCCAAGGCAACATTATGCGGTATATGTTTTTTATTCGGAATATATTCACACAAATTTATCTGCTTTAAAACGAGCAGCACTAAAGCAGTGGGAACAAAAACCAGAATCAGAACGACTTAAGAGGGTAGGGCTATTTAGTAAAATTGAAGATGTTAACAAAAGGGATCGTTTTATCGAAGAATACATTGATCAACACTTTGAAGAATATATGAAGAAAGAATTTGGAATCAAATGAAATCGTTAAAAACATTTTATTTTAGGTTCTGGTGCAAGAACTTCAAGACAATTGAATTAATCTCTAAATCTTGGACATACTGATACTATCAGTCAAAAAAACTATCCTTCTATAATTATACCATTTTATAGATAGTATAGTTTTTTATGGATAATACCATTTAGACAAAAAGAAAGTAAATCTAAGTCATCTATATCGGGATTTTTAATCGCAATATCCAATCCACTCAATATTATTTTTTGGATCGGTATATATGAAAACAGATAATGTTTATGTAAAGATACGTAGTAGCTTTTTTTTTCAATCATATTTACCAGCTATAGTTAAAAGTAAAAATAGCCAAATAATCCATAGAGGATCACTTGGCTATTTTTATACAAGGAGATATTAAAGTATTATAGCAATTGCGCTAAATCCCAAAGAATTCCTACGATTTTAGAAAACTTGGCATCTGGAACTAAGTCTGCAATGAACCTTGCTAAATCAACTATGATACCGCCGAGATCTGTCCAGGAAAATCCGTCTGTTGATCTTGCTATTACTTTAAGTTTATAAGCAATAGAAGCCGCAATTGCTCGAGCATCCATACCTGGAACTAATCCAACCAATGCATCAACAATCTTGTTAGCTACATAAGTATAACTAACACTTCCAGTCGTAAATAAACTATAAAACATTTCTTTTTTCACCTCCCAATTTTTTTTTGCCGGCAAGAATATTGTAACTTATTGTAAGAATTTGGGTACTATCATTTGGTGAATAACTATAATTTTTGCATGAATATGTAATTAATGATATATATTTGAATATGATTTCTATATTACTGAATATTAGTAATATACTGAATGTTTAAAAGTTTTGAATTTATTTGGTCAATTCTTTTAACTCCAAGTGAGCCTTTTTCTGATGGAGATTGGATAATCGAATGGAAGACAGACGGTATTCAATTAGAATTAATCCCTAAAAAAATAAAGGAATTCAGTGTTTTACCAGACATCGGACAAATTGCACTAGGGCGTTTCCTGAATTAGAAACCTTATCCTTTGATAACGATGTAATCCTGGATGGAGAACTCATTGTTTATGATCCCGAGGAAAAAGGGATATGTGGGAATTGGCGATGGATCGGTTCCAATTAAAACAGGAGCAAAAAATAAAACGGATTGCTGAAGAATTACCTTGTACATATATTGTGTTTGATGTTTTGTATGCAATCTTGAAGGTGAATACGGGAACAGAGGAAATGCCGTTTACCTGGCCCGCCTATTTCAACATAACATGGATCACCAAGATTTGCCTGAATCCAATTTAAAGATTTTCTTATCGGATTATTATCAAAAAGGCAAAGACGGTTACTTGCCTCTTATAAAAAAAAGTAATAAAAAAAAGGTCGAAATTAACGGACTCTGCTTATTCAAAGAAGACAAAGTAGTCGATGAGCTTTCCGTTGATAAATTATTTTTCTTTAAATTAATGACCGATCAATATAATGAAGGTACCACTCATGTTGGAGCTAACGGCAATGCAGCTTCGATAGAAATCATTTCATCAAAGCATAAGATGAAGTTAATCGGAAGAAATCCATATAAAATCGAACTAAACATAAAATTAAAAGGTGAAATAACGGATTATACCGGAAATCAATTAACCGGGAAAATAAAGGATAACATTGAAAAAACAATGGAAAAAGACATAAACGAACAATGTTCAAAGTTAATTTCCAGGTTTCAAGAAAAAAACATTGATCCAATCGGATTCGGCGCATTTGTCAAAAGTAGGACAAGAAACTTTGATTTTTCAAAGTGGGAAGATGAATATCAAAACCTGACAGTCGATGTAAATACAAAAGTCATTATTACCGAAGAAGGAGTCATTGAATAAAGTAAATTTCCCTTAGTTGGAGTTTTACTGCCCGTTTATTAAATGAAGCGAAGGACTTTCCCTTCGCTTTTCTTATACTGTCGTTGAAAACATGTACTTTTTATTGTGATAACGGATTGAAAATATGAGGCCGACTGCGAGCATGTTGCCATTAATGAGCTTCCCCCGTAGCTGACAAACGGCAGCGGAATTCCAGTAATCGGCAGAAGTTCGATGGTCATCCCGATGTTTTTAAAGACGTGAAACGTGATCATGCTAATAACTCCTACGCACACATATGTGTAAAAGTCGTTTTTCGTTTCCATTGCGATTATCGTTAAGGATAATTTTAATTATTTTTGGTCATTCCACCAATGCATTAGAGGGTTATTTCAGAACATATCAGGAAATTTATTTCTTGTTTCTCCATTATAAAAAGGCAGGGACAATCCCTGCCTTAAAAACATGCATAAGCAATCGGTCAAAGGATTTAGCAAAAAAAGTTTTTTCCTGTTACAAAGTAGTTTATTAACAAAAAAGTTTTTTACCCCTTAACTGATTGAATAGTCGTCTTAGCTTCCATCCAGATCCGGAAGACAAAAGGAAAAAATAACAATCATAGCAGCCGTATCGGCTGCTTTCATTTTTGTCTTTTAATCTTTTAAATTCAGCATCCGTAAAGGTACACAAAATTAAACGAACGTCCGTAAATTATTTTTAAACCTTTAAAAGTCTTCCAATTAAACAAACCCTTTGGGAGAAAAAGGGTTCATTTCGGGGCTTTAGAAGTCCGAAAAGGAACTGTTTTTTTGATTGTTACCTTAACTTTATCATGAATTCACTATAAGACATAAAATTTTGTCTCTTTCCATAAGGTTAAGATAACATTTTCCACCAAAGTCCTTAATACCAACTACTAACAGTGAAACTCCCGTCGCAATCCGTTCCAATTGGAGCGTATCTAAATTCACATTTAGCCCAGATATAATAACTATGTCCTTCTCTAATTGGGCCAACTCGTTTATTTACTATTCTCTTATCACCTTCATTGAGAAAATACTCACCAGAAGTTGAACTTGGCTTCCAAAATTGACTGGTAACGTCTTTTCCATCATCTCTATAGACTCTGAAAATTAACCAAGTATACCCTAGATCAGAATTGTTATTTTGGCCATATACCCCTAAATATCCACCTTTAGGAACCCATACTTTTCTAGTTGTATAAACTTTACCATCAGGAGCATCATCAATAATAATTGTACTTTTGGCTCTAAGGGTTGCAGCATAAACTTCAGAATTGAAATTCATTAAGGAGAACAAAACTATAAATGAAAAGAGTAGTACCTTTTTCATAATATAGCCCCTTTCTCAAAGTTATTTTTTCACCCTTAAAATATACATATTTTCTTAAAAATGGAAAACTTACTTTAGGTGCATTTTTCTACCCTTTTCAGATCAATTACGTTGGGTAGAAGGTTAATCCCTTTACGGGGCATTCTCCCTTTTTATCATTCTAAACCCGCTAACCACCTCTTTGTATTCTTTTTCCTTTTAGTAACAGTCATTTTTTACTTATGATAATCTGTAAACCTCTTTAGCTGCGGACAGTTTAATTGAACGAAAAACAGAGAGCAAAGAGAAGACCGCCTTTGATAAGGTGGTCTTCTTAGGTTAAAACATTAACATTAAGCATGATAGGACTGTAGATAAATGTATAAGCGCTTCTAATATGTTAAATTTACTTTTTATTCCATTGACTCATTTTTTAGTATTGGTATATTATTTATCATATAATGTAAGAAAACCTGACATGAGGTGTCGCTTAAATGAAAAAGATTGAGGCGGTTATAAGACCCGAAAGGCTCACAGAGACGATTAAAGGGTTAAAAAATATAGGAATTACAGGCTTTACCGTATCCCAGGTAGTCGGAAGAGGGAAACAGAAAGATACTCAGGGAGTCTATCGCGGGAAAAATTATCAAGTGACTCTCCATCCAAAAGTTAAATTGGAGATTGTCCTTTCGGATCATATGGTGGAGCCTACGATTAAAAAGATATTTGAATCTGCTCAAACCGGAGAAAATGGTGACGGCAAAATTTACGTTTATCCGATTTTAGAAGCCTATAACATTCGAACAGGCACAGCAGACTTTGATATTGATGATTTACTTAATCATAAGGGGTGACTTTCATGAAGCTGATGTATTTAAATTCAGTATGGGTTGTATTAGCTGCTGCAATGGTGCTGTTTATGGAAGGCGGATTTAGTTTACTGGAAGCCGGTTTTGTTCGAACTAAAAACGCTGTCAATGTAACAATGAAGATTTTTGTGGATTTAACAGTAGGTGCTTTAGCTTTTTGGCTCATTGGTTTTGGCATTATGTTTGGAAAAGACGCATTCGGAATCATTGGTACTACATTATTTGGTAGCCCGGAAAAGATCGCTCTTTCCATTGATTTGCCTAGTGCCGCATTTGTACTGTTTCAAATGGGATTTGCGGTGGCTTGTATCTCGATTGTTTCAGGTGCGGTAGCCGAACGTATGAATTTTAAAGCTTACGTTTTAACAGCAGCACTTATTTGTATCATCATTTATCCACTTTCAGGTCATTGGATTTGGAACAGCAATGGTTGGTTAGCAAAATTAGGAATGAAAGATTTTGCTGGTTCTGCTGCTATACATGCGCTAGGCGGCTTTGCTGCTTTTGCAATGGCAAAACTGTTGGGACCTAGAAAAGGGAGATTTAATTCGGATGGCAGTGCCAACGTATTTGCACCAAGTAACATTCCATTAGCTTCATCCGGTGCTTTCATATTATGGTTTGGTTGGTTTGCTTTTAATGCAGGTAGTACATTGGATGCTTCCAATACAGCCCTTTCATCAATTGCTATTAATACAATGCTTGCGGGTGCAGCTGGGGGTACCGTTGCTCTATTCCTGACAATGAAAAAATTCGGAAAAGCTGACCCAAGTATGACCATCAATGGCGTGTTATCCGGCTTGGTTGCGATAACGGCAGGATGCGCCTTTGTCTCTCAATGGAGCGCAATTATCATTGGAGCAATCAGTGGTTTGATTGTGATTTATGCTACTTTATTTGTTGACTATTTAAAAGTTGATGATCCTGTTGGAGCTGTAGCTGTACATGGATTCAACGGTGTATTTGGAACCATTGCAGTCGGGTTGTTTGATAAATCTCAAGGTCTTTTAACGACTGGTGATTTCTATCTTTTCAAAATACAAGTATTAGGTGCAGTAATAGTAGTTATTTGGGGTTTAATCGGTGGTGCATTTATGGCAAAAGTATGTGAAATGACAGTTGGTTTGCGAGCAAGCGAACGTGAAGAAGAAGAAGGACTTGACATGTCTTATCACGGTATTCCAGCTTACAATGAATTAGAACGTTTTACAGATATACCTACTAGTTTATATGATTTTGAAGGAACGACTGGTATAACCGTTGCACCTGTTAACAGTAAAGAAATTCCTAGGTAAGTCATCTTCTAAATCAACAAAATGCTATTACATTACATTGAAGCGCCCTCAGTTTTAAATTAAAACTGAGGGCGCTAAGCAACTACAAGCAAAAAAATAGCCGGATTTCACCACGATAAGAGGTGTATCCGGCTTTTAGTTATTTAGAGGATATTGGTTCTGCAACGATTGTTAACTAAAAGTGCCTCTTTTTTATTAAAATCTAATTCCTCTGTTGATCTATTAACGCTTTTCGGCTTCTGAAGAAGCTTGGTGACTGCATTAAAAAAAGAGGGGAAGCAAAAACTTCCCTCTTACTGATTTTTTAATTCGATTCATTATTTTCTAAGATGATAAGGGATAGTAGAAACTACAATATCCTTTCTCCATAAGAGCATGGCACGTAATAAAAATGCTGTTTGATTATGAAGAAATATATGCCACCATTTTTTTACAAAAAATTGAGGAATGAGAACAGTAATATATTTTCCTCTTTCACTTTCCTCAAGTGCATCAATATATTGAAGAAGCGGCATTAGCAAGCTTCGATAAGGTGAATGAACAGTGACAAGGGGAATATCAAGCCCTAATTCTTTCCACTTTTTCTCTGCCCGTTCTTTTTGCTTCTCATCAAAATACACAGTAAGTGCCACTACATCATTCGATATACTTTTTGCATAGCCGATAGAGTTAATAGCTACCCGGCTTACGCTGGAGATTGGAATAATAACTTTAGAAGGAGAAACCTTCACCATCTGTTTAGGATCTTGTCCTTGAAGACTAAGTTGACTTGCTAAGTCAGAGTAATGACGATGAATTTTATGAAATAATAACACCATACAAGGAATAGCCACCACTACCATCCAGGCGCCACTTTGAAATTTCGCCACAGCCGTTATGATCGTAACAATTCCAGTTATAATCATTCCTATTCCTACAACAATGATTCTAGACCAAACCTTCTGTTGTGACTTTCGTTCCAAAAAATACTTGATCAGTCCATATTGTGCAATGGTAAATGACAAGAATACACCAACTGCATAAAGTGGTACGAGTGCATGCGTTTCACCTTGGAAGATGATGATTAATAGGATCGCCAATACACTCAAAAAGATAATACCGTTGGAGAATACTAATCGGTCTCCTCGTTTTGTTAGATTTCTTGGGAGGTATCCATCTTGTGCAATAATAGAAACAAGCTGCGGAAAACCAGCAAAAGCGGTATTGGCAGCCAGAAATAAAATGAGCATGGTAAAGATTTGAATAAAATAGTAAAAAAATCCATATCCAAAAACATGGTTTGCAATTTGGGAGACGACAGTTACATTTTCTTTTGGTTCAACACCAAAGCCATTGGCCAAAAATGTAATCCCCAAAAACATGGTCCCTAACAGAAATGACATCCAAAACATAGTAATAACGGCGTTTTTAGAGCTAGGCTCACGGAAAGCAGGAACTCCGTTACTAATGGCCTCTACACCTGTTAATGCAGAACAACCAGAAGCAAAAGCCCGTAATAATAAAAAAGTTGTTCCAAACGAAGAGAATAAGGAAAAGTGTTCTGCATGATACGGGACAGCTAAATGATGCCAATTTCCAGCTTGCAGTTTCCAAATTCCAAATCCTATCATGATAATGATTGACGCAACAAAGATATAAGTAGGAAATGCAAAAATATTAGCAGACTCTCGGATGCCTCTCAAGTTAATGATCATTAATACAATGACGAGTATCACCGCTAACTCTACACGATAGGGCAGCAAGGCAGGAAAAGCAGACAATAAAGCGGCAACTCCAGAACAGATACTTACCGCAACAGTTAATACATAGTCAATCATTAAAGCCGCACCAGCTGTCAGACTTGTATTTCGTCCAATATGCTCACGGGCTACGATATAAGCTCCTCCTCCTGATGGGAAGCTGTGAATAATTTGGCGATATGAAAGTGTAACAATCAGCAGCAACAACATAATGGCAAATGCAATAGGAATAGAGTACATTAAAGCTTGTGTACCAATTAAGACTAAAACAAGCAAAATTTCTTCCGTAGCATACGCGACAGAAGAGAGTGCATCAGATGAAAATATAGCTAAAGCTTTCTTTTTTGTTAGCTTCTCTTCTGAAAGTTGTTTGGTGTGAATAGGCGCCCCAATTAACAATCTTTTCCAATAATTCATTCCATAATTCCTCCATGAATACAATAATGGATTTACATAATTATTTAAGTAAAATCAGTTAGATTACTATGCTATTTCCACCATTAGTGCCTAAGTGCTTGATCGACTCCAGTGAAGCAACAGGTCCCATAGCTATTGTCTGAGCTTTACTTCTAATGTGGTAACTGTCGTGCTAGAAGCTAACGTTTGTGGTACACCCAGTGCAACCAGTAGAAGTGTAACCACTACGGCAAATGGGAACAGAACACGAACGTTCGCCTTAACAAAATCTTGATAAAAATTTCCGATCACTTTCTCTCTTCTGAACAGAGCATGAATGATGGCAATTGCTACAGCTAAACCAGTTGAAGCACAGGTCATCGCTCTTCTCCTCGACTGATCACACCAAATCGTAAATCCTTAAAATAAAGCAAAAGTTGCGACTAATAATGCGATCATCGCAATATCCCCCATGACTTCCTCTACTTTTTATTGACAAATGCTCCATCTGAGTCGAACTGCAAGATGTTTGGTTCCACTTTTATCAATTATCGTTTAGCTCAATAATTAACAGATCTTCTGTGGAGAGAGAAACCTTTACAATCTTTACCGCTTTTCCAACCCTCACTCATTGATTCTTTTTAAATAAGTTAACCAGTTCTCTGCAAATCTCCCTAAACTCAATTCCACTCATGATATTCTTCTTTATAATTTTCCAATTTGATAAAAATAAGTCATTATATTGGGAAAATATCTTTTTTTAACACAAAAAACCAACAGGTGGTTATACCTGTTGGCTTTTTAGGCACAACAAATAACCTCCTCTCACGACGCTTACGAAGTTAGCTGACGGATTCGGGTGCTGAGAGTCACCCTACTCCTTCAGATTCCATGCAGATTCTGAAGGAGATTCACCCCATGTGGACCCAAGAGGCACCACAGTTGGTTCCCCCGTTCCTATTAGGATTCAGCGACTAAAGGTAAATGATGATTTTATTAAATTTGATACAATCATACTCCTACATAAAATCATTGTAAAGACGCCTTTTTAACGAAAAATAAGTAAAAAACATCCGTTTATCTTCATGTAAACGCTTTAAATAGAAGTTTTCTTTGCTAATCATTGATTTATGAAATAAATTAGTAAGGATTAGTGCTTAGACGAGAGTTAGATCTCTAACGAAATGAAACATATCTTTTGTATGCACTCCCCCTCATTCACTGCTAAATCCAACGCTATAGCTTTTTAAAAAATATGTATATAAATCTGTCAAACTGGCAAAGCATATAATGTATTCCCCTTTTTATTAAAAAAGCATCTGCTCGTTGGCAGATGCACTTTTTTTGACGTGTTTCTTCCTAGAATTATTTCTTAAATTTATAGGATAGGTTTACGACAGTTTCTGACTTATGAAATGAATTTTCGCTTCTGTTCATATTCTTCTTTCAGTCCAAGGGATTGCTCAACACTTCCCATTCGCTTTAGTTTATTCCATCCTACCTCTATTCCTTGAATAGTAGAAAATACAGATTTGATTACAACATAAGTCATCAATTGTCGATAAATAAAGCGTTGTAAAATTAACCAGATTAATGGTTTAGGATTTTCTTTTTCTAATTTAAAGGCAAAGAATGAAGCAAGCAGATCCATTACTAAGAATAAAAGATAAAATCCTAGAACTTTTAACGGATGGCTGCTAAATATACCCATAACCATTAAAAAATCTGCTAATGGGGAAATCGATTGTGAAATATATTGGAACAGCCACATATTTGGTAATGCAATAAATCCTAATGATTTATGCTTTACATTAAATAAGGCTTTTCGATGCTTCCACAGACACTGGAGTGTTCCATACGACCAACGATATCGCTGTTTAATTAGACTTTTCACATCTTCAGGCGACTCCGTATAGGCATATGCTTTTTCTTCATAAACAATTCGATGTCCTTGACGCAAAAGTATTAGGGTAAGATCCGTATCCTCCGCTAATGTATCTTCATTGAAAAATCCTGCTTCTTTCACGCGTTTTTTATGCCATGCTCCGATAGCCCCAGGAACTACGGTAATGCAGTTTAACTCATCAAAGGCTCTGCGCTCTAAATTAAAGCCTGTGATGTATTCAACATGTTGCCATGTGGTCAACAGATTTCGTCTATTCCCCACTTTCACATTGCCTGACACTGCGGCTACGTTAGGCTCTTCAAAATGTCTAACCATTAAAGAAATAGCATCTTGAGCAATAATGGTGTCAGCATCTAAAGAAATAACAATTTCCCCTCGTGATTTTTGGAACCCTAGATTCATTGCAGATGCTTTACCGCCGTTTTCTTTTTGGATTAAACGAACGTTAGGATGTTCATTACATATTTCTTGGACTACTTTTGAAGTATCATCTTGCGAGCCATCATCGACAATAATGACTTCAAAATTCGGGTAATCACTATCCAAAATAGATCGAATCGTCTTGGCGATAACCTTTTCTTCATTATACGCCGCTATAACAACACTTACGAAAGGTTGATAAGTAGAATGAATAAAGGAACGGGATGCGGCTTTTTTTCTTTGCTTAAACGCAAAATAAATTAAAAATAAGAGTCGGAAAATCCCTAATCCAATAGCAATATAAAAAATAATCGTTAACGTGTGATAAAAATATCCTATTCCTGAAAAAACAGCCCGGTTGTAAAGTAAATATGGTTTATCAGCAGGGTGAACGGAAGGCATCACATCATCCCGTTTTTTACCCATCAACTCTGAAACTGTCACAAAACGATAACCGTGCTTTTTAAGGTCTTTAATAATAATGGGCAGCGCCTCTACCGTATGAGTACGATCACCGCCCGCATCATGAAGGAGAATAACATGTCCCTGACCATTGTAAATAGATGTAAGAACACGTTTTACCAATTCATTCGTTGATGGTTGGGTCCAGTCTTCAGGGTCAACTTTTTCTCCAACCATTATATAGTTCATATCTTGGGCGCGCAGAATAGGAAGTATCTCACTTGCTGTATACGGTTCAGCATCTGCTTCATATGGCGGCCTAAATAAAACTGTGGAGTGGCCGGTTGCTTCCTGAATTAGTCGCTGAGTTGTATTCAACTCTAGTTTTGTGCGCAGTGGAGAAGTATCTGCTACGTTAGGATGTGTGAAAGTATGATTGCCAATTTCATGTCCTTCTCTGTACATTCTTTTAATAATATCGGTGTGTAATTCAGCATTTTCTCCTACTATAAAGAAATCGGCTTTTATCTTAAATTTTTTCAATATATCCAGGATTTTCGGCGTGTACCTAGGATCAGGACCGTCATCAAATGTTAGTACTACTTGTTTTTCCTTTGGTTGTCCGTAGCGTTGAACTTGATATGATTCTGGGAAGGACCGATACACTTCATCTGTAAGATAACCATCTTTGTCTACTTGGAAGTCTCTGAAGCCGTTTTGGCCGACATTTGTAATCCTTAAGATCTCACCTTGACCAGAATAATTCACTCGATTATTGCTAGCAATTTCATGCAATAGACTGATGTTGCTCTGTATCTTTTTAGGATCCTTTAGTAGTTTCCAAACAGTAGGATCTTCTGCTCCCAATCTCCAGAACGCAAATCCTTTTGTATCATATTCCAATGCAATTTTCATTTGATTGTAAAAAGTGACACCGTCTAAAAACCAAACAATATGTTCGTGCGCTCCTTCTTTATATCGGACATAAGGGTTCCCGCTTATCTTATCCCATTGAATTTTTAAATGTGAATTATGAACCATTTCCATGATGTCTGAGAAAATTAAAGGCTTAGAAGGGACTTTACTGTCTATCACCCAATCATATCCATAGTTACCGAAAGCAACGATAAGTTTTTCTGAAGGAATATCTAAATGATTTAGCGTATCCTCAAACCATTTATTAGAAGCGATCGGTCCAGGATCCCCCCCTTGATAGTGTTCATCGTACATCATCACAATCATACGATCTACTTCTTTGGATAATGCCCTATAATCAAAGGTATTATCAGCAGCAGGGACATCTTGTGTCACAAGCAAATGATGTCGATGAAACACAGCAGCAAGTTTTTTCATGAAATTTGTTAATTCATTTCGATCTTCCTCAGGTATTGACTCAAAGTCGATATTAATGCCCGCAAATTGATTAGCTTCGATTTGTTTTACCAAATCATTAATAAATTTTATCTGTACATTGGCTGGAGCTTGCAGCAACTTATGAATAACTGCTCCATCAGGACCAGAACCCTTTTGGGTAAAATTGTTGATTAAAGGCATAATTTTTACATGATTTGCTTTCGCTAACCTTATAATGTCAGGTTTAATCTCACTACTAATTGTCAAATCTGCATTTAAATGAAACCATTCTGGTACTAACATGGTTAGTGAACTGATATTCTCTTTTAAAGAGGTGGTACTATTTTCATCCCAGTTTACATAGAAACCATAGATTTCTTTAGGCTGCTTGCTATTAGCACCTGAACTTTGGGAGTGTTTCGTGTAGCCTATTTGGGCATTAGAGTACTTGGATTTTTCATTTTTTAATTCTTTCTGTAGCTGTTGATTACTTAGTTTTTCATCAATAGATACAACTTTTTTATCTTGATTTGGAAATAATTCTGTATATGGGAGATTCGCAGTTGAAAAAATACTTCGAAAGAAAAAATAAAAAACAATAACCATAATGATTATTGTGAGACATAGAAACCATTTAAAAAATACTTTCCTTCTTCCTTTAGCATCATAAAATATAAATCTAGGCGCTGCTTTCTCTTGTTTCCTTTCTTTCTTTATCATTTTTTGGGATTACTCCTTTTATATTGTTCTTGTGCAAACATAAAATATGCTAATAAGTGGTTGCTTCCAACTTAACTTATTGCTACAAGCGATTATCACGCAAAAAATTCAAACTAAAATGTTCTCACTCGTTGTACGTTTCAAACACATATCCTTTCTCTTTCAATTTTTGAATAATCGCAGCACAGTCGCTTGGATAGACTGAGAATGCATATCATGCATTAAAATGACTTCTCTATTCCCCAAATATAAAATTAAAGCCAATTAAACGTTTTGTGGGGGTAATTAGTAGGGAAGCAAAATGGTAATTTTTACAAAATAGATATTTTGCTTGAAATTCATATAGAATCACTTTATGAGGGATAGAGCCAAATGCCCATCAAGTTAAAACTTTCAGAGGTTCTGGTGCGAAAAATCTATCAAACTTGGAAATACTGATAACTACTACTTTCCGCACTTTAGATTTGCTCGCCATGGTTGATATAAAAATGACTTGTCGAAACAATCCTAAGGTGGGCATTATTTAACGCTTACCGGAAACCCGGATTGAGATTCCGGAAGATGCTCCTGCCCACATTAAAAAGGCGCTAAAAAAGGAGCAAAAAGGATTGCCAAAAATACTTCGGAAAGAGCATAAGAAGTATGTTAAAACCATGATCAATAATTATGAAACGATCAGCCTGGAAAAGAATATAGATTTTGAGGAAATCTACAGGCAATGGCAGCAATTTGGTGAAATCATCAAATCATCAAATCATCAAAAGAAGTCAATCAACAATCCGGGCAAGCATGTTCTATACGTTTGTCACTTGATAAAATAAGATAAAAAGAAGAGAAGTTCCTGTTTTTTATGAAGATGTATGCTAAAATTAGCTCTCTTACGAAATGAAACATATCTTTTGTATACACTCCCCCTCTGCAAAATCCAACGCTATAGCTTTTATAAAATATATGTATATAAATCTGTCAAACTGGCAAAGCTTATAATGTATTCCCCTTTTTATTAAAAAAGCATCTGCTCGTTGGCAGATGCACATTTTTTGACGTGTTTCTTCCTATTATATATATATATATATTAATTCATCAACGTTCTTTCACATTCTCTGACTAGCTTATAAAATGGAGTTTATGAAACTAATACGTTTTCCCCTACAATTGATTCATTTTTTGAATAAGTTCATCTTTTGTCGGATTTGTATATAAGAGCGTAGTGTGAATATTGTAATGCCCAGCCTGATTCGCTACTTCATGAACGCTCAATCCTCTACTAATCGCATGAGAACAAAAGAAATTAACACGGCTATCCGCAAACTTCTCAAAGAGTAGGTGTGATTGAGTAATAGATGAGCACAGGAGCATACCGGCTGGATTGCCAGCTGTTGAGCTTCACGGATGGAGGAAAAAACATCCGTTTTTTTCTTGATTAAGTACCTTTTGAACGATTATTCACTGAAGAATTGAAGTGTACTTTTATCCATACCAGAATTTAATTAGTCTCCTTTTCAAACAATGTATAAACTGTATAATCCATTATTTAGGTAAAATTTCGGATTTTTTTTCCAAACAATTTTAAATAAAATAACTGATAGTATAAATTCAACTAGAACTTTTCCCTGATATTACAGCATTTGATCCTTGTATTTATTTAAATTTAGTTTTAATTTTTTGGAATCATTATAACAAGGGAGGAGTGAAAAAATGAATTTTGCATTGTCACAAAGAACTACTAAAAGATGGTTGTTACTAATTCTTGTTCCGATTTTTGCATTTGTTTTAGTGTTTTCACCTGTGTCTGAAGCCTATGCAGCTACTACGACTTATAATAATACCCTTTCTGCTGGTGCATATGCAGGGAGTAGTCCTTGTACGACTTCTTATCCTAAAATTGTGCACGAAGTGAACGTGAAAAACACAACTGGATCTGTATATGTTTATCTTCAATATAAGGTTGGAGGAACTTGGAAATTTACTACTGGTTACGGTTACAAATTAACTTACTGGAATACACCTTTTAGAATTACTTCTACAACAAAAAGCTCTTCAACTAAATATCGAGTATTGATTAAAGCAAAAAATAAATCAAGAGTAGTTGTTACTTGTGCTGGAAGGAAATAATTAAATGAATCTATTCCCCTCTCTTTTTATCAAAAAAACATCTGCTCTTTCGCAGATGCTTTTTTTTTTGACGTGTTTCATCCTAATATAGTAATCTGTCAACGTATTTTCAAATTTATGAAACTAAATCCTTTTATAAACTATGTTGAATTTATTTTTTGGACTCTTTTAATAAACTATGTTGAATTTATGATCTAAAGAATACCATTCCCATCGATAAAATACAACATAGTTTTCATTATGTTGAATTCATAAAGGTACTTTTTATCAGCCGAATCACTGCATAAATTCGTCAATTTCTGTCTCTGATTATGTCCACAAAAAGAGGTTGGGCACCTATTAGATACCCAACCTCTTTTTGTGCTGATAATTAATAGTTATTTGTACAAACACTCTTCTTTTTCACATATCTTTATAACATCGTGGAACAATATCATCATCAAATTCCATTTCTTCCTACTCTACGCTTTTTATGTCTGATTCATAACAAAGCTCACTATATCTAAATCTGATAGATCTTCGTATCAGGACAAGCCCCTTATATGTGTAAATTTCAGTTGTTTACAACATTCAATAAAAGTTGGATAATAATACCAGAAAATTCAAATTAATTATGAAAGAAGAGGAAAATATGTCCTGTACTGATTTCGACGATATTAAAACAATTTGTATAGAATTGTGTGAAGAAACAGAAGAACGTGGTGTTGATAC
The DNA here is from genome assembly GCF_000724485.1 of Bacillus methanolicus MGA3. Classification (GTDB taxonomy): domain Bacteria; phylum Bacillota; class Bacilli; order Bacillales; family Cytobacillaceae; genus Bacillus_Z; species Bacillus_Z methanolicus_A. The sequence continues at coordinate 437,555 of NZ_CP007739.1, read as the reverse complement.
ACCTATGATGAATTGATGATCTTTCCCTACGATATTCCTTAAATATCAAATTTCTCTTCATACCTGTTCGTAAAAGTACGCTTCTATAATTCTTTATTAACTGATAATTTTCTTCTTGATTTTTTGTATCACCTTTTCCATCTCCTCGTATATCCTCCGGCTACTGGTTCTGGTGTAAAAAATCTATCAAACATGAAATCTCTAGCTATGAATATTGCTAATAGATCCAGTTAACATAATTTATCTGCAATCAAAAATCCTCAGATTTCATAATTATTATATAAGGGAGGTGTCGATAGATCAGAGGTAAGAATATGGAGAAAGCTTGTTTTTATTGTACCTCACGTCAGCAACTTCGGGCGTTAACAATGTGGCATAATCCGGAACTGGTGTATTACTATTGCCGAGAATATTACGCAATGGTAAACAGGGTTAACGAAGAGAAAAAGGCTGAATTTATCGAGTACTATTCCAACGAAGAACGTAGAAAACGACTGTCGGAAGAAACATTGAAACTTTATTATCAGCTGACAGAAAAGGATTGACATAATGCTTCTTTTTGCACCAGAACCCTTTTTTCTTATATATCAGCCAATATATCGCCTTCATCGCGATTTTTATCGAGTGTCAAAACCTTCTCCACAGGCTCATAAGATTCCCTGTACCATTTCTTATCTTTATATGTGTGGATCATCTCGTATGTTTTTTTCATTTTCTCAAAAATACTTTCTTCACTTTCTTCTGTTGGCGACCAATATAAGATTTCCATTTGATTGATTTCGTTCGTTGCTAACGAGCGCCGACGGTAACCGATGGACTGGGCATGTTCGAAGCCTTCCCGCTTATAAAAACGCAATCTTTTTTCTGTGTCACTATCCTCATAATCAACAGGCTCCACTTCCAGAATAATCGGTTTATCTTTTTTCTTAAGTTTTTCGATTAATTGATGACCAAGTCCCTGCCCTCTTGACTCTTTTGATACAAATAAATAATCAATGAATATAAAATTATCTGTTTCAACATACATCATGACATGGTGGGGACCTTCATCTTTATGGTAAATATCCCCTCGTTCTTTTAAGAGTGCTTCGATATGCTCCTTCGATTTCATCTCTTCAATCGGAAAATATTGACTCAGTTTTTCGTACCAGTTCATTACTTCCTCCTCAAAAGGTTTATTTAATAAGAGACCAGGGAAAAGAGAATATAACTTCATTTTTACTATCTCCCATCACTCTTTTTCTAACGTACAGCATACGTATTTTTCTTTTACCCCTAATTCGGCACAGTAAAAGGTTCTGGTGCAAACCTCAAGATTACAAGTAATTTTCAACTCTCTTCCTTCAAAGCTAAAGCCATAGGTGAAACATTTATATGTTGGGGATATTGAAGATATGACATAGTAGGATTTGGTAGCTACTGTGGCTTTGGCTTTAATTTTGCGTTGATTATTGTATTGTTCATTTTATTAATTATTGTAGGAACTTCTATTCCAAAAGAAACGTACCTAGATTGAGTAAAATCTCCATCATGATCCCTCCTCATCTTCTGTGGAATTGAAAGTTAAGTGTTCTTGGTCAACAAGTTCCAACATTTAGCGCAGCAAGGGATTGTATCAACCATTGTTCACAGAAAATGCTTTTCTTACAGTGATAAATATCATTGCAGAAAAGGAAAAAGTGGATCAAAATCAATTATAAACTGCTCACGAACAATCGTTGTAGTAACGTCATCCTCTCAGGTATTTGATTACAAGGGGTTTTCAACTCCTTTCCTTCAAAGGTAAAGCCATTATAAACAAGCTATTCCTAAAAATTTGTCGATTAATCCAATATTATCCTCTTTGTAATTGAACTGTAACTTCTCTTAATAAAAGAAAAAAACTTTTCATCAACTACTTTTATATTCAAGGAAAACATCCATTTTATAAGAATTTTTGATTCTGTTACAAGAAATCTATCAAACTTAGACATACTGATACTACCAATCAAAACAGGGCAGGTTCATTAATGGGTGAAGTCTGCCCAAAATGAAGTTGAATTCATACATAAATTATTTGGAATTGCATCATAATCTGTCATTGAATAGTCCATATAGGTTCTATGTTCTATCAAAGGGTTTTTGCACCAGAACCAAAAGAAACGCAAAAAAGAATAACCTAGAACCGGACCTCCTTCTCTTTTACTCAATTATCTAGTTGAATATAGGGACAATATGTTTGAAGGGGAACAAACAGTCTTTTTGTATCGGAACCCTTTCTTTCTATCTTTCTTTATTCTTTGGTTGTTTTCTTCGTTTATACTTTTCTTCTTTTCTTATCTTCTCGTTTGACTCAGTGGGGCTTTTATTCTTTTGATGGATCGATGTACCCCTTCTTTGAAAAAATCCTCGAAACTTTACCGGATGCCTCTAAAGAGATCGAACAACTAAAAAAGAGGGGTCTCAAAGTATCTTTCTCGCAATGGTTATTAGTATTGGATCCGGTTATTTTTTTCGGGTGTAGTGAAGATCTTAACTAGCTTTCAAAAATTTTTGCAACCCCTCCAACCTTCTGATAATTTTCCCACTAATGAATCGATCATAGGTTTCAATCTTTAGCTTTTCACGTTCAATTTTTTCCTGAAGATCAGCATCTAGCCTGAGGGCTTCACTAAATGTTCAGACCTTTTACCCTTTTTTATTTTTCTTCACTAATTGCATCAGAACTATAAAGTTGCCGTTAAAGAGGTTTATCCAAAAGAATACAGTACACCAGACATTAGGGAGGGAGTTCGTGTAGGAGAAAAAAAATAATTTCTTTTTATAAAATTTTTAACGGACAAAAAATGTCGATTTCTAATGAATATTATCTTTAGAACTAATTATGGAATTATTTCTTTGAAAGGAGGTGAAATCATGTACTTCCGAGGTCTAATTGTGAAAAGTTTAATCGCAGGAACGGCCTTGTTTTTTCCAACAGATGCGTTTGCTGATAAGGCCGAGCCAGCTCAAAAGGTAGATTCTCAAAGCGGTAAAGCTGTAGAGGTGGTTAAAACTACGCAAAAACTAGAACCTTCTAAAGTTAATGGGCGAGTCCAGGTAAATTCAAAGGTGATAACCGAAAATGAAGCTGAGCAAAATCAAGCTTCTAACAATTATTCTCAACAACTGAAGCCTGAAAAACCACCTCAAAAGATAATACGAGTGTCAGACCAGGCAATCGAAAAAGTCCGTAATACATTACATGTACCAAATCAGGCATTCGAAAAAGCTCGTAATGCATTACATGTGTCAAATCAGGCATTCGAAAAAGCCCGAAAATCTGTACAGTCTACTATAAAAAAGACTGAAAAGGCCGTTAATAATACCTTGCCTGAAAAAGTTGAAGTTAAACAGGGGGAAGAGAAAGGACAAACAAAGCAGAATAAGCCTCAAACCGATAACAAAGGCATTCATTTTAAAACGAATGAAGCTGAAAAACCTTCTGAAAAGTCCTTAAATAACATTGATTCTGGGGAGAAAACCAAACATCAATATACGAAATTGGTTCAGAAGTTAAATGATGATGAAAACTTAAACCAGTCTATATTGAAAAAGGAAGATGGTTCCGAAAAGACTTCATTCACTGACGAATCAAAATCAAAAGGAAAAGAGAAAACACCTTCTCGTCAGCAAATAAATATAAGAGACATTCAGGTTGTTAACTCCCCGCAAAACACTAAAATTCCAGGAGGGTCATCAAAAAACCGGACATGCCATAGCCAAAGCGCAAATAGCTTCGGTGAAAAATGGCTCGAATTGTATAAGCATTGGAATTTGAAACTCATTCAGCCATATGTTGATCGAGCACATGTGTATCGCAATCAATGGGTTAATGCTCCCCCTTCGCCACCGCCGAAGGATGCTCCTTTTTTCTTAAACGTATACCATAGTAAAAATCACGGATAACGATTAAAAGAAAAAAGGAGCGAATTTAAAAATGAAATTTAACGTTAAAGGAAATACAGTCGTAAAATCTTTTGTGTTGGCAGGGGTATTTTCAGTTGGTGTTTTCGCCGGAGGGCATATTAGTGAAGCAGCTAGTCAAGGTCATCATGCAGATAACGCAACAAAAGTTAACACAGTTAAAGTTGAGCAAACTTCCGACTTTAAAGCAGTTCGTGTAAAAGCGAAAGCTTCTGTGGTAAATAAAGCAAAGGTACAAGGCAGCGTGAATGCAAGTGAAACAGCGAAAACTCATGCTGCTGCTAATTCCGCGGTACAGGCAAAAGCAGAGGAAAAGGTTAAAACTGGAGTTGAAGAAACTGTAAAAGCTAATACACAAGTTGAAGAGCAAAAAGAGGTTGTTGCAAAAGGAGAAAAAGTAAATCCTTCTACTGTAAATAAAGCAAACTCTGTGGCAAGCGAGCATGCTAGTGAAAACGCGCAATTGCATGCAGCTTCAAACTCTGCAGTTCGTGTATCAGTTGAAGAAGAAGTAAAAGCTGACGAAACAACAGAATTAACTGCGATTGACGACTCTAATTCTGAAGAAGCTACTGGCCTTTATTCAGATGTGAAAGTGAAAACTGAAAATGACGAAGTTGCAAATAAAGATTCTGAAGTGAAAGAAGAAACTAAAGTTAAAGTAAACCCTTCTGCTGCAAACAAAGCAAAAGCTATGGCAAGCGTGCGTGCTAACGGGAATGCAAAAATGCATGCAGCTCCAAACTCTGCTGTTCGTGTATCAGTTGAAGAAGAAGTAAAAGCTGACGAAACAACAGAATTAACTGCGATTGACGACTCTAATTCTGAAGAAGCTACTGGCCTTTATTCAGATGTGAAAGTGAAAACTAAAGATGACAAAGTTGCAGATGAAGATTCTGAAGTGAAAGAAGAAACTAAGGTTAAAGTAAACCCTTCTGCTGCAAACAAAGCAAAAGCTATGGCAAGTGTGCGTGCTAACGGGAATGCAAAAATGCATGCAGCTCCAAACTCTGCAGTACTTTCTACTGTTCAAGCAAAAGGTACTGAAGAAGCAACAGTTAAAGTAGTAGTTGGCACAGAAGAATAAACTGGATTTCCGATAAACCGAAGGGGGTTTCCCTTCGGTTTTTTGTGTTTCATAAGAGTAAATCGTTAATACAATCATAACCTATTCTGGTACGAAGATAATTTACTAACACCATTACCCTATCTTCATCCTTCATCCATGCCGGACGGTCATCTGCAATTAAAATGTTTTGCACTTTTCAATCACTCCTGACATTCATATCCCTTACATAATGTTCCGGCTGCAGTTACTACATATCGGAATTAGTCAGTTATCTGTTCTTCTTACTTCAAAAAGTGAGTTACAACAAGTTTCTCCACTGTTAGGTAGTTTTTTAAACAAATCATGAACTCCTTTAACTTGTTGATACTGTTTTCACGCTATACTACCCTAGATCGCAATAAAATCATCCGTGCGGCTCTATTCACTTCTGCCCATACACAAGAGTTCATAAAACAATATATATTAAGAAGAAAGACGTCAACCTCCCCTCCCCATCATTTATCCTCCCGTTCCCTTTCGGGATCGGTCCGGTACCGTTGTGACTCGACCTGCATTTTGCACACTGCTATAAAATAGCTGCAAGCCCTCATTCAGAAAACAAAAAAGATCCTCGCAAGGATCTCCTCTTTACATAACCAGATTATCGGAAGTCAAAGTATTTCTTTTAATAAATTATATTCTTTCTCAGAATTATCTTTAGTTAATTGATAAAACTTAAGATTTACTTCTTCCAGATTACAAATCGATAAAAGAATAAGAGATAATAAATAAATAAGCATTTGCCTAAATGAGCAAATGCTTAGCTTATTCAATAATTAGAAATATAATTTACTGTCTATTTTGTTTCTCGATGTAAAGTATGTCTTTTGAGTCGTGGACAATATTTTTTTAATTCTAAGCGTTCAGGATGAGTACGTTTATTCTTCGTTGTAATGTAGTTTCGATCCCCTGTTTCTGTACAAGCTAATGTAATTTTTACTCTCATTTTGTTTCCTCCTTAATATTTTTATTGGGCTACTACAAATGGTGGAATCGTATCTTTAAATAAAGACCAGTCCTTTTTTAATTCTTCATCTGTTAGCAAACATGTGTCTAAAGATTGTTCAATCTCAGTTTGATTCATATCAATCCCAATGAACACAAGCTCTGTCATTCGATCACCATACGTATCATCCCATCTTTCTAGCAACTCTGGATCTTCTTTTAAGGCTTGTTTTTTCTCTTGTTCTGGATAAGCAGCTATCCATTCACCAGCACCTTGAATTGTGATAGATGGACCAGCTTGTGAAAGTAAACCAGCTATATTGTTACGGGATGCCAACCAAAAAAATCCTTTTGCTCGTACTACTTCTACAGGCCAGTTTTCTAACCATTTCATTAAACGTTCCGGATGGAAAGGACGCCTTCTCCGGTAGACAAAAGAAGAAATCCCAAATTCTTCAGTTTCAGGTGTGTGTTCATTATTTAATTCCTTTATCCAACCTGCACTCTGGCTTGCATTTTCGAAATTAAATAGTTTCGTATCCATTACTTGATCTAATGGAACACGAGCCTGCTCTGTTTCTATAATTCGTGCTTCCGGGTTTAATTTTTGAAGGACTGCTTTTAGTTCATAGACATCCTTTTTCTCCACTAAATCGATTTTGTTTAGTAAGATGACATTGGCAAATTCAATTTGATCAATTAATAAATCTACCACTTCTCTTGTATCCGTTTCATCTGTTGCCTGTTTTCTATCAAGCAGGCTTTCCCCGGAAGCAAAATCATGCCAGAAACGATTTGCATCCACAACGGTCACCATCGTATCAAGCCTGCAAAATGCTGATAAATCAATTCCTAAATTCACATCAACGTATGTAAATGTTTGAGCTACAGGAATCGGCTCACTGATTCCTGTTGATTCGATAACAATGTAATTAATATCACCTAATGTGGCAAGCCTTTTCACTTCTTTTATTAAATCTTCCCTAAGTGTACAGCAAATACATCCATTTTGCATTTCTACTAGCTTTTCTTCTGTACGTGTAAATCCGCCTTGTTTTATTAGGGAAGCATCGATGTTAATTTCACTCATATCATTGACGATGACTGCTACTTTCTTTTCTTCTCTATTTTCTAAAATGTGATTTAATAATGTTGTTTTTCCGGAACCTAAATAACCGCTTAACACTGTTACGGGTATTTTTTTCATAAGATAACCCCCTTACAAATAGAAATTATTACGATTTAAACATTATAGAATAACTCTTTTTCTCTTAATGACAACTCATTTTTAATGTATGTTTATAAGCTACTAACAATCCGTTCCGCTGCCTGGCGGGCTCCAGAAATATTACGAGCAATGGGTCCCATTTCAAGCTCTGCCAACGCACCTATTACATATAAATTCGTCCCCCACTGCAATGATTTCGAGACAATTGGGTATCCGCATTCAGCACATTGTAAATGGTGTTTGTGGATCATTGGCCTCAACCACTCTTTTCCTGGCAATGTTGGCTTAAAACCTGTCGCTAATAAAAGAGTTCCCGTTTTATGAATCATACTGTCTTGATCATCACGCAACATGATCTGTCCATTGCTTACTGTAGCGTGCTCAATATGTCCATCCACTATATGCAGTTTTCCTTGCCGAATACGATGTAACAATTTCACATGTAAGTCATGTGGAATAGAGCCTTTGTGACGTGCGTCTATTATTTGCTCACGACGTTTCTTATAGCTGGTTATCTTACGGAAGGACAGCTGATTTTTTGGACCTAACCAAGCAGGATCACTATCAAAGTCATGAAGGCGAAACGGATGTCGCTTTAATAATGTTACCTCATTTGGAAATAAAGCACTTAATTTTAATGCTAAATGAACAGACGTAATACCACCGCCAATAATCGTAAAGGGGCGCTTTAACTTTTCAAAGCTTGGAAGGTCAGAATCAAAAATATGATATACGGAAGTGGACGCTTCTTTTTTCAATATTTCCGCCCACTTAGGCCAAAGCAGCTGTTCACTAATACCAATAGCTAATACTAGATTTTTCCCAGTTAATTCTCGTCCATTGTGTAGTTGGACACTCCAGCCGATTTTAGTTCGATTAGCATCTCTTACACGCCCTTGGATCCAAGCCTCCTTCAACAACAAATCGTCAACTATATGTTCACAATGCTCATTAAATACATGAAGGGAGGGGCGTTTAAATCGTCCATAAAAAGCAGTATTCCAATCATACGATTTATATTTTACAAATGCTTGGAGGCTAAATGGTTCAACATCAAGATGATGGACAGATGGAGAACGCAAATAAGGCATTGAGATAATATTTGTGCAATGTTTCCAGTTTGCAAGCGGTTCAGGGTGTGGATCAATAATTGCAAGCTTATCAATTGTTGTCTTGTTTCGCTTAAGCAAAAAGATAGCCATTGTAATCCCTTGAATGCCACCGCCGACAACCATCCATTCATACATGTGCACTCTCTCCTCTCTTAATTAAATCGTAATGTTTCCGATTTACACGTGTGCAATTGATAATTTACCACTTTTTTAAAAAAAGAACAAGTGGGATTTAAGGAAAGAGGAAATAAAAATAAACTTGATGTCTTTAAAAAAATGAAACCTAATTTTTTTCATTATAAAAAAGGCAGGGGCAATCCCTGCCTTACATTCACTTCACGTGACCATTGAATTTTTCTTTTCTATATTTTATAAAAACTTAAAACTATTTATTATTGAAACAGAGAGATATCTTAATCTAATCCTTTCCTTTTAACTCAGATAAATATTTTTCTACAGATTCCTCAATAAGCAAATAAACATTCTTCTCCTGTAAGATCGACTGCATTTTTAGTTCTTTATGTAAATCCGTGCGTAAGTCAAAAGATACCCGTTTTCTTTCCACCTTTCTTTCTTCCTTTCTTCTTTGGTTGTTTTCTTCTTTTACATCAACGTTACTTTCTTCCCCAACTACTTCTGTTAATACATGGGTAGGGGTTATTTGTTTTTGTTGGCGTTTCATGTTTTTAATGTCATTCACCTTTGACACGTTTCATCAACTCCTTATAGAAATTCTCATATTGTTCCAATGCCTGTTTTAGCTCTACATTTTGATTGAATACATATAGCGATAGTCTGCCTACCGGTGCTTTTCGTGTGATAATGGTTTGGAATACTTCATCCGGATAATCTTCCTCAATCATTTCATTAAAAGCCTTTGCATCACTGCGTCTGACATCATTCATCGTCCTTAAAATACCGATTACCTTTGTTCCCCGCTTTCCAAACTCTCTTGCACCGTTTACGGAATCCATGAAATTCGGGATCGCAGAGTAACACCAGTTGGAACATTCAAATAAAACAACGACATATTCACTGGCACATAAAGCATTCGTTGTCTGTTCACTTAATGATGGTGGAGTATCGATAACAATGAAATCATATTCCCCTCTTACTTGATCCAATACATGATCTAAAATTAAGCTAGGATTTCCACGAAACGGTACAGTTTCTCCTAAATATGTCTTCCCTGTATATATCCAACGAGGAAAGGTCGCTAAAAAGTTATTGGCAGGAAGTAAGTCTAAATTTTCTCCAATAGACACGATATATTCTTTTACATCACCCTGCTGCATCGCTTCCAATACAGACTTCTCTATAAATTCATTGGAAGGTTTTTCAGATAATAACTCCGTCAGGTTTCCTTGTGAGTCCATATCTATTGCAAGTACCTTGTATCCATTTTGATTTAACAAATACGATAAGATCCCTGTTGTTGTAGATTTACCACATCCACCTTTTTGAATCCCCATTGTAATAGTGATTGCCATCCTTTACATCCTCCTTTCTTCCAACGTTCTTTTCTTCTTTTCTTGGTTCTTTTGTTTGTTCTTATCATCGTTATTTAATTGAATTCGACAAGATAAGTAAAACACCTTTTGAACTAAAAAAATAAAGGGAGCAAAAAGCTCCCCATCTTACTCTTATACATTGCAGAGCAATATATCGTTCAATGACACCAACATAATTAATCGCCTAACGGCGTTGCCGAAACAGAAAGTGAACCACCTTCGGTATCTTCACTTTCCGTTTCGGTTAAAATGTGACCACGTATCGGAAAATTACAAGTAGGGTTAATACTACCGGAAGGAAAGGAGATACAAACGTTTTCTACTAAAACTGTATTTTTACTACAGTTAATTGACTGGATTAAGGAACATAAATACACTCATGTAGCTATGGAGAGTACAAGTGTATACTGGAACCTAATGTCAACTTATAGAGGCTAAAGGGATTGAGTTTTTAGTCGTAAAGGCCTAACATATAAAGGCACTTTAACAAGTTTAATTTTATTCTTTTTGCAATACTCTCGAATTTCCTTTTCTTGAAGTTAAATAACTTCCATTTTTTACTGTTACAAACATGTAATACCATTATTATTTTGATAAAAGCTGATATGTATAGGAATTCTGAATATGATGAATATCGACATCTCTTCCAATTAGAACAATACAAGGTTCTTCCATAGACTTATTACGAGAGAAACGACTAATATGTACTTGCTTAGAACTATATTGAAATGGATACATACCCTGTTCATCTTTCAATAATACATAGCCCTTGCCTCTTACAATCCCTTCTGGTAAAGAGGTTAACCATTTTTTCAATTGCTTCCTTGATACCGGAGGAATATCTTGAATGGTAATGGTTTTAATTCCTTTATGATGTTCGTGATGATGTTGATGATGATGATCATGCTCATGATCACGATAATGTGAAAATACAGTCATCTTTGCTCGCTTTTGTAATAATTCCTCTACGTTTACCCTGCCATAAGAAGTATTGATCACTGATGTATCTGCATCTATCGCTTTCGAAAGCTTATCTTGTACCTTTTTCAGTTGTTTTTCCTTTATTAAGTCCACTTTATTAAGCACCACTACAGTAGCCCCTGTAATTTGATTCTTAAGTAAATCACGAACAGTTTTCGATGTAAAAATACTTTGATCTTCTAAGTATGTGCTCACATCAATAACACTAATAATAGATTGAACATCAAGCGAATGCACAAGGGAGGGACTAGCTACTGCTTCCACAATCTCTAATGGATTGGCAACACCTGTACCTTCAATAAATACAACGTCAATAGGATTTTTAATATGTGAATCTAAAAGGGTAGTTAAAGTTGTTCTTAAGTCATCCTGGATCGTACAACAAATACATCCATTTAGTAGCTCAAATACATTTTCATTCTCAAATAAATGTGTCTCAACATTAACGCTTCCTAGTTCATTGAGTACAACGGCAGGTTTTATTTTCTTAGATTTACAATATTCTAGGATATAAGTTAATAACGTTGTTTTTCCACTTCCCAAAAAACCAGAGATAATATAAACGGGTATTTTTTGCATAATTTCCCTCCTAATATGCAGATAAATCGTAATCATTACGTTTTATATAATAACAAATATATGTTCATAATAACAGATATATGTTCATATATACTGACACTTTCTTTTAGAAAGGCTCTTTTCACAAGCTTTGTTGTTTTCTACTGCTAAATATGCTAATTACAAATAAGAATCCTCCAGCCCTCTCTACTCTCTAATAAATATGCGTTTTTATCTTGCTCACTTAATTAGAGCAAGAGCAGAGTTTGTGGGACATGTATCCTGCGTTTACAAGGCGAAGTCGTACTTTTTCGCCCCTTTCTTCACTTTTAAAGGTTCCACAGCGGAACCACTTTTCCCGTTAATAGTATCATACATATTCATGTCATGGCCCATGCTGCGGATATCCAAAGGAGGACCATATTGATGCACCCAACACATGGTAGTAGTGTTAGCAATAGTTCCCCTTCCTCCATCCCCATCTGACGGTTAAGATAATGATTTCAGGCTAGTAATGCTTCCATTTAAACAAATTTTCATTAGTCATACTGATCAGTCACCCTTTTTTACAGTATTAGTACGTCCAAGTTTAATAGATTTCTTACCATAAGTTTTAGCTTTTTGCACCAGAACCAATTGTTTTATCGAATGTTACAAAGGCATAGGCATCATGAAGATGGATAGACTCTTCATTACGGCATTCTATTATAAAGGATTGAATAAATGGTATTTCATATAAATCAGCAGCCACAAGACGAACCATATCCTCAACAAAGCGAGGATTTTCATAAGCTTTTTCAGTCACTATTTTTTCATCGGGGCGTTTTAAAATCGGATGAATCACGGCACTGGCATTTGATTGGGCAGCATGTAAAAGTACGACTTTCCAATCAACGGATTCATCATAATTATCAGTTAACACTGTAGTCATTTTAATGAAACCCCGTTGATTATGAGCGCTGTACTCACTAATTTCCTTCGAACAAGGGCATAAGGTCGTTACAGCACAGGTTAGCTCAACCGTTCTTTCTACTACATTTTCATGTTGGTAAGATAACAAGATTCTTGCATCAGCATGGTTCAATCCTGCAAGAGAAGACGAAGGTGCTGTCTGTTCGTAAAACCAAGGAAAGCTTACTTCAAGCTTTGCATCTCTTTGGCCTAAACGTTCTGATAATTCTTTTACAAAATCGTGTAGTTGTGAAAAGTTTAAAGTAAATCCTTGTCTGCGATATAACTCCAATTGTTCAGTAAAACGACTCATATTTGTTCCCTTTACATCACGCGGAAGCGTAGAAGTTAGAGTGAAAGTAGCGATTGTAGATTGTGTTTTTGGGTTTAACGTTGAAGTAACGGAAACAGGTATTTTTACATTTGTAATACCGACAGCATCAATCTCAAACAAGAAATCTTCTCTAATGTTTTGTAAATCGGGCATCTTTTCTTTTTCGCTTGGTTTCATTTTTATTCCAGGTTCTATAGAACCAAACAGCTTAAATCGTTCATTTTTTGGAGGAAGTTTAATATTTTTCATGCATCATACTCCTCACAGTTAGTAAATATATATCATTATCAAAGGTCAAAAAAGAACCATTACGATTTATTCATTTTATTACATTCTATATAAATAAACAAATGCTCCCCCGATGATAATTCCTTATTTCCCTCCATTTTTCTTTCTAACATTTTCGTAAACTAGAACCCCAAAATTAACTGAAGCTTTAGATAACCCTAAAAAATTAATCAAATTCCTTGAACTCTTGGTTCCTCCTTATCTTCAATCCTTCCTCCTCTTCATCAAGATAGACTCTGCTTTCAGTTGCTTTGTTTTGACCAACGTATTTTCCCATGTAAGGAGTAGTTTCTTGATCCAAAGAAGCTAAAACTAACTGACATATACGTCTCCCTTCCTTTAGTTCAATCGGAACACGGTTAGCATTATAAAGTTCTAATGTGATATGCCCCTCAAACCCTGGGTCCACCCATCCGGCATTTTGAATAAACAATCCTAATCTTCCAATAGAGCTTCTTCCTTCTACAAAAGCAGTCATGTTATTAGGCAAGCTTATAAACTCAAGAGTGGTTCCTAATATAAAAGATTGTGGTGGAATAATAATAACCTGCTGGTAAATCTCTTTATATTCCGCAGGCTTATCGAGAGAAATCATAGGAGTCACATGCTCATCGATTGTAAGAAAGTGATTTCCCAAGCGCAAATCAACAGAAGCAGGTTGTATTTGAGATCTAGTAATTGGTTCAATATACAACTCTTTTTTCTCTAATTTTTCTAAAATTGTTCTTCCGGATAGAATCATATTCTTATTACCTCCTAATTTTTTAACTTCTGTTTGAATTAACATTTGTTTTCACTACGTTTGTGCCGCATTATTCATTGTTATTACTATTCTACTTTAATAAAGTCTATAGAATGTACTTATCTTGTAGGCTCAGGATCATTACCTTATAATTATAAATCGTAATGATTCTGTTTTACATAATTTTTTCTGAATTATCAAATAGAAAGGTAAGGATAAAATTGGAAAAAGTAGAGATTTATATTTTATCGGGCTTCCTTGGTGCTGGAAAAACAACTTTACTTCAACAAATACTTAAAAAGGAACACGAAAAAGAGAGGAAAGTGGCTGTCATTATGAATGAAATGGGTCTAGTCTCCATTGACTCCGATGCTATTTCAGAAAAAATCCCCCTAAAAGAGTTGTTAAATGGTTGTGTTTGTTGCACCCTATCATATCAGCTTGAAGTGAAATTAAGCGAACTCATCAATCAATATGAGTTGGATGCTATTTATATTAAGACCACAGGTGTTGCTCATCCAGTTGAAGTATTAGATGCCTGTTTATCCCCTCTTTTTGCGGAAAAGGTAAAGGTTCAATCCATTATTACCATTTTAGATGCCCTTCGTTGGAGTGATCGTCATACTCTAAAGTTTCCGCTTCAAAAGCTCATTACGGAGCAAGTGAAGCATGCTGATATCGTTTTATTAAATAAGATTGATAAAGTTTTAGAGGAGAAACAAAAAGAATTTGAGATTGAACTTCAATCTATTAATCCAAAAGGTAAGATTATTCCTACAAAGTTTGCAAATATCAACCCAGAGATGATTAGAAATCTAAAAGCAAAAGAACGAGATGCGCACCAAAAAGCACATGCTATCGAACATCTGCACATTAAGACTTATGTCCATACATTTTCCCAACCCATTGATAAGAAAAAGTTGGAGGATTTCTTAAGAATAATGCCTGAATCTATCTATCGTATTAAAGGATATATCCGTTTTACAGGTACAGAGGAAACGTATCTTTTGCAATATGCTTATGGAATGCCCTTATATTCAAAAATCAGGATGAAGATGAAAAATACACTAGTATTTATCGGAGATGAATTAGATCATAACTGGCTACAAACAACACTAACAAATTTACAGCAAGACAAAATGCCTGCTTCTCATTCATATTAGTCCTATTGTCTAAATCTTTAATGTAATTTGCGTATGATTTATAAATAAGTTAGAATTTATGATGTAAATAAGAATAATTACGATTTTCAATTTCATAAACTTCTTAAAGAGGAAAAGAAAATGAATAAAGAGAAAGGATGGGATTGCATGGCGAAAAAGTCTAAAGTAGCAAAAGAAAGAAAACGACAGGAGTTAGTTGAAAAATATGCTGATTTAAGAAGAGAATTGAAGGCAAAAGGAGATTACGAAGCTTTGAGGAAATTACCGAGGGATTCATCCCCTACTCGCCTGCACAATCGATGCGAAATCACAGGAAGACCCAGAGGCTATCTAAGAAAATTTAAGATGTCAAGAATTGCGTTTAGGGAATTAGCCAATAAGGGGCAAATTCCAGGAGTTAAAAAGTCAAGTTGGTGAATGATGGGCTTTTTGAGGTTTTCCTTTCATTGATTGTATTTAGTAATGGGTAAACCATGTAGATAAGAATCAATATAAGTAGTTTGGAAAATAAAAAAATTAGACAATAATCGTTTTTAAACCGTAATAACTACGTTTTATTTTCAGGAGGATGACAAAGATGGCCACTTGGGATTTAAGTAAAACAAAACATCATGTTTTCATTTGTAACGGTAGCAGCTGCAATCAAGTGGGGGCAGAGGAACTAACTCAAGCTATCCGTAAAGAAATCTCAGATCGAGAATTAGATGATATCATCCATACAACTCGCACACGTTGTAATGGAAGATGCCTTGATAAGTGTGTTGCCATCGTATATCCAAAAGGGACTTGGTATAAAGATTTGAAATCTGAGGATGCTTCCCTATTCATTGATTCCCTTATTGCCAATGAGGATTTTACAGGTAAAGTGAGCCATTCATTTAATGGTCAGGTTTTTGAGCGCGCAGATGATGGAATTGTTGTTGGGATACCTAAAGACAAAGAAAAAGTAATCAAAGTATCAAAAATACTTTAAATTGAGGAAGAAGATTATGGTTTTTATGAAATCAAATAAAATTCCTGTAACCATCTTGACTGGTTATTTAGGTGCTAGGAAAACAGCTCTGTTAAATCGAATTTTGACACAAAAGCATAAAACAAAAGATAGCTGTTAGCTGATGAGGAAATCTTGGAAATGAATAATGGCTGCATTTGTTGTACAGTTCGTGGAGATTTAATTCGGATCCCACGAGCATATGTAGTCCTTGAAATACAATTCGTTCATTTATTCCTTTTATATAAAGGATTTCCTTATATCGTCATAAGCCTTCCCCTTTCTCATGAATAAGGTAACTCTCATCCATTGATTGACTTATCTAGATCAAAAGGTCTTTTTTCTCGAAAAGCAATGGGGGATACTTTGTCATCATGTTAATGGTGATGTTGGTCATCTAAGAAGTGAAGATCAATTTTGAGTTTATGGTCATATCAAATTAAGGAAGAGCTAGAACAATAATTTAAAAATTGCATTGCTAATTAACTAGTATTTTTGAACAAGCTGAATCGGGGCTACTGATAATACATCGCAGAAATGAAACACAAGAAGGGACGTATAAGAATCGTTCCATTCTTAATAAAAAAGTACTTAAACTGTTTTCTATAACTAGCATTCTTTTGAGAAGAATTATACTTATAGACTAATTAACAAGAAGAAATGGATTAAGCTAACCGTTATATTTATGAGGAAAGGGGAATTCCTTTACTATGCTTGATAACCTGTACCGACAAGTTATTTTGGATCATTATAATAACAAAAGAAATTTTGAGAAAATTAAGGGGGAAAATGTAAAGAAAACTCATTATAAGAATCCGACATGTGGGGATGTGATGACTTTATTTGTGGAGCTAGAACAAAATCAGGTAAGAAGGGTAACCTTTCTTGGGGAAGGGTGCAGCATTAGTATGGCATCCGCATCCATGATGACAGAGCTTATTAAGAATAAATCTCTAAAAGAAATTACATCTCTTAGAAAAGCATTTGAACAATTAATCCGGCATGGAAAGACACCAGATGAGGTGGACTTAGGTGACAGCTTTTCTCTAAAGGGTGTACATCAATTAAAAGCCAGACATAACTGTGCATTAATGACGTGGCAAGCTCTAGATAAGGTCTTAAAAGATGAAAAAAACTACGAAGGTTTTTACTCTTAGATATATCACATGTAGTTTTTGTAAGACAGTTAACTTACTCCAATCACTCGCAATACTTCTGTGGTCCATTCTGTCTTCCATCCAATCAAAGAAAATTAAACAAATCATAAGTATAAAATATAGCCAGTTACAGGCAGTTCACATTGTTCCAAATCACTTTGTACAAACCGTTTTTCTATCCTCGTCACTTAGGGCTAGAGTTAAAACCAGATTTGTAAATTAAATATGAAACATTAAATTCTCCAAACTGTAAATACATTTAAAGCTTATAAGTCATTATGTCATACATTTGGTCAGGAGTGCGATTAACAGCAGGTATATTTTTATCTTGTGAAAATAAATTGGTACAAATTGAAAGCACTTCTGTACTCAAAACAATACTGCAAAGAGAACAGTCTAAAGATCCTTGGTGCAAAATCAAAAAAGAGCTGCATGCCAGTTGGAACACAAAAAAGAAAAGGATTCTTTTCTCTTACTATTTGGAAAGTAACAATGGCTAGGGATAAAACCCCACTTTTTTATTTATCTCAAGCCGCATTTAAGTATGCTCAAACCTTGATTGATCATCGATGTATAAAATAAAACGGACAAAGTGAAACCCCTTGGCTTGTTAGGTAACTTCCTTATGTTAATTATGTTAACTAGAAATATACATTTTTTGAATAAACTCTTCGTTTCCATACCAATCACAAATCTTTTTTAAAGTAATAGTATCAGTATATCCAAAATTTAGAAATTACTTACAATCTGTGCAAGGATTTTGCACCATAGCCCAAGGTTTTGTGTTTTTTATACCATACTTTATTACCATGATCTTCTAACTATTTTACATTTTTTTCAAAAAACAATTGACATTTTTTGAGTCTAGGCTTAAATTTTGCATTAAGGAAATTTTTTTTACCTGATTCAATTAAAGTGTGTAACAAAAAACTTACAAAAAAGGAGGAACTATTAAATATGTACTTGTATCTACCCTCTATATAAAATAGGAATCCTTTAAGAACTGAATGATTCTAGTCTTTAAGAGATCACTACGAAAAAAGATATCCTTAACTAACAAGGTATTTAAAATAACAAATCACCATGTTCACCTTAAAGGAGGAATCTATATGAAGGAAGCAATCACATCTATCGCAATTGTTGGAGGTGGTGCTGCAGGCATTTCCTTATTTAATTATCTTACAATGAAGATTAATTATAACGGATGTAATGGTAATAATGTAAATATTACCATTTACGAAAAAAAACCTTATGTTGGTCCGGGGATTGCCTATCAAGATGATTATGATTTTCTATTATTAAATAGGCATTCAAAGCAAATGTCTATTATCTTTGAAGAGCCTGATCACTTTTGGAATTGGTATAAAAGCCGATACAAATTAAGATTTGAACAGGAGGAATTCTTACCAAGAAGCGTATTCGGTGAATATTTAAAAAATGTTTTTGAGGAAAGTGTAGAGAGAGCTATCAAGAAAAATATAACAGTTTGTGTTAAATTCAGTGAGGTAGTACATTTAAGGAAAGAAAGAAATTATGTTCTTATGACGCATGACGGTGAAATTCAAGAATTTGATCTAGTGTTGTTATGTTTAGGTAATACCAGATTAAATGATCATTATCACTTAAATGGACAGCCACAGTTCATATATGACCCTTACCCACTTAAACAAACAGTATCTTTAATTCCTAAAAATGCTTATATTGCTATATTAGGTTCCAGTTTAACTGCTGTTGATATTTGTTTAGCTCTTAAGGAAAATGGACATAACGGAAAAATAGACATGCTATCTAGAAAAGGAGAACTTCCTTCTGTAAGAGGAGAATCTAAGCCACATAAACTTAAATATTTGACTCAAGATTCACTGAACCAAATCCTTCTAAAAAGAAATGGCCAAATTAAGTTAAAAGATATTACTAAACTAATTAAGAAAGAGTTTGAGGAAATTGGTCTGGAATGGAAATCAATATTAGCCCCTAAATCACATCATTCAAATGCTAAAAAGAAATTAGAAGAAGAAATAAAGAATATTTTACACCAGAGTGCTTGGCAATCCGTGTTAATGTCTACAAATGAAATAATTGAAGAATATTGGCATTATTTGAATGATAAGGATAAAAGCATTTATTTAAATAAATACGATCGAATTTTCATGAGCAGAAGAAATCCAATGCCTTTAGTAAATGCAACTAAGATTTTAGATTTAATGAATAAAGGTCAACTTTCCATGAGAAGTGATGTTGTATATATTGACTACCTCAAGGATCATACATTCTATGTGCAATTTAATGATGGAAAATACATAAACTATGATTGGATTATCAATGCAACTGGTCCGTCTAAACATCTTTCTGGTCCTTGTAAAAGTGGATTAATTGGTTCACTAATTAGCAATGGATATGCCACTATTAATAATTATGGAGGATTAAAAACCGATTTTGATACTGGAGCTTTAATCAATAAAACTGGTCAACCTGATACAAACCTAAGAGCTTTAGGACATATTACTTGCGGAACTTATTACTTTACAAGCTCAATGGAAATGATTGCAAAGCATGCTAAACAAATATCAGAAGATATTTCCAATTTAATTCATCAATCTATACGAGAAGAAAAAGAATTTGTATCTATCTTAAGGAATCATAAAAATGAAAAATAAAAATAACATTTTACTAATTTTTACATTAATCACACTTGTGTCAATTCCTCAGGCTTCTATTGGATTGTATATCCCTTCTTTACCACACATGATTAAAGTATTAAATACTAATAGTAGTGAACTACAGCTTACATTGAGTATATACATGATTGGTTATGCATTGTCAACATTAGTCTGTGGTATTTTATCAGATCGATATGGAAGAAAACCTGTTATTATTACTGGCTTAGTTACTTACTTATTTGCTACATTACTCTGTCTAACTGCCAACAATGTTTATATGTTAATCATAGGACGATTCTTACAGGCTATTGGTGGCTGCTGTGGAACTGTAGTAGCCCGAGTGATTTCAAAAGATGTCTTTGAAAGTAAAGAACAGGTTCGAATTTTAACTTATCTGTCAACTGCCATTGCAGTTACTCCAGCAATTGCTCCCATCATTGGTGGCTACCTTGAAACATACTTTGGATGGAGATCTGGCTTTTTAGTTCTATGCCTGATTGCTCTAATGACTTTAATTCTTTCTACTTTTAGCTTAAAAGAAACTAATAAAAATCCTGATCGAAATGCTACAAATATGATTACTATACTAAATAACTATAAATATCTTTTAACCCAAAGATTATTTTTAACATACAGTGTTTCTATTGGTCTTGCGTGGTGTGCCTATTATTCTTTCATACAATCATCGTCTTTTGTATTTCAAAGTGTCTTTAAAGTAACACCAACGATTTATGGTGTAATGTATGCAATAATAATCATAGGCTATATTATAGGTACTACATTTACAAGACAATATTCCAATAAAATTGGAATAGATAATGTGATTATGTATGAAAGTTTCATCGCTTTAGGAGCTTCAACCTTAATGCTCATTTTAACTTACTTTAATCTTGGACTAATTTTGAGTATTTTGTTACCTATGACCATTCTTATGATAGGGATCGGTGGGATTTTCCCAGCTTGTCAAGCTGCGGTCATGCGACCATTCACTCACATTGCAGGAACTGCATCAGGATTGTTTTTCTTTATCCAAATGATTTTTGGAGCAATTTGTGGTCTTATTCTTAGTAGCTTTCATATCCATTCACAAGTACCTATGGTGTTAACAATTGTTGTGTCTTGCTCTCTACTATCGTTAAGTTTCTATTTTCTACTACCAAAAAATATAAACAAAACAACTTCTTTAGATAAAAATTAAGCTTATTAACCATTTTTTTTAAAAACACTCGAATCTAGAAAAAAAGTTAGCTGGATTGTAAATCAATCAGACTGTGTCTTTGTTCAGGAGGTTATCAATAATAAGTATAAAACCCTCAGGTATAGGTAAATTTTTTATATTGATCGAATATACCGGCTAACAATTTCTTTTAATTCCACTAACAAATTTGATGATCGGAACTAAATTCTTGTCCTTTTATCGTTAAGTAATCACCAACAAAAATGGAGTTCGCAGCATAAAGCCCCATTACTTGAAGAGTGCGGAGATTTACTTCGCGCCCACCTGAAATGCGAATTTCTTTTGAAGGATTTATAAAGCGGAACAGGGCCAATACTTTCAAGCAGTAGCGCGGGTTTAGTTCGTTCATTCCTTCAAGCGGCGTTCCTTTAATTGCATTTAAGAAATTGACTGGAATTGAATCGGCATCAAGGTTATGAAGCTCTACCGCAATGTCATACACATCTTCATGCTATTCACCCATACCGATAATACAGCCAGAGCAAGGAGAAATCCCGGCACTCTTTACATTTTCAATCGTTCCAACGCGGTCATCATATGTATGTGTTGTCGTGATATTTTCATGATGGCTCCTTATGTTTATCCAAAGTATACACTCCTTTTGTTTTTTTTGTTAACCAAATTAGTTATTTAGTTAACATTTTAACCCCATATAACCACGACTCTATTATTCTGTCAAGAAACAGGGTTCTGGTGAAAAAAACAGAATATAGATAATTAACTCGATAAGAGGAGTTGTTCGAATGGAAGCATTATATTAAAAAAAATAGGCTATCCCTTTCTTAGACAGCCTCCTCTAACATTTAAATAAATAGTTATTTTTCAACTCTAATTTGTTTACTGTTAAAAAAATTAGCTGGACATAGTCGTTTTAAGCATAATTCTAGATACTTCTTCCGGAGAAAACGACTAAACTTCACACAGGTTCTGCATAAATGGAACCCAAGGATCTACTTAAAGAATCGAAAATAAACGAACAAATATCCACAGGTCCAGATTTTATAGTTTCCTAAACGAAAAAAAAGCTTATCGATTTTGTCGACAAGCTAAATGATTGAAAGATCCCTCAATATCGAATTATTAGCGAAAAACGCAATGAAAGATGTATTGAAACCACGTATTTAAATGTTTTATGAACTACTTTGTTTTGTCTCTTTCTCCTCAATCTTTTCCATAAGTTTTTCTAATTTTTCTAGCGGTACCTCTGTTGGGGTGCTTGTACTACTGCTACACGGACAGTCTCATGTCCTCCAAAAACGGATTTGTTTAACTTTTCATTTCTTATTTTAGCCATGACTACTTTCACCTCCTTAATTTTATGTAAAGTTTTATAATATTAAATCTATACGTATTGTTACATGTATTTGGAATATACGCCATTATTTCGTTAAATAATCTGACATTATTTTTGAATATTAAAGCAAATTGTCCCTCTGAAGAAAAGAAATAGCAGAGATTTTCCTAGATACCTAGCACCTAGTTTTACAAAGGAAGCTAAAAAACGTGTAGAAATCAAAAACCCTGTACACAAAAGAAAAAAGCCCTGATTTATTAGCAAGGCTATTCATTATCAGCTGGCAACAGGTCTAGGTTTTCGTAAATTGGTACAATATAGTTTGTAGGATCCAGACGCTGCATCGCTTCGAGTACCGACTTCTCAACAAATTCATTCGCAGGTCTCTTAGACAGCAATTCTGTTAAATTTCCTTGCGAGTCCATATCAACCGCAAGCACCTTGTACCCGTCTTGGCTTAATAGATAAGCTAAAATCCCGGTGGTTGTGGACTTGCCGCAACCGCCTTTTTAGATACCCATTGTTATCATAATAGCCAAACTTCGAATCATCCTTTCTTCCAACGTTCTTTTCTTCTTTTCTTGGTTCTTTTGTTTGTTCTTATCATCGTTATTTAATTGAATTCGACAAGATAAGTAAAACACCTTTTGAACTAAAAAAATAAAGGGAGCAAAAAGCTCCCCTTCTTACTCTTATACATTGCAGAGCAATATATCGTTCAATGGTACCGACACAATTAATCGCCTATAGGCGTTGCCGAAACAGAAAGTGAACCACCTTCGGTACTTAACGTTCCGTTTCGGTTAAAATGGGATTCACGTATCGGAAAATTACAAGAAGGGCTAATACAATCTTCTTCAACCAACGCGCTCGATTGCGGAATATTGAAAAATGCGCAAGAGCTGCAAAAATGGGGCCTCAGTATTTTACAAAAGAACTCGTTAGTTCAACAAGAAATAACTGTTTACTAACTAAAAAACTATCAAAAATTCTTACCCCATTAGGGTCCACGTTATTCGATGATAAAAACCCTTTTATTACAGCTTCTTTAATAGTAACTTCATCGCCAACTACTGAACTTATATTTTTAACGGGCTTACTAAATAAAATGGAAAGGCCATTTTCTAACCCTTTCATTTTCGTTACCATTTTTAGTTGTTCAATTTCTGCAATATCAGTTGTAGTATCTATTACGTCTAAGTGTATTTGGAGCTCTATTTTAAATTCATAAGGAGTGGTGATAAAGGTCCTTCGTTCTCCTACCTTAACTTCCCAGTTCATTTTCTTCGCGTTATCACATATCTTGTTATGCTCCTCCATTGATACCAAAAAACCAATGTGGTCAAACATAATTTTCTTTCCGTAACCGAATGTAATATTGACTGTCCCTTTCCTTGTTTCAATAATGCGAAAAAGAATATTTTTCTCACGAAAATCATTCCACGTTAATGGAGGATTAAACGTTTGGAAATCTCCCTCATATTTTCCTATACGTTGAGAAATACGAAAACCATTATCTTCATAAAATTTTTCTGTTTCTTCTACATAAGGAGTCCAAAAATGATAATGAAATAGCATAAAAGCCACCTCTTTATTACAACTATTTTAATAATTTTTTCGATACTAAAGAAGGAAATCCTTGTTTAACTAAATTGCTTAGGTTAGTCAATAAGCCATATTCCATTAAATGGCCCTTTAATGCAATAAAGGAGTAATCCTTTCTAGAAGTAATATCCAAAATGTTCAATCAGAGTACAGAAAACTCCTTGCGCTCAACGGGTTTTTCGTTGGGAAATTCCCCAAAAATTAACCTTCAGCAAGACTGGAGGCTTTTATATTATGGAAATTTCTTTATTATCAAGAAACAAAACAAACTTATAAGATAAGATGTCTGTTGTTGTAGGTGTACCGCATTCACCTTTTTGAATACCCATTGTAATAGTGATTGCTATCCTCTTATATTTCCTTTCTTCCAACGTTCTTTTCTTCTTTTCTTTGTTCTTTTGTTCATTCAATGAAAAAGCAAGAAAAAATGGGTTTCATAAATTGGTACTATTTACTTTTCCGTTCAATCAATTAGGGCAAGGGCTGTATCGCAAAGTAGGATTTTGCGAAGTAGGCATCTTAAAAAGCAAGGCATATTAGATGGGAATTTTGTTGATGTTATGGCAATGGAAAAATTACTATAGTCTTTTTTCAACCTTGTTAATTTGAGAAAGCCACATCCCCTAAACGAAGGATGTGGCTGTTATTTATTTCTCTTCTTTTGAAAATTGAATAATCTTGGCTTCAATTTGATCTCTTACCTGCCAAAAACCTTTCCATACTTCTTCTTCTGTTCCTTGTGCTTTAGCT
Organism: Bacillus methanolicus MGA3; assembly: GCF_000724485.1. Taxonomy (GTDB): domain Bacteria; phylum Bacillota; class Bacilli; order Bacillales; family Cytobacillaceae; genus Bacillus_Z; species Bacillus_Z methanolicus_A. The sequence continues at coordinate 412,995 of NZ_CP007739.1, read as the reverse complement.
GGATTATCAAATCCCCAATGATCACGATGTACATAAGGAGGAGTCATCGGGCATTTATCATGAGCATCTCCGCAAAGAGTGATGACATAATCAGTTGGAGATATCAATTCTCGGCCATTACTTTTATGGCTTTCCGATTCAGTCCATGAGCTTCAATTCCTGCACTGTAAACATCGAAACGATCTCCTAGGTATCTCTTTCCAAAGCCTTCTGCCATTTGGCTACGGCATTTGGGACTGTAGAAACAGCACTATTTGTAAACCTCACGTCCATTTTGAACAATTTTATCACTATTGATTAAATCCTCTTCAAACATACGTTTTGATAAGTTTGTACAATATAAATGTTTTTCACCTTCCCCGTCTGAACCCAAATACGAAGAAAGAAACTTGGTTGTGTTCTTAGTCAAATTCTACAAGAACTGCTCCGCCTTCTCCAAATAATACGAATCAATATTAATTCAAATTTTTATTCCGTATGTGATGAGACAAGTTGCCTTGTCAATTCTAATGTTACAGGTATTCCACCAACACCAAAATCAAATTCACCCAGAGGAATTATCATACACCATATATTTCTTCCATTCTGCAATCGTGTTTTATCACAAACAGCAATGAAAGCATTGGTAATTTCCAAAAATAATTTCTTTTTTATTACTTCATTGAAAGCATTTGCAAATCCGTAAATCTTTACTACAACTTTATCCTGATTGCTTTTTTCACCTCCAACGTATAAACTGTCAAATTCCTTAAAATCCAGCAACGCTATAGAACGTGAAATAGGATTATCTTTTAAACCTTCTGATTCAATAAGAATTTTTGTCAATTTCTTTGACAAAGCAGACTTTTGCTCATCTGTAATAAAATTCTTAGTCATTGATATTTCTGCATATGGCATATTTTTTCTCCCCTTTTTTGATTAATTCAGTTATTAGATTGATGATAGATAATATTACTCTAAACTGATGTTTCATTAATTTGTCATATATAACCAGTGCGTCGAACAATTCGCTCTTCATTCGTTTCAAACATATTTCTAAATCGTAATTTGTTGACCTTCTTTCAGGAACATAAGAACCTATCGCCGTAATTCGTACCTTAGATTCACATTAAAAAATTATAACTATATTTTATCACTTACTATTATTACTTGGTACTAATTTTTAAGAAAAAATTTTTTCCCTAATGCTATTTCTAACGTTTCTCCACAAAAACGGAACTACTTAAGTTAAGCCGATGATTCTTTTCTTTTTTTGTTTTTCACCTCTCTGATCCTCTTTCTGTTGCTTTTCATCCATTATGATAGACCCTTCCATTTCATAAATGAATGAATAAAAAATTTAATTTGAATGAATAGTGAATGATAATATCTCCTACATAAATGAATAATGAATTAAAAATAAATTAAATATGAATGAAGAATAATAATAAATCTTATATAAACTTATTTAGATAAAGACGATCACGTAAAGATGTGATCAATGCTATATCTACATGGGTGGAATATGACGACGTTCGCCTGGAATGCCTGTTTTAGCTCTGCATTTTGGTTGAATCCATATAGCGATAGTCTGCCTATCAGTGCTTTTCGTGTAATAATGGTTTTGAATACTTCGTTTGGATAATCCTCTTCGATCATTTCGTTAAACGCTTTGGCGTCGCTTCGTCTAACATCGTTCATCGTACGCAAAATACCGATAACCTTTGTTCCATGCTTGCTAACATTTCTTGCTCCCTCTACGGTATCCATGAAATTTGGAATCGCGGAATAGCACCAGTTAGAGCATTCAAATAACACAACGACATACTCACTGGCACATAAGGCATTAGTTGTCTGTTCACTTAATGAAGGAGGCGTGTCGATGACAATAAAATCGTAATTATCTCTCACCTTCTCTAATGTTTCATCTAAAATCTTACTAAGATTATCACCGTTATAGCGAATTTTTTCGCCTAGATATGTCACGCCTGTGTAAATCCAGCGAGGAAAAGTCGCTAAAAATTTATTGGCAGGCAACAAGTCTAGGTTTTCGTAAATTGGTACGAGATAGTTTGTAGGATCCAGACGCTGCATCGCTTCGAGTACAGACTTCTCAACAAATTCATTCGCGGGTCTCTTAGACAGCAATTCTGTTAAGTTTCCTTGCGAATCCATATCAACCGCAAGCACCTTGTACCCGTCTTGGCTTAATAGATAAGCCAAAATCCCAGTGGTGGTGGACTTTCCGCAACCGCCTTTTTGGATGCCCATTGTTATCGTAATAGCCAACCTTCGAATCCTCCTTTCTTCCAACGTTCTTTTCTTCTTTTCTTGTTTCTTTTGTTCCTTCCTAACATTATTGATTCCTTACAACCTATGAGAAGACCCTTGCGGTGACCCCAAATATCCAGTTAAATAATTTAACTATTGAAGTTTTTTCTGAAGAAAACAAAAAAGCTTAGCCTATAGGCTAGCAATTTTTATTTATTAAACTTTTAAAGTATGAAACTATGGACCTCTGTCCAGACTGGATGATAAGAGCTGAAAGTAAATGAAGAAGTGGAAACGGATCGGGAAAAACATAAAGAAATACGCATAAATTCTACTATAATATATTTCTCTATATGCTTGATCGGAACAACACGATACTTATCTAAAAAACTATTCGTGGTCCATCATATAAAGAAGATTGGAGAACTGGCTTATTAATTCCTTATTTATTAATTACTGATTCAACGGTTTCCTTAAACCATTTCTGAGCACATCAGGATTGTTTTTTATTATTAGTTTAAATAAATCTACTTCATTCTTCCATTTAGATTTATCTTCACCAGTTAAAATTAATTGTTTATATATTTCTTCTTTTTTCTTTAAATTCGTCTTTCGTTAGAAAAATTTAATATTTCTTAAAGTATTCTTCCCTTTTGTCCACATAATTTTGCATCGGTAACAGAAAGGTATAGTGCAAATAACAAGCCAAAAAGAGTTCGGAATCAAACTTGGTTTCCTTCCTCAATTGATTAATAACTCTGCCCGTAAATATTTTTCAGACCACTCTTTTACAAAATTCCTCCCAAATAAAAAAGCACCCGTGTTCTTTCGAGAAAGAATCGGAGTTTCACTATGAATATGTTGTTTAGTTAATTGCACATAATAAAAATTGCAATTTAATGGTAAAGGAAGTGATTTTGTGGAGAAAAGAAACAAATGCCTTAATTCCTTATTTATAGGAATTGACGTCGGCTCAACAACCGTCAAGGCTACAGTAGTAAACCCCAAAAATAAAGAAATTCTTTGGTCAGATTATCAACGACATCATACGAAACAGGCTGAAAAGGTCCTAGAATTTTTAATTCGGATTGGGAATGAGTTTTCTGATGTGAAGAAGGAAGATATACGTGTATTTATTACCGGATCTGGCGGTGGACCTATTGCCGAGCATATTGGAGCCAAGTTCGTTCAAGAAGTGAATGCGGTTACGATGGCAGTGGAACAACTTCACCCTGATGTTGGCAGTGTGATTGAACTGGGAGGACAAGATGCTAAAATTATTATTTTTAAAGAAAACGAAGAAACAGGAGACAAGCAGGCGATTACGTCAATGAATGACAAATGTGCCTCTGGTACCGGTGCCACGATTGATAAGTGCATGATTAAAGTCGGAATGCCGGAGAAAGAAGTAGCCAAGCTAGAATTTGATGATTCAAAGCTTCACCATGTTGCAGCAAAATGCGGCGTATTTGCTGAAACAGATATCGTGAATCTAGTGAAAAGCAGTATCCCTTCATCTGAAATAATGTGTTCACTAGCGGATGCCATTGTGATGCAAAATCTCTCAGTTCTGACTAGGGGGAATACGTTACGTCATAAGGTTCTGTTATTAGGTGGACCGAATACATATTTACCTTTCCTGCAACAATGTTGGCGAAAACGAATTCCTGAATCGTGGGAACAACGAGGATACGATTACCCGAAAGAAATCCCGCTTGAAGAGTTGATTTTTATCCCGGAAAATGCTCAGTATTATGCGGCTTATGGCGCTGTTATCTATGGCTTGCATGAACCCCAGGAAGTTGGTGTTTATAAAGGGCTGGAAGATTTAAAAACATTTATTACACATGGGCGTAAAGCAAAGCTCGGGGAAAAAGCGGGCGCTCCTCTAGTAAAAAGCAAGGAAGAATTAGAACAATTTCGCCGTCAATACAGTATACCCAAATTTGTACCTGCTTCGTTTGAACCAGGTCAGACAATTAGAGCTGTAATTGGTCTGGATGGAGGTTCCACCTCATCAAAGGCTGTGTTAGTTGATACGAATGGCACGATTCTGTTAAAGGAATATCAGCTGTCCAAGGGAAATCCAATTCAAGATACGAAAGAGCTTCTCGGACGGATCCGGGATAAGGTCCATACAGCTGGCGCCAAGCTGGAAATCATCGGGTTTGGAGCCACGGGATATGCGGCCGATGTTTTGGAAAAAACATTGAAAGCAGATGTGAATATCGTGGAAACGGTCGCCCATATGCTGAGTGCTGTCCACTTTTTCGGTGATGTTGACGTGATTTGTGATATTGGCGGACAAGACATTAAAGTTCTCTTTCTCAAAAACGGAGATATACGCAATTTCCGATTGTCCAACCAATGTTCAGCAGGAAACGGAATGCTTTTACAGGCGATGGCCGATCAATTTGGGATTCCAATTCAAGAGTATGCCGAAACAGCATTCAAAGCTGATCTGAGTCCGAAATTTTCCTATGGCTGTGCCGTATTCCTTGATTCGGATCGTGTAAATTTCCAAAAGGAAGGTTACACCAAAGAAGAATTGTTAGCCGGACTAGCCCTCGTCTTGCCGAAAAATGTGTGGCAGTATGTGGTCCAAATTCCCCGCATGGCAGAACTAGGCCGAAAATTTGTCCTGCAGGGCGGAACTCAGCACAATCTGGCTGCTGTAAAAGCGCAAGTTGATTACATTAAAGAACGGGTTCCGGATGCCGAGGTGTATGTCCACCCGCATACAGGCGAGGCAGGCGCAATCGGAGCGGCAATGGAAACTCTTCGTGTCGTGAAACGCAGAGGATATTCTACGTTTCTTGGGATGGATGCAGCGATCAGTATGCAATACTTGTCCCGCAATGATGAATCTACACGCTGTAACTTTTGTCCGAACAATTGCAGCCGCACGTTTATCGACACTTCTACCCCTGATGGCCAAACAGCCCGTTATATTTCCGGTTTTAGCTGTGAAAAGGGAACGGTAGAAGACAAAGAAGCCATGATACAGTTGACTCGGGAGCGTAATCAGTTGAAAAAGCAATACCCGAATCTGGTTGAATATGAAGCACGTCGCATGTTTCAGCATTTTTATGATTTCACTCCTTTACCAGAAAAAGGGCATATGGTTGAGGATATAAAGGTAAAATCAGGCTGGCTTGGCACAAGAAGAACGAAATATATGCGCCCGTTTCAACGCTCCTCATCCGAAGCAATGGAATGGCGAAAGCAACTTCGTATCGGAATTCCGAAAGTGCTCAATATTTGGTCTACTGCCCCTTTTTGGCGGACTTATTTTGAGACGCTGGGTGTCAGTGAGCGCGGCATCGTATTCAGTGACTATACGAGTGAGGAAATGTGGCAGGAAGGTGGAAAGTACGGATCTATCGATCCATGCTATCCATCAAAAGTAGCACAGGCACATGTGCATAATTTGCTATTTAAGCACCATCGTGAAAATAAGCCGCTTCACGCGATCTTTTTCCCATGCATCACCCATATTCCGACCCATCTAAACAATGTGATGGACTCCTCAAGCTGTCCGATTGTGGCCGGGGCTCCGAATGTAATCAAAGCAGCGTTTACAAAAGAAACAGACTTTTTCAAGACAAGGGGGATTACCTATTTTGATCCGGCGGTGACGTTTACAGAGCCGAATATGCTGAAAAAACAGTTGTATGAGGCGTTTAAGGATTTCTTGCGAATCACGGAAGATGAAAGTGATTTTGCGGCAACCGAGGCTTGGAAGGCGATGGAGCTTTTTGATGCGGAAATGCAGGAGAAAGGAAGAATGATTTTGGAGCAGGTAGAAGCGGAAAATAAGCTAGCTATTTTGATGATTGGTCGTCCTTATCATTCAGATCCGGGTCTTAACCATGGGGTATTAGATGAATTTCAAGTGCTGGGTTATCCGATTCTTTCCATGCGCTCCATTCCGAAAGATGAAGCCTGGCTGCGTCGCTTCTTTAAACATGATTTGGAAAGCGAAAGAGTGAAATATGCGTTGGAAGTAACGGATGTGTGGCCGGAAAACTTTAGTTCCAATAGTGTACAGAAAGTGTGGGCCGCCAAATTTGCCGCCCGCCATCCAAATGTAGCCGTATTGGATCTATCCAGTTTTAAATGTGGACATGATGCCCCAACATACGGGCTGATTGACTCGATTATTTCAACCGCTGGTACGCCTTATTCCGCCCTCCATGATATTGATGCGAATAAGCCGAGCGGTTCGATCAAAATTCGTGTCAAAACGTATGCCCATAGCTTGGGACTTCATGAAGAGCGTCTTCAAGATCTAGCACGCAAAAAGGAAGAATTACAGCTTCTCATTGAGAAAAAACGTCTTGAATTAATGCGTGGCCCGATTCATGAACGGTTAAGCAGCTCTCATGAGAAAAAAGCGATATCTGAATAATAATAAAAAGGAGTCGACAAAAACGTGAAATTGGCAAAAGAACATTCCAGCGTTAAGGATATTGATCAAACTGATGTTGCGAAACTATTCGAAGAAGAATTGAATCGATTTAAGGAGGAACAAGAAGCTACCTTAGGTTTGAACCAAACAAAAAATCAGTGGTTTGACCCCGTCCCGCGGCAATTCTTTGCCAGAGACAAAGATTCTACGACCATCCTTTTCGGAGGACTTACGATGGCACATGACTATTTGGTCGAGGGAGCTTTGAAAGGATTAGGCTACAATGTCAAGCATATGGAATGCCCGGATACAGAGTCATTGCGCTATGGCAAGGAATTTGGAAACAGGGGACAATGCAACCCGACCTATTTCACCGTGGGAAATTTGATTAAATATCTTACCCACCTAAGGGACGTAGAAGGAAAATCGAAAGAAGAAATTGTCCGCAATTATCTTTTCATTACAAGCGGTTCCTGTGGTCCCTGCCGCTTTGGTACGTACGTGACAGAATATCGTAAGGCATTGCGGGATGCCGGATTTGACGGTTTTCGGGTTCTTCTGTTCCAACAACAGAGCGGCTTAAAGCAGGCTACAGGTGAAGAATCTGCCCTTAAATTAGACAGCTCCTTTTTCATAACCTTTTTAAAGGCTGTTTTAATCGGCGACATTTTGAACGCCCTCGGTTACCGGATTCGTCCTTATGAAGTGGTTGCCGGATCAACCAATGCTGCCCTGGATCGCTGTAAACAATATTTGCATGAAGCCTTCAGTAAACAGAAATCTCTCATACGAGCCTTATACCGATGCCGCAAAGAACTGCAAGCGGTGAAAGTAGACCGGACAATCGTCAAACCAAAAGTAAGTATTATCGGTGAGTTTTGGGCGATGACAACGGAGGGAGATGGCAACTATCGCCTGCAGCAATTTTTGGAGGAAGAAGGGGCCGAAGTAGAAGTACAATCTGTGACGGCATGGATTTTATTTTTGATCTGGGAGGGGCGCTATGATACCCTCAAACGGATGAATTTACGCCGAGCGGACTCCGGTAGTAAAGGGCTGGAAGGAAAGAACCCTCACCTGCGTCTGCGGATGTTGCAGTTAGCGGATCGTGCTGTACGAGTGATGTTCCAAACATATGCCAAAGCCATTGGACTTCGTGGCTATCACTTGCCTGATATGGATGAGATTGCGAAGGTCGCTCACGAACACTATAACAACCACCTGAGAGGTGGAGAGGGGCATATGGAGGTTGGCAAGCTCATTTTGAATGTGGTGAAACGTAAAGTAAACATGACCATTTCTGTTAAGCCTTTCGGATGTATGCCTTCATCCGGTGTTTCAGACGGCGTCCAGTCATTAATTACTGAACTTCACCCGGAAGCGATTTTTCTTCCAATTGAAACAACGGGAGACGGCGCGATTAACGTATACAGCAGAATCCAGATGATGCTGTTTAAGGCAAAACAGGCTGCACAGAAAGAGTTTGACGAAGCTTTAATAAAAAAAGGCTTTACAGTTGAGAAGCTCCGAATGCTGAGCTTTTCACAATCTACCCACCCATTACAAAGTGCCCGTCATGTTGTTGCTTGTACAGCAGCCAATACGGTATATAGCACAAAAGGTTTTTTCAAGCAGTTTTCGTTTCGGAGAAACAAAGAAGAAATGGAAAGCGTTTAGGGTCATTGTTTGCATTTGACGGACACTTCACTCATAATCGTATCTGACTTGAGGGCCATAAAGGAAAAAGTCTCACCCTAAAGGAAAAGTCACATGTTGAATGGATAGAAAGGAATCTCTACAAATAAGAATTCAAATCTGTTGATGATGAGAAGAATGTAAAAATTTCCACTAGAAAGTTTTCGGAATCTATTATGAAGAATTCAAAGCACAACTACCCTAATAAAGAAATGAAAGTAACAATCCTGTGGAAGCAAGGGCTTGTTTGGATAGGATTTATCGTGAACTAAAAGCAACATATGTTTTGTTATGTCCCCTTTTAAGTAGACAATAAAAAGGAAGCACTATACTGTTTACTTGGAGGGGATTTTTTGGAGAAAAAAAAACGCATGTTCTTCAGATTTTAAATTACGTATGGTGGGGTATATTTATGAAAAACTCTCTTTATCGAATGAGGAAATTTCAACTTAAAATAGATTTGTTTCCAAGTGCAGAATTTATTGTTAACCAGCTCCTATAACTATTTATTTTTATCCACTTTTATTTTTTTCTTCTCTTTATAACTTTTAGGAATTGAGGATAAATTGAAATGAAAATTTCGATATTAGGAACTTACATCTTCATGCACTGAATGGTGTTTTTCTTCAAACAATTATAAGATATCAGTGAAATAGTAAATGCTGGCGAAAAGAATTATTATCATAAAATCTTTATAATAAAAGAAAGGGAGTATCCCAAAAGTGTTCGCTTTTGGGACATCATCTTCATGTTCCATTTACAACAAGTCGCCGTACAGAACGAACCAAAAAATCGATAAGACATTGATAATGATTCACCATCTCCTAGATCAAAGCAGATTTTAATCTATATATACCTTCTTCTATTTCCTCTATTGTTAGATTACCATAGCCTAAAATGATTTTACTTTGATGCATTCCTTTGTGAATCGTATGAAGTTCTACTGGATAAATTTTAACTTTATATTTTACCATTATTTCCTGTACCTTTTCATTTGAAAACTCTATATTTTGAAATTCAGCAATCAAATGCAGACCTGTTGAATCACCTGAAATTTTAACATTAATACCAAACTGTTCTACTAAACATTTTTTTAAATGATCCCGACGTGTTTTATATATTTTTTTCATTTTTCTAATATGGCGTTCCAGATGTCTTTCATCTATGAAACGCGCAAGGGTAAGTTGTTCTAATGAGGGGGTGTGAAGGTCCGTAAACCATTTTAAATCTTTACAACGTTTTGTTAAAGAGAGAGGCAGAACTAAATACCCCAACCTTAGGGCAGGTGATAATATCTTGCTGAAAGTTCCAATATAAATCACCCTGTCTGGATCAAGCCCCTGAAGTGAATTAATTGGCGCTCCTTGATAACGAAATTCACTGTCATAATCGTCTTCTACAATAAAACAATCAACTTTTCTGGCAAATTGGATTAACTGAATTCGACGCTGAATAGGCAATGTTCCCCCAAGTGGAAACTGATGGGATGGAGTAACAAAAATAAATCTTGGTTTTTTATTCGGAGGGATTAAATCCGTTTTCATACCGTGTTCATCTACAGGTATAGGGTGAAGCACCGCCCCAGTGGAAGAAAAAATGGCAGAAAAAATATGTATTGTGCGGAAAATTAGATTGTAAATACGGTGTGCTTTCCAATAACGGTGAGTTGATAGAGCTGCAGGACTTATAAACCATTTCTTCGATCTCGTTAAAGTTCCGATATTTATTTTCCCGGTTACCAACTCCCATTGACATTGCCCTGCTGTGAGAAACAACAGGGCGATCTTACATTTGTCGTAGGACAAATTCTTTTCTTTTATTTAAAAAATAAGGTATCTGGTATCATTAGTTAAATTCAACTAATCGAATTTTTAGTCATCAAATTTCTTTAAACACTTCAATCATTCGGATAGGTTTCTTTCAAAAACCTTACAGATTGGTTAATTAAAGCTTTTAAAACATTAACATCAATATCAGCTACTTTATTGATGTACACACACGCTTTTCCAGTAGTATGCTTTCCAAAGTCCTTTAACAATTCATCTCGTTGTGTGTCACCCGGTGCAAAATATAAGCTGATTTTGGATTTTCGAGGTGAAAAGCCAACTAGCGGTGCATCACCTTCGTGGCCAGATTCATATTTATAATGATATGAACCAAATCCAATAATACTAGGTCCCCACATTTTTGCTTTATAACCTGTCGTTTCAGTAAAAATATCTAATAATTTATATGCGTCTTCACGTTTTTTGGGGCTTTCTATATTTTCAATAAACTCAATGACACTGTTGTCGGTTTCTTTTGTTTTTAGTTCATACATAATTAGAATCTCTCCTTTTCCTTTAAAATAATGAAATTTTTAGAAAATTATATCATTTAATTTGATTGATAAAACAACTCTTCTTGATTTAACAATATTTCATCTAAATGTTTTTTTCATTATATTTGTCATTGACTAAAAAAATTTCTTATTTCATTATGTTTATTTGTAAATACTAAAAAACCGATTTCCTCTAAAATAATGGAAATTCGGTTTTATGATAAGCTATTCCAATTAAAAAATTGAACCGATGCCGCCATACTAAAGTAATCCACGATACACTCAGAATTATCCTATCATCTAACAAAATAGATGAAATCGAGTAGGAGGGGGTGACTAACCCCCGACCTCTCACACCACCGTACGTACCGTTCGGTATACCGCGGTTTCAATTAAGTATGACGTAGAAAATGATATCTCTCGAATAGACTTCTTAACCCTTGATGACTCCAGTAGGAGTTGTCGAGGGTTTTGTGTAGAATGGGACTGCAGGCAATCCGCCAGTATTTCTTGTGTGTATTGCCCCACTCGATTGCTTTATGGCTTGGAACACCTAATGCTCTAAGTTTCCGAATTCTTGTTTTCGGCGTTTTCCACTCTTTCCATAAACACATTCGAAGTCTTCGTCTTATCCATTCATCCAATTCTTTGAACTTGCTTGGTGTATCTGCCAAGGCAAAATATCCACACCATCCCATTAGGTACATGTTCAGTTTCTCAATTCTTTCCTCCATTCGATACGGTTTGGATCTTGATGTGATTTCACGGATCTTGTTCTTGAATCGTTTCACACTTTCTTTCGCCATCCGTATTTTGGGTGTTTTGTTTGGTGTAAAGCTAAAACCGAGAAACTTCCGTTTCCAAGGACGGTCTACCGCCGATTTCTCTTTATTTACCTTGAGCTTTAATTCCTTCTCGATAAAGTTAGTAATGGAGTTCATGACACGAATTCCTGCTTTCTTTGTTTTCACGTAGATATTACAGTCATCCGCGTACCGTACAAATTTATGTCCACGTTTCTCAAGTTCCTTGTCCAACTCGTGAAGCATGATGTTTGATAATAGTGGACTAAGCGGTCCACCTTGTGGCGTTCCCATGTCTGTTTCCATTACCACTCCATTTATCATCACGCCTGATTGAAGATACCGGCAGATTAATTTAAGTAAAATCCGATCTTCGATCGTTTTCGCCAAGATCCCCATCAGTTTATCGTGGTTCACCTTGTCATTTTCCCGTGACAAAATCAGTTCCATCAACATAGATATCCTCTCCACGTGAACGAATCCCTCTATTTGTGCCATCTTCTGCTCCACCCTCTTGAAGTCCCCCGTGGGATTCACCACTTCCTCCTTCAAGTAAGTCCTGCCGGATTGTCTGCTTCAACACAGAAAATGAACGCGTAGTGTTTCGTTCTCCTTAATTGTTCGGTCCTTCCTCTTTCGTCTCGAGCTCGAAAGAGTACTATGACCTCTGCTGACTTCTGACTGCTCAGCTATCTATCGCTAGATAGGTTACCAAGATTACTTGGCGTGCCAGTCAGATCTCCCCGGGTAAGAGTGTAATCTTTCCTTCCATCTATCTGCTTCATTTACTCTGTATCACCTTCGGCAGAAAGGGCTTTGTTTTGTGTTGCAAACTCACCCAGTGATACCTAGCCTCATATGAAGTTCGTATTCCTCAGACCGGAAGTTTGCCGTCCGCTTCCTTCAGATTCCGCGTTACCACGGACACCCTTGCGTTAAGCTAACTGCTACTTCTGCCTTCACAGCTCGGGACTTGCACCCTATAGATTACACCCATGCCGGGCGCACAAATAGAAGCCCTGCTGCGCGGAACAGCCGGGCTTCTATTTTGACCAAATTTTTTATGTGTATTATAATGTTTTCTTCGAGTGTTCACTCGAACGTGGTTCGAAACCATCCCACGATAAAAAACTAAGGAGAGAATTGCATATGAATGTAAGAACACTTGTCGGGAATGGGATTTTGGCAGCCTTGTATATAGCTGTCTCCATGCTCATTCAGCCGTTTGGATTTACCCAAATACAATTTCGGGTTTCCGAAATCTTTAACCATCTTGTTGTCTTCAACAAGAAATATCTTTACGGAATGGTATTAGGTGTCTTTCTAACCAATCTATTATTTTCACCAATGGTTGCGTATGATCTTGTATTTGGTGTAGGACAAACTATAATTTCTTTATTAATCACCATTTTTTCTGCGCGCTTTATAAAAGGTATATGGGGGCGAATGGTGTTTAACACCCTTGTCTTTACGTTCACCATGTTCCTCATTGCTCTTGAACTTCATTTAGCTTTTGGCTTGCCATTCTTATTTACATGGTTGACAACGGCAGTTGGCGAATTTGTTGTAATGATCATTGGTGCACCAATTATGTATGCGCTGAACAAACGCTTGAATTTCGAAAAATTGATATAAAAATAGATGAAGAGTTGCGTGCTAAACAAAGCAGCAACTCTTTTTTGATACGATCACTAGTGAGGTATAAATTTTTAAATCAATCGATCCCAATACATCCTGCTAAAGAAGCTAAAAGCATTTCTGTTGGTGTGACGCCTTTTCCTTCTCCACCATAAGCTTCTGTCGCGTCCATTTTCATTTCATAACCGGATGCACCAACTGCTGTGAAGGAACGTTTCCCGTACCCCTCAGTTACAACTTTCATCAAAAGCTCCTTTCAAGAAGTCATTTAACCGTAAAATTATTCAAAAATTTCATTGCACGTTCTGTTTGTGGATTTAAGAAAAATTGATCCGGTTTTCCTTGTTCGATGATCATTCCGTCAGCCATAAAAATGATCCTGTCTGCCACTTCTTTTGCAAACTTCATTTCATGTGTCACAATCAACATCGTCATTCCTTCATTAGCAAGCTCTTTGATAACATTCAAAACCTCCGCTACTAATTCAGGGTCTAAGGCAGAAGTCGGTTCATCAAATAACATAATGTTAGGTTCCATTGCCAGTGCACGTGCAATGGCCACTCTTTGCTGCTGGCCTCCGGACAATCTGGATGGGTATACATCTTTTTTTTCAAGCAATCCTACCCTCTCCAGCAATTTTTCTCCTTTTTCAACAGCTTTCGCTTTAGGCCATTTTTTTACTAATAATAAAGCTTCAATGACATTTTCTAAAACTGTTTTATGAGGATATAAGTTAAACTGTTGAAAAACCATGCCTGTATGAAGGCGGATTTTTCGTATTTGCTTATTGCGCTCCTTTTTTCTTTGCTTTGCATCCACCACAATGCCATTGACTTCTAAACTTCCAGATGTCATTTCTTCAAGACCGTTTATGCATCGAAGCAATGTACTTTTTCCGGAACCGCTTGGACCAATAATAGCAACAATTTCTCCATCGTAAATTTCTAAATTAATATTTTTTAAAACTTCTTGATTGGAAAAACTTTTCGATAACCCGTTTGTTTTAATCATGTTAAATCCCCAACTTAATCATAAATTGATAAACGTTTTTCAATTCTTTCTAATATTAAAGAAAAGCCTGTGCTCATGATCCAATACATAATTGCAATCGCTATATAAAACGGCATATATACATAGTACTGGGCAACTAATAATTGCGCTGAACGCAACAATTCTGTAACAGTGATAACGGAAACGAGCGAGGTTTCTTTTAACATGCCAATAAAGGTATTACCCATTGGGGGGATTGCGATTCGAATTGCTTGAGGAAGGATAATCCTCCTCATTGTCTGCCATGGCGTCATCCCTGTTGCATAAGCAGCTTCTGTTTGGCCTTTAGGAATCGATTGAATCGCTCCGCGAAATGTTTCCGATAAATAAGCACCGATGTTAATGCTTAACGCTATAAATGAAGCATTTAACGGGTTTAGTTTTATACCGTAATCCACTAACCCATAATAAACAATAATAATCTGTACTAAAGGAGGGGTCCCTCTAATGATAGAAACATATGCGCGAGCTAACCATTTGATCAATCGATTGCCTTTAAGCCTCGCAATCGCTATAATAACCCCAATGATTAACCCAAAAAACATTGATACAATAGTAATAAGAAGCGTATAATACGCTCCTTTTAGCAAAAATGACAGGTTATCTATTACAAGATCCATTCTAATTGCGAATTCCTTTCTATTTTTTTACTTTGCCGGTTCCTCTCCAAACCATTTTTTAAAGATCTTATTATATGTCCCGTCATCTTTCATTTCTTGTAAAATTTTATTCAACTCTTTTAATAGAGCCTCGTTTCCTTTACGCATTGCAATACCTGCTTGATCGGATTTGATTGGTTCACCAACAGGTTTAATTTTAAATCCGTTTTTTTCAACAATCGGTTTTATAGCATATATATTGTTTATCGTAGCATCGATTCTTCCGGAATCTAAATCTTTTAATGAAGTTATGACATCATCGTACGTTTTAATATTAAATTCACCTACTTCAGGAAGAACTTTCGTACGAAGATATGTTTCATCATTAGTACCTAAACCAACTCCGATATTTTTCCCCTTAAAATCTTTTAATGTTTTAATAGTATTGTTATTGTTGCGGACAATGATTTTTACTTGATTTGTAATATAAGGTTCAGTAAAATCCATTTGTTTTTTACGCTCATCAGTAATCGTCATTTGGCTAACAACAATATCAAATTTTTCCGTTTTTAAGCCTGGTATCATACCGGAAAATTCTTGTGCTACAAATTCTGCTTTTACTCCTAATCTTTTCGCAATTTCTTTTGCAATATCTACATCAAAACCATCCATTTCTTTTTTGTCGTTTAAGAAATTGTAGGGAGGATATGTACCCATTACTCCAACTTTAATAACACCTCTATCTTTAATCTGTTGCAATAAGTCAGAGTTTGCTTTCTCGTCTTTAGCAGATTTATTTCCAGCTGTTCCACAAGCACTAACAATAAGGCTTAATGCTAGGATCAAAATCATACTTAAAACAAATGAGCGTCTTTTTCTCATCTATTCTTACTCCTTTCTAATGAACTTGTAATTAAAATTTATATACCAAGAAGGCCAAAAAATTCGAATCTAACAGTTTCCGCAGCCAACTCTTTAGCTGTTTTCTTTTTAATAGTTGAATCTTTTACAAGAGGTTCAAACAGCCATCTTGCCATTATTCCTTCCACTAAACTCATTAAAAAAGCGGATTGTAGAGCCGGGTCTTTTGCAGGTAGCATATTAAGTTCTATTGCTCTCTTAATGTTTTTTTGAAACGCTTCTTCGATGTTAATTCGAGTTTCTAATATAGCTTCTTGTACCGAATCTTCTGTTTCAATTCCTTTTAGGATAAGTTTCATTAAATACTTATTTTGTTCAGCAAATGTAAAAAGGTCTTCAAACAATTTTTCAGAAGCTTTTACAGCGTCTTGAACGCTTCCCGCTGATTGTCGATAGCCTTGCAACACGACTTTCAGCAATTGTTCTTGTCCTTTTTTAATAATTTCAAGAGCGATAGCTTCCTTACTTTTGAAGTACCAATAAAAAGTTCCTTGCGATACACCAGCTTCTCGTACAATATCTGATATTTTCGTTCTATGATATCCATATTTCGCAAATTGCTGAAGGGCAATCTGCAATATTTTATCCCTTCTATCAAAGGTTCCATCTGCTAACTTTTCTTGCCTTGAAATAAGAATCCTCCTCTCTTGATTGATTAGTCAGTCAACATAAATCCTATTATAAAACTAGAATTAAGTCAATATTTCATATCGTTTTAGTCGGAAAAAACTAATATTTTCATTCTTTAAACGGTCCTGCTAGACTGCGTATCTAATCCAA
Organism: Bacillus methanolicus MGA3; assembly: GCF_000724485.1. Taxonomy (GTDB): domain Bacteria; phylum Bacillota; class Bacilli; order Bacillales; family Cytobacillaceae; genus Bacillus_Z; species Bacillus_Z methanolicus_A. The sequence goes on along the minus strand of NZ_CP007739.1, from coordinate 396,528 downwards.
ATAAGCTTTTCTGTTTTATCGAAGTTAAATTTCTTTAAAAGAAATTAAAGAAGAGTTGCGTGCAAAAGCAGCAACTCTTTTTTGATACTATGATTTTTCTGCAAAACCTTTATATAATATCCAAAGGCACTTTCTTATTAGGTTTCGGAAACACCTCATCAAGTCTGTTCAGATCTTCTTCGGTCAATTCAATGGAAGCAGCTTCAGCGTTTTCAATCACATGTTGTTCTTGCACAGCTTTTGGAATGGCAATAACATCATTTGTTCGTATCGTCCAGGCAAGAGCAATTTGTAGCGGTTTTACATTGTATTTTTCTGCAATTTCATTAACGATTGGATCCGTTAATAATTGTTTTCTTAAAGAGCCTCCTTGAGCAATTGGACTATAAGCCATAATTGGCATGTTATGTTCTCGCTGCCAAGGCAATAGATCAAAATCAATTCCTCTGGAACCTAGATGGTATAACACTTGGTTTGTCGCACAATTTTGTCCTTTGGCAGCGTTCCATAACTCTTCCATATCATCCGTATCAAAATTGGAGACTCCCCATCTTAAAATTTTTCCTTCTTTCCGCAGCTTTTCCATGCCTTCAATCGTTTCTTCTAAAGGAATCCGGCCTCTCCAGTGTAAAAGATATAAGTCTAAACGGTCAGTCCCTAACCGTTTTAAGCTGTTTTCGCACGCTTTTGAAATCATGTTTAATCCTGCATTGTGCGGATACACTTTAGAGACTAAAAATACTTCATCCCTGCGTCCTTTGATCGCTTCCCCTACTATACGTTCAGCGCCGCCATCTCCATACATTTCAGCTGTATCAATTAGTTTCATGCCTAACTCTATGCCGAGTTGCAAGGCTTTGATTTCCTGCTCTTTCGCTTGAGGATTTTCTCCCATCTTCCATGTTCCTTGTCCTAAACATGGAACTGAAGTGCCATCTGGCAATGTCACGACACGTTTTTCAAGACGATTTCTAATTTCTACTATTTTCTTTTTATCCAATATACTCATAAACATCCGCCCTTTCTTTTGTATATTGAAGCACCGCAGACATTTTTGCAAAAGTTTACTCTTTATATACATTTTCCATAAATACGTTATTTTTCCCTGCCTCAAAGTACGTACGGTGATATACTGTCAACTCTTAGGGTCAGTCCATCAATAAGTTTAAACAGCGGGGATCTCTCATTTGGCTGGGTGAGCAAAGTAGTGTTGCCGCCTAACAATTGAAAGGCTTTAAAGGGGAAGAAGCCTAATTTACGATACTACACACACAAATTAGTATGGCATCCGAACGCCTTCAAAACTAATCAAACGTTTGATTAAATAAAAAAGCCCTGATATTTTATGATGTAACAGGCTTATACTTCCGTAAAAAGAATCCTTTTTGGTTATTAAATATCATACATTTTGCACTTTTCATAAAAACTTGTCTTACTGATAAGCAATAATTTAGCTGCCTCCAGCTTATTTCCCTTGGAAACATTTAGTGCATGTTACATTCATTATACCAAAAGAAAACCAGCAAAAATTCTTTAACGGAAGGAGGTTTCGAAAAATTCGGAACCCTATTTCGAATAAATCAAATCGGGTTCCGAATCTAACTTTATTGAACAGTATATCCTCCATCCAGAACAACCGCCTGCCCCTGTAACACCACAAAAAAAAGAATCTTCCTTTTTTGAATGTAGTCACTGCTACAAACAAAATACTCTAAAGGAACGACTCTTTATGAAATATTATATTTCTTTTATTTATTAATTCTCCCTAAGATGTTTCTTAATCAATCTACTGAATCTTCGTGTTTTTCTTCCGGTGCTGACTCTTGCTGATTTTCTTGAATTCTTCGCGGCCTGCCCCAAAAGAATCCCCAAGGATCCATCCTTTGGAAATCATCTCTTTTTCGTTCATTTCTGCTGTCATCTTCTTTACGTTCATGAATAATATCAACTTCCTTGGCATGAATGATTAACTTATCAACATGGATCACTTTTTCTTTTTTATCCTTAGACATTTTAACCCCCCCTTACTCTCTTATATCGCTATATTGTATTCAAAAAGAATTAACGTGTATGGGCTGTACATTATTTATTCGTATTACTCCGTATGCTTTCCAGTATTATCTTCATCAGTATAAAACAAAAAAAAACGAGCCTGACTCATATAGGTCAGACCCTTATGAGTCAGGCTCGCCCCTGCCACTAAAATGGTACTAGTACAAATCCAAAGGAGAAAAAACACTCGATGGATTTAATTAGTTGAATAATGCAATAGTGTTGTTATTCAATTAGCTTCATCAGTTGCAAGCATTCGGAACATCGGGAGCATGACCAAAATGCCAATGAGGAAGAGAGCAGCAGAGGCCTGGTAAATCGTGACTAAGGAGAATTGTTCTTTCAACAGACCAGCCAAACTCATCGTGATAACCATTGCACCCATGAACAAAGGAGTCATTATTCCATTTACACGTCCTACAAATGATTCGTCGGTATTGTTCAATATAATCGTATTAATGCCGATCTGGAGAGCAGGCATGAATAGACCGATAAGAAACTCAGCCATTAAGGTAAGCCAGAACATAGTGGACCAACCCATAACAAAAATTCCTGCAGCCATGCTTCCCATACCCAGCATCAATAGGATGTGCGGTGCAATCCGATTGGAGAATACCATCGCAACAGCGCCGCCGATTATCATAGCTGCTCCATTGGCTGCGAACAGCCATTGCAGGTATTCCTTTTCTAGACCTAGGCGCTCTGTTACCAGAAAGATGGCTAACGGGTGGATTAGTCCAATCCCTAAACCAGCAGCCATGAAGCCGCCTCCCAAAGTCACAAGAATCTTGCGCGACCACACATATTGAAAGCCGAGCTTCATTTCATGCCAGAGCGATGTCTCCCTGTCATCCTTTTTCTCAATCTTGTCCGGAGGCAATAAGGTCAATACGAGAGCAGATAATAAAAAAGTGATGCCTACTACCGCCATAGAAATGTAGATACCAAATTGTTGAAAAACGAAGGTCCCTAATACCGGACCTATAATCATGAACGTAGCCATCATCGTCTGGAATAATGACATACCCGCCTGCATCTGCTCTCCCGGAACGTGTACTTTGAACAGCTTCAACCCCGAAGGCTGAGAAAACTGCGAAAGCATCGCGGAAACGAATGTAGCAAGGAAGACAACTTTCCATGTGCTGAACAGGAGCGCCATTAATACAATAAATATCGATATAGCACTTAACAGATCGCACCAGATCATTGTTCTTTTCGGTTGCCAACGGTCTGCGAACGTGCCGCCAATAAAAGAGAAGATAAAAATCGGTGCAAATTCTGCCACAGATATGAGTGAGACGGCAAGCGCATCCCCATTTGTCTTCTCTGTAACAAACAATAGAATAGCAAAGTTGCGTACCCAGATGCCGACTTGAATAAACAAGCCAGCCGTCATAATCGCTTGGATAAAACGATTCCGTAATAGTGAAGCCATGGATGGATTTGAATTTGTTGATGGCATGAGAATGACCTCTCTAATCTTGTTTTTTTTAAATTATTTAGTTCGTAATTGCAGTAACCGGCTTCAGCTCCTACATATAGTAAATCTACTCTTAGATATTAAATTATACCAGTTTTATTAATTTTTGTAATTAATATTAAGGACGTTAATAATAAGTTTTTGAACAATTGTTATTAAAAAATAATTAAGGTTTTTTGTTATTTTAAAGAAACGTGAAGAAAATATTAGGAAGGCATCCGAACGCCCCCCTTATATGCTGCAGTAAATTTGGCAGAAGTGAAAGAGTGAATTCTGCGTTCTGATGCTTTTTGTCGTGAATTACCTAAACATGTTTGTAAAATTTTTATATTAGCAGTTTCATTTTTCTGAATAGAATCTTTATAGGTTGGAAGAAAAAAATTGTTTGGAGTTGAAGGTGCTTCGCCACAAATATCCACGCCGTAAATGTCTTTTTTTTTGAGAATATCTTGCACATATTGGATTAGAGTATGAATGTTCATAAATCCTTGATCCCAGTTTGTCACAGCATCGGATTTATTTAAAACGTCTTTGTCGATGCTAATATAAACGGTATCGGTTTGAATAGTAGAAAGTATAAGTTTGGAAGAGTAGTTTTGTTGACGATCAAAAGGAAAAATTCTTACTTTTAAAGATTCAGAAGAAGCAATCTTGGCTGAAGAAGGTCCGACGATAATAACCTGTTTCATCATTGGTATGTGTTCAAGTGCAAAAGAAACCCATGAACCGCAAGATATGATCTTTTCGGTCGTACCTTCCGACATATCTATGTCAGGATGATTGTCAAATAATACAAGTGTAAACGGTGTATGTATTTCTTTTAACAATAAATAAGTGACATAGTGATAGTTGCCGTTGCCGATAAACGTAATCCCTTTCTGCTTTCTTTCTGAAAGACGTCTTTCTATTTCCTTTAGTGAATCTTTTTCACAAAATAAATGTACATGCTGAAGATTGAGAAAATCTATGCTCTCATGCGGAATGGATCGAAGACTTTGCTGCGAAAAATATGTCTCATCGAAGTTCAAAAACGTTACACCTTTATTCAATAAACCCATATCCCCTTCATCTCCTTGGTTTATTTAAGATGTTTGTTTTTAAACGTCATATGAAGTTTTGATGCTTTAAAGCTCTACCTCCTCCAAAAATAAAAAAAGCTAACTTTTTGGGCTATGAAAATGCCTAATTTCATTATACTTATTTGGTCAAAAAAGGTCAAAAATTGCTTTCATTGTATTTGCCTTTTATCCACTATACCTACCAAATGCCTTTCCTCTGATTTTGCTTAAAAAATCGATTTTTTTAGATCAGTAATTCGATTCAGTTCCTTATTTCAACAACTTTCTCTTTAACACAAACTCACTGCAAATAATAAAGTCTCTTTTCTTTTATTAAGGTAAATTAACAGTTCATTTAAAGATTGGTAAATATTTAATTAATCGACAATTTTTTTAAAATTGCTTGTTTATAATGGCTTTACCTTTGAAGGAAGGGAGTTGAAAATTCCATGTAATAAAAACTCCTAAATGAAAACGACTTAAAAAATAACGAGGAGGAATAAAAATGGTATTGAAAACTTTTTTGAAACTATTGATTCCTGTATTTGTCCTGGTGCTTATTACGGCCTGCAGCAATGATCAAAACTTGAATCCTCAAAAAGAGCCAACTCCAACTAATGGACAGATGAATACAGAAGAGCCAACAAATGGTGATATCAATACAGAAAAACCTACAGACGGTGAGAAGAATTCAAAACAACCTTCTAGTGAAGAAGTGAATCCAAAAGATCCTTCTAACAGTAATACAAATACAGAGGAACCCGCAAATAAAGAAACATCTCCTGAAGAATCAACTAGCAAATAATTATGAGTTCCATAATACTTATTAAAGTTGAATGAAAAACAGATTTTAATTAACAAGTTTCAACGTTTAATCCAGCAAAGAATGATACCAACCATTGTTTACCAAAAACAGTGTTGACTCAAAAGCAAAAGGTCTGACAAGGTCTGACACCTCCAATACAACATATAGCTAAACACGAATAAAACCATTCTTTATGTTGGTATTGTTGGAGGGAGTCAGACCTTATGAGTCAGTCCCCAAAAGAGATCAAAAACTTTTACATAACCTCCGTGTTAGGAAAGTAATACCAATTGACAATGATTCTCATTTTCTATACAATGATGTCATAAACATTTAGATATCAACCGGGGGGAAACAATATGTTTAATATGTTACACGGGTTGAAAGATATTCATACTGTTATTTCAAATTACCGAAAAATAGGCGGTGCTGCTGAAGCAGACATGATTCGTTTATCATCTGGTGAACTATACCATAACCCGGTATTCACAAATATTGACATATCAAAAGGCCAGTATGTTTCCCTATGTTTTATAGATGATAATGGAACAAATATTATTGCGCACGTTGATCAAATTGCTGTAATCAAAGGATTGCAGCATAAATTGATTTGCCAGCTTAATAATACACATGCGAAACAATTATTGCTGCAAGGTACTTTACAATACTTACAAAAGCTATGTGAAATTAATGACGGATTTGTCACACATTCTTTTAAGAAAGAAGCGATAAAACTTGTTCGGGATATAAGTGTAAAGGAACTTAAAAAGCATAACATCTCACTCCCATTCCCAATTGAAGAAAAGCTTATTCATTTAAATGAACGCGTTTTAGCATAAAAAAATGAGGTTCCATTAGGGACCTCGTTTTTTTTCTAAAGAATTTCTGCTTGACAAGCTAATCGATAATCATCATTTAAAGCTTTTTCTAATTTTTTTATTCTTTTTCGTTTGGAAGGGACAAGCTGGATACTCCGTTTATCACTTTTACTGTGCACACTCCACAAGTTCCCTTTCGGCATTTATATTGCAGGGCTTGCCCTTGATCTAAAGCAACATCTAATAAATTTCCTTTCGTTGGTTCGATTTCAAATCTCATTTGGTTTTGAAGCAAAATGATTTCATTAAGGTGCTGACATTCTTGTTTAAATCTTGAATCTTTATTAATAGTAATATTTCTTGGAAAAAGGGAGCCAACAGTAAATGCTCTTTTATTCATCACACTCGTCCATTACTCTCCCCCGTCTTCTAATGTACATATGGCAGAAGGGCGTTTAATCCGTAAAACAACCGTTTCATACACACGGAAAGGATGGTTCATTCCTTCTTCTCCCAAATATGCTGTATCAAAATCCTCTGAAACAGCAAGATCCAGATTATTTCGCCCTGTATTGACGAGGACTCCCGTTTTTCCTTTTAGAACCGGGGTTTGGAACACCCCATCTGTAACAAGCTCACGAACATGCTCAATTTCTAAAACGTTCGTATCTTTATGTACACGGTGCAACAATGAATATAACTCTGGTGATAAAACAAGAGCAAACGGCCCATTATGTTTCATCTCAAGTAATTTGTTTCTTGCTTCCACTACATCTTGAAAAGCGTTTCCTGATTCGTACCAATTTCCTATCAAGTGTGTTGATCGGCCTTTTACATTCATTAAACCGGGAATATCAAATTCCTTTGATCCGTAAAAAATCATCTGGTCCTCTAATATTGCCACATCACGGGCAGCGTTTGCTGCTGCGGAAAAATCAATAGGGATATCTAAAACTTTTGCCTGTTCTAAATCACGCCAATATAGAACGAAATCTTTGTAAAGTAATGGGATTGTGTAATTTACCCGTTTACTAGTCTCGATGTCTGTATCAAATGATCCTTGAAAATCCATTTTTGCTTCATAGTTTTCAATAAATACGTCATTAAAAATACTCTGTATTCCTCTTCCAAGCGGACCGTACAATTCGATAAAACGGCGTCCAATCAATTGTCTACGTGCAGTGTCAATGACTGTTTGATCTAATTGTGAGAAATCTTGATCTGTTAATGGTGAATCTGGAAATAGTTGAGTCTTGCCCATTCTTTTCTCCTCCTAAATCTTTCGCTATATTAAACTCCCAACAGTAAACCCTTTTTTCTTATTAGATTGTTTTATGATTAGTGAATAACCAGGTGGAGCTAAGTGGTCGTGATGTTCATCATGATGTGCATGCGGATCGACATAGTCATGGTCAAATCGTTCATTTATCTTATTTAACATTTCTTTTACTTGTTGATAATCCTGATAGGAAACATCCCTCATTTGCTTTAAAAGAGAGCTCCGTTCCTCATCTGTAAATTGAAAGAGTGCTAAATCCAAGTGCTCTACAAAATTATGCAATCCGTATTTTTCAAGATTTAATTCTTGTAAAAGACGATTAAACTCATTCTTGGCCGGGGAAAATATTTTTTCATCTTTTTCTTTTTCAAATTTACTAATAAGCGGAATAAGTTCTACTAAACGCGATAACCGTTGTTCTTCCTCTTCGTAAATGTGGTGATAATATAGACGTTCATGATCATCCTTGGCATTTTGAATAACAGGGTCGAGCATATTCATAAATTTTTCAATTGCATCCTTGGTCGTTGTAAAAATTCGATAAAAGATGCTTAGTTCTTCTTTCAACCTTTACACCTCCTGATTTTAAGATAATTGCCATTATTGCCATTTAGCTTCATTTTTATTACATCTTTTTACCTTTGGAAATCCTTAAAAAGAAATAGAAAACAAATATCGCCCCAGTTTTATCACAATTTCAACACAAGTTTACTTTATACTTGGATTGTACAAACTTTAATTGGGCTGCTAATACCATGTGCAATAGACTATTTGAAGGGAGATGAAACAGCCGTCGGATATTCTTTATTTTTTTAATGAGGGAGGCGTAAATTGGGGAGTTTTAGAAAGTTAGGATTATGGGCATTCATTATTTTTTTAGTGATCGCACTTTTTCCTGTTATTACATATGCCCATGCTTATATTGTTAAATCTTCGCCAATGGAAAATCAGACATTATCTAAACCGCCATCTGTCGTTAGCATTCAGTTTAATGAGTTTATCCAACCTGATTTTTATTCACTTTCTGTGATGGATGCTTCGGGTAAACGCGTTGATTTGAAAAATGCCCATATAAATAAACAGAACCATGCGATCCTGGAGGCAGGAATAAAAAAGAACTTGCCGAATGGGACGTATTCTATGCAATGGAAAATCATATCCTCAGATGGTCATCCGGTACAAGGAGTTATTCCTTTTCGTATTGGGCATGCTGGAAAAGAAGCTAATGCTTTACAAGGGAAAATATCCAGCTATTTGCCTAAAGTTGATATTTTGATCAATCGTTGGTTGCTGTATATGAGCATTGCGTTATATTTAGGAGTGATATTTTTTCACCTTTTTATTTATCGAGCAGAACATCAAGAGTCTTCCAAGGTTCAATCGAAAAGCAAAAAAATCATTTGGCTGTCATTGCTTGGAATTGCTATCAGTCTGTTGCTAAATCTGCCTTTACAAACATCGATTAATGCAGATGTAACATGGTCACAGGCATTTACCCTTTCATTGTTGAAAGAAACGTTGAATCATACTTCTTTCGGACTTATATGGGTTGTACAGATGATGATTTTTGGAATTCTTGTCATCACAACTTATTTCGCTATAAAGCGGGGAAGCTTGTCTTCCATGAAAGCTTGGGGAGCATCACTCATTTTCATAATGGGATTGCTCATTACGAAATCTTTAACAAGTCATGCTTCAGGTCATCAGCACGAGATAATACCCGTTGCATTGGACTTTCTTCATTTGTTAGCAGCTTCTGTGTGGATAGGGATTTTATCAGCGATTGCTATCATTTTACCAAGAAGTCACCCGGAAACGGAAAATGGGCATCAAAGCAGGTTGCTCTATTGGAGAGTCATTCAACGTTTTTCGCCTTGGGCAATTGGTGCTGTGATCATCATTTTTGCTACGGGAATGTACGGAAGTTTCATGTATGTCCCGACGTTTTACTCCCTCATCCATACGTCATACGGACGAGTTTTGTTAGGAAAGATCATTTTATTTTTCTTCATGTTTCTATTAGGTGCTTATCATTTTAACCAAGGAAAAAAACGCGTAAGACAAAAATTAGGATGGACGTTAAGGCTTGAACTCGCGATTGGTGTGATAGTTATATTGATGGCAGCCATACTCACAAATCTGCCGCCAGCAACAGCTTCGCCTGGACCGTTCGATCAAACGAAACGTGTAGCGGATAATGGGTATCATGTTTCCTTGCATATTAGCCCTAATATAGAAGGAATAAACGTTTTTAAAGTCAAGTTAAAAGATAAGAGGGGACGAGCACCAACGAATATTGAACAAGTGACCCTCACCTTTTCCTCTACCAAGCAGGCAGGAGAAAGTACCGTGATCGTTCCGAACGCAGCACCTGGAGTATTCCAAACGGAAGGAATGCACTTGAATATGGCAGGGTATTGGAATGTTCGTGTACATGTATTAACCAAGTCTTTGGACAGTTTTGATACCGATTTTCCTGTGGTAGTAGGAAGTCAATAAAAAAGTATATAAAGGAGATTTGATAAAATGAAAAATATCTTTAAGAAATCATCTGCAATTCTTATTTCAACTATGACAGCAATGGCTCTGTTTGCAGGTACAGCCAGTGCACATGTCACGGTAAATCCAAGTACTTCAGCTACTGGAGCATGGGAAACTTATACAGTAAAAGTACCAGTTGAAAAAAACGTTGCGACGACAAAAGTGACACTTAAAATTCCTAAAGGAATAGAATATAAGCTATATGAACCAGTACCAGGATGGACAACAACAACTGAAAAAGATAAATCTGGCAAAGTAACTTCAATTACATGGACAGCAAATGGCGAGGGAATTTTACCTGGACAATTCCAACGATTTTCATTTGTAGCAAAAAATCCAGACAAAGAACAAGATGCTGCTTGGGATGCTTACCAATATTATAAAGACAACAGTATTGTAGAATGGACAGGGAATGAAGGTGCCGATACACCTCATTCAATCACGAAGATTTCTGCTTCGCCTGCAACAGAGGAACATCAAGAGACCGATCATCATCATGGCCATCATGCCGATCATGATGATTCTGTAAAAGAAAAATCTGCAGCAAATGAATCAGATGATGACGGTACACAAACAACAACAATGGCTCTGTCGATTATTGCTCTATTACTTTCAATTGGGGCATTGATAATGGGATTCCGTCGTAAATAAAGTCAACAGTGGATAGAACATGCAGTTATTTTCTGCTTGTATCTATCCTTTTTCAATCCATTCTTAATAATGTTTATTTAATAAAATTCCATATGAGTTTTTTCTTGTTTATAACAATCCAGCCTCCCTTGAAGAGTACCCGTGTGAAGGAAGAATGCAAAAAAGCCTTCTCGCCATATTAAGCAAGAAGGCTAGAAATACTGATTGTTTTGGCAACACATGTGTTGTTGAGACATTTTATGATAACAAACTTAATTAAAGGAGTTACTCGCCTTTTATTTCTAGAAGCTTTTTCTTTAGTTCGTTTTCCATAGAAGCCAGCTCAATCTCGGCTTGGCGTCGTTTATTTCGCCCTTCTTCTTGGATCCGCAAGGTCTCTTGGAGAGTTGCGATTAAATTTTCCTGGGTTTTCTTTAATGTCTCGATATCAACAAGACCACGCTCATTTTCTCTTGCCGTTTCAATCGTATTTACTTTTAGCATTTCTGCATTTTTTAACAATAGCTCATTTGTAGTCTTTGATACCTGTTTTTGTGCTTCAACGGCATGACGCTGCCTGATCAATGTCAGAGCAATCGCAACTTGGTTTTTCCACAGTGGAATGGCCGTCATAATGGAAGATTGGATTTTCTCGACAAGCGCCTGGTTTGTATTTTGAATAAGGCGGATTTGAGGAGCACTTTGGATTGTAATCTCCCGACTTAATTTCAAATCATGCAAACGTTTATCCAAACGGTTGGCAAATTGGATCATATCGTTTACTTCTTGAACCTTCATTTGATCATTTGTCTCTTCAGCAGCTTTCTTCAGCTCAGGAATTGTTTTTTTATACAATTCTTCAAGCTTTAATTCACCCGCTGCAATGTATACATTTAAAGCTTGAAAATACTCTTTATTTTTTTCATAGAGCTTTTCAAGCATGGCGATATCCGACATAAGGATATTTTTGCTTTTTTCTAACTTCACACTAATCCGCTCTAACTGTGCACTTGTTTTTTGATATTTGGAAAGCACCTCCTGTATGGAACCTGATAGCCTTCCAAACATGCGCGCGAAAAAAGACGGCCGACCCGGCTTCAGCTCATCAGGGTTCACCTCGTTTAACTTCTTCATTAAGTCGTTTATTATATTTCCTATCTCGCCTAAATCCTTCTGTTGAACATGTTCAAGCATGGTTTGCGAAAAGGACAAAAGCTTAGATTGCGCCTGCGTTCCGTATGAGATGATCGCTTGATGATTTTTCGGATCAATCTGTTCCGCAAGCTGATAAGCCTTTGCCCTGTGTTCTTCCGGGATCACATCAATGAGTCTAACCTGCTTTTTTTCCTGCGTTTGAAGAATAGGTATTTTTTCATTGTCACCAAACGGGTTAGAAAGTAAGTCATCCATTAAATCAGCATTACTAGTATTCTTTAACAGGGATGAATTGTTTTCGGTCATTTTAATCTCCTGCCTTCTTCATGTAATTGTGATTCCTTCATTTTTCTTATTGAATGCTTGGCCACATCGATTTCAAAATGCAGTTGATCTATGTCATCGGATAAGATTTGATATAAATCATTTTCAATAAAATGTTTAAGTTCCTCTAACGTTCGGAGCGTATCAATAAGTGATTTTTCCAGCTCTCGGTCCTTTGTTGGCTGTGCAGATAAGAAAACATATTTCTCTGCCAGTTCAAGAGCGGAATCCAAATGGGAAAAATAAAATTGTTCCGCCTTATAAAATCGTTTTGGCTCCTTTTTTGTCAAACTGTATATTTTTCTCGTGATTCGTATAAGTTCAATTCTTTGTTTCAAAGATGGAATGTGCCTCATGGAAACAAGCGCTTTATGCAAACGGTAAATTTTCGGCTTAGCTTCATCCAAATTTTTCTTAATATATAGATATTCTTTTCTAGTTAGACGATGTTTTTTTAAAAAGCGGTACTTCATATAAACTGAAATTATCCAATATGTGAGAATCGCACCGACCAAGGAAAATGCTGTCGAATACAAAAATGTTTGATCGAATGCAATAAAACTCACCAACCAAACTATGGCAGCTGTCGGAATTGCAATTAACATTCTGACAAGAAATGCTAAAAACGGATTCATCGTAAATCGACCCCTGACAATAAACTCATTTCTAATCATAGATACGAATATAAAGAACTAGGGTTTCAATTCTTTAAAAAATTACTACCCCAAATTTAACCATACACGAAACTTAATATTCCTTCTAAAGACCCTGAATGTAAATTAATCTAAGACTTGAGGCGTATTTTTTGAGTACTTGCTAAACATCCCGTAACAATGTTATGGAATTAATAATCTCAATAGTTTCAATATAGATAAAAAAGAGCGAACCCTTGTTAAAGAGTCGCTATCTGTTCGTTTTTAGAGTCATTTTTATGTAATTGAAAAATTTATAAATACTACTTGTTGTTTTATTGAATTCTTTTTCAATTCAAAGTCGATCGTTGTTTACAACTACCGTCTCTCTAAACCCAGCTTCCTCCCATCCTTTACAAACATCTACCCATCCTTTAGCAAATGAATATTGAAATAATTCATCACATGTCAATTCAATGGCAGAGTTTGGACTTCCACAGGCGGGGAAAAGGGTCTCGAAGCGTTTCATCGAGACATCCAAATAGACGTCCATTTCATTTTTCAATCCGAATGGGCAAACTCCACCTATAACATGTCCAGTTTGCTCTAGCACTTCGTCAGGCGTGAGCATACGTGCCTTAAAGCCAAATGTGTGGCGAAATTTCTTGTTATCGATTTTGGCATCCCCAGCAGCGACGATCAAAATTGCTTTCTCACCTTCTCCTCTGAAGGATAGCGTCTTCGCAATTCGAGCAGGGATGACGCCTATTGTGTCAGCGGCCTGCTCAACCGTAGCAGTCAATGTTTCAAATTCCATCACATCATCTTCACGATTCCACTGTTTAAAATGAGCTTTTACACTTTCAAATGACATCTTGTTCATCCTTCCCTTACCGATATGAGTATGAGTGGTTCAGTGATAAAAGCATTCTTAAAAAAACGTTGTTGACTCTTTAAATTTCCTCCTTTCTTATCAGCCTTCATATTCTGTATATAATACTTAACACATTTCAAAAAAGTCAAATAATTAATATAACTATTTGACCATTACTGCACGATAGCCACCCATGATAGATTCGTAACTCCAAAGTTATAGAAAAAATCCTGTTCTCCGTATGAGTAAGATGTTTATGGGTAAAAGAGAAAATAACCTCTACAATAGGTGGAGGATGTCCCCATCCTTTACCTATTGAAGAGGCTCTTTTTTCATTTTCTCAATGATTAATATTAAAATTCTAGCAATTCCATTAAATGATCTTCGAGAAAACACGCATAATTTCATTAAATATTACTGTCATTCCTACCCATCATTTAATCATTTTTTTAGACGGCTAAGATTTGCTTTCGACGTTCTCACCTCTACGGTTAGTGACCCTTTCTTTACATATGCTTTCAATAGCAATGGTACACCTGTCGTATTCTGAAATCTAAAATCCAATCCTCCATATGACACCGTTGCATCTCTTCCTTTTGGCACATACCCGACATGCACTGAATGATGATGCTTTTCTATATAAGTGACCCCTAGTTTATCTACCGCATTATACAAAGTAGATGACGTCTGACAAATGCCTCCTCCAACTCCCATGACCAATTTCCCATTGACTGCTTCCTCTGCCTTTTGATATCCATGTGCTTCATCACTCGGTCCGACAGTTGTATTAAAAGAGAATATATCTCGAACTCCGATAATGACATTATTGATGGCCTGTGCAGATAGCTCGATATTTCTCGTTCTTCCCGCTACGCCGCTATTGAAATAAGTTGTATACGAAGCGACCACCACTTCCCCCAAATGAGAAACTTCTTCAGGCTTATACCCACTTTCGGTAACATATAAAGGCAATTCGACAGTTCCACCCTTTTCCGAAGCCTTAATCACTTTTTCCGTTAACTCCGATTCCTCTAATATCACTCTTGGTCTTCCCTTTATGATTTGACCATTTTCTCCTATCTTATCAGGAATCATTCTTTGGTCATATCCAGCCTTTGTTTCCGTTCCCCTTGCTAATATCCTTGCCCAGTTTTCAATTTCCTGTTTATACTTTTCTTTATTCTTTTCAAATCCCATTTCCTTCGGATTAAAAGTTTTTACCACCTTTTTCGTATTTGGATCGACCACATTAACTACAATCGGTTTTTCTTCTTTTTTCTTTTCTTTTTCCCCTGTTTTCTTATTCTTATCAATTTTCTGTTGCAAATCAGCTACTTGTTTCTCTAACTCCTGTTCTTTTACTGTTTTTTCTGTACATCCAATCAATCCTATTAAACTAGCAGCCAAAATTATTGTCATTGTCCCTACAAACTTCCTCATTTTTCTCCCAACTTTTCTTTATTATTTCTAAAACCTGATGTCTCCTTTACAAATACATAAAAGGAGGGCATTCTCATACACTAATTCTATTCTGTTCCCCTTTTCGATATGACGGATTTCTGAACAGGAAAGCCCATCGCCTTTAGATGTGGAATGAGTGTATGATCAGATATGGAGTACCGCATTAGACCAAAGATTTACGGTACTATTTTCCTGTTTTTTCACTATTTTTTACTATTTTTTTCTATTATTCTGATAGTGTCAAGAGAAATATGTGAAGAGTTAGATATTAAATTAGCAGCCCTTAATGCAACAAAGCTCATCCTATGGACTATGTCAAGGATGAGCTTTTTTCAGTTGAAATCCAAACGGAAAAACTGCGGTTAGCTTGCAGGCAATTCTTCCTTGCCGGTCTCATTAACGCCTCTTTTTCCAAAATTGTAACGGTCTCCGCCCACAAATAATGAAACCAGAAATCCGATAATACCGGCAATTAGTGCTAATATAAAGCCGTGGTGCAAAGCCGTTTCCACTGCGCCTCTCATAAAGTCAACAATCTGGGCAGGAATCTGTGTATGATCTTGCATTAATATTTCTGGTTTTGCTATCTCTTGTGCCTTATCAACAGGCATTTTGGTAGCTGATGCAAATTCTTTCATCTTCTCTTTCAAATAATTGTTCACAATGGTCGCTGTAATCGCGGCCCCCATCACACCGCCAATATTGCGCCAAAATCCTACAACCGAAGAAGCGATTCCGATATATCTCTTATCAACGGATTGAGCTATAGCATTTTGCGATACACTCATGAGCGGACCAAGAACAATCAGCCCTAACGTGATCATGATGAGTGTTACCACCCACTTCGCCGTATCATGCGTAATGGATCCCAGCAAATAAGCTACTAGTATGCCGACTGCCATGGAAAAAGCCATAATGGTACGGAAAGGAACTTTCGTACAAAGGAAACCGCCTGCGATTGCACCAATCATAATCGGTAGCATCATTGGTGTTAATACACTGTTCGAGTTTTCGTTCCCGATAACAGCCACTGAAAGAATAGGAAGATAAGTAATCGCAGAGAACATGATGGCCCCCTGGCAAAACACGACAATGCTTGTGCCCATCACCATTTTATTTTTAAAAATAGTAAGAGGCAAAATCGGTTCCTTCGCCTTTCTTTCCACTAATATGAACAACGCAATCAATAAAGCAGCACCAATAAAAATCCCAATGATTTGAACCGAATCCCATGCATAATCTTTACCGCCCCATTCTAAACCGAGAAGCAGCAGAACGGTGGAAGAAATCAATAGCACTGTCCCTAGATAGTCAACTTTTGGTTTTTGATCTGACTTGGATTCCTTTAAAGCAATCAACAAAGTGATGATAGATACGATGCCAAAAGGCACGTTCACATAAAAACACCATCTCCAGCCTAGCCAAGAGGTTTCGGAAATCCAAGTACCAATTTGTGGACCAAAAACGGACGAAATACCAAATATCCCTGCAAAAACGCCAGACATTTTGGCAGCTTGCTTGGGATCTGTAGAAATAGAATAAATAATCGTAAACGAAATCGGAAAAATGGCTCCTGAACCGATCCCTTGAATGACACGATAGGCAATCAACTGATCAATATTCTGTGCCGTTCCGCTTAAAGCTGACCCAATCAGGAACATACTGATTCCTATTAGATAAAACAATTTTCTTCCAAACAAATCGCTCATTTTTCCGAAAACGAGCATGGTACTTGTTGCCGCCAGCATATAAGCCGTAAAAACCCAGCTCATTTTATCAAATCCGCCAATATCCTTGATAACTTGATTAATGCTGGCAGAAACAATTGTGTTGTCAAGCGAAGCCATAAAAAGTCCCAACGCCATGGCTAAAATAACGAATGGCATTCTTTTGTTTTGTTCCATTACTTCTCACTTCTCCCCCTTGCAATCATTTATTTTCCCTGAAAATAGAATAACACTTTATATGTAAAAAACAACAAAAAAAGGAAATATTTTTTCGACAAATTAAAAAAATTCTGACTGTTGAAAAAAGATTCAGATCTTCACTTTCCATCAAATCGGATGAATCAAAATCAGTCCAAACATCCCAATATCCATTTGGATTTTCTTGGTCATATATTCTGAATTAGTTATTCACCTTCTGTGGGCAGCGCTTCAGCGTAAAGATGTTCCCGAACTAAACTTCAAGAGCGCCAGCTACATCATAGAGACTAAGATCAATTTCTGTTGGTTTGCCGAGTGCAAGCTTTGCAAGTTCAGATCCGAGATAAGGCCCGCTTGTTAAGCCTGAAGCCCCTAACCCATTAGCAATTAATATTCCTTTATAATTAGGCAAAGCTCCGATGACAGGAAGAAAACCAGGTGTGAACGGCCGAAAACCTACCCTTGTTTCAATCATGGTGCTATTAGCTAAACCAGGCGCCACTGCCAAGGCCTTTCCCAAAACTTCATTAACTCCCCCTGCTGTTACTCGGTAGTCGAATCCAGCATCATCCTCATGTGTTGCTCCTACAACAACCCGACCATCTTCGAATGTGAGAATATACTGATCATTTGGAGGCATGACAACCGGCCATTGGCTTGTATCCATGTCTTGCATTTGAAGTTGAATGATTTGCGCCTTCTGGGGTTTTACTAAAAAATTGATGCCTAGCGGCTGTAGTAATTCTTTTGACCAAGCACCTCCTGTAACAATAACTTGATCAGCCTCCAATGTAATTTCATTTAGCTTGATTCCAGTGACCTGCTTGTCTTTATAAACTAGGGTGGCATCCCCTTGAAGAAAATCAGCCCCATACTTAATGGCAGCATTGATTAAAGAGTTTCGTAATGCTCTTCCATTTACACGAGCTCCTCCGCTGACATGAACAGAACCATATTCCTCGGATAACGGCGGAAACAGCCTCTTTGTTTCAGCAGGTGATAAAATCGAAATTTCTCCGATTTCAGGTGCATCCTCACGCCGTTTACGCGCTCGTTCCGCCATTTTCTCTAGTTTATCTGCGTCTGTATGAAGACAAATCGCACCTACTCGTTTATAACCTGTTTCTTTATCACCATCTGCTTCCAATTGATCAATCAAATCGGGATAGTAACGCGCCCCACCTTTCACTAGCTGATACCACGCTTTGTTGCGTCGCTGCGAAAGCCAAGGACAAATAATACCCGCTGCGGAGTCCGTTGCCTGTCCTCGGTCAAAACGATCTACCAAAGTAATATCAACTCCAGATTTTGCCAAGTGATAAGTGGCAGACGCTCCAAGAATTCCTGCTCCAACCACAATCATTTTCTGCATTATTAATCACCTTTTCTGTTTTACTTTTGAAAGAACTCAATTTTTACTTGCCAATCATTCCTATTTCTGTTATTCTTAACAAGAATTATTTTTGTTCAGTATGCAAGTGAAGAACAAGAAACTGCTTTTCGCCTGGATATCATTTAGAGCAAGAATAAAATTTAATTGTGTGTACGACGCACTAGGAGGCAACAAAAATGGAAAATGGTAAAGTAAAATGGTTTAATGCAGAAAAAGGTTTCGGATTTATCGAACGTGAAGCCGGAGAAGACGTATTCGTTCATTTCTCAGCGATCCAAGGCGAAGGTTTCAAATCACTTGAAGAAGGTCAAGATGTTACATTCGATGTTGAAAAAGGCGCTCGCGGACCTCAAGCTGCAAACGTCCGTAAAGCTTAATGTAGATTTAGCACATACAAAGAGACTCTATTCTAGAGTCTTTTTTTATTGTTAAAAAGCTCAAAGAACAAGCAGGGAATATCATCCAAACAAATGGTTTAACCTATTATAGCATGAGTTTTTTATATGAGTTAAATTTTTAAGATATATTTTTCATTTATTTGAAATAAAGTTACGATAATTAGGATTGAAGAGGTTATAATAAAGTTAATTGGCTTTGTTCAGAAACGTAAGGGCGGTGACTTTCCATTAAAAATCGTGATAAAAGGCGAAGAAAGAAACGTGATTTTTTAAAGGACTACTTGAAAAACAAATTGAAAAATTGGAAACCTAAACTTGGCAGAGGACCTGTATCTAACCTTGAACTACTAACCGCTTAACGACCTTTATGGTCTGTTTGAAGCGAGAGATTCCTACGAACACCTAAGTAACCCTCAGTTATCTTAGTAGGGCTAGTCTTTCCGTCGCACCGACGGTTAGAAGCCTTATAGCTTCATTTTTAAGATTTAAGCTTGCGTTAATATCTCGATCATGATGGGTTCTACAATATGTTGTTCGTTCCGTCTCATCCAATGGTTGACGAGACGGAATCGGTTGTGTTTGCTTCGCTGACGAAACAAAAATAGCTGCATAAACATGAGAAGAGCTTTTCTCTCTGTTTAACGTGTCTGTTTTCGTGACATAACACCATCATCTGTTCTAGAAAAAATTAAACAATATGGTCCCCTGTAGAATTTAGGCAGCATATCGTATCTTAATATCGAAATTGTGATTACCTGTTTTTTGAGGATTGACCACAAGCACCGAACACAATGTGAAACCATTTTTCGCAAATGTAGAACAATCACACGAATGTGTGAAACAATTACAAAATAATAATATAATTCGGACTATGACAGACATACATCCCATTAAAATTTATCCCGTCCATCCTTTATTTGTTCTGCCTCCAGTTCAGCGAAAACAATCAACCTTTGTTTATCCGAATATTTTGGGTGACACGTAACTAACGTGACCATTGACTTATTCTTAATTGGATAAATTATATCAGTTTCTGTAGGCTTCACAATCTTTTTATTAAATACCTTATAGGTGAGTACTTTGTTTTGTACATTAATGATGATATAATCACCTTTCTGCAATTCATCTAGTCGATTAAAAAACTTTCCATAAGTATAAGAACGATGACCAGCGATAACAAAATTTTGATTCTTCTTCCCCAAATTATAAGTAGAGCTTGAGGATGGCAATGTCCTACCGAATATTTTATATCTTCAGGCCGCGCCCCTTCCTTAATAGGAGTTTCTAAATTAATTTTTGGGATTTTTAGAATTCCAATCACTTGTCCTTCTTTTATTGGCTTTTCTGGTTCATCAGAAGATTGTTCTGAAAAGAACAACGAAGTGTATTCTTCTACTAATTTCTTTTGTTCATAAAATGTCTTCACCTTTGTAAACACAACAAAAAGTAACACAAAAATCCCGATAACAATAAACACACTACCTAACTTTTTCACGGTTATAACCCCTTCCTAAAAAAAGGAGGGTGGCCAGCCCTCCATACAAAAATTTCTTACCAATTGGTATAAAGAAAGTAGTACAATTCAGTTATTAAGCTAAGTTAGATTTAAATCTCCTTAAAACGAATCCCACTAAAATCATCATAAGAGAAGTAAGTAAAAGCATAGAAGAATCCATTACTGAACCTGTTTTAGGTAATGTTTCTTCAGAATTGTTATCAGGTATATCAGGAGTTTGCTTACTTGGTCTTTCAGGTTGTTGTGGGTTGCCAGACTGTCCTGGGCTGCCTGGCTGTCCTGGGCTGCCTGGCTGTCCTGGATTGCCCGGCTGTCCTGGGTTGCCTGGCTGTCCTGGGTTGCCAGACTGTCCTGGGCTGCCTGGCTGTCCTGGATTGCCTGGCTGTCCTGGGCTGCCTGGCTGTCCTGGGTTGCCTGGCTGTCCTAGGTTGCCTGGTTGTCCTGGGCTGCCTGGCTGTCCTGGGGTGCCTGGTTGTCCTGGATTATTGCCCGGCTGTCCTGGGGTGCCTGGTTGTCCTGGGCTGCCTGGCTGTCCTGGATTGCCCGGCTGTCCTTGGTTACAGTTGCAAGGTTGTTTTGGATCTTTAGGTTCTTCTGATTGATTAGGAGCAGCAGGCTGTTTCGTTTCAAAATCTTCAATTTCTCCTATACCTGTGTGCACATCTCCAAGCACTGGAGTGTTTTTGGTGTCTATAATTGCAATGCCACCATGTTTCCATGTATACTCATCAGTTTCCACCTTTTCACCTTCAATGACACCAACATGCGCATCTCCAACTACCGATTTTTTTATATCAAGATCAGCCACTGCACCATGTGTATATTCGTAATCATCTGTTTTAATTTTTGTGCCTTCAATCACACCCAAATGTGTATCTCCGAGTAAACCAGAATCTTTTAAATCAGCTTGAACAACCCCGCCAGTTATAAGAGAGTTGCCGTCTTTTGTTTCGACTTTTTTGCCACCGATGATATCGATCTTGAGATCACCAGTTATTGGCTTTAAAAGACTTCCACCTAAACCAATGTTAATAAGAGAACCTTTTTTCTCGCTTTTAATATTTTCGTCTTTTCTAGCAGGGTTCCCTGTTTTTACAGGTGGATTTTTTGGAATGATAGACTCTTCGTTGCTAGTTGTGTTTGTTGCCTTCTCTTGATTATTTTCACTAGTTGTGTTTGTTACTTTTACCTGGCTATTTTCATCTGATTGAATCGCAGTATTTGTAACTTCTTTAGATTCCACTGGCTGATTTACAGCATTAGTTAGAGCTTGTACATTTGATTCCACCTGCTGAGTTGCAGCATTAGTTAGAGCTTGTACATTGGATACCACTGGCTGAACTACAGCATTGGTTAGAGCTTGTACATTAGATACTACTGGCTGAGTTACAACATTGGACTTAGCTTGTACATCTTGATTATTTACTCCCTCAGCACCAACTGAATTTCCAAAAAATGAGATGCCAATAACTAATGTCCCTGCATAAACGATACTTTTCAACGATTTTACAACAACCTCTTTATTCATTTTCAATTCCCTTCTTCTTAGATTTTTTATTATGCGGCTAAGAAGAAGGAAGATTTCGGTGGTTGTACTGGCGGATCTTTCATCCATTGATCTGATAACTCATCCAGAACATAGTTCACTTGGTTATTTAATTCTATGTAATCGGTATATGCATAATCAAGATAAGCTGCTATTCCAGATCCTCCGCTTGAACCAGTAGAACCCGATGAACCATTTGCTGATGATCCGCTACTAGTCGAACCCGTAGAAGTAGATACTGTAATCATTTGTGAACTTAATGGATGATTTCTATTTTTTTGTTCTTCATCCAATACATTTTTTATTTGACTCAAGTCATCAGAATTTGACTGATTGAGAATTATTTTATTTCCTGCATCAGTTAATTCCTTAATAAGCTTTGCTACAGGATCATTTATCTCTTGATCATTAGCAAGTTGTGTTTCGTTAACCTTTGTATTCTCATGAATATCTGCCGGGTTTTCAACCGCGTTATCTCCTGTTTTTGGTGAAGTTGCCTTACCTGGTTGTTCTTGGCTACCATCATTAACCGGTGTAGATGGTGGCAATTGACCAGGATTCACACAATCACTTGGTTGATCTGGATTGCTTTGTTGATCTGGGTTAATTGGTTGATCTGAATTTCCTGGTTGAGTACTTCCATTTCCAGGATTGCCCTCTACCGGCTTCGTATCAGGTTGTTCTTCCTGTTTTGGTTCCTCTTTTGGTTTTTCTTGTGTTGGGGCAGGATCCTTTTTCTCTACTTGTTGAAATTCACCTATACCAATATGCGAATCATTTATTATCGGTGAATCTTTAATGTCCCCAATCACTAATCCACCATTAGAAGATTTATATCCGTCTGTTTCTGTTTGTTTATATTCAATGAGCCCTAAATGTGCATTTCCTAGATGCGTGTTTGTGACATCACCTATAATTAGCCCGGAATTAAATTCGTTATAATCAGGTGTTTCAACCTTTTTCACTTCAGCTATTCCAAGGTGACCGTCTCCTAAAGGAGTGTTATTGACATCAGCTATGACTAAGCCGGTCTGTACTTCTTTATAGTCTGGGGCTTCCACTTTATTGAACTCGGCTACTCCAAAATTGGCGTCCCCAAAAGGAGTATCCTTCAATCCCGCCAACAACAATCCGCTTTGAAATTTATTTATATTTCCAGATATTTGTTCGCGAGCTTCAGCTACTCCTACATGTGTTTTCCCAAACATATTGTCCAATTCTACAACCGCTAGTCCGCCATTACGTTCTTCTCCATCATTACGAAGAACTTTTCCGCCTTCTAACACTCCTACGTGGGCATCGCCTACTAGTGTTATGTCCACCCCTAACAAGGTACGACGAGTAGATTGTTCTTCTGTAGAGCTTGCTTTCGTTTGTCCTAAAATGTTTGCGTTTACATTTCCTGCAACCGGTAAACCTAATCCAATTCCAAGTAAACGTTTTTCTCCAAAGATATTAATGTTTAATC
Organism: Bacillus methanolicus MGA3; assembly: GCF_000724485.1. Lineage (GTDB taxonomy): Bacteria > Bacillota > Bacilli > Bacillales > Cytobacillaceae > Bacillus_Z > Bacillus_Z methanolicus_A. The sequence goes on along the minus strand of NZ_CP007739.1, from coordinate 373,173 downwards.
CCCCAATGCCTAGACTTAAGGATGGGGTAACTTTTTTATTATCTTTAGCAGGGAGTTTGTTTGTATTTAATGCTCCTTTATTCTCTTTTTGGAGCATTTCCTTGCTTGGTTTAACGGAAAGCTCGCCCTTGTTTTCAACGGATTTTTCAGCAATTTCTTTTTCTAACTCGCCTGAAACATTCGATTTAGATTCGGCGACTTGTCCTTCCGATGATTGACTTTCTCCCGTTAATCTTTCTGCGTTGCCACCATTAGTAGATGTGAATGGCGCATCTGCTGCTGGAAGATCAGATGCTAGATTCAGATTATAGCTTCCCTGAGTATCTACTTTTTCAGAATCCAACCTATTTAGCGGATATGTAACCCTCTCGTTCTTTATTAAAGGCTCCACGGATTCTTTAGATCCACCCAATTCCTGGGCTTGAGTTATAGTAGGAAACCCTAAAATAAGGCAAGTGGATAATACATACGTCAAGCCTTTACGCACTATTTCACCTCCTTTCTATCAATAATTAACACTACATTTATTTTCACATTGTTTACCACTTTAAATCAATATAAATTGTATAATTGTAACATTTTTGTTAAATTTAGTATTTTATAACAAATAAATCATTTAAATGTTATTCAATGTACATATGGTTCTTACCGTTCAGAATAGTGTATACTTCGAAACGTTAGAACTGATTTGTAAAGTATTGGACATCAATATTTTTGCACCTCATTAGAGGATTAACCCTTCTACTACTCCTATCGTGATAACGGATAAGTGGAAGTGATAGATTCGGAACCTGCTATTACAGCTAAAAAACCTTAAATGAATGATATACACTCATTCAAGGTTTTTTCACATTTAATGAAAATATGTTAACCTAATTTTATAAAATCTACTTCTACAGCTTGAACTGTAAAAAATTTCACATCCTCTTCACCTTTCAAAACAAATTTAACCGTTTTATTATTCATTTCACTCGACTCTCTTGAGTTTGTATTTTTCTTATCCCATCTGGAGTTACATCTTTCCAACCATATTTCAGCAGTTCCTTTGGGGTTCTTTGGTAAATTATATTATGTAAATTTACCTGTACCCTTACATTAAAAAAATTCCTCTTGAAAACAATTTGTTTTCAAGAGGAATTTCTCATTACGGCAAATTCGTTGTTCCCATCAAGAATCGATCCACTTCTCTCGCTGCTTCCCGACCTTCATGAATCGCCCAAACGATTAGGCTTTGGCCTCTGCGAGCATCTCCAGCTGCAAATACTCCTTCGACGTTTGTTGTGTATTTGCCGTATGGTGCTTTTACTTTTTTGTTGACGGTTTCGACGCCGAATTGATGCAAAACAGGCTGCTCTGGACCTTCAAAACCGATGGCAATAAATACTAAATCGCATGGCCAAACTTTTTCGGTGCCAGGAATTTCATTAAATATCGCATTGCCATTTTCATCGATAATTTTTTCCATTTGAATCGTATGAAGTTCTTTGACCCGTCCATGTTCATCGCCAACAATCTTTTTCGTCTGAATACAATATTGCCGAGGGTCAGTACCGAATTTCGCTTTCGATTCTTCATATGCGTAATCAAGTGTAAATACAAGCGGATACTGCGGCCACGGATTATTATCCGACCGTTCTTTCGGCAATGCCGGGTGCTTGCCAAACTGCACAACGCTTTTGCATTTTTGCCGCAAAGCAACGGCAACACTGTCAGCACCCGTATCTCCGCCGCCGATTACAATGACATGCTTATCTTTCGCATCAATGAAGTTGCCATCTTCAAAATTCGAGTCAAACAAGCTTTTCGTTACACCTGTTAAATAATCCATCGCAAAATGAACGCCTTCAAGCTCTCTTCCTTCAATCGCAAGGTCTCGTTGTTTTTGCGCACCGATGCATAATACGACGGCGTCATATTGGGAACGCAGCTCTTCGGCTGTGATATCTTTTCCAACTTCGGTATTTGTTACGAACGTAATCCCTTCTTGTTCTAAAAGTCGAACTCTCCGCTCGACAATTTCTTTTTCGAGTTTCATATTTGGTATGCCATACATTAATAATCCACCGACACGATCGGCCCGCTCGTACACAGTTACCGAATGGCCAGCTTGATTAAGCTGGTCGGCGCAAGCAAGACCAGCAGGCCCAGAACCGACAATCGCCACTTTTTTTCCTGTTCGTATTTGCGGAATTCGCGGCTGAATCCATCCTTCAGCAAATCCTTTATCAATAATCGCCCTCTCGATTCCTTTGATGGCGACTGCCGGGTCGGAGATCGCTACCGTACAGGAACCTTCACAAGGCGCAGGGCAAACCCTTCCGGTGAATTCCGGGAAGTTGTTCGTTTTCAACAGCCGCTCAAGTGCTTCCTTCCATCTGCCTCGGTACACTAAATCGTTCCATTCCGGGATTAAATTATGAATCGGACAACCTGATGTTAAGCCGTTCAACTCCAGTCCCATATGGCAAAACGGGGTCCCGCAGTCCATGCAGCGGGCACCTTGTCTTGCGAGCGTTTCATCGGAAAACGGAACCGTATATTCTTTCCAATCCTCCAGGCGAGAAAGAGGGCCACGTTTCGTTTCTTCTTCGCGAGTATATTCCATAAATCCTGTTACTTTTCCCATTTGTGTTTCACCCTCCTCTTCACGAAAAGATGATCGAGAAAACAATCGTTTTATTTAGCGACCGCTTGTAATGCGAATTGTTCGTTTACCGCAGCTTGTTTTCGTTTTGCAACTGCTTCGAAAGCAGCCATCATCGCCTCATCTTGAGAAAGCCCGGATTGTTCCATCGCTTTTATGGTTTCGATCATCAATTTGTAGTTTCTTGGAATAACTTTCACAAATTTTTCTGTATACTTTTCCCAATGTGCTAAAATATGTGAAGCTTTTCTGCTTCCAGTATATTGATAATGTTTTGAAATCATTTGATGCACTTCGCTAATTTCTTCTTCATCTTCAAGACGTTCGAACAGCACTAATTCTTTATTTGCTGTCCTTTGCCATTCGTTTTCATCATCGGCCAACACATAAGCGATTCCTCCGGACATTCCCGCCGCAAAGTTTTTCCCGACGAAACCAAGGATTACAACACGGCCTCCTGTCATATACTCACAGCCGTGATCACCGACGCCTTCAACGACAGCGTTCACGCCGCTGTTTCGAACACAGAACCGTTCGCCTGCACGTCCTCGAATATATGCTTCTCCGCTCGTTGCCCCATAGAAAGCGACGTTGCCGATAATGACGTTATCCGCAGAAGCAAACGATGCCTCTTCTGGCGGGTGGACGATCACTTTTCCGCCTGACAGCCCTTTTCCGATATAGTCGTTTGCATCGCCAACAAGCGTCATCGTCATTCCTTTTGGAACGAAAGCAGCAAAGCTTTGTCCAGCAGATCCTGTGAAATGAAGCTGAATCGTATCTTCCGGCAGCCCTTCTTCTCCATATCGTTTCGAAATTTCGCTTCCCGTAATCGTTCCGGCGTCGCGATCAACATTTCGAATAGAAAGTTGCAGCTCGACTTTTTCTTTTCGCTCAAGCGCAGGCTCGACTGCAGGCAAAATTTTATTGTAATCAAGAGTTTGTTCGATTTTATGCTGCTGCGGACGAGCAAATGTCCGAGGACCGTCTACTTGGTAAAGCAAACGCGACATATCCAAATGCTTCGCTTTCCAATGTTTTTTCGCACGCTCGCTTACTTTTAAGACGTCGACTCTTCCAACCATTTCGTCCACCGTGCGGAAACCAAGCTGTGCCATAATTTCACGCATTTCTTGAGCTACGAAATACATGAAGTTGATCACGTGTTCCGGTTTTCCCATAAACTTTTTGCGAAGCTCTGGATTTTGCGTCGCCACGCCAACCGGACATGTATCAAGATGGCATGCCCGCATCATCACGCATCCTAAAACGACAAGCGGAGCTGTCGCAAAACCGAATTCTTCGGCGCCAAACAATGCGGCCATCACCACATCGCGGCCAGTCATTAATTTACCGTCTGTTTCAAGCACAACCCGGTCACGTAAACCATTTAACATTAATGTTTGGTGTGTTTCCGCAAGACCTAGCTCCCACGGAAGACCGGCATGCTTAATGCTCGTTTTTGGCGAAGCACCAGTACCGCCGTCATAACCGCTTATGACAATAACGTCCGCACTTCCTTTCGCGACTCCGGCCGCAATCGTACCGACTCCTGTTTTTGAAACAAGTTTCACGCTAATCCGAGCATCTCTATTGGCGTTTTTCAAATCAAAAATAAGCTGTGCCAAGTCTTCAATCGAATAAATATCATGATGCGGAGGTGGAGAAATCAATTCTACTCCAGGCGTCGATCCACGCACCTTTCCAACCCATGGATACACTTTATTGGCAGGAAGTTGTCCACCTTCGCCAGGTTTTGCTCCTTGTGCCATTTTGATTTGCAATTCATCGGCATTGACTAAATAATGGCTTTTTACACCAAAGCGACCGGAAGCGATTTGCTTGATCGCACTTCTGCGCAGATCTCCGTTTTCATCTGGCACGTAGCGGCTCGGATCTTCTCCACCCTCACCGCTGTTGCTTTTTCCGCCTATGCGGTTCATTGCGATGGCAAGCGATTCATGCGCTTCTTTGCTTAACGAACCGAAGGACATCGCTCCTGTTTTAAAGCGGCGCACGATCGATTCAACCGGCTCGACTTCCTCAATCGGAACCGGAGTTCTTGTTTCATCAAATTCAAACACATTTCGCAAAAAGGTCATTTGTTCTTCGTTTGCTAATCTCGAATATTCTTTAAACAGCTTATAGTCGTTTTTCCGGCACGCCCATTGAAGCATATGAATCGTTTTCGGATTGAATGCGTGATGTTCTCCATTCCGTCTCCATTGCAGTTCACTGCCCGGATCTAATACATCATCTTTGTATGACGTTTGGAAAGCAGCTGCGTGGCGCATTTTTGCCTCTTTGGCAATTTCATCCAACCCGATACCTCCGATTTGCGATGCCGTGCCTGTGAAATATTGTTCGATCACTTCTTCACTGATGCCGATCGCTTCAAAAATTTGCGCACCGCGGTAGCTTTGCACCGTCGAAATTCCCATTTTCGACATGACTTTAACAACGCCATCGGTAACCGCCTTTTTATATTTATTCACCGCTTCATGATAGGAAAGCGAAATGATTCCGTTTTCCACAGTGTTTCGAATTGTTTCAAGCGCTAAATACGGATTTACCGCATCCGCACCGTATCCAATTAAAGCAGCAAAATGATGAACTTCCCGTGCTTCACTGCTTTCGACAATAATGCTTACGTTCGTGCGTGTTCCTTGACGGACCAAGTATTGATGAAGCGCACTAGTGGCAAGCAATGTCGGAATTGCGACATGTTGTTCGTCAACGCCTCGATCAGACAATACTAGAAGCACCGCACCGTTTTCCATCGCCTTTTCCGCATTTTCAAAAAGATCGTCGAGCGCTTTTTTCAAATCGTCGGTAAATAATGTCGGAATTATCGCACATTTAAACTCAGAATACGGGTTTGACTTTAACGCCGCGAGTTCTTCATTCGAAAGAATCGGTGTATCCAAGCAAATACGGCGTGCAGCCGATGCATCAGGATGAAGAATATTTCCTTCTTTGCCGAGAAGCGTCATCGTCGATGTCACAATATATTCGCGAATGGCATCAATTGGCGGGTTAGTGACTTGGGCAAATAGCTGTTTAAAATAGTTAAACAAGCTTTGCGGACGGTCTGACAACACCGCAAGCGACGCATCCATTCCCATCGAACCTGTTGGGTCTTTTCCTTCTTTCACCATCGGGATGATCATTTTTTCTACATCTTCATACGTATAGCCAAACGCTTTTTGCAATGTGACAAGGTTTTTGACCGGCTCCGTATCTTCTGGTATATCTAGATCATTTAATGTAATCATTTGTTCGTTCAGCCATTTACGGTAAGGTTTTTCTTTGGAAATTTCTTCTTTAATTTCCTGGTCAGAAATAATCCGGCCTTGTTCTAAATCGACTAAAAGCATTTTCCCTGGACTTAACCGGTCTTTATATAGCACATTGTTTGGTTCAACATCGATGACACCGACTTCAGATGAGAAAATAATGTAATCATCTTTTGTCACATAATAACGCGCTGGTCTTAAACCATTGCGGTCTAAAATCGCACCGATTTGCTTTCCATCCGTAAATGAAATCGCCGTTGGACCGTCCCAAGGTTCCATTAAGCAACTATGGTATTCATAAAACGCCTTTTTGTCATCATCCATTTCGTTATCCCAAAACCATGGTTCCGGAATAAGCATCATCGCAGCATGTGCCAATTTTCTCCCTGCGAGGACGAAAAATTCAAAAGCATTATCTAAAATAGATGAGTCGCTTCCGTTCATATCTAAAATCGGCGTAATTTTTTTCAAATCCTCACCGAAAAGCTCGGATACGAATTGCTTTTCCCGCGCCATCATCCAATTGACGTTTCCTCTTAGTGTGTTGATTTCACCATTATGAATTAAATAGCGGTTTGGATGTGCTCTTTCCCAGCTAGGAAATGTGTTCGTACTAAAGCGGGAATGAACGAGGGCAAATGCTGATTGAAACCGTTCGTCCTGCAATTCGACGTAATATTCATCCAATTGCTCAGGTGTAAGCAATCCTTTATATACAATCGTCCGACTTGAGAGGCTGGCAAAATAACACTCATTATTTTGAACAAGCTTTTCCGCTTGTTTTCGGATGACATACAATTTTCGTTCAAAGGCAAGCTCTTCTTGAATATCGTCGCTAGCTGCGATAAACACTTGACGGATAAACGGTTTGCTTTGTTTCGCGAGTTTTCCGAGTTTTTCGATATTTACAGGTACAGTTCGCCAACCTAATAACGTCTGCCCTTCTTTTTCAATGATTTTATTTATTTCTGTTTCGTAATACGCTCGTTTTTCTTCATCTTCCGGCAAAAATACCATTCCAACGCCATAACGTCCTTTCGGCGGAAGGTTCATTTTTCCACACGCCGCTTGGAAATATTCGTGTGGAATTTGTACCATCATACCCGCACCATCGCCGGTTTCTGGATCACTTCCTTGCCCGCCGCGATGTTCCAGCTGGCGAAGCATATGAAGACCTTTTTTTATTATATCGTGAGACGGCTTTCCTTTTAAATGAGCATAAAAGCCGATCCCGCACGCATCATGCTCAAATTCAGGATGATATAGCCCTTGCGCTTTCGGTAGTCCATAATGTTTCATCTTGCTTCCCTCCCGTTCCAAATACAATGTAACTATTATTTTAGTTTTCAAAAATAATATAAACAATATATAATTTAGATTAAATTAATCTCATTTTGAGATAAATAGCAGAGAGGGAAGAAAAATGGAACTAAGACAACTTCAATATTTTTTAGAGGTGGCCAAACGGGAACACGTTTCCGAAGCAGCTGAAGCTCTACACGTCGCACAATCTGCCATTAGCAGACAGATTGGTAATTTAGAAGCCGAACTTGGAGTACAGCTATTTGAACGGGAAGGACGAAATGTGAAGCTCACCCCTATCGGCCGCCACTTTTTGCCTCATGTTGAAACAGCGCTAAAAGCAATTGAATACGCAAAACAACAAATCGAAGAATATTTAGACCCGGAACGCGGAATCATCAAAATCGGATTTCCAACAAGTTTGGCAAGCCATACAATGCCAATGGTCATTTCCGCTTTTAAAGAAAAACATCCAAACATTTCATTTCATTTGCGTCAAGGAGCTTACAAATTCTTAATCGAAGCCGTGAAAAATAGAGAAATCGATTTGGCGTTTCTCGGTCCAGTTCCGACGGGAGAAACAGGAATTAAAGGAGATATTTTATTTTCCGAATCGTTTGCCGCTCTTCTTCCAAGCAATCATCCGCTCGCCAAACGAAACAGCTTAGTACTAAACGAACTGCGCAACGAACCATTTGTGACATTTCCTCAAGGGTACATTTTGCATCAAATTGTACTCGATGCTTGCCGACAAGCAGGATTTTCACCCATCATCTCATCGGAAGGCGAAGACTTAGATGCAATCAAGGGCCTCGTCTCCGCAGGGATTGGCGTCACTCTTCTTCCGGAAAGCGCCCTTTATGAAACGGTGCTTCGCTTCGCAGTAAAGGTGCCAATCGAAATGCCGCATGTCAAACGAAACGTCGGTGTTATTGTTTCCGACCATTACGAGCTGGCGCCGTCTGTTAAAGTATTTTATCGGTTTGTCAAAGACTTTTTCTCCACGCTGGAGAGATATCAGTAGGAAAAAGGTTCCCGCATTTTGCAGTAAGTTTAATTTGAATTTTTGTATTCCTTTCTGTTTTCAAACAATGCTATGAAACACTTATTACTTTGTCAATACGTCACTCAACGATTTGGCCTTCTCTTTCTGCAAAAAGTTGAAATTGTTGAAGTAAATGAAAATGGATCCTTTACCGATTTTCAGTCCAATACAATGAATAAAAGCAGGAAACCTTAATTGGTACCTGCTTTTTCTTTTAAAACTATATACACAGCGTACTCGACGTGTCCAAAGTGCATGTGGAAACATAATGTTGGTGAGTTCCTACTCGTTTTATAAATCTTCAATTCCTATATTAAGAAAACAGATGCTTAATCTTCAGCTAGAGTGCTCGATTACGGAAGATCAAGGGCTGTTAAAGCCGGTTCGCACTTATTGAACATTAGCACCCATTAATTAAACGGTCACATAAAAAAAGAAAGAATGTTAAAAATAATAACACTCAACAAAGATATATTATGAGGTGATTGAATGAAAGTATGGTCTAAGTTATTAATCTGTATATGTTTGCTATTTATTTTTCATTTACCTGTTCAGGCGCATAATAATGTCATTCCAAAACAAGTAGTAAATATCAAGCGTGTCGTAAAAATAAAGGATTTAGTAAGTGGTTCAACATTAATTGCTTATGGTTGGTTCGATACTTCTCATCAGAAACAGCCGTTAGAAAAATCTGTACAGGGTTGGCAGCTTGTCAATTTTGTACAAAGCTTTCATGTCAACAAATATTTAAAGGGAACCGGTGACCGAATTATCACCGTGTTATCAACCGGAATTGAACCACTTCCTCATCCTTTAAATCCTATCAATAAAGCTTACCCGGGACCGCTGGCTGAGGGTCAATATGTTTGCTTTCTTAAACCTGTTCCTGGAACAGAATTTTATACCATTGTCGGGGGATGGCAAGGAGTCTACCCTATCTACGAAGGGAAAACAATTTCCCTGCAAGAAGAAGGTTTTCCAGAGTTAAATCAATTATCGCTCAGTCAATTAGAAGCAAAAATCAAATCGTACTAAATACTGTACACAGGATCGGGTGCTGGTAAGACAAAAAAGTGAAGTACTTATGGTATTATCCCAAGGGTTTATGCATGAAATGAATCTCATTTTGGGCAGACTTCACCCGTTGGCGAGTCTGCCCTTTTTAATTAAATATTCTACCTTTTTTACTTTTAACTAAAATAATAGTCAAAGGTGTTCCCTTTCGTATCCCATGTATGATATAAATACTTTACTATATATTAAAAAGTAGAAGATCTGTCCTTTAGTTAGACTGTATTATCCTAAATTTGTCCTTTATTAACAGTATGAAGGACTTTTCCTATGTTTCCTATCTTGTTTATGTCCTTCAGGACTCTTATGACGGACTTTTCTTATGCTCTCTATCTTAATTATGTCCTTCAAAAGTCTTATGACGGACATTCAGCATATACAATGGCTTTTGTTTTTCCTTTATCGCCTCTATGAAGGACATAACAAATTTTATTAGATCATTTTTGTCCTTCACAGTGGCATTTCTTCAAAATTATCTACTCAGCTCTCCAAAAATCCCCTCTATTTATGATACGGTTCACCGTAGCCTCTCTAACTGCCAATTTTGAAAAAAGAACCTTCAATTCAAAGATAAATCAAAGGTTCTAAGTTTTATTTTCAATGATATTCTATTATTTACTCAATTCCTTAGGTATTTTATCTCTGTTTTTTCAATCATTGCCTTTTTAATCTCTTCACCCTAGAAACGATTGTCCATTGATGAAAAAATGATACTTAAGCTTTTTCATTATAAGCCTTAGTTTTTACATCCAAAGTATTAACTAAAGACCGGCTCTTTTTCGCTTAGACCAAGCGTCTTCGCAGTTGAGTTATGAATTTCGTGCAAAAGCTCTGGGTTTTCCACTAGTGATACGCCATAAGAAGGAATCATTTCTTTTATTTTCGGTTCCCACTCTTTCATATGTTGTGGAAAGCATTTTTCTAAAACCTCAAGCATAACGTGAACGGAAGTAGAAGCACCCGGAGAAGCGCCAAGCAATGCAGCTATCGAGCCATCAGCGGCACTAACAACTTCCGTACCAAATTGAAGTGTTCCTTTACCGCCAGCCTCAGTATCTTTGATAACTTGCACACGTTGGCCTGCTACCACTATATCCCAATCTTCGCTTTTGGCGTTCGGAACAAACTCGCGTAATTCTTCCATTCGCTTTTCATTCGATAACATAACTTGCTGGATCAGGTACTTTGTCAATGCCATCTCTTTTATGCCTGCCGCCAACATAGTTAAGATATTATTCGGTTTTATAGTACGTATCAAATCTAAATTTGAACCTGTTTTTAAGAACTTTGGCGAGAAGCCGGCAAACGGTCCAAACAGTAACGATTTTTTGTTATTGATATATCTTGTATCAAGATGCGGAACAGACATTGGAGGAGCACCGACCTTAGCTTTACCATATACTTTTGCATGATGCTGCGCTACAACTTCCGGATTGTTACATACCATAAATAGTCCGCTTACCGGGAATCCTCCAATATGTTTTGACTCAGGAATACCCGTTTTTTGTAGTAAAGGCAGACTTCCGCCCCCACCGCCGATAAAGACGAATTTTGCAGTATGGTATTCGATTTTGCCGCTATCGATATCATACACTTTCACTTTCCACGAACCGTCGCTAGTACGTTTAATATCCTTAACACTATGCTTGTAGTTTATCTCGACGTTTTTACTCTTTAAGTGGTCAAACAACATGCGTGTTAAAGCACCAAAGTTGACATCCGTTCCAGAATCGATTTTTGTTGCCGCTATCGGTTCATTCGATGTACGGCCTTCCATGATAAGCGGAATCCATTCCTTCAGTTTTTCAGGGTCATCGGAAAATTCCATCCCTTGAAACAGTGGATTATTTGAAAGCGCTTTAAAACGTTTTTTCAAAAAAGCTACATTTTTTTCCCCTTGCACTAAACTCATATGAGGTATTGGCCTGATAAAGTCCTGCGGATTACGAATCAGATTGCTGTTTACAAGATAAGACCAAAACTGTCTTGAAAGCTGAAACTGTTCATTAATTTTTATTGCTTTGCTAATATCTATAGATCCGTCGGATTTTTCGGGTGTATAGTTAAGCTCGCACAATGCAGCATGACCCGTACCCGCATTATTCCATTCGTTAGAGCTTTCTTCTCCTGCGTTTGCGAGTTTCTCAAACACTTTAATTTCCCATTCCGGTGCTAATTCTTTCAAGAGTGTCCCCAAAGTCGCACTCATGATTCCAGCGCCAATTAAAATGACATCTGTTTTAGTTTCTCTGCTGCTCATTTTTACCAACCTTTTCTGTCTAAAATATAAACATATCATAGTGTATTACAATTATTTATAGTTTCAATTATCTAATATTATATGATAATTATAAATTATTTAAAAGCTCATAAAAAGTGAGAAGTCCTTCCACAAGGCCTAGGAAAACACAAACACCATTTATTTACTTCATATTCTATTATTTCAAATTCACTTTTGGTCTCCCAAGCCATAGTATCTATGATTGAGGGAAGCATATTGTTAATGAAAAAACAATAAAACATCGACCTTCTCCGTAATGTGTTTGATGTCATTCGTAAACAGTTTCACCTTTATTAGAAGTGACGAAAAAAGTTTGATAGTTTGTTTATACTTTTCTCCTGATTAAATAAAAGCAGACGGTACTGCGAGGATCTTTTATAGACTCTCGTTACCATCTGCTTTTATTTAACTTAACGTAATTTTAGCAACGCACAGCACTCAACGTGTGTAGAGATGATAGTACATACAGGAGTGGCATTAGTTCAATATTCAAAGAAGAGATAAATTAATGGTTAATGTCTCTTTCTTGATAAATAGTAAAGAAACCAAACAGCATGGTTCTGCTCATCTGCTGACGCTCTATGAAATACCCCTTTTATATATGGGTCACTTGTTTGTTCTGATATATCTAAATAAAAATCCACAGTTTCTTGCTCATCTAAAAAAGCAAACTCCAAGCCTTCCTTGTAAGTGTTTGGACATTCTTCAATTAGTTTATACTTTGGTTGTCTTCCGGTTAGACTAACATATATTTGTGTAAACTGTTGAAAATGTCTTATTTCATCTTGACGAATTTCAAGAATTTGATTTCTCTCCTTCGATGAAGGTGCCAGATTAGCCAATTTTTCATAGCATTGAATGGCACTATACTCCCCATTAATGGCTTTCTCTATATCTTTTACCAATTTATCATTCTGTCTGTTTGACAATTCGTAATAATCCGAATAAGGGTTCATCCATGATACCTCCCTGAAATAAACTATTTTATTTTATGTCTAAGACTTTGCTAGGTGCATGTACCTAAAATGTATTTTAGCTTGGTGTTTAGCATGTATTAACTACTGAGACATTATAGAAAGAATTTTAGAAGGATGTTAATTCCCTCTATTCATAGCCCCACCCAGTGCCGAACGATTGACTTTTAGCAACAAAAATTTACGTATCGGTTATCCGCTCCATATGTAATTTTCAAATTATCAAGACGTACAACTACTTCAAAACGTATGTCCTAAAACCTTCAACCGCAATAAAAACAGATACCACCATTTTTAGAGGTAATAACTATACATTCGTTCTCTCTACTTGCCTATAAAATTCTACTTATTTACGCAAATATTAAGAGTATTTATTGTTATTTATCATTTTATGTTTTATTCCATTATTCTATTCGATTTGCTGTTAAGAATATAAAGTTCCGTTCTTATAATGAGGGCGTCAAGGAAAAGGATATTAAAATTAGGAGGTTTTACGGTATGGAAAAAGAGTTTCTAACAGTTCATTCATTATCAAAATTGCTAGATATGAGTGAGCAAACAACCTATAAACTAGCACGAGAAGGAGTAATTCCAGGACGTGTAAAGGTAGGTAAATCAGTTCGTTTTAACAAAACGGTTGTAGTTGAATGGCTCCAAAATGGAGGTGCTAAAGATGATAGTGAAAACTAAGGATTTATATAGCTTTTCACAAGCAGCCGAAATATTAGGAGTTACTACTCAAAGGCTATTTGAATTATCTTCTTCTCCATATGTTGAGAAGGTGCATATTGAGAATAGAATTTACTTTTCCAAGGAAAGCCTTCGAAAACTCGTATTAAGAGGTGATGTTTAAATGATTAGCATTGAAAAGACTAGTAGAATACTTAACCACTTTAACATAGCATTTACTGAAAATGCAGTGTTGGGTTACTTGCAACGTGGACAATTAGAAAAAGCCCCTCGTATAGAAAATGGCTATTACTCTATCAATACCAAATACGGGTACAGCGTAGACAAAGATAGCCTAGAAAGGTTTTTACTTGATCATGGGGCAACAGAAAAAGAAATTGTTGAATTTCTTTAGGGTTAATCAATCTGCAACCAACCGCTTTATGTGTTTACCACATAGAGCGGTTTTCTTTTATAACTAACAAAATATTTTAAGTTTAAATTCAAAAATTTCACAAATATAAAATTAAGTAACAATTTACCGAAAAAATAGGAGCGGTCAACCCGCTCCCTCTACTTTAATTATCTTTATTTAATTATTTCTCTATTTAATTTGATTTTCTTTATTCTACTTACTTTATTTAGTCATTTAATTTGCTAATAGGAGATATGCCATTTTGATATAAGTAGATGTGACCCCTATTTCAAATTGAATTAACTTTTGTTACCCTCATGTAATTTTGACTAGAGGGGGTGACTCAGTAATTAGAATAAAGGTACTTCTTTGTTCCATTTATATTCAATCTTTACATTGGTAGCATTTACAACATACTTATTCATTTCTTCAAGGAAGTTTTCTAGGACTGAATTATAATCCTCGTTACTACAGCAATCGAACAACCTATCCGCATATTCCTTATGCTTTTCAGCAAGATATTTTGAAATAGCCTTTGAAACTTTTGATTTACAAAAGTTCTTCGGAACATCTACAGTTTTGTATCTCTTCTTATACCAATGTGTTAACTCACTAATAATCAAATATGGATTATCCTCTAGTAAACATATTGAATAAAGATTAGATGTTCCTACTCTATTCTCAATGTTAAGGAAGTACATTGAGTGTAGCTTGTTCAATGACCTCCCTACTGTACTTTCACCTATATTTAACCTTTCCGCAATAGTCGATTTAGATGGAAAACAGCTTTCATTATCATTAATCGACCATAAAATATCATATAATACATCCTTATCGTTTGCAGAAAGACCAATACATTTCCTTAATGAATTAGGAACAGCTACAAAATGATTTTCACTTATACTCTCCTTAGACATATTTACTAACCTCTCCATTACCCATACCATAATGACTCCCCCTAATAATAATTTTTAAAGTAGCATGTACTTTCAACATAGTTATCGAGGTATGCCCTCCAATTGTTGCGATAATGATACAAAAAAATTTTTTCGCAACAATTCCCTTCCTTAAAACAATTACTAGGCTGAGCAAAGCAGCATTACCTAAAAGAGGGGGATTTTTCATGAAAGTTGAAAGAGAGTTTATAGGGTCAGAGTCATTAGAAGAGATTGTACAATCATTTCTTGAATATATGATTGACAAAATGTCAAATGCTTCCTACGATAAGGAAAGAACTAATGTCACTCCTACTACTAAAGGAGTGGCGAATTGATGAAATGTGCAATTTATGCTCGTGTTAGTACGAGAAAGGAAGAACAACAGAACAGTTTACAAAATCAAATCTCTTTAGCTGAGAGTATAGCTCATGAGAAAGGGTTTACCGTTATCGAAAGATATATTGATAATGGTATAAGCGGGGCAGGAATAAAGAACCGTACAGGGCTTAACAAATTGCTACAAGACCTTGAAAAGAAGGATATTGACGTTGTTATTGCTAAGTCGTATCAAGGCTGGGAAGAAACACTGTACAAAGTTTACAGACTGCTGAACAGATTGAGAGACAAAATGTCCGCTTAATACTCCCTGAGGATTTCTACGACTCTAAAACAAGTGACAGTTCAATGCCCTTTGAGTTAAAAGCTGTATTTGCTAAAGAAGAAAACCTAAAGCTGTCCCATAGGGTAAAATTGGGCTTGAAAGAACGAGCAAAACAAGGGAAATATAAAGCGTCTGTTCCTCCCTATGGTTATAAGATGAACCCTCATACTAATCAGCTAGAAGTAGACGAAAGAACCGCTCCTTATGTAAAAGAGATTTTTCATCTTTACCTCTACCAAGGGTGGGGAATGTTTAAAATTACAAATGATTTTATGTCAAGGGGCATACCTACACCAAGAGCAGTAGCAGGAGCCATTAATGCAGGAGCAAAATGGCACCAGAACACAATAAAAGGTATCCTAAACAACCCTGCTTACACAGGAAGCCTAGTACACAACAGAGAAGAAACAACAAAGTTTCTAAGTGACTCTGAGTTGTATAAGATTAGAAAAAAGGTAGACCTTGAAAAGCAAATCATTATTAAAAACACTCATCCCCCTCTCATTACGGAAGATGATTTTAGAGCGGTTCAGGAACTCATGAAGAAAAAAGGAGCCCACAGAAGCAACGGTAAAGAGAGTTTATTTGCTCATATCGCTAAATGTGCAGACTGTGGAAGTGGAATGCATTTTAAGCCTGATAGACGTAAAGGGGCTTATGTTTGTGGGGGCTATGTAAAGTTTACAACCGTTCATTGCTCTTCACATATCATTGAGGAAAGTATTCTCTTGCAGACTGTTAAAGATGACCTCAGGGGTCTTATAAAAGATAGTCTTAAACTAGAAAAGCTTTACGGTATCGCAGAGAAGAAAGTTAGTTCTGTAAGTTCCAACTTTGAAAAGGAAATTAAGCAAACTGAGAGACAACTTAAAGAAGTAAACAAACGGTTTGATAATATTCTAACGCTGCATACAGAGGGGCATATCACAATAGAGCAATTCAAGGCTCAAAATGAAAGAATAGCCCAACAACAGAAGGAACTTGCAGTCAAAAAAGCTGAGCTTCAATCCGCTCTATCTACTAGAAAAGATACCGCAGAAGAATTACAGTTCTTTAAAAAGGAAGTAGAACGCTTTGCTAACCTTGACATTGACGATGAACAGGTATTAAAGCAAGTTCTACAAAGACTCATTAATAAGATAGAAGTTTATGAGGAAGGAAAGATTAAAATACATTACAACCTTTCCCCCTCACTTTCTTCTTAATTAGGTACAGTTTATTCTACTGTACCTTTTAAAACAAGCTTCACTATCACCTCAACATGCATCGTCTGCGGAAACATATCCACTGGCTGCACTTCAAGCGTTTTATATCCACCATCCTCAAGGATTCGCAAGTCACGAGAGAGAGTCGCTGGATTACAAGATACATACACAACCTTTTTCGGTTTCATATCAATAATCGCCTTCAATAACGCCTCATCGCAGCCTTTCCGCGGCGGGTCGACCACGAGTACGTCTGCTTTGTTTCCTTCTTTATACCATTTAGGAATGACGACTTCCGCCTCCCCAACGGCAAATTCGGCGTTGGTGATTCCATTTAATTCGGCATTTCGCTTTGCATCTTCAATTGCTTCCGGTACAACTTCAACGCCGAATACTTTTTTCGCTTTTTGAGCAAGGAACAATGAGATCGTTCCGATGCCGCAGTATGCATCAATGACTGTTTCTTCCCCAGTCAATCCGGCGTACTCCAGAGCTTTGTCATACAGCACTTTCGTTTGGTCAGGGTTCACCTGATAAAAGGACAAGGCAGAGATAGCAAATTTAACGTTCCCAATATAATCATAGATGACTTCATTTCCCCAAAGTACAGTTGTTTTCTCGCCTAAAATAACGTTCGTCCGCTTTGGATTTACGTTATGGACAATCGATTTTACTTTCGGGAGACGGGCGATAATTTCTTTGACTAGTTTGTTTTTATGCGGGATGTCGGCTGTTCTTGTAATAATGACAACCATGAGCTCCCCTGTTTGTTTTCCGTAGCGGGCCATAATGTGGCGAAGCACTCCTTTATGTGCCTCTTCATTATAAGCCGGAATTCCGAGTTCGCTGCAGATTTCCTTCACTGCCTGCACTGCTTTATTGATTTCCGGAATCTGTATTAGGCTTTCATTTGTATCGACGATTTCATGGCTTCGCGGTTTAAAAAAGCCGGCAATGAGTTTACCGTCTTTTTCACCAACAGGAACTTGAGCTTTGTTTCGGTAGTGCCAAGGGTTGTCCATACCTAAAATTGGATGGACCTTCACATCTTCTAGTTTGCCGATGCGGGTGAGCACTTGCCGGACTTGATTTTCTTTAAACTGCAGCTGCCCTTCATAACTCATGTGCTGAAGCTGGCAGCCTCCGTATTTATGGGCGTCACCGCTTGCCACGTCAACGCGGTAATGGCTTCTTTCATAAATCTCAATCAGACGGCCGATGCCATAGCTTTTGTTTATTTTAATGACTTTTATTTTAGCTTTTTCACCTGGCAGTGCTTTTGGAACGAAGATCGGGTAGCCATCCACCTTGGCAACGCCTGCTCCATCATGCGTCAGGTCTTCAAAAGTAACATCTATATAATCGTTTTTTTGAACCGGCAGTGTTTTGCTCATTGCTTTCTTCCTTTGCTTGTAGTTTACGTTTCCGATTTGACAGAAAAGATTGTAGCACAAAGACGGCCGGATTGCGAAAAATGGTCGATAAATTCAAAAAGTGGTTGATATATCATGTAATGTGGTCGATATATTTAAAAAGTGGTCGATATATCATGTAATGTGGTCGATAAATTCAAAAAGTGGTCGATAACCGAAAATTTTAGGAAACTGTCCTTAACAAATATCGCCTAATTCTTGAGCAATTTTCCGGAATTATAATTCTTAATCAAACGTTTGATTAAAGTCCAGAATGTCCCGGCAATAAGCCATTTTCAAGCAGAGAACCCTAAATGAATTTCTCGTTTATGAGCCTTCATCGAAAAGCCTATCCTGTGATAAGCTTTTCTTTTATGCATTCATTGTATATCTCCAATAGTTCCCTGTCATCCATTGCTAAAACCTGTTCTTCCGTCAAATCATTCATTACACTTAGTACCGTTCTTTCCTTCTGGAACCGTTCGATTTCACTTAAGAAATAATGTTTTAATACAAGCATCTAACTCTCCCTCTCATTTTACTCTATTTCTATTTTCGACTGTTTTGGAAAGTTTTAAACTATAAAAATAGGTTTCTATTTTTACAGAAAATATACTTTACGCCACCTTTGATCTTTAGCTTTTTAAAGCGTTACAATCAAAGGGCCGTCTTTTGTAATGATGATTGTATGTTCAATTTGAGCGACAAAACTTTTGTCTTTAGTAATATATGTCCAGCCGTCTCCTTTTTCAATCACTTCTTCTGCTCCTGTCGAAATAAAAGGTTCAAACGCGATGACCATGCCTTCTTTTAGCAACTCATTATCCCATGCGTCATAATAATTTAAAATATGATCAGGGGATTCGTGCAAAGATAATCCTATTCCATGCCCAGTAAGGTTCTTAATTACTGTAAAACCATGTTGCCTGGCGGTTTGATAAACAGCTTTACCTATACCATTTTTTCTTGAAGCCACTTTGATTTTATTTAAGCCTGCATCAAAGGCTTTTTTTGTTACTTCACAAAGGTTAAATAGAACCGAATCTCCTTGTCCAACCACTATAGATAATCCGGTATCTGCAAAATAGCCATTCTTAGAACCAGAAACATCAATATTTACTAAGTCCCCTTCTTGAATGACACGCTGCCCGGGAATTCCATGGGCAATTTCTTCATTAACGCTTATACAAGTAAAGCCTGGAAAATCATATTGACCTTTAGGTCCTGAAACCGCTCCAAATTTCTCAAAAAGCTTTCCAGCAAATTCGTCCAATTCTTTGGTTGTAATACCTGGCTTTGCTGCTTGAATCATTTCATCCCGTATTGTTCCGACAATTTTTCCTATCTCTTGCAGACCTTTAAGATCTTCTTCCGTTTTTATAATCACAGACTATTAATCCTCCTGCATACTTTCTCTTTAAGGTTTCATTCAAACCTTACCGTTTAATAAGCTATGGATTTAATAGTAACATAATATCCCTTTTTTAGGAAAAAGCTTCTTTAATAAAATCGATTTGCTTTTTATATTTTACCTGTTTATTTATGCAGGTATCTCTCAAAAGAAGATAAAGCAAAACAGAGAAAAAAGCAATTGGTGTGTCAAATCTGGCTTTATTATGGACTTCGCACCAAGGTCCGGATCAACCATTTATTACCAGTTTGGCAATGTGCCGTCCGTCCGTTTGCCTTTACCCCGAATTTCTATTTTTTGATATGGTACAAGCCTCATTAATTCGTGAAGTTTTTCAATTTCCTTTGCATTTGTCTTTCATGGGCGCGGCCATGGGCCCGATTGCGGTCTTCTTCGACTTCATTTGAAATTCGAACACCTTCCGGAACAATTGTAGACGATATTTCTTTCAGTCCCGTTTGATCTTTTTCATAAGTAAAGGACGCTCTTGTTGAAATATCGGCACCCGGTTTTGTAACAAATGGGAGCACACGGTAATCAGCTTGCCAGTATTCTGGAGTGACCCTGCAGCGGACATAGCCCCGATAGTCGTTAAAGAATTTAATTTGCGGGTTCAACCCTAAAATACGATCGGTGTCTGCCCTCTTATCAGCTCCGTTCCCTCCGGATGTAATGGAAGTTCCGACAAATTCAGCACCGATAATTTTAGAATTTGGATCATTATAATCCGTCATCAGGTTTGATGCCCAGCTTGCGTGGACATCCCCTGTCAAGACGATCAAATTATTAATATTGTTGCTTGCAACGAAATCAGTAATACGCTGACGTGCTGCCGGGTAACCGTCCCAAGAATCCATACTAAATTTTGGGGATGTGCTTGTTCCATAATTCCGCTGTGAAAAGAAAACTTGCTGTGCCAGCACATTCCATTGTGACGATGAATTGCCAAGATTGCCTAAAAGCCACTCTTCCTGTTCTGCTCCCAAAAGGGTGCGATTCGGATCCAAAGATTCTGGCGTATGCGGTTTGCTTCCATCGCCATTTGCTTGGTCATCACGGTATTGACGTGTATCAAGAACAAAAAAAGATGCTAAATCACCGTAAGAGAAATTCCTATATAATTGCATATCACCGCCGTGTGGCAAAGATGATTGGCGGAGCGGCATGTGCTCATAATAAGCCTGGTACGCAGCAGCTCGACGTTTGATAAATGCCTCAACCGACTGCCCTTTTTCAGGAATGACATTCGCATAGTTGTTTTCGACTTCATGATCATCCCATGTCACAACCCACGGGAAGGCAGCATGGGCGGCTTTCAGATTTACATCTGAACGATATTGGGCATAGCGGTTTCGGTAGTCTTCAAGCGTAATGATTTCTGGACTATTGTGTGTTCGGACATTTCCTGTGTTTGAAACATATTCATTCGGTCCATATTCATATATGTAATCGCCTAGGTGGAAGACGAGATCAAGATCTTCTTTGGACATATGCTTATATGCAGTATAGTATCCATGTTCATACTGCTGACAGGATGCAAACGCGAAAGCTAGACTGGAAACGCTTGTTCCAATTTCTGGGAGTGTTTTTGTTTTTCCGACGGGGCTCACTTCATTTCCGCTTTTGAACCGGTAAAAGTATTCAAAGTTTGGTTTTAGTCCGTGTACTTCCACATGAATAGAATGACCGAGCTCAGGCACTGCTAATTCAGTGCCGCGCTGGACAATTTTGCGGAAATATTCATCTATAGCAACCTCCCATTTAACTGGTACCGCCTGGGAAGACATTCCTCCGCCGCCCAACGGATCTGGAGCCAATCTTGTCCATAGTACCACACTGTCTGATAGCGGATCACCTGAAGCAACACCAAGTGTAAAAGGGTAGTCTCTAAATCTTGGGGCAGCATTGACCTCAAATCCCCCTATAGACTGTGCGATGACAAAACCAAGTGAAAGCCCCGCAATTTTACCGGCAATATGAAGAAAACTGCGGCGGTCAATATTCTTTTGCAAACTCGCCTCACTGAGATTCTTAATCCATTCTTCCAAAGGCCGCTCATTAACCATCATTTCATCCCCTCTCGGATTATCATCTTAGAACGAGTATGATTATAAATGCGTTATTTATACTGTTAAGTTTTGTAAAAGGGGAAAATGTATACATACAAAAAGAAGCCTAATAAGGCTTCTTTAAGAAAACGGTGCAACAGACAAGGCATTCTATTTTTTTAATCGATATGGTACAGTCGTGACAATCACATTTTTTTGATAAAGAAGGTATAACCTTAAAAGTAAGCCTGATTGATTATGCAATATATCGTGCCATCTTTTCTTTGTGATAAATTGAGGAATTAAAACTGTAAGAGTATATTTGTTTTCAGCGGCTTTTTCCTCTGCTAAATCAATAAATCGGGCAAGAGGCTTCATTATACTTCGATATTGGGAATAAAGGGTTACCAGGCGAATATCCGGCTTCCATTCCTTCCACTTTTCCTCCATCCGTTTTTCGCTTTCTCGGTCAAAAGCGACATATACTGGAATAACTGTGTCCCCGATTAACCGAGCATAGTTCAAAGAATTTTCAACTACTTTTGTTATCCCTGCAACAGGAACAATAACAACATTTCCTTCTAGCTTCAGAGATTCCTCATTCGGATGAATTCTGAGCTGTTCTCCCACAGCTTCGTAATGGTGTTTAATTCGATGAAACACGAAAACAATGACCGGTAAGAAAATAAGTACAGACCATACTTGAGAAAACTTTGTGGTAAAGAAAATAATCACGACAGTTAAGGAAATAAGAGCACCAATTAAATTTACAGTCAGTTTATATAACCAACCTGCTGGCTTCTCTCTTAACCATTTCACAATCATACCTGATTGCGAAAGAGTGAAAGGAATAAAAACCCCAACTGCGTACAACGGAATGAGGTGTTCTACTTCCCCTCTAAAAGCAATAATAAGCATAATGGACGCGATTCCTAGGGTGATAATTCCATTGGAATAGCCAAGCCTGTCTCCACGAATCAAAAACATTCTCGGTATATATTTATCAGAAGCCAGGTTGACAGCTAGCAGCGGAAAAGCAGAAAAACCTGTATTCGCTGCAAGAACTAGTATTAATGCCGTAGTTCCTTGGATAAAATAGTACAGTAAGTTTCTCCCAAAAATTTCTGATGCAATTTGAGAGACAACTGTTTCTTCAGCTTTTGGTACAATTCCCAGCCAATAAGCGAGAAACGTAATGCCAGAGAAAAGAATGGCCAGGATAACTCCCATCATGAGCAATGTATTTGCAGCATTTTTTGCTGCAGGTTCTTTAAAGTTTGGGACCGCATTCGAAATAGCTTCTACTCCAGTAAGGGCAGAACAACCAGATGAAAAAGCTCTAAGCAGTAAAAATAAGCTAATACCGGGAACAGCCGTACCGATAGGTGTATGTAAATCTGCCGGTACTTGACCGGTTGCTATTTTCCATGTTCCCACACCTATTAACAGCAATAATGCGAATACAAATAAATATACGGGATAAGCGAGAACAGAAGCAGATTCAGTAACACCTCTCAGATTTAAAATTGTAATAAAAACAACTAATAAACAAGCGATTATGACCTTAAAATTGTGTAATCCTGGAAACGCAGAGGTAATCGCATCTGTTCCAGCTGAAACACTTACGGCTACTGTCAAAATATAATCTACTAATAACGAACCGCCAGCAATAAGCCCGGGATTTTCCCCCAGATTGCTCCTCGAAACGATGTAGGCACCGCCCCCGTGCGGATAAGCATAGATAATTTGCCGATATGATAATATCAAAGCAGTTAAAAGAACTAATACACCAATCGCAATTGGGATTGAATACCAAAACGCAACAACATTTATCGTCGCTAACACAATTAAGATTTGTTCTGTACCATAGGCTACAGATGAAAGGGCGTCTGACGATAAAACGGCAAGAGCCTTCAATTTATTTAGCTTTTGTTCCCCTAATTCACTTGTTTTGAGAGGTTTTCCGATCAAAATTTTTTTGAGCATTGAAATACTCATAGTAAACACTCCTGATTAACAGACCAAATTAATAAATACAGTATTCCTATATGTAAATAGTATAGCGTTGTATCGCTCTATGAATGAGTACAATAATACGGTATTTTTCTTACTTATTCCGTTTAATAAAATTACTAAATTCTCTCAGCAAATATACCCCCGAAAAAGCGTTTTGTAAAGTGAAAATTTCATTATTTATATTCTTTTTACAAGAAGCATTTTTAGTGTCATTGATTTTTTAACCTCAAATAAAAAAAGAGGCAGACCCATAGGTAGATGCCTCGCTCCCGTCTGCAGTTACTACATACTTTAGAAACATTGATCATGTTTTCAATATTCAGCAACCACGGGTGCATGGCTCTTAGTTTTGGGTCAGCCTCAAAATTTTTAGGTACGATCCAATTATTTCATCCAGTCTGGCCAAACGTAGCCTTTGTACTTTTCATTTTCTTCATTTAATTTCTTAAATTCTTTTGATTTATAGGCTTCTATAATATCTTTAACGAATTGGGCGTCTTTATCTTTCCCTCTAACAGTGACTCCAATCATATAATGAGGCGGAGTTTTTTCTAATACAACGGCATCTTTCAATTTTAAACCGGACGAAATGGCGAAGTTTCCATTAATAAAAGAGTAATCGACATCTTCAAGCGCTCTTGGAAGCTGCGCCGGTTCAAGCGGCTTAATTTGAATTTTTTTGTTATACTTGGCAATGTCTTTTTCAGAGGCTTTTGTTGGATCTACTCCTTTTTTTAAGGTAATTAAACCAAGCTGTTGAAGCATGATAAGGGCGCGCGCCTGGTTTACAGGGTCATTGGATGTCGCTACAGTCATTCCATCCTTGATTTCATCGATTGATTTATGCTTTTTGGAGTAAATTCCGATCGGGGCTGTCGGGACTTTTATCACCTCGACGAGATCCATGTTTCTTGATTTGGCAAACTCCTTCATGTAAAGCTCGTTCTGAAACACGTTTGCGTCAATCGATCCTTTATCAAGGGCGATGTTAGGCTGAATGTAATCATTAAACTCAATAACTTCGACCTTGTATCCTTTTTTCTCTAAGTAAGGTTTGATGCCTTCGTTAACCTGGTCGCTGTACGGCCCTGCTGTAGCACCTATTTTAATCACCTTTTTCTCTGAACCATTTGCCTTTTGGTCCGAGCCCGAGCATGCTGAAATTACCAAAGAAAATACCAAAAGGACTGCTAACAATACTATTTTATGAGATCTCAATTTATTATCCTCCTTTTTCAATTAAAAATGATGTTTTTTCATTTGGTTTAACACCGGATGATCTTCTTCAAATCATTAATTATGAGCTCTAATTAAAATTTTTCAATGCTTGTTTTGCTAGCAAAGAAATAACTGCATCATCCATCGGCGGATTGTGAATCCCTGTCCTGACATCCCTGTAAAAACGCTGAAGCGGGTTGGATTTTTGCAGGCTTCTAGCCCCTACAATTCTCATCGCTAAATCAACCACCACATTGGCGCTGTTGACTGCTATATGTTTTGCTGCTGCCAATTCTCCGGCCATTCCTTCACGTTTGTCAGGTTCTGTATCCCAGCGTCGTGCCACAGAGTAAAGAACGTTTCTTGCTTTTAAAAGCTCCAAATCCATTTCGCCAATTTTCCTCTGGACCTCTGGAACATCTTTAATTGGACTCTGAAGGCTGTTCGGCTGATATTCTGCCGCAAACGAAACTGCATAATTTCTGGCCGCAATTGCAACTCCGAGATAGCAGGCCGGAATATGAAGCAGCCACGCTCTCGAGGTCTTAGAATTCGGATTATCCAATTGATCCAATTCTACAAGCGCATCTTCAGGCAGCTCGACCTGATCAAGGATAAGGTCATCACTTCTCGTACCGCGCATCCCAAGCATATCCCAGTTTTCTTCCACACTGACTCCTTTAAGTCGATGATCGACCAAAAAAGAGCCGACCTCACCTGATTCTTCAATCGTTGCTGTTACTAATGAATAATCAAGGGCAACTGCCATTGACGCAAACGACTTTCTTCCCGTAATTATCCACTTGCCATTTTTTTTAACTGCGATAGTTTGCGGTTTGCCGCCTCTCGTTGGACTTCCTGTTGCAATCTCTGTCGCCAAACGGTTAATCAACACCTTGTTTTGCACAACTTCCCGGCATATTCGTTCAAACTGGGCGCTTTCCCATGTCTGCCTTTCCCTGAGGTCATATAAAACCCCAAGGTGCCACCCAATACATAAAGCGGTGGAAGCATCGCCCTGGGCGATCCGCTCCTGCAGAAGGACAAACTCATAGAGCGAAATCTCTTCGCCTCCATATTTTTTTGGAACAGTAAGGGAAACGTAGGAGGAGTTTTTCAATTCCCGAAAATTTTCAAACGGAAACCGCCCCTCTTCATCGATTTCTGCCGCCCTCGTGTGGAAACGATCGGCAAGCACCGATGCTTCATGAAAAAGTTTTGCCTGGCGCTCATTTTGAATAAACGGTCTTGTCAATTCCTCAGATAGATTGATTTGTTTACGTTCTTTAGCCAATATACTCAATTCCCTTTCCCCTTTCGGTAATTTCCTTTAGCGCTCCGCTGTTTTTCAGGGTAGAAATATCCCCTGGTGGCTCGCCAAGATACGATGATTTGATGACTCTTCTGGCAATTTTTCCGCTCTCTGTATATGGTAGCTCTGAGACGATATAAACTTTATCCGGCTTCAAGGCTTTCCCGAGAGAGCGTTCTGCATAAGCTTGCAATTCCTGTTCCAAATCAGAATGTGATCCCTCACGCTCGTGTATAACAGCAAATACAACAGGGACTTCACCTTTTACCGGGTGCGGGATTCCGACCGCTGCTGCTTCCTTTACCGCTTCGTGAGCCGTAATTGCTGCTTCGATTTCTGATGGGCCGATCCGTTTTCCGGCCACCTTGATTGTGTCGTCAGAACGTCCAAGCAAATACCAGAATCCATGTCGGTCCACTGCGGCAAAATCACCGTGTGCCCACATTCCTTCCCACTTAGACCAATAGGCATCTAAATAGCGCTTATCATCGTTCCAGAATGATTTCGTCATTCCTACAAACGGTTCAGTAATGGTTAAATCCCCGACTGCATGGTCCACTTTTTCTCCGCGGTCATTGACGACGCTAGCAGCCATTCCCGGTATTGGCCCATGGAACCCGCATGGTTTCAGCGGAAAAATTGGATAAGTACCCAATATTCCACCAGACACTTCTGTTCCACCTGAATAATTAATAATTGGACACCGCCCGTTCCCGACTTTTTCTAAAAACCAATACCAAGCCTTCGGATTCCACGGTTCCCCTGTCGAACCAAGAATTCGTAAAGATGAAAGATTAGGTACGGTAACATCTTTAGCCATCAGTGAACGGATGAGAGTAGGAGATATCCCAAAGATCGAAACTTGATGACGCTCAATTAATTCCCATAAACGCCCTTCGTGAGGATAATCCGGACTCCCTTCATAAAGGATAACCGTTGCGCCAAGCACTGCGGCACCGAGCAGCAGCCACGGTCCCATCATCCAGCCAAAGTCTGTCAACCAGAATATGCGGTCAGTTCTTTTTAGATCGAAACAAAAATACAAATCGAGCGCGCTTTTTAACGGAAATCCTGTATGCGTATGAACTGTTCCTTTCGGCCGTCCGGTCGTCCCAGATGTATACAAAATCATGAAAGGATGATCGGAATCGACAAATTCGATTTCTGGTTCCTGGGATGAATGGCTTCCAATTAAATCCTCATACCATATATCTTTACTCGGATTTAAAGCAATATTTCGGTTTAAACGGTTCACAATAATGACTCGCTGCACCGATGGAGCTAGCTGAATTGCCCTATCAGCTTCCTCCTTCAGCTTGACGGTCTTTCCACGGCGATAAAAACCATCGGCTGTAATCAAGACTTTTGCTTCACCGTCGTTCAGCCTTGATGCGACGGCCTCGGCCCCGTAGCCTGAAAACACCGGAATGACAACCGCACCAATTTTTGCACAGGCAAATAAAGAAATTTGTGTTTCCGGAATAGGCGGAAGGTAAATCCCAATGCGGTCTCCTTTAGAAACTCCAAGGGATTTAAGAGCAGATGCCAGCTTATTTACTTTTTCGTTCAGTTCTTTGTAGGAATAAGATATCGAGCAACCATCTTCACCTTCCCAGATCAATGCAATGGCATCTCCTCTTCCAAGCCTGATCTGTTTTTCAATGGTGTAATAATGGAGATTGGTTTTTCCACCTACAAACCACTTAGCAAATGCAATGCCTTTTTCTGTATTCAAAAGCTGTTCATACGGCTGATGCCAAGGGATTTCAAACTCTTCAAGCACGCTATTATAAAACCACCCCGGGTTCTGTATCGACTTTCTGTGAAGTTCTTCGATGTTGGAAATACTGTGTTTTTTCATGAATAATTGGATGTTTGCATTTTCAATGAGTGTTTTATCAGGTTTCCATACTGGCTCTTGCTGATTGAGAAAATCAAAAGTTTCTTGAATATTTGCTGTCATGGTTACCACCTCTCCGGAACTTCTACTAAGACTGCTGTTCCCTGGCCGCCCCCGCCGCAAAGTGCCGCAATTCCTTTTCCGCCGCCGCGCCGTCTTAATTCATGAACAAGAGTTAAGAGCAACCGGAAACCGGTGCCTCCTAATGGATGGCCAATGGCGATCGCTCCGCCGTTAACATTCACTTTTTCAAATGGAATCCGCAGTTTTTTGCAACTGGCAATTGCCACACTGGCAAATGCTTCGTTTATTTCAAACAAATCTATATCATTGACCGAAAGTCCCGTCTTTTCGAGGACTTTTTCAATTGCTTGAGCCGGTTTTAAATGGAGGCTTGTATCCGGACCGGCAATATCTGCCCAACCGATAATTCTTGCAAGCGGTGTGTATCCAAGTTTTTCAGCGAGCGTCTCACTTGCGACAATTCCGGCACTCGCTCCATCTGACATTTGCGATGCGTTTCCGGCAGTAATCGTTCCATCTTCTGTAAATACAGGACGAAGTTTAGCTAGTCCTTCAATCGTGGTGTTAGGGCGAATGCCTTCATCTTCCTTTACCAATTCTTCATTCACGTATACAGGAGTAATTTCTTCCTGCAAACGGCTTTCTTTTAATGCTGAAAAAGCCCTTTGCTGTGAAAGGCAAGCAAATTCATCCTGTTCCTTACGAGTGATTCCGAGTTCTTTGTTTTTCTTGTCAGTCAATACACCCATTAATTCGTTTGAAAGAGAGCACCACAGCCCGTCATTGATTAATGTGTCCGTGAACTCTGCTTTTCCAAGAGTGACGCTTTTTCGTAAGTTAGCTATATGCGGAGCGTTTGTCATCGAATCATAGCCCCCGACTATGTATAACTGCCCTTCCTGTAATGCAATCCTTCGAGCAGCATCCGCAACGGAAGCCAATCCGGCAAGACAAACATTATTAAGCGTAATCGCAGGTACCGAGAGATCTACTCCCGCTTCTACGGCAACTTTTCGTGCTGGATTTTGTCCTTCTCCCGCCTGGATTACCTGTGCAAGCAAAACTCCGTCTGCCTTTTTTGCCTCCGGAATCCGACGAAGCAATTCCTTGACTGCAATGGTTCCCAACTGTTTGGCTGTTACATCTGCCAGTTTTCCTCTAAACTTTCCAAATGGGGTGCGGACTCCTTCTAAAATAACGGTTGCCATACTTTCTTTTCCTTTCCTGTCCAAATAATGGTTTGTAAAAATAGCCACTTATTAAGAGTGTTTCGCAATAATCCCAAAAACCTTATCCAGCGTGGAACTCTCACGGCACTAAAAAGAGCAATAAGAAAAGCCTCTTTCATTCTGAAAGAGGCTACTTTTTTTCCGTTCAGTTTCACCTTATCTTTCAGAATGAATTGCTCATTCTGCAGGATTTAGCACCGTTCCATAAAGGAGGTTGCCGGACGTCATTGGGCCTGTTCCCTCGGTCACTCTTGATAAGAGTCTATTTTGTTTTTAAATTTTCTTGATAGTTTGAATATTAAAACCCATTTGCTTTATTGTCAACTTTATTTTTTGCCGATAAGTTTTAGAGAGCGTTTACATCATTGTCTCTGTAAGAAAAAAATTTTTTTCTTTTCTGCGTAATTTTCCAATCCCTATTTAAGTGAAATGTCTGAATTTATTCCTTTTTGGCGATAAAAGTAATAATCAAATTGGAACGGAGGCTTAATATGCAAGGCATATCCTTCATTAATGAGAGAAAAAGATTACATGGCTTATCAAGTAAGGAAAGTATCCAACTGCAGAAAGAGATTCTTTTCGATTTAGTGGAAAATAAAAAGATTCATTTGGTCAAGCTAAATCCCTATCAACTATATGACTATTACACCATTCCGCATGCTCTTTTATATGATTTAAAGCTGAACAAACCAAATCTCGATTGCCTGGTTATATATTCACCGGAAGTGATAGAAGAGTTTATTCATCTTTATCCCGCCCGGTGGATATTGCTAAAAAGTTATTTTAACGAAATTATTACTGCTAAGCCATAATTCCAATTTGAAAATCTGGTTTTTAATCGATTCCAACAGTTTATCGATCCTTTTTTTCCTGATTTCTCGATTCATTTTAGAAATTTTTCAATCTATTTCCCTAGACTTCAAACATTCAGAAGAATTAAGCTAAATTGAAGTTACCTGTAAAAAATAGAAGAGCCTATCAAATTATCTGATAGACTCTCTCCACTTAACTTTCCGTCATTTTATTAACCTTCTCGCGGACCTCTGCGATGTTGCGCATTTTGTTCTCCCAGCACTTTTGGCTTAAATCAACCGGATATTCCTCAGGATTCATCGTACGTTTGTATTCATCCCAAAGCAAAGCGAGATTTTTACGGAAATACTCGCGTGACTCTTCAAGGCTTGGCAGCTCAAAAACAAGCTCGCCGTCTACGTAAATATCTTCATGCAAATCTTTTGCGACAAAATTAGAGATAGATTTGTTAATGTACTTATGGACCGGATGGAACATTTTCAGGTGTTCTTCCTGCTGTGGATTCTCATCCTCCAAGGCGATGTAATCCCCTTCAGCTTTGTTGTTGACAGTATTAATAATTCGATAAACTTTTTTCAGTCCGGGCGTCGTAACTTTTTCAGGGTTGGCTGATATTTTGATTGAATCCACCATGTTACCGTTTTCATCTTCAATTGCAACAAGTTTATAAACAGCTCCTAGAGCAGCCTGATCGTAGGCGGTAATCAACTTCGTGCCGATTCCCCAGCTGTCGATCTTTGCACCCTGGGCCTTTAAGTTCATGATCGTATATTCATCAAGATCACTGGAAGCAACAATTTTCGTATCATGAAATCCGGCTTCGTCGAGCATTTTACGAGCCTTTTTTGAAAGATAGGCAAGGTCTCCACTGTCGAGGCGGATCGCTCTAAAATTAATTTTGTCACCCAGCTCTTTTGCCACACGAATCGCGTTTGGCACGCCGGAACGAAGTGTATCATATGTATCAACCAGGAAGACACAATCTTTATGAGCCTCTGCGTATTTAAGAAAAGCAGAATACTCATCTTTATATGCCTGCACCATAGAATGAGCAAGGGTTCCGGCAACAGGAATGCCAAACATTTTTCCGGCGCGGACGTTGCTGGTAGAATCAAAGCCGGCAATATACGCTGCTC
This sequence comes from Bacillus methanolicus MGA3, assembly GCF_000724485.1. Taxonomy (GTDB): domain Bacteria; phylum Bacillota; class Bacilli; order Bacillales; family Cytobacillaceae; genus Bacillus_Z; species Bacillus_Z methanolicus_A. The sequence continues at coordinate 342,153 of NZ_CP007739.1, read as the reverse complement.
TTGTTCCCCAGATTGCTGCATCCATTTCCTGCGCTCGTCTCGTACCGAACTCCATTACTTCTTCATCGCCGACAACTTGCTTGATTCTAGCAGCCTTTGTTGCAATCAGCGTTTGGTAGTTCACAATATTCAAGAGAGCCGTCTCAATCAGCTGCGCTTCAGCAAGCGGAGCGTCAACCCGAAGAATCGGCTCATTTGCAAAAACCAATTCTCCTTCTTTCATGCAGCGGATGTTCCCAGTAAAACGCAAATCCTTTAAATAACTAAGAAAGTCCTCACTATAACCGATTTCTTCCCTTAAATATTTTATATCGCTATCGGTAAAGCGGAAATTTTGAATATATTGAATAATGCGCTCCAATCCGGCAAACACAGCATATCCGTTGCCAAATGGCTGTTTCCTGAAAAACAATTCAAATACCGCTTTCCGATTATGTATGTTATCACGCCAGTATGCCTCAACCATATTGATCTGATAAAGATCAGTATGCAGTGTCAAGCTGTCATCATCGTAAATATGTTTCACTTTTTTCCCTCCAACCACTTTATCCACGTTGTCATGATATTTCTTTTACTAAAAGAGAATCTGTATCTTAAGAGCTTTCCCTTATACTTCCTGTATTGAATCTTATGAATGAAATTTTCCCCAAGAATAGCAATTGCCTTCATTTCCCTTTATTATATGCTAAAAGACCTTATAAAAAAAAACAATACGTCTGTATCGCCAAAGTGAACTCCTCCATCCTAAATCCAACGACTTTTTATGATAGGAGAGATTTGGAACTAACGTTCGTAAAGTTATTTTACCATATTAAGAGTTTTTTTGTTATTAAAAATATTGCAAAAAATAAAAAAGTTCTTTTTCATCACCGCTAAATCAGAGATTTGTAATGAGGCCCCCGGCGGGAAAAAAGAAAAAAAAAGAGATGAGACCAGGAAGGTGATTCCCGGTACCATCTCTATAAAAACATTTATTTTACTAATTCAACCAGAGCTTTCTCGTCAAAAACTTTCTTCACATAATCGAGCAGCGTTAAATAAATAAAGCCGTTCCCTTCAAGCTTTGGAGAATTGCCGAGCGGTACCGTCCGCTTAATTAATTGGGCATATAATTCTGGTTCGGTCAGTTCTCTTTCAAAAGCAGATTTTGATAAGTTTTTTATCAATGCCAGTGAACCTGAAACATGTGGAGTGGCCATTGAGGTTCCGCTTAGAGTTGCGTAACTTCCATTTAAATATGTGGAAAGGATTTTTTCTCCAGGGGCAACTATATCAACTTGATTATTGGAATTTGTAAAGTGGGAGGAATGTCGTTCGAGATCAACGGCTCCAACACTAATAACTTCGTTATAGGAGCCCGGATAAGCAAATTCATCTGTTATATATTCGCCGTCACCTTCATTACCAGCTGCGCAAACGACAAGAATATGATGTGTCAGTACTGCTTCTTTTATTGCATCATGCAATTCTTTGATGTCAGACGGTCCGCCTAAAGACATGGAAATGATATCTACTTTTTGCTCAATTGCATAGCGAATGGCGTTTATAATCCAATCATATTGCCCTGACCCGTCTTTTCCGAGAACTTTTAAGATTAGTAGATTTGCTTCAGGGGCAACACCTGCAACTCCGTTATTGTTTAAGCTAGCGGCAATCGTGCCTGCTACATGGGTACCGTGCCCATTATAATCTTCAAATATTTCCGGATTTCCGCCATCATCCTTTGTAAAATTACGTCCGGCAATAATTCGGTCTTTCAAGTCAGGATGGTCTGTATCACAACCGGTATCCAGCACCGCAACTGTAATTCCTTTTCCTTTTGTTTTTTCCCAGATTTTCGGAGCTTGGATAATGTCAACACCTGTTGGGATTTCATTTACTTCATTCAGCTGCTCAACCAATTTGTGCGGGATTACATGAACATAGTTTTTCATATTACTCCCTCCTCAAATTTGTTTGAAAGCCAGCTCTGGTTGTTACAAACATCATACCAATTCTATTTTCTAAAAAGTAGATTCGAAGGATGTGTTTTACTAGATAATAATATAGGATAATTTTAGTAGTTTAGGCATAAAACAGAAAAAACAGCATCTTTTTACCACTTTAAAGCATCGAGGGCCAGACCCTCACCGCTTTAAAGCAGCGAGGGTCTGGCCCCCTTTCATAACGGACGGTCTTGCGGACGAATTTTTTCAATTGGCACGAAAACTTCAAAATGCCGGTAAAGGTTTTCAAATTCCGCAGGAAGCAATCCACCGTATTCTCCGTCAAGGTTCAATTGCACTTTTTCGTCGGAATAAACCTTAACTCGGTTTGCTTTTGTATAAATAACATTTTCATCATTTAAATGTTCGCCGCGAATCGCTAGTGTTGCGATCCTGATAAAATCAGCAAGATTGATTTTTTTCAGGATTAATAACGTAAACAATCCATCGTTAATTGATGCGTCAGGGGCTAGCTTTTCAAAACCTCCGACTGAATTCGTCAAGGCAACAAGGAATAGCATTGCTTCCCCTTCAAAAAGCTTTCCATCATATTCGATGCTGAATTTTGTTGCCCGAATGGACGGAAGCATTTCAATCCCTTTTAAATAATAGGCGAGTTGGCCAAGCACTGTTTTCAGCTTGCTCGGCACCTCATATGTTAACTCTGTCAGCCGCCCGCCTCCGGCGATATTAATAAAATAGCGATCATTCATTCTTCCAATATCGACCGGAATCGTATCACCTTTTACGATAATGTCTGTCGCCGCTTCGACATCCCGCGGAATATGAAGCGCACGGGCAAAGTCGTTCGTTGTCCCCATCGGAATAATCCCAAGCTTTGGCCGATATTCCTGTTCCGCCATCCCGTTTACCACTTCATTGATTGTGCCGTCTCCGCCAGCAGCAATTACGATATCGTAGCGGCGCTCCACAGCAGTCCTTGCTGCTTGTATCGCATCTCCCTCGCCAGTCGTTGCATGGCAGGAAGTTTCATAACCGGCCATCTCTAGCTTTTGCAGCACTTCTGGAAGGTGCTTTTTAAACAATTCGCGGCCTGAAGTTGGATTATAAATGATTCTCGCTCGTTTCATCCCCATCATCCTATTAATGAAATTAAGTCTTATTAAGTTTACAAATAAAGCAGAACTTCTTATGGAGAGTTCCTGTAAATTTTCGGATTCATGATACTCACATATACCCTGTCTGTCCGGACATAAGCATATACCTTTTTAAAGCCTTTTGCCAAAAAAACAGAATTTTTCCAGGCAATTTCTAAAAACATGACAGAGTATATTTCACTTTTTTAGACGAAATTAACAAGAAAAAGATACCATTTTTTTAAAAAATTGTTTAATTAAAAGTAGACAATATAAATAATGAGAGCCAAAAGTATCCGATAAATTGCGAACGGCACGAGTTTAATTTTATCAATGAGCCTTAAGAAAAATTTAATCGAGATCAAAGCAAATACAAATGCACTAATAAAGCCTGCAATAAAAAACGGAAGGTCATCGATCGAAATATATTCAAGGTTTTTCAATAATGAAATCCCACTCGCCCCGGCCATAATCGGTACAGCCATCAAAAACGTAAAGTCAGCGGCAGCGCGATAACTCAATCCTGCCAAAACACCGGCTGAAATCGTTGCGCCTGAACGAGAAAATCCAGGCCATAAAGAAAGACATTGAATAAGTCCAATTATTAGAGCTTGTTTATATGTAATTTGGTCAACCGTGTGAACTTTCGGGTTTTTGCCGCCAAATACATCTGCAATAATCATCAAAACTGCACCAATGACTAAACCAATTAACACGGTAGCAGTGGAAAATAAATATTCATCAATATAATTTTCAAATAAAACTCCTAAAATACCTGCTGGGATTAATCCAACAATAACGTGTGTTATCTTAAGACGCCCTTGACCTGCAACTCCATCTTTGCTGCGGCGTCTCAATCTTAACAAATCAAAAAATCGGTCCTTCATAACGACAACAACAGCTAAAATCGAGCCAAGCTGAATGACGACTTTAAACGTATTTGCTCCATATTTTGTTAAAAACTCCTCTGATTTAAGCCACATATCATCCACGATAATCATGTGCCCCGTTGACGAAACAGGAGCAAATTCTGTTAATCCTTCTACAATCCCCAAAATAATTGCTTTTAAAATCGTGATAAAGTCCATTGTCAATGTCTCCTCATTTCATTTTAATCTAAACAAAAAATGGGAGCGGCTTTTCTTTTGTACTCCCCTCAGAATGCGGCGGCATATCCCCGTTATCACTGGAACATATTCTTCCCATCAAATTTTTCAATGAAATTATTTCTTTCTCTTAAATCATGCCATAGACTGAGCGAAACTGCAAAAAGTAACCATTGCCAGAGCACAAGTCATAAGTAGTAAATTGCTAATGAACAAATGTAGACTATGTGTGAATCAAGGAATACAAATGTATTTGCCGTTCCAGTGGCATCTCTCCTTTATCGATTATACTTGTTAAAATTAAAACCGCAAAACCAATTCAAACCATTCGTAAATAAATAGATTACAAACAAATCAAAAATTTAATTTCTCTGCACAAAAGAAAAATACCCACAAAACTTGACTCTGTCATGTTTGCGGGGTGATTTGCATTAATTTTGATTCTGGTCATCATACGTGGCAACCACATCTTGGTAATTTTTAAGAATCCGATGGCTGCCACACATCATTCCAAGTCTTTATTATGGTTCAAACTTCATTTATCCTCATATTGATTAACCCACATAATATCTTAAAATACGATCCACGCTCGGACCGTAGGATTCACCAAACAGATTCAAGTGCACAAGCAAGTAATACAACTGGTAAAGCGGGCGAACTTCCTCATAATCATCTGATAATGGCTGTACATCACGATAGGCAGCATAAAAACGCGGGGAAAAGCCTCCAAACAATTCGGTAAAAGCAAGTTCAAACTCCCTTTCCCCATAGAAGACAGCTGGATCAATCAGATAAGGTTCTCCCCCGGGTCCAGCCAACCAGTTCCCACTCCACAGATCCCCGTGCAGCAGAACAGGCTGGTGATAATCAGGAACCCATTGATCAAGTCTGTCTAGCAGCTTTTCAAGCCTTGTTTTTCGTCCAATGGGGAGCCTCCCTCTTTTATCAGCTAATTTTGCTTGAAATCCTAAACGCTGTTCTCTTAAAAATCGAATCCAGCTCTTTTCCCAGCCATTAGGCTGTGGCAGTTTGCCGATATAATTGTTTTCAGCCAAACCATAGTGTGTATGGGTGTGCTGGTGTAATAATGCAAGTCCATGCCCTAAACGGGATTCCGTATCAGGTGCTGGCTCTCCTTTGACCCATTCCATGACGATATACCCGTCATCGGCTGATGGGGAACTGACATGGTACACTTGTGGAACAGGCAAGGCGCCTGCTTGGCGTAAAAGGTTTAAACCCTCAGCCTCTTTCTGAAAGAAATCCTTAGCAGCCTCATCGTTGATTTTTATAAAATAGACTCCATTGGCTGTTTTCGCTTTAAAAGAGCGGCTAATATCACCACCGGAAACAGGTGTCACCTCATTGAGCGGAGATTGGTCTCCCATTTCACGCAAAATGTTCTCTACTTTATGTATCATAGATGCTCACGCTGGCGGATATAATCCAGCAAGTGATCACAACTCTCATTAATCAGCTTATACACATACTCAAAGTTTCCTGAATAATAAGGATCGGGGACATTCAGGGTGTCACTCCCGGGGAGAAATTCTAGCAAACGGACAATTTTAGATTGATGCTCATGAGGAGCCAACTGTTTCAAATGGCGGACATTTTCCTTATCCATGGCAATGATATAATCAAACTCTTCTAGATCTTTCGTGCCTATCTGCCTTGCTGTTACCCCAGTATAGTCAATCTTGTGCTCAGTTAGAATCCGACGAGTTCCTTCATGAGGGGGCTGCCCCACGTGCCAGTGGCCGGTTCCAGCAGAATCTACAAAAATTTTATCCTCCAGTCCTGCCTCTTTTACTTTATGTCGAAAAACTGCTTCAGCCATGGGCGAGCGGCAAATATTGCCCAAACAAACAAACAGTACTCTAACCATGGTTGACCTCCTTCCAATCTATGTATCTTTAAATTTGACCAGCTTTTATGGCAAAATATTTTAAGTGTTTATGATTTTAAGACACAAACACCACAAGCATGCTGAACGGTTTGGGAGAAAATTTTTTAGAATATTATAAATAATTAATTAAGATAAAAATATTATATGGTAAAATGCTGTTAAATACAATTTTGATAGGGTTTGTCCATCATTAGTTTGCTTGGGAGGTATATATGTTCGCCTATTAGTTTATGAAACGAATGATGGAATGTCTTAAATAATAAAGGATGTAAGATACTAATGAAATGGTTTCTTTTTCTTTTGGCCTATCTTTTAGGGTCCATCCCGACTGCTGTCTTATTCGGCAAATATTTTTTCAAAATAGATATCAGAGAACATGGAAGCAATAATCCCGGAGCAACAAATACATTAAGAGTATTGGGGAAAAAAGCTGCAGTTGTGGTATTGCTCGTCGATGTCGGAAAAGGTGCTCTTGCTGCTGTGCTCCCAACTTTGTTTTCGGTTCAAATTGAACCTCTGTATCTTGGGATTACTGCTGTCATCGGTCATTGTTTTCCCGTTTTTGCCGGCTTTCGGGGCGGAAAGGCAATTGCGACTACCGCAGGGGCTCTCCTCATTTCAAATATTTGGATGTTCGCAATTGCTTACATAACCTTTTTTCTAGTGATCACACTTACGAAATATGTGTTTTTCGGATCAATTTCAGTCGGTTTATCTTTATTCATTTTTTCGTTATTTCACCAGGATACATTCCATTCGATAGTTTTTGTACTTTTTACGATTTTTCTTATTTTTCTGCATCACTCCAACATCCGGAACTTCATTAATAAAGAAGAACCAAAAATCAATGACAAACGAATCAAAAAAGACAGAATCAATCCTCCTGCATAAGGGTCTGGCCCTCTTTTAACATGGACTAGGCCTTTCCCTCATTACGTTTATCGACATCCTTAAAGAAAAAAACACAAGAAATCCACTTTCTTTGCCGAATAAGAACTTGTTTTGTCAACAGGAAAGGAATTCTCTTAAGAATAGCGAACTGTATCTTTAAAGATAACGAACAGTAACAAGAGGAGGGATCATGATGAATACAAGTGCTGTTGCAAAGTTGTTAGGGGTTTCACAAAGCACGGTACAGCGATGGGTAAAACAGCTGGATCTTAAAATGGAACGAAATGATCTTGGCCATTATGTGTTTACAGATGAAGATATTGAACTTTTAAAACAAGTTCATGAGCAGCTCAAAAACGGTGTTCCTCTTCAAGATCTTGCCGTTACTCAAAAAAAAATACGCAAAGGTACAGCTAAGACATCAAATAATGTTAGCGTCAACGAGGAACTAGTCAATAAAATAAATGATTTAGAAAGAAGACTCAATGATAAAGCAGATTCCGTCGTCTCCTACCAGCTTCTTCAGCACCGCCGCGAAATCGAGGAACTGCAAAATGAAATAAAAAAACTGCATGAACGCATAGAACTTCTTGAGCAAAAGCAGAGCGAGAAGAAAAAATCAGAAAACTTGCTTGTTTTTGATCAGACTGGTCAAAAAAAGAAACAGAGAAAAAAATTTATCACCATGCTGTTCGGTTTTTAAAAGAGGCTGACCAAAACTAAGCGCCGGGCACCCAAAATTACTAAATATTGAAAATATGGACGATGTTTCAACAATATTTAGTAACTTCAGAGGGGAGCCAGGCACTTATAAGGCCAGCCTCTTTCCAAACTCTTTTTTCTTGCGTTTTAATAATATTGGATATCAATTTTTTGACACTTTATGCATTTTCGAAAGCCTTCAAATTCAAGGAAAACATGTTTGCAAGTTTGTTGAATGAAGTGTATTTGCTGTTCTAATTTATTAATATTTTCCTTGAGACGTTTCACTTCTTCCTGCAGCTCTTCAACAACAGCGGAACGCTGATCTTTATTTATATATAACTGATCCATTATCGACAAACTCCTGTGCTTTTTCTTTCATTCCAGTCTTAATAATTTCTTCTTCCGTCATGCCCTTTTCCATTGCCATATTCCGAATATCCTGTGAAATCCGCATTGAACAGAACTTAGGACCACACATTGAACAGAAGTGAGCCGTTTTTGCTCCCTCGGCTGGAAGTGTTTCATCATGATACTCCCTCGCCCTGTCAGGATCAAGAGAAAGATTAAACTGGTCATTCCAGCGAAATTCAAAACGTGCTTTTGATAGAGCATCATCTCTTATTTGAGCACCTGGATGGCCTTTTGCTAAATCAGCAGCATGTGCCGCAATTTTATAAGCAATAACCCCTTCTCTAACATCATTTTTGTTCGGCAAGCCCAGATGCTCTTTTGGCGTAACATAACAAAGCATCGCTGTACCGTACCAGCCGATCATCGCCGCGCCAATTGCTGAAGTAATATGGTCGTATCCCGGCGCTATATCTGTTGTTAAAGGTCCCAATGTGTAAAATGGAGCCTCCTTGCAAATTTCCATTTGCTTTTCCACATTCTCTTTTATACGATGCATCGGTACATGCCCAGGTCCTTCAATCATTACTTGGACGTCATGCTTCCATGCTATTTCTGTAAGCTCCCCTAACGTTTGCAATTCTGCAAATTGCGCTTCATCATTCGCATCAGCGATCGAACCCGGTCTTAGACCATCTCCCAGTGAGACCGAAATGTCATACGTTTTTAAAATCTCACAAATCTCCTCAAAGTGAGTATACAAGAAATTTTCTTCGTGATGAGCCAAACACCATTGAGCCATGATCGATCCACCGCGGGAAACAATCCCTGTTGTCCGTTTTGCCGTTAATGGAATATAACGAAGTAAAACTCCGGCATGAATGGTAAAGTAGTCAACTCCCTGTTCAGCCTGCTCAATTAATGTATCCCGGTAAATTTCCCATGTCAGATCTTCAGCAACGCCTTTCACTTTTTCAAGTGCCTGATAAATTGGCACCGTTCCGACTGGGACCGGAGAATTTCGAATAATCCATTCTCTCGTTGTATGTATGTTTTTTCCTGTCGATAAATCCATGATTGTATCGGCACCCCAACGGACGGCCCAAGTCATTTTTTCAACCTCTTCAGAAATCGACGAGGTTACGGCTGAATTCCCAATATTCGCATTAATCTTTACATGGAAATTGCGCCCAATAATCATTGGCTCGGCCTCAGGATGATTAATATTTGCCGGTATGATTGCTCTACCCTTTGCTACCTCACTGCGGACAAATTCAGGATCCAGCTGTTCTCTAATCGCAATGAACTCCATCTCAGGGGTAATGATTCCCTTTCTTGCATAATGCATTTGCGTAACATTACGCCCTTTTTTCGCTCTAAGCGGCCGATTGTTAGCATTTGGAAAAACCTCGATCTTCCGGTTTGCTTCATCTTCGCTGCGGTAACCATTGTCCTCAGGCTTAACAGATCTGCCCTGATATTCTTCAACATCTCCTCTTTCCAAAATCCACTTTCTGCGAAGCTTTGGAAGCCCTTTTTTCAAATCAACCTCATAATTCGGATCAGTGTATGGTCCACTTGTATCATACACACGAACAGGCTTATTTTCTTCTTTTCCAAACATGGTTTCCGTTGGGCTAAGTGAGATTTCCCGCATCGGAACTTGAATATCAGGTCTTGAACCTTGCACATACACTTTTTTGCTTCCCGGAAAAGAATACATCATTTGAGTCACATTGGTTTTCATAAAATAGTTCCTCCTCATATTTTATGTATTTATTGAAAACATGCGGCTTTAAAGAGAGCGGATGAGCACAAAAAATATTAAATTGCTCATTCAATCAAATCCTGTTAATAAAAGAGGTTTTTTTAATTACCTTATCTTTGGCCGCAGTATTTCTTAAGAAAACAGTCAAAATGACATAACCGATAAAAGCACCTGATAAAGAGCTAACCATAAACGATGGAATGAATCCAAATAACGTTGCTTCTTTTCCCATGAATAGAAACGCAATCGGATATGAAGCAAGAGCACCCAGCAATCCTGTTCCGATGACTTCACCAGCAAAAGCCATGTAAATCTTTTTCGTCTTCAAATACAAATATGCTGCCAAAAAGGCTCCTATCATACTACCCGGAAATGCAAAAACGGAGCCGGTTCCCATCAAATTTCTTAAAATGGAAACGCAAAGCGCTTGGGCAACTGCGTAATACGGGCCCAATAAAACCGCTGACAAAACATTTATAAAATGCTGCATTGGGAAAACCTTGGCAAACCCAATAGGAATAAAAAACATGTGGCTAGTCAATGTGCCAATTGCAATCATCATGGCAGTTAACGTAAGCTTCTGTGTTTTTTTCATAAAAAAATCCCTCCAATGTTCAGGCACTGGGGGGGCAAGGAAAACCATGCAAATATTCACATAATCGCTGGAGTCAAAAAAAGCAGACTCCAACGGAAGGAATCTGCTTTTGTATGACTAAGTCAATACACTTCCCTACGCTGGTACTAACCAGATCAGGTAAAAGGGTCAAAGATTGCGGATCTTTATCTCAGCCGGCCATTCTCCGGCACCCCTAGTGCCAATTATTTTATTGTCATAGTTTAATATAACATAGTCATGAATGATTGCAAGGACTTTTTTGATTTTTTTCTCCCTTTAGAAAATTCTATTTAATTAAGAAATGACAAAAAAGGGTCTGACCCTTTGATATTGAGCCACCCCCCTTTGATTTTGATTATAACTCTTCAATATTAAAAATCGGGATAACAGGATTCGAACCTGCGACCCCTAGCACCCCATGCTAGTGCTCTACCAAGCTGAGCTATATCCCGATGGCATACATTTTACTATATTCGCTGGATCTATGCCAATATCCTTTTTCTACACCATTCTTCAAAAAAACGCTGAACAACTGTTTAATCAAACGTTTGATTAAATTCTGAAAGAGTACATAAATATCAAACACTTTTCCCAGGAAATAGATGCGGAAATTGTCAAAAAGCTGCTGAGCTCATTTCGACAAAAACAGTGCCGACCAGAAGATTGAACTTAATCTGTTAAAAATTAAAAAGCTGACGGGTAATTTTAAACCCGTCAACTCCAAAATTATAGCTTTTGCAATTCTTGATTTAATAATTTATTAACCAACGGTGGATTTGCTTGTCCTTTTGTTGCTTTCATTACCTGGCCGACAAGGAAGCCAATCGCTTTACTCTTCCCATTTTTAAAGTCTTGGACTGATTGCGGATTCGCCTCTATTACTTCAGCAATAATTTTTAGAAGCGCGCCTTCATCGGAGATCTGAACTAGTCCTTTTTCTTTGACGATTTGCTCTGCATCTCCGCCATTTTCAATTAACTCTTTAAATACTGTTTTGGCGATTTTCGAAGAAATTGTGCCATTTTCAATCAGCTTAATCATTCCTGCGAGGCTTTCGGGTGTTAAAGACACTTCGTGAAGCTCTTTTTGCTCCGCATTTAAATATGCAGACACCTCTCCCATTATCCAGTTCGATGCTTGTTTCGGATCTGCACCTGCTTTCACGGTTGCCTCAAAAAAATCTGCCATTTCTTTTGTTACTGTTAAAACAGCTGCATCATAAGCAGGTAGTCCCAGTTCTTCAATATAACGTTTTTTCCGCTGGTCAGGAAGTTCAGGTATTTCCGCTCTCACGCGTTCTTTCCATTCTTCATCAATATACAATTCCACAAGATCAGGCTCTGGGAAGTAGCGATAGTCATCCGAACCTTCTTTCACACGCATTAATATCGTCGTATTTGTCGCTTCATCATACCTGCGTGTTTCCTGCTGAATCGTTCCGCCTGCAAGCACCACTTCCCGCTGGCGTTTTTCTTCATACTCCAATCCCTTTCGCACAAAATTAAAAGAGTTTAAGTTTTTCAACTCCGTTTTGGTTCCAAATTCTTTTTGGCCAACCGGGCGGATTGATATATTTGCATCACAGCGGAGCGAACCCTCTTCCATTTTACAATCAGACACACCCGTATATTGGATAATTGATTTTAATTTTTCAAGATAGGCATACGCTTCGTCAGGAGTACGGATATCCGGCTCTGAAACAATTTCAATTAACGGCGTACCTTGGCGATTTAAATCTACAAGAGAATAGCCGTTTTCATGGTTTAATTTCCCTGCATCTTCTTCTAAATGAAGGCGGGTAATTCCAATCTTTTTCTTTTTCCCGTTCACTTCGATTTCAATCCAGCCGTTCTTGCCGATCGGCTTATCGAATTGGGAAATCTGATATGCCTTCGGATTGTCCGGATAAAAATAGTTTTTGCGGTCAAACTTCGTTTCTGTTGCTATTTCACAGTTTAGTGCCATGGCCGCTTTCATCGCGTACTCGACAGCCTTTTTATTCAAAACAGGCAGTACGCCCGGATATCCGAGTTCAATGACAGAAGTATTTGTGTTAGGTTCAGCGCCAAATTGGTTCGGGCTTGCAGAAAAGATTTTGGAATCAGTTTTTAATTCTACGTGTACTTCAAGGCCTATCACTGTTTCAAAGTTCATTCTTCTCACCCCTTACAACTGTGGTTTTTGTTTATGAAAATCAGTTGCCTGTTCGAACGCATGGGCAACGCGATATACGGTGCTTTCATCAAAATGTTTTCCTATAATTTGAAGGCCGAGCGGCAAGCCATTTGTAAAACCGCAAGGAATAGAGATTGCCGGAACACCAGCAAGGTTGACAGGAATCGTTAAAATGTCGTTTGCATACATTGTTAACGGATCATCCACTTGTTCTCCGATTTTAAAGGCCGATGTCGGGGTTGTAGGTCCGATGATCACATCGAATTTTTCAAAAACATCTTCAAAGTCTTTTTTAATTAGCGTACGCACTTTTTGCGCCTTTTTGTAATATGCATCATAATACCCCGAACTTAAAGCAAATGTACCAAGCATAATCCGCCGTTTGACTTCATCGCCAAAACCTTCAGCACGGGTTTTTTTATACATATCAATCAAGTTCTCCGCATTTGGAGTCCGATAGCCGTAACGGACGCCGTCAAATCGGGCAAGATTTGCAGATGCTTCTGAAGAAGAAAGCAAATAATAAGTAGCAAGTGCATATTTTGAATGCGGCAGAGAAACTTCTTCCCATGCAGCGCCTAATTTTTCAAGCACTTTTAACGCATCAAGGACCGACTGGCGTACTTCCTCTCTTACCCCTTCGCCGAGGTATTCTTTTGGAACTGCAATCTTTAATCCTTTAATATCACCTGTCAGTGCTTCCACAAAGTTTGGAACATCTACATTCGCTGATGTGGAATCCATTGGATCAACACCTGAAATAGCCTGTAATAAGTAGGCATTATCTTCAACATTTCGGGTGATTGGCCCGATTTGATCAAGAGATGACGCAAACGCAACAAGACCAAAACGTGAAACTCGTCCATACGTCGGTTTTAGTCCTACCACTCCGCAAAAAGCTGCCGGCTGGCGAATGGATCCTCCTGTATCTGAACCTAAAGAAAACAAAACTTCACCCGCTGCGACAGATGCCGCTGAACCGCCTGATGAACCTCCAGGCACCGTTTCCAAATTCCATGGGTTTCGTGTTTTTTGAAATGCGGAGTTTTCTGTTGAAGACCCCATGGCAAATTCGTCCATATTCAATTTACCGATTGTGATGGTTTCTGCATGCTGTAATTTTTTTATGACCGTTGCGTCATAAATCGGATCAAAGTTTTCGAGAATTTTGCTTGCACACGTAGTCCGCAAATTCTTCGTAACGATATTGTCTTTTATCCCGATTGGCATACCAAACAGCAAACCTTTTGATTCATCCGTGCCAAGCTTTTCGTCCAGTTTTCTCGCGGCAGCACGGGCATTTTCTTCATCTAATGTCAAGAAGGCCTGCACCTTATCCTCAACAGAGCTGATACGCTTGTATGATTCATCAACAAGGTCAGAAACGCTGATTTCTTTTTTATGTAAAAGATCATGGAGCTCTGAAACTTTTTGGTCAAATAAGCTCACCTTTATCCCTCCCTATTCTAAAATAGACGGTACTTTGAATTGTCCCTTTTCATGTTCCGGCGCATTTTTTAATACTTCTTCCTGTGGAAGTCCTTTCTCAGGCTTGTCCTCGCGCAGTACATTTTTCATATCCAGAACATGTGAAGTTGGTTTGACGCCTTCCGTATCAAGCTCATTTAATTGCTCGGCAAACGAAATAATTGCATCCAACTGTTTTGTAAATTTTTCGGCTTCTTCTTCTGTAATCGCAAGTCTTGCCAGATGGGCGACGTGCTTTACCTGGTCTTTTGAAATCCTTGACATGGTAGTCACCTCCGAAAATATCCTTTCCACTCAAATAATTTGATCATATCAGACTTTAGCGCTTTAGAGCAATATTGTTTGGAACTCTTTCCTGTAAATATTCAAAAATGAAGAAAGGTTCAAAACATCATGTCCTTCGTTATTTTACCATGAATTTTGCCAAGTTCTCAGTGTTTGTCTGTCTTTTTTCCTTCTTCCAGTAATTAATGAAGGGATCATTTGATAAATGCCGAAAGGGGATTTCCTGCAGGTGCCGTTTTATACTTGAGGGGGACTGGTTGGAGGGTTTTTTCTACTTTTCTTTTTTAAAAACGTTTTTGAAAACTGACAGCAATCCTTTTTGGCTTTTGCCTTTTTGCGGCTGTGGATTCTCCTCTTTCTGTTTCATAATATATATTTCTTCCTTATCGATTGCAAAATCATAAGCAAGAACAAGACCAATCTCTGTGTCATGGACTTTATTTGTCACTATTGTAGATTCAATTTTATATTTTTTTGCCACTTTCATATATTTGGACAAATAGGAATAATTCATATTCCCGTTTAAGTAAAGATGAGCATTCGGGTTTTCCTTCATTAGAGTCTCCATTTCTTTATAAACCCCGTTTTCTCTCACTTGATGTTGAGTTAGGGCCGCGACAATCCTTTCTCTAAGTATACCTAGAAATTTTCGCCGTTCATCCGGTTTCGTTTCTTTCTTTCCATGAATCCCTTGCAAGATATAATCATTAACATTTTGTTTTGGCAACACCAATTCCTCCTTTACCATATGCTACTATTATGTATGTAACAATCTCAAAAAAAGTGCCTTCTCAAGATTTCCATTATGAGCAAAAAAAATCCTTCTTTACCGCTTTGAATCGGTAAAGAAGGTAATCAATTTAGGAGAAATTTAGGTGAAAAAATCATGGCAACAAAAATGGTATTGCTGTTATTTTGCGGCGATAAATTGTTCTACTTCCGTTGAGCCTTTTAATGCAGTAGTTGAAGAACTTCCACCACTGATCACCATGGCAACTTCATCAAAGTAGCCTGTGCCAACTTCACGCTGGTGTCTTGTAGCTGTATAGCCGTACTTTTCACTTGCAAATTCAGCTTGCTGCAATTCAGAATAAGCCGCCATTCCGCGGTCTTTGTATTGACGTGCTAGTTCGAACATGCTGTGGTTCAATGTATGGAATCCTGCTAGTGTAACGAATTGGAACTTGTAGCCCATTTTTCCGAGCTCAATTTGGAAATTCGCAATCGTTTCATCATCAAGCTTTTTCTTCCAGTTAAATGATGGTGAGCAGTTGTAAGCTAACAGCTTGCCAGGGAACTTCTCATGAATAGCTTCCGCAAATCGTCTTGCTTCCTCTAAGTTTGGCTCAGATGTTTCACACCAGATCATATCAGCATACGGTGCATATGCCAATCCGCGAGCAATCGCTTGATCTAAACCAGCTTTTGTGCGGAAGAATCCTTCTTCTGTACGCTCTCCAGTAATGAACGGAGCATCGTATGGATCCACATCACTTGTTACCATATCCGCTGCGTTTGCATCTGTCCGAGCAATTAACACTGTTGGTACACCCATTACATCAGCTGCTAAACGTGCAGCAATCAAGTTTTTCACTGCAGTTTGTGTTGGAAGTAATACTTTTCCTCCAAGGTGTCCGCATTTCTTTTCTGAAGAAAGCTGATCTTCGAAGTGAACCCCTGCAGCCCCGGCTTCAATCATCGCTTTCATCAATTCAAACACGTTCAGCTGTCCGCCAAAGCCTGCTTCTGCATCAGCTACGATCGGAGCAAACCAATCAATTGAATGGTCCCCTTCAGCATGATGGATTTGGTCAGCACGCTGCAACGCTTGATTAATACGTTTTACTACGTGCGGAACACTATTTGCCGGATATAAACTTTGGTCAGGGTACATATGACCTGCCAAGTTTGCATCAGCTGCAACTTGCCAGCCGCTTAAGTAAATAGCTTTCAGTCCGGCTTTTACTTGCTGAACAGCCTGATTGCCTGTAAGTGCACCAAGGGCATTTACAAAATCTTCTTCATTTACAAGCTTCCAAAGCTTTTCCGCACCGCGGCGTGCCAATGTATACTCAATGTCAATTGACCCACGTAATTTGATTACATCTTCTGCTGAATAAGGACGGGTAATTCCTTTCCAGCGCGAATCCTTTTCCCAGCTTTCCTGTAATTGTTGTACTCTAGAATCTGTCATGTTTAAATCCTCCTTAAAATTTATGATTATATTAATCTATAGAATTTCATAACCCGGAAGAGTTAGGAATTCAGCAAACTCATCGTTTAATATTAGCTTGTCAAACAATTCAACTGCCTCTTCAAACCGGCCATTAGCATAAGCTTCAGCACCGATTTCCTGTTTAATTTTTTCGAGCTCTTCTTTCTTAAACTGCTCATACATCTCAACGGTCACTTTTCTGCCGTCATCTAAAATACCTTTTGGATGGCGGATCCATTGCCAAAGCTGTGCCCTTGAAATTTCTGCTGTAGCAGCATCTTCCATTAGATTATGGATAGGCGCTGCGCCTCTGCCGCTTAGCCAAGATGCCACATATTGGATTCCGACATTGATGTTCATTCGGACACCATTTTCTGTGATCGTTCCCTCAGGAACTTCGAGTAAGTCACTGGCTGAAACGTTAAGTTCTTCAAGTTTTTTCGTTTCAATTTGATTGGCATCAGGCATTTCCCGATTAAAAACTTCTAGCGCAACCGGAACTAAAGCAGGGTGTGCTACCCATGTCCCATCATGACCGTCGCGTGCTTCCCGTTCTTTATCGGCACGTACTTTTGCAAAAGCTTCTTCATTTGCTTTCGGATTGTTTTTAACAGGAATTTGTGCCGCCATACCTCCAATTGCCGGCGCTTTACGGCGGTGGCAAGTCTGAATCGTCAGCAGTGAGTAAGATCTCATAAACGGAACAGTCATTGTCACCTGTGATCTATCAGGCAAGATGACATTTTCGTGATTGCGGAACTTTTTCAAGTAGCTGAAAATATAATCCCAGCGTCCGCAGTTCAATCCGGCAGAATGCTCCCTTAATTCATATAAGATCTCATGCATTTCGAACGCAGCCAAAATCGTTTCAATAAGAACCGTTGCTTTTATTGTCCCTTGAGGGATACCCAGCTTTTCCTGTGAATAAACAAATACGTCATTCCACAGTCTTGCTTCAAGATGGCTTTCAAGCTTCGGCAAGTAAAAATAAGGGCCGGTTCCTCTCGCAATCAGATTTTTTGCATTATGGAAAAAGTACATTCCAAAATCGAAGAAACTGCCGGAAATCGGTTTTCCATCAAGCAGCAAATGTTTTTCTTCAAGATGAAGGCCTCTTGGACGAACAAGAAGTACAGCTGTTTTTTCATTAAGAACATATTTCTTGCCGTTTGGATTTTCGAACGAGATCGTCCGGTTCACTGCATCTCTAAGATTAATCTGCCCTTCGACAATGTTTTCCCAAGTTGGTGAAGTGGCGTCCTCACAATCTGCCATAAAGATTTTGGCACCGGAATTCAACGCATTTATTATCATTTTTCGATCGGTTGGTCCGGTAATTTCCACACGTCTGTCACGTAGATCGTCTGGAAGCGGCGAGATTGTCCAATCCCCGTTTCGAATATGCTCTGTTTCAGGAAGAAAATCCGGGAGTTTTCCCTGGTTGATTTCTTCTTGCCTTTTTTGCCGGAGCTGCAGCAGTTCTTTTCTCCGTGGACCAAACTTTCTTTCCAATTCTTCAATAAAATTGAGTGCTTCTGCTGTTAGGATTTCTTCATATCCCGGTTTGATCGAACCAACGATTTCAATGCCTGTCGTTTGAGTGGACATGAGTTATATACACCCCTTTGTTATAATACACATATTATTGTTAATTCGTATTATATAACAGATGATCAAAAAAAGAAACACTTTTTATGATTTTTAAGAAAATTTTTTATTGCTGTTTTTCAATATCCGAACTTTTCGGGGATTATTGATTGTCAAAAAAATAAGAAGGATTAATTTTTGTTAGAGGATAAGGTACTAGAAGAATGTTTGTTGAAAACACAAAACCCCTTCTCAAAATAAGAAGGGGCTTAATGGCATTAGAACATTTCTGAAGTTGTTTTCGCTTGCATATGCAGAAGCAAGTAATCAGGACCGCCTGCTTTTGAATCTGTACCGGACATGTTGAATCCGCCAAACGGCTGATACCCAACGATGGCGCCAGTACATCCGCGGTTAAAGTACAAGTTTCCGACATGGAAATCTTCACGCGCTTTTTCGATGTGTTCGCGATTATTTGAGATAACTGCACCTGTTAAACCGTACTCGGTATTGTTTGCAATTTCAATCGCATGATCGAAATCTTTCGCTTTTGCAAAGCCAACAACCGGTCCGAAGATTTCTTCCTGCATGATGCGTGCTTTAGGATCAAGATCAGCAAATACAGTCGGCTTTATGAAGAAGCCTTTAGAGCTATCTCCTTCTCCGCCTGTCTTCAGTTTGCCTTCCTGCTTCCCGATTTCAATATATTCCATGATTTTGTTGAAGGCGTTTTGATCAATAACAGGGCCCATGAATGTGTTTTGATCTTCAGGATTTCCTACTGTTAATTGATTCGTTAACTCCACAACTCGGTTTAATACTTGATCATATACATCCTCAAAGACAACCGCACGGGAACAAGCCGAACATTTTTGCCCGGAGAATCCGAACGCAGAAGCCACAATCGATTGCGCTGCTAATTCAAGATCAGCTTCTTTATCAACGATAATTGTGTCTTTTCCTCCCATTTCTGCGATAACGCGCTTCAGCCAGATTTGGCCGTCATTTAATTTTGATGCGCGTTCGTAAATGCGTAAGCCCACATCGCGGGATCCAGTGAAGGAAATGAAGCGGGTATCTTTATGATCAACTAAATAGTCGCCTACTTCCGAACCGCTGCCCGGAACGAAATTTAACACGCCTTTTGGAAGGCCTGCTTCTTCCATCACTTCTACGAATTTTGCTGCAACAACCGGAGTTGCAGACGCTGGTTTTAACACAACCGTGTTTCCGGATACAATAGCCGCAACCGTTGTTCCAGCCATGATCGCTAACGGGAAGTTCCATGGAGAAATAATGACTCCGACTCCTAATGGAATGTAGTCATAACGGTTGAATTCATTCGGACGGCTGTTAACCGGTACACCGTCTTTGATGCGAAGCATTTGCCGCCCATAGTATTCAAGGAAGTCAATCGCTTCCGCTGTATCAGCGTCCGCTTCTTTCCACGGCTTACCGGCTTCTTTTGTCAATAACGCAGAAAATTCATGCTTGCGGCGGCGAAGAATCGCTGCAGCTTTGAACAGCACATCCGCACGTGTTTCCGGTTTTACCTTTCTCCATGTTTTAAACGCTTCCACGGCAGCCTGCATCGCTTTTTCCGCAAGCTCTTTGTTTGCTTTGGATACGCGGCCGATAACTTCCTCTTTATTGGAAGGATTGATGGAAATAATCTTATCTTCTGTGGAGATGCGCTCTCCGCCAATCACTAAATCATAGTCTTGACCTAAATAGCCCTCAACTGTTTTTAAGCCTTGCAGGTACGCTTTTCTGTTTTCTTCCACAGTAAAGTCTGTAAAAGGCTCATGTTTGTAAGGTTGTACCATTTTCCTGCCTCCTTATGTATTAAAACGTTTACATACATTAATCATTCTACCATGTTTCTTTTCTTCACTTCAATCATATCAAATTCACTTATTTTCTCAGTATTCCAATAGCATTCATATGCTAAAAAAGAAAAAGCCAGAAACCCTCTGGCTTATTTTACTCGTAAATATGAACAAACGGCTCATTCTGTTTGGGCTTTCGGACAATTAACGCTTCCGGACCGTTTACAGAAGTGATATTTACATTAACGGAAATATAATCTGGAAAATGCTCCATTACTAATCCGGTTACATATTGGGAAAATCCAATCACTTCTGCCTTTCCGTAAAATTGAATCGGGATATCGATATTTATTTCCTGAAGCTGCCCTTCTGCATAAAAAGCTCTGCCGATAACGCCGTTAAAGTTAGGAAAATACTTCTCTACATCTTGTTTGAAGTTTTGAAACATTGTCCAATCGTCACGGTGTTTCTCTTCCGCCTCTGGAGAAGGAAAGAGTATATAATCCTCATTCACTTTTTCCCATTCACTGATACTTGAACTGCCTTTCGCTACATTCGTGTATGCAAAAAAGTTGCCGGGTACGACAGACGAACGGCTCTCCTGTTCAAACAGCCCTATCATGATTGGTACATCCTTTAATCCATCCATTTTTCTTAATCGTCTGACCACTTCTTCAGCTATTTTTTTCCCTTCTCTCTCAAGTTCCGCATGAGGGATTTTCCTTTCAAAAGTGGCTCCAAATTGTTCTGTTTGATAATAATAGACTGAATTTAAGGCAAGGCCGATCGCCACACCGCCAAGATGGTATGTGTTATTTTCCCCTTGTACAAGGTAGTCGTGTTCCAAAATATGAGCAAGGTAAATCGGATTTCTATTATTCCGTTCTTTTATGTCGCCTTTTCCGTCATCGAGCGGGTTAAGCCCAATGTTTTCTTTTTCGCTGAGATTTTCTTCTTTTAACTGTTCAGGAGTAAACTTTCGGTTTAACCAGAGCTGTACAGTTTTCCGGTCAAGATATTGTCCTTCTCTAAATACATATTTATCAGGATCAAATATATTTTGGGCCAGCCTCATCAAGCCTGTTTCAAATTCATTAATGTCATATCTTGTATTAAGATTTTCCACAACAAGGCCGCGAGCTTGACTCGGCTCAAAAGGCATAATTGTTCGATAGTACTTATCCGAAATTTTGTATTTAGGAATAATCGCTTTTTCTTTTTTCGAATCGTCTGTTTTTTGGACGACTTCCTCCTGCTTTTGAAAATTCGGCGCACATGCAGTCAGCAAGAGGACGAGAGATAACGCGATTATTGAGAGTTTTCTCACCGCATTTCCACCTCTATTTCGTTAATTCTTCAAGCAGCCTCTCCTCGTTCCAAACCTCAATTCCAAGCTCCTCTGCCTTTGTAAGTTTCGAACCAGCGTCTTCTCCTGCAATGACAAGATCCGTTTTCTTACTCACGCTTCCGGCTACATTTCCGCCAAGAGCCTCAATTCTTTCCTTTGCTTCATTTCTTGTAAGCTGTGCCAATTTTCCTGTTAACACGATTGTCTTACCAGAAAAGAAAGATTCTGATTCCGTACGTGTAACCGGGGCTGGGCCCTTGTATTCCATATTGACTCCGGAAGCTTTTAATTCCTGGATTAATTCTCTGACTTCTTCCATTTCAAAAAATGTTACGATGGAATCAGCCATTTTCTCCCCAATTTCATTGATGGCTGTTAGCTCTTCTCTGCTTGCAGACGCCAGTCTGTCCATTGTTCCGAATTCCATCGCAAGCGTTTTGGCTGCTTTTGCACCGACATGGCGAATTCCAAGCCCGAAAAGAAGTCTTTCAAGCGAATTTTGCTTCGAAGCTTCAATCGCCTGAAGCAAGTTATTAACGGATTTTTCACCCATTCTTTCCAGTCCAATCAGCTGTTCCCGGGTTAATTTATAAATGTCAGCTACATCATGTACCAGATTGGCTGAAAAAAGCTGGGAAATAACTTTCTCTCCAAGCCCCTCTATATTCATGGCATTTCTTGAGACAAAATGAATAAGTCCCTCACGGATCTGAGCCGGGCATTTCGGATTTATGCAACGAAGAGCCACTTCTCCGTTAAGCCGGACTAATTCACTCTCACATTCCGGGCAATGAGTTGGCATGTGGAAATCTTTTTCTTCACCGGTTCTCTTGTCTGCCAGCACATTGGCAACTTCCGGAATAATGTCACCGGCCTTTTTCACAACAACATGGTCACCGATCTTGATATCTTTTTCACGTATTAAATCTTCATTGTGCAAAGATGCCCTTTGCACCACAGTCCCTGCAACCCGGACCGGTTCTAAAATCGCAGTCGGAGTGACAACTCCTGTACGCCCTACACTCAGTTCGATATCTTTTAAAATCGTAACAACCTCTTCTGCCGGAAACTTATAGGCAATTGCCCAGCGCGGGCTTTTGGCTGTTGTTCCAAGCACTCTTTGCTGCTCTAAAGAGTCTACTTTAATCACAATGCCGTCAATGTCATATGCCAGACTCTGACGTTTTTCAACCCAGCTGTTGACAAACTCAATCACTTCATCAATGTTCGCACAAGTCTTGCGCTCTTTATTCGTTTTGAACCCAAGCTTTTCAAGAAAATCAAGGCCTTCACTGTGGCTCGTTATCCCGGTTTCCCCAACATCACCGATTCCGTAGAGGAAGATGTCAAGATTGCGGGATGCAGCAATCCGCGGATCAAGCTGCCTTAGAGAACCAGCAGCTGCATTTCTCGGGTTTGCAAACGGTTCTTCGCCACGTTCTTTGCGGACTTTGTTTAATGCTTCAAAAGACCGCCTTGGCATGAAAGCTTCGCCGCGAACTTCAATTGTTACCGGCTCGTTAAGCCTCAATGGAATCGAGCGAATTGTTCTCAAGTTTGCTGTAATATCTTCTCCGGTTGTACCGTCTCCTCTTGTTGCACCCTGAACAAATATGCCGTTTTCATAACGAAGAGACACGGCAAGTCCATCGATTTTCAGCTCGCACACGTATGAGAAGTCGTTCCCGATTATTTGGCGAATGCGCCGATCAAAATCACGCAAGTCCTGCTCATTGAATGCATTGCTAAGACTGAGCATCGGCGTTCGATGCTCCACCTTTTTAAACGTATCAAGAACTTCTCCGCCTATACGCTGGGTAGGTGAATCAGGAGTCTTGAATTGCGGAAACTGGGATTCCAATTCAACCAGTTCAAGCATAAGGCGGTCATACTCGGCATCTGGTACGGATGGCTTATCAAGGACATGGTATTCATAGTTATATTGATTAAGAAGATTTTGCAAATCTTTTATTCGCTTTTCAACTGTTTGTAAATCCATAAGCCCAACCCTTCCATATAGAGATTAACGTTAGAAAGTAAATGTGAAAAGGACTTCATGCTTTTTTAATTGGGGCAAATTTTGCCAGCAGCCGTTTGATTCCAATCGGGTTTGGAAAAACAATATCGAGCTCAGTTCCTTCACCCTCGCCTTTTACACTAACAACGATGCCAACCCCCCATTTGCCATGCTCTGCCTTATCTCCCACTTTCCAGTTGATACCATCGCCTCCGGTAGTGGCTGTCGCCGGTCTCATTACCGGACGCCTTTCGGGTTGTTTCGGCATCCCAGACGTAGAAGCCTGACTCTGAACCTTATGAATTACCTCTAAAACATCTTCAGGGATCTCTTTAATAAAACGTGATTCAGGATTCATTTTTGTCTGTCCAAATAGCGTCCTCATCTGAGCGTTGGTTATATAAAGCTCTTCTTCGGCACGAGTGATACCGACATAAGCAAGACGGCGCTCCTCTTCCATTTCCGCTTCTTCCATTAACGAACGGCTATGTGGGAATACTCCTTCCTCCATGCCAATTAAAAAGACTACCGGAAATTCAAGCCCTTTTGCAGAGTGCAATGTCATTAACACGACCGCATCTGTTTTTTGGCCGTCTTCATCAAGACTGTCAATATCTGCAACAAGCGCTAAATCTGTTAAGAACGCTATTAAGCTTTTATCTTCGCTCGTTTCTTCAAAGTTTTTCGTAACAGAAAGAAATTCCTCCAAGTTTTCAAGCCGGCTCTGAGCTTCGAGTGATCTTTCCGCTTTCAGCATTTCGCGGTAGCCTGATTTATCAAGGACTTCATCAACGAGTTCCGTTACAGATAAATACTCTTGCATTCTTGAATAATTTTGAATGAAATCGCGGAATTCAGCCGCCGCTTTCGCAATTTTTGGGCTCAAGCCAATCATATCGATTGCCTCAAGCGCTTGGTACATCGACATGTCATGGCTCAGCGCAAAGTTCGCGATTTTATCAATCGAGCTTGATCCTATGCCTCTTTTAGGTACGTTGATCACACGTTGCAGACTGATATCATCATCCGGATTGGCAATCAAGCGAAGATAAGAGAGGATATCTTTAATTTCTTTGCGGTCGTAGAATTTAATCCCGCCGACGATCGAGTATTCGATATTCGATTTCAGAAGCACTTCCTCCATTACACGCGACTGGGCATTTGTCCTGTACAAAATAGCGATATCAGAAAGCCGCCGCTTCCCGCTTTCAACCATTTCTTTAATTTTTCCCGCAACAAACTGTGCTTCTGCCTGTTCGCTAACCGCTCGGTAATAAACAATCTTATTTCCTTCAGCGTTTTCCGTCCAAAGATTTTTAGGCTTGCGGTTTACGTTATTGGCAATTACTTCATTTGCCGCTAACAAAATTCTCTTTGTCGAGCGGTAATTTTGTTCTAATAAAATAACTTGGGCATTCGGATAGTCTTTTTCAAAAGATAAAATATTGGCAATATCCGCTCCGCGCCATCGGTAAATTGATTGGTCTGAATCTCCGACAACACACAAATTCTTAAATCGTGCAGCCAGCATTTTTACTAGCATATATTGTGCTTTATTCGTATCCTGATACTCATCGACATGAATGTACTGGAATTTTCGTTGATAATATTCAAGAACCTCAGGAACACGCTTGAACAATTGAATGGTTGTCATGATTAGATCGTCGAAATCAAGCGCCTGATTTTTGCGGAGCCGTTTCTGGTATTCAGTATAGATATCACTGACAACCTGCTCGTAATAACCTCCGGCTGTCTTCGAAAATTCTTCAGGATCAATAAGTTCGTTTTTTGCCGAGCTGATAGACCCTAATATCGCCCGCGGATCAGACTTTTTCGGGTCTATGTTTTTGTCTTTCAAAATACCTTTAATCACTGATTGCTGATCTGTTGCATCGAGAATGGTAAAATTTCTGTTAAATCCGATCCTGTCGATATCTCTCCGTAAGATTCTTACACACATCGAGTGAAAGGTTGATATCCAGATTTCCTCTCCGGCGCCGCCAATCAAATTTTGAATCCGTTCTTTCATTTCACGGGCTGCTTTGTTTGTAAACGTAATTGCTAGAATATTGTAAGGATTTACACCTTTTTCGACCATCAAATAGGCGATGCGGTGTGTCAACACTCTCGTTTTTCCGCTTCCGGCTCCGGCCATAATTAAAAGAGGCCCGTCCGTTGCCTTGACGGCCTTTTGTTGCTGTGGATTCAATCCACTCAACAATTTTTCAGTTAAAAATTGCATTTTATTTTTCACCACCAAACGAACGTTTGTTCCTATTCTACATTAGTCCCTTTGCCTTCTCTTCAACCGGGATTTTATGATTTAACTGCAGAAACTGTTTTTAAAGCCTCGGCCAAATTTTTATAAACTGCATTGCCTACGACAATCACATCTGCATGGGCTGCCATTTCCTTTGCCTGTTCTGCCGATTCAATTCCACCGCCATAAAAAAGAACCGTTTCTTCAAGCACTTCTTTTACCTCGCGGACTAACTCCGGATCTCCGTATTTGCCGCTGTACTCAAGATAAAAAACCGGTAAATGGAACATTTTTTCAGACATCATCGCAAACGACTTGACATCCTCTTTATCAAGATTTACATCTGCACTTGTTAGCCAGGCAGCCTTACAGTCTTGATTTAATATACAGTAGCCCTCCATAATAATTTCTTCCCAGTTCATAATCTTCCCGTATTCCTTCACTGCTTGCTGATGCAATCCAGTGATCCACTTAGAATCACGGCTGTTTAATACCGTTGGGATAAAATAGAAATCAAATCCAGGCGTGACAGAATCAATAGTTGAAACCTCCAACACACAAGGAACCGAAAATTTGCGGATTCGAGCCATTAAATTTAGAACATTTTCAAGGGTAATACCTTCTGTTCCCCCAACAATAACAGCATCTGTTCCAGATTCACAGATTCTTTCGAGATCTTCATCGTTAATGGATCTATTTGGATCGAGCTTAAACACATGGCGCCACTCGCGAATATCATACATTGCCAACTGCCTCCCATTAATACTTCCATTACACCATTATAGCATTGTTAAAAGTAATCAAAAAGGAAAAGCGCAAGCGCATTGATCAAGTCCGACGAGCATAAGACAGCTTACGGGGAGGCAGCTCTTCATCCACCAAAGGAGGTTAGCTTATGACCCCGAGGACCTAGGCGCTTGAGCTAGACAAAAAGAAAAAACCGAAGCAGTCTTCGGTTTAAGAGGTTATTTTTCACTTACAGATTCTTGTTCTTTTATTCGATCTAATGCAATTGCATAGGCGTCGTTTCCGTAGTTTAAGGAGCGTTTCACGCGTGAGATCGTAGCAGTGCTGGCTCCTGTTTCTGTTTCAATCTTATGATACGTATTTCCCTCACGGAGCATACGGGCTACTTCTAAACGCTGGGCTAGCGACTGGATTTCATTGACTGTGCAAAGATCATCAAAGAAACGGTAGCATTCTTCCAGATCTCTTAAAGAAAGGATTGCTTTAAACAATTGATCAAGTTGCTTGCCTCTTAATTTATCAATTTGCATATTTAATACTCCTTTAAGATAGAAATATTATTTTAATTAGATTCAAATGAAACAGATTCCGTTAATCCTGGATCAGACGGAATCACATTAACCCATGTTTTTCCGGGCACGAATGATGCTTCTTCCCCATTTAAATATGGAATAATTTTGCCTTCCTTGTTTTTCCATTCTATTTCGTTCCATTTCCCTTTTTGCAACAAATACCCTTTTCCGCCTGAAGTTAAGTTGATATCACGCCTGCCGTAATTGTCAATCACTTTATGTTCCATTTCAAGAATCAAAATATTGTCAATGAGCACCGGCTCTTTTGTTTCATAGTCTACCGTCTGTTCTTCGTTTGTGTAGCGTCTGTATTTCTCAAGCTTAGGATCGTATTCATAGCTGACATTGAACAAATCATTGGAAAAATAGGAAATCATAACAGAACTTGCTTTCTTGCCAGTTATCTTGGCAAGCTCATCTTTTTGATAAAATTTCAACGGATCAGGACTTTCCGTTAAATCATAATTGTTTAACTCAGCTCCTTTTTTAATATTTGCAAACGAAATATACGAATTATGAGGAGCTTTTCGAAAATCTACCCTCTTAAACAGAGTGCCATCATACTTCATCCCATTTAAGTTGTCAATATATCCTTGTTCTAGCATTTTTTTTGCTTCCGGACTGTAGCCATGCGCAATAAACAAGCTGTTAAAACCCTTGGCAAGCTCGATAAGATAGTCTCGAGCACTTCGGACAGGTCCAACCTGATCAGGCATTTCACTTTGAAAGACGGCGAGAAGTCTTGTTACATCACCTTCTGCCAGCACCTCATAAACGATGTCTGCTTTATTCAAGCCTGACTGCGGCCTGGCAGCAGGGTGATTATTAATCACAACAGCGATTGCCCGGCGTTTCGTTTGTTCTTCTGTACCGATTCCCGTTAAAGGGAATCGGTAGGAAAACTCATTTTTTGTTGCTGTTTCCTGAACCGCTTCATCTGATTCTTTTTTTTCGTTTACGTTGGTTTTTTCCTCCTTGTTGCAGCCTGTCAAAAGCAGAAGCATAATGGAGCCAGCAACGACCCATTTTTTTATCATATTAATACACTCCCACATCCCCTAAAATATTCCATTCGCCCGTTGCTAAATTGCTTTATCACTTTTATATTTTAACGCATTATCGATGGAAAGAGTACTATTTTATTCATAACATCGTACATTCCTTGCTGAATAATACGTATATAGGGCAAGTGAGTTGAAGAGAAAAACAGCAATGAATAGATCGGGTCGGCAAAGCGGTATCCTTTCTCCCGCAAGTATTTTGACAGTTGTTTTTCTTCCTCAATTAAATCCTCCACTTTTTTTGAAGACATAATCCCCTTAAGTTGAAGAGGAATTTCTTTTACAATTTCTCCGTTTTCTGAAATGACAATTCCTCCTCCGATTTCCTTCATCCGATTAAACGCAACTAACATATCCTGTTTATTTTTACCGATCAAAATGATGTCACCGGTATTGGAAAATGAACTTACGAGTCCGTGGAGTTCCCGTGCAAATCCTTTTACAATCGTATTAATCCTCCATTTGCCGTTTCGGTCGATCAGCATAAAGAAACACTCGTCATGTGACAAGGATAATTTATCGACCGAAACATCTAAGTTGACTGAATATGGTTTCGTAATAACAGAGTTTTCCATTTTAATTCCGAAAGGCATGGAAAATTGCAAATCATCTGCTGACAAGTCCCAATCAATTGAGAGCGGTTCAAATCCATGCTCGCTCCATTCAAGCATTGGAAAGTCCCAGCAATCTTTCCCATCTCGCTTCACCCATTTTCCTTTAGAAAGAACGGAAATAGGAGTAGGATTTTTCTCATCTGTTATAAAATTGATATTAGCAACTCTTCCTGTCGCAATATTCCCATGTAAATAATCGATATTATAGTATTTCGCAATATTTATGGTTGCCATATTATAGGCATCGATTGGAGGAACTCCTTTTTCAATAGCAATCCGGATCATATTGTCAATAATTCCCTGTTCGTAAAATGAAGATGTTGCTCCATCCGTTGTAAATATAAATTTATCGTACACAGCGATTCCCATCTCATGGATTTCGTCCAGAAGCTGCGGCAGATCAGGTCGAATCGAAGAATAGCGCAGCGAAACCATATATCCTTGCAACAGCCTGTTCAATACTTCTTTCCCAGTCATGGCTTCGTGGTCGCAATCAGCTCCCAAGAGCATCATTTTCGCGAGCGTTTTTTCTGATGCACCTGGAAAATGTCCTTCAATCTTTTTCCTCATTCTTTTGGCTTCCTGTATCCAGTGAAGCATCATATCATCTCCATCAAGGAGTTTTGGCCAGCCAGTCAATTCACCACCCTGCAAAACAGCATCATGGTCGAGCCATGCTTTGATATTTCCATGTGAGAAAACATGTTCTTCATTAAGTAATTCCGTTTGGGAATCAAAGCGGCACCACCAATACATAGAGACTGGGATATTACGCAATTCGTTCAATAAAGAAAACGCTTTCTTTTTTTCTAATTGCAAAGCAAGGACCAAATTGTCATTAATCAATGTTGTTGTACCAAATTGTGATGCATATCGGGCAAAGGAATGGGGATTATATAACTGAAATGGATGGGCATGCGGCTCAATATAACCTGGAACCAGCAGCACATCAGAACAATCGTAGATCTCACACCCTTCTATGTTTTCCGGCATTTTTTCGCCAACATAAACAATGCGATCTTCATAAATCCAAATATTTGCTGTCATCCATTTGCGGAATGTTTGGTTTAAATAACGAGCGTTTTTTAAAAGGATCGTCGGCGGCAATTTGCCGTCCAAAACGGAAACGTGTTCACGCAAGTGCTTATTTTTCCAACGGTAGCGCTGTTCCAGCACCTTGCTCCCTCCTTTTTTATATTTTTATTTTAAATAATCGCAAGAAAGCCCTTACATTTTGGGTGATTAATATATCTTATCATATTTCGTTGTTTAACGCATTAAAGAATGAAAATTATTTTTTACAATTTTGTGAGGAGTGTTCATTTATGAATTTAAAGACAAATATCGGAATTGTGAATGCTTTGATTCGGATTACAATCGGCCTGACAATACTATCATGGAGCACTGCAAAGCTTGTAAAAAAACCTTGGAGGGATTCTTATCTTTTTATGTCTATGCTCGGGGCTATGAAGGTGGCAGAAGGAATTGTTCGTTTTTGTCCAGTAACTGCACTATTTGAAAGAGGACAGGAAATGAGAGACAACAAAGAAACAGAGATGAATCAGATGCACCCATATAATCCATCTTAACGATTTTCAACATTAAATAAGAGGATGTTTCAAAAGCCAAAGGGTCAGACCCCATAACACAATATACAGGACATGATGTTGGATAAATGTACTATATATTGATAAACGAACATGGGGGCAGACCCTTATGAGACAGCCTCAGTTATAAAAGGAGATGATTTAAAATGTTCCTTGAATATGTGATGGATATGTCATTTGTCTTAATTGCGTTAATTGGAAGTATTGTTGCCCTATTATTTGTTTATGTCCGCAAAACTAATAAGAAGCGAGTCCGATAGCTTTATTTCCGATATCTTTACGGTAAAACACTTCATTGCACTGTAAATTGGCAAGCCCTGAATAAACTTTAGCCTGCGCTTCTTTCAAGGTTTCCGCTTTAGCTCCTACAAGGAGCACTCGTCCGCCATTTGTTATAAACAAACCTTGTTCATTTTTTTCAGTCCCGGCGTGAAAAACGGTAAGTTCTCTTTCAAGCTCAGGAAGCCCTTTTAAAACAGAACCTTTTTTGTATGCCCCAGGATAACCTTCTGCTGCGACTACAACTCCAAGCATTGCCTGGTGATCCCATTCGATTTCAGGTTTTTTTCCATCTAATAAATCCAATATTACGGACACAAGATCCGATTTCATTCTCGGCAAAACAACTTGTGTTTCTGGGTCGCCAAAACGGGCATTAAACTCAATTACTTTCGGGCCGTTTTCCGTCTTAATAAGGCCTGCGTAGAGGATGCCCGAAAAGCTTCTTCCTTCCGCGACGAGCGCTTTTGCAGCCGGTATTAAAATCATTTCAATCGCCGTTTTCACTGTATCCTCGCCAATGTGCGGAACCGGAGAATATGCCCCCATTCCTCCCGTATTAGGACCCTGATCCCCGTCATAGGCCCGTTTATGATCTTGTGCGATTTCAAGAGGAACGACCGTTTCTCCATGAACAAAAGCCATAAGAGAAAATTCTTCACCACTTAAAAATTCTTCAATCACTACACTAGAGGATGCAGCACCGAACTTTTCATGAAGCAGCATTTCTTCAAGGCTTGATAGTGCCTCCTCTACCGTAAGAGCGACTGTTACTCCTTTTCCTGCAGCTAACCCATCCGCTTTGATGACAATCGGAGCGCCTTTTTCCAAAATATATTCCTTTGCTTCCTCATAATTTGAAAAAACTTGATATTCGGCTGTCGGAATTTGATATTTTTTCATAAGTTCCTTCGCAAATGATTTGCTGCCTTCGATTAAGGCCGCTGCTTTTTTGGGGCCGAATACTTTTAATCCCGCTTCACTGAAACGGTCGGCCAGCCCTTCTAAAAGCGGCACTTCTGGTCCTATAATGATGAGGCCTATATCTTCTTTTTTTGCAAACTCAAGGAGTTTTTCTTGATCATGTTCCTCAACGAAAACTCGTTCCGCCACATTTTCCATTCCTGGATTCCCTGGAGCAACAAATACTTTATCGACCAACGCGCTTTCGCTGACTTTTGTACAAATGGCATGCTCACGGCCACCCCGTCCGATGACAAGTACCTTCAATTTTTTCCACCTCACAAGCGTGAACTTCTATTCTATCATTTTTCACCAGAATTGCTGTTTTATGAGCCACTTTTCAAGTTTTATAAGCCAGTTCCATATTTATTCATTGATGATTAATGTTTAAAATGCCTAACGCCAGTAAAGACCATAGCGATTCCGTACTCATCTGCTTTTTTAATCGAATCTTCGTCACGAATTGAACCGCCCGGCTGAATAATTGCTGTAATTCCGGCTTTCGCTGCCGCTTCAACTGTATCATCCATTGGGAAAAACGCATCTGATGCAAGTACGGCTCCGTTTGCTTTTTCACCAGCCTGTTCAAGAGCGATTTTCGCAGCTCCGACTCGATTCATTTGCCCTGCGCCAATACCGAGCGTCATATCTTTACCAGCTACGACTATAGCGTTCGACTTCACATGCTTAACGACTTTCCAGCCAAACTTTAAAGCCTTCCATTCTTCTTCGGTTGGTTCCCGCTTTGTCGGAACGGAAATCGATGCATTTTCTAGCGTGAACGCGTCCTGTTCCTGAACGAGCAATCCACCTTCAATGGATGTAAGCTTCAATTCGCCCGATTGTTGTTCATCAAAAGGAATAGTTAATAAACGCAAATTCTTTTTCGATGTTAAAATTTCCAGAGCTTCCGTTGAAAAAGAAGGCGCGATAATAATTTCTAAGAAAATTTCGTGAAGCTTCTTGGCTGTTTCAGCGTCCACTTCGCGATTCAAAGCAATAATTCCGCCAAAAATCGAAACAGGATCCGCTTCAAACGCTTTTGTAAACGCGTCATAAATTGTTTCCCCAGTGCCAACGCCGCAAGGATTCATATGTTTAACGGCCACCGCTGTCGGCTCTGTAAATTCTTTTACGATTTGCAGTGCGGCATCTGCATCGTTGATATTGTTATAGGAAAGCTCTTTTCCGTGTAATTGATCGGCATTAGCGATGGAAAATTTGGATCCAAGCGGCTTCCGGTAAAATGCAGCTTTTTGATGCGGGTTTTCCCCGTAGCGAAGCGGTTGTTTCAACTCGTAAGTCACCGTTAATTTTTCAGGTGTTTTTTCCTCTACCAATTCCGTCATATATTCCGCAATTAACGCATCATAAGCAGCTGTATGGCGGAAGACTTTTGCAGCTAGTTTCCGGCGCGTTTCTTTTTGCACTTCTCCGAAATTTCTTAACTCAGATAAAACTGTTTCATAATCTGCAGGATCGACCACTACTGTTACATACTCATGGTTTTTCGCTGATGCTCTTAGCATTGTCGGACCGCCGATGTCGATGTTTTCTATCGCATCCTCAACCGTTGCTTCAGGCTTTGCAATCGTCTCCTGGAACGGATAAAGATTGACGCAAACAAGCTGGATCGGCTTAATCTGATGATAAGCAATTTGCTGCTGATGGTCTTTATTATCAAATTTAGCTAAAAGAGCTCCATGGATTCTCGGATGAAGCGTTTTAACCCGTCCTTCCAAAATTTCCGGAAAATCAGTAACATCGCTGATGCCAATTACAGGGATTTTATTTTCCTGAAGCACCTTTTTTGTTCCGCCCGTTGAAATAATTTCAAAACCGAGTTCAGCTAGCTGTTTAGCAAATTCCACGATATTTTCTTTATTTGAAACACTGATTAGTGCACGCTTGTTTCCCATTTTTCTTCCTCCTTTGATGTAGAAAAGAGCTTTTGCAATACTTCCGGATAAAGCTTGTGTTCGACGGCCTGAATTTTTCTTTGTAAACTTTCGCGAGTCTCACCATCTTCAATGGTGACAGCCTGCTGGGCAATAATCGGTCCTGTATCCATCCCTTCATCAACAAAGTGAATGGTCACTCCGCTCACTTTCACCCTTGCCGCTAATGCCTGCCCAATCGCATCCTTCCCCGGAAAAGCAGGAAGCAAGGATGGGTGAATATTAACGATACGGCCCTCATATTCCTTTAATAGAGTTGGACCAATTAACCTCATGTAGCCTGCGAGAACAATAAATTCAACGCCATATTTCTTTAGTTCGTGCACGATTTCATTTTCGTATTCTTCTTTATTGAGATAATTTTTGGCTGTAAAAACAAATTGCGGAATTTGGGCTGCCTTTGCCCGTTCAATCGCATACGCATTTTTCTGATCGCAT
Source organism: Bacillus methanolicus MGA3 (assembly GCF_000724485.1). Taxonomy (GTDB): domain Bacteria; phylum Bacillota; class Bacilli; order Bacillales; family Cytobacillaceae; genus Bacillus_Z; species Bacillus_Z methanolicus_A. Next base: position 308,285 of record NZ_CP007739.1, on the reverse strand, counting down.
ACAAGGAGCTTGATTTTAGCTTTAAGGCTCCCGTTGTTAATGGCATCAAGTATCGCTTGAAAATTGCTGCCGCTTCCTGAAGCAAATACGGCGATGTTTTTCATGGCTATCCTCCGTTTTTCAACGAATTTCGATTCCGTTTCGATCCGTAACAAATCCAATTTGATAAGCTTTTTCTCCGCTATTATTAAAATGCTCGATCACATCAGCCGCGATCTTTTTATCAACTGCTAAAACCATGCCTATTCCCATATTAAAAATATTGTACATTTCGCTGTGCTCTAAGTGTCCAACAGATTCCATTACATTGAAAATCGGCAATTCCGGCCATGAACCTTCATGGATTTCTGCACCAAGCCCTTCCGGCAGCATGCGTGGAATATTTTCAATAAACCCTCCGCCGGTTATATGGGCCATCCCTTTGATTTCAAACTTTTGAAGGGCTGATAGAATCGGCTTAACATAAATCCTTGTCGGACGAAGCAGCTCTTCCCCTAATGTACAGCCCAATTCTGCAACATGATCGGATATAGACATGCCTGCATCTTTGAAAAAGATTTTTCGGACAAGCGAATAACCGTTGCTGTGGATTCCGTTCGAGGCTAATCCAATTAACACATCGCCTTCCTTGATCTTTTCACCTGTAATGAGGTTTGCCTTTTCGGCGGCACCGACTGCAAATCCTGCCAAGTCGTATTCATCTGCTTCATACATTCCCGGCATCTCAGCTGTTTCTCCGCCAATTAAAGCACATCCGGCCTGCTCGCATCCATCGGCGATTCCTTTAACAATGGCTTCAATCCGCGCAGGGTCTGCCTTTCCGCAAGCAATATAATCTAAAAAGTAAATTGGTTCTGCACCTTGAACAACTATGTCATTCACACACATGGCGACTGCGTCGATTCCGATCGTATCGTGCTGATCCATTAAAAACGCAACCATAAGTTTCGTTCCGACTCCGTCCGTACCGGAAACAAGCACTGGCTCTTTTAGTTGAAGGGATGAAAGATCAAACATGCCTCCAAATCCGCCCAAGCCGCCTAATACACCGGCACGCATTGTTTTTTGCACATGCTTTTTCATGCGCGAAACCGCTTCATATCCTGCTTCTATATCCACACCCGCTTGTTTATAAGCGTTCGCCATCGATGATCCTCCTTAGAAAGTCTCTTGGAAAGGAAAACGGCAGTAAGGGCTCAAATGGCCCTTCTGCTTTTCATTAACTTTTTTGATAATAATACTGGAGAGTATCCGGATATATTTCCGTCGGATATTTTCCTGTAAAACAAGCGAGGCAGTGTCCTCGATTTTCGCCGTCTTCATTCTTGCCAATCGCCTCAATCATTCCCTCTACTGACAAGTACGTAAGTGTATCAGCGCCGATCAATTGGCGGATTTCTTCAACCGAATTGTCTGAAGCAATCAGTTCTTCTCTTGTTGAAGTATCAATTCCGTAAAAGCAAGGATGCTTAATCGGCGGAGAGCTGATCACAACATGAACTTCTGTTGCGCCCGCTTCTCTTAACAACGACACAATCCTCTTGCTCGTTGTTCCCCTTACGATCGAGTCATCAACCATGACAACCCGTTTTCCTTCAACAACCCCGCGGACCGCAGAAAGCTTCATCTTTACTCCCTGTTCTCTAAGCGACTGGGATGGCTGAATAAACGTGCGTCCGACGTAGCGATTTTTGATAAGACCCATTTCATAAGGAATGCCTGAAGCTTCCGCATATCCGATTGCAACGGAAATGCTTGAATCAGGTACACCCGTTACTACATCGGCTTCAATTGGCGCTTCCATTGCCAGCTTTTTGCCGAGGTTCTTTCTTGCTGTATGAACGTTAATGCCGTGAATATTGCTGTCCGGGCGGGAAAAATAAATATATTCCATCGTACAAATAGCCCGGGATGTATTCATCGAAAACTGCTCAGATTTCATTCCTTCATCATTGATTATCAAGAGCTCTCCCGGCATTACATCGCGTATATATTGCGCTCCTACAACATCAAATGCACATGTTTCAGATGCCACAACATAGGCATCCCCTAGCATGCCGATCGAGAGTGGTCTAAGACCATGCGGATCTAGCGCGACCATTAATTCCGTCTCCGTCATAACTAGAAACGCATAAGCCCCTTTCAGCATCGTTAACGCATTTTTAACGCGGTCTTTGAATTCAGGTAAGCCGGCGCGTTTTATTAAATGAGCAAGAACTTCTGTATCAGAGCTTGTTTGAAAAATGCTCCCTTGCGCCTCTAATTGGAACTTCAGCGCATTAGCATTCACAAGGTTGCCATTATGGGCAACAGCCAATCCGCCGCTCTGGGATTGGAAAAGGAGAGGCTGGACATTTTCATATCCGCCTCCGCCGGCAGTTGCATAACGGACATGGCCGATCGCAGCTTTCCCGTTCAGCTTTTCCATTGAATTTGCCGTAAATACTTCGGTAACCAGTCCTTCACCTTTCACACCTGTCAGGTGGCGTCCATCTGTCACGACAATCCCAGCGCCTTCCTGTCCGCGGTGCTGGAGGCTATGAAGTCCATAATAGGTGATTTGTGCAGCATCAGGGTGGCCCCAAATGCCAAAAATACCGCACTCTTCATTCATTCCTTTTATTTCAGCAAACATGGGATGGCTCCTTTCCAGGCACTTTCCAATTCTTTAACATCTGCGATGATAACGGGATCATTCGTATCAGACACGATCCTGAGCACAGATGAATCGGTTACTTCTCCAATAAGCGTTGCATTGACGAGCTTTTCAAAAGCTTCCTTGTTTTCTTTTTTCACAGAAAGCAAGAAGCGGGACTGGGTTTCACTGAATAAAGCAGACGTAATGTTGCCGGAAATTTTCACATCTGCTCCTAATCCGGCGGTTCCAAATAAACTTTCTGCCAAAGCAACAGCAAATCCGCCTTCTGCTATATCATGGGCAGAAGCTACAAGGCCGGCTCGGATTGCATTCAATATTTGCTGTTGTCTTATTTTCTCTGTTTCGAGATCCAACTCTGGCGCCTTTCCAAAAATACGACCATATGAAAGCTTTTGCAGTTCACTGCCGCCGAACTCGTCTTTCGTTTCACCGACAAGATAAATTAGGTCTCCGGCCTCTTTAAAGCTTTGTGTTGTTACGTGCTTTAAATCTTCCACAAGCCCGACCATACCAACAACAGGAGTAGGGTAAACAGCCGCACCGCTTGTTTCGTTGTATAAGGAGACATTTCCGCCAATAACCGGTGTACCTAACGTGCGGCAGGCATCACTCATTCCGTCGACCGCTTTTTCAAGCTGCCAGAAAATCTCCGGCTTTTCAGGATTTCCAAAGTTCAGGCAGTCAGTAATTGCGAGCGGCTCTGCACCTGAACAAATAATATTTCTCGCTGCTTCAGCAACGGCAATCTTTCCGCCTGTTTCCGGATCGAGATAAAGATAACGGGAGTTGCAGTCCGTCGTCATTGCCAATGCTTTTTTCGTGCCGCGGATGCGGACAACGGCAGCATCTGAACCCGGTGTAACAACTGTATTGGTTCTTACCATGTAATCATATTGGTCATAAACCCATTCCTTGCTCGCGATTGTCGGCTGCTGCAAGAGGGCAAGAAGTGTTTCTTTATAATCATTCACTTCCGGAATATCGTTTTCCATCGCCTGGAATTCACGGAAATATTCCGGCTCTCTAGACGGTTTATGATAAACAGGAGCATCCTCCGCAAGTGCATCAACAGGAACCTCCGCAACAACTTCACCTTTATGGAGAAGGCGTAGCATTTTATCATCTGTTACTCTGCCGATCGCAACAGCTTCGAGTCCATATTTAGAAAAGAGATCAATGACTTCCTGTTCACGGCCTTTTTTTACGACAATTAGCATTCGTTCCTGAGATTCAGACAACATCATTTCATATGCAGTCATTCCTGATTCCCGCTGAGGCACAAGATCCAAATTCATTTCAATTCCTGAACCTGCTTTACTCGCCATTTCTGCCGATGAACTTGTAAGGCCGGCCGCACCCATGTCCTGGATCCCGACAAGAGCGTCAGATTGAACGAGCTCAAGACAGGCTTCCAGCAGCAATTTTTCCATAAACGGATCGCCAACTTGTACTGCCGGGCGTTTTTCTTCAGATTGCTCATTTAATTCTTCTGACGCAAAGGTTGCCCCGTGTATTCCGTCACGGCCAGTTTTTGCACCAACATACATAACGGTATTTCCTACACCATGCGCCTGACCTTTTTTAATATCCTTATGGTCTATAATACCTACGCACATGGCGTTCACGAGTGGATTACCATCATAGGCTGGATCAAATTGCACTTCACCGCCTACTGTCGGAATTCCGATACAGTTGCCGTATCCGGCAATTCCTGCGACTACTTCTTTAAAAAGGTACCGGACACGAGCAGAATCCAGTTCTCCAAATCGTAAAGAGTTAAGGAGAGCGATCGGTCTTGCGCCCATTGAAAAGACATCACGAATAATGCCGCCCACACCTGTTGCTGCGCCCTGGTATGGCTCAATCGCAGACGGGTGGTTGTGACTTTCAATTTTGAAAACAACCGCTTGTTCATCACCGATATCAACAATTCCAGCTCCTTCTCCCGGTCCCTGCAGCACCCGTTCTCCGGTTGTCGGAAATTTTTTTAACACAGGCTTTGAATTTTTGTAGCTGCAATGCTCTGACCACATAACTGAGAAAAGGCCCGTTTCTGTATAATTTGGAAGGCGTCCGAGAATTTTTTCAATCATCGCAAATTCTTCATCAGACAAGCCCATTTGCTGATAGATTTTCTCTGCTTTTATTTGTTCAGTACACGGTTCAAGCGTTAACAACATATGCTTCCCTCCAATGTTTTACGATTGATTGAAAAAGTTTCAGACCATCCGCGCCGCCAAGAAGTTCATCAACCGCCCGCTCTGGATGCGGCATCATGCCAAGAACATTTCCGCGCTCATTCATAATCCCGGCAATATTCGCAAGACTGCCGTTCGGATTCGTTCCATGATACGTAAAAACGATTTGGTTATTCGCTTTTAGTTTGGCAAGCGTTTCTTCATCACAATAGTAATTTCCTTCCCCATGAGCAATTGGAATGGTGATAATTTCGCCTTCCTTGTATAGGGAAGTAAACATCGACCGATTGTTTTCAACTTTTAACTCAACTGGCCGGCAAATAAATTTTAAGCTTTCATTTCGCCGCATTGCACCAGGCAACAAACCTGCTTCCAATAAAATTTGGAATCCGTTGCATACTCCTAAAACTGGCTTTCCTGCTTCCGCAGCTTTCACGACTTCACTCATTACTTTGCTAAAACGGGCAATCGCTCCTGAACGAAGATAATCTCCGTATGAAAAACCGCCCGGAAGCAAGATTCCATCGTATTGTTCCAAACTTTCAGCATCATGCCACACATATTCTACTTCTTCGCCAAGCTCATCTTTAATGGCATGGTACATATCTACGTCACAATTTGATCCTGGAAAGACGATGACCGCAAATTTCACTGAGCAACACACTCCTCAATTTCGTAGCGATAATCTTCAATAACCGGATTGGCCAAAAGGCGATCGCAAATTTCGTTTACGATAGTTTCCACATCCCGGTCGGTTTTGTCGATCATTAACTCCATATATTTACCGATTCGCACATCTGCTACTTCACTGTAGCCTAAAGAATGAAGGGAATTTTTTACTGCAGTTCCTTGAGGATCTAATACACTTTCACGTAATGTCACGTAAACTTTTACTTTGTACATGCTGGTTGGCCTCCTAATCTGGAAAGAATGTTTTCATATGCTTCAGTTAAATTTCCAAGGTCACGGCGGAACACATCTTTATCAAGCTTTTCATTTGTCTTTAAATCCCACAGGCGGCATGTATCCGGTGAAATTTCATCAGCAAGAAGAATGCGTCCGTCAGCGTCTTTCCCAAATTCCAATTTGAAGTCCACAAGTCGGATTCCAATTTCTTTAAAAAAGCTGATTAAGATGTCATTTACTTTTAATGCTTTTTCTTTTAATTCATTCAACTCTTCTTCAGTAGCAAGCTTCAATTCAATAATATGGGCATCTGTAATAAGCGGGTCGCCAAGCTCATCGTTTTTCAGATAAAATTCGACAATCGGTTTAGAGAATGGTGTTCCCTCCTCGATTCCTAACCTTTTTGAAAAACTTCCGGCAGCAAGGTTTCGAACAACTGTTTCAAGAGGGATAATCGAAACTTTTTTCACCAGCTGTTCTGTTTCTGATAAGCGTTTGATAAAATGTGATTCGACTCCTTCATCATGAAGCTTTGAAAATAGCAAACTGGTAATTTCATTATTTAAACGGCCTTTTCCGGCGATTTCTGCTTTCTTTTCACCATTAAAGGCGGTAGCAGAATCTTTGTACTCGATCCAGACAATATTGTCATCCTCCGTTTGATAAACCTTTTTGGCTTTACCTTCATATAACAGAGCTCGTTTTTCCATTATGGGAGCCTCCTTAGCAAGAAAATTAGGAATCTTCAGTATATTAGGGTTGAAAAAGGTAAGGGGAAATCCTTACCTTTATAGTCCTAACCGTTCAAAGATCGTGTCTACGTGCTGCAAATGATAGTGATAATCAAAGCAATCATCGATTTCAGCCGGCGAAAGGTGAGAAGTAATCTTTTCGTCCATCTCAATTAAACTGCGAAACGGCACTTGCTTTTCCCATGCTTCCATTGCTTTTGGCTGAACAGTATCATATGCCTCTTCGCGGGAGAAGCCTTTATCGATCAAAGCAAGAAGCACGCGCTGCGAATAAATCAAACCAAGCGTCCGGTCCATGTTGCGCTTCATATTTTCCGGATAAACAGTCAAGTTTTTCACAATGTTCGCAAAACGGTTCAGCATGTAATTCAATGCAATCGTTGCATCCGGTAAAATAATCCGCTCGGCTGAAGAATGGGAAATATCTCTTTCATGCCAGAGAGGAACATTTTCATAAGCGGTCATCATATAACCACGGATGACGCGAGCCATACCAGTCATATTCTCCGAGCCGATCGGGTTTCGTTTATGCGGCATAGCCGAAGACCCTTTCTGCCCTTTAGCAAAAAATTCTTCAACTTCGCGTGTTTCACTTTTTTGAAGCCCGCGAATTTCAACGGCAAATTTTTCAATTGAGGTCGCGATCAATGCAATTGTTGACATGTAATGGGCATGGCGGTCGCGTTGCAATGTTTGAGTAGAAATTGGCGCAGGTTTTAGCCCGAGTTTTTCACAAACGTATTTTTCAACAAACGGATCAATGTTTGCATACGTTCCAACAGCTCCGGAAATCTTTCCGACTTCTATATTTGCAGCTGCTTGCTTGAAACGCTCAAGATTTCTTTTCATTTCTTCATACCAAAGTGCAAGCTTTAGTCCAAACGTTGTCGGTTCTGCATGAACGCCATGGGTGCGCCCCATCATCACTGTATACTTATGTTCTTGCGCTTTGTTTTTAAGGATTTCAATAAAGTTTTCAATATCTTTTAAAAGAATTTCATTCGCTTGCTTTAAGAGGTAAGAAAGAGCTGTATCAACAACATCGGTTGAAGTTAACCCGTAGTGAACCCATTTTCGCTCTTCACCTAAAGTTTCGGAAACGGCCCGTGTAAATGCAACAACATCGTGTCTTGTTTCCTCTTCGATTTCTTTAATGCGCTCAATATTGAAAGATGCTTTTTCACGGATTTTTTTTACATCCTCTTTCGGTATGACACCTAGTTCTGCCCAAGCTTCACAGGCAAGAATTTCAACCTCAAGCCAAGCTTTAAAGCGATTTTCTTCCGTCCAAATCGCTCCCATTTCAGGTCTTGTATAACGTTCAATCATGTTTTAGCCTCCGATCTTAACTGCACTGTTCCATATGCCGCTTTGCTCAATTTCTGTAAGAGCCGTATCAAGAGAATCACGCAAAATGGTGGCATGCCCCATTTTCCGCTTTGCTTTTGCTTCATCTTTTCCGTACAAATGGATTTTCCAATCAGGCAGTTCTGGTAATTTCTCAATGATGCTTGACTGATGTTCCCCTAATATATTGACCATTACAGCCGGTTTTAATAGTTTTGTACTTCCGAGCGGCCAATTGCAAATTGCTCGGATATGCTGTTCGAATTGTGATGTCTCACATGCTTCGATTGAAAAATGTCCTGAATTATGCGGGCGCGGAGCAAGTTCATTGATAAAAATTGTTCCATCCGCTGTTAGAAACATTTCAACCGCAAGAGTTCCGATCAGTCCCAGTGATTCAGCGAGATCGATCGCCTTTGCCTCTGCATCCTTTTTTATTGAATCCGGTATTCTCGCCGGTACGATCGTTTTGTGAAGAATATTGTTTCGATGGATATTTTCGGCGACAGGAAAAACGGCAGTTTCTCCCCGCGGATTCCTTGCCACAATCACTGATATTTCTTTTTCAAACGGAATCCACTTTTCAAGAACACACACGCTCGTTTCTAAAAGCTCATTTGCTCCTGCAATATCCTTCTCTTCCTTGATCACCAATTGGCCTTTTCCATCATAGCCGCCTCTAGCTGTTTTTAAAACCGCAGGGTAGCCAAGCTTCTTAATATTATCATAAATATCTTGGACTGTTCGAATGACTGCATTAGGTGCAACTTCTAAGCCCGCAGCCTGAATTGCTGCCTTTTCTTGAATGCGGTCTTGTGTAATATACAATAGGTTTGAACCTTGAGGAACATACGCATTCTCGCAAAGCCATTCCAATGCCTTTGCATTTATATTTTCAAATTCATAGGTAATAACATCACATACTTGGGCTAATTTTTGAACAGATTCTAAATCGCCATACTGGCCAATGATTTTATAATCGGCTACCTGTCCGCATGGCGAATCTTCAATAGGATCCAGTACCGCAATTCGAAAACCGCTTTGTTTTGCTGCAAGTGCCATCATCCGTCCAAGCTGTCCGCCGCCAATAATCCCGATTGTTTGTCCGGGTAAAATGGTTTTATTAAACAAGACCATCCCTGCTTTCTAAAACTGTCTTTTTCGTTTCTTCTCTTAAATTTTCAAGCTTTTCGGCAACTGCCGGGTCAAATGCTCCTAATATTTGGGCTGCAAGCAGTCCGGCATTCGTTGCGCCAGCCTTTCCAATTGCCACAGTAGCAACAGGAACTCCTCCAGGCATTTGGACAATAGACAAGAGAGAATCAAGACCGTTTAGAGCCTTGGATTGTATAGGAACCCCAATAACGGGCAAAGTCGTCTTGGCTGCTACCATTCCCGGCAAGTGGGCTGCTCCGCCTGCTCCGGCTATGATTACTTTTAATCCCCGCTTACGGGCATTTTCTGCGTATTCAAACATGAGGTCAGGAGTCCGGTGGGCTGACACAACATTTTTTTCATAACGAATTTGCAATTGATCCAGCACATTACACGCATGTTTCATCGTTTCCCAATCAGAAACACTCCCCATAATTACCCCAACCTGAACTTCCATCTTTTTCCCTCCAGATTTCAAAATAAAAACCCGTAACAGACACTTCTCTCAAACTAAAGAGAAAGTGATCTGCCCGGGCATAAAATGCAATCATAAAAATATTCATCTTAAAAAAGATGCTAGTAAATAATTTCCGGCCATATCAACTTTCCCTCATAGTCCGGCAATTTACGGTTGCCGGGTAGAGACTTATGGGCCATATTCCCATGATTATACGAGGGGTTAACGCTTAATTTATGCTTTCATCATAACAGCTTACAAATAAAATTGTCAACCAAATATCGAACAATATTTTATTTTAGCAAAAGAATGTTCGTCTTTTTCTAATCGATTTTTTTGGCCTCAAACACAATTTGCCTTCCAATCGGCTCATATTGAATCGAATCGCCTTTTTTTACTTCTTGAAAAATAGGCTTTTCCATTCTTCTAACCGGTGTGTATCCTTCTTTCTTCATCCGCTCAAGACATTGATCAATCGTCTCATTTTCTTTGACTTCAAACAGCAACTTCTTTTTTTCTTTGCTCATGAAAATATTTTTCCTTTCCTTACAGAAAAATGATTTAAAACTACTATATGCACCAATACAGTAAATTTAACCTTCTCAAGACACATACGTTGTTCCATTAATTCGAAGGATTGCACTTACAATGATCTGAAAGAGCGATAATACAAATTCCGTTCAATAGGCATTCTTTCATTTCATTATAATTTATTAATTCCTCAATTTCGTTGGAATTTAAAGGAATATACTATTCTAGAGTATAATTACCGGAAAAACAGTAGTCTAATCATCAAGGATTTTAATTATTATGGAAAGACGTTAGAAACGGGGCGATCATTTGAAACGAGCCAGAATGCCTTTTGCAATCCTGACTTTTCGAAAGAAAAAAATGGCAGCAAAGTTGGGGGTGCTATAACTTGGGATAAAAGCTTATAATAATGGTCCACGGCTTATAATGAAAACAAGGGCTCATATTTCGGAATGAAGAATTATATTTCGGAACGAAGGCTCATTTTTCAGAATAAAGGTTCATAACCTTCCGAAAATAGAATTCAGAGCGATTAAAACTCTAAAATTCAAATTGTATTTTCATCTTTCAAAATATAATCACCGTCAAAATATAAAAAGAACAACCAAAACAGGTTGTTCTTTCATTTTGCCTGGCAGCGTCCTACTCTCGCAGGGGCAATGCCCCAACTACCATCGGCGCTGAGAAGCTTAACTTCCGTGTTCGGTATGAGAACGGGTGTGACCTTCTCGCCATCGCCACCAGACCTATTCATTTGAGATTTCATTCTCTCAAAACTAGATAATGTTATGAAGAAGTGAAGAACAATGAGTATCACTTGCGGACTTCTTCCGCTTTTTAATTTGGTTAAGTCCTCGATCGATTAGTATCTGTCAGCTCCACGTGTCGCCACGCTTCCACCTCAGACCTATCAACCTGATCATCTTTCAGGGATCTTACTAGCTTGACGCTATGGGAAATCTCATCTTGAGGGGGGCTTCATGCTTAGATGCTTTCAGCACTTATCCCGTCCGCACATAGCTACCCAGCTATGCCTTTGGCAAGACAACTGGTACACCAGCGGTGCGTCCATCCCGGTCCTCTCGTACTAAGGACAGCTCCTCTCAAATTTCCTGCGCCCGCGACGGATAGGGACCGAACTGTCTCACGACGTTCTGAACCCAGCTCGCGTACCGCTTTAATGGGCGAACAGCCCAACCCTTGGGACCGACTACAGCCCCAGGATGCGATGAGCCGACATCGAGGTGCCAAACCTCCCCGTCGATGTGGACTCTTGGGGGAGATAAGCCTGTTATCCCCGGGGTAGCTTTTATCCGTTGAGCGATGGCCCTTCCATGCGGAACCACCGGATCACTAAGCCCGACTTTCGTCCCTGCTCGACTTGTAGGTCTCGCAGTCAAGCTCCCTTATGCCTTTACACTCTGCGAATGATTTCCAACCATTCTGAGGGAACCTTTGGGCGCCTCCGTTACTTTTTAGGAGGCGACCGCCCCAGTCAAACTGCCCACCTGACACTGTCTCCCGCCCCGATCAGGGGCGCGGGTTAGAATTTCAATACAGCCAGGGTAGTATCCCACCGACGCCTCCACTGAAGCTGGCGCTCCGGCTTCTCAGGCTCCTACCTATCCTGTACAAGCTGTACCAAAATTCAATATCAGGCTGCAGTAAAGCTCCACGGGGTCTTTCCGTCCTGTCGCGGGTAACCTGCATCTTCACAGGTACTATAATTTCACCGAGTCTCTCGTTGAGACAGTGCCCAGATCGTTACGCCTTTCGTGCGGGTCGGAACTTACCCGACAAGGAATTTCGCTACCTTAGGACCGTTATAGTTACGGCCGCCGTTTACTGGGGCTTCGATTCAGAGCTTCGCTTTTAGCTAACCCCTCCTCTTAACCTTCCAGCACCGGGCAGGCGTCAGCCCCTATACTTCGCCTTGCGGCTTCGCAGAGACCTGTGTTTTTGCTAAACAGTCGCCTGGGCCTATTCACTGCGGCTTTTCCGGGCTATGCACCCAGAAAAGCACCCCTTCTCCCGAAGTTACGGGGTCATTTTGCCGAGTTCCTTAACGAGAGTTCTCTCGCTCACCTTAGGATTCTCTCCTCGCCTACCTGTGTCGGTTTGCGGTACGGGCACCTTTTTCCTCGCTAGAGGCTTTTCTTGGCAGTGTGGAATCAGGAACTTCGGTACTACATTTCCCTCGCCGTCACAGCTCCGCCTTCTGCTAACGGGATTTGCCTCGTTAGCGGCCTAACTGCTTGGACGCGCTAATCCAGCAGCGCGCTTGCCCTATCCTCCTGCGTCCCCCCATCGCTCAAACGGAAAAGAGGTGGTACAGGAATATCAACCTGTTGTCCATCGCCTACGCCTTTCGGCCTCGGCTTAGGTCCCGACTAACCCTGAGCGGACGAGCCTTCCTCAGGAAACCTTAGGCATTCGGTGGATGGGATTCTCACCCATCTTTCGCTACTCATACCGGCATTCTCACTTCTAAGCGCTCCACCAGTCCTTCCGGTCTAGCTTCAACGCCCTTAGAACGCTCTCCTACCGCGGACACCAAACGGTGTCCACCCACAGCTTCGGTGATACGTTTAGCCCCGGTACATTTTCGGCGCAGAGTCACTCGACCAGTGAGCTATTACGCACTCTTTAAATGGTGGCTGCTTCTAAGCCAACATCCTGGTTGTCTAAGCAACTCCACATCCTTTTCCACTTAACGTATACTTTGGGACCTTAGCTGGTGGTCTGGGCTGTTTCCCTTTTGACTACGGATCTTATCACTCGTAGTCTGACTCCCAAGGATAAGTCTTTGGCATTCGGAGTTTGTCTGAATTCGGTAACCCGATGAGGGCCCCTAGTCCAAACAGTGCTCTACCTCCAAGACTCTCACACTTGAGGCTAGCCCTAAAGCTATTTCGGAGAGAACCAGCTATCTCCAAGTTCGATTGGAATTTCTCCGCTACCCACACCTCATCCCCGCACTTTTCAACGTGCGTGGGTTCGGGCCTCCATCCAGTGTTACCTGGACTTCACCCTGGACATGGGTAGATCACCTGGTTTCGGGTCTACGACCACATACTCATTCGCCCTATTCAGACTCGCTTTCGCTGCGGCTCCGTCTCTTCGACTTAACCTTGCATGTGATCGTAACTCGCCGGTTCATTCTACAAAAGGCACGCCATCACCCATGAATGGGCTCTGACTACTTGTAGGCACACGGTTTCAGGTTCTCTTTCACTCCCCTCCCGGGGTGCTTTTCACCTTTCCCTCACGGTACTGGTTCACTATCGGTCACTAGGGAGTATTTAGCCTTGGGAGATGGTCCTCCCTGCTTCCGACGGGATTTCACGTGTCCCGCCGTACTCAGGATCCACTCAGGAGGGAACGAAGTTTCGACTACAGGGTTATTACCTTCTCTGACGGGCCTTTCCAGACCTCTTCRTCTACTCCGTTCCTTTGTAACTCCATGTTGAGTGTCCTACAACCCCAGGAGGCAAGCCTCCTGGTTTGGGCTGTTCCCGTTTCGCTCGCCGCTACTCAGGGAATCGCGTTTGCTTTCTCTTCCTCCGGGTACTTAGATGTTTCAGTTCCCCGGGTCTGCCCTCCTAACCCTATGGATTCAGGCTAGGATCCTATCCCATTACGGATAGGGGGTTTCCCCATTCGGAAATCTCCGGATCAACGCTTACTTACAGCTCCCCGAAGCATATCGGTGTTAGTCCCGTCCTTCATCGGCTCCTAGTGCCAAGGCATCCACCGTGCGCCCTTTCTAACTTAACCTTCAAGGTTTGAAACCTAAAATGGCGATACTCGGTTCTTCTTTTGCCTTCTTCAATACGATTATCTAGTTTTCAAAGAACGAAGTTCTGAGGAATTGCTCCCTCAAAACTAAACAAACAAAAGCGATCAACTATTCTGTTGTAATGTCTAGCTACGGCTCCTAGCCTCTCGAGTCGCTTCGCTTCTTCTGTCAAAGTCTTTTGGACTTTTCCGCCAGAAGCTCCAGCGCTTGTCGAGGCTAACCAGTCGCCTTTGCTTTTCGAATAATCCTTAGAAAGGAGGTGATCCAGCCGCACCTTCCGATACGGCTACCTTGTTACGACTTCACCCCAATCATCTGTCCCACCTTAGGCGGCTGGCTCCTTGCGGTTACCTCACCGACTTCGGGTGTTACAGACTCTCGTGGTGTGACGGGCGGTGTGTACAAGGCCCGGGAACGTATTCACCGCGGCATGCTGATCCGCGATTACTAGCGATTCCGGCTTCATGCAGGCGAGTTGCAGCCTGCAATCCGAACTGAGAATGGTTTTTTGGGATTGGCTCAGCCTCGCGGCATCGCAGCCCTTTGTACCATCCATTGTAGCACGTGTGTAGCCCAGGTCATAAGGGGCATGATGATTTGACGTCATCCCCACCTTCCTCCGGTTTGTCACCGGCAGTCACCTTAGAGTGCCCAACTGAATGCTGGCAACTAAGGTCAAGGGTTGCGCTCGTTGCGGGACTTAACCCAACATCTCACGACACGAGCTGACGACAACCATGCACCACCTGTCACTCTGTCCCCCGAAGGGGAACGTCCTGTCTCCAGGATTGTCAGAGGATGTCAAGACCTGGTAAGGTTCTTCGCGTTGCTTCGAATTAAACCACATGCTCCACCGCTTGTGCGGGCCCCCGTCAATTCCTTTGAGTTTCAGCCTTGCGGCCGTACTCCCCAGGCGGAGTGCTTAATGCGTTAGCTGCAGCACTAAAGGGCGGAAACCCTCTAACACTTAGCACTCATCGTTTACGGCGTGGACTACCAGGGTATCTAATCCTGTTCGCTCCCCACGCTTTCGCGCCTCAGCGTCAGTTACAGACCAGAGAGCCGCCTTCGCCACTGGTGTTCCTCCACATCTCTACGCATTTCACCGCTACACGTGGAATTCCGCTCTCCTCTTCTGCACTCAAGTTCCCCAGTTTCCAATGACCCTCCACGGTTGAGCCGTGGGCTTTCACATCAGACTTAAGGAACCGCCTGCGCGCGCTTTACGCCCAATAATTCCGGACAACGCTTGCCACCTACGTATTACCGCGGCTGCTGGCACGTAGTTAGCCGTGGCTTTCTGGTCAGGTACCGTCAAGGCACCGCCCTATTCGAACGGTACTTGTTCTTCCCTGACAACAGAGCTTTACGACCCGAAGGCCTTCTTCGCTCACGCGGCGTTGCTCCGTCAGACTTTCGTCCATTGCGGAAGATTCCCTACTGCTGCCTCCCGTAGGAGTCTGGGCCGTGTCTCAGTCCCAGTGTGGCCGATCACCCTCTCAGGTCGGCTACGCATCGTCGCCTTGGTGAGCCGTTACCTCACCAACTAGCTAATGCGCCGCGGGCCCATCTGTAAGTGATAGCCGAAGCCATCTTTCAGCTCTTTCCCATGCGGGAAAGAGGATTATCCGGTATTAGCTCCGGTTTCCCGAAGTTATCCCGGTCTTACAGGCAGGTTGCCCACGTGTTACTCACCCGTCCGCCGCTGACTTCAGGGAGCAAGCTCCCATCGGTCCGCTCGACTTGCATGTATTAGGCACGCCGCCAGCGTTCGTCCTGAGCCAGGATCAAACTCTCCAAAAAAGAGTAAGATATGCTCATAAATAATAGAATTAACGTTGACGCTTTTGTTTGTTCAGTTTTCAAAGAACAATTCTTTTTCATCGCTCAGAAGCGACTTTATTAATATATCACGGTGCCGAAACCCTGTCAACTTCTTTTTTTATTTTTTCTGTGAAAAAGGGGCGGAGCTTCGCTATCAAAAATAGAAATAGCAAAGAATTTGAAGCAAAAATTAAACCGGCCGCCAGGAACAAAAAAGCCCGGAGCCGGTTAATTCTATTATAGTATAATGAAATTCATTTTTATTTACTTATAAAAATGATGTTCTCTTCATTAAGGTCTACATTTCCAGTTTTATTAATAACAATTTTTTCTCCCTCGGCAAGGTTTGTGAAGACGATCGGAGTGATCGTTGATTTCGCATTATTTTTGATATGTTCTAAATCAACCTTTAATAATGGTTGCCCCTTTTGAACACGGTCATTTTCTGAAACAAGCGCTTCAAAACCTTCACCTTTTAAGTTCACTGTATCGATTCCGAAATGGATAAGAATTTCCCGTCCTGAATCTGAAAGTAAACCAATGGCGTGTTTTGTCGGGAATAAGTTTACAATCTTTCCGTCTACAGGAGAAACAACTATACCTTCTGCGGGAACAATCGCAAATCCGTCACCCATCATTTTCCCTGAGAATACAGCGTCCGGGACTTCGGTAATTGGCTTGATTTCACCTTTAATTGGTGATACAAACACATCGTCGGCATTGTGTTCTGTTTGCAATGCCTTTGGATTTACTTCTTCAATTTGCTGTTCAATCTCTTTGGCAGAATTCGGTTCCACAGCTCGTGGTTTTTTACCATTCATGATATCTTTCATTTGCCCTTTAATGGTTTCAGAGCGAGGGCCAAAAATTGCCTGAATATTGTTTCCTACTTCAAGCACCCCGGCCGCACCAAGCTTTTTCAACTGTTCTTTGTCTACTTTCTTAATGTCATTTACTGATACGCGCAGACGAGTAATACAAGCGTCTAAATGGGAAATATTTTCTTTTCCGCCCATCGCTGCAAGAATATTGTATGCAAGATCCCCTGCTGCACCTTTTGAATCTTCCATTTCTTCTTCATCTGGTTCGCGTCCAGGTGTCATCAGATTAAATTTACGAATTGCGAAACGGAATCCAAAGTAATAAATAACCGCAAAGACAAGACCAACAGGAATTACCCGCCATGCGTGTGTTTGTGGGTTAATTAAACCAAACAAGATATAGTCAATTAACCCGCCTGAGAAAGTCATCCCGATTTTAACATTTAATAAATGCATGATCATAAAGGATAATCCGGCAAAAATCGCATGAATTCCAAATAACACAGGTGCCACGAATAAGAATGAAAATTCAATGGGCTCCGTGATACCGGTTAAGAAAGATGTTAGGGCCGCAGAAGCCATCAATCCTCCAACGACAGCTTTTTTTTCAGGACGAGCTTCATGGTAAATCGCTAATGCTGCAGCAGGAAGGCCAAACATCATAAATGGGAATTTACCTGTCATAAATGTACCGGCAGTCAGATGTTGAACATTGTCAGAAATTTGCGCCATGAAAATTCGTTGGTCTCCGCGAACCACTTCACCGGCTTTCGTTACATATTCACCGAACTCATACCAGAATGGCGAATAGAAAATATGGTGCAATCCAAATGGAATCAGTGACCGTTCAACTACTCCAAAAATAAAAGCTGATAATGTTAAGTTCGCATGAACCATATTTTGTGAGAATGCATTTAGACCGGACTGTATTGGCGGCCAAATAACCATCATAATCAAACCTAAAATAACCGCAGTCCCTGCAGTGATAATCGGAACAAAACGTTTTCCGGCAAAGAAGCCTAAATAAGAAGGCAATTCAATTTCATAGAATTTATTGTATAAAGCTGCAGCAATAATACCAACGATAATACCACCGAATACGCCCGTTTGCAGAGTTGGAACACCGAGAATATATGCATAGCTCAAACCGTTAACATCTTTCGCGGTAATGCCAAGTACTGTTCCCATAGTAACATTCATAATCAGGTAGCCAATAATCGCAGCAAGACCTGCGGTGCCTTCTCCACCGGCTAGTCCAACAGCAACACCGACAGCAAATAATAATGGCAGATTTCCAAAAACAATATCCCCAGCTTTTTGCATAACAGCAGCGACCATATCCACTCCGCTATTATCTAAAAACGGGGCTAAATCTAATAAAGCCGGGTTTCTGAGAGCAGAACCCAACGCGAGAAGGATTCCCGCTGCAGGAAGTAATGCAACAGGCAGCATCAATGCTTTACCGACTTTTTGTAAAACACCAAAAGCCTTTTTAAACATAACAAAACCCCCAATATTTTTTAGCCCATTAAGCGTTTTCATTTGAGCAAAATTAAAAGGCATGAGAAAAGAAAATAATATGACAAGGTTCTATAGGTAATTTACCCATAAAACATCTTATCAATTATCTTCTTTACTCATGCCTGATCGAATCAGTAACACGTAAAAGATTAATCACTATTTTATTTTTTTCTGAAGCCGTTGCAGATGCATTGTTAAATACACCGCTTCAGCATCAAACACTGGTTGTTTTAATGTTTGCTGCATAACCTTAATGAGCTTCCACGCAAGATTATAGCATATAGGGTATTCTTGCTTCAAGAGTAAAGATATTTTTTCTGGCTCTTCAACTTTTTCTCCATTTTTTATCCTTTCGATCGCAAAGCGGAGGTGGCGGATAAGCCTCATATAGTCAGTACTTTCTTTATCAATATTACAATCCAAGTGTTCTTCGATCATATTAATTAGTTTTGAAATAAGCTGGGAATGTTGATTTACTTCAAACAAATCTTTATTGGTCACTGCACTGTGGATGTGAAGGGCAATAAAGCCTACCTCACCTTCAGGCAGTTGAATCCCTGTCTTTTCTGTGAATAAATCGATAACTTCCTTTGCAATTCCAAACGCTTTTGGATATAAAGCTTTAGTTTCAACAAGAAACGGATTGCGTATTTCCATTCCTTTTGTAATCCTGTTGATTGCAAACATAAGATGGTCTGTCAGCGCTACATGAATATGTTCATTTAATGATGAGTCTGTTCTAGCTTTTATAAGCTCAATTGCCGAAATGATGACTTCTTGTAAATCATCCTTCAAAAACGGCAACAGTTTTAAATAGTTTTTCTGCTCTTGTTCATTTCGTAAAACAAAAAGTTTTTCAGCTGCCGAAGCTTCAATCAGATCCTTTTGTTTCCGGTTAAAACCGATCCCTTTCCCGATAACTACAACTTCTCCGTATGCAGAATGTTCGGCAATAATGACATTATTATTCAAGACCTTTTTAACAACTAAACTCGGCATCCGCATCCTCCGATTTTTCGACAGCATTCGATATAACCCTATTATGTTATAAGATCGAAAAAGAAGTCAATCAAAAAAGAAAACGCATTCATTTTTTGGCTTAACAAAAAAAGATAAAAAAAGGGAGACAGCTTAATTCTGACTCCCCACAAATATTATTCTGTTAAAAACATGAAATAAAGGACAAAGATGACAAAGAACACGTACATAATTGGATGAATTTCTTTTGTGCGCCCTTTCACCATCATCGTGATAGGATAAAAAATGAAACCTATTGCTATCCCTGTGGCAATACTGTAGGAAAGTGGCATTGCGATCATCGTTAAGAAAGAAGGTACCGCAATTTCAAATCGAGTCCAATCAATTTTTCCTAAGGAAGAACACATTAAAACACCGACGATTATTAAAGCAGGTGCCGTTACCGGTGGTGTTACGACTGATAATACCGGGAAGAAAAATAGTGAAAGGATAAAAAACCCGGCTGTTACCAAGGAAGCAAACCCGGTTTTTGCACCGGCTGCAACCCCTGCAGATGACTCAATATAAGATGTTGTTGTTGATGTTCCTAAAATTGATCCTACAATTGATGCGATCGAATCAGAAAATAATGCTCTGCCCGCACGAGGCAGCTTGTTGTCTTTCATCAAACCAGCTTGATTGGCGACCGCTACCAATGTACCGGCATTATCAAAGAAATCTACAAATAAAAACGTAAGAATAATACCTATCATTGTTGTTGTATAGAAAGAAGGATCATTGAAGGAAGAGAAGACGGCCCCGAATGTCGGCTTCAAACTTGGAACTGCACCTACTACATGTTTCGGAACTTCAATCAAATTAAAAATCATTCCAATTATAACGGAAATGATCATTCCATAAAACACAGCTCCATTAATCCCTCTTGTCATCATGATCACAGTGATTACAAGCCCAAAAATCGCAAGTAGTGTATTTGCGTTTGATAAATCGCCTAAACCGACTAGAGTTGCATCATTATTGACAATAACACCAGCATTCCTTAGCCCGATAAAAGTTATGAACAAACCAATACCGGCACCTACTGCATGTTTCAAATCAACCGGAATCGCATTAATAATCTTTTCACGAAGCCCGGAAATCGTTAATAACAAGAAAAACATACCTGAAATGAAAACAGCTCCGAGTGCATGCTGCCACGGCACTTTATGTCCTAAAACAACCGTATAGGCAAAAAAGGCATTTAAACCCATCCCAGGAGCGAGCGCGATCGGGTATTTACCGACCAGTCCCATAATGATGGAACCGACTGCAGCTGCCAGCGCTGTAGCCACAAATACTGCTCCGTGATCCATTCTCAAGGCATCGGGAAAGTTTTTAACATCCGCGAGTGTCAATACAAGCGGATTAACAATCAAAATATAAGCCATAGCTAAAAACGTTGTCAGTCCGCCTAAAAATTCGCGGCGATAATTGGTTCCAAGTTCCTCGAATTGGAAGTATTTTCTCATCATTTTTCCCCCTATAAAATTGCGTCATATTGGTTAGCCCAAAATAGAAAAGCGAAAACGCCTTGTTTAACCCCGATAAAGAAGACTTGGTGATTGCCGAGCGAGCGAAGGCAGAACTATAGTCGCCCTTATGCGTTCAGAAAGCGACAGCTTTCTGATTAGCCAAGCATAAGACGAATCACGAAAGTGTCAATAGACTTTGGAGTTATTTGTTTGGCCTACCATAGCTAGACATTAAAAAACGCTCCGAAATACCGGAGCGCTGACATAAGGTTTGTGTAAACATAAGGGGCTTTAAGATGAAAAAATAAAGACATGAACTAAATAACCCCATTATTAAGACACTTACCTCGTAGTCAAGCTATTTACGGTAGCTCGGTAGAAACTTTTGGGCCATATTCCCAAAATTATACGACGTAATGCTACAATTTATTCATTTTTCGTTTTATATTTTAACAGTGCTACAGAACCACGTCAACAAAAAAACGAACATTATTTGTTCGTTTTTTTGTTTTGTTCGTGTTTTTTAATTTTTAGCAATTGGCTTTGCTTTTTTTATTGTCTAGCTCCAGCGTCTAGGCCCTCGGGGTCATAAGCCATCCTCCTGTGGCGGCTGAAGAACTGCCTCCTCGGAGGCTGTCTTATGCCTGTCGGGCCTGGTCAAGACGCTTCCGCTTTTATTATTCCCACTCAATTGTTGCTGGCGGTTTGCTTGTAATGTCGTAGACGACTCTGTTAACATGGTTCACTTCATTCACAATACGCGTTGAGATAATTTCGAGAACATCCCACGGTATTCTTGCCCAGTCAGATGTCATGCCGTCAATTGACGTAACAGCACGGATACCGACTGTATAATCGTATGTGCGGGCATCACCCATTACTCCAACACTGCGGATGTCAGGAAGGACAGTAAAATATTGCCATATATCGCGGTCAAGACCGGCTTTCTTAATTTCTTCCCGTAAAATCGCATCCGATTCACGCACAATTTCTAATTTTTCTTCTGTTACTTCCCCAAGCACGCGAATACCAAGTCCCGGACCAGGGAAAGGCTGCCTCCAAACGATTTCGTCAGGAATTCCAAGCTCTGTTCCTAAAGCGCGCACTTCATCTTTAAAAAGCGTGTTAAGAGGTTCAATCAGTTTAAACTGCATATCTTCTGGAAGACCGCCTACATTATGGTGGGACTTAATCGTTTGAGCAGTTGCCGTACCGCTTTCAATAATATCCGTATAAAGAGTGCCCTGTGCTAAAAACTCAATTCCTTCCAATTTTGCAGCTTCATCATCAAATACATAAATAAATTCATTTCCGATAATCTTCCGCTTTTGCTCTGGATCGCTGACGCCTTTCAATTTATTTAGAAAGCGTTCCTTTGCATCGACTTTAATAACATTCATGTTAAAACCCTCAGCAAAGGTTTTCATCACACTTTCTGCTTCCCCTTTGCGAAGCAAACCGTGATCAACAAAAATACAAGTTAATTGATCGCCGATGGCTTTGTGAATTAAAACAGCAACAACGGAAGAGTCGACTCCGCCGCTAAGTGCGCAGAGGACTTTCTTATCTCCTACTGTTTGACGGATTTTTTCAATCTCCCTTTCGATGAAGTTTTCCATCGACCAGTCGCCTTTACAGCCACAAACTCCGAAGACGAAATTTTTCAGTATTTCATTTCCGTAAACAGAGTGGCGGACTTCCGGATGGAATTGAACCGCATATAAGTTTCGGCTCTCATCACTCATGGCAGCAATCGGGCATGAAGGATTAACTGCATCGACTGTGAAACCTTCCGGTGCTTCAACAACTAAATCACCGTGGCTCATCCACACAACCTGTTCCTTAGGAAGCTGTTCAAATAGTTTGCTTTGATGCTCGATATTCATGACAGCTTTTCCATATTCGCGATGCTTTGCTCTTTCTACTTTCCCGCCGAAATGTAGTGTCATTAACTGCATCCCATAACAAATCCCAAGAATCGGCAATCCTAATTCAAAGATTTCTTCATCACAGCGAAACGCATTTTCTTCATATACGCTGTTTGGTCCGCCGGAAAAAATGATTCCCTTTGGATTCATTTTTTTAATCTCCTCAGCTGTAATTGTATGAGGATGAAGTTCACTGTAGACGCCGAATTCGCGGATTCTTCTTGTAATCAATTGATTATATTGACTTCCGAAATCGAGAACAACAATCATTTCCTGGTTTTGCAACTCTGTTTTTCCTGGCAAACTGTTCACCTCATTGTTAAAAAATAATATTCAATCACCTTAATTTCTAGTGTTCTCAGCAATTGTCAAAACTTTTCATTTTTTTCTGAAACGCTGATGAATAAAAAGAAAACTAGAACTCTCCTTCCGATAAAAAAGCAGAATTCTAGTTTACGTGCATGAGCAACATATAGAATCATCTGCCTTCATAGTCAAATCATTTACGGTGATTTGGTAGAAACTTTCGAACCATATTATCGAGGATATATGAAGGTTTTTGCTTACAATATTCAAATATAAAGTTATTGTAACAACAGTGTAAAATCGCGGTCAAGCAATCGTTTTTTTAATTAAATTTTCCCATAATTCTTTTAATTCATCCCACGAATTGATTTGAAGCTTCCCTCTATATAATAATTGTTCATAACGGTTCGTTAACTTGCTCATTTCCCTTGAAAAGAAAAAGGTATCAACATAGCGGGCATATTCTCTTAATGTCTGGCCATTTTTTCGTTTTAAACCAATCAGTTCCAGTTGTTTCAACAATGCGAGGTACGCTTTTGCAAACTGTTCATCCTTGTCAATTTGTTTATATTTCCAAATTAAATAGTATGGGAGCCACCTCGCCCGTTTTTTATAAGCCACCAACACAATAGCTGCTAAAAGAACTCCAACAAGAAACATCTCGGGCCAGCGTTCCGCGAAAAATGTCTTTATTTTGTTCCATAGTTCGGGATATGAGAAAGAAGACTTATTATTTGTCTTGTTATCCTGTTTTTCAAATTTTGACGTATCTTGCTGCTTCTCAGGATGTCTTGTTTTTTCTCTGCTCGTCTGATTGTTTTTATACGTATCATAGTTTAAGTGAACATTGCTTGAAAAACCTTTTGTCGGTTCGAACGGTACCCAGCCGACATTCGGAAAATATACCTCAACCCATGAATGAGCATTGTTATTTGTAATTTCAAAAATACGCTTGTTTTGTTCACCAAGTTGCTTAAATTCTCCCTCTGTATATCCTTTTACCCAACGGGCCGGAATGCCAAGAGTCCGAAGAAGAACAGTCATTGAACTGGAAAAATTATCACAATATCCCCGCCTTGTTTCAAATAAAAATTGATCAACATAATCATCGCCTTCCCCAGGAATCGCGACATCTTGCTGGTCATATATGAACTCAGGACTGCTGTGGAAGTAATCTTCAATGGCCTTTGCTTTCTCAAACCATGTTTTCTTTCCTGAAGTAATTTGTAATGCCAGCTCCCTGACCCTTTCCGGCAAATTGTCCGGAAGCTGTGTATACCGCCGGATAAATTCCTCACTCATCCCGCTTGTATCCGAACTGACTGTTTTCATTAATGCGGAAACGCGAAATGTAGGGATTTCATGGTCAAACGAGTATTGGTTTAAAGGCTCAGCCTGTCCTTTTTTTAATGAGTAAATTTTTTCCGTATTCGTATCCAATTCAAACGAAACATTAGGACTGGCATGAATTTTCTGTACACCAGCAGGATAGACAATATGAGGATACCTCTTACTAAAAAATAAAGAAGCTGTTTCCTTTTCTGTTTCGACTCCTGATGAAAACGACGATAAAGGGACTTTGTCTTTTTGCCGGAACGAAACTTTTTCTGGATTCTCGTCAGAAGCTGCCCAGCCTTTTCCTGTATAAACATCTTTTGTTTCAACTTTCCAATAATGCCTCGATTCTACTTGTGCCCTGAAGACTACTTGATTATCTCCAATAAATGGCCCACCAAGCCGCGAATCATCCATTCCATATCCAATTCGCTTTAAAGAGCCATCTCTATCACCGTTATTTTTGGAGCTGTATGATTTAATATAAGGAACAGGATCAGGCCAAATTGGTTCGGATTTAGGTGAAACATAACCTAAAAGAACACTAAAAGCAATCATTCCTGCTAACGGAATCATCCATTTTCTTGCAAACCTATTTTCTTTTCTTATTGATTCTTTTTCAATCAATCGGTAAAAAGTCAGCATTCCCATAATCGCAAAACCACATATGACAGTCCGGACAATCGCAGTATCGGCGGCATAAGGCGTGAACGTATCAAGCACGGTGACGTACACTAATGTCATGAAGAAAAAGATAAAAAGCTTCCTGCGGGTAATTAGCCAATACTGCAAAAGATACGTCATTAGCCATAGCAAAATAAATAACAACAAACTTCGAAACACATCGGTAAGGCTTTGCCAATCCATTTCAAACAAATAACCGATGTTTTCCTGTAAATCAGCGAATAAGAGGGGGATCCATTGAAAGCTGAAGAATGATCCTTCAAAATACAAGTAATTCAGAACATAAAAAATATATATGATCTTCACTGCCGCACCAACAGCCATTTTTGTTCCCCAAAAAGACATGGCAAACGAAAGCAATAGAAAAAATAAAAAAATCCAAGTGTAGGCTGTGTCGGTTAGCTGCTCTAGAGGTCTCAGCCACTCCCACAACAGTAAAAATGCGAAAGCATACAAAAGAAAATGTGAAACATTTCTTTTTGTTTCGTAAGTGGTCATCGCAGGCTCACCTCAGAAAACGCTTCTTGAAATTGGCCGTCCTGAACCATGACAACTTTGATTCCCCGGGCATTCGCGGCTGCTTTTAATGCCAGCTCTTGCTTGGAAGGAGCTTCCCGCGCTTTTTTTATTAAGAAGAAAATGCGAGAAGTTTTGCACTGAGCATAATACCCTGCTTTTTCAATTAAAGGCTTCGTTAATTGTCCTGTGACAAACATAAGCGCAACATTCTGTTGTGTGAAAAACCTCTCAGATTCAATAATTCGGTCTAATGTAACCGGGCTATTATCCTTTACTTTTGCAAGATGGTAAAACAGCTCTAACTGCTGGCTTTCTCCGCCGCGAATCGGAAAAGCGCCTCGTTCCACTCCTGAAGTGAGAAGGCCTGCTTGTGCTCCTTTCTTTAAGATCGCCTTTATAATAGATGCCGTAAATGAAACAATTACTTCAAAATGCGGATTAGGCGCACAGTCCATAATGATATAAACATCGTGGGATTGGCGTTGATCAAACTCCTTTGTCATAATATCGTTTCGTTTTGCAGTCGCTTTCCAGTTAATCCATGAAAAACGGTCGCCCGGTTGGTACTCCCTGATTCCGATGGCCATGGAAGTATCCCTTTGCACCCGTTCCTTTGATGCGGTCATTCCCTGGTCGTAATGATTTTCAAAAGGCCGGTAAATAAGTTCTTCATATGCTGGATAGACGAGAATCTTACTTTCTAAAGGAAGCATCTTTTCTTTTTCAATTAAACCTAGTGGATCTCCCGTTTTTATCCGAATTGTCCGAAAAAAATGCTCTCCCCTCGGTATTTCTTCAATCAAATACTCTATGAAAATCTCTTTTCGAAAGCCTGGAAAAATTAACGTTTTCGCTTTTTTCTTCTGGCGGACGTATGAAAGCGGATATTCCAGGCCATCTTCGATGATCATATAAAATAACGGAAAACCTTTTGTTCTAGTCAAATAGACCTTAATCTTTACTGTTTCTCCAGCATTATACTCCGTTTTAACGAAAACTCTCTCAGCCTCAAAATCTTTTAAAGAATAAAAAGACAGAGCAAGTGCATAAAGCGCGAAAGGCAGAAAACTATAAAACAAAAACCAGCTTACAAACCTCCCTTGAAACATGGCGTATGAAAAAGCAAGGAGGACTAATAACATCAGCATGACTAATTTCCAAATACCTTTAAGAAACGTAAAAAATGTCTTCATTGCTATTTCACTAACCTTTGTATTGGAACAGGGATCCTCGCCATGACCCTGTTAACAATTTCTTCAGCTGAAATCCCTTCAAATTTTGCTTCTGATTTTAAAATAATCCGATGGGCAAAAACAAACGGCGCTAAATACTGAATATCATCTGGAATGACATAATCTCTTCCATACATGAAAGCATAACCTTGAGCTGCTTTCATTAAAGCAATCGATCCGCGCGGGCTAGCGCCTAAATAGACGCTAGAATGCGATCTTGTCCCGTTAGCAATGTCCACAATATAACGTTTAATCGTTTGGTCGACATATACGTTTTTTATTTGATTTTGTAATTCTCTCAATTCTTCAAGACTTATTACCGGCTGCAGCTCTTCAATCGGTGGATTTTTTTCAGCCCGATTCAATACTTCCATTTCTTCATCAATTTCCGGATAACCCATCTTCATTTTTAATAAGAACCGGTCAAGCTGGGCTTCAGGCAGAGGATATGTCCCTTCATATTCGATCGGATTTTGAGTCGCCATGACAAAGAACGGTTTTTCTAGCTTTCGGGTAACACCATCAATCGTCACACTTCCTTCTTCCATTCCCTCTAACAAGGCAGACTGGGTTTTTGGAGACGTTCTGTTAATTTCATCGGCAAGAATAATATTACCCATGATTGGACCCGGCCTGAATTGGAATTCCATTTCCTTCGGATTATAAATAGAAACACCGGTCACATCTGATGGCAATAAATCAGGAGTAAACTGGATCCTTCTAAAATTTGCATTCACGGATTTCGCAAGCGCTCGGACCATCATCGTTTTCCCAACACCCGGAACGTCTTCAAGCAATACATGTCCTTCTGCCAATAAGGCAACAAGGCTCAACTCAGCTACATTCCTTTTACCGATCATGACCTTCTCAATATTTTGCAATATTCTTTCAATCGTTGGGTTCATTTGATCTGACATCTTTTCCTCCTGAATCATATGAAAAAGTAGTTTGAAACCCGGAAATACATAAATAATTATTTTATTCGCTAAAATTTGTAAAAATCCTGTCATTATTGCAGGATGAATGCAGAAATTCCCCATATATTTAGACGGTTTTCTACTATAAGAAGTTTCATTTTTTTCTGAAAACAATTATAAACAAATTGTCTAATCCCAAAACATAAAAAACCCGTTCTATTTCCTTCCAAAATAGACGGGTTTCAGCTTTTTATTTTTTGAAAACAAAATATTTTTGCCCCAGATAATTGGTAACAGTATAGATGGCTGTTCCTCCAATAACAGCAAAGTCTTTTTCCTGTAATGGAAAATCACTGCTTATTCCAACAGACAGCATTCGGCTGATCGTATAGGAGAAGAAATAACAGGAACAAATCACTGCTGCAAATCGGAAGCCTCCTTTTGCGATCGGAACATGGCTATCAAAAGTAAAACTCCTATTCAAGAAATAGCTCGCAATCGCACCTGTCATGTTTCCGAAAAAAGTAGACAGCCAATAAGACATTCCGACAGCATGCATAAGCAAAAACATGATCGTCAAACCAATCATTGTATTAACAACTCCGACTGCCAAAAAACGGATAAACGAGCTAGTTCGTTTCAGATACGTTTCGAAGATCATAGTGAAATGACTCATCGATTATATCCTTATTATCTCTTAACGGCAGCTTCATTGGCATGTTAAAGGAGTCAATATCAATGATAAACCTCGGACGGCGCTTGGACTCTTTATAGATTTTCCCAATATATTCACCAACAAGCCCGATTGCAATCAACTGAAGTCCTCCAATCAGCCAAATCGAGGCAATTAAAGAAGTCCAGCCTGTTTCCGTCTGACCAAAAAATTTTAACCCTAAAAAATAGACTCCAAAAACAAGACTAATAAAAAATGAAGCTAGTCCGATAAATAACACGAACCGGATCGGAGTCACTGAAAAGGAAGTAATACCGTCAAAGGCAAATGCGAGCATCTTCTTTAATGGATATTTCGTTTCCCCTGCAAATCGCTCTTTCCGTTCATAGTAAACAGACGTTGATTTAAATCCAATCAAGGGGACAATCCCCCTTAAAAACAGGTTCACCTCTTCAAATCGTTCAAGCTCCTGAAGCGCCCGCCTGCTCATCAACCGAAAATCGGCGTGGTTATAGACAAGGTTCACACCCATTTTTTGCATCAATTTATAAAAACCTTGTGCCGTGCTGCGCTTAAAGAACGTATCGGTCTCGCGCTTTTTGCGGACGCCGTACACAATCTCATAGCCTTCGTTGAACTTATGGATAAACTCGCGAATAACAGATATATCATCCTGCAGATCGGCATCGACGGAAACGACGCAGTCCGATGACTCTTTCGCCGTAAATAAGCCCGCAAGTAAAGCATTTTGGTGCCCAACATTTCGCGACAATTTCACTCCGCGGATCAGATCCGTTTTCAAACTGGCTTTATGAATGAGCATCCATGTCCTGTCTTTGCTTCCATCATCGACAAATAAAATTTTGCTGTTTTCCGCAACGAGCTCCTCTTGCATCAAATCGATGAGCAAATCATGAAGCTGAGAAAAGGTTTCAGGCAGTACCTCTTCTTCGTTATAACAAGGAACAACAATTGTAAGAACCGGTTTTTTCATAGCTGTTTTCCTCCTGAGAGTTTACATTGCTTTGTATAAGTAAATTTTCCAGGCTGACTCTTTTGATTCAAATATGTTTTCGAGCTGAAGCTGATTGTCTTCTGCATTGTCGATCGGCACGGCAGAAAAAATATAGCGCCCGCCCATTTCCTTAAAAGGCTCGATGTTCAATTCCAAATGTTTCAGCCGTTTTTTCGATGTTTTTTTCAACAAATAGTTCTTCCCGAGCTCATCCGTAAAAATGTAACAGCGGCCGCCCCACTCATCATAGTAAGTCCGGATCGTCTTGTTTTTTGCCAATTCTTTTTCAATAATCTTACGGAACTGATATTTATATGAAAGCGGGTAGAAGTTGTTATACGTATCAAGTGTATAAAATCCGTTATACTGTGCAATTGCCGGATGAATGCCGATGGAAGCAACCCGGTATTGTTCTTGGGGAAGCCCGATGTATTCTTTAATATCATTAAATTGCTTTTCTGCAAAAAACTGTTTCACTGTAGGTTTATTTTGAAAAATAATTTCTTCATTCAAAAAGCTTAGAAGGATCACCTGGGCAAAGATGCAGGCGATTGCCGCCTGTCTCCACTTGGGACCTTGCACCCACATGATCCTAAGCCCAAGGGCAAACAGCAAATAAATAACAAGCGGTCTTAAGAAATGGTACCTGGCAAAATTGAATGTATCGAGAAAATGGAATCTCTCAGTTAATGGAAGCCAGGCCTTATTAAACCAAAAAGCATACCAGGCGGATAAGGCAAGGTTCAACCAGAATAAAAACATAAACACTTTTTCTTTTTTCCAGAGACGATGTTTTATAACCAAGTAAAAGGCAATAAAAATTACCGGGAGAATAACAAACGTATGTACCGTCATCACATGGTGATGGCCAAGCACAAAATTTTTGACAGTTAAGCGGAGAGATCTCCATAAGTCATGACGGGCATGAAAATACTCGTCCCGGCTGTTGGGCTCATTTTCAAACAGAAATGAATAAACCAGCCGATACTCCACAATAAGATAAATAATGGTCATATAAACAATCGACCATAAAAAACGGAGATTCCATCCTTTTCTTCTAATAACGTCAGTCAGCCAAAGAATCCCCATCGCACTTAAGAAAAAGAAAAAGCCGAGCACAATACTCGAGTAAAAAGGCAAAATTGTTAAGACAAGATAGTTTTTCCATGACTTTTCCCCATTGCGGATATTCAAAAACGCCCAAAGTGCAAGCGGCATCCCGAGCGTACTTAACATCCCGGACGGCCAAAATGGCGGGAGTGCAAACGCCAAAGCCACCCCAACCCGAATCCAAGCCCATTCCGGCTTATGAATAAAATGCTTTTTTAGAAGAAGGTACATTCCCAAAAAAGCAACAAACCTTGTAATGGCTTGGCTCAATCCATAAGCGATCATCGTCGGAAAAAGAGCATACAGCCAAACAATCCCGCTTAACTCCGTTCCAAATGCATTTCTCGACAAGTTTCCATTAATTATTTGTGGAATCGTTGCCTCGATCGGACCGAATAATTCCCCGCTCTCTGCCAACACCTTATACCAGGCGATATTGGAATCGAGATTATCATGAACCCGAATGTGTGCATTTTCTCCTAGAATGAATAAAGGGGAAAGAAATACTGCAATAAATAGAAGAGCAAAAACTACATGCCTTCGCTCAGTTTGAATGAATTTTGAAGCCACGACTTACACCTCAAATCGAAGGGTTACTAATAAAGTTTGCAATATCCAGGAAAATATTCCATTTTTGTGCATAAAAAAGCGGCCGTGACATCACGGCCTGATAGCTGCTTAAGATTGATTTGAGTATTATACAGTTTTAAGTTTGCTAATTTGAAGACTTTGGATCCAAAAATAATATTCATGATTATTATCGATATTTATCTTTCATTTCTTCGCCTTTTTCATCAATAGCATCTTTTAATTTTCGTCCTTCTGTTTCTACTGTCTCAATTAACCCTTTGTATTTTTCCTGAAGGTACTCATCTAAAATCTTACGACGTTGTTGAATAAGGCTTTCTACTTCATCCAGTATTTCAGGGCTAATTTATTCCTTGTCTCGCAAATAATATTCGGCATCAGTTAAATGAGCTTTTTCATCATAAATTAAGTTTTGAAATTTTGACTTATTGCTGTAAAGAGCATTTTCTTTCTCATTTTGTTCTCTTGATACATCATTCCAATTTTCAGCACTCCAAGAACTCCACTCATTGTACAGACGAATACGTTCTCTTTCCCAAGCCTGTTTGAAGTCCTCTGCTGTATCCACTGTTTCAAATTCTCCGCCGCCGGCTTCTGCAACCGAAAGCAATTGTTTTTGGCCATTGCTGTCTACATCAAAACCGATGATATTGACAACTGCTTTAATATTGGAATCATGAAGTTCCTTTGCTGCCTTTACCGGATCACCGTCACATGTCTCAATTCCATCACTTACCACATAAATGATATTTTGTCCTGGCTTATTTGCTTTTTCAAAATCCTTTTTTGTTTCCGTAATTGCTAAAGCAATCGGTGTCCAACCTGTAGGTTGGAATTTACCTAATGAAGCTTTAAAATCGGCAGCATTATAAGGTTTTAAATCATAGACCATTTCTGTGCTTCCACATGAAAGTTTTTTATCATTATCGCTGTTACTTCCTTTATGTCCATATACTCTTAGTGAAACATTTGATCCTTCCGGCATAGAAGAGACAAACTGATTTACAGCTTCTTTAGCTAGGTCCATTTTTGTTTTA
Source organism: Bacillus methanolicus MGA3 (assembly GCF_000724485.1). Taxonomy (GTDB): domain Bacteria; phylum Bacillota; class Bacilli; order Bacillales; family Cytobacillaceae; genus Bacillus_Z; species Bacillus_Z methanolicus_A. The sequence goes on along the minus strand of NZ_CP007739.1, from coordinate 276,482 downwards.
CCACCAATTTTTTGAGCCATACTTCCACTGGCATCAAGCAAAATTGCGATATTAGCCGTTCCGCTGACTTTTTGACCGTTATCTAGCTTCATTCACCATTCTAGTTATAAACACTTTCCAGATATTTAAGCGATGAGCCATATCCCACTTGCGGGATATCTTCTAAGAACTTCGAAATATATTTATGATCGGAAATGGATTCAAATGTTGCGGTAGATTTTATTTCGAGGCGCCATTTTTCTTGTGAGAACTCTATTTCTGTATCCTCTGAATTTGCCTTATTTTCATTAATAATGTCTTGTACGGTCGAACGAACTTTATCCGGAATTTCAGAGGCGGAACTGCCGAAGCGTTCAGTGAATTTATTTTTCAAAAGTGGGTATATACTCAATCTTTTTGGCAATATCTCATTCGCTGCTTTTATATAAGCATCTGCTTCATCTGCTCCATTGTCCATGTACTCCTTTTTCTTTTTCTCAATTAGCTTCCCGATACTATTACCATCTATTCCCTTTTGAGCTAGTGATTGTGGATCAATGCTAGTATCAAATGCCTCAACGGCTTCCTTCGTTTTCTCTAACAAAACAGCTGTACCGGCCAATGCCGCCTGTTCAACAGCAAGATTGGCATGTTCCTTCACTACGTATACTTTGACAATATTAATGGTAAGTACAAAAATGATCGCCACTATGCCCAGCAGCCAGAGCAGATAAAATGTAGCATTACCTTTTTCATTTTGAACATATTTCATGGCACTGGCACCAGCACCTTGCCAATGGCTTCTTGCTCCAATTCCAAAGATGCTTTTTCTCTCCATTGTTTTGGAATAAACGTAAGAGAGTGCTCTGTATACAAGACTAATTTAAACTTTCCGTTTCCTAAATCCGTGGGGACAAGGTCTTTATACGTTATAACGTTACTGCTGCCGAGAGTTTCCTTGGCAGAATCGATCGCTTGACTTAACTGATTAGTGGCTGCATACGTTTTTGCCGCATTATTGACCGCTGTTTTGGCAGTAAATACCGCGTACCCTGATGCCACCACCTGCCAGAGCAGCAGGAAAAACATGAAGTAAAACGGAAGAATACCGAGAAATTCAATGCTGACAGAGCCTTTTTCATTATTGATTTCTTTATTTCTAAACATGTCATGATCCCCTACTTTTCTCCTAGCTTATTTAGTTTGTATTGAAGATACCAAATATGAAAAATAACGAGCAGCCAAGGTTTAAAAATACTTTCATTTAATTGATTTTCTATCATCTCTCTGGCACGAAATACAGAATAATAAAGACAGCCTAAAAAATAAAACGTAATAATCACTTCATAACTGTCTAATATAGCAACACCATAGTCGGTAAACACCAAGCTCCCCATAAAAGAGTAAAGAAAAGAAATTATGGTGAAAACAAAGAAAAATATCCACCATTTATACGGAATCCAATCTTTGGACTGCAGTTTTGTAAATGAATCTTTACGGCTTAAAAACCAATAACATATATATATACCGAAAGTAATGAAAGACATTAATACAATGAAAATCAGATTTGTTTTTTTAAATCCGTTTTCTCTCATCAACACTTCGTTATTCATTGTTAAGCAATCTCCCTGTCTGTTTTATATGAAACTTCACTATATTTTCTAGTGATATATATATAAAAGAACGGAAACAATAAAGTATTGACCAAGACTCTAAGGGCAATATATACTAAAACATTGTTATCAAATTGGTCCACTAACAACGCGGCAAGAAACCACACAAATAACTGAAGAGAGACTAACATCATAATGTCTATAAGAATAAAGATGTTCTCTGTTTTTAAAGAAATCCATACTTTCGAAAAATTATCTTTTAAGCTATTAGAATGTAAAAAAACCGGAGTTAGAAAAAGAAAGGCAGCACCAAAAAGAGTCGGAATGAACAAAAACACCGCTCCAACTAGAGAAAGACCAAATATGATAATTGTAAATATAAGAAGGAATGAAAAATTCTCAATAAAAGCAAGAAAATAATCCTTTAACCCGCTTTCTCGGTCTTCTAAATCATTCATTGTCATTAAACTAAATGGCGGAAAGAGGATAATAAAATTAATGAGTAATATACATAATTTCACAAGACCTGGGTAGCTAAAATGATCTGAGGCGGAAACATAAATAACTAACATCATCGAAATAAAATTTACTGGAATAACGAGAATTAAACAGAGGATGATAATACTTATGAGGTTTCGGTTATAAATTTCCAATACATCTTTAAACATTTTGAGTCTCCCTTTTTCTATTCTTCTTTCTAATGATTAAAAATAAATAAGTAATCATAAGTGAGAAACTCGTACTAAACACTAACGCCCTATTTACCCCTTCTGAATTCGTTAAAGTATCAAAACCAAATAAATACTGTCCTGATAGAATATTTAGAAAGCTTAAGGTAAGACTAGATAAATAGCTGGAAAAATAAGGAGTTTTAGAGTTCCAATAAGGACTAAAAATTCCCGTGAAAAGATAGCTCGGAATGAACAGAAGTAAAATGATCATTTGAACACTTCTCACATTCAAAAAGCCCAAAATCAAACCAGCGATTATTAAATAAACTAGAGGGATGCTAATCGTTTTTAAAAAGCCTTTAAAGTCAAACATATCTTTACTCCAATCTAATGGATCTTAGAGAGAGCAAAAGCTCTCTCTATTTTTGTGCGATTACTTCTTCCGGCTTTTTTAAAAAACCAGGAAGAATAACCAACACGATCAAGGAGATGATATACAAGAGAAATCCGCATATTAAAAAAGTAGTATTTATCCTAAAAAAATGTTGTAATACTGGGCTCCCAATAATGATCAGAAAAGGCGTAGCTAACACAATAAACAACAAAAAGAGGTGAAGCGCTATACTTGCTTTTGATTTATTAGGTTCGGAAAATGAATGAAAAACCTTTTCTTTCATAAGAGTAGAGATTAATAGGACTGATGCCCATAAAATGATTAACAAAATCCATATTTTACTTTCAGCTATAATCATTAAACGAATAATGGGTTGTGCAGAGCAAAAAGCCATCGTCAGAAGAAACCAATAACTCATAATCGAAAAGTAGCGTTTCGAATGGTCCCTTTTCATCCATGATCTAATAATCAATAATGTTGATACCGTAGCTAAACTTAAGTTTACGATTCCGTAAGCCCAGGACCAGTCAGGAAGAGCACTCGCAATTAGGGCAAAAAAATAAAGAGAGAAAAATGCAGAACCCATTCTACTGTCTTTCAACTGAATACGTTCTTGTCTATCCAAACATACCACCTAATTTCTTTAAACCAGACATCACTTTTCCACCAACTTCTGAAATTTTATTTCCGATTGTTTTAGCTCCGGAAGACAATTTATCATAACCCCATTTAAATCCGTTACGAATGACAGAGCGAAGTGCTTTCCCAGGACGTGAATTCATGAAGAAATAAGAAAATATTCCAACAGCTAAACCTGCCGCTGCTCCAGCAATAGTGCCTGCACCAGGAAATACTGATCCTCCCGCAGCACCCGCTGCAGCACTGCTTACTATAGCGGAAACTAGCGTTGTTCCTGCACCTATAGTGACATCTGTTGATAAATCGGCATAAAAATCAGTTGTATTAAATTTATCTTTTTTGCTTCCTAGAGTGTAATCATACATGGTTTGTCCAGTTGTCAAAATCCAATTAGTTACACCATTGCCTTTTAACATCTTTGAAACTTTGAAAAAATCTTTGTTTATTGCCCATTTTGTTTCAATTTTAGGTACTTTATGTCCCTTTATCTTCACTTGTGTTTCTTGTTTATAGAAAGGGATCCAACTATCTTTAATACTCTTTTTAAGAGTTTCTTTAAATCCTGCCAGACCTTTACTTTTTAAAAACTCTTTCTTTTCAAAATCATTATAGTTTCGCTTGTTATTTTTAATATCCTTAGAGTATCGATCTAAAAACCATTGCATTATTTTACTATCGGATTTTCTATTCCCGAGAAATTTATACCCGCCTTTTTTAGGATGGTCGATAAATTTATATCCCGCTATACTAGCAACAACCCCTTGGGCTATGTTATCTGTTGCAAAAATAATATCCGTGCCAAATTTCTTAATCTTATTTTTGTAAAATTCAAAAAGTGTTTGCCCCCAACCACCTTCACTCGTTTGAGAATTTGTACTCACTTCACTATTTGAGGAACTATTATTCCCTGGAAGGCCACTTCCATTCGGGATCTGACCTCCATTCGGTCCCTGACCACCATGTAAACCTTTACCACCATTTAGAACCTGGTCGCCATTTAAACTTTGACCACCGTTTGGTCCTTGCCCCCTGTTAATAACCTGACCACTGTTTGGAGCAAGTCCTCCATTTGGACCGGGCCCACCATTTACACCTTGACCTCCATTTGGTCCCTGCCCCCCAATAATACCTTGGCCTACATTTACACTTTGACCGCTGTTTGGTCCCTGACCGCCATTAATACCTTGTCCTCCACTTGGACCTTGACCACCTTCAAAACTGTAACCTCCATTAATAGTGGTTCCCCCTTGAAGGGCGCCGCCTGTCTCTAGATATCTTAATTGCCAATATAGAGATTCAGAGGTAAAGGGCAATGCGTTTGGAATGATGAATACCCCATTTTGATATGGGCTCCTCGGTAGTATCGGCCGGCCGGAAGCTCCCCCTGTTTTGTCTGGTGCTGCTGCTTCTCCCGGTGCAATTGCTTTTCCAGGATTATACACCTGGCCCGGAATGATAAATTGACCTCCCTTGATCGGTTGTCCCGGAGTTAATGCTTTCCCCGGATTTATTGGCTTTCCCGGGGTGATAAAACTTCCTGCAAAGCTGATGATCGGAAAAGAGTTCCAAAATAAAAGGACAACAATCATCAAAAGAGCAGCTAGTCTGCTGCTTAAAGTCCTTTCACTCATTTTTTCACCCCTTTACTGGGCATTTTGCTGATACTTTTCTTCCAAAGCTTTTATTGCTTCTGTATAACTTTTTTCATTTAGGCTTTTTAATTCTGTCTCAAACTTCTTCACTTCTGATTTGATCCAATCATGATACTCATTATTTTTCTGATCCAAATATCTATATGATTCATCATCAATCTTTCCATTTTCCTTTAAAATGTGCATAATAAGCCCAATCTCAACTTTTTCGAACTCTGCATTGTATTCTTCACCAGTGATGTAACCGAAAATTTCAAGATCATTTTGGATTTTCTTACGTTCTAACTTTTGCATATTTTTTTCTTTCCAGTCTTTCCACGTTTCTGCCAAATCTGTTATTTTCTCAAGCTCTTTTTTCAGTTCGCTTTCATCATTTACTTTCTGATAGATGCCTTCAGTAGCATCGGCAATTTGAATTAGTTGATTTTGCCCTTTGGCATCTACATCAAATCCAATTACATTGATAATTGGAGAGATATTTGAATTATATAGATCTTTTGCTGCTTGAACTGGATTATCATTACATGTAGATACTCCGTCGCTTACAAGATAAACAATGTTTGTGTTTTTCGTTCCATCAAATTGTTCCAGGTCTTTCTTCGCTTCTCTAAGAGCCAATCCAATTGGAGTCCAACCGGTCGGCTGGATTTTATTTAGAGCGGATTGAAATTTTCCTTTATCAATTGGTGAGATTGGATACATAATTTCACTGCTGCTACAAGATAGTTTCTTATCTGAATCTGCATTACTTCCTTTATGCCCATAAACTCGAAGCCCGACTTTCGCACCTTCAGGAAGTTGGTCCACAAAATCTGTTATCGTGTCTTTTGCCGCATCCATTTTTACTTTTCCGCCGGTTGATTGGGCCATACTTCCGGATGCATCCAAAATTATTTCTACATTCAGGTTTTCTTTGAACTGATATCTTGAATCTTCAACATCGGGGTTTCCAATCGATTGGAATCGCAACTGTCTAATAAGGGCTTCCGGTCCTTTAAAATCTTTCTGCACCATTTTTAACAATTCTCTATAAAAATGGTCCAATTCTTTTTTTGAAGGATTGGATGAAATATCGGGCAAATCTTTAAAGGCCTCAAGGGTCTTTTCCGGTTCGCCCAATTTAGGATTAAAATTAACGTGTTCACCAACTGGAAGATCAGCTAACTCTTCATATGTACTCGGAAGAGGTTCTGGTTCAATACTCTTTTCTTCAGATTTATTTTTGTTTTTATTTTCCTTTTCAGGCACTTGTTTTGTTCTTTGTTCAGCAGCTTGTTGTTTTACTTTGCCTTCCACTTCTTTCTCTTCCTTGCTGCATGCTGGTAAAATAATTAGTAGAATAGCTAGTAAGATTATTTTTAAATTAAACCTCAATTTTCCCACCTGCCTTTAAAAAATCACAGGGGGCATTCGCCCCATTTGAAATTACCCTACCATTTCTGAGATTTTTTTAAGAATATTTTCAATTACGTTTCCAATTCCATCTTTTTGGGTATCCACAGCCTGAGAAATAATCCCAAGAACCAATATCAACAACGCCGCCAATCCAAGCCACTCTAAAGATTGAGCACCTTTTTCATTTTTTACCGGATACATCATTCTCGTCCAAACTTTAATCATCATGTTTTTCATTTCAATCTCTCCTTTTTTATTTGAATAAATTAAATAGATTACGATTGTCATTAAACATATTGATTACCATTAAGCCGCCAATTAAGATGAGGGCGGAAGGCATGACGATGAACGTCGTGATCAATGTTACTTTCGGAGATGCTTTCGCTGCCTGCTCTTTTATTTTTTCTTTTTTGATTTTCCTCATTTCTTCGGCCTGTTGTTTAAACGTCCGGGAAATCGGAACACCTAGTCTCTCTCCCTGGATAAGCGACTTAATCAGCATTTGAAATTCCCGGCTGTCATTTCGGTCAAGAAGTGACCGGTATGCTTCAGCTCTCGGAACACCCACATCCGTTTCCTGAATAAATCTTCCGAATTCATCCTTGATTGGTCCTTCAAAATAAGGAACGATATCCCGTAAAGCTTGATCCAAGCCAACACCTGCCTGAAGGGTTACACTCATCGTGTCCAAAAAGTCTGGCAACTGAAACGATAATTCCTCCTGGCGGTTTTTCGCCTTCTGTTTTAGCCAAAGAATTGCCCCCATATAACCGGCAAAAGGAAATAGAATAACGGCAATCTCTGCAAAAGGGAGCCTTAGTACGAGTGATATTCCCCCAATGATTAGACCAACGACAGTAAGGAATATTTTTAATCCTTGGAATCGCTCTACTGTTAATTGATAGGGAAAACCCGCCTGCATCAGCAATTTTTGAACATCCTGATTCTCACTGTAGAAATTAATCCTCTGGCCTATCGCGGAAAAGTCATCAGCATAATGCAGCATTTTCGAAATGACTTTATCTTTTCTCGTGACTTTCTTTTCAAAAACATTGTAAATAAACGTTTTTTCCTTTATTTCCTCTTCCAGTTCTTCTTTCAATATCAAATAGTTATAAAAACTTCTTAGTGAAAGGGCTAGAAAAATAAGGGAAAGGCAAATGATAATAACTATTAATCCATCCATCTTTTCACACCCTTATATTGGTTACCTTTCTAACAAGAATAAACGTTAAGACAGTCCCTCCTAAGAAAAATAACAGAAGAATAATCCCTATACCGGAAAACAAAGGATCCAAAAATCCATCAATCACATTATTCATCATTAATACGAGAAATACAGGAATAACTGGAACAAGATACGAAACATATCTTTGCTCTGCGGTCATCGTTTTAATTTCCTGCTGCAAAATTTTCCGTTCCTCCAGAGTCTGGCTCATTTCATCCAACACGGAGTAAAGGTTTCCTCCTGCTTTCTTTTGGATCAGCAAAGTGGCCACAAACAACTGGAATTCCCTGCTTTCAATCCGTTTTTCCATTGCTTTTAGCGCTGAATTAAAGTCAATACCTAAAGCGATTTCCTGTGCAAGCCTTTGGAACTCTCCTTTAGCAGGCTGACTTACTTCCTGGGCAACGAGATTAATTCCTTGGGTTAATGTCATTCCTGAACGGGTAGCATTCGCAAGAGTACGGCAAATTTCCGGGAGCTGCTCAACAATCCGTTGCTTCATCCGATTCTTTCTCACTAGAAAAAGCACTCTTTTTCCGGCCTCTAACACAAGTCCTGCGATAACAAAATTAATCGGAAATTTAATACTGAAAAAATTTTGCAAAATAATGATGATGCCCATATAGGAAACGATCAACGCACCTATATATTCGGATGGCGTGAACGGTATGTTTGCTGCCCGCAGCTTTTCATAAATCGGCTGGGCCGCTTCCGTTCGATCAAAGCGATCTCCCATTAAAACAATGATGCTTTTTCGCTTGTTTGCTCCATGATAAAAATCGTTTACGTTCTTTCTCCATTCCCGCTTATCTTTCCGATAATCCAAAAAGTAATAGATCGAGAGAATAAAAGAAAAAGCTGCTGCAGTAGCGATCATGAACGGTATCATTGGTTCACCTCCTCATATACGGGAGTAAAGGCTGCCTCAGGAATTGAAATTCCGAAAACTTTTAATCTGTCAAGACATTCTGGAATGTAACCTGTCGGTGTAAAATATCCTTCAATCGTTCCATCCGATTTCATTCCTATTCTTTTAAAATGAAATATTTCTTTTATCTCATGGGAACCGTTCGAACTTTTTATTACTTCAGAAATAGATATTATTTTCCGAGTTCCATCAGTAAGCCTTGCAGCCTGAATGATAATATCAAGTGCCCCAACGATATATTCCCGAATGATATGGCTTGGAAGCTCCATGCCGGCCATGACAACCATCGCTTCCACACGACGGAGGGCATCATCAGGTGAATTGGCATGAACCGTTGTAATCGATCCTTCATGACCTGTGTTCATGGCCTGAAGCATATCAAATGCTTCTCCGCTTCGCACTTCTCCAACAATGATCCTGTCCGGTCTCATCCGGAGTGCGTTTTTCACAAGCTGCCGGATGGTAATTTCCCCTCTTCCCTCCACGTTTGCGGGTCTCGCTTCCAAACCGACAACGTTTGGACGGTCCAGCCGCAGCTCTGCAGAGTCCTCAATCGTGATGACCCGTTCTCCGTATGGAATGGATGCAGCAAGAACATTTAAAATTGTTGTTTTCCCGCTTCCCGTACCGCCGGATATTAACGTATTCATCTTCGCCTTAACAATGCCGTCAAGAAAATCGGCCATTGCAGAGTTAAGAGTATGAAAGTTTAATAGATCCTCCATCTTAAACGGTTCTTTTCGGAATTTCCGGATCGAAACTAATGTACCGTTTAAACTAATCGGCGGAATGACCGCGTTTACCCGGCTGCCATCAGGCAAGCGGGCATCAACCATTGGTGAACTTTCATCAATCCTTCTTCCAATCGGAGCGACAATCCGGTCGACGATATGGCGAACATGGTCATCGTCACGAAATTTCACTTCCGTTAGTTCAAGTTTTCCAAACCGCTCTACATACACTTCGTTCCAGCCGTTAATCAAAATCTCTGTAATAGACGGGTCATTGATTAAAGGCTCCAGGGGGCCATATCCCACCGATTCATCAAGAATGCGAGTAATCAAAATTTCTTTATCATGACGGGAGATAATAACTTTTTCTTCCGCCATAAATTGGCTTACAAGCTGTTCAATCCTTAACCTCATCTCTCCCTGGGAAAGCTTAGTGAGCGCCTCAAGGTTTGTATCCCTTAACAATCTTGCCTTATAGTGTTCTACCAGCTCATCGACAAGATGGTTCTCATATTGATAGGATTGCAGCTTAGCTGAACTTACAATTTTCTCTTTGCGCTTTTCGAATAAAGATGCCATTAATAAATCCCCCTATTTCAATAAAGAAAGCGCCCATTTTTTCACATCTTTAGCAAAAGGAATTAGTCTTTTCTCTTTTGCCGTTTTTCTTACCGGCTCCCCTTTATTTAGGAAGGGCTGAAGCCCTTTATAATCAAAACGAACGGATGCCGCAATTGGAAATCTGAGAACATTTTTTAAATCTTTTTCTTGGATTTCATTTTCCTTTCCAGTTTTATTAAGGATGATCGATGTTCTTGAAGGAAGTTCAATTCCTAATCTGACCGCAAGTTCTTCAAATTGTTTTAATACTTTCAAAGCAGGCGTATCCGGAGTAAGGACATAGAAAATTTGATCTGATTCTTCCAGTGCGGTGACAACCTGGCTGTTGATATAGGACGGCAAATCCACAACGACAAAATCAAAGCTTCGTCTGCATGTTCTAAGCAGTTTGGCGACAAATTCTTCTGTTATTATTTCTGCAGCTTCAGCATCACACGGACTGATGAGCACATCGAGCTTAGAGGTGTCAAGTTTCTGCGAGACATTACGGATATGGCTTTCGTTTAACTCATTAATAACCGGAGTTAAATCTGCAATCGAACGGTTTGATTGAATGGAAAGAAGCGTTTCGATACCTCCAAATTGCAGATTCAAATCAATCAGAATGACCTCCGCAGTCGACTCGAGCTTGATGGTTTGCGCCAAGGCTGAAGCAAGATTTGATTTCCCGCTGCCCCCGTTTCCGCTAAAAATAGAGAGAATCTGGCCTCTTCCTCTGGTAAAAGACAAAAAAATCTCATCTTTTTTTATTTTCTGAATTTCATAGTTTTGAAAAATGGCAGGAAAGCGGCTCACAAACAAACTATGTTCTTCCGGATAGACAAAGAATTCAGTGGCTCCCGCTTTAGTAATGTTTCTCAACTGTGTAAAATCGTAGCCTTTAGCGATAAAAATCACTAATGTGGACGGGCTTATCGACTTAATATACTGGATGCTTTCTACAGCAATATCACTTTCCGGCTGAACAAAGATCACAATATCTTGAACATCCCTGTTTACTTCGCGAACAACATCTCCTGTGTCAATTAACTGAACGCTATAGCTGCCTGATATGGCATTTAAAATTTGATTATGAATGACCTCATCATCGCTAACTAATAAAACTTTAAGATTCGGCTCCATCGTATTCCCTCTTGCTTATTATTTTGTCTTTACGCTTGTAGCAGGATCTGTTTTTTGTTCAGAAGGCTTTGCAGCTGGTATTATCTGTGCTTAATTCGCATTGATTGTTTCTTTACTGCCGCTTGCTCAGCAGCCTTCTTTTCAGTACTTTCTTGCGATTCATTGGTTAAGTCCGCCGAATCGTCCTTCCCTACATTTGCTTTTAGCACTCTAACTTTATCTGCATAATTTTGTATATGTATCAGTTTTGGTGCATCCTCCATACTTACTTCCAAGGCAACCCCTGCAAATTTATCTCCTGTCCCTTGTGCATATGCTACCGGAACATCTCTCATAAAAATTTCCGTTTTCGGTTTCCCGTTGATTTTAGTCGAAACGATAATATCGACTCTATCTAAGGCTTCGATCACCTGATCAAACTGGACTTTCTCAGAAGGATACATGGCCACTAATCGATTGTTTTCTTTACGTAAATTAGAAAAAGGCTTGAGCATATTTTTAGTAATGATCTCTCCATTGGATAATGGAACAACCAGAACCATGTTCACCAATTCGTCTTTTTTCGTTACATGTGCCTTATTCACGAACTTATTCGGAATTTCCATTGTTGTGATTTGACTCTCCTTAATGAGAGTCCGTGCCGGAATGTCTCCCTTGGCAACATAAATTTTTGTCATTCCTCCCAGTTCAGCATTTAGATCTCTAACCTTCTGTAAGACTAAGTTTCCTGCCACTGAAGCTAAAAGGAAGGAAAGGATTAAAAATATCCCGGCTCTTTTCTTTGACTCCAACATCCTGCATCTTCTCTCCCAAAAAAAGATATTTTTATATATGGAGATTTATTCTTTGCTTTTTATCAAAAAACCAATATTTAGAAAGAATTCTTTCTTTTTACTTAACTTACTACCAGTTGTTCACAAAACTGTCAAACTTGCGAACGAGTTTGTCGAAGTTTGTCTGGTATATTTTCCTTGCAAAATCTAGAAATCGAGATAATTTTTAGGAAAAAGGTCGGATGGGTGAGTAGGCAGATCAGCGAATAATTTTCAAAATATTTTTTGTTTTTGTTAATTTTCTGTAATTTATGTTACAAATGTTAAATTTTGTAGGCCTTATTTCTCTTTTTTTTGACGTGCAATAAATAGACCGGCTATGATTGAAAAAAGCAAAAAAAAAAGAAACCCCTAAATACTAGGGGTTTCCGTCATATATTACATCATGCCGTTCATGTCAGGCATTGCAGGACCTTTGTTTTCTTCTGGTTTGTCAGCAACAACTGCTTCAGTTGTTAAGAACATAGCCGCAACAGATCCAGCGTTTTGAAGAGCAGAACGAGTAACTTTTGTTGGATCAACGATACCAGCTTCGATCATATTTACCCATTCGCCAGTAGCAGCGTTGAAGCCTACACCAACTTTTTCACCTTTTAAGCGTTCAACGATTACAGAACCTTCAAGGCCAGCGTTTTGAGCGATTTGACGTACAGGTTCTTCCATTGCACGTAAAACAATGTTAACACCTGTAGCAACATCGCCTTCAGCCTCGATAGAAGCAACTTTATTGTATACATTAAGAAGTGCAGTACCACCACCGGCTACAATACCTTCTTCAACAGCAGCACGAGTTGCGTTTAATGCATCTTCGATACGAAGTTTGCGTTCTTTTAACTCAGTTTCAGTAGCCGCACCAACTTTGATTACCGCTACACCGCCTGCCAATTTAGCTAAGCGTTCTTGTAATTTTTCACGATCGAATTCAGAAGTAGATTCTTCTAATTGAAGTCGGATTTGGTTAACACGAGAAGCGATTTGTGCAGAATCGCCGGCACCTTCTACGATTGTTGTATTTTCTTTCGTTACAACAACTTTAGAAGCGCGTCCTAAAGAATTGATTGTTGCAGATTTCAAGTCACGGCCAAGCTCTTCAGAGATCACTTCACCGCCAGTCAAGATTGCGATGTCTTCAAGCATAGCTTTGCGGCGGTCACCGAAACCAGGAGCCTTAACAGCTACTGCATTGAATGTTCCGCGAAGTTTGTTCACTACTAATGTAGCAAGTGCTTCACCTTCAACATCTTCAGCAACAATCAATAATGGTTTGCCTTGTTGAACAACTTGCTCAAGTACAGGAAGGATATCTTGAATGCTGGTGATTTTTTTGTCTGTGATTAAGATATAAGGATTTTCAAGAACTGCTTCCATTTTGTCAGAATCAGTTACCATGTAAGGAGAAGCGTATCCACGGTCGAATTGCATACCTTCTACAACATCTAATTCAGTTGTGAAGCCTTTAGATTCTTCGATTGTGATTACGCCGTCTTTGCCAACGCGTTCCATTGCTTCAGCGATAATTTGACCAACTTCTTCGTCAGCAGCAGAAATAGAAGCAACTTGTGCGATAGATTCTTTTCCTTCGATTGGCTTAGAAATAGCTTTTAATTCTTCAACAGCTTTCGCAACCGCTTTTTCGATACCTTTACGAAGCCCCATTGGGTTAGCGCCAGCTGTTACGTTTTTAAGGCCTTCACGGATCATTGCTTGAGCAAGAACAGTAGCAGTAGTTGTACCGTCACCGGCTACATCATTTGTTTTGCTTGCTACTTCTGCAACAAGCTTAGCACCCATGTTTTCAAAAGCATCTTCTAACTCAATTTCTTTCGCAATTGTTACACCGTCATTTGTAATTAACGGAGAACCAAATTTTTTCTCAAGAACCACGTTGCGTCCTTTTGGTCCAAGAGTCACTTTTACTGCATTTGCAAGAGCATCTACACCGCGAAGCATCGCACGACGTGCATCTTCACTGAATTTAATCTCTTTTGCCATGTTAAAAACCTCCCCTAATTTTTCTCATAACATTCTAACGTTTTGTCTAAGTAATCTGATCTTTCCCACATGGTCGGAACGGCTATTTCATTTTACTCTACGACAGCGAGAATGTCGCTTTCACGCAAAATTAGATATTCCTTGCCATCATACTTTACTTCTGTACCAGCGTATTTTGAGAAGATAATGCGATCGCCTACAGAAACCTCAATTGCTACACGCTCACCGCTGTCAAGAACACGGCCGGTTCCAACAGCTACTACTTTACCTTCTTGAGGCTTTTCTTTCGCAGTGTCTGGTAAAACGATACCGCTTGCAGTTTTTTCTTCTGTTTCAACAAGCTCAATTACAATGCGATCACCTAGTGGCTTTAACAAGGGAAACAACCTCCTCAAATATTGTTATAATAATCTTATTTATCAGCACTCACACCCATTGAGTGCTAACACAATTATTATATTAAATAAATCGAATCTCTTTTGCAAGCATAAAGAAAAAAATTTTTGAAATTAATAACCCGATTTTCTTCACCGTTTTTTCTGCATATAAGAGTATGCTTCAATAACCCTAATTTATTCCTTTATGTCCAAAGAATTTGAAACAGCCTGCCCTTCAATAGTAGAATGGTACAGAGTCCATAAGTTTTTGGAAAAAAGGAGTTAAATACAATTGAAAAAGGAATATTGGTTCATATTAATAGCGTATATTGCCATGCAGCTGTCCAGTCTAATTGGGATTCCGTTAATTACTTTTTTAGGAGCTTTCTTCGGCAAAAACATCAGGGAAATGGAAGTACTCGCGGTCCCTTATTGGCTGGTCATCAGTTTTACCGTTACATTAATCATTGTTCTTTTGTTATTGAGAAAAGAAATTATAACAGGTTCAAATACAAGAAATGCAGCCTCCGCAATTTCTTCGTTCTTTTGGTCTGTCGGCGGCGTCTTCCTGGCCCTTTTTGCCCAATCCATTGCCGCCAATTTTGAAAGACTAATCGGAATTAAAATGGGTTCGGAAAATACTCAGCAAATTATTAGCATTATTGAGTCTTTTCCTTTTGTTATTTTAGTAAGTTCGTTTATTGGCCCGATTTTAGAGGAAATTGTTTTTCGCAAAATTATTTTCGGAGCGCTTCATAAGAGGCTGAACTTCTTTCTGTCCGCACTGATCAGTTCTGTCATTTTCGCTCTGGCCCATTTTGAACCCGAGCATATTATTTTATATTCTACAATGGGCTTTACGTTTGCATATCTTTATGTTAAAACGCAACGAATTATCGTTCCCATTATTGCCCATGTAACAATGAATACATTCGTCGTGTTGATTCAGTCCGTTTACAGAGAAGATATTGAGAGAATTCTGCGCGATATGGAAAAAATACAAAGTCTTATTGGAGGATTTTAGATGAGGCAATCTCCCTTGATTTCAGGTATATTTTATATAATGCTTGGCACTTTATTCACCTTTTTTGCCATCCAAAATGTGAATGAAGCCGGCTGGGGATTTTTTACTTACTTGCTCGTGATATTAGCAACATTTGATATCGGATCAGGAATCAGAATGATTGCTTTTCATTTTAAGATTAAAAATGTCAACAAATAATACCGCAGCCAAGAAGTGGCACGCTTGACAAAGAAATGATTAAATAAGACAAGGAGGCTGACCTTATGAGTCCAGCCCCTTATTTTGCATTAAAATTAATGCGTTTTTAAGAACAAAATCTTCATTAAGCCTCTTCTGACGGATAGTGCTTTAAGAAATAAACTAATGACTGCAATTCTACCGCTAAATCGATATGATGGACACGGATCGTTGACGGAACATTTAATCTTGCCGGAGTAAAGTTTAAAATACCTTTTACATTTGCCTGAACAAGTCGGTCTGTAACCGGTTGTGCTTCCGGTACAGGAACGGTTAAAATTGCAACTTGGACATCCGTTTCGATCAATTTTTTTTCAAGTTCATCCATATGATAGACAGGTACTTGCCCTACCTTTGTTCCCACTTTGTTTTGATCAATGTCAAAAGCGATTTCAATTTTCGTGTTGTTGTTTTTAAGTATACTATAATTTAAGAGTGCAGTCCCTAAATTCCCAACTCCGATTAAAGCTACTTTTGTCAGCTCATCCTGATCAAGTGCTTTGCGAAAAAAAGACAGCAGATAGCTCACATTGTATCCATATCCTTTTTTTCCTAGAGCACCAAAATAAGAAAAGTCCCTGCGAATTGTTGCTGAATCTACTTTTACAGCTTCACTTAGTTCAGCCGATGAAACCTTTTGTTTTCCGGAAGAATGCAGGTTTTTCAAAAAGCGATAATATAAAGGCAGCCTCTTTGCAGTTGCTTGAGGAATTTTCACCAATTCGTTTGACATCTTTCATTCACCGCCTTTTGTTTATTTACTTCCTTTCTCTCTAAAATAATCTCCATTTTTTCCGCCTGTTTTTTCAACTAAATACGTCTTTCCAATAACCATACCTTTGTCGATGGCTTTACACATATCATAAATCGTAAGAGCACAGACAGAAGCTGCCGTTAGTGCTTCCATCTCTACTCCTGTACTCCCCTTTGTTTTAACCGAAGCTAAAATATTTAGAGTATAGTTTTCCTGATCATTCTTCCAGGAAAATGAAATATCTACTCCTGTAAGAGGAATAGGATGGCACATTGGAATGATTTCCCATGTTTTTTTTGCTGCCATCACTGCAGCAACTTGAGCAACTGCCAGTACATCCCCTTTTTTCATTTTATTCCCTGTAATTTTTTCGTATATTTCTTTATTTACTGTAATACTCGAATGAGCTAATGCAGTTCGAACCGTTTCCGGTTTACTACTCACATCTACCATTTTCGCTCTGCCTTCTTCATTGAAATGAGTGAACTCCGCCATAAAATACACCTCACATCAAATCATACACTATTTTGACATATCTGTGTGAAAACTTTGTAACATTGTTCACAAATTTGCGTATATTGCCGTCAATATTTGAATGAGATACACTAGTTCTATGATAATTGAGGTGAAAATTAATGATTTTATTACAAGTTAATCAACTAACAAAATATTATGGTGCTGACCTTATTTTATCGAATATAAAGCTTGAAATACAAAACCGTGACAGAATTGCCCTTGTCGGAAGAAACGGCGCAGGAAAATCTACCCTATTAAAAATTATTGCCGGGCATCTGTCGTACGATTCAGGCGAGATTATCAAGCCAAAGGATGTTTCAATCGGATATTTAGCACAAAATACTGGACTTGAATCCGATTTGACCATTTGGGATGAAATGATGGCTGTTTTTGAATCGCTGCAAAAAATGGAAAAAGAGCTGCGAAAATTAGAAGAAAAAATGGCAGACCCGGCTGTGTTCGAAAATCCATCTGCCTACGAACGTATACTCAAAGAGTACGATCTTTTACAAATTCAGTTTAAAGAGCAAGGCGGTTATCAATATGAAGCGGATATCCGGTCTGTCCTTCACGGGCTTAATTTTCATGAATATGATCATACGACTAAAATATCAAGTCTGAGCGGGGGCCAGAAAACAAGACTTGCCCTTGGAAAGCTGCTTTTAACAAAGCCGGATATTTTGATCTTGGACGAGCCGACTAACCACCTTGATATTGAAACATTATCGTGGCTTGAGCAATATTTGCAAAATTATGATGGAGCAGTATTGATCGTTTCCCATGACCGATACTTCTTAGATAAGGTCGTAACTCAGGTTTATGAAATTTCACGCCATCAAATCCAAAAATATCATGGCAATTACAGTTCATATCTCCAGCAAAAGGCCGAAAACTTTGAACGAGAAATGAAGCAGTATGAAAAACAACAGGAAGAAATATCAAAATTACAGGAATTTATTGCGAGAAATCTGGCCCGTGCATCAACAACAAAGAGAGCACAAAGCAGGCGTAAACAACTCGAAAAAATGGAGATCATGGACCGTCCTCTCAGCGATGAAAAGTCTGCTTCTTTTTCCTTTGACATTGAACGCCAAAGCGGAAATGATGTGCTTAAAGTTCATGATCTCGCCGTAGGATACAAAGAAAATAAGGTTTCAGAAAATATCTCATTCCGGATCACCCGCGGAGACAGCATCGCTTTAGTCGGTCCAAACGGAATCGGAAAATCTACTTTATTAAAAACAATTGTCAAAAAACTACCCGCTCTTTCAGGAGAAATTCAATACGGTTCAAATGTAACAATAGGCTACTATGACCAGGAACAAGCTGATCTAACGTCGAATAAACGGGTTTTAAATGAATTATGGGATGAACATCCATTAAAGACTGAAAAAGAAATCCGTACAGTGCTTGGAAATTTCTTGTTTTCTGGGGACGATGTACTAAAACCCGTTTCTTCTTTAAGCGGAGGAGAAAAGGCAAGGCTCGCCCTGGCAAAATTAATGATGCAAAAAGCCAATTTTCTTGTTCTCGACGAACCAACTAACCATCTTGATTTAGACAGCAAGGAAATTCTCGAGAATGCTTTAATTGATTATCCAGGAACGATTCTATTTGTATCCCATGATAGGTATTTCATTAACCGGATTGCAACGAAAGTTCTGGAGCTCAGTCAAAATGGAGCCGTTGAATATTTAGGCGATTATGATTATTTTTTAGAAAAGAAACAGGAAAAAGAAGAAATTCGTGCGCTTGAGCAACAGCAAACAGAAACGACTGAGCCTATAAAACAAGAAAAAAACACATATCAGCAAGACAAAGAAGCCAAAAAGCTTGAAAGACAGCGCAAAAGGCGGATTGAGGAGATTGAAGCCCTAATTGAATCACTAGAAGAACAAATAACTAATAATAACCAGCTTCTTTGTGAACCGGAAATCTATCAAGATCATGAAAAAGTGATGGAAATCAATCTGCAAAATGAAAAAGCAAAGTCAGAGCTTGAAGCTCTATTGGAAGAATGGGCAGAGCTTGCTGAATAGAAAAATAGTGCCCGTGGACATGCACGGGGCTGCAACCCAGCTGTACAAAGATTACGGGCTGGGTTTTTTATTTATTCGATCTAATATGCCGAAAAAGTTATTCACAACCTTATCCACTATACAATTACTTATTTAAAAAGTTTTTAACAACTTTTCCACACAATCCACAATATTTTATTATTTTATCCACAAAATTAACAAATTTTAAAAATTATCCACAAAAAAACTCCCTGTTTAAAGGGAGTTTACCAAATTAGTTGTGGATTGTTATATCTAAGCCCGGACTTGCATTTAGAGCCAAATCTGCCCGTTTTCCTTTTTCAAACAACACGCTTCCTGCCGCAGCAATCATGGCAGCATTATCCGTGCAAAGAGAAAGCGGAGGTATAATTAGTTCGATATCTGGTAATTCCTTAAATGATTCCTCTAATGCAGTTCTTAAACCCGTGTTGGCAGCTACTCCGCCTGCCAGTACCACTTGCTTTACTTCATAAGCTTTTGCTGCTTTTACCGTTTTGGTTACCAGAACATCAATCACACTTGCCTGAAAACTGGCTGCCAAATCCTCCGGTGCAATCTTATCTCCGCGCTGTTCCGCGTTATGAATCACGTTAATAACAGCTGATTTTAATCCGCTGAAACTGAAATCATACGAGTCTTCTTCGAGCCAGGCTCTCGGCAGCTCAATTTTAGGCTCGCCATTATGTGCAAGCCGATCTATATGCGGCCCTCCTGGATAAGGCAAGTTTAATGTTCTTGCCACTTTATCATATGCCTCACCAGCAGCATCATCTCTTGTTTCTCCAATCACTTCAAAATGGCCATGTTCTTTCATATATACAAGCTCTGTATGGCCGCCCGATACAACAAGGGACAAAAGCGGGAACTTCATTTCAGCTACAAGCCGATTTGCATAAATATGGCCAGCGATATGGTGCACCCCAACTAGGGGAATTGAATGGGCAAAGGCAATAGCCTTTGCTGCATTTACTCCTATCAAAAGTGCTCCAACCAAACCGGGGCCTTCCGTCACAGCAATGGCATCAAGATCTCCGTATGAGATGCCTGCCTGTTTCATCGCTTCTTCTAATACGATGGTTATTTGTTCGACATGATGGCGGGAAGCTATTTCAGGAACAACGCCGCCAAATCTCTTATGGCTTTCAATTTGCGATGCGACAATATTAGCCGCAATCTCCCGGCCGTTTTTAATAATCGCCACCGCTGTTTCATCACAGCTCGTTTCAATTCCCATAATCCATTGATCTTTTTTCATAAATTCACCCACATTACTAACGCATCTTCCTGGTTATCTGTATAATAGTTTTTTCGTATTGCTCCATTTTGAAAACCAAGCTTTCGATATAGTGATTGTGCAACATAATTCGTGACCCTGACTTCTAATGTCATCGTCTTAGCCCCATACTCCCTTGCAATCTCCACTACTTTACGCAATAAAGCTTCTCCAAGCTTTTTCCCTCTATATTCCGGAAGAAGAGCAATATTTGTAATGTGGGCCTCATCTACAACAACCCACATTCCGCAATAGCCAACAACTTTTTCATGATCTTCGAGAACAATATAAACAGCAAATTGATTTTTCGTTAGCTCATTATAAAAAGCTTCCCGGCTCCAAGGGAGAGTAAAAGATGCATGTTCAATCTGCAATACCTGGTCAATATCTTTTTCTTCCATAAAACGAAACATTAAAGAGTCATTCATAATGTTCTTCCTATCCAATCACCAGTTATTGGTTTTTCTTCGATTCAAGCCATTTTGCCTCGGCTTCAGCCAACCTGATATAATTCGGTACAAAAGAGTGAATATCTTCTCCTGGTTTATCCTTTCCTAAAAAAGCCAACTCGGAAGGCCGCGGATTATGTTCCGTTATTTCAGCAAAAACTGCCTTTTCCTCAAGAGCTTTTTTAATAGCAACTTGATGGAGTGGGAGGTCATTTCCCACAAAAAGAATCGATTTATCAAGTCCCCTTAATTGATTTACCCAATCCTCAGTTAAAATGATCTCGTCGTTTTTGATGGTAACCAGCTTGCCATTTTGATATTGGTATAACCCGGTATAGATTTGTCCTCTTCTCGCATCAAATAGCGGTGATACATACCCATTAAAATATCTGCCCACTCCGGAAGCAATCACTGCTAGGCTGGAAATTCCAACAAGCGGGATATTTAATATCCATGCCAGTGTTTTCGCAATTGTAACTCCGATTCGAACTCCCGTATAAGAACCTGGACCTTTTGCAACAACAACTTTTGTTAAATCCGCAGGAGTTAAATCACATTCCTTTACTAAAGCTTCAATAGCAGGCATTACTCTGATCGAATGGTTTTTCTTAACATTCGTAATATATTCGCCCATTACTTTCTCTTCATTGATAATGGCAATCCCTAAAGGATAATTAGATGTATCGATGGCTAATACATTCATGAAAAAATCTCCTTACATAATTCCTCGTAACGCTTCCCTTTTGGCTGTAAAACGATACGCCTTTTTTCATTATCTTCCCGGTATATAGAAATTGTTAATATTTCAGATGGAAGCTGTTCTTCAATAAGATGAGCCCACTCAACAACTGTTACTCCATCTCCCTCAAAATACTCATCAAAGCCCAAGTCTTCATAAGCGTCTTCGACCCGGTATACATCCATATGATAAAGAGGCAGTCTTCCATGGTATTCTTTAATAATCGTAAATGTTGGGCTATTTACGTTTTTCCTAATTCCCAGCCCTTCTGCCAACCCTTTTGTAAAAGTCGTTTTTCCGGCTCCTAAATCTCCTTCAAGAGCAAGAACATCACCTGGTTTTAAAAATTTTGAAAGCTGCTTCGAAAATTCCAGCGTATCGCACGTTCCTCCGGAGAGATATTCATATTGTTTCATAGGTTAATCACCTTGTACCTTTTTTCACATTGTTTACATAATTGTTGAAAACGATTAATGTTTATACAAAAAAACCTTAGGAATCTTCCTAAGGAGCTCACACTCTATATGTAGTTTACATGATTTAATGAAGATGATCAAAAATGAGTAGTATATTATTAGTGATAAAAAAAAACGAAACATCGTTTCGTTAAGTTCGCTCTATCATCCTATAAACTGGCGGTCCCGACGGGAATCGAACCCGCGATCTCCTGCGTGACAGGCAGGCATGTTAACCGCTACACTACGGGACCCAGATTGCGGGGGCAGGATTTGAACCTGCGACCTTCGGGTTATGAGCCCGACGAGCTACCGGACTGCTCCACCCCGCGACGATGTTATTATATTCAGATTGGCGCTTATTTTAGCTTAGGACTGTCCCGACCTCAGAAAGTTAAACCAAGATGCCGTTCGGTCGGTACAACTCGAAGTTATTCAATGAAGTAACGCTCGTTGCTCCACCCCGCGACGATAAATACAAAAGCCTGGCAACGTCCTACTCTCGCAGGGGCAATGCCCCAACTACCATCGGCGCTGAGAAGCTTAACTTCCGTGTTCGGTATGGGAACGGGTGTGACCTTCTCGCCATCGTCACCAAGCCTACATCATTGAATCATCCTCTCTGCTGGCTTGCGACGAGGTGAACAGCTTCACCTTCGAATATGCTATGCCACAGGAGCAGGCTTACATCTACAATGTTTTAGATATTCACTATGTAGAAGAGAATTTTCATTCTCTCAAAACTAGATAATGTTATGAAGAAGTGAAGAACAATGAGTATCACTTGCGGACTTCTTCCGCTTTTTAATTTGGTTAAGCCCTCGATCGATTAGTATCTGTCAGCTCCACGTGTCGCCACGCTTCCACCTCAGACCTATCAACCTGATCATCTTTCAGGGATCTTACTAGCTTGACGCTATGGGAAATCTCATCTTGAGGGGGGCTTCATGCTTAGATGCTTTCAGCACTTATCCCGTCCGCACATAGCTACCCAGCTATGCCTTTGGCAAGACAACTGGTACACCAGCGGTGCGTCCATCCCGGTCCTCTCGTACTAAGGACAGCTCCTCTCAAATTTCCTGCGCCCGCGACGGATAGGGACCGAACTGTCTCACGACGTTCTGAACCCAGCTCGCGTACCGCTTTAATGGGCGAACAGCCCAACCCTTGGGACCGACTACAGCCCCAGGATGCGATGAGCCGACATCGAGGTGCCAAACCTCCCCGTCGATGTGGACTCTTGGGGGAGATAAGCCTGTTATCCCCGGGGTAGCTTTTATCCGTTGAGCGATGGCCCTTCCATGCGGAACCACCGGATCACTAAGCCCGACTTTCGTCCCTGCTCGACTTGTAGGTCTCGCAGTCAAGCTCCCTTATGCCTTTACACTCTGCGAATGATTTCCAACCATTCTGAGGGAACCTTTGGGCGCCTCCGTTACTTTTTAGGAGGCGACCGCCCCAGTCAAACTGCCCACCTGACACTGTCTCCCGCCCCGATCAGGGGCGCGGGTTAGAATTTCAATACAGCCAGGGTAGTATCCCACCGACGCCTCCACCGAAGCTGGCGCTCCGGCTTCTCAGGCTCCTACCTATCCTGTACAAGCTGTACCAAAATTCAATATCAGGCTGCAGTAAAGCTCCACGGGGTCTTTCCGTCCTGTCGCGGGTAACCTGCATCTTCACAGGTACTATAATTTCACCGAGTCTCTCGTTGAGACAGTGCCCAGATCGTTACGCCTTTCGTGCGGGTCGGAACTTACCCGACAAGGAATTTCGCTACCTTAGGACCGTTATAGTTACGGCCGCCGTTTACTGGGGCTTCGATTCAGAGCTTCGCTTTTAGCTAACCCCTCCTCTTAACCTTCCAGCACCGGGCAGGCGTCAGCCCCTATACTTCGCCTTGCGGCTTCGCAGAGACCTGTGTTTTTGCTAAACAGTCGCCTGGGCCTATTCACTGCGGCTTTTCCGGGCTATGCACCCAGAAAAGCACCCCTTCTCCCGAAGTTACGGGGTCATTTTGCCGAGTTCCTTAACGAGAGTTCTCTCGCTCACCTTAGGATTCTCTCCTCGCCTACCTGTGTCGGTTTGCGGTACGGGCACCTTTTTCCTCGCTAGAGGCTTTTCTTGGCAGTGTGGAATCAGGAACTTCGGTACTACATTTCCCTCGCCGTCACAGCTCCGCCTTCTGCTAACGGGATTTGCCTCGTTAGCGGCCTAACTGCTTGGACGCGCTAATCCAGCAGCGCGCTTGCCCTATCCTCCTGCGTCCCCCCATCGCTCAAACGGAAAAGAGGTGGTACAGGAATATCAACCTGTTGTCCATCGCCTACGCCTTTCGGCCTCGGCTTAGGTCCCGACTAACCCTGAGCGGACGAGCCTTCCTCAGGAAACCTTAGGCATTCGGTGGATGGGATTCTCACCCATCTTTCGCTACTCATACCGGCATTCTCACTTCTAAGCGCTCCACCAGTCCTTCCGGTCTAGCTTCAACGCCCTTAGAACGCTCTCCTACCGCGGACACCAAACGGTGTCCACCCACAGCTTCGGTGATACGTTTAGCCCCGGTACATTTTCGGCGCAGAGTCACTCGACCAGTGAGCTATTACGCACTCTTTAAATGGTGGCTGCTTCTAAGCCAACATCCTGGTTGTCTAAGCAACTCCACATCCTTTTCCACTTAACGTATACTTTGGGACCTTAGCTGGTGGTCTGGGCTGTTTCCCTTTTGACTACGGATCTTATCACTCGTAGTCTGACTCCCAAGGATAAGTCTTTGGCATTCGGAGTTTGTCTGAATTCGGTAACCCGATGAGGGCCCCTAGTCCAAACAGTGCTCTACCTCCAAGACTCTCACACTTGAGGCTAGCCCTAAAGCTATTTCGGAGAGAACCAGCTATCTCCAAGTTCGATTGGAATTTCTCCGCTACCCACACCTCATCCCCGCACTTTTCAACGTGCGTGGGTTCGGGCCTCCATCCAGTGTTACCTGGACTTCACCCTGGACATGGGTAGATCACCTGGTTTCGGGTCTACGACCACATACTCATTCGCCCTATTCAGACTCGCTTTCGCTGCGGCTCCGTCTCTTCGACTTAACCTTGCATGTGATCGTAACTCGCCGGTTCATTCTACAAAAGGCACGCCATCACCCATGAATGGGCTCTGACTACTTGTAGGCACACGGTTTCAGGTTCTCTTTCACTCCCCTCCCGGGGTGCTTTTCACCTTTCCCTCACGGTACTGGTTCACTATCGGTCACTAGGGAGTATTTAGCCTTGGGAGATGGTCCTCCCTGCTTCCGACGGGATTTCACGTGTCCCGCCGTACTCAGGATCCACTCGGGAGGGAACGAAGTTTCGACTACAGGGTTATTACCTTCTCTGACGGGCCTTTCCAGACCTCTTCGTCTACTCCGTTCCTTTGTAACTCCATGTTGAGTGTCCTACAACCCCAGGAGGCAAGCCTCCTGGTTTGGGCTGTTCCCGTTTCGCTCGCCGCTACTCAGGGAATCGCGTTTGCTTTCTCTTCCTCCGGGTACTTAGATGTTTCAGTTCCCCGGGTCTGCCCTCCTAGCCCTATGGATTCAGGCTAGGATCCTATCCCATTACGGATAGGGGGTTTCCCCATTCGGAAATCTCCGGATCAACGCTTACTTACAGCTCCCCGAAGCATATCGGTGTTAGTCCCGTCCTTCATCGGCTCCTAGTGCCAAGGCATCCACCGTGCGCCCTTTCTAACTTAACCTTCAAGGTTTGAAACCTAAAATGGCGATACTCGGTTCTTCTTTTGCCTTCTTCAATACGATTATCTAGTTTTCAAAGAACGAAGTTCTGAGGAATTGCTCCCTCAAAACTAAACAAACAAAAGCGATCAACTATTCTGTTGTAATGTCTAGCTACGGCTCCTAGCCTCTCGAGTCGCTTCGCTTCTTCTGTCAAAGTCTTTTGGACTTTTCCGCCAGAAGCTCCAGCGCTTGTCGAGGCTGACCAGTCGCCTTTGCTTTTCGAATAATCCTTAGAAAGGAGGTGATCCAGCCGCACCTTCCGATACGGCTACCTTGTTACGACTTCACCCCAATCATCTGTCCCACCTTAGGCGGCTGGCTCCTTGCGGTTACCTCACCGACTTCGGGTGTTACAGACTCTCGTGGTGTGACGGGCGGTGTGTACAAGGCCCGGGAACGTATTCACCGCGGCATGCTGATCCGCGATTACTAGCGATTCCGGCTTCATGCAGGCGAGTTGCAGCCTGCAATCCGAACTGAGAATGGTTTTTTGGGATTGGCTCAGCCTCGCGGCATCGCAGCCCTTTGTACCATCCATTGTAGCACGTGTGTAGCCCAGGTCATAAGGGGCATGATGATTTGACGTCATCCCCACCTTCCTCCGGTTTGTCACCGGCAGTCACCTTAGAGTGCCCAACTGAATGCTGGCAACTAAGGTCAAGGGTTGCGCTCGTTGCGGGACTTAACCCAACATCTCACGACACGAGCTGACGACAACCATGCACCACCTGTCACTCTGTCCCCCGAAGGGGAACGTCCTGTCTCCAGGATTGTCAGAGGATGTCAAGACCTGGTAAGGTTCTTCGCGTTGCTTCGAATTAAACCACATGCTCCACCGCTTGTGCGGGCCCCCGTCAATTCCTTTGAGTTTCAGCCTTGCGGCCGTACTCCCCAGGCGGAGTGCTTAATGCGTTAGCTGCAGCACTAAAGGGCGGAAACCCTCTAACACTTAGCACTCATCGTTTACGGCGTGGACTACCAGGGTATCTAATCCTGTTCGCTCCCCACGCTTTCGCGCCTCAGCGTCAGTTACAGACCAGAGAGCCGCCTTCGCCACTGGTGTTCCTCCACATCTCTACGCATTTCACCGCTACACGTGGAATTCCGCTCTCCTCTTCTGCACTCAAGTTCCCCAGTTTCCAATGACCCTCCACGGTTGAGCCGTGGGCTTTCACATCAGACTTAAGGAACCGCCTGCGCGCGCTTTACGCCCAATAATTCCGGACAACGCTTGCCACCTACGTATTACCGCGGCTGCTGGCACGTAGTTAGCCGTGGCTTTCTGGCCAGGTACCGTCAAGGCACCGCCCTATTCGAACGGTACTTGTTCTTCCCTGACAACAGAGCTTTACGACCCGAAGGCCTTCTTCGCTCACGCGGCGTTGCTCCGTCAGACTTTCGTCCATTGCGGAAGATTCCCTACTGCTGCCTCCCGTAGGAGTCTGGGCCGTGTCTCAGTCCCAGTGTGGCCGATCACCCTCTCAGGTCGGCTACGCATCGTCGCCTTGGTGAGCCGTTACCTCACCAACTAGCTAATGCGCCGCGGGCCCATCTGTAAGTGATAGCCGAAGCCATCTTTCAGCTCTTTCCCATGCGGGAAAGAGGATTATCCGGTATTAGCTCCGGTTTCCCGAAGTTATCCCGGTCTTACAGGCAGGTTGCCCACGTGTTACTCACCCGTCCGCCGCTGACTTCAGGGAGCAAGCTCCCATCGGTCCGCTCGACTTGCATGTATTAGGCACGCCGCCAGCGTTCGTCCTGAGCCAGGATCAAACTCTCCAAAAAAGAGTAAGATATGCTCATAAAAAATAGAATTAACGCTATACAGTTTCGGCTCCCAGCTTCTCGGCCGCTTCGCTTCTTCTGTCAAAGTCTTTAAGGACTTTTCCGCCAGAAGCTCCAATGCCCTTCGAAGCTAACCGGTCGCCTCCACTTTTAAATGTTGACGCTTTTGTTTGTTCAGTTTTCAAGGAACAATTTTTGGAGCGGGTGATGGGAATCGAACCCACGACAACAGCTTGGAAGGCTGTGGTTTTACCACTAAACTACACCCGCATTTTCAATTATCATCTCGAATGGTCGGGAAGACAGGATTCGAACCTGCGACCCCATGGTCCCAAACCATGTGCTCTACCAAGCTGAGCTACTTCCCGAATATAATGGCGCGCCCGACAGGAGTCGAACCCATAACCTTCTGATCCGTAGTCAGACGCTCTATCCAATTGAGCTACGGGCGCTTTTTTAAAGCAACTATAATATAGTATCATAACCACAAGATAATGTCAACATCTTTTTTGGTGCGGCCGAGAGGACTTGAACCTCCACGGGGTTGCCCCCACTAGGCCCTCAACCTAGCGCGTCTGCCATTCCGCCACGACCGCCTATTAAAACGACAAAGTTTATTTTACCATCAATCTCTTCGTTTTTCAACTAAAAATTGATGATGCGGGTGAAGGGAGTCGAACCCCCACGCCTTACGGCGCCAGATCCTAAGTCTGGTGCGTCTGCCAATTCCGCCACACCCGCTAAATTTTAATGGTGAGCCATGGAGGATTCGAACCTCCGACCCTCTGATTAAAAGTCAGATGCTCTACCGACTGAGCTAATGGCTCTTGTTTATTGGCTGGGCTAGCTGGATTCGAACCAGCGCATCACGGAGTCAAAGTCCGTTGCCTTACCGCTTGGCTATAGCCCAACTATTAAAACAACTATAATATTTTACAAAAAGAAAAGAAAAAATGCAACCGGTAAATACTGGCGGTCCCGACGGGAATCGAACCCGCGATCTCCTGCGTGACAGGCAGGCATGTTAACCGCTACACTACGGGACCAGGCCGCAAGGCAATAAATCATTTGCGCCTTGCCCCGAGAATATAAACAACAAGTGGCAAGGCGCTTTTACTCTTGTGATGACCCGTACGGGATTCGAACCCGTGTTACCGCCGTGAAAGGGCGGTGTCTTAACCACTTGACCAACGGGCCATATTGAATTCTTTCTGGCGGAGAAGGAGGGATTTGAACCCTCGCGCCGCTTGCGCGACCTACACCCTTAGCAGGGGCGCCTCTTCAGCCACTTGAGTACTTCCCCATAAGGCTCCGCAGGCAGGATTCGAACCTGCGACCGTTCGGTTAACAGCCGAATGCTCTACCACTGAGCTACTGCGGAATAATCATCATCTTATCGACTCTTTATATTATAGGGACGTGATCCTTGACTGTCAAGGTAATTTTATTAAAAAACAATATTTTTAACCTGTCACGATTCAGTAATTTATCATGCTTTTACTCTGCTGTCAACTCCTTTAATTTTATCAATTTCCCTCTGCATTTTCCGCAAACATATTTTGATGTATTAATAGATCTTCTTCGCTTATAAATCTCATTGCAGCTTTTGCAAGAATAGATTATTATTTTGCCCGATTTTCTTCTTTTTCTTTGCTCAGGAAGAGGACTGCAAAAACGCGGAGCATCCACTTTTTTTAGAAGGTTTCTAAAATCTCGGTCACGATGACGGAATCCTTTTCCTTCAAGATGCAAATGATAATGGCAAAGTTCATGTTTTATAATGCCAATTAGTTCTTTTTCACCAAGCTGTTCATAATATTTTTTGTTGATTTCAATGTTATGGGAGTGGAGCAAATACCTCCCTCCTGTTGTCCGAAGCCGTGGGTTGAACATTGCACGATGGCGGAAAGGCTTATTGAAATAGGCAAGAGATAATTCTTCAACAAGTTTTTGCAGTTCTGATTCTTTCATAGCTTTTCCGCTCCTCTTTCTGTAAACATGACAACCTATTATAGCATACATTAAATATACCTATTAGAAGATTCACTTTTCGGGAGGTTTTAGTATGCCAACCTGGTTTCAAAACCAAATGAAGAAAGCTTTCTACGAAAAGGATAGATATCAAATAAAAATTTTAAATCAATGCTGGTTTTTTTACAGAAAAAAACACTGCTCATAGCAGTGTCTTCTTCACTTATTATCGATCGCTATTTTCCGAAGGAGCCAGCATCGTTAACGCAATTCTTCCTTTATTCGTGTCAACGTTATCCACCCAAACAGTCACAACATCGCCAACTGAAACGACATCTAAAGGATGTTTAACAAATTGCCGGCTGAGCTTTGAAATATGAACAAGCCCATCCTGTTTAACCCCGATATCAACAAACGCACCAAAATCTACTACATTTCTTACAGTACCTTGAAGCTCCATTCCCGGTTTTAAATCTTCGAGTTTTAGAATATCCTTTCTTAACAGCGGTTTTGGAAGCTCGTCCCGCGGGTCTCTTCCCGGCCGGATTAAAGCATCAATAATGTCTTTCAATGTTAATTCCCCAATATCCAGTTGAGCTGCTGTTTCTTTCAAATCTAATCCAGTCAAAGCATTCTTTAAATCATTTGTTCCTATTTCATCTGTTTTAAAGCCCAAATTTTCAAGCAGTTTTTTGACTACTGGATAATTTTCCGGATGAATGCCTGTTCGGTCAAAAGGCTCCTCTCCATCGATTACACGCAAAAACCCTATCGCTTGCTCATAAGTTTTTGCACCAAGCCGCGGGATTTTTTTAAGCTGTGCTCTTGATGTAAATTTCCCTTGCTCTTCCCGATATTTTACAATATTGTTTGCAACTGTTTTCGACAATCCTGCTACATATTGTAAAAGAGACGGAGAAGCAGTATTTACATTAACACCTACCTGGTTAACAGCCGTTTCCACAACAAAGGTTAACGATTCAGAAAGCTTTTTTTGCGAAACATCGTGCTGATATTGTCCTACACCAACCGACTTAGGATCAATCTTAACAAGTTCCGCTAAAGGATCTTGCAATCTTCGGGCGATCGAAACAGCACTTCGCTCTTCTACCTGTAGATCCGGAAATTCCTCTCTTGCAAGATCGGATGCTGAATAGACACTAGCACCTGCTTCATTGACAATTAAATAAAAAATCTCTTCTTTTACTTCTTTTAAGATTTCTGCTACAAATTGTTCTGTTTCTCTTGATGCAGTCCCATTTCCGATAGCAACGATATCAATATTGAAGTCTCTAAGAATTTTTATAAATTTTTCTCGCGCTTCTTTTGTTTTCGATACAGGAGGATGAGGATAGATTACGTCAATATGCAAAACTTTCCCGGTCTCATCGACTGCGGCTAGTTTACACCCTGTTCGGTAAGCGGGATCCACACCTAGAACAATTTTTCCTTTTAAAGGAGGCTGCAGCAATAGATTGCGTAAATTTTCAGAGAAGATATGAATAGCACGTTCTTCTGCTTTTTCAGTTAATTCGTTCCGGATTTCCCGTTCGATTGAAGGTTG
Source organism: Bacillus methanolicus MGA3 (assembly GCF_000724485.1). GTDB lineage: Bacteria > Bacillota > Bacilli > Bacillales > Cytobacillaceae > Bacillus_Z > Bacillus_Z methanolicus_A. Next base: position 245,696 of record NZ_CP007739.1, on the reverse strand, counting down.
AATAAGGCGTTTGTATCCATCTTCTACCGCATCTGCAACAAGTGATGCCGTAATGGATTGCTCATCTTTAATCCATTTTTTATGTAAAAAATGAAGAATCTTATGAATATCGGGTTTAATTTGGACGCGAATAACATCTTCTTTTTCGCCGCGATTCAAGGCAAGGATGCGGTGAGGTACGATTTTTTCAATAGGTTCTTCATATTCATAATACATTTCGTACACTTTTTTCTCGTCTTTTTCTGCATCTTTTAATACAGATTCAATTATTCCCGATTTTGCTGTTTCTCCACGGATCCATTTTCTGCTTTCCGGATCATCTGATACCCACTCCGCAATAATATCCTTTGCTCCTGCAAGTGCGTCTTCGATGCTGTTCAATTCTTTTTCTTCTGATAAAAATTCGTTCGCCTTTTCTTCAACAGAACCTGTTTTTGGGAAAGTCAACAGCCATTCAGCTAACGGTTCCAACCCTTTTTCTTTTGCGATAGTCGCTTTAGTCCGGCGTTTTTGTTTATAAGGGCGATAAAGATCTTCAACTTCTTGGAGCTTTATCGCTTTTTCGATTTGGCTTTGAAGTTCAGGGGTTAATTTACCTTGCTCTGCAATTAATCGAATCACTTCTTCTTTTCGCTGTTCAAGGTTCTGAAGATATTGCCATCTTTCAATAATATTCCGCAACTGTACTTCATCAAGCGCACCTGTTTGTTCCTTCCGATAGCGGGCAATGAATGGAACGGTATTTCCTTCATTCATTAAAGAAATGACATTTCGAATTTGTTTTAAAGTTAAAGATTGCTCAGAAGCAATAATCTTCATTAATTGCTCCTGTTTATCGATCGTCTGTTCCAAAATAAAGAGCCTCCCTATTTCATCGTTCTTACCATTCATTTTAACAAAATGTTTGTACCGTTTGCACGAAACGAAACGGTACAAACAATAAGAAGCTCACTTTTATCCAAGTAAGCTTCCTACGATGAAGGTAGTGTCATCACTAGTCGTTATATGTTTTGTTAATATTTCATTCGCAATAGATTCAACTGGTAGATAGCCTTTTAGCAAAGTTTTTGTCCCCTGAAGATTCAGACCATCTGAATAGACGAGGAATTTTGAGTTTGGCTCATAGAAAAACCGCTGTGTCTGGAAAACTTGAGGCCTCCCAGAAAGATAACCTGTTACCGGAAGAGGATAAGTCAGCTTGCCGGAAGGAGAATAGAGGAAAAAACGAATATTGCCTACACAACTGTATTCAAATTCCATTGTTTTAAAATAAACCTTAAAAATTGCTACAGCTGCACCCCTTTTTTGCATTAAAGAATGGTTGCACTCTTTCATAAGCGTTTCAACATCTTTGTGGTGGTTCTGTTCAACGACAGAGACAACCGCATCAGAAGCTTCACGAGCATAAGGTCCGCTGCCAAGTCCATCTGCTAAAACACAGACAAAGTAGTCATCAGTAGCAGTAAAATAATAACTATCTCCACATTCAGTTCTGCCCTGTTTAGAGGATTGGTGGACAATAAGCTCAATTTTTTCTTTGATAGTATGAATCATGAAAGACACTCCGTGTTGTTAATATCAGTATGTATTGCTTCCTGAAGCTTTTTAATGGCCCTTCTTTGCAAACGGGAAACATGCATTTGTGAAATCCCCAATTTATCTCCTGCATCCTTTTGGCTCATATTTTCCAAAAAGGTGTACTGAATAATTTTCTTTTCCCGATCTGTTAAAACAGGAAGAGCCTTTTCTAAAACAAGTTTTTGGTTAATCCTTTCGTATCCTTCATCAACCGTACCTACAATATCCAGCAATGTAACGGTTCCGCCATCTGCGTCAGCTTCAATGGAATGGTCCACTGATAAAGCTTGATAACTTTTTCCTATTTCCATTGCTTCAAGTACTTCTTCTTCAGAAACATTTAAGGCTTCTGCAATTTCTTCCACTTTCGGTGAGCGATGCAGTTTTGTTGTCAGTTCTTCTACTGTCGATTTAATTTTTGGACCAAGCTCTTTAATCCGCCGCGGAACATGAACACTCCACGTTTTGTCCCGCAAAAAGCGTTTAATCTCACCGATTATCGTCGGAACCGCAAACGCTTCAAAACTTTTGCCAATTGATTCGTCATAACGGCGAATCGCACCCAACAACCCAATCATTCCGACTTGGACGATATCTTCATGATATGACCCGCCTTTTGAGTATTTACGGGCAATCGTTGCAACAAGGTTTTGGTAATGAAGCACAAGCTTATTTTGAGCTTCTTCATCCTGATGCTCTTGATATGCTTTAATCAAATCGTTGATTTCCTGCTTCGATATTAGATTAGGTTGAGATTGTTTCTGCATCCCTCTCCACCTGCTCTCTTTCAAGGTATTTAGTCATAAATACCGTAACACCCTCTTTGTGATGGATTCTTACCTCGTCCATCAGTGTTTCAATAAGGTAAAGTCCCAAGCCTCCTTCTCGTAGGAATTCAACGGAATCATTTTCATCGTATGGTCCAAGACCTTCTCTGGCGGTATGAAAATCAAAACTCTGTCCACTGTCTGCAACCATGACTTCTAATCGATCTTTATACAGACCAAAACCAAGTACCACTTCGCCTTTACCCGTATGTTTATAGGCATGCTGTACTGCATTTGTACAAGCTTCACTAGTGGCAATCTTTAAATCCTCAATGTCGTCATAAGAAAACCCCATTCTACTTGCGATTCCCGAAAGAGTCAAACGAATGACTCCAACGTATTCCGGCCTAGCCGGAATTTTCATTTCTATATAATCAAACGGCTGATTCATTACACTCCACCCTCAATCTTGCTGTTAATATCAATAATATCTGCAAGGCCTGTAATTTTAAAAAGCCTCTCTAACCTGCTTGATAAGCCTATAAGTTTAAACTTTCCATTGTTGGAGCGAACCTTTTTAAAGACTCCCACAAATACGCCCAGTCCAGTACTATCCATATAAGTGACTCCAGAAAGATCAACAATCATTTGGACTCCATCTTTTTCAGAAATTGGAAAAAGTTTTTCCCTTAGCTTGGGAGCTGTATATGCATCTATTTCGCCGCCAACTTTAACTTCTACTAAAGAGTCAGTGTCTTCAACTTCGATCGTCATATTCATTTGACCCACCTCTTTACAAATCGATTGCTTTTACCTGTACCCTTTTTAAATAAGTTCTAAACTTCTTTTTTTAGTATGATTAAAGTAAAATCGTCTCGCAATTGAAAGTGCTGAAGTTTTTCAAGTTCTTTAAAAATATGATTAACGATTTCCTGTGCACTTAAATGTATATATTTTTTTATATATCCAATCAAAGTTTCTCTTTCAATAAATCCTTCGGCTGTCCTGCATTCGGTCACACCGTCTGACATTAAAATAATCATGTCGCCGGGATATATTTTCTGCTCGAATTGAAGGTATTTTGTACGTTTATCAAACCCTAATAACAGTCCTTTCGCTTCCAGTTCAGAGAATTTATTTTTTTCTGCACAATAATAAATACCCGGCTCATGACCGGCAGAAGCATAAGAAAATATGTCAGTTTTCGGGTTATACTTTCCATAAAACATCGTAATAAACATACTGGGATCTACATTCTGTTCAACAACCCTGTTAATGTTCTCGAGGATTTCATTAGGTTCGTTTCGATTTTCAGGAAGACTGTCCATCGCATATTTAATCATTGACATACAAAGCGCTGCTGGTATACCTTTCCCGATTACATCCGCAATAGCAACACTGATGCAATCATTCGCATCCTTCACAAAATGGTAATAATCTCCGTTCATATGTTTGGCAGGTACACTGATTGCACCAATATCCAGGCCATCTAACTTAGGAATTTTCGTTCCGAGCAAAGTTTGTTGCACAGCAGCAGCTATTTCCATCTCCGTCCGCAATTCCTTCTGTTTGTGCCTTAGGCTCAGATGCTCACGATAGGCGATACCATAACCGATCATCACTTCAAGTAAAATATCAAATGAGTCCATAATTTCTGCCCGAAGGTCTGGATACATTTCATGAAGTAGATTTTTATGAATGCTGATAATTTCTTCAGGGGCAATTTTGTGTTCCATCAACGTTCTGCTGAACATTTGCCCGGCATATAAAGCTTGTTCTGATTTATCTTTAATATATTTTTGCAAAATATCCCGGTATTCTGACTCCATCACTTCACGGAAATCCATAACCTTCCCCCTAACGGAGCCATTTAATTGCTTTTATATCTGTTCCTTTCCCTGGAGCAGAGTTAATCTCAAATTCATCCATTAATCGCTTTACACCCGGCAGGCCGGCTCCTAATCCGCCTGATGTAGAAAATCCGTCTTCCATTACTTGGCGTATATCGGCAATTCCAGGACCGCTGTCAACTGCAACAATTCTTACTCCCGTTTTTCCGCCTTCGTATACCTTTTCAATACAAATTTGCCCTTGGCCAGCATATAAATAAATGTTCCGTGCCAATTCACTTATCGCAGTTGTAATCCTGGCCTGGTCGACTGTTCCAAAACCAAGCTCTTTTGCAACATTGCGCCCGAGCTGGCGTGCTGCAACAATGTCCCACTCATTCATGATTCTCACACAGGATTGGATTCCCATACAATTAGTCCTCCAATTCCTGATGTAGTTTCTCCAAACCCTTTTCTAAATCTAAAGCTGTCAGAACATCATTCAAACTAATTCCTAATTCAATTAATGTAATGGCAACAGCAGGCTGAATCCCAGTAATAACTACTTTTGCCCCCATCAATTTGGACATATTGATAACATCACCTAAAACTTTTGCAATAAAAGAGTCTATAAAATCAATGGAACTTAGGTCAATCAAAACTCCATTTGCACTTGTTTCATGGATTTTATGAAGCAAGTCCTCCTGAAATTGCAGTGCTGTTTGGTCATCTAACTCCCATTGGATGGAGACAAGCAGGCAATCGTTCAATTTTAATATTGGTATTCTCACTCTTCTCCCTCCAATTTGACGATTTTTCGATTCGTCAATGCCAATGCTGCTTCCATTCCTTTTCTCAAAGTACTTTTAGTCGTAATTTGATTTAAATCAATTCCTAAATTAACAATTGTCTGAGCAATTTCCGGCCGAATACCGACAATCATGCATTTCGCACCCAGCAGTCGAACAGCATCTGCTGCTTGGATAATATGATGAGCTACCATGGTATCGACCACCGGAACGCCGGTAATATCAATAAGCACTACTTCAGAACGATGCTTCACAACCCCGCTCAACAAATTTTCCATAATTTGCTTTGCCCTTTCAGTATCAATTGTACCGATCAGCGGCATAATCGTAATTCCTTCAAAAACTGGAATCACAGGCGCTGAAAGCTCTTGAAGAGCGATTTTTTGCATTGACACCGTTCTTTCCCAAGTATATGCATACATATTTACAATTTCATTGCGCATTGGGCTTAACCAACTGTCAAAATCATAATGTTTTTCCTTTGTAACGATCCCTTTTTCAACCATTCCTTCAAACACAATATTCCCAAAGGTTTGAAGGCCCTTTGTAGCAAAAGTTAAAGGCCATCCCAACCGAACAACTTTTTCAGCAAAATCAGATAATTTTGCAGTGAATTTTTCGTTTGGATCCTTGATGTTTGAAATGATCAGATCAATAAATTCCTTGCTTGTCCCTACAAATGCAAGATCAGAAACTATCTTACTCAGCCGTTCATCCGACTGTTTCTTGATTGCCTCAATCCATTTTTTGAGAATAGCGTCTCTATTGGTTTGTATATAGTCTGCAATCGCTTTATTCATCTATCCTACTCCCCTCATTTTTACATTTAGTTACCGTTTTCAATATTTATTAAAGTTATAAAAGAATATTGGAAATTATCACACCGCTATAATCATTAAATGACAACGTATTGTACACAGTCAAATGATAACAATTTAAGAACATTTTTTTATTACAAAAAAGACAAGCTGTTTTCCAGCTTGTCTTTGCAGAATCACGGTTGTAATTTTATGAAATTATAGTGATATTATGTAAAGGAAACTCACCGTTAACACAATAGTAACGGCAGTTTCAATCATGATCGCCTTTGTCCAGCCTTTTTAAAAAACGCCTTTTTTTCTTAAAGAGCATGCTCCGGCTAGAACTCTATGAGACCTAAACTGATTTGAAGGGCTTCATCCACTTTTTCCATCATTTCGTCATCGAGATGAGTAATCTTATCGGTTAATCGCTGTTTATCAATTGTACGAATTTGTTCCAATAGGATGACAGAGTCTCGTTCAAAACCGTAACGTTTCGCATCAATTTCAACGTGTGTGGGCAGCTTTGCTTTTTGGATTTGGGCAGTGATCGCTGCTACGATAACTGTGGGACTAAACCGATTCCCGATGTCGTTTTGGATGACTAGTACAGGACGGGTTCCGCCTTGTTCTGACCCAACAACTGGGGATAGGTCCGCAAAATAAACGTCACCACGTTTGACAATCAAAGGTTTATCCCCCGCTAACTAGACGTTCAACTGTGTGTTCTGCCTCATATTCTGCTTGGAATGCTTCTGATGCAATCGTCAGATTAATTTTGGCCATTTCCATATAGCCGCGCCTCATTGATTCACGAATTTGTCTCTTTTTACGTTCACGCAAATACGCTTTTGTTGCTTGATAAATAAGCTCGCTGCGATTTACATTTTCTTGTTTTACAAAACCATCTAATTCGTTTAAAAGATGTTGCGGTAATTTTACCAAGATCTCCGTTGTTACACTGGACTCAGACACAAACATGCACCTCCACCATCACTACACACCTATTTTTTTACGTTCTAACCGTTCACTGTCTCTCTTGATGGAAGAAAAGGACGCTAAGAACCCGACGGCGGACAGGTCATCCCAGTCAGGCGAATGCCACAGGACAAAGAAAGCTTCAACAACGACGCATCGCAAGAAGAAAGCGATAGCTTTTTGAAGACATGGCAATTATTAGCGTATTTAGTTTAACTAACCATCAGTGGGGAAACTGATGGCACTTCCCTTTATCTCTACCATTTTTAATATTATCATTTATCAGCCTCTATGCAAAGACAATTTGGCAATTCTTCTGTATTATCGTCCAAAAATTTACCCTTTTATGCATGCAGCATCTTTATTAGCAAAAATTTATTTTATAAAAGTAAAAAACATTCATATCAAAAAGTTCTCATAACTTCAGAAGAAAATTATTTATTCAGAAGAGAATTATTTATATCGATTGTTTCTCCATTCCGTTTGTAAATTCTCGGAACCCGGGACGAAATAATGCAAGGAATTTCGTAATTAATCGTTTCAAGCTTTTGAGCTATTTCATTCACAGAAATAAACTCTTCTTTTTGCCGGCCGATTAACGTACATTTGGTCCCGGGCGGAACATAATATGGCAGCCTAATCATACACTGATCCATGCATATGCGCCCGACAATCGGCGCCCGGATTCCTTCTACCAATACTTCCTGTCCCTGCAATTTTCTTATCCAGCCATCAGCATAGCCGATCGGAAGAGTGCCGATCCATTCTTCCCCTGAAGCTTCATAAGTTGCGCCGTAGCTTACTTTATCACCCTTTTGAAGTTTTTTGACATGGACAAGCCTTGAATGCAGTGAAAAAGCTTCCTTTAAAACGACAGGAAGCTGAGGTTCAATCTCCGGGGATGGGGATAAACCATACATCGCAATCCCGATGCGCACCGCATTAAATGAAGCTGCTGGAAACCGGAGTGCAGCGGCACTGTTGCTTGAATGAACGTAACGCGGACGCACCTCTAACCATTCGATCATTTGATTGAACCGCTCGAGCTGTTTTTCAAAATAAGATGAATCCAATTCATCAGCTGTCGCAAAATGAGTATATACCCCCTCAAAAAGCAACCGTTCATCATTCAGGATCAAAGACTCTATAGCTTTTAGCTCCTCTTTGCTGCGGATTCCAATTCTCCCCATCCCTGTATCAAGTTTTATATGAATTTTTAATTTTTCATTTTGATCTAGAAAGTCCTGCGCTTTCTTTATCCAGTCTTCCTGAAATACTGTCAGTGTTATCTTTTTTTCTGCTGCCAATTTGACATCTTCAGGGCGGCTTGCTCCTAGAACAAGAATAGGTGCGGTTATCCCTTTCTTTCTTAATACGATTGCTTCATCTAAAAATGCAACTGCGAGGTAGGAAGCTCCTGCCTGAAGAGCTGTTTCAGCTACCTGCATGTCTCCATGGCCATAAGCATTCGCCTTAACAACTGCAATCATTTCTGTTCCAGATGGCAAAACCTCATTAATTGCCTTAATATTATTCGCTATTTTATCTAAATCCACTTCCGCCCATGTATCACGAAAAAATAAAACTTGACCTTCCAACCTTTTTCCACTTCCTTCTGCATCCGTTCGAGTTAAAACTGTGTTTGAAAAACTGTCCGCTCAGTTGTAGTAAATATAATAATAGTTAGATTAAAACTCCTTGGTGAACTTGTCAACAACATAAATTGGCAATGGCCAAGCTGTAAAAAAAAAAAGGATGACTAAAAAACAAAGGGTCATGCCCCTCCAATACAACATATAGATAAACATTAATAAAACCATTCTATATATTGTCATTGTTGGAGGAAGTCAGACCCTTATGAGTCACCCCCTGTAATTATTTAACCATACTTTCGGATACGGAACGGGCTACCGTTACTAATTCTTCTGGTGATAAATCGTTCGATGCAATCGTATAATCGACTCCTTGATATGTCCAGGTCACCATTTTGTCTGACAGTGCACCAACTGTAAATCCTAAATCCACAGGTTCTCCTTTTACAAATGTTGCGGAAGCTTCAGCCGGCATTACTTTCGCTTTCTCTTGAATAAGTGTATAAGATTTTTCCCCATCAAATGTTAAGACAACGCGTTTTCCGTCTTCTGTTTTCACCACTTTCTCATCTACTAAACTAACGCCCGGAATTTCGGCAGTTGGATACTTCACTGTAAATTCCTTATCACCCGAATCTGCCATTACAGGGACTTCTAATTGTGCACCGGTCATATTCTTTTTCATATCAAAATCATTTTTATCAAAGGAAGCATTGAATTTTACTTCCGAAAACTTAACAGTTACGAGTGCATTTCGGTCCGTATCCATCACTTTTACACTAACCGGAGATAAATCTTTTTTGTTAAGGGTAATTTCTTGAAACGGAAGCATTTTATTATTTTGATAACGTGTTTTTGTTTCAAATACATAATGGTCTTTCGTTGCCGAGAACTTTGATTCTTTATCTTCCAATATATCCTTTACCAAGGATTCATAAAGGTATGCCTGACTGCTGTTCTGCGGCCATTCACTTTGGAATCGGAAGCTTTTGTTAAGAGCAGGAGTTAGTACAAATACACCATCATCATTTCGAAGAATCATTTGGCTTTGATCTTTCTTTTCATTTTTCAAGTTTACACGGTAGTAATTCGGTTCCTTATGCCAAATTTGAACATCATACACTTGCGGCTCTGTACCTATTTGCAATGTCATTTTTGCGTTGGCTTTGTAGCCTTTCATTTCCTCCACTTTACTGTTAAGTTTTTTAACAACATCCTCCTGTGATTTCGAACCACATGCGGTTAATGCAATAATGACCATAAGCCCGGCGAGAAGCAGCAATAACTTTTTTTTCATTTTCCCTTTCAGCCCCTTTTGTCTCATTTCAACACGGAAAATGGAGAGTATGCACAGGGTTAAGACATTGGCTTCCGTTTTCACGTATTTGTTCGAAATCGCCAATGTTCCCGCCGCCTGGCCTTGTCTCTCCTATGCACTATGAATATATGAGACAACCTAAACGAATATGCCCCGCCGAATAACAAGCCTGTAAAAATTTTATTTATTATCCTCTATAACCACTTGGGCAACAGCAAAATCGCGGCTGTGAGAAATGGATAAATGAACACCATCCCGATAAGGTTTAACAATAAAAGGTTTTCCTTTATCATCTGCCACGATTTCAATATCTAAAAACGAAAGCTCATGTCCAATCCCTGTTCCGGCCGCTTTTGCGAAAGCTTCTTTTGCCGCAAATCGGCCTGCCAGAAACTCTGTTTTCCTTTTAGCTGAAAGTTTGTGGTATTCAAGCTTTTCTGTCTCAGTTAAAATTCGATCGATAAATTTCTCCTGTTGCTCAGCGATTCTTTTTATTCGGTCTAACTCAACAATATCAATGCCAATACCTAAAATCATATTTCATCTTCTCTTCCTTCTAATTAATTTTCATATGCATATCATTATTATTGTACAAGTATGGTTTTTATGTAGCGTTCAGGCTATGATGTTTGTATCGTCCTGTGGGAGGTTCAGTATGTTTACAAGAACAGAAAGTTTTCGTGAATTTATTCGCTACTATCCAATTGTTTCTATTATTGTTGGAGTACATGTATTTTTATATTTTCTCACGATTTTACCTATCTTTCCAAATAGACTTCTATTCGAAAAACTAGCTGGTGTTAACTTATACATTGCGGCAGGGGAATATTGGCGGCTGGTCACTCCAATCGTTTTGCACAGCGGGTTTTCCCATATGCTATTCAACAGTTTTTCCCTTGTTCTGTTTGGCCCCGCTCTTGAACGAATCATCGGCAAAAAGAAATTCATGATTTTATATTTTTCAAGTGGGATTGCCGCTAACATCGCCACTTTTCTCATAAAACCACTGACATTCATCCATGTTGGGTCAAGCGGTGCTATTTTCGGGCTTTTCGGCTTTTACATTGCCATTATCCTTTTTAAGAAGCATTTGCTTTCGAAGCAAAACACCCAAATTATATTGACAATCTCTGCTATTAGCTTGATTATGACTTTTGTCCAGGACAATATCAATGTTACCGCTCATATTTTCGGATTGATTACCGGTATTGTCATAGGCGCTGTTTTTTTAACGACTGAAAAAGCCGGATTTTAGCTACAAATAAAAAAGCGCCCGCTGGCGCTTTTTTCATTTTCTTTGATACCATCGATAAACAAAATAACAATCTTCCTTTTGTAAATCGGCAACTGTTCCTCCTGAGCCTCCGATGCCTGATTTTACAACCGCATCCAGTGTGGCAAGCTGTTTCTTTCTTTGAAAATAACTTTCTCTAACAGATAATGACTGGATTTTGTTTTTTTTCATAAAAACAGTATTCTTACTTATTCCCCGATATCTTAAGGCAAGTTGATAATTGTCAATGCTCCAGCCTGCATCTTTATATTTGAGGAGCGACCAACAAGAAATTGCAGGAATGAGAAGCAATGAAAAATATCCCAATGGACGGAGAAAAAAAATCAGCAGGAGCACAAAAGGAGCAATCAACACCCAGCCTCTAATCAAATACCTTTTTAACGCTCTTTTCGGAGCAGGCTCAAAATTTGTTAGAAACTTATAATCAGAAAAGAAGGGCTGCATGATTCCTGGAATCTTTTCTCTTTTTATGATCGGCAGTAAAATAACGCTTGCTCTCTCTTCATTAACAGAAGAGCCGCCTGCATTCTCAATAATGACAGTTGCATACTTTAGTGGCTGTCTAATAAGGTTTTCACTAATTTTAATCGCCTGGATCCGATGAAGCGGAATGGTTATCTGGCGCTTTTCGAGAAGTCCTCTTGAAATAATAATATCATCATTTACTTTTTTTACGGTAAAATCAGCGTATGACACCATCATTCTGATAACGGCGATCAGCCAGGCAAGAAAGAAACCTAGAAAAACAATGATCGAAACAAAAATAATACCGTTTTTTATTAAATGTTCAAATCCTGAAAAAACTTTTTCATATGGAATAATTTCATCCAACTGAGAGAGGAACGCAAACACAGCTGAAATCACAACTCCTGCTCCACCTGATGTCGAAGCTAGCAGCAGCAATTCCTGAGGAGATATTTTATAAATGATTTCCTCATTAAATTTTGTTCCTGGCCCGTTCTCCATCTTTCCGGAGTCTTTAACAGAAGCTAAAATTTCTTTAATCGCTTCCGCTTCTGTTTTTGTGATAGCAGTTAATACAGCCTCCGCATCATTCAACCCCATACCGCCCGATCCGGCAGTCTCGACTGTTACTTTTACAAGACCGAGCGGACGATGCAAGATACCTTCTGAAAAATCAATGCTTTGAATGCGCTCAAATGGAATATAACGTTTTTTTCGAATAAAAAGCCCGTATTCAATTCGAAGTTCATCTTCTTCAATTCGGTAGGTAAACCTAAGCCATGATAAAATACCGCTAATTAAGATAAATAAAACAGTACCGACTGAAATAAACAAGGAAAATAGCTCTCCGTCGCTTCCTTTCCCTTTAATAAAAACGAGTACAAGGATTGGAATAATCATTTCTTTCAACTGTTTGATAAAGTGATAAATTGCAGAAATAGGGTGAAGCCGTTTTGGTTCAGACATCTTCATCAGCCACCCTTGCTAACCGCGAGATTGAAGAACGCAGCTCCTCCGCCTCCTCCATATCTAAAGCGGGAATTTCATGTACAGTTGCCGCTGTTGAAACGGTAACGGTAGCTAAATGATATTTTCTTAATAAAGGGCCTTGCTGTGTATCAACATGCTGAACTCGGATCATCGGCACTAGCGTCCGTTTTATGATAAATACCCCATGCTGAAGTTCAATTTCCTGGTCCCTGACTTCGTATCTCCATCTTTTCCACCGCAATACTGGAAGAAGGATGATAAAAAAATAAGAACTAATGATTGCAATAATGATAAGCCCTGCCGGAATCCAGATTGGCCAATGAAAAATAATTGTTAAAATTGTCACTCCGACAGCAATCATCCACATAAAAACGGATTGAATAGCTCCAAAGATTCTCCAAACCTTTAATGCCCGCTCAGAGATTCTTTTTTCCGGTTCTGAAATCATCACGAAATCCTCCTGTGTTTCCAAATTAAAACACTCTACCTAAGTATATAATAGAGGATGGTCATTGTAAGAAAGTATAATTGATTTACGTATTTTCCCAAAAAATAGTTTCATTTTTTCGATATCGAACGATAACGTTGATCTATGCGCCCGGAGAAAAATACGCAAAAAAAAAGAGAGCAAATCGCTCTCTTACCGATAGCTTCTTGAATTTGAAGAACTATTTCGTTTTGCGCCGGAACGCGCTTTTAATGTGCTTTTTTTTCTCCCATAAGTTTCATGACTGCCGCGTCTCTTGTCACTTGAGATTCGGTCACGATCTCGTTTTGGCGGAAGAGGAGTTTCCTCAGTAAGTTTAACAGGAGTTGTATCCGGCTCTTTTGTCAGCATTTTTAAAACGGCAGAAACAACCGTAACTGCATCATGCTGTTCAAGCAGCTCCTCTGCAGCCTGTTTGTAAAATTGAAGGTTATTTGTTTCAATTGTTTGAATAATTTTATCTATTGTCGCCTTTTGCTGGCCTTCCAATGCTTCATCCAAAGTGGGCGGCTTCATTTTGTCCATTCGCCTCTTGATCGTTTTTTCAACGATTTTCAAATAGGCTTTTTCTCTAGGTGTGACAAATGTCATCGCCATACCGGTTTTGCCGGCACGTCCTGTCCGTCCAATCCGGTGAACATAACTTTCAGGGTCTTGCGGGATATCAAAATTGTAAACGTGAGTAACGCCTGAAATATCAAGCCCACGAGCTGCAACGTCCGTCGCCACAAGAACATCAATCAAACCTTCTTTAAATTTACGCAAGACAGAAAGGCGTTTCGCCTGACTTAAATCACCATGAATTCCTTCTGCCATATAGCCTCTTAAATTTAACGCTTCGGATAATTCATCCACACGGCGCTTTGTTCTTCCAAAAACAATTGCCAATTCAGGAGATTGAATATCCAATAACCTTGTCAGAACATCGAACTTGTTTTTCTCATGTACTTCAAGGTAGAATTGTTCAATTTGCGGAACAGTCATTTCTTTAGACTGTACACGGACAATTTGCGGATTTTTCATAAATTTCTCAGCCATTCTTTGAATCGGTGCAGGCATCGTAGCGGAGAATAACAGCGTCTGGCGCTCTTTCGGAATCTGGGCGAGAATCGCTTCAATATCATCAATAAAACCCATATTCAGCATTTCATCTGCTTCGTCAAGGACAGCCATTTTTACATTGTCGAGGCGAATTGTTTTCCGGTTAATATGGTCTAATATTCGGCCAGGAGTTCCCACAATAATGTGCGGGCGTTTTTTCAGCGCCTTAATTTGCCGGCTAATGTCCTGTCCTCCAAAAATGGCTAGAACCCGTGCTTTCTTTCCATATCCAATTTTAAATAATTCTTCAGAAACTTGAATGGCAAGCTCCCTCGTCGGTGCTACTACAATCCCTTGAATAACGTCCTGATCTATATCGATTTTTTCGATAAGTGGGATTCCGAATGCTGCTGTTTTTCCTGTTCCGGTTTGCGCTTGGCCGATTAGATCTTTGTTTTCCAGGCTTAACGGGATCGTTTGAGCTTGAATTGGAGTAGCTTCCTCAAATCCCATTTTTTTTATCGATTTCATCATTGCAGGACTTAAACCTAAATCTTGAAACTTCGTCAATGTATCCTTCTCCTTACTAAATCAGTATATATAATCTTAAATACAAGTGATAAACAATGGCTTTTAAAGATAAATGAGTCGCAAAAAAAGACATTCTCCTTCTTGGAGGATGTCCGATTGTCAAAGACTTTCTCTCTTAGGCACTTTGAAGTTTATCTTAACATTTAAAAGGTTTTATTGCAATAAAGTGAAAGTTCCATCGGTAGATTTTTCTTACTTATAATTATTCATTAAACGTTTGTTTAAATTGGTGCCTGTTTCTAAGGATAAAAATTCAAGGATATCAGAAAAAAGCTCCTCATTTTCATCGCAATGGCAAATCATATGCCCCGATTTCTTAATGTATTTAATATTTTTATGTTCAGTACCAATCTTTTCATATATATATTTCGCGCTTTTAGAAGGTACAATCCCATCTGCTTCTCCTTGGGCGATAAACGTTGGAATTTCAATTTTTTCCAGAATGGGCCGGATATTTGAAACAAGCGTGCGAAATTGAAAAGTTGCTGAAATTGGGGTATCTTTGATTTTTTTCTTATATCGGAGAAACAAATCATTATTTTGCAATTCTCCCCTGAATGTATCTTTTACCATCTTTCCGATATCTGCTGCGAGCTGTTTTGGATTTACATAATAAGCAGCGGCACTAAGTAAAACCAGTTTTTTTACAGGATAATTGACAGCAAGATAGGCAGCGATCAACCCTCCCATGGAAAAACCAATAACATAAACCGTCTCGCATCTCTTCATCAGCTTCTTAAGTTCCTCTTCAGCGTGCTTAATCCAATCTTTATATCGGACGCCTTTTAACTGAAGTGTTTCTCCATGGCCCGGTAAAGTCGGTGCAGCAATCTCCCAATTTGTATGTTCTTTTAAAAAATCAACCAGCGGTTCCACTTCATACGGAGAACCGGTAAATCCATGTATGCATAAGCACCCTATCATGCTTGTTCCTCCGTATATTTGATTACCTAATTTTCTTTATTTTATACTTTTTTACAAATATCATACAAATGAATGAAATGATATAAAAAATCCCCGTTTCACATGAAACAGGGATTTCTATTAATACAGAGTTTTATTGTTCTTTCTTTTGTAATGCTAATACAACGTCCTCTAACTTCATCCCTCTCGATGCTTTCACTAGTATTAACGTCTCATTGTTTGTGTGTTTCGTTAATTCATTTATTAACGAATTTTTATCAAAGAAGGCAAATACTCTTTTTTCCGGAAGAACCGTTTTGGCACCTTCTGCAATATGGCTGCCGAGCTTTCCATACGTAAATACAAAATCAACTTTTTCCGGATCTAAATTGGCTCCAACATTGTAATGGAATTGCTCTTCTTGCGGACCGAGCTCAAGCATATCGCCGAGTACTAATATTTTGTTTTTATAACCGGAAAGATTCGAAACGAGCTCAACAGCAGCATTCATGGAAGTTGGGCTGGCATTATAAGCGTCATTGATGATTTTCTCGCCATTTTTTCCTTCAACAATTTCCATGCGCATATTGGTCAGCTTTAAGTTTGAAAATCCTTCGTTCATTTTTTCAAATGGAATGCCGAAATATTCAGCTGCCAGCATCGCTGCAAGGGCATTTAACACATTATGAGTGCCGAGAACCGGCAACGAGAAAACCTCAGGAGATGCATTAATTTTAAACTCGTTTCCCTTGTCACTTTGTTGGATTTCAATCGGATACAAGTTATTCCTTTCGCTTCTTCCGAATGTTTTTAAAACCGCATTTCCATCAAAATTTTCCAATCGCTCTTTCAAGAGCGGTTCATCTCCGTGATAAACGATTAATCCGCCGTCCTCAAGGCCCTTAATGATTTCTAATTTGGCGTCGGCAATGGCTTCTCTTGATCCGAGATCTAGAAGATGGGACTCTCCGATATTAGTGATGATGACTGCATTTGGTCGGGCAAGTTTTGTCAGAAATTCAATTTCGCCCCGGCCGCTCATGCCCATCTCGAGAACGGCCATTTCCGTATCTGGTTTTAAGCTTAAGACCGTCAACGGAAGTCCGATATGGTTGTTAAAATTACCTTCTGTTTTTTGAACTTTATATTTTATGGAAAGCAAGTTGGCCGTCATGTCCTTTGTAGTCGTCTTCCCATTGCTGCCGGTAATTCCAACAATCTTAATATTTAATTCATTGCGGTAGCTTCGTGCCAGCTCCTGCAGCGCTCTTAATGTATCTTCAACAATCAAAACAGGCAAATCGAGCGGCGGATTTGGTACATCTTTTTGCCAAAGTGCAGCAGCTGCACCTTTCTTGATTGCATCTTCTACAAAACGGTGCCCGTCTGTATTCTCCCCTTTGAAAGGAATAAACAGATTTCCTATTTTAATTTTCCGGGAATCAATGGCAACACCATTAATCTCTATGTTTTCAAAATTAGATAGATCGTTTTCGACCTTAATCATTTCTTTTATTTGTTTGATCGTTTTTTGAATCATTGTCTACTCCCTTCTTTCCTTTTTATGGTGAAAAGGAATGACACGGCATTATCGCCGTGTCCTGGTGTTATAGTGTATGTTTAATATTTTGTTTTTCAGCATGCCTTTCTTTTGCCAGTTTGACAAGGCGTTCAATTAGCTCAGGATATTCAATTCCAGAGTGTTTCCAGAGGAGCGGGAACATACTGAAAGGGGTGAATCCCGGCATCGTGTTTACCTCATTGATGTATAATTTTCCATCTTTTGTTAAGAAAAAGTCTGCTCTGACAAGGCCTGAACAATCTAATGCTTTAAAAGCTTTAATTGCCATTTCTTTTAGTTTAGCGTATTCTTCCTCCGTTAAATCTGCCGGGATAATGAGAGCAGTATCGCCGTCTTCATATTTGGCTTTGTAGTCATAAAATTCTTTCTTCGGAACGATTTCGCCGGCAACCGAACATTCCGGCTCGTCATTCCCCAGTACACCGATTTCAATTTCTCTTGCCGTCACGCCCTCTTCAATTATGATTTTCCGGTCGAATTGGAACGCTTCTTGGAAAGCTGCTTCAAGCTCGCTTCTGTTTGTTGCTTTGTTGATTCCGACGCTTGATCCAAGGTTTGCAGGTTTTACAAAACAAGGATAGCCTAGTTCTTTTTCCACTTTCTCATACGCTTGTTCTTTTGCTTTTTCCCACTCGCTTCGGATAAACCAAACATAGTTAACTTGGGAAAGCCCTGCTTGAGCAAAAATATTTTTCATAATGACTTTGTCCATGCCTGCAGCCGAAGCAAGAACACCGTTTCCAACGTATGGGAGATTTAATAGTTCAAGCAGCCCCTGCACTGTTCCGTCTTCTCCATTTGGACCGTGCAACAACGGAAAAATCACATCAAGAGGCTCCTGCTTTTCTGATGCATCAGCCTGAAAAACGCTTGGAGCTAAAGGAGCATTCGCTTGAGGATCTTCCTTCTTAAACTCAAGCTCTTTGACATTTTCCACGGGTCCAGTAAGCTGCGGACCCTTAATCCATTGACCTTCTTCGGTTATGTAAATTGGATAAATATCAAATTTTTCAAGATCTAGAGCTTTGATAACAGCCATTGCTGTTTGCATGGACACTTTATGTTCAGCGGATTTTCCGCCATATAACAAACCAATTTTTGTTTTCATGATTGAACCTCCATTTTGTTGAATCACACACTATTTTATTTTAACACTTTCAAAGAAAAGAAAGGGAGAGATAACAAAATGTTTCTTATAAAATTTTTCACATTCATTCCACCTATTTTCTATACCTATGAAACCCACAGCTTGCTTTATTCGCGGGCCAGACCCTCAATACGGTGAGCCGTTAAAGAGGTGAGTTAAATATAATATTGATTTGAAAAAAAGCATCATGGTTGGCGATCACGAAAGAGATATTGAAGCTGGCAAAAAGCAGGCTGCAAAACGGTTTTTATAGGGTCAAGTTCGACAAGTGCAGATCTTCAGGCGGATTCTTTATACGAGGCTGTGGAGTCGATTTTGAGGTTAAAGCTTTAAAAAACTTAAATGTTTGATGCGAAGGGGCCCAAATATTTACTCATAGGCTCATAAAATCCCCGGGGCTGATATTCTTTCGATCATGCAAACGAAATTATATCAATCTAGAAAAATTATCCCCGAAAATGCTCCATGATTTTTCAATAGTAAATGCTTCTGAATTGATGCAAGGTTCGGTTTTTAAGTACAGGGAATTTCCATTCACTGCGAAAAAAACTGGTTTATTATTACTATTAAGAACTGAACTAATTTCCGTCAGGTTGATTTCCAATTCAAAAATTTTTACATCAATATTTTTATAAGTGCCTTTTTGGCCAGATACTAGAAAAATTTCATCATGAATGTGCTTCATAAAATTTTCATATGCTTGCCTTGTTTGCCAAATGGCAAATATTTTTGCTGTAAAAGCATTGACCACTCCCCATCCGCCAAATTGGCAGACAAAACCGGGTGCCTCATGAAGAGTATGCCATGCTAGCTGGCCGCGATGAAAAGCTTCTTTTCTATCAGGAAAAACGGAACATTGAATAAATTTTATTATCAACTATAGTCTCTCCATTTCAAAAAATTTAAATGGCAACTACCTTTTCATTGTTATGGAGGTATCGATTTTTAAAGTTCTCAAGGAAATGAGGAGATGGCTCGGCTCATAGCAAAAAGGCTGGCACACAAGGGTCTTGACGCTCTCCAACTATAACAAATAGATAGAATGATTTTATATTGTTTTGGAGGGGTCTGACCCTTTGCTTTTGAGTCAGCCTCCGTATAAACCAGTGCCTGTTATAAATGAGCTTCCTGCTGTACATGGGCGAGGTCACCCTCTAATAAAAATCTCTTTTTCCCATCGTTCAGTTCCACAATCGTCAAACTCGTTCCATGAATGAATGGCGGTGCCCAAAACTCCTCAAGGGGAAGTTGTTTCATCACCATGTACATTGTTTTAATAACAACAGCATGAGTGACAATCAGCACATTTCCGGAAGAATACGTTTTTTCTATATCCTTCAAGACAGCTATTACCCTGTCCTGGATGTCTTGAAAACTTTCGCCTTCTGAATTTTGGTACAGGTGCGGATTGTTCCAAAAACAATCAAATTGATGAGCATCCATTTCCTTAATCTCATCATGAGTTTTTCCTTCCCAGCTTCCAAAGTGAATTTCCATCAATCTTGTATCTTTTACAATTGGAATAGGCCGGTCTCCCTTTATAAGTTCTGCCGTTTGGACTGTTCTTCCACTCGGACTTGTAATGATGGCCGCAAATTCCGTATTTTCAAGTCTCTTACCAAGTAATTGTGCATGCAGCTTTCCTTTATCCGTTAAATTCGAGTCCAACCTGCCCTGCATTCTTTTTTCTACATTCCATTCCGTTTCACCGTGCCGTGTGATATACAAAGTTAGCATGTTCTTCATCCTTTTATTTTTTTATGCCAAGATATTCTATAAAAATACCTTGTTTTCCTGCCAACCATAATTATTAGTCTATTAATTTAACAGGATGAAACAGTTCTCCGGCTTTCCTGCGCAATTTTTCTTCAACTTCGGGCCGGTAAGCAACAAGAAAGCATGTTGCCGGACCGGAAGATTTCAAGAGATCCAAACTGCAAGAAACTTGTTTTTCTTCTATTTCCTGGCCATGAAAAAGCTGTTGAAGCTCGTACATGATCCCTTTTGAACCTACTGGCAAAACTGCCTCCACTTCCTTCTGTTTACAAAACCAATTGAACAGCGAAAGAGGTGCAACATTTTCCTGATAGTTAATGACTTCTTCTCCTACGAGTGGAAACCCGATAACCGCCACATTCACTTTCCCCGGCAACTCATCAAGAGAGTTATCCCTCGCCTTCCGTCCCACTACAACTATGCCGAGAGCCGATTGAAGGAGGGAAAAATTACTTTCGGTACTTCCCGTTACTGAAATCCCATCGATTCCCAATTCATAAAGTCCTCTTTCCACTCCAGCCTTAAGCAGCGGCCAGGCGTCATCCCCACAAAAATTTTGCATCGCAACCGAAACAGGTTTTGCTCCGGCAGCCATGCACTCCATCACCGCGACCCGAAAAGAATAATAGGAGAGAATGTCATAAGGGACTTTCACATGATCACTATTTTTCATCCCAATACCGCCGCTGTTATCAGCTGCAATCACTAGAGACTCGTTTTCATTTATCGCGACGATCGCAACATCTCTCATCGGTTTGCCTCCAAAGAGTCTGTTTTGCTGCGCTTTAACCAAACGAGACGAGGAATCATCAACAATGCAACTGCTATATTAAACAAAGATCCTACGAATAGCGAAGGAAGGATCGCAAAAAAGAATTCTTTTCCCATTATAAAAAGAAAAGGCAGGGGAGCAAGAAAAGCGTTGCCAACTAAAAAAAGAAAACCTGCCATTTTCCTGGATCCCGCTCGATAAATGTTTCCAAATACCCATACAAGAACCGCCATTTCAAGCGCAACAAGAAAATGAAAAGAACCTAACGGCATTCCACCGAGCAATGCAGACAAAATATGCCCAGCGGCAGCTATCACTGCACCTGCTCCACCGCCTAAAAGTACAGAAGCCAAAAGTGCAGGAAAAGAATCAAGGGCGATACTACCGATGACAGCCGGTATTTTAATAGAGGCACCAACGACCGACAAAGCAATAAACAGAGCTGCCAAACCAATATTTCTGCCGAACATTATTTTTCCTCCTTCCGCTTCCCTTCCCGAAATACATTCGCACTTCTAATGTATTCGACATCTTTTACACCAAGACGAAAATTCACGATTCTCGCGAGGGCGAAAAAATAATCGGAAAGACGGTTCATATATTTCAATGTAAGCTCCGGCACTTCCGGATCTTTCTTCTTCAGTTTTACAATCAGTCTTTCAGCCCGACGGGTTACTGTCCTGGCTATATGGATTGACGCAGAAGGCTTTGTTCCGCCAGGGAGGATAAATTTCTCGAGCTTCGGTGCTTCCTCGGTGAACTCGTCAATTCTTTTTTCAAGATACTCAATAGCTTCAGTTGTAAGCTTTAATTGCCTCCTAGAGGAAATATTGGCAAGGTCTCCGCCACAGTCAAAAAGCTCGTGTTGAATTTTTTCAAGATCTTCTAAAACGTCCTTGAAAACACTAGGATCTAGTTCTGTCATAGCCTGGCCGACATAACAATTCACTTCATCAACAGTTCCATATGCTTCTACCCTGATATCATCTTTATCTACTCGGCCGCCAATTAAACTCGTTTGTCCTTTATCACCTGTACGTGTATAAATTCTCAATTTCATTTCCTCCCTATTTAAGTCTTTGACCAATTCCATACCAAATAAGGTCCACGCGGTCAGCAAGGCCAACAATATCTTGGAAAGCCCAACCAGTACAATCCCGCCAGTTTCGATGCTCCTTTTTAACCGGTACAATCCCTTTTGTAATATCCGCTCCGATAATAACGAGTGTCCGTTCCGGGCTTTCTGTTTCCCAAAGATGCCAATTCCTTAATACATTCTTCCATTCTTCACGGAAACCCTTCAAATCCGACCGGACCGAGATTTCTCTAACCCATTGTTCCGCTCCCTCCAGGACAACCAAATCTTTTCCGAAATCATGGAGCATCATTGGAAGCGCTTGATGTTTATAAGCGGAAATCCATATTACGTCATCTCTCTCTTTAATTTTATAAAAGCTCCTTACCCATTTTGCTTTTCCATTAAAAGCACCTCCCGTAATAAAGTGCACCGTTCCCCCCTCCTAAAGGCATTTTTCTCCCATTCCAATTCATAGCCATGCCCGTGCTTCACCTTCCATTCCCAAAAAGGCTGCTCATTAGGAGCGAACTTGGACAGCAAATACTTAATTACTCCGCCGTGTGTCACGGCAATAGCTCTGTTCACACCGTCTTGTAATATTTCCTCCTTCAACTTGATCCAACCGCGCTCGACTCTATCAGCAAACTCGGGAAATAATTCACCTTCAGGCGGCCGGACAGAAAAATAATCCTCTAACCAACTTTGATAAACACCATCCTTCTCAAGTTCTTGGTGAGTTTTTCCTTCCCATTTTCCAAAATTCAGTTCACGCAGTTCGGGAATGAGAATTGGATCGGCTTCAGGAAACAGCAGTCTAGCAGTTTCCATACATCTTTGTAAATCGCTGCTAAACACTTTCTCATACTCCGGCAGTTTATCCTTTATTTCCTTTAACCGCATGCGGCCGTCATGACTAAGCCGGAAATCGGACCAGCCGATAATCGCTTTTCTCTGATTATATGCCGTTAAGCCATGGCGAAATAGTGCAATAACCACAGAATTGCCCATAATAAAAGTTCCACTCCTTCCACAGCGGACCCTAACACATCTCCTGTTACTCCGCCAAACCATTTCATTATTTTATTCTTCAAAAAAATAACAACAACAACTGCAGAAAATAGCATTACAGCAGAAAAAAGAAAAAGCCTAGTATTTAAAAGAAAAGCCAGCCAGAGAAAAAACAGCAGATACAATGGGTATATCCATAATGATCGGATATCCGCTGCTTGCTGAAAGAAAAAGGCTAGTCCTTCTTTTTTCGCTGACGGCAAGCCGGTAAGAAAATAACCCATTGCGCTTTTTCCTAAAAAAGGAATATACATGATTAAAAAAATCGATATCAAATTGGCCTGTAGGGTGATTTCGTATATAAACAAAAATTTGCTGCCTAGCAGGACGATAACCGAAATTACTCCGAATGCTCCTGTCCGCGGGTCCTTCATAATTTCAAGCCGCTTCTCTCTATCCCGAAATGAAAAATATGCGTCACTAGCATCAATCCAACCGTCGAGATGAATCCCGCCTGTGAGAATAATGGTCACTAGCCAAAGAAAAAAAGCATCAGCAAGATCAGAAAAAGGAGTATAGTATTGTAATAGATACAATAATAGCGAAAAAACACAGCCTTGAAAAATTCCTAATAAAGGAAAAGTTTGAATCGCTTTTTTCAAATGCAATTTATCCATTGGAAGCTTTAGCGGAACAGGAATAGACGTGAAAAATTGCAGGTTAATCAAGAAGCCTTTTATCATTCACTGCCCGCTCCCATGAAAATAATATTTTTCATTTTCTCCCAGTTTAAAAACGGCTTTATGCTGGCAGCCAATTCCTCATATTTTTCATCCTTTAGCTCTCCAATAAAAACGGGCTTACGAACGGAAAGCCCTTTTCTTTTCCTCAATCGATTCAGCCATTTGCTCCGCCATTGATCATTATGAAAAAGATGGTGCAAATATGTGCCAATGATCGTGCCATCGTCTCTGCAATACCCCTCTTCTTCGCCGTTCTCAAGCAATAAAAACGGGCTTCTCTTAACAGACGGGTCAATTTCAGTTTTTCCAAGGTGAATTTCATAGCCTTGTACCGGAATTTCTCCCATACCGATATCAGGATGAACCGTTCCCTTCGTTCGAATCGTCAGCTTTTCTCTGTAAAAAAATGTAATTCCCGGAATAATTCCGAGACCTTCTTCACTTATTCCAGCTTTCCCTGTATCGGACCCTGCCTCGTCAATAAGCATTCGGGTTAGCATTTGATATCCGCCGCAAATGCCAACAATTGTCCCTCCATCGCCTATGTATTTCTTAATTGCTTCAGCCAGTCCCTTATCTTTAAGGTATCGCAAATCTCCAATCGAGCTTTTCGTGCCGGGAATGATCACAGCATCAGGCATACCAAATCGTTCCGGGCCACTGACCCAGCGAACCGAAACATCCTCTTCATATAAAAACGGTTCAATATCACTGTAGTTTGAAAGATAAGGAAGTTTGATAACAGCAATATCAATGCTTTTTTGCCGGCGTTTTGAAAACCGATCAGAAAGGGAAAGAGAATCTTCTCCTTCTATCATATGCCGGTCCAAATAGGGAAGAACCCCAAGAACCGGAATCCCCGTTCGTTCCTCAAGCCACTTGATGCCATCTTGAAACAACTCGGGATCGCCGCGAAATTTATTAATAATCACGCCCTTTACTCGGCTCCGTTCCTCTTCTTCCAAAAGCTCCAATGTTCCGACGATACTGGCAAACACTCCGCCCCGGTCAATATCAGCCACTAAAACAACGGGTACATCGGCAAGTTCCGCAACTTTCATATTCACAAGTTCTCTGTCTTTTAAGTTGATTTCCGCCGGGCTTCCCGCTCCTTCAATTACGATCAGTTCATATTCCTCTTGCAGTTTTTTTAACGCAGTTTCGATCGTTTCCAATCCTATTTGATAAAAAGAATCTCGGTATGCATTGCCGGAAACTGTTGTAAACGGCCGGCCCAATAAAACCACTTCAGATTGATGCTCGAACCTCGGTTTTAATAAAATCGGATTCATCCAGACCGTCGCCTCTGTCCCGGCTGCTTCCGCTTGAAGCCCTTGGGCACGGCCAATTTCTTTACCGTCCATCGTGACATAAGAATTATTGGACATATTTTGTGATTTAAAAGGAGCAACTTTGTATCCTTCCTTTGCGAGAATCCTGCAAATTGCGGTCGTGATCAAACTTTTTCCGACATCAGAAGCTGTCCCTTGAATCATAATGCCTTTCATGTGCCTGTTCTCCTTTCATCAGCCGGGGAATGCCAGCTTCAAGCAAATAAGCTGTACTCGATTGCTGCACGAGCCATTGATGAAGCTGGCCGAGAATTTTTCCATATGTAAACACTACAAGACTTTCATCAATCTGTTCATTCAGCACTTCATTGCTGACAATAAGCAAATGGCTGCATGCCTTTTGAATTTCCAAAATCCCTTTTTTAATTGACCTTTTCACTTCCTCCTGGATATCAGACCGTTCCCATGACTCTCTATTTGAAAAAAGCTCATTATTTAATAATGTCGTTAAACAATCAAGCAAAACGACAGAATGTTCACTAAAATAAGAACATGCCTGCTGAATATTCGTTGCAAATTCTAAAGTATTCCATGGGATCGAGCTGTTCTCCCGATAGATTTTGTGCCTTTTTATCCGTTCACTCATTTCCAGATCTGAAGAACGCCCACATGCGATATAGTAAAGATCTCCGCCGTTTTTTTCCGCAATCGCAACAGCCATTTTCTCAGCAAACGAACTCTTCCCGCTCCGAACTCCGCCAGTAATAAACGTTATTGCACCGTGCGCCATTTCGCTAATACCTCCATTAACCGGTCATTTTCTTTCTTACGTTTTATCGCCAGCCGTATCCAGCTGCCTTCCAGGCCCGGAAAATGATAAGTATGCCTCGGAACAATCCCATTCTCAAGCAAAAATTGGATAAGAGGAAGCTGATCTATATGATTTGGGTCTCGTAATAGATAAAAATTCACGCTAGAATTGGAGACTTCATAGCCCTTTTCCTGAAAAAATTTCACTAAACGAGAACGCTGCTTGCCAATATATTGCCTCGTATTCTGCTCGTGCTCAACTGCTTTTAAGCATTCTTCCCCAGCCATTAAAGCAATAGCATTGACGCTCCAGTGAGGCTGGAAAGAAGCCATTTTCTCAAGAACAGGCGGGCGAGCAATCACGTACCCAAGTCTTATTCCCGGTATACTGTACATTTTTGTCATCGACCGAAGAATCATTAAGTTAGGATAGATAGGAATATAGGAAGCAAAGGAGTGCACTTCTTCAGTAAAATCATAAAAAGCTTCGTCAATGATCACAAAACAATTTCTTGTGGAAGATTCTTCTAGAACATGGGAAATGGCGGATCTGGAAAAAGATTTTCCTGTTGGATTATTTGGATTGCAAAGAAAAAGAGCATCATAATGATCAAGTTTTTGAATAAGACTGTCGCTCTTAAGCTCCCACTTTCCCTCTTCAAGAACATGATATCCGATCTGACAGCCATTTGCTTTGCATGCTTCCTCATATTCAGAAAAGGCAGGTTGAACAATTAATACTCTTTTGCCGGCAATCATTCTGGCAATCAGAGCGATGAGTTCCGATCCTCCATTGCCCGGAAGGATCCAGTTCATTGGCAGGCCTTCCTTTTCAGCTGCTTTAAGAGAAAATTTATAAGCTTTTGGATCAGGATAATCGTTGATCAACTCAAAGGCCTGTCCCCATTTTTCTTTTAACGAAAGAGGCGGACCAAGAGGATTAATGTTGGCGCTAAAATCGATATAATGGTCCGGAAGAGGAATTCCCATTGATTGATATAAATATTGCGGATTAGAACCATGCAATGGCCATTTCAATTGCCACCCCTCCAAGCAGCAATAACAATAAAAATAAGAAAGCTGATCTTTTCATAAGTCTGATAGAATCGATGATATGAATTGCCTGAAGCTTAAATATTGGGTCACCCATTTTTGCTCTGTGAGAAACAACACCGTCATAATAATTTGTTCCCCCGAGCTGAACGCCAATGATAGCAGCCGCAGCCGCCTCTCCCCAGCCGCTGTTAGGACTCGGATGTTTCTTAGCATCACGCAAAACGATGGAAACCGCCTGCTTCCGGCTTACTTTCCTCGGTTTCATGCTTAAAAACATTGCTATAGCTGTCAGTCTGCTCGGGAGCCAGTTTAGTAAATCATCCAGTTTTGCCGACGCAAAACCAAATCTTTCGTATTTTTGATTGCGGTATCCGACCATGGAGTCGCATGTATTGACTGCACGATAGGCAAGGGCGAACACTCCCCCGCCAAGAAATCCCCAAAACAGCGGTGCCGTAACTCCGTCGCTTGTATTTTCTGCGACCGTTTCAACTGTTCCTCTAACAATCTCTCTTTCCGGCAAATGATCCGTGTCTCTACCAACAATATAAGACAATTTCACCCTGGCTTCGGCTATTTCACCTTTTTGTAATGGTTCGTAAACATCCAGTGCTGCTTCCTTTAAACTTTTTTGTGCAACTGCAGTAGAGATGAGAACACCTTCCCAGATGACGCCTGCCAAAGGATGAATCTGGTAGACAGCATACACGCTTAAGCCTGTTGCTCCCATCACAATAACAAGCACGGAAATAAGCATGACAACCCCTTTAGCCCGGCGATGATTGCCCTTATTTAATTTTTTGTCAAAAAAAGCAATCAAAGCACCCATCCACTTTACCGGGTGTGGCCACCCCGGAGGATCACCGATTATCAAATCAAGGAAAAATGCAAGGATAATAGCCGCCAAGTGGTGAATGATCATTGTTTTTTCCTCTTTTGGTACTTGTGAATTGCTTCTGTCATACACTCATAAACTCCCTTGCCGATCAGCTTTCCGAGTGGAGTAATCGAACCGGCGTAGTCCAATAATCGCCCTTGTTGGGTAGCAGCAATTAAGATGCTGTCAGTCGAGGTTCCGGTTGCCAGCGTTCCTGTTATTGGATCGTAAATCTCCATGTCATGTAAAACCTTAACTTTTGCTTCCGTTGCAGTCATAATTCCTTGGATAAAAGCCTCTTCCGTCATATTTCCATTCACAAAAATCCATGTATTGATCGTTCCGGGAATGGTTATCACTTGGTGCTCTTTGCTTCTTGATACATCCACTGCATTGCCTGCACCTGCGGTAATCACAACAAAAACAGAAAAACCGTCGCCCCTGAACAGCTGATATACGGCATCTTCGAGATTGACAGCTGTCATCATTCCAACCGTATCTACCGGTTCAAAACCGTTTTGCTTTAAAAAATCTCTCATTTCTCTCCGGTGGTTACTGCAATCATAATTTTGACTGACATGCCTGTTTATGAACGTTCTATGCCAGCCAGTTCCCGAACCAGTCACCCCTGAAGACATCGTTCTGAGAGGGATCGGTGAAAAAAGCCCAATGAATTCCTTTGAAATAGTCAAAAATCGTTCATCAACCTGAAATGGTACTTGTTCTTCTTCTTGATAATCCGGAAGCAGGACCATTTGCGGCTTGGCCACTTTCGGATGAGGCTGCTTTTGGATCGCTGTATGATAAACTTCCCGAATTCGCTCTTCTTTTAATACTTCATTAGGATTATCGTTAATACTGATCTTCCCCTTGCTCAAGAGCATTAAGCGGTCGCAATACAAGCTTGCAAGGTTCAAATCATGGAAAATCGAGATAACCGTTAGTTCGCGTTCCTTCGTCCAACACTTTAATAAATCAAGAAATTCTTTTTGATAAGACAAATCAAGGTGGTTAGTCGGTTCATCAAGGAGAAGTATTTCCGGCTCTTGGGCAAGAGCCTGGGCCAAAAATACCCTTTGACGTTCTCCTCCGGAAAGCTGATGAATTTGCTGATCATGAAATTGGCTTATTCCCGTCTGCTCCATAACAGTCCGGACAATGGCCTCATCTTCGCTCGTCCACGTATGAAACCAGCCCTTTTGATGCGCATATCTTCCAAGAGAGACTGTTTCTTTTACCGTATAGGAAAAAGCCTGTCCGGTATGTTGAGGCAATACGGCGATTACTTTTGCAAGCTCTTTAGGGGAAAACGAAGATAACTGCCTTCCTTTAATGGAAATGTCTCCCTCTTCATACGGCAAAATACCGCTTATGATTTTTAATAAGGTTGTTTTCCCGCTGCCATTTGGGCCGAGAATGCCAAATAATTCTCCTTTCCTAACCGAAAAGGAAATGCCTTTTATAATATTCTGACCGCCATATCCGCCGGAAAGATTCCTGATTGTTAACATATTACCCACTTCTTTCCCTTCTTCTCAACAAAATGACAGCAAACATCGGAGCTCCTATTAAGGATGTAATCACGCCGATTGGAAGTTCGGATGGCGCAATAATCGTCCGTGAAACAAGGTCGGCAAGAATTAAAAAACCTCCGCCTATAATCATCGACAAAGGCAACAAGTGACGATGATCAGGACCCCACAATTGTCTAACAAAGTGTGGAACTACCAGCCCGACAAACCCAATTGTACCCGAAACAGCCACAGCCGCACCGGTAAGAATCGATCCTGAAATCATAATAAGCAGTTTTCGACGATGAACATTAACACCTAAATGCTGCGCCCGTTCCTCTCCGAAGGACAGTGCATTCAATTCTTTCGTAGTCATGATCAGCAAGCATGAACCAATAATAAAAAATGGCAAAATGATTTTGATGTATTCCCAGCCTCGCATTGATACACTGCCCAATATCCATCCGATGATTTGCCGAAGCTCTTCACCAGTCAGTGCGATCATTAAGGAAATAAGTGAACCTAGAAACGAGCTGAAAATGATGCCTGTTAAAATAAGTGTTTCTACTTTCATGGATCGTTCAATCTTTTGGGCAAAAAGCAGCACAAGAAAGACAGTGATAATGGAGGCTGTAATACTTAACATCGGCAGCGTATACATACCGGCAATTGGAAGCGTGATTTGAAAAAACAATGCGATTACCGCTCCAACAGAAGCACCCGAAGACACACCAAGGGTATAGGGGTCAGCAAGCGGATTGCGCAAAAGACCTTGAAAGGCAGCTCCTGCAATCGCAAGAGATGCCCCTACAAGACCAGCCAGGAGAACTCGCGGCAGACGGATATTCATCACAATATTTGAATACATCGGATCAATAGAATCAATTGGTGAAAAACGGAAAATTTCAGCACCAATAATTTTAATGATCGAAAAAACCGGGACATAAACAGTCCCGAACGCAATTCCAGTCAGTATTGCCGAAAGGAAAAATATGATTGCAATAAAATATGCAATAATTTTGTTATTTAGCAAAAATTTCTGGATATACAGCTTTCGCAAGTTCCTCTACTCCTTCGGCAAGACGCGGACCAGGACGGGAAACCAGATCAGAATTGACATCAACTACTTGTTTATTTTTTACGGCTTTGATATTTTCCCAGCCCTTGCGGCTTGTCACGTTTCCGACAGGGTCTTTAACATAAAAACCATATGTTGTCACAATCACATCAGGATTTTTTTTAATCACGGCTTCTTGATCAATTTTTGCCCATCCTTCTAAATCCCCAAAAACATTTTTTGCATTGATAATCGAGAGCATTTCATTCATAAACGTGTTTTTTCCCGGTGTATAAATTTCGGGAGCAGGTGATACTTCAACATATACGGTCTTTTGTTTGCTCTCTTCGATTTTAGAAGCTTTTTCTTTTACTTTTGCAATTCGTTCTTTCATATTTTGTATGATTTTCTCTGCTTCATCCTTTTCACCTGTTGCAGTGCCAATCATTTTAATCGACTCGTATACTTGTTCAAAATTTTGCGCATCATTTACAACGAGAACAGGAATCCCGGCATCTTTTAACTGCTGCAAGCCTTCCTTAGAACTTTGAGCGATTGATGGGTGGGCAAGAACCAGGTTCGGTTTTAACGAAATAACTTTTTCAACATTTATTTGCATGCCGCCAATTTTCTCCTTCTTTGTTACCTCTTTCGGATAATTATCATTATCAGATACTCCAACGATTTCTTTCCCCAATCCTAAGGCAAACGCAATTTCAGTATTGCTCGGAATAAGCGACACAATTCTTTCCGGTTTTGATTCTATGACAACCTCTTTGCCAGTTGCATCTTTAATCTTAACCGGAAATTCAGTTTCTGATTTTAGTTCTTTCTTCGGTTCATTTGAAGAAATGTCTTTAACAGGTTTTTCTGCTCCGCCACATCCGGCAAGGATACCTGCTGCAAGCAGCATTGCTAAAAATAATGAAAACAGTTTTTTCATGTATTTCTCCTCCTAATTTAATCAAATAAAAAAGCATCTCCAAAAAAGTCATGGAGATGCAGTACTGGCCGATTATTCAAAAAAGCAAAAAAGACATGATAAAGGCCTTCCCACACCTCCCTATCCTCGTAGGTACTCGGTGCTCAAGGAACAGGCAGGTCTCCTGGCTTATGGTCATCACTTGCTGCACCTTCCCATACAAACTTTGTACAGTGGCTGAACGCAGCTCGTTCCCATTTACAGTGGCGGGACCGCGTTGGATTTTCACCAACTTCCCTTTTAAGTCTTAAAAATTAAGACACCTGTTCCAAATATGTATGAAATTTTCCGTCAAAAATCATTATACACAATTTGTAATGAGAGACGTAAAATTTTTTCATAATAAATTAAGATGGCTTGATTCGTGTTTATGTTGTAATGGAGGGATCTGGCCCCTTCCTTCACTTTTATGTCGCAAAAAGCTGCCATTCTCTTATTTTCTTATCAAAGACAAGTTTTGCATCACTTTTTTGCTTATTTACTTTTTCATATTCTTCATACATATCATCCATATTGTCAAAATCTCCAATTGCCCAAATAGGAATTTCCAAGCGGTTTCGGTTTTTTACAAGATTTTTCAATGACAAAACAGCACCTTCCTTCATAAACCCTGACAACGACATCAAAAGTTCTTTTGTTACAGGAGGATACGAGCGTTTTTTCTTGATTCCCAAAAGGGTCTTATCAATTTTCAAATGATTCAGTTTCATGGAAATAACATCACCAAGCATCCGGTAAAAATGGTGTAAATGGCGATAATATGTTTTATTAAACCATCCATCATCTTGAGCAAGGTAAGCAAATAGATTGCCGAGATGGTTATAAAACGGCGGCTTTAAATGCTGCTTAAGATGGCCAAGGTATAAGAGTTCAGCAATCTCAATTCCTGACAGCTCGTCAAGGTTTTCGACTTCGTCAAAGTCGATCCAGCAGAAATCTCCATATCCGTAAACATCATCCTTTACTAGCTTTTCCAGTCTCTCACGGGGAACATAATCTAGATGTGTATGCATGTTAAATTCCCCATCATCAAAGTTGTGTTTCAGCAATAACAAATTGTTCATTGAATCTGAAAGTGAACGGGCAAATTCAAAAAACTCGATTCCATACGTGATAACATAATGGTCACTTTCATTTAAATGAACATAAATAAGATCCCGAAACTCTTGATTGTGCTTTCTCACTGGCGAAACCTCCGAGCGTTTGAAAATCTATATTTTTCCGGAAAAATTCTGTTTTATTTTATTGATAAAAAAAAGCGGATTGCTGTCTCCTTGCGAGAAAAAGACGACTCCACTGGAAACACTGTCTATATAAAACGATCAATAAATATAGTTACTATTTTATCAAAAATTGAAAAAAATATCTTTGATCATTTGTCTTGTTTTCAAAAAAATTACTGTATCCATGCCTATTCTTTTTAAAAGCGTAAGCCAATACCTATTGTGCTCATAAACTGTAGATAAGTCGTTCTCGAAAATTTTCTTAATGTTATTCTTATACTTTCGTTTCCAATAAAAGATAAATTACTTATAATAATCTTGGAAGCAGAAAGACCGGCGGAAGGAGCGTGAAAAGCATGATTAAAAACATAACAGAGGATCAAATTACTCTTCATATCATCAAATCTTTGAAAGAAAACAAGAAGAAAGTTTTCGAAGATATAATGGACGAACTACAGCCATACGATATTGCTCAGTTATATGAAAATCTGCCGGAGAAGCATAAAACACGTTTTTTACTTTATTTAAAAATCGACCAGCTTGCTGATTTAATAGAAGAATTGAACAGAGAAAAACAAATCGAAGTTTTAAATAAACTTGGCATCGAGAAAACCGGAAAGGTTCTCGATTTAATGGATAACGATGATCTTGCTTCTCTTTTAGATGACCTGTCACCCGAAAAAATTTCAGGCTTACTAGCCGGAATGAAACAGGAAGAATCAAAAATTGTCCAGGATATTATGAAATACCCTCCTGAAACAGCCGGACGCTTAATGACAAACCGGTTTGTTTGGATTAGAAATTATTATACAGTAAAAGAGGCCGTTGAAAAACTTAAAGTATTTGCCGAATTTGCAGAAACAATTAACTATTTATACGTAGTCGACCAAGAACGAAAACTTGTCGGAGTCGTATCTTACCGGGACTTGCTTCTCGCTGAACCTGATGAGATTATCCGCAACATTATGTACGAACGAGTCATTTCGGTCAATGTTACGACCGACCAGGAGGAAGTTGCACGACTTATCGAACGGTATGACTTTTTAGCCATGCCTGTTGTAAACGATGAAAACATTTTAATAGGAATTGTCACTGTCGATGATATCATTGACGTTTTCATTAAAGAAGCCAATGAGGATATAGAAAAGCTTTCGGCTTCTGGGAAATCAATTGATTTTGAGACGAAAGCTTTCATAGCAGCTTTTCGCCGCCTTCCTTGGTTAATATTGCTTTTGTTTATAGGGCTTGTTTCAGGCAAGATCATTAGCGGCTTTGAAGAAACGCTTCAAAAGGTAGTAGCCCTTGCTTTTTTTATGCCCATGATTGCTGGAATGACCGGTAATACCGGAACACAGTCACTTGCCGTTGTCGTAAGAGGCTTAATCTCGAATGACATTAATAAAAAAGTCATCATCCGTTTGATTATTCGTGAACTCGGAGTAGGATTTATCATTGGCATCATATGCGGCGTTTTAATTTCGCTGATCGCTTTTATCTGGCAAGGCAATGCTATTTTAGGATTGGTTGTCGGCTGTTCACTGTTTCTTACTCTTATTATCGGAACTTTAGCCGGAACGATTATCCCTTTAATCTTATATCGATTCAAAATTGACCCTGCTGTGGCTTCAGGCCCGCTTATTACAACATTAAACGATATATTCTCGCTCAGTACGTATTTTGGGCTTGCCTCTATGTTCATCAACCATTTATTGTGAAAAACTATTTAGGGGATTAAACAATATTTGAGCGCTGAGATTCAGCGCTTTTTTATTTAAGTGGAGCAATGACTTCCTTTGTTTCATTTTTTGGAGAGTTAATTAATGTTGAAATTTCATATGCTTCCATTTCTTCGGCATCATATGGAACAAGGAGGGATTTCAAGTACTCCGTATCTTCAATATTTTGATCTAGCCAGGCAGCCTGATTTTCCGGCGTCAAGATAACTGGCATTCGATCGTGAACCTTTTCTGTTAACTCATTTGGCCGGGTTGTGATAATCGTGCATGAATAGATGGTTTCGTTCCCTTTTTCCCAGCGGTCCCATAATCCCGCGAATGCAAACGGCTCCCTATTTTTTAGGACAAATCTGTAAGGCTGTTTTATTTTCCCATCTTTTTTCCATTCATAAAAGCCGTCGGCTAAGATTAAACATCTTCGTTTTTTTAGAGGATTTTTAAAGCTTGCTTTTTCATCCAGCGTTTCTGCTCTTGCATTGATAAGTTTATAGCCGATCTTTTCATCTTTGGCCCAGAATGGAATCAGCCCCCAGCGCAGTTGCTTCCCAACCCTTCCTTGACTTCCCTGTATTACCGTTAATATATTCTGGCTTGGCGCAATATTATATCTTGGAATATATTCTCCTTCGTACTCAAACTGAAACTGCATCTGTAAACGATGAATATCTTCCGCCAAAGAAAACCGTCCGCACATAAAAAACACCCTCTTCTCCGTATTTCATTTAAACTTACCACAATTTTATCAAGCTTTCATACTTTAGTGTAGTGCGGAGGCTAACTCATAAAGGACTGACTCTTTTTGATAACAATATATATTGGTTTTATTCGTGTAAAACATTCTAGTAACAGTGCTTGGCTTTTATGGATACTTTTTTCATTGACTTTCTATAGCCAAGCCTGTATTCTAATTCGTGTAGTTGAATAATGATTCCTCATCAGCTCAAGATGAGGTAGAGGTCGCGGTGTTTATTAGTAAATTGTCCGAGAGTCAGAGAAACTCGATGAAGCAATTGAAAGGAACCACCGCCGAAGCGCCATAATTTCTCTGGTTATGGCAGCTGGGGCTGTATCCGAACAGGTGCAGAACTGTCATGGCGTTTGCTATGATGAACTATCCATTTGTCTGATGCGGTTGTATCGGCACACCGACATCCGGTGTGCTTTTTTAATTCTTACCGATCTGGCATATGCAAATGCAGATAGTTCCCCAATTTTGAGCCAAGAGGAGACAACATGAGAGGAGAAGAAATATGGGGAAAAATAATCAATTAGGTTTATGGATCCTTACCGCCCTTGTAGTAGGCAATATGGTAGGTTCAGGTATATTTATGCTGCCTCGTACATTATCAGAAGCAGCAAGTCCGGCAGGGGTTATTGGCGCTTGGATTTTGACAGGATTTGGAGTTCTCATGACTGCTTTAGTATTTGGCAATTTAGCACTGAGAAAACCAAACCTTTCCGGCGGACCACAAATTTACGCAAAAGAATTATTTAAACCAGGTTCTAAAACGTCTATTTTATCTGGCTTTATGGCTTCATGGGGATACTGGATTGGAAATTTAGCTGGAAATATTGCGATTATTACAACTTTCGCTGGCTACTTATCAACATTTTTCCCTGTTCTGACGAATAAGGCAGTACTGTTCAGCATTGGTTCCTTTACTTTAAAAGTAGGCAATGCATTAACGTTCCTTGTTTGTACTCTTCTTTTATGGGGAACGCATTTCATCATTTTAAGAGGTTTGGAAAATGCCGGTAAGCTGAATTTCGCTGCAACTTCCGCCAAAGTTATCGGATTCTTATTGTTCATATTAGTTGGTCTTTTCGCTTTCCAAAAAGCAAATATCGTTCCGTTTGTCGCACCAAGAGTTGGTGAAAACGGAGAAACAATTGGACTGTTTAGACAAATTAACAATGCTGCCCTTTCAACATTATGGGCATTTATCGGGGTAGAATCAGCTGTCGTTTTTGCATCAAGGGCAAAAAAGAAAATTGATGTAAAACGAGCGACAATTCTTGGTTTGTTTATTGCCCTTGCCATTTATATAGGCATAAGCACACTTGTCATGGGGATGTTAAGCCAGAAAGCTCTTATCCATTCTGAAAAGCCGTTAATTGATGCTATTCAAACCGTTCTCGGTCCAATAGGAGGAAAGCTTTTAGCCGGAATCGGTTTGATCAGCCTGTTCGGTTCTACACTCGGCTGGGTAATGCTGAGTGCTGAAGTTCCATACCAAGCAGCAAAACAAGGATTATTTATCCCGGCTTTCTTAAAAGAAAACAAAAACGGGCTTCCGGTCTTTTCGCTTATCGTGACAAATTTACTTGGCCAGCTGTTTATTTTCTCAACGATCTCAAACTCCATTTCAGCAGCGTTTGATTTCGTGATTTACATTGCCACACTGTCATATCTTGTGCCATATTTTATTTCTTCTGTCTTCCAGTTAAAGCTGGTTGTAACAGGTGAAACTTACACAAACAGAAGAAGCAGAATGGTCGACGGAGTCATTGCCGTTCTTTCAACCCTTTATTCAACATTTGTGATTGTTGCCGGAACGGCTGATATTAAAACTTTTACATTCGGAATGCTGCTCCTCGCAAGCGGTATCTTATTTTATAAACAGCTTAACAAACAGCCTGCAGCATCAAGAGCAAAAAATAAAATTCCAGCATAAAAAAAGTGTGCCGGCATAGTGATACATGCCGGTTTTTTTTCTCCATTTTTTTATTTTTTCCATCCATTCCCTTTGTAATTTCCCCCCTACAAAAACAAGCTAATCATATAATACGAATAGGAGTGGAAACATGGGAAAACTTTCAAAATCTTTACTTGCCATTTCAATTGTTATTCTTTTATCGATTGGTTCAATTTTTCTTCTCCAAAATGATAAAGAAACCACTAACAATCCAAACCTTGAAAACCGATTTCAAGCCCCTTCCAAGATTCAAAATATTAAACATAATAAGAATGTTCTTCACATCAACAGCATTGAAATGGGAGAAACCATTAAAAATCACTTAAGAAATGACCCTTCCGTCTCTCTGATTAAACACAATAATAAAAATGAAAGCCATTATCATAAAAGAGAAGTAACCGTTAAATTTTCGCGCCATCCTGACAATCCGGAAATTGCCAGAATGACAAATGACATTAATGGAAATGTCGTCAAATACTTGGATTCTACGATCGTATTTAAGTCCAACGAACTTAGCACTTCAGAACTGATTCAATATTTTAACAGCCAGCCCGATGTCATATTTGCTGAACCTAATTATATTTATCTGCAAAATCAAATTAGTTTTCCAAATGATTTGCTCTATCGTGAACAATACCAGTGGAATCTGCCTGTTATTCAAACTGAAGCCGGCTGGGATATTACAAAAGGCGATGAAAAAATCATCATTGCAGTTGTAGATACAGGAGTTGATTTGAATCATCCGGATTTGCGTAAGCGACTGACAAAAGGTTACAACGTGCTGGAAAACAACGATTATCCTGATGACGATAATGGCCATGGTACACACGTAGCAGGTATTATCGCGTCTGAAACGAATAACCGTGAAGGAATCGCCGGCATAACCTGGTATAACAAAATCATGCCAATAAAAGCCATGGGAGCTGAAGGATACGGTTCCACCTTTGATATTGCAAAAGGTATCATTTGGGCAGCGGACCATGGAGCCAAAGTAATAAATTTGAGTTTAGGAAATTACCACCCCTCTTCACTTATGAAAGAAGCGGTCAAATACGCTTTTGAAAAAAATGCTGTAATTATTTCGGCTGCGGGCAATGATAACTCAAACCATCCCAGCTTTCCGGCTGCTTATCCGGAAGTTCTTGGAGTATCAGCAGTCAGTTACAGTGGCCAACGTGCGCCTTTCTCAAATTATGGGGATTATATCGATGTATCTGCACCGGGAGTTCAAATCCCAAGCACATACTTCAACAAGCAGTATGCGGCCTTGTCCGGTACATCGATGGCTTCTCCCCATGTCGCCGGGCTTGCAGGACTGATCCTGTCTGCGAACCCAAATTTAACAAATAAAGATGTTATGAACATTATCAAAAGTACCGCCTATGACCTGGGAGCCCCGGGAAAAGATAATGACTTCGGCAGTGGATTAATTGATGTACAAAAGGCACTCCAAGCTGTTCATAGCAAATAATAGATGGGTCTGATTCATATGGATCAGACCCTTTATTTAGTTGTATATTGATTGTAAATAATCTGGCTTTAGACGTATTAGAATAAGGCTAGATTCGATCGAATTACTTTCTCTCGAAACGCAAATAAACAAACTTCATCATCTTTAATAAATCTACAACCCTCACCATTACACGAGTTCCACTTTCCCACTTCTTGCTTACGGGTATACCTTTGAAGTACGATTCGCAGGATAATACCTTGATTTTTGACGACCAGTCTTCAAATACTTTTGGATTGTTGACATAGAAATACATTTTAGCACCCTTGTTCCCCGTTTTTTCCACCGTACGATTTGAAATCTTTAACGCAAATTTTGATTCCGCATCGAAATACAATTCGCCGCCTGGAAAGCGAAGCGACATTTCCTGAAATATTCGTTTGAGTTGGTTTTCCTGAAAATAGTAGAAAACGCCAGCAGCTACAAAAAGTATGCCGTCATCCTCATTAAATATCACATCGTCAAACCATGAAACATCAAAAAATGATTTAGCAATGCTGATGTTCCTCGGAGAGTCAGCGATAAGAGTTTTTCTGAAAGCTATTGCATCTGGTAAATCAAGGTTGTACCAGTTAATTGTGCCATTATCAACTCTTGAAAATGTAGTATCAAGTCCCGCACCGATGTTTACTATAGAGGCCCGAGGATGTTTTTCTATAAAAGCTCGGATGGTATCGTCAACTTTTCGTGCTCGTACTATATAGCTTATGCCTCCGTATTCTCCAAAGGTCTTGGCTATTTCGGTAAAATTAAAATCACAACCTGCAATGATCTCTATCGCTTCCTTGTCGTACAAAATATCTGGATTCTTCTCACTGGCAGTAGCACGTCCCCAAAGAGGTATTAGCATTGTGCCCTGAACGGATTGTAAATTTAATGACATATAATTTTTCCTCCTAAAAAAATTTAAGCTATCAAATCACTTGGATAGATCATTAACGAAGTTCTGATAAATTTTCGTCCAGGCAGCTCTTGGATCAGAGCGAGTTCTCATACGCGAGGATGATTGATACACCATAAAGAAATCACTTTGATTTACTTACCATATCCCCATTTTTTCAGAAGGAATATCCAAAATTGAATGGAATACATTAAAAAAGCCGTTTTTCAGAAGACAAGCATCGTTGATGAATACATGAACCTTTTCATCAGTAAAAAAAGATAGACATACAAAACCATAAAAAGAAATATTGAGGAGAACGTTATAATGATTGATTTTCACAATGTATCTAAACGATATGCCGATGGCACACACGCTGTAAAATCCCTCGACTTGAAAATTAATGAGGGAGAATTCTTTGTCATCATTGGTCCAAGCGGATGCGGGAAAACGACAACACTAAAATTAATCAATCGTTTGATTGATTTATCAGACGGGATGATTTTTATCAATGACAAAAAAATAAGCGAATATAATATTCATGAATTACGCTGGAACATCGGCTATGTTCTCCAGCAGATCGCTCTCTTCCCCCATATGACAATCGAAGAAAACATTGCCATTGTACCGGAGTTAAAAAAATGGAGCCGAGAACAAATACAAAATCGTGTGAATCAGCTTTTAGAAATGGTTGGGTTGGAACCTGATCAATACCGCAAGCGGAAGCCACATGAACTTTCAGGGGGCCAACAACAGCGAGTAGGTGTCGTCCGTGCTTTAGCCGCCGATCCCCAAATCATTTTGATGGACGAACCTTTTAGTGCATTAGATCCGATCAGCCGCGAAAAGCTGCAAGATGACATGCTTCATCTTAAACAAAGTATTAAAAAAACAATTGTATTTGTCACTCATGATATACAAGAAGCTTTAAAGCTTGGAGACCGGATTTGCGTTATGAAAGATGGGGAAATTGTACAGGTGGGAACGCCGGAAGATATCCTTCACCATCCAGCCAATGAATTTGTAAAAGAATTTATCGGAATCTCCCAAAATCGATATAATGAAAATGTAACC
The DNA here is from genome assembly GCF_000724485.1 of Bacillus methanolicus MGA3. Lineage (GTDB taxonomy): Bacteria > Bacillota > Bacilli > Bacillales > Cytobacillaceae > Bacillus_Z > Bacillus_Z methanolicus_A. Next base: position 205,444 of record NZ_CP007739.1, on the reverse strand, counting down.
GTTGAACAATTCGTTCGCGAAATCGATTTACAAAAAATTTCTAACAATCAAGGGATAACGATCCCATCCTCCCTGCCTTTAAAAAAATCTCTTGAAATGCTTGTTCATCAAGATGAGCTGACTGTAGAAAAAAATGGCGAAATAATCGGAACAATAAACAGAAAAATAATTATTCAGTATTTTGCCGAAAGAATCGGAGAAAGAGAGGGAGGAAATGAATAATTTTATTGAAATTCTAAAAGAAAGACAGTCTCAGCTTGTCAATGCTTTGATTGAACATATTCAAATTTCCTTTATTGCTCTCTTTTTCGCTGTCATTATCGCCATTCCGCTCGGCATTTACTTAACAAAAAATAAAAAAGTAGCTGAAGGGATCATCGGTATAACAGCCGTTCTGCAAACAATCCCTTCCCTTGCACTGCTTGGACTCTTCATTCCGTTATTTGGCATCGGAAAAGTTCCAGCTATTATTGCCCTTGTTGTTTATGCATTGCTTCCTATTTTAAGAAATACGTATACAGGAATCAAAGAAGTAGATTCTTCATTAATAGAAGCAGCAAAAGCAATGGGAATGAACGGCAGAAAAAGGTTGCTCAAGGTCGAACTTCCTCTTGCAATGCCTGTTATTATGGCCGGAATCCGGACTGCCATGGTATTAATCGTTGGTACAGCTACCATTGCTGCCCTTATTGGAGCTGGCGGTTTGGGGGACATCATTTTGTTAGGCATAGACCGAAATAACACATCCCTTATCATACTTGGGGCTATCCCCGCTGCTCTGTTAGCCGTACTCTTTGATATTTTGCTTCGAAAGTTTGAACGAATTTCTTTTAAAAAAACAATCACAACTCTGGGAGTGTTGACAGCCTCCGGCATCCTCTTCATGGTTCTTCCATTATTATTGGGAGAAGAAAAGAAAGATATTGTGATCGCAGGGAAGCTTGGTTCAGAGCCTGAAATATTAATAAATATGTATAAGTTACTCATTGAAGAAAATACTGATTTACATGTTGAACTGAAACCGGGATTTGGGAAAACATCTTTTGTCTTCAATGCATTAAAATCAGGGAGCATTGATATTTATCCTGAATTTACCGGAACAGCCATATCGGAATTTTTAAAAGAAACTGCTGTAAGCACTGACAGAAAGGAAGTTTATGAACAGGCAAGAAAAGGAATGCTGAAACAATTCAATATGATCATGCTGGAACCGATGGATTATAACAATACGTACGCACTAGCAGTTCCACAGTCCACCGCTGAACAATATCAATTAAAATCCATCTCCGATTTAAAAGCTGTACAGCAAAACATAAAGGCTGGCTTTACTTTAGAATTCACTGACCGTGAAGATGGATATCGCGGGATACAGAAACTTTATGATATTCATTTTAAAAATGTCGTTACAATGGAACCAAAACTCCGCTATCATGCGATCAACACGGGTGATATAAACTTGGTCGATGCTTATTCAACAGACAGTGAATTAAGACAATATCATCTCGTTGTCCTGAAGGATGATAAACATTTATTTCCTCCGTATCAGGGAGCGCCTCTCCTAAGAAAAGAAACGGTAGACAAATATCCTGAAATAAAAGAAGCATTGAACAAGCTTGCCGGGAAAATCACTGACGATGAAATGCGTGAGATGAATTATAAAGTAAATGTTGAAGGAAAAAGTGCTGAAGAAGTCGCAAGAGAGTATCTGGAAAGAAAAGGACTTCTATAACTCTCTTCGTAGATCCTTCTAAGCAGCTATGAAGGGATAGTGTTTTATCCTCGTTAATGAGGGATAAAACACTATCCCTTCAATTTCTCTTTTTTGTTAATCAACTGCATAAGGATACGAACAAAAAGCGATAAAAGAAAAAGGGTTATAAACGAGTACATCCAAGTCCAATTACGGTATTCAATTAAGTTGGTATATTTTTCACAAAGAACCTCAACAGCCGTTATAGCAGCAGAATATAATGCATCTTGTAGAATAATGCCTAAAAATTTGGATCGATAAGATGTTTGATAAAAGTAGACACAAACAATTGGATATAAAAAGTATTCATAAAGAATGCTTGTCTCAAAATATTTACTTAAAAACCTTACAGGGTATTCAATCATATTTTTCTCTGCAACAATAACGCCAAAAAATGATGAAAAATAAGCTTTCATTAAGAAAACTAAAATCGTATCTTTAAATAAAGGTTTTCTTAAACTGAAAATTAATAAAATAATTCCAAATATAAACAATGCCCACAAAATAGTTCTATCCATGGATAAGTCTCCCGTTATTAATTCGCTTTTCACTTATTATTCCCCAAAAAACAAAATCTCTATCAATCCATAAAAAAATATAAAGACACCAAGCTTCCTGAAAATCCAAAACATTGATGTATTGAGAATGCATATGCTTTAGTCAGAGTCAAAACAGTTAGATAAGTTATTTGTATGTCAACTTAATTTCTTATTTATATAACAAATAATTATTGGAGATGATTAATTACTCAACATTCCTTACAGAAAAAAATAAGCTAGTCGCCCTCCTTTTCAAATTATTGAAATTTATCTAGAGCCATGTTTAATTCTATTTTGTCAACTTTTGATTCACCAAAGATGCATCTCAAGTTCAATGTAAACCCCTATGTCCTCTCTGTCTCTCTGTTTTCCCCATAAATTCTTCAAAATATGACATACAATTTTTTAATCAAACGTTTGATTAAAGAGCAGAAAATCTCATGGAAATCATACACTTTTCCAGGGAAATAAATGCGGAATTTGTCAAAAGCAGACGGCCTTTCTTTGACAAAAATAGGCCCAGGCACTTCTAAATCCATTTCTTTTGGAAAACAGCAATGCTTTCATACTCTTCTTTTAACAATTGAGAAAGTCTTATATAGATAGGAATTAACTCTTGATAGATTGCAACATTTTCTTTATTCGGTTGATGATGGTAGTTGGCGCCTACCATATCAGAAACGACATTTAATGTATTTACTTCACCGAGACTGTATAAACCAATAATTGCTGCACCGAGACATGAGCTTTCGTAACTTTCGGGGACATAGACTTCCTGGTTAAAAATGTCTGCCATCATTTGCCTCCATAGTTCTGACCTTGCAAAGCCTCCTGTTGCTTGAATCTTTTTAGGCCCACCTATTAGTTCTTCTATGACAAGAAGAACCATATATAAATTGAAAATTACGCCTTCCATAACAGCCCGAATAAGGTGCTCTTTTTTATGATGCAAACCTAACCCAAAAAAGGATCCTCGTGCATTCGCATCCCATAAAGGCGCTCTTTCCCCCGCTAAATATGGATGGAATAATAAACCATCCGAACCCGGATTGACTTTTGCTGCTATTTCTGTAAGGATTTCATATGGATCTTTCCCCATGCGTAAAGCAGTCTCTATTTCAGAAGAACCGAGCCAGTCACGAACCCATCTGAAAGTTATGCCGCCATTATTAACAGGTCCGCCAATCACCCAATGATCTTCAATTAAAGCATAACAAAAGATCCTTCCTTTAGAGTCAGTTACAGGCCGATCCGTTACCGTCCGAATTGCACCGCTTGTACCAATGGTGACAGCCACTACTCCAGGCTCTATCGCATTGACACCTAAATTGGACAAAACTCCATCACTAGCTCCTACAACAAAAGGGGTATCTGACGGCAAGTTCATTTCTCTTGCATATGTTTCGTCCAATCCCGTCAGCCGATACGTTGTTGGAACGGGCTCAGAAAGCTGTTTTTCTGCAACACCCGCAACAGCCAGTGCTTCCTTGTCCCATTTTAAAGAAGTCAGATTAAACATCCCAGTAGCAGAAGCAATGGAGTAATCAATAATATATTTCTTAAAAAGCTTAAAAAAGACATATTCTTTAATCGAAACAAATTTATAAGTGTTTAAAAAAAGTTCTTGATGCTCATGTCGAAGCCAAGTTAACTTTGAAAGAGGGGACATCGGATGAATCGGTGTACCCGTACGGAGATAAATTTGATGTCCGTTCATCTCATTTTTTATTTTTTCAGCCCACATGGAACTTCTATTATCCGCCCATGTGATACATTTCGTTAAAGGCCTGCCCTCTTTGTCCACTGCAATAACACTATGCATAGCCGAACTAAAAGATACACAAAGAATATTTCTTGGTTCAACATTGCTTTTTTGTATTGTTTGCTTAATCGTTTTGATCACAGCTTGAAAAATTTCTTCCGGATCTTGCTCTGCAGAGGACGGTTTAGGCGACAATAATGGATATTCAACTGCAGAATTCGAAACAACAGTACCATCAACTCGAAACAGAACAGATTTGGTGCTCGTTGTTCCAATGTCAACACCGATAACATATTTTGAACTCACTATTTCATTCTCCTTCCATTAAAGAAAAAGACCGGAGGATAACCAGAATTGGCTCTGATTTTCCTTCGATCCGGGGCTTAGTTGTTTTTTGTTATAAATTTATTTATCCGATAAAGCGATGATACAAGCTTTTCGCCTCTGCAATATCTTTTGTACCGTGGACTAGCACTCTTCCGTCTTTAAAAACGACAAGACGATGATCCCCTTGTATAAACGAAACAAGGTATGGATTCTTCTCAACCTTTCCACCTACACGAGAAAGTGTTTCTGCCAACTGATTCAAATCCCTTTCAATTCGTTCAGGAGGTCTGATTTGCACTGTATTCCTTCCGCAAAGAACCGCTGTTTTTGTTTGATTTTCTGGTTGTAAATACGGATAGATGGGAGCTTCTCCGCAGGATGGGCAATCTGCTTTTTTCATTTTATCAACATTCATGGCCACATAATGATTGTTCCAGAGATCAAACGAAACGAGCGTATTCCGCAAAGCTTTTCTGTCCTCAACTAAAATTTTTAACGCTTCCGACGTTTGATGGACAACAACCATTTGCACGGCAGGTGCGATAATTCCGGCTGTGTCGCAAGTTGCTCCACCCATAGGAACACTTTCAAGAAGACAGCTTAAACATGGCGTTTTTCCGGGTATAATTGTATAGCTTAAACCATAACTTCCGACACAAGCTCCATAAATCCAAGGAATCTTACGTTTTTGTGAAATGTCATTAATTAACAAACGGATATCAAAGTTATCAGTAGCATCAAGAATAAGGTCAACATCTTCAGTTAATTCTTCCATTTCTTGAATGCCCACGTCCATAATGTGCGATTCAATCTGAACATCCGAATTGATCTGCAGCAGCCGCTCCCTTGCTGCAATCGCTTTCGGCATTCGATTTTCCGCGTCTTTTTCGCTGAAAAGTTGTTGTCGTTGAAGATTGCTCCATTCAACATAATCGCGGTCAACGATCGTTAATTTGCCAACACCTGCACGGACTAGTATTTCAGCGTTGCCGGTACCAAGAGCACCGGCGCCGATAATCAATACATGTTTAGAAGACAGCTTTTTCTGCCCTTCTTTTTGAATTCCGGCAAACAATTCTTGCCTGGAATACCGCTCGCTCATTAAACGATCATTCCCTCCAGCGGGCTCGAGGCGGTTGCATACCTTTTTTTCGGAATTCTTCCTGCTTCATACCCCATTCTTCCTGCTTCAATGGCCAGCTTCATCGCGAGAGCCATTTTCACAGGATCTTTTGCACCTGATACAGCGGTATTCAATAGAACACCATCTGCACCCATCTCCATTGCTAGAGCTGCATCTGCCGGTGAACCGATTCCGGCATCAACAATGACAGGTACTGTTGCTTGCTCGATAATCAGGCTTAAATTTAACGGATTTACAATTCCTTGACCGGAACCAATCGGTGAAGCTCCGGGCATAATGGCATGCACGCCAAGCTCCTGCAATTTTCTTGCTAATATTACATCATCAGAAGTGTAAGGGAGAACGATAAATCCTTCTTCTAGAAGCATTTCAGATGCCTTTAACGTTTCAATCGGGTCTGGAAGAAGTGTTTTATCATCACCAATAACTTCTACTTTTATCATATCACATAAACCGGACGCCTTTGCCAGTTTCGCAATTCTAACCGCTTCTTCCGCCGTTTTTGCTCCTGCTGTGTTAGGAAGCAAAGTAAAATTTGTAACTTCAAGTTTTTCCAAAAAGTTCGGCTGGTTCGGCTCATAAATATTCATACGGCGTACCGCAAATGTTAAAATTTCTGCACCGGATACTTTTACCGCCTCTTTCTGTACATCAAAGTCAGGAAACTTCCCTGTTCCAAGCAGTAATCTCGATTTAAACTGATATGGACCTATTTTTAACATTTCAACCGCCTCCCACAAAATGAACAATTTCTATTTTATCGCCATCTGACAAATAAGCTTTTGCATGCTCACTTTTCTCAAGAATTTCTCGATTCAGTTCAACAATGGCTCCTTTATCTTGCAAGTTAAAGTGAGTCAACAAATCCTGAATCGTACGTACTTCATTTGACAGTTCAACTACATCTCCATTTATAATGAGCTTCATTTTGTCACCTCGTTATCAGGGTTTTTGAATACCGGTCTACCCGAAACGGCTGCAACGTCTCTTCCTGCCGTTCGCCTTCGATCAGCTCTGTCATCCACCGACCTGTGATCGGACTAAGCAATATTCCGTTGCGAAAATGGCCTGCCGCAATAAATAACCCTTCAATTTCAGGATGCTTGCCCATATAAGGCAACCCATCAGGAGTTTGGGGACGAAGGCCTGCCCAAGCTTTTTCCCATTCGCCCTCAACAATGTTCGGTAATATTGTTTCTGAAATTGTTAAAAGGTCCCTAATTCCCTTTAAAGTAACCTTTTTATCATATTGTCCTTCTGCCATGGTAGCGCCAACGATGAGACGGCCCCGTTGTTTTGGCACAATGTAGCATCCTTCCGAAATAACGGTAGCGGTAATCGGTGATGCCGAATATAGTAAAGAAAAACACTCCCCTTTCACAGGATATAATGGAAGATGAAGGCCGGTTTGTTGCAGCAACATTCCTGACCAGACACCTGATGTCACTACAACCGTATCACTGTAAAAATTACCGACATTTGTTTCAATGCCAATAATCCGGTCATTTTGAATAATGACTCCTGTTGTTGTTGTGTACTCTCGTAAACACACACCTAAAATGGAGGCTGCCCTTGCAAAAGCAAAAGTTAATTCCGGAGCAAGCACATGTCCATCATCTGGCAGATACATAGCACCTGCAAGATCACGAGAAAGGTTCGGTTCTTTTTCAATCAGCTCTTCAATAGACAACCATTCAGCTCTTTGTCCTTGCTTCTGGTAGAATGATATGAGTCTCTTTAACTCATTGCCTTCGTCTTCTGATCTAGCTACCTTTAATAACCCTTTCCTCACTAGGTGAATATCAATACCTGAACATTCTTTTAGTTCCTCTGATATGGCCGGAAACAGACTTCTGCTCGTTTGCGCCATGTCATAAAGAGGCCCGGCTTCTGTAATTTCCGCCTGTGCGCCAAGCATTCCCGCTGCTGCGCTTGATGCCTCGCATCCAATTCGGTCTTTTTCGACTAACAGGACCTTTCGTTTCTTTTTTGCCAAATGAAAGGCAATTGAACTGCCAATCACTCCGCCTCCAACAATAATAACGTCATAACTGGTTGTCATTTGAAACCCTCTTTTCATTTACAATCGAATATAATTCTTTTATTGCTTCTAAAGGTGAATGAGCTTCCCATATCAATGACATTACGGCGATGCCGGCCGCTCCTGTCGATAAAACTTCTTTCGCATTTTTAGGTACTATACCTCCTATCGCGATGACTGGAATTTTCACTTCCTTCACAACTTGCTTCAATGAACCTAGACCTCTTGGTGTCAACCCCGGCTTTGAAGAAGTGGAGAAAATATGTCCGTACAAAAGGTAATCCGCTCCCTGCTCTTCTGCTTCAATAGCTTCTTGTACCGAGTGAACCGATTTCCCGATGCGCAATTCCGGAAAGCTGGTTTTAACAAGTTGTACATCAAGGCTTAGGTACGTAAGTTGAACACCCTGTGCATGAACTACACTTGCAACGTCTGCGCGGTCATTTACAACTACTTTTCCAGACGGGATTCCTTCAGCGATCATTGCCTTAATGATGGTATAGACCTCTTTGGCCGTTGCTTTTTTTTCACGGATGTGAATGGCGGTTACATACGGATGAATCTCAGAAGCTATCTTCACAAACTGATCGGTTTTTTGAATACCGTTCGAAATGACATGAATTTCCTTTTCCATCGTCCACACCTGCCCTTGGACGTAAAATTGGCAAAACAAAAACCACTCTCCAGCATAAAGAGTGGTTAAAGTACATAAAAATACTCTAGTCTAAAAGAATAGCCTCCACTTCCCTACGCTGGTATGACCCAGATCAGGTTCAAAGGGTTTAGAACCGAAGTTCAATCTCAGCCTTTAAAAGGCTCCCCTAGTGTTATGAATTATTTAATTTATTGAAATTTTAACACGAATTCGAAAAAGTGGAAACATTTTTTTAGGCTTGTTTGCGTTGTAATTGCCTTCCATCTTTAATTACGTTAAATTTTTTTTGAGGTTCATTTGATTTGAAGGATAAAATAATTACCATAGCCATCACGCACAGAGCGCCAAATGCTTGAAATAGTCCAAAAGAAACATGAAGCCAAATAATCGCTGAAATAACAGCGACGAGCGGTTCTGTACAACTTAGCAGACTCGTTTCTTTCGGGGCAATGAAACGAAGGCTTTCCAAATAAAGAAAAAAAGCAATTAACGTTCCAAAAATAATAACAAAGCTAATAAGTGAAATTGTATGAATAGACCAATCTTGAATTTCTATTTCCCAAGGAGGATGAATAAAACTCAATCCAATTCCTCCTATAATCATTCCCCAGCCAACAACCACTATTGACCCCCATTTTTTAAGTAATTGAACGGGGTATATTGTATAAAAAGCAAGGGCTATACCGGACAATATTCCCCATGCGACAGAGATATTGGAAACGGCAAAATTTTTAATCGAACCGTTTGTTAACAAAAGGAAAGTTCCTAAAAGTGCTAATATAATCGCTGTTAGGTCACGAAGATCCGGATATGCACGATATCTCAAAATGAAATAGACAGTTATAAATATCGGAGCTAAGTATTGAAGTAAAGTAGCAACCGCAGAATTTCCTGTTTCGATAGAAGCGAAGTATGTATACTGAACTCCTAACAATCCAACTAACCCAAATAGTAATAACTGGAGTCGTGTCTTTCGATCTTTCCAAATCGCCCATACCTTTTCTTTATCTTTACTTAACAGACCTATTGCAATTAATACGACACCCGAGAATAACAGCCGAATTGTCACTAGCCACCCAATCGGAACACCATAATTTTGAAAAAGTTGCTGGGCCGCTGTACCTGATAACCCCCATAATGTAGCTCCGAAAGTAACCATTAAAATACCTTTGAATCGGTCTTGTCCTATGAAACTTCCCACACCTGTTCCCCCTCTTGGCAGATCATATTAATATTGTATATTAAATTGTAAGAATAGTATAAACCTTTTATCGAATTCACACTTGTTTCTGCCAGGGGCTCCGTTATATAAAAAACCGGGATATGCCCGGTTTTTCGGAATGATAGAATGTAAGCACATAAGAGTAATCGACGGCTAATATATTAAAATAAAAGCTCATATATCAAATTAAAGAATCATATATCAAAATAAAGGCTTATATACCCAAATAAAAGCTCATAAACTTTCAATCAAAAAATTGCATATGGTGTTTTTCACTTCTGTAATAAGATAACCGGTCATCCAAGGAACCTGTATGAAATTCAAATTTATGTCCATCAGGGTCTGTAAAATAAACTGAACGTTTGTCTCTTCCATCTCTGTCTCTACCTGGAAGAATATTAACACCAAACTCTTTTAACTTTTGAACCACATAATCAATGTCTTCTTCCTGTATTGAGAAAGCTATATGAGTGTATGAATGCTGAATTTCTTTTCGAGGAATATCCCTTTGAACATTTAAAGCTAACCAAATCCCATTTAAAGCAAAGTAAGCCAAGTTTCTACCTTTGACTAATAGCTTTGCGCCAAACACATTTTGGTAAAAATGAATGGATTTCTCCAAATCAGATACAGAGAAGGTCAAATGATTAATACCTCCGATTTGCAATGTTATGACACCCCCCAATCAAAGATTTTAACTGTTTAAGACGATACTAATCTTGCAGTATCGCACTTGTTAGTCGTAGGCACTATTGGATATGTTATCATTAATTTTTTTCAACAAAGAAATAATCTCTTCATTTTGTTTAACTTGCTCATCAGAATTAACTTTAATAATATGTACCCAGTAGAATATAAACACCAACAACACAAAAGGTAAGATAGGTAGAATAATTTCCACAGTAAAACCCCTCCCTCTTTCAAAATTTAATATCCACTAATTTATTCCATACATTCTTGTTGGATTCCTGTATTTTTCACTCTTCTTAATAATTCTTAAATAAGAAAAAACATTACTTCCAGTTATTGAAGTAATGCCCCTGTTTATTTTGTATATTTTTTGTTAGCAATTTTTAACAACTTTTTAATCTGTTCTTAACAAAGATTGATTAATATATGAATTGTAATCCAAAGTTGTTCGAGCTTTTATATACTCTGGTTTCAGACTTAAATAAAGTTAAGTTTGAGGCTATGATTACAAGTTCGAACAACGACAAAAAAAGATTATTTTATTCAAATCTTTAAAACTTCCTCCCCTTTTCCCCCCTCATTCCAAAAAACAGACAAAAAAAATCGAAGAAAAATTAGGATCATGCCTAATTTTTCTTCGATCTAGAACCGAATTATTATCTTGTAATTACATTCCAGCAAAAAAGCATTGTTAAAACTTTAAATCTTACTTAATTCATTAAATCCTGCAGCGGAATAATTTTTATAATTTCCCGCCCTTAAATGAATTGTATTGTTCTACAATTAATTTTGCTAAATTTGAATCACTGTCCAGCTGAGTATATTTTTCAATGGTTAATTCTAATCCATTATTCTTGATGCTTTCTTGTATTTCTACCGCTTCCGCATCTTGTGGATAATCATATAGTAAAGCTGCTGCAATGCTTTTTGCTAAGTATACCGGCTGATCGCCAACGATTTCTGCAAATTGTTTAGCCGGGCTTATTAACCGGTCATTCGGTCCAAGCTTACGGATTGGAGAACGGCCCACCCTTGTTACTTCATCTGAAATATACGGATTTGAGAAGCGATTGACAATTTTAGAAATGTATTCTTGATGCTTTTCCATCTCAAAGTTATATTTTTTCACCAGCAGCAAGCCTGTTTCTTGAAGAGTTTTCTCTACAAGAGTCTTGATATCTTCTCTTTCCATTGCTTCATTGATTGTTTGGATGCCCGCATAATAGCCAAAATAAGCTGCAACTGCATGTCCAGTGTTAACGGTAAATAGTTTTCTTTCAATGTAAGGCTTTAAATCGTCTACAAACGTAATTCCCTCGACAGGTGGTTTTTCCCCAACAATTTTTGTTTGGTCTACAGCCCATTCATAAAACGGTTCAACCATCACCATTAATTTGTCTTCATTCGATTGATTTGGCACAATTCGATCAACGGCCGCATCCGGGAAGCCAAATCGTTGATTAAATATTTCTATTTCTTCTTCATTAATTTTTTCATACACTTTTTCTTTAAGTAAAGTGCTGCCTCCAATCATGTTTTCGCAGGCAATGATATTTAGTGGTTGATCCGTTGTTTGAATTCTTTTTCGCAGTCCTTCTGCAATAACACCAGCGATATGCGGTAAAATGTTCGGGCCTACTGCCGTAGTAACCAAATCAGCCTGGGCAATGGCGTCAATCACTTCATGAGGATCCTTCTGGCTATTAATCGCACGTACATTTTTGATGATTAACTCTTCTTGAGAATGATCAGCAAGTACTACCCGATATTCTTGCTTTTTATTTATTAAATCTACAATTTCACTGTTTACATCCACAAAGCATGTTTGATAACCTGACTGGTATAAGAGACTGCCTATAAAACCTCTGCCTATATTTCCAGCACCGAAATGCACAGCTAGCATTTTAGTTCACTCCTTCAAAGATAGCTAGAATTTCTTCTTTTGAAGAAGTGTTTACGATTTTCATAACATTCTCTTCTTCTGAAAGAACAATCGCAATTTTTGATAGTATCTCTAAATGTTCGTCTCCTTTGCCGGCAATCCCAATTAATAATTTAACGATATTTCCGTTGCCAAAATCTACACCGCCGGGTACTTGAATAATCGCGATGCCAGATTCTTTTACAGAGTATTTTGCGTCCTCTGTACCATGTGGAATGGCAACAAAATTCCCCATATAAGTAGAGCTTAATTCCTCTCTTTCCAACATTTTTTCAATATATGCTGAATCCACATAACCATTTTCCACTAATACATTTCCGGTTAATCGAATCGCACTTTCCTTATTTTCAATTTCAGCATTTAATAAAATGTTATCTGTTGATAAGATTGGTAAAGCCATTTTATACACTCCTTAATTCTTTTAATTTTTCATCAAAAAATTGTTCGAATTTAGCAGCTAAATAAGAAGAAAGTTCATAAGCATTTTTTGATTCAAATAACTCTATGCTCTGTTCATTTTCAATAATTAATGCGCTGATAAAACTTAAGACCTCTAATCCCTCGCTTGATAAATGCTGAGGTGATAATAATAAAAGGATGCTTTCTGCTTCCATTTCAGATTGGTCCATCGCCTTTACTCGAAGCGGCTTTTGAAGCCTTAAGATTGTGAAAGAAGGATGTACGACATATTCACTTCGTGAATGATACAAAACTAACTTTGTATTCGGAATCCCTAATCCTCCTAGTTTTTCACGTTCCAATAAGGCTTTTATTAATAACTCAATATCCCGTATGACTCCTTGTTTATATAAAAACTGACAAGCTTCTTCTAAAACTTGATCAACCTTCTGATGACTAGTTATAGGCAACACCTGAAATCCTTTTAGAACGTTCGAAATTGTTGCTGAGTATTGATGAATGCTTTCCATTCTTTCAATCGTTTTTTCTACACGTCTAGAATCCGGGAACTTATGATCCATTAAAGAAGCTCTACGATTCATACCCTCAATGTAGATGTGATTACGTATATAATTTCTAAGCTTTTTTATTTCCTCTTTTGTCAATATAGGACTGACTACGATATATTCTCTTGAAAAGTTAGGCAGGTTTACCGTAGAAATGACCAAGTCAAAATCGTCTATATGAACTTGATTTAATTCAAATAAAGAGACATTTTTAAATGTCTTGATTTCAGGTAATTCCTGTTGAAGTCTTGTCGCCAGCATTTTCGAAGTGCCTATGCCGCTTGAGCAAATAATTAAAGCACTTAGATCCTCCGCTTTCTTAATTCCCAATAAAGCCGAGCCAAAGTGCATGACCAAATAACCGATTTCTTCATCTGGAACAGACAAGTCGGGAAAGACTTCCTCTGCTCCTTCTTTCACGATAATAAACAAATCTGCGTAGTCTTCCTTAATTTTTTGTAATAAAGGATTCGTAATTCCCATATTCTGTTTTATTCGATAAAGTGCAGGCTTTAAGTGAGCAACCAGCCCTTGGAAAAGAGAGACATTGCTTGTTAAGTCGACATTTAATTGATCCTCAACAAACCGTATAAGCTTTTTCGCGTTCATAGCAACTTTGAGGCTGGAATCTTCTATGACATACTCTTTATCATGTCTCAATTTTGCTCCTTGCAGATGCATAGTGATGTAACCAACTTCAGCAACTGGAATTGGCACTTTGAAAACTTTTGATAGTTTATGAACAATTTTTTCAGCAATTTTGTATTCCGGAACTGCCTGCAAGCTTTCTAAATAAGCTTGATCTATATGAATATTTTCTCCTTGTAAAATACGTTCCATTGCCAATGCTAAATGGACGACTAAACCGATATAGGCACTGTCGGCTATTGAATAAGGCAACTCTTCGTTAATTTCTTCAATTGTTTTCTCAACAATAAGAAGTTTTTTCTTCTCAACAAGCCCTAATAATCTTTCAGAAATGGAATCCGTTTGACGGGTTGACTTTTTTTGAATGTTCTCTCTGACCAAAGATAAAAATTCTACTTCATTAAGATTCTCTGCAATGATGCTGCTCATCGCTTTTCTTTTAGCTGTTTCAGTACCAATTATTTCAACACCATATCCTCTTTTTCTCAATAGTGACAAATTGTAATTCCTTAATCGATCCTCTAATTTCGTTAAATCGTTGCTAATTGTTGCAATTGTCACATTTAAATCGTTAGCTAAGGAAATCAGCTTAACAGGTTCTGTTGATTCTAATAAAGTACAAAAAATAATCGTCTGTCGCTCATCAGGTGTATATTCATTGTGAGATAAATTAAAAAGAGTAAATTTTAACTCTTCAATTTTTGCTTTGTCACCAATAATTTGGATGCCGACTCCTGATTTTTTTACTAAACTTAGACCGTAATCCTTTAAAATGTCTTCAATTCCTTTTAAATCTCTATGAATCGTTCGGACACTTACATCAATCTCATCCGCAAGATCCCTGACAGTCATTTCTTCACTTTTTGCTAGAAGGATTTCGAGTATCATCCTTTCTCTTGCAGATATATACATAATATTCACTCCACTAAGGAATTTAAAAAAAAACCAATCCGCTTATTATAATGGTGACAAAATTTAAATATTATACCTGCATATTTATCATAAAACGTTTATATCCCTTAATACAACGAAAGGAAAATATAGTTTCGTCTAAAACGTTGTTGCCACTTTTAAAAAAGTCAAAAGAAGCGGCTGACCCAAACCTAAAAAACTAGGACTTATGGGTCAGCCTCGCCTCCAAAACGTTATTTTTTAACTTTTAGATTTTCGATAAGTTCATCATATTTAGGGCTATTTAAAAAGTTTTCTACTGAAATATGATGTGCATTTGGTAATTTGGCCTTTGCTCGATCTGTTAAATCTTTATGTGTAATGACAATATCAGCGTCAACAGGAAGATTATTAATGGAAGTATTAGATACCATTACATCTAATCCTGCTTTCTGTACTTTATTTTTTAAGATAGAAGCTCCCATTGCACTGGAACCCATTCCAGCATCACAAGCAAAAATAATTTTATGAATATTTTTTGGCAACTCATTTTGTAAGTTTGTTTCTTTCATTGTCATTTGGTCTTTAGTTGTTTCTGTTTTAATAAGAATGGAAGCCTTACTTTCTTTTCCTTTAAGTTCAGCAGTTTTTTCAGCTGCTTTAACCAAATCTTCTTCGTCGGATTGCTTAGAAGCTTTTAAGATAATCGAAGAAATTAGGAAAGATACTGCAGCCGCTGCGAATACTCCAGCGAGAACACCTAAATAATGACCTTTTGGTGTCATGGCAATTACAGCAAAAATACTTCCTGGAGACGGAGCAGCTACTAGACCGGCATCAAATACTAAGAAAGTAAATACGCCTGTTGCCCCTCCTGCAATAGCCGCAACTAGGAGAAGCGGTTTCATTAAGATATAAGGAAAATAAATCTCATGAATTCCTCCTAAGAAATGAATAATAGCTGCGCCAGGAGCAGATTGTTTTGCCGTGCCTTTACCAAACAAAATATAAGCTAATAATATTCCCAAACCAGGTCCCGGATTGGCCTCTAATAAAAATAAGACAGATTTTCCTGCTTTTGCTGCCTGTTCGATTCCAAGCGGGCTTAATATCCCATGGTTAATTGCATTATTTAAGAACAATACCTTAGCAGGTTCAATAAAAACACTTGCAAGAGGCAACAGATTAGCTTTTATAATTGCTTGAACACCAGCTGCTAATGTTTTGTTAAGTGTTAAAACAACTGGACCGATCCCTTTATAGGCAAGTAAAGTTAAAAGTCCTCCAATAATACCTGCAGAAAAGTTGTTAACCAGCATTTCAAAACCAGATTTAACTTTTCCATCAATGGCCTGATCAAATTTCTTTATCGCCAAACCACCTAAAGGACCCATAATCATTGCACCTAAAAACATTGGTATATCTGAACCAATGATAACTCCCATTGTAGCGGTTGCACCTACTACTCCGCCTCTTAAATCATGGACCATTCTTCCACCAGTAAATCCAATTAAGATGGGGAGTAAATAAGTAATCATAGGTCCAACAAGCTTGGCCAAATCTTCATTTGGAAACCATCCTTTTGGAATAAATAGAGCAGTAATTATTCCCCAAGCGATAAATGCACCTATATTGGGCATAATCATACCGCTTAAAAAACTGCCTAAGCGCTGAATTTTTACTTTAGCACCTGAATTTGACTGATTCGTATTCGTCATTTATATTTCAACCCCTTTATCTACTATCAACATGGTGGAAACATTTCATTTCTACTTTCATGATAAAGCGTTTTCATAAGTGTATCAATTTATAGAAAAAACGAATTTGTCAATGTGATTGTTGCCATAATTGAAATATAAGATTTAAATTTTATCTTCATTTTCTTAATAAAAAAAGCCAGCATCAGATGCTGGCTCAAACTATCATATTTCTCAACCAACTATTGAACAGTTTACTTTACGGTTGAATATAAGAATTTCATACTTCCAAATAATAAATTCAAGACTATCCGATGAAACGAATAAGCTCACGGTTAAATTTTTCTAACTCACAGTAGAACAATCCGTGGCCACTATACTTAAAGGGGATAAGTTCCGATCCTTTAATTCCGGCATGCAATAATTCAGCAAGCACAAATGGGCAGACTTTATCTTGTTTTCCATGAAAAATTCCTGTGGGTACATTGATCATAGCCAAATCTTGTCGTAAATCTTCATCTCGAAGGGAAATGGCACACATTGCTGTTGCATGGCCTGACGCTTCTAATCCCAATCCGTGGAACCAATCTTTAAAACTCTCGGTTAAATAACGTGCGAAAAAGATATCCCCAAAGTCATCCAGCATTTTAGGCCGATCGGTATAGGTACCTTCAATTAACTTATTGACCGCCTCTTTTGTTAATCCATACGGGTAATCTGGCCGTCTGGTGAAGACAGGTGCTGCAGCTGCCAAAAGAGCAAGTTTAGTAACCTTATGCCCTGCATGCCGAGCCATATATCGAATGGCAATTGCTCCTCCCATCGAGTGTCCGGCAAGGGTAACATTTTCTAACTTCAGAGTATCAATCACAATACGGATGTCATCTGCCAATCGATTGTACGAATAACCTTTCCAAGGGCGATCCGACTTTCCGAATCCGCGATGATCAATTCCAATGCAGCGGTAGCCCATTCTTGGAAGTTGATTGAACTGATATTCAAACATTTTATGGTTGGCCGGCCATCCGTGTAAAAATAAGATTGGTTTACCATACCCAGGGTCTATATCCTCAACGTAGATATTAACATTCTGTTCAACCGTAATGTAGTAACCCACCCATCTGTCCTCCCCCTAAATAAATTCTGCACAATCTGATCCAATTGCATATAAAAAAAGTCAACTACATATGTTGACAAAAATCGGCATTTTATATTTTGATATGAGAAAATAGCAAGCCTCCATCATCTGAAGTGTCATACACTTCAAAAAATTTATAAGTTGGTTCCTCTTTGGTAAAGTTTTTTAGTTCGTTCTCTAATTTAGGAAACAAAATTTTATGTGCGTTTTCTGCATCAGTTTTTGTATCCCAATAATTCAAAGCTCTATATTCGCCAGCTGTATCATCAAAAAGATACACATTTCCTCTAAATCCCGATAATTTTCTATTGATTGTATCAAATTCTTTAGCCAATCTCTCCGCAACTTGTCTTTGCCCAGTTCCTAATTTATAGTGCACCAAACGTGCATAAAACATTTTTATCCCTCCAATGACCTTTCTTTCTTTACATATTAATTTATGGTATTGGGACTTGAAACATGACGAGACATTGAATCACACTCAATGATAAAGGGAAAATAGGAAAGGTTTGATGGAAAAAACCAGGATCAAGAGTCACTTAAACGATAAAAAAGACCGAAGAAAACCAGGATCATACCTGATTATTCTCCGATCTTGAAAACCAAAGGATAAGCTGTCCATCTGTTTTGTTCATCATTAGCTGATTATAAATGAGATAACTGTTGATTAAGTCAAGCATTTTCATCCGGTTTTCTGCTGTGATGCAAATTGACTATAGTATAGTTCTGAGTAAAATCCACCCTTTTCTAGTAATTCTTGATGCGTGCCTTGTTCAATGACATTTCCATGATTCATCACAAGAATTAAATCAGCATCACGAATAGTCGATAATCGATGGGCAATGACAAAACTCGTTCTGCCTTTCATCAATGTATTCATTGCCTTTTGAATCGCTGCCTCTGTCCGCGTATCTACACTACTTGTTGCCTCATCGAGGATTAAAATCGATGGGTTAGCTAAGATAGCCCTTGCAATCGTGAGTAATTGTTTTTGCCCTTGTGAAATATTGGATGCTTCTTCATTGAGAATCGTATCATAACCATCTGGAAGTACGCGAATAAAATGGTCTGCATATGCCGCTTTGGCTGCTTGTATCACTTCTTCTTCGGTCGCATTTTCACGTCCATACGCAATATTTTCTCTTATCGTACCGTTGAAAAGCCATGTATCTTGAAGAACCATTCCAAATATTTTACGAAGATGATCCCTTTTTAGATCACAAATATCCACACCATCTATGGTAATCTTTCCATTTCCAATTTCATAAAAACGCATAAGCAAATTAATTAAAGTCGTTTTTCCTGCACCGGTAGGACCAACAATGGCCACCATTTGACCAGGCTTCACATCAATATTCATGTCTTTAATTAAAAGTTCATTTTCTTTATAGCCAAATTGAACATGCTGAAAAGACACTTCTCCTCTTGGCTGTGTAATCACTTTCGCATTTTCTGCATCACGGATTTCTTCTTCTTCATCGAGAATTTCAAATACCCGTTCAGCAGATGCGATTGTTGATTGAATGATATTCGCAATATTTGCAGTTTGCGCAATCGGTTGTGAAAACTGTCGTGAGTATTGTATAAAAGCTTGTACATCCCCCACTTCAATCCGGTTTTTTAACACAAGAATACCACCTACTACAGAAACAAACATATAGCCAACATTGTTGACAAAAAACATTAGCGGCATCATTATTCCTGAAATGAATTGAGCTTTCCAGCCTGATTCATATAGTTTGTCATTAAGTTGTTCAAATTGACGAATTGTTTTTTCCTCACGGCCGAATGCTTTAACAATTTGATGGCCGGTATACATTTCTTCTACATGACCGTTGACTTCACCTAATGAGCGTTGTTGACCAATAAAATGCTTTTGTGATCTTGATGCAACCATTGAAGTCACGAGAATACTAAGCGGAATGGTTAAGACAACGATCAGCGTCATCAATGGACTAATCGTTAACATCATGATAATGCCGCCAATAATTGTGACAATCGCTGTAATCAATTGGGTTAAACTTTGCTGCAATGTCGTGCTAATATTATCGACATCATTAATCACCCGACTTAAAATCTCCCCATGTTGCCTCTCATCGAAATATTTTAATGGCAGGCGGGACAGCTTTTCATACACATCTTTACGTAATTGGTAAACCGTTTTTTGCGCAACACCTGCCATCACGTATTGTTGAATAAAACTAAATAAAGAACTGATCACATATAAGACAATCAGCCAAATAATAATTTTTCCAATATAATCAAAATCAATTTGTGCCCCAGGAACACCCTTTAGTTTCAACACCATACCTTCAAAAAGTTTCGTTGTGGCTTTTCCCATTATTTTAGGACTGACTATCGAAAAAACTACACTTACAATTGCAGCAAAAAGAACAGTCAACAGCCGTAACTTGTAAGGTTTTAAATAAATTAAGAGCCGCTTTAATGTCCCTTTGAAATCCTTTGCCTTCTGCCCAGGCATCATCATACCGAAACGACCACCAGGGAAACCGCCTATACGAGGAGCTTGATTTGATTCTCTGCTCATCCTACTTCCTCCTCTGTTATCTGTGATGATACGATTTCACGATATACATCACAGCTCTTTAGCAACTCGTGATGGGTGCCAATTCCCGCAATTTTTCCTTCTTCTAATACAATGATCTGGTCTGCATCCATGACCGTACTCACTCTTTGGGCAACAATCAATACGGTTGCATCCTTTGTCTCTCCTTTCAAAGCTTTACGTAAAGCGGCATCTGTTTTAAAATCGAGCGCTGAAAAACTATCATCAAACAAATAAATAACAGGTTTTCTCACTAATGCACGTGCGATTGATAGACGCTGTTTTTGTCCTCCAGAGAGATTGGTGCCGCCTTGTGAAATCATAGACTGAAAGCCATCCTTCATCTCAGAAATAAAAGATGCCGCTTGTGCAATGCGTGCAGCATGTTCCACCTCTTCATCGCTTGCATCTTCCTTGCCAAAACGAATATTCTCAGCAATCGTTCCCGTAAATAGCACTGCTTTTTGTGGAACATAACCAATCTTTTTGCGCAATTCCTGTTGATTCATTTCTTTTACATCGATCCCATCAATCAAAATACGGCCACTGCTTACATCATAAAACCTTGGAATTAAACTTAATAAAGTCGATTTTCCTGAGCCTGTTCCTCCAATAATAGCCGTTACTTCACCAGGTTCTGCCTTAAAAGAAATATTAGACAAAACAGGATTTTCCGCATTGGCATAACGAAAGGAAACGTCTTGAAATTCAATGACTCCATGAAAAGTATCATCTGATTTTGATGAAACTTCAGGATCGACGATCTTCGTTTTTATCTCTAAAACTTCATTAATACGAACGGCAGAAACGGATGCTCTCGGGATCATGATGAACATAACCGACATCATAATAAAAGAAAACATAATTTGCATGGCATACTGAATAAAGGCCATTAAATCCCCGACTTGCATGTCGCCATCGTTAATACGGATGCCTCCAAACCAGACAATCGCAATTGTTGAAAAGTTAAGAATCAACATCATAGCAGGCATCATCACCGCCACGATTTTATTGACGCGAATGGCCGTATTGGCGACATCCAAATTCGCATGATCAAATCTCTTTTTTTCAAAATCAATTCGACTAAATGCCCGTATGACACGAATACCAGTTAAATTTTCACGCATCACCCGATTCAAATTATCCAATTTTTTTTGCATCATTTGAAAAAGAGGAATTGCTTTTGATTGAACAAAGATAATAACAAGCAAGAGAATCGGAATCGACACAACAAATACCCATGAAAGTTTCACATCCCGAGAGAGTGCCATTATAATTCCGCCAATACACATTAAGGGTGCCATGACCATCATCCGCAACATAATCGTTAATACTTGTTGCACTTGAAAGATATCATTGGTTGTTCTAGTAATCAGTGAAGAGGTTCCTATTTTATCAAACTCTTCTTGCGAAAACGTCTCAACATGTGTAAAAACCTTGCTGCGAATCGTTTTTCCAAAACCGGTTGCTGATTTTGCTGTAAAAAAACTGGCGACAATCGAACAAATCGTACCCCCAGCCGCTACTAGCAACATAAATCCGCCAATTTTCCATATATACGGAATATCACCATTTACCACTCCTTTATCAACAATATCTGACATTAAATTTGGTAAATAAAGTTCTGATAACGTTTGTAAAAAAACCAGAAAGATCGCCAAAAAAACCTGAACTCTATATGCTTTTAAATAACGGAAAAGTTTAAGCATAAACCTATTCTCCTTATCTCTTAAACTATTTTTCTCATCAATCGAAATACTTTATCAAGTTAATATATAAGTTACTAAATAATTAATTAAGTAAACTAATTATAGGGATACACTTTGAGACAGTCAATGAAAAAACCGTAATCAACTTTTCCTTTATGAATTAGTTTATTTCAGCATTATTTTTTTATTGAATCCTTTATTCTCCTATATTTTTTATCCAATGTATATACGTCATAATTGGTATTAGGAAAACCAAGTGAAGAGTATGAATATGGGGCTTACCAAAATTAAAGTGATCATTCAAGCATCATAAATAAGGGTCGAAGATACGAATAAAAGTATCTTCGACCCTTATTATTTGTATTAATTTTTTGCAAGGTTTAATTGCCACGAAACGCCAAATTTATCTTGAACCCAGCCGAACTTTTCACTAAATGGATAAGCTGCCAACGGCATTAAAACTGTGCCATCTTGAGACAACTTTTCAAAAACTCGATCAATTTCATCTTCACTATCACATGTTACATACAATGATATTGCAGGAGTAAATGTAAAATCATGCTTAACGCTGCTATCTATACACATAAACATTTGTCCATTTAATGAAAATGCAGCATGTTTCACTGTCCCCTCGGCGCCATCTTCGTTCGCTCCATAACGTTCAATACTAATTATTTCTGATTGGTCAAAAATAGAAATATAATGATTCATTGCCTCTTCAGCCTGGCCGGAGAACATTAAAAACGTTGTAATTTTTTGATTTGAATTTGCCACTTAATATCTTCTCCTTTTATTTTATTTAAACTACAACAAAACATATGTTCTCGCTATATTATCTTTGAACAAAAATAAATTGTCAACTTTCTGTCTATTCCAAAATATTTACATAAACTTGTTAGAATAAACCTTTTAACAATGAAATTTTGACAACTGTATATTATTTAGCGTCAGATAAAGTAAAGGAGCTTACCCAGTTTGCTTGAAAAGGGTACAAGCGAGGACACGATCTCTTCCAGTATATCGGTAGTTGAATCTGGTATTCGATATGAGCCGCTCCGAACGCTGTATCTTCCAACGAATCGAACAACGGTCTGCTTATTTTTTCCAGCAAAGGATCATCACTTCTTCCTAATAAGAGTTCCGTACAATTAGTAACAGCCTTAAGCAACATATAATATAACAAAAAGTTCGATAAACTCTTTGCTGACATAGCTTCTAATTATGACAAGATTATAAAACAAAAATAGGAGAATTTTTTCTTAACGGGTTCGGTTTACAGGAAGAAAAATTAAATTATTAGTAGAAAAAGAGGTGCATTCTCACCTCTTTTATACTGTATTTACATAATAAGCACACCAAAAAGGAATTATAAATGTTTATTGGTTTTGAATATGGTTGATTTAGGCATTCAAGTAAACCATCAGTGGTTAGAAAAAGACGATTTTCTCCTTTTCTTATCGAAAGTCAGGTAATCTTAAATACTACTTGTCCTATTAGTAGAAAAATGATGGTAATTAATAAAGATTTAGCAAGCTTTAATGGAACCCTAGGTAATGCAATTAATCCAATTTGTGATCCAATTGCTGATCCGAATGCCATTGCAATTGCATAATGCCATTGTACAAATCCTGTATGATAAAATACAATAAAAGCTCCACAACAACTTCCAAAAATTAAAACTCTTGTTAGTTGGACTGCTTTCATATAAGTGTTATTTTGATTCATGTAGTGTATGATTCCAAATGTTGAAGATCCAGGACCAAATCCTCCGTCATAAGCAGCTATAAAGAACGGTATAGCATTGCTTGCAATCGTTGTATCTTTAGCTTTTCCCTCAACAGAAGATATCCATTGCTTATTTTTAAATGTAATAATTAAAGCAAATATCAATAAAATTAAGGCTATAATATTCATCGTTTTCTCTGTTATATGTGAGGTTATAAGCGCACCGCTAATTCCCCCAGTAAAAGCAATACAGACATTCATAATTATTGTTTTAGTACTTAAATGTTTATTTTTCAGTAAGTAAGATACGCTAGTCAGTGCAGCAATTCCTGATGAAAACTTATTAGTTGCAATCCCAATCTGAATAGGTATGCCTATAAGCATCATTGCTGGCAAAGTGATTAATCCTCCACCGCCTGCTAACGTTCCTATAAAAGAAGATACAACTCCTAACCCTAGGAGTGTAAAAAACAGTGTGTCCAAGACAACCCCTCATCTCAAAACTCAATGTCATGTGTATTTTATTACATAATTTTTCCTTTCGGAACCTAATCAAAAACAAACCTCTTGGCACCCAAGAGGTTAAAATAGATGATTCGAACAATTTCTATTTCCTAAACTTTTTCACCCATAGTAATTTTAAGAAACTTGTTTAATTATTTCAATATAATATTTGAAATTTTCAACAGTTATTGATAATCGAATTTTAAAAAAACGAAGGCACTGAAAAATTTTCGTTTTTTCAAAGAATCCAAATAGAAATATCAAAAAAGACGGCTCTAAAATTCAAAAATGTGAATTTTTAGCCGTCTTTTTTTCAATAGAGGGGCTATTTTGCCCTAGTCTTAATCAATTAGTTTCAATATTCTTTTTAAATTCACTGTATAAAGGTTACCAATCAATGTTGTAAGAGGTTTATTTATAAAAACCGCTTACTCGTATTTATTAGCTCACTTGTTTATGAGCTGTGTTTTGCTTTTTATTTCTTATATGATACCCTTTCCCGTAGTAGAATGCCACTAAAATAATTAACCAAAGAGGGCCAACGATTAAAGCGATTCTAGTGTCTGGGGAGTAGGCCATTAATCCAACCACACCAATTAAGAAAGCTAATGATAGGAATGAAGTAAATGGATATAAAGGCATTTTATATTTTAAGCCTTGTTTTTCCTTTGGAGTTAAGCTCTTACGGTAACAAATTTGAGATAATAAAATCATACACCATGTCCAAATTGCTCCGAATGTTGAAATACTAGTTACCCATGTAAATACTTTAGCAGGAACCAGATAGTTTAATACTACCCCAATTAACAAAGCTCCTGCGGTGGCTAATACTGCTAAACTAGGCACACCATTTTTGTTCAGTTTTGCATATGCTTTTGGTGCTTCTCCATTTTCTGCTAAGTTATATAGCATACGTGCTGTACTGAAAATACCACCGTTACAAGAAGAAAGAGCTGCCGTTAAAACAACAAAGTTAATGATACCTGCTGCTGCAGGGATACCGATTTTGTCAAATGTTAAAACGAATGGACTTCCTTTTGTGCCAATTTCCGTCCAAGGATAGATCGACATAATCACGAATAAGGCACCTACGTAGAATATAAGGATTCGCCAAAAAACAGTATCGATAGCTTTTGATAATGTTTTCTCAGGATTTTTTACTTCTCCTGCTGTAATCCCGATCATCTCAATTCCTAAGTAAGCAAACATAACCATTTGTAAAGACATCAGGACACCAGTAATACCGTTTGGAAGAAGTCCTCCATGCTCCCAAAGGTTGCTGATACCTGTTGCAATTCCGCCGTTACCAATTCCCAACAGAATCATACCGATACCAACAACGATCATGAAGATAATCGTAACAATTTTAATAAGTGCAAACCAAAATTCTAATTCTCCATATGCTTTTACCGCAAGGAAGTTCACTGCTGCCATAATGACTAATGCTGCTAATGCCCAAATCCAACGCGGAATATTTGGGAACCAGTATTCCATGTAAATTCCTACCGCTGTAATTTCAGCCATACAAGTAACAACCCATAGGAACCAATAATTCCATCCTGTTATATAACCTGCGAGCGGCCCTAAATAATCACGAGCATATTGGCTAAAAGATCCTGCTACAGGCTTTTGAATAGCCATTTCACCAAGCGCTCTCATGATAAAGAACATGATCATGCCGCTAAATGCATACGCAAGCAAAATTCCAGGACCTGCTAATTTAATGGCTGATGCTGAACCAAGGAATAACCCAACTCCAATTGCCGCCCCTAAAGACATGAGCGTGATATGTCTTTGTTCTAAGCCACGCTGCAATTGTTTCGCTGAAGAATTGTTATGCATATTCTTTTCCCCCAATCTATTAACCTATGATTACGTAAAGCTTTTAATCTCTCATACTTAATAAGCTGATGATATTTATAATGGTGTAACGTTCAAGATATCTGTGCCTCTTCTTTCTCCTTAAAATGAAAAATAAATGAATAATACACTGACTACATATTGAATAAAAGTGTGGTCTCCTCCTCAACTGCGCCCTACTTGTTAACGCTTTCATGTATTGAAGCAAGCTTTTCTCTTAAAAAAACCGTTAACCTGTCCGTATCAAAATTTCACAAAATTATATTAATATTATAACAGAATATTCACCAAAGTCTTTTTTTTTTACGTGGTAAATTATGTTGAATAAAAAAACGCTGGCATAGGCGCCAGCGTAACTTTATTTTTCATTATTCTACTTCATTTTTCACGAACAACTAAGGAATTTTTTCTCCTAATTTATTCAACTGTAACTGATTTCGCCAAATTTCTTGGCTTATCAACGTCACAGCCGCGGTGTAATGCTGCATAATAAGCAATAAATTGCAGCGGAATAACAGAGATAAGAGGTGTTAATAGTTCATGCACTTCCGGAACCACGAAGCGGTCTTCTTCTGTTTCAAGTCCTTTCATGGAGATGATGCATGGATTTGCACCGCGGGCTACGACCTCTTTTACGTTGCCGCGGATGCTTAAGTTTACCTTGCCTTGAGTTGCAAGCGCAATAACAGGGGTGCCGTTTTCAATCAAGGCGATTGTTCCGTGTTTTAACTCACCGCCCGCAAAACCTTCTGCTTGGATGTAAGAAATTTCTTTCAGCTTTAATGCACCTTCAAGCCCTACATAGAAATCGATTCCACGTCCGATAAAGAAGCAATTTCTTGTTGTTGCTAAATATTCACGGGCAATTTCTTCAAACTCATCTTTTTCATCACAAAGGATTTCCATTGCGTTTGCCACAATGCCAAGTTCGTGAACAAGATCAAAGTCAATCTTTATTCCACGGCTCTTTGCAGTTACTTCTGCTAAAATTGCGAGTACTGCTATTTGGGCAGTATAAGCTTTTGTTGAGGCAACAGCAATTTCCGGTCCGGCATAGAGCAGCAATGTGTAATCTGCTTCACGTGAAAGCGTAGAACCCGGAACATTTGTGATGGTAAGAGCTTTGTAGCCCATTTTTTTAATTTCAACAAGTACGGCACGGCTGTCTGCAGTTTCACCGCTTTGAGAAATAAAGATAAACAGCGGTTTATCAGAAAGCATTGGCATATTGTAGCCAAATTCGCTTGCAATATGAACTTCAACCGGAATTTTTGCCAATTTTTCGATATACTGCTTTCCGATGAGGCCCGCGTGATAAGAAGTACCTGCTGCAATGATATAGATGCGGTCGGCATCATTCATTGCATCAATGATATTTTGGTCAATTGTTAAGCTTCCTTGTTTGTCTTGGTAATTTTGAATGATTTTACGAATCACAAGCGGCTGTTCATCAATCTCTTTTAACATATAGTAAGGGTAAGTTCCCTTTTCGATATCACTTGCATCAAGTTCAGCAATAAACGGATCACGCGTTACCACGTCTCCATTTAATTTTTGGATGGTAACTTTATTCTTTGTTACGATGACCATTTCTTTGTCCATTAATTCCACAAACCGGTTCGTAACTTGAAGCATTGCCATCGCATCACTTGCTACTACGTTAAATCCGTCACCAAGACCTACAAGAAGCGGGCTTTTATTTTTTGCAACATAAATTGTTTCATTGTTTTGTTTATCTAAAAGGGCAAGTGCATAAGAACCCTCTAATAGAGTAAGCGTTTTGCGGAACGCTTCTTCAGTGTTTAATCCATCGTTCACGAACAGTTCAATAAGCTGAACGATAATCTCCGTATCAGTATCACTCTTTAAAGGAACGTCCATCAAGTACTCGCGCTTTAAGATATCATAGTTTTCAATTACTCCGTTATGCACAATCGTAAAGCGCCCGGATGCGCTTTGATGGGGATGTGCATTACTTTTGCTTGGAGCACCATGTGTTGCCCAGCGTGTATGGCCGATTCCAATATTAGCAGAAACCGTTTCATCCACAATACTGCGCAAATCAGCAATGCGGCCTTTTTCTTTAAACACATGAACGACGTTTTCATTCATAACAGCAATTCCTGCTGAATCGTAGCCTCTATACTCTAGCTTTTCCAAGCCCTTTAATAAAATTTCTTTCGAATCATTATTTCCGATATATCCAACAATTCCACACATAAACTTCTGTTCCTCCCTTTACTCAAGGGGGCAAGAAGCCTTGGGGGCAAACTTGCCCCCTTATCTCTGTTTTTTCAAAGGCAGGAAGTCGGATAACTTATTCCAAACTTCTAACCTGTTCAATAATAACATTCCCTTCTCTTTGTACATTAAGTTGCCTCAATGTTTTAAAGAAGGGATTTACGGTTGTGCTTTCAACCGGGAGGCATCCGCCGAATGTTCGATAAACCTCCTCCTCGTCAACTAATCCTAGCGTCTCCTGGATTAGTTCAGGCGCTTATTAAAATATTTCTAACTGCCCACCTTTCTATCCTAGAATAAAAACATGTTGCTTTAATAAAAGCAGGTTAATCATACAACATTAACAAACAATCCGTCAACCAAAAAGGCTGTTTATAGGCAGTAATACCCACTATTTTTCCTGCTACTCTTTTTTCCTATAATAAAAAATATGCATAAGGGCTTCGAAACGTTCCCCTATGCATAATTCTGGCATTACACTTCTGTTAATCCCATTTCTTCTTTCACAACTGCAGCAATGCGGTTTACATATTCTTGGCACAATTCTTCTGTTGGCGCTTCTGCCATAATTCTTACAAGCGGCTCCGTTCCAGACGGACGAACAAGAATACGCCCATTGCCTTTCATTTCACTTTCTACTTGCTCAATTACTTTTTTAACTTTCTCATTATTAGTTACATGATGTTTATCCGTAACCCTGACATTGACAAGCATCTGTGGAAATTTTTTCATTTCACCTGCAAGTTCCGATAAAGGTTTCTTTGTTAATTTCATAATATTGACAAGCTGCAATCCTGTTAGCAGACCATCTCCTGTTGTGTTGTAATCAAGGAAAATAATATGTCCGGATTGCTCTCCTCCTAGGTTATATCCATTTTTCTTCATTTCCTCGACTACATAGCGGTCGCCAACTGCGGTTTGGACGCTTTCGATCCCATGAGTTTCAAGTGCCTTGTAAAAGCCAAGATTGCTCATTACAGTAGATACGACAGTTGAATGCTTTAAACGGCCTTGTTCCTTCATGTATTTGCCGCATATGTACATGATTTGGTCGCCGTCTACAATATTTCCATTCTCATCAATTGCAATCAAACGGTCTCCATCGCCGTCAAATGCTAGGCCGACATCGGCACCTTTTTCTTTTACAAACGCAGCAAGAGCTTCAGGATGGGTCGAGCCTACTCCATCATTTATATTAAGGCCATTTGGCGATGCGCCCATCGTAGAAAGATCTGCTTCAAGATCAGCAAACAAATGCGTTGCCAGAAAAGATGTAGCCCCATGAGCACAATCTAAAGCGATGTGAATTCCTGAAAAATCCTCGTCTACTGTTTGCTTCAAGTATTGCAAATACTTTTGTCCGCCTTCAAAGTAATCATTGACTTGCCCGAGGTCTGCTCCTATCGGTCTTGGAAGATTGTCTTCTTCAAGATCGAGCAACTTTTCAATTTCATGCTCTTGTTCATCAGAAAGCTTAAATCCGTCCGGTCCAAAAAACTTAATTCCATTATCGGCTACCGGGTTGTGGGAGGCGGAAATCATAACTCCAGCCTGTGCACCGAGAGCTTTTGTCAAATACGCTACTCCAGGAGTAGATATGACACCGATCCGCATAACCTCAGCCCCGATTGATAATAATCCGGCTACAAGAGCACCTTCCAGCATATGTCCGGAAATGCGGGTATCTCGGCCAATAAGCACCTTTGGACGATCTCTATCTTTTGTTAGTACATATCCTCCAAAGCGCCCTAATTTAAAAGCAAGTTCTGGTGTCAATTCACTGTTAGCAACTCCGCGTACTCCATCGGTACCGAAATATTTACCCATTTCAAGAATCTCTCCTTCATCGAATAATTGCTTTTCTTAAGCTTTGTCATTTTCCGTAATTGAGATTTTTGCTGTTTCTTTTGCAAGCTTCCATTTCACATTTTTTGGTCCTTTAACTTGTATATCGAGCTCATGATTTCCTTTTGAAAGATTGGATACATCAATAAATAGGCTAAAATCATCTTCACTTATCGTTTTGATTATGTCACTTGATCCTATTATGGTCAAATTGGCAGTGGCAGAAGCTGGATCAAGAAATGCTACCTTATATTTTTCGTTAAGGCCTTCCGTTTTAATAGGAAGATTTGACAATGTTTTTTCTTCATCTTTTTCATCATTTACTTTATTATCGTCTACTTTATCATCTACATTTATCTTGACCTTTACCGTTTTCGGATCAACTTTTAATATCCCTTTTGAAATGATGACTGGCACTGTCAGTTCCGTATCTTTTTGTATATTGCTTACATCTACCTCTACTCTAACACTGTCTGTTTGATCCAATACCTCTGGTTTTGCAAAAATTGTCGCTTCCTTTTTATCAATAGATACAGAATTTATCGAAACTCCTTCAGGAGGGGTTCCTTTTTGGACGATTTTGATCGGTACAGCTTTACTGGAGCTTTTTACAGGAACTGTAACTGTAACAGTTTCAGGATCAACATTAACATCAAGCTTATTTAATTTCTTATCTAGTGCCTGAATCGTTGCTTCTCTTGTCACCGTACCGTTTATATAACCTTCAATATCGAGAGTAGCTATTACATAGCTAATCCTATCAATTACATCTTTTGCACCCGTAATTTTTACCGTATTTGGCTCAACGATTGGCTCTTCGGAAACATAGCCGTCCTCCAACAAGTTTTTGTTAAATTCAGCTTCTACTTTAAATTCCTTTGTTACTCGTTCCTGAACGTTCACTTTGGCATAGCTCGGCTCCACTTTAACCTTCAGTTTGTCGGAAATATCCCTTATCTTAATGGGTACTCGTTGGGTGCCGATTTCCGCATTTGACAAATCAACATACGCTTCAAAGTTTCTAAGCGATTTTGTCATTTGGACGATGTTTTTGGGCCCTTGAATCGTAACATTGACTTTTTCCGGCACCCCTGACACAACGAAATTTTCTGTATCATAATAGCTTTTTACAGGCACATCCGTGATTGTCTCAACGTTGTTTTTGGAAGGAAGATTTTCATTTGTTGCTTTTTCCATATCCGGAACAGAAGAAAACAATAACACAGCTAAAACAAGGGAAATAATTTTCAAAAACCAGTGGTTATCCATCAGTTTATCGATCACTTTTATTCACCCTCCAGTTCCAACGAGCTGAAGAAGATTGTTTTGATTTCGTTTGTGACAACAATTCATTTCTCAATAATTCCTTGAACTTTTCAGGAGACAAATCACGATGCAGTTCCCCGTTTTTCGTTAAAGATACACTGCCTGTTTCTTCTGAGACTACGACTGTTACACTGTCAGTCACTTCGCTGATTCCAAGTGCTGCACGATGCCGGGTTCCTAATTCTTTTGAAATGAATGGGCTCTCCGATAACGGCAAATAACATGCTGCTGCGGCAACATTATGTTTTTGTATAATAACAGCCCCGTCATGCAAAGGAGTATTTGGAATAAAAATATTAATCAACAATTCAGAGGAGATTTTTGAATCTAATGGAATTCCTGTCTCAATATAGTCGCTCATCCCAGTTTCTCGTTCAATAGAAATCAAAGCTCCAATACGCCGTTTTGCCATATAATCCGTTGCTTTAATAATCGCCTCCACCACTTTTTCCTGCTCTTCTTCTTCAGGTGTACCGCTTCTTGAAAATAACTTTCCTCTTCCAAGCTGTTCAAGAGCCCTTCGAAGTTCCGGCTGGAAAATAATAATGATGGCCAAAAATCCCCATGTTAAAGCTTGTTCCATCATCCAGCTTAAAGCTTTCAAATATAAATGATCGCTAATAATTTTTACGAGGAGAATAACAAAAATGCCTTTAAGCAATTGGACAGCTTTCGTTCCCCGTATAACCATTATTAATTTATAGATGACGTACCAAACAAGGAGAATATCCACAGTATTTGCCAATAATTTCAATATTGGTATATCAAAAAACGGCATTGTACTTCCCCCATAAGTTTATTCGAAAAGCACAAGCGCCTAATTCAGGCCCGACAGGTATCAAAACGTTCTAGAAGACAGCTCTTTAGAGCAGATCATGTGGTTTATAACCCAAGGTCCAAGGCGCTGACGCTGGCCTGTAAATATAAAAGCGGAAACCGCTAAATTTTCATATGTAACTTTTATATTATATCATAGACCACGTATTCTTCTAAAAGATTATTTCTTTTAGTAAACTTTTGTGCTTACGTTTTGTCCCATCAAACTAGAGTATACCTTCATGGCAAATTAAAAATCCAATAATTTCTATATTTATTATAGAACGAATGTTCTGTGTTCGCAATAGCACTAAATATGAGAAAAGTGTTTTAAAATAAATTAGCCACCCTATTTGAGTGGCTTTAATTTTTGTCATTTTCTTCATCAAATATATTGATTAAATCTTTGCATGTTTTCTTTATTTCGAACCATAGCCATTCGTATATTTTATTAACTTCCTTAATCTCTCCTGTAACATGGCCAGCAGAAGCTAGATATTTCTCACCATTTATTACTGTCACATTTCCCTGTATTTCACCTTCAATTTTTAAAGTTCCATTCTTTACAACGACATCTCCCTTAACCACTTCGCCTTTTGGGACAATCACTGTAGTATTTTCAACCTTTAAATTAGGCTGTTTCGAAACGGAAAATTGATGATCATTCCATGTTGAGAAAAGGCTTCCTGCCATTAGTACGAAGAATAGAGAGGCAGCCGTTAACAAAGGATGATGACGGAACCAGCGTCGCACTCCAATTTTTTTCTTTTCCTTTGGCAATCTTGCCATAACATTTGCAGTAAGATTAGGAGGTGCCTTTATATTAGAAGTACTCTGCACTAAAGCAATCGTTTTTTTTAATTCATGAAAGTGCGATTGACATTCTTTGCATGTTTGTATATGTTCTCTTAAAATTTTTTCATGCTCGGCTGAGATCTCTTCATCTAGGTATTCGTGCATATATTCAATAATCTTTGCTGGACAACTCAAAGCTCTCACCCTCTCTTTAAAGATAACGTAACTGCTGTCTCAACGCTTCTCTCCCTCTGTGAATTCTCGTTTTAACCGTTCCCAGCGGTAGATCTAAGATTTCGCTGATTTCATTTAGCGAAAGTTCTTCAATATATCTTAATACGATGACCGTTCTGTATTTTTCAGGCAGTTTCGAAATTTCCTTTTGAATCGTTTCTTGCAGCTCCAAACTCTGAAGTTCCTCTTCAGGAAGAGCTGTATCAGCCGCAATTTGTGAATACATCGTAAGCCCATCCGAGCCCAAAACCTCTGCATCCAAATAGTAATCCGGTTTTTTCTTTCTTATGCGATCGATACACAAGTTTGTAGCAATTCTGTATAGCCACGTAGAAAATTTTAAATTTATATTGAAACTGTTAATATTCACATATGCGCGAATAAAAGCTTCTTGAGCTATGTCTTCTGCTTCATGTCTATTTCCTAGCATCCTGTAACAAAGTTGAAAAACCTTATCCTTATAAAGTTCAACAATTTCCCCAAAAGCATTTTGATCGCCTTTTATTACTTCTTTAATCCTTTTCTTTACGATTTCTTCCATTGGTTACCTCCGCTCTAATGCGGCTATTCGATATACGAATCGATAGCGGAAAAGGTTTCACTTTTCACTCAAAAATTTTCAATCATTTTTATATTAACTAAAATTTACTGCTGTTTGTTTAAAATTTTTTCTACAGGGTATAAAAAGACTAAAAATATTGAAATGAGGAATGCTTTTTATGTATATCGAAACATTGCTAGAAGACATTGAAAATTATCGAAGGAAAATGGTGAAGTTAGCCTCTCATTATTCTTTTACCAATCAACAAGTGATCGAAATAAGCACAGAATTGGACAAGCTTCTTAACCAATATTACCTTTTAACTGTAAGAAATGAGGCTGACCCAAAACTTAGAGCCAGGCACCTTTAATTACAAAATATTGAAAACAAATTAATGTTTGTTCCATATTTAATAACAGCTGACGGGAGCCTGGCGTTTATGGCCAGCCTTATATTTATTTATAAAAGTTTTTCGCCAAATAAAGACCCCATTAATGCAACGGCAACTGTTGCAGTTTTGTTTTTATCATCGAGAATTGGATTGACTTCAACAAATTCTGCTGAAGTGATGAGCTGTGCTTCCGCAAGCATTTCCATCGCAAGGTGGCTCTCCCGGTAGCTTATTCCGCCGTTAACAGGTGTTCCAACTCCTGGCGCATCACTTGGGTCTAATCCATCCAAATCTAACGAAAGATGTACTCCATCCGTTTTATCTTTTAGATATTTGATTGTTTCTTCCATTACTTTTGACATGCCAAGCCTGTCAATTTCATGCATGGTAAAAACTTTAATTCCATTTTCTTTAATAAGAGCCCTCTCTCCTTCATCGAGGGATCTAGCTCCAATAATCACAATGTTTTCTGGCTTTACTTTAGGGCTGTAGCCTCCAATTTCCGTTAACATAGGATGCCCCAGCCCAATACTGACTGCAAGAGGCATTCCATGTATATTTCCAGAAGGTGAAGTTTCTGCTGTATTTAAATCCCCATGCGCATCATACCAGATTACGCCAAGATTTTTATAGTGTTTTGCAACGCCGGCTAACGTACCAATCGCAATGCTGTGGTCGCCGCCAAGCACTAGCGGAAATGCTCCTGATTTAACAACTTCATCAACTTGTGCTGCCAGCTTTTCATTTTTTTCAGCTACTAGCTCCAAATTGCGCAGATTTGTATCTGATCGATTTACAACTTCCGGTCTGCCGATTGGGATATCTCCAAGATCTTCTATCTCATACTTTAAGTTCCTTAGCCTTTCATTTATTCCTGCGTAGCGCATTGCACTTGGACCCATGTCAACACCGCGTCTCATTTGTCCTAAATCCATCGGCATTCCTATAATGGATATTTTTTTCATAACTAGATACCTCCTCATCTCTATTATTTTCCTATTTTAACCGCTTTCATAAAAATGACTCAACTCGGCAAAAACATGTATATATATACATAATTATTAAAATAAAAGGAATAGTCTGATTTCAAAAAAAGACTAGTTTCAATTTGCTTATACGATAGAGGAGGAATATCATAAAAAAAACACAGGTTCATTATGAACCTGAGATTTTTTCCCATTTGAAACTTCTTTTCAAAAACTTCACTTTCACTTGATAGACGGTTTTTAGGTTACTGCGTCATAAAAGATAAGTTATGAGCAAAATGAGCAATAATGGACCAAACAGAATAAGATAACCGATTGGGTGAGCTAAATTGATCGTCCAGCCAATTCCAAATCTTTTTTCGACGAAAATGGATGGATCTTCTTTATTTACATAAAATATTCCAGACTTCCAGTATTTATCATCATCAACGTCCGTTATCCCGGAATCTGGCTCATCTTCAAGTACAACATTGATACGCGAGCCGCTTTGGCCAACTTTAAACGCATAAACTGCGGCAGCAATGAGACTTGCCAATAAAAAAAAAAGCGGCATGGCAAACATTAATACTTTATTACCAATACCTTCATGTATTGACGTAAGTTGAAGAAAGCTAAAAAGTACAGTTAAGAGAACGCTTGACGGGAACAAGAACCAACTCGAATATTTTCTAAATGACAACTGTTGTACGCGAGATGCATTGCTTCTTGTCGCACTTATATTAATGCCTGATTTTTTAGTGATTTCATTAATACCGAGCATCATTACCTGAATAATGATAAGGACGACGAGAAGCGAAATGGATGAAAATGGTGTTTTTAGAGTAAATGCATCCGGTTGTCCGGTGGCTGCCCAATGTATTGGGATCTTGTTCGGGATGTTATCGTACAGCATTGCGGTATAACCGATAAGACCAACTGTTATGACCATTGGTATAGAAAAAACATACGCAGGAAGCATTTCGTCTTTCGTACGAATTGAGATATCTGCGATTTTCACTTGTTTCAAATTTGCCCCCCAGTTGTTATCGCGCTTCAGTCGAGTTGTTTTTGCATGGAATATAAAGTAAAGGCCCATGCTCACAAAGATGACACAAAACTGAATTGCTAACCCGGTTAAGGCGAGCTTTTCTTCCGTAGGATTAACAATTTTCGCCCATACGAAATAAGCAGCCAAAGAAATTAAACCGAAAAGAAGTGTAGTAGTAGAGTAAATTCTTTTATAAGAAGCAATTGTCCGATCATCAGTATGTCCTTCAGGAATTGTAACGCCAAACGCAATTGTTCGTTTCAATAAAAAGGGAATTGCAGATTTCAATATAGTGATAAAGCCAATTATGATAAGAAAAATTGGTAATATCATTTTTTATTCCCCCTTAATATCTGAAATAATAGATAAAATCAGTTCGCAGATTTCATCAGTATTCATCCCTAGAGCAAGCGCTTCTGCAACGACGGGCCTAAATTCATTTGCGATCCGTTCAACATGTACTTCACGCAGTTCACCTCGAATGGAAGAATTGATAATTGCTCCAGATTTCGGAACAATTTCAATAAAGCCTTTCTTCTCAAGCTCATGGTAACTTTTGTTGACAGTATGCATATTCACTCCGAGATCGGCTGCCAGTGAACGAACAGATGGTAGCGAATTGCCATCTTTCAATATTCCACGAGCAATTCCTTCGATAATTTGAAAAGTTAATTGTGTATAAATAGGAATATCGGAGTGCGGTTCAATTTTAATGAACACATAAATACCTCCTAACTGTTCTATAATTATTATAACAAAGTGTTCTACAATGTATAGAACAAAAATTATCAAAAATTTCAATAGATATTGCACTGTTTAGTTTAATTTCTTAAATATATGCTTAAACGTATGAAAAAAACCAAAACACATGTGATATCTTTTACATAGATCAACATAGCCATAAAAAAAGCCTCAAACCAAATAGGTCTGAAGCCTTAATAACAATAATATATGTAGTGTGATGGTGGAGCCTAGCGGGATCGAACCGCTGACCTCCTGCGTGCAAAGCAGGCGCTCTCCCAGCTGAGCTAAGGCCCCATATGGAGCGGAAGACGGGACTCGAACCCGCGACCCCCACCTTGGCAAGGTGGTGTTCTACCACTGAACTACTTCCGCAATCTAATTATTTATAATCTTAAGAAGGCCCTACAAAATTTTTGCAGGGACTTCAATGATTTAAACTCTTTTTTAATGAGCCATGGAGGATTCGAACCTCCGACCCTCTGATTAAAAGTCAGATGCTCTACCGACTGAGCTAATGGCTCTAATAATGGCTGGGCTAGCTGGATTCGAACCAGCGCATCACGGAGTCAAAGTCCGTTGCCTTACCGCTTGGCTATAGCCCATCAATGCGAATAATTTCATAATAAAAGGACAGTCATAGCTTGTCCAATTTTTATTTGATTTATTAAATGGTGGAGGGGGACGGATTCGAACCGCCGAACCCTGAGGGAGCGGATTTACAGTCCGCCGCGTTTAGCCACTTCGCTACCCCTCCATACAAATTCGGTATGCCGGCGAGAGGAATCGAACCCCCAACCTACTGATTACAAGTCAGTTGCTCTGCCAATTGAGCTACACCGGCATGGTGGAGGATGACGGGATCGAACCGCCGACCCCCTGCTTGTAAGGCAGATGCTCTCCCAGCTGAGCTAATCCTCCAAAATAAGTGGTGACCCGTACGGGATTCGAACCCGTGTTACCGCCGTGAAAGGGCGGTGTCTTAACCACTTGACCAACGGGCCAAAAAGTTTAAACCCATTATTTTTCAGAGAGCTTCCAACCGGGCTCGAACCGGTGACCTCTTCCTTACCATGGAAGTGCTCTACCTGCTGAGCTATGGAAGCATTTGCTATAGCTCTCATTTAGACATAAGTCTTTATGAAAATTGGCTCCGCAGGTAGGATTCGAACCTACGACCGTTCGGTTAACAGCCGAATGCTCTACCACTGAGCTACTGCGGAATAGTTAGTATTATTATTTAGAGCTTGTCTAATTTAACTGAATGTCACATTAAGCTAATATGGAATATGTAATCCGCCTGGCAGCGTCCTACTCTCGCAGGGGCAATGCCCCAACTACCATCGGCGCTGAGAAGCTTAACTTCCGTGTTCGGTATGGGAACGGGTGTGACCTTCTCGCCATCGCCACCAGGCTAAGCAAGCAAAGACATAATTTATTATAATGTCTTTTTTATTTTTTTCAAGAGGAAATTTCATTCTCTCAAAACTAGATAATTTATGAAGAAGTGAAGAACAATGAGTATCATTTGCGGACTTCTTCCGCTTTTTAATTTGGTTAAGCCCTCGATCGATTAGTATCTGTCAGCTCCACGTGTCGCCACGCTTCCACCTCAGACCTATCAACCTGATCATCTTTCAGGGATCTTACTAGCTTGACGCTATGGGAAATCTCATCTTGAGGGGGGCTTCATGCTTAGATGCTTTCAGCACTTATCCCGTCCGCACATAGCTACCCAGCTATGCCTTTGGCAAGACAACTGGTACACCAGCGGTGCGTCCATCCCGGTCCTCTCGTACTAAGGACAGCTCCTCTCAAATTTCCTGCGCCCGCGACGGATAGGGACCGAACTGTCTCACGACGTTCTGAACCCAGCTCGCGTACCGCTTTAATGGGCGAACAGCCCAACCCTTGGGACCGACTACAGCCCCAGGATGCGATGAGCCGACATCGAGGTGCCAAACCTCCCCGTCGATGTGGACTCTTGGGGGAGATAAGCCTGTTATCCCCGGGGTAGCTTTTATCCGTTGAGCGATGGCCCTTCCATGCGGAACCACCGGATCACTAAGCCCGACTTTCGTCCCTGCTCGACTTGTAGGTCTCGCAGTCAAGCTCCCTTATGCCTTTACACTCTGCGAATGATTTCCAACCATTCTGAGGGAACCTTTGGGCGCCTCCGTTACTTTTTAGGAGGCGACCGCCCCAGTCAAACTGCCCACCTGACACTGTCTCCCGCCCCGATCAGGGGCGCGGGTTAGAATTTCAATACAGCCAGGGTAGTATCCCACCGACGCCTCCACCGAAGCTGGCGCTCCGGCTTCTCAGGCTCCTACCTATCCTGTACAAGCTGTACCAAAATTCAATATCAGGCTGCAGTAAAGCTCCACGGGGTCTTTCCGTCCTGTCGCGGGTAACCTGCATCTTCACAGGTACTATAATTTCACCGAGTCTCTCGTTGAGACAGTGCCCAGATCGTTACGCCTTTCGTGCGGGTCGGAACTTACCCGACAAGGAATTTCGCTACCTTAGGACCGTTATAGTTACGGCCGCCGTTTACTGGGGCTTCGATTCAGAGCTTCGCTTTTAGCTAACCCCTCCTCTTAACCTTCCAGCACCGGGCAGGCGTCAGCCCCTATACTTCGCCTTGCGGCTTCGCAGAGACCTGTGTTTTTGCTAAACAGTCGCCTGGGCCTATTCACTGCGGCTTTTCCGGGCTATGCACCCAGAAAAGCACCCCTTCTCCCGAAGTTACGGGGTCATTTTGCCGAGTTCCTTAACGAGAGTTCTCTCGCTCACCTTAGGATTCTCTCCTCGCCTACCTGTGTCGGTTTGCGGTACGGGCACCTTTTTCCTCGCTAGAGGCTTTTCTTGGCAGTGTGGAATCAGGAACTTCGGTACTACATTTCCCTCGCCGTCACAGCTCCGCCTTCTGCTAACGGGATTTGCCTCGTTAGCGGCCTAACTGCTTGGACGCGCTAATCCAGCAGCGCGCTTGCCCTATCCTCCTGCGTCCCCCCATCGCTCAAACGGAAAAGAGGTGGTACAGGAATATCAACCTGTTGTCCATCGCCTACGCCTTTCGGCCTCGGCTTAGGTCCCGACTAACCCTGAGCGGACGAGCCTTCCTCAGGAAACCTTAGGCATTCGGTGGATGGGATTCTCACCCATCTTTCGCTACTCATACCGGCATTCTCACTTCTAAGCGCTCCACCAGTCCTTCCGGTCTAGCTTCAACGCCCTTAGAACGCTCTCCTACCGCGGACACCAAACGGTGTCCACCCACAGCTTCGGTGATACGTTTAGCCCCGGTACATTTTCGGCGCAGAGTCACTCGACCAGTGAGCTATTACGCACTCTTTAAATGGTGGCTGCTTCTAAGCCAACATCCTGGTTGTCTAAGCAACTCCACATCCTTTTCCACTTAACGTATACTTTGGGACCTTAGCTGGTGGTCTGGGCTGTTTCCCTTTTGACTACGGATCTTATCACTCGTAGTCTGACTCCCAAGGATAAGTCTTTGGCATTCGGAGTTTGTCTGAATTCGGTAACCCGTTGAGGGCCCCTAGTCCAAACAGTGCTCTACCTCCAAGACTCTCACACTTGAGGCTAGCCCTAAAGCTATTTCGGAGAGAACCAGCTATCTCCAAGTTCGATTGGAATTTCTCCGCTACCCACACCTCATCCCCGCACTTTTCAACGTGCGTGGGTTCGGGCCTCCATCCAGTGTTACCTGGACTTCACCCTGGACATGGGTAGATCACCTGGTTTCGGGTCTACGACCACATACTCATTCGCCCTATTCAGACTCGCTTTCGCTGCGGCTCCGTCTCTTCGACTTAACCTTGCATGTGATCGTAACTCGCCGGTTCATTCTACAAAAGGCACGCCATCACCCATGAATGGGCTCTGACTACTTGTAGGCACACGGTTTCAGGTTCTCTTTCACTCCCCTCCCGGGGTGCTTTTCACCTTTCCCTCACGGTACTGGTTCACTATCGGTCACTAGGGAGTATTTAGCCTTGGGAGATGGTCCTCCCTGCTTCCGACGGGATTTCACGTGTCCCGCCGTACTCAGGATCCACTCAGGAGGGAACGAAGTTTCGACTACAGGGTTATTACCTTCTCTGACGGGCCTTTCCAGACCTCTTCATCTACTCCGTTCCTTTGTAACTCCATGTTGAGTGTCCTACAACCCCAGGAGGCAAGCCTCCTGGTTTGGGCTGTTCCCGTTTCGCTCGCCGCTACTCAGGGAATCGCGTTTGCTTTCTCTTCCTCCGGGTACTTAGATGTTTCAGTTCCCCGGGTCTGCCCTCCTAACCCTATGGATTCAGGCTAGGATCCTATCCCATTACGGATAGGGGGTTTCCCCATTCGGAAATCTCCGGATCAACGCTTACTTACAGCTCCCCGAAGCATATCGGTGTTAGTCCCGTCCTTCATCGGCTCCTAGTGCCAAGGCATCCACCGTGCGCCCTTTCTAACTTAACCTTCAAGGTTTGAAACCTAAAATGGCGATACTCGGTTCTTCTTTTGCCTTCTTCACATTATCTAGTTTTCAAAGAACGAAGTTCTGAGGAATTGCTCCCTCAAAACTAAACAAACAAAAGCGATCAACTATTCTGTTGTAATGTCTAGCTACGGCTCCTAGCCTCTCGAGTCGCTTCGCTTCTTCTGTCAAAGTCTTTTGGACTTTTCCGCCAGAAGC
Source organism: Bacillus methanolicus MGA3 (assembly GCF_000724485.1). Taxonomy (GTDB): domain Bacteria; phylum Bacillota; class Bacilli; order Bacillales; family Cytobacillaceae; genus Bacillus_Z; species Bacillus_Z methanolicus_A. The sequence goes on along the minus strand of NZ_CP007739.1, from coordinate 164,021 downwards.
TCCAGCGCTTGTCGAGGCTGACCAGTCGCCTTTGCTTTTCGAATAATCCTTAGAAAGGAGGTGATCCAGCCGCACCTTCCGATACGGCTACCTTGTTACGACTTCACCCCAATCATCTGTCCCACCTTAGGCGGCTGGCTCCTTGCGGTTACCTCACCGACTTCGGGTGTTACAGACTCTCGTGGTGTGAAGGGCGGTGTGTACAAGGCCCGGGAACGTATTCACCGCGGCATGCTGATCCGCGATTACTAGCGATTCCGGCTTCATGCAGGCGAGTTGCAGCCTGCAATCCGAACTGAGAATGGTTTTTTGGGATTGGCTCAGCCTCGCGGCATCGCAGCCCTTTGTACCATCCATTGTAGCACGTGTGTAGCCCAGGTCATAAGGGGCATGATGATTTGACGTCATCCCCACCTTCCTCCGGTTTGTCACCGGCAGTCACCTTAGAGTGCCCAACTGAATGCTGGCAACTAAGGTCAAGGGTTGCGCTCGTTGCGGGACTTAACCCAACATCTCACGACACGAGCTGACGACAACCATGCACCACCTGTCACTCTGTCCCCCGAAGGGGAACGTCCTGTCTCCAGGATTGTCAGAGGATGTCAAGACCTGGTAAGGTTCTTCGCGTTGCTTCGAATTAAACCACATGCTCCACCGCTTGTGCGGGCCCCCGTCAATTCCTTTGAGTTTCAGCCTTGCGGCCGTACTCCCCAGGCGGAGTGCTTAATGCGTTAGCTGCAGCACTAAAGGGCGGAAACCCTCTAACACTTAGCACTCATCGTTTACGGCGTGGACTACCAGGGTATCTAATCCTGTTCGCTCCCCACGCTTTCGCGCCTCAGCGTCAGTTACAGACCAGAGAGCCGCCTTCGCCACTGGTGTTCCTCCACATCTCTACGCATTTCACCGCTACACGTGGAATTCCGCTCTCCTCTTCTGCACTCAAGTTCCCCAGTTTCCAATGACCCTCCACGGTTGAGCCGTGGGCTTTCACATCAGACTTAAGGAACCGCCTGCGCGCGCTTTACGCCCAATAATTCCGGACAACGCTTGCCACCTACGTATTACCGCGGCTGCTGGCACGTAGTTAGCCGTGGCTTTCTGGTCAGGTACCGTCAAGGCACCGCCCTATTCGAACGGTACTTGTTCTTCCCTGACAACAGAGCTTTACGACCCGAAGGCCTTCTTCGCTCACGCGGCGTTGCTCCGTCAGACTTTCGTCCATTGCGGAAGATTCCCTACTGCTGCCTCCCGTAGGAGTCTGGGCCGTGTCTCAGTCCCAGTGTGGCCGATCACCCTCTCAGGTCGGCTACGCATCGTCGCCTTGGTGAGCCGTTACCTCACCAACTAGCTAATGCGCCGCGGGCCCATCTGTAAGTGATAGCCGAAGCCATCTTTCAGCTCTTTCCCATGCGGGAAAGAGGATTATCCGGTATTAGCTCCGGTTTCCCGAAGTTATCCCAGTCTTACAGGCAGGTTGCCCACGTGTTACTCACCCGTCCGCCGCTGACTTCAGGGAGCAAGCTCCCATCGGTCCGCTCGACTTGCATGTATTAGGCACGCCGCCAGCGTTCGTCCTGAGCCAGGATCAAACTCTCCAAAAAAGAGTAAGACATGCTCATAATAATAGAATTAACGTTGACGCTTTTGTTTGTTTAGTTTTCAAGGAACAATTCAGTGTTGCTTTAAAAACGACTTTTTAAATATATCTCATTATCGTCATTGTGTCAACGACTTTTTTCTTTTTTGTTGTTTATCAACAACGACGTTTATTAATATACCAGCGACAAATACAGAAGTCAACACTTTTTATAAAAATTTTTACAAAGAAGTGAAACTATCCTTTCCTTTCTATTTTTGATTTTAGAGGTAGATACTTCATGCACTCTTGTGGCGAAGCAATTCTTTTAAAGAGGGAAAACAATATTTTATACCTCTCTTGCATTGCACTTTTAACAATGTGATCGATTCGTTCATCTTTCAAATCAAACAAAATCTCGTCCATTTCTCTCTTCATTAAATATTGCAATTCGTTTATCTCTTTTTCATTAACCAAAATTCCTATCATTAATTCCACTCCTTTGTAGATCCGATTTCTGTTAGTCTTTTCCAATTGATGATTTTTTATGTTCAAAAACTTTAATCATACTCAAATAACCTATGCATATGATTTAGACAAGGAGTGTTTTTTGGACGAGGTGATCGTATGAATTTCTTTTTGGTTTTGAGAGGAAAGACCTTAAAACAATTTTTGGTTGTCGTGATCGCTGCGTTTTTCACAGCATGGTTTTTGTATGCGGAATCGAGTATTCGTATTCCGGTTTTTTCTACTAAAGATGGACCAAAAGCAGTTTATAAAGGAGAAAAAAACGTTGCTCTCACCTTTAATATCGGGTGGGGTGATGAAAAAGCAAAACCGATTCTCGATGTTTTAAAAAAAGAAAATGTAAAAGCCGCAACATTCTTTCTTTCAGGATCTTGGGCCGAAAGACACCCTGATCTTGTGAATCGAATCGTCAAAGACGGGTATGAAATCGGGATGCTCGGTTATGTTTATAAGGACTATACTGAGCTCGAAGAGGATAAGGTGCGGCAAGATATTGTAAAGGCACAGGAAGTATTTAAAAAACTAAATGTAAAAAATGTAAAATTATTGCGGGCTCCAACCGGCCATTTTGATAAAACTACATTAAAATTAGCAGATCATTTTGGTTATACAGTCGTCCATTGGAGTGTTGATTCCAAAGATTGGACTAATCCAGGTTCAGAAATCATTAAAAAAAATGTTTCAAAAGCCAAAAAAGGGGACATTATTCTGCTTCATGCATCTGATTCTGCCAAACAGACAGCTTCCGCTCTTCCTGGCATTATTCAAGTTTTGAAAAAGAAAAACCTTAAACTCGTAACCGTTTCTGACATGATTGTTAACGGAGATGCGAAGGCAAATGAAATTAAATAAATAAAAGAAAGCCAAGCGTGGTATTTTTACGCTTGGCTTGTTCATTTGCAATTTAATCTTAATTAGCCGATTTGTTTTTTAAACGTTTTTTTTGCTGCTCTGATTTCTCATTCAATTTATGGAGTATTAAAAGCTGGTATGCGTTGCATGCTATTAATGGAAACAGCATTAAATATAGCCAGCTTTCTTCATTAACCCGCAAAACCGGAATCCATTCAATCACTGTTAATACCACCATAAAAAATAATGCAGGAATAAAGGCATCTTTATTCGTTTGCTTTACTTTTAAGACGGCGACAATTAACCCGACTGCTAAAATTAAAAACGCCAGCCCAATATACGGAAGAATGCTTTCTCCATTTTTCGCAAAAGCTTGAAAACGAAAATACACCAAATCAAACAGGACAAATAAAAGGATGACCAACTGAACCGGTTTCCATAATGACCTAAATATGCCAAGCCCAATCCGGTGAACCGTTAGATATGCAAAAAAACCCATTTGGCTTATAAGACTAAAGATTAATCCCACACCTATTAACCAGAATAAAATTGATAAGATTTCCAAAAAATCAAAATCCACAAAGATCGGCTTAAATTCATCCCAGCGAACAATAAATCCAACAATACCGGCAGTTACCCCGCCAATCATTAAGGTCGTCAAAAATAACCTTACCCAGTTTCGGCTAGTCACGGCTTTTTCCTCCATTATTCCTCATTCATTTCACTTCTATGATTGTATCAACCAGACTTTGAAAAATCTAGGTATTCGCAAATAAACGCATATTTTTTCTTGATATTTACCAATATAAAATTAAGCATTTCTATGTGAAAGGAGCTGCATAATGGTGAATAAAGGAACTTTGCTCCTCCCTTTTTTCCTTGTCTTTTTTGTTGCAGGCTGCGCTCAGAATGATGCAGGGGGCAGCAAGCTTGATTACGATGAAACAAAGAAAATGGTTGTCGATATATTAAAGACCGATGATGGCAAAAAAGCAATTAAAGAAATCATGGATGACGATAAATTAAAAAAACATCTTATTATGGATCAGCAGATTGTTTCTGATACGATTAAGAAAACATTGACTTCAGAAGAAGGTGCTGAGTTTTGGAAAAAATCATTTGAAGATCCAGCATTTGCGGAAAGTATAGCGAAAAGTATGGAAAAAGAACATGAATTATTATTAAAAAAGCTAATGAAAGATCCGGAATATCGAAGCATGATGGTAGAGATAATGAAAAACCCGGAACTCCATAAAGAAGTGGAGGATTTGCTGAAAAGTAATGAGTATCGTAAACACGTCCAAAAAGTCATAACAGAGACGTTTGAAAGCCCGCTTTTTAAAGCCAAAATTCAGGATCTTATTATAAAAGCGGCCGGAGAAGTCCAAAGTGGAAAACAGGAAAGTCAAGGCGGAGACAAACCTGATGGCGGCGACCAAGATCAAGAACAAGGAAAAAGCTGATAATTGTGAGGCTGCTTGCCCCTTCTGCTGCTTTATCATGGGCTGACCAAAAGTAATTAGAACAGGGTTCAGATCAGATCTGAACCCTTTTTACATTCATTTTTATGTTATTATTTTGCTTCCAATGTGTTGAGCACATTCTGCGCAATATCACGGTAGATTTTTCCAAGCTTATGGTCTTCTTGGTAGATGGACGGAGCAAAATCTTCTTCGTTCCAATCAGGCTGTTCAAGCGGCAACTGGCCCAACAGCTTTGTATTTAGCTCTTCCGCTAATTTTCTTCCTCCACCTTTTCCAAATACGTATTCCTTTTCACCTGTTAATTTGCTTTCGAAATAAGACATATTTTCAATAACACCGAGAACTTCATGTTTTGTTTTTAAAGCCATCGCACCTGCCCTAGCCGCTACAAAAGCCACTGTCGGGTGAGGCGTTGTAACAATAATTTCTTTACAGGATGGAAGCATCGTATGTACGTCCAAGGCGACATCCCCTGTTCCAGGAGGAAGATCAAGAAGCAAATAGTCTAAATCTCCCCATTCAACTTCATTAAAGAAATTGTTCAACATTTTACCTAGCATTGGGCCGCGCCAGATAATCGGCGAATTATCCTCTACAAAAAAGCCCATTGAAATCACTTTTACACCAAATCTTTCCACAGGAATGATTTTTTCTCCTCTTACAACTGGACGCTTAGTAATGCCCATCATATCCGGAACACTGAATCCATAAATATCCGCATCAATAAGCCCAACCTTTTTCCCTAATCGAGCTAATGAAACAGCTAAATTGACAGATACCGTAGATTTTCCAACTCCGCCTTTCCCGCTGGCAATCGCAATAAAAGTTGTCTTACTTTCCGGTGATAGCAAGCCCTTGTCATTTGATCCGGCTTCAGTCCGAAATTTTGACAGAGTTTCTTCCGGAAGTTCGCTAAATCGGATTCCGACTGTTTCAGCGCCTGCTTCTTTTAGCAAATTCACAACTTTTGTTTGCAGCTGAAGCTGTTCTGCTGTACCTGTTTTTGCAATTGCAATTTTAACACTGACATGATTTTTCTCTTTTTTTACTTTTACTTCTTGAATAGCATTTAATTCTTCCAGTGTTTTATGTAAAAATGGTTCTTCTAAACCATTAAGAAGATTGAGAACTTTCTCTTCAGTTAACATTTTTGTCACCCGCCTTTTGAATTCGTTTACAATTATTAGTATAACATGCAAATTTCGATATACAGTATATTCAAGCATACTTATTTTAACCAAATGCCGTATAAAATAATAAAGCGAGACTTTCAACGTGGGTCTTGCTACGTATGAATCCTAGATAAATAAAAGAAGGCGATCATAATGAACGCCTGCTTTGTTCCTTATTCATTAGACTCCAGCAATTCTTTTTCAGCTGTAAAATAACGAATGATTCCTTTGTATATCGACGCTGCAATCATTTCTTGATACACTTCGTTTTTCAAGTTTTCTTTTTCTGCCGGATTGGAAAGAAAGCCAATTTCTACAAGAACACCTGGTTTGTCTGCATTCTTTAAGATATAAACACCATTAATTGGTTTTGCCTTTCGATTTGTATTTTCTAAATTGCGTCTGAGTTCATCTTGTATAAACTTTGCTGCTCTTCTGTTTTCCTCCATGTGGGGGGCATAGAAGGTTTGGGCTCCGCTCCATCTCGGAGAAGGAATCGCATTTAAATGGATACTTACAAAAAAATCTGCATCCGACTTATTAATCATTTCTAACCTTCGTTTGAGATCTTCAATCTTTCTTCGGCTGTAGCCTCTTGTTTCCTTATCGGCAAGATCTGTATCTGTTTCCCTTGTCATAAGGACAAGAGCACCTTGGTGCTGTAAAAAATTCCTTACTTTAAGCGAGACATTTAATGCGATATCTTTTTCAACCACGTCTTTGGCACTTGCTCCCCCATCAGGCCCGCCGTGGCCCGGATCAATTAAAATAATTTCTCCAGTTAAGGGAAGATTCCATGAGTTCCAGGAATTATTTTCTATAAAATCATATTTGATAATGATAAGCAAGATGATGATCGCGACTACAAACACACCTATTTTCACGTTTTTTCTCATAAACCGAACCCTACCCCCTGCATGTCCCTGTACAATTCAATATATGGGTTAGGGGGGATGATTAGAACCGGAAATAGGAATTAAGGCAGACGAAGCTTGCGGCGTCTTTCTCCTTTAATGAATCCTTCTCTCCACCAATATTCAACATATTGTTCACAAAGATAATAAAGCGACTCGCTGAATATTCCTTCCTCTCCATTTCGCCAATACAAAAAGAAATTGTATAGTGTTTCAATAAAATGCTTCAGTTCCTTTTCACACCGAAGACGTACATTATCGATTGATTCACCATGATAACCAAATTTGCTCATTTTTGCTCCTAACAAAAAGGCTTCGATGGCTATGTCATAACAAGCTTCTTCAATGCCTGAATGAAGCAAAAAACTACCGGTTAGCCTGTTTGCTCCAAAAATGTGCTGGAATTTGTTTTTTAACATTTTTATCGATAATTCGCGAAGAATCGACCGCTCATATTTAATTTGTTTTTCTCTTCTTTTTTCTGTAAAGGTAGTAATAACAGTCAATGTATTCACCCCTTAAAAGATAGTTTTTATCCTTATCGGGACAGCCATACCAAAGGGGAGAATATTTTGAATTTCCAGTTTTGGAAGTTTCTTTTAAAAAAGAGGTGATTGACAATAAAAGAAAAACTCCAGCCAATGGCTGGAGCTGTGTGTTCCGTACAATTAACGTTTTGAGAACTGAGGAGCACGGCGAGCGCCTTTAAGACCGTATTTCTTACGCTCTTTCATTCTTGCATCTCGAGTTAATAGACCCGCGCGTTTTAATGTTGGACGATATTCTGGATCTACTTGAAGTAATGCGCGGGCAATACCGTGGCGGATTGCGCCTGCTTGACCAGTGTAACCGCCGCCCTTAACGTTTACAAGGACATCGTAGCTGCCAAGAGTTTCAGTAGCTACTAGCGGTTGTTTCACAACTTCACGCAAAGCTGCAAACGGAATGTAGTTTTCAATGTCACGACCGTTAATGATGATTTTGCCGTCGCCTGGAACTAAACGAACACGTGCAACGGAGCTCTTACGACGACCAGTACCCATATATTGAACCTGTGCCAAGTTAATAACCTCCCTATTCATTATCCACGAAGTTCGTAAACTTCAGGTTTTTGTGCTTGGTGCGGATGTTCGCTACCAGCGTATACGTGTAATTTTTTGAACATTTGGCGGCCAAGAGAATTTTTAGGAAGCATGCCTTTAATTGCAAGCTCTAACATTTTTTCTGGATAATTTGTACGCATTTCAAGCGCTGTTCTTGTTTTTAATCCACCTGGATATTGGCTGTGGCGGTAGTAGATTTTGTCATTCAGCTTATTACCAGTTAATTCAATTTTAGAAGCATTGATGATAATAACATGATCACCAGTGTCCACATGTGGTGTGTATGTCGGTTTATGTTTACCGCGAAGGATTGATGCTACTTCACTTGCAAGACGACCTAAAGTTTGTCCTGCAGCATCAACCACGTACCATTTGCGTTCGATAGTATTAGCATTAGCCATAAACGTTGTACGCATTGATTTACCCTCCTATGTTAAAAATCCATTCAAAATTGGTTTTCATATATTTCAATCACGAATAAGTTTCCGGGGCTTATCGTGGGGTTAAAAAATCATACCATATGATATAATATCTCTTTTGTACCCTTGTTGTCAACACGAGGATTCGTTGTCACAGAAAAAATAATATTCGTTAATAAAAAACCTTCCACAAATATAAACCATGTGCCGGCGCTGTTTTTCCTGCATACTGACGGTCTTTTTTTTCAAGAATATCTGGGATCGAATACGGACTTCGGTTGCCGCTCCCCACTTCAAGCAATGTTCCTGTAAGAATTCGCACCATGTTATAGAGAAATCCGTTTCCGACGAACCGGAACACAAGAAGATCTCCCTCTTCGAAAAATTCAATTTCTTCAATTGTCCGGACTTTATCCTCGATTTCTGTTTTGGCCGAGCAGAAGCTTGTAAAATCATGTGTGCCTATTAAGTATTTAAGAGCTTCCTTCATCGCAACATAATCAAGCGGGTAAGGAAACTGGTAAGCATAATGGCGTTTAAATGGATCGCGTTTCGGTGATAAATAAACAAAATAGCGGTACTCTTTTCCCACCGCGTCAAATCGGGCATGAAAGTTGGGAGCCGCTTTTTCCACTCGGATGACAGCAATATCATCAGGCAAGACCGAATTTAAGGCTATTTCCCATTTCGCTGTCGGAATCGCTAAAGCAGAATCAAAGTGAATAACTTGTCCTTTAGCATGGACCCCCGCATCGGTGCGTCCGGAAGCACTGATCTTTATACGTTCGCCTTTATGAAGTTTTGACAAGGCGGCTTCAATTTCTCCCTGGATTGTCCGCATGCCTGGCTGGATCTGATATCCTGAAAATTGAGATCCGTCATAAGTAATCGTACATTTATATCTTTGCATTTCACAACTCCACTTAAGTCCTAAATAAGATTAATAAGATAGCGATAATTCCTAATAGAACAAGCATAGCTGTATCAGCCGGCTTCCAATGTAACTGGCGATATTTCGTTCTTCCTTCTGCTCCGCGGTATCCCCTGGCTTCCATCGCAGTAGCAAGCTCTTCCGCTCTTTTAAAAGAGCTGACAAATAAAGGGATTAAGAGCGGAATAATCGCTTTTATCCTTTCTTTCACAGGACCGCTTGTAAATTCGACGCCTCTAGCTGTCTGGGCTTTCATAATTTTATCAGTTTCCTGCATCAAGGTTGGAATGAAACGAAGCGAAATAGACATCATAAGAGCTAATTCATGCACTGGAAACTTTACTTTGTTCAGCGGCTTTAAGAGCGTTTCAAGCCCGTCTGTAATCTCAATCGGGGTTGTTGTTAATGTCAGCAAAGAGGTTACTAATATTAGCAGGAAAAACCTCAGTGAGATAAAAATCCCCTTCCTGAGCCCTTCTTCATATATTTTTAACGGCCCCAATTCAAACAGCAGCTGTCCTTCTTTTGTAAAAAACAAATGAAGCAGCATCGTAAAAACGACAAGCCATAAAACCGGTTTTAAGCCTCCATAGAGAAAGCGAAACGAAATTTTGGACAATCTCATCATAATAAAAGTATAAACGGCAAGGATCCCATAAGTGATACTATTGTTCGCAATAAATACAATGCACACAAACAAAAAGACGATCAAAAGTTTTGAACGAGGGTCCATTCGGTGAATAATGGAATCGGCAGGAACATATCTGCCAAAGATTATTTTTTCCATCATACCGGATTCCCCCTTTTCAAAAGACGAGCGATAGCTTCTGTCAGCTCTTCCATGGAAAGAAACGTTCTTCCTAATTTCGTTTGAAAAGTCTGCTCAATTTTTAATTGAAAACGCACGATTTCTGGAACATCCAGGCCAAGCTTTATCAATTCCTTGGGAGAAGCGAAGATCTCTTCAGGACTTCCTTTTTTGAATACTTTCCCCTTATGCATAATAACAATTTGATCTGCATACCGTGCTGCATCTTCCATACTGTGAGTAACTAAAACAGTTGTCAAATTTCTTTCGAGGTGAAGACGATAGAACATTTCCATTATCTCTTTGCGGCCACGGGGATCGAGACCTGCAGTTGGTTCGTCGAGAACGATCACTTCAGGTTCCATTGCTAATACTCCCGCAATGGCTACCCTTCTCATTTGACCGCCTGATAAATCAAATGGTGATTTTCCGAGAATATATTCAGGCAGCCCAACTTGCTTGATGGCTTGCCGGGCACGTTTTTTTGCCTCTTCTTCTGAAACTCCGAAATTCATTGGACCGAAACAAATATCTTTCTCTACCGTTTCTTCAAAAAGCTGATGTTCTGGAAATTGAAAAACAATTCCAACCTTCTGCCGAATGTCCCGCAGTCTTTTTTCTTTTTTATTCGCCATTATTTCTCGCTCGCCAATAATGACTTTTCCACCGGTTGGCTTTAATAATGCATTCAAATGTTGAAGGACCGTTGACTTTCCCGAACCGGTGTGCCCAATAATCGCCAAATACGTGCCGGATGGGATGTCAATCGAAACATCCTGAATCGCCAGCCGTTCAAAAGGAGTATCAGCTTGATACCGGTATTCTACTTGTTGCAATGAGATGTCCATAACTCTTTCACCAACTCTTCTTCCGACAAAAAATATTTAGGTATAGACAATCCTCTTTCCCTCAGTGCTTTGCTCATTTTGACCGGAAATGGGATATCCAGCCCAAGTTCTATCAATTCTTCATCCATTTGAAAAATTTGTTCTGGAGTACCTTCACGATATAGTTGACCCTTATTCATCACCAAAATCCGATCAGCTTTAGCCGCCTCTTCTAAGTCGTGGGTAATCGAGATAACGGTTAACCCCTCTGCATCTTTTAAATCTCTTATCGTTTGTAAAACTTCTTCTCTTCCTCTAGGGTCAAGCATTGAAGTTGCTTCATCCAATATAATAATTTCCGGCCTTAAGGCAAGGATGCCCGCAATCGCCACTCTTTGTTTCTGTCCCCCAGACAGATGATGCGGCTCTTGATCCAGAAATTGATCCATGTTAACTTTTTCTAACGCTTCTTTCACACGCTGGACCATTACCTCACGAGGAATACCGTTATTTTCTAAACCAAAAGCCACATCATCCTGAACAGTAGTGCCTACAAATTGGTTATCAGGATTTTGAAAGACCATTCCGATTCTTTTTCTTACTTCCCAGACGGACTCTTCTGTACTTTCTATACCGCAAACTCTAATTTTCCCTTCCTTGGGAAATTGCAGACCGTTTAATAGCTTTGCTAAAGTAGACTTGCCTGATCCGTTATGGCCGACAATAGCAACCCATTCTCCTTTACGGATTTCAAAAGAAACATCTTTTAATGCATATCCTTCTTGTCCTTCGTATTGAAAAGAAACATGATCAAGAACAACAAGCGCTTCTTCCATGGTGGTCCTCCCATAAACTCTACTTCTATCACCATACACTTTTAAACTGTATCAAAAATAGCTAAATCAAAAAAGTTCCAAATATAAAAAAAAGCCTGCACCTCATTCCCAGGAGAAATTCTCAATTCGCACAGATCGAAATTTCTGCAAGAAACGGGAAGAGGCGCATGAGCTAGACGAGACAATCAAATGGTTGCTCATCATAACACTCGTTATGGCTTTGCTTTCGAATAGCAGCGTGAAGAATAAAACCTCCAAGCTATATTATCCGATATACAAAAAGGGCATTGAACAAGTTTCGATATAAACTGTCCGCCGCCCTTGTTGTTAGTAAAGAATTATTAAACTAACTCGATAATCACCATTGGTGCACCGTCACCGCGGCGAGGACCAAGTTTCATGATACGCGTGTAGCCACCTTGGCGTTCTTCGTAACGAGGAGCGATATCAGTGAATAATTTTTGAAGTGCATCTTGCTTTGTTTCAGTATTCGCAACTTCGTTACGGATAAAAGCAGCAGCTTGACGACGCGCATGTAAATCGCCACGCTTTCCAAGGGTGATCATTTTTTCTACAACTGAGCGAAGTTCTTTCGCACGAGTTTCAGTTGTTTCAATACGCTCATTGATAATTAAATCTGTTGCTAAGTCACGCAACATAGCTTTACGCTGAGCACTAGTACGTCCTAACTTTCTGTAAGCCATGAAAGTTTCCCTCCTTTGTTGAAGTCATGATTGTTAGCCGAACTGACAGCAAAATGCCTAGTTAAGCAATTGCTAACTAGTCATCTTTTCGTAAGCTTAATCCAAGCTCTTCAAGTTTGTGTTTTACTTCTTCAAGAGATTTGCGTCCCAAATTACGCACTTTCATCATATCTTCTTCCGTTTTATTAGCTAATTCTTGAACAGTATTAATTCCAGCGCGTTTCAGGCAGTTATATGAACGAACCGATAGATCAAGCTCTTCAATTGTCATTTCAAGAACTTTTTCTTTTTGGTCTTCCTCTTTTTCTACCATAATTTCTGCATTTTGAGCTTCATCCGTTAATCCGACGAAGATATTTAAATGCTCTGTTAATATTTTGGCCCCTAGAGCAATTGCTTCCTGTGGACCTGTGCTGCCATCTGTCCAAACATCAAGCGTAAGCCTGTCATAGTTTGTCATTTGGCCAACACGTGTATTTTCAACTTGATATTGAACACGTGAAACCGGTGTAAAGATAGAGTCAATTGGGATCACACCAATTGGCTGATCTTCTTTCTTGTTCTGTTCAGCAGGCGTATAGCCACGTCCGCGTTTTGCAGTTAAACGCATGCGCAGATGACCGTTTTTCGCAAGAGTCGCAATGTGAAGATCAGGATTTAGGATTTCCACATCACTATCATGTCTAATATCAGCTGCAGTTACTATTCCTTCTCCCTGCGCATCAATTTCAAGCGTTTTTTCTTCATCTGAGTAGATTTTCAGCGCTAGTTTTTTAATGTTTAAAATAATAGATGTAACATCCTCTACAACGCCTTCAATTGTTGAAAACTCATGAAGCACCCCATCGATTTGAATCGATGTGACAGCGGCACCTGGGAGTGAGGATAATAGGATACGACGTAAGGAGTTACCCAAAGTTGTACCATATCCACGCTCAAGTGGTTCTACGACGAACTTCCCATACTTGGCATCATCGTTGATCTCAACGGTTTCAATTTTTGGTTTTTCTATTTCGATCATCAAATATACCCTCCTTCAAAACGTCGAAACCCGGCATGGTAAACATACCGAAATTCCCCCATGTTTACGTTCCCGTTTGTGCACAACAACTGGATTAATGATTTCCGTACAATCACGAAAAAAGTTGTATCATATCCCATTATAGACAGGGATACAAAATCTATACAGAAATATTAAACACGGCGACGTTTTGGCGGGCGACATCCGTTATGCGGAACTGGAGTTACGTCTTTAATTGCTGTGACTTCAAGTCCTGCAGCTTGAAGAGCACGGATAGCAGCTTCACGTCCCGCACCAGGTCCTTTAACTGTTACTTCAAGTGATTTCATACCGTGTTCCATTGACGATTTGGCTGCGGTTTCAGCTGCCATTTGTGCCGCAAATGGAGTTGATTTACGAGAACCTTTAAAACCAAGCGCACCTGCACTTGACCATGCAATCGCGTTACCATGAACGTCAGTGATCGTTACGATCGTGTTATTGAAAGTTGAACGAATGTGAGCAATACCAGTTTCAATATTCTTTTTCACACGGCGTTTGCGTGTATTAGTTTTACGAGCCATTTAGATGTACCTCCTTTACCGATTATTTTTTCTTGTTCGCTACAGTCTTACGAGGACCTTTGCGTGTACGTGCATTGTTTTTCGTATTTTGTCCGCGAACAGGTAAACCACGGCGATGACGTAAACCACGATAGCACCCGATTTCCATTAAACGCTTAATGTTAAGGGATACTTCACGGCGAAGGTCACCTTCAACCTTTAATTTATCAACGATATCACGGATTTTGTTTAGTTCCTCTTCTGTTAAATCGCGAACGCGAGTGTCTTCAGAAACACCTGCTTCCGCTAAAATCTTTTGAGCTGTAGGTTTACCGATACCATAGATATAAGTCAAAGAAATTACTACACGTTTCTCACGTGGAATATCTACACCAGCAATACGTGCCATCTAGAGTGCACCTCCTTCAAAATTAACCTTGTTTTTGTTTATGTTTAGGATTTTCGCAGATAACCATTACTTTACCGCGTCTGCGGATAACTTTACATTTTTCGCAGATCGGCTTTACAGATGGTCTGACTTTCATTATTCTAACCTCCTTAATAGTACGGAGTGCATTTATAGGATTATTTAAAGCGGTACGTAATTCTTCCGCGAGTTAAGTCATATGGTGAAAGCTCAACTGTTACTTTATCTCCAGGTAAAATCCGAATGAAGTGCATGCGAATTTTACCGGACACATGAGCCAATACAGTATGACCATTTTCTAATTCTACCTTAAACATGGCATTTGGCAAAGTTTCAACGACTGTACCTTCCACTTCAATAACATCATCTTTTGCCATCGAACTCATCTCCCTTCTTACGCTCAAATTTGGATTCATTTATAAACTTTGCAAGTGCAAAGCGAAGCTTTCCGTTTGTTACACGGCCTGTTTCCCTGATACTGCTTTGAACTTCCGGAGATATGTGTTGAGTCAGTTGAAGATGTTGAATATTCTTTTTCTTGGGACGGTCAAACTTTCGTTTTTCTCCGTCTGCAAGATATACAAATGGTTCTTCACCCAACCTTATTATTATAGCATATTGACCGGCATCCCGTCCGCTCGTAATTCGAACAATCTGCCCAATTTGCGGACCAGAATCATAATCGATCAACGAAAATCACCTGCACTTAGGCTTTCGTTAATATCTCACACCCTGTTTCAGTGATTGCTACAGTATGCTCAAAATGAGCACACATTTTTCCGTCAACTGTCACAACTGTCCAATTATCAGTTAACGTTTTAACATATCGGCTTCCCGCATTCACCATTGGTTCAATCGCTAATACCATTCCAGGCTTTAGACGCGGACCTTTGTTGGGCGGACCATAATGAGGAATTTGCGGGTCTTCATGTAATTCTTGCCCTACTCCGTGTCCTACATACTCGCGTACAATGGAAAAGCCGTTTGATTCCACATACGTTTGAATCGCATGGGAGATGTTCGATAGGCGCTCTCCAGGCTTTGCTTCCATCAGGCCTCTGTATAGAGATTCTTCCGTTACCTCTAAAAGGCGATTTGTTTCTTCATCTATATTTCCAACTGGATATGTCCAAGCCGAGTCACCATGATAACCATTATATTTAACACCGATATCGATCGTGATAATATCGCCCTCTTTTAAAACACGATCACTCGGAATCCCGTGAACAAGCTCATTATTGACTGAGGCACAGATGCTGCCAGGGAAACCATTATAACCTTTAAAAGAAGGGATTGCATCAGTTTTAAGGATAAACTGTTCCGCAATTGCATCCAGTTCCTTTGTTGTAATACCAGGTGAAATATGCTTTTTTAGCTCCTGATGGGTAAGGGCTACAATCCTGCCGGCTTCCCTCATAATTTCAATTTCTCGAGGGGTTTTCGATATAATCATTAATGTAAGCCCCCAAGCAATTCATCAATATCAGCAAACACTTTTTCAATGTCTTGCTGACCATTGATATTGCGTAAATACCCTTTTGATTCATAGAAGTCTAATAAAGGTTTTGTTTGTTTCATATTTACTTCTAAACGATTTTGGACTGTCTCACTGTTATCATCCGCACGCTGATACAGCTCCCCGCCGCAGCGGTCGCATACACCTTCAACCTTCGGAGGATTAAAGACAAGATGATACGTTGCGCCACAGTTTTTGCAGATGCGGCGTCCAGTCAAACGTTCCATTAAAATATCTTTATCTACAACTACGTTAATAACATAATCTATTTTTTTATCCATGCTGGCCAGCATGGCTTCAAGAGCTTCAGCTTGGGCAACTGTTCTTGGAAATCCGTCTAAAAGGAATCCATTCTGACAGTCATCCTTGCTTAATCTTTCACGGACAATGCCAATTGTCACTTCATCAGGGACAAGTTCACCTTTATCCATGAAAGACTTAGCCTTTAAACCAAGTTCCGTTCCTTCGTTCATAGCAGCACGGAACATATCTCCTGTTGAGATATGAGGGATGTTGTATTTTTCCACGATCTTCTCGGCCTGAGTACCTTTACCTGCACCTGGAAGCCCCATTAATACTAAATTCACCCGTATTCCCCCTCAGTCTCTTAATAGGTTTTAGGGAGCATCTGCCCCTAAAACCACATTATTTAATGAAACCTTTATAATGGCGTTTTACAAGCTGTGCTTCAAGCTGTTTCATTGTTTCAAGCGCTACACCGACAACGATGAGAAGGCTCGTTCCACCGATCTTAGCAGAGTGTGGCAACCCGGCGAACTGAATAAAGAAAACCGGCATTATCGCAATAAATGCTAAGAACAACGAACCAGGCAGTGTCAGACGGTATAAAACGCGTGTCAAGTACTCCTGTGTGTTTTTTCCAGGACGTATTCCAGGAATATAACCGCCTTGCTTTTTAAGGTTTTCCGCAACTTGCTCAGGATTTACTTGTATAAAAGCATAGAAGTACGTAAAGGCAATAATAAGTGCCACGTAACAGATCATACCAATTGGCTTAGTATAATCAAACGTCTTCTGAATCCAAAGCGTTACATCATTTTGCCCAAAAAATGAAGCAATCGTTGGCGGTGTAACAATAAATGAAACCGCAAAGATAACTGGAATAACGCCGGCAGAATTCACCTTTAACGGTAAATGCGTTGATTGTCCCCCTACTGGATTTCTCCCTGCAACCATTCGATTCGCATATTGTATCGGGATCTTCCGCAATGCCTGCTGGATAAAAATAACCCCGACAATTAACGCAATGACTGCTAAAACAATTAACACGACTGTAATAATTCGCAAAAATAATTGTTCCCCTGAATTTTCAAGCTGTTGCGCATAGATTTGGTTGAATGTCGACGGAATTCCGGCAACAATCCCCGCAAAGATGATGATCGAGATTCCGTTTCCCACACCTTTTGCTGTAATTTGTTCGCCTAACCACATTAAAAAGGCCGTTCCAGCAGTTAATACAATCGCGATCAGCAGATAGGTAGAGATGCCGGGATCTACGATAAGCATCCCTCTTGACATGTTATTAAAACCGTAAGACATGCCAAAAGCTTGGATTAATCCAAGTACAATTGTAAAATAGCGGGTAAACTGAGCTAATTTGCGGCGCCCAACTTCTCCCTGTTTTGACCATTCCGTAAATTTTGGCACAACATCCATTTGTAATAATTGAACAATGATTGATGCTGTGATATACGGCATAATTCCCATCGCAAAAATAGAGAAGTTTTTTAAAGCTCCGCCCCCAAATGTATTTAAAACGCCAAACACGTTAAGTTGATCTTGTACTTTTAAAACCTCTGCATTCACATTCGGTACAGGGATAAATGCACCGATGCGGAATACAATTAACATTAAAAGGGTGAATATGATTTTACGTCTTATTTCACCCACGCGCATAAAATTGGAGATTGACTGAAACATTAAATCACCTCAGTTTGACCGCCGGCAGCTTCAATCGCTTCCTTTGCAGCAGAGGAGAATTTATGAGCTTTTACAGTAAGCTTTTTCTCAACTTTTCCTTTTGCAAGAATTTTAATACCTGCTTTTTCATTGCGTACTACCCCAGTTTCAATCAGAAGTTCTGGAGTAACTTCAGTACCTTCTTCAAAACGGTTTAAGGCATCAAGGTTTACAATTGCATATTCTTTGCGGTTAATGTTTGTAAATCCACGTTTAGGCAAACGTCGGAAAAGTGGAGTTTGACCACCTTCGAAGCCAGGACGAACACCACCGCCAGAACGTGCATTTTGACCTTTATGACCTCGACCAGCAGTTTTACCGTTACCAGAACCAATACCGCGACCTTTGCGTTTGCGGTCATGGCGAGAACCTTCTGCAGGCTTTAATTCATGAAGTTTCATGTTGGCACCTCCTTATTCAAGAAGAATGAAATTATTGTTCTTTTACCGTTACAAGGTGAGCAACTTTATTGATCATTCCGCGAATAGCTGGATTGTCTTGATGCTCAACTGTTTGGTTCAATTTACGTAATCCAAGAGCTTTAACTGTTTCGCGTTGGTCTTTAGGACGACCAATTACGCTGCGAGTGAGGGTAATTTCTAGTTTTTTCGCCATTTGATTTCCCTCCTTATCCTAACAGTTCTTCTACTGATTTACCACGTAATTTTGCTACGTCCTCAGCACGTTTTAATTGTTTTAAACCGTCAATTGTTGCACGAATCATGTTAATTGGTGTATTTGTTCCCAATGATTTAGAAAGGATATCACCAACACCAGCTAACTCAAGTACCGCACGAACTGGACCGCCAGCAATAACTCCAGTACCTTCGAGAGCAGGTTTTAAAAGAATTTTCCCTGCACCAAAATGTCCGATAACTTCGTGTGGAATTGTCGTACCAACGATAGGTACTTTAATTAAGTTTTTCTTCGCATCTTCAATTGCTTTGCGAATAGCATCAGGTACCTCTTGAGCTTTTCCAGTACCGAAACCAACATGACCGTTTTTATCTCCTACTACTACAAGAGCAGAGAAGCGGAATCGACGACCGCCTTTAACAACTTTCGCTACACGATTAACGGTAACTACGCGTTCTTCAAGTTCAAGTTTGTTTGGATCAATGCGACGCATCTTTTCGTGTCCCTCCTTTGTCTATTAAAATTCTAAACCGTTTTCACGGGCAGCTTCTGCTAAAGCTTTAACCCGTCCATGATACAAGTATCCGCCACGATCAAACACCACAGATTTAATTCCTTTTTCGATAGCACGTTTAGCAACTAATTCTCCGACCTTTTGTGCTGCCTCAACGTTCCCGGTGGACTCAAGGTTCAAATCTTTATCTAATGTTGAAGCACTTGCTAAAGTAACTCCATTCACATCGTCGATTAGTTGTGCATAAATGTGTTTGTTTGAACGAAACACGTTTAAACGAGGACGAGCTGCAGTACCGCTTAGTTTAGAACGAACACGAGCATGTCTTTTCTTGCGGACTGCATTTTTGTCAGGTTTCGTAATCATTCAGGTCACTCCTTTCGTTTACCTATGCGGCATTACTTACCAGTTTTACCTTCTTTACGGCGCACATATTCGCCTTCGTAGCGGATTCCTTTACCTTTGTATGGCTCTGGTGGACGAACTTGGCGAATGTTTGCTGCTAAAGCTCCAACACGTTCTTTGTCAATACCTTTTACGACAACTTTTGTGTTAGCTGGAACTTCAATTTCAAGACCTTCTTCAGGTTCAATTTCTACAGGATGAGAGTAACCGACGTTAAGTACTAGCTTTTTGCCTTGTTTTTGAGCACGGTATCCAACCCCGACCAGCTCAAGGCTTCTTTCAAAGCCTTTGGATACTCCTTCCACCATGTTTGCGATAATCGCACGAGTTGTGCCGTGCAACGCGCGGTGTTCTTTCACATCAGATGGGCGAGTGACAGTAACTACGTTATCTTCTACTTTAATTTCCATATCTGGGTTAAACGAACGAGTTAATTCGCCTTTAGGGCCTTTTACTGTCACAGTATTGTTATTAACAGTAACTGTAACACCAGATGGGATTTCAATTGGTTTTTTACCTATGCGAGACATTTATTGCACCTCCATTCATTCAGAAACTGTATTACCAAACGTATGCTAAAACTTCTCCACCGATTTGTTTTGCACGAGCTTCTTTATCAGTCAAAACACCTTGAGAAGTTGATACAATTGCGATGCCAAGACCGTTTAATACACGAGGCACTTCGTTGGATTTTGCATAAACACGAAGACCTGGCTTACTGATGCGTTTTAAACCAGTAATAACACGTTCATTGTTTGGGCCGTATTTTAAGAAAATGCGGATAATACCTTGTTTATTATCATCAATATACTCTACATCACGAATGAAACCTTCGCGCTTTAGAATTTCAGCAATTTCTTTTTTAATATTAGAAGCAGGTACTTCTAATTTTTCGTGACGAACCATATTCGCATTGCGAATACGAGTAAGCATATCTGCAATTGGATCTGTCATGACCATTTTTTTTTACCTCCTTCCCAGAGTTGGGTTTTACCAGCTTGCTTTTTTCACACCTGGAATTTGTCCTTTGTATGCTAATTCACGGAAACAAATACGGCAAAGCTTAAATTTGCGGTATACAGAGTGTGGACGACCGCAGCGTTCGCAGCGTGTGTACTCTTGCACTTTAAATTTAGGCTTGCGTTTTTGTTTCGCAATCATTGATTTTTTAGCCACATTTTCGCCTCCCTCTATTTAGCGATTACTTTTGGAATGGCATTCCAAATTGAGTTAAAAGTTCACGAGCCTCTTCATCAGTCTTAGCAGTGGTTACAATGACAATATCCATACCACGTACTTTACTTACTTTATCGTAATCAATTTCAGGGAAGATCAACTGTTCTTTTACGCCAAGTGTGTAGTTACCGCGGCCGTCAAATGCTTTCTTAGAAACTCCGCGGAAGTCACGTACACGCGGAAGAGAAACAGAAATCAGTTTGTCGAAAAACTCGTACATACGCTCTCCACGAAGAGTAACTTTTGCACCGATTGGCATACCTTCACGAAGACGGAAACCAGCAATTGATTTTTTTGCACGAGTTACAACTGGTTTTTGTCCTGTAATTGTTGCAAGCTCTTCAACAGCATTATCAAGAGCTTTTGCGTTTTGAACAGCGTCACCAACACCCATGTTGATTACGATTTTTTCAAGTTTAGGTACTTCCATTACAGATTTATAGTTGAACTTGCTCATAAGAGCAGGAGTAATTTCTTTTACAAATTTTTCTTTTAGGCGGTTCATTTATTGTACCTCCCTTCTTATATGAACTATTTATCTAAAACTTCACCAGATTTTTTCGCAATGCGAACTTTTTTGCCATCAACCACTTTGTAGCCAACTCGTGTTGGTTCTCCTGTTTTCGGGTCAATTGGCATTACGTTTGATACATGAATAGGTGCCTCTTGGCTGATAATTCCGCCCTGCGGATTAGCTTGAGAAGGTTTAGAATGCTTTTTAATAATATTTACACCTTCTACTAGGACACGGCTTTTCTTAGGAAAAGCAGCCAGGATGATTCCTGTTTTGCCTTTGTCTTTGCCAGAGATGACCATTACTTTGTCACCTTTTTTTACATGCATCTGCTTTCGCACCTCCTTAAAGGCATTAAATTTGAGTTATAGTACTTCTGGAGCTAAAGACACGATTTTCATAAAGTTGTTGTCGCGTAGTTCACGAGCAACAGGTCCGAAGATACGAGTTCCACGAGGGCTCTTATCATCACGGATAATAACACATGCGTTTTCATCAAAACGGATATATGTGCCATCATTACGACGGACGCCGCGTTTTGTACGAACAACAACGGCTTTTACAACATCACCTTTTTTAACAACGCCACCTGGTGTTGCTTGTTTGACTGTACATACGATGACGTCACCGATATTAGCTGTTTTGCGGCCAGAGCCACCAAGAACTTTAATAGTAAGTACTTCACGAGCACCAGAGTTGTCAGCAACTTTTAAACGTGATTCTTGTTGAATCATGTGTGTAACCTCCCTTCGGAATCAACCTTAATCCGAACAATTAAATAATAACGGCTTTTTCCACCACTTCAACTAAACGGAAGCGTTTTGTAGCTGAAAGCGGGCGAGTTTCCATAATGCGTACGATATCGCCAACTTTTGCCTGGTTTTGCTCATCATGAGCTTTAAACTTCTTAGAGTATTTAACGCGCTTACCGTAAAGAGGATGCTTTTTGTAAGTCTCTACAAGAACTGTAATTGTCTTATCCATCTTGTCAGAAACAACGCGTCCTGTGTAAACTTTGCGTTGGTTACGTTCACTCATTGTGCGAACCTCCTCTCAGGTTATCGATTGTTAACACCGATCTCTCTTTCACGAATAACAGTTTTCATTCGAGCAATCGCTTTGCGTACTTCCCGAATACGGGCTGTGTTTTCTAGTTGTCCAGTTGCTAATTGAAAGCGTAGGTTAAAAAGCTCTTCTTTTAGAGACTTTACTTTTTGTTCAATTTCGGCAGTGGTAAGTTCACGAATTTCATTAGCTTTCATTAGATTCACCACCAATTTCTTCTCGTTTTACAAACTTACATTTCACTGGCAGTTTGTGTGATGCAAGGCGCAATGCTTCACGAGCGATCTCTTCAGATACACCTGCAACTTCAAACATTACTTTCCCTGGCTTTACAACTGCTACCCATCCTTCAGGAGCACCTTTACCGGAACCCATGCGGACCTCTAATGGTTTTGCAGTGTATGGTTTATGAGGGAAGATTTTAATCCAAACTTTACCGCCACGTTTCATGTAACGTGTCATAGCAATACGTGCAGCTTCGATTTGACGGTTTGTAATCCAACCAGCTTCTGTAGCTTGTAAACCGAATTCACCGAAATGTACTTCAGTACCGCCTTTAGCGCGTCCGCGCATTTTTCCGCGGTGCTCACGACGATATTTAACGCGTTTTGGCATTAACATAATTAATTGCCTCCTTCCTCAGTTTTCTTCTTCACAGGAAGGACTTCTCCACGATAAATCCATACTTTTACACCAAGCTTGCCGTATGTTGTATCAGCTTCAGCAGTTGCATAGTCGATGTCGGCACGAAGAGTATGAAGTGGAACTGTTCCTTCGCTGTAGTGCTCAGAACGGGCGATGTCGGCACCGCCTAAACGACCGGATACCATTGTTTTAATTCCTTTTGCTCCAGCACGCATTGCACGTTGAATAGCCTGTTTTTGTGCACGGCGGAATGATACACGGTTTTCTAATTGACGGGCAATATTTTCAGCAACTAATTTTGCGTCAATATCAGCTTTCTTAATTTCAAGGATGTTGATGTGTACCCGTTTTCCTGTAAGATTGTTAAGCGCCTTGCGAAGAGCTTCAACTTCTGTACCGCCTTTACCAATTACCATACCAGGCTTTGCAGTGTGGATAGTAATATTTAAACGGTTTGCGGCACGTTCAATTTCTACTTTAGAAACAGAAGCATCGCTTAAACGCTTCGTGATGTACTCACGTACTTTAAGGTCTTCGTGTAAAAGATCAGCGTATTCTTTTTCTGCGTACCATTTTGATTCCCAATCACGGATGATCCCGATACGCAAACCGACTGGATTCACTTTTTGACCCACTGATTATCCCTCCTTCTTTTCTGATAAAACGATTGTAATGTGACTTGTACGTTTGTTAATTTGGCTTGCACGTCCCATTGCACGAGGACGGAAACGTTTTAATGTCGGCCCTTCGTTTACGTAAGCCTGAGATACAACGAGATTATTAACGTCCATTTCGTAGTTATGTTCTGCGTTAGCAACAGCAGATTTCAATACTTTTTCTACGATCGGAGAAGCAGCTTTTGGAGTGTGTTTTAAAATTGCCACCGCTTCACCAACTTGCTTTCCTCGAATTAGATCTACAACTAAACGAGCTTTACGAGGAGCAATACGAACTGTTCTTGCAACAGCTTTAGCTTGCATCTGAAAATGCCCTCCTCTCATTAACGTCTTGTTTTCTTATCGTCACTTGCGTGGCCTTTATAAGTACGAGTTGGAGCAAACTCTCCTAACTTGTGTCCTACCATATCTTCAGTAATATAAACAGGAACATGTTTGCGACCGTCATAGACAGCGATTGTGTGTCCGATGAATTGCGGGAAGATCGTTGAACGGCGTGACCAAGTTTTCACAACTTGTTTTTTATCCGTTTCATTTAATTTTTCGATCTTTTTCATTAAATGCTCATCAACAAAAGGTCCTTTTTTTAAGCTGCGACCCATATTTGAACCTCCCTTCGTGATTGTTCTACGGTTCGATGTATGAACCGTAGTTCAATCCCGTTATTTTTTACGACGACGTACGATAAATTTATCAGATTTGTTTTTCTTTTTGCGGGTTTTGAAACCAAGAGTTGGTTTACCCCAAGGAGTCATTGGAGACTTACGTCCGATCGGCGCACGTCCTTCACCACCGCCGTGTGGGTGATCGTTAGGGTTCATTACAGAACCGCGAACAGTTGGGCGTTTCCCTAACCAACGAGAACGTCCTGCTTTACCAATGTTAATTAATTCGTGCTGTTCGTTCCCTACTTGGCCGATAGAAGCACGGCAAGTTGCAAGGATCATGCGAACTTCACCAGAGTTTAAGCGGACAAGTACGTATTTGCCTTCTTTACCAAGAACTTGTGCGGAAGTACCGGCTGAACGTACTAATTGACCACCTTTGCCAGGCTTTAATTCGATATTGTGAATAACAGTACCTACAGGAATGTTTGCTAATGGAAGTGCGTTACCTACTTTGATGTCTGCTTCTGGACCAGACATTATTTCCATACCAACTTCAAGGTTTTTTGGAGCAAGAATGTAACGCTTTTCTCCATCAACATAGTTAATTAATGCAATGTTTGCAGAACGGTTTGGATCATATTCAATAGTGGCAACGCGTCCTGGAATGCCGTCTTTGTCACGTTTAAAATCAATGATACGGTATTGACGCTTATGACCGCCACCTTGATGACGAACAGTTAACTTACCTTGGTTGTTGCGGCCGCCTTTTCTTTTTAAAGGAGCAAGCAAGGATTTTTCTGGTTTGTCAGTAGTGATTTCCGAAAAATCTAATACTGTCATGCCGCGACGACCGTTGGAGGTAGGTTTGTACTTCTTAATCGCCATTTTAAATTCCCTCCTCTTCTAATTAAAATATTTATACTTCAAATAATTCGATTTCTTTGCTGTCTTGAGTTAGCGTTACGATGGCTTTGCGACGCTTATTTGTATAACCGCCGAATTTACCCATACGCTTGAACTTGCCTTTATAGTTCATAATGTTTACTTTTTCAACTTTTACGCCGAAAATTTCTTCAACAGCGTCTTTTACTTGAGTCTTGTTAGCTCTTACATCCACTTCAAAGGTGTATTTTTTATCAGCCATTAGATCAGTTGAACGTTCAGTGATTACGGGGCGCTTAATGACTTCACGTGCATCCATTATGCAAGCACCTCCTCTACTTTTTCAACCGCTGCTTTCGTCATGATTAACTTATCATGATTTAAAACATCCAAAACGTTGATTCCGTTAGCTGCTACAACAGTTACACCAGGGATATTTCGTGCAGATAATGCGACGTTTTCATCTAGATCTGCTGTAACGACGAGCGCTTTTGAATCAACAGAAAGATTTTTTAAAACACCTACAAAATCTTTTGTTTTTGGAGTTTCGAAAACAAGGTTTTCTAATACTAAAATATTTTCTTCTAAAACTTTAGAAGATAATGCAGATTTAATTGCTAAGCGACGCACTTTTTTAGGAAGCTTGTAGCTGTAGCTGCGTGGCACAGGACCGAACACAGTACCACCGCCGCGCCATTGTGGAGAACGGATAGAACCTTGGCGAGCACGGCCTGTTCCTTTTTGGCGCCATGGTTTGCGGCCACCGCCAGATACTTCAGAACGAATTTTTGTTTTGTGTGTTCCTTGACGCAAAGAAGCTCTTTGCATAACAACAGCTTCAAATAACACGTGTTTGTTAGGCTCGATACCAAAAACGGCGTCGTTTAGTTCGATTTCACCAACTTGTGAGCCGTTTTGGTTAAATAATGCTACTTTCGGCATTCATTTTTCCTCCTTTCCGGTTTATTGCTTTACTTTTACCGCACTTTTAATTTTAACAAGCCCCTTTTTAGGACCCGGTACGTTACCTTTGATTAAAAGTAAGTTGCGCTCTGCGTCAACTTTAACAATTTGAAGGTTTTGAACAGTAACTTTCTCTCCACCCATGCGTCCAGGCAGATTTTTACTTTTGAATACACGGTTTGGAGCGATAGGTCCCATAGAACCAGGACGACGATGGTAACGAGAACCGTGAGCCATAGGTCCGCGTGATTGCCCGTGGCGCTTAATCACACCTTGGAACCCTTTACCTTTTGAGATACCTGTTACATCAACAAGTTCTCCTTCTGCAAAAATATCAACTTTGACTTCTTGACCAACTTCATACTCTGCTAAGTCAACTCCGCGGATTTCGCGAATGAAGCGCTTAGGAGCAGTATTTGCTTTTGCAGCGTGTCCTTTTTCCGGTTTATTAGCAAGCTTTTCGCGTTTGTCTTCAAATCCTAGCTGAATTGCTTCGTAGCCGTCAGTCTCAACAGATTTCTTTTGAAGAACTACGTTTGGAGTTGCTTCAACAACTGTTACCGGGATAAGGTCACCGTTTTCAGCAAATACTTGAGTCATACCGATCTTTCTTCCTAAGATTCCTTTGGTCATTTCAGTCACACCTCCTAATTTCTTCATTATTTATATCATTAAAGTTTAATTTCAATATCAACACCGGATGGCAAGTCTAAACGCATTAATGAATCAACTGTTTGTGGAGTTGGATTAATGATGTCGATAAGACGTTTGTGTGTGCGCATCTCAAATTGTTCACGTGAATCTTTGTACTTATGCACCGCACGAAGAATTGTGTAAACAGATTTTTCAGTTGGAAGCGGGATCGGACCAGATACAGCCGCACCTGAACGTTTTGCTGTTTCTACAATTTTCTCTGCAGATTGATCAAGGATTCTGTGATCATAAGCTTTTAAACGGATACGTATTTTTTGTTTTGCCATTATTTTCCCTCCTTTTCGCCTATTTTAAAATAGACATTCTCCGTGGAAATTTCCTACGCACTCGCCATGGCAAAGCGGCCGGGTGTGTCAGCAACCTTCCACTTCATCGCAGTCAAAGACCAACGTTGTCTATTATACAGAAAACATAAAGTGAACGCAAGATATTCTTGAAAAATCTTTATGTTTCACACACCTTTTCAATTATAGCGGCCCTATATACCATTTTCAACAGGAACTTTTTTATTTAAAAATTAAAAAAGCAGATGGATTATCACCCATCTGCTTTCATATATTTATTTTTTATTACTCAACAATAGTGGAAACAACGCCAGCGCCTACTGTACGTCCACCTTCACGAATTGAGAATTTAGTTCCTTCTTCGATTGCAATTGGAGCAATAAGCTCAACGTTCATTTCAACGTTGTCGCCAGGCATAACCATTTCTACGCCTTCTGGAAGAGTGATAATTCCAGTTACATCAGTTGTACGGAAGTAGAACTGAGGGCGATAGTTAGAGAAGAATGGAGTATGACGTCCACCTTCTTCTTTTGATAATACGTAAACTTCAGCTTTGAATTTGGTGTGTGGAGTGATTGAACCTGGTTTTGCTAAAACTTGTCCGCGCTGTACTTCTTCACGAGCAATACCACGAAGAAGAGCACCGATGTTGTCACCAGCTTCAGCGTAGTCAAGAAGTTTACGGAACATTTCTACACCTGTTACAGTTGTAGATTTTGGCTCATCAGTTAAACCGATGATTTCAACAACGTCACCAACTTTAACTTGTCCGCGTTCTACACGTCCAGTAGCAACTGTACCACGACCAGTAATAGAGAATACGTCTTCAACTGGCATCATGAATGGTTTGTCAGTTTCACGCTCTGGAGTTGGGATGTACTCATCAACAGCGTTCATAAGCTCAACGATTTTTTCTTCCCAAGCTGGGTCGCCTTCAAGTGCTTTAAGAGCAGAACCTTTGATTACTGGAACTTCGTCGCCAGGGAATTCGTACTCAGAAAGAAGATCGCGTACTTCCATTTCTACTAGTTCAAGAAGTTCTTCGTCGTCTACCATGTCGCATTTGTTTAAGAATACAACAAGGTAAGGCACACCTACTTGGCGAGAAAGAAGGATATGCTCACGAGTTTGCGGCATTGGACCGTCAGCAGCAGATACAACAAGGATAGCGCCGTCCATTTGAGCAGCACCAGTGATCATGTTTTTAACGTAGTCAGCGTGTCCAGGGCAGTCTACGTGTGCATAGTGACGGTTTTCAGTTTCATACTCTACGTGTGCAGTTGAAATTGTGATACCGCGTTCACGCTCTTCTGGAGCAGCATCGATTTGATCATATGCACGAGCTTCAGCTTTACCTTGCTTAGCAAGTACAGTAGTAATTGCAGCTGTTAAAGTAGTTTTACCATGGTCAACGTGACCAATTGTACCAACGTTCACGTGTGGCTTAGAACGGTCGAATTTAGCTTTTGCCATTAGGAAAATCCTCCTTTGGTTATAAAAAATTTAATTTTAAATATATAAATGGGCTGCGAAAGAGGCTGCCCTAATTCGCAGCAACCAAGCTTACATAAGTAGTTATACTTGATTAAAAGACTAAAATCAATTATTCGCCTCTATTTTTTTTGATGATTTCATCAGCGATTGATTTCGGTACTTCTTCGTAGTGGTCAAAATGCATTGTGAAAACTCCGCGTCCTTGTGTACTAGAACGAAGCGAAGTAGCGTAACCAAACATTTCTGAAAGTGGAACCATTGCACGGACTACTTGAGCGTTACCGCGCGCTTCCATACCTTCTACACGGCCACGGCGGGCAGTAATGCCTCCCATGATATCTCCCATGTATTCTTCTGGAACAACTACTTCTACTCTCATTATCGGTTCAAGGAGAACAGGGTCACATTTTGCTGCTGCGTTTTTAAGTGCCAAAGAAGCAGCAATTTTGAACGCCATTTCGCTGGAGTCAACATCATGGTATGATCCATCAAATAGTTTTGCTTTAATGTCAACCATCGGATAACCTGCAAGAACACCTTTTTGAAGAGCGTCTTCAAGTCCTGCTTGCACTGCAGGGATGTATTCACGCGGTACAACACCACCAACGATCGCGTTTTCAAATTCGAAACCTTTTCCTTCTTCATTTGGAGAGAATTCGATCCAAACGTGTCCGTATTGTCCGCGTCCACCAGATTGACGAGCAAATTTACCTTCAACTTGCGCACTTTTACGGAAAGTTTCACGGTAAGCTACCTGAGGTGCACCTACATTCGCTTCAACTTTGAATTCACGGCGCATACGGTCAATGATGATGTCTAAGTGAAGCTCACCCATACCAGCAATAATTGTTTGCCCTGTTTCAGGGTCTGTGTGCGCTCTGAAAGTTGGATCCTCTTCTTGAAGTTTTTGTAAAGCATTCGACATTTTATCTTGGTCTGCTTTTGACTTAGGTTCCACAGAAAGTTGAATTACCGGTTCAGGGAATTGCATTGATTCTAAGATGACAGGGTTTTTGTCATCACAAAGTGTGTCACCAGTTGTTGTATCTTTCAATCCTACCGCTGCAGCGATGTCCCCTGCATAAACCATAGAGATTTCTTGGCGGTGGTTCGCATGCATTTGTAGTATTCGACCAATACGTTCGCGTTTTCTTTTTGTAGAGTTTTGTACATAAGAACCAGAGCTCAATGTACCAGAATAAACGCGGAAGAATGTTAATTTACCGACATATGGGTCAGTCATAACTTTAAATGCAAGTGCAGCAAACGGTTCATCGTCGCTAGATGGACGAGTTACTTCTTCCTCTGTTTCAGGGTTAACACCTTTAATTGGCGGTATATCTACTGGTGATGGAAGATAGTCAATTACTGCATCAAGCATTAATTGAACACCTTTGTTCTTAAAAGCAGAACCGCAAAGAACAGGGAAGAATTCAACATTGATTGTTCCTTTACGGATTGCAGCTTTTAGTTCATCATTTGTAATCTCTTCTCCGCCAAGGTATTTTTCCATTAGCTCTTCATCAAGTTCTGCTACCGCTTCAACTAATTTTTCACGGTATTCTTCAGCTTGTGCTCTGTATTCTTCTGGAATTTCACGAACTTCAATGTCAGTTCCAAGGTCATTGGCGTAGAAAGTTGCATTCATTTCTACAAGGTCGATAATTCCCTCGAAACTGTCTTCAGCACCGATTGGCAGCTGAATTGGATGAGCATTTGCCTGAAGTCGATCATGAAGAGTTTTAACAGAATATAAGAAATCGGCACCGATTTTATCCATTTTGTTGACAAATACAATACGCGGTACCCCATAAGTTGTCGCCTGGCGCCAAACTGTTTCAGTTTGAGGCTCAACACCGGATTGAGCATCAAGAACCGTAACCGCACCATCAAGCACACGAAGAGAACGTTCAACTTCAACCGTGAAGTCTACGTGTCCTGGTGTATCGATGATGTTAACGCGGTGGTTTTTCCACTGTGCAGTTGTCGCTGCGGAAGTAATTGTAATACCGCGTTCTTGCTCTTGTTCCATCCAGTCCATTTGAGCCGCACCTTCATGAGTTTCACCGATCTTATGGATTTTACCGGTATAGTAAAGGATACGCTCGGTTGTTGTTGTTTTACCAGCATCAATGTGGGCCATGATACCGATATTTCGAGTCTTTTCTAAGGAGAACTCTCTTGCCATTCGGTCTTTCTCCTTCCTTAATATAAGTGTGTTTTATTATTGTAAATTTGATATTACCAACGATAGTGAGCAAACGCTTTGTTTGCTTCTGCCATTTTGTGTGTATCTTCACGTTTTTTAACAGCCGCACCAGTGTTGTTGGCTGCATCAAGAATTTCATTAGCTAAACGCTCTTGCATTGTTTTCTCTCCACGTAGACGAGCGTAGTTTACTAACCAGCGAAGTCCTAGTGTTGTACGGCGTTCAGGGCGCACCTCAACTGGAACTTGGTAGTTGGCTCCACCCACACGGCGTGCTCTTACTTCTAGTACAGGCATGATGTTTTTCAGTGCTTGTTCAAACACTTCCATCGGATCTTTACCAGTACGTTCACGAATAATATCAAATGCTGAGTAAAGAATTGTTTGGGCTTTACCTCTTTTACCGTCAATCATCATTTTATTGATTAGACGAGTAACTAGCTTAGAATTGTAAATCGGATCTGGCAATACATCTCTTTTTGCTACAGGTCCTTTACGTGGCATATATTTTTCCTCCTTTCAACGAAACTGTATTCGTTTGAAATTATTTTTTAGCTGCCTTTGGTTTCTTAGTACCGTATTTTGAACGGCCTTGCATACGGTTATTAACACCAGCAGTGTCAAGCGCACCGCGTACGATATGGTAACGTACCCCTGGCAAGTCTTTTACACGTCCGCCACGGATAAGAACCACACTGTGTTCTTGTAAATTGTGGCCGATACCAGGAATGTACGCTGTTACCTCAATTCCGTTTGTTAAACGAACACGAGCATATTTACGAAGCGCTGAGTTCGGTTTTTTCGGTGTCATTGTACCAACACGTGTACATACACCGCGTTTTTGTGGTGAATATACATTTGTTTGCACTTTTTTGAAACTGTTGTAACCTTTGTTCAGTGCAGGTGATTTTGATTTTTCTGGTACTGATTTACGAGGCTTGCGTACTAATTGGTTAATTGTAGGCATGTATTTTTCCTCCCTTCACATTTTCGTTTAAGCCCACACATCCAGGTGGTTCATTTTTTAACAAAAACAAAGTTCTTGCAATTTATGGCTGCAAAAACAGTTTTTAACGGATAATCGCTACAGTGGCGGCTCCGACTTCAATCCCACAAGCTTTCCCAAGCTTTTTCATCGAATCAACACGGGTTATCGGGACATTCATTTCCTTTGCAACATCGATAACCTTTGCTGTTACATTTGGATCAGCATCGTCGGCTATCACAAGTTCCATTACTATCCCTGATTTAAGAGCTTTCACTGCTTGCTTTGTTCCTACAATAATGTTTCTAGCCTGTGATACTTTTTCATAAGACATATATATATCCTCCAAAGTAACAGGTAATTGAAGCACCTTTGCTATATTATCATCTCAAAATAGCGATGTCAATACCGATGAAAAATTTTTATACTGGCATCTCACAGTTTCATAAAAACTTTATTAAAAATACGGTACTTGCATGTGATTTTCACTAGCAAGTACCGCACTATTATAAAACAATCACTCAACCGTTACAGGATCTTCGACAGTTTCATCCTTTAAGATAGGCTTTGCTTTACGGTAACGCAGCATTCCTGTACCAGCTGGAACTAACTTACCGATAATAACATTTTCTTTCAAGCCAAGTAATTCATCGCGTTTGCCTTTAATTGCTGCATCTGTAAGAACTCTTGTCGTTTCTTGGAATGATGCTGCAGACAAGAACGAATCTGTTTCCAAAGATGCTTTTGTAATACCGAGCAACACAGGACGGCCGGTTGCCGGCAGCTTGCCTTCAAGCAGAGCTTTTTCGTTAGCATCTCTAAATTGGTGAATATCAAGCAGAGTACCTGGAAGGACGTCTGTTTCACCGGCATCGATAACACGCACTTTACGAAGCATTTGTCTTACCATAACTTCAATGTGCTTGTCGCCGATTTCAACCCCTTGCATACGATATACCTTTTGAACTTCACGAAGCAAGTATTCTTGTACGGCAGATACGTCTTTTACTTTTAGTAATTCTTTCGGATCAATCGATCCTTCAGTTAATTCCTGGCCTCGCTCAACACGGTCATTTACATTTACTTTTAAGCGCGCTGTATATGGTGCAGTGTATGTGCGGGTTTCCACTTCACCTTGGATGACAATTTCGTGCTGGCGGTCACGTCCTTCGTTAATTCCAACTACGACACCGTCAATTTCAGAAATAACAGCTTGACCTTTCGGGTTGAGTGCTTCAAACAACTCCTGGATACGAGGCAAACCTTGAGTAATATCGTCTCCTGCAACTCCACCTGTATGGAAAGTACGCATTGTTAACTGTGTACCCGGTTCACCGATTGATTGAGCAGCAATAATACCGACTGCTTCGCCTACTTCAACTTCCTGGCCGGTAGCTAAGTTGCGGCCGTAACATTTTTTACATACACCGTGTCTTGTGTTACATGTGAATGCCGAACGAATCCATACTTCTTCTATATTTGCTTGGACAATTTCATTTGCCAAATCTTCAGTAATTAACCCATTCTCAGGCACAATAACCTCATTGGTTTCCGGATGTCTTACCGTTTTTCTTGCATAACGCCCGATTAAGCGTTCCTCGAGTGATTCGATCACTTCTGTTCCATCCATTAAGGCTCTTACTAATAATCCCCGGTCTGTGCCGCAATCGTCTTCACGAACGATAACATCCTGCGCAACGTCAACAAGACGGCGTGTTAAATAACCAGAGTCAGCTGTTTTAAGGGCTGTATCCGCGAGACCTTTACGTGCACCATGTGTCGATATGAAATACTCTAATACCGTTAATCCTTCACGGAAACTTGCTTTAATCGGCAATTCAATAATCCGTCCTGCCGGGTTGGCCATGAGTCCGCGCATACCAGCTAACTGCGTAAAGTTCGACGCGTTACCGCGGGCACCTGAGTCACTCATCATGAAGATTGGATTCATTCTATCCAATGACTTCATAAGTTTTGCCTGAATGGTGTCTTTTGCAGAGCTCCAAATTGAGATTACTCGGTCGTATCGCTCGTCTTCTGTGATTAAACCACGTCTGAATTGCTTTATCACATTGTCGACTTTTCTTTCGGCTTCTTCGATGATTTGCTTCTTTTCGCCCAATACAACGATATCAGCAATACCAACCGTAATACCGGCTTTCGTTGAATATTTGAATCCAAGGTCTTTCATACGGTCAAGCATTTTAGAAGTTTCAGTGATCTTGTAGCGTTTAAACACTTCCGCAATGATGTTTCCAAGGATTTTCTTTTTAAAAGGTTCAACAAGCGGCATTTCTTTGATCAATGCCTTTACGTCTGTACCCGGATCTACAAAGTATTTATCTGGTGTTCTTTCTTCAAGATTTGTCTTTGTAGGTTCGTTAATGTAAGGGAATGATGCAGGTAAAATTTCATTAAAGATTAATTTACCTACTGTTGTTATCAGTAATTTTTTGTTTTGCTCTTCAGTAAATGTTTTGTTATTTAAGGAACCGGCATGAATGGCAATGCGTGTGTGCAAATGAACATAGCCGTTTTGATAGGCAAGCAGGGCTTCATTTGTGTCCTTAAAGATCATTCCTTCACCTTCAGCACCTGCTCTTTCCAACGTCAAATAATAGTTGCCTAATACCATATCCTGTGAAGGGGTAACGACCGGTTTACCATCTTTAGGGTTTAGAATATTTTGTGCAGCAAGCATTAATAAACGCGCTTCTGCTTGAGCTTCTGCTGAAAGCGGCACGTGAACAGCCATTTGGTCACCGTCAAAGTCTGCGTTATATGCAGTACATACGAGCGGATGCAAACGGATGGCTCGGCCTTCTACGAGCGTTGGCTCAAATGCCTGAATTCCAAGTCTGTGCAATGTAGGGGCACGGTTTAGAAGAACAGGGTGTTCTTTAATGACCTCTTCTAATACATCCCACACCTCAGGCTGAACTCTTTCAATTTTTCGTTTAGCTGATTTAATATTGTGGGCTAGCCCTTTCTCAACAAGCTCCTTCATTACAAATGGCTTAAATAGTTCTAGCGCCATTTCTTTCGGAAGTCCGCATTGATACATTTTAAGGTTTGGACCTACTACGATAACAGATCGGCCGGAATAGTCTACACGTTTACCAAGCAAGTTTTGGCGGAAACGGCCCTGTTTCCCTTTAAGCATGTGGGAAAGTGATTTTAACGGACGATTTCCTGGTCCGGTTACAGGACGTCCGCGGCGTCCATTGTCTATTAAAGCGTCAACTGCTTCTTGAAGCATACGTTTTTCATTCTGAACAATAATGCTCGGAGCTCCAAGATCTAATAATCGTTTTAAACGATTGTTCCGGTTAATAACCCTGCGGTACAAATCGTTAAGGTCTGAAGTCGCAAAGCGTCCTCCGTCTAGTTGAACCATCGGACGAAGCTCCGGAGGAATTACCGGAAGAACATCAAGTATCATCCAAGATGGATCATTTCCGGAATTACGGAACGCTTCAAGCACCTCAAGGCGTTTAATTGCACGAGTACGGCGCTGGCCTTGAGCAGTTCTTAGTTCTTCTTTTAAGATTTCAACTTCTTTTTCAAGGTCAATATCTTGGAGAAGTTTTTTAATCGCTTCCGCACCCATTGAAGCCTGAAATTTATTTCCGTATTTTTCGCGGTATGCGCGGTATTCTTTTTCTGATAAAAGCTGCTTCTTTTCTAATGGAGTGTCACCAGGTTCAGTTACGACATAAGAAGCAAAATAAATAACTTCTTCAAGAGCACGCGGGGACATATCAAGTACAAGTCCCATTCGGCTCGGAATCCCTTTAAAGTACCAGATATGGGATACTGGTGCTGCTAATTCAATATGTCCCATGCGTTCACGGCGCACTTTTGCACGAGTAACCTCAACGCCACATCGATCGCAAACCACACCTTTGTAGCGGACTCTTTTATATTTTCCACAATGGCATTCCCAGTCTTTTTGAGGGCCGAAGATACGTTCACAGAAAAGACCATCTTTTTCAGGTTTTAAAGTACGATAGTTGATTGTTTCAGGTTTTTTCACTTCACCATATGACCATGAACGGATTTTATCAGGTGAAGCAAGACCTATTTTCATATACTCAAAATTGTTAACATCTAGCAAGGGGCCTACCTCCCTTTTGATCTACAGGTTTTACCCTTATTGCTTCATTGTCCAGCCGAAAAGCCTAGTCCCTTGGCGGGCCCTGGAAAAACATCATCTTTCTCCGGATCCCGCCATATTCAGGAACTGACCGCGGCACTTTTGAATATCTTTTTAAACCTTATTCTTTTATGCTTACTTTTTCTGATTCTGATTTTTCAAGTTCTGGTGCAATTGTAAATGACTCGGCCTGTTGAAGATCTTCTTCATCTTCCAGGTCACGCATTTCAATCTCTTCTTCATCACTTGAAAGGATTTTGACATCCATACCTAAGTTTTGAAGTTCTTTGATCAAGACTTTGAATGATTCAGGAACTCCAGGCTCCGGTACATTTTCGCCTTTCACAATCGCTTCGTACGTTTTTACGCGCCCGACAACATCGTCCGATTTAACAGTAAGGATTTCTTGGAGTGTATAGGCAGCTCCATACGCTTCAAGCGCCCAAACCTCCATTTCCCCGAAACGCTGTCCGCCGAATTGTGCTTTTCCGCCAAGCGGCTGCTGCGTTACAAGCGAGTATGGTCCTGTTGAACGCGCATGAAGCTTATCGTCAACCATGTGTGCCAGTTTAATCATATACATGACACCAACGGAAACGCGGTTATCAAATGGCTCGCCAGTTCTTCCATCATATAAAACGGTTTTTGCATCAGGGGCCATACCGGCTTCCTTAATTGTCGACCAAACATCTTCTTCATTCGCACCGTCAAATACCGGCGAAGCAACGTGAATTCCAAGCGCTCTTGCTGCCATACCAAGGTGGAGCTCAAACACTTGACCGATGTTCATTCGTGATGGAACCCCCAATGGGTTTAACATGATATCTACAGGTGTTCCATCAGGAAGGAATGGCATATCTTCTTCAGGAAGAATGCGGGAAATAACCCCTTTGTTTCCGTGGCGTCCCGCCATTTTATCTCCTTCAGAAATTTTACGTTTTTGAACAATATAAACGCGAACAAGTTGGTTTACGCCTGGAGGAAGTTCGTCTCCGTCTTCACGGTTAAAGACTTTTACATCTAAGACAATTCCGCCGCCATGAGGTACTCTCAGCGATGTATCGCGGACCTCACGGGCTTTTTCCCCAAAGATTGCATGTAAAAGTCTCTCTTCTGCAGTTAATTCTGTAACCCCTTTTGGCGTTACTTTACCAACAAGAAGATCTCCGTCTTTTACTTCTGCACCGATGCGGATAATACCACGCTCATCAAGGTTGCGGAGGGCATCTTCCCCAACGTTTGGAATATCACGCGTAATTTCCTCAGGACCAAGCTTTGTATCACGGGATTCTGATTCATATTCTTCAATATGAATAGAAGTATAGACATCGTCTTTCACAAGACGCTCACTCATGATAATTGCGTCCTCGTAGTTGTATCCGTCCCATGTCATAAATGCTACGAGTACATTTCGTCCAAGAGCCAGTTCGCCTTTCTCCATAGAAGGACCGTCTGCCAAAATTTCGCCTTTCGCAACACGATCGCCCACTTTGACAATCGGACGCTGATTATAGCAAGTTCCTTGGTTGGATCGAACAAACTTTAATAATTTGTATTTGTCTAAGTCGCCTTTAACTTCTTGGCCATCGATTTCTTTTATACGTCGAACCCAAATTTCTCGGGCTTCTACATGTTCGACAATTCCATCGTGCTTACAGATAACAGCGGCCCCGGAATCTTTTGCAGATACATATTCCATGCCAGTTCCAACGATAGGCGCTTCAGGCTGCAATAAAGGCACTGCCTGACGCTGCATGTTTGCACCCATAAGCGCACGGTTTGAATCATCGTTTTCAAGGAATGGAATACATGCTGTTGCAGCAGAAACAACCTGTTTAGGCGATACATCCATATAATCGACACGGTCGCGCTTTACGACTGTGTTTTCGCCGCGGAAACGAGCTACAACTTCCTCATCAAGGAATGAACCGTCTTCTCCAAGACGGGCATTGGCCTGGGCAACGACATAGTTATCTTCTTCATCAGCCGTCAAATAATCAATTTGATTTGTTACTTTTCCGGTTTCCGGATCAACACGACGGTAAGGGGTTTCGATAAAACCAAAACGGTTCACCTTTGCATATGTTGACAAAGAGTTGATCAAACCTATGTTCGGACCCTCAGGAGTTTCAATCGGACACATACGGCCATAGTGGGAGTAGTGAACATCACGCACTTCAAAGCCTGCACGTTCACGAGTTAATCCGCCAGGTCCCAATGCAGATAAACGGCGTTTATGCGTTAATTCTGCAAGCGGGTTTGTCTGGTCCATAAACTGAGACAACTGGGAACTTCCGAAAAATTCTTTAATGGAAGCGATAACCGGACGAATGTTAATCAATTGCTGCGGTGTAATTGTCGCAGTATCCTGGATCGACATTCTTTCGCGGACGACCCGCTCCATCCGTGACAACCCAATTCTGAATTGGTTTTGAAGCAGCTCTCCAACAGAACGAAGACGTCTGTTTCCTAAATGGTCAATATCATCTGTATTCCCAACTCCATGCAACAGATTAAAGAAATAACTAATGGATGCGATAATATCTGCCGGAGTGATATTCTTTATGTGTTCTTCTACATACGCATTACCAATTACATTGATTACTTTCTCGCCTTCTTCATTAGGGGCATATATTTTAATAGTTTGAAGCTTAATGTCTTCTTCAACAACGCCGCCTACAGGGCTGAAAGTCGAAAAACCAATGTTCTTTTCAAGATTTGGAAGGATTCTGTCTAATGTACGACGGTCTAGAGTCGTCCCTTTTTCAGCAATAATTTCGCCTGTTTCAGGGTCTACCAACGTCTCTGCAAGAGTCTGGCCGAATAGACGGTTTTTTATGTGAAGCTTCTTATTAATTTTATAACGGCCAACACTTGCTAAATCATAACGCTTCGGATCAAAAAATCTGGAGATTAACAAATTTTTAGCGTTTTCTACTGTCGGTGGTTCGCCAGGACGAAGACGCTCATAAATTTCTAACAGTGCTTTTTCAGTATTTTCTGTATTGTCCTTTTCAAGAGTATTGCGGATATATTCGTTATCTCCAATCAAATCAATGATTTCTTGATCAGAGCCAAATCCAAGAGCACGCAAAAGAACTGTAACAGGAAGCTTCCTCGTACGATCAATTCGTACATACACGACATCTTTGGCATCCGTTTCATACTCAAGCCAAGCGCCGCGGTTCGGGATCACGGTTGCACTGAAACCTTTCTTCCCGTTCTTATCAACCTTCTCGCTATAATACACACTTGGGGAACGCACAAGTTGGGAAACAATAACACGTTCTGCACCATTAATAACGAACGTTCCTGTTTCCGTCATTAAAGGGAAGTCTCCCATAAAAACATCTTGGTCTTTTACTTCACCTGTTTCCTTGTTTACGAGACGGACTTTCACACGCAAAGGCGCTGAATACGTAACATCCCGTTCCTTTGATTCCTCTACGGAATACTTCGGTTCGCCAAGGCTGTAATCAATAAACTCAAGCGATAAATTACCAGTAAAGTCCTCAATCGGTGAAATGTCCTGGAACATTTCACGCAAACCTTCATCAAGAAACCATTGATACGAAGAGGTTTGGATTTCAATGAGATTTGGTAATTCTAGTACTTCACTGATTTTTGCATAACTTCTTCGCTGGCGGTGTCGTCCATACTGAACTAGTTGACCTGTCAACTGATTCACCCCTCAAATCAAGCGTAATAATTGCATCTATTTGCGCCTTACCCAGGACAAGCCTGTCATAAGACAAAAAGAAAAAGGGTTTTTATTAAAAACCACATTTTCACAATACGAACTATTATTTTGTTATTTTTTCCTTATAAAACCAATTTTATACAACTCTCATTGAAATTAGCAATATTTTGATGAATATTCTGTTGGCATTTTATAATATTAACATAGCGAATTAAGCAAGTCAATATTTTTTTGCCCGTATAATGAAATAACCTTTCTTTTTTTCAACGACGTCCACTTCGTCAAAGACTTCATTTAACTTATTAATCGCCGAAGGTGCTCCTTGCTTTTTTTGAATGACAACCCACAGTTCTCCACCTGGTTTTAAGTGGCCGACACTTTGTTCAAAAATATCATGGACAATCTTTTTTCCGGCCCGAATCGGAGGATTTGTGACGATGGACGCAAAATTGCGTTCGTTTACACCGGTCAATCGGTCGCTTTCATATATTACTACATTGTCAATTTTGTTTAATAGAGCATTCTCTTTAGCAAGAGCAAGTGCACGTTCATTTACATCCACCATATGTACGGAAATAGTTCCGAAGCTTTTCGCGATTGAAAGCCCAATTGGCCCGTATCCACATCCGACATCCAAAACATTTCCCTCTAGATCTGGCAATGCAAACGTCTCTATCAACAGCCTTGATCCAAAATCTACTTCTCTTTTTGAAAAAACACCATTATCCGTCTTAAAACGAAAGATATAATTTCGAAGCTTACAATCCCAATAGACCGGATTACTTTCAGTATTTTGGGTTCGGGAGTAATAATGGTCAGACATGAAGTTCACCTCCGATGGAGAGATTTTTATGAAGGAACTCGGGGATTGGCTATATGAACGGTATTATATGCTATCCATGAAAAAAATGCAAAAATTAGAAAAGCCCGCTTATGCAGCGAGCTTTTTTTCATTACTTAACTTCAACGCCAGCTCCAACTTCTTCAAGTTTAGCTTTGATTTCTTCAGCTTCTTCTTTAGAAACGCCTTCTTTAAGAGGCTTTGGAGTGTTGTCAACAAGTTCTTTTGCTTCTTTAAGGCCAAGACCTGTAATTTCACGTACAACTTTAATAACTTTGATTTTTTGGTCGCCTGCAGATGCAAGAATAACGTCAAATTCAGTTTTCTCAGCAGCAGCTTCGCCGCCAGCAGCGCCACCCACAACAGCTACAGGAGCAGCAGCAGTTACACCGAATTCTTCTTCAATTGCTTTTACTAAATCGTTTAATTCTAAAACAGTCATATTTTTAACTGCTTCAATAATTTGTTCTTTAGTCATTTTAAATTTCCTCCTTAAATTTTTGTTTTATCCGATAATCACTAACTTCAGCTTACGCGCCTTGCTCTTCTTTTTGATCTGCAACAGCTTTTGCAGCAAGAGCAAAGTTGCGGATAGGTGCTTGAAGAACGCTGAGTAGCATAGAAAGCAAGCCTTCGCGGGATGGTAGATCTGCAAGAGCTTTAATATCTTCTACTGTTGCGATGTTTCCTTCAATCACACCTGCTTTAATTTCAAGAGCTTCGTGGTTTTTCGCAAATTCGTTTAAAACTTTCGCTGGAGCAACAACGTCTTCATTGCTGAAAGCAATCGCGTTCGGGCCTGTTAAAACTTCGTTCAAGCCGGTAAGTTCAACAGCTTCAGCTGCACGGCGGGTTAAAGTATTTTTGTATACTTTGAATTCAACGCCGGCTTCACGAAGTTGTTTGCGAAGTTCTGTTACTTCAGCAACGTTTAAGCCGCGATAGTCTACAATAATTGTTGTTTTGCTAGCTTTAAACTTTTCAGCAATTTCTTCTACGATTTGTTTCTTTTGTTCGATTGCGCTGCTCATCCTTACACCTCCTGTAGATTTGCTACATTCATACCGACCAATAAAAAACCTCCACATCTTTTCACAGACATGGAGGCAGTATACAATAGCCGCTTTAAAACGGACTAACTAATTCTATCGTAATACCTCGGTAGGAAATTAAGCCTCTCGGCACCTACTGTCTGCGGTACAAATGCTATACTATTTTATTTTTACAACAGAGTCAATTATATATAGCAAGACTCCGATTGTCAACTCTCATTATTTTACTGCAACAGATGAAGGATCAACTTTAATTCCAGGTCCCATAGTAGAAGTAACAGTTACATTCTTCATGTAAGTACCTTTTGCAGCAGCTGGTTTAACTTTCAACATTGTATCAAAGATTGTGTTGAAGTTTTCGACAAGTTTTTCGGTTTCGAAAGATGTTTTACCGATTGGTACATGGATGTTGCCAGCTTTGTCAACACGGTATTCAACTTTACCAGCTTTGATTTCTTTCACTGCACGGTCAACATCAAAAGTAACTGTACCTGTTTTAGGGTTTGGCATTAAACCTTTAGGTCCTAATACACGTCCAAGTTTACCAACTTCACCCATCATGTCAGGTGTGGCAACGATTACATCAAATTCAAACCAACCTTGGTTGATTTTGTTGATGTATTCAGAATCACCTACGTAGTCTGCACCTGCAGCTTCCGCTTCTTTTGCTTTTTCACCTTTTGCGAACACAAGCACGCGCTGAGTTTTACCAGTACCGTTAGGAAGAACAACCGCACCGCGGATTTGCTGATCCGCTTTCTTAGGGTCAACCCCAAGACGGAATGCTACTTCAACTGTTGCATCAAATTTTACAATACTTGTTTTTTTAACAAGATCGATCGCTTCTTCAATTGGGTAAGCTTTTGAACGATCTACAAGCTTCGCAGCTTCTAAATACTTCTTACCTTTTTTAGCCATTTTCAATTTTCCTCCTTGAATGTGGTTTTAGCGGAATAACCTCCCACGTACAAAAGCGCAGGCGCCTTGCTCGGCCCCGACAAGCGCTGGAGATCCAGCTGTTAAAATCGTTCTTTGACTTCAATAGCTGAACCGAAGCGGCCTCGAGGGGCTAGGCGTCAGAGCTGGACGAATAAAGGTTGCGAGTGAAACAAATTCAGCGTCGCAACCTCAAGCCAACCATTAATCATTTCCAGCAGGTACGGATTAATCTTCGATAACAATACCCATGCTGCGTGCAGTACCTTCGACCATGCGCATTGCACTTTCTACGCTTGATGCATTTAGGTCTGGCATTTTTTGTTCAGCAATCTCGCGCACTTTGTCACGCTTAATTGTTGCTACTTTATTACGATTAGGTTCACCAGAACCTGACTGAATTCCAGCTGCAACTTTAAGAAGTACAGCAGCAGGAGGAGTTTTCGTAATAAATGTAAAGGAACGGTCTTCAAATACCGTAATTTCAACAGGAATGATTAATCCAGCTTGATCAGCTGTACGAGCATTGAACTCTTTACAGAATCCCATAATGTTAACACCAGCTTGACCTAATGCAGGACCAACCGGCGGTGCTGGATTCGCTTTACCAGCAGGGATTTGCAATTTAACAACCTTAATTACTTTTTTAGCCACGAGACACACCTCCTTAAAGTCCGTGATGTGGTAATAGGGATATACCCTCCCACTCATATAGAAGTCTTTATATAAAAAATAAAGAACTTGACTAATGTCCAGTCTCATTGTCCGAGACATACTGACCTTTGAAATATTATCATTTTTCCGAACTGATTTCAAGTTTTTTTCAGATTATAATTTATCAATTTGTGAAAAATCAAGCTCTACCGGAGTATCCCGGCCAAACATATTGACAAGAACTTTAATTTTTGCTTTATCTTTATCAATTTCTTCGATCGTTCCCGTAAAGTTGGCAAACGGGCCTTCTTTAACTCGAACCGTTTCACCAATTTCAAAGTTAATATCAATGCGTTTTTCTTCAACACCCATGCGTTTTAAAATGACGTTTACTTCCTCAGGGAGAAGCGGCGTCGGCTTGGATCCTGAACCTGCAGATCCAACAAAACCGGTAACGCCGGGAGTATTGCGGACAACGTACCAGGAGTCATCAGTCAAGATCAGCTCTACAAGTACATAGCCAGGGAACACCTTGCGCTTTAACACTTTCTTTTTTCCGTTTTTAATTTCGGTTTCTTCTTCTTCAGGAACAATAACCCGGAAAATTTTATCCTGCATTCCCATCGATTCTACACGTTTTTCTAGGTTCGCTCTTACTTTGTTTTCATAACCAGAGTACGTATGAACGACATACCAATTCTTTTCCATTTATGAGGACTTTATCGTCCTTCCCTCCCCGCACTTTTAAAATCATATTTTCAAATGTATGAACCTCTACTATTTTTAAGCAAATGAAAAAACCCGTTTCCGGGCTTTTGCAAATCTTTCCTGCATTATTCTCCATTATATCATTAGTTTGCAGGAGTTATTCAAGTATAAATCGAATCAATTCAGAAATTCCTAAGTCAACAACTGCAAAGAACAAGGCAAAGAATGTAACGGTGGTTAAAACAGTGATCGTGTATCGTGTTAATTCTTTTCGCTTTGGCCAGCTGACTTTTCTCATTTCACGGGCTGTCTCACGGAAAAAATTAGCTATGCGTTGCATTTCGTAACCTCCAACTTTTCTGGAAATAACCTAAAGAAATCTATTTATCAAGGGAACTTATTTTGTTTCGCGATGAATCGTTTGCATACCGCAAGTACGACAATATTTTTTTAGCTCTAGTCGCTCCGTCTGTGTCTTTTTATTGCTGGTCGTTGAGTAATTGCGTGATCCGCATTCGACGCAGGCCAAAACTACTTTTTTCCTCATTTATCACACCTGCTAATCTATCTTTTACATCTTTAAAACTTTACCACGCGCCTATATCAATGTCAATAAGCGACTGTAAGAATCTGTGAATTCATGGTTCCTTAAAGTGAAAATTCCCTGACTTCCAGGTACCGCTCCAATTTTCTCTTCACCCGCTGTAATGCATTATCAATTGACTTCACATGTCGATTCAATTCTTCCGAAATTTCCTGATAAGACTGGCCATCTAAATAGAGAGCGAGAACTTTTCGTTCCAAATCGCTCAATAGCTCTGTCATTTTCACTTCTATATGGTCGAACTCTTCTTGATTGATAATAAGTTCTTCCGGATCCATCACTTTTGCCCCGGAAATAACATCCATTAAAGTCCTATCCGATTCCTCATCATAGATCGGCTTGTCTAATGAAACATATGAATTTAACGGAATATGCTTTTGTCTCGTTGCAGTTTTTATGGCGGTTATAATCTGTCTGGTTATGCACAATTCTGCAAACGCTTTAAACGAAGTGAGCTTGTCCTCTTTAAAATCACGAATAGCTTTGTATAAGCCAATCATACCTTCCTGGACAATATCTTCCTTATCTGCTCCAACCAGGAAATAAGAGCGTGCTTTTGCCCGAACGAAATTCCTGTACTTATGGATCAGATAATCCAATGCCTCACTTTCTCCTTTGTGCACCAATTCTACGATTACCTCATCTTCGAGCTGAACATACTTTTCGTTGAGTTTCGTCCTGAAGTCAATCGTCACACAGATCCCCCCGCCCGCGCATGCATAGATAGAAATATTATACAGCACCTTATTTTACAGCGTCAACAGCCCATCACCGTTCTCTGCGCC
This sequence comes from Bacillus methanolicus MGA3, assembly GCF_000724485.1. Taxonomy (GTDB): domain Bacteria; phylum Bacillota; class Bacilli; order Bacillales; family Cytobacillaceae; genus Bacillus_Z; species Bacillus_Z methanolicus_A. Next base: position 119,112 of record NZ_CP007739.1, on the reverse strand, counting down.
ATTTTTCAAAAATTTCTGCCACTTCATCGCTAAGAGGAATCTTCGATGTAGGTTTTTTCGTCTGAATTTTTTTTAAGCTTTTTTCAATCCTCTTTTTGATTACTTCCATTTCAGTTAATAATTCGCGCGCCGATTTTCGGAGCGCCCCTTGTCCAAATATCGCCCATTGTTCGGTATAATCCGAGGTTGCAACATGTATTTGAGTTTTCCGGTTGCTTAAAGAGATGGCTAACTTTTCAATTCTCTCATCGGCTGTTTCATTTTCTCTTGTAAAAATAACTTCCACATTAAAATTTTTGTATTTCTTTTCTATACCTTTTACAAAATAGGCATCAAATACAATAATCACCCGATAACCGGTATATGCCTGATATTCCGCCATACTTTCAATCAAACGGTCTCTTGCGGCAGCCAGGTCGATGTTTTTTAAAGCCCTTAATTCCGGCCATGCCCCGATAATGTTGTAACCGTCGACAATCAGAATATCCATATTTATTCCCCTAAAGGATGGCGTTTACGGTAAACTTCATACATTAAAAGGGCAGCAGCAACGGAGGCATTAAGCGAGGTAACATGACCCACCATTGGCAAATGAATAAGAAAATCACATTTATCGCGGATAAGCCTCCCCATTCCTTTTCCTTCACTGCCAATGACCAGTCCAATCGGGAGCGTCCCGTCAAAAGTACGATAGTCTTCTTTCCCTTTTGCATCTGTTCCAGCGATCCACAATCCCCTGTCTTTTAGTTCATCAATTGTTTGGGCCATATTTGTGACCCTGACAACCGGGATATGTTCAATTGCTCCTGTCGATGCCTTAGCAACCGTTGCTGTTAATCCTACCGCCCTCCGTTTTGGAATAATAATTCCGTGAGCTCCCACGGCATCAGCAGTTCTCATGATCGACCCCAGGTTGTGGGGATCCTCGATTTCATCTAACAACAAAAAGAAAGGAGGCTCTTGTTTCTTTTCTGCGATAGCGAATAAATCGTCTAATTCTGCATACTGATATGCTGCAACATAGGCGACGACTCCCTGGTGATTCCCTGCAGAAATCTGATCCAGCTTTTTCTTTGGCACGAATTGCACGAGCACATTTGCCTCTTTCGCAAGCCTTGTGATTTGCTGCATCTGGCCCCGCTGAGATCCCTCTGCAATTAAAATTTTGTTAATTTCGCGTTCTGATTTAAGAGCTTCAATGACAGGGTTTTTCCCGATGATGAAATCCTGATTCATAAAGATGATCCTCCTTTCCCTGCCTCAACCAGGCGGAAGGCAGCTGTAATTATTTCCTCAAGCCGCTCTTCCTGTTTTGATAAAAATAAATATCCGATCAATGCTTCAAATGCCGTGCTGTACCTGTAGGTTTGCACGTCCGTATTTTTCGGCACTGTACCCGATTTCGCGTTTCTGCCTCTTTTCACAACGGCAACTTCATGGTCACTCAGTTCTCCGTTTTCAATAAGCTGATGAATAATCTGAGACTGTGCTTTTGCCGACACATATTTTGTTGCTTCTCTATGCAGCTGGTGAGGTTTTACCCTCCCGCTTTGTAAAAGGTGATATCTGACATATTGCTCAAAAACAGCATCGCCCATATAGGCTAGTGCAAGACTATTTAATTGGTTTTCGTCAATCCTATGATCATAGTCAAGCATGCTGTCAGCCTCTTTTCCATCTTGTCCCTTGCGGAGTATCTTCTAAAATAATATTCATATCTTTTAATTGATCACGAATTTGATCTGCAAGCTGGAAATCACGATTTTTGCGGGCTTGAATCCTTTGTTCGATTAATGCTTCGATTTCCTCATCAAGCAGTTCTTCTTTTTCAAGGGTTAAGCCAAGAACAGAAGATAACTCTTCAAATTCCTTCATAAAAGCATCAATTACTTCTTGTGATGTATTCTTTTCCAACAAATAGTAATTTGCCGCCTTTGACAGTTCAAATAAAACTGATATTCCGTTTGCTGTATTAAAATCATCATCCATTTCACGAATAAACTGTTCACGGAGCGACTTGATTTTATTAAACCATTCCTGATTATTCTCAGTCAGTCCAGTACTCGCATTTTTGCGGTGTTTTAAGTTTTGATAAGAGGTTTTTATCCTTTCCAATCCCGCTTTTGTATTTTCGAGCAATTCCTCGCTGTAGTTGATCGGGTTCCTGTAATGAACGGAGAGCATAAAAAACCGTAATACTTGCGGGTCATGTTTTTTAATAATATCATTCACTAACACAAAGTTTCCAAGAGATTTAGACATTTTTTCATTGTCGATATTAATATAACCGTTATGCATCCAATAGCGAGCAAATGTTTTTCCTGTGTAAGCTTCTGATTGGGCGATTTCATTTTCGTGATGCGGGAAAGTCAAGTCTTGTCCGCCTGCATGGATATCAATAGTATCTCCTAAATATTTCTTTACCATTGCAGAGCACTCAATATGCCAACCAGGACGTCCTTTCCCCCATGGGCTGTCCCAGAAAATTTCTCCTTCTTTGGCCGATTTCCAAAGAGCAAAATCAAGGGGATCCTGCTTTTTCTCTCCCACTTCAATTCGCGCCCCTGCACGAAGCTCGTCAATTGATTGGTGGGAAAGCTTGCCGTACCCATCAAACTTTCTTGTCCGGAAATAAACATCCCCTTCAGACTCATAAGCATAGCCTTTTTCAATTAAGGCGCTAATAAACTCAATGATGATATCCATGTTTTCCGTTACCCGCGGGTGCACATCAGCCTTTTTGCAGCCGAGGGCCGATACATCCTCGAAATATGCATTAATAAACCGTTCGGCCAGCGTTGGCACATCTTCTCCCAACTCATTAGCCGCTTTTATTATCTTGTCATCAACATCCGTAAAATTCGAAACGAATTGGACATCATACCCGCGAAACTGAAAATAACGGCGAACAGTGTCAAAAACAATTGCCGGCCGTGCGTTTCCGATATGAATATAGTTATATACTGTCGGTCCGCACACATACATTTTGACCTTTCCAGGTTCAAGCGGAACAAATTCTTCTTTCTTTCTAGTTAATGTATTATATATTTGAATTGGCATTTGCTTTACTCCTTTCTTTGGTGAGCTCTTCAAGGGCTTTTTTCAGTTTATTAATTTCTGTTTCCATTTCTTTAAACCGGTCTGCAATGGGATCTGGGACATTAGTATGGTCTAGATCTTTAACCCGGATTCCGTCTTTTACAACGACTCTTGCTTTCATCCCCACCACTGTGGAATTTGGCGGGACATCTTCAAGAACGACTGCTCCGGCTCCAATCTTTGCGTTTTCCCCGATTGTAATGGAGCCAAGAACTTTTGCTCCCGTTGCAATTAGCGCATTATCCTTTACAGTCGGGTGTCTTTTCCCTTTTTCCTTACCGGTTCCGCCAAGAGTTACTCCTTGGTACACAGTTACGTTATCTCCTATTTCACATGTTTCTCCAATAACAACACCCATACCGTGGTCGATGAAGAAACGACGTCCAATTTTTGCTCCAGGGTGGATTTCAATGCCGGTAAAAAAACGGCTGATTTGAGAAATGACTCTCGCAATAAAATAAAATTTCCGTTTATATAAAGCATGTGCAAGCCGATGAGCCCATATGGCGTGCAAGCCGGAATATGTTAAAATGACTTCCAGATAACTTCTCGCTGCCGGATCTTGATCAAAAACAACTTCTATATCTTCCTTTAATCTCTTAAACATTTGCTAACCTCCTTAACATCTAATTTTTTTATATGATATTTTTCAAAATTAAAAAAACGCCTCTGTTCAAACGACAGAGACGCTTTCACGCGCGGTTCCACTCTGTTTAAGCCGTACATACGGCTTCAACTCTCACCTGTTAACGGAAGGTTCCGCCCAAGTCTACTCATTTCAAACTAATTTTCGACATGGGGCTCAGAGGGGCATTTCAAAAAATGAGAGGCTTGAACCACTTTCAGCCGGTGATGGTTCTCTCTGTGAAGCATCATTTTTCTACTTGTCCTCTTCAACACTTTTGCTATATAGAATTACTCTTACTATATAACATTTTTTAAAATATGTTAACCGATAATCGCTTGCACACGAGCTTGAATTTTTTCTTTACCTAACAATTCAATTGTTTTTGGAAGATCAGGACCATGTGTTTGGCCGGTCACAGCCGCCCGAATTGGCATGAACAATTTTTTCCCTTTATGGCCTGTTGCTTTCTGCACAGCTTTAATCGCTGCTTTAATTTGATCCGCCTTAAACTCCTCGAGCTTTTCTACCTCTTCGGAAAAAGCTTTTAATACATCAGGGACTTGTTCTTCTGAGAGAACTGCCTTTGCTTCTTCCTCATATTCTACTTTCTCTTTAAAGAACAATTCCGTTAGCGGAACGATTTCTGCTCCATAGCTCATTTTTTCATGGTGTAAAGCAATGAGTTCCCGTGCCCATTGGCGCTCTTCATCGGTCATATTTTCAGGAAGACGGCCTGCTTTAATGAGATGCGGCAGCGACAGTTCAACCACTTTGTCCAAGTCTTGTTTTTTCATGTACTGATTGTTCATCCATGTAAGCTTCTGCTTATCGAACAGCGCCGGTGATTTGGATAAACGGCTCGGATCAAAAATCTTAATAAATTCTTCTTTCGTAAAGATTTCTTCTTCCCCGGATGGCGACCAGCCAAGCAAAGCAATAAAGTTAAATAGAGCCTCAGGTAAATATCCTAATTCTTCGTACTGTTCGATGAACTGGATAATCGACTCATCCCGTTTGCTGAGCTTTTTGCGGTTTTCATTGACAATCAAAGTCATATGCCCATATATAGGCGCTTCCCAGCCGAAAGCTTCAAATATCATTAATTGTTTAGGCGTGTTTGAAATATGGTCATCTCCGCGCAGAACGTGGGAAATTTCCATTAAATGATCGTCCACTGCCACAGCAAAGTTATATGTTGGCGTTCCGTCTTTTTTAACAATGACAAAATCACCAATTCCATCAGATTCGAAAGAAACACGGCCCTTGACCATATCATCAAAGGAATAAATTTTTCCTTCCGGTACTTTAAAGCGGATGCTCGGTTTGCGCCCTTCCTTTTCAAACTTTTCACGGTCTTCTTCTGTTAAATGGCGGCATTTGCCTGAATAACGAGGTGTTTCATTTTTTGCCACTTGAGCTTCCCTTTCCGCTTCAAGTTCCTCTTCTGTACAATAGCATTTATAAGCAAGACCTTTTTCTAAAAGTTGCTCGTAATACTTTTTGTAAATATCATTGCGCTCAGACTGGCGGTAAGGTCCGTATTCACCGCCGACATCTGTGCTTTCATCCCAGTCGATGCCTAGCCATTTTAAATATTTCAGCTGGCTTTGTTCGCCGCCTTCAATATTCCGTTTTTTATCCGTATCCTCAATTCGGATAATAAATTTTCCGCCTTTGTTTCTAGCAAATAAATAGTTAAACAAAGCTGTTCGGGCATTTCCTATATGTAAATGTCCAGTTGGACTCGGAGCATAACGCACGCGAATTTCTTTTGACACAAAGAGACCCTCCTAATAGTGAATTTAACTAGCTTATTGTAACACTCCATTTTTTCTTTATAAAGATGATGTAGGGAATTAGTTTTGTTTTTTCAATAGAACAACTGCCTGAGCCGCAATCCCTTCTTCTCTCCCAGTAAAGCCGAGCTTTTCAGTCGTTGTGGCTTTTACATTTACTTGATCAGGAGCTGCCTCAAGCAGCTCGGCAATCCTTTGCCGCATTTTTTCAATATACGGAGCCATTTTAGGCTTTTGGGCAATAATCGTACAATCCGCATTTACGAGCTCAAAGCCTTCTTGTTTTACAAGTTTCCACACTTCTTCAAGCAGCTTTGCTGAGTCTGCATCTTTAAAGGCTGGATCTGTATCCGGAAAGTGTTTCCCGATATCACCTGCACCGATTGCTCCTAAACAAGCATCCGCTACCGTATGCAAAAGCACATCTGCATCAGAGTGGCCGAGCAGCCCCTTTTCATAAGGGATTGTAATTCCACCTATAATAAGAGGGCGGCCTTCGGCGAATTGATGAACATCAAACCCCTGTCCTATACGAAACATATAAATTCTCCTTTTACAAAATGTCTGACTTTAGCCTTTTCGCTCCATATACTGTTTTTTTCGAAGGATTGCCTCTGCAAAAAACAAGTCCTCCGGTGTTGTAAGTTTAATATTATCATAACTGCCTTTTGTTACAGTAACCTTATATCCTAAACGCTCTACAAGGCTCGCATCATCTGTCCCAATAAACCCCTCGGCTTCCGCCTTGCGGTGCGCCTCGAGCAATAAGGAAATACGAAAAGCTTGTGGGGTCTGGACTGCCCACAAGCTGGAACGTTCGACGGTTTCCGTCACAGTGTTGCATTGCACTTTTTTAATTGTATCCTTAACCGGAACAGCAACGATCGCTGCTCCGGTCTCTTCAGCCATATCTGTCAGCCTGTGGATCGTCTCTATATCTATAAACGGCCTTGCAGCATCATGAACGAGAACAATTCCATTATCCGAAAGAGCTTTTAACCCGTTATAAACGCTATGTTGTCTTTCCGCTCCTCCGGGAACGATGGCTGTTACTTTTTTGATTTCGTGTTTCTGTATAAGAAAACGAAATTCTTTTTCATCCTGCGGATTAATCGATAACACGATTCCTTCGCATTTTCCATCCTCTTCAAAAACCTTTAACGTGTGAATCAGAACAGGAACATCATTTAATGTAAGAAGAAGCTTATTTTTCCCCGCTCCCATCCTTTTGCCTTGGCCGGCAGCAGGAATAATGACCCGATAAGCCATAGACTAACTCCTATCTTAGTATGTCTATTTGCAGCACCTAAAACCAAGGCGCTTTCTCATTTCCTTTTACAGTGCTTTTTCTAATAACTTAGGTTTTGCAAAAATCATTCGACCTGCAGAAGTTTGCAACACACTTGTCACAATGACATCAATGCGCTTGCCAATAAAATCACGGCCATCTTCAACAACAATCATCGTACCGTCATCTAAATAAGCAACCCCTTGTTTCTGCTCTTTACCATCTTTAATCACTTGAACACTTAATTCTTCGCCCGGCAGAACAACCGGTTTAACCGCGTTAGCAAGATCATTGATATTCAAAACAGAAACATTTTGCAATTCACATACTTTGTTTAGGTTAAAATCATTTGTAACGACAACGCCGTTTGTTATTTTTGCAAGCTTTACTAACTTGCTGTCAACTTCTTGGATTTCCTCAAAATCGCCTTCATAAATTTCAACTTTGATCGCCAGCTCTTTTTGAATGCGATTAAGAATATCCAGACCTCTCCTGCCCCTGTTTCGTTTCAGAACATCTGATGAATCAGCAATATGCTGGAGCTCTTCGAGGACGAACTGAGGGATGACAATAGTTCCCTCAAGGAACCCTGTCTGACAAATATCAGCAACACGGCCGTCGATGATGACACTTGTGTCCAATATTTTTAAAGTGCTGCTTTCCACTTTCTCAATTTCTTCATCAGGCCCTTTTTTCTTTTTATTTGAAAATAAGTTCAAAAGCTCATCCCGTTTTTTAAATCCAACCTGAAAACCTAGATATCCGAATAACAGCGTAAGTAAAATAGGTGCAACCGTATTAAGAATTGGGAATTGAATCGAATTTAAAGCAAAACCGATTAAAAATGCCACAACTAAACCAAAAACAAGGCCGACACTTCCAAAAATAATATCAGTAATCGGCGCCTTAATAAGAGAATCCTCTACCCATCGCACAAGCCCAATAACATAATCAACCGCCCAAAAAGTAACAAGATAAAATATAAGTGCACCTAGAATTGCAGATACATATGGATTATTAATAAGACGAATGTTATCAATGCTTACTAATGATAATAAATCAGGAATTAAAAAAATCCCAAGCGTCCCGCCTGTTATCAAAAAGCACGCCTGAACAATACGTTTTAACATTCCGTCACCTCCTTTTACTAATTATAAACAATTCCCTTAAATTGAAACGTATTATTGCAGATTATTTTCAATTTGTTAACTAATTGAAATAAAAAAGTTATTTTAATGATATTGGAAATTAGGAAACTTCCTCAACACTAGGGTAGCATCGGTAAAATAAAGTGTCAAATAATTTAAATTTTAATTCTAGCATATAAAAATAGTGAGATCAATGACAAACTTACAATTGCCTGTCGGCAAAAAGCTGGTCCTTTAACAGTTTGAGCCCTTCCTTAATTTTTCTTGCTCTTACCTCACCAATCCCTTCCACATCATCAAGCTCCTCAACAGTAGCATTGATAATTTCCGGGAGTTTCTCGAATCGTGTAATGAGATTTTCTATAATAATAGGCGGAAGCCGCTGAATTTTGCTCAGCATTCTATAACCTCTCGGAAAAATAATTTCATCTATATATACATAGCCAGTGTAGCCAAGCAGTTTTAAAATGGCTTGATCCTCGACAACTTCTCCCATGGACAATTCCTGAAGCCGGTGAAGAATTTCTTGAGTTTTCACTTCCCGATTATGGGCATAATCTTTTATGATAAGCATCGCTTCTTTTTCCATTTCAGTGAGCAATTCGTTCATTTGCAGTCGGATTAGCCGCCCTTCAGTTCCAAGTTCATTTACATACATTAACAATTCGTTTTTAATCCTTAACACCATTTCAAAGCGATGGATTACTTGTAGCACATCGCTGTATGTAACCAATTCCTCAAACTCAAGAATACTTAAATTCGCTATGCTTTGTTCAAGAACTGCTTTGTATTTTTCAAGAGTCTGAATCGCCTGATTTGCTTTCGTTAAAATAACGGCAATATCCCTTAAGGCATAACGGATGTTTCCATGATACAGCGTGATTACGTTTCTCCTTTGGGAAATAGCAATAACTAATGATTTCGTTTGTTTTGCTACTCTTTCTGCTGTCCGGTGCCGCATGCCAGTTTCGGTAGAAGGGATACTTGGATCAGGAGCAAGCAGTGCGTTCGCAATTAATATTTTGTTTCCCGTATCATTAAGAATAATTGCCCCGTCCATTTTGGCAAGTTCATATAAATAGCTGGGAGTAAAAGGGCAATGAATCTCAAAGCCCCCATCTACAATGTTTTTAACCTTATCATTGTAGCCCACGACGATAAGTCCACCGGTGTTGGCTCGAAGGACATTGTCAATTCCTTCTCGAATAGGTGTTCCTGGCGCCATAAACTCCAAGATTTCACTCAATGTCTTATCACTCAGCCGTTTGTTATCCATTCTCATCCCCCTAACGTAACTTGAAGTGCCTGGCTCACAGATGAAACTCCGACCAATTCGATGCCTTTCGGACCTTGCCATCCTCCGAGATTATTTTGCGGCAAAATCACTCTTTCAAAACCAAGTTTCGCTGCTTCCTGCACCCTTTGCTCAATCCTTGAAACTCGCCTTACTTCGCCTGTCAATCCGACTTCGCCTATAATACAATCCGTTGGTCTTGTCGGCTTGCCGCGAAAACTAGATGCAATGCTTATCGCTATTGCCAGATCAATAGCTGGCTCGTCAAGCTTTATTCCGCCAGCCACTTTTAAATACGCATCCTGGTTTTGAAGCAGCATTCCGACTCTTTTCTCAAGAACAGCCATTAAAAGCGGAACCCTGTTATGATCAATTCCTGTTGCCATCCGCCTTGGGATTCCGAAGCTCGAAGGTGAAATAAGCGCTTGAATTTCCACAAGTACCGGTCTCGTTCCTTCCATTGAAGCGACCACTGTAGAACCAGCTGCACCTTGAGACCGTTCTTCTAGAAAAATTTCCGACGGATTTTCAACTTCTTCAAGGCCAAATTCTTTCATCTCAAAAATACCCATTTCATTTGTCGAACCGAACCTGTTTTTGACTGCGCGTAATATGCGGTACGTATGGTGCCTCTCTCCTTCAAAATATAAAACGGTATCAACCATGTGTTCCAAAATGCGCGGACCTGCAATCGATCCTTCTTTTGTAACATGCCCCACAATAAATATAGCAATCCCTTTCGATTTCGCAATTCTCATCAATTCTGCCGTACACTCTCTTATTTGCGAAACGCTTCCAGGTGCTGAAGTAATTTCGGGGTGGAAAACCGTTTGGATTGAGTCAACAATAACAAAGCTTGGTGAAACATTTTCAATCGTTTTGCTTATTTCTTCAAGATTGGTTTCTGAATACACAAGCAAATTTTCAGAAGACACTCCAAGGCGATCCGCCCTAAGCTTTAGCTGGCGCAGCGATTCCTCTCCGGATACATATAAAACTTGATAACTTTTGGCAGCAAGCTGTGAAGATACTTGTAAAAGCAATGTTGATTTTCCTATTCCAGGATCCCCTCCGATTAATACTAAAGAACCTCTGACGATCCCACTTCCAAGAACCCTATTGAATTCATTTAGATCTGTTTGAATTCGCGGTTCACTTAAGGTTTCAATTGATGTAATCGGCGTAGCTTTTGAACTTGATGAAGTTCCGACAGAGTATGCGAAGGCCCCTCTTCTCCCTGTGCTGGCCGGTTCTACTTCCTCAACCATTTTGTTCCACTCACCGCAGCCCGGGCATTTGCCCATCCATTTCGGCGATTCATAGCCGCATTTCTGGCATATAAACTTCGTTTTTCGTTTTGCCATTAAATTTCTTCCTCTCTTAACATACCTTTCAACGTCCGCTTTTATGATTCATTTGCTCTTATTATATATCCTTTTGTAAAAAGAAAGAGATACACATAAAAATCTTTACGTGTATCTCTGTTTAAATGATTCATTTTTTATGAATTCGTTGTTGTAGTCGGTTCTGCAGTTTTAACGACAAACTCCCCATCTTCCACGTCGATTACAACATGTTGTCCGGTTAACACTGCCCCTTTGAGCAGTTCTTCGGATAATCGGTCTTCAATATGCTTTTGAATTGCCCTGCGCAACGGGCGTGCTCCATATTCCGGATCATATCCTTCTTCCGCAATTTTTTCTTTTGCTGCATCTGTTAATTCTAAGTGAATATCTTGTTCTTTCAAACGTTTCATTAATTGGTTGGCCATTAACGTAACAATTTCTCTTAAATGCTTTTTCTCTAAAGCATGGAACACAATAATTTCATCGATACGGTTAAGGAATTCAGGACGGAACGCTTTTTTCAGCTCTTCCATCACTTTTCCTTTCATATCTTTGTAGTCCTGTTCTCCATCTTGAATGTTAAATCCTACATACTTATTGCGCTTCAGCGCTTCCGCACCTACGTTGGATGTCATAATTAGCACAGTATTTCGAAAATCAACTGTCCGGCCTTTAGAATCAGTTAAACGGCCGTCTTCCAACACTTGCAGTAAGATGTTAAAGACATCCGGATGTGCTTTTTCAATTTCATCAAGAAGAATGACAGAGTATGGTTTTCTTCGAACTTTTTCTGTTAGCTGACCGCCTTCTTCATAACCTACATACCCTGGCGGCGAACCGACAAGACGGGAAGTTGAATGTTTCTCCATATACTCCGACATATCGATTCGGATCATTGCATCTTCATCACCGAACATGGCTTCAGCCAAAGCACGGGCAAGTTCTGTTTTCCCGACACCAGTGGGACCAAGGAAAATAAATGAACCAATTGGGCGTTTTGGATCCTTTAACCCCGCGCGGGCACGTCGAACAGCCTTAGAAATTGCCTTCACAGCTTCTTCCTGGCCAATAACTCGTGAGTGAAGGATTTCTTCAAGTTTTAGAAGTTTCTCTGTTTCTGTCTCTGCAAGCTTGGAAACAGGTATACCAGTCCAGCTTGATACGACACTTGCGATATCTTCCACCGTTACTTCGCTGTTCTCCTGTCCTTGCTTTTCTTTCCAGCTTTTCTTCGTTTCTTCGAGCTGTTCACGCAAACGTTGTTCTGTATCCCTTAATGAAGCAGCTTTTTCAAATTCCTGGCTTTGGACCGCTGCATCTTTTTCTTTTCTTACTTCTTCAAGCTTCATTTCTAGTTCTTTTAAATTCGGAGGTGTTGTGTAAGAACGCAGTCTTACTTTTGATCCTGCCTCATCAATTAGATCGATTGCTTTGTCCGGCAAGAAACGATCAGAAATATACCGATCTGACAGTTTCACGGCAGCGTCAATTGCTTCATCAGTAATGGATACACGGTGGTGTGCTTCATACCGATCACGGAGACCCTTTAATATTTGAATGGATTCTTCTGGCGTAGGTTCATCAACCATAATCGGCTGGAAGCGTCTCTCAAGAGCAGCATCTTTCTCAATGTACTTCCGATACTCGTCCAGCGTTGTTGCACCAATACATTGAAGTTCCCCGCGGGCTAATGAAGGCTTCAAAATGTTAGAGGCATCAATTGCGCCCTCTGCACCGCCGGCACCAATTAATGTATGCAGCTCATCAATAAATAAAATAATATTGCCGGCCTGGCGGATTTCATCCATTACTTTCTTTAAACGGTCCTCAAACTCGCCGCGGTATTTTGTTCCTGCTACCACTGTACCCATGTCAAGGGTCATAACCCGTTTGTCCCTTAAAATTTCAGGAACTTCATTATTGACAATTTGCTGGGCAAGACCTTCTGCAATCGCTGTCTTTCCGACACCTGGTTCACCTATTAATACCGGGTTGTTTTTTGTCCGGCGGCTTAACACTTCGATGACCCTTTGAATCTCTTTGCTTCGACCAATGACCGGATCCAAACTTCCTTCACGGGCAATTGCCGTTAGATCCCGGGCGAGACTGTCTAATGTAGGCGTATTGGCGCTGACAGCCGTACCGCTTTGATGCCCTCCTGATTCATTGCTGCCCAATAATTGAAGAACCTGCTGGCGGGCCTTATTAAGGCTTACGCCAAGATTATTTAAAACACGGGCTGCGACTCCTTCGCCTTCACGGATTAACCCCAATAATATATGTTCTGTCCCAACGTAAGAATGACCTAGTTTACGCGCTTCATCCATTGAAAGCTCAATCACTTTTTTCGCTCTTGGAGTGTAATGGATTGTCTGTGCCACTTCTTTTCCTGTTCCAATTAGGTTTTCTACCTCTTTTTGAATCTTTTCTGAACCAAGACCAAGAGCGTTCAGCGCTTTTGCAGCAATCCCTTCGCCTTCACGGACAAGACCTAACAAAATATGCTCTGTGCCAATATTATTGTGCCCTAAACGGATGGCTTCTTCCTGTGCTAATGCAAGAACCTTCTGAGCTCTTTCTGTAAAACGTCCAAACATCATATGGTCATCCTCCTTACTTTTCTCAATTTTCCATTGTTAATCTTTCTCTAATTAAAGCAGCTCTGCGAATATCCCGTTCATCAGGCCGTAAAGGACCTCCCGCATATTGTTGCAGAAATCCAGGCTGCGTTAAAATCATCAATTCATTCAATATCTTTTTGGACAGGTTCTTAATATAGCCCATATCAATTCCGAGTCTGACATCCGAAAGGCATCGAGCCGCCTCTTTTGATTCAATAATCCTGCTGTTGGCCAGAATTCCGTAAGATCGGAATACCCTGTCTTCTAATTGTATGTTTGAAGTTTTCGCTAATGCTTCTCTTGCTGACCTTTCCTGCGAAATTAACTGTCTGACAACACTTTTTAGATCTTCTACAATATCATGTTCAGATTTTCCAAGTGTGATTTGGTTTGATATTTGAAAAATATTTCCTAATGCTTCGCTTCCTTCACCATATATTCCTCTTACCACTAAACCTAGCTGGTTAATCGCAGGAATGATTCGATTTATCTGCTGAGTTAAAACAAGTGCCGGCAAATGCATCATTACAGAGGCTCTAATTCCAGTCCCAACATTTGTTGGACAGCTTGTTAAATATCCTTTATTTTCATCAAAAGCATAATCTACATGTTCCTCCATCCAATCATCGACCTCATTGGCTATATTAAGAGCTTCGGTTAGCTGAAGGCCGGGAAATAAACATTGGATGCGGATATGATCCTCTTCATTAATCATGATGCTGACTTCCTCATTTTCAGATAACATGCAAGCTCCGTGATTTGAATGTTCAGCAAGATGAGGGCTTATGAGATGCTTTTCTACCAAAACTCTTTTTTGAAGCGGCTGTAATTCATCCATTTTTAAAAGCTCTAACTTTCCTATTTGTCCCGGGGAGCCTTTGCTCGCTTGTTC